>CAVXBM010000001.1:0-1096900 GCA_963759965.1 uncultured Actinomycetota bacterium
GAGCCGATGACGAGGGGGATGAGGATGCCCCAGTCGAGGCCGGTAGCGATGATGTTCGCGATCGCGGCGGCCAGCACCAGGGGCACGGCCTGAACGAGGTCGGTGCCGACCAGCTTCACCGCCGAGAGCGTCGGGTAGAGCATCAGCAGCGCGACCATGATCACCGAGCCGGACCCGACGGACGTGACTCCCACCAGGAGCCCGCCGAGGGCACCGACAAGGACGGTGGGGATCGGCCGGATCACCGGCTCGCCCTCGGGGTGCCTGCCGCGACGTACCGCCCGGAGCTGGATGTAGAGCCTGATCGCGTAGGTCGCCGCGGCAAGCAGCAGCGCGAAGCCGATGCAGAGCTTGAGGGTGTTGTCGATCTGGTCCTCGTCGACGACCTGGCGCACCAGGAACGGCCCGAGGAAGGCCATCGGCACCGAGCCGAGGATCAGCCACTTCGCGAGCGAGAAGTTGGGCGCGCCCTCGCGGCTGTGCACGACGGCCCCGCCGGTCTTGTAGACCGCGGCCGCGGTGAGGTCGGCGGTGACCACCGTCGAGGCGTCGCCGACCCCGAGGAAGATCAGCGCCGGAGTCATGAGCGCGCCACCGCCCATGCCGGTGAGACCGACGACGATGCCGACACCGAAGCCGGCGAGCAGGATCGAGACGAACTCGTTCACGCGGACGCTCCTGTCGCGCCGGGGAGGTAGCCGGCCTTGTCGAGGGCCTCGAGGACGTCGCCCAGGGCGTCCTCGATCGATCGGCCGGTGGTGTCGACGCGGACGTCGGCGTCCTCCGGCTCCTCGTACGGCGACGATATGCCCGTGAACTCCGGGATCTCCCCCCGACGCGCCTTGGCGTAGAGGCCCTTGCGGTCGCGCCGCTCGCACTCCTCCAGCGGCGTGGCGACGTGGATGAGGAAGAACGCGCCGCCTGCCTCGGCGACCATCTGCGCGCACCGCCTGGCGCGTGGAGTCGAAGGGAGCGATGGGCGAGCAGATGGCGATGCCGCGGTGCCGGCTGATCTCGGCGGCGACCCAGCCGATCCGCTTGATGTTGGTCTCGCGGTCCTCCTTGGAGAAGGTCAGTCCCGCGGAGAGGTTGCGTCGAACGACGTCGCCGTCGAGCGAGGTGATGGTCGCCCCGCGCTCAGGACCACGTCGTGAGCGCCGCAGGGTGACTTGCCGCTCCCGAGAGCCCGGTGAAGAACAGGACCAGACCCTGTTCCCGGACTGTGTCGACGCGGCGCCACCGCTCTCGGCAACGCCCTCGCCGGAGACACGCAACGTCAGCTGGCGCGTAGCCGTGACCGGTCGATCAGTCGTCGTCTGCGTCCCCGTGCGGTCCACGCGACGCGAGGGCACAGCCACGACGTCGACGTCGAGGAGGTCGCCACAACGTCGATCGGATGAGGGCGTCCGACAGGGACGCCCGCGGGTGCCGGAGGCATGGCCGGATCACTCGCCGGGCGCATAGGCCTCGGCGACCCGTTCTGCGAGCTGAGGTCGTCTTCGTGCCGGTCCGGTCCGCGAGAGGCGAGCGGCGCCGCGACTACGTGCGCATCAGCCAGCTGCTCAACGGCGGCAAGCGTGACGCGCAGCAGCCCGGTCCAGAGAGCGGGCGTCCCGCGTAGGACGTGGAGTGCCGTGTCCGGCGAGAGCGAGCAGGACCACGTGCGTCCGTTCGCCTGCTCGCGGATCTTGCCGACGTCGTCTCTGGGTTAGCGGGCTTTGTCACCGCCACGGTAAGGGCGTCGGAGAGCGAGTGTCCCGCACCTCGCTGGGCTGAGATAGAGACGGAACGCGCCGAAGTCGTTGTGCTGCAGCGGCTGCACCGATCCCACCAGGCCGGTGAGGTCGTCCGCCGGGTAAGTCGTCCTCGACGTGACACGCGCCAGCGGGACACCCTCCGGGTCGACGAGCTCGACCTCGCCGACAGCCTGGTCGACCAGCTGCCGCGGGGCTCGAAGCGTGAACAGGCCGCCGTGGCCCTCGAATCGCGGGTCGCCCAACACGCCGCGCAGCATCAGGTCCAGGTCGTCCAGCTCGCGAGCGGTCGGACAGAGCTGAGGCGGCAGGCACGCGGCACAGTATGGACCAGGTCTCGGCACGGTGCCTCGCCGGACGCAGGGGACCTCGGTCTCGAGACGACCCGAGGACCTAGGTCACCAGTTCCGATTAGCGTCGGGATGTTCAGAAGCTATTTGGCGGTTCTCCTGCCGAGCGGGCTGTGCTTCCGCGCGCCGCGTCCTGACATATCTTGAGCCGCGCAGCGACGGGGTGACTTCGGCCATTCGGAACCGACAAGCGCTCATTTCGCACACGGGGGTAGTGCATGTTCAAGAAGGCTCTGGCGAAGGCTGCGCATGGCACGCTCGTCGCGGCATGGTCAGGAGCGGCCTGGTGGCTGGCCCGGCGCACGGCTGGTCGCGGCGAAGACTGGGTGTACGAGACGAGCACGATCACGACCACGACGACGTGCTCAATCAGCGTCGGGGACCGCCATCTCGGCACGTCGCCCGCTACCGGGACGGCAACCGTAGCTGGCCACGTCCAAACGGCAATAGCACTGTGACCGCCACGATTGGTATGCGTAGCGTGGCTACTACGTGCCACCGACCAGCGGTTGGAACGGGCGCGGCCACATGTGTCGCGATACGATCTCCGACGCGGGAACGACCGACGCCGCGCTTGGCGGGCAACGCCAACTTATCGGTGCTGGTGTCCGCGTACACGACGGTCGACTGCGACCCCGTAGATTCGGCTTCGTCTACGCAATACGTGCACGTACTACAAGTACTGACACGGCTCGATCGGTGACGCGCGGTGGGACATGCTACACCGCCGATACGGCTCCGACGCGCGACGCCGGCGACTCGTCGGCACGCCCGTCCGGAAGGTCGGCTTCATCCACGTAAACGGCGAGGGGGGACACGTGCAACGGACGCCTCGTCGACGAGGCGACTTTGACTCTGCCTGTCAACCGCAAGTGAGCCTCACGAACCGGCCGTGCTACACGGACTTCGACGGTGAGGAACACGGTCACGCGGACCTGTAGTGCTCCCCAGACTGCTGATTCGACGCATGCTCTCGCCGGCTCGACGGTGACGTCTGTGGCCCGAGTCAGGCGACGACAGATGGCTAGTACCTTTCGAGGGTGGGAGGCTGGTACGATGATACGAAGTCACGTCGCCGCGGCGACGTACGTCGAGTAGGGTCGTTGCCGATTCGATCGAAGGAGCCGACGGGCGGTTCGAGTCAGCGCTGTGGTGCTACCTCGCGCTGGTACCGTTGCAATGCGGCTTGGGTCTAACGGGCTGGCAAGCCTGGCACGTGCGCGGTGAGATGCAAGAGGTCGCGTGCAGCTCGCCGAGATGACCGACGCGGTCGCGCAGGGGATGCCGAGGCCGCCCGAGGCCACCTCGAGGCAGCGCGAGACAGCGCGAGCTCGGCCGGTTCAACACCCGAGGGCCGGTCTGGTGGACGGCGAGCAAGCTGCCCTGGATCGGTGACGACGTCACGGCCGTCCGCACGGTCGCGGAGGTGTCCTCCGACCTCACGGAGGACGCGCTCACCGATCTCGTGGCGGCCGGTGCCGAGCTGAGTGGCTCTGCATTGCAGCCGCGCGCGGGCGGATCGATCTGCAGCCCATCGCCAGGTGGCCCCGCGTCTGGCGCGGGGGGCCGACGGGGGTGCGCGAGAACGCGCCAGCGTGTCTCCGGCCTCGACACGAGCGGGCTGCATCGGGCCGCTGCGCGGCCCGGTCGCGACTGCAGGACAAGCTCGAGGCGGCTGGCCGACTCTCATCGAGTGCGGCGACAGCGGCGCAAGATGCTGCCGCCGATGATGGGTCAGGACGGCAAGCGCACCTATCTCGTGCTGTTCCAGAACAACGCCGAGGTCCGCGCGACTGGTGGCATGCCGGGCGCGATGGCCCTCATGACCGCGGACCACGGCGAGCTCAGCCTGGTCCGGACGGTGCTGCCCCGTGACATCAGCGGGGCGTTCTTCGACGCGCCCGGTGACTCAGCTGACCGCTGCGGAACGCGCGCTCTTCACCGACCGCGTCTGCGCAGTATCCGCAGGACACCGGGATCAACCCGGACTTCCCGCGGGCCGCGCAGGTGCTCACTGCGATGTGGAAGCAGGACACGGGCCGGAGCTCGACGGGGTGATCACGATGGATCCGGTCGTGCTCGCCGGCGTCCTGGGTGCGACAGGTCCGGTCACTGTCGAGGGTCAGCTCCCTCAGGCGAGCAATGCCGTCGACACGCTGCTCGCGACTCCTACCTCGAACATCGCGACCAACGAGCAGCAGAACGCGCTCTTCACCGGGACGATGCGCGCCATGCTCGACAAGATCCTCAACGGGCAGTTCGACCCCGCGGCGCTGGTGCGGGCGCTGGACACGGGCGTGGCGAGCGCCGCGTGTTCGTGTGGTCAGCGCACGCTGACGAGCAGAAGACGTTCGGGCCGCTGCGCATCGGCGGCGGGGTGCCCGACCGAGCGTCACGCCCCGGAGGTCGGGGTGTACCTCAATGACTCCGCGTCGGACAAGCTCACCTACTACCTCGACCACGAGGTCGACGTCCGCCCACGTCGTGCGGAAGCACGGGAACCCAGGTGCTCGATGTTCGGCTACCCTTGAGTCGCAGCGTCCCGGCGGGCAGACTCCCGCTGTCCGTCGTCGGCGCCAACCCCCCTCAGACGGAGCCAGGGCTCACGCCCGGAGACATGCGGATCACGTCGTACATGTATGCGCCGATCGAGGGGCGGATCGACAGCGCGACGCTCGACGGCAAGCCGATCCAGTGGTTCGAGACGGTGCAGAAGGGCCGTGAGGTCGGGGCGCTGACGACGGACATCGCACGTGGGGCGAAGCACGTCATCGAGTACACCGTCTACACGGGCGAGGGACAGACCGGCGACCCGCACGTGCTGACGACGCCGGGAGTGCGGTCGGACGGCATCGGCGAGATCGGCGCGTCAGCCTGCGGTTGACAGGCGCCTGGCGGTGACGACCGTCGCTGGTCAAGACCAATCCAGACAAGGTTGGGTCGATTTGGGTTGCCCTGCTCCCTTTGGTGATCCCCCGTTCGGGTTGACGTCACAACTGCCCTTCCCCTGTGCACGAAGGGCTGCCTACGTTGCAAGACGTGGGGACAGTGCCTGAAGGCACTGCCGGTGCGGATCGGTTGAGGGACCCCACGACGGGGTGGGGACTTTGTCCGATGCGGGGACGTCGACGCGTCTGCACGAGCGGGAGCTTCCAGAGCTCCCGGAGGGCTTCGACAGCGGCTGGGTGTCGCGCGACGCCATCCACGCGCACCGCGGACCTCATGGGTGGCGGCGTCCGCGTCGTTGGACCCGGGTCGTGGGATGGATCTCCGCCGTCCTTGCCCTCGTCCTGATCTTCAGCGTCTGGCAGGTCCTGCACGTGCGGGGCTCGTTGGCGCGCACGGCGGCTGAGCTCGACCTGGTGACCGACGACGTGACGAGAGGGGACATCACGTCGGCGAGGGAGCACCTGAGCAAGGCACGGGAGAGTGCAGGTCAGGCCCGCCTTCACACACGAGGACCGGTCTGGTGGGGAGCCAGCCACCTCCCGTGGATCGGGGACGACGTCGGCGCAGTCCGCACCGTCGCCGAGGTGGCGGACAACGTCACCGACGAGGCGATGGACGGGGTGCTCGCAGCGGGCTCGGACGTGAGCAACGCTGTGCTGCACCCGAGTGGCGGGCAGGTCGACCTCGCCCCGATCAGAGCGGCGGTCGCGCCGCTCGACCATGCAGCCGGCGTGGTGGAGCGCGACTACCGGCTCGTGTCGGGCATCGAGATCGCAGGACTGGTGCCGGCGCTGGGTGAGCCGGTCGGGGACCTCCAGGCCAAGCTCGCGGACGCCCAGAGGCTGACGCAGAGCGCGGCGACGGCGGCGCGACTGCTGCCCTCGATGCTCGGTGGCGGCGGGGTGCGCAACTACCTCGTGCTGCTGTCCGACAACGCCCAGATGCGGTCGACCGGTGGCGCGCCCACGACGATGGCCTTGATGCGCGCCAACAACGGCCAGGTCCGCTTCATGCGCATCGTCCAGCCGAGCTCACTCGTGGGCGCGGCGGACGTCGGGCCGGGACTCCGGGCCAGCGACGCGTGGCACCGGCTGTTCGGGACGGTGGCAGACGCACCCGAGGCGGTGGGGACCGATCCGCAGTTCCCGCGCGAAGCCAGGCTGCTGAGCGCGATGTGGAGCCGCACCCACAGCACACCACTGCACGGCGTCATGAGCTTCGACGTCGTCGCCCTGTCGAAGATCCTCGAGGCCACCGGGCCGGTCCAGGCGCAGGGACGGCTGGTGACCAGCGGCAACGTCGGCGACCACGCTCATGCGCGACGCCTATACCGAGCTGCCCACCGAACGCGCCCGGCACATGCTGTCCAACGCCGTCCTCCGATCCGTGCTCAGCAAGATCCTCGACTCGCAGTTCGACCCGGCCCGCTTGACCAGCGCGCTGAGCGAGGGCGTCGAGGCACGCCGGCTGCTGATCTGGTCCACGGACAAGACCGAGCAGACGACGATGCGGGGGCTGAGGATCGGAGGGTTCGTCCCGAGCCGGTCGACGACCGTGCCCCACGTCGGGATGTTCGTGTCCGACGCCGTCGACGACAAGATGACGTACTACCTCGACCACGACGTCGACGTCCTGCCGACGCGCTGCGACACCGCGGGCCAGCAGGAGATGCACGTCATCACCCGGCTCACCTCGCACGTGCCGGACGACGCTCGCCTTCCCGCCTCCGTCGTGGGCCAGGGCGGGGCCGGACTGCGACCCGGGGACATGCGTCTGGCGACGTACCTCTACGCGCCCTTCGGCGGTCGCATCGACGAGGCCACGCTCGACGGGCGACCCGTGCAGTGGTCGCAGGAGTGGATCCGGGGCATCTGGGTCGGCAAGCTCACGGTCGACGTGCCGCGTGGCTCCGAGCGGGTGCTGGACTACACGGTCACGACCGGTCGCGGTCAGACGGCTCAGCCGACGCTGCTGACGACGCCGGGCGCTCGCTCGGACGGCATGGGGCTGGTGGCAGACTCGGCATGTGACTGACGCACCCCTCGGGATCCTGGCGGTCTGCATCGGCAACGTCTGCAGGTCTCCGCTCATCGAGCGTCTGCTCGCTCGGGACCTCGCGGATGCGCCGCTGACGTTCGAGGTCTCCTCTGCGGGGATCCGCGCGATGGTGGGCGAGTCCATGGAGCCGCACGCTGCTGACCAGCTGCGTGCGCTCGGGGGAGACCCTGAGGGGTTCGTGGCGCGGCAGGTCCAGGCGTCGATGGTCAGGGATGCCGCGCTCGTGCTCGTCGCGACGGAGAACGTGCGTCAGCGGGTGCTCGAGGAAGCGCCGATGGGGTTGCGGCGGACCTTCACCGTCCGGGAGTTCGCCTATCTGGTCGAGCACGAGGGCATCGATGCTGCCGAGTCCTTCGAGAAGCTCATCGCTGATGCTGCGCGGCGCCGCAGCACCACCGCGGGGAAGGACCTCGACCTGCCCGACCCGATGGGGCGGTCGGTGAAGGTGCATCAAGAGTCTGCGCGGATGGCTGCTGAGGCGGTGTCGGTGATCGTGAAGAGACTTTCTGCGCTGACGCGGTAGTGGTCTCGACGGGCGGTCCTCGGCTGGCGCCTCGGACCTGCTCGACCACCAACCAGCCAAGGTCTCGACGGGCGGTCCTCGGCTGGCGCCTCGGACCTGCTCGACCAACGATGTGAGCTACGTCGTGACGGTGAAGCCTTCCACGTAGGCGGCGCCGGTCTTCACCTCGATCTTGATGGTGTGCTCGCCGGAGGCGAGACCCTTGAAGGCGCGGTTGCCGTTGATCTTCACGCTCGTGCGGTCGGCGTGGAAGGACAGGTCGTCCTGGCGGACGCCGTCGATCCAGACCTTGGCCGAGCCCGCCGCGCCGGGCGGTGCCGTAGACGAGGTCGACACGCTTGCCGGTGAAGGTGAAGACCATGCGGTCGGTCCCGGAGGCGTTGCCGAGGTTGTCCATGTAGTTGCCGTCGGCGGCGCCGGCGCCCTGGCGGGTGCGCCAGCTGCCGTTCTTCGTGACCTTGCCGCTCTGCGCGTTCACGTGCTGGGCGCCGCCCGTCACGGTGACCGTGACGGTGTCGGTGGCGGTCTCGCCCGCGGGGTCGGTGACCGTCAGCGTCACCGTCTTCTCACCCGAGCTGCCCCACGAGGCCTTCGGGCTCACGCCGCTGGCGTCCTTGGTCGAACCGCCGTTGCCGAAGTCCCACGAGTAGTCCAGGTCGTTCGGGGTCTCGGCATCGGTGGAGCCCGAGCCGTCCAGCTGGACCTTCTGGCCCGTCTTGACGCCTTCGCTCGGCGTCGCCGTGGCGTCCGCGGTCGGTGCGGTGTTCGCCCCCGGTCCGCCCGTCGGCACGCCGTAGTCGAAGGATCCGCAGCCGTTGCCGATGGTGAACTGCACGTTGCCGGTGAGGTCGCCGTCCGAGGTGGCGGGCCCGTCGGTGTTGCCGCTCATCGAGGTGACGTGGAACGTCAGGCACCCGAACAGGAACTGCCAGGGGTTGCCCGCGGCGGGGTTGCCCGGGTCCGTGTAGTTGTCGGTGTGCCCGGCGCCGGAGTCGGTGAACGACGAGTCGCCGGTCGCCGCGGTCCACGCCGCGTCGTTGAGGTCCGGGGTCGCGCTGCCGGGCTCGGGCTGGCTGTCCAGCGGCGACTGCGCCGGCGGGTCGTCGACGCCGGCGTTGCCGTAGCCGTGCGCCTCGTCGGTGTAGACGACCGAGAGGCCCGGCGCGAAGCCGATCGGGTCGCGGTCGACCTGTCCCTGGCCCGCGAGGTCGAAGCCGGAGCGGTCCCGCATCTCGAGGTAGTAGGCGTGGTCGGCCGCGGACTCGGCGCCCGCCGCGACGTAGCTCCAGCCCGGCGTGCACTTCTGCGCCGTGCTCAGGTCCTCACGGCAGCCGCCGTTGAAGATCCGCTCGTCGTCCGGTCCGCCGGAGGTCTCCAGGTCGGTGTCCAGCAGCACCTGGGCACCGCCAGGCAGGGTCGCGGTCACCTTCAGGTCGTCGATGAACCAGCCGGGACGCGCGACGCCCGGGTCGGTCGAGTAGCTGAACCGCAGCGCGCCGTTGTCGGCACCCGCGAGGTCGCTGATGTCGAACGAGTCGGCGAGGAACACCGAGTCGGGGATGTTGCCGAGCTTGCGGTCGGTGGCCTCGGTGCCCGCGGCGTACGAACCGCTGGTCCCGGTGAGGCCGTTGTCGAGCTCCTGCTGGCAGGCGTTCGCATTCGGGTTGCCGGCCAGCGGGTCGGTGTTCGACGTCGTGTAGCCGTTCTCCGACGCGTGCGAGGTGTAGGTCTCGCCACCGTCGGTCGTGGTCAGCACGTAGCCGTAGTCGAAGTCCCACTCGGTGTCCCAGAGCGACTTCATCGTCAGCTTCACGGTGGTGCCGTCGGGGAGGTCGGCCAGCCCGGGGATGCTCACGTCCAGGTTGTGCCCGCCCTCGGGGACGCAGCCGAAGTCGTTGCCCGGACTGCGACCACCAGGCGTGCGTCTTGCTCGCCTTGTCGCCCGAGTCGAACTTCGCCGGGTCGAGCAGCTGGCGGCCGGGGAGCTTCGCGACGTACGCCTCGGAGTTCTGCACGCGGCCGTCGGTGCCCTCGGTCAGCGTGTACGGCGTGCCCTGCGGCGTCTGCCAGCTGATCTCGTCGGTGTCCTGCTTCGAGTCCGTCCAGCCGTTGACCGACGGGGACGTGCCGGGCTCGAGCACGTTCGGGACGATCCAGCCGAGCTCCTGGCGCGAGAAGACGTCCATGTTCTGCGACTTGTCGGTCGCCATCAGGTTCCAGTCGCCGTAGGTCTCCCGGCTGCCCGTGGAGTAGAAGTCCGGCAGGCCGAGCGAGTGGCCGTACTCGTGGCTGATCACGCTGGCCTTGTCGATGGCCGTCTCGGGGTTCACGTTGTAGGGACCCACCCGGACGAAGACCTTGAGGGCGTCGCCCTTGTCGGTGGTCGTCATGTCCGTGCGCGTGGTGTCGGTGTACCAGAGCGGCCGGCCCTCGAGGTCCTTGAGCTGGTCGTCGGTGGTGAAGCCGGGGAGCCCGGTGTCCGGGTCGGAGTAGTAGTACTCCAGCGACGAGGAGTGCGGCCAGACGTTGTCGTACGGCGCGACGTTGCTGGTGCCGTCGGCGCACGCGCCGAGCTGGGAGGCACCGTTGCCGCCGCAGCCGGCGAAGACGGCCATGAAGAAGTCCACGACGCCGTCCTTGTCGGTGTCGTAGTCCGAGTAGTCGATCTCCGGGTCCGCGATCGCGGCCGCGTCGCGGACGAGCTTGCCGGGCGAGCCGCAGCCCGCGTCGATCTGCTGCAGCGCGCCGACGCCCGCCAGCGAGCCGATGATCGCGGAGCCGTTGGCGTCCGAGCCGTAGAAGCCGGTGGTGCCGGGCAGCTGGTAGACGCCGTCCTTGATGCGGTTCGGGTAGAGCGGCGTGCCCTCCTCCTGGGTCGGGGTGTCGGCGAAGGTCGTGCCGACGCACGTGTTGCCGGGCACCTCGCGCTTGGTGAAGTCGAAGCCGGCCGCGTAGGTGAAGTCCTTGGTCGCGATGCCGTCCGAGGGGACGGTGCCGTCGGGGTAGAGCTGGCCGAGCGACATCTCCTGGTAGAGGTTGAACGTCGACCCCGAGAAGTCGGGGGAGTTGATGACGGTGTTGAGGTCCTTGTCGTGCGGCTGGTAGGCGCGGTCGTTGTACGCCACCGGCACGACCGGGAACGGGCGGTCGCCGTACCGCGCGGTCTCGTAGGTCGCGCCCGGCGGGATCACCTTGGGACCGTGGGCGATCGCGTCGCTGCTGGCGCTGCCGCCGACGGTGAGGACCGCGGTGGTGGAGACGTCGCGCCACACGAGCGTCGGCGTCTCCTGGAGCGTGTCCGCCTGCTGCTCGAGGACCAGGGCCACGGTCGAGGTGGCAGGGACGGTGACCGTCCACGTGATCGCCTCGGCGCTCACCGGGTGGGTGCCAGGCCCGCTGGCGCTGAGGAACGTCGTGCCCTCCGGTGCCGCCACTGCCACGGACGCGGGGGTGGCCGACGCGTTGTGGTTCGTCAGCAGGATGCGCGCGGGGTACTTCCCGTCCTCGTCCTCGGTGCCTGCGTCGGGGTGCACCCAGCCCTTGGAGCTCACGAAGGAGTTCTCGATCGTGACGCCGCCGACGGTGGCCGACGACGGCACTCCGTTGTCCGCTGGTCCGGCGGCCTGTGGGGCCGCCTGGGCGGGAGCGGTGGCCGGAAGGACGACCAGGGCGGAGAAGAGCCCGGCGGCGAGGACGGTGGTGACCGTGGACGCGCGACGGACCCGGAGGACAGCAGACATGAGCACCTCGGGTGGGGTGGTGACGGTGACTCACAAACGAACTAGAGATCAGGGAGTTACGTCTGCGCACACGTCGTCAGGTCTCGACGGGCGGCCCTCGGCTAGCGCCTCGGACCTGCTCGACCACCGGAGTGGGGCTTGAGAGTGACTGCAGCTAGCACGGGAATTCACAAGCCGGACACGTAAAAGTGCCCGGTGTCACGCCCTGTCAGTTTGATTCTGCTTGCAATAGTTAGCAGTATGGGAGGCATGGCCAAGGGGTTCGGCAAGACCGTCGAGACGCTCGGCGACTACCTGCGTGAGCAGCGGCTCGCCAACAGGCTGTCGTTGCGGCAGCTCGCGGAGGCGGCCGGAGTCTCGAACCCGTACCTCAGCCAGATCGAGCGCGGGCTCCGCCGCCCGTCGGCGGAGGTCCTGCAGTCCCTGGCAAAGGCGCTCAGGGTCTCGGCGGAGACGCTCTACGTGCAGGCCGGGATCCTCAGCCAGGACGACGTCGAGGTCCGTTCCGTGGAGATCGCCATCCTCGCCGACACCGGACTGACCGAGCGCCAGAAGCAGTCGCTCATCGATGTCTACCGCTCGTTCCGTGCGGGCAGCTCGAGCGAGGTTTCGACAAGCTCAACCAACGACGTTCCGACAAGCTCAACCAACGAAGAAGAAGGAGACTGACATGGCTCAGGCCACGCAGTACACCAAGCCGTTCTACGCCTACGTGGGTGCGGCCGACCTCGCGGTCGAGTACGTCCGCAAGGCAGCGACCGACGTCCAGTCGCAGATCGACGACGTCCGCAAGCGCGACCCGAAGACGTTCATCGACGCCCTCACCAAGGACGCCAAGGCGTTCCCGAAGCAGGCCGAGGCCCGCTACAAGGGCATCCAGGCCGACGCGAAGACCTACCCGGCGAAGGCGCAGGCGCGCTTCGACGAGCTCCAGGCCGAGCTGAAGGCTCTGCCCAAGCGCGTCGAGAAGCTCGTCGCCGAGATCCAGGCCGAGTACAAGTCCCTGCCGACGAAGGCCCAGGCCCGCGTCACCGAGCTGCAGGGTGACGCCAAGTCGCTCTACGCCGACTACGTCGCGAAGGCCAACGAGCTCGTCAAGGAGCTGCAGAAGGCTCTCGACGAGCAGGTCGACACCTTCGACGAGCTGGCCACCCGCGGCGAGACCCGCATCGCCGTCCTCCGCGGCAGCGAGCCGGTGAAGACGACGAAGTCGACGTCCTCCACCGCGGCCAAGAAGTCGAGCACTGCCAAGAAGACGGCGGCGAAGAAGACCTCGACCGCGAAGAAGACGACGGCCAAGAAGACCGCCCCGGCGAAGAAGACCGCGGCGAAGAAGGCCACGACCGCCAAGAAGACGGCGACCCCGTCCGCCTGACGGCCACGCACCACCACGCACCACGCGGGACCCCGGCCTCACGGTCGGGGTCTCGTGCTGTCCGGACGGCTACCCTGTCCGGGTGAGCATCTTCGCCCTGCCGAGCATGATCCTGAGCCTGGTCAGCCTTGCGACGTTCGTGCTCCAGGCCTTCGCCTTCATCGATGCCGTGACGCACCGCTCGGAGGCGTACGTCGCGGGCGACAAGCTCACCAAGCAGGCCTGGCTGATCATCCTCGGGCTCGGCGTGGCCGCGCACATGTTGTTCTGGGACCCGATCAGCATCTTCAACCTGGCCGGGATCGTGGCCGGGATCGTCTACCTGGTCGACGTACGCCCGGTGCTGCGGGAGCTCACCGCCCGCTGAGGCGCCGCTCCTGCTGCTCGGCTGGATCTCGCGCCGGTTGTCCAGCACACCGGCAGTAACCAGGTCGTCGTCCACCGGCGACGGCGGCTCCCTCCTTCTCGCTCGCCCCATCTCCCACCCTGACCGGGTGAGTGATGACCACCGGTGGAGGCCCCGTCGTGATCCCGGTCCGTGGGTGACGCCTGTGCGGGTGGACCCGTCCGGGAGTGCCGGCCCGACGCGCAACCAGGCCGCTGGTCCTCGGTGGAGGACGACCAGCCGCGGCTTCCACGTCCCTGCCCATGTGGACCCTGCTCCCGCCGAGCAGCGCATCGCTGAGGCAGTTCCCCTCCTGCCTGCCGGGGGCTCCGTCACAGGGTGGGCGAACCTCCGTCTGGCACACGCCGGCTTCCTGGACGGACGTCGGGGTCGCGAGCGGCTCCCGGTGGCTCTGCTCGTGGGCCCGCACGCGGGTCGGCACCGCCGCCCGGGCGTGGTCTTTCTCGAGGACCGGCTCGACGTCGTTCTGATGCGCCACGGCGTCCCGTGCGCGCCCGTTCGCCGCGCCCTGTTCGACGAGATGCGATGCGCGGACCTCAGGGAGGCCGTGGTGGCCATGGACATGGCTGCGGCGGCCGAGGTGGCGTCCGTGCGCATGCTCCGCGAGTACGTCGCGCACCGGGCCGGCTGGAGGGGAGTGCCCCTCGTGCGGGCGGCACTGGAGCTGGCTGACGAGGCGAGTCGGTCTCCCCAGGAGACCAGGCTGCGGCTGGTCTGGGTGCTCGACGCCGGCCTGCCTGCGCCCCTCGTCAACCCGCCGGTCTTCGACCTGGACGGTCGGCTGCTCGGCTATCCCGACCTGTTGGACGTCGGGGCCGGCGTCGTCGTGGAGTATGACGGCGAGGATCACCGGCCTGCCCGACGGCACTCGTCCGACGTGGATCGTGAGGCGTTGTTCAGGCGCCATCGGCTCGAGGTCACCCGGGTGACCGGACCCGACCTGGCCAGCACCGGGCGGGTCGTCGACCGCCTGCTCGGGGCGCGGGCGTTGGCCAGGTTCGAGGCACCTTCCCGGCGACGATGGACCCTGGTCCCGCCACCCTGGTGGCGACCCGAGCCGTCCGTCGACGAGCGGATCGCGAGGCGCGAGCGCCGCTTCGGACCTGAGAACTGCTGTTCCGCTGGTCTCTGGGTCCCCTGACCAGCAGAACGGCAGTAGCTACCGCGTCAGGCGTCCTGCGTCGCTGGGCCGTGGCTGACCACGACGCGCATCAGCTCGATCCACTCCGTGAGTGCCACGACGTCGGGAGCCGGTCGCCGGCCCTTCTCGACCTGGGCCACGATGGCGCAGGCCAGGGTGCGGGAGTCACGCAGGTCGGTGAGCAGCTCGGCGATCTCGTGGATCCCCATGTCCCACAGCGCGGCGAAGATGTCGATCCGCTGCGGCATGAGGTTCTCCGTCGCGAGCCTGCTGATCAGGCGGACCGAGGCTTGCAGACGGTGGCACGCCGGCAGTCGGATGCCCAGCGCCTGCGCGAGCTCGGTGTCGGACATGAGGGTGTCGCGCAGCGTCTCGACGGTGTCGAGGCCGAGGGTCTCGAGCGTGTCCGCGTAGCGCACGAACGGCTCGACCTCGACCAGTGCACGCGGACCGCGGCCGAGCTTCTCGACCCAGGTGGGCAGCGTGCGCAGGTAGCTGAACGTCGGGTCCGCCCACGCCTCCTCGATCTCGGCGTCCAGCGAGGTCACCTGGGCGAGCTGCTCGATCTGCTGCACACCGCGCGTCGGCGGATCGGTCGGGCTCGCCTGGAGCGCCGTGATGCCGACCTCGTTGTAGGTGCGCGTCGGCGTGCGCGGCACCCGCGCGAGCTCGGACGGCAGCCACACGTGCGTGAACACGAGCAGCGGTGTGGCGGCTGCCGCCATGCTCCGGGCCAGGCCGAGGTCGTGGCACGCGGTGAGGCTCTCCTTGAGCAGGTGCGCGGCCTCGATCGTCTCTGCTGACGGGGCGACCGAGGTCCAGGCCGTGCGATCGCGCCACGTGATCGCGGCGTCGCGGTTGATGCTCACCGCGAGGGCGGTGTAGCGGGTGCGGAGCTGGAGGGCCCGGAGGCCGGGGAAGCCGGCTGCGGTGTCCAGCAGCCACTGGCGGTAGTCCGCGAGCTCGGCCGGGTCCTGCGCCATGCGGTACTGCTCGTGCTTGAGGGCGAGCTGGGCGAGCTTGTTGGCCGGGTCGTGGTCGAGCGCCCGCAGCAGCAGGAACTTCCGCTTCGCCGGGTCGAGGTCGCGGCTGGAGCTCGCGACGTACTGCAGGCCGACGCTGCGCCAGGACGTGGCGCCGGCGAGGCCCGCGAAGTCGCTCGGTGCATAGCCCTCGGCGAGCGACATCAGCACGAACGCCGCGGCCATCTTGGTGCGGTCGACGCTGGGGCCGCCCTCGCCCCACGGCTTCCCGTGGATGAGCGCGGAGCCGTGGCTGCGGCCGTTGCGGCTGATGATCACGTAGGTCTCGTCGTCGGCGGTGTTCTCGTCGATGACGACACGCCACGGCGTGAAGCCCAGCACCTGCTGGACGAGCGCGAGGGCGGTGGACATCCAGCCGGTCGGCTTCTCCACGATGTTCTTGCCGGCGAGGACGTCGACGTCGGTGCCGCGTGGGATCTCGATCCCGGCCGGGCCTTCGCCGCCCAGCTCACGCAGCAAGGTGATGATCTCGCTGGCGCCGGCGTTGTCGCTCTTGCCCGCGACCGACACCGAGATGCGCATCCGGGTGGCGAGGCACCACCAGAGGATGACGGCCGCGAACGCGATCAGCCCGAGGAACCTGGCCACGGGCCAGCCAGCGATCGTGGTGCTCCCGACGTCGTCGGGAAGGACGAGCGCGGCGTAGAGCCCTGCGAGGACGGCCAGGCCCCAGCCGATCGCCGGGACCCACGCCCGTGCCCGACGGGTCGACCGGCGGAAGACGCGCCAGGTGTTCGTGACCGGCATCAGCACCAGCAGGCGCGCGAGGGCGACGGCGAGCGCCATCGTCCCGAGGATGACGAGGATCAGCGTGGCCAGCGACGTGAGGTAGGGGTCGGCGAGCTTGGACCACAGGCTCTCGGTGTTCTCGACCCACGACCGGGAGAACGTCTCGGCCTCGCTGGTGCCCACAGCCTGCTCGGCGCCGAGTGCCGCGGCATCGATCTGCGCCCGGGTGGGCTCGTCGGTGGCTGCGGTGCCGACCGCCTGGTCGAGTGCCTCCGCTCGACCGAGGAGGTCGCCGACCGTCGCCCAGTCCGGCTGGTCGACCGCGGCGAGGTCGACGGCTCGTGCGGCCAGTCCCTGCGCTGCCTCGACGGCCTGCTCTGCGGCGCCGCGCTCGTCAGCGCACTGGGTGCCGCCGACGTCGGCGAGGACGGCCAGCGCCTCGCGAGGGAGCCCGCCGTCGACGAGGCTCGTGGCGGTGCTGCAGAGAGGACCCGCTGCCGGGGCCTCCGCTGCCAGCGCGGGAGAAGCCAGCGACAGGCCCAGCGTCGCCGTGATGAGGAAGGCCGAGACACGCAACATGACTCACTGTGGCACCGCTGTGAGGGCTCGGAAAGGTCCCGAACGCCACCCCTTCCGATGAGGCGAAAGGCCCTGGTCAGGGGCACCGAAGCGGGCTGCGTCGCGAAAACGCGTTTGGGTCATGTCGGTGTCACCTGATCGAATGGCCCTCATGACTCCGTACGCCGTAGAAGCAGTTGACCTGGTCAAGCACTTCGGGGACACGGTCGCGGTCGACGGCGTCAGCTTCGCCGTCCCGCAGGGCTCGGTGATGGGCGTGCTCGGCCCCAACGGCGCCGGCAAGACGACCACCGTGCGGATGCTGACCACGATGTCGATGCCGACCAGCGGCACCGGCCGCGTCGCCGGGCACGACATCCTGACCGAGCCCGCGGCGGTGCGCCGCTCGATGGGACTCACGGGTCAGAGCGCCACGGTCGACGAGCTGCTGACCGGGCGGGAGAACATCCGTCTCATCGGGCGCTTCGCCGGGCTCTCCACCCAGGACGTGAAGCAGGTCGGCGACGACCTGCTCGAGCGGTTCTCGCTCGCGGACGCCGCGGACCGGGTGGCCAAGACCTACTCCGGTGGCATGCGTCGTCGGCTCGACCTGGCGGTCAGCCTGGTGGCGACACCGCCGGTGCTGTTCCTCGACGAGCCCACGACCGGGCTCGACCCACGGAGCCGCACCGAGCTGTGGGACGTGCTGCGCGGCCTGGTGGCTGACGGCACCACCCTGCTGCTCACGACGCAGTACCTCGAGGAGGCCGACCAGCTCGCCGACGACATCATCGTCATCGACAAGGGCCGGATCATCGCCCAGGGGACGCCGACCCAGCTCAAGGACCAGGCCGGCCGAGCGAGCGTGGTGATCACGGTCACCGAGGCCGCCGACCTGCCGCGCGTCGAGGAGGTCGTGTCCCGCGGATCCGACGAGGTGCACGTCGACCTCCCCGCGCGCAGGATCACCGCCAAGGCGTCTGGACTGCACGACATGCTCGCCATCGGCGAGGCCGTCGCTGCGAGCGGCATCCCCATCGACGACCTCGGTCTGCAACGACCGAGCCTCGACGACGTGTTCCTGCACCTGACGGGGCACCGCGCCGAGACCACCGAGGACGAGGGCGACGATGCCCTCGAGGAGGCAAACCGATGACCACGACCGTGCAGCACAGCAGCGCAGGCTATGCGCGCGAGACCTTGCGGCCGCCGTCGTTCCTGACGGCGTGCATGCTCGTCGTACGCCGCAACCTGATCCACATCAAGCGGATGCCCGAGCTGCTGATGGACGTCACGGTGCAGCCGGTGATGTTCGTCCTGCTGTTCGCCTTCGTCTTCGGCGCCTCGATCAGCGTGCCGGGCGCCGAGGGTGGCTACCGCGAGTTCCTGGTGCCCGGGATCATGGCGCAGACGATGATCTTCTCCTCGTTCATCGTCGCCATCGGCCTGACCGCCGACCTGGAGAAGGGCTTCGTCGACCGGCTCAAGGCGCTGCCGATCCACCGCTCCGCGATCCTCGTGGGCCGCAGCATCTCCAGCCTGATCCACTCCAGCATCGGCATCACGGTGATGGCTCTGACGGGGCTCACCATCGGGTGGCGGATCCGCGACGGGCTGGTCAACGGCGTCCTGGCGTTCGTGCTGTTCCTGGTCATGGGCTTCGCGATGATCTGGGTGGGCATCCTCGTCGGCTCGGTGTTCCGCTCCGTCGAGGGCGTCCAGGGCTTCATGTTCACCGTGATGTTCCCGCTCACGTTCCTGGCGAACACCTTCGCCCCGACAGCCAACATGCCGAGCTGGCTCCGCTTCCTGGCCGAGTGGAACCCGGTGTCCGCCCTGACCCAGGCCGCGCGCGAGCTCTGGGGCAACGGGCCCGCAGCGCCCGAGAGCGCCGCCCTGCCCCTGCACCACCCGGTGCTGTTCACTCTCGGGTGGGCCGTGGTGATCACCGCGGTCATGGCTCCGCTGTCGATCCGGGCGTTCCAGGCGCGTTCCAAGGACTGACGGTCCGGACGGGCCACCGCGGCGAGGTTCCCCCGAACCGCCGTACCGCCGCCCTACAGTGACGCACTGTGACAGGGTCCGGCCAGGGGCGCGACGCAGTCATCGACGCGTTGCGTGGGGCGTGCATCGTCAGCATGATGCTGAGCCACCTCGCCGACGGATCGCTGGTCTCGGAGGCGGTCCACGCACCACCGTGGATCAACGGAGCGACGGGCTTCGTGCTGCTGTCCGGGCTCGTGATCGGCTCGGTGCAGCGGCGGGTCGACGAGCCCGAAGGGCTCCGCAAGCTGGGGAGACGAGCGCGGCTGGTCTACGGGTGGCACGTCGGGCTGCTCGTCCTGGCGCTGGTGCTGGCGCCGCTGCGCTACCACCAGCCGGGCAGGCCGCCGCTGCCCACGGCCGAGCAGGCCGGGGGATGGCCCGCTGCGCTGTGGCGGGCGGTGACCCTCCAGCTCAACCCCGCGATGCTCGACATCCTGTCCATGTACGTCGTGCTGTTCGCCGTGGCCGCCGGCGCTCTGGCGCTCATGCGCCGCCGCCTCACCTGGCTCGCGGTCGCAGCGTCCGTGGTGCTCTGGTGGTTCGCGCTCTCCACCGGCTGGGGCTGCCCGTCGGGTGCTCTCGGTCGTGAGGCGGGCTTCAACCCGATGACGTGGCAGGCGCTCTTCGTGAGCGGGCTGGTCGCGGGGTGGCACTGGCGTGCCGGCGCGTGGTCCTTCGTGGACGTCGCGGCTCGTCGCCGGTGGTGGGTCCGCTCGGTCCAGGCCGCCGCCGTGCTCTTCGTGGTCGGCCAGCTCGTCGTGCACCTCGGGCTCGCACACGGCGACAGCTGGGGCGCTCGGGCCCTCGACCTGCTCACGGGTCGGCGGGACCTGGGCCCGGTGCGGTTCCTGCTCGGCTGGATCTACCTCGCTGCGCTCTACCCCCTCCTGCGGCACGGCTGGACCTCGTGGCCGGTGCGCTGGTTCAGGGCTGTCGTGGACCCGGTCGGCCGGCGGAGCCTCGACAGCTTCGTGATCATGACGCTCGTGCTCATCGTGCTGCCGACGATCTGGGCCTACGACATGCGCTCCTGGTCGGGCGTCGTCGTCGCCGTCGCGACCCTGGCGGCGGCGTGGACGTGGGCGACCTGGCGCGACCGGCAGCGCAGCGTGCGACCGACCCCGGTCCGGGAGAGCTCCGCGGCCGCAGTCCTCGTGCACTGAGCGCCTGCACTGGGCGCCTGCACTGGGCGCGTTCCTTGAGGTTCGGCGGCCTTCCCCGACCGACTGCGAAGACGTCGGGACGGATGGGATAATGACTCTTTGCTCATCCGTCGAGGGGGAACTGGTGGTTCTGGAGTCCGAGGATCGTCCGTGGGGATCGTGGCACGTCATCGACGTGTCCCACGGCTACAAGATCAAGCGCATCCACGTGAACCCCGGCTCGCGCCTCTCGTACCAGACCCACGAGCACCGCAGTGAGCACTGGGTGGTCGTCTTCGGCATCGCCACCTGCGTGATCGACGGTGCCGAGATCGTGGCCCAGCCAGGGGAGTCGGTCGACGTACCGCAGGGTGCGAAGCACCGCCTGGCCAACGAGCACCAACAGGAGCTCGTCATCGTCGAGGTGCAGCGGGGCAGCTACACCGGCGAGGACGACATCTGCCGGATCGAGGACGACTACGGCCGCTGAGCCGAGTCGCCGAACTGAGGGAGTAACAAGATGGTCGACCTTCTGGTCGTGGGGTTGGGGTACGTCGGTCTGCCGGTGGTCGTCGAGGCCGCCCGGTCAGGGCTGTCCGTGGCGGGGCTCGACCTGTCCAAGGACGTCGTCGAGGGCCTGAACAGCGGGCACTCGCACGTCGACGACATCAGTGATGCGGAGGTCAGCGAGGTCCTGGGGCTCGGCTTCCGGGTGACGTCGGACAGCAGCATCGCCGCCGAGGCGCAGGCGATCGTGATCTGCGTGCCGACCCCGCTCTCGCTCGACGGCGGTCCGGACCTCGGTGCCGTGCGCGGCGCCGGCGCGGGCATCGCGCCGCACCTGCGGGCGGGCAGCCTCGTCGTCCTGGAGTCGACGACCTACCCGGGCACCACCGAGGAGGTGCTGCTGCCGATCCTGGAGCAGGGCTCCGGCCTGGTGGCGGGCAAGGACTTCCACGTCGGCTACTCCCCGGAGCGGATCGACCCGGGCAACGCGACGTTCGGCCTGCGGAACACCCCCAAGGTCGTCGGTGGCCTGACCGAGGACTGCCGCGACGCCACGGCCGCGCTCTACGGCCGCCTCGTCGACACCGTGGTCGTGGCCAAGGGGATCCGCGAGGCCGAGGCCGCGAAGCTGCTCGAGAACACCTACCGCCACGTCAACATCGCGCTCGTCAACGAGATGGCGCGGTTCTTCCACGAGCTCGACATCGACTTCTGGGACGTCATCCGGCTGGCCGGCACCAAGCCCTTCGGCTTCCAGGCGTTCTACCCCGGCCCCGGCGTCGGCGGCCACTGCATCCCGATCGACCCGAACTACCTGTCGCACCGGGTCCGGTCCCAGCTCGGCTACGCGTTCCGCTTCGTGGAGCTGGCCCAGGAGATCAACGCGACGATGCCGGGCTACGTCGCCCAGCGGGCGCAGTCGCTGCTCAACAAGGCGAAGCTGCCGGTCAACGGCTCGAAGGTGCTGCTGCTCGGCGTCACCTACAAGCCGGACATCGCCGACCAGCGCGAGTCGCCCGCAGTCAAGGTCGCCCAGCACCTCAAGGCGCTCGGCGCCGACGTGCTCTACCACGACCCGCACGTCGACTCCTGGGCCGTCGCCGACGTCACCAAGGCCGACACCGACGTGGAGACCGCTGCGGGTGACGCGGACCTGACGATCCTGCTGCAGAACCACTCGGCCTACGACGTGGACGCGATCGCCAAGGCCTCCCGGGTCTTCTTCGACACGCGTGGCGTGGCGGAGGGCGACGAGGCGCACCGGCTCTGACGAGCGGCCATGTCTCGAGCGCGCCAAGAAGCGACGCGACACAAGTCCGCCCCGACGCGGGGGGCAGCGACGGGGCGGACGGGCCGGATGCCCTGAAGGAGAGGTCGATCGTCGCAGTCGGTGATTCAGCGCTGCCTCACCCCGAGGGGTGAGGCAATCGGCACCTGCGGCCACCCGATCGGTCAGCGCGGGATGGGCAAGGAAGGTCAGGCGACGACGCGGACCCTGACCGTCTCCGTGATGTCGGCCAGCGCGTCGAGGGCGTCGGCGGTGAGCTCGGAGTCGGTGTCGGTGACGGCGTAGCCGAGCTGACCGCGGGTGGCGAGCACCTGGCCGCCGATGTTGATGCCCTGGTCGGCGAAGACCTGGTTGAGGCAGGCCATGACGCCGGGGGCGTTCTCGTGGAGGTGGGTCAGCCGGTGCCCGGTGGTACGCCGGACCGGGGTGATGGCCGGCAGGTTCACCGACAAGGTGGTGCGGCCCAGCTCGACGTACTCCTGGACCTTGGTGGCCACGAACCGGCCGATGTCCTCCTGCGCCTCCTGGGTGGAGCCGCCGACGTGCGGGGTGAGGATCACGTTGGGCAGGCCGCGCAGCGGTGACTCGAACGCGTCGCCCTGGGCCTTCGGCTCCCACGGGAACACGTCGACGGCGGCGCCGGCGAGGTGGTCGGAGACCAGGTGGTCGCGCAGGGCCTCGTAGTCGACGACGAACCCGCGGGACAGGTTGAGGAACAGCGACCGCGGCCGCATCCGGGCGAACTGCTCCGCGCCGAAGATGCCGGCGTTGCCCTGCCGGCCGTCGACGTGCAGCGAGACCGCCTCTGAGACGTCGAGCAGCTCCTCGAGCGTCGAGCAGCGGGTCGCGTTGCCGAGGGCGAGCTTGTCCTCGGTGTCGTAGTAGTAGACCCGCATGCCCAGCGACTCCGCCATCACCGAGAGCTGCGAGCCGATGTTGCCGTAGCCGACGATGCCGAGCGACCGGCCTCGGATCTCGTGGCTGCCCTTCGCGGACTTGTCCCAGACGCCCGCGTGCATCGCGGTGTCCTTCTCGGTCAGCCGCCGGCCCAGCGCGATGATCTCCGCGATCGCGAGCTCGACCACCGAGCGGGTGTTGGAGAACGGCGCGTTGAACACCGCGATGCCGAGCTTCGAGGCGGTGGACAGGTCGATCTGGTTGGTGCCGATGCAGAACGCGCCGATCGCGACCAGCTCCGGGCGCGCGGTGAGCACCTTCTCGGTCACGAAGGTCCCCGAACGGATGCCGAGCACGTCGACGCCCTCGAGGGCCTCGATCAGGTCGTCCTCATCGAGGGCGCCCTTGCGCTCGTCGACGTCGAAGCCGGCGTCGGTCAGGATCGTGGGAGCGAGGGGGTGGACGCTCTCCAGCAGCAGTGCACGCACCCGGCAGACACTACTTGTGAGGTGACGATGGATTTCGAGGTCGTCCAGGGCGACATCACACGGCTCGACGTGGACGCGATCGTGAACGCCGCGAACAACCGGATGCGCGGAGGTGGCGGGGTCGACGGCGCCATCCACCGGGCTGCGGGACCAGGCCTGCTCCAGGAGTGCGTCGAGCGCTTCCCGGACGGCCTGGCGACCGGTGCCGCGGGGTGGACGACCGGCCACGACCTGCCCGCGCGGTGGGTGATCCACACCGTGGGCCCCGTGTACGACGGTGTGGGCGGCAACCGGGCCCAGCTGGTGTCCTGCTACACCTCCGTGCTGGCGGTGGCGGACGGGCTCGTCGAGGAGCACGGGCTCGACGGGTTCACCCTGGCGCTGCCGCTGGTCTCGGCAGGGGTCTACGGCTGGCCGAGGGACGACGCCGTGGCCGCCCAGGTGGACACGTTGTCCAGCACACCGACCCGGGTGACGCGCAGCGTGCTCGTCGGGTTCGGCGACGCGGCGTAGGCGTCGCCGGACGGCTCGCGCCTCTACATCGGTGGGTCTTCACGCAGGTGGACGGGAAGACACGCAACCGGATCGCGGCGCTAGACAGACCACGGGCGACCTCGTCGCGGGCTTCAAGCCGAACGCCAACGCGTCCGTCCAGGACGATCCAGGCGACCAACGCGACGGTCTGGTTCGGCGGGCTCTTCAGCCAGGTGGCGGGCGCCGACCGCGGCCGGCTCGCGGCGGTCCAGGCGTCCGACGGTGCGCTGCTCGCGTGGGCTCCGGTCGCCAACGGGCGGGTGCGCGCCTCGCCCTCTCGCCGGACGGCGCGCAGCTCCTCGTCGGCGGTGCGTTCACGACCCTCAACGGCTACGTCGAACCCCGGCTACGGGTTGGGCTCGGTCGACGCGGTGACCGGTGACGCTCAAGCCCTGGGCGGCGAACACCACGATCCGCAACGCGGGCGCGAAGCAGCGATCACCTCCCTCAACAGCGACGGCAACGGGTCCGTCTACGCCTCCGGCTACGTCTTCGGCGCCGGCGGCAACCTCGAGGGCGTCGTCAAGATGGCCTGGGACGGCGGCACCATCAGTGGCTCGAGGACTGCCACGGCGACACCTACGAGACCTACCTGCTGTCCTCGGCCGTCTACCTCGTCGGGCACCCGCACTACGCGGCAACCTCGACGGCGGCTACCCGCAGACCCAGCAGCCGTGGCGGACGTTCCGCGCCCTGGCCTTCACCCAGAGACACCCGCGGGACGCTGAAGACCGAACTACTGGAACAGCTACGACGAACTTCGGACGGCCAGCGCGCCCCGGCGCCCTCCACTGGTACCCGAACCTCGTCTCCGGCACGTTCACGGCCAGGGCCAGGCGCGTGGTCGGTCAACGGCACGAAGGACTACGTCGCCATCGCCGGCGAGTTCCAGACAAGTCGGGACGATCGCGCAGCAGGGCCTCGCGCGGTTCCCGAAGAGTCAGCGTCGAACCGGACATGTCGCCGGCTCGAGGGGACGAACTTCAGCGTCGCGCCGACGGTCCGCACCACCGGGGCCGGCAAGGTGCTCGTCTCGTGGGCGACCACGTGGGACCGCGACAACCGCGACCTGACCTACAAGGTCACCCGCAACGACAAGCGCTAGATCGAGACCCGCACCATCTCGTCGAGCGAGTGGGACCAGCCCTACCAGGGCTACGTGGACTCGGGACGGGTCCCCGGGAACGCCTACACCTACCGGGTCACCGTCACGGACGGCACCGGCAACCAGATCCGGTCGGCTCCGGCGTCGATCCTGGTGCCCGACCCGGACCCCGACAACGGGACCGCAGCCGCCTACGCGCGCGTGGTCGGCCAGGACGGGCCGCAGCACTACTGGCGCTTCAGCGAGGCCTCCGGCACCGACGTCGCCGACTACCCGCTGCGCAACTCCGGCGACGATCTCCGGCAACGTCACCCGCGGTGATCCCGGCGTGTTCGCCGGCGACCCGTCCGCGACGTTCGACGGCGCCTCGACGATGTACAGCACGGCAACGCCCGCAACGCGCCTTCCACTACTCCGTCGAGGCGTGGTTCAAGACCACGCTCGGTGCTCGGCGGCAAGCTCGTAGGCTACGGCAACGCCCAGACGACGCCGTCGACCGGCATGGAGTACGACCGCCAGCTCTACCTCGACCCGTCGGGCCGCGTGAACTTCGGCACCCGGCAGAACAACAACCAGGAGCCGGTGCTCACCAGCGGGTCCGGCCTCAACGACGGGCAGTGGCACCAGGCCGTCGGCGTCGCCTCCGACGACGGGATGAAGCTCTACGTCGACGGGGTGCTGGTCGCAGCAGGACCCCGACGTCCGGGTGGGCTACGCCTACCTCGGCTGGTGGCGGGTCGGCGGAGACAGCCTGAGCGGCTGGCCCAACGACCCACCGTCGGACAACTTCGCCGGCAGCATCGACGAGGTCGCCGTCTACGCCCACCCGCTGACGTCGGTCCAGGTCGGTGACCACTACGCGGCCGCGACGGGCATCGTCGTCAACCACCCGCGGGTCGCGTCGTTCACCACCTCGACCGCGGGCGCCACGACCTCGGTGAACGCGTCGGGCTCCACGGACGACGAGGCACCACCGGGCCCTCGTGAGCGCCTCAGGGGTCTAGACCCGTCCCATGCGCCGCACATGCGGGCCAAAAGCCCTGGTCAGAGGGTGAATTGAGTCCTGTTGGACGCGCGTCCTAGTTGAACGTCCGTGCGGATCTTGTTGGACGCTTGACCAAGACGACGATCTGGGTCCATTCTTGCCTCAGCCCGGAGCGCTGCCTGGGAGGGCAGCGCCTCCGGGCCTCCAACAACTTCAGAACTCGTTCGGGTCTCTCCCCCCGGAGGTCCGAACGGCCGTTGGTCCCTGGTTTGGGAGGACAGGGACCAGACGCCACTTGGAACGCGCCCGGCGGTCAACCACCGGGCGCGTTCCTGTCTCAGGAGGGAGCGCAGCGTGCCTCGGATGTCCGCGGCCGAGCGCCGCACGCTGCTGGTCGAGGCGGCCATCAAGGTCATGTCTCGTGACGGGGTCGCGCACACCACCACGCGCGCCATCGTGGCCGAGGCCGGCATGCAGATCGGCGTCTTCCACTACTGCTTCCGCTCCAAGGAGGAGCTCGTCCTCGAGGTGATGAGGACGATCTCGACCCGCGCCTTCGAGGCGGTGGCCGAGGTGCTCAACGAGACCGACGACCCCGCGGAGCTCATCCAGCGCTGCGTCGCGGCGTACTGGCAGCACATCGAGCAGGAGCCGCTCGAGCACATGCTGACCTACGAGCTCACGCAGTACGCCCTGCGCCAGCCGGGGCAGGAGAGCGCGGCAGCGGCGCAGTACGAGCACTACATCGGGTCGATGGCCGCGTTCCTCGAGCACGCCCAGTCGGTCGGCAGCTTCCGCTTCGCGACGCCGGTCGACGTGCTGGCGCGGTTCGTGCTCGCGAACATCGAGGGCATCACCTTCCAGTGGCTGGTCAACCGCGACACGGCCCACGCCCAGCAGGTGCTGTCGCTGCTGGCCGCGCACCTCATGCGTGACGCCGGTCTGATGGACGGCGAGCCCGCGAAGCAGTAGCTCGATCTGGACAGGCTCGACCGACGGAGCGCGGGAACAACTCGCCCGTCCGGCCTGTTGGCACCCACGATGTCTGCCCTCCCCGAAGAAGCCGCGTCCTCCGCCGCTGTCATGCACTCGGCCTCCGACGTGCGACGCGTGGCGACGCTGCTGGGGATCCTCTTCGGTTTCGCCGGCATGGGCAGCGCTGCGACGGCGATCGCGCTGACGCCGATGGCGGCGGAGTACGACGTGAGCGTCGGCGCCGCGGCCTGGTCGATCAGCCTCTACGCGCTCATGCTCGGCGTCGGCACCGCGGTGTACGGGCGGATCGCGGACCTCGTCGGCACGCGGTACCCGATGCTCGCCGGGCTCGTCCTCATGACCACCGGGGCGGTCGTCGCCGCACTGGCGCCGACCTTCCCGCTGCACCTCGCCGGCCGGCTGCTCCAGGGTGCCGGCGTCGCGGCCGTGCCGACGCTCGGGGCGGCGATCGTGAGCGCCCGCTACGAGGGTGAGATCCGCACCGCCGCGTTGCTCCGCATGGCGGGGACCGCCGCCGCCGTCACCTCGCTCGGCCCGCTCGCCGGCGGTATCGCCGTCGACACACTTGGCTGGCGGGTCGCGATCGGCCTGCCGATCCTGGGCGTGCTCATGGTGCCCGCGCTGTGGAACGCGATGCACGTCGGCGGCACCGGCGCCCGCCTCGACTTCCTCGGCGCGGTGCTGACCGCGCTCGCCGCCGCCGGCTTCGTGCTGGTCATCCAGTCGCCGTCGACCGGTGTCGCCGTCGCGCTGGCGGGCGCGGGTCTCGTCGTGCTCGGCGTGCCTGCCATCACCTTGTGGGTGCGCCACCGGCCCGACGGGTTCCTCCCGCTGTCGGTGGTGCGCAACCCGCGCGTGGTCCGCAGCGCGATCGCTGCCGCCTCCGTGCCGGCCTCGTGGTTCGCGCTCCTGGTCGGTGAGCCTGTCGTGCTGCTGTCGCACGGCTGGCAGCCGTGGCAGGTGGGTCTCACGCTGGTGCCGTCCGGGGTGATCAGCCTGTTCATGCCGCGCCTCGTCGGGGGCCTGATGAACCGGATCTCCGCGGCCGAGGCGCTCATGCTCTCCACCTCGATCTCGGTGGTCTCGCTGCTCGTCGCCGCGCTCGGGGCTGCCCTGGCCTCGGCGCCGCTGCTCATCGTCGCGGTCATCTGCGTGACCTTCGCCTTCGGCATCGGTCAGCCGTCGCTGTCCACCGCGGTGGGTCAGGCGGTGGAGGTCGAGGTGCGCGGCGTGGCCCTCGGGGTGGCCACCCTGATGTTCATGGTCGGCGGCAGCATCGGCTCCGCCGTCGTCGGCGGTCTCGGCCAGGTCATCGGCCTCGGCGAGGCCATCGCCCTGCTCGCCGTACTCCCGGTCGTGGGGTTGTTCGTGGTCGCCCCGACCCGGCGCGCCTCGGCCGGCGATTAAGTCCGAATCCGCTGGATCCGGGGCCGAAACTCAGCGGATTCGAACTGAATCGCCGACGGGGGCACTCGAGCTGGGCGAGCCAGCGGGCGGCGCCGAAGGAGGAGTACGCCGCGCGGGCCTGGTCGAGGAGCCCCTCGTCGGGGCGGCCCTGGCGGGTCAGCCACCGGCCGAGTGAGGCGCCGGCGCGGGCGGAGTAGATGCGGGCACCCCAGGTGTCGTAGAGGTCGATCGCCTCGCGCAGCGCGGGCTCGACCGAGGCGTCGTCGCCGTCGCGGACCGCGAGCAGGCCGCGGAGGTAGGCCCGGTGCGCCTGGAGGGCCAGCGGTAGGAACGTGGAGCTGTCGTCGACGTAGCGCATCATCTCGGCAAGCGCCTCGTCGTCGCCGAGGTCGAGCGCGATCCAGCTGAGCGGGCCCCACAGGTGCGGGAAGTCGTCCCACAGCCCGGTCTCGCCCTCGATGAGCCGCAGTGCCTCGAGGCCCTTCTCGAGCGAGCGTTCCGCGTCCCCGGCGAGCTGGGCGTTGACCGACTCGACGTAGGCCCGCCAGCCGTTGATCAGCTCGTCGTCGACGTCGTCGAGCGGCGGGAGCTCCTTGCTGGTCCAGGGGACGTCGCGCGCGTGGGCGCGCAGGGCCATGATCGCCACGATGGTCTCGTCGATGAGCGTCGGGGTGTCGCTCTTCTCGTCGATGGCGTCGAGGGCGTCCCAGTCGCCGACCGACCAGAGGCCGATGGCGAGGTTGGCGAGCGCGAAGCGCGTCATGTACGGGTCGCCCGCACGAGGGCTGACCTCCGCTGCCTCCCGGCCGGCGGCGATCGAGAGCGTCAGGTCCCGGGAGGAGTTGCTGGCCGAGATGTTCACCAGGCTCAGGCCCAGCGCCTTGAGGTCGTGGTTGCTGCGCGCGATGTCGGCCGACGCGTTGAGCAGGATCGTGCCGAGGGACGGCGCCCCGATGTTGGAGTAGTGGACCGCGAGCATGTTGTACGACTCGGCGAGCCCGTCGCTCACCCCGTGCCGCTCGGCGATCCGGAGCCGCGCCTCGAGCACGTCGTGGAACGGCCTCTTCAACCGCGCCCGCGCCAGCGTGACCACCCGGGTCAGGAGCAGCTGCGTCTCGATCGCGTCCTCGTGGTCCTTCAGCTCCTCCCACCACGGCTCCGCGACCGTGTCACCGGCCTCGCTGTTGCCGAACCCCTGCACGTAGCCCAGCCCGACGACGGCGGCGGCGCGTCCCGCACCGACCCGGTCGCCGACGGACTCGAGAAGCGCGATCGCCTCATTGCCGCGCTGGATCGCCGCCTCCCACTCGGCGCCGTCGCAGCGGGCCAGCGCCAGGTCGCAACACACGACGCCACGCACCGCGGCGTCGTCGGTCAGCTCGAGCCCGGCCTCGAGGTGACGGGCCGCCTCGCTCGGCGATCCCAGGGACCGTGCCCGCTTCGCGGCCCGGCGCAGAGCCTCGAGGGCGGAACTGCGGAGGTCGTCCACGTCGTCGTCCCCGGGCACCGCGTCGATCGCGTCGAGATAGTGCTGCGCGCGGATCGCGGCCATGTCGTCGCCCTCGGCGCCGGTCACCTCGAGGGTCGTCACGACGGCGAGGTGGGTCGCCTTGCGGTCGCGGCGCGAGAGGGTGCCGTACGCCACCTGCCGGACGACGGACTGCACGAAGTGGTACTGCCCGTACTCCGAGCTGATCCGGCTGGTCTCCAGCGACAGGATCTGCAGGTGCACGAGCTGCGAGAGCACCTCGCCGAGGTCGCTGACGTCCGGGCAGATCGCCGCCAGCGCCTCGGGCGTGAACGACAGCCCGAGCACGCTCGCCCGGTCGACGACGTGCCGCTGCTGCGGGCTCAGGGTGTCGAGCCGCGCGGCGACGAGCGCGTGCAGCGACGCGGGCGCGACCATCGACGCGGAGTCGAGCGTGACGCCGTCGGCGAGGACGTACTGACCGCCCCGGGGTACGACGAGGTCGCGGTCGATGAGCGAGCGGACCGTCTCGACGGCGAACAACGGGATGCCCTCGGCCCGCTCGACGAGCTGGGCCCGCGCGTCGGACGGCAACCCGGGGACGAGGCCCTCGAACATCGTCGCCATGTCGGTGGCCGACAAGGTGTCGAGGTGGATCACGCTGGCCCCGGGCCGGGTGATCAGGCTCGGTCGGGACGCGATGAGGCCGGTGCGGGCGAACAGCAGGAGGAAGCAGGCCGTGCGGGCCTGCGCGAGCAGGTGCTCGAGGAACAGCAGCGTGCCCTCGTCGGCGAACTGGCCGTCGTCGACGACGAGCACCAGGGGCGCCTCCTCGCTGACCGCCCCGAACCAGCTGGTCCACGCGGCGAAGAGCTCCTCGCGGCCGAACGTGCCGACCGACCCGATCCCGAGCAGGGCGCCGAGCCGGGGCCGCATCCAGTCCTGGTCGCCGGCGGGGACGTAGCGCTCCAGGCCCCGCTCGAGCTGGGTCGCGATGTCCTCCTCGTCCGCGACGTTGGGGTCCTCGGCCAGCGCCCGGAGACGGCCGCGGAGGGCCTCGGCGACCGCGTAGTACGCGACGCCCTCGCCGTAGGCGACGCACCGGCCGCTGTGCCAGCGGACGGTGGTGGTGAGTCCGTCGATGTACTTCTCGAACTCCCAGCCGAGCCGTGACTTGCCGACGCCGGCCTCGCCCTCGACGACCAGCAGGGACGGGCGCCCTGTCTCCTCGCTGCGGTGGAACAGCTCCTTGACCAGCCGGAGCTCCCGGTCGCGGCCGACGAGCGGCGCTTCCAGTCCGTCGGCGCGCTGGGCACCCCCGACGGCGGCGACCACGGCCCGGACCGACCACAGCGGCATCGGGTCGGCCTTGCCCTTGAGCACGTGGCTGCCGACGTCGACGTAGCTGATCGCGGCGGTCGTGAGCAGCCGGGTGGTCTCGTCGACCCACACCTGACCAGGGCTTGCCGCGGACTGCACGCGGGCGGCGGTGTTGACCGGGTCGCCGGCGACCATGCCCTGCTGGGTCGCCCCGACGGTGACCGCGACCTCGCCGGTGACGACGCCGACCCTCATCGCCAGCTCGGGGGCGCCGACCTCCTCGCCGAACTCGGCGACCGCCGCGACGAGCTCCAGTCCCGCGCGGACGGCGCGCTCGGCGTCGTCCTCCTGGCTGACCGGGACGCCCCAGACCGCCATCACGGCGTCGCCGATGAACTTCTCGATCGTGCCGCCGTAGCGCTCCACGATGCGCCGCGCCTCGTCGAAGTACCGGGCCAGCAGCTCGCGCACGTCCTCGGTGTCGCGCGCCTCGGACAGTGTCGTGAAGCCGACCAGGTCACCGAAGAGGATGCTCGTCAGCCGTCGGCTCGCGACCGGGCCGGCCGGGCCTCCGGCAGGGGCGGCCTGCGCCGCGACCGGCGTACCGCACTCCATGCAGAAGCGCGCGCCGGGGACGAGGGTCGCGCCGCACGACGTGCAGGCGGGTGCGGCCTGCGCGCGCCCGCAGTGGAGGCAGAACTTCGCCCCGTCGGGGAGCTCCTGGGCACAGCTCGAGCATGCCGTCATCCCGGCGTCCCCCGTGACGACCGGCTCGTCCTCAGCTCCTGGCCTCGGCCTCGCGCAGGCGCGAGCAGAGGGTCGTGAGCAGCTGACGGGCGAACTCGGCGTCGTCCTCGAGAAGCTTCTGGAACGACTGGTAGGGGATCGCGAAGGTCGTCAGGCCGTTGTCGCCGGCGGCCACGGTCGCCGAGCGGGGCTTGCCGTCGATGATGCTGATCTCGCCGAAGTAGTCGCCCACGCCGAGCGTGCGCAGCGGGGTCTCACCGTGACGGACCTCGGCCTCGCCCTCGAGGATCAGGTGGAACGCCAGGGAGCCGAGGCCCTCCTCGGCGACGTGGTGCCCCGCCTGGTGCGTGACCTCGCGGGACTCGCCGATCAGCTTCTTCAGCTGCCGCTTCGACAGCCCCTCGAAGAGCTCGATCTCCTCGAGCCTGGTCTCCGGGTTCGCTCTGCTCAACGGGTCCCCCCTCATCTCGGGTACGGGCAGTCGAACGCTACCCCGGAGTCACCGCGCTGAGTAGGGCATTCGGGTCCTCAGGCTTTGCGCGCCCGGCTGGCGAGCTTGCCCCGCTCGTTCTGGTCGAGCACGACCTTGCGGATCCGCACGTCGTTCGGGGTGACCTCGACGCACTCGTCCTCACGGCAGAACTCGAGGCACTGCTCGAGGCTCAGGCGCTTCGGCGGGATGAGCTTCTCGAAATTGTCAGAGGTACTGGAACGCACGTTGGTCTGCTTCTTCTCCTTGGTGATGTTGACGTCCATGTCGTCATCACGGGAGTTCTCGCCGACGATCATGCCTTCGTAGACCTCGGTGGTCGGGTCCACGAAGAGCACGCCGCGCTCCTGCAGGTTGGTCATGGCGTACGACGTGGCCGCGCCGGACCGGTCGGCCACGAGGCTGCCCTGGGACCGGCTCCTGATCTCGCCGGCCCACGGCTCGTAGCCCTCGAACACGTGGTGCGCGATGCCGGTGCCCCGGGTGTCGGTGAGGAACTCGGTGCGGAAGCCGATGAGGCCGCGCGCCGGCACGAGGAACTCCATGCGGACCCAGCCGGTGCCGTGGTTGGTCATCTGCTCCATGCGGCCGCGACGGACGGCGAGGAGCTGGGTGATCGTGCCGAGGTACTCCTCGGGCGCGTCGATCGTGAGTCGCTCGACGGGCTCGTGGAGCTTGCCGTTCACCTCGCGGGTGACGACCTGCGGCTTGCCGACGGTGAGCTCGTAGCCCTCGCGCCGCATCTGCTCGACGAGGATCGCCAGGGCCAGCTCGCCACGTCCCTGGACCTCCCAGGTGTCCGGTCGCTCGGTCGGCAGCACGTTGATGCTGACGTTGCCGACGAGCTCCTTGTCGAGGCGGTCCTTGACCAGGCGCGCGGTGACCTTGCTGCCCTTCACGCGACCCGCCAGCGGAGAGCTGTTGGTGCCGATCGTCATCGAGATGGCCGGCTCGTCGACGGTGATCAGGGGGAGGGCCTGCGGGTCCTCGGGGTCGGCGAGCGTCTCGCCGATCATGATCTCGGGGATACCGGCGATGGCGACGATGTCGCCGGGGCCGGCGCTCTCGCCGGGCACGCGCTCGAGCGCGCGGGTGATGAGCAGCTCGGTGATCTTGACGTTCTGCGCGCTTCCGTCGCGCTTGAGCCACGCGACCTGCTGGCCCTTGCGCAGCGTGCCCTCGTGCACCCGCAGCAGGGCGAGGCGGCCGAGGAACGGGCTCGCGTCGAGGTTCGTCACGTGCGCCTGGAGCGGCTTGTCCTCGGTGAAGGTCGGCGCCGGGATGGTCTCGATGATCGTCCGGAAGAGCGGCTCGAGGTCCTCCTCCTCGGGGAGACCGCCGTCCTTCGGCTGCTCGAGGCTGGCCCGTCCCGCCTTGGCGCTGGCGTAGACGACGGGGAAGTCGAGGGCGTCGGGGTTGTGGCTGTCGTCGAGCAGGTCGATGAACAGCTCGTAGGTCTCGTCGACGACCTCGCTGATCCGCGCGTCCGAGCGGTCGACCTTGTTGACGACGAGCACGACCGGGAGGTCGGCGTTGAGGGCCTTGCGGAGCACGAAGCGCGTCTGCGGCAGCGGGCCCTCGCTCGCGTCGACGAGCAGCACGATGCCGTCGACCATGGAGAGGCCGCGCTCGACCTCGCCGCCGAAGTCGGCGTGGCCGGGGGTGTCGATGATGTTGATCGTCATCGGCTGGCCGCCGGTGGCCTCGACGGCGGCGGGACCGGCGTACGAGATGGCGGTGTTCTTGGCGAGGATCGTGATCCCCTTCTCCCGCTCGAGCTCGCCGGAGTCCATCGCGCGCTCGTCGACGTGCGCGTGGTCGCCGAACGACCCCGACTGCCAGAGCATCGCGTCGACCAGGGTGGTCTTCCCGTGGTCGACGTGGGCGACGATCGCGACGTTGCGCAGGTCGGCGCGGGTCTGTGCAGGCATGGGTGAACCACTTCTGTTCTGGGGAGGGACGCTCCAGTCTACGGGGCCCCGCGCTGCACCCTTGCCACGGTCAGGCGGCGTCGAGCCTGGCGGCCAGGCCGTCGAGGATCAGCGCCGAGCCCGAACTCGAACTCGTCGCCGAAGTCGTAGCCCGGCTGCATCACGAACTCGGTCGCGAGCTCCACGAGGTGGGGGTAGTCGCCGGTGGAGAACTGCTCGAGGATCGGGCCGGCGACCTCGGGCACCGATTCAGGGTCGCTGAACGGCAGCGCGGCCTCCTGGACGGCGAAGCCGAAGACGTAGGCGTCGAGCAGGGCGTAGGCGTGGGCGGTCAGCTCGACGGAGAAGCCCTCGGCCCGCAGGGTGCCGATGACGGCGTCGTGGTGGCGGAGGTTGGCGTTGCCGGGCGTCGAGCGCGACTCGAGGAGACCGATCGCCCAGGAGTGCCGCCGGAGGGTCTCGCGCGTCGAGCGGGCCCGCTGCTCGAGCTCGGTCCGCCAGGCACCGCCGATGGTGGGCAGCGCGATCTCGTCGAAGACCTGGTCGATGATGCCGTCGAGGATCTCGTCCTTGTTGGCGACGTGGTGGTAGACCGACATCGGCTTGACCCCGAGCCGGGTCGCGAGCGAGCGGATGGTCAGGCCGTTCAGGCCCCCGGCGTCGGCGACCGCGAGAGCCGCGGTGAGCACCTTCTCGCGGCTGAGGCCCGCCCTGGTTGCTGGCACTGGTCTGGACTCCGTTCCTTGTTTCGTACTTAGTACGCTACCGTAGCCGTACTTAGTAAGTCACTCTCCCGATCGGACCTGCCATGAACACCTCCACCTCCTCCCGCACGATGCGAGCGATCGTCCAGGACGGCTACGGCGGCGCCGAGGTGCTGCGGTCCGCGACCGTGGCGCGGCCGGAGCCGAAGGACGACCAGGTGCTCGTCCAGGTCCGGGCTGCGGGCCTCGACCGCGGCACCTGGCACCTCATGACGGGGACGCCGTACCTCGTGCGCCTGGCGATGGGCCTGCGCCGTCCGCGCAACCCGGTCCCGGGCCGTGACGTCGCCGGCGTGGTCGTCGCGGTGGGGTCGGCGGTGACCCGGTTCGCGGTCGGCGACGAGGTGTTCGGGATCGCCCCGGGCTCGTTCGCGGAGTACGCCGTGGCCCGTGAGGACAAGCTCGTGGCCAAGCCCGCCGGGCTCTCCTTCGAGCAGGCCGCCTCCGTGGCGATCTCGGCGATCACCGCCCAGAACGCCGTCGTCGACGTGGGTCGGGTCGAGGCGGGCATGTCGGTGCTCGTGACCGGCGCCTCGGGTGGAGTCGGCAGCTACGCCGTCCAGATCGCCGCCGCCCACGGCGCCGTGGTGACCGGGGTGGCCAGCGCCGCCAAGCGCGACCTCGTGCTGGGGCTCGGCGCTGCCGAGTGCCTGGACTACCGGACCGACGACTACGCCGACGGCTCCCGGACGTGGGACCTGATCATCGACCTGGCGGGCAGCCCGTCGCTCCGCCGTCTGCGCAAGGCCCTGTCGCCGCGGGGGACGGCCGTCCTGACCGGCGGCGAAGGCGGCGACCGGCTCACCGGTGGCATGGGACGGCAGCTCCGCGCTCTCGCCTGGTCTCCGTTCCTGGGCCAGCGATTCGCGATGTGCATCCCGACCGAGAAGGGCAGCGACATCGAGCGGCTGCTGCCCCTGCTCGCGTCCGGCCAGGTCGTGCCCAGCATCGACCAGGTCTTCCCGCTCGACCACGCCCCCGAGGCGATGGCCCGCCTGGTCGCCGGCGACGTCCGCGGCAAGGTGGTCCTCACCCCCTGACCCACTCGGACGTGCAGCCCCGGCCGTCAGGCCGTCCAGAGCAGTGATCTGGTGAGGGCTGCACGTCCGTCTGGGTGACCCACCAGTGCAAGCAGCGCCTGCCTGACGTAGTCCTGCTCGAACATCACGTGCTCCCAGGCGAAGCGGACCACCGTCCACCCACGCACCGTGAGTCCTGTGTAGCGCTCGCAGTCGTGCTTGAGCGCCCGGCGCTTGCCATGGAACTCGAACGACTCGGCCTCGATGACGATCCTGCGCGTCACGTCCACGAGGTCCGGGCGGCCACGGAAACCGAGCTCCTCGATCCAGACCTGGGGCCGCACCTCCAGGCCCGGGACGTCGAGGGCGAGGGCGCGGAGCATCGACTCGAACGGGTTGTCGGCGAGCGGGCTGGCGTGCTCGACGACCCGCAGCCCTTGCGCCCGGCCGGTCGAGGGCAGCCGGTGTGCCAGGCGTGCGAGCTCGTCGAGGTCGACGTCGCCGTGCCGCAGGGCCGAGTCGGCGACGGCGAGGGCCTCGGTGAACGGCAGGTCCTTCGCGCAGTCGATGACCGTCCGGTGCTTCGACGTCACCAGCCCGTCCTTCTCGTGGGGATCGAGGTCCCGCCACCTCAGGTCCACGCCGTGCCGTCGGTGCGGCTCGACCTTCCGGTTGCGCGGGACGACCACCTCGGGCTGCTCAGGTTGCGTCCCGATCTCCCAGCCGTGGGCGGCGGCAGCGCTTCGGTGCGACGCGTGGCCCGACAGGCTGGCGGCAGCCTTGAGGCCGGCCGAGGCCGTGGGCAGGGCGTACCGCCCCCGGCCTACCTTGACGACCAGACCGTTCCGGCAGGCTCCCCGGACCCGGTCGCGTGTCGTCAGCCGCACGAGGTCGGACAACCGTGCGACGCCACCCAGGCGGGCGAGGGCGTCGACGGGGTGCACCCTCGCAGTGTCGTTGCTCCGACCGCCCGCGCGCTTCGACTCTCCACAGCCCCACTTCGACGTGCAGCCTTGCGTCTCGACGTCTGACGGCCTGCGGATCGCAGCAGGCTGCACGTCCGACTGGGGCTGCGCCTAGGTTGAGGTCATGGCGGAGGAGACGTTCTTGGACCTGCTGTACGCAGGGGCCCCGGAGTCGGCTCTGGACCGGATCGTCGAGGAGGCCGCGCGGGCGGGGGCGTCCGAGGCGGAGCTCGACGAGCTCCGGCGGCAGCGGGACATGGCGGTCCGGCTTCGCGAGCAGATCGAGCGGCAGCACAGCCGGGAGGCCCAGCTGACGGCGCTGTACGAGACCGCGAACGACCTCATCGCGATCAGGGACGTCGACACGATCCTGACCGCGATCGTGCGCCGGGCCCGACAGCTCCTCAGTGCCGACATGACCTACCTGTCGCTCAACGACGAGGCCGAGGGTGCGTCGTTCATGAGGGTGACCGACGGGTCCATCTCGGCCGAGTTCCGCAACCTCCGGCTCCCGCTCGGCACAGGTCTGCTCGGGCTGGTGGCCCAGACGGGAGCGCCGTACCACACCGACGACTACCAGAACGACGCCCGTTTCAAGCACCGCGATTACATCGACCACGCCGTCGACGACGAGGGCATCCGAGCCATCCTCGGGGTCCCGCTCATCGTCGAGGGCCAGGTGATCGGGGCGCTGCTGGCGACCCACCGGACGGTGCGCGCGTTCCCCGCCACCGAGGTCACCCTGCTCACGTCCTTCGCGGCCCACGCCGCGGTGGCGCTCGAGAACGCCCGGTTGTTCGCCGAGCTCGACGAGACCAACCAGCGGCTGGCCGAGCAGACCTCCGCCGTCTCGGCAGCCGCCGCCGCGCACGACCGGCTCACCTCGGTGCTGCTCCTCGGTGGCGACGTCGGCGACCTGGCGACCGCGCTCGGCGAGGTGCTGGGTGGCGAGGTCGCCGTGCACGACACGACGCCGGAGGAGCTCGCCGGCGCGGTCGAGGAGGCCACCGGCTCCGGTCGCGCGGTCCGGGCAGAGGACGGCGCCTGGGTGGCGGCCGCCCTGGCCGGCGCTGAGCACCTCGGCACGCTCGTGCTCCGCGGGCCCGACCAGCTCGACCTCAGTGAGCGGCGGACCCTCGAGCGTGGGGCCATGGTGACCGCGCTGCTCATGCTCTTCAGCCGTTCCGTGGCCGACGCCGAGGACCGGCTACGCGGTGACCTGCTGGCCGACCTGCTCGCCGGTCGCGGGGTCGACCGGCCGCGCACGCGAGGGCTCGGCGGGTCGCAGCTCGACCTCGACGAGCCGACCGTGGTGCTGGTCGCCGCCACCGCCTCCGACCTCGCTGCCGACCGCCGCCGGGTCGCCCAGTCGACCGCGACGTTCGCCTCGGAGCACGGCGGGCTGGGAGGACTGCACGACGACCGAGCGGTGGCGGTGGTCGCCCACGGGGACCCGGTCGCCCTGGGGCAGTCGTTGGCCACCAGGCTCGGTGCGGTCGACGGCGGACCGGTCACGGTCGGCGTCGCGGCGGCGGCCAAGGGCGCCGCGGGGGTCGCGGCTGCGGGCCGGGAGGCGACCGGCGTGCTGCGGACCCTGCTCACCCTGGGCCGGGTGGGGGAGGCCAGTGACGAGACCGGGCTCGGGGTGGCGCGCCTGCTCCTGGGTCACAACGGACCTGCTGAGCTGGAGGACTTCGTGCGGTCCACGATCGGTCCGGTCCTGGAGTACGACGAGAAGCGGGGGACCGACCTGGCCGGCACCCTCGAGGCGTGGTTCGGGGCCGGTGGCTCTCTCGCGGAGGCCGCCCGGCGCCTCCACGTCCACGCGAACACCGTGACCCAGCGACTGGAACGCGTCGGCACCCTGCTGGGCGACGGCTGGCGCGAGCCGGACCGGGCGCTGGAGCAACAGCTCGCCCTGCGGATGTGGCGTCTTGGCACATAAGTCTGCGCTGACTGTGTGCTCGGAGCACATGGAGGGTGACTGCCGCCCCGCGTAGCGTCGCGGTCATGTCCGATTCGTCCAGACTCCAGGGCCGCACAGCGCTGGTCACCGGCGCCGCCAGCGGCATCGGCCGCGCCGCCGCTCACCGGCTCCACGAGGACGGTGCGCACGTGCTCGTCCTCGACCGCGACGCGGCCGGAGCCAAGGCTGTCGCCGACGAGGTGGACGGGGAGGCCCTCGTGGCCGACCTCGGCGACCCGTCCGTGATCGACGACCTCCCGCTCAGCGACATCGACGTCCTCGTCAACAACGCCGGGCTCCAGCACGTCGCGGCCGTCGAGGACTTCGACCCCGCGCGGTGGCGGCTGATCCAGGCCGTGCTGCTCGAGGCGCCGTTCCGGTTCGCCCGGGCGGTGCTGCCGGGGATGTACGACCGCGGGTGGGGACGCCTCGTGCACGTCTCCTCCGTCCACGGCCACCGCGCCTCGGCGTACAAGGCGGCGTACGTCAGCGCGAAGCACGGCCTCGAAGGACTTTCCAAGGTGATCGCGCTCGAGGCCGCCGGCCGGGGCGTCACCAGCAACACCGTCGCCCCGGGCTACGTGCGCACGCCGTTGGTGGAGGGCCAGCTCGCGTCGCAGGCCGAGGCGCACGGGATGGACGAGGACCAGGTGCTCGACGAGGTGCTCCTGGCCCGGACGCCGGTACGCCGGCTCGTGGAACCGACCGAGGTGGCGCACGCCGTGTCCTACCTCTGTGGCCCTGGCACCGACTCGGTGACCGGGACCTCACTCGTGCTCGACGGCGGCTGGACCGCCCAATGAAAGGGAATGACATGACCATGCAGGAGACCCAGGGCGGCACGACCGCGCTGCCGCCGGACAAGCCGCGCTCGCCGATCGCCAAGGTGGTGTTCGCGAGCCTGATCGGCACCGCCGTGGAGTGGTACGACTTCTTCCTCTACGGCTCCGCCGCCGCGCTCGTCTTCGGCACCCTGTTCTTCCCCGAGTCGAAGCCGATCACCGCGACGCTGCTGGCGTTCGGCACCTACGCCCTCGGGTTCGTCGCACGTCCCCTGGGTGGCGTGGTCTTCGGCCACTTCGGCGACCGTGTCGGGCGCAAGAAGATGCTCGTCGTCTCGCTGCTCCTGATGGGGCTCGCGACCGTGGCGATCGGCCTGCTGCCGACGTACGCCGCGATCGGCGTGGCCGCGCCGGTCCTGCTCCTGGTCTGCCGTCTGGTGCAGGGCTTCGCGGTCGGCGGCGAGTGGGGCGGGGCCGTCCTCATGGCCGCCGAGCACGGCGACCCCGAGCGTCGCGGCTTCTGGACCTCGTGGCCGCAGGCCGGTGTCCCGCTGGGCAACCTGCTCGCGACCGGTGTGCTGTGGGTGCTCGCGGCCTTCCAGACCGACGCGACGTTCGAGGCGTGGGGCTGGCGGATCCCGTTCCTGCTCTCCGGCGTGATCGTGATGATCGGCCTGTGGGTGCGGCTGACGCTCGAGGAGTCGCCGATCTTCGCCGAGACGAAGGCCGAGCTCGAGGAGCAGAAGGGCGACGTGAAGCAGCACCTGCCGATCCTCGAGGTGCTGAGGCGCTACCCGCGTGAGGTCGCGATCGCGATGGGCATGCGGATGGCGGAGAACATCTCGTACTACATCTTCACCGTCATCGTGATCACGTTCGTGAAGACCTACCTCGAGAAGGGCACGGACGTCGTGCTCACCGCGCTGATCATCGGTGCGGCCGTGCAGTTCGCGGCGATCCCGCTCATCGGCGCCCTGTCCGACCGAGTCGGTCGCCGCCCGCTGTACCTGGTCGGTGCCATCGGTGTCGGCGTCTGGTCGTGGTTCTTCTTCGGGCTCATCGAGACCATGTCCGGCCCGCAGGTCACCCTCGCGGTCGTGGTCGGCCTGGTTCTGCACTCGTTCATGTACGCACCGCAGGCGGCGTTCTTCTCCGAGCTGTTCGGTACGTCGGTGCGGTACACCGGGGCGTCCTTGGGCTACCAGCTCGCCTCGATCTTCGCCGGCGCCCTGGCCCCGATCATCGCGGTGTGGCTGCTCGGGTCCGCGGCCGAGAAGAACACGACCGCCGTGTCGATCTACGTCTCGATCGCCTCGCTGATCACCGTGGTCGCCGTACTCGCGGCGAAGGAGACCCGGAGCTCCTCGCTCCGCCACGACCGCGTCACCGCGGAGGGCTGACCACTCACGGGGCCGGGGCCGACTCCCTGTCGGCCTCGGACTCGTGGGTGTCGAGCATGGTGCTCTCGTCGAAGGGCTCGTCGCCGGCAAGGACGTGCTCCATGCGTTCCTTGTCGAGGGTGTCGGTCCAGTGGCCGATCACCACGGTGGCGACGGAGTTGCCGGCGAAGTTGGTCAGGGCACGCGCCTCGGACATGAAGCGGTCGATGCCGACGATGAGGCCGACGCCGTCGAGCAGGTCGGGGCGGTGGGACGCCAGGCCGCCCGCGAGGGTGGCCAGGCCGGCGCCGGTGACGCCGGCGGCGCCCTTCGACGCGATGACCATGAACACCAGCAGGCCGATCTGCTGGCCGATGCTAGCGGGTCGCCCATGGCCTCGCCGATGAACAGCGTGGCCATGGTCAGGTAGATCGCGGTGCCGTCGAGGTTGAACGAGTAGCCGGTCGGCACGACGACGCCGACCGTCGTCTTGTCGACGCCCGCGTGCTCCATCTTGGCGATGAGCCGCGGCAGCGCCGACTCGGAGGACGACGTCGAGAGGATGAGCAGGAACTCGCGACCGAGGTACTTCAGCAGCGAGAGCAGGTTGATCCCGGCGGTCAGCCGCAGCACGAGGCCGAGCACGACGCCGACGAACAGCAGGCACGTGACGTAGAAGGCGATCATCACCGTCGCCAGGCTCTTGATCGCGTCCCACCCGGTGGCGCCGACGACGGCCGCCATCGCGCCGAAGGCTCCGATCGGAGCCACCCACATGATCATCGCCAGCACCTTGAACACCACCCGCTGGAGGTGGGCCATGCCCCGGAGCACCGGCTCGCCGGCCCTGCCCATGGCCTGGAGCGCGAACCCGACGAGGAGCGCCACGAGCAGGGTCTGCAGCACCTCGCCGTCGGTGAGCGCGGAGAACAGCGTGGTGGGGACGATGCCGAGGAGGAACTCGCTCGTCGACCCGGCCTCGGCAGCCTGCGCCTGACCGGACTTGGCCAGCTCGTCGGTGAGCTGCAGCCCCTCACCGGGGTGGATCAGGTTGCCGACGACGAGGCCGATGGTCAGGGCGAACGTCGACATCACGAGGAAGTAGCCGAGGGCGAGGCCACCGACCTTGCCCACCTTCGCCGCACTCGCGACCGATCCGACACCCAGCACGATCGTGCAGAAGATGACCGGCGAGATCATCATCTTGATCAGGTTCACGAAGCCGGTGCCCAGCGGCTCGAGCTTCGTCGCCGAGTCACCGAAGACGAAGCCGGTGAGGACGCCCAGGATGACGGCGACGATCACCGCGATGTAGAGCCAGTGCGTCCGGTCGCGTCTCTGCGACGGTGCCGTGGTCGGCGTGTCCGTGGACATGTGTGCTCCCTCAAGCCCGCCGGGCGTGCTTGGTGACCCGGGTCACAGTCACGCTTGCCCGGTGAACCGCACCGATAACCCCGATTCGTCTAGCGGAGGATCAATACTCCCCGCGGGGCGACCGCAGACGAATCGGTGTTTCAGGCGAGGGCGGCGTCCAGGGCGGCCTGGACGTGGAGGGTGGTGCACGGGAAGAGGGGGAGGTCCGAGTCGGGCTGCTTGATGAGGGCCTCGAGCTCGGTGCAGCCGAGGATCACGCCCTCGGCGCCGCCGTCCCAGAGCTGCTCCATCAGGCCGACGACGGTGCGCCGCGAGGTGTCCAGGACACGGCCGTGCACGAGCTCGTCGTACACGATCCGGTTGATCGTGTCGTGGTGCTCCTCAGCCGGGGTGACGACGGTGAGGCCGTGCGACGCGAGCCGGTCGGTGAAGAACGGGCGGCTCATCGCGAACGCGGTGCCGAGGAACCCGACGGTCTCGAGGTCCTGCGCCTTCACCTGCTCGGCGACGACGTCGGCGAGGTGCAGCACGGGGATGCCGACGGCGGCCTCGACCTGGTCGGCGACCATGTGGAAGGACGTGGTGCAGAGCAGCAGCATCTCGGCGCCGGCGGCCTCGACCCCGGCCGCGGCCTTCGCCAGGATCGCGGCGACGTCGTCCCACTGGTCGGCGCGCTGCAGGTCGGTCAGCTCCGCGAACTCGACCGAGCTGAGCACCAGCCGCGCCGAGTGCAGGCCCCCGAGTCGATCCTCCACGCCGGTGTTCAGCAGCTTGTAGTACTCCGCCGAGCTCTCCCAGCTCATCCCGCCCACGAGTCCGATCGTCCGCACGCGGCCGAGTCTGTCAGACCACCGGTCCGGTGGTCCCTGTACGTCGGCTGTGGGAGGCCGCATCATGCCCTCATGACGTCTGAGGGCACTCCGGGCGACGTCCTGCCCGACCTGAAGATGTCGCCGACCTCGTTCCGCCGTAGCCACGTCGCGACGGACCCGGACGGCGAGCTGGCCGGGCTGATCTTCGTGCTCGACCTCCAGGAGCTCAACCCCGCGGTCGCCCGGCTGCGTGACTGGACCATGGCGGCGCTCGACCCGCAGCCGGGCGAGACCGCCGTGGACGTCGGGTGCGGCACGGGCGCAGAGGTACGCCGGTTCGCGGCGCTCGTCGGAGCCGAGGGCCGCGCCGTCGGCATCGAGCCGCACCCGGGCCTCCGGGCGGTCGCCGAGGAGCGGGCCGCGGGCACCAGTGCCGAGTTCGTCGACGGCGACGCGCTCTCGCTGCCGTTCGAGGACGGCAGTGTCGACGTCCTCCGCTGCGAGCGGGTGTGGCAGCACCTCGACGACGCACCCGGCGCGGCCCGCGAGGTGGCCCGGGTGCTCGCCCCCGGGGGCCGCGCGGTCATCGTCGACTCGGACTGGGGGACCGTGGTCACCTCGCCGGGCGACCCCGACGTGATCCATCGCTACAACGTCTCGTCGTGGGGCCGGATGGCCAACCCGTTCGCCGGCCGACTCCTCCGCGGCCAGCTGCTCCGTGCCGGCCTGGCCGTCGACCCCGACATCGGCTCCGCGGCCCTCGTCATGCCCGACGAGATGACCCGCGACGCGAAGGTCTTCACGACCAACGGCGCCTTCGCGGTCGAGTCCGGCGACGTCACGCAGGAGGAGCTCGACACGATCGTGCAGGAGCTGCTCGAGGCCACCGACCGGGGCGAAGCCTTCCTGTCGGTGACGATGTTCGCGGTGGTCGGGAGACGCTGATCACTGGTCAGACCACTTGACCACCAGTCCGCGTCCGGGCACCCTGGGGTCATGCCCCTCCAGCCGATCCAGCGACGCTCAGCCGCTGACGACGTCTTCGACCAGCTGCTGAGCGAGGTGACCGGGCTCGTCCCCGGTGACGCGCTGCCTTCCGAGCGGAAGCTCTCCGAGGTGCTCGGCGTCTCGCGGCCCGTCGTCCGCGAAGCCCTGCAGCGCCTCTCCCACGCCGGCCTCGTCGAGGTCCGCCAGGGCGACGCCACCACGGTCCGCGACTTCCGGCGCCGGGGCGGCTTCGACCTGCTGCCCCAGCTGCTCGTCCAGGGCGGCGAGCTCGACGTCGCCGTGGCCCGCAGCATCCTCGAGGCCCGCCTCGCCATCGGCCCGGAGGTCGCCTCGCTCGCGGCTGCCCGGGGCGGCGGCCCGACCGCCGTACTCCTGCGGGAACGGGTCGCGGCCCTCGCCGCCACCGACGACGTCGTCGAGCGTCAGCGCATCGCGCTCGACTACTGGGAGGTCGTGGTCGACGCCGCCGACTCCATCGCCTTCCGTCTGATGTTCAACAGCCTGCGTGCCGCCTACGAACCCACGCTCGACGCCCTCGCCACGCTGATGGCCGAGGAGGTCGACCAGGTCGAGCGGTACGCCGCGCTCGCCGACGCCGTGGACGCAGGCGACGCCGATCTGGCGCGCACCCGGGCCGGGGACCTGCTGGGCCCGGCCACCCGCTCCCTCATCACCGCCATCGACCTGCTGGAGGCCGTCGAATGACCACCACCGAGAACCTGACAGGCACCCGGAGGCGGCAGCAGTCGCTCGGACAGGCCTTCGGGGAGTTCCTGAAGCACCCGTCGCCCTGGATGATGGCGACGATCCTCCTCGGCTCCCTGACCGCGCGGGTCGTGGTCGGCGACTGGCGGCTGAGCGACCTGTGGGCCCCGCTGGTCTTCGTGGCGCTGTTCCCGGTCATCGAGTGGGTCATCCACGTCTTCGTGCTGCACTGGCGTCCGCGGAGGTGGGGCCGGGTCACGGTCGACACGCTCCTGGCGCGCAAGCACCGTGAACACCACGCCGATCCTCGGGATGTCCCCTTGGTGTTCATCCCCTGGCAGACGATGATCGGTCTCATGGTCGCGACTCCGGTCCTGCCGCTGCTGCTCTTCCCACGCGTCGGGCAGGCGCTGACCTTCGTCTTCACGATGGGGCTGGCCGGGATGCTCTACGAGTGGACCCACTACCTCATCCACAGCGACTACAAGCCGCGGCGCCGGATGTTCAAGGCGGTCTACAAGCACCACCGGCTGCACCACTTCAAGAACGAGAACTACTGGCTCACGGTCACCACGGCGAACACCGCGGACCGGCTGCTCGGGACGAACCCCGACCCCGGCTCGGTCCCGACGTCGCCGACCGCCAAGAACCTCCACGGGGTGGGTGCCTGATCGCCGGGTCGGTGCGACCTGTCGGGACGTAGACGACGGTCGCGCCGGCTCGGCTCAGCCTCCGAGCCCGGCGTCGCGGGCCTTGAGCGCAGCCGCGGTGCGGTCCGGCACCTGGAGCTTGAGCAGCACGTTGGAGACGTGGTTGCGGACCGTCTTCTCGCTCAGCCCGAGCTGCTCCGCGATCGCGTGGTTGCGCAGGCCCACCGCGAGCAGGTCGAGCACGTCGCGCTCCCGTCCGGTCAGGTCGGGGAACGACGGGGCGTCCGGCGCCCCCGACAGCAGGTCGACGATGCGCCCGGCGATCGGTGCTCCGTAGACCGCCTCGCCCTCGGCCACCGACACGATCGCCCGCACCAGCTCGGCCCGGTCGGCCCCCTTGATGAGGTAGCCGCGAGCGCCGGCCCGCAGCGCCGCCAGCACGGAGGCGTCGTCGGCGTGCATCGTCAGCACCAGCACGCCGACGTCGGGGTGGGCCGCGGACAGGAGGCGGATCGCGTCGAGCCCCGACCGGCCCGGCATCGACAGGTCGGTCAGCACGACGCCCGGCCCCTCCCGGCGTACGACGGTCAGCAGCTCGTCCCCGTCGGACGCCTCGCCGACGAGCTCGACCTCCGGGACGCTCTCGAGCACGGCCGCGATGCCGTAGCGCACCATCGGGTGGTCGTCGGCCACGACCACACGGATCGGTGCGTGCTCGCTCATGCGGGGGTCCTCGGGGTGTCCGGGGCCCGGCGGGCGACGGCGTGGAGGGGCAGCACGGCCTCGACCCGGGTGCCGGGCTCGAGCGGGGTGAGGACCACGGTGCCGCCGAGGCGCTCGGCGCGGTCGCCCATCGACCAGAGGCCGACCCCGGCGTCGGTGGGGGAGCCCTGCAGGCCGATCCCGTCGTCCTCCACGGTGAGCCGGAGAGCGTCGTCGGCCTCGAGGCGCACCTGGCAGTGCGAGGCCCGGGCGTGCCTGACCACGTTGGTGAGCGCCTCCTCGAAGATCCGGAAGGCGGCCGTCTCGAGGTCGGGCGCGAGGCGCGGGAGGCTGCGCGGGACCAGGACGGTGACGGTCAGCCCCGAGGCCCCGGCGGCGTGGCTGCGGCGCCTGATGGCGGTCACCAGGTCGGTGTCGTCGAGGGAGACGGGCCGGAGGTCGTCGATGATGCGCCGCGTCTCCTCCAGTGCCGCGGTGACCTCGCTGCGGAGCCGCGCCAGCAGCGCCGCCGCCCGCGGGTCGTCGGCGAGGGCGCCGCTCTGCGCGGCCTCGAGGCCGAGACCGATGCCGGTGAGCGACGGGCCGAGGCCGTCGTGCAGCTCCTGACGGAGCCGGCTCCGCTCGGTGTCGGTGGCGGCGAGGACGCGGTTGCGCTCCTCGGCCAGGTCGTCGGCGAGGGCGACGGCGTGCACGACTGCCGCGATGAGCGGGGTGACGGTGTCGAGCAGCGTCCGGTCGGCGCGGGTGAGGGGCTCGCCGCGACGCGTGCCCACCCTGAGCTCGCCGAGGGCCTCGCCGGCGAAGGTGAGCGGCAGCGCGGTCGTCCGGTCCGGGCGGCCCCAGGTGGCGACCACGTCGCCCTCCGACGAGACCACCTCGGCCCCGTCGAGGCGCAGTGCCTCGGTGAGGTTGGCCGTGACGGCGACGAGCAGGCCCTCCGAGGGCGTGCTGCCCATGGAGTCGCCGAGCCGCCGCAGCGTCACGGCCGGGTCCTCGCGCTCGCCGTAGAGCAACCGGTCGACGAGCTGCTGGAGCCGCTCGCGCGCCGGCATCAGCCCGACCGCGATGAGCGCCGCCGCGATCAGCTGGGGCGTGGGCCCGGCGGGGACCAGCAGGGCGAGACCGGCCGTGACGCCGACGAAGGCGACGAGCACGAGCCCGGTCAGCGCGACGTAGAGCAGCGTGCGGCGGACCACGATCTCGATGCCCAGCGCGTTGTAGCGGAGCACGCCGACGGCGATCGCGACGAGCACGCCGAGGTAGGAGACCGTGCCGAGGACCTCGTTGGAGCCGAAGAAGATGAGCAGCGCACTCACCAACGCGGTGACCAGCAGGAGCAGCAGGGCGGCGCGCTCGCGCGGGTCGCTGCGGCGGGCCCGGACGATGGAGCTGCCGAGGATGAGGGCCGTGGCGCCGAGCAGCAGGATGCCCCCGAGGATCACCATCGGCCCCCCGACCAGCTCGGGCAGGTGGATCGGGGACTCGCCGCCCGTCACCTCGTCGCTCACCGCTCCGTCGGACCCGGCGTAGCCGACGTAGATCAGCGCGAAGGCGGCCCACGCCGCCTTGTCGAAACGCTTGGTCCACCGGCCGACGACGACGCCGGTGGGGTAGCGCACCAGCAGCACGCTGACCGGGATGAACACCGTGCCGATCCACAGCGGTGCCGAGAGCGACAGGGCCAGCGCGCCGAGCGGCAGGCCGTCCTCCGGAAGGGCGAAGGCGCGCGCGCCGTACGACTGCCCGAGGTCGCAGAGGACCAGTGATGCGCCGCTCAGGCTGACCAGCCAGCCCACGGCGTTGCGGGGGCGCAGCCAGCACAGGACCAGACCGAGAGCCGCGGTGATCAGGACGCCGAGGACCTCCGTGCGCTCGACGCGCGGGGTGTGCTCGAGCGGCGGGCCGGCAGGGACGCCCTGGTTGACCAGGACGTAGCCCACCTGGGCGACGACGACCACCGCGAACACGACGAGGGCCCAGGCGCGGCGGCGACGGTCCGTCCTGTCGTCTGCGCCTTCGTGCCCCATGTCCCGAGTCTGGCCCCGCCCGGGCGCACTGTCATGGGTTCGCTGTCCCGGTCGACCCGGGCAGACCGCCCGATCCGTGGGGACGGCGACCACTCCCGGCACCGCGCTCGTACGCCGATCGTGGAGCTGCCCGACGACGGATCGGGGACCCACAGGAGGAACCATGACCACCTACGCCGAGAACCAGACCACCACCGCCGGCCGCTCCCTCTTCGCTGCCCTGGGCATCGGGGTGTCGATCGTGCTCACCGCCCTCGGCACGTTCTGGGACGTGACGGGCAATGACGACCACGAGCAGTCCGACAGCCTCATGCAGTACCTGCCCGTGGTCGCCGTGATCCTGGTCGTCGCCGCCCTCGTCTTCGGCCTTGCCGTCCGGACCGAGCCGGACAAGGCACCGGGGACCCGGGCCATCGTGCTGGCCGTCGTCGGCGTGCTCAGCCTCGTCGTCTTCTGGGCCGGGCTGCCGGCCGTGCTCGCCGCCGGCTCCGCCGCCTGCGCGCTCGCGGCCCGGGGTCCGGACGGGTCGGTGACCGCGCTGGGCAAGACCTCCCTCGCGATCTCGGCCGTCACCCTGGTGCTCGCCGTCGCCGCCGCCTTCTACGGCTGATCCCACCGCCGAGTCGGGAGATCTGGGTGAAGACCTCTTTGCCCGGATCTCCCGACTCGGCGTTCGGGGTGGGGGATCGTGGTGGGTTCGGCGTTCGGGGCGGTGGGGACGCTCCCGGGGGCAGGAAATACCGCGGGGTGTCCGCCGGTTGTGGATCTGGAGGTGTCTGTGTCCGATCTGCTGCTGCCCGGTGCCGCCGGGTCCGAGGCGCTGCACCGCGTCGCGATGGTCTCCCTGCACACGTCCCCGCTCGACCAGCCGGGCACGGGTGACGCGGGCGGCATGAACGTCTACGTCCTCGAGCTCTCCCGCCGGCTCGCCGAGCGCGACCTGGCCGTCGAGATCTACACGCGCGCCACCTCCTCGCGGGTGCCGAGCGTCGTCGACGTTTCCCCGGGTGTCCGGGTGCACCACGTGTCCGCCGGACCCTACGAAGGCCTCGTCAAGGACGAGCTCCCCGGCCAGATGTGCACGTTCGCCCGCGAGCTGCTGCGCGCCGAGGCCGGCCACGAGCAGGGCTGGTTCGACCTCATCCACTCCCACTACTGGCTCTCCGGCCAGGTCGGCGCGCTGCTGCGGGACCGGTGGACGGTGCCGCTGGTGCACACGATGCACACCATGGCGAAGGTGAAGAACGACCAGCTGGCCGAGGGCGACCGCCCCGAGCCCGCCGCCCGTCTCCTCGGCGAGGAGCAGGTCGTCGAGGCCGCCGACATGCTGGTCGCCAACACCGAGCACGAGGCGCGGCAGCTGGTGTCGCTGTACGGCGCCGACCCGACCCGCGTCGAGGTCGTGCACCCCGGCGTGGACCTCGACACCTTCGCCGTCCGCGACCAGGCCGCCGCCCGCGACCTCCTCGGCATCCCGCGCGACGCCCTCGTGCCGATGTTCGTCGGCCGGCTCCAGCCGCTCAAGGCTCCCGACGTCCTGCTCAAGGCCGTCGCGATCATGCTCGAGCGCGACCCCTCCTTGCGCCCGCGCCTGGTGGTGCCGATCGTCGGTGGGCCCTCCGGCTCCGGCCTCGAGCACCCCGACTCGGTCGCCGCGCCTCGCCACGTCGCTCGGCATCAGCGACGTCGTCCGCTTCGTGCCGCCTGTCGAGCGGGACCGCCTCGTCGACTGGTACGCCGCGGCGTCGCTGGTGTGCGTGCCCAGCTACAACGAGTCCTTCGGGCTGGTGGCCATCGAGGCCGCTGCCGTCGGCACCCCGGTGGTCGCCGCGGCCGTGGGCGGTCTCACCACCGCCGTACGCGACGGAGTGACCGGTCTCCTCGTGGAGGGCCACGATCCCGCCGACTACGCGACCGCGATGGCCAAGGTCCTCGCCCACCCGGCGTACCGCGACCGGCTGGGGCGCGCCGCCGCCCGCCACGCACAGGACTTCGCGTGGGAGCGGACCGCCGACCACACCCTCGAGGTCTACCGGAGGGCAGCGGCGTCGCTGCGGCTCGAGTCCGGTCAGCGGGCTGTGCGCCTGTGACGGACCGCGAGACCGCGATCGAGACGGTCCGGGCGACCCTCGAGGACAGCGACCTCGAGTGGGAGGAGCTCCGGCACGGGATGTTCAGCGTCACGCTGCCCGGCGAGCGCAAGCTGCAGACGCCGTGCCGGCTCGACGTCGGCGAGCACTCCTTCGCCGTGCACGCCTTCGTCGCACGGCACGTCGACGAGAACCACGAGCGCGTGTACCGCTGGATGCTCGAGCGCAACCTCAAGCTCTTCGGGGTCTCGTTCGCCCTCGACCACCTCGGCGACATCTACCTCGACGGCCGGCTGCCGCTGGCCTCGGTGACGCCCGACGAGGTGGACCGGCTGCTCGGCGCGGTGCTGACCTACGCCGACGAGTCGTTCAACACCCTGCTGGAGCTGGGCTTCGGGACCTCGATCCGCAAGGAGTACGAGTGGCGGGTCTCGCGCGGCGAGTCGCTCGCGAACCTCGAGGCCTTCCGCGGCTGGCTCGAGGCCGGCCAGCCGCCCGCCGACTCCTGAGCGCCAGGGGACGTCATACGTTGTGGTGCCTATGACAGCCGCTGGGTATGACGTCCCGGCGGCGGGCTCAGGGACGTCATACGTTCCGGTGCCTATGACAGCCGCTGGGTATGACGTCCCGCGGCGCCGATCAGGGCTCGAACTTGTAGCCCAGGCCGCGGACGGTGACGAGGTGGACGGGGTTGCCGGGGTCGGGCTCGATCTTGGCCCGGAGGCGCTTGACGTGGACGTCGAGGGTCTTGGTGTCGCCGACGTAGTCGGTGCCCCAGACGCGGTCGATGAGCTGGCCCCGGGTCAGCACCCGGCCGGCGTTGCGGAGCAGCAGCTCGAGGAGCTCGAACTCCTTGAGCGGCAGCGCCGTGTCGGAGCCGCCGACGGTCACCGAGTGGCGCTCGACGTCCATCCGCACCGGGCCGGCCTCGAGGGTCGCGGGCGACAGGTCGACGTCGGCGCCTCGGCGCAGCACGGCCCGGATGCGGGCCAGGAGCTCGCGTGGGGAGTACGGCTTGGTGACGTAGTCGTCCGCCCCGAGCTCGAGGCCGACGACCTTGTCGACCTCGTCGTCCTTGGCGCTGACCATGATCACGGGGACGTTGGAGGTCTGGCGGATCCGCCGGCACACCTCGGTGCCCGGCAGCTTGGGGAGCATCAGGTCGAGCAGCACGATGTCGGCGCCGGCGCGCTCGAACTCCTCGAGCGCAGCCTCGCCGTCGCCGACGACGGCGACCTCGAAGCCTTCCTTGCGCAGGACGTACGCCAGGGCATCGCTGTAGCTCTCTTCGTCCTCGACGACGAGCACGCGTGTCACTTCTTCTCCTCAAGGGTCCGGTCGGCGGCGAGTGCCGCCTCGGGGTCAGTGGGGACCTCGACGCCGTTGACGTGGGCGTCCTCGGTCGCGGTGGTACGGCGGGGCACGCGCAGCGTGAAGCTGGAGCCGCTGCCCTCCTCCGACCAGACGGTGACCTCGCCCCCGTGCGAGGCCGCGACGTGCTTCACGATCGACAGGCCGAGGCCGGTGCCGCCGGTGGAGCGGTGCCGGGCCGGGTCGACGCGGTAGAACCGCTCGAAGATCCGGTCCAGCTCGTGGCGCGGGATGCCGATGCCCGAGTCGGTGACGGTGATGTCGATCATCAGCTCCGAGCGGAGCGCGGAGACGATCACCTGGCTGTGGTCGGGGGAGTACGCGACCGCGTTGGCCACCAGGTTGCTCAGCGCCAGGGTCAGCTGGTCGGTGTTGCCGAGGGCCTCGAGGCCGAGCTGACCGTCGTACACCACGTCGATGTCCTTGGCCTTCGCCTCGATCGCGTTGGTGTCGATCGCGCGCTCGACGACGCGGTCGACGTCGACCGGGAGCACCTGCTCGACCGAGTCGTCGTCCTGGAGCCGGGACAGCTCGATGATCTGCTGGACCAGCCGGTTGAGCCTCGTCGCCTCGGTCTGCATCCGCTGGGCGAAGCGGGCGACCGCCTCCTGGTCGTCAGCGGCCTCCTGCACCGCCTCGGCGAGGAGGGTGAGGGCGCCGACCGGGGTCTTGAGCTCGTGGCTGACGTTGGCGACGAAGTCGCGCCGGATCGCCTCGACCCGGCGCTCGCGGGTGCGGTCCTCGGTGAGCACCAGCGTCAGCCGGGTGCTCAGCGGCGCGACGCGGACGAACACGTGGGTCGGCGGCAGCCCGGCACCCCGGCTGACCTCGAGCTCGCTCTGCCGGATCTCCCCGTCGCGGCGTACCGACTTGACCAGGTCGAGCAGCTCCTGGACGCGCACCTCGCCGCCGCGGACCAGGCCGAGGGCGTACGACGGTGCGGAGGCGTGCAGGACCGTGTCGTTCTCGTCGAGGAGCAGGGTGCTGGACCGCAGGGCGCTGAGCACGGTCGTCACCGCAGGGGAGACCGCGGCGTCGGCGGGCTCGGTGGCCTCGCGGCTCCCGCGCATCTGGCGCTCACTGATCCGCCACGCGAGCGCGGTGACAGCGCCGATGACCACCCCCAGGAGGGTGAAGAGCGCACCTTGCGCCGCGGCGTCCATGTGACCGATGGTAGGGGTGAATTCGAACCAGGTTCGCCCGGGCGTAGGGGTCTGACCTGCTGTTTCCGCGGCCTTTCCGCGGTCGTTCACCGCCCGTTCACCGCCAGTTGCACGCCTGCTTCCACCCACCGGACAGTGTTGGCCTCATGCGTACCGCCTACTTCGACCAGCTCGACGCCATCGTCGACGAGCTCGTGTCGATGACCCAGCTGGTCCAGCAGGCCGTGCGTCTGTCGACCGAAGCCCTGCTCACCGCCGACGCCGAGATCGCCGACAAGGTGATCGCCGACGACGCCGACATCGACCGCCTCCGCGAGGACATCGAGGACAAGTCCTTCGAGCTCCTCGCCCTCCAGCAGCCCGTCGCCGGCGACCTGCGGATGCTCGTGGCCGCGGTCCGGATGGTCTCGGACCTCGAGCGCATGGGCGACCTCGGCGTGCACGTCGCGAAGATCGCGCAGATGCGCGTGCCCGAGGTGGCCGTGCCCGAGCCGATGCTGCCGACGCTGCGCCGGATGGCCGAGGTGGCCACCGACATGGTCGGCGCGGTCGCGAGGATCATCGCCGAGCGCGACGTCGATGCGGCCCGCCAGCTCGAGCAGGACGACGAGGAGATGGACGAGCTGCGCCGCCGGTCGTTCCGGATGATGCTCGGGGACAGCTGGGAGTTCGGCGTGGAGCCCGCGATCGACATCGCGCTGCTCGGCCGCTACTACGAGCGGATCGCCGACCACGCCGTCTCGCTGGCCCGCCGGGTCGTGTACCTCGTGACCGGCGAGATCCCGTCGGCCATGCCCTACTGACGGGTTCCCCACGAGACCGGTTCCGGCAGAGCCTGCCCGTTCCTGGCCCGACGTGCCACGATTGGTCCATGGATGCGGCGCTCCGTGCCGGTTCGGGCATCGACTACGTCGAGGAGTACGCCTCGGCGGCGGAGTGGTTCGCCGACCACGTCAACCGGACACACATGAAGGCGCCGGTTCCGTCCTGCCCTGACTGGAGCGTGCTCGACCTCGTCGCGCACCTGGGCAACGTGCACTCCTGGGCCGCCACGGTCGTCGAGACCTCCCGGGAGAGCGGCGAGCTGGAGGACTACCCGTCGTCGCACCGGACCCGCCGGGTCTCGGAGTGGTACCTCGGCAAGGCCGAGGACCTCTACACCGTGCTGCGCGGTGCCGACCCTCTGGAGCCGTGCTGGAACTTCGCGTTCGGCGCCGGGGTGGCCGGCTTCTGGCAGCGCCGGCAGACCCACGAGACGCTCATGCACGGCATCGACCTCGCGCTCGCCGGCGACCACGAGGAGCGGCTGCCGCAGCACCTCGCCCTCGACGGGATCGACGAGGCGCTCACCGTGTTCCTGCACCGCATGCACAGCCGGGGGTACGCCGCGGCGCTGGAACGCCCGATCGAGGTGCGCGCCACCGACGTCGACCGGTCGTGGGTCGTCGAGCCGGCGCCCCGGGCAGCGATCCCCGCCCAGTCGAGCCCCTCGGACAGCCGGGCCTGGCTGGGCACCGACGCGACCGCGCCGGTCGTCTCGATCGGCCGCCGCGAGGGCGTCGACCGCATCGAAGGTCCGGCTGCCCTCCTGCTCAAGGTGCTCTGGAAGCGGGCCCGCCCGGTGCAGCCCGCCCTCTCGCTCGTCGGCGACGAGGACCGGATCCTGAGGTTCCTCGGGTCCCGCCTGACCGCCTGAGAGTCGGCGGCCGGCGTACTCCCCTCGGGTTTCTGTCACTTCCCACGGGTTGTAACCCGTGGGAAGTGCCAGAAACCCGACATCACCTGGGAAACTGCGCCCCGCTAGCGCCCCTGGTTGGCGACGGCCTTGATGGCGTCGGCCGCGGCGTCGGGGTCGAGGTACTCGCCGCCGCGCTGGGTCGGGCGGAGGTTCGCGTCGAGGCGGTAGACGAGCGGGATGCCGGTGGGGATGTTGAGCCCGACGACGGCCTCCTCGGACATGTCGTCGAGGTGCTTCACCAGGGCCCGGAGGCTGTTGCCGTGGGCGGCCACGAGGGTGGTCCGGCCGGCGCGCAGGTCAGGCACCACCGCGTCGTACCAGTAGGGGAGCATGCGCTCGAGGACGTCCTTGAGGCACTCGGTGCGCGGGACGATCTCGTCGGCGAGGTCGGCGTAGCGGGGCTCCCCGACCTGCGACCACTCGTCGTCGTCGGCGATGCGCGGCGGCGGGGTGTCGTAGGAGCGGCGCCAGAGCATGAACTGCTCCTCGCCGTACTCCTCCATCGTCGCCTTCTTGTCCTTGCCCTGCAGGGCGCCGTAGTGGCGCTCGTTGAGCCGCCACGACCGCCGCACCGGGATCCAGTGCCGGTCGCACGCGTCGAGCGCGAGCTGCGCGGTCACGATCGCGCGGCGCAGCACCGAGGTGTGCAGGACGTCGGGCAGCACGCCGGCGTCCTTGATCAGCTCACCGCCGCGGGCGGCCTCACCGCGGCCCTTGTCGTTGAGCGGGACGTCGACCCATCCGGTGAACAGGTTCTTCGCGTTCCACTCGCTCTCGCCGTGCCGGAGCAGGACCAGGGTGTACGCCGCGTCAGCCACGGGTCAGCCTCCCGAGCTGTCAGAGGTGGCGCTGGGGATCTCGAGGTCCGTGAAGTCCTCGCCGGGGGACACGACCGGGACCTGGAGGTCGACCGGGTCGGCGTCGGAGAACTGCAGCCGGATCTTCACGAAGTAGCCGGGCTTGACCGGGTCGCCCTGCGCGCTGACCACACCCGCGTCGGGGTCGGCGAGCTGGAGGAAGCCGTAGCCCGGGACGGCGAAGTCGCCGCCGTCGAGCGCGAAGTCGATCTGCTCGTCCACGCCGAGGCCCGTGACCGAGGTGAGGGTCTCCTCGCCGTCGGTGTTGTTGGAGAACGCGGCGACGAAGCGGCCGCTGCCCGCGCTGTCCGAGACGATGAGCGCGTTGAGGACGTCGACCTGGCCCTCGCGGTTGTTCACGCCCTCGGCCGGTGTGTAGACCTGGTCGGTCTGGGCCTTGAAGTTCACCCCGCAGGCTGACAGCGCGGGGAGTGCCAGGAGCACGGCGGCGGCGGCGAGGCGCCGCGAGGTGGTGGCGTTCACGCGGCCAACTCTAGGGGAACCGGGCAGCGCCGCAATCGAGGGTCAGGCACGCAGGCCGACGGTGAGACCGACGTAGACGAGGCCGGCCGTGACCAGGAGGAGGTAGGCCACGGTGAGGTAGAGCAGCCGGGCGGCTCCCGTCTTGAGCGCGATGGCCATCGGCAGGCTCTTCACGCCGTTGCGGTTGTCGGCGACGAGGTCGGGGAGGGCGAGCGCCACGTGCACCCCGATGCCGAGCAGCGCGGTCAGCACCGTGAGCAGCGGGGTCGGCGGGCCGCCGTGGGTGCCACCGCCCCAGCCGCCGTACGACAGGAACGTGGGCAGCAGGCCGAAGCTGACCGCCCAGGGGAACCAGGAGAGCGGGCCGAGCTTGATCCGGGTGTTGTACATCCACGAGGCGACCACCGAGACCAGGAACGCGACGCCGGCCACGGTGCCGTTGGAGACCGACAGCGGGATCAGCAGCAGCGTCGCGCAGGCGACGGTGAAGGTGACGGTGCTCGGGTGCACCCAGTCGCGCGCGATCGGCTTGTCCTGCCGGTCGACGGCGATGTCCCGCTCCCGGTCGGCCACGTCGTTGAGCCAACCGGCGGTCAGGCGGCCCACGAGCACGGTGACCAGCACCAGGCCCACCTCGCGCCAGGCGCGGCCCGAGAGCGCGGCGGCGGCGGCCACCCCGACCGCCACCAGGAGGGAGAACAGGGGGTGCCCGCTGAGCACGAGGGAGACCGCGGTGCCCGGGTTCTTGCGGAATCTCACCTGCGCAGTATCGACCACGTCGGTCGTGCTCGTGGGGAACTCGCGGGTCCGTGCCCGATCGCAGCCGAAAACACCTGCGAGAACCACACGGAGACCTGTCTGTCAAGCCCCTGACACCCCGTCTGACCTGCGGAAACGAGGAGATCGACCGTTTCGTGTCGTGTTAGACTGGTCACCTAGGAAGGGGTCAAACACATATGACTTTCACCGTCGGCGAAACGGTTGTCTACCCAAACCACGGCGCTGCCGTGATCGAGAACATCGAGACCCGGACCATCAAGGGCGAAGACAAGCTCTACCTGGTCCTCCGGATCGTCGCACAGCAGGACCTCGTGGTCCGCGTGCCGGCGTGCAACCTGGACCTGGTCGGCGTGCGTGACGTCGTCGACAAGGAGGGCCTCGACCGGGTTTTCGAGGTGCTGCGTGCACCGCACACCGAGGAGCCGACCAACTGGTCGCGGCGCTACAAGGCCAATCTCGAGAAGCTGCACTCCGGTGACGTGATGAAGGTGTCGGAGGTCGTCCGCGACCTGTGGCGCCGTGAGCGTGACCGCGGCCTCTCCGCCGGCGAGAAGCGCATGCTGGCCAAGGCGCGTCAGATCCTGGTCTCCGAGCTCGCGCTCGCCGAGCACACCAACGAGGACAAGGCCGAGACCCTCCTCGACGAGGTGCTCGCTTCCTGAGCAAGCTTCAGGTTCTCTGAAGAAACCCCGGCCTCGGCCGGGGTTTCTTCGTTGTGCGGCCGTGACGGGCCGTGCTCGCGCGGTGGAGTCTCAAACTGAGACGTGGCGCGGGAGCCGCGAGCCACAGAATGTGACCATCACCACCATCGGTCGTGCCTCCCGCGGTCACATGCTCCCCCCAGCAGCCCCGTGTCGGACGGTGCGACCGGTTGATGGCGGACACACCCCGGTAGGGGGTGCGGAGGGAACCCCTCAGCCTTCCGCACCCTCGTGTCTTTCTTGAGGCGCCTGCCAGTTGTCGGCGCCGGAGGCTGCGGTGGCCTCAGCCGGCGGAGAGGTCGTCCGGGTTGATGCCGAACGCCTTGATCTTGCGGTAGATCGACGCCCGGGACATGCCCAGGGCCTCCGCAGCGAGCTCCTTGCTGCCGTTGTTGGCCTGCAGTGCCGAGACGATCGCGGACCGGGTCATCCACTCCATCGGGGTGAGCCGGCGCCGCAGGATCGCACCGAACGCGTCCGGCAGGTCGCCGACGTCGAGCACCCGCGAGGTGGCGTTGCGGGCCATCTCGGCGACCACCGCCTCGAGACCGTGGAAGTTCGTCGGCCAGGGCTGGCGGCGGAGGCGGTCGACGAGGGCCGGGCTGAGCCGGAGGTCGCGGCCCGCGGCGTACCGCCGGAGCATCGAGGGCAGGACCAGCTCGATGTCCTGGGGCCGGTCGCGCAGCGGGCTGGCCGGGAGGATCGCCAGACGGGAGGCGACCAGGTGCTCGTCGAGGGCGTGCGGCTGGCCCTGGAAGGTCAGCGCCAGCCAGCCGTCCGCCCTCTCCTGACCGGCCCGGGTGCTGTCGGCGAGGGCGAGGAGCTGCCGGGTGCTCAATGTGTGCGCGTCGGTGACGAGCACGGGCAGGCCCCGGGTGAGCTCGGTGCGGACCCGCGCAGGCGTCGCGTCCTCGGGGTCGAGCTGCACGAGGTTGCGGCCGGGGAAGGCGCGGGCGGCGACGAGGCGGACCGTGGTCGCCTTGCCGACGCCGTCCTCACCCACGACGCACACCGCGCGGCGCTGCTCGGCGGCCTGGCGCAGGGCCGTCGCCGTACGCCGGGCAGCCGGTGACCAGGCCCGGAACTCGGGGACCGACATCACGCGGCCGCCGACCTGGGGCGGCATCAGCGGGGCGCCGTCGAGCACCTTGCCCACCGCACCCACCAGCGCCCCGTCGATCTCGACCGCCTCGAGCCGCACCGCCACACGCTCACCGCTCGGCAGCATCAGCGGCAGCTCTGCCGTCGGACGCAGCGTGAGGGCGTCATGGGCCGGCGCCCACAGGTCCTGGTGCGAGAGCCCGGCGAGCAGCCGCATGGTGTCCGGACCGGCGTGGAGGGTCTGCTCGCTGACCGCGAAGACCGGGTCGCCGGGCGAGCGGGTCGCGGCGAGGTAGCGGGCCAGCACCCGTTGGTGCGCCTCGGTGTCGAGGCCGAGCATCCGCTGCTCCGCGAGCAGCGCGGTCTGCCGCACCAGGGCGACGTGGGCCGCGCGGCTGCTGCCGGCGGGCGTGACCATCGCCACGGCACCGAGCACCTCGCCTGACACCGGGTCGTGGACCGTCGCCGCCACGCCGGCGAGCGTCTGGAAGGCCTCGTGGTAGTTCTCGCTGCCGACGACCGCGACCAGGCTTCCGGTGGTCAGCGCGGTGCCGATCGCGTTGGTGCCCACGGCCTCCTCGGACAGGTCGCGCCCGAGCACCAGGCCGGCCTCGTCGAGGGTGCGGGCGAAGCCCTCGGTGGTGGCGGTCCGGTGCAGGACCCGGCCGCTGCGGTCGGCGAGGACCATGACGGCGGCGCTGGCCCGGAGGTCGGGGGCGACCGCGTCCACGGCCGTCTGGGCGGCCCTGGTGAGGCGCGTGTCGCCCGTGAGGCTGCCGAGCGTGTGGGCGTGGGACGCAGGGTCGACACCGTGCCGGCGGCTCCGGCGCCACGAGGCCAGGATCTCCGGGCGCGGCGGATCGGCCGCGCCTCCCGGATCCCCTTCGACGAGCATCAGGGCGCGCGCGTCTGCGGGACCCCTCACCGACACGTGCGCCTCCTGCAGCTCCGGTGCTGGGTCCATTGTGGCGGCGCAGGCCGTCCGGGTGAGGTGCCGACGGTCCCGTCTACGCAGGGACGACCAGGGCGGTGGCGACCGCGGCGACGCCTTCCCCACGGCCGGTGAGCCCGAGGCCGTCGGTGGTGGTGCCCGAGACGCTCACGGGGGCACCGGCGGCCCCGGACAGCGCCGCCTCGGCCTCGGCGCGCCGCGGGCCGATCCGGGGCCGGTTGCCGATCACCTGGACCGCGACGTTTCCGATCTGGAAGCCGGCGTCGCGGACCCGCCGCGCGGCCTCCGCCAGGAGCGTGGTGCCGGCGGCACCCGCCCACTGCGGGTCGTCGGTGCCGAACTGCGAGCCGAGGTCACCGATCCCGGCGGCCGAGAACAGTGCGTCGCAGGCGGCGTGGGCGGCGACGTCGGCGTCCGAGTGGCCGGCCAGCCCTCGGGGCTCGTCGGGGAAGTGCAGGCCCGCGAGCCACATCGGTGCACCCTCGTCGAAGGCGTGGACGTCGGTCCCGATGCCGACCCTGGGGGTGCTCACCCGGCGCATCATTCCGCAGCGTCCTCAGGTCGTCACCATCCAGCGACCATTCATGGGCGAACATGGGCTTGTGACCACGAAGTCCAGCGAGGCCGCGGCTGAGACCGAGGCTGCGGCCGCGCCGCGGCACGGCCGGTTGCTGCTCGCCCTCGCCGGGCTGGTCACCGGGGGCGCCGGCCTCGCCGTGAGCATGGCGGCGACCGCCGTGCTCAGGGAGCGGCTGACGCCGCCCCAGGCGGTCGCCGAGGCCGTCATCGAGCTGACGCCGGGCCGGGTGGCGGAGGCGCTGATCCAGGTCGTGGGGCACTACGACAAGCCGCTGCTGCTGACCGGTGTGGTGATCACGCTGGCCGCTCCTGTCCGCCCTCGCGGGAGTGCTGACGCGGGGCGGGATGTGGCGGGGGTACCTGCTGTTCCTCGCGCTCGGCGCGCTCGCCGGGACCGCGGTGCTGAGCCGGCCGCAGTCGACGTCCGTCGCGGTGCTCCCCGTCGTGCTCGGCGCGGTCACGTGGATCGTGTGCCTGTCGCTGCTGCTCGGCTCCGAGCCGGCGACCGGGCCGCGGGACCGTCGCGCCTTCCTGATCCGGACCGGCGGCGTCCTGGTGGGCGCGGTCGTCGTCGGGGTGGGCAGCCGGATCCTCGGGCACAAGCGGCGTCTGGTCGAGGAGGCTCGGGCCAGGCTGCGGCTGCCGGTGACGAAGGGCTCGGTGCCCGCGGGTGCCGAGGTCGGCGTCGAGGGGCTCGACCCCTGGAAGGTGCCCGGCGTCGCGGTTCTACCGGATCGACACCGCCGTGGCGGTGCCCGTCGTCGACGTGGCCGAGTGGAAGCTGCGCATCCACGGGATGGTGGAGAACGAGCTGAGCATCTCGTTCAAGGACCTCGAGGCGCGGCAGCTCACCGAGGCCTGGGTGACCCTGTGCTGCGTCTCCAACCCGGTCGGCGGCGACCTCATCGGCAACGCGTGGTGGAGCGGCGTGAAGGTCTCCGAGCTGCTCGCCGAGGCGAAGCCGTCACCCGACGCCGACGCGGTGCTCCAGACCTCCCAGGACGGCTGGACGTGCGGTACGCCGTTGTCCGCGCTGACCGACGACCGCAACGCCCTCCTGGCCCTCGCGATGAACGGCGCACCGCTGCCGCTCGAGCACGGGTTCCCGGTGCGGATGGTGGTGCCGGGGCTGTACGGCTACGTGTCGGCGACCAAGTGGGTCGTGGACCTCGAGGTGACGAAGTTCAGCGACTTCGACGCGTTCTGGACCCAGCGGGGCTGGTCCGCGCAGGGGCCGGTGAAGACCCAGTCGCGGATCGACGTACCGCAGGGGAACCACCGGGTGATGGCCGGCGACGTCACCGTGGCCGGCGTCGCGTGGGCCCAGCACACCGGGATCGACCAGGTCGAGGTGCAGCTCGACGGCGGCGCGTGGACCGGGGTCGACCTCGGCCGCGTGCCCGGCGCCGACACCTGGGTCCAGTGGAAGGGCACCGTCTCCGCGACGCCCGGCGTGCACACCCTGGCCGTCCGGGCCACCGACTCCTCCGGCTACACCCAGACCGCCGTGCGCCAGGACGTCATCCCCGACGGCGCCACCGGCTGGCACACCGTCGAGTTCACCGCCGAGTAACGCCGAACCGGGCCACGGTTCGCCTGTACCTGAGCCGCGGTTCGGCGGTCACCAGTTGCGGTTGTTGGTCCGCTCGGGGAGGGGGTGGTCGGCGTCGCGGATGACGTAGACGAGGCCGCCGGAGCCGCGGAGGGAGGAGCCGGAGGCGTAGCGCTTGAGCCAGGCGTCCTCGAACTGGCCGCGGTCGTAGGTCCGGCGGACGCCGCTGTTCGACGCGGCGGCGGGGTCGTTGACGACGACGTCGCCGTTGTCCTTGAAGCCGACGACGACGAGCAGGTGGCCGTTCGTCGAGGAGATCGGGGCGCCGTCGAGCTCGCCGCGGCCGAAGGTGATGCTGGCGACGAGCGGGATGCCCGCGGCGATGAAGCGCTCGGCCTCGCGGAGGCTGCGCAGCCGGGTCACGAAGGACTGGGACGTGTAGCCGCCGGCGTACGCCGTGTTGAAGGCCCAATTGCCGGTGCCGGAGAGGGTCTTGTCGTAGGTCCGCCGGGCCGCGTGGGCGACCTCGGGGTCGTCGTAGCCGTCGTTCACCCAGGCGTACGACGAGCGCGGCGGGAGGGCGTCGTAGTAGGCCAGCACCATCGTCGTCGAGGTCGGCGAGCACCAGGCCTCGCCGCCGCCGTCGTACTGCGGGTACTCGCCCTCGTGGATCATCTGGCTGTACCTCGGCACCGCGAGCACCTTGCCGAGCGCCGGGTTGGGTGCGTCGCCGACGTCGGACGTCGCGACCGACGAGACGTTCGGCAGCCGCGAGGCCATCGCCTGGACCGCTTCGACGGTGGGCTGGTCGGCGCTGCCGGAGGGGCGCAGCAGCGTGACGCGGACCTGGTAGGCCGAGACGCCGCCGGTGACCCAGGTGTCGTAGGAGACCTTGCCGAGGTCGTCGGTCTGGCTGGTCCCGCTGGCGCGCTGGACGCGGCGGTCGGTGAAGGCCCAGTGGGCCATGGAGTCCCACGTGCCGGTGCGCTCGCTGGTGCGGCCGCGGACCTCGACCCGGATCGACGAGCCGCCGGGGGTGAGGGCCTGCCACGACGGGATCAGCTCGGTGAGCGAGAAGCCAGGCGTGACCCACGGGGACGTCCAGGTGCCGCTGGCTCGCGTGCCGTCGAGGACCAGGGCGCCGTCGCTGACGATGACGCCGTTGCTCGTGCCGGTCTTGAGCTCGGCTCCGGTCGCCCAGTGCTGGACCGCGATCCGGCGGGCCGGCGGTGCCGCGTCGGCCGGGCCGGGCAGGACGGTCATGGCACCCACCAGAGCGAGCGCGAGGGACAGCACGGAGCGGGCGAGCATCGGTCCACGGTAGGTCGACTCCAGTCACTCGGGTTCACTTTCGTCACATCCCGGGCGTTCCTGAGAGGATTGCCCGGTGACGATCCGGCTGTACGACACCGTGACCCGCGAGGTCCGTGACCTCGTGCCCCTCGAGGAGGGGAAGGTCGGGATGTACGTCTGCGGTCTCACGGTCCAGTCGGAGCCGCACGTCGGGCACGTCCGCTCGGCGGTGAACTTCGACCTGCTCCGCCGGTGGCTTGAGCACCGCGGGCTCGAGGTCACGCTGATCCGCAACGTCACCGACATCGACGACAAGATCCTCATCAAGTCGGCCGAGCAGGGCCGCCCTTGGTACAACCTCGCCTACGCGATGACGCGCGAGCTCCAGGAGGCCTACGACGCGCTCAACGTGCTGCCGCCGACGTACGAGCCGCTGGCCACCGGGCACGTCCCGGAGATGCTCGAGCTGATCGGGCAGCTGATCGCCCGCGGGCACGCGTACGCCGCCGAGGACGGCTCGGGAGACGTCTACTTCGACGTCCGGTCGTGGCCGGCGTACGGCGAGCTCAGCGGCCAGAAGGTCGACGAGATGGAGGCCGCCGGCGACGCCGACCCGCGGGGCAAGCGCGACCCGCGTGACTTCGCGCTGTGGAAGGGCTGGAAGAAGGAGTCCGAGCCGGAGAGCGCGGCCTGGCCGTCGCCGTACGGCCCGGGACGGCCCGGCTGGCACATCGAGTGCTCGGCGATGGCGCTGAAGTACCTCGGCAAGGCCTTCGACATCCACGGCGGTGGCGTCGACCTGCGCTTCCCGCACCACGAGAACGAGCAGGCGCAGTCGCGCGCGGCCGGCTTCGACTTCGCGACGACCTGGATGCACAACGCGTGGATCACCACGGCCGGCGAGAAGATGAGCAAGTCGCTGGGCAACAGCCTGACGATCCCGGCGGTGCTCGAGCGGGCGCGGGCGATCGACCTGCGGTTCTACATCGTGTCGTCGCACTACCGCTCGCACGTGGAGTTCTCCGACCACGCGCTCGCCGAGCACGCGGCCGGGTTCCAGCGCATCGAGAACTTCCTCGAGCGCGCGGCCCAGATCATCGGCGAGGTGCCGCTCGGCATGCCGTGCGCGGACTTCGAGAACGCCATGGACGACGACCTCAACGCGTCCGCAGCCGTCGCGGCGGTCTACGACGTCACCCGGGAGGGCAACAAGCTGCTGGCCGGTGGAGAGTCCGCCGCCCTTCGCGGCGCGGCCGGCTCGGTGCGCGGGATGCTCGCGATCATGGGGCTCGACCCGTTCGACCCGCACTGGTCGGGGGCCGGCGCCTCCGGCGACGAGACGCGGCTGCGGCAGGCCGTCGACGGCCTGGTCGCCTCGCTGCTCGAGCAGCGCGCGGAGGCCCGCAAGGCGAAGGACTTCGCGACCGCCGACGCGATCCGTGACCAGATCAAGGCAGCCGGCATCGAGGTCGAGGACGGCCCGTCCGGCTCGACCTGGACGCTGGGCTGACGAGCAGAGCTGACGAGTTGGGGCCGAGGCCCCGTCCCTGAGAGTGTGACCTGATGGCAGGCAATTCCTCGCGCCGCGGTGCGATCAAGAAGACCGGCAAGGGCAACCCGACCGCCGGGTCGGGCGGCCGCGTGCGCCGTGGGCTCGAGGGTCGTGGCCCGACGCCGAAGGCCGCGGACCGCGAGGGCCACAAGGTCTACAAGGCGAAGAAGCGCAGCGAGTCCGCCGCTGCCAAGCGGCCCCAGCGCCGGTCCAAGGGCGGCGACACCGAGTGGGTCGCCGGCCGCAACTCCGTGGTCGAGGCGCTGCGGGCCGGCGTCCCCGTCACCGGGGTGTACGTCGCGGAGGGTGCTGAGCGGGACGGCCGGATCCGCGAGGCGTTCAAGATCGTGGCCGAGCGGGGCATCTCGTTGCTCGAGGTGAGCAACCGCGAGCTCGACCGCATGACCGACCGTGCCGTGCACCAGGGCCTGGCCGCGAAGGTGCCGGCGTACGAGTACGCCCACCCCGACGACCTGGTCCAGGCAGCTGCCGACTCCGGCGTACCTCCGCTGATCGTGGCGCTCGACTCGGTCACCGACCCCCGCAACCTCGGCGCGGTCGTGCGCAGTGCTGCCGGCTTCGGCGCCCACGGCGTCGTGATCCCCGAGCGGCGTGCCGCCGGGCTGACGGCCAGCGCGTGGAAGGCCTCGGCCGGTGCGGCCGCGCGGGTGCCTGTCGCGCAGACGGTGAACCTGACCCGCCAGCTGAAGGCGTTCAAGGAGGCCGGCCTCATGGTCGTCGGGCTCGCCGCGGACGGCGACGTGTCGCTGCCCGACCTCGACCTCGCCGACGGGCCGCTCGTGCTCGTCGTCGGCTCCGAGGGTGACGGGCTCTCGCGCCTCGTGGCGGAGACCTGCGACCAGCTCGTGTCGATCCCGATGGTCAACGACCTCGAGTCGCTCAACGCCGGGGTCGCCGCCGGGGTGGCGCTCTACGCGATCGCGCAGCGTCGCTTGGCTTGACCAAGGGTCGCAATTCGGGCGGACCTGATGAAAGGGTCGTCCCATGAGCCTCCTGCGTACCAAGTCGATCGAGCAGTCGATCAAGGACACCGACGAGCCGGACCACAAGCTGCGCAAGGACCTCGGCGCGCTCGACCTCGTGGTCTTCGGCATCGGCGTGATCATCGGCGCCGGCATCTTCGTGCTCACCGGCACGGTGGCGGCGTCGAACTCCGGGCCGGCCCTGGCGCTGAGCTTCGTGATCGCCGCGATCGCCTGCGGGCTGGCCGGCCTCTGCTACGCGGAGTTCGCGTCGACGGTGCCGGTGGCGGGCAGCGCCTACACGTTCAGCTACGCGACCCTCGGTGAGCTGATCGCCTGGACCATCGGCTGGGACCTGGTGCTCGAGTTCACCATCGGGTCGGCGGCGCTGGCGTCGGGCTTCTCGGGCTACCTGCAGACCGTCCTCGACAGCGTCGGGATCACGTTGCCGACCCAGATCTCGTCCGCGGCCGACGGGTTCGTCGACATCCCCGCGATGCTGTGCGCGCTGCTCGTGATGTTCATGCTCATCCGCGGCACGAAGTTCTCCAGCCGCTTCAACCAGGTGGTCGTGGCCATCAAGCTCTTCGTCGTCGCGATCGTCATCGTCGTCGGCATCTCGCTGATCGACACCAAGAACTGGTCGCCCTTCATCCCCGAGTCGAAGCCGGTCGGGGACTCGGGTGGCGGCTTCCGCGACCTGCCGCTGATCACGTCGCTGTTCGGCATCGAGCCGGCCGTGTTCGGCGTCGCGGGCGTGGTCGCCGGCTCCGCCGTGGTGTTCTTCGCGTTCATCGGCTTCGACATCGTCGCGACCACCGCGGAGGAGGCCAAGAACCCCCAGAAGGACGTGCCCATCGGCATCCTCGGGTCGCTCGCCGTCGTGACCGTCCTCTACGCCGCGGTCAGCCTGATCGTGACGGGAGTCCAGTCCTACAAGGACATCGACCCCGACGACGCCGCTCCGTTGGCGACCGCCTTCGACAAGGCCGGGGCCGAGTGGATGGGCGACCTCATCTCGGTGGGCGCCTGCATCGGCCTCATCGTCGTGTCGATGATCCTCATGCTCGGCCAGAGCCGGGTCGCCTTCGCGATGGCCCGCGACGGCCTGCTCCCGTCGAAGCTCGCGCACGTGCACCCGACGTGGGGCACGCCGTACCGCATCACGCTCATCACCGGCACGGTCGTCGCACTCATTGCCGGCTTCGTGGACCTGTCGACCCTGGCGAACCTGGTCAACATCGGCACGCTGTTCGCCTTCATCCTGGTGAGCATCGCGGTCGTGGTCCTGCGCAGGACGCGCCCCGACCTGGACCGCGCGTTCAAGACCCCGGCGGTCTACGTGGTCGCGACGCTGGCGGTGCTGATGTGCCTCTACCTGATGCTCAACCTGACCGGCGAGACGTGGGAGCGGTTCGTGATCTGGATGGCGCTCGGGTTCGTCGTCTACTTCGCCTACGGGCGCAAGCACAGCCGCCTGGCGCAGGACTGACCTCGGACGTCATGCCGAGGGGCTGCCAGGGCGACCCCTCGCCATGACGTCGTCAGGGCACGCTGATCCTGCGAGCCCCCTAGACTGACGGCCTACCAGCGAGTAACCAGCGAGGTGCGGCATGCAGCGGACGATCTACGACGAGGACCACGAGGCGTTCCGCTCCTCGGTCCGTGAGTTCCTCACCCGCGAGGTCGAGCCGCACCTCGAGGAGCACCTCGAGGGCAAGCAGATCCCGCGCGACTTCTGGCTCGCGGCCGGCAAGCAGGGCTTCCTCGGTCTCGAGATCCCCGAGGAGTACGGCGGTGCCGAGGCCGGTGACTACCGCTTCAACGCCGTGCTCATGGAGGAGCTCAGCCACGTCAACGCCGCGCTGTCTAGCTGCGTGGGCATCCACGCCGACATCGTCGCGCCGTACCTCGTCGAGCTGACGACCGAGGATCAGCGGAAGCGCTGGCTCCCGGGCGTCGCCAGTGGCGAGCTCCTCGTCGCGATCGGCATGACCGAGCCGTCGGGAGGATCCGACCTCGCGGGCCTCAAGACGTCGGCCGTGCGCGACGGCGAGGAGTGGGTGCTCAACGGGTCGAAGACGTTCATCACCAACGGCTACAGCGCCGACATGGTGGTCGTGGCGGCACGCACCGCCCCGGACAAGAAGGCTCGCGGCATCACGCTGTTCGGCGTCGAGACGACCAAGGACGGGTACTCCCGTGGCCGCAAGCTCGACAAGGTCGGCCAGCCCGAGTCCGACACCGCCGAGATGTTCTTCGAGGACATCCGGCTGACCGACGACGACATCGTCGGCGAGCTCGACAACGGCTTCATCCACATGATGCAGAAGCTGCCGCAGGAGCGCCTCGGCTGCGCGATCTCCAACCTCGCGCACGCGCGGCAGATCCTCGTCGAGACGCTGGAGTACACCAAGGAGCGCAAGGCGTTCGGCGCCTCGATCGGGTCCTTCCAGCACAACAAGTTCCTCATCGCGGAGATGTTCACGCAGGTCGACGTGACCCAGGCGTTCGTCGACCAGTGCGTCGTGGCGCACGATGCCGGCGAGCTCACTGCCACCGACGCCGCGAAGGCGAAGTGGTGGACCTCCCAGGTGCAGAACGAGATCCTCGACCACTGCGTGCAGCTGCACGGCGGCTACGGCTTCATGAACGAGTACCGCGTCGCCCGTGCCTGGAAGGACGCCCGCGTCTCGAAGATCTGGGCCGGCTCCAACGAGATCATGAAGGAGCTCATCGGCCGCGACCTCGGGCTCTGAACCCCGATTCGTCTAGCGGAGGATCAAGAACCTGAGCCTGACGACCGCAGACGAATCGGTGTGTCAGAGGTCCAGGACGGCGGACTCGAGGAGGGACGGGCCGTACCAGGTGATGAGGCGGCCGGACACGAGTCGGGTCGGAACGGTGAAGGCCTCCGGGCCGTCGTCGGCGGTGAAGACGTAGGGCTCGTCGGGGAGGAGCACGACGTCGGGGCGGGCCGCCTCGATCTCCTCGACGGTGACCTTGGGGTAGCGGCCCTCCCAGTCCTCGAAGACGTTGGCGTGGCCGAGGCGGCGCAGCAGGTCGCCGGTGAACGTGTCGCGGCCGACCACCATCCACGGGTCGCGCCAGATCGGTACGGCGACGCGCGACCGCACCGGGCGAGTCGGGAACGACCACGCGTCCGCCACCGACGTGAGCCAGGGCGGGACGCCCCAGCCCAGGGCGTCGTCGAAGAGCCGGGTCATGGCGTCGATCGCCTGGGGGACCGTCTTGATCACGGTGACCCAGACCGGCACGCCGCGGTCGCGGAGCCTGCGCACGTCGAGCTCGCGGTTCTCCTCCTGGTTGCAGACGACCAGGTCCGGGTCCAACGCCTCGATGGCTGCGAGGTCGGGGTTCTTGGTGCCGCGGACCCGGGGGACGTCGAGGCCCGCCGGGTGGGTGCACCAGTCGGTCGCGCCGGCCAGCGCCTCGGGCCGGGTGGCGACCAGGGCCTCGGTCAGCGACGGCACCAGGGAGACGACGCGCTTCGCGGGGACGGGCACCTCCACCGGCGTACCGAGGTCGTCGAGGCGGGTCACGACGCCGAGCCTAGACATGCCGGGCGCCGGGACATGACCGTGCCCCGCCACCTGAGGTGACGGGGCACGGTCGGGTCGTGCGGTGATGGTCTCCGCGTCAGTTCGCGGGGGCCACCTTGATCGTCATGTCGCCGTTCCTCGCGACGCTGACGACCTTGATGCTCACACCGAAGTCGGGGACGTTGACGCTGTCCCACCCGGGCTGGTTGTGACCCGGGTGCACGCCGTCCACGGTGTGCTCGTCGTTCATGAACCACCAGTTCTTCAGGTCGTTGAAGACCGGCTCCGCGTTCGAGCCCTCGATCGTGTAGGGCTTGGTGAGGTAGTGCAGCTTCAGGTCACGGCTCGGCTTCTTGGAGAAGGTCGAGTCGTAACCCAGCTTCTGCGGGTTCACCATGGGCGGCCCTGCATCCGGGTAGTGGTCCACCTCGGGGTGTGCGTCCACCATGAGCAGCTCGCCCTTGCCGGGGTGGTCGCCCACGTTGTTGTCCGAGTAGGTCGTGTCCCAGTAGCTGACGAGCGCACCGGGCTCGTTCTTGTAGAACTCGACCATCCGGTTCCGCTTGCCCGAGTAGCCGATGAAGCTGTACAGGTGCTTCAGCAGCTTGTCGCGACCGACGTACTGACGGTTGTCGACGAAGTAGGCGTTGAGGTACGAGACGTTGTCGCTGCCCGTCGTACGACGGAACCCCTTGAACGTCCAGCCCTCGTCCGCCGACTCGGCGTCACCGATCGTCTCGCCGTCCAGCGTGATGTTGTCCACCTGGAACCCGTTGAGAGCGAACGCACCGTCGGTGAGGTAGCGCCACCGGATGTCGGTCGTGCCGTCCGGCACGGTCGCGGTCAGGTCCACCCAGTCGTCCGAGGTGCCGGAGATGCCGAACCCTGACGGGTTGAAGCCGCTCTCGTCCGAGCCCTCGTAGGACTGGTCGGTCTCGACCGGCTCCCACGTGTCGCCGTCGTCGCTCGACGCCTCGAGGAAGGCGTAGTCCCAGCCGTCCTCGATCGAGTACTTCACGGTGGCCGTCAGCTCGCCGCCGTTGTCGACAGGGAGGGTCATCCGGGTGTCGAGGTCGTTGCCGCGATCGCTCCAGAAGAAGCGCTCGCCGCACTCGGCGCACGGGTCACCGAGGTCGAGAGCGACCTCCTTGTCGGGCAGGATCACGACCGCGCCGTTGTACTTGTTGCCACCGACGCGCTGGCCGGGCTTCAGCGTGATGGTCTGGCTCCGTCCGGCGTGCACCGACTTGTAGTTGAGCCAGCCGAGCTGGAACTTCTCCCAGGCGCTGAACGGCATGGGCCGGTCGCCGATGCCGTCGTCGCCGGGCGCAGTGCCGCGGGACTGGCTCATGAGCGACCAGAACCCGATGCTGTTGTCGGCTCCACCGGTGTTGCCGGAGGTGTCGTACAGGTCCGGCAGACCGAGGTCGTGGCCGAACTCGTGCGCGAACACGCTGAGGCCGCCGTTCTCGGGCTGCATCGTGTAGTCGCTGACCCAGAGGCCGGTCGGGTTGCTCCGGGAACTCGATGTTGGCGCCGCTGGCGTCGGAGATGCCACCCTCGCCGACCTCGATGCCGCCCTTCTGCGGACCCTGCTCCGGGCCGGTGCCCAGCGCGTGGATCGAGGCGTTGCCACGGTGGCTCCAGATGGCGTCGCTGCCCTGCCACGGGTCACCGTCCGCCTCGTCGCCACCTGCGTGGACGATCTGGAAGTGGTCGATGTAGCCGTCCGGCTCGGTGAAGTCGCCGTCCTCGTCGTAGTCGTAGCGGTCCTGGACGTCGAACGTCTTCAGGTAGTCCTGGATCTGCTCCATGGTCTGACCGTCGTCGAGGCGCTGCTGCACCCACAGCGAGAGGGCGTCGCGGATCAGGAACTCCGAGCTCTGGCACACGATGCTGCCGCAGTAGTCGCGGCCGTAGCGAGCCTCGTTGAACGGAACCTTGACCCACTCGGTCACGTCACCGTCGACGGAGTAGGCACCCGAGGACTGGTCCTCGTAGAACTTCGCCATCCGGTTGAAGTAGAGGTTCTCGTAGTAGGCGCGGTTGTAGTCGGGCCGCCACTGCGTGCTGTTGTCGACCGAGCGGTCCGGCTTCGGGATCTTGTTGTTGAGCGGGCCGTTGTACCGCTTCGGCGTGCCGTCCGAGGGGAAGGCGCACGAGTCGGGAGCGTCGTCCTCGGTCTCGTCGCAGAACGCCGAGTGGCGGGTGTTGCCGAACTCCGCGAGCACGACGAAGATCCGGTCGGTGCCGGTCTGGGCCACCTTCGTGAACCGGCCCTTGCCGAGCTTCTCGACCGAGCGGGCGCTGGTGTCGCCCGAGCGCAGGCGCTTCTCCAGCGCCGCCTGCCGCAGCGCGTCGTACTTCTCGCGCCACTTGGGAACCAGGTTGTCCGTCGGTGTCGTTGCTGCACGTGTGGTCTCGGGGTTGGAAGCCGGCTGTGCGCCGACCTCCGCTGCCGTGAACGGCACAGTGAACAACGCACCGACGAGAGAGGCGGCTGAGACGGCCGCCAGTTTCTTCCCTCGCACAGTGCCTCCATGGTGGTGGTGACGGGCGCGGACTGCGCCCGCCTGTCCTGGGCCTCCGGATCGCGGCGTCGCCCAGGACGCAAGCGGCAGTGGACCTCGGTCCCTCACTCGGGCAAAAGGGGCAGGACCCTGTTCGGGATCGATCGTTACCCGACTGTTACCGGGGAGAGGAACTTCTCGCCATAGGTCCGGGGAAGGTCACCCCCTTACGGGTGATGCGCACGCGACCGAAAATATTTCGCTACCGCGGGAACACTTTCATCGTGCAAGGTCTTGTGCATGGACGTGACCTCCAACGCCACGACGCCCCCACCTGCCCCAGGGACCCCCGGAGGGCTCCCCGACAAGATCGACGCCCAGGTGCTCAAGGTCGCCGGCGTGGTGGTGCTCGGCGCCATCATGTCGATCCTCGACATCACGGTCGTCAACGTCGCGCTGCCGACCTTCCAGAAGGTCTTCGCCGACGGCTCGGCCCCGATCCAGTACTCCACGGTCGCGTGGACCGTCACCGGCTACACCCTGGCGCTGGCCACGGTCATCCCGCTGAGCGGCTGGGCCGCTGACCGGTTCGGCACCAAGCGGCTCTACATGGCCGCGATCGCGCTGTTCGCCGCCGGCTCCGCGCTCTGCGCGACGGCGTGGGACATCAACAGCCTGATCTTCTTCCGGGTCCTGCAGGGCTTCGGTGGCGGCATGCTCATGCCGGTCGGCATGACGATCATGACCCGCGCCGCCGGCCCGCACCGGATGGGTCGCCTGATGGCGATCCTCGGTGTCCCGATGCTGCTCGGCCCGATCCTCGGCCCCATCATCGGCGGCTGGCTGATCGACGCGGCGAGCTGGCACTGGATCTTCCTGATCAACGTCCCGCTGGGCATCGGCGCGCTGGTCTACGCCTCGGCCGTGCTGCCCAAGGACCGCCCCGAGCCCAAGGAGTCCTTCGACTTCCTCGGCATGGCGCTCATGTCGCCTGGCCTCGCGCTGTTCCTCTACGGCGTCTCGTCGATCCCGGGCGAGGGCACGTTCAACGCCCCGAAGGTCTACGTCCCGATGGCCGTCGGACTGGTCCTCATGCTCGCCTTCGTCCGGCACTCGTTCCGTCCCGAGCACCCGCTGCTCGACCTGCGGCTGTTCTCGGACCGTCGTCTCACGGTCTCGACGATCACGATGTTCATGTTCGCGGCGGCGTTCTTCGGTGGGCTGCTGCTCGTGCCGACGTACTTCCAGCAGGTCCGCGGCGAGGACGCCCTGCACGCCGGGCTGCTGGTCGCCCCGCAGGGCATCGGCGCCATGCTGACGATGCCCATCGCGGGTGCGCTCTCCGACCGCGTGCCGGTCGGGCGGATCGTGCCGGTCGGCCTCATCGTGATCCTCATCGGCATGTTCGGCCTGACCCAGGTCACCGCGGACACGTCGTACGGCTTCCTCATCGGTGCGCTCGTCGTCATGGGCTTCGGCATGGGCGGCACGATGATGCCCCTCTTCACCGCGGCCCTCCGCAACCTCACCGAGCACCAGGTCGCCCGCGGCTCGACGCTGCTGAACATCACCCAGCAGATCGCGAGCTCCGTCGGCGTCGCCGTGATGTCGGTGATCCTGACCAACCACATCAAGACCTCGCAGACCCCTGCGGACTTCGGCAGCGCGTTCGCCGACACCTTCTGGGTGGCGTGGGTGCTGGTCGGGCTGACGCTGATCCCGGCGTTCCTGCTGCCGATGCGCAAGACGAAGGCAGACGTCGCCGCCGAGTCGAGCACCGCGCCCCCGGTCGCGATGCACTGACCCGTCCGACTCGGCGGCTACGTGGTGGCGAGGGCGACGGCGAGGATCACGAGCAGGCCGACGAGCAGGACGACGAGGGCGCCGACGCGGAGCTGGAAGACCTTCGCGGCGATGCGGGCGGCCTCCTCGTCGTGGCCCGCCGCCGACTCACGCAGCCCGTGGATGCTCATGCGGGCCTTGGTCGCCGAGAACACCAGACCGACGGCGATCACGAGGAACAGGAGCCAGACCCACACGTCAGCCGTCCTCGTTGCTGCTGCGGCCGCCGATGAAGGCGATCAGGTCGGGGTCGTCGGACTCGAGCCGGCTCATCTCCTCGCCGCCGTCGCACGTGCACAACGACACCGCGAGGCGGTGCTCGGAGCGCGAGACCACGCGCCACGTCGCACCGGAGGACTCCCAGCGCTGCAGCACGCCGACGGGGTCGTCGGGACCAGCCATGCCTCGAGGGTACGAGGTGGATCAGGCCGACGAGGTCAGGAGAAGTCCGCCCAGAGGCGCTGCTCGGTGCCGTCGACGGTCACCTCACCGCCGTACGGCAGCAGCCACTGGGGTCGGGTGTGGCCGAACGGGACACCGACGACCACGACCGCATCGGCGTTGTAGCGGCTCACGGTCTCGATCGCGACGTCGCGCTGGGCTGCCCGGTGCGCGGCTCGCTCGGCCTGCGGTGGCTGCCGCTCGAAGTCCATCGTCGGCGGGCGCGCCACGACCACGGCGTCGACCGCGGCGAGGACCCCGCTCTCGCCGAGCGACCGGACGATGTTGCCGAACTCGCGAGCCGGTATCAGCTCCTCCGACGCCTCGAGCAGCAGGACGCCGCCCTCCACGGAGGAAGGGGCCGGGAGGCGACGAGCGGTGCCCAACCAGGGCAGCACGTCGATGCAGCCGCCCCAGGTCCTCCCGGTCACCGACCGTGCGGGGCCGGCCCAGGTCCAGGGCTCGGTGGGTTCGCGGTCGCCGTACGACGTGAGCGCGGCCGGGTCGTCCCACGGCCTGCCGATGTCCTCGGACTCGCCGGGCTCGGTGATCTCCAGCCGCTCGCCGGTGAGCAGAGCGGCCCGGAGCGCCGGCCGCGTGGACCTCGTCGACGCCGGGACCCGCGCCGAGGTGCACCTGCGTGGACCCGCCGTAGAAGCCGGCGACGCCGTTGACCCACAGCCAGTTCAGCAGGTTGGTGTTGTCGCTGGTGCCGACGAAGGGCTTGGGGTCGGCGCGGACCAGGTCGGCGTCGAGCAGCGGCACCACGGTGATCTGGTCCTCGCCACCGATCGTCGCCATCACGGCCCGGATCGTCGGGTCGCCGAAGGCAGCGTTGAGGTCCGCGGCCCGGTCCTCGGCGGAGGCGTCGAGGCGACGGGTGGTCGGGTACTCGACCGGGACCAGCCCCGTCACCTCGGTGACCCGGCGCATCGCCTGCTCGTGGACCTCGGGACCGGCCGCGGGGGCGGCGAACGACGGTGAGACGACGGCGACCTTGTCGCCGGCCATCGCCTTCGGTGGGCGGATCACGCCGGCCTGATCCCGTAACGCGCGTTCATCTCCATGATCTGCTCGATGTCCGTCGGGGTCGGCGGCTCGGTGAGCGACTGGAGGAACTCGTCGCGCCACTCGAAGAACTTCTCGATGCCTGCCGGGGTGATCACACCGAACGCACTGACCGGCTCGTCACCCCGGTTCTCGAAGTGGTGAGGGACTTCGCGGGCCATCCACACGAGTGCGCCGGGGCCGGCCTCGTGCGTCTCGGCGCCCAGGTGGACGGTGAGCACGCCGGAGACGACGAGGATCGACTCGTCCTCGTTCGCGTGCACGTGACGTGGTGGACCCGTCTCCCCGGGTTGGAGCAGCGCCTCCCCGAAGGTCACCTGGCCTCCGGTGCGGTCACCGCCGGCGACCACGCGCCACGCGGGTTGTGTGCCCTCGGCTCGGTGCACGACGAACGGGTCAGTGAGCGTCATGCTCGGACGCTAGCCCCGGCGTGACGTCACGACCAGAGCTCGGCCACCCGGCGAAGGGCCTGCGCGTAGCCGTCGACGCCCTGACCGACGACCGCATCGTCGGCCACCAGCGCGACGTACGAGTGGTGGCGGAACTCCTCGCGTGCGTGGATGTCGCTGATGTGCACCTCGACGACGGGCGCCCCGACGACCTCGAGGGCGTCCATGATCGCGATCGAGGTGTGGGTGTAGCCGGCGAAGTTGCCGACCACCGCGGCGCCCGCGTCGAAGGCCTCGTGGATCCAGTCGATGAGCTCGCCCTCGTGGTTGCTCTGCCGGAACACGAGGTCGAACCCGAGCCGCTCCGCCTCCTCGGCGCACAGCTTCTCGACGTCCGCCAGGGTGGCGTGGCCGTACGTCGCGGGGTCCCGCCGACCGAGCAGGTCGAGGTTGGGCCCGTTGAGGACGTAGACGGTCCGGCTCTCGGTCACCCGGCCGTTATACCGCGGAAGGGTTTGCTCGTTCGCGCACGCCCGGTCGATCAAGGACAGAAGGCGTGCAGGACGCCCGCGTCGTGGTCGAGCCAGATGCCGTAGCCGACGTCCGCGGGGACCAGGCGTGCCCTCTGCCCCGGCCGCGTGACCAGGGCTCGGGTCGGTTCGACGTCCCGCGGCGCTGGGCCGCTCCAGCAGTCGTGACGTGCCGCGATCCGCTCGGCGCGGGTCAGGTTTGTCGCTTCTGCTCCCGACGTGTCCAGGGTGCCGATCTGCGCGGCAGGTGAGGTCACGGCGAGGAGGGTGCCGACGAGGAGAGCGGCCACGCGTCCCGCGCTCAGCAGTGCGGCACGCCGAACGATGATGCGGGCGCATGTGGGGATGTGCATCGGAACCTCCGTGTCTCACGTAGGAGCACGGTGGTCCGAGGTGCTTGTGGTGGGCTTGCACTGCACTAGGAGCGCGGGCGTGCACGCTCCACGTGGGCGGCGGAGGTCAGTCCCAGGCGGGGTGGGTCAGGAACTCGGTGGTCCCGTGGTCGAGCTTGGACGTCGCGAGGTCGTCGCCGCGCGTGGCCCCGCGGTTCACGATGACCACCGGCGTGCCGGCCTTGGCGGCGGCGCGGACGAAGCGGAGCCCCGACATCACGGTGAGGCTGGAGCCGAGCACGACCAGGGCCGGCGCCGCCTCGACCAGGTCGTAGCAGGTCAGCACCCGCGGCTTCGGCACGTTCTCGCCGAAGAACACCACGTCGGGCTTGAGCGCGCCGCCACAGGTCGGGCAGCCGGGCACCCGGAAGCCGGAGGTGTCGTCGATCTCGACGTCGCCGTCCGGCCGCACCGCTCCGACGTCCTGCCGTGCGACCCAGCCGCGGTTCAGCCGGCGCATCCGTTGCTGCAGGACCCGGCGTCCGGACCGGTGGCCGCAGGCCAGGCACACGACGTCGGAGATCCGGCCGTGCAGGGCGACCACGAGGTTGGTGCCGGCCTGCTCGTGCAGTCCGTCGACGTTCTGGGTCAGCACCCCACGGCACACGCCCTGCTGCTCGAGGCGGGCCAGCGCGTGGTGGCCGGGGTTGGGTGCTGCCCGGTGCATGCGGGTCCACCCGACGTACGACCGGCCCCAATAGCGCTGCTGCGCGGCCGGGCCGCTGGTGAACTCCTGGTAGGTCATCGGCCGGTGCTGCGGCGCGTCCGGGCCGCGGTAGTCGGGGATGCCCGAGTCGGTGCTCATCCCGGCGCCCGTGAGCGCGAGGAACGTCGTCGACCGGAGCTCCTCGATGACGGCCCCCACGTCGACGGTGGTGGCGAGCGACGTCCTCACCTCACCGAGGGTACGTCGGGCCGACCAATGCCCAGAGCGACGTGCACCCTCCCCGACCGAGGTGTCCTCAGACCTTGAGAGCCGCTGGGAAGGACTCAGCGGTAGTTGGTGAACTGCACCGCGAAGTCGTAGTCCTGGCCCTTGACCAGGGCGATGACGGCCTGGAGGTCGTCGCGCTTCTTGGAGGACACGCGGAGCTCGTCGCCCTGCACCTGGACCTTCACGCCCTTGGGGCCCTCGTCGCGGATCAGCTTGCCGACCTTCTTCGCGTCGTCCTGGGAGATGCCCTCCTTGAGGCCGACGGTGATCTTCGAGTCCCTGCCCGACTGGCGGGGCTCTCCGGCGTCGAGGATCTTGAGGCTCTGGTTGCGCTTGATGAGCTTCTCCTTGAACACGTCGAGCACGGCCTTGGCCCGCTCCTCGGCGTTGGCGGAGATCTCGATCACCTGGTCGCCCGACCACTTGATCTCGGCGCCGGTGCCCTTGAAGTCGTAGCGCTGCGTGATCTCACGCGCCGCCTGGCCGAGCGCGTTGTCGACCTCCTGGTGGTCGATCTTGGACACGATGTCGAAGGACGAGTCAGCCATCGGGGGAGGCTCCTGGTGGATTCGGAGGTACGAGCGTGCTGCGCTATCCTTTCGTCTCGTTGCGCCCGGCTCAACCCGGCCCCGTCGCGTGCCTGGAACGGGCCTCGAGCGCAGCACGGCAGGTTGTCCGAGTGGCCAATGGAAACGGACTGTAAATCCGTCGGTGTATACCTACGCAGGTTCGAATCCTGCACCTGCCACCACACCCCTCTCGCACCACTAGGTGCCTGACCTGCGGGTTTGTGGACACCTCTCCCGGATGGGTACCCGGGTGCCGTATCTGTGGCACCCACTTGGGCGCTGATAGGACCGTTGCGGTCCTAGGCCGCTGACCTGCGGAAACGCTGCCCGGTTTGTCCCTGCGGCGGAGCTAGGTGAGCAAATGGTGAGCAAATCTGAGGCCTCGCGAGCTGCGTCGGGGCGAAAGCCCTTGCTGCGTTGGGATGCTGGCCTCGAGGGGGTATCTATCGCGACGGAACCTGGGTCCGTCCTCGTAGATGCCCGTGCAAGCGGACCGTCTCAGGGTGCCATTCGCGACGGATCCTCGATCCGTTCTCGATGGCATAGTGCGGCCGTCGCGACGGGTGGTGTCGTCGCGCCCTGCGACACTGGATGCGCGCTGGTGACGTCCCCGCGTGCGGCCTCCCGCGGCGGTAGCGTCGGGTCGTCCAGGCAGGTTCTGATCGCTCGCCGTCAATCGAGAGGGTGGTGGGGGAATGACCGTCGACTTGTTCCACACGCCACTCCTCACGGCACGCGAGACGGCGCGTCACCTGCGGATGCCGGAGTCCACTCTCGACAACTGGCTTGCTGCGCCTGCGGCGGACCCGCTGGTGCATGCCGTGACACCCGAGCGGCGGGGGTGGCCACGGGTTCCGTTTGTGGGCGTCGTGGAGGCCTACGTGCTGCGGAGCCTGCGCGAGCTTGGGATGCCGCTCGAGGACATCCGCAAGGCCGCGGCGTTGGTGCGTGCGGAGTTCGACGACCCTTACGCGTTGGCGCGGCGCCGTATCGCCACCGACGGGGTGTCGGTGTTCGTCCGTCTTGCCGATGAGTCCTTGGTCCAGGCGCGTGATCAGCAGCGCGCTTTCCGTGAAGTCATCGAGAGCCATTTGCGGCACATCGACTGGGACACTGCTGGAAACCCGGTTCGACTGCGACTCCCGCAGTACCCGGCCGCTGCGGCGGTCGTGATCGATCCGCGGTTCGGATGGGGGTCTCCGGTGCTCGCTGAGTCCAAGGTGAAGGTCGAGGACCTGGTCGCGTTGTGGCATGCGGGGGAGTCGATCAAGACCGTCGCCGCTGAGTACGACATGACCGAGGCCGTCGTCGAGGATGTCCTCCGACAGGCCGCTTGAGTTCTTCCTCGACCGTAGTCTGGGGAAGCTCACGGCTGAACGACTGCGCGAGGCCGGGCATGTGGTGCACCTGATCGCGGACTTCTATCCCGACGACGCCCAGAAGGTTGAAGACGCGGAATGGATCGCTGAAGGATGCCGCCGCGGATGGGTACTGCTGACCAAGGGCAAACGCATCCGCTACCGACCCGACGAGCTCTCCGCCCTCGAGGAAGGACACCTGTTCTGCCTCGCGGACGGCAACGCTGACCTCGACACCATGACCGAACGGTTCCTCGCGGCGATGCCCGCCATCGCACGCGCGGTCGCGCAACGCCCCCTCGGCTTCTGGCACGTGAAAGCCGGCGGCCGCATCACCCGCATGTGGCCCTAGGGAGTCACCCAGGCCATCGCGATGCGAGCGGATCTGCAGCCGATGTGCGGACACGGCAGCGCAGTGTTGTGACTCACGGCGTTCGTGGTGCCCGCCGACGCCACGACCGGCATGGGTCAAGGTGTGCCCACGCCCGCCGAGCTACCTGTGCATGAGGGTGCACGTCGCGCCGTGATTGTTCAGCGCGGTAGGGGCATCGCACGTCTATCTCCTGCCTACGGCGTGCAGAACTTGCTGTATGGCTGCAAGGCACTCGGCTTGGTCGTCGAGGTAGACGTTGTGGCCTGAGCCTTTCACGACGCGGACGGTGCCCTGTGGTGAGAGTGCCGCGAATGCGGCTTCGTCGGCGCTCCACTGGGCTTCGATGGTGGTGCTCCAGATCTCCTCGTCGGCGTAGACGGCGGGATCGTGGAGGAGGATCTCGAAGGGGATGTCGGGCCACGCGGTGATCTGTTCGACTTGGGCGGCGCTCTCGGTGCCGTCCCACTCGGGCCGGAACTCGTCTTGGTCGAACATTCGGGCGAACGAGGCAACTGTGGGGTCGAAAAGCACGACGCCGGCGACGTCCCTTGGATGTTCGCCGACGTAGAGGCGGATGGTGAGGCCGCCGATGCTGTGACCGACGAGGACCACCGGTCTGGGTACCGTCGCAGCGCGCAGCGTCCGGTGCAGTGACGAGGCGGCCACCGCTGCCGTCATCATCGGCGCCCCGGTGGAGTGGCCGACACCGGGGTAGTCCCACGCGCACGTTCGCACCTGGGGGCCTAGCGCGGTTCGCAGGTCAGCCCAGGTAGTGGTGGTGAAGCCCATGCCGCCGAGGAAGACCAGCGTCGGCGAACCGGAACCCTGGCATTGCAGGTGCGCGGTCTCACCGTCGACCCGGTACAAGTCACTAGATCGCGCCGGGGGATCGGGCGCGTCGGGTGCGGCGCTTGTGCAGCTGGCGGTCAACGCGGCGGAGACGGCAAGGGTGAGCAGGCCGAGCAGGCGCCGCAGGCAGCACGGGTTGCGGCGCCGGGCTCGGATCGCCACCGGCATGGGGTTCGACAGCGGCATCGTCATGACCTGTGTCCGGTGACAAGGTCGCCGGTGCGGGGCTGGCGAGCGTCACCGAACGGCCAGACGCCGCCTCGGCTGATAGCCGTGTTGCGGAACACGATGGGGTATGTGCGGTTCGCGTCGGTACCCGCAGCAGAGTCCTGAACTTGCAGGTGCAAATGCGGTTCGTTGGAGTGGCCGTTGTTCCCGACCGCAGCGATCCGCTGGCCGGCGCGCACGGTGTCGCCCACCACGACGGTGACGCTGCCTTGCTTCAGGTGACCCAGCGCCACGTAGCGACCGCCGCCGATGTCGATGACCAAGTGGTTGGGGTAGTCGCTGTTGGTGCCCGGCGGGCTGTCCGGGTTGGTGTCGGTCACCTCGACCACCTCGCCGTCGGCCGGCGCGAGCAGCGGCCATCCGAAACCGGCGTACGCGGTGAGAGAAGCGCTGGTGCCGCCGGTGTGGGTCCGCCCATTCGCCTCGAGGCGGACGAAGTCGAGGGCGTTGCTCTCATTCGCCGAATGACCGTTCAGCAGCACGCTGTTTCCTCCGTTGAGGACGAACCACTCACCGACCAGAGGCGAGTCGAGCACGACCGCATCGGGGCGCGTCGTGGAGATGCCGGCGAGCTGGACAACGAGAAACCCTGAGAGCAGAGAAACCACCACGTTGGTGGCCAGATGGACGCGCCGGAGAGGAACCAAGGCGAGCGCAGCCAGCAGGACCAGGCCAGCAACGAAGCTTGCGATCAGAGCGTTGTGCTGGGCGCCCGTGAAGGAGAACGCAATCCGGGCAAAGTGGGTGCCACCGGCAGCGATGACACTGCCGAGCAGAACGCAGCACAACCAGACGTTGAGCATCTGCACCAGGTGAGGTCGGAGCTCCCGGCCCAGCGGGTGTCGGAGGAGCCCGAGCTCGAGCCGCCTCCGGCGTGCTCCCCACAGGCGAGACAGAGCCAGAACGGCCGGCACGACCAGGCACACCGTCGCCAGCATGTTGAAGCTCTCCCCATATGCGTAGAACAGGCCGACGAAGACCGCGAGTGCCCACACGGCCAGGATGAGACTGCGCTTCGTCACAACGATCGAGCGCCCGTGCGTCGCTGCTGCGGGGGTCTCTTGGAGCGCCAGCGGAAGGGTCGTCAGCGCGCCACCGAGCAGCACGAGCGTCGACTCCGTCAGGTCGAGATGCCACAACCAGAACCCTCCGAAAGCTACCGACATGGCTACCGCCAGCCCAAGGTTTCGCGGAGAAGCAATGACCGAACGCGCAGACACGCCTCCGCCGGAGTCGGCAATCAACGCAACTAGCAGCCCGAACGGGATCAGTCCCGCCAGGCCAACCACCAGGAGTGCGGCGGCGAAACATGCGGCGGCCAGGACAGAAAGCCCTCTTCTCAACCACACCGCGCGCTGCGGTCGAAGCAGCTCGACCGATGAAGACGCCGCCGCTTCGGCGGGCTCAACATGCGGAGTCACCATGATGCTGCGTGGGTGGCCCTGCGGGATCCAAAGAGCGCACGGGCCATCGCGGCTAAGCGGAGAGAGAGCACGAGCCGCCGACGCGTTGACCTGCTCATGACGTCCGCCTCCAGGCCAGGATGGCCTACGGCGAGAATCGCGCGGCGACGTCCTGCTACGAGACTCCTCCTGATCGGCGTGAGGGTCAACGGGCCTTCATCGAGACAGGTCGCCGCGCCATCTCGGACGATCAGGCATGCCGCGGGGACGCTGGGCGCCTTTCCATCGGGAGATTGACGGCAACCCACGTTGTGTACCCGCGCGTAGCGCGAGACCCCGCCCGCGCTGAACGGAGATCATCAGCTCGATCGGATTTGCGCGAGGGCGTGCTGAACGATGGACGGCGGCCAACCTCTTGCGAGGTTGGCCGCGGTCCAGTTTCAGGCGTGCTGTTGGGGATGGACGGGGGTCATTGTGTCGTTGACGCCTCGACGTGCCCGGCAGTGTTGAAGATCCAAATCGCGATCCATCCGATACCGGCGGCGAGCAGGACGAGGCCGAGGTCCAGCGCCGCTTCAGGCACGAACGCCCGGAACGCAACTGGGATGGCGCCGACGGCATACATGACCAAGGGGGTCGTCGGGATCTCGCAACTTCGGATCATGGTGGCAACGAAGGCCAACGTGCCGAGCAGGAAGAGCACCGAGGCAATGGTCAGCGCGATCCCGAGCGAGCCCGCACGGAGGTCGTCCACGGTGTGCGTCGGGAGCTCGGCGAAGACGAGGTTGATCACGAACTCGACACCGACGAGGGCCGAGAGGGCGAAGGCGTTCAGCAGGTACGCGACGAGGCCGAACGTCCCGGCTCGACGTCCGAACGCACCGTAGAGGACGGTGACGAGCGCGAGGGCCAAGATCTGGGCCAGGGGTGCCGCCAACTGGGTGAAGGCCGTGGTGGGGATGACGTCGGCGCGTTTGGCGGCGTTGATCAGCAGGACCAGGGCGCTGCCCAGGCCAGCTACACCGGCAATGCGGTAGAAGGTCCGGTACACGGGTTGGGACACCGCCTCGGCCACGGGGCGGGCTCCGGGGTGGGCTACGAGGTGAGACACGGGATGGGACATGGGTTTCTCCAAGGGTGTTGAGGGGTGTGGCTCCAAGCCGGGCGGCCGGAGTCTGCGAGCGGTTGTGCGATGGGAGTCGAGGGGCCGGAGCCACCTGGGACGTTCTGGTGCGGGCGGGTTGGTGCTCGACGCGGGCCGAGATTGTCGGAGTGGGCCACGTAGAGGTCCGCAGTCGTGCGCGCCGGACCAGGGTGGGTCACCTCACCGTGGTCCAGGCGTGAGAGGTTCAGTTGACTTCGCGCCGGACCGTTCGAACGAGGCCGACAATCAGTGGTGCCGCGATCCACAGGCCGACGGCGACCAGGATCTGTGTAGCGTGCGCCGACCATTCGCCGCTGAGCACGTGGGTGAACGCGGTGGTGTAGTCGAGCCAGTTGGCGACAGCCTGGGATGTCTGGCCGAGCAGCCCGAAACCGATGGGCAGAGCGAAGGACAGCACGATGGCGGCCGCTGAGTGATGTACAAGCGCGCCGAGCGCCACTCCGGTCATGACGTTGAGCAGCACGTAGAGCAGGTATGCAAGGACGAGGGCAGCGTCGAGGTTGGGTTCCACGCTCCGGCCTGAGGCGGCAGCGACGCCGAGACCCGCTGCGGTGACGAGCCCGCCGAACGCCGCGGCGGCGGCGCCGAGCAGCATCGCGACCGTGATCTTGGCGGTGACGACGCGCATGCGTCGCGGTTCTTGGGTGAACGTGGTCAGAACGGTGCGCTGACTCCATTCGCTGGTCAGGGTCAAGATGGCCACGACGGGCAACAGGATGCTCAGTCCGGTTGCGGCATAGCGGAGGTACGCGGCGTGGGTCTGGTCGCTGCTGGAGCCGGAGAGGATTGGCACCAGGATCAGCCCCAGCGTCGTCAGGGCAACCGCGGCGAGCAGCCATCGGGCGGCGCGGGTCTCGGTGGCCTTGGCCCACTCGACTCGGACCAGTCTGCTGAATGGAATTCCGGTCAAGGTGGGGTTAGCGGCGGTTGTCGTGCCGGTGATACCGGGCTGGGTCATCGTGGTAGTCATGCTGCTGCCTCCTGTGAGTGGTGAGCCTGGGTCGTGGTGAGGGCGAAGAACAGCTGCTCGAGTCCGGTGGAGTCAGACGCCCGCAGCTCGGTGAGCAGGACGCGCTTCTCGAAGGCGACGCGTGCCACCGTCTCGAGGGTGATCCGCCCGTTCAGGACATCGACAGTGAACGTCTCGTCGGGGCCAGGGACGTAGCCGATGCCGGCGGCACTCAGTGCGGCGGCGAGAGCATCCGGCTCGGGTGCGCGCACCAGCAGGCTGGTGCTGGCCAACAGGTCGTCCAGTGGGCCGGATGCGACGACCACACCCTGGGAGATGACCACGAGGTGGTCGACGGTGGCCTGCACCTCGTGGAGCAGGTGGCTGGACAGCAACACGGTGCCGCCGCGGCCGGCGAAGTCGCGCAATAGCTTGCGCATCCACGCGATGCCTTCCGGGTCGAGTCCGTTGGCCGGTTCGTCCAGGATCAGCACATGCGGGTCGCCGATCAGCGACTGGGCGATCCCGAGCCTTTGCCGCATGCCGAGGGAGTAGGCGCCTACTCGGCGCTCGGCTGCGTCGGCGAGTCCGACGTCCTCGAGGAGCTGGCCGACCTTCGCGGTGGGCACGCCGGCCATTCGTGCCGCGATGGTCAACGTTGCCCGGCCGGTGCGCCCGGGGTGCATCGCGGAGGGGTCGAGCAACGTTCCGACCACTCGCGTCGGGTTGGGCAGTTCGACGAAGGGGCGGCCGTCGACGGTCGATGTTCCCTGATCGGGGCGAGCGAGCCCGACGATCATCTTCAGCGTGGTGGATTTCCCAGCGCCGTTGGGCCCCAGGAAGCCGGTGATGGTTCCTGGTTCGCAGTGCATCGTCACGCCGCTGACAACCCGCGAGGTGCCGTAGCTCTTGGTCAGACCGGTGGTTGTGATCATGTCGAACCTTCCAGATCGCAAGATATAACGGTTGTTATCACAGAAGTTATCGTAAGGTTGACCCCATGGCCACCCCGACTAGTCAGCCCGCCAAGCGCCCCACGGCGAAAGCGCTCAACGAGCGCCTGGTCGCGGCGACCTTGCAGCTGCTGCGCGAAGAGGTTCCGACGGACCTAACGGTCCGGCGCATCGCGACCGCCGCTGGCACAACGACGATGGCGCTGTACACCGGCTTCGGGAGTCGCGACGGACTATTGGACGTCGTCTACGCCCAGGGGTTCGAGCAACTGCGTGAGCACATGACGCCAGCCGCCCGGGTGGCAGACCCAGCCCAGGCGATCCTCGAGATGCTGCAGGCGTACCGCGCGTTCGGCTTGGCCAATCCGGGCTTGTACGGCCTCCTGTTCGAACGGGTCCTTCCCGGGTTCGATCCCAGCCCGGAAGCGCGCAGCACCGCATTGAACACCACCTTCGGCCTGCTCACGGCTCAGGCCGGACGGCTGCTGGGGACCGCCGTGCAAGAAGCGGACTCTCGCAGGCTGGCGTACTCCCTGTGGGCACTGACTCACGGTCTAGTCAGCCTGGAGCTGTCGCACGCCACCCGGAGTCCCTTGGCTCACCCCGCGCTAGCAGAAACCGATGGGCAGAGCGTTCTCGACACGGCGCTCCGCGCGACGCTGGCCGGCTGGAGAAGGCCTGACACTCGTACCTAGGGTCCGCACGGTGACCGCCACCCTCACGTTTGGCTGTTGGCGGGTCCTGCCCCGGCTCCCCAACGGCCGCTCTCCGATCGCCGCCCGCCCAGATGAGGCCTCGCCCTCGCTGTAGGTCCTCGGTCAGGACGGGATAGGAGCTCGGCTGGTCCGGCAACCGCGGCGGCCAGTTGCGCCAACCGACTCCTCTTCGAGCGCCAGCTCTTGCGGCCCAGTCGGGCGCCAAGCGTCACGGACTCCACAAGGCGATCGTTCATCTAGCGTGGGACCAAGCATCCTGATCCGCCGCAGATAGCGTGCGCTGCGGCGAGCGGACCTGCCGCCATGTTCTGGGTGTGCCTCGATAGGAACGCTGCTCGCCCGCCTCTTTCTAGGCCATGGTCCAAGCCCACCGGCACGCTCGGCGAAACTGGGAAACGAGAATGGTCCACCAGGCAGGGCCGGCCGCACGCCTACCTCGCGCGACGTGGCGGGTTGCATCCTCGCTACGCTCGCCGTATGCCCGAGGTACTCATCTGTGGTCCCTCGTCGTGGAACCACATAGTCGACCTCGATCACCTTCCCGAGCCCGCCCCCCATATGCAGTTCGCCAGAGGCGATCACCACACCTTGGGCGGGACCTCAGCCGGGAAGGCACTCCATCTCACCGTGTTGGGGCGCTCGGTCACCCTGCACACGCCGGTCGGGACCGACGTGGAAGCGGACCTCATCGTGGGCGCACTGAACGCCGCGGGAGTATCCCTCGCCGTTGAACGCGTGGACGGGCCGAGCGAACGTCACCTCAACCTGATGGGTCCGTCTGGGGAGCGCGTGTCGCTCTACCTCAGCGTGCCGAACAACGCAGCCGCGGATGTCCCGCGTCTGTGGGGCGAAGACCTTGCATCGGCTTCGGCGGTCGTGCTGGACCTTTCCACGAGGTCCAGGAACCTTGCGCAGGTCAGCGCCGCGGGTAACGTGCCGATCTGGACGGACCTACACGACTACGACGGTCACAGTGCGTTCCACAAGCCCTTCCTCGACGTCGCCCAGTACGTGTTCATGAACGCCGACAAGATGCCCGACCCGCTCCCCTTCCTGCATGCGACCGTTGACCGTGGAGCGAAAGCGGCGGTCTGCACGCTCGGCGCGCAAGGCGCCGTCGCGGTCGGCTCCGGCCAAGGCGTGCACCGCGTCCCGGCGCAGCCGGTCGACGAGGTGGCCGACACCAACGGCGCAGGGGATGCGTTCATGGCCGGGTTCCTCGACGCCACCCTCAGCGGGGCTAACACCCCGCTGGCGCTGGAAGCAGCCACCGCTCAAGCCGCCACGGCGTTGACCACCAAGCACTTGTGTGCCCTTCTCAATAGGGCGTGACCACCGCAATACCTGGGGCGGCCGCTGCGGCGTCGAAGGAGGTTGGCCCGGGGTCCGAGCAGGGCGTGTGTGGACCCCGGGCCTCCCGCTCGTGTGTCGTTGGGGGATCCGAGCGGGTGTCACGGCGCCCTCGGAGCGCCGAGAGTCAGAGGGATGCGTCGACCGTGAACGCTTCAAGGTCGTCGTGTGTGGCGGGGCGAAGACAGAGCCGGGCGGTCTGTCCGGCCCAGGACTCGCCTTGCAGAGTCGTCGCCGTCATGGTCATCGCCACCGGTCTCCGCTGCTGCCGACGTACTGCGTCCACACGTACCGCCATGGGGTTGCGGCGATGATGAACACGACGAACGAGCAGTTGAACAGCACCTGGGACATCTGGTCGGTGAGGTCGCCGCTCAACGCATTGGGCAGGGCAACTGCGCCGAGCCACATGAGCTTCCACGTTGTCTCAAACACCAGCACGGGGAGCATCCGCACTGGAAAGCGCAGACCGAGCAGGGCCAGCATCGACATAGCGGTCAGCAGCATCAGCGTCACCCCCTCGTAGAGCGGCAGCGTGGGGGCATGAGGCAGCAGCGGCCATTTCACGAGAGCAAGTCCCACCACCATGAGGGCGTATCCGCCGCGCATCGCGTAAAGGCGGGTCAGGGACAGTTCGGGGGTGGTCGCGCGGGACGCGGTGGCGCTGTTGAGGGGCGCGGTGGTCGTCATGGTTGTTCTCCTTTGTGTGGCTGGTCGAGCGGCTCTCTTGGGGTTTCTGTGGCTGAGGGTTTCGACTCGGGGGCGGAGCGGGCCCCGATTGGGCTCTCGGAGGTGACCGACAGCAAGGTGGCGCCGAGGTCGCGGATCTTGGTGAGCAAACCGTGGAGTTCGGCTTGGTCTGTGACCGTTCCGCACAGTGACGTGGTGCCGTCGTCGTGCTGGGTGAGCGTCAGTCCGGTGAACCAGTTGGACCAGTGCGCATCGAGGTGCCCCAGGACGCGCAGTTCGTAGCGGGTGGGGGCTCCGCGGGGACCCGGTCCGTGGCTCATGATCTGCCTCTGTGCGGGTCGGACGTGTGGAACATGCGGGGAAACGTAGGTTCCGTCCTGGTGACCGGACGTCCCCACATGTGGTGATCGTCGATGTGACAGCGACAGCGACAGGGTGCTGTCCGCGCCGGGCGCTGCTGCTCCGCAGTGGGTGCTAGAGGACCTCGAGCTCGCGGGCTCGACGCACCGCCGCGGCGCGGCTGGACACGTTGAGCTTGGTGAAGATGCGCTTGGTGTGGGTGCGCAGCGTGTTCACGGTGATGTACAGGCCCCGCGCGATTTCGGGACCGCTCAGCTCGGTTGCCAGGAGCCGCAAGACTTCGATCTCGCGCTCGCTGAGCGAGTCAGGCAATCGGGGTGCGTTCGATGCTGTGCTGAGCGCTTGGGGTTCTGCGGCTGCGGCGGGATCGGCGGCGACCGACGTGCCCGCGATGAGCTGTTGCCACCAGCTGGCCAGCGACGCGGCCGTCTCGGCGCGCGACGACGCGCTCGCGGCGTCGACGAGGGCCTCGAGGGCGGAGCGTTCGGCGAGGAACAGGCGGGTGTAGCCGTCGACTTCCGGGGCTTGCGTCAGCGCGTGCACCAGCGTTGCCGCTGCTGCTGCCGGGTTTTCCGATGCGTGCTCGGCCAGGGCGCGCAGCAGGCGTACCTCGAGCACCGAACCGTGCCGCCCGGTCGTCGCTGCGGCGGTCTCCAGTCGTGCCAGGAGCTCGAGGACGGCGGGCAGGTCGGCCCGGGTGGGCTCACCCGTGAGAGCGTTGGCGCGACCGCCTTCGAAGCTGGCGTTGATGGCCAGGGCGAGGTGGGTGCGCACGAGGGTCAGATGCTCGTACTCGCGGCTGAACTGGAGGTGGTCGTCGAGGGAGATGCCGCGGCGGCTTGCCCATCGGACCGCCTCGTCGAGGTTGCCGCTTGCTAGCTGCACGCGGGCCCTGGTTGCGGGCAGGGGGTGCAGGTCAGGATAGAACCCGGCCCGGTAGCGGTCCGCGGCGTCGTCGAGGAGGTCCAGCGCGAGATTGTACTCGCCGCGGGCGGCGCAGACGCCTGCCTTGACGGCCGGCCAGCGGTGCTGGTTCTCGGTGATGGAGGAGCGCTCGGCCAGTGTCGCCGAGATAGCCAGATGATCGTCTGCCACGGGAAGGTCGTTGGCCCCGAGGGCGAGTTCGGCGAGCCAGGTGTGCAGGTCGGCGGTGGCGCGCGGGTACGGTTCGCCGTTCGCCTTGGCGCTGCGCAATGCCTGCTCGCATAGGGCCCGCGCCCGGGATGGCCGTCCGGCGGTGACCCACATGCCTGCCAGAACGACGGTCGAATCGAGTGCGTCGACGTGGTTGCCTGCCGCATCCAGTTCGGTCACACACTGTTCAAACATGGCCAGGGCCTCATCGACGGCACCTTCGGCCCAAGACGCGAGACCGAGCAGACCGGCACCGGCACCGCGCACGAAGTGGTCTCCAGGAGCAGCCAGGGACAGTGCGGCGTGCGCATGGGCCGCAATGCCGCTCGCGGTCGCCGCGGGCCTGTGCCAAAGCGGCGCGATACATGTGCACGTGCGCCGGCGCAGCGCGCAGGTCCTCGGTGTCCGCCCACCCGGCTGCCGACGGTCGGGTCGTCGGCAGCGGAGGCCAGCGCGCGGTCGGCGTCGTCGAGGTGGCGCTCCACCGCAGCGAGGTCGCCGGCGACCATCGAGGCCCACCCGGCTGCCGCGCTGAGCACGGGGCTCGACGCCACCACCTGATCGGGGAGCGCCCGTAGCCACGTGAGCATGACCGAGTCGCGTCGCTCCCGACGCATCTGGGCCAGCCCGGCCTCCACCAGCCGTCCCGCGCCCTCGAAGTCATGACCGGCCAACGCGTGCCGCACGCTGTCCTCGACCGCACCGTGAGCGGCGTACCAGTCACTGGCGGCACGATTCAGCTCGTCGAGGAGGTTCGGGCTGCTCGCGGCCAGGCGCGCGCGCAGGACGTCGGCGAAAAGGTGGTGGTAGCGGTACCAGATCTTGTCCTCGTCGAGGGGCACGACGAACAGGTTGTCCCGGTCCAGACGGTCGAGGACCTCACGCCCGTCCGCGGCACCGGTGACGGCGTCGCAAAGTGAACCCGTCAGCTGCTCCAGCACCGAGGTGCGCAACAGGAAGCCGCGCACCTCCTCGCTCTGCTGAGCGAGGACCTCGTCCGTGAGGTAGTCCACGACGAGGCGGTTGCTGCCGGTGAACGCCTCGATGAACCCGGAGACCTCGTGCTGCTCGGTGCGTCCACGCAGGGACAGACCAGCCAACTGCAGCCCGGTCGCCCACCCCTCGGTGCGGTCATCGAGAGCGGCGACGTCACGCTCCTGCAGGTCGAGCCCCATCACGTGGTTGCAAGAAGGCGCCGGCCTCTTCGTGAGTGAATCGCATCTCGGCTGCCCGGACCTCGGTCAGCTGGCCTCGGCTGCGGAGACGGGCCAAAGGCATCGGGGGATCTGACCGAGTCGAGATCAGCGACGCGCAGCTGCTCGGGTAGATGTTCGACCAGGTAGGTGAGGGTCTCGTGCACATCCGTGGCGGTGATGACGTGGTAGTCGTCCAGCACCAGCAGCCAACGGCGACGCGCGTCGGTGCCTGCGTCCCTTCGGACGTCTTGGCTCTCTGCGATGGCGTTGACGACGACGTCCAGAACCGAGGTTGCCGTGCTCACATCGAGACCGCCGGCGCCCACAGCACCTAGAGAAGCGCCCTCGACGGGCGCATCCGCGCGGTGCAGCGCGGCCAGGACGTGCGCCATGAGGCGGTCGAGGTCATTGTCGCGCTCATCGAGAGAGATCCAGGCCGCCGCGACGCCGCCCCGGCTCGGGTCTGCGACGACGCTCGAGGTCCAATGACCGAGCAGCGTGGTCTTCCCGAATCCTGCTGGGGCTGAGATCAGCCCGAGCCTCTGTCCGGGCTCAAGCAGCGCATCGAGGGAACCGTCCAACCGCGGGCGCTGCACCATCCGCTCCCGCTGAGCAGGCGCGTGGAGCTTCGTGACCAGCACCGGCATCGGCACGCCCCAAGTCTAGGAGCACCGGTCCGCGCCGGCGTTCACCCGACGCGGATGCCCTCGGCTTGCGGTGCCCGTGCCATTTGCTACCCGCCGCTCGCCCGACCTCTGCGAAGCCTCGCACGGGCCGCCGTCGCGGCGGGCTGTCACATCGAGCGTCACAACATGTGGGGACGTCCGGTCACCCCGTCGCGCCCTAACTTCCAGAGCCTCAACCTCTACCGAAAGCTCGAGAAGTTCATGCGCTCACTCATCCATTCCCTCAGGCCCGTCCGCGTCGGGCGAGCCGGCGCCATCTACGACCTCATCACCACCGCAGGGTTCGCTACCCCCTGGACCGCCACCGCTCGTCCTCGGCGCTCCTTGCCGACGTCCACAACAAGCTCGGCCTGCCCGGCGACCCGATGCCCGACTTCGGCACTTCCCACCTGCTGTTCGTCACCCTGTTCGGCGTCATCGTCACGCTGTGGAGCGTGGTGCGCATCATCTCGCCCGTCCCGCTGCTTATCGCCGCTGACACGGTCGGCCGGGCGGCGTTCTCCACGTTCTTCGTCTGGTCGCTGCTCAATGGGCACTCGGCCGTGGTCGTGGCGTTCCTCATCCCGGAAGTCAGCTGGCTCATCGCCCAAGCTCTCGGTGTCCGCAAGGCTCTCAAGGACGACCGCGACGGCGTTCCGGTCCCCGTCCTGGCTGCCGCCTAGGGCCGCTGTCCTTGCCCTCCAGGTAGTCGGCCCGCACCCGGCCGACCACCTGACCGACCAGTTCGTCGACCTTCGTCCTGAGCCTGGAAAGGCACCGACATGACCTCGACCACCCCCTCCACAGATACCGCAGAGCCCACCGTGGCAGCCGACACCGGGCAGGCAGCTCCGCCGGCTCAGGCAGCGCAAGCCGTGCAGCATTCCGACCAACGGCTCGCCCGGGCAGCCGGGGTGATGTACCTCATCACCATCGTCGCGTCCATCCCCGCCCAGTTCGTGCTCTACCACCCAGTCCTGAGCAACCCCGAGTACGTCCTGGGCGCCGGCCACGACACCCAGGTGATGTGGGGCGGCTTCCTCGAGCTCATCACCGCGCTGGCCTGCATCGGGACCGCCGTCGCCCTGTTCCCCGTTCTCCGGCGCCACCACGAAGCGGCTGCTCTCGGTTTCGTCACCGCCCGCGTCCTCGAGGCCGCCTTCATCGTCACCGGCATCGTCAGCATGCTGGCGGTCACGACCCTGCGCCAACCCGGCGCCACCGGCGCCGAAGCAACGTCTCTCGTCGCGGCATCCGAAGCGCTCGTCGCGGTCCACGACTGGACCTTCCTGCTCGGCCCCGGCGTACTTCCCGGCATCAATGCACTGCTGCTCGGCTACGTGCTGTACCGCTCCGGTCTCGTTCCGAGGATCATCCCGCGCATCGGCCTCATCGGCGCCCCGTTCTTCCTCACCGCCGCCAGCGCCACCGTCCTCGGGTTGAACGAACCTGCGTCGATCGCCACGGCACTGGTGACGTTGCCCATCTTCGCCTGGGAAGCCGCCCTGGGAGTCCGCCTCACCCTCAGCGGTTTCAGCAGGCCCACAGCCACTGCGGCCGCCTAATCGACACGTGCAGCCGATGCCTCAGGGTGCGCACCCGGGTCCGCTCGAACCATCCGTCTGTGCAGCCCCGAATGTCAATCGCAAACCATTCCTCGAGATCGCGCTTTCACCTCGTCGTCACCAGCGGACTGAGACCCCCTGACCGGCTCGCAACAGGTGTTGGCGCACGAACGGAGACCACAATGCCCACCCTTACCTGGCAGCAGAACCACAGCAACGCTGATCCGTCAGCCACGGTGGTCGTCATGAGCTCGAAGTTCCGCGTTCGCCGGTACATCGACGTCCCGAGGTTCTTCGTCGACTCCGTGCGCATCTACCGCCAAATGCAGCGTGCCGATGGGGCGCTCCACATCTCGCTGGAGGCGCACCCAGTACGCCGCGAGTTCCTCACACTGAGCACCTGGCGCGACCGCGCAGCGCTCGACAACTCAGTGCGCGCCGAACCCCACCGATCCTCTATGAGCAGACATCGGCAAGCCATGGCCCAAGCCACCTTCATCTTCTGGGAGGCCCCTTGCGAGGGAATACCGATCCAATGGAGCGAGGCTCGGCGACGATTGGAAACCCACTGATGGCTCGAATCGCGAGGCCCAAGGACGGACCCATCCCGCACGCAACCTTGTTCGCGACGCCACGCCTCCGCGCGCGCCGCATGCTGCCGGACGACCTGCGCGCGTTCGTTGGGTACCGCGCAGACCCAGACGTTGCGCGCTATCAGAACTGGTCGGATTACACGCTCCAGCAAGGACTCGCTTTGATCGAGTCGATGCAAGGCGTCGACCTGGGAACCCCTGGGCACTGGTCCCAGATCGCCCTCGAAAGGAAAACCGACGCAGTCCTTGTGGGAGACCTTGCCCTCCACGTGCACGCCGACGACGCTCGCCAAGCGGAGATCGGCTTCACCCTCGCCCCGGCGTCCCAAGGGCAGGGCTACGCGACGGAGGCATTGCACGCCTACCTCGATTGGCTATTCGCATCACAGGGTCTTCACCGCATCACCGCCGTCACCGACTCGATGAACCATCCCGCCGCCGCCCTCCTCGAGCGCGTGGGGATGCGCCGCGAAGCGCATCATCTCAAGAACGTCTGGTTCAAAGGCAACTGGGGGAGCGAGTACGTCTACGCCATCCTCGCGAAGGAGTGGAACTACCGCGATGCGAGTGGATGACACGTCGAAACAAAACAGGAGGTTGCCGCCGACCCAATTCCCGCCTGAGTCATCCGCTCACTCGCACTTGTCGGGTGCGTACTGCGCGGTAGGAACCGACTTGGTGGGCGCCCATCGCGAGGCGATGTGATTGACAATGTGATTCCCGTGTCCGCGTCCATGGACGTCGCCCCTAAGCCCGATGAGGCGCTCGTAGCGAGCTGCTGAACTCATCAGGTCGCTCTACGGCGCGCTCCCGAACGTCAGGCCGCCCATCAACCTTCAACGCGCGACTTGAGGACGCTACGGCGCAGCTTCCTCGCCGCGGACGTTGACGATCACCTTGGCGCGGGCGTGTTCGGTCTCGAGGTACCGCACGGCCTCGGCTGCGTCGTCCAAGTCGAAGACCCGGTCGATGACCGGGCGCAGCTCTCCGGTGGCTAGCTGGGCGGCGAGCTTGGCCAGTGCCACGTGGGTGGGCGTTGCCTGCGGGATGGCGATCTTGGGACCCGGCAGGCGGGCCAGGAATTGAGCACGGATGAGCAGCCCGAGTGGGCCGATGATCCGGCCCTCGCCGGAGACTCCGCCGCCGGACAGCACGAGTGTGCCTGTGGGATTGACCAGTGCACGGAGTCGACGCAACGGGCAATTGCCGACGAGGTCGAGGACGATGTCGTAGCGGTTGGTGATGTCACAGAAGTCCTGTCGGCGGTAGTCAATGGTGACGTCGGCGCCGAGGTCGCGGGCTTGGAGGATGTTGCGTCCACTGCACACCGCGGTCACATGCATTCCCCGTGCCTTTGCCATCTGGAGGGCGAAGGTTCCGACACCGCCCGAGGCGCCGTTGATGAGGATCGGCCCGCCCCGCCCGCCTGACTTGTGGGCTGGGCTGCGTCGAGGCATGTCGCCGCGGTGATCGCGGCGAGCGGTACAGCGGCGGCTTGCCCGAAAGGCACCCCGTCCGGGATCCGCGCGATGCGGTCGGGAGTGGCGCGCGCGTACTCGGCCAGCGTGCCATCGGTCTCGCCGAACACCCGGTCGCCCGGATTCCAGTCGTGGACATCGTCGCCGACGCTGTCCACGATGCCGGCGAAGTCGGTGCCCCGCACTGCGACTCGGGGTGCCTTGCGGCCGAAGACCTGGCGGTTCAGCAGCCGTGCCAGCCGAGGTTCGCCCCGCATGATGTGCCAGTCACGTGCGTTGACGGAGGTTGCGACAACGCGCACACGGATCTCGCTCCGTGCCGGCGTGGGCACCGGAACCCTGGGCTGGTACAGGACGTCGGGCGGCCCGTACCGGTCCTGGACCACGGCGCGCATCGTGCCGCTTGCGGGGTGCACTGGCGGGCTGGGGGCCTCGTGTGCTGGCACCGCGGTGGCGTGGTGGTCGTGCATCGCCTACTTCACCTCCGCACGGAGCAGGTTCCGGACACCGATGGCCAGAGGCAGCACCAGCCAGATCGCGGTCGTCACGGCGAGCTGTCCCCACTGTTGTCCGGTGAACGCACCGTCCAAGAGCGCGTTCTGGTTGTAGTTGGAGTCGACCCACGGCTGGGCGTCGTGAAACCAGTCCTGGTTGTAGGCCAGCGCCATCAGCAGGGGCGGTGCGACGAAGGCGTAGACGAAGTAGGCGACGATCGCGCCCGGCGAGTTCCGGATCAGAATCGCCAGGGTGAATCCGACCAGTATGAAAAGCACGTTGCTCAGGGTGTAGTAGACGACGTCGGCGGGGTGCTGGTCCCAGGTGAGGGGAGCATCCGCGATGCTGCTGCCGAGCACGTTGCCCGCGGCCGCGGCCACGAAGCCGACAAGCGTGGCTACTGCAGCGATCGTGACCGCACCGATCGCTTTGGCGGTCATCACGCGACCCCGGTGTGGGACCAGGGTGAAGGTGGTCAGGCCGCTGCGTTGGGACCACTCCGCGCTGACTGAGAGCACAGCGATGACCGGCAGGATGATCGACATCGGGACGCTGGTCGCCCGGGTGAAGGTCGCGTAGGTCAGCTCGGACCTTTCGCCCCACAAAATCACTGCGCCGGTGGTGAGCACCGAGGCGATGGCGACGCTGGCGAGCAGCCAGAACCCGGCACGGGTATCGATCGACTTGCGCAGCTCCACCGCGACGACGCGCCGCAGTGGGATGGAGGCGTGCGCTGGTTGACGCGTCCCGGGGGCCTGAACCGAGCCTCGGCTCGCTCGGGGCTTGAGGTCGACCCGCATTGCGTGGTCCGCGTGGTCCGCGTGGTCCGCGTGGTCCGCGTGGTCCGCGTGGTCCGCGTGGTCCGCGTGGTCCGCGTGGTCCGCGTGGTCCGCGTCGTGGTGGATGGTGCTCATGCTGCTGCTCCTTCTCGTTGCGTGTCTGCGGTGAGCTCGAGGAACATCTCTTCCAGGCCCGCGCCGTCAGCGGATCGCAGTTCGACCAGCGGGACGTTCGCGGTGTGGGCGATGTGTCCGACTCGTTCGGGGTCGGTATCGATGCGCAGCGTTGCCGGTGTTGCTGCGCTGCTCGTGGGGGTGCTCATGGTGTAGGTGTGGCCGGCGGCGGTGAGGGCCGTGGCGAGCTGCTTCGGATGCCGGGTGCGGGCGTGAGTGCCGGCGACGGCGAGGAGATCGGACTTGGCGCCTTGGGCGACGACGCGACCGTTGCCGATGACGACGAGGTCGTCGGCGACCACCTCGATCTCGTGCAGCAGGTGTGAGGAGAGCAGGACGGTGGCGCCGCGTTCGGCGTAGCCGCGCAGCAGGTCGCGCATCCAGCGGATCCCGGCGGGGTCCAAACCGTTGGCGGGCTCGTCGAGGATCAGCACCTCCGGGTCGCCGAGAAGGGCGTTGGCGATACCGAGACGCTGGCGCATCCCGAGCGAGTAGTCCGGCACGCGACGCCCCGCCTCCTGCTCGGTGAGGCTCACCCTCTCGAGCATCTCGTCGACCCGGCTCCTGGGGACACCCATCAGGCGTTGGCTCAGGGTGAGGATCTCCCGTCCGGTGCGGCCCGCGTGCTGCGCGGAGGCATCCAGCAACACCCCGACCTCACGACCTGGGTTCGGCAGGTCGGCGAACCGCTGGCCGAGCACCCTTGCCCGGCCTTCGGTGGGTGACGTGAGTCCGACCATCACGCGCAAGCTGGTGGACTTCCCGGCGCCGTTCGGTCCCAAGAACCCGGTGACGCGCCCTGGGTGGGCGGTGAAGGTGACGGCGTCGACGGCAGCGAAGGTGCCGTAGCGCTTGGTGACGTCTTCGACGGTGATCATCTGGAGCTCCTACCGGTCTGGATTCGGGTGTGGTCGGGGTGCGACGAGGATTGGTTTGCTGGTCAGGCGTCGGTCAGTGAGGTGGACCTGAAACCCTTGATGAGGAGATAGAGGCCGAAGGAGAGCTCCCAGAAGAACTCGGGGACGACAGCGACCTTGGCCCAGGTGGAGCCGGCCTCGATAACGCCGAAGAGGATCGCGGTCCCGGAGATGCAGAGCAGGGGGCCGCCGATGAGACCGAGCCAGGCCATGCCGCGGGGCACGAGACCGGTGCGGTACATCATGTAGCCGAGCAGCATCCCGTTGCCGACCCCGACGACGAACCCGGGACCCAGGTTGAAGGTCCACTGCTGCATGGCGACGAGCGCGTCGCTCACGGCAGACATTCCTGCACTGGCGTCGTCACCGGAGGCGACGTCCTGCCGCAGGGTCACGACAGTCAGCACACTGAGGATGCCGACGGCGATGAACACCGACTCCATGACGCGCGCTGTGACGAACCCGAGTGCGAGGCCGTTGTAGCGCCGCCGCAACAGCGGGTAGAACGCGACCGCGGTGCCGATGTTGGCGATGATCAGGATGACTTCGCAGAACGCGCCCCAGAGCAGCTGGGTGTCGTTCCCGGCGCTGGTGATGTAGTCGGGAGTGTCGAACAGCGGAGGGTAGAACAGGGCCTTCGCGGCGATCGAGGTGATGTAGGTGATCACGAACAGGCCGCCCACGATGGTGGCTGTCTGCCGGTAGCTGGGCGTCCGGGCTTGGTTGTCGGGGCGAGGTCGAGTGGTGGTGGTCATGGCTGACTCCTTGGAGGTGTAGTGGGTGTAGTGGGTTCGCAAGCGTCGTTCTCGAGTCGATGCAGCGAGATGAGTGGGACGCCGAGGTCGCGGACGCGGGCGAGCAGGCCGTGCAGCGCCGCTTGGTCTGCGACGGAGCCGCGGACGGTCGTGGTGCCGGCCTCGTCCGTGCTGAGGGTGAGTCCGTCGAACCACGTCGACCAGCGCTGGTCGAGCCGTCCCTGGAGGCGGATCTCGTAGCAGCTGCTCTCGCGCGGCCGGTCGGGCTCGCCGTTGTTCACCGGGCGCTCCTCCTGGTCCCTGCGGCCCACCCGGTGCGGTGGGCCTCCTGACGCTTCGCAAGGTAGGAGGCAAGGTGGTGAGCTCGGATCACATGGTTTGGTGAGAACGCAGGTGAATTGCCTCAGGCAGCCCAGGGCCGGTCTGTACGGTCAGTGAGCCGGCGGATGGCTGGTTCAGGCGAGTAGCTTGAGCTGGTGACCGCGGGTCACCGCGGCGCGGCGGTTCGTGACGCCGAGCTTGGCGTAGAGGTTCTTCGTGTGCGTGCGGACCGTGTTCAGGGAGAGCACGAGCTCACGAGCGATACCCGGTCCGTCGAGGTCACTGGCCAGCAGGCGCAGCACGTCTCGTTCCCGACCAGTCAGGGGTTCCACGAGCGCGCCGCGGAGGGCGTCGGCAGCGTTGCTGGATGTCGGCGAGGGTTCCGGCTGGGCGACAGCTGCCAAGCCCATGAGGTGTCGGGCATAGGTTGGAGAGGGACCCGCGGCGAGCATCGTGCTGAGCAGGTCCAGCAGGGAGCTTCCGCGACTCGTGAAGGCCCAGACGTGACCTTCTGGCGCGGCCAGCTCGAGGGCATTCCGCAGAGTTTCGATCGCCATCTCGTCGCTGCCTTCGGATTGCTGCACGAGTGCCAAGAGCACGAGGATCTCGATGACGGTGCCGAATCGTGCGCCTTCCTCGGCTGCGATCAGCAGGCGTTGCAGGAGCGTTGCGGCACCGCTGAGCGCCGCCTCGTCGCCCGTGTTGCGGTGCCGGGCGAGCAGGACTTCGGCGAGAGTGACGTGCTCGTACTCGTACGGGTACGCCAGGTCATCATCTGGGCTCAACCCTCGTTGGCGTGCCCACTCCTCGGCGACGCTCAACCGGTCGTGACGTGCTGCCACGCGTGCCCTCGCCGCCGCCACGGGCTGCACGTCGGGGGAGAAGTCGCCCTCGTACGCCCGCTGTGCCTCGGTCAGCAGACTCAGTGCTGTGTCGATCTCGCCCTCTGCCTCGCGCAGGGTCGCCATGGCGACCCGCCAGCGGTAGGGGTTCCTCGGCAGCCCGGCGGACTCGCCGAGCTGGTCGGCGCTTTGGAGGTGCTGTCTCGCAGTCTCGAGGTCGAGGCGCTCCAGGGCGACCTGGGCCAGCCCGGTGTGCATGTCTCGCGTTCCTCGTAGTCGCGAGTCGTGGTCGTGATTGTGGTCCTCGGCGAGGGCGAGTGCGTCCTGGTACGTGTGTTCGGCCTGCCGGAGCTTGCCTTGGGTGAGCTCGAGGTCGGCCAGAATGGTGCTGCATCCGAGCACGTCGGCGAGATGGTCGAGGCGTCGCAGTCCGGCTGCGGCGGTGGTGTAGCCACGATGTGCGGCCTCGAGGTCACCCAGGGTCCATGACGCGAGTCCGATGAGCGCTGCGGCGGACGCGCGAGTGAGCGCGTCGCTCGGGGGCGCCTTGGCCTCGGCGGCGCGGGCGTGGCTGATGGTGCTCTCGGGGTTCCCGTCGACCTGGGCGAGCGCTGCTCGGTAGAGGTCCAACTGTGCGGGCAGGCGGTCTCGTTGCGCAGCGTCGCCGATCAACCACGGTGTCGTGTCGTCGGTCGCGCGGCGGTCGGATGGTTCGCTGGAGAGAGATTCTTCGATGCGTCGTAAGCGGCGCTCGATGCCTGCGTAGCTGTTGCTCGACATCAGGGCAGCGACGAATCCCATCGCGAGGACGGGTCGGCGATCAAGCGTCTCGTCCGGGACCTTCTCGACCCACTGGCACAGTGCGCGCTCCTGCCGGTCGCGCAGCATCTCGGGGATGGCGTGTTCGACGAGGTCTGCCGCTCTGTCGACATCGCCTGCCGAGAGTGCGTGTTCGACCGCGGGGATCGGCTGTCCTGCACGGTGGTACCAGCCGCTGGCCCGGCGGTGCAGAGCGGCGACGTCCTGTTGCGCCTCGTCGGCAAGGTAGGAACGCAGGAGGTCGTTGAACAGATGGTGGTAGCGATACCAGCGTCGCCGATCATCGAGTGCAACGAGGAACAGGTTGTCTCTGTCGAGCCGTTCAAGCATCGCTCGGCCGCCGGTCGCGGCGGTGACCGCGTCGCACAACGGCCCGGTCAGCCGATCCAGGATCGAGGTCTGGAGCAGGAAGGTGCGAACCGACTCGGGTTGCCGGTCGAGGACCTCCTCGACGAGGTAATCGACGACGAACCGGTCGTCGCCGGCGAACTCGGCGATGAACTCGGAAGGGTCGATCCGATCTCGCAGCGACAGCGCCGCGAGCTGCAGCGCGGCGATCCAGCCTTCGGTGCGCTCCTCGAGGACGTCGATGTCGGCACCGCTCAGGTCGCTGGCCGTGGCCTGTCGAAGGTAGGTGGCTGCCTCGGTCGGGCTGAACCGCAGGTCCGCAGCCCGCAGCTCGGTGAGCTGGCCACGGCCGCGCAGCCGCCCGAGCGGGAGAAGAGGGTCTGCCCGGCTGCTGAGCATCAGGCACAGCTGCGGCGGCAGATGGTCGACCAGAAATGACATCGCTTCCTCGATGCCGCTGCCGTCGGCAAGGTGGTAGTCATCGAGAACGAGCACTACTCCTTCGGCACGGACGCTGAGCTCGTTGAGGACCTCTCCGAGCAACGCGGTCGAGGGTCGCCGGCCGGACTGCAGGGAGGACAGGGCGCCAGTCCCCACGCCGGGAGCGGCTCGCTCCAGAGCCGTGAGGACATAACTCCAGAACGTGGCGGGGTCTCGGTCGCCCTGGTCCAAGGAAACCCACGCCACCGAAGCCAGGTCATGGGTCGCGACGGCATCGACGCTACGCGTCGCTTCCTGCCCCGTACCCCGCGAAGAATCCGCAAGAGCCGCCGCGAGGAGTGTCGTCTTCCCGAAGCCGGCTGGTGCAGAGATCAGGTTCACGTGACCGCCACGCCACGTGAGGAGCGCACTGAGCCGGACACGCGGCACTGCGCCGAGCCGCACCTGCGGGATGAACAGCTTGGTCTCGAGCAGCGGGGCGATCATCGTGCCCGCCCCCACTTCGTGCGTGACCGTGTCCCGCGCACCCGTTACGCCCCCGAGCCATCAGGACGGGGGTGGAGATGGACTCGCTCACCCGGCCTGCCGAAGATGCTCAAGACCTCCGCTGGGCCTCGACCCGCCGAACCGAACCAGTGCGGCACCTGGGTGTCGAACTCCGCCGCCTCGCCGACGCCGAGCACCAGGTCCTGTTCGCCCAGGATGAGACGCATCCGACCCGAGAGGACATAGAGCCATTCGAACCCGTCGTGTGTGCGCGGCGCGGGTGTCGTCTGAGACGCCGGGATGACGATCTTCCAAGCCTGGATACCTCCGGGGTGCGTCAGGGGCAGCACGATGCGGCCGCGTACTCGCCGGGGCTGGAGGCGGATCCGCGGGTCCCCCACCTGCGGGGCGCCGACCAGGTCGTCGAGCGGCACCCGATAGGTCTCGGCCAGCGGCAACAGCAACTCCAGGCTGGGGCGGCGTTGCCCATGTTCCAACCGCGACAGCGTGCTCTTGGAGATGTTGGTGCGCGCGGCAACCTCAGCCAGCGTCAATCCGCGCTCTTCGCGGACGCGTCGCAACCGGGGTGCGACGCCCTCCAGGGCCGCCTCGATCCCGACTCTTCGCCCCGGCTCTGACCGTGAGTCGGATGATGCCGTCGGCGGTGCTGCGCGCCCTGCCATGCCCGCATTCCACTGCGCGTTCCCGGAAACGGCAACACCCGTTGTGATCGAGGTCCAGTCCAGAGGACGCTCTTAGACATGAGCAAGAACGACAAGCGCTCCATCAAGTACGACGTCGTGGTAGTTGGCGGCGGCGCCGCAGGCCTCACGGCAGCCCTGGTTCTGTCACGTGCGCGCCGCAAGGTCGCAGTCGTCGACGCCGGCAAGCCCCGCAACGCCCCAGCAGCGCACATGCACGGATTCCTCGGCTGGGACGGCGAATCACCCGCCCTTCTTCTGGCCCGTGGACGCGACGAGATCGCTCGCTATGGAGGCGAGGTCATCGCCGGCACAGTCACGGACATCGCCAACGGACACACGGAACAGGCCCGGTTCCAGCTCATGCTCGCCGACGGCCGCCTCCTGTGCGCACGGCGAGTCCTTATCACCACCGGGCTCCGCGACGAACTCCCCGACGTCCCGGGGATCCGCGAGAGGTGGGGCCGCGACCTGTTGCACTGTCCGTACTGCCACGGCTATGAAGTCCGCGACCAGCCGCTCGCCGTCCTCGGCGGCACCCCGGGTGCCGTGCAACATGCTCTGCTCATTCGCCAGTGGTCGCACGACGTCATCTACTTCTCCCACGACAGCGACCTGGCGGCGCAGGAGCGGGAGCAGCTGACCGCACGCGGGATCGGCATCGTCGACCAACGTGTCACCCGTCTGGTCGTCGAGAGCGACGAGCTCACGGGGGTCGAGGTGGAAGACGAAACGATCGTGCCCAGAGCCGCATTGTTCGTCCGCCCGGGCTTCACCCCTCACAGTGACCTGCTGACCCGCCTGGGCTGCGCTTTCCACGACGAAGGGTGGGTCACCACCGACTCACAGGGCCGCACCAGCGTCTCGGGCATCTGGGCTGCGGGCAATGTGACCAATCCCCGCGCGCAGGTCGTGACCGCCGCCGGCGAGGGATCCGCAGCAGCCATCGCCATCAACAACGACCTGAGCGAGGAAGACACTCTCGTCGCCGTGGCCTCCCAGCCCACGACCCTCTAGCAGCCATTTCCCCCGGGGGACCCGCGCAGGCGCGGGTCAACCCCAGCATCCGCCCTCACCCACACGGCATCACGAACCGGAGACCCTCCATGTCGCACGCCCCCACCAGCCCCGTCGCCAACCCGTCGGCGCCCCTGCCGCCGCCCTCCAAGCACCAGCTCGCCCTGATGATCTGGATCGCCGTCTTCCCGACCTTGACCCTGATCAATCTGGCCTTCGGCCCGGTCCTTGCCGACCTGCCCAGCGTGCTGCGCACGTTCGTGCTTGCCACCGTCGCAGTGCCGATTGTCATTTACGGCCTCATGCCTCGTCTGCACCGGCTGCGTGCCCGCGTGCTCACGCGGAAGAGCCGCTAACGAGACGCACACCCCGCCCGATGACAGTCCGCTTGCCGGGATCGCCGGGATCGCCGGGGAGCCGCTGCGCCGACGAGGCGATGCTGCCCTGCGCGGGGTCCCGGACAAAGTCGGGCAGACGGCGCGGACTAGGCAACGGTCCTAGGACCACCGGGAGTGTCGCAAACCTCGCGCCGAGGTGAATCCTGGAAGGACCCCGAATCCCACGAAGGTGTTTGAAAGTCGGGTCAGGACATGCGCCGCTCGAGCGAGGAGCTCGCCACCCCGGAGGTTGCGAGCCGGGCCATACCGGGTTCTGCCCGACGCGTGGCACTCCGACGGCGCCGCGCACCCGCCGACGGTCCGCGCCCGAAAGCCGACTCGTCCCCATGTGCAGAACATGGTCCGCAAGCCCGCGTCAGCTGGGGCTTCATCGTCCTCTACATGCTGGCTTACACCGGCACGTCACTGCTGTTCCTGGCCCCCCTTCTGGTCTCCCTCGCGTTGAAGGTCAACAGCCTCGTCGGCATCGCGAACGCGCCCGGCAAGTTGGCCATGGTCACCAGCATCGGCGCGATGCTCTCCATCATCGCGAACCCGTTCTTCGGTCGCCTCAGCGACAGGACAACCTCGAAGTGGGGTATGCGGCGACCTTGGCTGCTGCTCGGCCTGGCCGGCGGGGGAGCCGGCATCGTGGTAGTCGCCTTCGCGCCCAACGTTGGGATGGTGCTGCTCGGGTGGTGCTGCGCCCAGGTCTTCCTCAACGCTGTCCTGGCTGCCCTTGTTGCCGTCATGCCAGATCACGTGCCTGTCGACCAACGCGGATTCGTCTCGGGGGTCCTGGCCGTATGTCTGCCACTCGCCTCGGTCCTCGGCACCTACCTGGTACAGATCTTCGACCAGAACGTCCTGACGATGCTCCTGGTGCCGTGCGCGGTAGGGGCCAGCCTCGTGTTGGTCTTCACGCTGCGTCTGCAGGACCGGCGGCTCGATGCAGTAGACCGACCGCCGTGGTCGCTACGCGAGTTCGCCGGCACCTTCTACGTCAACCCACGCACACATCCAGACTTCGCCTGGGCGTTCGTCAGCCGCTTCTTCTTCTTCATGGGTTACGCATTCCTGGTCACCTACCAGGCGTACTACCTCATCGCGCAACTCGGCAGCGACGAAGATGACGTCCCCCACCAGATCTACCTGGCAACCCTGGCTCAATCCTCAGCCCTGATCGTGACGGCCGTCCTGATGGGCCGGTTTTCGGACCGCACCGGACGTCGGAAGCGGTTCGTACTCATGGCTGCCGTCATCTACGGGCTCGCGCTATTCATCATCGCCAGCGCCGACAGCGTCCAGGCCTACCTCCTCGGCATGGCGCTCGGGGGCGTCGGTTTCGGGATGTACACCGCCGTCGACCTTGCGCTTGTCGTCGACGTCCTCCCTGACCCATCGCAAGCAGCCAAGGACCTCGGTGTCCTGAATATTGCTGCCGCTGTGCCCTTCTCTCTTGCGCCAGCCATCGCACCACTCATGCTCAGCCTCGGGGATGGCAGCTACCGACTGCTGTTCGTCATCGCGGGGACCTGTGCGCTCATTGGCGCCGCGGCGATCACCCCAGTAAGAGGAGTGCAGTGAGTGGCAGATCCGCGTGTCCGCCGGCGCACGCTAGGCGGCAGATCCGTGCGGTGCCAGATGCGCGCAATGCGGCGGGTGCCGCGCGGCTTGCCCGCGCGTTCGGAGCGATATTCAGGGGCGGCTCAGCAACCGATTGAACCAGTGAGTGCCGATCTCCTTCGGGTGTCCTGGGCACCACTGTTCACCGGGCACTGATGCCTTGACCCGGGCCACATGTTGGCCGCATCCGGCCCATGTGGTCTTGCCGCACTTCTTGCACCGCACTGCTCTACACATCTTCTGGGCTCCTTCTGAGGTGTCGAAACTGAGTCGAGCTCGCACCCGGCAGGTTCACAGCAACGCCGGTAGGGCTTGGGAGGCCGTGTACAACGCGACGGCGAGCACAAGGGCCGTGAACGCAGCCGACAGCTTGGCTGTCCTCGTCCGCGCGGCCAGCATTGCGCCGAACAGGCCGCCCACGGCCGAGGCGCCGGTCAAGGCCAGGACCAGGCTCCAATCGGGTGTCGCGCCCACACCTACGCGCACGACCAGCGCCGCGACACTCATCAGCGTGATGGCGACCAGGGATGTCCCTGCCGCCAGGTCCATCGGCAGGCCGAGGGCAAGGACCATCACCGGCACGACCAGAAACCCGCCACCCACACCGAGGAAACCAGTCAAGAACCCCACGGCGGTCGCGGTGACGAGCACCTTCAGCGCGAGCGGGCACTGGCATGCAAACGTCCCGGCGAAGGTGATGATCGGATCGTCGAGCGCGGCGCGCTTCTGGGCTTCGCTGCGCCCCTTATCGCCGACCTTCGATGAACGGTGCCGCACCAACCGCCCGGCCATGACCGAGCCGATCAAGAGCATGAGCACCGCGAAAGCGGCAAGCAGGACGGCTTCGGGGACGTGGGCGGACGCCTTGCCTCCCGCGACCGCACCGCCGATACCGACGATGCCGAAGGTGAGGCCGCGCTGGAGCATCACGTTGCCTTGGCGGTGTGCCGTGACGGCGCCGATCAGTGCGGTCACGGCGACCACGACCAGGGATCCGGTAGCGGCCTGAGCGGGACTCTGTCCCAAGGTGTAGATGAGGACAGGGACCGCCAGGATGGAGCCGCCGCCCCCGAGGGCTCCGATGCTGAGCCCGATGAGCACCCCGGATCCGACCGCGAGGGCCAGACTCACGCCTCCGGCCCGACGAGATGGAGGCCCACCTTCTCGGCGTTGTCGAAGGTGTCGTCGATGGCCACCAGCGTCCGCCCAGCGGCATGCAGCATGGATGCGGCCACCGAGGCTCGGTAGCCGCCGGCACAGTGCACCCACACCTCTCCGGCGGGGACCTCGCTGAGTCGGCCCCACAGCTCATGCAGTGGGATGTTGTCGGCGCCCTTGATGGAAGCGGCGTCGTGCTCGTCGCGGCGACGCACGTCGAGGATGACGACATCGCGGTGGTGTCGCACCTGTTCGAGGTCGGCGAAGGTGGCGGTCTCGAAGCGGACGAGGTCTCCGCCGGCCCACGCTTCTGGGGCACCGGTGGCCTGCGCTGCCGGGCGGTCGATGCCGATCCGGACCAGCTCCCGTTGGGCCTGGGCCACGTCGTCGGCTGTCTCGCCGAGCAAGGTCACCGGCGTGCCCCACGGGATGAGCCAGCCCAGGTAGGTCGCAAAGCCGCCATCGAGTCCGAAGTTGAGCGTGCCGGCCGCGTGGCCGGACGCGAACGCGGTCCGGTTGCGCAGGTCCACAACCCACTCACCAGCCTCGATCCGGCCCCGGAGCGCGCCAGCGTCGGCACGTTCGGGCGGGATGAGGTCCGGTTCGGAGGGCCCGGCAGCGTTGGCGGGCGCCATATGCACGTAGTAGGCCGGGTAGTCACCCAGGCCCGCGAGCAGTTCGCTGACGTAGGTCCGCTCGTCCTGGATCAGCACCGGATTGGCCGTCTTCTCCTGGCCGATGGTCGACTCGGTGGCATCAGACTGGGTCGAGGAGCAGAACGACCCGAACCCATGTGTGGGAAGCACCGCAGCGGCGTCGGGAAGCACCTGGGCCAGTCGTTGTGCTGACCTGTGCTGATGCCGGACCAGCGAGTCGGTGTGCTCGGCACCCATCAGGTCCGGTCGCCCTGTTGAGCCGAACAGCAGTGAGCCCCCGGTAAACACGCCAACCACGACCCCGGCGGCATCCCCGACCGCATCCCCGGTGCCAGCATCGGCGGCGTCGGTGAGCACATACGCGAGGTGGGTGAAGGTATGTCCCGGCGTGGCCAGCGCGCGCACGCGCATCCGCGCCCCGACCGGCACCGTGTCGCCCGCAGCGATGGGGGTGCGCTCGAAGCACACCTCGTCTTCGCCGTTCACGTGGTAGGCGGCGCCCACCCTCTGGGCGAGGGCAAGCCCGCCGGTGAGGTAGTCGTTATGGATGTGAGTCTCGAACACGTCAGTGAGCCGGACGTGGTGCTCCTGTAGGAGCGACAGGATCCGGTCGATGTCGCGCTGCGGATCCACCACGAACGCCACCTCGCCGTCGTGGACCAGGTAGCTGCGGTCGCCAAGCGTCGGAGTCTCGATGGGCACGATGGCCAGCGCGGTGGTCGCCATCAGAGGCCCTTCTGGACCGGGCGGCCCGACCCCACCCACGCCTTGGTGCCCCCTGCGACCGAGGCAGCATCGAAACCTGCCGCGCGGAGCACGTCAGTCATCGCGCTGCTGCGGTTCCCCGAGGCACAAATGACGTAGACCGGGGTGTCGCGGTCCAGCTCGTCCATCCGACTCGGCACATGCCCCATCGGCATCAGCACCGCGTCCGCGACATGGCCGCCCACGAACTCTGTCCGCTCCCGGACATCCAGAACCACCGCCCCGTCGCGCGCAGCGGCGAACTGGTCGATGTCGATCTCCGGCGTGACGCCCATGAGAGGTCTCCTGTCGTGTCGCGCTCGCTTCGGTCCTCTTGTGGAATACCCTAGGGGGTATCCTAGGATGGTAGCAAAACGCACCTCGGACCCCAGCACCCGGACCCCGGGGGCGTGCGGACAGCTCGCCCGAACGAGGAGAAGCAATGGAACTCGACCCCGCTGGCATGACCCCCGTGATCAACCGGATCAAGCGCGCCCAGGGCCAGCTCGCCGGCGTCCTGCGCCTGATCGAGGAAGGCCGCGACTGTGAGGATGTCGTGACCCAACTCGCTGCGGTGTCGAAGGCACTGGACCGCGCCGGCTTCGCCATCGTCGCCACCGGTCTACAGCAGTGCCTTACCTTGGGCGAAGACCTCGAAAGCGTTGACGTGAAGAAGATGGAGAAGCTATTCCTCTCCCTCGCCTGACGGGCAGGATGCCTCCACAGCCCTCAGACCGTGCCGCGCCCAACGAGTGCCGATGAACGTCCGCTATTCGGGGGATACGTGCGTTTGCCGGCTCACCACAGACCTCACCAGCGGTGTCCTCGTGGCTAGTTGGGAGGTTTGCCGCGACCTAGGAGGCGGAACGCGTCTCGGAGGTGGCAGCTTGTCGGCTGGCGTCGGTTCGGATCGAGGGCCAGTGAGCAAATGGTGAGCAAAAGCGCGGGAGGGCCGAGAACCTGCAGGTCACCACGCCGGAGAGGGTGGACTGTAAATCCGTCGGTGTATACCTACGCAGGTTCGAATCCTGCACCTGCCACCACACCCCCTCTCGCACCACGGAGGTGCCTGACCTGCGGTTTGTGGACACACCTCTCCCAGATGGGTCCCGGGTGCCGTATCTGATGCTCTCGCTAGAGCCTCAGCCAGAACCTGACCAGCGTCGGGCATCTCGACGACATCCATGCGGATATGCCGCACCCCTCGACGCGTCGCGCCACCGAGACTGCCTCAGCCTCTCCTCTCTGCGTTCGTCCGCAGCGCAAGAATCCCGACTGGCAACAGTGTGAGCATGAAGGCTCCGAATGCGACGCTGGGCCAGACCTGGACATCTCCAGGGATGGCGAACGTCGCGACGAGGGCTCCCACGGCCGCGCCGGTCCATGCCCAGCTCAGGGCGCGTGCACGGCCCAGGCCAACGAGGACGAGCAGCACCCCGAGGAAGGCGATCATCTCCGTGAACGTCCAGAGAGACAGCAGGGATGCGCTCTCGGCCTGCTCCACCAAGTCGATGGCTCGCTGCTTGTCCAGAGTCTGTCCAGCAGCCATGCGCCACCAGTCGTCCTTGAGAGTGCCGGACACGTTGAGCATGCCGATGCTGGTCCCAAGGCTTCCGAGCATCACGAGGAGACGTCCGCGGCCGGAGCTGACCATGCTCGGCACGACCAGCAGCCCCAGAGCCATCAACATGAGGCCGTAGTGCAGCAGGAGCGCCGAAACTTGGGTCTGGGTCCCGTGGGTAGCGAACGCATTGATGGAGCTCGCTGCGTTGGTGGTGTCCCCGGCGGGTGAGGTGGCCAGTCCGGCGGCAAAGACCAGCGGGCCGGCGGTGAGGGCTGCGGCGCCGAGCCGTCGCAGGCGCGATGGGCTGGTTGCCGATTCAGTGGGTGCGGGTGCTTCGTGTTCAGAGGCGATACGGGTGGCGTCGGTCATGGCTCCTCCTGGTGTTCGATGAGGGGATCACGTTCTCTCTCAGTCGTTGCAGGGGGTTTGGGAGATAGTTGAACCGGTCGCGAGGTGACGACGGGGAGTGGTCTATTCGGTGCCATCCCTGGCACCACGTGACGTCGGCGACATGGCCGCGACAATCCACGCGGTATTCAGCAGACCCGTGTCAGGTGGCCATACGTCGCGGGTTGCAGATGGGTTGATGCGGTGGGCCCAGCTGTGCAAGCAGCCTGCAAGTGCCGTCGTTGAAAGTCATCCCGTGGCCACCAGATGGTGACCGCTCCCCCACGCACAGGAAGCATCACCATGAACTCACGTCCTGCGACCCCGCAGTCGTCCGCACGGAGCCACCCCCGCCACCGACTGGCCCTGACCGCCTTGCTAGCGCTGCTGTCCTTGATGGCGTCGATGGGCGCGACCGCCTCGGCGCGAGCGGAGACATCGGGTCAAACGGCGTCCCCGAAGCTGGACGTGCTGATGGGCGCATCGAGCCACGCTGGCGAGCTGCTCACCGCGGCCGCGCCGGCCGGACCGGGAACCCCGCCGTGGCCGATCCCCGCGGACTGGATGCCGTTGCCGGGCGACGAGTTCTTTGCGCACCAAGACGGGGGTCTCTGGGATGTGAATGTGTGGAATGAGCCTGAGTACGACGCGTTCAAACGCGACGTCGGTCTCGCGTATCCCAGCGCAGCCGACCTGGTCGCTCCTGGGACCACGGTGCAGCCACGGCCCCATTGTGCGGCGAACACCCACCATCCAGACCTGCTGGAGATGGGTGCCGGGCCGCTCCTCGCTTCGATGGTCAACCCGACCGAGCTGACGGTGACCAAGACCGGCGCCAACCAGGTATATGTCTTCTGCACCTACTTCTATGAACATCCGGGGACTCCCCAAGAGGTGGAGTGGGGGGAGGGGCACTTCTACAAGGTTCGCGTGCAGCAGAAGCCGGTGCCGAACCTGGAGGTGTCGGACCAGGAAGCAAGTCCCGGAGAGACCATCGACATCCCCGTGACCGTGCGCGGCACGGACCTTGAGCACGTGCCGAGCGGCACAGTGCGCTTCAGCGACGAGAGCGGGACCGTGGTCGCGACAACGCCACTCAGTGACGACGGCACCGCCACGATCACCACACCGGAGCTTCCTGCCGGAACCAACGACTTCACCGTCCGATACCTCGGAGACGAGAATTACGACCCGGTCGCACGCAGTGTGGTTGTCACAGCTCGGTACGACACACGCCTGACGATGTCGTCCCCGGTGACTGTGCTGCCCGGCCGAGCCGTCCACCTCGTTGGAAAGCTGGCCGGTCCCGCGCCCGAACGTGGAACACCGGCACTCGCCGGCACCATCCACGTCAGCGAGGGCGGGGAGACGTGGGGCGACCACCCGGTTCCCGGCAACGGCGCACTCGACATCGACCTCGGGGAGATTCCTTTCCCACGCACCGACTCGACGTGCAGTACGCAGGGAGCGAGTACTACAAGCCGACGTCTACGGTGGTTCAGCTCCAGGCCCCGAGGTGGCTTGTTGAGGTCAAGACGGAGACTCAGCGCTACGGGTCGAGCGACTGGGTCGCGCGGGACGGGGTGATCGATGGAAACCCGGCCCGCATGATGGTCACCCTGCGCAACGACGGCGACACCGACGTCTCGCTGCCGATCGAGCTGCGGCGCCCCGATGGCACTCTGGCGTCCGAGGTGGGGCTCACCGTCGAGCTCAAGGCGAAGGAGACCAAGAGCGTTCCGGTCGCCTTCGACACGACCGGTCTTGCCTGGCTCCAGGGTGCGACGCCTGCGCTGGAGGCCCGACCGTGGAAGCTGCGGATCACCCCCACGGGACAGGATCCTGAGGAGCGCATCCAGCAGGTGCGAGTTGACCCACTCCCCGTGGTGCTCGCCCACGGGTGGAACTCCGACGCGGGCGGTTGGAGCAGCCCTACCGGTGGTTTCGATGCGCTCCTGCGATCGATCAGCCCGCGACTGAGGGGCTACGCCGTCGGTGACGGTCAGTTCCCCGGGGTGATGGACACAGGCCACCTCACCGAGCCACTGCACGTGACCAAGACAATCGCGCAGAACGCCACGGAAGAAGCGCAATACATCGAGGGCGTGCGGCGGGCCACCGGCGCCATGCACGTCGACATCGTCGCCCACTCGATGGGCGGCCTGATCTCGCGCAGGTACGTGCAGGCGCAGATGCCTTTCAGTGAGGACCAGTATCCCGTCGTCCGGCACCTCGTGCAGATGGGTACGCCGAACATGGGCTCGCCCTGCGCAGACCTGCTCATGCTGACCGCAACCGACATCACCTCGCCGTCGGTGGTCCCGATGCCCTCGACATTCCAGCTCTCCACTGGCTTCGCGGGGTACTTCAACCAGGAGACGACCAACCTCCGCGGTGTGAAGCTGTCCAACCTGGTGGGTGTCGGCACGCCTCTCCCATGCGGGTGGCCCGAGGACAGCGACGTCGTCGTGCCCACCTGGTCAGCGCGCTGGACCCTGCTCGACGCGGACCGCCCCACCATGGACATCCTGCATACCTCGATGACCGGCAGTGCACCCGTGGTCGCGGACTACGTCGTCCCCCGCCTCGCCGCACGCGTCACCCCGCTCACCGCGCCCGTCGCCCCCGCCGTTGCACCCGTCGCAGCACCGCCTGCGACCTCGGGACACGAGGTCGCTGCCTTCGACACTCGCGTCCTGAAGGTCCGTGCAGGCACCGGAGTGCTGGCGGTCACGGTGCCGGCAGGTGAACGCTTCGGTTTCGCGGGCCTCGCCGCCGGGGTGCGGTTCGACCTGGTCGACCCGTCCGGGAACCTTGCCGGCTCCGCCGAGGCTGGGCAAGGCGCGATGCCCTTCCTGGGGGCGAGCGCGGACCCTCGTGGAGGCGGGACGTGGACGGTCCGCGCCCGGTCCACGGCAACGCCGGCAGCTGACCTCGATGTCCCGATCACCTTCTGGGTGGCAGGACGTGGCCAGGTGCCCCAGGTGAGCACGGCGCAGGTCGACCCCAAGGGCAGGTCCAAGGTCGTCGTGACCGCCCGCGCAGCCAGCCAAGTCACCGTCGCGCTCACGGGACCGACCGGCGCGGTCACGAGCCGCATCGGGTTGTTCGACGACGGCAAGCACAGCGACGGGGCCGCCAAGGACGGCACCTGGGGCTGGTCGGGCCAGGCGCAGGTCGACACCACCGCGGTGGTGGTCCGGACCACCAGCTCGACCGGCTCCCGGATGGTGTCCGCACCGATGGAGCTCGTCAACGCCCCGGACCCGCAACCGGTGCCGGCCCCCGTCGTGATCAAGTCACCGGTCTCGACCAGCGTCGCTGCAGGCCGGGTCGCCACCTTCTCCGCCGCGGCCACCAACGCCACGACCTTGTCCTGGCAGAAGAGGTCGCCCGGCGCAAGCACATGGAGCAGCCTCCCCGACCGAGGTGAGCGCCTTTTCGTCAAGGCCACCGGCACCGCCATGAGCGGCACCGCCTACCGCGTGGTCGTCACCGGTCCCGGGGGGCAGGTCACCAGCCAGCCGGCGATGCTGACCGTGACGCGTGCCCGTGTATGGACCTTCGCCAGCTATCGCGTCTCGAGCGCCAACACCGGCCAAGCCCGCGTGCTGGTCGCTGCCCCGGGACTGCTTCCCTCAGGTGCGGTGAGCGTCCGCGACGACGACCGTGTGATCGGTACCGGCAGCGTCACCCGAGGTCTGGGTACCGTGCGTCTGGAACGCCTCAGCGCCGGCTGGCACCGACTGCGCGTCGAGTACGCCGGGTCCCCCGACGCCTTCCCCTCCACCAGTCGCTGGACTCCCGTGTACGTGGACTCAGCCGGCACCGACGCTCAGTGGAGGTCCGCCGCCCGATGAGCAGGGGGATGCGGGTGAGGCTCGCCAAGCTCGGGCAGGATCGTGGTCAGGGGAACGTGACCACGATCTTGCCGAAGGCTCCTTGCTGCAGCCGTGCGAACGCAGAGGGTAGGCACTGGAGGTTGTAGGTCTCCTCGATGACCGGACGGACGCCGTTGTTGTCGATGAACGTGGCCATTGCCTTGTACATCTCGCGCGAACCGGTCTCAACGCCGAAGATGGAGACGTTCTTGCCGACGAACTCGTACACGTTCACGCTGGCGGTGAGTCCGGCGATGAGCCCGATGAACGCGATCGTGCCGCCGATCCTGACACTGCGCAGTGACGCATTCAGGTTCTCGCCTCCCACGGTCTCGATCACGTGGTCGACGCCGTCTCCGCTGGTCCAGCGCAAGACGGGAGGAACGATGTCGGGGTCCGTGCGGTAGTTGACACCGAGCTCGGCACCCAGTGACGCCGCCCGTGCGAGCTTCGCATCCGAGCTCGACGTGATGGCCACCCGGGCACCCAGAGCCACCGCGAACTGCAGTGCGAACAACGCGACACCCCCGGAGCCGTGAATGAGGACTGTGTCGCCTCGCGCGACCTGGTTTCGGACAACGAGTGCGTGCCACGCGGTGAGCGCTGCGATCGGCAGGCACGCCGCCTCGGCGTCGCTCAACCTCGCCGGCGGTGTCGCTGCCGCCTCTTCATCGACGACGATGTACTCGGCCAGCACGCCGGCGCGATCGGGGCCTCCGACAGCCGGACCGTTGTTGTCCCGGGTCAGCGGGCCGCTGTGCCAGTGCGGCAGGAACATGGCGGAGACGCGAGCCCCGACGTCGAACCGGGTCGTGTCTTCCCCGGTAGCCACGACGGTTCCGACCCCGTCGGAGACCGGGACGATGTCGCAGCTCGGGCGCCAGTGCTCGACGCCGTTGATGACCAGCAGGTCCCGGTAGTTCAGTGACGCGGCGCGCATCCGCACGAGAAGCTGGTGTGGTCCCGGGCGCGGGCGAGGGAGCTGGCGTGGAGTCAATCTCGCGACGCCGTCGCCTGCGGTGGTGTACGCCCACATCAGGCCCTCCTGATTGCTCAACTGGCGGTGCGAGTGCGGCGATCTCTCCTTGGAGCGATGGAGCGCCCGCGGGGTCCTGGTCACGACTGGCTGGATTCGCGCGCGGGTGTCTCGGCCTCGAGGCCATCCGGCGCCGGAGTCGGTGCTTCCGTGCTCCGCGCCGGCGGTGTGCGGGTACCGCGTGCGCGCAGTCCGAGCCGGGCGCGCGTCGCGACCGTGGCCAGCAGCCCCAGGAGCACGAGGGGCAGGACGCCGTCGCCTTGCTTGCCGTATAGCTCGTGGACGAAGCCGACGCCCACCGCGTTGGAGGCGGCGTGGGTGAGCCCGGCCAGCGCGAGGCTGCCGGTGCAGTTGTAGATCCAGATGAACAGGGCCCGCACCGGCACGAGGAAGACGGTCAGCACGGCGAGCAACACGACGCCTTGTCCTGGAGAGACGTCGAAGGCCAGGAAGAGGTGCTCGAGGGCGAACAGGGGGGTGGTCAGCAACGTGCCGCGCCAGAGGCCGTGCCGATCCTGCAATGTCTTCTGGACAACGCCGGTCCACACCGTTTCCTCCCACCAGTTCGTTGTTGCGAACTGGAGCGCGAGGGTTGGTAGGAATCCGGTGACGTACGCCATGAGCACGGTGTCGAGATGGAACCCGCCGTCGGGGGCGGCGAAGGTCGCGGCCACGCCCAGTGCGGGGACCGCGATGAGGGGGAGCAGGTACCAGCGCAGTGGGACGTCGAAGCGCACGACGTCCCTGAGCAGCGCTCTGAGCCGCTCTCGGCCGTGCGCCGCCCGCATGACGAAGAGGGCGGGGAGCAGGAGGAAGAGGATGAGGGAGAGTGCCTGCAGGACCTCGATCGGCAGGTTGGTCCCGGCATGGTGGTTCAACAGGATGGGTCCGATGACCGCGGCCTGGCCCAGGGTGTTGAAGATCAACATGAGCACGAGGAGCGGACGACGCTGCACGATCGTCTCCACAGTCTTCATGTGTGCGGGGTTGGGGTCGTGGTTCACGGATCTCTCCATCTCGGGTCGGCGTCGGTGGCTACTGCGGCTGGCGTGTGGTGGCGCAGCTTGTCGCCGCGGCTGCCAGGCCGAGAGCAAAGGTGACGGCGTACCGGATCCAGTCATGGTCGGGGTCGACGAGCTCCGCGCTCGAGTTGAAGCTGGCGTGGAGGATGCCGACGGCTAGGAGACTCCGACCGGTGACGACGTCGAGATAGCCGACAAGAAGTCGGAGTCCCGTGCCGGCCACGACGATGGCCCCGAAGCCCAGAGCGACGTCGCCGAGGCTCTCAGCGTCGGCGAACACGAGCGGCAGGTGCACGCCCCCGAAGAGCGCCGCGGTGAGGAGACTGCCGCGAAGGTATCCCCAGCGGTCCATCGCACGACGTTGCACGAACCCGGCCCACGCCATCTCCTCCCACAGGTTGACGATCACCAGAGCGGTCACGAAGCCGATTGCGGTGTTCACAGTCGGGGCTCGCTCGACGTCGGCGAAGCGGGCACCGATCCAGGTCGCCGCCGGGAGCGTGGCGATGGCAGGGAGTAGCCAGAGGCGCGGCCGCGGCAGACGGGCCACGTCGCGGAGGAGTCCGCGGACGCTGGTATCGGGAGCCCTGCGGCTCAGCACCAACGCAGGAAGAACGAGGCCGAGCAGCAGGGTGAGGAGGACGAACGGTTCCACCGGCACGTCCACCACGAACGGGACTGATAGGAGCACCCACCCGGTGGGCAGGGCGACCATGGCGAAGCGGCGCAGCTCATCGGTGCGCTCGGTGCTGAGGACGGAGTCGGTCATGCCGGCACTCTTGACGCAACCTGTTGGCGAGACCTTGCAAGTACGTTGCGGCCTCCGGCTTCGGCTCAGGTGCTCGCGGTGTCTCGCAGAAGAAGGAGCCGCGGTGACAGCGGGACCTCGCCAGTCTCGGCGGTGATCTCAGCGGACCGAGCGATCGAGGCCGCTGCCCGGTCCGCCTGGTGGTGGGTCAGTGCGGCGTCCGCAGCCAGCAGGTAGTACATCGGCAGGTACACGCGGAGCCCGGTGGCCGCGAATTGGTCGACGCCGGCCTCGAGGTCGTCGAGGGCGGCCACGTCGCCGGCGATGGCGCTGGACCACGCGAGGAGGACGCGCGCCTGGAGGCGGAAGACGTCGTAGCCGAGCTCGTCGGCGAGGGAGACCGTGCCCGCGGCGAGGCGGGCGACCTCCTCACTGTGCCCTCGGAGAGCGCCGATCAGGCAGCGGTAGAGACGCAGGATGAGTCGGCTTGAGGCGGCGGGCGGCGCAAGCCGGTCCGCCGTGTCGAGGAACGCCACGGAGGCGTCGTCGTCACCGCGGGCGTGCGCGTGCAGCGCCATCAGGAAGTACGAGGACTCGAGGTGGTTGTCGATGGCGCCGGTGACGCGGACGCCCCCGTCCTCGATCAGTGAGCGCAGCAGCTCGAGGTGGTCGGCAGCCGCATCGAGCTGTCCGGTGAGCAGCGCCGCCCACGCCAACGCGAACCGGACCACGAGGCGGCTCTCGGGCGGGAGGTCGTGGTTCATGGCTGCCTCCGCCTGGCGCCGGGTCCAGTCGATGTGGCCGGTGGCGCCGGTCAGGATGGCCGAGGAGCTCCAGGATGCTGCCGATTCGGGGTCCACCGGCGGCCTGAGCACAGGCTCGTGCCCCTCCACCCACGCGGGCGGGGACGCGAGCGTCGTCGTGGAGACCTGAGCGATCCTGCCGCGGAGCCGGTCCTCGGTCGCGATGCGGATCTCGGGCTCCTCGATGTCCCCGGCGAGGGACACAGCGGTGTACAACGCCTCGAGGGCGACCTCGCCTGAGTAGCGGGACAGCGCGTCCTCCGAGGCTTGGACCAAGTACGGGATTGCCGCCATCGGTCCGACGGCAGGAGCGGCGAGCCGGAGGTGGTGTGCGACCGCCACGATGTTGCGGGGATCGTGGACCGGCTCGGCCTGCAACGCGTCGGCGATCCGAGCGTGCAGTCGGATCGTGCGCGTGGTGGACAGCCTGTCGCGCATGGTCTGGCCGACCAGGTCGTGGGCGAGCACGAACCCGGTTCCCGAGGACGACGCCTCTTCGCGGACGAGCCCGACCACCAGCGCCGTTTCACATGAGTCGAGGACGATGTCGGGCTCGCGGCCGGTGACGGCAGCCAACAGGTCGAGGTCGGCGCTGCGGTCCAGGACGGACATGGCGGCGAGCAGCGCGATCGTGTCCTCAGGTAGTCGGTCGACGCGGCGGCCGATGACGTCGCGCACGCCGGGTGGCAATGCGGTCCGTACCGCCTCGACGTCGAGGCGCCGTTCCGCAGCCAAGAGTCGCACCAGCTCGACCACGAACAAGGGGTTGCCGTTGCTACGTGTGTGGACGAGATCGACGAGCGCCGGGTCCGGCTCACGCTCGATGAGCTTCCCGACGAGGGCACCCACGCCGGCCTTGTCCATCCCGCCCAGGCTGAGGCGCGTGACGTGCTCGCGCCGGATGGCCGCCAGGGCGTCTCGGGTGAACGCGGACCCGGGCTCGTCGGTGCGCAGCGCGACGGCAACCAGGAGGCCCTGAGGGGCCAGCTCATCGACAGCCAATGCCAGCAGCGTGAGGGTGTCCCTGTCTGCCCAGTGGGCGTCGTCGATCAGCACAGCGACCGGGCGACGCAGGCGAATCGCCAGCAGCAGGTCCAGCACGCCGCGGTACAAGGACGTCTGCGACAGCACCAGCTCGCCTTGTGGAGCCGGGCCGCCGTCTCCGGGCTGCATGAGGGCCAGGGCGGTGGTCATCGGTGCCGTGGTGACGTCCGCGGCGTCCAGGTGTCGCGCCAGCTGGGAGACGACGGTGACCCACGGCCACAGCGCGGGCGTCCCGGCTACGGCGGCCCCGCCGCGCAGCACCAGACCACCGCGCCGCTCGTGCTCCTCGGCGACAGCCTCCAGCAGCGTCGACTTGCCCTGCCCTGGTTCTGCCTCCAGCACCACGAGCCCACCGCGTCCGGATGCTGCGCGCGCCACGGCGTCCCGGATCAGCGCCGTCTCGTCGGAGCGGCCGACCAGGGCCTCGCTGGATCCTGCGCCGGCGTTGATCTCCGGCGGCTCGGCGTGCCTCGCGCTCGGGTCCGACCCTCGGGTGTCGGGTCGCTCGTGGCGCGACCGCGGCGGCTCGACCAGGGCGAGGGGAGGCACTGGCAGCGCGAGTGCAGGGTCCTGGCGGAGGATCTGCTCCTCGAGGGCGCGCGTCTCACGTGCCGCGTCCAGGCCGAGCTCCTCGGCGAGGAGAGATTTCACCTCGCGGGCCGCCGCGATCGCATCGGACTGGCGGCCGCTGCGGTACAGGGCCAGCATGAGAGCCTGCCAGCCCCGCTCACGGTAAGGGTGAGCGGAGACGAGCTCCCGCGCGTCTGCGACGACCTGCTCGGTCCGGCCGAGCTGGAGTCGGGTCTCGAGCGTCATCTCCACCGCGGCCAGGCGCTGCTCCTCGAGCCTTGCACGGCTGGCGACTGCGAACGCCGGGTCGTCCAAGTCAGCCAACGCCTCCCCGCGCCACAGGCCGAGAGCCTCCTCGAGGAGTCCGATGCGGCGCACCGGGTCGGGTTCGTCATCCGACTCCTCCAGGAGCGCGGTGAACTGGTGCACGTCGACGCTCCCACGGTCGATCCCGAGCAGCCAGCCGGGTGCCTTGGTGACGATCGGGGCGGGCTCAGAGGCCTGCTCGAGCGCCCGTCGCAGCCGGGAGACGTACGAGCGCAGTGTCACCGTTGCCTGGGGTGGTGGCTCGTCGTGCCACAGCTCGTCGACGAAGCGGTCGAACGGGACGGCCCGCCCAGCGTCAAGCGCTAGAAGGGCCAGGACGGCGCGCTGCTTGGGGCCTCCCAGCTCGAGCACGGTGTCGCCGTCGGAGGCCTCGACGGGCCCGAGCAGGGAGACGCGCACGCTCGCATCCTCCCATCGCGTCATGTCATTCCGCCGTGCTCGCCGTGCCGTCCTCCACGATGTGTGCGCGCGAAGCAGGGAGACCCTGTGCGGCCAGGGATCCGACCAGGGCCGCCACGGTGGTCCTGGCGCAGTCGAAGGTCACCACGAGCGCGCCGCCGATCACGTCGGCTTCGGCGGATGCCACGCCGGGAAGCCCGCGGAGTGCACGCAGCGCTGCTTCTAGCTTGCCGGACACAGTGCTGAGATCGACGTGCAAGGCGACGGTCGTGAGGTGCGGGGAGGTCATGGCTTCAGGATTGACGCACGTTGTTGCAGAGGCGTTGCAAGACAAGGTCGGGCGTCCCCGGCGCCGGCATGTCGGCTGGACGCGGCTTCGTGTCCTTCGTCGCAGCACCTGCGGCGCCGGAAAGACGACCGCGGCCCGAGCGCGACGGAGCCCCCGGGCCTGGGTGCCGCGACCGGGAGCGTCCGTGTGTGTCCTGATCCGGGATGCGTGGTGGCGCGAGCTGCTTGCCCACCGCGTAGGACCGCAGTCCGCGACCTTCGCCGGCGACGAGAACGGGCCCGGTCCCCTTGTAGCCGTTCCGCGTGAACACCTCGACGCGCCGCGGGGTGGTGAGCGCAGTGAGGCGAGTCAATCCGACCTCCCGGGCGGCGACGTCGGCCGCCGCGAGAAGCTCCTTCGTCACGCCCTGCCCGGCGGACTCCGGCTCGACCAGGAGCAGGTCCACCCGTCCAGCGTCGACGTCCAGCACGACGAAGCCGGCAGGCTCCCCGCGAAGGGTCGCCACCAGGACGACCTTGGTCGCGATCAGGCGGCGGTGACCCTCCTCGGAGCGAATCGCGGTCCACTCAGCCAGAGCCTGGGCCGACACGTACTCCGCTGTCGTGATCTGGATGCCGTCCCGCGATAGACGCCAAAGCATCTGCGCGTCGTCCGACGTGGCCTTTCGAACCATCAAGGGACACGCGGCCGAACAACTCGGCTGCACGGGCGGCGGGGCGGTCATTGCTGTTGCCTAGAAGCTTTTGGCGACGTCGCGAGCCTCGGCGAGTGCGGACTCCCGCAGGGCGTCTCGATCACCGGTCAGGGTGGGGTGGAACCTGATGTCAGTCACGTCGGTGAGTCCGGTCCAGTGCAGCCAGTCGGTGAAGTAGGTCGACTGGAAATCTCGTCCGAACTCAGGTCCGAGAGGCGGCCCCCACACGGCACTGGTGTAGACGACCGCGACACGCTTCCCGCGCTCCGCGAGCAGATGACTGTAGCCCTCGTGGGGGTCGACCCCGAAGACCCACCCAGGCTGACTGACCACGTCGATGAATTGCTTGAGCACGTAGGGGATCCCTGCGTTCCACATCGGCACGCTGAACAACAGGCGGTCCGCCGCGTCGAAGCGGTCGAACGCGCGACGAGCCGATGCCCACGCGGCCTCGTCCTCGCCCTGCGGGTCGCCGCCGGCGAAGACCGTCATCTTGGCACGAGCCCCGACGGCAAAGTCGGGAAGGGAGCCGTCCCACAGGTCCCAGTGCTCGAGGGCGGCCTCCGGGTGGGCGTCTCGGTAGGTATCGGTGAAGACCTCGGCGATCTGGAGTGACTCCGAGGCATCCTGGCGAGGAGATGCGGAGATGTGCAGCAGCTTGGTCATGAGGTGCCTTTCAGGTGTCGTGCGCACCTGGACGTGACGCCCAGGTGCGGGGAGGCACCACCGTGCGGCTCAAGCCTTGCGAAGTCGTTGCGTTCTCGTTGTGGCTCTGCGGGATCCGCCGGCTCCATCGGTCTTGCGACACCTGGGGCCGGAGGTCAGTTCGCGACGAGCTGGTCAATTGCTCGAGGCGAAACCGTGGATGTCGTCGGCGAGCAGGCCGGGCTCCTCGCCGGTCCTGTCAGGGAGCCAGAGGCGGCACGTGGTCCGGTCCTCCGTTCGCCCCCCGGAGTCCCGGCGCAGCGATGCCTCTGACCAGGAGCCACAGGGTCAGGCCGACCTCGCCGAGCACCGCAGGTGTCAGGAGGACGGCCGCGAGGACTCCTCCGTAGCCCTCGACCAACAGGCTGGCGAGGCTGTCCACCACATAACCGATGCCTGCGGCGACCAGCAGCACAGCGAGGGCCGGGGGGATGTACCGAGCCCGGAAGAACAGGACGCCGAGCAGCACCAGGTGGATGCCGAAGAACACGAGCGCCGCGAGGAAGCCGGCGCTGAACGTCTCGAGCGCGAACAGCGCCTCGGACTCACGGCCGGTGCCGTCGGTGAGCAGGAGGTCTGCCACGAAGACGAGGGCCAGCAGTGCGCCGAGGGCTGCGGAGTACACCAAGCGGAACGCAGCGGTCACCAGCGCCAGGGCGCGGCCGGCCGGTGCCAGGATGAGGTACAGCGTCACCGAGATCGCGACATCCACCGCGACGATCACCACCCAGGCGACCAGGCTGAGCTCGAACCGGGTTCCGGTCTCGACGATGTTCTCGGCTGTCGCAGCGGCGTCGCCGGAGACCAGCATCGACTCCAGCGTCAGCGGACCGAGCATGCCGAGGACCACGAGCACGACGTACAGTCCACCGGTCGTTCGCGCCAGCAGCTGCGAGGACATCTCGCGCGGTTGCCCCCCGCCCGCGCCGGCCTCGACGGGGACGGCACGCGCGGTCACGCGACGTGCTCCCGTCCGATGTGCGTGAGCGCCGACGAGGCCGTCATGCCTGCCTTCCCACCTCGTGGCCGCGGAGCAGCACCACGCCGGCCCAGACGTACCAGGCGATGAAGCCCAGGCCGAAGATCGCTGCGGCTTCCGCGAGCTGCGGAACGAGGGTCGCGGTGCCGGCGAGACCGACCGCGAGACCGAGCACCACGAGTCCGTGGGGCAGGGCTCTGCTGCGGTGAGCGGCGAGGCTGACCAGCACCACCCACAGTGCGCCGACGATCTCGATGCCGCCACCGAGGGCATCCTGGACGACCCGGACCGCCGACCAGGTGGAGACCGCCTCGGCACGGTCTGTCGTCGAGAGCTCGACCACGGCACGCTGGCCGACCAGGGCGATCATCCCGCTGGCGAGCAGCACCCCCGCCCAGAGCAGACCGAAGGCGCCTGCGGTGCGCGCGAGGACCGGGGCTCGATCGTCGAAGCGGTCGTGGAGGCCGAGGACGAGGACGACGAGGGCTGCGCCCGCGGCCAGGTAGAGCACCAGGTACCACACGTAGAGGACCGCCTGGTGGTCGAGCAGGAAGCCCAGGGACTCGGCCGGATCCTCCTGCGCGTCGGTGAAGCCAGCGGGCGCCAGGTAGAGCGCCGCGACGCCGAAGCCGACCACGTACGTCAGTGCTTCCGCCAGCGAGGCCCAGCCGGCGGCCTGGTGAGGCGCACGACGGACGATCGGCTGCGTGCTCCTCGCGGTGTCGGTCAGCTCTGAGCTGGTCATGGGATCCCTCCGATTCGTTGCCGATGACGACGCCCCGAGACTGGGTGCACGAGTCTTCAAGAAGACGCGGCTCCCGCCCATCAGGTCTGCACCCCAATTCCGGGTCGGGCACGGGACGTCGGCGGGCCGCATGAGGTGTGCACCGCATTGCGTGCGTCCACGCGCTGAGCGAGGGTGGATCATGGCCGCTGCGCTGACGCGTCCTGACACGCGCACAGATCACCGCTCGAGCTGGGTCCGACCAGCCTGGTGGAACCTCTCGCTCTACGCGCGCGTGGTCCTCGTCAACAGCACCGTGCTGCTCCTCGCCGTGCTGGGTCTCGTCGTCACGCCGGCGACGGTGTCCTTCCCGATCGCCACCGAGCAGGTGCTGGTGCTGGTGACCGGCGCCGTGGTCATCGCCGCGGCCAACGCCGTGCTGCTGCGGCTCAACTTCCGCGGGCTGCGCGCGGTGGTGAGTCGCATGGAGACCATCGACGTGCTGAAGCCCGAGGAGCAGCTGCGGGAGACCGGTGGCCCGGAGGCCAAGGCACTCATCGCGGGCTTCAACACGATGCTCGGACGCCTCCAGGACGAACGCCGGACGAGCGCACGCCGCACCTTGAGCGCCATCGAGGGCGAGCGGCGGCGGATCGGGCGCGAGCTGCACGACGAGATCGGCCAGCGCCTGACCGGAACGCTGTTGCAGCTGCAGCGAATGGTCAGCGACCTCCCCGAGAGCATCCGGCCCGAGCTGGAGTGCCTCCAGGAACAGCAGCGTGCGACGCTGGACGAGGTCGGTGCCCTGGCCTGGCAGCTACGCCCCGCGCTCCTGGACGACCTAGGTCTCCTCAGCGCCGTCGACGCCTTGGCGGAGACGATGGGCGAGACGACCGCCCGGATCGACACGAGGCTTCCTTCCACGCTCCCCTCCCTCACCCCCGAGCTGGAGCTCGTGGTGTACCGCGTCGCGCAGGAGGCGCTGACGAATGCGGTGCGGCACTCCGGTGCCGCACACATCGAGCTCGCGCTCGAGTCGGAGGCCGGTCGGCTCCGACTACGGGTGACCGACGACGGCCGCGGTTTCTCCGTCGCGACGTCGGAAGGACCCGGCATCCGGGGGATGCGTGAGCGCGCACTCCTGGTCGGCGGTCGGCTGCACATCGGGCCGGCCGCGCACACGGCGAGCGCCGGACGCCGCGGAAGCACCGTGCGGCTGGACATCGCGAGCGTCACCGGCCTCGCGACCAGGTGACGGACGTGGCGCGGGTGCTCGTCGCCGACGACCACGCGGTCGTCCGCGCCGGCCTCAAGGCCCTCATCGACCGGGAGCCGGACCTCGAGGTCGTCGCCGAGGCCGCAGACGGACGAGAAGCGGTCCGGCTCGGGCTCGACGAAGGAATCGACCTCGCCATCCTGGACATCGCCATGCCCGGGATGACCGGCCTGCAGGCCACCCGGGAGATCCGCAGCGCGCGCGACCTGCCCATCCTCGTCTTGTCGATGTACGACCGCGAGCAGTACTTCTTCGAGGCGGTCGCAGCCGGTGCCGCGGGCTACGTGCTGAAGCGCCAGGTCGACCAGGACGTCATCGATGCTTGCCGCGCTGCGCTCAAGGGCAAGCCCTTCATCTATCCCCATGCTCTCAGCGCGCTGATGCGTCGCTACCTGCACGAGGTCCACGAAGGCCGGGAACCGGGCGCGGGGGCTCTCACCGCCCGGGAGACCGAGATCGTCAAGCTCATCGCAGAGGGCCACAGCTCGAAGGAGATCGCCGCCACCTTGTGCATCAGTCTCAAGACGGTGGACCGGCACCGCACCAACCTGCTGGAGAAGCTCGAGATGAACGACCGCGTGCAGGTCACGCGCTACGCCATCCGGTCCGGCTTGATCGAACCGTGAGGCCGGCGGCACCCGGACGCGACGGTGCCAGCCCTCAGTCCGCTCCGCTGGTGCCGCGAGGCAGCCCCAGGTCGTGGCGGCGACCAACCCGTACGGTCCCGTCGGGAGCGACGGCGATGTCCGCGTAGCCGGTCTCGAGACCCGATTCCGTGTCGACGTACTGCAGCTGCACGGACAGTGCCTTGAGGGGCACCGAGAACGGGGTGGAGAAGCGGTTGAAGGTCGGACTCTCCTCGGCGCCGCCCGACGTGCCGAGCTGGTTGACCACGGTCCACGTGACGTCGTCGCCGTCGGTGTTCCAGATCACGCGGGGTGGCTCGAGGTCGTGCAGGTGCCCGACGTTGATGATGCCCGGGGGAAGATCCGGGATGCCGTCGTCCACGGGGATGCGGTCATGGCTCCCGGTGGAGTCGAGGTCGGAGAGGTCGTCGATCCCGAGGTATCCGCTGGCCGCGCGTGGCTGGTGGAGCAGGACGAGCACAGGATCGGCGGTGTCCACCGTCTGGCGGAGGTCGGAACCGAGCTGCTCCTCGGAGTCCTCGCCCTCGTCCACGACGAGGCCGCCGAACAGCGTCTTGAAAGCGGGGTCGTCGGCCCCCGTGACCTGGATCCCTGCCACGTCGCGGACCTCGAAGGACGGGTCGACCATGCCCGCGCCCTCCATCTGGTCGACGGTGGTCTCGGTGTCGTGGTCCCCGCTCACCGCGACGACCGGGATGCCCGGGCTCGCCTCGGCCTCGTCGCGCACGAAGTCGGCCTCGGCGACGGTGCCGTTCGAGGTGACGTCACCGGAGATGGTGCGGAGTGCGAAGGCGTCCTCGCCGAGGATCTCCTCGAACACCGGGTACGCCGCCGCGCGGAGTTCGTTGCCGACCAGGCTGCCCTGCGGGTCGGCCTCGGCGATGACGATCTGCTCGCCGTCGGCGGGCCGCAGGTCGACCGCTCGTCGTTCGAGCTCGCGTCGTAGTGCCGCGGTCGCCGTGGCGCGGTACTCCTCGCTGCGTCGGGCGATCCGGTCCGCGTTCTTCTCGATGAACGGGCGGACCTGTCGGGCGACCTCGAGCGTCTGCGGACTGCTGAAGCTCAGTCGGCCCACGTCGGGCATGGGAAAGGTGGGTCCGACCGCCGTGTTCCCGTCCCACCGCGCGAAGAGAAGGAGTGCGCTCCCCGCGGTGAGCACGACGCCCCCGGTCACCAGGACCACCGCTGCCCGAGCCCGGACAGATCCGCTCGGCGCGGCCAGGCGCAGGACGATCACGAGGACCAGGGCCGCAGCGGCTGCCAGGAGCTCCGCGGTGAGGAAGCGCCTCAGCACGTCGGAGCGGAGCTCGCTGCCGTAGGCCTGGGCGACGGCACCGGGATCACTGACGAACTGCGCGTTGGTGCGGATGAACCCTGGGTCCACGTACGAGGCGAGGGTGCCTGCGGCCTCAGGAGGGCCCTGGACGCGCACGGTCGCACCGAAACCGAAGGTCCCGGTCTGCTGCCAGTACAACCGGCCGAGGATGCCGGTCTCCAGGGTGCTCACTCCGTTGTGCGACAGGGAGACCTCGACCGGCAACGTGCCGAGGCGATCGTCGAAGTGTGCGTCCTCGATCGCGCGCTCGGCCGACATCGGCGCCGCGACCAGCGCCGTTGCCGCAGCTGACCCGATCAGCAGGGCCGCCGTTCGCGCCAGCCGCCGGCCCGTCGGGGGAGCCGGCCGTCTCACGATGGTGCGTCGAGCTGGTCGGGCCTGATGAGCACGCCGAGCAGCTCGTCATCCACGCTGCCACTCTACGGCTCACCGTTGGCGGTGGAAGTACGGTCGCACGTAGCCGCCGTACCAGAACGGCATGATGCCGTAGACGCTGTAGACCGTCTGATAGTCCGGGGCGTCGACCAGCTCCGGGTCGTACTCGCCGGCGTCGCGCACCTCCTGAGCCGTCTGGCCGAGTCGGACGTGGTCACCCACGTGCTCGATGACCTCGACCGGGACGAGGGACTTGGTCTCACCGAAGCCGAGCAGTCCACCGGAGACGACCACGAGGAGGCGCGCACGCCGCTCCTCCTCGTCGACGACGATCTCTTCGACCTCGCCGACCCGGTGCCCTTCGAAGTCCAGGACGGACATCCCACGGACGTCGTCAGCCGGATCCGCGAGCGCGACATCTGCCTGGCCGAGGCCCACCATGCCGACTCGTGAGGTGACCATGAGTGCTCCTGTCGTCGTGAGGGACCCAGTGTGGATCCCGGGCGTGACGAACGGACGAGTCAGCGCTTTGCAATCGTGTGACAGTGCGGGTGACCGAGGCATCGAGAAGTTGCATCCGATGGCAGCATGGGGGTGATGCCTATCCGCGTGCTGGTCCTCGAGGACGACGACGGTCTTCGCGCCTCGTTGCGTCTGGTCCTCGAGAACGACGGCTACGAGGTGCTCGAGGCCGCTGATGCCGAACATGCCCTTGCGCACGTGTCGGAGTCAGGAGTGGACCTGATGCTCGTCGACCTGATGCTCAACGGCATGGACGGATTCACGTTCATCGCCCGGGCTCGCCCCCAGGTCGAGGCACCCATCGTGGTGATCAGCGCTCGGGACGGCGTCGAGGACATCGTCGCCGCGCTCGAGGCCGGTGCAGACGACTACGTGACGAAACCCTTCGACGTGGACGAAGTGCGCGCCAGGTTGCGCGCACTGCTCAGGCGCCCGGGCCTGCTCGGCACGGAGGTCCGGCAGGACGGCCGCGACGCCCAAGGGACAGAGGCAGAGAATCCCGAGGAGCTCGTCCTGGACGCGATCGACGGACCACTGGTCTTCGACCGTGCCGCTGCTCAGCTCATGCGCGGCGGCGAGGAGATCCATCTGACCATGACGGAGTACCGACTGCTGTCGGTGTTGACGGAGAACGCCGGCCGGGTGCTGAGTCGCGCCTCGCTCCTGGGGCACGTGTGGGAGGGGGGCTTCTTCGGGGACGAGCGCATCGTCGACGTGCACGTGCGGAGACTGCGCAAGAAGCTGGAGACCGATCCCGGCTCGCCCTCCACCTTGGTCACCGTGCGCGGGCTGGGCTACCGACTCGACATCCGGTGACGAGGACGTGACGCGCCGCCCTGCCCGCCCCGGGCTGCGCACGTCCGTGACTCTTGCGTTCGGGCTCGGCGCACTGATCCTCTCCGCTCTGCTCGCTCTCGGGACCTACTTCGCAGCGCGTCATCTCATGGTCGAACAGCGCGAACGGCTGGCGATCCGGCAGGCCTTCGCCGATGCCTCCGTCGTTCGCGACTCCCTCCTCACCTCGGGCGCAGAGGTCGACGAGGTGCTCGGCGCCGTCGCGCCACCTGCAGGAGTGGTGGTCCACCTGCACCGCGGAGGCAGGTGGTACTCCTCGTCCCTGGAGTCTCCCGGCTACGAGGTGACTTCTGCCGTGCGGCCCGTTGTCGAAGACGGCGATGCGGCCTTCTCGTGGACGAAGCTGACGGACCCCCACGCCGTCGTCGTCGGCGTGCCCCTTCCGTCAGTCGACGCGGAGTACTACGAGGTCTCGACGGCCGAGGAGCTGAGCGGCACCCTCCGTGCTCTCGGCATCGCCTTGGCGTTCTGCGCAGGACTGACCACCGTCGCCGGCGCTGTCCTGGGACGTGTCGCGAGCAAACGTGTCCTCGCCCCGTTGGGACATGTCACGAACGCCGCCGTGAGGGTCTCGGCCGGAGATCTGAGGGCCCGCCTGGACGACACCACGGACCCGGACCTGCTCGCCCTCGTCGGTGCGTTCAACCACATGGTCGACGCGCTCGACGAGCGGATCCGGCGAGACGCGCGCTTCGCTGCTGACGTCAGCCACGAGCTGAGAACACCTGTCACCACGCTCACCACCAGTCTCAGCGTCGTCCAGGACTCCCACGGCCTCAGCGCCCAAGCCGCCAGCGCTCTTCAGCTCATGGGGGTCGAGCTGGCACGCTTCCGGCGCGCTCTGGAGGATCTCCTCGCGTTGGGCCGATTGGACGCGCGAGTGCCTGAGTCGGAGCTCTCGATCGTGGACGCCAACGAGCTGGTGCGACAGGCACTCGTGGCAAGCGGGCGGCCGGCAGACCTGCTGACGGGGCCCGCGCGCGGGCCCGCGACGGTACGGGTCGACCGGCCCCAGGTCCTGCGGGCTCTGCGGAACCTGTTCGACAACGCCGACCTCCACGCCGGCGGCGTGACCGGGGTCCGGGTCACTGCTGCTGGTGCTTTCGTGGACCTCCACATCGAGGACGGCGGTCCCGGAGTTCCGGACTCAGACCGCGAGCGGATCTTCGAGCGCTTCGCGCGGGCCGGTGGGGCGAAGGCCGGGACCGGCAGTGGCCTCGGGCTGAGCATCGTCGCGGAGACCGCCTCGATCCACGGGGGTGCGGTGTGGTGCGCGGATCTGCACGATGGCGGCGGAGAGTTCGTCTTCCGTCTGCCGAACCCGGAGGGGCCGAGTCAGCCGTGACCTCTCGAGCCGGCCTCGTGGCCATGGTTGCTCTCGTGCTCTCCGGTTGCGGGCTGCCCGGCGACGACGGCGTCCAGACCGTGGAGAGCGACGCGGTGCCGTACCACTTGCTCGACGAGCGACCGCCGCGCGGTGATGCGACGGTCCCGGACTCGACGCGACGGGTTCCCGTCGTGTTCTGGCTCGTGAACGCACAGCGGCTCGCTCCTGCGGCTACAGGTCTCTCGTGCGGGACGGCGCCGGACCAGCTCGTCGCTCGGCTGCTGTCCGAGCTCGCGGCGGCGCCCGACGACACGGAGCGGGCGGACGGTCGGGACTCGGCGATCCCACCGGAGTCGGATCTCCACCTCCTCGGCATCAGTGACGGAGTCGCACAGATCGAGGTGGACGCGTCCACGGCGATCAGTGCCGACCGGCTGCCGTTGGCCGTCGGCCAGATCGTGATGTCCGTGACGTCGTCCGCGGTCGTGGACCGCGTCAGCCTCGTCGCCGACGGCGACGTGGTGCCGGTCCCTCTCCCGGGAGGACCGCTGACCTCGCAACCGGTGTCGGCCGACGACTACGCCGCCCTGCTCGCCGAGCGCTACCACGGTGACAGCGGCTCCTCGCTGCTGTCCGTCGCGCACCTCGGCTGTCGCGACGGCTGACGGTCACCGCGTCGGGGAGGTGTCCACGGTGATCGCGTCGTGCTCATCGGCGCGCGGCATCGGTCGGGGGCGACCGGGCGCGTGCCAGTGGAGCTCGAGTCGCACGGTGTCGGGGTCCGCCCAACGAACGCTGAGAGTGAGGCCTCGCGGCTCGCGCTCCATTCCTCGGGCGACTACCGCCGAGGCAAGACCACACATCCTGCTGCGAGCCGGGGGTGGGACAGCGCGGTCGACACACCAGCGAGCCAGCAGCCTCTCCGCCGCCATCGGCGTCGCCGAGCTACGTGCCAGGTGAAATCGAGTCACTCCGGGAGCTGCATCTCCCAGCCATTCCCCGGACCGGTCGTCGGAGAGATCAGTGCGGGTCGGGGCTGCGTGACGGGACGCGCCTGAGCCGGCGTGGCCGGTCATCGGACCGACCGGCTACCTGCGCCGGTGCTGTGAAGACCGAAGCCCCAGCCCGCTGAGAGCGGCACGGCCCGCCGCTTCGGGCGGAGCCCACTGCGCCGCAGGGTCTGGAGGTTCCGCCTCGACGTGGACCGGAGCTCGACGACCACTCCGCGGGAGCCACAGTGACGGGCGACCGACAGGACCCACGTCACGGTCGCCGATGACAGCCGTGCAACCTCCGAGAGGTCCACCACCATCACATCAGGACCATCGGCGAGCAAGGACTGCAGCTGTGTGCCTCCCTCGCTCAGCGGATCCGTCGCGCCTCCCAGGGTCGCCGGGACCTTCAGGACCGGGAAACGTCGCAGCGGCTCGTCGCGCGGAGCCACCAGCTGGTCAGGTCGCTCGGTGATGGGTACGGCTTCGCGGCTCATGACGACCGATGCTTGCACCGCCAGGTGTCATCCACAGGTGCCCTCGCGTTGCGGTCACATGACCATGACGCGGGCCGGGAGCCTGCCTGATGACAGTCCGATGGCAAAGCCGTGACGCGGGTTCGACAACCCTCGGACAGGTTCGCGGATGCCGTTGTGCGACGCAGTCCTGGGTGTGTTGATGGAAGGCGGAAGGCGGCGCGCAGCCGCGCTTCGATCACTTCAGGAGGACGCACGTGTTCACGATGACCCCGAGGGCCCTGACCGTTGTCCGCACTGTCACGGGACATCCCCGGCTCACCCCACATTCCGGTCTCCGCATCGCCGGGGACACGACGCCGTTGCAGGTCAGAGCCGTTGACGGGCCGCGCCCTGGCGACGAGGTGGTCGAGCGGGACGGAGCCCGCGTCTTCGTGGGCGGACAAGCAGCGCGGCGTCTCCGTGGGCGCCTGCTCGACATCGTGCGCGAGCGCAGTGGGCGGGTGCACTTCGTGGTCAGGTCCCGCTGAGGAGCCTCGACGAGGGGGGCGACGACGAAACCTCGTCGTCGCGCTACGCCGGAAGATGGGAACCCCGTGGACGAGTCAGTGCTGGAGCTCGACGACCTCACCATGTCCGTCGGCGAGGACGCCCCACGGCTTCGGGTCCTTGACAGCGTGTCGTGGACGCTCGGGAGAGGCGAGACGCTCGCCGTGCTGGGTGGTCCAGCATCCGGCACGCGAGCCATCGCTGTCCTGCTGGAGGGCAGCCGCGACCTGCGGACGACGCGGATAGACCGCGGTTCTCTCACGTACAGGGGACACGATCTCCTGCAATCGTCTCGCCGACGGCGCCGGCCCGCAGGTGACAGGCGGGCCGTTGGAGGCCGACCACAGCGCGCGAGTCGCGCACAGACCCGAGATCGAGTCCGGAGAGGCGTCGGAGTGTCTCGACACGGGGCGCGGCGGTGCGCTCGTGCTGCACGAGCCGAGAGCGAACCTCCCGGAGGACGAGCGACAAGGCGTCATCGACTGGCTGCAACGCGAGCGGCAGCGGCGAGGGGCTCTTCTCGTCATCGGCGCGGACCCCGCGATTGCCGCGACGGCCGACTCCGTGGTGGTCATGCACAGTGGTCGCGTGGTCGAGCGGGGTCCCGCGAACGAGGTGCTCGCCAGACCGGCACACCCTTATACCCGTGCGATGACGTCGTCCACGGCGAGCCGGGGAGGTCGACCACTGCTCGGGTCAGAGCAGGGATGCAGCTATGCGGAGCGCTGCCCGATCGCGCGGACGCGCTGCCGCGTGGAGGTGCCGGCCGCACAACCGTTCAGCCTCGTCCGGGCCTCGGCGTGCCACTACTTCGACGACGTGCTCGATGGTGAGTGACTGAATCCCTTGGCGAGAACGGGCAGGTCGGATCGTGTGGACGCTGCACGCATCGACCCGGCCGGGCGAGGCCGTCGACGCCTCTGGGAGGTAGACATCGACGACCCCACCCCTGGCCCCCGGGCAGGAGGTCACCGGTGGCCGAACCGGCGTTCCTGCACTCCTGGGTCAGCGCCCCTCAGCTGCTTCCCAGGCTCCAGCGCGCTCCCCGGACACTGCGTGGATCCGGTTTCCCCTCGCGCTGTGGTGTGCCCACTGTGGCACCCGGACGTCACGGCGAACAAGCAGGTTCGCGCATTGTCATGAGGCTGCAACGTAGGCGTCTTCGTCATCGCCCAGCCAGCCTGGTGCTCGGCCTTCGTCAGGCGAACGCGAAGTAGCGCAGCAGGACGTAGGGAACGCAGATCGCGATGGTCACCGCGGTGACGATCAGCCCGTACCGGGTGAAGGTCCAGAAGCTGATCGGGTGCCCGTTCCGTTTGCGATCCCGGTCACGACGACGTTGGCGCTCGCGCCGATAGCGGTGGCGTTGCCGCCGAGGTCTGCGCCCAGGGCGAGTGCCCACCACAAGGACTGCTGGTCCGGTGGGGCGCCGGCACCTGGCCCGACAAGCTCGTGGACGAGGGGAGCCATGGTGGCGACGTAGGGGATGTTGTCGACGATGCCGGACAGCACGGCAGAGCCGGCGAGGATGCCGACGGCGGCCGGGGCGTAGTTGTCGCCGATGCGGTCGGTGAGCGATCCCGCGAGCTCGGCGATGACGCCTTGGTTCACCAGTGATCCGACCATGATGAAGAGCCCTGCGAAGAAGAGCAGGGTCTCCCACTCGATGTCCTCGAGGTAGCTCCCGTGCGGGACCTTGGAGACCAGGATCGCGGCCCCGGCGCCCAGCAGTGCCACCAGCGAGGGCTCGAGGTCCGTCAGGGCGTGGGTCATGAACCCGGCCAGCACCGCCACGAGCACCACGCCGACCCTCACCAGCATCCGCGGATCGGTGATGGTCTCGCGAGCCGCCAGTCTCATCACCGCCTCGGCGCGCTCTGCGTCGTAGGAGAGCCGACGACCCCACAGCAGCCAGCACAGTCCGACGTACACCACCATGAGCACGACCACGATCGGGGCGAGGTGAACGAGGAAGTCGTTGAAACCGAGGTCGGCGCGACTGCCGATGATGATGTTGGGCGGGTCGCCGATGAGAGTGGCGGTGCCGCCGATGTTGCTCGCCATGACCTCGGCAAGCAGGAAGGGCACCGGGGCGAGGGCGAGCCGGTCGCACAGCAGCAGCGTCACAGGTGCCACCAGCAGCACGGTCGTCACGTTGTCCAGGAGCGCTGACGCCACTGCGGTGATCACCACGAGCAGCACCATCATCTTGAAAGGCCGGGCGCCGGCGCGCTGCGCCGCCCAGATGGCCAGGAACTCGAAGACGCCGGTCTGGCGCAGGATGCCGACGATCACCATCATCCCGAACAGCAGGAAGATGACGTTCCAGTCGATCCCGGTGTCCTCGGAGAAGAAGATGTCGTGGCCGCGCACGGCTCCGATCGCCACCATCGCGGCAGCGCCGAGCAGGGCTACCAGCGTGCGGTTGAACTTCTCGGTGACGATGACGACGTAGACGGTGGCGAAGACGGCGACGGCGAGCCACGCGGTGACGGTCATGTCAGAAGGGTTCCCTCAGGGTCGGCGACAGCGTCGCCGACCAGACTTCCCGGCACCCCTCGGCGACACGGTACACGGGATGGCAGTCGCGATCGGTCAGGCGTCGTCCTCGGCACCCACGATGTCCTGCTCGATGCGGCGGCGGACCAGGGCGGTGTCCTGACCCGCCGCAGCGGCGATGGCGGCCAGCACACGGCTCAACGTGATGACGCCGTGGTAGCCCCCGTCGCGATCGACCACCAGCACGACCGGCGTGTGTCCGCTGTCCATCACGCTGGCGATCTCGATGAGGGTGTCCTCGGGAAGCACCGACGGCGGCTTGGTCGCGGTGAGCTTCTTGGCGTCGACGAGCTCGGCGATGGTGGCCTTGTTGAGCACGGAGCACAGCTCGTCCGCGCCGCGTTCGTCGAAGGCGTGCGAGAGGTTCGGCTCGTCGCGGAGGTACTGAGGCAGCACGAGGGACAACAGCTGGCTGCCGGGAATGACGGCGATCGGGATCCCGTTCGCATCAGCCACGACGAGGCCGGACAGGCGGTACTCCGCGATCACGCGCGCGGCTTCGGCACCCGTCGTCGCGCGGACGACCGTGGGCACCCTCTCGGCGAGCTGTGCGGCTCTCACCATTCCACCCTGCCACACGTGCTCAGAGCCCGCGGTGCTACTGGCGGTCCGCCACTGCTGGTACACGTCAGGGACACCGTCGGCGTCGGTGTCGACCTTCTCGGCCTGCCCGATGCGTTCGTACGCGCGGTCTCGGGACTTCACGAGGACGGCGGCGAGGCCACCGGCGGCGAGACTTCCGACCAGGATGGCCACCTTGACGTGGTCCTCGGTGTCGGTGCCTGTCTCGAACGCGAGCTCTCCGATCAGCAAGGAGACCGTGAACCCGATGCCACCGAGCATCGAGACGCCGAGGACGTCGAGCCAGGCCAGGTCGTCGTCGAGCCTTGCGTGGGTGAACCGGGCGGTGAGCCAGGCGGTGCCCAGAATGCCGATCGGCTTTCCCAGGACCAGGCCGGCGACGATCCCCAGCGCGACCGGGTCGACGAGGGCATCGGAGAGTCCGTCCAGGCCTCCGAGCTGCACGCCGGCGGCGAAGAAGGCGAAGACCGGCACCGCGACACCCGTGGAGATGGGCCGGAAGCGGTGCTCGAAGTGTTCCGCGAGCCCAGGGCCTGCGTCGGGCCCGCCCGCTGCCGCGGAGCGGACGACCGGCACGGTCAGACCGAGCAGGACCCCGGCGACCGTGGCGTGGACCCCGGACTCATGGACCAGCACCCACGTCGCGGCGGCGAGCGGTATCAGCAGCCACCACGACCGGATCCGACGCTGCACGGCCAGCGCGAACAGGGCCAGCGGCACCAGGGCGCCTGCCAGCGGCAGCAGGTGGAGGTCGTCGGTGAAGAACACGGCGATGATGCTGACTGCCACCAGGTCGTCGACCACCGCCAGGGTCAGGAGGAACGTCCGCAACGCGGTCGGGAGGTGGCTGCTGATGATGGCCAGCACCGCCAGCGCGAACGCGATGTCGGTCGCGGTCGGGATCGCCCAACCAGCGAGCGCCGTGCCTCCGGTGCCCACGTTGACCGCGAGGTAGATCGCCGCAGGCACCATCACGCCACCGAGCGCCGCCAGGATCGGAAGCGCGGCGCGGGCCGGATCGCGGAGGTCGCCGGCAACGAACTCACGCTTGAGCTCGAGCCCGACAACGAAGAAGAAGATCGCAAGCAGTCCATCGGCAGCCCAGGTGCCCAGGCTCAGGTCAAGGTGCAGAGCCGCGGGGCCGACGTGGTACTCGCGCAGTGCGGTGTACGCGTCACCAGCCGGGGAGTTGATCCAGACCAGAGCCACGATGCTTCCCAGGAGCAGGAGCGCGCCGCCGACGGTCTCCTTGCGCAGGATCTCAGCGATACGGGTTGCCTCGGTGAACGAACCACGGGCGAGGACCCTGTTCGAGGAGGTGGGGTGCGGAGCAGGCACGGTCGGTCCTTTCGGGGTCTCTGTCGTCGCTGCCGACCAGACTTCCCGGCGCACCAGGTTCTACGGTACGTGAGCCAGCGACCCGAAGAACGACGGGTCCGCAGTTGACTGGGCAGTGAGCAAATAGTGAGCACGATGGGCGAGGAGCAGAGAACCTGCAGGTCACCACACTGGAAGTTGTGGTCTGTAAATCCGTCGGTGTATACCTACGCAGGTTCGAATCCTGCACCTGCCACCACTGTAGATAGGCCCCCTGACCTGCAGGTTTACAGGGCGGGGCCCTGACAAGGTGTCCGGCCATCGTCGGCGCGGCTCGATCTGTCAGGGATATGTCGGCCCTCGCGTCGCGTTCTCGATGCGCTGCTGCGCCAGGACGTCATCGCCGTCCAGGCACTCGGCGCAGACCTCATCCGGACCTCCACGTTGTGCCGGCCCACGAGGCGACTCAGGCGTCACCCTTACCTGGGTCGGCGAAGCCGAAGGAGGAAATAGATTGCGCACATCCACAATGCCGCCACGGTGAGCCAGGCCACGGGGGAGTGGCTCAATGCCCACGGGTTGCTCGCCCCCGGCATCCCCGATGGGACCAGGTCCTTCGTCTGGTTGATGGCCGAGTGCATCAGGACGGCGAGCAGGAGACTGCCTCCTGTGCGGTTCATCAGCCAGGCCATGGTGACCGAGAGGGCTGTGACCTGCAGGACGTACGTCGGGAACGACTGGCCGAACTGGTCGGCGAAGTCGCCCAGGCCTGGGACGACGAAGACTGGCAGGTGCCAGCACGCCCACATGAGGCCGAGAAGGACGGGGGCCCAGGCGGCGCCGAACCGATCGGTCATGCGAGGTAGCGCGTAACCGCGCCAGCCCACCTCCTCGCCGAGCGGGCCGCCGATGATGCCGGCGAGCGCGATCGCCACCAGCACGGCATACCACGGACTATCCCCGAAGGCCGGCCAGCGGCCAGAGGCCGTTCGGTAGGTCACGGCGACAGCCAGCTTGATGAGTGCGAAAAAGCCCAAGGCGAAGGCGTACCAGCGCAAGCTCACTCGCCACCGGAGCAGGCGGCCGAGCAACTCACGGACGGCGCTCCGGCCGTTGTGACGGGCGGTGAGGATCACGGCGACGCTTGTCGGCGCGAACGAGCCCGCAAGCAGCAGTGGCAGGCGCAGGCCAGGCGCCTCAGATGCGAGCACGCCGGCTGTGATGAAACAGGCCCAGGTGACGGTGTAGCTAATGGCGACGAACGTGAGGACTTCAACGGTCGGCCGTGGCGGCGATCCACCCCTGCTCGGAGCGGTGGTCTCTTCGAGTGCGTGGTGCGTCATCGGAGCTCCTCGGTGCTGCTGGCCCTGCTTTTGTCGTAGCCGTGGACGCACACTGGTCGCCCGGGTTTGGAGGATCTTTGCGTCCCGGCCCTGCAAGAGAGGTGCAAGTCCCCGCAGTCACGGTGTGCGTCATCGACCCGACGCTTCGAAAGGCACGCCCATGACCACCAACTCCCACCACCAACCGACCACCGACCGCCGGTCCGCGGTTGACGCGGGCAGTCATAGATCACCGACTTGGACGCGCCCAGTCCGCGTTGGCGCGGTAGTCCTCACGGTCGTCACGATGGTCCCCGCGATCATGGCCTCGATCGCCCCGCTCCACGCTCCGAACCAGAACCAGGAGCTCGGCTTCCCGGTGGTCTCCGCACCGATCGGGCTGTTCATGGTCTTCGTCGCGGCGAGGATGGCACTTCGAGGTCGGGACCTGTGGCCGCGGCTCCTGGCCGCTACAGGCATCCTGTGGACGCTCAACGCGCTGTTGGTCGCCGTCCGCAGCCTCGGGGTCAATGGGCACGTTCCGCACGGCCTGTTCATGGCAGACACGTGGGCCGAGCAGTGGTTTTACGTGCTGCCGGACCTCGCCGCCTTCGTCGTGCTCCCGATGGCGCTACCCGGTGGGAGGATTCCGGTGAAGTGGCGGATCCCGGTGGGGGCGATTCTGGTGGCCGGCGCAGCCCAGGTCTTCGCGGGCGCACTTGGCAGCGGCTTGATGGATGACACGTACTTGGCCAACCCGCTCGCGGCAGGGCACAACTCGTGGATCGCCACGCGCGACGACCTCTATGTCCCGACGCTGCTGATCGGCCTGATCGTCGTCGTGGTGCGCGGAGTGGCCTCGCGTCGTACGTCGTCAGTGCCGATGTGTGCGGCCCTGGTCATCGGCGTCGTTGCGATCCTGGTCTCGACCCTGGCCGAAGGCATGTTGGAGAGCGCCTCGAGACCCGGCTGGGTGCCATGGGTGCCGGTCGCGGTCGCGGTGCCGTTCGCTGTCGCGCTGTGGGCGCGCGTCGCCAAGCGGACCCCGTGATGAGGCGTCAACAGAGGGTGGGTCAGGCGCCTGGCTGTCGTCGCTGTGCCACCCGTGTCCGACCTTGCGGCGAGGACACCCGCCTCGCGCAGGTTTGCTACACACTCGCCCTTGCAACGCCCTGGCGTACAGACAGATCATCACACCCCCGCCCGACTTTCGCACAGTGATGCCCGACCGCCAGCCAGCGCCACTGATCAAAGGACACGAGAGTGCTCGATCACACCCAGACAGATTCGTCGGATCACCCTTTGGTCCTGCTCCAGGTCACCAGCCCTCTGGACGTGCGGGCACACCGGTGGGAGCTTGTCGACCCGTGGGCCGCGCCCAGCGGGCGGCCCGAGGCCGTCGTGACCGCCCGCCGCACCCGCGAGGTGGTCAGGGTGTTGACGGTCGAGATCGTCTCGGGCGCCCCCGCCGGCACTGTGCGCACCCTGGTGCAACAGCTAGTCGTCGCCCTCCGACGAACGGATGCCGCCGTGGTGTCCTGCTCGATCGCCGACCCCGTCGTACGGCGCGAGCTGGTCGCAGCTGGGTTTGTACAACTGCCGGATGAGAATCAGGACGGCCGAACGGTTGCAGACCGGTTGATCCTGCAGCTCTCGTGACCAGAAGCACACACTTGGTTGCGCCGTCCGGCGAGGTTGCCTGGCAACGCTGGTCTTGCCGGCCCCACAGCAGGGCGTCTTGCCACACGGCTCAGAGACTCGTGCCGCTCAGCAAGTCATCACCCAGCTTCACTAACCTGGGCCCCAGGGTCCGTTCGCCTGTTTCTTCGGCTTCAGCGCGCGCTGCGCGCACCAGGTCCTGCGCTTCTGCGATGTGGTCGTGACTGGCGGCTGCCTCGGCACACAGCATGAGGTGCACCGTGGCCTGGAAGTGCATGCCCATTGCGATGCTGGCGTCGTATGCCTCCCGCGTTCGACGCACGCCGTCCGAGTCTCCGAGGAGTGCTTCGGCCCATCCGCGCACGATACGAGCCATGGCGATGTAATAGGAGTCCTCGAGCTCGGAGCCGAGCTCTTCCGCGTCGAGGGCAGCGCTGAGCGCACCTACCGTGTCGCCGACGATGGCGCCGTTCCACGCACGCATGTACATGACGAAGACCCTTTCAGGCACTTCATGGCCACTGGCAGTGGCTCGCTGAAGGTGTCCCGACGCCGCCTCGGTGTCGCCGACGAGCAGGGCTGATGCGGATCGGAACGCTCCACATGAGGACGGCAACGATGAGAGCCACGGCGCCGGCCGCTCCCGCCGATCGGCACTCGCGCGTACCGCCAACTCCTCCGCCAGGGCTAGGTGCACGTCGGCCGACGCGAAGTCCCCGAGGATGAAGTGAGCCAAGCCCTTGATTGAGTGGACCATCGCTGCGACGTCGCTATCCAAGGGATCGGTAAGTGCTGTCTCGGCGTCGCGAAGGGCTCGTGCCGCCATGCCGCTTCTCACGTGCACCACCTGTGCGCCCCACCAAGCAGTCGGATCCGTACCCGCATGAAGGCTCATGGCGCGCAGCTCAGCGGCGGTAGGAAGGATGGGCGTGCCCGTGGCCCCCGAGACGTCCATGCTTTGCATGGCGAACCTGACACTCAGCTCGAACTGCAGCGCGACGCGCCGTCCGGGATCGTCGATGCGGGTGCACAAATCCACCGCTGTCCGCAGGGCTCGCTCGGACAGGTGAAAGGCCGAGTGACCTCTGGCGTCATCGGCGACCCTGATCAGGTAGGGGATCGCCTCGCTCGCGCCGACGACCGTTTCGGCCAGGACGAGGTGGCGAGCGATCTCGACAACCGTCTCGGGAAGCACTGTGGTGCCGCTCTGCTCCTGAGAGCGCAGCACCTCGGCGATCTTCGCGTGCACGCGGGCGCGGCGCAGCCCGGTGAGCGACTCCTCGAGCGTCTGGCGCACCAGGTCATGACTGAGCGTGAACCTGCGCGTCGTGGCGTCCTCGACTAAGAGGCTGGTCGCTACGGCTGCCTCGGTGTCGTCGAGAACACCCTCCAGGGTCAGTCCGCTCACCTCGGCCAAGAGGCGGACGTCGGCGGGCCGGTTCAGCAGGGCTACCACTGTCAGCAATGTCTGGGTCCGCTCAGGTAGCCGGTCGAGGCGTCGGCGAAGTACGTCGCGCACCTGGTGCGGCAACACCGTCTCCACAGAGCTCACGTCGAGGCGTCGCTCGCTGTGCAGAAGACGGAGGAGCTCACTGAGGAACAACGGGTTGCCACCCGTCCGTGCCACGAGGGCTCGAGCAAGCGCGGTGCGCTCGTCGGGGTCGGCATCGGGCGCGACCTGCTGCACGAGCAGTTCGACGTCCTCGGGACGCAAGCCACTCAACGGCACCCGAACCGCCTCAGAACGCAGTCGCGCCGCCATAGCACCAACGGTCGCCGCTGCAGCGGTCGCCTCGTCGTCGCGCAGCGCCACGGCGACGACCATGCCGTGAGGGACGAGCTCGTCGGCTGCAAGGGCCAGCAGTTCCAGGGTGTCGGCATCGAGCCAGTGGGCGTCGTCGATGAGCACGGCCAGGGGTCGGGTCCTGTGGGCGGTAGCGAGGAGGTCCACGACCGCTCGGTAGAGCCGGGTGCGTGCGAGGTCGGGATCGGTGTCTCCCCGGCGTGCGTCGGACCCGGGGCCGGTGCCAACGCTGGGGTCGAGTAGCGACAGTGCGAGGGCTGATCCTTCCGTTCGGGTCGACCCGGCCAGCTCGGGCTCTGCGGCCACGAGTTGGCGCAGGATGGACACCCATGGCCAGAGCGCGGGAGTCGCGCCGGCGCCGATGCCGCCACCCTCAAGGACCAGGAGTCCGGCGTGGCGCAGGCGGCGGGCCAGGGCCGCGAGGATCGAGGACTTGCCGATGCCGGCAGGACCATTCACGACGAGCAACCTGCCGCGGCCGCGGTCGTTACCGGCGGCGACGTCGGCGAGAACCGTGTCGGCGTGATCGCGACCAACGATGATCTCGCCGGGCCCAGACTCTGCGACGCCGCCCCACCCATCATTCGTGCTTAGAGGTGGTGCCGCCACCTGCACCTCGCTGAGCAGGGGTGCCCGGTCCAGGGCTGGGTCCTGGCGCAGGATCTGCTCCTGGAGCTGGCGCGTCTCCGGCGAGGGGTCCAAGCCGAGTCCGTCGGCCAGGGTGTCGCGGAGCTTGGCGGCGACTGCCAATGCATCGGCTTGCCGACCCTGGCGGTACAGGGCGATCATCCAGGCACACCAAGCTCGCTCGCGGTAGGGCTCCTCGGCAACCACTTCGCGCGCGATCTCCACGACCTGCGCGTCGCGGCCCAACGCCAGCTCGCCCCCCAACAGCCACTCGGTCGCGGTGATTCGCAGCTCGTGCAATCGGGTCTTCTCGGCTTGGGCGAAGGGCATCTCGTCGAGATCCGAAAATGCTTCACCCGTCCAAAGAGCGAGGCCGCCGCGAAGGTTGGCGATCCCTTGCTCGGCTTGGCCGGCCGTGAGCATGGCCGCTCCTTCGTGGACGAGCTCGACGAACCGGATCGCGTCGATGTTCTCGGGCGCCATCTCAAGCAGCCACCCTGGCGGCCGGGTGACGATGCGGGGAATCTCCGCGGTCGGTGAGTCCCCGTGGGCGTCGAGGATCGTGCGGCGCAGGCGCGAGATGTAGGACTGAAGCGAGAGCGTTGCCTGCGCCGGCGGTTCGTCGCGCCAGACTTCGTGGACCAGCCGGTCCAGGGGGACCGACCGGTTGACCTGGAGGGCAAGCAACGCGAACACAGCTCGCTGCTTGCGTCCGCCGAGGCTGATCTCGCGGCCTGCGTGTTCGGCCGAGACCGGCCCGAGGACCTTGACCTGCATGGCAGGAGTATGCATCGCCGATGCACGTGGGAGCAGCCCACGCTCCCGCAAGAGGGCGGTGTCAGACCGGCCGCAAAGATCCTGCAAACCCGCGCAGGCAGGCTCTCGTCAGTCACCGGCACCGACCGGTACCTGCACCAGGAGATGCGATGCCCGCCCTCGAGTTCCACCACCTGACCAAGAGCTACGGCCAGCTCCGAGCCGTCGACGACCTCGACGTCATGGTGCGGCCGGGGCGCATCACCGCCTTCCTGGGAGCCAACGGCTCTGGCAAGACGACGAGCATGCGGTCGTTGCTCGGGCTCACTCGACCTAGCTCCGGCGAAGCGCTCGTCGGCGGCGTCCCCTACCGGTCCCTTTCACATCCGCTGCGGGTGGTCGGTGCTGTGCTTGAACCCGCGTTCCATCCACGTCGCAGTGCCCGCGATCACTTGCGACTGACCGCGATGCAGGCCGGCGCACGCCGCAGCCGGGTCGAGGAGGTGCTCGAGCTCGTCGACCTGACGCCGGCCGCCCGTCGCTGGGCCGGTGGCTTCTCGCTCGGCATGCGCCAGCGCCTGGCCCTCGCCGCGGCCCTCATCGGGGAACCGGAAGTTCTCGTACTCGACGAGCCGTTCAACGGCCTGGACCCGCTAGGTATCGCCGTGATGCGGCGCTTCCTGCGCGGCTTCGCCGACGAGGGTGGCACTGTCTTTCTCTCCAGCCACCTGCTCGCCGAGGTCGCACACAGCGCGGACGAGGCCGTCATCATCGACCACGGCCACCTGGTCTCGGCCGGACCTGTTGACCAGCTGATGCCGGCCTCCGCCGGCCAGGTCATCGTCACCACGCCTGACTCGGGCGCCCTAGAAGTCGCCGTGGTCGCCCAGGGCGGAACGGTGCTGGCCTCCGTGGGCGACCAGCTCACCGTCACAGGCATGGACCCGGAGTCGATCGGCCGCACTGCCCGCGATGCGGGTGTCCTCGTCGCCGGACTGCAGTCCTCCAGTGACGACCTCGAAGCAGTGTTCGCGACTCTCATCCACCAGGAGATCTCATGAGTACCCACGCAACCCTCGTCCGCATCGAGTGGTTCAAGCTCCGCACCACCTTCGCGATGCCGTTGAGCTTCGCCGGCGTGCTGGTGATGGCGATCATCGCCGCAGCCACGAACATCTTCCTCGCGGGCCAGAGCGGACTCGCCGACCTCGGCACCCCCGACAACGTCGGCAAGGTGTTCGCCATCGGATCGATCAGCTCCAGCGTGATGCTGGTGCTCGGCGTCATGATCGGCGCCGCCGAGCACCGACACCGCACCGTGATCGGCACGTTCCTCGCTGAGCCACGACGAGGCCGCGTCCTGGCCTCCCAGATGATCACCGCGGCGGTGGTGGGTGCATCGGGCGGCGCCGTGATCTTTGTCGCGACGTACGCCGTCGCGCTGCCTCTCTATGCCCTGCGCGGCGTTCACAAGTTGCCCGTGGACATGACGGGATTGGCGCTCGGAACGGTGCTGGTGACGGCCTGCTACGGGCTGCTCGGCGTCGCTCTCGGCGCGCTGACACGCAACACCATCGCCGCGATCGTGGCCGGCTTGGTCTGGGTGACGGTCATCGAAGTCACGCTGCTGCAACCGCTGGTGCCATCGCTGGCGAAGTGGCTGCCCACCGGTGCCGCCGTTTCCCTGACCGTGGTGCACCACCCAGGTGACCAGCTGCTCTCGCCGGGGCTCGCCGCCCTGGTACTGGGCGGGTGGGCGACCGCCATCAGCCTGGTGGCAATGAGCACCAGCATGCGGAGGGAAGTCCGATGAAGTCCTTTGCCGCTCGCCGACCGGTCACCGCTCTCTGCGTGATCGCCATCGGTGTCACGGTCCCGTTGCAGATGGCCCTGCTCATCTCGGGTCTGTCCGTCTTCCCCGGGAAGCTCGCCGAGCTGTTCTTCCTCGCTGGTACAGCTGCCCTGATCACCTCGTGGATCGGTGGTCGTGTCGCGGTCAGGGAACTCTTCAGTGGCCTCACCAAGTGGCGAATCGGAACGGGGCGGTGGACGCTGGTCCTGCTCGCGATGCCGGTCCTCACCATCGCCGTCGCATCGGCGACCTCGACACTGCACGCCCCGAGGCACGGCTGGCTCGTGGAGGCCGGGATCTACGCTGTGTTTCTCCTTCTGATCGCGCTCACCGCCAGCGTGTGGGAGGAGACGGCGTGGTCCGGGTTCGTGCAGACCCGGCTGATGGAGCGTCGCGGCCTCTTTGTTGGCTCGATGATCACCGCGGTCCTGGTCGCGATGATCCATCTCCCTCTCGCTTTCGAGGTCGACGGTTGGGCCGGCACCACGTGGTCCGAGGCGTTCGTGAACTGGGCGTTTCTGCTGGGCTCGGCACCGTTCCTCCGCTATCTGGCCGGCATCCTGCTGATCGACACGCGGGGGAGTGTCCTCGCCGTCGCGATGCTGCACGCATCGTTCAACTCTGCGGGTGCCCTCTCGGTCATTCCGGGCGGATGGCAGCAAGCTCCCGCTCTGGTGGTGCTCACCATCCTCGTGGCCGCTCACCGGCTCAGGCGCGGACACTCCCTGTCAGCCGGAGCGGTTATGCCGGTGCCCGAGTAACACCAATCACGAACCTACGCCCATCCACCTCTCGCGCACTGGCACGCGCTCATCGCCAGGACCGCGCAAGTCGCGGCAGTTCCGCGCGACACCTCACCCAGAAGAACGCCTGTGGGACGGATCCCAGTCACCAGGTGACTGGGATCCGTCCCAATGTCAACCCTGCCGACGACTGCGGGTAAACGACCGTGCACCCTGCACAATCCTTCACCCAGTTTGAGGACGAACGCCGCGAAAGATCGCGCCCCTGCACGATCTTTCGCGGCGTGGTGCGAGAGCGCGACTCCCGGCATGCCCGAGCAAATCTCGAGACGAGGGCCACCAGCACCAGGAGGGCGTTCTGGTCACACTGGTCTGATGACCTGGCGGCAGGCCAAGGTGTTCAACCAGGTATGGACGCCGCCGACGGCTTTGTCGTCGTAGGTCGCGTCGCCTCGCCAGACCTGGCCGTAGACGTGGGAGAGCACCGATTCGGCACGCGTGGGATCGGTCAGAGCCGCGGTCACCGCGCCGTACAGCTGCGCGGAGGTGGCGTCGTAGAACGCGGTGAACGCACCTCGATCTCCGTTGCCAATCTTCAGGAGCAGGGCCGCGAGCTCATCGCTGCGGTGAACCCACGGTCTCCGAGACATGAGCCGAACCTAGCGACAGCATCATGGGTTCAGAGGCACTTCGACGTGATGGACCCCATTGCCGACCATTCGGGATCGCCTTGGTCCCTCAGTTTCGGGTCATGTGCGGCGGGTACGAGGCGACCATGAGCGCCCCCTGGGGCGACGCACGATGGACCTTGCCGCCCGCTCTCGAGTCCGCCTCCGAGGCGAGGCGCCTCGTCGCCACGGAGCTGGCCGAGACCCCGAACGAGATCACCGACGTCGTACTCCTGCTCGCCACCGAGCTCGTCACGAACGCCGTGCGCCACGGTGAAGGCCCAGTGACCATTCTCGTGTCACGCGGCGCACACCGCGTCCGGGTCGAGGTGAACGACGCAGGACCTGGCCAGCCCGCCCTGCAAGGCCTCGACACCGGCGCCCAGGGCGGCCGCGGACTTCGGCTCGTCGACAGACTCGCAAGCCAGTGGGGCGTCGAACGCCACCCTTCGGGAAAGACCGTGTGGTTCCAGTTCCCCACCGTCTAGCAGAAGGCTAGACCGATGACTCGACGCGCAACGATCCGCTCAGCGCAGGTGCACCGCGAACACGAAGTCCCGCTCCACACGGTCGCCGACTCGGAACTCCTGGCCGCCGACCCGCGCAAACCCGACCTTCGTGTAGAACCGCTGCGCCCGCACGTTGTCCTCCTGGACGCTCAGCCAGACCGTGCCGGCACCCATCGCCTCTGCAGCGTCGAGCGCGGCCTGCGCGAGTCGCGCCGCGACACCGGTCCCGTGCAGGACCTCGAGCAGGTAGACCTTGCTCAGCTCCGCCGCTGGCCGACCGGCCACGGCTCGACGGGCCACCGGGTCCTCGGGCTCGCCGAGCACCACCATCGAGTAGCCGACGACGAGATTGTCGGCGTCAGCCACGAACAGGGCCACCGCAGGGTCGGCTAGGTACTCGGCGAAGCGGGTCGTGGTGAGTACCTGGCTGATGTGCTCGGTGACCGCCTCCGGAGGGACGTCGGGAGCGCAGGCCATCGCAAAGGTCGCTGCCGCGACCTCGGCGATGGCAAGAACGTCACGGTCTTCGGCTCGCCGCACGATCGGTTCGGAGTGCGCCCACTCGGACTGCATGCCGCCATGATCCCAGCGCCCGCGCGGAGACGCACTGGCTGAGAGGTGCGTAGCAGTGGCCGGGCCCGGGTATATGCCCTGGCAACAGGTGACCGGGGACCCGCCGCGAGCGGGACGGGCTTGTTGAGAGCCGCCTCCCAGGGGTTGGGAGGCGGCTCGTCCCGGATCAGGTCAAGACCACCCGTTCGGACGAGCTTGTGCGGGCCGCGTGGAGGGCACGATGGGCGTGGGGTGGGCAGCGACGCGTGCTGGCGTGGGGTCGGTACGCGATCGATTGGCCACCGCCTCCCCAGGGAGGTGGGGTTTCTCCCCGGCGCCTACGTCTCGCCGGGGAGATCCCCCGAAGAGTGTTGACTCGGGGTTTGCGGCGGTCCCGTTCGGGCAGATTCGAACCGCCGGACGTGCCAGAGACCATCCCCGGTGTCCACGGCACAGGCCCGATCGCTGATCGGGTCCCGGTGGATGCGACTGCAGCGCATCGTGGAGGCACGCGTACCCCCACGGGTGCCTCCGGAGGTCCTCCCGGCGTGACGTAGCCGCCGGGAGGACCTCTTTCACACGGGGGGACGAGGGTCGTACTGCACGTAGCGCCGGACGGCCCGCGCGCGTTCGGTGCCCGCCAGCCGGGCGACGAGGTGCAGGGACATGTCGATGCCGGCGCTGACGCCGGCGCTGGTGATCATGTCGCCGTCGTCCACGAAGCGCGCGTCGACGTCGGTGATCACGGTCGGGTCCACCTCGGAGAGCAGGTTGAGGGAGGCCCAGTGCGTGGTGGCACGACGCCCGCTGAGCAGGCCCGCGGCCGCGTAGACGAGGCTCCCGGTGCACACGGACGCCATCAGCGGCACGGTCGTACGGCGCGCGCGCACCCACGCGAGGTGGGCGGCGTCGTGCATCAGCGGCCGGGTGCCGATGCCTCCGGGATGGATGAGCACGTCGAGCTCGGGCGCGTGCTCGAGTGCGACCTGCGCGCCGAGGGTGAGGTTCCTGGCGCCCACGACCGGCCGGCCCCCTCGCGAGAGGGACGTGATCGTCCAGCCGTCGTCGGGGTACTGCTGGGTCCAGGCCGCGAGGATCTCCCACGGGCCGACGGCGTCGAGCTCCTCGACGCCGTCGAACAGGAGCAGACCGATGCGGCGGGGTGGTGTCGGGTGAGGCATGCGAGAAGCCTTGCCGCTGACGGCCCGGGTCGCCCCGGTCAAAGCGCCGGGTTGCGCCGCAGCGGGGCACGAGGGCGCGTACGGTTCGACGCGTGCTGGTGGGCCGCGACGACGAGCTGACCGCCCTGACCGACCTGGTGGAGGCGGCACGACACGGCACCGCAGGCTGCGTCGTGCTGCGCGGCGAGCCGGGTCTCGGGAAGTCGGCGCTGCTCGACGCGCTCGTGGACGCCGTCCGCGGTGACGCGGACGGAACAGTCGGGGCCACGGTGCTTCGCGCCCAGGGGCTCGAGGTCGAGTCGCCGATGGCGTTCGCCGCGCTGCACCGGCTGCTGCGACCGGTCATGCGCCAGCGCGACCAGCTGCCGGATCCGCAGGCACGGGCGCTGCGCGTGGCTTTCGGCGAGGAGGACGGGCCGGGCGTCGAGCCGTTGCTGGTCGGCATCGCGACGCTCTCGCTGCTGACCGCGGCCGCGGAGGAGACCCTGGTGGTCTGCGTGGTCGACGACGCGCACTGGCTCGACCCGGCGAGCGCGCAGGCGATGCTGTTCTGTGCCCGACGCATCGGTGCGGACCGGGTGGCCATGGTGCTCGCGGCTCGACCGGTCGCGGAGACGCTCTTCGAGGCGCAGGGTCTCGCTGAGCTGACCTTGGCCGGCCTGGGGCCCGACGCCGCGCGCACCCTGCTCGACCACCAGGTGTCCGGCGCTCCGGCCGGCGACGTGACGGACCGGTTGGTCACCGCCACCGGCGGCAACCCGTTGGCCCTGCTCGAGCTGTCCTCCGAGCTCAGCGATGCCCAGCTGCAGGGCGACGAGCCGCTCCCGGAACGGCTGCACCTGACTGCCCGCCTCGAGGAGGCGTTCCTGGACCGCACCCGGCGGCTTCCCGCCGACGCACGAACGCTCCTGCTCCTCGTCGCCGCCGACGACACGGGTGTCCTGACGGTGATCGAGGACGCCGCCCAGGAGCTCGACCTGGCCCCGGACGCCTTCGAGGTCGCCTCCGCCTCGGGCCTGCTCAGGTCGGACGCCGAGACGGTGACGCTGCGACATCCGCTGGTCCGCTCCGCGGTCTACCAGGCCGCGGACCCGGTGGAGCGCCGTCGCACGCACGCCTCCCTGGCCGCGGCGTACGCGCGCGCCGGCGACCCGGACCGTGAGGCCTGGCAGCGGGCCGCCGCCGCGACCGGGCCCGACGCCGAGGTGGCCGCTGCTCTCCGACGCGTCGCGGACCATGCACAGAGGCGCGGCGCGCACGCGGCCGCGATGGCTGCCTACGAACGCGCAGCCGCGCTGACCGCTGACGTGGACGAGCGCGCCGCGACGATGTTCGCCGCGGGACGCGCCGCCTGGGCAGCCGGCCGGGCCGCCGAGGCGCAGCACCTGCTCCGCGAGGCACGCACGACCTCGGACCCGGTCCTCCTCGCCGACGTCGACCGGCTGCGCGGGCACATCGAGGTCAACGTCGGGTCCGCAGTGGCCGCGCACGGCATCCTCGTGGAGGCCGCCCGTTCGGTGCACGACCTCGACCCACCGCGGGCGTTGGAGACCGCCGTGGCCGCGGCGGTGATGCGCACCTACGGCGCGGACAGCGGCGCTCGTCTTTCCTCCGACGAGGTGCCGGTCGAGGTCGGACCCGGCGACGTCCCGCGCACCGTGTGTCTCAAGCATCTGCTCGACTCGATGACCCGGGCCTCGGACGACGACCTGGCCGGAGCCGTCGCGGCACTGGACGAGGCGCTGGCGGTCGGCGAGGACGTGGACGAGCGCGACGTGCTCTGGAACCTCGGCAACGCGGCGTTGCAGCTCGGTGACGACGCCGGCCAGCGCCGCTTCTACGGCCTGGCCCTCGCGCGAGCAAGAGAGGCGGGCGCGGTCACGGCGGTGGTCTACGCGTTGGAGCGGCAGTGCTTCGGTCACTACCTGTCGGGCGAGCTGGGACGGCTGCGGAGCGACGCCGACGAGGCACGGTCGTTGGCCTCGAGCATCGGACAGGTCGGGCTGACGGCCCTGCCGACCGCCTGGCTGGCCGTCCTGGCTGCACTTCAGGGCCGCGACGACCACGACGCCCTGCTGGCGGAGGTCGACGAGGTGGCCGCCGCCCACCCGCTCGGCATCCTCGCCGACCCGGTCCACGACCTCACCCGGTGGGCCCGGGGGCTGCGCGCGGCTGCGTCCGGGGACCACGCCGGGGCCGTGCACCACCTCAGCCGGCTCCGCCTCGCAGCGCTGAGCCGGATGGCCGGTGTGGACCGTGTCGAGGCGGCGGTCCGCGCGGACGAGACCGACCTGGCCGGCCGCTGGGTGGCCGAGCTGGCGGCGTTCGCGGAGGCCACCGGCAGGCCCTGGGCGCTCGCCACCACGGCGTACGGCCGGGCCCTCACCGCGGAGGACGCGAGCGCGGAGGCGCACTTCCTGGACGCGTTGGAGCACCACGGGCGGGCGGGCCGACCGCTCGACCAGGCGCGGACCCGGCTGGCCTATGGGGAGTGGTTGCGCCGGACGCAGCGTCGGGTCGATGCCCGCGTGCAGCTGCGTCGCGCGCTGGAGGCCTGCCAGGACGCCCACGCCACGCCCTGGGTGGACCGGGCTACGCGGGAGCTGCGCGCATCGGGCGAGACGGCGCGCAAGCGCGACCCGTCCACCGCTACTCCAGCTCACCCCGATGGAGCTCAAGATCGCGCAGCTGGTCAGCACCGGGCTGTCGAACAAGGACGTGGCGGCGGAGTGCTGGGTGTCGCCGCGCACGGTCGCGTTCCACCTGCGCAACGTCTTCACCAAGGCCGGCATCACCTCCCGCGGCGAGCTCGCGCACCTCGACCTCGGCTGAGCGACCCGACCCGGCACAACCCGGTCATCTGACCGGGGCGACGCGAGGCGATCGCGACGACGCTCGACGCAGTGCAACCACACCACTGCGAGAGCGAGACCGTCATGAACGTCCGGACCCAGGACCCGACCCGCCACCCGATCCAGGAGACCCGCGCCCCGTCCGTGGACGACGGACCGGTGGGGCGCGTCGTCGCAGGCTCCGTGGTGGCCGGCGCAGCGGCCGCGGCCGTGCTGACCCTGGTCGTGTTCGCCGGTGGCACCGAGGCCGTCATCACCGGCTCCGTCGCTGCTCGGCTTCGCTCTCGGCTGGGCGCTCCTGGTCGTCCTCAGCCGGCGTCTCACCAGCCGGCCCCAGACCTGGGCCACCGTCCCGGCGGTCGCGATGGGCGGCTCCGGCCTCGCGCTGGTCGCCCTGGACCCCGGCAACGACGCCCTGACCTGGGCGAGCTGGGTGTGGCCGCCGGTCGTGCTGGCACTCGCGGTGTGGATGTACTCCCGCACCCGCCGCAGCCTGACCCGCCGCGGCCGGTGGATGCTCACTCCGGTCATCGCGGTCCTCGCCCTCGCCTCGGTCGGCGCCGGCTACCAGGACCTCACCCTCGACGAGAGCGCGTACGCCGCCCCGGGGACCCGCTACGACGTCGACGGGCACCGGCTGCACCTCGACTGCCACGGCCAGGGCAGCCCCACCGTGGTGCTGTTCAACGGTCTCGGCGAGATCTCCGCCTCCTGGGCGCGGATCGCCGGCCCGGTCGCCGCCAGCACCAGGGTCTGCGCCTACGACCGCGCCGGGGAGGGCTGGAGCGACGAGGTCGACCACCCCCAGGACGGGCTCGAGGCCGCCGAGGACCTGCACGCACTTGCTCGCCGCCGCCGGAGAGTCCGGCCCGCTGGTGCTCGTCGGCCACTCGATCGGCGGCCCCTACGCGCTGACCTACGCCGACCGCTTCCCGGAGCAGGTCGCCGGCATGGTGCTGCTCGACAGCTCCAGCCCCGAGCAGTTCACCCGCCTCCCCGACTATCCCGTCCAGTACGCCGCGATGCGCCGTGGCATCGCCCTGATGCCGACCTTGGCCCGACTCGGGCTCGGCGGGCTCCTGGCTCCGGCCAGCCCCCTGCCCGCCCCCGCAGCAGAGCAGGTCAGGGCACTGGGCTCGACCCCCCAGGCCTACCGGACCAACCGCGACGAGCTGTCGGTCCTGCCCGAGGTGTTCGGGCAGGCCCAGCGGCTCAGCACGCTCGACGACCGACCGCTGGCGGTGCTCACCGCCTCGGACAACGAGACGACCTCCGGCTGGGTGGGTGCCCAGGACCAGCTCGCCGGCCTCTCGACGAACCGTCAGCACCTCACCGTCGACTCGACCCACGAAGGGCTGCTCGAGGACGCGCGGCCCGCCGCCGCCTCGGCCCGCGCCATCACCCAGGTCGTCGCCGCGGCGCGCACCAAGACCCCGATGCCCGCGCGCTGACTCCGTTCGCCGTCGCACCCATTCACCACCACGAAGGAGCACGTCATGACCCACCACACCGAAGCCCACGCCGACCTCGCCGCCCCGGACGAGGAGGTCGACGGCCCGAGGAGGTCCTGGACACTGCTGGCGGTCGCGCTGGCCGCGCAGGTCCTCGTCGTCCTCGACATCTCCGTGGTCAACACGGCCCTGCCGACCATCGGCGCCTCGCTCGACCTCGCGGGCGGCCAGATGCAGTGGCTGGTCACGGCGTACCTGATGCTGTCGGGTGGCGGCCTGCTGCTCGGCGGCCGCATCGCCGACCTGCTGTCCCGGCGCCGGGTGTTCCTCACGGGCCTGGCTCTCTTCACCGTCGCGTCCCTGGGCAGCGCCTTCGCCGAGACCGGGGGCCAGCTGATCGCCGGCCGCGCCGTCCAGGGCCTCAGCGCCGCCCTCCTCACCCCGTCGGCGATGTCGCTGATCATGACCTCCTACGCCGGGCGGCAGCGCAAGACAGCCCTCGCGATGTGGGGAGCGGTGGGCAGCCTCGGGGTCGCCGCCGGTGTCCTGCTCGGTGGCGCGCTGACCACCTGGGCGAGCTGGCAGGCCATCTTCTGGGTCAACGTCCCGGTGGGTGTCCTCGCGCTCGTCGCGGGCTCCCGGGTCATCGCCGAAGGACACCAAGGCCGCCCGGCCCGGAGTGCGCGACTTCGACCTCCCCGGTGCGGTGACCGTGATCGGTGGGCTCGCCACCCTGGTCTACGGGGTCTCGCAGCACCGAGACCCACGGCTGGTGGTCGGTCCCCACGCTGCTGGCCTTCACCGGCGCCGCCGTCCTGCTCGCGACCTTCCTGAAGCTCGAGACCCGCGCCCAGGCGCCCCTGTTCCCGCCGCACGTCTGGAAGCTCCGGGCGCTGGTCTCCGGGACCGTCGTGATGCTCGGCGTCACCGGCATCCTGGTCGGCGCGGTGTTCCTCACCTCGATCTTCCTGCAGACCGCGCTGGGCTTCTCCGCCCTCGAGACCGGACTGTCGTTCCTGCCGTTCGCCCTCGCCATCACCGCGGGCACCGTCGTCGCCCGGCACCTGCTGGGCCACCTGGCGCCGCGCGTCGTGGCCGCGACCGGGCTGCTCGTGTCGGTCGTCGCCTCCGGCTGGCTGTCCACCGTGGACGCGGGAGCCCACCTGGGGACCGACATCCTCCCGGGGCTCGTCCTGCTCGGGCTCGGCGTCGGCATGGTGTTCGTCGCGGTCTCGGTCACCTCGATGGCCGGCATCCCTGCGTCGCATGCCGGCGTGGCCTCCGGGTTCCTGATGACCGGCCACGAGGTCGGCGCCGCGCTCGGCGTCGCGATCCTGTCCGCGGTCGCCTCCAGTGCCGGGACCCTCGCCACCGCAGCCGGTGCCGCCGACGCGTTCTCGGCCGGGTTCGTCGGTGCGGCCGTCATGGGCGTCGTCGTCGCGGTCTTCGCGCTGATCCGGATGCCCGCCACGCGTGTCGCCGGCGGCGGCGGGCACATGCACATGCACTGATCCGCACGCACCAGACGGTCGGCGTGGGCCCGCTGCCCTCAGCGGTCACCCACGCCGATCCGTCACGCGCTGGATGAGGTCGTCCACGCGTGCGCTGATCAGGTCACGGACCTCGCGCACCTTCTCGAGGGGTTGTCCGGCGGGGTCGTCGAGCACCCAGTCCTCGTAGGTCTTCCCCGGGTAGAAGGGGCAGGTGTCGCCACAGCCCATGGTGACGACCACGTCGGAGACCTGGACGGCCTGGTCGGTCAGCACCTTGGGGGTCTCGGCGCGCAGGTCGATGCCGACCTCGATCATCGCCTCGACGGCCACGGGGTTGAGGGTCGAGCCCGGAGCCGAGCCCGCGGAGAGGACGTCGATGCGGTCGCCCGCACGGTGTCGGAGGAACCCGGCGGCCATCTGCGATCGACCCGCGTTGTGCACGCACACGAACAGGACGGTGGGTCGGCTCATGAACGTCTTCCTTCGGGTACGACGGTGCGGTCGGTCCGCAGCGACGGGTGGAGCAGGACGACCGTGCCGCAGGCCAGCGCTCCGCCGAGGAGCTGCATGAGCACGAACATCGGTGCAGACGACGGGGCGATGCCTGCGAAGGTGTCGGACAGCGTGCGGGCGAGGGTGACCGCCGGGTTCGCGAAGCTGGTCGAGCTGGTGAACCAGTACGCCGCGGTGATGTACCCACCGACGGCGTACGCCACCGTCTCCCTCCGCCCTGAGCTCAGGGCGCCGAAGACGACCACCACGAGTCCGAACGTGGCCACCACCTCGCCCAGCCACACCCCCGCACCTGTGCGGGTGTGCTCGGAGAGGTGCACGGCCGGGAGCTCGAACATCAGGTTCGCGACCACGGCGCCGACGGCTCCACCGACCACCTGGGCCACGACGAGCACAGCCGCGTCGCGCGGCCGCACGAGCCGGAGGGTCACCTCGACCAGCGTGACGACCGGGTTGAAGGCGGCGGACACCGGGTGCAGCGCGAGGACGAGCGCGACGAGGGCGGCGCCGGTGACGAGGCTGTTCTCGAGGAGCTGAAGTCCGACGTCCCCGGGCGAGAGGCGGGTGGCCGCGATGCCGGAGCCGATGACCGCGATGACGAGGAACGCGGTGCCGATGGCCTCGGCGCCGGCCTTGCGCTGGATGCTCACGACCGGGCCGCGACTCCACCCAGCAGGCCGGCGAGATCGGCAAGGGCCGTGGGCCGGAGCCGGTAGTAGACCCAGACGCCGCGCTTCGTGCGGTCGAGCAGCCCGACCTCGTGCAGCACCTTGAGGTGGTGGCTGATCGTCGGCTGCGAGAGGTCGAAGGCGTCGTTCAGGTCGCAGACGCACGCCTCGCCACCGTCGTGCGAGGCGACCAACGAGAGCAGCCGCAGCCGCACCGGGTCCGCCAACGCCTTGAGGAGCGGAGCGATGCGCTCAGCCTGGTCCGCCCCGAGCGGCTCGGAGGTGAGGGGTGAGCAGCACGCGACCGTCTCGACCGGTGTCAGCTCGAGCAGAGACTTCGACATGCATCAATATTGACACACGTCTATGTGAGTGCGACCCTCGGGGCAGAGATAGATGTTCATCAATGTCAGGAGTGACCTCATGTCCCGCCTCCAGCTCGCGCTCAACGTCGACGACCTCGAGACGTCGATCGCGTTCTACTCCCAGCTCTTCGCGACCGAGCCGGCCAAGGTCAAGCCCGGCTACGCCAACTTCGCGATCGAGCAGCCGCCGCTCAAGCTCGTGCTGATCGAGAACCCCGGCTCCGGCGGCTCGATCAACCACCTGGGCGTCGAGATGGCCGACACCGCCGCCGTCGACGCCGAGCAGACGCGTCTCGCGGAGGCGGGCCTCACGTCCGTCGACGAGCGGGGCACCACCTGCTGCTACGCGCAGCAGGACAAGTTCTGGGTGGAGGGCACTCCCCATGGCGAGGAGTGGGAGATCTACACCGTGCTCGCGGACAGCGACACGTTCGACGTGCCTGACGACGACGGCGCTGCCTGCTGCGCGGGCGCCTGCTGAGCGGGCTCGTCAGAGCCAGCGACGCACGCGAGTCCGATAGCCGTCGTACGGCGCTCCGAAGCGCTCGTGCAGGAACCGCTCCTCCGGGAGGATCGCGCCCCAGAGCACCAGCAGCACGGCGACCGGGAAGAGCACGAGCGCCCAGGACGAGGACGCGAGCAGCGCGACGCCGACGTAGAGGGCGAGCAGACCGACGTACAACGGGTTGCGCGAGAGCCGGTAGGGACCCGACTCGATCATCGCCTCGGTCGGCTGGCCGGGCAGCAGCCCGGTCTCGTGCCGGGCGAACAGCCACAACGACCAGCCGTTCCAGACCGCGAAGGCGACCACCAGCACCCAGCCGACGGGCACCCGCCAGCCGCCGAGCTCGACAGGGTCGCCTGCGCCCTCGCTGATCCACCAGCCGACCAGCCACGGCACCCCGATCGCGACCGGCGGCCAGAGCCGGAACCCGACGGTGTCGTGCGAGGCCACGTCAGCGGTCGATCATCCGCTGCATCGCCTCGGGGTAGCGCTCGCCCTCGACGGCCACGCTCGACGCCGCCTCCGTCAGCTCGGCGACGTCGTCGGCGGTGAGGTCGAGCTCGGCAGAGGCGAGGTTCTCGTCGAGGCGCTCCAGCCGTCGGGTGCCGGGGATCGGCACGATCCAGGGCTGCTGCGCCAGCAGCCAGGCCAGGGCGACCTGACCGGTGGTGGCGCCCTTGCGCTCGGCGATCGCGGTGACCAGGTCGACGAGACCGAGGTTGTGCTCGAGGGCGTCAGGGCTGAAGCGGGGCAGGGTGGCCCGGATGTCGCCGTCGCCGAAGGTCTGGCCCCGGCTCACCTTGCCGGTGAGGATGCCGCGGCCGAGCGGGCTGAACGGCACGAACCCGATGCCGAGCTCGGCCAGCGCGGGGAGGATCGCCTCCTCGGGCTCGCGCCAGAAGAGGGAGTACTCGCTCTGCAGTGCCGTCACCGGCTGGACGGCATGCGCGCGGCGGATGTTGTCGACCCCGGCCTCGGACATGCCGAAGTGCCGCACCTTGCCGGCCTCGACGAGCTCCTTCACCGCGCCGGCGACGTCCTCGATGGGAACGGTGGGGTCGACCCGGTGCTGGTAGAGGAGGTCGATCGTGTCGGTGCGCAGCCGCCGCAGCGATCCCTCGACCGCCGAGCGGATGTCGTCCGGCCGGCTGGTGACACCGGTCTGGTTGCCGTCGTCGTCGAAGGCGAAGCCGAACTTCGTGGCGATGACGACCTGGTCCCGCACCGGCTCGAGCGCCTCGCCGACGATGTCCTCGTTGGCGTAGGGGCCGTAGACCTCGGCGGTGTCGAACAAGGTGACACCGCGTTCGACCGCAGCGCGGAGGAACGCGATCATCTCCGGTCGGTCGGGGGAGGGGCCGAACGCCTGGCTGATGCCCATGCAGCCCAGCCCGAGCGCGGAGACCTCCAGGCCCTGGCCGAGCGTGCGTGTCCTCATCGGGTGGTCTCGTGATCCGTTGCCATGTCCTTCACCGTACGGCGGCGCGCGCAGTCTTCCGTGTGGTCCAATCGGACGTCAAGTGATGCTTGACACACCAGCCCAGCGCAAGGAGGCGGTCATGGGCAGCACGCGGCCGGGGGCCACGCGGAGGAGAACGAAGACTCGGCCGAGGGCCACCGACCTCGGTGCGCTCGACCTCGAGGAGCTGCTGGCGCTGCTCCCGCAGATCGAGGAGGAGGCCCAGCAGAGCCGCCGAGACCTCGCCGAGTGCGTGGAGCAGCTGCGCGCCCGCCGCGCCTCATGGCGTGAGATCGGCGACGCGCTCCAGGTGTCCCGCCAGGCCGTGTGGCAACGCTTCGGCGCCGAGGCCGGCTCCGACCGGTCGTAGCCCGAGTGCGAGGCCGCGCGGCAGCAAGGTCGTCCTCGGATCGGCGACGACCTCGCCCGGTCGCCGCGTCACCACGTGGCTGCGCAGCACCGACGTCACCAGCTCGGTGAGGACCCCCGTGGCCAGGTGGCGCCCCGGGCACGCGTGGACCCCCGTGCCGTAGGGGAGGTACGCCGCAGGCGCTGGTCGCCGGCCCCGCCACCGCTCGGGGCGGAAGGCTGCCGCGTCGTCGAACCACCGCTCGTCCCGGTGCATCACGTAGGGGCTGACCATGACGTGGTGCCCGGCAGAGATCTCGTAGCCGCCGACCTTCACCGGTGTCGCCGTCGTCCGGGCCACCATCCAGGTCGGCGGGAACAGCCGCAGCGACTCGAGCACGACGCGGCGGGCGAGCGCCGTCGCCAGGTCGGGATCGGGCGCGTCGAGCGCGTCGCGGACCTCGGTCTGGTGCGACGGGTGGTCCGCAAGGAGCAGGAACGTCCAAGCCGCCGCGGCCGCCGGGACGCGCTGGGCGGCGAGCAGGGCGCCGATGAGGGTGTCGGCGACGCGCTCGGGCGGGAGGCCGTGGGCGCGGGCCCTGGTGGCCATCCCCGACGCGAGGTCGGTGCCGGTCCCGCCCCTGGCCTCCAGCAGTGTCATCACGGTCCGCCGCAGCCCGAGGTGCTTCCGGTCGATCCGCCGACGCGTGGGGGTGCGTGCCCAGCTCGGCGGCGCCCACGGGTTCCCGATCACCGTGGCGAGCTCGTCGAGGAGGTCGCGCACCTGGGGGGCGACTCTCGGACCGTCGGGCCCGAGCACGACCTCGGCGACGGTGGCGGAGACGACGTCCTCGAAGAGCGCCACCGGCTCGAGCCACTGGCTGTCGCTCCCGGGGAGGGCGAGCAGCCGTGGGCCCAGGTGCCGCACGACGACCGGCCCGATGTCTGCCACGGCGTGGGGCCGCAGGCCGGGATTCATCGCCCGTCGGAGCGGGAGCAGCGTGTCGGCCTCGAGCGGCGTGAGCTTCTTCTGGAGGAAGTTCTGCTGGATCGTGAAGCTCGTCGACCCGCCGAGCACTTCGGCCACGTCGGCGCTGTCGAAGACGATCGTGGTGTGCGGGCCGAAACGGACGACGTCGCCGTACTCCTGCTGGACGCGGGTCAGGAAGCCGAGCCGGTCGGCGTCGTAGTCGGCGAGGTTCCCGCTGAGCCGCGAGCCGCGGGGGCCGGGCGGCCGGTCCGAGGTGCTCGCCGACCGCCCGGCCACGGGGTCAGTTCCAGTAGTAAGGCGCAGGGACGTCGCGTCCCTGGAGGTTCTGGATGGCCCGGGCGAGGAAGTAGCGCAGCGCGTTCATGAAGCCCTCCTTCGTCAAGTATTTCTTGACTATTGACAAGAGGACCTTGACACACCGGGACGACCTCCGCAACGGGTGGCATGGACCGAACCGGCGTGTTGTGGCACGACTCGCGGCGGATCCGCTGCCGACCTTGACGCAGACGTGTCAGGATGTGCCTGACGTTGTGCGAGGGGCCTGAGGGGGGCCGCTCTTGTCACGGCGGGTCGGGACGTCGCTGCCCATGGCGAAGGCCCGACCAACCCTGTCGAGGGCGGCTGGGTTCGTCACTGTCGCGGGGAGTGACGAACTCGGTCACCTCGGAGGGGCTTGGCCTCCGAGAATTGCGGGCGACCGCTTAGGCTTCGTCGAAACTGGGGGAAGAGGAGACGTCGTGGACCCGAAGGTCGAGAGCAAGCTGTGTTCGTTCTGCGGCCAGGTCGGCAGCATGGAGAACCGTCTGGCCGGGGGGCTGGGGGCGATGATCTGCTTCGAGTGCCTGAGCTACTTCTACCACCAGTCCCACCAGGAGACTGAGGTCGAGAGCCGCAGCGGGCCGGTCTGGGACGACATGAGCGACGTCGAGATGCTCGAGAAGCTGCCGCTCATCTTGAGGTCGGCGGCGCAGAACAGCGCGTTCGCCAACGACTGGGTCGACCTGCTCCGGGAGCGCAAGATCTCCTGGGCCGCGATCGGTCAGGTCCTGGGGGTCTCCCGCCAGGCCGCCTGGGAGCGGTTCGCCGCGGCACCGGCGCGACGCAAGGCCGCCGGCGCCCGCTGACGCGTTCCGCCCCCCTGAGGTGGCTGGTTCCGGCGCGTCACCTCAGCACGAGGGTCAGCGCGATCACGAAGAAGAACAGGGTCTGACCGCTGTGCACCGCGATGCCGATGAGCGAGCTTCGCCAGCGACGTGACGACTGTGCCAGGACGAACGTGTCGACCACGACCGTCTGCGGGATCACCCACGGCTCGTGCAGGTGGTAGCACGCGAACAGAAGGCCGTTGACGAGCCAGTCACGTCGCCCGAACGAGCCCATCCTGGGCAGGAGCAGGCCGCGGAACAGCAGCTCCTCACCGAGGGCGGTGTTGAAGGTGAACTGCACGACGAGGATCGCGAACCAGACCCAGTTTCCGGACATCCACTCGTGCCCGGTGTGCGACGCGAAGAACGCGGCTGAGTCGCGCGCCACCGGCGAAGGGATCGAGGGCAGCATCTCCTCGAGGGCCAACAGCATCATCAGGGGCACGACCACCCACCAGAGGCGCCGGCTAGGCCTTCCGGTACGCACGCTCACGGGCGTGTTGAGCCAGAGCGCGGCCTTGAGGACCGGCCAGCTCAACGTGCCCTGCTCGCGGCGCACCACGACCATCACCAGGACGAACTGCCAGATGAGTCCGGCAGTCAGGCTCAGGATGAGTGCCCTCGGCAGCGCCGTGGCTCCCGAGAACGCGTGCGCGAGAAGCGGCGTGACCACCCAGGCGAGCACGCCCATGGGCAGGGTGGCCGCGGCCCAGACGGCGAGCACCGTCCGTCTGCTCCAGACGGGGATGGTGACCGCGTCGGTGACGGTGTCGTGGTGATAGGTCGTCATGTCAGATTCCTTCAGTGGTGGATGGATTCCGCGAGATGCCCCGGGAGGGGCGCCGCACCCGTCGTACGACGGCGACCGCGATCGCCAGCACGAGCAGGGCGGGCAGGAACTGCCAGCCGCCGGCGAACCCGAGACCACCGGAGGCATTGAAGGAGGCGTGCAGGACGCCGACGGCGAGCAGGCTCCCGCCGGTGGCCTCGAGCGTCTCTCCGATCAGGTAGCGGAAGAACGGGGCGATCAGGCACAGGGCGACCACGCCGCCGGCGACGCTGCCCCACGTCCAGCCGTCGATGAGCTGCAGGGGCACGTGGATCGCGGCGAAGAGCGGGGCAGTCCGGAGGGCGCCCCCAAGCAGGCCGTGCCGTGAGGCGAATCTCGTCTGGACGAGCCCGCTCCAGCCGCCTTCCTCGGCGAGGTTCACCTCGAGCGCTCCGGTGACGAAGGTCTGAAGGAGCAGGCCGGTCGCCACCGACGTCCAGGTGTGGCCCTCGACGTGGAGGGTGCCGGACATCGCTGCTGCCGCCACCGTCAGTGTGGGAAGCGCGAGGACGACGAGCGCCCAGCGTGCGAGCCCGATCCGCCAGATCAGGTAGCGGGCGAGGAACTGCTTGATGGCCGGCGTCCCACCGCCTGCCCAGGTGACCGCGAGGGCGGACCCGAGCAGTGCGGCGTAGGTGAAGGCGTAGCCGGCCGCGGTGGCTACGACCCCCGACTCCGTGGCACGCAGGAACAGGAGAGGCCAGCCCAGCGCGAACGCCGAGAGTGAGAAGGCGGCGACCGGATGGGCAGCGACACGGCGCCGGATCGGGCTTCGGGCCGGCGAGGTCGAGGCGGTGGTGAGGGACATGGCTCCACCGTCGACCGGGCGCCTTGCGACGTCCTTTCCGTCGATCGAGCAGACCTTGCCGATGTCTGAACGCGCTAGCCGGTGAGTCCTTCGCGGGTGCACAGCCGTGCGAGCAGATCGCGGTGACGTCGTTCGTCGTCATCTCGACCCAGGGCGTGGGCGAGGTCGGCCAGGTAGCCGTCGACGGGCCCGGCGTCGAACGAGCCGGTGGCGGCGATCATCCCGGCCGCGGGTGCCAGCACGTCATAGGTGCGTCGTACTGCCTCGAGGTCGCCGACTGCGAGCGCGGCCTGCGCGCGGATGCAGCCCCCGGAAAGCCACGCCCAGTCGTCCGGGCGCAGGTCGCCCTCGAGCATCGCGGGCCTTCCCGCCGCCGCTGACACCAACGCGACGGCGTCGGAGGCGATGCCTGGGTGCACCGCCGCCGCGAGGGCGAGGAGCGGTTCTGCCTCGAGCAACAGACCGGCTCTGAGCATCAGGGTCAGCCGGACCGTGGCCAGCATCGCGTCGCGGCCCCACCAGGGCCAGTCGATCTCCGCCACGTCGTCCACCATGCGCAAAGCCGCCTCCACGTCGCCGGAGAGAGCTCGCCGCGAGCAGTCCCAGAGACGCTGCTGCAGCGCAGGGAGCGGCAGCCGCAGCTCGTCGGCGAGACGGTGCGCCTCGCGTGCGTGGCCGTCTGCCACGCGGACTTCGAAGAGCTGGAGGCGCAGACGGCAGGCCAGCTGGTGTCCTGCCAGCTCGGCCGTCGGCAACCCGCCGACCCGAGCCACCTCCACCAGCCGGTCGGCGAGCTCGGCACGCTCACCTTCCCGGTTCGGGAACGCGGTGGCGACGACCCGCGCGTTGATCGCGAACGCGAGCATCCTCGGGTCACCCACTCCCTCGGCTAACTGCAGCGCCTCCGCACTGAGCTCGTCGCACCGCGCCCCCTGGCCGGGGGCATAGACCTCGATGGCGAGCGTGGCCAGGAGCCGGCAACGCTCGGCCGGGGTCGGTTCCGGGTTCGCGGACAACGCTTCCTCGAGTCGGCGCACCATGTCGGGGCTCACCCGACCCATGGGGCGAGGTAGCCACACCAGCGGACGGTCGAGCGAGGTCAGCGCGTCGATGACGAGCACCTGGTCGCCCACCTCCAGGGCGGCCTGCACCGCCTCGGACCGCGTCTCGACGGCGCCGACCGCATCACCTGCATCGAGCTGCGCACTGACCAACCCGCGCAGCACGCGCACCCGACGCGCCGGATCGGCGACGTGTGCGCTGGTGTCGGCGTCGTAGGCAGCCCGCCACCACTCGAGCGCCGAGTCGGGGGCGTGCCGGGTGGCGGCCTCGGTCGCCGCAGCCATGCACCAGTGCACGGCGTCGGCGATGCGGTCCGACCCGGCGGCGCGGGCGTGCGTCGCGAGCATCGCCGGGTTGAGCAGGCCGCTGTCCTGGAGGAGCTCGAAGGCTCGCCCGTGCAGCCTGGAGCGACGCACGGCGCCGAGGCGCTGGTAGGCCGTCTCGCGCACGAGGTCGTGCCGGAAACGGATGGAGCCATCAGGAGCTGCCCGGAGCAGGTCGGACGAGAGCGCGGCTTCGAGGCCCTCGTCCACCGCGTCGGGCTCCAGGCCGGCGAGCTTCGCGACGGCGGTCGCGTCGACGACGGACCCGAGCACCGACGCTGCGAGGAGGACCTCCTCGCCGGGTTCGGGGAGCCTGTCCATGCGGGCGCCGAGCACGTCGGCCACCGAGGCGGGGACGACGTCCAGGGGCGGGGCCCCGGACTCGGCTGCGAACGCGAGCGTCTCCTGGAGCAGGAACGGGTTGCCGCCGGTGCGTTCGCGTAGTGCCCTGGCATCCACGTCGAGGCCCGCGCCGGCCACCAGCGCCTGGACGTCGGATTCGCTCAAGCCGTCGAGGTCCATCCGGATGACCCCCGAGCGCGCCAGCCTGGCCATCGTGCCGGTGAGCCCGGCCCCACCGGCGGGACGACTGGTCACGAGGACGAGCAGCCGGGACTCGACCCCCCGGCCGACGACCTCGGTCAACAAGGACTGCGATGCGGCATCCGCCCAGTGCAGGTCGTCGAGCACGAGGACGAGCGGCGCCTCGTGGGTCGCAATGTCGACGAGGTCGCCGACTCGTTGTGCCTGCTGCCACCGATCAGCGGCAGGGTCGGTTCCTGCCGACGGTGTCGCCCCGCGCACGAGTGCCTCGAGCTCCGGGACCAGCGGCACCACCGTGCCGAGCTGGCGCACGACCGAGATCCATGGCCACAGGGCGGGGGCTCCGTCGTCCTCCGTGCCTCGTGCCCAGACCGAGCGCCAGCCGCGCGCGGTCAGCGCGTCGGCCGTCGCGCGTGCAAGGCGCGTCTTCCCGATGCCGGCCTCGCCGACGAGAAGGGCGGTGGTGGGTCGGCCGGACTCGGCGGCCTCCGCTGCGGCGTCGAGCAGCGCCAGGGGTCGGCCGCGGCCGACGAGCGGGTAGCCATGTCCCGGCAGCGGAGCGGCCGCCTCCGCGACCTGTGCCGTTGGAGGCGAGAGGACGGGGGCAGGCGCGAACGGGTCGGGGCGCTGGGTCAGGATCAGCTGCTCGGTGGCACGGAGGTCGGCTCCGGGATCCAGTCCGGCGTGGTCTCGCAGGTGCTCCCGGGACTGTCGAAGAACGCGCAGTGCGTCGTCCTGCCGTTGCGCGCGGTAGAGCGCGACGGCGAGGAGGACGGCCAGCCGCTCGTGACCGGGATGGAGCTCGGAGAGCCCGGTGAGACTCACGACGATGCCGCCGGGCTCGTGGCCCAGACGGAGGCGGGCTTCGGCGAGCAGCTGCTCGACATGGAGCCGCAGCTCCTCGCACCGTCGTCGTTCGTGGACCAGCCACGCGTGCTCGCCCACCCCGTCGTACGGGTCGCCCCTCCACTGGGCGCGCGCGGTCTCCAGCTCGCCGTACGCCGCACTCGCGTCGCCCTGCTCGAGCAACACCGAGGCGCGTCGGCAGCCCTGCTCGACCTCTGCAGCGTCGGTGCCGACGGCGAGGGCGTAGCCGCCCGACGTGCTGACCAGAGGAGAGGACGCGCGTGCCTCGCGGTCCGGATCGATGGCCCGCCTGAGCTTCGAGACGCTCACGTGCAGCGAGGCTGCGACGTCTCCCGTCACCGGCCCCCACACGTCGGACAGGAGTGCCTCCGTGGTGACCGGCCGACCCTCGGCGACCGTGAGTCGGGCCAGGACCTCGCGCTGCCGGGCACCACCCACGTCGATCTCATGACCGTCACGCTCGAGGCGCAATGGGCCGAGCACGCGCAGGAACAGCTCGGATCCCATGGGCGCAGTATGCACACCCGGGCGTACCCAGGGATGCAGGTCGAGCCGTCGTTCAGAAGGCGGAAAGGTGCGGGGAGCGCCCGGCAACTCTGCGGCAAGACGGGACTCGGACAGTGGCGGCAGGACCTACGAAGGAGCCCCCGTGCCTCACACCACCCCCCGTGCCGACCTCATCGGCTTCACCCTCACCCACGCCCTGCTGCGCAACGAGCTGCCCCGGTTGGCGGCCGCGTTCGCCGGCGGACCGATGACGCCAGAAGAGGAGGTGGCCGTCGAGGAACAGCTGCGCCTCGTGACCGACCACCTGCTGCGTCATCACCAGGAGGAGGACGAGTTCCACTGGCCGCTCGTGGCGTCGCGGGCACCTGGCGCTGCCCGGCTGCTCGCCCTGCTCGAGGTCGAGCACACCGAGATGGATCCGCTCGTCCGTCAGGTGCGCGACACCGGCCTCCGGCGAGCAGAACGCTCCGGCGCCCTGTCCCGGTTGAGCGACCTCGTGCTCGCACACCTCGAGGAGGAGGACCGCGCGGTCGTGCCGCTCCTGGCCCTGCACGTGACGGCCGAGGAGCAGCGCGACAGCATGGCGCGGAGCCGGGCCAAGATCCCGCCGGACGACGAGCTCCGAGTCCTCGCGATGATGCTGGCCGCCGCTGACGAGGACGAGAGGCAGCGGATGCTCGCGCCCCTGCCTGAAGCCGTGGCGACCGCGTGGTCCGAGCACGAGGCTCCTGCCCTTCGTCGCGTGCATCGCGTGCTGGCGATGATCGCCGGCCGCGGACCGAGGGGAGGTGCCGACGATGCGCGCCGTTGACGCCACTCGCCTCGGTGCCTGGACGGTCGGGGCGATGCGCGACGTGGCGTACGCCTTCGCCGTGTGCCTGTGGTCCGTCGCCGGCTTCTCGATCCTGGTCTCCGGGCTCTCGGTCACCGCGTCGCTGCTGGTGCTGGTCGTCGGGATCCTCGTGTGGGTCGCCTTCGTCCACGTGGTGCGCTGGACCACCCGGGTCGACCGCGCCCTCGTCGGCTGGCGACGAGGCGAGGACGTCGCCGCGGCGTACCGTCGCCCGACCACGACCGGGTTCCTCTCGTTCGCGCGGACGTTGACCAGCGACCCCCAGACCTGGAAGGACCTGGCCTGGGTCGGTCTGAACTCGCTCGTCGGGTTCAGCTTCGGGGTCGTCGTGCTGACCGGCGTCGCCCTGGTGGCCGGCTACGTGACGATGCCCGCCTGGTACTGGGCGGTCTCGCATCCGAGCACGGAGTACGGCGTGACCAACCTCGGGTTCTTCACGGTCGACAGCCTGGGCGAAGCAGCAACGGCGACCGCGATCGGTCTTGCCCTCGTGCCGGTCGTCCTCCTGCTGGCTCGCGGAGGTGCGTCGTTGCACACAAGGCTCGCGGTCCACCTGCTCGCGCCCAACCCCGACCGCGTGGTCGGACAACGAGAGGAGTCGTCATGCCTGACCTCGAGCTACGGCAGCTGACCAAGCGCTACGGGAACGTCATCGCTGTCGACGGCTTGACCGCCCGGATGTCCTCGGGGCGCATTACCGCCTTCCTCGGCGCCAACGGCTCCGGCAAGACGACCACCATGCGGATGCTGCTCGGGCTGTCCGAGCCTGATGCGGGGACGGCGTTGATCGGGGGCCGGCGCTACCGCGACCTCCCACATCCGCTGCGGGTCGTGGGTGCCGTGCTGGACCAGGGCTTCCACCCCAACAGGAGCGCGCGGAACCACCTGCGGATCGTCGCTGCCCAGGCTGGAGTGCCTGCGCAACGGGTCGACGAGACGCTGGCCGAGGTCGGCCTGCTCGACGCAGCGACGCGCCGCGTGGGCGGCTACTCCCTCGGCATGCGGCAACGTCTCAACCTGGCAGCCGCGATGGTCGGGGGGCCGGACACCCTCGTCCTCGACGAGCCGTTCAACGGGCTCGATCCCGCCGGCATCCAGTCGATGCGCGCCTTCCTGCGCGACTTCGCCTCGACGGCGGCACGGTGCTTCTCTCGAGCCACCTGCTCTCGGAGATCGCCCACTGCGCCGACGACGCGGTCGTGGTCGACCACGGTCGTCTCGTGGGTGCCGGCCCGGTCGCGGGCCTGGCGCCCGCCTCGTCGGCGGTGCTCGTCTCCACACCGGACGTGGCTGCCCTCGGCGATGCCTTGACGCGTGCCGGCGCGCGGGTGAGCCACGACGGCCACGGATGCCTGACGGTCAGCAACCTCTCGACGGAGGCGATCGCGCTGCTCGCCCGCGACGTCGGGGCCCTGGTCACGGGGATGCGCTCGCAGGACGCCGACCTCGAGGCCACCTTCGCGGCCCTCATCGAACGAAAGGACGCCCTGTCATGACCACACTGCTGCGCATCGAGGTGCTGAAGCTGCGCACCGCCCCCGCCGCCTGGGTCGCCCTGGCGCTCACGACGCTCCTCACGGTCGCGTCGGTGTTCTCCAGCATCCTCCTCGCCGGGGTCCAAGGTGCTCCGGACGTCGGCACGGTCGCCAACATGAGCAAGGTCTTCGCGACCGGCGTCGTGAGCAGCAACGTGATGCTGGTGCTGGGCATCATGATCGCGGCCGGCGAGGACCGCCACCGGACGATCATCGCCACGTACCTGGCCGAGCCTCGTCGGGCACGGATCCTGCTGGCCAAGCTCGTCACCGCAGGGCTCCTCGGGCTGCTGCTCGGAGCGATCACGTTCGGCATGACGGTCGCTGTCGCCGTGCCCGTGTACGCCGTGCGCGGCGTGCACACCTACCCCGTCTCCCTCACGGCTCTCTGGTGGGGCACGACGCTGCTCACGGCCTGCTTCGGCCTTCTGGGTGTCGCGCTCGGGGCGCTCACCAGGAACACGGTGGGAGCGATCATCGGGGCGCTCGCCTGGGTGTTCGTGGTGGAGGTCGGCGTCCTCCAGCCGCTCCTGCCGTCGGTGGCGAAGTGGCTCCCGACCGGCGCCGCCATCGGTCTGACCACACCGACCCAGCTGGCCGGGACGAACCTGGCACCGGCCGCGGCGGCCATGGTCCTGGTGGGGTGGTCGGCCGTGGTCGCGCTCGTCGCCGCAAGGTTCACCCTCGGGCGCGAGCTCCGCTGACGGCATGGCTGTGCTTGTGCCACGGCAGGCGGAAAGCGCGGCCGCGCTGCGTCGCCGAGGAGTAGCGGCGTACCTGGCCATCGCCTTCGGCCTGGCATGGGCTCCTTTCCTGCCGGTCGTCTTCGGCGGTCGCCCGACGGGGTTGGCGCTCATGACGGTGGCTCCCGCGCTCGCCTGCGTCGTCGTTCGCCGGTGGGTCACGCGTGAGGGGTTCGAGGGGCTCGGACTCCGCCCGAGACCGAGCGCGCTCATCCGGGGGTGGCCCGTCCTCGTCATCGCGCTCGGCTGGCCGTTCGTCACGGCGCCGCTGACGGCGTTGCTGGCGGGGCATGCACGTGACGCCGCTCTCGCGGACGGAATGGCGTGGGTGGCTCTCTCGGTCGCGGTGGCACCCCTGATCCTCGGTGAGGAGCTCGGCTGGCGCGGCTACCTCCAGCTGCGGCTCTGCCCGGGACGCCCTGTCCTGGCTGCCGTCGTGACGGGTCTGGTGTGGGGCGTGTGGCACTATCCTGTGCTGCTCACCTCGGGCGCCCGCGACGTGACCGTGCTGCTCGCGTTCACGGCGGGGTGCGTCACGGTGTCGGTCTTCCTCGGCTGGCTCCGTGAGCTCTCAGCCTCGGTGTGGACGTCCGCTGCTGGTCATGCGTCGAACAACGTGACGGAGGACAACCTGGTCCGGAGCGTGTTCGACGGACCTGCGACCGGCGCGGAGACCGTTGACGTCTTGTTGGCCGAGGCGGTCGTGCTCCTCGGCGTCGTGGTGGTCGGCCGTCGTCACTCGCCGTCTCGGTAGCCGCCGCCGCCGATGTAGGCGATCGTCCTTCCGACCTTGGCGAGCTTCGCCTTGACGTCGTCGTAGTCGGCCTTCTTCGCCGATCGCGCCTCGGTCCGCGTGTAGCAGTAGTTGTTCGTGCCGTCGTTCTGGACGAAGTCGTAGTCGAGCTCGACGACGCCCTTGATGCCGTTCCTGCCTGCCGAGGTGACGTTCATCGTCTGGCGTCGGTAGTCGTCGTTGCCGATCGTCTTGATCGCCGACACGTTGGACAGGGTGTAGCCGGCGTCGGTCAGGGAGGTGCGCTTGCCCTTGAAGTACTTCTTGACCGACTTGGCGTAGGTCGCGCCGGAGCTGCAGATCGTCGTGGAGAACCCGAGGTCGTAGGTCGTCTTGCCGCCGCCGGACACGGTGATGCCGAACGTGCCCTGCGCGTCCGTCCAGGCCTCCGGACCGGTCCAGGTCCAGTTGGCACCAGTGTGCTCGACGTCGGCGGCCTGGGCCGGCGCGGCGGGCAGCACGAGGACGGGAACGAGGGCGAGGACGGCGAGACGGCGCATGGACGGGAATCTAGGAGCGGTGGCTGTGCGCGACCATGGCCGATCGGGTGGAGTCCGGACGCCGACCGGTCTGCCTAGGGTGAGCAGGTGGCGGCAGTCGGCGGGGACCTCGGTCCCTACGGTCTGGCGCTCGCCTCAGCCGTGGTGCACGCCGGCTGGAACGTCGCGCTGGCACGCGGCCGCGGCGCCGGACCGGGCGTCGCCCGGAGCGCTGCAGCCACCGCCACGGGGGTGCTGGTGCTCACGCCCTTCGCCGTGGCCACCTGGAGGATCGACGCCGCCGGCCTGGCCTGGGCAGCCGCGTCGGCGCTCGCGGAGGTCGTGTACTTCGTGCTGCTGGGGCGGGCCTACAGGTGCGCCTCGGTGTCCCGCACCTATCCCGTGGCTCGCGGGGTCGCCCCGGTCGTGGTGCTCGTCGTCACGGTCCTCGTCACCGGCACACTGCTTCCCCTCGAGGTGGCGGCAGTGGGCCTCGTGGCGTGGGAGTGCTGCTCGTCTCCGGAGAGGGCGGCACGACCCGACGGCACGGTCCTTCGGCTGGCCCTGCCCGTGTCGGTCGCCATCGCGACGTACACCCTGCTCGACGCGCGCGGGCGTGCAGCACGGCTCGCCGGCCTGCTACCTGTGGGTGACGATGGCGCCGGTGGCGCTGGCCCTCACGGTCTGGAGCGACGTCGAGGAGAAGGGCACCCGCAGCGTCGCGAGGCGAGCTGCGTGCGCCGCTGACCTGGCTGACCGGCACCGGCATCATGCTCGCCTACGGCCTGGTGCTTGCGGCCCTGTCGCTCGCCGGCGAGGAGCAGGTTCCGGTGGTGGCAGCGCTGCGCGAGACGAGTGTCGTGCTGGTGCCGGTCCTGGCCGCTGCCGTGGCGCGACGTCGGCCGACGCCGTGGGTGCTGGCGGGCAGCGCGTCGATCGCGGTCGCCGTCGTGCTGCTCGAGGTCGGCGTGAGCCGGGTCAGATCACCGCGCCGGGGTTGAGGATCCCCTGCGGGTCGAGCGCGTCCTTGATCTTCTGGTTCAGGGCCAGGACGTCCGGGCCGAGGTAGTCCTCGAGCCACGGCCGCTTGAGCCGGCCCACGCCGTGCTCGCCGGTGATGGTCCCACCGAGGTCGATGGCCAGGCGCATCACCTCGCCGTACGCCTCCTGGGCCTGCGCCATCGCGTGGTCGTCCGACGGGTCCGTGACGATCAGCGGATGGGTGTTGCCGTCGCCGGCGTGCGCGATCACGGCGATCGGGACCTCGCGCTTCTGGGCGATCGCCTCGATGCCACGGACCAGCTCGCCGAGCCGGGGGAGCGGGACCCCGACGTCCTCGAGGAGCAGCGGTCCCTGCTTCTCGATCGCCGGGATCGCCATCCGGCGGGCGGCCACGAACTGCTCGCCCTCCTCGGCGTCGTCGGTGGCGAACACCTCGGCCTGGTGGCTCTCGCAGATGCCGGTGATCTGCTCGAGCTCGAGCTTCGCGTGCGCGGCCGGCTCATCGGTCTGGATCACCAGCATCGCCGCGGCGTCGCGGTCGAGCCCCATCTTCGTGTGGTCCTCGACGGCGTTGATCGTGGCGTGGTCCATCAGCTCGAGCATCGAGGGCCGCATCCGGCGGGTGATGTCGACGACGGTGTCGGTGGCCCCGTCGAGCGAGGCGAACGACGCGACGAGGGTGGAGCGCGGTTGCTGGGCCGGGATGAGTCGCAGCACGACCTCGGTGATGACGCCGAGAGCGCCCTCGCTGCCGACGAAGAGCTTCGTCAGCGACAGCCCGGCGACGTCCTTGAGACGCGGCCCGCCGAGGTTCACCACGGAGCCGTCGGCGAGCACGACCGTCATGCCGAGGACGTAGTCGCTGGTGACGCCGTACTTCACGCAGCACAGGCCGCCTGCGTTCGTCGCGACGTTGCCGCCGATGCTGCAGATCTCGAACGAGGACGGGTCGGGCGGGTACCAGAGGTCGTGTGCGGCGACCGCCTTCTTCACCTCGGCGTTGAGCAGTCCCGGTTGTACGACGGCGGTGCGGGTGCTCGGGTCGACGGCGATGTCACGCATCCGCTCGGTCGACACGATCAGGCAGCCGTCGACGGCGGACGCGCCACCCGAGAGGCCGGATCCTGCGCCTCGCGTGACCACGGGGATGCCGTGCTCGGCGGCGAACCTGACGGCGGCCTGCACGTCCTCGGTCGACTCGGCACGAACGACCGCGAGAGGCATGCCGGCGTCCGGGTCCTGCGCGCGGTCCCAGCGGTAGGCAGCCATCCGGTCGGCGTCCACGAGCACCTTGTCGGGACCGAGCTGCTCGACGAGAGGAGAGGTGTCCACGGCACGAGTCAAGCACGCGGCAGCGCGGAGCGGTCCGCTTAACGTTGCCTTACGCATGGGCCCGGAAGGCCCTTCGGGTGGGACGGACAGCGTGCCCGTGGTGCACCCTCGGGACATGGCGCGTCCGGCCCTGTGGCCCCACTTCAGCAGTCCGCTGAGGTCGACCGCGGTCACAGCACGGATCGGGCGGCTGCTGGGCATCGGCTTCGGCATCTGCTTCGTGACCGGGATGCTGAGCCACTACCAGTACCAACCGTGGGGGTGGCTGCCCGAGCCGGCGAGCCCGGTCTGGCTCTACCGCGTCACGCAGGGACTGCACGTCGCGACCGGCGTCTCCCTGATCCCGCTGGTGCTCGTGAAGCTGTGGTCGGTCTACCCGAACCTCTTCCGCTGGCCGGCGCTGCGCTCCGTCAAGCACGCGGTCGAGAGGCTGTCGGTGTTCCTCCTCGTGGCCACCGCGCTGGTGCAGCTCACGACCGGCTTCCTGAACACGCTCGGCTGGTACCCCTGGCCGTGGTCGTTCCCGTCGACGCACCGCTACCTCGGCTACGTGCTCATCGGCTCGATCCTGATCCACATCGGGATCAAGCTCCCTGACATCAAGTACGGACTCCAGGCCAAGCTCGCCGAGGCCGACGTCCTCACCGAGATCCCGTGGAGCGAGAACCCCTCTGCGCACAGCAACGCCGGCGTCGTCGAGCCGCCCGAGATGCCGGCCCTGGACCGGCGCGGGCTGTTCGTCGCCCTCGGTGCCGGCATCGGGACGGTCGTCGTCACGACGGTGGGCCAGACGGTGACCCCCCTCGCCCCCGTGGGTCTGTTGGCGACGCGGCAGGCCTCGAAGGGTCCGCAGGGGGTGCCGGTCAACAAGACCGCCTCGGCGGCGCGCGTCCTCGACCTCGCCCGAGCCGCGGACTGGAAGCTCGAGGTGGACGGGCCGAAGCCGTTCACGCTCACGCTCGACGACCTCGAGGCGATCGAGCGGACCTCCCGTCGCCTTCCGATCACCTGCGTCGAAGGCTGGAGCGTCGGCGCGGACTGGGAGGGCGTCCTCCTCCTCGACCTCGTGCGCCGGGCCGGCGGTGACGACGCCTCCCGGGTGCAGGTCGTGTCGCTGCAGCCGAGCGGTCCCTACAACCACAGCTTCCTCGACGGCCCTCAGGTCGGCGCTGCCCTGCTCGCGACGCACCTCAACGGTGAGCGCCTCGACATCGACCACGGCTACCCGCTGCGGCTCATCGCCCCCAACCGTCCGGGCGTGCTCAACACCAAGTGGCTGACCCGGGTCGAGGTGACCTGACGTGCGCCCGTACCGCATCGCGCTCTGCGCCGCCGGCGGCCTGCTGCTCGCCTTCGGCCTCTTCCGGCTCGTCACCAAGCTCGACCTGCCCGACCTCTGGGCGCTGCTGCTGTGGTTGGTCGTGGCTGTCGCCATCCACGACGGCGTCGTGGCTCCGCTCACCGCCGGGGTCGGCGTGACGCTGACCCGGGTGCCTGCGCGAGCGCGCCGCTACGTGCAGGGCGCACTGGTCGTCGGCGCCATGCTCACCGTGATCGCGGTGCCGCTCATCAAACGCCGTGACACGCAACCGTCGGTCAAGGCGCTCGTGCTGCGCGACTACGGCGGCAACCTCGCGCTGCTCCTCGGCCTGGTGGTCGCCGTCGCGCTCCTCCTGTACGCCGCGCGGGTGCTGCGCGAGCGAGGCGGGCAAGGCGAGCGGGCCGAGCCGACCGAGTCCTGACGGACGAGGACCCGGCCGGCTGCGCCGACCGGGTCCTCCCCCTCACTCGTGGTTCAGGCCCTCGGGCCCGAGGTCACCCGCGCAGGGCCGCCACCGCCGCGACCACGTCGACCAGGCCGGCGCCCTTGTCGAAGGACGTCGTGATCCCGCCGACGGTCTCGTAGGGAGCGCCGAAGGTGAACTTGTGCGCCGACGACTTCAGGGCTGCCTCGATCTCGGCCGGCGTCGCGGTCGGGTCGGCCTCGAACAGCTGGGCCACGATCCCGGCGATGTGCGGTGCGGCCATCGAGGTGCCGCTGATGGTGTTGTAGTTGCCGCCGTCGACCGGGTCGAGACCCGTGGTGCAGATCGGCAGGTAGATGCGGCACGACGAGGTGATGGTGTCGCCGGGGGCCGCGATGTCCGGGTACGTCGACGGGGTGCCCGCCTTGCCGCGCGAGGAGAACTCGGAGATCTCGCCCTCCCGCGTGCCCGACTCGAGGTCGTTGTAGGACGCGACGGAGATGATGCCGCCGGTCGGGTCCTGGCCGGGCGGGTTGGAGAGGTTCTCGGAGCCGTCGCCACCGTCGTTGCCGTTGGCCCAGACCGTCACGACGCCCTCGTCGACGAGCGCGCGCTGCAGCTTGGCGGTTGCCGAGTTGGGGTCGAACTCGCCGCCGCCCGTGGGGCCGTACGAGTTGTTGGTGACCTTGATCGGCGGGCAGTCGGCCGCCGGGACGTTCGCGCCGCAGGGGTGCTCGTGGTTCTCGAGGACCCAGTTGAGCGCGGCGTCGGCGCCGACGATCAGCAGCACCGCACCGGTCGACAGCGACACGATGTTCGCGCCGGGAGCGGCACCGTGCATCGGCTGGCCGCCGGCGGTCACCTCGCGGCCGGCGATGATGCCGGCGACGTGGGTGCCGTGGCCGCCCCCCGAGAGGGTGTCGGTGTCGACAGTGGTGCCGGTGTCGACGACCTGGCAGGCCGCCTCGAACGGGTCGCAGAGCACCTTGTCGCTCTCGACGACGGCGCTGCCGTCGGCGTCCTGGAGGTACGGGTGCGTCGGGTCGACGCCGGAGTCGATGAGGGCGACGCTCACGCCGGAGCCGTCGAGGCGGCTGCCGTCGGAGCCGGTCAGCGTGGTGAGCGCCTCATGGCCGCGGGTCGCGTTGTTCGACGTGGCGTCCAGGAGCTCGATCGGCTTGTTGCCCTCGAGGTAGGTCACGCCCGGCTGCGTGCGCGCCGCGGTGATCTGCGCCTTGGTGCCGCGCGCCACGACGACACCGATCTTGTCGAAGGACGTCGTGGTGGTCATGCCGGTCGCGCTGACCGCCTTCTTGGCGTCCGCGAGGGTGGCGCCGTGCACGAGCACGGTGGTCTTGCCGAGCGCGCCGAGTCCGGAGAGCTGGTTCTTGAGGAACTGCTGGACGGGTGCGGACGGGGCGGTGCCGGCGGCTCCCGCGGGAGCGGCGGCGAGGTTGGTCCCGGCGAAGGCCGCGACGGCAGCGAGGGCGATCGCCGCGGTGCGGCGTGCCTTGCGGGCGTGGTGTCGGTGCATGAGTGCGGGGCGTCCTTCCGGGACAGGGGCTTCGTGGGTCCAACGCCTGGGCACGCTCTGGGTTACGACTCGCCGTGAGATGAACCCGCGCTCGTGGGGATTAATAAGATAAAGTCCATCAACTTCATACAGATTGAGAGGAGGAGACGTGAGTCCCGGGATCGACCTGCACCAGCACCTGTGGCCCGAGCCGCTGCTCGACCGGCTGCGCGCCCGCATGCACCCGCCGTACGTGCGCGGTTGGCAGCTGTTCACCGCCACCGAACCGCCCTACGACATCCGGCCCGAGCACCACGACGTCGCGGCACGCACCGCGATGGACGTGGCAGAAGAGGTGGGCCTGGCCTGCGTCAGCCTCTCCTCACCGCTCGGCATCGAGAGCCTCCCGCCGTGGGAGTCCGGTCCGCTGCTGGGCGCCTGGCACCAGGGCGCTGCGGCACTGCCTGCTCACTACCGCGCCTGGGCGTCCGTCCACGACACCGAGCCCGACCTGCCCGAGCTGCACCGGCTGCTGGGCGGCGGCTTCGTCGGGGTCCAGGTCCCGGCGACGCGCCTGCTCCGGCCCGCTGACTGGCTCGCCGCGGGCGACATCCTCGAGGCGGCCCAGCAGCACGGCCGGCCCGTGCTCGTGCATCCCGGCCCAGCTCCGTCGAGCGAGGGTGAGCCGGGGTGGTGGGCGCCCGTCGTCGGCTACGTCGCGCAGCTGCAGTCCGCGTGGTGGGCGTGGCACGCGCTCGACGGTCGTGCGCACTTCCCGCGGCTGCGGCTGGTGTTCGCCGCCGGCGCCGGCCTCGCGCCGCTGCAGCACGAGCGCCTCACTGCTCGGGGTGGCTCGACCAGGCCGATCGACCCGGACGTGTTCGTCGACACCTCGTCGTACGGACCTCAGGGCCTCGACGCCCTGGTGCGGGTGCTCGGCATCGACACGGTCGTGCTGGGCACCGACGCGCCGTACGCCTCGGCCGACGTCGACTCGCTCGGGGTCGCCGCGGCCCGCCGCATCCGGGTCGACAACCCGCGCCGCGCGCTGGGGCTCGCCGCGGGCGCGCAGGAGGCCGTGGCATGACCGTGACCTCGATCGTCCCCGGGCACGTGCCGGCCGGGGCTGCGGAGGACCTGCTCGCGTCCGACTGGGGCCTGACCCTCGAGACACTGCCGGACCGCGACCTCGACCACGACGAGCTCCGCGCGCTCGCGTGCGCCGTCGCCGCCCGTCCCGAGCTGTGGCGCCACCACCTCGGCTTCGACGCCGACAACCGGGTGTACGTCTCGCTGCACCGCGACGCGCACGTCGACGTGTGGCTTCTCTGCTGGACACCGGAGAACGACACCGGCTTCCACGACCACGACATCTCGTCCGGTGCGGTCGCCGTCGTCGAGGGCAGCCTCGTCGAGCACAACCTCGCCGTGGCGGGGGAGGTCGTCGAGACGAGGGTCCAGGCCGGGAAGGTGTTCTCCTTCGGCCCGGACCACATCCATCGCCTCACCGGGGGCGAGGCGATGGCCGTCTCGGTGCATGCGTACAGCCCGCCCTTGTGGCGGATGGGGCAGTACGCCGTCGGGGCCGGTGGGGTGCTCCGACGTCAGTCCGTCTCCTACGCCGACGAGCTCCGTCCGATCGACTGATCGGACGGAGCTCGTCGAGCCGGGCTCGGGCACGGGTGGGTCAGGTGTCGAGGGCGATGTCGAGCTGGGGGGCGGAGTGGGTGAGGGCGCCGACGGCGAGGAAGTCGACGCCGGTGGCGGCGACCTCGCGGGCGGTGTCGAGGGTGAGGCCGCCGCTGGCCTCGAGCAGTACGGCGGGGGCCTCGCGGCGTACGAGTGCGACGGCCTCGCGGAGGAGCGGGGGCGCCATGTTGTCGAGCAGGACCTGGCTGGCGCCGTGGGCCAGCGCCTCGCGGAGCTGGTCGAGGTCGTCGACCTCCACCTGGACCACGACATCCGGGTCGAGCCCGGACGCCCGGACGGTGTCGAGTGCGCGACCGACCCCGCCGGCGGCGGCCACGTGGTTGTCCTTGACGAGCACCGCGTCGTACAGCCCGGCCCGGTGGTTGACGCCGCCACCGCAGCGGACGGCGTACTTCTGGAGCGCGCGGAGCAGCGGCATCGTCTTGCGGGTGTCCCGGATGCGCGCCCCGGTGCCCTCGACGGCGTCGACCCACGAGCGGGTGAGGGTGGCGACGCCGCTGAGGTGACCGAGCAGGTTGAGCGACGTGCGCTCGAGCTCCAGCACGCGTCGGGCGGGTGCGGTGAGCTGCGCGAGGACCTGACCCGGCTCCGCCCGGTCGCCGTCGCGGGCCAGCAGCTCGAGGCCGGCATCGGGGCCGAGGTGCTCCTCGACGAGCGCGGCGAGGACGGGGAGCCCCGCGACGACGCCTGCCTGTCGGGCGGTCCAGCGCACGGTGAGCTCGGCGTCGACCGGGACGGTCGCGGCCGAGGTGACGTCACCGCGCTCGCCGAGGTCCTCGCGCAAGGTGGCCCGGAGCAGCGAACGCACCTCGGCGGGGTCGAGCCCGGCCGTGACGAGCAGGGCGTCCGGGGAAGAGGCCTCGTCCGATTGGGAGTGCGACATAGCGCACTCCCAATCGGACGAGGCGGTGGTCACGGGGCTCATGCGACGTTCTCCAGTCCGGTGCGGTGGGCCTCGGGGAGGCCGTCGGGGCCGAGCCGGACCCGGAGGTGGCGCTCCCAGCGGGCCTCGGTGGCGGGGAAGTCGCGGCGGTGGTGGGTGCCGCGGCTCTCGGTACGCGCGGTGGCTGCGGCGACGACGGCCCGGGCGACCTGGACCAGCGGGTCGGTCACGGGCAAGGACGCAAGACCGTGGGCGGCCCTGGCCAGGCCCTCGGCGTCGCGCTCGACCGCGACGTGCTGCGTGAGCAGGTCGCGGACGAGCTGACGCCGGTCCGGGTCGGAGGTGCCGATGGCAGCGGGGACGTGGTCGGTCGTCACGGCGTCGGGCAGGTCGAGCACGAGTCGGTCCGCCAGGCGGCGGCCGAAGACGAGTCCTTCGAGAAGGCTGTTCGAGGCCAGCCGGTTCGCGCCGTGCACCCCGGTCGCGGCGACCTCGCCGACGGCGTACAGCCCGGGGAGGGTGGTGGCGCCCCACCGGTCCGTCTCGATGCCGCCGCAGAGGTAGTGCTCGGCGGGCGTGACCGGCACGAGGTCCGCCGCCGGGTCGAGGCCGATCGCGCGGCAGGAGGCGACGAACGTCGGGAAGTGGCGGGGGAGGTCCGTGACGGCCCGGGCGTCCAGCCAGACATGGCCGACGTCACCGGCGACGCGGGTGATCTCGCGCGCCACGACGTCGCGCGGAGCGAGCTCGGCGAGCGGGTGCCGGCCGACCATGAAGCGGGTGCCGTCGTGGTCGAGGAGCACTGCGCCCTCGCCGCGCACCGCCTCGGAGACCAGGGGCAGCCGTCCGGTGGTGTCGCCGGTCGCGAGGGCGGTCGGGTGGAACTGCACGAACTCGACGTCGGTGAGGACCGCGCCCGCCGCCAGGGCCAGCGCGAGGCCCGAGCCGTCGACGCCGGCGGGGTTGGTGGTGCGGGCGTAGGCGTGGCCGAGGCCACCGGTGGCCAGCACGGTCGCCCGGGCGTGGACCAGGACCTCGCCGTCGGCCGTGGCGATGCGGGCACCGGTGACCTGGCGGCCGAGCCGTCCGGTCGTGAGGGCGACCGCGGCGCCGTGCAGGCGCTGCACGGTCGCAGGGACGTCGGCCAGGGCACGGTGCACCTCGGCGCCGGTGGCGTCGCCCCCGGCGTGCACGACCCGGCGCCGGTGGTGTCCGCCCTCGAGCCCGAGGGCGAGGCGCTCGCCCTCCCGGTCGAGCCGCGCGCCGGACCGGACGAGGTCGGCGACCGCGCCGGGTCCCTCCTCGGTGAGCACCGCGAGCGCCAGCGGGTCGCAGACGCCGACGCCCGCGACCTGCGTGTCCGACGCGTGGTCGGCCGGGTCGTCGGCCGGGTCGACGGCCGCCGCGATGCCGCCTTGCGCCCACGGGGTGCTGCCGGGTCCGGCCTCGACGAGGAGGACCCGACGGTGGCCCGCGAGCCCGCGCGCGACAGTCAGGCCGGCGACGCCGGCGCCGAGGACCAGGACGTCGGTCTCGACCTCGCGCATCACTCGGCTCCGCCCGGGTTGCCGATCGCGATCATCCGCTCGACGGCGCGACGCGCCCGCGCCGCGACTGCCGGGTCCACGGTGACCTCGTCGCGGCCCTCGCGGAGTGCGCGGAGCAGCAGGTCGGGGGTGGTCATCTTCATGAACCGGCACGAGGCCTGCGGGTTCATCGGCAGGAACGTCGCCCGGTCGTTGACCTTGCGCAGCTGGTGGAGCATGCCGATCTCGGTCGCGACGAGCACGGTGCCGGCGGTCGTCGTACGCGCGGCGTCGACCATGCCGCCGGTCGACAGGATGTGCGTGCGCCCGGCCGGCAGCTCGCCCTCGCTGCTCAGCCAGAGGGCCGACGTCGCGCAGCCGCACTCGGGGTGGACGAGCAGCTCGGCGTCGGGGTGTGCGGCGACCTGGGACCGCACGTCGTCGGGCCGGATGCCTGCGTGCACGTGGCACTCGCCGAGCCAGACGTGGAGGTTGGTGCGTCCGGTGACGCGGCGTACGTGCGCGCCGAGGAACTGGTCGGGCAGGAACAGGACCGGCGTCTCGGCCGGGATCGATGCAACGACGTCGACCGCGTTGGACGAGGTGCAGCAGATGTCGGACTCCGCCTTCACCTCGGCGGTCGTGTTCACGTAGGCGACGACCACGGCGCCGGGGTGCTCTGCCTTCCACGCCCGGAGCGCTGTCGCGTCGATGCTGTCCGCGAGCGAGCAGCCCGCCTCGCGGGTCGGCACGAGCACGGTCTTGTCGGGGGAGAGGAGCTTGGCGGTCTCGGCCATGAAGTGCACGCCACAGAAGACGATGGTCGAGGCGTCCGTCGTCGCGGCGATGCGCGAGAGGGCGAGGGAGTCGCCGACGTGGTGGGCGACGTCCTGGATCTCGGGCGGCATGTAGTTGTGGGCCAGGACCACGGCGTCCTGCTCGCGGGCGAGGCGGTGGACCTCGTCCTGCCAGGTCTCGAGGGTGAGGGTCATGTGCTGTCTCCTAGTTTTCGACTGTGAGTCGATAACTGCTGACGACACGCTAGCATGACGCTGTGCCAGGGAGCGAGCGGGAGTCCGGACCGCCGTTCCCGGCGTACCCCCACGAGGTCCTGGCCGTCGTCCTCTCGGTGCGCGAGGGCCGGCTGCAAGCGCTCCTCTGGCAGCGCCGCCTCGCCCCGCACGCACGTCGGTGGGCGCTGCCCGGCGGAGGGGTCGGCGCGGACCAGCGGCTGCGTGACGCCCTCGGGACGCACCTCGCCGACAAGGTCGACGTCCGGGAGATCGCCTGGCTCGAGCAGGTGGCCACGCACAGCCGGGTCGACCGTGACCCGCGCGGACGCGCGCTGGCCACGGCGTACCTCGCGTTGGTCCCCAGCGATGCCGAGCCGGGGCTGCCGAAGGACACCCGGTGGTACGACGTCGACGACCTGCCGCGGACCGCCTTCGACCACCACTTCTTCATCGCCGCGGCGGTGGAGCGGCTGCGGGGCAAGCTGTCCTACACGAACATCGGCTTCGCGCTCGCTCCCCCGGAGTTCACGATCGCCGCGCTCCGGACGATCGTCGCAGCGGCCCTGGGCCACCCGGTCGACGCGACCAACATGCAACGGGTGATGACCCGCCGCGGCATGATCGAGCCGACCGGCGCCCGCACCACCTCCGGCGCCGCCGGCGGCCGTCCCGCCGCCCTCTTCCGCTTCGTCGACCGCTCACTCACCGTGACCGACCCCTTCGCGGTGCTCAAGCCTCCGGGGTAAGTGCAGGTTTCCCATGGGATGCAGAAGAACTGGCGCTTCCCATGGTCAATCGCTCGTGGGAAGCGCCAGTTCCTCTGCATACCTTGGGAATTGTCACGCGGCCAGGATGTCGTCCATCTGGCCTCGTAGTCCTTGTCCAGGTTGGTGATGCTCATGTGTCCTGTCCTCTCGCGTGCTCGTCCCTGATCGCCTCTTCGGCGAGCAGGAGGTCCATCTGGTCGACCCGGACCCGCCAGGTCGCCTCGAGCCGGTCGAGTGCCTCGCGTGCCCGGCGTACGCCGTCGGGCTCGGTGGTCACGATCTGCTCCCGTCCGCGGCGTGCCTTGGTGACCAAGCCGGCTCGTTCGAGCACGGCGACGTGCTTCTGCACCGCGGCGAAGCTCATCGGGTACGCCGCCGCCAGGCCCGACACCGACAGGTCGCCCCGGGTGGAGCGGCGCAGGATGTCGCGGCGGGTGGCGTCGGCCAAGGCGTGGAACACGATGTCCACGTCGTCCTCGGTCACGCTATCTACAACCATGTGGTTGTAGATTAGCCGAACGCTGTCGGAAGTCGAGCGGTGGGGGAGGATGAGCGCGTGACCGACCTGCTCGCGCTGACGGCCGACCTCCCGCTGCTGACCGTCGCGCCCGACGAGACGCTCATCGAGGAGGGCGCGACGACGTCCCGCATGTTCGTGCTCGAGGCCGGTGACCTCGTCATCGAGCACGACGGTGTCGCCTTCGCTCGTGTGGACACGCCGGGCGCGGTCTTCGGCGAGATGGCCGCGGTGCTCGAGAAGCCCGCGACCGCCACGGTGCGGGCCGTCGGGGAGGTCGCGGTGCGCGTCGTCGAGGACCCGATCGGCTTCCTCAGCGAGCAGCCGGGCGCGGCCCTGGCGGTGCTGCGCACGACCGCGTCCCGGCTCGACGGACTCACCCACTACCTCGTCGACGTCAAGCAGCAGTACGCCGACCTGGACGGCCACCTCGGCATGGTCGACCAGATCCTCGACCGGCTCGTGCACCACCAGGGGCCGTCCGCTCGGACCGGATCCGCGCGGGACCCGGAGGGGGATCAGCACTCGCACTGAGTGGTCCCGACGGGCGGCGCTCGCCTCGGCGGCTCGCGCCTGCTCGACCAGCTAGAGCGGGATCGTCTCGGACTCGAAGACGCCGAACCAGTGCGCCGTCGCCGCGTCGGTGTCCACGGTGATGTGCGCGGGCACCTTGCCGATCTGCTTGCCCGCGTTGAAGACCGCGGTGTCGCCGAGGCGCGCGTGCCAGGTGCCTCCGTCGATCCACGGAGCCTGGTGGATGTGCCCGCAGAACACGAGGTCTGGACCGAGCTCCTCGATCCAGTCCGCGAGGTCCTGGTCGGGGAAGGTGCGCCGCCCGTCGTCGCACAGCGGCGTGCCGGCCGGAGGCGCGTGGTAGAGCCAGATCCAGCGCGCGGGCCGGTCGACGGCGGCGGCGCGGAGCTGCTCGTGGACCTCCTCGCGGGTCACCGGACCGTCCCACCACGGGCACACGGTGACGCGTGTGTCGTCGAGGTCGACGCTGCTGCGGTCGAGGTGCAGCGACGCGTGGTCGGACGTGCTGAGCCAGCGCGCCACCTGCTCGCCGTGCGCCCCGGGGCCGTCGAGGTCGTGGTTGCCCGAGGCGGCGAACACCGTGGCCTTGTCGGCCAGGGTGCGGAGGTACTTCGAGACCACCACGGTCTGCACCTCGTGCGGCACCGGGCTGACGACGTCGGCCAGGTCGCCGGCGAGGAGGACGACGTCGACGTCGTCGGCCGCCCCGACCAGCCAGTCGTAGTGCGGCAGCCGGTAGTGCAGGTCGGACGCGACCAGGATCCGCACGGCCACCTCCGACGCTGCTGGTCCGGGGGAGCGCGGGCACGCTCCGCGGTCAGCGTAGGGGCGTCGAGACCGTCCTGCTCGCTTCCCCCTCCTCCGGAGTCGCGCATCAGGAGACGCCATGGTCGACGTCCCGCGCCCGACGTCCTGGGCCGGTAGGTGTCGCGCGAATGTCGCATTTGTAGGGCAATGGGCGAAAGCGGCGGCACCCGGGACCCCCCGGGCCACCGGTCCTGTCTTGGTCCGCCGAAGGATGACTTCCCGGAGTTAGTCCTGGGTTCCCGGTTTCCGACCCCCCACGATGTCCCTGGAACAGGTTCGGGGGCGTCGCGACAGGAGGGACCTCGGATGAGCGCGGTGCTGCAGCGGAAGGGCACGGTGTCGGTCGTCATCGTCGACGACACCGAGGACATCCGCATGCTCGTCCGGATGACGCTGGAGGCGTGGGGCGGCTTCGAGGTGGTCGGCGAGGCCGACAACGGGTTGGCCGGTGTCGACGTCGTCACCCGCACCCAGCCCGACGTCGTGCTCCTCGACCTGCGGATGCCGGTGATGAACGGCCTCGACGCGCTGCCGCGGATCCGCCGGGCCTGTCCCGACGCCCGCGTCATCGTGCTGTCCGGGTTCGACGCCGACGTGATGGCCGAGCACGCGATGGACGGCGGTGCCCACGGCTACGCCCAGAAGGGCGCGGGGGTCACCGACCTGGTCCGCTACGTCGTGCGGGTGCTCGACGAGCCGCACCCGCCACCGACACCGGCGCTCGGCATCCCGCGCCAGGGTCGGTAGACCGGACCTCTAGCTCGTGCCCACGCCCGGGCGGCAGGGCCCGGGGCACCGGGTGGCCGTCACGGCGCTCATCGGGTGCTGCCCTGGCGGTTGCGCTGCTGCGGGAGCGTCGTCCAGCCCTGGCGGCGGCGGCGCTGTGCCCGCTGCGCGTCGTGGCGGCGGTTGCTGTCCATGACCTCGGCGAGGAAGTACTGGATGCGCATGATCTGCTCCTGGGGCTCGGGGTCCTCGGTGGGCCCGTGCGAGGCCCACGTTGCTCCCGACCGGCGAGCGGCGCTGTCAGCGACGTGACACAAGCCGGATCTTCCGGGACTGGTCTCGACCAGCGGCCAGGAGACTCGTCGCGCTGAGACCCATGCGGCGAGCCGCGGGCGGGCCCGGGTGAACGCGAGGTGCACCGCCACCCCGAGGGCCATCGACGCGACGAGGGCCAGCCACGGGTGGCCGGCGTCCTCGAGCGGGACGTAGACCGTCCAGTGCGTGAGGTAGATCCACAGCGACGCGGCGGCGACCGCCCCGACCAGCCAGGCGAGCCGTCGCGGCAGCCAGAGGGGACGGGTCACGAGCAGGAGCACGATGCAGGCCGCCATGACCCCCTCGCGCAGCAGGTCGTCGAAGAAGCCGTACGACGCCACGAGGGTCGTCGTCACGAGCACGGCGCGCTGGAGGGCCGTCCGGGACTCGGCGGCCAGCCAGCCCAGGCCGACGCACCAGAGCACGACGCCGAGCGTGTAGCGCTCCGTGGCTCCGGCCTCGACGCCGGTCCAGGCGTAGCGCACGGCGAGGGTGCCGGCCACGACGGTCAGCGCCGCGGCGTACCGGTGCCGGCGCTGCCAGCGCGAGATCGCCGGCACCGCGAGCAGCGCGGCGACGCCGGCCAGGCTCCAGACCACGACCTCGAGGAACCAGAACCGCCAGTCGTCGTCCCAGTCGTTGCTGCCGGTGAGCCCGTTGAGCATGAACGCGGTCTCGGTCCGGTAGTGACCCGTCAGCAGCGTGACCGCGCCGATCCATGCCATCGACGGGATGGCGACCCACGCCAGCGTGCCGAGGATCGAGCGGACGCGTTCCCGGTCGCCTCGGACCCGTAGCTGGAACCGGGCGAGGTTGAACCCGACGAGGGCGAGGAGGACGTGCGCACCACCGACGATGGGGACCAGGTCCACGTGCCCGAGCACGATGGCGACGATCGCGAGAGCGCGCAGGACGATGCTCGGCTCGACCGCGGTGCCCCTCCGACCGCGGTCGAGCCGGGCAGGGGTGAGCTCCCGAGCACCCAGGTGCTGCCAGCCGGAGGGCAGCGTGCCCACGACGCGACTGAGCCGCGCGGAGGCCTCGACGTAGGACAGGGAGTCGCCGCCGAGCGAGACGAAGCTGTCGTCGTCGTCGGCGTCGGGACGTCCGAGCACGGTGGCGAGCACGTCGCGCACCGCGTCAGTGCCGGGTCCGCCGGTGACGAGGGTGCTGTCCTCGGGGCCCTCGCCGTGCACTGTCTCGGCGTGCCGCCCGAGGGCCGCGAGGTCGGGTTTCCCGTTGCTGGTCAAGGGAATCCGGTCGAGCTCCTCGACGCGGAGGGCGTTCGCCGGGAGACGCGTGAGCTCGGCGAGCACCCCTTCCGTGGAGGTACGGCGACGTGGCAGGTCGACGAAGCCCCAGAGCCGGTCGCCGCGGACGACGAGGTGCACGGGGCACCCGTGCTCGGCCGACCGCCGCTCCAATTGCTCGAGGTCGAGCCGCAGGCCGAACACCTTGGCCACCCGGTTGACGCGACCGACGACCTCCCACAGGCCGTCGTCGGCCTGCCGGGCGAGGTCACCGGTCCGGAGCTCGGTGACCGTCGCGCCTCGGGCCAGGTCGGCCGGCGTCTCGGCGTACCCGAGCATCACGTTGGGGCCGTCGTAGACGAGCTCGCCGACCCCGGTCTCGACGTCGACGTCGGTGAGCCGGAACGATCCACCCGGCACCGGGACGCCGACCGCCTCGGGACGATGCGCGGCCAGGTCGGGCGGGAGGTAGGCCATCCGGGCAGTGGCCTCGGTCTGGCCGTACATGACGAAGAGGTCCCAGCCTTGGCGCTCGCCCAGGGCCGAGAAGCGCCGGATCCGGTCGGCGTCCATCCGCCCGCCGGCCTGGGTGACGTAGCGCAGCGACGGCAGGTCGAGCCCGTCGCGGCCGGCTGCCTCCAGCAGGTCGAACGTGTAGGGCACTCCGGCGAACGACGTCGCGCCGGTCGATCGCGCCAGGTCCCAGAAGCAGGCGTCGGCGACGGACAGGTCGGTCAGGGTCACCGACCCGCCGGCGTGCAGGTGGCTGGTCAGGACCGACAGTCCGTAGCAGTAGTGCAGCGGCAGCGAGGTGATCGCGCGGTCGCCGGAGGTCAGGTGGAGGTACGACGCGATGGCGCTCGCATTGGCACGCAGGTTGGCGAGCGTGAGCCGGACGAGCTTGGCGGACCCCGTCGAGCCCGACGTGCTCAGCAGCACGGCGAGGTCGGGGTGGAGGTCGTGCCGGGTGCCCGGGCGGACCTCGGTGATCCGGCCGTCGGCGCTCTGGACGACGTCGGGGTCGTGGGCGAGCAGGTCGGCCCGTCGTGCCGTGTCGCCGGGGGCCGCGAGGAGCACGGGGTGGCGACCCGCGAGCGCGGCCAGGAACGTCACGACCGTCTCGACGTCGTTGGTCGCCTCGAGAAGGACCAGTCTTCGTGTGGTGCCCAGCCAGGCCCTCCTCGACTCGACGCGGCGGGCGAGGTCGGCGTAGGTGAGCGTGCGTCCGGCGGTGACGAGCGCCGGGCTGTCCAACGCCCCGTCGCACAGCGGTGGCATCACCAAGGCGGGCGAGCGCGTGCCCACGGCGGTCGGGACGACGTCGAAGGTGGTCACCCGTCCTCCCGGGCGAACGACACGACCTCGCCGTCGAAGGCCAGCCGGATGCTCGCGCCGGCGACGGGCACGCCGGACGCCGGCACCCGCGCCATCACGACGACGTCGTGGGCGTCGGCCATGCGGGCCCGCAGCGTGGCGTCGTGCCCGAAGTAGCTGACCTCGAGGACCTCGGCCTTGAAGCCCGGGGCCTTCGGGTGGTGGTCGTCGAGGAGCACCACGACCTGTTCCGGCCGCACCGCGAGCACGACGTCGCCGTCACGCGCGCCGCGGACCGGCACGGTGCCGAACGGGCCGTGGGCCGTGCCGCCGGCGGCACGGGCAGGCACGAGGGCGGCGTGGCCGACGAAGGTCGCGACCGCCGTGGACGCGGGTGAGGAGTAGACGACGTCGGGCGGCGCGACCTGGAGGAAGCGGCCCGCGGACATCACCGCGACCTGGTCGGCGAGGGACAGCGCCTCGCCCTGGTCGTGCGTGACGAGCACCGCCGTGGTCTCGGCCGCCCGCAGCGCGCGCACGACGGTGCGGCCGGTCTCCTCGCGCAGCGACGCGTCGAGGGACGAGAACGGCTCGTCGAGCAGCACCACCGCCGGGGCGGGCGCGAGGGCGCGGGCGAGCGCGACGCGCTGCTGCTGCCCCCCGGAGAGCTCGTGCGGGTAGCGGCGACCTTGCTCCGGCGTCAGCTCGACGAGCTCCAGCATCTGCTCGACGCGGCCGCTTCGCTCGCGGCGTGGCAGGCCGAACCCGATGTTGCCGGCCGCGTCGAGGTGGGGGAACAGCGCGCCCTCCTGAGGCACGTAGCCGACCCGGCGCTGCCGCGCGGGCAGGCACTTCCCGGGCTCGGCCACGACGCGGTCGCCGAGGGCGATCCGGCCGGCGTCGGGCTGGAGGAAGCCGGCGACGAGACGGAGCAGCGTGGTCTTGCCGCAGCCCGAGGCGCCGAGGACGGCGGTCACCCCGCTCGTGCACGTGAGGTCGACCCCGCCGAGGACGTGGGTGCTGCCGAACGACTTGGTCAGGCCGGTGACGTGGAGCGCGGTCATCGGCCCTGCCTCCGGCCTGACTGGGCCGCCGCGCGGCCGAGGAGCACGGTGGCCGGGATCGAGAGGGCGATGAGCAGCAGCGCGTAGGGAGCGGCGGCGCCGTACGAGACGGCGGAGGCGCGCGCCCAGAACTGCGTGGCCAGGGTGTCGACCCCGATCGGCGAGAGCAGCAGCGTCGCCGTCAGCTCGGTGCTCACCGCCAGGGAGACGAGCGCGAGGGCGGCGCCGATGCCGGGCAGCACGACGGGCAGGGTCACGCGCCGGAGGACCTGGGCGCCGGTGCAGCCGAGGGACCGGGCGACGTCCTCGAGGACCGGTGGCGCGAGCTCGAGAGGCGCACGCACGGCGACGACAGCCCTGGGCAGGAAGAGGATCGCGTAGCCGACGAGCAGGAGCGGCACCGTCTGGTAGAGGCCCGGCACGACGCGCAGCGAGACGGAGACGAGCGCCAGCGCCACGACGATGCCGGGCAGGGCGTTCGCGGGGTAGACGCTGCGCTCGACCATGGTCGACCAGGTGCTGCGGTAACGCACGACGAGCAGTGCGACGGGCAGTGCCGCGACCGTGGCCAGCGCGCCGCCCATGATCGCGAGCGCGAGGGTCGAGGTGGCGGCCGCCGAGATGTCGCCGGCCGGGAATGTTGTCGAGCTGCCGCGCACCAGCCAGCGGACCAGGCTGACCAGGGGGAGTCCGAGGGTGAGGGCGACGAAGCCGGTGAGGGAGACGAGCACCACGGGGGTGGCGGAGCCGAGCCGGTGGCGTTCCGGCGTACGACGGACTCCGGAACCCACGCGAGCCCGCCGGCGCTTTCCGGCCATCAGCCGCTCGATGACCAGCAGCACGACGCAGAAGCAGACGAGCACCGCGGCGAGCAACGTGGCGGCCGGGCCGTTGAAGCTCGAGCGGTACTGGTCGAGGATCCCGGTCGTGAGCGTGGGGTAGTTGAGCAGGGCCAGGGCGCCGTACTCGGCCAGCAGGTGCAGGCCGACCAACAGGCAGCCGCCCAGCACGGCGGGGCTGATGGACGGCAGCACGATCCGCCAGAAGCGCTCGAACGACCCGCGGCCCAGGGCCGCCGCCACGTCCTCGACGCCGGCGTCGAGCCGGTGCAGCGCCGCGACGGCGGGGAGGTAGACGAGCGGGTAGTACGAGAGGCTCACGACCAGGACGGCGCCGAGGTAGCTCTGCACCGCATGCGTCGTGGAGATCCAGGCGTAGCCGGTCACGAACGCCGGCACCGCCAGCGGCGCGCAGAGGAGTCCGTGCCAGACCCGGCTCCCGGGGAGGTCGGTGCGGACCACCAGCCAGGCGGTGCCGACGCCGAGCACGCTGCTGAGCAGGACGCCGCCGGCGACGAGGCGGGTGGTGTTCCAGAGCAGCTCGCCGATGCGTGGGCGGAGCAGGAAGTCGCGGGCCTCGCCGGCACCGAGCTTCGCGGACTCCACGACGACGTAGCCCAGCGGGACGAGGCACACCAACGCAACCGCCAGCGGCCACCAGCACGAGGACGGCGGGCGGCCGCTGCCCCGCGGCGCTGGAGGAGGTCCGGGTTGCTGCGGTAGCCGGCGGGGCGGGGGTGGTGACGGTCAGAGGAAGCCGACCTCGGTCAGGAGGTCGACCGCCTTGTCGTTGTCCAGGTCGGACACGTCGACCTGCGGCGGGTCGAGCTCGTCGAACGGCTTCACCGGAGGAGCCAATGTCACCTCGGGGTTGAGCGGGTACTCCAGCGCGTAGCTGTCGGCCAGCGCCTGCTGACCCTCCTTGCTGACGAGGTACTCGACGAACTTCTCGGCGTCGGTCTTGTGCTCCGAGGAGTCGAGGATCCCCGCGCCGGAGATGCTGAGGAACGCCCCCGGGTCCTGGTCGCCGAAGTAGTGCAGGGCGCTGTCGTCGCTGATGTCGCCGGACTCGGCCTGGTCGCGGTACCAGTAGTAGTGGTACTCGATGCCGGTCGCGGTCTCGCCGGAGTTGACGCCCTCGAGGACGACGAGGTTGTTGTCGTAGACGGTGCCGTTGGCCTTGAGGCCCTCGAGCCACTCCTTGGCCTGCGCCTCGCCCTCGAGGTCGATCACCGCGGCGACGATCGCCTGGAAGTCGGCGCCGGTCGGGGAGAAGGACACCTTGCCCGCCCACTCGGGCCTCGCGAGGTCGAGCAGGGACCTCGGCATGTCCTTCTCGGACATCTGCGCCTTGTTGTAGACGAGCACGGTCGAGCGGGCGACGAAGCCGGTCCACAGGCCGCTCGACGGCTTGTACTGCGCCGGGATCGGCTCGGTGAGCGACGGGTCCAGCTTCATGAGCAGGCCGGCGCGCTCCACGGCCGACATGGCGGGCGAGTTCTCGGTGAGGAAGACGTCGGCCGGGGACTTGTCGCCCTCCTCGACCAGCTGCGCGGCGAGCTCGGAGTCGCTGCCGTTGCGCAGGTCGACCTCGATGCCGGTCTTCTCGGTGAACGTCGGCGCGATCTCGTCGAGGAGCTCCTCGTGCTGCGCGTTGTAGACCACGATCGACGGACCGTCGTCGCCACCGAACAGGCTGCAGCCCGCGGTCGACGAGGCCACCACGAGGGTCGCGAGGGTCAGGGCGAGGGGGCGGCGCATGCGGGACGTCTCCTGTGAGTTAGGCGAGCCTAACCATAGAGCACGCAGCGGAAGCCGAGATGGCTGGTGGACCCGTCGGCGGTCTGCAGCTGACGGGACGCCGGTCGGTAGCGCAGGCAGTAGCTCGGTGCGCACAGGTGCGAGCCGCCCTTGATGACGAGCGACGGCTGGGTCGAGCCGGTGTCCGGCCCGCAGCACGCGTGGACCTCGCCTTGTCCGGATGGGAGTGCGTCATGGCGCACTCCCAGTCGGACGAGGCCGGGGTGCGCGCCTGCGTGGTCGGGGGTCCAGGGGGAGTCGGTCCACTCCCAGACGTTGCCGGTCGCGTCGTACAGCCCGTAGCCGTTGGCGGGGAAGGACCCCACGGGCGAGGTGCGGGCGAAGCCGTCGGTGAGGTCGTTCGCGTGCGGGAAGGTGCCGTGCCAGGAGTTGACGCGGAGGTGGCGGTCGGTCTCCTCGCCCCAGGCGTACGTCGCGCCGTCGAGACCGCCGCGAGCGGCGTGCTCCCAGGCCGCCTCGGTGGGGACGGCGAGCCCGGCCCACGAGGCGAACGCCGCGGCGTCGTGGTGGCTGACGTGGGTGACCGGGTGGTCGTCCTCCGCGGACGTGCCGGGGCCGCCGGGATGACGCCACTGCGCACCGGGGACGAGCGACCACCAGCCGCGGACGTCGTCGAGCGGGACCGGGTGGTCGGGGGGCGTGAAGACCAGGGACCCCGGCGCGAGGTCCTCGGGCGACGCCCCGGGGTAGAGGGCCGGGTCGGCCGGCTTCTCGGCGGTCGTCAGGTGCCCCGTCGCCTCGACGAAGGCCCGGAACTGCGCGACCGTCACCGGTGTCGCGCACACCAGTCGCTCGGCGACCTCGCGCTCGTGGACCGGGGCCTCCTCGGGGTAGAAGTCCACGCTGCCCATCCGGAAGCGACCACCGGGCACCTCGACCATCTCGACGGCGCTGCCGTCCGGGAGGAGGTGCCTCATGCGAAGGGGTCCGTGATCTCGCGCAGCCGCTCGAGGGCCTCCCGGAGCTCGCGCGTCCGGCGGGTGCCGAGGTGGGCGAGCCACTCGGCCTCGAGCTGCTGCTCGACCTTGCGTGCGACGGCGACGACGCGACGCCCGCGGGGAGCCATGCGCACCAGGCGTGCCCGGTTGTCGGAGGGGTCCGGGACGCGCTCGACGTAGCCGGCCTTCTCGAGCTGGTCCACCAGGAAGCTCGCGGTCTGCTTGGTGACGCGGGACGCCTCGGCGAGCTCGGTGATCCGGGTGCCGTCCGCCGAGATGCGTTGCGCGACGCGTGCCTGGGCGAGGGTGATGTCGTCGAATCCCTTGTCCAGCAGGGTCTCGTAGACTCGGGTCTCCATCGCCCGGAAGGGCAGGAAGCACAGGACCCCGAGGCTCAGTGCGGGCTGCTCACTCACGGTTCCTCTTGACAATGGTCAGTCTCCCTGACGATATTGGTCAGAGAACCTTACCAAATCTGGGAGAGATGCATGGACGTCGACGCGGTGTGGCACACCATCGACGAGCAGCGCATGTCGCTGGCCGATCTCGTCGAGGGACTCACTCCCGAGCAGTGGAACACGCCGTCGCTCTGCGAGGGGTGGCAGGTCGGGGACGTGGCCGCACACCTGACGTTGGCCCACACCGGGTGGCTGACCGCGACCGTCGACTCGGTGCGGGCGCGGGGCAGCTTCAACAGGATGATCCACGACTCCGCGGTGCGCGCCGGTGGCGAGGCGCCTGCGGTGTACGCCGAGCGCCTCCGGGCGATGGTCGGCTCGCGGAAGAGGGCCCCGATCGTCACGCACCTCGAGCCGCTGACCGACGTGCTGGTGCACGGGCAGGACATGGCGGTTCCCCTCGGCCTCGACCGTCCGGTGCCGGCCGAGGCGGCAGCAGCCGCGGCGCAGCGCTGCTACGACATGGGGTTCCCGTTCGGGGCCAAGCGCCGGTTGCGCGGGCTCCGGCTCGTGGCAACCGACACCGACTGGTCCGTCGGATCGGGTGAGCTCGTCGAGGGACCGATGCGTGCGCTGCTGCTGCTCGTCACCGGGCGGACGGATGCGGCGCGACCGCACCTCACGGGGTCTCGACGGGCGCTCGACCAGCGGAACGGGTCCTGAACCAGCGGACCGGCGTCTGGAGGAGGTAGATCACCGAGCCGACGGCCGCGGACTGGAAGACGTTCGTCCAGCGCTTCCACTGGCGGCGCTTGTCGACCCGGACCGCGACCTTGCTCGTGGGGGCGCCGGGGGCGCCGACCGCGGCGGCGACGTTGGTCAGCGTGGTGTCCCAGAACTGGTCCTCCTGCTTGTGCCCGCCGAGGATGAGGCCGACCTCGAACAACGGGTCGCCGGCCCGCATGAGCACCTGCGCCTGCGCGACGGTCACGTCGTCCTTGGTCGTCGCGCTGAAGGTGATCCATCCCGCGAAGACGTGCCCGGTCGGCGTCATCAGGGTGAACGACTCCTCGTCGGCGTAGAGCACCATCACGCCGGTCGACAGCTTCAGCCGTCCAGGCAGGGTGCCCTCGATGAGGGCGACCTCGCCGGGAGCGATGCCGGTCAGCGGGGCGTAGAAACGGTTGCCCTCCGGCCAGAACTCCGGGAACCGCTGCTTCCACATCGCGACCAGGTCGGTCGGCGAGGTCAGGTGCCCGGGGATGCGCACCTGGTAGGTCTTCTGCCACATCTGGCCGAATCCCTGGATGGGGCTGGCCAACCGACGGCCGGCGACGTTGATGCCGGTCGCACCCTGCGGGACCTCCGCGACCTCCAGCCGTGACACCGACTTCGCCCAGTTGGTGGCGTCACGCGCAGCCGCTCGCTGCTCGCTGACGGGATCACTCATCGCGTGCTCCTCATGCTCCGGCGGCCGCGAGTGCGGCCTGCTCGTCGTCGTGGATGCCGATCGCCTCGTCGAGTCGGGTCAGCTCGAAGATCTGCTGGTAGTGGTCGGACAGTCCGCACGCCAGCAGGGCCTGGTTGTGCCGGTTGGCGCGGACCAGCAGCGTCACGAGGAGGCCGATGCCGCCACTGTTCATGTACTGCAGTCCGGAGAAGTCGAGCACCACGGCCCGGACGTCCCCCAGTGCGTCGTACGCCGCCATGAGGACGTCCTCGCTCCCTGACGTGACCTCCCCCGTGATCGCGACCACGCCGACGGACCCGTGCGCGCGGGTCTCGAAGGTGGGTGCTGCCTCGGTCATGTCGTGCTCCCCTCTGTGTGTGCGCCGACGGCGCTCGCCTCGTCCTCGTGGATGTCCAGGTAGTCCGCGAGCCTCGTGATCTCGAAGATCTCGCGGTAGTGAGGGCTCAATCCGTAAGCCCGCAGGGGGATCTGCCACGCCTGGGCCTTCGAGAGCATCCCGACGACCAGGGCGATCCCTGTCGAGTTGATGTAGCCGACGCCCTCGAAGCCGAGCGCCACCGCGCTCGGGTGGAGGTCCACGGCGTCGTCCCAGGCCATGGCCAGGGCGCCCTCGGCGCCGGCGTCGATGTCCCCGGTCAGCTCGATGACGGCGACGTCACCGTTCGCGCGCACCACCAGGCGGCCCTCAAAGGTCGTCATCGCCGGCCTCCCCGCTGGTCGAGCCCCCGTCGAGGTGGACCACGAGCTCGAGCACGTGGTCGTCGCCGTCGGTCGTCTCGTTCATCTCGTCGACCATGTTCTTGATCAGGAAGAGCCCCCAGCCGCGTGGCCTCTGGAGGCCGGCGAGCTTGGCCTCGAGGTCGGGCGTCTCGGCGTGACGGTCGGGCGCCGGCGAGCCCTGGTCGACGACCTGGACCCGGATCCGGTCCGCGTCGGTGAGCACGCGGACGACGACCGGCTGGTCGGCGCGGTAGTGGTTGCCGTGCTCCATCGCGTTCATGGTCGCCTCGGCCACCGCCGTCTCGAGCTTCTTGCGCCGGTCCTCGTCGGTGAGGATCGGGGCGACGATCGCGCTGACCCGCTCGAGCGCCAGGCGCTCGTTGCCCTCCTGGCTGGGCACCTCGAACTCGACGTGCTGCGCGGTCGGCGAGGCGTCGTCCTCGAGCCACTCGCCGGCCCGGGGCGCCCGGGCGAGCATCACCATCGTGATGTCGTCCTCCTGCTCGCTGTCCGGCCCGGTGTGGGTGCGGAGGTCGTCGAGCACCCGCTGGATCAGCTCGTCGGCGGCGTACCGCCCCACCGCCTCCTTGAGCCGGGGGAAGCCGAACATCTCGCCCGCGGGCGAATGTGCCTCGACGATGCCGTCGCTGTGCAGCAGCAGCGTCTCGCCGGGGGCGAGCGTGGTCTCGTTCTCCTCGTAGACCATGCCGGACATGAGCCCGAGCGGCATCCCTCGCGCGCGGAGCTCCTTGGAGCCGTCGTCGGTGCGGAGGTACGGCAGGTCGTGGCCGGCGTTCGCGAAGAGGAAGTGACCGGTCCGCGGGTCGAGGATGCCGTAGAGGCAGGTGACGAACATCTTCGCCGGCATGTCCGGGCAGAGCTGCTCGTTGACCTCGCGCAGCACCTCGCCCGGGCTGGTCACCCGCTGCGCCGCGGCCCGGAGCACGCTCCTCGTCGCGGCCATGACGAGCGCGGCGGGCACGCCCTTGTCGGTGACGTCGCCGATGACGAAGCCGATGCGGCCGTCGAGCAGCGGGATGACGTCGTAGAAGTCGCCGCCGACCTCGCGCGCGGGTCGGTAGTACGCCGCGACGTGCCAGCCGGCCAGGTCGGGCAGCTGCTGGGGCAGGAAGTTCTGCTGGATGAGGCGGGCCACCTCGAGCTCGTGCTCGAAGCGCTGCCGGGTGACCGCCTCGGCCTGCTGCTCCCGGACCAGCTGGCCGACCCGGATGGCGGGGGCGGCCTGCGCGGCCAGGCCGTCGAGCAGCCGGAGGTCCTCGGCGGTGTAGTCCTGCGTCGACCGGCGGGCGCCGACGTTGAGGACCCCGATCAGCTCGCCCTGGCTGAGCAGCGGCACGGCGAGCCGGACGCCGCCGGCCCGCATCTCCTCGAGGGCGGGGGAGTCCAGCTCCAGCTCGTCGAGGTCGACGGCGCCGCGGGCGCTCTGGAGGTAGGGCAGCAGCGGGTCGTTCTCGGGGATGGCGACGGCGGGGAAGATCGCGACGTCCCGGTCCAGGGCCGGGGCGAGGACGGGCGTCTCCTCAGGAGCTCTCCCGAGGAGCTTCCTCCACCCGCGTGCCCTGGTCGTCATGTGCATGTTCTACGACTCCGGCGTCCGGGAATCGTTACGGGAGTGCGTGACCTCGGGCACCCACAACGTCACCTGCGTCGGCTGCACCGTGTGTCGCACGGTCCTGAGCAGGTCGCGGGTGACCGAGTCGAGGTCCACCTCGTCGCGCAGCCGCCCTGCGAAGCCCTCGAGGGTCCGCTGCGCGTCGTACCTCCGCCGGAAGAAGCGCCGGTCGACGATCGCCTGGATCCGGTCGCGAGCAGGCCGGAACAGCGCGGCCACCGCGAGCGTCGACAGCGCGACCGTGACGTTGGAGCTGCCCACGATCGGGTCGATCACGCTCTGCAGGAGCAGCACGCTGGCGACGTACGTCGCGAGCAGCGACGCCGAGAGCAGCGCGTAGACGACGGTGCGGTTGATCACCAGGTCGATGTCGTAGAGCCGGTGCCGCACGATCGAGAACCCGACGGCGACGGGGAGCCCGAGGAACGCGATGGTCGCCGACACGAAGGAGACCCAGCCGATGCGGTCGCGCACGCCGAAGGCGTTGATGGCTCCGTTGACGAGGACGAAGAGCGGCAGCATGGCCGCGACGTAGAAGAAGACCTTGAGCTGCTGGCGCTCGTGGAGGCCCGGCCACGCGCCAGCGCGCGGCCAGGCTGACGAACCCGAGGACCGCGCTGCCCAGGAAGAACGCGACCCCGACGTTCTCGAGGACCAGGTGCAGGGTCGGGTCGATGCCCGTCGGGTTCTCGATCGTGACGCTGTCGAGGCGGCCGGGCCGCAGCATGTCGGTCAGCACCATGAGGACCGACCCGACGAGGGAGCCGAAGAACCACGGCCGCCATCGCGGCGAGACCAGGTGGCCGTTGGGGAAGAGCTGCGGGAGCACCATGATCACGATGACCAGCGCGGGGACGTAGGCCCACGCCTGCAGCCACGCGGCGAGCTCGGCGAGCGGCAGGTCGCGGTCGGGGCTGTCGACGAGCGCGAAGTACTGGTACCGCGACGCGAGCAGGTAGAAGCTGACGATCACGCCGACCGCGGTGAAGAGGCGGCCGATGCGGTGCCCGGGCACGGACCACAGGATGACGACCCCGACGACGGCGAACGTGAGCGCCTGGACGGCCAGCAGGACGTTCTCGAGCAGGTTGGCCTCGACGTCCTGGTTCGTTCCGCGCAGGTCGTGCGGAATGGCGTAGGTGACGGAGAGCATCGCCAGCGTGACGACGAGCGGGAGCAGGGCGGGCCAGCGCGCGGCGAGGGTCGCAGGCGTCACGGGACGCGACGGCATCGACATGTGACTCCCTCCCCGAGCTCGGACGTCACCGTTGCCTGGCGGTGTCCGGGAAACGTTACGACGGGACTCCGCCCTCGTGGATCGGCCGTAGGACCGAGGTTTCCACCGTTACGATCTTCGCGACACAGGTCAGGTTCGTGACGTTTCTGGGAGGCTCGGGTGATCGAGGTCAGGCTGCTCGGCCCGCCGCGGGTGACCCGCGACGGGGAGCCGCTGGCGTTCGACACCCGCAAGGCGATCGCGGTGCTGGCCGTGCTGGCGCTCTCGGAGCGGCCGCGGACGCGGGACTCCCTCGCGGACCTGCTGTGGCCCGACGCGGACCTGACCCGCGCCCGTGGCGCGTTGCGTCGGACGCTCTCCACCCTGCGCGGCGCCGTCGGCGACCACCTGGAGGCAGGCCGGGACCAGGTGGCGCTGGTGCGCGGGCCGGGGCTCCGGGTCGACGTCGACTCGTTCCGCGACCTGCGCGACCGGGGCGCGTCGTCGGAGGCGGCGGCGGTCTTCAGCGGCACCTTCCTCGAGGGCTTCGCGGTCCGCGACGCGCCGGACTTCGACGACTGGGTGGCCGCCGAGGGCGAGGCCCTGCGCCGCGAGCTGGCCGCGCTGCTCGCCGACCTCGCATCGGCGCGCGAGGCGGCAGGGGACGTCGCGGGGGCGACGGGCGCCGTACGTCGTTGGCTGGCGCTCGACCCCCTCCAGGAACCGGCCCACCAGGTGCTCATCCGGCTGCTGGCCGAGTCGGGGGACCGGGCCGGTGCGCTCGCGCAGTACCGCGCCTGCGTACGGGTCCTCGACGAGGAGCTCGGCGTCGCGCCGCTCGAGGAGACCACGGCGTTGTACGACGCCGTCAACGCCGGGTCGGTCCCCGTGGTCAGGCGACCCGTCGTCGCTGCCGTGACCCGGTCCTCTGCCACGCCGCCCCTGGTCGGCAGGGACCGGGAGCGCGCGCTGCTCGTCGGAGGAGCACGGACACGCGACGGCGTCCGGCCGCGTCGTCGCCATGACCGGCGAGGTGGGGATCGGCAAGACGCGCCTGGTCGACGAGCTGGTCGCCTCGGTGCGCTTCCGCGGAGGGACCGTGCTGTCGGCGCGGGGCTACCCGGACGAGTCCGACCTCGCCTACGGCCCCGTCGCCGAGATGCTCCGGGTGTGTCGTTGGTCGAGTAGCGGCGAGGAACGAGCCGCGTATCGAGACCCCGACGTCCAGGCCCTCGCCGAGGCCGCGCGCCTCGTCCCCTCTCTGGCCGAGGGTCGTCGGCTCCCCGAGGTGGGCTCGTGGGACGAACCGGGTGCCGAGGCGCGCTTCCTCGACGGTGTCTGGCGGGTGCTGTCCTCCGCGGTCACCGGGCCGGTGCCCGGACTGCTCGTGCTCGACGATGCGCAGTGGGCCGACGAGGCGACCCTGCGCCTGCTGACGTACGCCGTGCGCCGGCTGGAGGGGCGAGCGCTGCTCCTCGTCGTGGCCTGGAGCACGCCGGCCTCGAGCCGGCCCTCCTCACCCTGGAGCAGGTGGTCCGCGCCGTCGACGGCACGACGCTGGCACTCGGTCGGGTGGAGCTCGACGGTCCGGAGGTCGGACTCCCCGGGACCACCCGCGAGGTGATCACCTCACGGGTGGAACAGGTGTCGGAGACCGCGCACCAGGTGTTGGCCGCTGCCGCGGTGCTGGGTTCCAGCTTCGACGCCGAGGTGGTCCGCCAGATCAGCGGCCGCACCGACGAGGAGACCGTCACGGCCGTCGAGGAGCTCGTGGCAAGGGGACTGGTGCGGGAGCGCGAGACGGACTACGACGTCGACCACGAGCTGGTGCGGTCGGTGGTGCTCGAAGGCACGAGCCTCGCCCGGCGACGGCTGCTGCACGCCCGAGCCGCGGACGTGGTGCCGAGCACGGCCTCGCGGGCACGCCACCTCCAGGAGGCCGGCCGGGAGCTGGACGCCGCGTCGGCGTACCGCACCGCAGGGCTGGAGGCACGCGACGTGCACGCGAACGCGGAGGCGATCTCCTTGCTACGCACGGCTCTCGCGCTCGGCGCCCCCGACCGAGCGCAAGTCCTGGTGGAGCTGGCGGACCTCCAGGTGCTCGCGGGTGACTACACGGGCGCGCTCACCGGGCTGGCGTCGGCAGCTGCCGTCCCGGGCGCGGACCTGCGCACCCTCGAGCACCGGCTCGGGCGCGTGCAGCACCGCCGCGGCGAGCACGCACTCGCCGTCGCCCACCTGCGGGCGGCACTCGACGCGACGCCGGAGGACGACCTGGCCCCTCGGACCGCCGTGACCGTGGACCTCGCCCTCGCCACCCTCGACGGCGGCGACCGCGCCGGCGCCCGGCGGCTCGCTCTGGACGCCGCCACGCTGGCCACCCGGGCGGACCTCCCAGCGCTGGTCTGTCGCGTCGAGAACGTCCTCGGCCTGGTCGCCACCGCGGACGGGCGGCTCGACGAGGCGGTCACCCACCTTGTGCGAGGCCACGAGGTGGCGGAGCGCGTCGGCGACCCCGAGCTCCGCGTCGCCACCCTCAACAACCTCGCCCTCGCCCGCCGCGCCCAAGGTGACCTGCCCGCCGCCGTCGACCTCACGACCCAGGCGCTCGACGTCTGCGTCGCCCTCGGAGACCGCCACCGCGAGGCCGCGTTGCTCAACAACCTCGCCGACCTCCTCCACGCCGCCGGCCGAGAGGAGGAGTCGATGGCCCGGCTCAAGGCCGCGGTCGGGATCTTCGCCGAGGTCGGCGCCCAGGAGCAGGACCCGCTGCGCCCTGAGGTCTGGAAGCTCTCGCGCTGGTAGGGGCGGCGAGACCCAGGTCGGCAAGCCGACGTTGCTCCCACCTCACGTCCGCTGCTTGATCAGGCTGATCCGGCCGCCGGCGATGCTCGTCACCTTGTAGTCGGGGTGGTGGACCAGGGTGTGGTGGCGGGAGCAGAGGAGGCGGCCGTTCGCGACCGACGTGGCGCCGCCGCGGCTCCAGGCGATGTCGTGGTGTCGACACCGGCGACACTCATCGCTGGGCTATGTCGCCCCGATTCCCTACGCAGCAGAATCAAGTATCTGTCCGTGAAAACCGGGGAAGTCCACGTGGCACCAGGCCGCGGGGCGGTCGCAGCTGTCGACGGTGCAGCCGCCGTCGCGCAGGCCGAGGGCGAGGCGCTGGGCCCTGCTGAAGAAACGGCGCTTGCCCAGGTCGAGGACCTCGGACCTTCCGCCGAAGACGGCGGGGATCACGCCGGCCTCGCAGGCTAGGCGGCGGGCCTGGGCGGCGGTGATGTGTCCGCCGGTGTCGAGGCCGGCGAGGCCGATGCCGCGCAGGAGCCTGTCGAGGTCGATGGTGACCACGACGGTGGCGTCGACGCCACCGTGGCGGAGGCTCTTGGTCGGGAACCGTTCGACGTAGTGGGTGAACGCCTCCCCGAGGATCTCCGAGGACACGCGCTGCCGCAGCACGGTGGTGCCGTCCGGCTGGATCTCCTCGACTTGTCGGGCGATGGCGTCGGGTCGGCCTGGTGAGGCCAGGGCGTGCAGGGCCTTGGACAGCATCGCGCCCTGCAGGCGGGGGATCCGGAAGGCGCCGCTGCAGGTGCCGTCGGCGTTGTCGCGCAGGGTGAAGTGCGTGCGTCGTGCGGCCAGGCGCTCCTCGGCCTCGAGCTGCTTGCCGAGCACCTCGTCCGCGGCGTCGGGGTCGACGACGGCCAGGACGTGCCTGCCGAGTCGGTCGAGCTTCTTGGCGTCGAAGGTCCGGGCGTCGCTCAGCAGCTGGGCCTCGGCCTTGGCCACGACCTCGGGTCCGACGTGAGCTGGCAGCGCGTCGCACGCCGTGACCACGACGGCTGCCTGCATGGCGTCCACGTCGCCTGCGACCAGAGCGTCGGCTGTGGCGCCGTAGGTCTCCTCGAACCGCCGGGCCTGGTGCACCAAGCCGCGCGCGACGCCGTGCGGAATGTTCGCACCGTGGGCCAGCCACGCCTGCGTCGAGGTGGCACCGGTGTCGGCGGCGACGTCGAGGGTGTCGGCGTGGGCCAACGCCCGGAGCGCGACGCCCGTGAGCCGCTCCGCGGCTCGCAGGAGGTCGAGGACCGTCTCACCTGCCTCGGCGGCCGACAAGGGGAGCAGCCCGAGTCCGGACTCGGTCACCTCGTCGAGCACGTCGTGGACCCGACCGGAGAACCAGTGCGCACCACGCTGCCGCTGCCCGACCGGGGTGCGCGACTGGTTCTCCACGAACCCAGACTAAGAGCCGCGCGTGACGATTTTCGAACACAGCAGCGAACGGTGGAGAGACTCGCAGTTCCCTCGCTTGTGCACGGAATCCGGCCCGTCGAGCTCCAGGAGCGCGACCAGCAGGCTCCCGTGGATCCCGACCGGCGACATCGGAGGGCTCGACCTGACCGACGCCACCCGCACGCTCCACGAGCGAGTCCTCGCCCATGGAGGGCAGTGAGAAGCGCCGACCGCCCACGTGACGAGGACGGCCGGCGCTCTGGTCAGCTTGTGGTGCGCTTGTTCTTCCTTGCTTGAGCCAGGTCACCGAGACGGTCGGCGTCGGCGCGAGCCTCCGCGGCCGACTTCTTGCTCGTGGCTGCGTCCTCGCGCTGGGCCTTCGCCGTGCGCTGGGCAGCCTTCTTCTTGGCGTCCGCGGCAGACACGGCACGCTCCTCGCGACGGCTGACCGACGCGCGAGCGGTCGCGGCCCGCTTGTCCGCCGCTGCCTTCTTGGTGGCGGCTGCCTTCTCGGCCTTGACCGCGACTTCCTCGGCAACGCGCGCCTCGGTCTCGTCCGCCTCGACGAGTCCGGCCTCGGCGCGCTCCTGCGCCTCTTCGCGCTGGTGGGCGGCCTTCTGGCGCCCGGCGGCGGCGGTCTCGTCCGCGTCGTTGCGCTTGGTCTCCGCGTGCTGCTCGAGCCTGGCAGCAGCCTGCAGCTGATCGAAGCGCTCGAGGCGGGCGGCGCCTCGCTCGGCGAGGTCACCGTTGCGCAGCAGGGCGCCCGCCACCTTGTCGGCGGAGCCGAGGGTCCGGCCCAGGGTCAGGCGGGTGCCCGAGGTCTCCGGGAGCCGGTCGGACAGGTTGCTGTCCACGAGCGCCAGGGGAAGGCGGGCGATCCGATAGGGGACGGTGAGCAGGGTCTTGATCTTGGTGGTCATGCGGGTCCTCAGTTCTGGGTCTCGGCGCGCAGCTGCGCGGCCTGCTGATCGGCGGCAGCCGCCTCGCGCTCCAAGCGGAGCTGGTCTGCCTGGGCCTGCTGCTCAACGGAATCTGCGTCCGCAGCGATGTGCTCGGCCTCGCGAAGCCGCGCGTCGGCCACTGCATCGGCCTGCTGCTGCGCCGCGGTACGGCCGTCGGCGCGCAGCTGTTCTGCCTGGCGGTCGGCGGCCCTGTGCTCGTGCACCTGGTCCTTGTCGACCTCCGCCGTCACGCCCTGCGCCTGGGCCTGTGCCGCCTGCTTCTGGGCGGCCGCCTCGCGGCTGGCCTCCTGGAGCTCCTGCTGGGCCTCGGCCTGCTTGGCCTCGGCGACGGCCTCGTCGGCGAGCGCCGACTTCCGGTTGCGGGCCTCGGCCTGCTGGAGCTGCCCTTCCTGCACGAGGTCGTCCTTGCCGCGCACGGCACCGACGACCTCCTTGGCCTTGCCCTTGACGCTGTCGAGCAGACCCTGGCGGGCCTGTGCTGCCTGGTCGTTCGTGTGGTCGTTCGTGTGGTCGCTCATGAGCTTGGAGCCCTTCGTCAGGGGGACGGAGCCCTCGACGAGGGTCCGGAGTACGAGCGCCACCTCCGCCGCTCCGAGGGGCGTAGGGATCATCCGTGTGCGGCGCTGGGTGTCGAGACGAGTCGTCGACGAGGGTGAGGGAGATCGAGTTCACGGAACCGTCCGTTGCGAACGTCCGCTCCCTTCCATCCTGTCCACCCCTGAGCCCACCAACCCCGGTGTGAAGGAGACGTGACTCACCTCGCGGCAACCCCATGCGCAACGGTGGGTGACGAACGACATGCCGGAGGGCCGCTCGCCCGTCGTTTGCCACCACGTCGCGATGGCTCCGCCTTCGTGGCCTGACAGGATCGTGGCGTGATCGCGCCGACCGCTGCCGAGCTGGCGGACGAAGGCGTGGCGTCGGTGCGCGACGATCCCCAAGCCCGCTTGGTGTTCCTGCGCCGGACGTACCAGGTGCCGTCCGACGTGGACCGCGGCTACCTGCCCTACCGCCGTGCGGCGACGTCGTTCATGCAGTGGCAGCTGCGCCGCGGGCTGCTCAACCCCGAGCACCACGAGCGGCCAGGGAGCCCGTGGTGGCGTGCCGTCAACGAGGCCTTGCTCCGCGACCCCGCCGAGGCCTCCGCGCTGGCGTTCGGCCACTCGGGGAGGCCGCGCACGCCGGGCGTGCGGGCGACTCTCGCGTTCATCGAGGACCCCACCGCGCGCACGTGGTACCGCGCCCACAACACGTCCATCGCCTCGGCGTACCTGGCGCACGTCGACCTCGCCCTTCCCGAGACCCGTGTCGAGCGCTTCTTCCTCAACATCGTGCTGATGCGCGTGCTCTACGCCCACGCCCTCGTGGCAGCGCCCCGCCTCGCCCTCGGCTGGCTCTCGCCGCTCGGCCGGCTCGCCGGTGACCCGCGCCTCGGCATGACCGGCATCTTCCTGTCGCTGACGCGCGTGCTTCCCGACGAGTACCCGTTGGGCGACGACGTCGAGTGGTACGTCGAGGTGGAGAACGGTCTGGGCCACCTGCTCGACGTCGGGGTGATCGCGCCCCGGCTGCGCGACCTCTACGCCTGGTCTGCTGACGAGCTGGGACTTCCTGGTCTCACGTCGCTGCTCGGAACGAGCGGGTGGCCGGCGTACGCGTGGGACCCCGAGGACGGCGACGTGTGGGACCCGGCTCCCTCGCGCCTGGCCCTGGCCGCGCGTCGCGCTGTCCCGGTCAGCCGAGGGCGTCGAGCGCGTCCTTGACGTAGCGCGCCACGATGTCGGGCACCTCGTTGGGGAGCAGGAACACGTTGCCCGGCACGGTGACGATGCGCACGGTCGGAGCACGACTCGAAGACCTCGCGCTCGTGCGGGGTGAGCCCGCCATCGCCCTTCTCGGCATGCACGATCCACGCCGGCACGCCCGAGCCGCACAGCCGTCGGGCCGGGTCGTCGTCGCGGTGCAGCCACCGGAGGTACGACTGGAGGCCGAGGCGCATGTCGCGTGGCACGTTGCGGCGGAAGTCCTCGGCGAGCTCCGCCTTGCGCTCGGCCGGCATCGGCATCTTCTTCAGCATCGACGGCACCCCCGCCCTGAGCGCCAGCATGGGCAGGTTCCCGAGGACCGAGGTGAGCCGGATGGCACCGCGGAAGAAGCCGGGCTCGGAGGGCGCCGACAGCGCCAGGCCCAGCAGCACCAACGGTCCGGCGAACGCGTCCGACACCGCCATCTCGTAGGCCACGTTGGCGCCCATGCTGAACCCGACGATGACGTCAGCGCCCTCGGCTGCCGCCAGCTCGGCGGTGATGCGCGCGTAGTGCTCGACGCTGAAGTCGTCGGGCGGTGCCGCACCGGCGTTGCCGGGCATCGTGACTGCGACGAGCCGCGTCGACGCGAGGGAGGGCTCGGCCATCACCTCTGCCCAGGAGCGGGCGCTGCACATCCCACCGGGGAGCAGCAGCGCGGTGCGTTCGGCGTCGGGAGGTCCCGAGACGACCATCTCCCAGGGGACGGCCATGACGTCACGCTACGACCGTGCAGTCGGGTCCGCTTGAGTCGTCGGTCCCCGTCCCGACGCACGAACGGGCTGGCCCCTCAGGAGTCCTCGAGCGCCCAGCGGACGGTGAGTGCGCAGGTCGCCGTCTGTGACCGCCTTCGATGTCACCGCCGGAGGCTGCCATGAAGCACCATCTTCGGTGACGGACCGTCGTCGCGGCCACGCTCACTGATATCGAGGACGCGCCCGAGCGCTCGACCTGCCAGCGCGGCGTACTGCTCAGCGACGACATCGCGGGAGCCGGCACGGTCCTCGCCGGCAGCTGAACCCGGCTGAAGACACAGCAAGGGGAGGATTTCCGGTCCCAGGTGCCGGGAATCCTCCCCTAGCTCTCCCCGACCGGCCTCTCCCGTGTGCCGCTCGGTGGATCAGGTGGTGCTGCTGTGCGGTGCTGCTGGACTTGCTGCTGGACTTGCTGCTGGTCGCGCTGCTCGTGGATCAGACGTGTGCGGGCTCCCGCACCGCGATGACCGCGCCACAGCGCGGGCAGTGCGAGCGATTGCACATGTCGAGGTCCTGGCCGCAGCGGCAGACCTGGGTGAGGACGTAGCGCTCCTCTGCAGGAACGTCCAACGTCGAGATCCATGCGTGCCGATCGGTGGTCATCTCCCGGCCCTTCCTCCGTGGGTGCTGATGTCCATGAGACGGGCCGGGAGCCATTTCATGACAGAGGAAAAGTGCCCGATTTCTCCCTGAGCGCGAGGAATGGCCGACCGGACCTCCGGCGTAGTCCGAACGGGCCATTCGTCCGCGAGCCGTCCGCCCGATCCCGGGACCCTCGCGGGACCCCGGACGTCACTGACGGTCGAGCTGCTTCAGGATGCGGTCCCGCTCGGCGTCGGGCACCTCGTCGGAGAAGAAGACGGCCAGTGTGCGCTCGTCGGCGCGAAGTCCGAGCACCCGCTCCGGGGCCTGGCCCGGAAAGGACCTGGTGTGCACCCGGCGGCCGTCCCCGGTGAACACGGAGCCCTCGGGCTTCTCGTCCAGGACACCGTTGTCGTGGCACTCGGCTACCTCGGCCTCCTGCCACTTCGTGCCCCGGGCGTCGGTGAAGCCGTGCTCCGTGTAGGTCGTGCCGTCCACGCGCACCTGCGTCGTGCAGTCGGCAGTCGACGCGCCGTCACGACCGTCGTCGGAGCAACCCGAGAGCAGGCAGCCCGAGAGCAGGGCGAGGCCGAGCAGCGCGACCGAGGGCAGGCGGATCACGTCAGCTCGCGACCTGGACGTTCCTGATGGAGTAGCCGATCTCCTCGTCGGCCATCATCCGGTCCTGGTCGATGTAGACCGAGCGCGGGTAGGCCTCGCCGTCGCGCCACCGCACGTCGAGCCGGGCAGCGCCCTGGGCGTCTGCCTTGTTGGCGGCGTCGATGACGTCGTCGATCGTCAGTCGGCGGTACTTCGAGGCGTCGTCGCCGGTCTTCTTGTCGACGGCGCTGACCACCTGGCCGTCCTCGACGGTGACCAGCACGGGGTCGATGTCGGGGCAGAAGCAGGAGACGCGCAGCACGTAGCTGTAGTCGGTCGCCTCGAAGCCGGGGTACGGCGCTGCCGTCGGGGCCACGGTCGGGGAGACCGTGGGTGTGGGCTCGACGCTCGCGGTGTCGCCACCGGCGGCGGCCACCTCGCCCGTCCCGGTGCCGCTGCCGCACGCCGTCAGGAGCGCGCACGCGGCGAGCGCGCTCCCCAGCAAGGTCGTCCTCATGACGATGGGACGCAGCCGGGGAGCGCGCGGTTCCGCGCTCGGCCGACCCCTCAGCCGGCGAGGGCGGAGGCGAGCTCGCGCGTGAACGCGGGGATGTCGTCCGGCTTGCGGCTGGTGACGAGGTTGCCGTCGACGACGACCTCGTCGTCGACCCACTCGCCGCCGGCGTTGCGGATGTCCGTCTGGAGGCTCGGCCACGAGGTGACCCGCTTGTCACGCACCACGTCGGCCTCGACGAGCGTCCAGGGCGCGTGGCAGATGGCGGCGACGGTCTTGCCGGAGGCCACGAAGTCCTTGATGAACTGCACGGCGTCCTCGTCGGTGCGCAGGGCGTCGGGGTTGGCCACGCCGCCGGGCAGCACGAGCGCGTCGTACTCGTCCACCGACGCCTTTGCCACCGCGACGTCCACGTCGAACGTGTCGCCCTTGTCGAGGTGGTGGAACGCCTGCACGGTGCCCTCCTCCGGCGCGATCAGCACCGGTGAGCCGCCGCCCTCCTCGACGGCCTGCCAGGGCTCGGTCAGCTCGACCTGCTCGATGCCCTCCTGGGCCACGAGGAACGCGACCTTCTTGCCCGAGAACTCGTTCGTCATGTCACTGTCCTTCACGGTTGCGGTTGCTTCTCCCAGGCGCCTACCCGCACGGACCCGCCCGCACACGGGCTCACCGGGAGACCGCGCCGCATATGCTCGCGCGACAGGAGGTCTGGGGTGAGCAAGCCGACGATCGTGACCGTCGACGACGATCCGGTCGTCTCCGCTGCCCTGACGCGCGACCTGCGCGAGCGGTACGGCGAGAGCTACCGGCTCGTCCGGGCCCTCTCGGGCGCCGACGCCCTCGACGCACTGGCGAGGCTGGCGCTGCGCGACGACCCGGTCGCGCTCGTCGTGACCGACCAGCGGATGCCGGGCATGACGGGCATCGAGATGCTGGGTCAGGCCCGCGAGCACGCTCCCGAGGCGAAGTTCCTGCTGCTGACCGCCTACGCCGACACCGACGTGGCGATCACCGCGATCAACGACATCGGGCTCGACTACTACCTGCTCAAGCCGTGGGACCCGCCCGAGGAGCGGCTCTACCCCATCGTCGACGACCTGCTCCAGGACTGGGTGCGCGCCCACCCCGACCACACCAGCGTGGTCCGGGTCGTCGGTCACCGCTGGTCCGAGCGCGGCCACGAGGTGAAGACCTTCCTGGCCCGCAACTACGTGCCCTACCGCTGGTACGACGTGGAGCGGGACGAGGAGGGTGCCCGTCTGCAGGGGCTGGCCGACGCGGCCGTCGAGGACCTCCCGCTCGTGCTGCTCCCCGGCGGCGACACCCTGCGGTCGCCCACCACGCTCGACCTCGCGTCCGCCCTCGGGCTGCGCACCGTCGCCGAGCAGGAGATCTACGACGTCTGCATCGTCGGCGCCGGCCCCGCCGGCCTCGCGGCCGCCGTCTACGCAGCGTCCGAGGGGCTGCGCACCGTCGTCGTCGAGCGCGAGGCGCCCGGCGGCCAGGCGAGCACGAGCGCGGCCATCGAGAACTACCTCGGCTTCCCCCGCGGCCTCACCGGCGCCGACCTCACCCAGCGCGCGCTCGCGCAGGTGTCCCGCTTCGGTGCCGAGATGGTGCTCGCCCGCGACGTCACCGGCCTCGAGACCCGCGGTCCGGTACGCGTCGTCCACCTCGGCGACGCCGGCGAGATCGAGGCGCGCACCGTCATCGTCTCGACCGGCGTCTCCTACCGACGCCTCGTGGCCGACGGTGTCGACGACCTCACCGGACGCGGCGTCTACTACGGCGCCAACGCGAGCGAGGCGCCGCAGGTCCAGGACGACGAGGTGTACGTCGTCGGTGCGGCCAACTCGGCGGGGCAGGCGGCCCTGCGGCTGGCCCTGTTCGCCAAGCGGGTGGTGCTCCTCGTGCGTGGCGCCGAGCCTCGAGACGTCGATGTCGCAGTACCTCGTCGACCGGATCCTCAGTACCCCCAACGTCGAGGTGCGCACGCGCACCGAGGTCGCGGCGGCGCACGGCGACGGCCACCTCGAGACACTGACCCTGTCCGACCGTGACTCGGGCAGCACCGAGGACGTGCCGGCCGGCTGGCTGTTCGTCTTCATCGGTGCCAGCCCTCGGACCGACTGGCTCGGCGAGGCCGTCGCGCGAGACGACCACGGCTTCGTGCTCACCGGCCCCGACATCGCGGCGTCGAGCGACGAGCCCCCGCGGGAGCGCGCGCCGTACGCCCTGGAGACGAGCATCCCCGGCGTCTTCGCGGCCGGCGACGTGCGCCAGGGCTCGATGAAGCGCGTCGCCTCGGCCGTCGGCGAGGGCGCGATGGCGGTCTACCACGTGCACCGGTTCCTGGCGGACACGTGACGCGTCCCCGATGACCGTCGCGGATCTGCGTGAGCTCGCGCTCTTCGAGGGGCTCACCGCCGACCAGGTGCGCTCGATCATCGGCGACGGGGAGGAGGTCGAGATCGTCCCCGGCGAGGTGCTGTTCACCGAGGGCGACCACGCCGACCACTGGTGGGTGCTCGTCGACGGCTCGGTCCAGCTGTCGCGCAAGGTCGGGCGTGAGGAGGTCGTGGTCCGGCACATGTCCCAGCCGGGCCAGTGGGCGGGCGGCTTCCGGGCCTGGGACGAGCAGGGCGTCTACCTCGCCACCGGTCGTGGCGCGGAGCCGGGCCGGATGCTGTGCGTGCCCGCGACCGCGCTCAAGGATCGAGCGATCGCATGGTTCCCCTTCGCGATGAGCCTCATCGAGGGGCTGTACCACACCGCCCGCAGCATCGAGTCCACCGTGCGCCAGCGGGAGTCCCTGGTCACCCTGGGCACCATGGCCGCCGGTCTCGCGCACGAGATCAACAACCCGGCGGCCGCCGCGACCCGCTCGGTCGACGCGCTGCAGTCCAGCACCACGATGCTGCTGTCGTCGTTGCGCCGGCTCGCCGACGCGGAGATCTCCGCGGCACAGTTCGCCGCGCTCGACACGCTCCGTCTGGAGCTGCGTCCACCCGACGGCCCGCCCGACCCGCTCACGCTCTCCGACGCCGAGGACGAGATCGGGACCTGGCTCGACGAGCACGACGTCCGCGACGGCTGGGGGCTCGCGCCGCCGCTCGCCGCCGCCGGCGCCGACGTCGCCTGGTGCGGGCGCGTCGCCGGCGCGCTGGACGGCACCTCGCTCGACCCCGCCCTGCAGTGGGTGTCGAGCACGTTCGCGACCGTGGCGCTGCTCGACGAGGTGAAGCAGTCGACGCGACGGGTCTCCGAGCTCGTGGCCGCGGTGAAGTCGTTCTCCCAGATGGACCGCGGCTCACGGCAGCGCATCGTCGTCACCGAGGGCATCGAGAGCAGCATCGTGATGCTCACCCACAAGCTGAAGCAGGGCGTCGAGGTGGTTCGGGACTACACCGACGTGCCCGAGATCGAGGCGTACGCCGGGGAGCTCAACCAGGTCTGGGCGAACCTCATCGACAACGCCTGCGACGCGATGCTCGACGCCGACGGCTCGGGCACGCTGCGGATCTCGACCCGTCTCGACGGGCAGCACGTCGTCGTCGAGCTGCAGGACACCGGACCCGGGATGCCCGACGACGTCGCGGCGCGCGCGTTCGAGCCCTTCTTCACGACCAAGGAGGTCGGCAAGGGCACGGGCCTCGGTCTCGACATCGCGCGGCGCATCGTCGAGGAGCGCCACGGCGGGTCGCTGACCTACCACCGTGAGGACGGCGCCAGCGTCTTCCGGATCCGCCTTCCCGTGAACGGCGGCGGCTGACCTCACTCGGCGTCGGGCAAGGTGCGACGCGGCTCGCGGAAGTCGGCCGGCTCGCCGCCGTCGAGGACGTAGATCCGCTCGTGGCGGATGACGTCGTCCTCGAGCTCGAGCATGCTCACCGTGGTCATCCACGGCTTCCCGTGCACGGTCAGGTGCAGCTCGGCCACGGCATGGTCTTCGTGCAGCGTGAGCTGGCGGACGTCGACGCGCAGGGTCGCGGGATAGCCCTTGAGCCAGGCTCGGAGATGCTCGACACCGACGTACCGCTCGCCGGACTGCGGGAACTCCAGCAGCACGTCCACGGCATAGATGTCGTCTGCGACGTCCTCGTCCGCGCCCGAGAGATCCCAGTGTCGACGTAGCGCCGCCAGCAGCTCGTCCTCGCTGGCCATCGGGGGCTCTCCCTTCCCTGCTGTCCACGGTAGACCCGGGGCGCCGAGGTGGTCTGGGCGCCGCGGAAGGATGGGGGCATGACGTCCCCTCACGCCCGCCGTGTCTTCGACCTCGCGGACCCCGAGGTGAAGGGCTACCCGCTGCTGAACTCGCTGGTGGTGCCGCGGCCCATCGCCTGGGTCTCGACGGTGTCCGCGGACGGTGTCGGCAACCTGGCGCCGCACTCGTTCTTCACCGTCGCGTGCGCGGACCCCGCGATCGTCCAGTTCACCTCGATCGGCGCCAAGGACACGCTGCGCAACGTGCGCGAGACCGAGGAGCTCGTCGTCAACCTCACCCCGCGCTGGCTGCTCGACCACGTCAACGGCAGCAGCGCCAGGTTCGACGCCGACACCGACGAGGCGGAGGCCCTCGACCTCCTGATGGAGCCGAGCGAGAAGGTCCGCCCGCAGCGCGTGGCCGAGTCGCCCGCGTCGCTGGAGTGCCGCCTGCACAGCATCGTCGACCTCGGCACCTCTGCCATGGTCCTCGGTCAGGTCGTGGCCATCACCGTGTGGGAGTCCGCGCTGGACGGCGACCATCCCACGATCGAGGCACTGCAGCCGCTGTCCCGTCTGGGTCGCAACGAGTGGGGCAAGCCGCCCGAGGTCTTCGCCATCGACCGCCCGCAACGGCCCGAGGACGTCCGGCTCCCGTGACCGACGGCCGCGTCGACCAGATCGGCACGCGCAGCGCGTGGGTGATCTGGGCCGTGGCGCTGTCGGTGTACGTGCTCGCGGTCTTCCACCGCAGCTCGCTCGGCGTCGCCGGGCTGCTCGCGGTCGACCGCTTCGACATCAGCGCGACCCAGCTGTCGTTCTTCACCATCCTCCAGCTGCTCGTGTACGCCGGGATGCAGGTGCCCGTCGGGGTCCTGCTCGACCGCTTCGGCTCGAAGGTGCTCGTCGTCGGCGGCCTGGTGCTGATGACGGCCGGCCAGCTGGCGTTCGCCTTCACCACGTCGTTCCCGGCGGCCGTCGCGGCCCGGGCCGTCATCGGCGCCGGCGACGCGATGATCTTCGTCAGCGTCATCCGGATCGTGACGCTGTGGTTCCTGGTCCGGCAGGTGCCCCTCGTCGTGCAGCTGACCGGCCAGCTCGGCCAGCTCGGGGCGCTGCTCGCGGCGGGCCCGCTCGCCTGGGCGCTGCACGGGCTCGGGTGGACGAAGGCGTTCGCCGCCGCGTCGACCGTCGGGGTCGTGATGCTGGTGCTCGTCGTCGTGGTGGTCGACGCGTCGCCGTACCCCAGCGGCGAGGTGCGACCCCGGTCAAGCTCGGCGCCATCGCCCGCTCGGTGCGCACGGTGTGGGGCAACCCCGGCACCCGGCTGGGCATGTGGTCGCACTTCACCTCGCAGTTCTCGATGACGGTCTTCGGCCTGCTGTGGGGCTTCCCGTTCCTGGTGCGCGGCCAGGGCCTCGAGCACCGATGCGGCCGCCACGCTGCTCATGGTGATGACCGGGTCCGGCCTCGTCAGCGGGGTGGTCCTCGGCCGGCTGGTGGCGCTGCGGCCCTTCTGGCGCAGCAGGTTCGTCGTCGGCATCACCGTGCTGATCGCGCTGACGTGGACCGTGGTGCTCGCGCTGCCCGACCCCGCGCCGGTCTGGCTGCTGGTGGTGCTCGTCTGCGTCATGGCGATGGGCGGGCCGGCCTCGATGGTCGGCTTCGACCTGGCGCGGTCGTTCATCCCGGTCGAGGCGTCGGGGCGCGCCAACGGCGTCGTGAACGTCGGCGGCTTCGTGGCCTCGCTGCTCACGATGTTCCTCATCGGCCGGGTGCTGGACCTGCGTGGTGCCAGCGGCGGCGGGGGCTACACCCTCGACGACTTCCGGGTGGCCATGGCTGCGCAGTACCTCGTCTGGGCGGTCGGCATCACCCAGGTGCTCCGCTACCGCCGCAAGGCGATCGCGCACCTGCGCCGTGAGCACCCCGGAGCCGTCGAGCAGATGAAGGAAGGCCACCCCTTCGTCCACCCCGGCTTCAGCGACACCGAAGGAGTGTGACGACCCGGCTCACGCCTCGGTGATCGAGACGAGCTCCTGGTGGGGAGTGACCGAGGGTGCGCGGGCCTTGCAGGTCAGGGTCTCTGCCGGGTTGGCGGAGCGCACCACCTCGACGCGCCACGCCCGGTCACCGACGTCGAACACCACGGTCGTGTGATGGTCCTGGCGGTGCACCGAGCGCAGGGAGTACGCCGCGACACGGCGGTCGTCGAGGGCCTGGCGCAGGTGGATCTCGGCTGCCTGCACGGCGAACCCGAACGACGAGCGACCTCGCAGGTGCTCGAGGTCGAGCAGCCCGCGCGCGTGGGCGTCTGCGAAGGACGCGGCCCGCTGCACCTGCAGCCGCCCGTAGTAGAGGCCGTGGGGGAGCACCAGCGCGTTGGCCGCGAACCGGTCGCCGCCGATGTGCGAGACCTCCCAGGTCTCGTCCGGCGCGACCTCCGCGAGGGCGGTGGCGAACGGACGGCCACGCTCGGCACAGCAGGCGTCGTGGCGGCCGTGCGTGCAGACGAGGTACGCCGGGGCGTCGACCCGCTCGAGGCCCGGGGACCGGCCGTCATCGAGGCCCGCGAGGTCGAGGTCGAGAACGTCCTCGACCCGGTCGAGCACCGTGGTCTCGAGCCACGGCTCCTCGGTGTGCGCCACCAGCACCCGCACGCCGGCCGACGTCTGCCGTGCCACCCGCCCCGGGCGGCGTACCAGCAGCGCCTTGGTGCGCGCCGACTCGACGCCGCGCAGGAACCGCTTGACCTCGTCAGGCATCCGGCTGTCGACCAGGGCTCGCTCGCCCCACGGCCCGGCGTCCTCGACGGCGACGAACGCACGCACGGTCGACGCGGTGCCGGTGTGCCACTCGCTCCGCTCGAGGCTCGCGGCCGCGCAGCGGAAGGGCGCGGACGGCGTGCTCGTCATCGTGTGATCCGCAGCAGGCCCTCGCGCACGAGACGGCGGACCAGGACCAGGGCGCTCTCCTCGTCGAGCGGGAGGTCACCGACGACGACGTCGGTGTCCAGCAGCAGCTGCACCGCGTCGCGGACGCCCAGCGGCATCCGCAGCGTCCGGTCGGCCAGCCGCACCAGCAGCCGGTCGCCGTCCTCGTCGAGGGCGGCCGTGGTCCACGGGCGCACGCCGACGCGGGACGTGGCGGTGAGGTGCGGGACCTGCTCGAGGTCGACCAGCCCTCCGCGCATCACCGGGGGCCGGCTTCGCGTGAACGATCCGGCGCGCTCCTCGGCGACCCGGAGCGCGTCGACGGCCTCGAGCCGTGAGGCCAGCGAAGCGAGCTTGTCGCGCAGGCCGTCGGCCAGCGCCTCGGCGTCCAACCCGGGCGGCAGCGGCTCGGCGAACTCGTCGCCGGCAAGGACGTCCTTCACGACGTCGCCGAGCACGTCGCGCCAGGCGACCCGGTTGATGCCGATCGTGACGTGCAGCGAGACCTCGGCCTCGCTGCGGGCGGAGTGGGGGGTGCCGGTGGGGAGGTACATCGACAGGCCCGGCTCGAGCAGGACCTCGCGGACCTCCTCGTCGCCGTCCCAGACGTCGACGACCTCCCACTGCTTGTGCCCGTGGGTCTGGAAGACGAAGACGTCGTGGGTGTCGGAGTGCCGGGCGAAGCCCTGGGAGCCGCGGGGGGTCAGGTAGGCGTTGGCCTGGCAGGGGTGGCCGAGCTCGGTCTCGAGGCCACGGACCAGGTCGCTGATCGGCTGCCAGTAGCGGTGCAGGCCCTGGAGCACGATCGTGGCGCCCTCGTCGAAGAGGCGGAGGGCCTTGCGGGCGTCGACCAGGCCGGTCAGGGCCTGGCCCGCGATCGACCCGGAGCGGGTGAACCGGCTCGCCGGCAGCACCGCGCCGTCCTGGACCACCCGGACCGCCGGGGTGCGGATCGCCGTACCGGTCAGGAGGTGGTCGACGTCGTCCAGCGACAGCAGCCCGACCAGGTCGGCCGGGTCGGTGCGGTGGACGTGGATGCGCGACGCCCAGACCTTCTCGACGAAGGTCTGGGCGTCACCGCTCAGCAGGGTGAGAGCGTCCAACGAGCCCTCAGGCGTCGGTGCCGTCGGCGTCCCCGCCGTCGGTGCCGTCCGCGTCGCCGGAGTCGCCGTCGGTCGTGTCGGTGCTGTCACCGTCCGTGCCGTCGGCGTCACCCGAGTCGCCGTCGGTGCCGTCCGCGTCACCACCGTCGGTGCCGTCCGCGTCACCACCGTCGGTGCCGTCCGCGTCACCACCGGGCGAGGTGGAGTCGTCGGTGGTCTCGATGTCGTCGTCCTGCAGCGGGCCGTCGGGAAGCGGGGTCATGCGGGCTCCTCTCGTCAGGGCACGAGGGTTCCCGCGCCGGTCGTCTGCTGCCTACCCAACCAGGCGCCTCCAACGCCCACCACACCCCTGAGGCACACCGATTCGTCTGTGCTCTCGATCAAGACTCCAGGCGGGGCGACCGCAGACGAATCGGTGTGTCACATGACCTTGGTGCCGTACATCTCGCCGAGGGGGTCGGAGAGCAGCTCGATCCGGGCGCCGTCGGGGTCGTGGAGGTACAGCGAGGCGTCGGACTCCTCGAGGTACTCCACGCCGGCGGCGTCGAGCTTGCCCTTGAGGTGCTCCCATCGCTCGCGCTCGACGGAGATGCAGAGGTGGTGCAGGCCGCCGAGCACCTCGGCGTACGGCCCCAGGTCGAGGCCGGGCATGTCGAAGAAGGCCAGCAGGTTGCCGTGCCCGATGTCGAAGAAGAAGTGCGAGGAGCCGGCGTAGTCGCGGTTCTCGAAGAGCTCGGTCAGCGGCATCTCGAGCAGCCCCTGGTAGAACTCGACGGTCCGCTCGACGTCGCTGCTCAGCAGGGCGACGTGGTGCACGCCGCGGGTCGAGGAGGCTGGTCGCTCGCCGTCGGCGGCGAGGTGCTTGGCCTTGATCCGCTCGGCCTGCTCGGCGAAGGCGGCCCGCCGGGCCTCCTCGTCGGTCTGTCACGTCGGTCTGTACGTCGGTCATGGCGCCCTCCTGGCCTCGTTCGCGGCTCGTGACAGCATCCCACCCCTGTCGAGCCTGCACGCTCAGCACGTTGCGCATCGAGAAACTCAGGGCGATTTGTTGCGTGATCCGCAACTCGCGGCGTGGCGGTGCCTTCCTGACCGATGAGTCAGCAAGGCTTGCTCGCAAGACCCTTGTGAAGCGGGTCACTCAGGTGTTCCCCTTGAGGTGACAAGGGAGGAAAACGAGCATGACTGGCGTCGCGCCCGCGGCCGGTCTGGACGTGGTCCAGGCCGTCGACCTCGCGGTGGCCGCCCATCGCGACGACGAAGGGCCGCTGCTCGAGGTGCTGCACTCCGTGCAGGCCGAGCTGGGCTGGGTCCCGCAGGAGGCGACGCGCCTCGTCGCGGACCGGCTCAACCTGTCGCGTGCCGAGGTGCACGGCGTCGTCACCTTCTACGCCGACTTCCGGGAGCGGCCGCCGGCCGCCCACCGGCTCCGGGTCTGCGCCGCCGAGGCCTGCCAGGCCCGCGGCTCCCGCGACCTCGTCGACGTCGCCCAGCAGCGGCTCGGCGTCGGGCTCGGCGATCAGACCGCCGACGGCTCCTGGGAGCTCGACAAGGTCTTCTGCCTCGGCAACTGCGCGCTCGGGCCCTCCGCCGAGGTCGACGGTGTCACGCTACGGCCGGGTCGACTCGGCCCGGCTCGACGCGGCGATCGCCCGCGCGGAGTCGGCAGGTGCGCGATGACGGTCTCCGTGTTCGTCCCGCGTGACACCGCTGCCCGCTCGGTCGGCGCCGACGACGTCGCGGCCCGCCTCGGCGAGGTCGCCGACGTGCGCGTCGTACGCAACGGCTCGCGGGGCATGCTCTGGCTCGAGCCGCTCGTCGAGGTCGAGACGCCGGAGGGCCGCGTCGGCTACGGCCCGGTCGCGCTCGACGACGTCGACGGCCTGCTCGACGCCGGTCTGCTCGAGGGCGGCGACCACCCGCTGCGTCTCGGGATCGTCGACGAGCTCCCCTGGATGCGCGGCCAGCAGCGCGTGACGTTCGCCCGGGTCGGCGTCGTCGACCCGCTGTCGCTCGAGGACTACCGCGCCCACGGCGGGCTGGTCGGCCTGCGCCGCGCACTGGAGATGGACCCCGCGGACGTCGTCTCCGAGGTCAAGGACTCGGGGCTGCGCGGCCGCGGCGGTGCCGGCTTCCCGGCAGGCATCAAGTGGAACACCGTCCACGAGGCCGCCGGGCCCGTGAAGCACGTCGTGCTGCAACGCCGACGAGGGCGACAGCGGCACCTTCGCCGACCGGATGCTGCTCGAGGGCGACCCCTTCTGCCTGATCGAGGGGATGCTCGTCGCCGCGCACGCGGTCGGCGCGCACCGAGGGCTACGTCTACCTCCGCTCCGAGTACCCCGCCGCGGCCGAGGTGCTGCGCACCGCGATCGACATCGCCTACGCCAACGGCCTCCTCGGCGAGTCCGTGCTCGGCGTCGTCGCTGTCCTTCGACCTCCACGTGCGGATGGGCGCCGGCGCCTACATCTGCGGCGAGGAGACCTCGATGCTCAACAGCCTCGAGGGCAAGCGCGGCGAGATCCGCGCCAAGCCGCCGATCCCCGCGCTGGTGGGGCTCTTCGGTCGGCCCACCCTCGTGCACAACCTGCTCACGCTCGCCAGCATCCCGATGATCGCCGCGGACGGCGGAGCGGCGTACGCCGAGCACGGCGTCGGCCGCTCGCGCGGCACCCAGGTCTTCCAGCTCGCCGGCAACATCGCCCGCGGCGGCATCGTCGAGGCCGACTTCGGCGTCACGCTGCGCGAGCTCGTCGGAGGACTGGGGCGGCGGCACCGCCAACGGCCGCCCGGTCCGCGCGGTCCAGGTCGGCGGCCCGCTCGGCGCCTACCTGCCCGCCGACGGCATCGACCTGCCGATGGACTACGAAGCGTTCGCCGAGGCCGGCGCGATGGTCGGGCACGGCGGCGTCGTCGTCTTCGACGACACCGTCGACATGGCCGTGCAGGCGCGCTTCGCGATGGAGTTCTGCGCCGAGGAGTCGTGCGGCAAGTGCACGCCCTGCCGGATCGGCTCGCGCCGCGGCGTCGAGGTGATCGACAAGATCATCGAGGGCCGCGACCGGCAGCTGAACCTCGTCGTGCTCGACGACCTGTGCGACACGATGACCGACGGGTCCCTCTGCGCGATGGGCGGGCTGACCCCGATGCCCGTGCGCAGCGCGATCCGGCACTTCCCCGAGGACTTCGACCGGCCGGGCACCACCCCGCCCGCCGCGTTCGGCAGCCGCGACGACGACCGTCATGCGGACCGCCACCCTGCACCGACGGAGGTCAGCGAGATGAGCCTGCTCGAAGAACGCGACCTCGGCACGCCGGCACGCGCCGGCGAGACCGTGGCCCTGCAGATCGACGGCCAGACCGTGGAGGTGCCCGCAGGGCACCTCGGTGATGCGCGCCGCCGCGCTCGCCGGGGTCGACGTGCCCAAGCTGTGCGCGACCGACAGCCTCGAGGCGTTCGGCTCCTGCCGGCTGTGCCTCGTCGAGGTCGACGGGGTCAAGGGCACCCCCGCGTCCTGCACGCTCCCCGTCGCCGACGGCATGAGCGGTCAAGACGCAGACCGAGAGGCTCGGCAAGCTGCGCCGCAACGTCATGGAGCTCTACATCTCCGACCACCCGCTGGACTGCCTCACCTGCCCGGCCAACGGCGACTGCGAGCTGCAGGACATGGCCGGCGTGGTCGGGCTGCGCGACGTCCGCTACGGGTACGCCGGGGAGAACCACCTCGACGCCCAGAAGGACACGTCGAACCCCTACTTCGACTTCGACCCGAGCAAGTGCATCGCCTGCTCGCGCTGCGTGCGCGCGTGCGACGAGGTGCAGGGCACCTTCGCCCTGACCATCTCCGGTCGCGGCTTCGACTCCAAGGTCAGCGCCGGCATGGAGGAGTCGTTCCTCGACTCCGAGTGCGTCTCGTGCGGCGCCTGCGTGCAGGCCTGCCCGACCTCGACGCTCCAGGAGAAGACGGTCATCGAGCTCGGCATGCCGACGCGCACCGTGAAGCACCACCTGCGCCTACTGCGGCGTCGGCTGCTCGTTCAACGCCGAGCTGCGCGGCAACGAGCTGGTGCGGATGACCCCGTCCAAGGACGGCGGCGCCAACGAGGGCCACTCGTGCGTCAAGGGCCGCTTCGCGTTCGGCTACGCCAGCCACCCCGACCGGGTGCTCACGCCGCTGATGCGCGAGTCGATCACCGACGAGTGGCGCGAGGCCTCGTGGGACGAGGCGATCTCCTTCGTGGCAAGGCGGTTCAAGGAGATCCAGGCCGAGCACGGCCAGGGCGCCATCGGCGGCATCACGTCGTCGCGCACCACCAACGAAGAGGTCTACGCCGTCCAGCGGATGGTGCGCGGCGCCTTCGGCAACAACAACGTCGACACCTGCGCGCGGGTCTGCCACAGCCCCACCGGCTACGGCCTCAAGCAGACCTTCGGCACCTCGGCCGGCACCCAGGACTTCAAGTCCGTCGACGAGTGCGACGTCATGGTCGTCATCGGCGCCAACCCGACCGACGGCCACCCGGTCTTCGCGTCGCGGATGAAGCGCCGGCTGCGCGAGGGCGCCAAGCTCATCGTCATCGACCCGCGTCGCATCGACCTGGTGCGCACCCCGCACGTCGCAGGCGCAGCACCACCTCCAGCTCGCAGCCCGGCACCAACGTGGCCGTCGTCAACGCGCTCGCCCACGTCGTGGTCACCGAGGGCCTCGAGGCCAAGGACTTCGTCGCCGAGCCGCACGCGAGGGCTACGCCGAGTGGGCCGAGTTCGTGGCCCAGCCGGAGAACAGCCCCGAGTCGCTCGAGGCCGTCTCCGGCGTACCGGCCCAGGACGTCCGCGCCGCCGCCCGGATGTACGCCGCGGGCCCCAACTCGGCGATCTACTACGGCCTCGGCGTCACCGAGCACAGCCAGGGCTCGACGATGGTCATGGGCATGGCGAACCTCGCGATGGCCACCGGCAACATCGGCCGCCGCGGTGTCGGCGTCAACCCGCTGCGGGGCCAGAACAACGTGCAGGGCTCCTGCGACATGGGGTCCTTCCCGCACGAGCTGCCCGGCTACCGCCACGTCTCCGACCCGATGGTGCGCGCGACCTACGAGCAGCTCTGGGGGACCACGATCCTCGCGGAGCCGGGCCTGCGGATCCCGAACATGTTCGACTCCGCCCTCGACGGCACCTTCCGGGCGATGTTCGTGCAGGGCGAGGACATGGCGCAGTCCGACCCGAACACCGGCCACGTGCACGCCGCCCTCGCGTCGCTCGACCTCCTCGTCGTCCAGGACCTGTTCCTCAACGAGACCGCGAAGTTCGCGCACGTGCTGCTGCCCGGGCACGTCGTTCCTCGAGAAGGACGGCACCTTCACCAACGCCGAGCGGCGCATCAACCGCGTGCGCCCGGTGATGCCGCCGAAGACCGGCAAGCACGAGTGGGAGGTCGCCTGCGAGATCTCGCAGGCGATGGGCCACGACATGCACTACGACAGCGCGAGCCAGATCATGGACGAGATCGCCTCGACCACCCCCACCTTCGCGGGCGTCTCCTTCAAGAAGCTCGACGAGGTCGGCAGCGTGCAGTGGCCGTGCAACGCCGAGCACCCCGACGGCACGCCGATCATGCACGAGGAGACCTTCGCGCGCGGCCTCGGCAGGTTCGTGCCCACGCCGTACGTCGCGACCACCGAGCGCAGCACCCGCCGCTACCCGCTGATCCTGACCACCGGGCGGATCCTGTCGCAGTACAACGTGGGTGCGCAGACGCGGCGCACGGCCAACGTCACCTGGCACGGCGAGGACGTCCTCGAGATCCACCCGCACGACGCCGAGGTCCGGGGCATCGACGACGGCGAGATCATCACGCTGAGCAGCCGGGTCGGCGCCACGACCATGCGCGCGGTTCTGTCGGACCGGATGCCGGTGGGCGTCGTCTACACGACGTTCCACCACCCGGTCAGCGGCGCCAACGTGGTCACCACCGAGAACTCCGACTGGGCGACCAACTGCCCGGAGTACAAGGTGACGGCCGTGCAGGTCGGCCTCGCCCGGGCCGGCGAGCAGGTGGACGCCGTCGCGGCGGACCGGCCGGAGCCCGCCGTGAGTGGTCGTGGCTGAGCAACGCCTCGGGACCGGCCACGCGGGTGAGCCTCCGGTCGTGAGGCTGGCCAACGACATCGCCCGCCAGTTCGGCCACCTCCCGGCGGAGGAGGCGGCGTCGGCGTTCGCGACCCACATCACCAGCTTCTGGGACCCCCGGATGCGACATCAGCTCACCGAGGAGATCGCGCGCGACCCGGGCCAGCTCGACCCGATCGTGATCGACGCCTCCGCTGCGAGCGCCTGATCCTGCACCACCGACAACGACGTCACTGCTCCAGAAAGGCCCCCCTGTGCTCTCCGACATCGAGATCGCCAACGCGGCGACCCTCCGACCGATCACCGACGTGGCTCGGGACAGCCTCGGCATCGAGCCGGAGCACCTCGTGCCGTTCGGCCACGACAAGGCCAAGGTCCAGCTCAACTACCTCAAGACGCTCGAGGACCGCCCGCTGGGCAAGCTCATCCTCATGACGGCGATCTCGCCGACGCCCGCGGGCGAGGGCAAGACCACCACCACCGTCGGTCTCACCGACGCCCTGCACGGCCTCGGGCACAAGGCGATGGCGTGCCTGCGCGAGCCGTCGATGGGCCCGGTGTTCGGCATGAAGGGCGGTGCCGCCGGCGGTGGCTACGCGCAGGTCGTGCCGATGTCCGACATCAACCTGCAGTTCACCGGTGACTTCACCGCGATCGCGGCGGCGAACAACCTGCTCGCCGCGCTGATCGACAACCACGTCCACCACGGCAACACGCTGGGCATCGATGTCCGCACCATCACCTGGAAGCGGGTCGTCGACCTCAACGACCGCGCGCTGCGCCAGATCACCGTCGCGCTCGGCGGTGTCGCCAACGGGTACCCGCGTGAGGACGGCTTCGACATCGTCGTGGCGTCGGAGATCATGGCGATCTTCTGCCTCACCGAGTCGTGGGCCGACCTGAAGAGGAAGATCGGCGACATCGTCGTCGGCTACACCCGCGACAAGGCCCCGGTCACCGCGCGCGACCTCAAGGCCGACGGCGCGATGACGGTCATCCTCCGCGACGCCCTCATGCCCAACCTGGTGCAGACGCTCGAGCACGCGCCGGCCTTCGTGCACGGCGGTCCCTTCGCGAACATCGCGCACGGGTGCTCGTCGGTGATCGCGACCCGCGCCGGCCTGCGCCTCGCCGACTTCGTCGTCACCGAGGCCGGCTTCGGTGCCGACCTGGGCGCGGAGAAGTTCGTCGACATCAAGTGCCGCAAGTCGGGGCTGCGTCCCGACGCCGCGGTCGTGGTCGCGACGGTCCGGGCGCTCAAGTACCACGGCGGCGTCGCCGTACCGGACCTCCAGACGGAGGACCTCGGCGCGATCGACCGGGGCATGGAGAACCTGCGTCGGCACCTGCACAACATCCGGGAGGTGTACGGCGTGCCCTGCGTCGTCGCGATCAACCGCTTCCCGAGCGACACCGACGCGGAGGTCTCGCGCGTGGTCGACCTCGTCGCCGAGGAGGGCGTCGAGGCCTTCCCGGCCACCCACTTCGCCGACGGCGGCACCGGGGCGACCGACCTCGCCAAGGGTGTCCTCGCGACGCTCGACAGCGAGCCGGCGCAGACCTTCGGGTTCACCTACCCCGACGAGCTGTCGCTCAAGGAGAAGGTCGAGACCGTGGCGTCACGCCTCTACGGTGCCGCCGAGGTCACCTGGGACGCCAAGGCGAAGCGACGCCTCGAGCGCATCGAGGCCGACGGCTACGGCCACCTGCCCGTCTGCATCGCGAAGACGCAGTACTCCTTCTCCTCCGACGCGACGCTTCGCGGGGCACCCTCGGGCCACGCGCTCAACGTCCGCGAGGTCCGCCTCTCGGCCGGCGCCGGGTTCGTGGTCATGGTCTGCGGCGACGTCATGACCATGCCCGGCCTCCCCGTCGTCCCGGCCTCCGACCACATCGACCTCCTCGACGACGGCACCATCGTCGGCCTCTCCTGAGACCGCCGAGACGGGAGAAACTCGACGAAGATCGACGCCGAGACGGGAGAAGCTCGACGACACGCGTCGAGCTTCTCCCGACTCGGCCGACTTGTTCTCGAGCTTCTCCCGTCTCGGCGTCAGAGGGTGCGGGAGAAGAGGGCCTGGAGCTCGGTGAAGTGGCGTTCGGTCGCGGACTCGTCGAAGACGGCGGTGTCGGCCATCGTGTAGCCGTGGCCTGCGCCGGGGTAGACCTCGTTGGTCGCGGTGAGGCCGGCGTCGGCGAGGGCGGCGCCGAGGGCCTCGACGGCCTCGGGCGGCATCGAGCGATCGTTGTCGGCGTGGCCGAACACGAACTCGGCCCGCGCCGCGGGCAGTCCCCGGTGCGGGCTGTCGTCGTCGTCGATGACGAGGCCGCCGCCGTGGAAGCCGCCGGCGGCGGCGACGTCGTCGGGGTGGCCGGTCGCGGCGCGGACGGCGAGCCGCGCCCCCATGCAGTAGCCCGTGGTGCCGACCGGCCCCGCCCCGACGTCCGGGAGCGTGCGCAGCGCCTCGAGGTACGCCGCGATGTCGGGCACCGCCTTGTCCGGGGTCAGCGCCCGGACCCTCCTCATGGCGCCCTCGAAGAACACGTCGCGGGCCTCGCCGTCGAGGAGATCGACGTCCGGGGAGGTCTCCGCGGCCGAGCCGTCGCGGTAGAGCACGTTGGGCGCGAGCACGACGTACCCCCACGACGCGATCCGGTCCGCCATCGCGGCGATCTGCGGGCGCAACCCGATCGCGTCCATGAAGAACAGCACGCCGGGCCCGTGGCCGCTCGGGGGGCGGGCGACGTACGCCTCGGCCGTGCCGTCCGGGACCGAGATGTCGATGAGCTCCATGCGGCCAGGCTACGAGGCCACCCGGGACCTTCCTCCTGACCTCACGGACGAACGGCTTGAGTAGGCTTGTCCGGGCTGCCCGCGACATACGATTCGCCTTGTTTCATGGGGGATTCGGGGCGACTCGGGGGTCGAGGGACATGGGGCAGGTCAGGGGTCGGCGCTGGGCCGTCACTGCTGCGGGCGCGGTGCTCGCGGCGGTCGCAGGCCTGGTCACCGTCGTCGCCGTCGGCGCGTCCAGCCACGCCCAGCCGACCGCGGCCGAGCGCTGCCACACGATCGCCGTCGACTCCGAGCAGCGCCGCACGGCCGTCGCAGGCACCGGTCCGACCGTGGCCGTGATCGGCGACTCCTACTCCCAGGGCCTCGGCCTCGAGGACGCCCGCGTGTCCTGGCCGTCGCGGCTGACCGGAACCGTCGTGGTCGACGGCTTCGCCGGGTCCGGCTTCTCCGACGCAGCGAGCCCGTGCAGGGACGAGGCCTACTACCACCGCGTCGCTCGCGCGCTCGGCGCCGACCCGTCGCTGGTCGTGCTCCAAGGCGGCCTCAACGAGTACGACGTGCCCAACGCGGAGGTCCGGAAGGGACTCGTCGAAGCCCTGCACGAGCTCGTCGGGCAGCGCGTGGTCATGGTCGGTCCGCCGATGGCGCCGCGCCGCGCGTACGCCGTGGGCCGCGTCGACCACCTCCTCGCGAAGATCGCCGAGAGGCACGGCATCCCCTACGTGCGTACGGCGTCGTGGTCGCTGTCCTACCTGCCGGACGAGCTGCACCTGACCCAGGCCGGCCACACCGCCTTCGGCGACCGGGTCCAGGACGCGATCCTCGCGGTCGGCGCCGTGCCCGCACTCAGGTCGTGACCTGCACCCACCGGTTGATCGCGGCCTCGACGTCGGCGGGCGTCACCGGCTTCGACACATAGTCGTCCATCCCGGCGTCGAGGCACTTCTCCCGGTCGCCCTCGACCGCACCGGCCGTCATCGCGATGATCGGCGTGTGCCGGGAGGTCCCCTCGGCCCGGCGGATCTCCTCGGTGGCCTGGAAGCCGTCCATGACCGGCATCTGGCAGTCCATCATCACCACGTCGTACGGCGTGCGGGCCCACGCGTCGAGCGCCTGCTGCCCGTCCTCGACCAGGTCGACGGTGAACCCGAGGTGCTCGAGGATGCCTTGCGCGACGAGCTGGTTGATCTCGTTGTCCTCGACCACGAGCACGTGTCCGCGACTCGGCGTCCTGGCCACCACCTCGGCGACAGCCTCGTCCTGGGAGCGCGCCACGTGCAGCACGTGTCCGAGGGCCCGGTGGAGCTGGGAGAGCCGCACCGGCTTGGTGAGCCGGGCGCCGATGCCGGCGCCGGCCGCCTCGTGGCTCGCGATGTCGGCGCCGCTGGTCAGCAGCACCCTCGGGACGTCCCGGAGCTGCGGGTGTGCCTGGATGAGGCGGGCGAGCGCGAGGCCGTCCACGTCGGGCATGCACATGTCGAGAACGACGAGGTCGAACGGACTGCCCTCGCGCACGGCGTCCTCGAGCCGCTCGATCGCCGCGGTGGCGCCGTCGACGCCGGCCGACCTCATGCCCCACGCTGCGAGCTGGTCGGCGAGGATCAGCCGGTTGGTCTGGTTGTCGTCGACGACCAGCACCCGCGACCCGGCGAGCTCGTCGTCCCTGGTCTCGCGGCGGAGGTCAGGTGCGTCGCCGAGCGGGGTGACCGTGAACGGCAGGGTGAACCAGAACACCGACCCCTCGCCGGGGGCGCTGTCGACGCCGATCTCGCCACCCATGGCCTCGACCAGCTGGCTGCAGATCGCCAGGCCGAGCCCGGTGCCGCCGTACTTCCTCGTCGTGGAGGAGTCGGCCTGCGAGAACGGGTCGAAGAGGCGGTTCTGGTCCTCCTGGGCGATGCCGATGCCGCTGTCGGTGACCTCGAAGCGGACCAGGACGGCGGGCTCGCCGTCGACCTCGGTGTCGCCGTCGAGGTGGGCGGCGACCACGACCTCGCCCACGTCGGTGAACTTCACCGCGTTGGACGCGAGGTTGAGCAGCACCTGCCGGAGCCGGGACGGGTCGCCGCGGAGCGCGACGGGGAGCGCGGGCGAGCAGTAGGCCAGGAGCTCGAGGTCCTTGGTCTGCGCGGCGGCGGCGATGAGCTCGCCCACCTCCTCCACCACCTCGACGAGGGTGAAGTCGATCGCCTCGAGCGTCAGCTCGCCGGCCTCGATCTTCGAGAAGTCGAGGATGTCGTTGAGGATCGTGAGCAGGGCCTCGCCGGCGTTCCGGACGCCGTCGGCGTACTGGTGCTGACGGTCGTCGAGCGGCGTGGTGAGCAGCAGCCCGGTGAGCCCGATGACGCCGTTCATCGGGGTGCGGATCTCGTGGCTCATGTTGGCGAGGAAGGCCGACTTGGCGCGGGAGGCGGCGAGCGCGGCGTCGCGTGCCGAGGCGAGCTCGTCCTCGATCTCCTTGCGGGCGCTGATGTCGGAGAGCGCGACGACGATCCCGCGCATGTCGCGGTCGTCGAGCAGGTTGACCAGGCGCATCCCGACCCAGTGCGCACGCCCGGCGACCTCGGGGTCGGACACGAGCACCTCGGCGACGACCACCTCGCCGGGGGAGTCCAGGGACGTCGCGAAGGCACCGGCGACGCCGGAGGGGTCCGCGACGTTGAGCACCTCGGCGAGGTCGACGCCCTCGCTGGTGCCGCGGTAGCCGAGCAGCGCCGCGAGCTGGGGCGAGTGCTCGGTCACGTGCCGGTCGGCCCCGACGACGATCACGGCGTCGGAGCTGTTGGCGGCGAGGCGCGCGTAGTGGCGGCGGCTCGCGTGGGCATCGGCGCGCGCCTGCGCCTCGGAGCGCAGCAGTCGCATGGTGCGCACGAGCGCGAGGCCGACCAGCACGGTCATGCCGGTGAGCGGCGCCCACGGGGTCGCCCCGTCCCCGCGAAGCGCGCTGACCAGGAGCAGGATCGGTGGCACCAGGAGCGGCAGGATCGCGATGGCGACCTGCTCGAGCACCCGGCTGCGCGTCTCGTCGCGGAGCACGCTCGGGGCGGTCTCGACGGGACGACGCCAGGCGCTGCCCATCATCAGCGCGGCGCCCACCATCCAGCCGGTGTCGAGCAGGGCCGAGAACGACCCGGACATGTTCAGCGCGAGGTAGGCGGCGTCGGACGCCAGCCAGCACCCCACGCCGAGCGCGAAGGCGAACCCGACGACCGCCCGGGTGTTCCGCCGGGTGAGCGCGCGCAGCACGAGCGCGAGGAGGACGGCGTCGAGCACCGGGTACGACGCCCACACCGACCGCACGAAGGGGGACACCGAGGTGTCGCTGACGATGTCGTCGATCGACACGTACCAGAACACCAGCACGCTCACCGACACGACCGTGAGCGCGTCGATGAGGCCGTCGACGTCGATGTGGCGGGTCCGTGAGCGGGTCAGCCCGAGGAGGACGGCGCCGATGAGGACGACGTAGCTGAGGAGGTACGGCGCGTCCGCGACCGACACGTCCGGGGCGGACCCCCGCCACGCGTAGACCTGCCAGAGGAAGTCGCCCGCGGCCGAGAGGCCGAGGCCGGCCGCGACCATGAACGGGAACGGCGTGGTCGCACGGGTGCGCAGCGCGCCGATGCAGGCCACGAGGGCGGTGCCGATGATGACCGTCTGGTACGCCGCCGGGCGGACGGCTCCGTCGGGGTCCGGGTAGAGCAGCACGAGGGCGCAGCCGACCGCCACCGCGAGGCCGCCAACGGCACGGAGCCAGGCCTGGTCTGCGGTGCTGCCGTCGCTGCTCGGCCCCCGCGCGGGGGTCACCTGCGTCATGCACACCTCTCGGACCGCGTGGCCCTTCCTCGGTCGACGGGGTGGTGCACGACGAGGTGACCGGGTGCGGTACTCCTCCCCAATCGTCCCAGCGGTCACGTGTCGTGTCCCGGTTTCGGCGCATTGCGGCGCGTGCTGCTCAGGGGGTCGCGGCCCCCGTCGGAGACGGCTCTGAGGTGGGTGGCGCCGCGTCATCCGCTGGGTCGGTCGACGTCGAGGACGGCGACGCACCCGAGCTCTCGTCCGGGGTCTGCGAAGCCTGCTCGGGCGACCCGTCGCTCCCTGACGCACCCGGGTCGCTGCCGGTGCCGGCCGAGGGGGCGTTGCCGTCGGGTGTCGCCGACGGGATCGCGGAACCCGTCGCGGAACCCGTCGCCGAGTCGGTCGGCGTGCCGATCGGTGTCGGCGACGAGGACGGCGTCAGGGTGGGGCTGCCGGACTCCTCGGTGACGATGCCCAGGATGTCGAGGACCTGCTGCTGGTAGTCGGCCAGGTGCGCCTGGATGTCGGCCAGGCTGAGCGTGGGGATGGTGCCGGCGAACGCCACGATCTCCTGCCAGAGGTCCTGGAGTGCGACCATCTGCTCCTCACCGGGGAGGGCGTCGACGGTCACCACGAGCTGGCTGGCGATGGCGGCGGTGATGCACCGGAAGCAGTCGTAGTTCACGGCCGTGGCGAGGTTCTGCGGGACGACCACGTCGGCGTCCCCGACGATCACCACCACCTGGAAGGCGACCGCCACCGCGGCACAGTCCGAGCAGCTCGCGGCGGCCATGGCCTCGTTGGTGTTGTCGACGTCCTCGCCGGTGACCCACACCATCGCGACGGCGACGTCATAGGTGACGGTGCCGTCGGTGGTGTTGACGGCGAGGGCCTGGTTGTCGCCCTCACCTGGGGGCAGCGGCTGGTCGAACGGGAAGACCCAGGTCGGCGCCTCGACGCCGCCGGTCGTCGCGCCGTGCCCGGTCGCGGCGTCGTCACCGGGCTCTCCCGCGACGCCGTCGTCCGTGTGCGGCACCAGCACCAGCGCGGGCATCGGGTGGTCCTGCGTCGGGAGGGGCGTGTCCGCGGGGAGGACCGTGGTGGCGTAGCCACCCTCCAGGGAGGAGGACCCGCTCGGCACCGTCACGCCCGCTCGGGCCAGCGGCGCTGTCGCTGCCTGCGCGAGCGTGCCGCCCTCGAACGGGAGCACGGGCCGGTAGCGCTGCTCGTCCGGCCACCACGCCCAGACGAGACCGGCGAGGAGAGCCAGCGCCAGCACCCCGGCCGTCGCCCGACGGGCCGGCCGGCCCTCCGTGGCGCGCAGCGTCGAACGCGCTGCGCTGCGTCCCATGCGCGTCAGCAGGACGCCGACCGCGAGCACGGGGAAGCCGAAGGCGATCACGCCGACCAGCGCCGCACCCGCGTCGACGAGCTCCATGTCGCCGATCGCGGCGGTGAGCACGTCCCACTCGCGGGACACGCTCGCCCACGCCGTGCCGACGATCCGCGGCAGCGTGAGCACCATCGTCAGCAGGGTGAACGCCAGCAGCGGCACGACCGCCACCACCCACACGGTGATGACGGTGCGGGCCCAGGGCTTGAGCTCGGCGGCCTTGGGGTCGTGCCACCTGGTCGGCCAGAGCGAGGTCAGGGTCGGACCGATCCGCGGGTAGAGGTCGGGCACCCCGGTCAGGTCGGCCAGCACGTGGTAGCCGTCGAAGCGCACGAGCGGGGTGAGCTGCCGGACCATCTGCAGCACCTGCGTGGCCACGACGAGCAGCAACGCGTCCACCCGGTGCCCCACCACGCCGCGGCGATGGCCACCGCGACGACCGCGTTGAAGTACAGCCCGCCGAGGTCCGTCCGCAGCCGACCCACCCGGCCGAGTCGGTAGCTGTCGGTCACGTCGGTGTAGAACGCCGGCCAGACGAGGTACACCCCCGCGCCCATCACCCCCGGCTGCGCGCCGCCCTTGCGTGCTGCGGCAGCGTGCCCGAACTCGTGGAACCCCGCCGACACCACGGTCACCGCGACGACGAGCAGGAGCAGCCCGGGGCTGCGGAAGGCCTGGTACGTCGCCGACGCGAGGCCCTTGTCGAGCAGCAGCCACCACGAGACCCACCCGAAGACCGCGAGCAGCGGCACCCACACCAGGGGGTGGAACAGGACGCGGAACGGGTCGGTCAGCCGTCGCGTCGCCGCCGGGTCGGTGACGGCGACCTTCATCCGCAGTCCGAGGAGCGGGTTGCTGCGACGCAGCTCCGGCTGCTCCCCGTCGGCCCGCATCAGCAGCCCGAGCGGGCGCAGGTGCTCGTCGACCAGGGTGTGCACGTTGTCGGTCGAGACGGTCTTCCCGAGGCGCTCCGAGACCGCGTGGGCGATCTGCTCGCACGAGCGGGCGCCGTCCGTGGCCTCGAGCACGGCGTACAGCAGGGGCGTCAGCTGCAGCGTCTGGCCGTCACCACGGCGCACGAGCGCCGGCGGCACGCGGTAGCCCGAGCCTGGCATCTCGCCGATGAGCCGGAGGTCGTCCGGGCGGACGGGTACCTCGTCGATGAGCGTCACGCGGTCCCCCGAACCGAGGAGTCAGGCAGCGGCGGCGGGCAGGATGCCCGACCGCCGCTCGTCGGCCAGGATCACTGAGCGGCGCCGGCGTCGTCGGCGGGCTGCTGGATGTCCGACTGCTGCGAGGTGGTGGCGTCCGCGCTGCCGGTGATGTCCTGGTTGATGATCGCGTCCTGCTGGGCGACAGCGACCGCGTCCGAGTCGACGGACCCGATGTTGGCGGCCACGGCGGCGTCGATGGGCGCGGCGACGTTGGCGTTGGCCGCGACGGCCCCCGCGATCGGTGCCGAGATGCCGGCGTCGGCGTCCACGTTGACGTTCACGTCGAGCAGGTTGCCGCTCAGCGCCCCGGACGCGTCGACGCCGGAGATCGTGTCGCCCACTCCGTCGACGGCCCCACCGACACCGTCGGTGACGTCGCCGGGCACGTCGCCGGGCACGTCGCCGGGAAGGTCGGCCGGCAGGCCACCGGTCACGTCGCCGGTGTCCGGCAGCACACCGGCGGCAGCGCCGGAGTCGTCGCCGGCCACGAGAGGCTCGACCGGCGTGGCACCGGCTGCCGCCCCGTCTGCCGCGCCGTCTGCCGCGCCGCCCTGGTCGATGACCGAGTCCTGGGCGGAGCTCGCGGTGGCGTCCGCGTCGAGCCCCTGGTCGATGATGACGCCCTGGTCGGCGAGCGCCTGCGCACTGGAACCGACCGAGAGCACGTTGGCACCGACAGCGGCGTCGATGGGTGCGGCCACGTTGGCGTTGGCCGCCACGGCGAGGTCGATCGGTGCGGCGGCGTCGATGGCCAGGTCGATGTCCGCGTTGAGGTCGAGGATCGAGACGACCTCCTTGTCCGGGAGCGCGGTCACGCCCTCGGTGGCGAGCTCCTCGGCTGACAGGCCCTTCTCGTCTGCACTCATCGTGCGTCCTCTCCTGGTGTCCACTGGCGGGTGCGCGCCGGCATCAGGAGCACGGGGATGTCCGAGACCCAGGTGCGGCACATGGGAAATGCCCGATTCGCGAATTCGCGAAACCCCTGGCCGGGTCACCCTTCCGAGGAGCGGTGGGGGCAGACTTGTGCGGCGATCACCCAGGACAGGAGAGGGTCATGAGATTCGGACTCGTCGGCACCGGCCCCTGGGCAGAGATCGCGCACGGCCCCGGCCTGCTGGCCGCCGAGGGGCAGGAGCTCCGCGGAGTGTGGGGACGCCGGTTCGGCCGTGCCCAGGAGGTCGCCGGGGCCCTCGGCGTCCCGGCCTACGACGACCTGGGTGCTCTTCTCGACGACGTCGACGCCGTGGCGTTCGCCGTACCTCCGGACGTGCAGGCCACCCTCGCGCTGCGGGCCGCGCGGGCCGGCAAGCACCTCCTCCTCGACAAGCCCGTCGCGACCACGGTCGACGCCGCGCGCGAGCTCACCGCCGTGGCCGCCGAGAACGACGTCCGGTCCGTCGTGTTCTTCACCGACCTCTTCTCGCCCGGCTCGCGGCCGTGGTTCGACGCGGCCGCGCAGGCGGGAGGCTGGCTCGGCGGCACCGCGCAGTGGCTCGGCGACCTCGACGCGCCGGGCAACGTGTTCGGGGAGTCGTCCTGGCGGCGCGACCAGGGCGCGCTGTGGGACCTCGGCCCGCACGCCCTGGCGTGGTTCACCTTCCTGCTCGGACCGGTCACCCGCGTGCACGCCGTCGGCGGTGCGGCCGACCTGGTGCACCTCGTGCTCGTGCACGACGGCGGCGCGACCAGCACGGTGTCCCTCACGCAGTTCGCCCCGCCGTCGGCAGGCGGGGTGTCCATGAGCGTGTGGGGCGAGTCCGGGGTGACGGCGATGCCGTCGCGCTCGTCCACCGACGAGGTGACCGCGCTCGCCGTGGCCGCGCAGGAGCTGGCTGCGTCGGTCGAGGCCGGCCGGCCGCACCCGCTCGACGTCCGGCTGGGGGCGCGGTTCGTCGAGATCCTGGCGGAGGCGGAGGGTCAGGTCAGCACCCGCCGCTGACCGTGCTGGAGGGGCGCGCTCCCGGCCCTGGTGACGGCTTGGTGCGGTGTGGTGTGCTGGCCCCGTGTCCGACGCCATGAGGGTCGAGGTCGCCGAGAGCTGGCACCGCTCGGCGGCTGCGGGGGTGCTCGTCGACAGCGACGCCGCCCCGATCACCCTCCCCGAGGACGAGCTGGGGGACTACCGCGAGGCGCACCCGCTGGCCGAGGTCTTCCCGGTGCTCGACGACGTGCTGGGCCAGGCGGCCCGCGACACCGGTGCGATCATGGCGGTCTCCGACGCCGCTGGGCAGCTGCTCTGGGTGTGCGGCGCGAACGACACGCTCCGCAAGGCCGACTCGATCGGCTTCGTCGAGGGCTCCAACTGGGACGAGCGCGTGGCGGGCACGAACGCGCCCGGGCTGTCGCTGGCCCTGGACCGGACGACCACGGTCCTCGGCGCGGAGCACTACCGCGAGAACGTACGCCGCTGGAGCTGCGCCGCCTCGCCGATCCACGACCCGACGACGTCGCAGATCCTCGGCGTCCTGGACATCACCGGGGGCGTCGAGGTGGTCGGCCCCCAGGCCGTGGCCCTGGTCCGTGCCGCCGCGCGGATGGCGGAGTCGGAGCTGGCCCGCACCCTGCTCAGCCGGGTCCCCGCGGTCCACGAGCAGGCGCACGGACTGCGCGTCGACCTCCAGTCGCTCGGCCGCTCGGAGGCCCTGCTCACCGTCCGCGCGGGCCCGGGTGACGGACGCACCCTGCGGCTCAGCCCGCGTCACTCCGAGATCCTGCTGCTGCTGGCGTGCTCGCCGGCGGGCCTGAGCGGCGACGAGCTGGCCGCTCTGCTCTACGAGGACGGCAACGCCGACTCGACGCTCCGTGCCGAGATGAACCGGCTCAAGCACCTCCTGGGCGAGGACCTCCTCGCGTCGCGCCCGTACCGCCTGCTCGCGACGCTGGCCGGCGACTGGCTCTCGGTCGAGGCCACGCTCGCGACCGGCGACGTCGCGGGAGCGATGCGTGCCTACCGCGGACCGCTGCTGCCGCGCTCGGGCGCCCCGGGGGTGGTCCGCCTTCGTGAGGAGGTGGAGACCGCCCTGCGCTCCGCGGTCCTCGAGCAGCGCTCCCCGGACCTGATGGCGCGGTGGACCCGGTCGACGTGGGGGAGCGACGACTACGAGATGTGGATCGCGCAGCGGTTCGCGATCGGCGCAACGAGCCCCCTGCTCCCGCTGATCAACGGCCAGATCGCCCGGCTGGACGACGAGCTCGGCACCTGAGCCGACCCCGGTCTCGCACTTTCTGCACAGAAGTTGGGGTTAGGGGTCCGCCGGACGGGGTACACCCTGCCTGCGAGCCCTCCGTCGGGCCGCCCTCCGACCCCAGGGAGTCCACGTGCTGGTTCGAGAGATGGCCCTGCTCCTCCGTGACGTCGTCAAGGGCGTCGTGACGATGGCGAGCCGCCCCGCCTGACCCCCTGAGCGTCGCCGAGCACCGCGACGCCAAGAACTAGAACCTGTTACAGTTTTCGGGTGCTGCGCCCGTCCGTGCTGGACCCCGTCACCCTGGGTCCGCTGACGCTGCGCAACCGGGTCGTCAAGGCGGCCACCTTCGAGGGCCGGACGCCGGACGGGCTCGTCACCGACGAGCTCGTCGACTTCCACCGCACGATCGCATGCGGCGGCGTCGGGATGACGACGATGGCCTACGTCGCGGTGTCGCCCGAGGGGCGCACGCACCGCGAGCAGGTGCACCTCCGCGAGGAGGCACTGCCCGGGCTGACCCGGCTCACCGAGGCCGTCCACGAGGAGGGCGTCGCGGCCTGCGCCCAGATCGGGCACGCCGGCGCGGTGGCCAACGGACGGTCCAACGGGGTGCACGCGATCGCGCCGTCCGCGATGCCGAGCCCGCTGAGCATGCAGATGGTGCGCAGGGCGAGCGAGGCCGACCTCGACCGGGTGCTGCGCGACTACGTCGCCGGCGTCCGGCTCGCGGTGCGCGCCGGCTTCGACGCGCTCGAGATCCACCTGGGCCACGGCTACCTGCTCAGCTCCTTCCTCAGCCCGAACACCAACCGGCGCCGCGACCGTTACGGCGGCTCGCTCGACAACCGGGTGCGCTTCCCGCTCCGCGTGGTCCGGGCGGTGCGAGACGAGGTCGGCGACGAGGCCGAGGTGCACGTGAAGCTCGGCATGACCGACGGCGTCCGCGGCGGGCTGCGGGTCGACGACGCTCTCGAGCTCGCCTCGATGCTCGAGGAGCAGGGCACCCTCGACGCCATCCAGCTGTCCGCGGGCTCGAGCCTGATGAACCCGATGTACTTCTTCCGCGGCCCGGTGCCGCTGCGCGAGTTCACCGAGCAGATGCCGCTGCCGGTGAGGTGGGGGATGCGGACCGTCGGCCGGGGCTTCCTCAAGGAGTACCCCTACGAGGAGGCGTTCCTGCTGCCCCACGCACGTCGCTTCCGCCAGCGCGTCGACCTGCCGCTGATGCTGCTCGGCGGCATCCACACCAAGGCGTCGATGGACCTCGCGATGGAGGAGGGCTTCGACCTGGTGGCGATCGGCCGCGCGCTGCTCCGCGAGCCCGACCTCGTCAACCGGATCCGCTCCGGTGAGGCCACCGGCGCCACCTGCACGCACTGCAACCGCTGCATGCCCTCGATCTACACCGGCACGCGCTGCGTGCTCGACCAGCCCGAGCCCCTGACGATCGGAGTCCCCTCATGAGCATCCTCGACCGCTTCCGGCTCGACGGGCAGGTGGCCGTGGTCACCGGCGCGGGCCGCGGCATCGGCGCCGGTACGGCGGTGGCTCTCGCGGAGGCCGGGGCCGACGTGCTCATCTCCTCGCGCACCGACGCCCAGCTCAAGGACGTCGCGCAGCGCATCGAGGCCACCGGTCGACGGGCCGTCGTGGTGCCGGCCGACCTGTCCGACCTCGACGCCGTCGCCGGGCTGGCCACCACCGCCTTCGAGGAGCTCGGCCGGCTCGACGTCGTGGTCAACAACGTCGGAGGCACGATCCCCAACGCCTTCCTGGACACGACGCCGGACTACCTCGAGGAGGCGTTCCGGTGGAACGTCTCGACAGCACACGCGTTGACGCGCAGCGCCGTACCCCTGATGCTGCGGCACGCGGACCGCGACCACGGCAGCGCCGGCGCGGTGGTCAACATCTCGTCGGTGATGGGCCGGTTGTCGGGGCGCGGCTACCTCGCCTACGGCACCGCCAAGGCCGCGCTCGCGCACTGGACGCGGCTGGCCGCCCGCGACCTCGACCCGCAGATCCGGGTCAACGCCATCGCCGTCGGGCTCGGTGATGACCTCCGCGCTGGAGTTCGTCGCGAGCCACGAGGAGACCAAGCAGGGCATGGAGGCGGTCACGCCGCTGCGGCGCATCGGCGACGTCGAGGACATCGCGGCGACCGTCCTCTACCTGGCCAGCGCAGCCGGTGGCTACGTCACCGGCAAGGTCGTCGAGGTCGACGGCGGCCTCGACCAGCCCAACCTCGACCTCGGCCTTCCTGACCTGACCCCGCAAGAGGAGAGCTCATGAGCGACAAGCTGCGCGTGGTCGCGTGGTCGACCGGCACCGTCGGCAAGCACGCGATCGCCGGCATCCTGGCGCGACCCGACCTCGAGCTGGTCGGGGCGTGGTGCTCCAGCGACGCCAAGGAGGGCGTCGACGTCGGCGAGATCTGCGGGATCGAGCCGCTGGGCGTCACCGCCACCCAGGACAAGGCGGCGCTCATCGCGTTGGAGCCCGACGTGGTCCTGCACACGGCCATGACCGACGCCGACCCGTTCGGTGCCCTGGACCTGTTCGCGGAGCTCCTCGCCGCCGGCATCAACGTCGTGTCGAGCGGGCCGGTCTTCCTGCAGTACCCGCACGGCGTGATCCCCGCTGACATGCTCGAGAAGATCACCAAGGCGGCCGAGGCCGGGCAGGCGTCGCTGCACGTCAACGGCATCGACCCCGGGTTCGCCAACGACGTGCTGCCACTCGTGATCACGTCGCTGTCGCAGCGGATCGACCAGGTGCGCGTCTCCGAGATCGCCGACTACTCGACGTACTTCCAGGAGTTCGTCAACCAGACCCTCTACGGCTTCGGCAAGCCGCTCGACGACGTGCCGTACCTCTTCTCGCCCGGCATCATCTCGCTCGCCTGGGGCTCGGTCGTGCGCATCATCGCGGCGGGCCTGGACCTCACGCTGGACGAGCCGCTCGACGAGGCGATCGAGCACGCGGAGGCGGAGCGCGACTACGACACCGTCTCCGGGGCGGTGCCGAAGGGCACCCGCTGCGCGGTGCGGTTCGAGGTGATCGGCAAGGTCGACGGCGTGCCGCGCGTGGTGCTCGAGCACGTCACCCGCACCCATCCCGAGCAGCGCCCCGACTGGCCGCAGCCCGTCGGCGGTGACGGCTGCTACCGCGTCGAGGTCACGGGCGAGCCGATGATGACCGTCGACTTCCAGCACAAGGGCGAGCACGGCGACCACAACATCTCCGGGATGATCACGACCGCCATGCGGCTCGTGAACGTCGCTCCCGCCGTCGTCGCCGCCGAGCCCGGCCTGGTCACCGCCCTCGACCTCATGCACGTCACCGGCGCCGGCCTCGTCTCCACCTGATCAAGGCATCCCGGGCAGCCCCGCCGGCGTGACCCAGACGTAGCCACCGACGACCTCCCGGCCGATCGACATCGAGTTGCGCAGCGAGGGCGCGTTGTCCGGGTGGATCGTGCCCCACAGGACGTCACCCTCGCCGGCCGGCAGCGCGTCGAGGAGGTGCTGCAGGACCGCCGGTGCGAGCCTGCGGCCGAGGTGGCGCCTGTCGAGGCAGATCTCCTGCACGCAGAAGCCGCTCATCCCGTGGTCGTCGTCGCGGACGGCGCAGACCACCCCGGCCGGCTCCCCGTCGGCGAGGACCTCGAAGAGCAGGCCTTGCTCCGCACACTCGGCGAGGGTGTCCCTGCTCTCGGGCCGTGCCCACTCCGCGAGGTCGGGGTTGGCCTCGTCGAGCTCCGCGTAGATCGCGTCGACCCGCTCCGCAAGGACGTCCGGCTCCCCGGGGCGCAGGCCCACCTGGGGGTACGACGGGACGCTCTCGCGCGCTCGGAGCTCGGACACGAGACCGGCGACGACGAGCTGGTCGACGCGGTTGGTGCCGAAGCGGTCGTCGGCGTCGAGGGCCTCGACGAGTGCGTCCGGGTCGGGGGCGTCGACACGGAGGCAGAGCGGGTCGAAGGCCGCGTAGCGCGGCAGCACCACCTCGGCGACGGCCGCGACCGTGTCGGGCGTCGGCAGCCCGGTGGTCGCCACCACGTCGACGAACGGTCGCTTCAGGTCGCGCCCGCGGAACCGGATGCCCACGACCGCCCAGCCGCCGTCCGGGAGGTCGACCACGCGGTTGGCCCAGTCGAGGGGCTCACCGATCTCCAGACCGACGCCGTCCCGGAACCCGGCCCCGAACGCCTCGTCCCCGACCCGGCCCGACTCGGGTGCCAGGCCGTCGGCGAGCTGACGTGCGAGGCGCGGCTCGTCGTACCAGGAGCGCAGCGTCGACGACAGCCAGGGGAGCCGCGCCTGCACCAGGTCAGCCAGGAGGTCCGTCATCGTCCGTGAGCCTGCCAGACCTGAGTAGGTGTGCGGATGCCGGGAGCGTCGTGGATCCCGAGACTTGAGCCATGCGCACCTTCTTCCGTGTCGTCGGCCTCGGCTTCCTCGGACTCCTCGCCCTCGTCGTCCTCGTCTACGTCGTCAGGGGCGTCGTCGGCACGGTCGCGGTCGCGTCGGCCAAGCACCAGGCCCGCTCCGACATCGAGGAGGCGTTGCCCGTGTCCCAGCACGGCGCGGAGCTCGACAGGGACGCGGTGCGGGCCGCCCTCGCCGCCGCGGAACCGGAGCTGGGAGAGCCGGTGCACTCCTTCACCGAGCTCTCGTGCGAGATCGCGTCGCACGACTCGGGCTGGATCGCGCAGGACTACTACCAGGACTGCGAGGTGCGCACGGTGGACCTCTACGCCGTGGCCGACGCGCCGGCGCAGTGCGACTTCGACATCGTCGAAGCCGCGGACGTCGCGATCAACGGGGTGAGCGTGCACCGCGGCCAGGCGGCTTCGTTCGACCGTGCGGAGCCGTGGGAGCGCTCCTGCCCCGACGGCGTCGTGACGCCGTCGCGGTTCGGCGCCAGCCGCGTCATCGACGGCAGCCGACCGTCCGACCTGGACGACAGCCCCGGCTGGGTCCTTGTGGAGACCACCACCCCGGTCAGCGAGACCACGCTCGGCTGCAACCCGTGGGGCGTCGTGTTCTGCTTCGAGCCGGTCTCCGGGCCGACCCTGCCGAGCTAGTGCTCACTCGACGCCAGGCGCCTGCCAGGGAGCCGGGTCGGCGTCGAGGAACGTCGTGACGACCGGGACCACCAGGTCGGCGCGCGCCATGCCGTTGAAGTGCGTGGTCCCGGGGAAGACGGCGAGCTGCGACGTGGGAACACCGACGAAGTCGCCGTTGACGTCACCGCCGCGCAGCTGGAGGAAGCGCACCGCGTGGGTCAGCGGGACCATGTCGCAGTCGCCGACGGTCAGGAGGGTCGGGGCCCCGATGCCACGGATCTCGTCGTCGGTGAAGCCCTCGTTGTGGGCGAGCAGGCCGCCGATCTTGTCGAGCAGGCCCTGGAGCCCGTCGGGGTTCGGGGACTTGGCGCGGTACTCCTGCTCCATCGGGGTGCCGGCGATCATGTCGACGGTCATGCGACCGACCTCCACGACGTTCTCCTGGCGGGTGCCCTCGGCGTTGAAGGAGATCGAGCCGACGACCACCTTGCGCACGACCTCGGGGTGCCGGACCGCGAGGTGCAGGGCGACGGCGCCACCGAGGCTGAAGCCGTACACGTCGACCTTGTCGACACCGAGGTGCTCGAGCAGGCCGATCACGTCGGAGGCGAGGTGCTCGGCGGCCAGCGGACGGTCGATGTCGTTGGTGCGGCCGTGGCCCTGGAGGTCGGCGGCGATGACCTTGCGGCCCTCGACCAGCCCGGGCAGCACGTGGCCGAACTGGAGGTCGATGTTGAACAGCCCGCCGTGCAGGAGGAGCAGCGGCGTGCCGTCGCTCTCGCCGTGGACCTCGTAGTACATCTCCAGGCCGTTGACGGGGACGTAGCCGGTCTCGATGCTCATCGCTGCTCCTCTGGTCGTGTTGTTCGAGTCTTCAGACCGGCGAGGGGTCGAGAACTCATCGGTGCCGGTCGGCGGAGCGGCGTACCGACTCGGGGACCGGCGTCCCCGGCGGTACGTCGGGCGCGACGAGCGGCTCGGACGCGACCGTCCGCAGCGGCAGGATGCCGGCCCACACGTCGACGGGCTCCTCGTCCTCGGGGTCGATCTCCGGCGGGCCGGACGCGACCTTCAGGCTCGCCGACTCGAGGGGCACACGGAGCACGGTCGTGGCCGCAAGCTCCTTCTTGAGGCTGGGCCGCACCTCGTCGTTCCGTCCGGGGAACAGGTGGTCGGACAGCACCAGCAGCGCGGCGGCCTTCTCGTCGGCCGGGACCACCTCGGCGACGCCGTGCACCACGACCGAGCGGTAGCGCATCGAGGAGTCGAACGTGGTCCGCGCGAAGACCAGGCCGTCGAGGTGGGTCACCTCGACGCAGACCGCGTCGCCACCACCGATCCGGAGCAGCCCGGAGCCGGTCGAGCCGTGCAGGAGGAGGCTGTCGCCGTCCCGGGCGCAGGCGAAGGGGAGCACGAGGGGACGGCCGTCGCGGACCACCCCGACGTGGGCGATGAGGGCCTCGTCGAGCAGCGCATGGAGCACGGCGCGGTCGGTCACCTGGCGGTGCGGCTCGCGCCCGATCCTGGTCGTGGCGTCGACGGCGAGGGGCTCGTCGGCACCCGGCGGCGGAGACATGCACCACACCCTGTCACGACCCGTCGAGGCGACCGTGCAGGATGACCGGGTGACCGACGCGGCAGGCATGCACTCGCCCCAGGAGTGGATCGAGCCCGGTCCGGAGCAGGTGGCTCCCGGGGTGCACCGCGTGCCGCTGCCGTTGCCGATGGACGGGCTGCGGGCGGTCAACGTCTACGTCCTCGAGACCGAGGACGGGCTCACCTGCATCGACGGCGGGTGGGCCATCGAGGCCGCCCGCACCCAGCTCGAGGACTCCCTGAAGGAGCTCGGCACACGGCGTCGCCGACATCCGGCGCTTCCTGGTCACGCACGTGCACCGCGACCACTACACGCAGGCGGTGGCCGTCCGGAAGGAGCTCGGGGTCGCGACGATCGACCTCGGCATCGGGGAGAAGCCGACGCTCGACCTCTTCAACGGGGGAGACCTCGACGCCGATCCGACGGTCGACCGTCTGCGCCTCGCCGGCGCCCACGACGTCGCTGACCGGTGGCAGGCGATGTTCGAGGGCCGCGACCTCGACCTCGACATCTGGGCTCCGCCCGACCGCTGGATCGACGGCGAGCAGGTGATCGAGGTCGGCGACCGAACCCTGCGAGCCCTCCCGACCCCGGGCCACACCGCCGGTCACGTCGTCTTCGTCGACGAGCTCGCCGGCACGCTGTTCGCCGGCGACCACGTGCTCCCGCACATCACCCCGTCGGTCGGCTTCGAGCTCGTCTACGCCTCGAACCCGCTCGCCGACTTCCTGTCCTCGCTCGAGCTCGTCCGCCGGCTCCCCGACCTCCGGCTGCTGCCTGCCCACGGGCCGGTCACCGACAGCACCCACGCCCGTGTCGACGAGCTGCTCGCCCACCACGACGACCGGCTGGCCCTGTGCCACGACGCGGTCCGCGCCGGCGCGGCCTCGTCGTACGACGTCGCACGCGCGCTCACCTGGACCCGGCGCGAGCGCTCCTTCGCCGACCTCGACGTCTTCAACGGAGCCATGGCCGTGATGGAGACGATGGTCCACCTCGACCTGCTCGTCTCCCGCGGTGACCTCACCCGCACCGAGTCGGAGGGCTCCGCGATCTACGCGACCTGACCTGCCGTGTCACACCGGCCGAGTGGGTGGTGTCTGAAGGGGTGACGGACGAAACCGACCCAGGAGGCAGCGATGACCACCCAGCTCACCCCGACCGCCACCGACCGCGAGGAGCGCGCCGCGGTACGACGGGCGCAGGCCCGCGTCCCGCTCGACCCGCCGACGACCCTGCTCGGCAAGGCGATGGCGTGGTACTCGCGCCGTGAGTTCGGTGACGTCGTCGACAACGGCCTCGCGATGCTGCACCACCCGCCGGTGCTCAAGGCCGTGCTCGGCTTCGAGCGCAAGGTCGACAAGTGGGACGCCCTCGATGCCGACCTCAAGGTGCTCGCCCAGGCCGGAAGCGCCGCGGTGATCGGCTGTTCGTGGTGCATGGACTTCGGCTGGTTCGCCACCCACGCCAAGGGCCTCGACACCAGCAAGCTCGAGGACGTGCCGCGGTGGCGTGACTCCGAGGTGTTCACACCGCTCGAGCGCCAGGTGCTGGAGTACGCCGAGGCGATGTCGGTCACCCCGCCCGAGGTGACCGACGAGATGACCGAGGCGCTGCGGGCCGAGATCGGCGAGGCTGCCTTCGTGGAGCTCACGATGATGGTCGCCGTGGAGAACGAGCGCTCGCGCTTCAACAGCGCCCTCGGCCTGACCAGCCAGGGCTTCAAGGAGCTGTGTGACCTGAAGGACCGCGCGTGACCGAGCAGCAGGACGCGGCGGCGGAGGTCTTCGACGACCTCCGCCCGCTGCTGTTCACCGTCGCCTACGAGCTCCTCGGCAGCGCTGCCGACGCCGACGACGTCGTCCAGGACTCCTGGCTGCGCTGGTCCGGCGTCGACCACGACGACGTGCGCAACCCCCGCGCGTACCTCGTCCGCATCGTCACCCGGCAAGCCCTCAACCGGCTGCGCACCCTGCAGCGGCGCCGCGAGTCGTACGTCGGTCCGTGGCTGCCCGAGCCGCTGCTCACCGCCCCCGACGTCGCCGAGGACGTCGAGCTCAGCGAGGCCGTCTCGATGGCGATGCTCGTGGTGCTCGAGACCCTCACGCCCCTGGAGCGTGCAGTGTTCGTGCTGCACGACGTCTTCGGCTTCGAGTACGCCGAGGTGGCGGCTGCCACGGACCGCTCGCCCGCCGCCGTGCGCCAGCTGGCCCACCGGGCCCGGCAGCACGTCGAGGCACGGCGTCCCCGGATGACCGTCGGACCGGAGGCCGCGCAGGTCTCGGCGGCGTTCATCGAGGCGGTCGTCGGGGGCGACCTCCAGGCGATGCTGGACCTGCTCGCCCCCGACGTCGTGCTGCTCAGCGACGGCGGCGGCATCGTCTCGGCCGCCCGGCGCCCGATCGTCGGCCCGGACAAGGTCGCGCGCTTCCTGGCGGGCGTCGTGCCCAAGGCCGGCGAGATCGACGTCACCTGGTGCACCGTCAACGGCACCCCGGCGGCGATGGTCACCAGCGGCGAGACCGTCCTCGGCGTCGGCTCGTGCCTCGTCGCCGACGACAAGGTGGTCGGCATCCACTTCGTGCTCAACCCGGAGAAGCTCGGCCGCCTCCGCGTCGAGGCCCCCCTCTCACGGGCCTGAACACCGATTCGTCTGCGCGTGGGTCCAGTTTTCACGCGGGGCGACCACAGACGAATCGGTGTGTGCCGGCCGGGTGTAGCGTGGCGGGCGAACGACAGGGGAGCGCCACCGGGCGCTGAGAGTGCGGAAACGGCCGCAGACCCTCGAACCTGATTCCGGTTAGCACCGGCGGAGGAAGTCGAGCTCTTCCTGCACGAAGTGCGGGACCCTCCCGGACCAGGGAGACCTTCGTGCGCCACCACCCGACCACCCGCCGACGACGGTTCGCGGCCCTCGCCGGAGCGACCACCCTGGCGCTGGCCACGGCGGCCTGCGCCCCGACCGCCGACAGCGGTGACGGCGACAGCACCAACGGCGAGGGCAACAAGACCGTCACTCTCGTCACGCACGACTCCTGGGCGGTGCCCAAGAGCCTGGTCAAGCAGTTCGAGGACGAGAGCGGCTACCAGCTCGAGGTGCTGCCCAACGGCGACGCCGGCGAGGTGACCAACAAGCTCGTCCTGACCAAGGACCAGCCGCTCGGCGACGTCGTCTACGGCATCGACAACACCTTCGCCGGCCGCGCCGTCGACGAGGGCGTGCTCGCGGCGTACACCCCGGCCGACGCCCCTGCCTCCGTCGCCGACTACGAGCCCGAGGGCGACGCCGCCGACGTGCTCACCCCGGTCGACTGGGGCGACGTCTGCATCAACGTGGACGACACCTGGTTCCGGGACCACGACCTCGCTCCGCCGGCCTCGCTCGACGACCTCACCGCCCCGGCGTACCGCGACCTCCTCGTCACCCCCGGCGCCGCCTCGTCGTCCCCGGGACTCGCGTTCCTCCTCGCCACGGTCGCGAAGTACGGCGACGACGGATGGGAGGACTACTGGCGCGACCTCGTCACGAACGGCATGCGCGTGACCAGCGGATGGACCGACGCCTACGAGGTCGACTTCAGCGGCGGCCCCGGCCACGGCGACCGGCCGATCGTGCTGTCGTACAGCTCCTCGCCGCCGTTCACGATCCCGAAGGGCGGCGACCGCCCGACGACCAGCGCGGTGCTCGACACCTGCTACCGCCAGGTGGAGTACGCCGGTGTGCTGACCGGCGCGGCCAACCCGGAGGGGGCGCACGCCCTCGTGGACTTCCTCGTCTCGCGGGACTTCCAGGAGGCGCTGCCGGACAACATGTACGTCTACCCGGTGGACGCCGACGCGGCCCTGCCGAAGCTCTGGGCGAGGTGGGCCACGCCTGCGTCGAGTCCCTTCCAGCTCGACCCCGCCGACGTCGACGCGCACCGCAGCGACTGGCTGCGCTCCTGGTCCGACCTGACCAGCGGCTGATCCATGACCGCGAGCACGCGCCTCCGCACCCGCTCCCCGCTGGCCACCGTCGGCCTGGTGGGCGGGGCGGCACTGGTGCCCCTGCTCGTGGTCGCCGTGTTCTTCGTCGTCCCCGTGGCGGGCATGCTCGAGCGAGGCTTCTTCCCTGACGGCCGGCTCGACCTCGGCGGCGTCGCCGACGCACTGTTCCGTCCCCGCGTCGGGCAGGTCGTCTGGTTCACCCTGTGGTCGTCGGCGCTCGCGACCCTGCTCACCGTGCTCCTCGGACTGCCGACGGCGTTCGCCCTGCACCGCCTCCGCTTCCCGGGGCAGGCACTGCTGCGGGGGATCGTGACGGTGCCGTTCGTGCTCCCGACCGTGGTCGTCGGCGTCGCCTTCCGCACCCTGCTCGCCGACAGCGGACCGCTGGGCTTCCTCGGCTGGGACGGCACCCCCGCGGCGATCGTGGCTGCGCTGGTCTTCTTCAACCTCTCCGTCGTCGTCCGCACGGTCGGCGCCCGGTGGGAGGGGTTGGACCACCGTCGTGAGGAGGCGGCGGCCGCGCTCGGTGCCTCGCCGGTCCAGGTGCTGCGGACGGTCACCGTCCCCGCGCTCCTGCCGGCGGTCGTCTCGGCGGCAAGCGTGGTCTTCCTGTTCTGTGCCACGGCCTTCGGCGTGGTGCTCACGCTGGGTGGCGTCCGCTACGCGACGGTCGAGACGGAGATCTACCTGCTCACCACCCAATTCCTGGACCTCCAAGGGGCGGCCGCGCTGTCGGTGCTGCAGATCGTCGTCGTGGTCGCGCTGCTCGGCGCCTCCCGACGAGCCTCCGGCCCGACGGCCTCGGTCCAGCGGACGGGAGAGGCGAGACGACGCCGGCCGGGCCGCGGTGACCTCCCCGCGCTCGCCGTCACCGCCGCCGTGGTCGCGGCCGTGCTGGCTCCGGTGACGGCCCTCGTGGTCCGGTCACTGCGCGTCGACGGCGCCTGGTCGCTCGACAGCTACCGCGCCCTCGACGGCTCGACCGGCGTGCTCGCCGTCCCCGTCACCACCGCGCTGCAGAACTCCCTCCGCGTCGCGGTCGACGCCACCCTGCTCGCGGTCGTGCTCGGCGTCGTCGTCGCCGTGCTCGTCACCCGCCCCGTCCGCTCGCCCCTCGCCCGCCGGGCCTCGGGGACGTTCGACGCCGTCTTCATGCTCCCGCTCGGGGTCTCCGCGGTGACGGTCGGCTTCGGGCTGCTGGTCGCCCTCGACAGCCCCCCGCTCGACTTCCGCGGCAGCCCCTGGCTGGTCCCCGTCGCGCAGGCCCTGGTGGCGCTGCCGCTCGTCGTACGCCTGGTCGTGCCGGCGCTGCGCGCCGTCGACGACCGGCAGCGCGAAGCCGCCGCGTCGCTCGGTGCCGGCATCCTTCGGGTGCTCGCCACCGTCGACCTGCCGGCCGCACGCCGCTCCGTGCTCGCGGCGGCCGGGTTCGCCTTCGCCGTGTCGCTCGGGGAGTTCGGCGCGACCAGCTTCCTGAGCCGGCCGCAGACCGTGACCCTCCCGGTCGCCGTCTACCAGCTGGTCTCACGCCCCGCGGAGGGCAGCTTCGGTGCCGCGCTCGCCGCCTCGGTCGTGCTGGGCCTGGTCACCGCCACCGTGATGGTCGTGGTCGAACGGCTCCGCGTCGGCACCTCCGGAGGGCTGGCGTGAGCGCGCTCGACGTGACCGGGCTGTCGGTGCGCTTCGGCGACGTCCTCGCCGTCGACGACGTCAGCCTTTCCCTCGGCGAGGGCGAGGTGCTCGCGGTGCTCGGCCCGTCCGGGTGCGGCAAGTCCACGCTGCTGCGGGCGGTCGCCGGCCTCGAGCACGTGGACGCCGGCGCGGTGGCGTTCGACGGCCAGGACCTCGCGGACGTCCCGACCTTCCGTCGCGGCTTCGCACTGATGTTCCAGGACGGGCAGCTGTTCCCGCACCTCTCCGTGGCCGACAACATCGCCTACCCGTTGCGACTCCGCCGGGTGCGGCGTGCCGACCGTGCCGCCCGGGTGGCCGAGCTGCTCGACCTGGTCGGGCTCTCGGCAGACGGCGACCGCAGGCCCGGGACGCTCTCCGGTGGAGAGAGCCAGCGTGTCGCGCTCGCCCGCGCACTCGCGGTGCGGCCGCGCCTGCTGCTGCTCGACGAGCCGCTCTCCGCCCTCGACCGCGACCTGCGCGAGCGCCTCGCCGGCGAGCTGCACGACATCCTCCGCGCCGAGGGCACCACGGCGCTCCTCGTGACGCACGACCACGAGGAGGCGTTCACGGTCGCCGACCGGATGGCCGTGATGCGGCGCGGGCGCCTCGTCCAGAGCGGCACGCTCGAGGAGGTGTGGCGCTCGCCTGCCGATGCGGAGACCGCGCAGTTCCTCGGGTACGCCGCGGTGCTGGACGCCGAGGCCTCGACGCAGCTGCTCGAGGTGGCCGGTGGGGGGCCGGCGACCGGGGGGCGGCTGGCGCTGCGCAGGTCCGCGTTGCGGCTCGACCCCGAGGGTCCGGTCCGGGCCGTCGTCCGGTCGGTGCGGACCACCCCGGAGGTCACCAGGCTGTCCGTCGTGACCACGACACCCGTGGGTCTGGCGGAGCTCGACGCGGTCGCGCCGCTCGGCGTACCGGTGGCGGTGGCGGAGGAGGTCCGGCTCCGGCTCGACCCGGCGCGGACGGCGACGCTCCCGGCCTGAACGGCCCCTCGGGAGCTGCGGCGTGAGCACCGCCACTCCTGACAGCCCCTTAACGGGTCGGCCGGTGTCGGGACCGGTCCATAGAATGTCGACCGTGAAGCGGCCAGCGTACGGACTCCTCGTCGGAGTCGCGCTGCTGATGGGCCTCGTGGCCGTCGTCGTCTCGCTCTCCCTCGGCATCCGGCTCCGCGACCCGGACGGCTTCCTCGGCCCGGCCTGGGTCCGGCTGCCCGCGATGGTGCTCGGCGCGTTCCTGGTCGACGTCATCCCGCGCTCGTTGTGGCGGGCCCGCAAGCGGATCCGCAGCGTGTTCGCCGAGGCCCGCCAGATCAGCCGTGAGCACTGGACCCGTGAGCGCATCGCGCTGGTCACGGTCGGGCTGACGTGCTTCTACGTCACCTACGTGAGCTACCGGAACCTCAAGAACTACCTGCCGCGGCTCTACGACACGATGGACGACCCGAAGCTGCACGCCCTCGACCGCTGGCTGTTCTTCGGCCACGAGCCGGCGACGGTCCTGCACTCCATCCTGGGCGAGACCTGGGCCGCGCACGTGCTCGCCTACGTCTACCTGCTCTACCTCCCGCTGGCCCCGCTCAGCCTCGTCGTCTGGCTGGTCTGGTCGCGCAACATCTCCTACGGCTACTGGTACGCCACCGCGAACTGCCTCACCTGGACCTTCGGCACGATCAGCTACTACGCCATCCCGACGATGGGTCCGAACTTCTGGTACCCCTGGCTCTACACCGACCTCGACGTCACCGGCGTGACGGACCTCCAGAACAGCCTCTGGAACGGTCGCCAGGAGGTCAGGTTCCCGCTCAACCCGTTCAGCGACTCGCTGCAGAGCGTCGCCGGGTTCGCCTCGCTGCACGTCGCGCTGACGCTCGTGATCGCCCTCGTCGCGCAGTACACCGTCCGGCACGCCGTGATCCGCTGGGCGGGGTGGGTGTTCTTCGGCCTCACCGTCATCTCGACGCTCTACTTCGGCTGGCACTACGTCGCCGACGACATCGCCGGCGCGGTCATCGCCCTGCTCTCCGTGTGGCTCGGGGCGCTGGCCACCGGTCAACGGTTCGACCGCCGAGGACGCGCCTCGCACCCGTCGACGAGCACCGCCGAGGTGCCCGTCGACGAGGAGGACGACGAAGCCTCGAACCTGGTCAGATGACCAAGTTTCCGGACGGGGATGTAACGGACATGGTTCCCAAAATGGGAGGGCGGCGGACCCTTTGCATTCCTATGGATTGCTGTATGCTCGTGCCAACGGGGATCCGGGGGGATTCCCACGAGCAGGGGAGCCGGTACCCAGCCGGCACTGACTGAGGGACTGGGGGAGTTTCGTATCCCACTTGCCCCGTACCTCATGAGGGTTTACTCCTGACTCGCGGGCTCTGTCCTAGCCTCCCAATGGGACAGCGGCCCTGAGGTCCCGTCCGAGCCTCCCAATCGGGCGGGACCTCCTTCGTTTTTCCCGGCCCTTCTCCGTGCTCGCCGACCCATCTGGCCCGGCTCGAGCGCGAAAGTGGCACCAGTTTCCAGCTTGGCGGTGCCCCGGCGCGAAAGTGGCACCAGTTTCCGGCTCCGGGATGCATCCGCCGCGAAAGTGGCACCAGTTTCCGTACAGCGGCGGGAGCGCGTGCCACGAGGTCGACGTCCCCCTGGGAGAGCGACCGCCGACACGCCCGCTGACCTGCGGCCATGCTCGCATCGGGCCGAACGGGGAGCACGCCCTCGCCGAAGTTACAACCATGTAGTTTGTCAAGGCGACACGCCGCATGAAGGTCACGATTTGTGTGAAAGATGTTCCCAAAGTGACGAACGAGCACTAGCGTGACGGCGCGGCCGGTGCTTGACGCGGCCCGCCGGGTCGCACCCCCCAGACCCAGGGCGGCCGCTCGCAACGGCAGACACACCAGCTCCCGGGGAAGGGGCTGGTGCGAACGGAAAGGGAGCCATGCGCACCACGGAGGCACGACCCTCCCGGTCGTCGACCCGACGAGCCTCAGTCGTCGCCTCCGTGGGCGCATGTGCCGCCTCGTTCGTCCTCGTCGTCGCGGGCACCCCGACCGCTGTCGCTGACCGGGGCGCCGCCGACCAGGGCCACGACCGGGCGTTCCCGTCCGAGAAGGACGTGCGGGACGCCCAGCGGCAGGCCGGCGACACCGCCGCCCTCGTCGACAAGGCGAAGGCCGACCTGGCCACCGCCAACGCCGAGCTCGAGGCCGCCGCCGTGCGGGCCGAGCAGGCGGCGGAGGCGTGGAACGGCGCCCAGTGGCGTCTGCAGGAGGCCACCGCGGCCGCGCACGAGGCGCGGGCCGACGTCCGTCGCTCGGACCGTCAGCTCGCCCACCAGCGCGACGACCTCGCCGGGGTCGTCGCCGCGTCGTACCAGGACGGCGGCGACGTCGCCGCGGTCAACGCCGTGCTCGGCTCGGAGGGCCCGGAGGGCCTGATGAGCCAGATGCTCGCCTACCAGGGCGCGTCCTCCTCGATGGACGCGCAGTTCCAGAAGTACGGCGCCAGCGCCGCCCTCGCGAAGGTCTTCCGGGAGCAGGCCGAGCAGGCCGAGGCCAAGCGCAAGGACCTCCTGGAGGAAGCCGAGCAGGCCCGGCAGGCCGCCGAGTCCGCGGCCGCCTCCGCGCAGACCGCCGCCGCGTCCATCGCGGCCCGCAAGGACGCGCTCGTCCAGCAGCTCGCCGAGCTGGAGGGCATCTCGGTCAAGCTCGCGCAGAAGCGGCAGGCGGCGCTCGAGGAGATCGAGCGGCGCAAGCGCGAGGCCGCCGCAGCCGCCGCAGCGGCCGCAGCCGAGGCGGCCGCCCAGGCGCAGGCCGAGGCCGACGCCCAGGCCCAGGCCGACGCCGACGCCCAGGACGACGACACGTCGTCCGGCACCCCGGGCACGCCGAGCACCCCCACCACGCCTCCGCCACCGCCGAGCACCCCGCCGGCGTCCAACGGGGGAGCCTCGGCAGCCATCGCCTTCGCCCGCGCCCAGCTCGGCGAGCCCTACCAGTGGGGCGCCGCAGGACCCGGCTCGTGGGACTGCTCGGGCCTCATGATGGGCGCGTGGGCCGCGGGCGGCGTCAGCCTCCCGCACTACTCGGCCGCGCAGTACGCCGCGTCCTCGCCGATCTCGTCGAGCCAGCTCCGCCCGGGCGACCTCGTCTTCTGGGGCACCAGCAGCAGCCCGAGCTCGATCCACCACGTCGCGATGTACCTCGGCGACGGGATGATCATCCACGCGCCGCGCACCGGCCGCCCGGTCTCGATCGACTCGATGTACTACTGGATCCCGCCGAACTTCTTCGGCCGGGTCTAAAAGGTTCCCCTCTCGCTGACGTCCGCGCCGGGCGCTGCCACGATGGGGCCATGGCTGACGCTCCCGAGACGCACGTCGACGTCGCTGCGCTGAGCACCCTGCTGGACGGCCGGTACAAGACGGTGCGGGACCTCGTCCGGGCGAACCTCGTCGAGCGCCGCGAGGTGCTGGAGGACGCCGAGACGATGTCCTCGGCCGACTTCCGCGAGCGCGTGCGGGACGTCGTCGTCGAGCTCGCCGGCACCGGGCAGACCGGCTACGGCTTCCCGAAGGAGTACGGCGGTGGCGGGGACATCGGCGCGTCCATCGCCGCGTTCGAGACCTCCGCCTTCGGCGACCTGTCCGTGCTGGTGAAGCTCGGCGTGCAGTTCGGGCTGTTCGGCGGGGCGATCCTCCAGCTCGGCACCGAGCGTCACCACAAGGAGCACGTCGAGCGGCTCGTGACCGGTGAGCTCATGGGCTGCTTCGCGATGACCGAGACCGGCCACGGCTCCAACGTCCAGGCGATCGGCACCACTGCCGTCTACGACCCGGCCACCGAGGAGTTCGTCCTCGACACCCCTGACGACGCCTCGCGCAAGGACTACATCGGCAACGCCGCCCGGCACGCCCAGCTGGCCGTGGCCTTCGCCCAGCTCGAGGTCGACGGCACCGCCCAGGGCGTGCACGCCTTCGTCGTACCCCTGAGGGACGAGAAGGGGAAGGTGCTGCCCGGCGTCCGCATCGAGGACTGCGGGCCGAAGATCGGGCTCAACGGCGTCGACAACGGTCGGATCTGGTTCGACGGGGTGCGGGTGCCCCGAACCGCGCTGCTCAACAAGTACGCCGACGTCACCGAGACCGGTGAGTACGTCTCCGAGATCGAGAACCCCGACCGCCGCTTCTTCACGATGCTCGGCACCCTGGTGCAGGGCCGGGTCTGCGTCGGCGGCGCGAGCATCAACGCCAGCAAGGTGGCGCTGGTCATCGCGGTCCACCACGCCCTGCGGCGCCGGCAGTTCGGCCCGCCGGGGAGCGACAAGGAGACGCTGCTCCTCGACTACGGGCAGCACCAGCGCCGGCTGCTGCCACTGCTGGCCCGCACGTACGCCCTGCACTTCGCGCAGGAGCGCGTCGCGGCCGACCTGCACCGCGTCTTCTCCGACCCGGACAGCGCGTCCGAGCGGCTGCGCCGCGCGCTCGAGTCACGAGCGGCGGCGACCAAGGCCCTCGGCACCTGGCACGGCAGCCGCACGATCCAGGAGTGCCGCGAGGCGTGCGGCGGCGCCGGCTACCTCTCGATCAACCGCTTCGACGCGTTGCGCGCCGACACCGACGTCTTCACGACGTTCGAGGGCGACAACACCGTGCTGATGCAGCTGGTCGCCAAGGGCCGACTCACCGACCTGCGCGACTCGTTCGGCTCCCTCGACCAGATCGGCACCGTGAGGTACGTCGCCGGCATCGCTGTCGAGACCTTCGTCGAGAAGACCGCCATGCGCCAGCTCGTCGAGCGCCTCAAGGACGCCGTGCCCGGCAACCGCGACGACGACGACCCGGACGCGGGACTGCTCGACCCGGACTACCACCTGTCGATGCTCCGCTGGCGCGAGGACCACGTGACGTCGAGCGTGGCGCGCCGCATCAAGAGCGGCGTCGACCGGGGCGGCGACCCGGCGGAGGTGTTCAGCCTCGCCCAGGACCACGTCATCAAGGCGGCCTGGGCGCACGGCGAGCGGCTCGTCCTCGAGGCGTTCCACACCAAGATCAAGAACACGCCCGAAGGCACCAACCGCGACGTGCTCAACCTGCTGAGCGACCTCTACGCACTGTCGGTGATCGAGGCCGACCGGGCGTGGTTCATGGAGCACGGCCGGCTGTCCACCGCACGCTCCAAGGCCGTCGTGGCGATGGTGGGCACGCTCTGTCGTCGGCTGCGTCCGCACGCCGCCGACCTCGTCGACGCCTTCGGTGTCCCGCGGGAGCTGCTGCGCACCGACCTGTTCTGACCGGTCTGACCGGTCGGCTCAGGCCGGACCGGTCTTCGGATCGGGCTCGTGACCCTTGGGCTTGTCGTCCGTATCGGCGTAGCGCTGGAAGGATGCCCGCACCTCGGCCTCCGCCTCGGAGCGGCCGACCCAGTTCGCCCCCTCGACCGACTTGCCGGGCTCGAGCTCCTTGTAGACCTCGAAGAAGTGCTGGATCTCCAGGATGTCGAACTTCGAGACGTGGCTGACGTCGCGCAGGTGCTCGAGGCGAGGGTCGGTCGACGGCACGCACAGCACCTTGTCGTCGCCGCCGGCCTCGTCGGTCATCCGGAACATCCCGATGGCACGGCAGTGGATCAGGCAGCCGGGGAAGGTCGGCTCCTGGAGGATCACCATCGCGTCGAGCGGGTCGCCGTCGAGACCGAGGGTGTTCTCGATGTACCCGTAGTCGGCGGGGTACTGCGTGGACGTGAACAGGGTCCGGTCCAGGCGGATCCGCCCGGACACGTGATCGACCTCGTACTTGTTGCGCTGGCCCTTCGGGATCTCCACGAGGACGTCGAACTCCACTGCTGCCTCCGCTCACCGGCCGGGTTGCCGTGGGCTAGTCTCCCGCAGAATGCGCCGGGCTCACAGTCGAAGGGGGGTGCGACCGTGGCCGAAGGTGACGGAGCACACCCGGACGAGCCCCTCGGAGCGCCCGCTGGAGCCACACCGCGCCGACGCCGCGGACGCAGGGTGCTGCTCGGCCTCGTGGTCGTCCTGGTGGTCGCCGTCGCGGCCGGGGCGGCGGTGTGGCGCTTCGACCTCGCCGAGGAGTGGGGGCTGGTCGAGCCCGCTCCCGACCCGGTGCGAGATCCGGCGGCCGTCCCCGCGCCGCCCGGGCTGCAGCTCCCCGACGCCGGCGTCGCAGGCCCGGTGGCGCGCGTGCTCGGAGACCGGGCACCCGTCGCGAAGGACGTACGCCGCTCGCTCGGCCGGCTGACCCAGGCCAAGCGGCTGGGCAGCAGGGTGGCGGTCGTGGTCGCCGACGCCGAGGGCCGGGTCGCCTACCGCGAGGGGCCGCGGGTCGTGACGCCCGCGTCGACCATGAAGCTGCTCACCAGCCTGGCAGCGCTCGAGGTCGTCGGGGCGGACCACCGGTTCACCACGGAGGTGGTGCGCCAGGGAGGCCGGATCACGCTGGTCGGCGGGGGAGACCCGTTGCTGGCCCGCAAGGCCGACCCGTCGGCGTACCCCCAGCAGGCCGACCTCACCGGACTCGCCCGCGACACCGCCCGGGCGCTGCGCGGCGACGGGGTCCGCGCGGTCCGGCTCGGCTACGACGACTCGCTGTTCACCGGTCCGGCCGGGAGCCCCGCGTGGCAGCCCGACTACCTGCCCGACGACGTGGTCAGCCCGATCACGGCGTTGTGGGTCGACGAGGGCCGCGAGCGCGCCGAGCTCTCGGCCCGCTCCGCGGACCCGTCCGCCGCCGCAGCGGGCTTCTTCGCGGACCAGCTGCGAGCCCAGGGCATCAAGGTCCGCGGTGCTGTCGGGTCCACCCAGGCCCGGGGCAGGTCCGTCGCATCGGCGCAGAGCGCGCCACTCGACCAGATCGTCCAGCACGTCCTCGAGTTCAGCGACAACGAGGGCGCCGAGGTGCTCGCGCGCCAGGTGGCCGTCGCCGAGGGCCGACCGGCGTCGTTCACCGGCGCGGCCCGCGCCGTCGAGGACGTCCTCGGACGCCTCGGGGTCCCGCTCGACGACGCGGTGATCCACGACGGCAGCGGTCTCTCCCGCCAGGACCGGCTCCGCCCCACGACGCTGCTCGACGTCCTCGCGACGGCGGCCCGACGACCCGAGGTCGGCGGCGTCCTCTCCGGGCTGCCGGTCGCCGGGTTCAGCGGCTCCCTCGGCTACCGCTTCGACGTCCCCGGCTCCGACCAGGGCCTCGGCCGGGTCCGTGCCAAGACCGGCACCCTCGTCGCCGGCGGAGTCCACGGGTACGCCGGCGTGGTGGCCACCCGCGACGACACCCTCCTGACCTTCGTGGCCATCGCCGACAAGGTGAAGCCCATCAACACCGACTTCGTCCGCAGCCGCCTGGACGAGATCGCCTCCGCCCTCGCCGGCTGCCGCTGCTCCCGTTGACGCGCCCGGGGGGTTCCGTGGGGACCGTAGGCTCGCAGGCATGAGCAGCCCGCAGATGATCGACTGGGACCTCGCGGTGTCGGTGGCCTCGCGTCTGGCGGGGCCGGGACCGGTGGTCTCGCGGGACGAGGCCGACGAGGTCGTCGGGGAGCTGCGGGCGGGGGCGCACCGCTCGACGCCGCTGGTCCGCGACTTCACCGGGCTGGTCGCGGCCGAGACGACAGCCCCTGTGGTCGTGGTCGACCGGCCGGGTTGGATCCAGGCCAACGCCGACGCGTTCGAGCAGATCATCACGCCCGTGGTCGGCAAGCTCCAGGAGCGTCGCGGCGTCCCGGTGTCCGGGGTGACCGAGGCCGTCGGCTCACGCGTCACCGGGCTCGAGGTCGGCGCCCTCTTCGGCTTCCTGGCCGGGAAGGTGCTCGGCCAGTTCGACCCCTTCTACGCACCTGCCGACTCCACCGACGCCGGGCGGCTCCTGCTCGTGGCGCCCAACATCGTCCACGCAGAGCGGGAGATCGGCGCCGACCCCAGCGACTTCCGCCTCTGGGTCTGCCTCCACGAGGAGACCCACCGGGTGCAGTTCACCGCGGTGCCGTGGATGCGCGACCACCTGCGCTCGGAGATCGACAACATCGTCGGCTCGGTGGAGGTCGACCCCGGCCAGGTGGCGAAGATGCTCGGCGACGCCGTCGGCCGCGTCGGCGACGTCGTACGCGGCAAGAGCGACATGGGTCTGCTGGACCTGTTCGCGACGCCGGAGCAGCGCGAGGTCGTCGACCGCATCACCGGTGTCATGTCCCTCCTCGAGGGCCACGCCGACGTGGTGATGGACGGCGTCGGACCCGAGGTGATCCCGTCGGTCGACGCGATCCGCGCCAAGTTCGACCGGCGTCGCAAGGGCGCCGGCTCGATCGACCGGCTCGTGCGCCGGCTGCTCGGCCTCGACGCGAAGATGGCGCAGTACCGCAACGGCGCCCACTTCGTCCGCACCGTCGTCGACGAGGTCGGCATGGAGGGCTTCAACAAGGTGTGGGTCGAGGCGGCCAACCTGCCGTCCAAGGACGAGATCGGCGACCCCGCCTCCTGGGTGCGCCGCGTCCACGGCTGACCCGACAGCCGTGACCGGTCCGGGCCCCGCGGTCGACGCCGTCCGCCGAGCGGTACGACGAAGCCTCGTCGACCTCGGATCCGGCCCCGTCCTCGTCGCGTGCTCGGGAGGGGCGGACTCGTTGGCCCTGCTCAGCGCCGCGGTGTTCGAGATGCGTCGCGACGGCCGTCCGGTCGTCGGGGTGACGGTCGACCACGGGCTCCAGGAGGGCTCCGCGGAGCACGCCGACCACGTCGTCGCCCTGATGGCCGGCCTCGGCGCGTCCGAGACGATGACGATCCGGGTCAGGGTCGACGCCCCCGGGATCGGCCCCGAGGCCGCGGCCCGTCAGGCCCGCTACGCCGCGCTCTCCCAGGCGGCCGAGAGGTCCGGCGCCTCCGTCGTCCTGCTCGGCCACACCCAGGACGACCAGGCCGAGACGGTGCTCCTGGGGCTTGCCCGCGGCTCGGGCGGCCGGTCGATCGCCGGCATGCGCCGTGCGTTCGACGAGGAGGGCGTGCCGTTCCGGCGTCCGCTCCTCGACGTCACCCGGGAGCAGACCGAGGCGGCCTGCGCGGCCGAGGGCATCACGTCTGGAGCGACCCGCACAACGAGGACGACCGCTTCACCCGCTCGCGGCTGCGCCGTCGCGTGCTGCCGGTCCTCGAGGAGGAGCTCGGCCCCGGCGTGGGCCCGAGCCTCGCCCGCACCGCCGACCTCCTCCAGCAGGACCTCGCTGCTCTCGAGGAGATCGCCGACCTGGTCCAGCGAGCAGGTGCGAACGGCCGAGGGCGGGCTCGAATGCCCGGCCCTCGGAGGCGCAGCCGCCGGCGGTCTCCACCCGGGTGCTGCGGCGGGCCGCCGATCGAGGCCGGGGCCCCGGCCTCCGAGCTCTTCAAGGTGCACGTCGACGCCCTGGTCGACCTCGTTCACGGCGGTGGCGGACGCCAGGTCCAGCTGCCCGGCCACCTCACGGCGTACCGGCAGGACCAGGTGCTCCGTTTCCGGCCGACTGTGGCACCCTGAGACCCGCACCGCCCTGACCGCACCTACCCGCAACCTGCACCGCCTGGGAGGCCCGAGTGGACGCCGAGCACATCGAAGGCGACCTCGTGAACGTCCTCTACACGGAGGAGCAGATCCAGGCAGCGGCTCCGCGAGCTCGCGGAGGAGGTGCAGAAGGACTACGACGGCTACGACCTGCTGCTCGTCGGCGTCCTCAAGGGCGCGGTCATGGTGATGGCGGACCTGGCACGCACCTTCGACCGGCACGTGAACATGGACTGGATGGCGGTCTCGTCGTACGGCTCGGGCACGAAGTCGTCCGGTGTCGTCCGCATCCTCAAGGACCTCGACACCGACATCTCCGGCCGGCACGTGCTCATCGTCGAGGACATCATCGACACCGGCCTCACGCTCTCCTGGCTGGTCGCCAACCTGAAGTCGCGCGGCCCCGCGTCGGTCGAGATCTGCACGCTGCTGCGCAAGCCCGACGCGCTCCAGATGAGCGTCGACGTGAAGTACGTCGGCTACGACATCCCCAACGCCTTCGTCGTCGGCTTCGGCCTCGACTTCGACGAGCGCTACCGCAACCTCCGCTGCGTCGGCACCCTCGCCCCCGAGGTCTACTCCTGACCCGGTGGCCCGTTGGCCGCACGGTGTACCGTCGGTATCTCTCCCGAGGGTTGTCCTCGGGCCTGTAGCCGCGCACCTGGAAGGGTGGGAGTCGGGGGTTCGACCCCCGCTAGCTGATGGACGTGAAGCGCATCTTCCGGAGCCCGTGGTTCTGGATCCCGGTCGCGGTGATCGGCGTGCTCGTCGCGCTCCAGTACTTCGCTCCCAACGGTGGGTACGACGAGGTCGACACCTCCACGATGGCCAAGCACATCGAGGACGGCTCGGTGAAGGAGATCACCTTCATCGACGGCGACCAGGAGATCCGGGCCACCCTCGACAACGACGACAAGATCCTCACGCACTGGGTCATGGGCCAGCAGGAGACCCTGCTGAAGGAGACGGCCAAGCAGGCCGACACCGACCAGATCGAGAGCTACAACTCCGAGAACCCGCAGCCCAGCCTGCTCGGCTCGATCCTGAGCTTCGCCCTCCCGTTCATCCTGATCATCATCCTGTTCCTGTTCCTCATGAACCAGGCGCAGGGTGGCGGCGGCCGGGTCATGCAGTTCGCCAAGTCCAAGGCGAAGCTCATCAGCAAGGACATGCCGAAGACGACGTTCGCCGACGTGGCCGGGTGCCAGGAGGCGATCGAGGAGCTCGGCGAGATCAAGGAGTTCCTCCAGGAGCCGGCGAAGTTCCAGGCCGTGGGCGCCAAGATCCCCAAGGGCGTGCTGCTCTACGGACAGCCCGGCACCGGCAAGACCCTGCTCGCGCGTGCGGTCGCGGGCGAGGCGGGCGTGCCGTTCTACTCCATCTCCGGCTCGGACTTCGTCGAGATGTTCGTCGGCGTCGGCGCGAGCCGCGTGCGCGACCTCTTCGAGCAGGCCAAGGAGAACGCTCCGGCGATCGTCTTCATCGACGAGATCGACGCCGTCGGCCGCCACCGTGGTGCCGGCATGGGCGGCGGTCACGACGAGCGCGAGCAGACCCTCAACCAGCTGCTGGTCGAGATGGACGGCTTCGACGTCCGCGGCGGCGTGATCCTCATCGCGGCCACCAACCGGCCCGACATCCTCGACCCGGCGCTGCTGCGGCCCGGCCGCTTCGACCGGCAGATCGCCGTCGACGCCCCCGACCTCGACGGCCGCCACAAGATCCTTCAGGTGCACTCGCGCGGCAAGCCGATGGCTCCTGGCATCGACCTCAAGACCGTCGCCCGGCGTACCCCTGGCTTCACGGGTGCCGACCTGGCCAACGTGCTGAACGAGGCCGCGCTGCTCACCGCGCGCGCCAACCAGAAGATGATCGACGCCTACGCCATCGACGAGGCGATCGACCGGGTCATCGCCGGCCCGCAGAAGCGGACCCGCCTGATGAGCGAGAAGGAGAAGCTCATCACCGCGTACCACGAGGGGGGCCACGCCCTCGTCGCCGCGGCGCTGCCGGGCAACGACCCCGTGCACAAGGTGACGATCCTGCCGCGCGGTCGCGCGCTGGGCTACACGATGGTGCTGCCCGACGAGGACAAGTACTCCCAGACCCGCTCGGAGATGCTCGACAAGCTCGCCTACATGCTCGGCGGCCGCGCCGCCGAGGAGATGGTCTTCCACGACCCGACCACCGGTGCGGGCAACGACATCGAGAAGGCGACCTCGCTGGCGCGCGCGATGGTCACGCAGTTCGGCATGACCGAGCGACTCGGCGCCATCAAGCTCGGCGAGGGCAACTCCGAGCCCTTCCTGGGTCGCGACTTCGGCCACACGCGCAACTACTCCGAGGACGTCGCCGCGATCGTCGACGAGGAGACCAAGAAGCTGCTCGCGACCGCGCACCAGGAGGCCTTCGACATCCTGGTCGAGAACCGCGACGTGCTCGACAACCTCGTGCTCGAGCTGCTCGAGAAGGAGACGCTCGACAAGGAGCAGATCCGCGAGGTCTTCACCGCGCTGCGGCTGCGCCCGGTGCGCCCCGCCTGGACCGGCTCGCCGAGCCGCGAGCCGTCCGCGATCCCGCCGGTGGCGGTCCCGAAGTCGGCGGCCAACGGCACCAAGCCGGAGGAGCCGCAGGGCACCACGATCCTGACGCCCCCCGGCTCCGGTGGTGACATCCACGGGACCGGACCGATGGGCGGTGGGCCGGGCGACGGGCCCGCCCCCGGACCTGGCCCCCTGGGCTCCTGATGGCCCTGAACCCCATCGGGGATCCGGCGTACGTCGACCTGCCCGCCTTCGACCACGAGCGCGCCCAGGCTGCCATCCGTGAGCTGCTCGTCGCGATGGGTGAGGACCCGGAGCGCGAGGGGCTGAAGGACACCCCGGCCCGCGTGGCGCGCGCCTACGAGGAGATGGTGCGCGGCATCCGCAGCCACGCGGAGGAGGTGCTCACCACGACCTTCGACCTCGGCCACGACGAGATGGTCCTGGTGCGCGACATCGAGCTGTGGTCGATGTGCGAGCACCACCTGGTGCCCTTCACCGGCGTCGCCCACGTCGGCTACATCCCGAACGAGAACGGCCGGATCACCGGGCTGTCGAAGCTCGCCCGGCTCGTCGACGTCTACGCCCGCCGCCCGCAGGTCCAGGAGCGGCTCACCACGCAGATCGCCGACTCCCTGATGGAGATCCTCGAGGCCCGCGGCGCGATCGTCGTCATCGAGGCCGAGCACCTCTGCATGACGATGCGCGGCGTGCGCAAGCCCGGCGCGAAGACCATCACGTCCGCGATCCGCGGCTCGATGCACAACGCCGCGACGCGCTCGGAGGCGATGAGCCTCATCATGCACGGCACCCGCTGAGCAGCACCCGAGGCTAGGGTGCCGAGGGTGCGAGGCCTGCCGGAGCGGTACGTCGAGGGGCTGCCCCGTCCTGCCCGCGCGCTGGTCATGGGCGTCGTGAACACCACGCCCGACTCGTTCTCCGACGGCGGCCTCTACCTCACCCGGGACCGGGCCGTGGAGCGCGGCCGTGAGCTCGTCGTGGACGGCGCGGACCTCGTCGACGTCGGCGGGGAGTCGACCAGGCCCGGTGCCGAGCGCGTCGCTCTGGACGAGGAGCTCCGCCGGGTCGTGCCGGTGGTCGAGGCGCTCGCCGCCGACGGCCTGCTCGTGTCCGTCGACACCATGCGCGCGGAGGTCGCGCGGACCGCCGTCGCCGCGGGAGCGGTCATGGTCAACGACGTCTCCGGTGGCCGGGCCGACCCGCTCATGCTCGCCACCGTGGCCGAGCTCGGCGTGCCCTACGTGCTGATGCACTGGCGCGCACACTCGACGACGATGCAGCAGCACGCGACGTACGCCGACGTGGCCGGCGAGGTGACCCGGGAGCTGGCGGAGCAGCTCGCGGTCGCGGTCGCCGCCGGCATCGACCCGGGTCGCATCGCCCTCGACCCGGGCATCGGCTTCGCCAAGACGGCGGCGCAGAACTGGGAGATCCTCGCCCACCTCGACGCCGTGCTGGCCCTGGGCCACCCGGTCCTCGTCGCGGCGAGCCGCAAGCGGTTCCTCGGCGAGCTGCTCGCCGAAGGAGACGAGCTGCGGTCGCCCGTCGAGCGCGACGACGCCTCCGCCGCCACCTCCGCGCTGGCCGCGCACGCCGGCGCCTGGTGCGTCCGCGTGCACACCGCGCGACCGAGCGCCGACGCGGTGCGGGTGGCGGCCCGGTGGGGCTCGGGGGACAGGGAGCCGGTGTCGTGAGCGGGACGACGCCGGACGACGAGGCGGTCGCCGAGGCCAACGAGTCGTTCTACGCCGCCGTGGAGAGCGGGGACATCGACGCCCTCCGCGCCGTGTGGACCACCGGGCCTGCGGCGGTGTGCGTCCACCCCGGCGCGGAGCCGATCCACGGGACCGCGCCGGTCATGCGCAGCTGGTCGCTGATCATGGCCAACACCGACTACATCCAGTTCTTCCTGACCGACGTCGACGTCACGGTGAGCGGCGACGTGGCGGCCGTCACCTGCACCGAGAACATCCTGACCGCCGACCCCGGCGCCGCCGCCGGTGCGTTCGCCGGTGGCAAGGCCCAGGCGCTGAACGTGTTCACGAGGTCCACGGACGGCTGGCGGCTGTGGATCCACCAAGCGTCGCCGGTAGGGTCGGAGGTCGTATGACGACCAGCGGCCCCCCTTCCCCGACACCACTCGACCCGTCTCTCGACCGGTTGAGCGTCACGGGCATCGAGGCCTTCGGCCACCACGGCGTGTTCGACCACGAGCGCCGTGACGGCCAGGTCTTCCGGGTGGACCTCGTCCTGGGCCTCGACACCACCACGGCGGCGGGCAGCGACGCTCTCCGCGACACGGTGGACTACGGCGGGCTCGTCGGTCGGGTCCGCACCGCGGTGGAGACCGACCCGGTGAACCTCATCGAGCGGTTGGCCGATCGGATCGCCGACGTGTGCCTGGCCGACGAACGGGTGGAGTGGACCGAGGTGACGGTCCACAAGCCGCACGCTCCCATCGACGCGACGTTCACCGACGTGGCCCTGACCATCTCGCGGAGGCGTGGATGACCGAGACACCCAACCCGAACATCATCGATACCGACACCCTGACCGGCGAGATGCGGCCGATCCGTCGGTGCGTGATCTCGCTCGGCTCCAACCTGGGTGAGCGGCTCTCGAAGCTCCAGGGTGCCGTCGACTCGTTGTCCGACACCCCGGACGTGTGGGTGACGACGCTGTCCCCGGTCTACGAGACCGAGCCCGTGGACTCCCCGGACGACGCCGAGAACTTCCTCAACGCGATCGTGCTCGCGGACACCACGCTGTCGGCACACGTGCTCCTCGAGCGAGCGCAGGCCATCGAGACGGCCTTCGGGCGGGTGCCCAGCGAGGTGCAGAACGCTCCCCGGACGCTCGACGTCGACCTGATCCTCGTGGGCGACCGGCGCTCCGACGACGAGCGGCTGGTGCTCCCGCACCCCCGGGCCCACGAGCGGGCGTTCGTGCTCGCCCCCTGGGCGGACATCGAGCCCGACGCGATCATCCCGGACCACGGCAGCGTGAAGGAGCTGCTCGCCGAGGTCGGCACCGACGGGGTCGAGCGCACCGACCTCGAGCTCGAGCTCCACTGAGCTGGACCACCCTCCCGTCCTGTGAGCCGCGACCCGCGTCCTGAGGACCTGAGCGACACCGAGGAGCCCGGCGAGCCGGGGCCCGCCGGGCGGATGCGCCTGATGCCGCCGACCGTGCTCGCGGGCTGGGCCCTCGTGGGCCTGGTGCTCGGGTGGCTGGTACGACCGGTCGCACTCGGGCTCGACCTCACCGCACCCCGGATCACCTGGCCGCAGGCGCTGGTGCTCTTCCTGGTCGCGGCCATCCTCGGCGTGCTGGCCCGGTCGACGCACCGCAGCCTGCGCCAGCGCCGCGGACATCTCCGGGCGCACGAGGCGCTCAACCGGGTCGTCCTGGCGAAGGCCTGCGCCATGGTCGGCGCGCTCGCCGGAGGTGGCTACCTCGGCTACGCGCTCACCTGGGTGGGCGTGGAGGCCGAGCTCGCGGACCAGCGGATCGGCCGCAGCCTGGTCGCGGCCGTGGGGGCGGCGCTGATGGTCCTCACCTCCCTGCTCCTCGAACGCGCGTGTCGGGTCGGGGACGACTCCTCCGGGCCCCGATAATCCCGGTATGGCGTCTCCTTCCCGTCGTCGACAGCGCAGCGTCCGTGTCTCGGTCGCCGTGCTGCTGCTGTGCCTGGCCAGCGCGCTGGTCCTCGTCGCCCTGACCGTGCGCACCGTGCCGCTGCTCAGCGCGGCCTGCGTCGTCGCCCTCCTCAGCGGCTGGGCGGCCGCCCGCATCGTCCACTCCGAGCTCCGCGAGACGTGGCGCACCCACGCCCGCGACCGGGCCCGTCAGGCCCAGGCGTTCCGAGGCCTCTTCGCCGAGCGGGCCGCACAGCACACCGCCTTCGCGTCGGCGATGGCCGAGCGGCTGGGCGGCAGTGAGCGGGAGGTCCGAGAGCTGGAGGCGACGCTGCGCCTCTCGGAGCGGCGCGCGGTCGACGCCGAGGACCGGGTGCGCCGTGAGGCGCGACGCGGTGAGGACGCCCGGTCCCGGGTGGCGGAGCTCGAGGTGGCGCTCGCCATCCGCACCGCCGAGGAGGCCGACGAGCTGGCCAGCTGGGAGATGGACCGCGAGGACCACCGCGACGTCGACACCGTGGTCGACCTGCTGGCGTGGGAGGAGCGCGGCTCGTCCCGCGCCGACACGAGCGCCCGGCGTCGCCACGCCTGACCTTGCGACAACCGCTACGACGGCTCCGCCGCGGCGAACGGGTCGGCCCGGCGCACGTCCACGACGAGACCGGTCTGCTCGGAGATCAGCACGTCGAGGCTCGTGCGGGCCACCTCCTTGGAGTCCAGCAACGTGTCCAGCGGCTCCACGCCGAACGCCTTGGTGCGCATCGGGGTCGCGGTGCGCTCCGGGTTGACGCAGTTCACGCGGACGCCGCTCGACGCCCAGTCGTCCGACAGGGCCTGGGTGAGGTTGACGACCGCGGCCTTCGCGGAGGAGTAGAGGCTGTAGCCCGCGCGTCCGCGCGTGTACGAGCTCGACGTGAAGAGCAGCAGGGCGCCTCGTGACTGCGTCAGCAGTGCGTGGAACTCCTGCGCCACGAAGACGGGAGCCAGGTAGTTGATCTCCGTGGACTCCCGGAGCAGCTCGTCGGCGGTGCCGACGAGCGGTCCCTGCGTGATCACGCCGGCGGTGTTGACCACGAAGTCCACGCGTCCGGAGGCCGCGGCCACCTGACGGGCTGCTGCCGCGACGTCGGCCCTGCGCTCGACGTGCGTGCCCGTGCTCGACCGGCTGAACGAGTGGACGTCCGCGCCGTAGGACCGCGCGAGCTCCGCGATGTCGGCCCCGATGCCGTAGCTGCCGCCGAAGACGACCACGGTCCGACCCTCGAGCGCCGCGCGGTACGACGCCTCGGTGCTCGGCCCCGGAGCGTCGGCCGACATCTGGAAGAGCTTGTCGGCGAGGTAGAGGTCGATCGGCTCGACGACCTTCATGTTCACCTCGTCGCCGGGAACCACCCAGATCGGCTCCTCCGGCAGGTACCTCAGGAGCACGGAGCAATCGTCGGCAGGCTCGAAGCCGGGGTCCTCGGCGGCCCGCGCGTACGCCTCCCGCAGCACCGAGGCGCGGAACGCCTGCGGGGTCTGACCACGGCGCAGGGACGAGCGCTGGGGCACGGCCGCGATGGTGTTGTGCTCGTCCACCTCGATGATCGAGTCGGCCGACGAGATGGCGACGTCGACGGCCCGGTGGGTGCGCAGCGCGTCGAAGCAGTCGCCGATGATCCGCTGGCTGACCATCGGCCGCACGGCGTCGTGCAGCAAGACGTTGCACTCCTGGTCGCCCAGCCACGACAGCGCCGCGAGCGTGGTGGCGCTGCGGGTCTCGCCGCCCTCGACGACGTCGACGACCTTCGGGTAGCTGCCGGACCGCAGGATCTCGCGCACCGCGTCGAGGTGGCCCGGAGCCATGAGCACGAGGACGTCGTCGACGTCGGGGTGCTGCTGGAAGGCGGCGATCGTGTGCTCGACGATGCTCCGCCCGGCGATCCTGATCAGCTGCTTGGGGATGCCGAGCCCGAGGCGGGCACCCACGCCGCCGGCGAGCACGACGGCCACGTTCCGCAGGCGCTCGGGGTCCGGCGACACCTGGCTCTGCGTCATGGGGGACACCCTCTCATCGCCGCCGTAGGCTCGTCCGCATGGACGAGCTCTTCGCCCCTCCGGGGTCGGCGTGGCAACGGGTCTCACCCCGGCTCGCGCTCGTCCGGCACGTGGCGGTCGGCGTCGTCTCGCTCCTCGCGGCCGCCGTGGTGGTCGTCCTCGGCCTGCTGCCGGACGTGCCGGGCTGGATCCTTCCCGTGGGTCTCGTCGTCGTCGCCCTCGGGGCGGCGTGGGGCTGGTGGTGGGTGGGGCGCAACGCGCGCCGGTGGGGGTACGCCGAGGGTGAGGACGAGCTCTTCATCACCCGAGGGGCGATGTTCCGGACCCTGGTCGTGGTGCCGTACGGGCGGATGCAGTTCGTCGACGTGCAGGCCGGACCGGTCGAGCAGCTCGCCGGGATCGCCTCGGTGCACCTGCACACCGCGTCGCCCGGGACGAGCGCCCGGATCCCTGGTCTGCCCGCCGCCGAGGCCGCCCGGCTCCGCGACCGGCTGACCGCGGTCGGCGAGTCCTGGGCCGCAGGCCTGTGAGCGACGACGCTCCGCTCATCCCCGAGCGGCAGTTCCGCCGGCTGTCCCCGCTCACGCCGGTCGTGCGGGCGCCGATCATCGTGCTCGCCTTCGTCGGAGGTTCGTGGCAGCAGATCATCGACGGCCAGGCCCTCGGCATGACGGCGTTGATCATCCTCGGGCTGCTCGCCGCCGGTGTGCTCTACGGACTCGTGTCCTGGGTCCGCACGAAGTACTGGATCGACGACGACGAGCTGCGCGTGGACAAGGGCGTGATCGCGCGGCAGTCGCGACGGATCAGGATCGACCGGCTGCAGGGCATCGACATCGTGCAGCCGTTCCTCGCCCGCTTCTTCGGGCTGGCCGAGCTGCGGTTCGACGTCGCGTCGGGCAGCGACCGGGAGGGCGCGCTCGCCTTCCTCCCGCACCAGGAGGCCCTCGCGCTCCGGGCGACCTTGCTCCGCCGCCGCGACGACCTGCGCCACGGCGGCGAGCCGGGGTCGACACCTGCGGAAGGGCACTCCGAGGCTCCCCCGGAGGAGGAGCGGGAGCTGGCCCGGCTCGACCTCGGCCTGCTGGTCGCCAGCCTGGTCGCCTCGCCGGAGGCGATCATCTCGGCGCTGGCCGTGGTGGTCATCGGCGGGGCGTTCCTGGTCAGCGGGACGTTCGCGGTGGCCGGCGTGATGGTCCCGGCGGCGATCGGCTTCGCGATCGCGCTGGTGAAGAAGCTGACCTCCTACTACGGTTTCCGGCTGACCGAGTCCTCCTCGGGGCTGCACGTCAGCCGCGGTCTCACCTCGCTGTCGAGCCAGACCATCGCGCTGCGCCGGGTCCAGGGGATCGTGCTCACCGAGCCGTGGCTGTGGCGCTTCTTCGGGTGGGCGAAGCTCGAGGTCTCGGTCGCGGGCTACGGCTCGTCCTCGGAGACCGACAAGGCGCAGCCCTCCTCGACGCTCATGCCCGTCGCGCCGCGGGAGCAGTGCATCGCGCTGCTCGACCACGTCCTCGGCGGCTCGGCCGTGTCCTCGATCGGCCTCACCCCGCCGCCTTCGCGGGCGAAGTGGCTCGCGCCGCTGACCTTCTGGTGGCTGGCCTTCGGCCGCGACGACCGGCTGGTGGTCAGCCGGCGCGGGTTCCTGGTGCGGCGGCTCGACGTGGTGCCGCTGGCCCGCGTGCAGTCGGTGCGACTCGAGCAGGGACCGCTGCAGCGGCGGCTCGGGCTCGCCGACCTCGAGGTGGACAGCCCCCCGGGGCCGGTCCGGGTGCGGGGTCACCACCGTGAGGGGCCGGAGGCTCGCGATCGCGGCCAGGAGGTCGTCCTGGCCGGTCGGCTCGCGCGGCGTGAGACCGGCCTCAAACGTCCCTCTTCTGTGACGGACCCCACGGGGCCCATCGGCTGACCCGCCGACCTCACCGCCGTACCCTGGAGGCGTCAGCAAACCGTCCGGTACCCCTCGTGGGACTGGAACGAAAGGCGATGACTCATGACCGCTGAGGTCTCCTCCAGGAGTGACCAGCCCGGCGTCCCCGCCGGCACCAGGATCGGTGTCGTGGGAGCGGGCCGCGTCGGCGCCGTCCTCGCGTCCGCCCTCCGCTCCGCGGGCCACCAGGTCGTGGCTGCCGCCGGTGACTCCGACGCCACGCGCCGCCGCCTCGAGACGCTCCTTCCCGGCGTCCCCCGCCGCAAGCCGACCGCGGTCAGCCGGGCCTGCGACCTTCTCCTCCTCACCGTGCCCGACGACATGCTCGGCAACGTCGTCACCCAGCTCGCCGCCTCGGGAGCGATCCGCGAGGGGCAGTACGTCGTGCACACGTCCGGACGGCACGGTCTGGCCGTCCTGCAGCCGGCCGCCGACGTCGGCGCCCACGTGCTCGCCGTGCACCCGGCGATGACCTTCACCGGCACCGCTCTCGACCTTCCGCGGCTCCCCGGCTGCGCCTTCGGCGTCACCGCCGACGAGCCCGACACGATCGCGATGGCCGAGACGCTCGTCTCCGACCTGCGCGGCAACCTCGTGTGGGTCCCCGAGGACAAGCGCACGCTCTACCACGCGGGTCTCGCGCACGGCGCGAACCACCTGGTGACCCTGGTCGTCCAGGCGATGGGGCTGCTCCGCGACTCCGGCGCGACCGACCCGGCCGCGACCCTGCGCCCGCTGCTCACCGCGGCGCTCGACAACGCGCTCGAGATGGGCGACGCGGCCCTCACCGGCCCGATCGTCCGCGGCGACGTCGAGACGGTGCGTGCGCACCTCGCCGACATCAAGCGCTGGCAGCCGGACACCCTGCCGTCCTACGTCGCGCTCGGTCGGGCGACCGCCAACAGCGCGGTGCTCGACGGTCGGCTGCTGCCGATCCGGGCGGCCAAGCTCATCGGTCTCCTCAACGACGCGCTGGCCGAGGTGGCTGCGTGACCGCTCGTCCCACGGGGGACGACGCCTCGGACGCCCCGGTGCTCCTGGCCGGGACCCGGGACGAGCTGCACGGCGTCGTGGCGGCTGCCCGCTCACGCGCCGGCCGCGTCGCGCTGGTGCCGACCATGGGCGCGCTGCACGAGGGGCACGCCTCGCTCCTGCGCACTGCTCGCGCGCAGCTGGGCGCCGACGACCTGCTGGTCGCCTCGGTGTTCGTGAACCCGCTCCAGTTCGGGCCGGGCGAGGACCTGGCCCGCTACCCCCGCACCCTCGACGCCGACCTCGACCTCTGCGCGGCCGAGGGCGTCGACGTCGTGTTCGCCCCCGCGGTGGACGAGGTCTACCCGGGCGGTGACCCACAGGTCACCGTCGACCCCGGGCCGCTCGCCGAGGTGCTCGAGGGCGCCGTGCGGCCGACGCACTTCCGTGGTGTCCTCACCGTCGTCGCGAAGCTCTTCGGGCTGGTCCAGCCCGACGTCGCCGTCTTCGGGCAGAAGGACTACCAACAGCTCACGCTGATCCGGCGCATGGTCTCCGACCTCTGCCTCGGCATCGACGTCGTCGGCGGCGAGACGGTGCGCGAGCCCGACGGGCTGGCCCTGTCGAGCCGCAACCGCTACCTCTCCGCCTCCGATCGCACCCGGGCGCTCGCGCTGTCCGCCGCGCTGCGCGCCGCGGTCGCCGCGGGGTCCTCGGGTGCCGACGCCGCTCGTACGGCGGGCCTCGCGGTCCTCGACGGCTCCGGCATCACGCCCGACTACCTCGAGGTGACCGCGACCGACCTCGGCCCTGCCCCCGCCCGGGGCGAGGGACGCGTGCTGGTCGCCGCGAAGGTCGGCTCCACCCGGCTGATCGACAACAGCGCCGTCGTGCTGGGGTCCCCGTGAGCACCGCGCCGCTGCTGTGCGCCGACATCGGCAACAGCCACACCACGCTGGGCCTGCTGCTGGACGGCGAGGTCAGCCACCACTGGCGGGTCAAGACCGACGACGGCCGCACGGCCGACGAGTGGGGTGTGCTCCTCCGCGCGCTCCTGGTCGGCGCAGATGTCGAGGACGAGTCGGCCCTGCGCGGCGTCTCGGTCTGCAGCTCCGTGCCGGCAGTGCTCCACGAGTGGCGCGAGATGATGACCGGCTTCTTCCCGTCGGTGCCGCACGTCGTCGTCGAGGCCGGCGTGAAGACCGGTGTCCCGGTGCTCATGGACAACCCGCGCGAGGTCGGCTCCGACCGCATCGTCAACGCCCTCGCCGCCGCGCACCTGTACGACGGTCCGTCGATCGTCGTCGACCTCGGCACGGCCACGACCTTCGACGTGGTCTCGCCCCGGGGGGAGTACATCGGCGGCGCCATCTCGCCGGGCATCGAGATCTCCCTGGAGGCCCTGGGTCGCCGCGGCGCCCAGCTCCGCAAGGTCGAGCTGCTCCGTCCGCGGTCGGTCATCGCGAAGAACACCATCGAGGCGCTGCAGAGCGGGGTGCTCTACGGCTACGCCTCGCAGGTCGACGGCATGGTCGCCCGGATGACGGCCGCCCTCGGCCTCGAGCCGGGCGAGGTCAACGTCATCGCCACCGGCGGCCTCGCGTCCGTCGTGCTCGACGAGTGCGCCTCCATCACCGAGCACCAGCCCTGGCTCACGTTGTGCGGCCTCGAGCTCGTGTTCACGCGCAACACCTAGCCGACGGGGCGCGCGCCGGGGCACCTAGGCTTCGCCCATGAGCGAGCGCACTCCTGACACGGCCGAGGACGACGTCCCCGAGCAGATGCGCGTGCGCCGGGAGAAGCGCCAGCGCCTGCTCGACGAGGGGGCCGAGGCCTACCCGGTCGCGGTCCGGCGTACCCACTCGTTGCGGGAGGTCCGCGAGACCTACGACGCGCAGGAGCTCGAGCCCGACACCCACACCGGCCAGACCGTCTCGGTCGTCGGCCGCGTGATCCACCTGCGCAACACCGGCAAGCTCTGCTTCGCGCGGCTGCGCGAGGGTGACGGGAGCGAGCTCCAGGCGATGCTCTCCCTGTCCGAGGTCGGGGAGGAGTCGCTGGCCGACTTCAAGGCCCTGGTCGACCTCGGGGACTACCTCGAGGTCACCGGCGAGGTCATCACCAGCCGCCGCGGCGAGCTGTCGGTCGCCGGCACCTCGTGGGCCATGGTCGCCAAGGCGCTGCGCCCCCTCCCCAACGAGCACCGGCCGCTGTCCGACGAGGCACGGGTGCGGTTGCGCTACCTCGACATGGTGGTCAACCCCGACTCCCGGCAGATGGTCCGCACCAAGGCCACCGTGCTCAAGTCGCTGCGCAGCACCCTCGACGACCTCGGCTACATCGAGGTCGAGACACCGATCCTGCAGCTCACCAACGGCGGTGCCGCGGCGCGCCCCTTCCGCACCCACCTCAACGCCTTCGACCAGCCGATGCTGCTGCGCATCGCCCTCGAGCTGGACCTCAAGAAGGCGATGATCGGCGGCGTCGACAAGGTCTACGAGATCGGCCGCACCTTCCGCAACGAAGGCCTGGACTCCACGCACGCCGCGGAGTTCTCCATGCTCGAGGCCTACCACGCGTACGGCGACATCGAGACGATGAAGGAGCTGGACCGCGCCCTCGTCCTCAATGCCGCCCGCGCCGTCGGTCGCACCGTCGTGACAGGCCGGTCCGGGGAGGAGATCGACCTCGAGCAGCCGTGGCGGTCCGCCAGCGTCCTCGGCCTCGTTTCCGAGGCCGTCGGCGTGGAGGTCAGCATGGACACCCCCGTCGACGAGCTGGTGAAGCTGGCCGACGACCGGGAGATCGACCTCAAGCCGGACTGGAACGCGGGCGAGATCGTCCTCGAGCTCTACGAGCAGCTCGTCGAGCACACCTTGGTCCAGCCGACGTTCGTCGAGGACTACCCGGCGTCCGTCCGACCGCTGGCCAAGCCGCACCGCACCGAGCCGGGCCTGGTCGAGGCCTTCGACCTGATCATCGACGGCGTCGAGCTGTCCCCGGCGTACTCCGAGCTCAACGACCCGGTGATCCAGCGCGAGCGCCTCGTCGAGCAGTCGCTGCTCGCGGCGAAGGGCGACCCGGAGGCGATGGACCTCGACGAGTCGTTCCTGCGGGCGATGGAGCACGGAATGCCGCCCGCGGGGGGCATGGGCATGGGAGTCGACCGGCTGGTCATGCTGCTCACCGGTGCCGGTATTCGGGAGACCATTTTGTTCCCCCTGCTGCGCCCCGAGTGATCGCGCGATTGCGGGGAACGCTGGCGACATGACGTTCACCTCGGGAGACAAGGTCAGCTGGAAGACCTCGCAGGGCATGACGCACGGCGTGGTGGAGGAGAAACGCACCACCGGCTTCCAGTTCAAGAAGCAGAAGTTCAACGCCACGGACGACGAGCCCTACTACATCGTCAAATCCGAGAAGTCCGGGGAGACCGCCGCCCACAAGGGATCTGCGCTTCGACGGCGGCCTTGAAATCCGGACTCCCGATTGTCAGGGAATGTTTGACGATTTCTCCCACGGTCATTGCCCGAGGCCAGGAATAGCGAATATCCCCGCGTCGGAACCTGTGCATTGATTCGCGTTCTCTCGGATTCGGTGGATATGGTGTGCACGCGATTCCGGGGGGCTGTGTGGAATCGCTTTCTGGGATTTTAGATTTCACGAAGTGGGTGACCCATGGCTCAGCGGGTGAATGTCGTGCTCGTGGACGACATCGACGGCAGCGACGCGACGGAGACCGTCAGCTTCGGGCTCGACGGCGCGCAGTACGAGATCGACCTGTCGGCCGGCAACGCGGACAAGCTGCGCGAGGCCCTCGCGCTCTACATCGGTCACGGCCGACGGGCCGGCGGCCGAAAGCGCGGCAGCTCCGCGAAGGCTGCGGTCAACGGTCGGGGCAAGGCAGCGGCCGCGGGTGGCCCGACGGCCGCGGAGATCCGCGCCTGGGCGCGGGAGAACGGTCACTCCGTCCCGGAGCGCGGCCGCGTCTCCGCCGACGTGCGGGAGGCGTACGCCGCGGCGCACTGACCCGGTTCGACGTCGTTCCACGAACGAGCACCGCGCCCCCGGCCACCAGGCCGGGGGCGCGTTCGCTTGCAGCGAACCGGGTGGGGGAACACCGCGCACCGTCCCCGGCGTTGGAAGAGATGTCCACCCCGCGCAGGTAGCTGTCGTTGGACAACCCCGCTCGCAGGCTCGGGCGGTCGGACTAGAGTGCTTGGAGAGACCACAGCTCGGGCACGCGTCGTGCGGGGGCCCCGGTTTTTCTGGCGAGGAGCGAAGACATGTTCGAGCGGTTCACAGACCGTGCGCGACGAGTGGTCGTGCTGGCCCAAGAAGAAGCCCGCATGCTCAGCCACAACTACATCGGCACCGAGCACATCCTGCTCGGCCTCATCCACGAGGGTGAGGGCGTCGCGGCGAAGGCCCTGGAGAGCCTCGGCATCTCGCTCGAGGCCGTCCGCGCCCAGGTCGAGGAGATCATCGGCCAGGGCCAGCAGGCGCCGTCGGGCCACATCCCCTTCACGCCGCGCGCCAAGAAGGTCCTCGAGCTGTCCCTGCGCGAGGCGCTGCAGCTCGGCCACAACTACATCGGCACCGAGCACATCCTGCTCGGCCTGATCCGCGAGGGCGAGGGCGTCGCCGCCCAGGTCCTCGTGAAGCTGGGCGCCGACCTCAACCGCGTCCGCCAGCAGGTCATCCAGCTCCTGTCCGGGTTCCAGGGCAAGGAGACGGCGGCGGCCGGCACCGCGCCCGAGGGCACGCCGAGCAGCTCGCTGGTGCTCGACCAGTTCGGCCGCAACTACACCCAGGCCGCGCGGGAGAACAAGCTCGATCCGGTCATCGGACGTGAGAAAGAGATCGAGCGGGTCATGCAGGTGCTGTCCCGCCGCACCAAGAACAACCCGGTGCTCATCGGCGAGCCCGGCGTCGGCAAGACCGCGTGCGTCGAGGGCCTGGCCCAGGCGATCGTCCGCGGCGACGTCCCGGAGACGCTGAAGGACAAGCAGATCTACAGCCTCGACCTCGGTGCCCTGGTCGCCGGGTCGCGCTACCGCGGTGACTTCGAGGAGCGCCTCAAGAAGGTGCTCAAGGAGATCAAGACCCGCGGCGACATCATCTTGTTCATCGACGAGCTGCACACGCTCGTCGGCGCAGGTGCCGCCGAGGGCGCGATCGACGCCGCCAGCATCCTCAAGCCGATGCTGGCCCGCGGTGAGCTCCAGACGGTCGGCGCGACCACCCTCGAGGAGTACCGCAAGTACCTCGAGAAGGACGCCGCGCTCGAGCGCCGGTTCCAGCCCATCCAGGTGCAGGAGCCCTCGATCGCGCACACGATCGAGATCCTCAAGGGCCTGCGCGACCGCTACGAGGCGCACCACCGGGTCACCATCACCGACGAGGCCCTGGTCTCGGCGGCGACGCTGGCCGACCGCTACGTCTCCGACCGGTTCCTGCCCGACAAGGCGATCGACCTGATCGACGAGGCCGGCTCGCGGCTGCGCATCCGCCGGATGACCGCGCCGCCGGACCTGCGTGAGTTCGACGAGAAGATCGCCGACGTGCGCCGCCGCAAGGAGGGCGCGATCGACAGCCAGGACTTCGAGCTGGCCGCGTCGCTGCGGGACGAGGAGAAGAAGCTCATCGTCGCCAAGGGCGAGCGCGAGAAGCAGTGGAAGGCCGGCGACATGGACGTCGTGGCCGAGGTCGACGAGGAGCTCATCGCCGAGGTCCTCGCGATCGCGACCGGCATCCCGATCGTGAAGCTCTCCGAGGAGGAGTCCACGCGACTGCTCAAGATGGAGGACGAGCTGCACAAGCGGGTCATCGGCCAGGAGGAGGCCGTCAAGGCGCTCAGCCGGGCGATCCGTCGTACCCGTGCGGGTCTGAAGGACCCGAAGCGTCCCGGTGGCTCGTTCATCTTCGCCGGCCCGTCCGGCGTCGGTAAGACCTGGCTGTCGAAGACGCTGGCGGAGTTCCTCTTCGGTGACGAGGACGCACTCATCCAGCTCGACATGTCGGAGTTCTCCGAGAAGCACACCGTCTCGCGGCTGTTCGGCTCGCCTCCCGGCTACGTCGGCTACGAGGAGGGCGGGCAGCTCACCGAGAAGGTGCGCCGCAAGCCGTTCTCCGTCGTGCTCTTCGACGAGGTCGAGAAGGCACACCCGGACATCTTCAACTCGCTGCTGCAGATCCTGGAGGAAGGTCGCCTGACCGACTCCCAGGGCCGGGTCGTGGACTTCAAGAACACCGTCATCATCATGACGACGAACCTCGGCACCCGCGACATCAGCAAGGGCGTCAACCTCGGCTTCCAGCAGGGCAGCGACGTCCAGGGCTCCTACGACCGGATGAAGGCGAAGGTGTCGGAGGAGCTCAAGCAGCACTTCCGGCCGGAGTTCCTCAACCGTGTCGACGAGATCGTGGTCTTCCCGCCGCTGACCAAGGAGCAGATCGTCCACATGGTCGACAACATGCTCGCCGGCGTCGACAAGCGGCTGCGTGACCGCGACATGTCCATCGAGCTGACCCAGACCGCGAAGGACCTCCTCGCGGTGCGGGGCTTCGACCCGGTGCTGGGCGCCCGTCCGCTGCGCAGGACCGTGCAGCGGGAGATCGAGGACTCGCTCGCCGAGAAGATGCTCTACGGCGAGGTCGGCCCGGGCCAGATCGTCATGGTCGACGTCGAGGGCGAGGGGCCGACGGCCACCTTCACCTTCGAGGGCAAGCAACGCGCCTCCCTCACCGACATCGAGGACATGCCCCCGATGGAGACCATCGACGAGGTCGAGCCCGCCGAGGCCGACTGACCACATCGCCGAGTCGGCAGAAACGTGCGCCCAAGGATGCGCGTTTCTGCCGACTCGCTGGTTTCAGGCGCACGTTTCTGCCGACTCGGCGGGGGCCTGGGACTAGCGGTGGGAGCCGGTGAGGTTGAGGAGGGCGACGCCGGCGACGATCATCGTGAGGGCGACGGCCTTGAGGGTGCTCATGGCCTCGCCGAGGACGACCATGCCGACGACGGCGACTCCCGCGGTGCCGAGGCCGGCCCACACGGCGTACGCGACGGAGACGGGGAGGTCGCGGACCACGACCGTCAGCATGAAGATCGAGAGCACGTAGCCGAGCACCACGAGCGCGCTCCACCCGGGATTGCGGAAGCCGTCGGTGCGCGGCAACGCGCTGCTGGCCGACACCTCGATGCCGATCGCGACGAACAGGACCGCCCAGGCCCCCATGACGCACCCTCCTCCCGGTTGTAGCGGTTGCTACATTCGTGGGCTAGCGTAGCACTCGCTACAGGAAGCGAGGGCGGTCATGACGCGGCGCGAGGAGCTCACGGAGGCGGCAGCCGACCACGTGCTCGAGCAGGGCCTCATCGGCCTGAGCCTGCGCCCGCTGGCGGCCGCGGTCGGCACCAGCGACCGGATGCTGCTCTACCACTTCGCCGACAAGGACGACCTGGTGGCGACGGTGCTGCGGACGGCTGTCGACAGAGGGGTGTCCGAGCTGAGGGGTCTCCCTCGGGCGAGGACCGTGCGCTCCTGCGTGCTCGCGCTGTGGGAGGCGTCGCAGCGCGGCCGGCTCGAGCAGTGTCAGCGCCTCTACGTCGAGGCGTCCGCGCTCGGCCTCCTCGGTCGGCAGCCCTATGCCGACGTGGTCCGGGAGGCCAACGAGCGGTGGGTCGCGGCAGTCGCGGCGAACCTGTCGGCGGCCGGCTGCCCGGACCGCCGGGTCCGGCGCGCGACGTACCTGCTGGACGCGGCGTTCATGGGCTTCCAGCTCGACCTGCCCCTGGACCGCGGCACCGCCGACCTCCGGCACGGTGTCGAGGACCTCGCGGCCGCGGTGGCCGCCATCGCCGCCTCGTAGCGGTCGCTGCTCACCCGGGCAGCGCGTACATGGCCCCCGGCAGGGCCGCCACGAGACCGTCCTCCAGGAGGCCGGCGAGACAGCGCTCGCGCTGCTCGCGGTCCGCCCAGACCGCCTCCAGCCGGGAGCGGTGCACCGGGTCCGGGTCGTCGCGCAGCACCGCGAGCAGCCGGCCACGGCACTGCCGGTCGGTGCCGGCGTAGGTCTGCACCTTCCGCACCGGGCCGTCGTACGCCGGGCGCCCGCCCGTGTGCCAGGCACAGAGGTCCTCCAGGGGGCACGACCCGCACCGGGGGGCCGCGACCGGGCAGACGAGTGCGCCGATCTCCATCACGCCGACCGCCCAGGCAGCGGCGGTCTGCTCGTCGTCGGGCAGGAGACCGGTGGCCAGGTCCCGCTCGGCCCGGGTGACCGACGGACCTGGGAGCTCGGTGCCGGCGAACGCGCGTCCGAGCACCCGCCGCACGTTGGTGTCGAGCACGACGTGGCGCTGACCGAAGGCGAACGACGCGACCGCGGCCGCGGTGTAGTCCCCGACGCCGGGGAGCGCGCGGAGCGCCGCGAGGTCGTCCGGCACCTCGCCGCCGTGCTGCTCGGTGATCGCCACCGCGGCGGCGTGCAGCCGCAGGGCCCGGCGTGGGTAGCCCAGCCGGCCCCAGGCGCGCACCGCCTCGCCGGTCGGTGCCGCGGCGAGGTCCGCCGGCGTCGGCCACTGCTCCATCCAGGTCTGCCAGACGGGCAGGACCCGGACGACCGGGGTCTGCTGGAGCATCAGCTCGGAGACGAGGATCCCCCACGGCGTCGCGTCGACGGCTCGCCACGGCAGGTCGCGGGCGTGGTCGGCGTACCACCGGAGCACGCGGTCGTGCACGTCAGGGAGGTCCATGGGCGCGGTCAGACTACGACCTGCGCCAATGTCGGGACGCGGCGGTGCGCCTGCGCCCAGGGCCTCCGGGCCGTCGTTACCGTGAGCGGGTGACTGCCCTGACCCGACCTCGCGGCCCGCTGCCGCGGCGCGTGTACTGGACCCGCCGGGTGCTGGTGCTCGTGGTCGCGCTCGGGCTGGTCGTCGGCATCTCGCGGCTGCTCCAGACCGGAGGCTCGGGTGCGCCCGAGGAGACCGCCGCCACGGTGGGCAGCACGCCGACGACGTCCGACGACGTGTCGGCGTCGGTGACCCCGGAGGTCACGACGCCCGTCGAGCCGCGCAAGAAGCACAAGAAGAAGCAGCCCCTGCCGGAGCCCGACGGCCCGTGCGACCCGGCAGACCTGGTCGTGTCGCCGCGGGTGCCGAGGGCGCACGCCGGGGACGCGGTCAAGATCGTGCTCGACGTGAGCACGAAGGAGTCGCCGGCCTGCACCTGGGACCTCTCGCCCGACGAGGTCTTCGTGACCATCGCCAACGAGAACGCGACCATCTGGTCCAGCCAGCAGTGCCCCCAGGTGATCCCCACCGAGCAGCTGGTGCCCCGCAAGAAGAAGGCCGACAAGGCGACGTTCCTCTGGGACGGCAAGGCCTCCGACGCCTCGTGCTCGGCGGCCACCGACTGGGCGGTGATGGGGGCCTACACGATCGACGCGGTGGCGCGGGGCGCGACCGACCCACAGGACTCCGTGTTCGTCATCGGAGGTCCGACGCGCGGCACGGTCACCGTCACCCCGACCCCCACCCCGACACCGACGCCGACCGACGAGGCCGACCCGGAGAAGGACAAGAAGAAGGACGGGCGCCGCGCAGCGCGGTGAGCCCGGCGGGCGACCTCAGACGTAGCGCTCGAGGATGCTGGACTCCGCGAGCCGCGAGAGTCCCTCGCGCACGCTGCGGGCCCGCAGGTCGCCCACGCCCTCGACGGCCTGGAGGTCGTCGATGCTCGCGGCGAGAAGCTTCTGCAGCCCACCGAAGTGGTCGACGAGACGCTCGACCACCGGGGCCGGGAGCCGGGGGACCCGCGCCAGGAGCCGGTAGCCCTTGGGAGACGCCGGGCCGTCGAGCTGCTCGCTCGCACCGAGGCCCATCGCGGTCGCCACGGCGTTGATGTCCACGAGGCTGATCGCGTCGAGCCGCTCGAGCTCCTCGAGGACCGAGTCCACCGTGCGGGCCTTGCGCCCGGTGGAGAGGTAGTCGCGGACCACGAGCTCGCGGTCCATGTCGACGTTGGTCACCAGCTCCTCGAGCTGGAGCGACAGCAGCCGGCCGTCGGTGCCGAGCTCGAGGACGTAGTCCTCGATCTCCCGGGCGATGCGCGTGACCATCTCCAGCCGCTGGGCCACCACCGCGACGTCGCGCGCGGTGACGAGGTCCTCGATCTCGAGGGCCGACAGCGTGCTGGACACCTCGTCGAGCCGCATCTTGTAGCGCTCGAGCGTGGCCAACGCCTGGTTGGCACGCGACAGGATCGACCCCGCGTCCTCGAGCACGTAGCGGGTGCCGCCGACGTAGAGCGCGATGATCTGCATCGACTGCGACACGGAGATCACGGGGTGCCCGGTCATCCGGGCGACGCGGTCGGCGGTGCGGTGCCGGGTGCCGGTCTCGCTGGAGTGGATCGTCGGGTCGGGCATCAGGTGCACCGCGGCCCGCAGGATCCGGGTCGCCTCGGAGTCCAGGATGATCGCGCCGTCCATCTTCGCCAGCTCGCGCAGCGCGGTGGCCGAGAACGGCACCTCGAGCGTGAAGCCGCCGGTCGAGATCGAGTCGATCGTCTTGTCGCTGCCGAGCACGATGAGGGCGCCGGTGCGTCCTCGCAGGATGCGTTCGAGGCCGTCCCGCAGGGCAGTGCCGGGGGCCATCCCGGCCAGGGTCGTCCGGAGCCGTGAGGTCTCCTCGGGCGCTGCCACGTTCGTCCTCCGTCGCATCCACCAGGTGGGGCTGGTGTGCCGGGTGAGCAGGGGTGCGACTGCGAGTCTAGGGTCTCCCCGAAGTCGCCGTGGCCCTTCGGTCCGTCAGGCCGGCCGGGCGCGATGCATGTGGTGCAGGTCGAGGACCCGCAGCGCACCTGCCAGGTCGGGCACGGGGAGGACCGCGATCCCGTCGACCATCGGCGGCATCGCGTTCGGCTCGGCCGGGACCACGGCGTGGCTGAAGCCGATCCGCCGCGCCTCCGCGAGCCGACGGGGGAGCTCGGGCACCCGCCGCAGCTCGCCGGCGAGCCCGATCTCGCCGAGCGCGACCACCTCCTGCGGCACCGCCGCACCGCGCGCGGCGGAGGCGATCGACAGGGCGATCGCGAGGTCGCCGGCCGGCTCCTTGACCTGGGCACCGCCGACCGTCGACACGAAGACGTCGGAGTGCGGGAGCGCCACCCCCGCCCGCGCCTCGAGCACGGCGAGGATCATCGCGGTGCGCGAGGAGTCGACGCCGGACGTCGTCCGTCGCGGACGCTCGCTCGCCGAGCGGGCCACCAGCGCCTGGATCTCGGCGAGCATGGGCCGGCGGCCCTCGAGGGTCACCGACACGCAGGTGCCGGCGACGGGCTCGTGGTGGCGGTGCACGAACAGCCCCGAGGGGTCGGTGACCGCGGTGATGCCGTCCGAGGTCAGGTCGAAGCAGCCGACCTCGTCGACAGGCCCGTAGCGGTTCTTCACCGCGCGGACCATCCGCAGCCGGGTGTTGCGCTCGCCCTCGAACTGCAGGACCACGTCGACGAGGTGCTCGAGCACCCGCGGACCCGCGATGCTGCCGTCCTTGGTGACGTGGCCGACCAGCACGGTCGCCATCCCGCGCAGCTTGGCCTGGCGGACGAGGGCCGCGGCGACCTCCTTGACCTGCGTCACGCCGCCGGGCACGCCGTCGACGCCCTCGGCACTGATGGTCTGCACCGAGTCGACGACGACCAGGTCGGGCCGGAGCTGCTCGATGTGGGTCAGCACCGCGCCGAGGTCGGTCTCGGCCGCGAGGTAGAGGTCGTGGTGGACACCTCGGCAGCGGTCGGCCCGCAACCGCACCTGGGCCGCGGACTCCTCGCCGGAGACGTAGAGCACCTTGACGCCGCTGCGTGCGGTCTGCGCCGCGACCTCGAGCAGGAGCGTGGACTTGCCGACGCCGGGCTCCCCGGCGAGCAGCACGGCGGCGCCGGGGACCAGGCCGCCGCCGAGCACCCGGTCGAGCTCGGGAACCCCGCTGCTGCGGGACAGGGTGTCCTCGATCGGCACCTGGCCGATCGGGACCGCGGGCGCGGTGACGGGGGACGGCGTGGCCCGCGTCGCGGCCGTGCGGTGGGGCGCCGCCTCGACGAGGCTGCCCCAGGCCTGGCACTCCGAGCAGCGGCCGACCCACTTCACCGTCGTCCAGCCGCACTCGCTGCACTGGTAGGAGGCGCGGGCGCGGGGTGGGGTGCGGCTCATGGCGAGGACGCTAGGCGAGGGCGCCGACAGTTCCGGGCGGCCACGCCGGGGGCGGGAGCGCGGACGGGCCTGTAGTCGTCACACCCCTCCGGAGGTTGACGCGCCGACGGTGCCCCGGCGACCATGTGCCAGACTTGGAACGATCCAGAACGCTGCGGGGAGACGAGCACGATGCCGGGACGACACCGTCCGGTGGCCACACTGGCCACGGTCGCGGAGGCCGCCGGCGTGTCCCGTCAGACCGTCTCGAACGCCCTGAACAGCCCCGAGCTGCTCCGCCCCGACACCCTCGTGAGGGTGCAGCTGGCGATCGACGAGCTCGGGTACACACCCAACCGTGCTGCCCGCAATCTTCGCACGCGCACCTCGCACCTGGTGGGGCTCCGGCTCGACCCGGCCGTCGAGGGCGCGGCGAGCGGGCTCATGGACCGCTTCCTGCACTCGCTCGTCGAGTCCTGCAAGGAGGCCGGCCTGCACGTCCTGCTGTTCACCGCCGAGGACGTGAGCGACCCGCTCGACGGCTACGACGCGTTGCTGCGCTCGGCGGCCGTCGACGCCTTCGTCGTCACCGACACCTACCGGGGCAACCCCCAGACCGCCTGGCTCGACGAGCGGCAGGTCCCGTTCGTGGCCTTCGGCCGCCCCTGGGGCGACCAGCAGGCGTCCTTCCCGTGGGTCGACGTCGACGGCAAGGCCGGGGTCGAGCTCGCGGTGGACCACCTCGCCGACCGTGGCCACCAGCGGATCGCCTGGGTGGGGTGGCAGAAGACGTCGTACATCGGTGAGGACCGGCGTAGCGGCTGGGTCGACCGGATGCACGAGCGCGGGCTCTCGACGACCCGGCTGAGCGCCCGCGGCGAGGACACCGTCGAGTTCGGCCGCCGCGCCGCCCACGCGCTGCTCGACAGCGACGACCCCCACGCCTTCGTGTGCGTCAGCGACACCGTGGCGATGGGCGTGCTCCAGGCGATCGCCGACCGTGGCCGTCAGCCCGGGCCGCACGACGTCGCCGTCGTCGGGTTCGACGACTCCCTCGCCGCCCAGGTGATCCCGCCCGGGTTGACCTCGGTGCGGCAGCCGATCGAGGAGGTGGCGGTGCAGATCGTGCGGCTCCTCGAGGACCGGCTCGCGATGCGCTCCAGCACGGACACCTCGGTCATCCTCGCCCCCGAGCTCAGGCTGCGCGGCACCTCCTAGAATGCCTTCGTCCAGAGGTTGACGGCGTAGTCGACCTCGAGCCCCTCGTGGTCGGCGAGGGCGGTGCCGGCGGTCTCCGGGTCGAGCTCGATGCGGACCACGGCCTCGAGGTCCGCGCGGCTGTCGAACCGCCACGTCACGTCGACCGGCGTGCGGTCCCAGCCGCGCGAGGACCAGAAGCGCTCGACCTGGCCGGCGTCGACCTGCGGGTAGCCGAGGCGGAACCAACCACCGAACGTCGACCGGGTCCCGTCGTTGTCGATGACCACCGCGGTGCCTCCCCGGCGCACGACCCGGTCGAGCTCCTTCAGCCCCGGCTCGCAGCCGGGTCCGAAGAAGTAGGCCCACCGTGCGTGCGCCACGTCGACGGACGCGTCCGCGACCGGCAGGGCCTGCGCGGTGCCGTCGAGGACCGTGACGTTCTTCGTACGACGCGTGCGCCGGCGGGCGAGCGCGGCGAGGTCGGGGTGCGGCTCGACGCCGACGACGGAGCGGGCCGTCTCCGCGAAGGCGGGCAGGTGGAACCCGGTGCCGCAGCCGACATCGAGGACGTCGCGGCCACCCCAGTCGACGGCAGCGCGGAGGGCGGCGTCGAGGGCGCCGTCAGCGGCGACCGCCCGGTTCTCGAGCTCGTACGTGGCGGGGTGGTCCCAGATGTTCGGCGAGGGGATCGCGCCCCTGGTCTTCCCCGGGCGGGTCAGATGCGGACCTCGCCCGTCGGGGTGCTGAACTGCGCGGCCACGAGGCCGGGGTAGCCGTGGTTGCCGACCCAGTCGACCTTGACGTCCTCGAGGGGACCCTCGACGGGACGGCCCAGCCAGTCGCTGACCCGGTTGGGGTCGCCGGCGATCTCCAGGCAGTCGAGGTGGATGTTGCAGGAGGCGCCGAGGCTCGGGTGGTCGTCGCCGTACCCCTGCCACTGCACGAAGAACGGGAGCTGCGGGTCCGACTGCAGGCCCTTCACGCCGATCTGCTTCCACTTGAGCTCGTGGCCGTCGGGACGCCAGCGGTTGCCGTCGACCGCCTCGCGGCCGAGACGCCGCTCGATGACCCCGATGTCGTCGACGGCGACCACCCAGCCGAGCCAGCCGCCACCGGACTCGGAGCGGGCACGGACGGCCTGGCCGAACGGCGCCTTGTCGGAGGCCGGGTGGTCGAGCACCGCGACCACCTCGACGTAGGTGCCGGCGCACAGCGGGAGCACCATGTTGCGGGTGCCGAAGCGAGGGTGGATGCCGCCGTCGACGAACGGTTCACCGAGGATCTCTCCGAGCCGCTGCGCGGTGCTGGCGAGGCCGTCCGGTCCGGCGGCGTACGAGAGATGGTCGAGACGCATGCGTGTCATTGTCACCCGCTGCTGGAGGGGCCTGCGCATCGGGGTCGGCTCTTGTGCATCACGTCGCGCGGGAGTTGAGTGACGGGACACGGTTCGTGTGCGCGAGGAGGCGGTCAGGATGGCCAGCAAGTCGACAGGGGGACAAGCGGGCAAGGGGGACAACGCACCCGTCGCTGATCGCTGCGACGCGATCCGCAACGTGGTCCTCGTCGGACCCGCCGGATCGGGGAAGACGACACTGGTCGAGACCTTGCTGGTCTCGGCCAGAGTGCTGAACAGGGCAGGTTCGACGACCGACGGCACCACCGTCACCGACTTCGACGACGCCGAGCACCGGCAGCAACGCTCGGTCGGACTGGCCCTCGCGCCCCTCGTCCACGGCGGCGTGAAGATCAACCTCCTCGACGCCCCCGGCTACGCCGACTTCGTCGGCGAGCTGCGCGCAGGGCTGCGTGCCGCCGACTGCGCGATGTTCGTCATCGCGGCCAACGAGGGCGTCGATGCGCCGACGAAGGCGCTGTGGCGCGAGTGCGCCGAGGTCGGGATGCCGCGTGCCGTCGTCGTCACGAAGCTCGACCATGCGCGCGCCGACGTGCAAGGGGTCGTCGTCCAGGCGCAGGGCGCCTTCGGCGACAAGGTCGTACCCGTCTACCTCCGCGAGGGCGACCGCCTGGTGGGGCTGCTGTCCGACGACCACGAGCACGACGAGCAGCGCGGCGCCCTCATCGAGGCGGTCATCGAGGAGAGCGAGGACGAGGGCCTGATGGACCGCTACCTCGCCGGCGAGGAGATCGACAAGGACTCCCTCGTCGAGGACCTCGAGCGTGCGGTGGCCCGCGGGTCGTTCCACCCCCTCATCCCGGTCGACTCCACGACGGGCACCGGCGCCACCGAGCTGCTCGACCTCGTCGTGGCGGGATTCCCGTCCCCCTTGGAGCACACGCTCCCCGAGGTGTTCACGCCCGTGGGCGGACGGGGACCCGAGATCAGCTGCGACCCGGACGGACCCCTGGTCGCGGAGGTCGTGAAGACGACGACGGACCCCTACGTCGGCCGGGTGTCGCTGGTGCGTGTGTTCTCCGGGACCGTGACACCCGACGCGACCGTGCACGTCTCGGGACACTTCTCGTCGTTCTTCGGCGACGAGTCGGGGCACGAGGACCACGACGAGGACGAGCGCATCGGTGCACTCTCGGTGCCGCTCGGCAAGACGCAGCGGTCGGCCGAGAGGATCGTCGCGGGCGACATCTGCGCGATCGCGAAGCTCTCGAAGGCGGAGACCGGGGACACCCTCTCCGACAAGGAGACGCCCCTGCTGCTCAAGCCGTGGAACATGCCGGAACCCCTGCTCCCGTTGGCGATCGAGGCTCGTGCCAAGGCCGACGAGGACAAGCTGTCGCAGGGGCTTCAACGGCTCGCGGCCGAGGACCCGACGCTGCGCATCGAGCACAACGCCGAGACCCACCAGATCGTGCTGTGGTGCATGGGCGAGGCGCACGCCGACGTGGTCATCGACCGGCTCGGCGAGCGCTACGGCGCCGCCGTCGACCAGGTCGAGCTCAAGGTGCCGTTGCGCGAGACCTTCGCGTCGCAGGGCGACGGCAAGGGCCGCCACGTGAAGCAGTCCGGCGGGCACGGGCAGTACGCCGTCTGCGACATCACCGTCGAGCCGCTGCCCCAGGGCTCAGGGTTCGAGTTCGTCGACAAGGTGGTCGGCGGCGCCGTGCCCCGGCAGTTCATCCCCTCGGTGGAGAAGGGCGTGCGGCAGCAGATGGAGAAGGGCGTCGTGGCCGGCTACCCCGTCGTCGACATCCGGGTCACCCTCCGCGACGGCAAGGCACACAGCGTCGACTCCTCCGACATGGCCTTCCAGACCGCCGGCGCGATCGCCCTCCGCGAGGCGGCAGTGGCCTGCCGGACCAGCTTGCTCGAGCCCGTCGACGAGGTGGCGGTGCTGGTGCCTGACGACCTCGTCGGCACGATCATGGGTGACCTGTCCTCACGCCGCGGCCACGTGCTCGGGACCGACAAGGTCGGCGACGACCGGACCCTGGTGCGCGCGGAGGTGCCGCAGATCGAGATCTCGCGCTACGCCATCGACCTACGCGCCTTCAGCCACGGCTCCGCGACCTTCTCGCGGACCTTCGTGCGCTACGACCCGATGCCCGACAACATCGCCACGAAGCTCAAGGACTGAGGCGGGCTACTTCGGGGAGGCCGGGTGGAGGGCCAGCGCGCTGCGCGAGCGCAGGTGCGCCTCGCAGTGCTCGACGAGCTCGTCGTAGCCGCCGCGACCCATCAGCTGGACCAGCTCGGCCTCGTTGGAGACGTAGACGGGTTCGACCCCGACGTGGGCCTCGGTGTTGCCGGAGCAGTACCAGTCGAGGTCGTGACCGCCGCCACCCCAGCCGCGACGGTCGTACTCGGTGATGCTGATCTCCAGGTAGCTCGTCTCGTCGGGGAGCTCCACGGTGCGGAACGTGCGGCGGATCGGGAGCTGCCAGCACACGTCCGGCTTCGTCTCCACGAAGTGCACGCCCTCGCGCAACGCCAGCGTGTGCAGGGCGCAGCCGGCGCCGCCGGCGAAGCCGGGTCGGTTGAGGAAGACGCATGCGCCCTTGTGGACCCGGGTCTTGCGCTCGCCGTCGTCGTCGGTCTCGGTCCAGCCCTTCTTGCCACGGCCGGACTTGCGGAACTCCCACTCCTCAGGCGTCAGCTTGTCGACCCACTCCGCGACGCGCTTCTCGTCGTCGTCGTCGGAGAAGTGCGCGCCGAGGGTGCAGCAGCCGTCGTTCGGACGGCCGGCGTAGATGCCTTGGCAGCCCCGGCCGAAGATGCAGGTCCAGCTCGACGTCAGCCAGGTGAGGTCACAACGGAACATCTGCTGCGCGTCAGCCGGGTCGCGGAACTCGATCCAGGCGCGGGGGAAAGTCAGGTCGACCTCGGGCACGGCGCCAGCGTAACGACCGGCCCGCAACGGGATCGCGTCAGGGGAGCGCAAGGTGCCGCTACCGTGGACAGGTGCGACTAGGCGTCCTCGACATCGGCTCGAACACCGGCCACCTGCTGGTCGTCGACGCGCACCGTGGTGCCGCGCCGCTCCCGGCGTACTCCTTCAAGGAGCCGCTCCGCCTCGCCGAGCACCTCGACGAGGACGGCGCGATGACCGAGCGTGGCACCGAGGCGCTGATCACCTTCGTCGCGAAGGCCGTCCAGGTCGCCGAGGACAAGGGCTGCGAGGAGATGCTCGGCTTCGCCACCTCCGCGGTGCGTGACGCCACGAACTCCTACGTCGTCCTCGAGCGCGTGAACACCGAGGCCAAGGTGGACCTCGCCGTGCTGCCCGGCGAGGACGAGGCGCGGCTGACCTTCCTCGCCGTACGCCGGTGGCTCGGCTGGTCGAGCGGACGGCTGGTGCTCTTCGACATCGGCGGGGGGTCGTTGGAGATCGCCGCCGGCGCCGACGAGGTTCCCGACGTCGCGCACTCCCTGCCCCTGGGCGCCGGCCGGCTGACCCGCGAGTGGCTGCCCGACGACCCGCCGAAGAAGAGCACCATCAAGGACCTGCGCAAGAAGATCCGCGCCGACATCGCGCGCGATGCCGGGGCCGTGCTCCGCAGCGGCGCCCCCGACCACGCCGCGTGCACGTCGAAGACCTTCCGCTCGCTGGCGCGGGTGTGCGGCGCGGCGCCGAGTGCCGACGGTCCGCTGACCCGGCGTGTGCTCGAGCACTCGGTCCTCTCCGACAAGCTCGACGAGCTGGTCAAGATGGACGACCACCAGCGGCGCTCCCTGCCCGGTGTCTCGGAGGAGCGCTCGCACCAGCTCGTGGCGGGGGCGCTCGTCGCGGACGCGGTCATGGACATCTTCGGGCTGCCCGAGCTCGTGGTCTGCCCGTGGGCCCTCCGCGAGGGCGTCATCCTGGAGCGCCTCGACCTGATCAACGGACGCTGAGCGCCGTGGCCCTGGGCAGCGTGGCCGCGGTGGTCGTGCCATGACGCTGGGAGAGCCCCCGGTGCGGGTCGCGCTCTCCACGGCGTCGGTCTACCCGGAGTCCACCGCCACCGCCTTCGAGATGGCCGCTCGCCTCGGCTACGACGCCGTCGAGGTGATGGTGGGCACCGACGAGACCAGCCAGGACATCGGCCAGGTCCGTCACCTCGCGGAGTACCACGGCGTCCCGGTCTGCGCCGTGCACGCGCCGTGCCTCCTCGTCACGCAACGGGTCTGGGGCTCCGACCCCTGGGGGAAGCTCGAGACGAGTGCCGAGATGGCGCGCGAGGTCGGGGCCGACGTGGTCGTGGTGCATCCGCCGTTCCGGTGGCAGCGCGACTACGCGCGTGCCTTCGTCGAGGGCGTCGCCCTGCTGGAGGAGCGCACCGGCATCGCCTTCGCCGTGGAGAACATGTACCCGTGGCGTGCCTCCCGCAGGGAGATGCAGGTCTACGCCCCGCACTGGGACCCCGTGGGTCTCGACTACGCCAACACCACGCTCGACGTCTCGCACGCCTCGACCGCCCGCATGGACAGCCTGGAGCTGGCCAAGAAGCTCGGCCCCTCGCTGCGGCACCTCCACCTCACCGACGGCTCGGGCAGCGCCAAGGACGAGCACCTGATCCCGGGCCGGGGGAACCAACCGGTGGCCGAGCTCCTCGAGCACCTCGCTTCTGTGGGGTTCGACGGCCACGTCGTGCTCGAGGTCAACACTCGCCGCTCGGGCGGGCGGAGCGGGCGGGAGACCGACCTGATCGAGGCGCTGGCGTTCGCGCGGCTGCACTTCGCGGCACCGGCAGGGGACGCCCGGTGAGCAGCCGTGGCCGCGGGCGCCGGCCCGGTGGCCCGGACACCCGGGGGCAGATCCTGGAGGCGGCGCGGGAGTCCTTCGCGGCCAAGGGGTTCCGGTCCACCACCATCCGGGGGGTCGCTGCCGACGCCGGCGTCGACGCGGCGCTGGTGCACCACTACTTCGGCACCAAGGACGACCTCTTCGTCGCCTCCCTGGAGATCCCGATCGACCCCCGGCAGGCACTGGCCGCGGTGTTCGCGCCGGGGCTCGACGGTGCCGGGGGCCGGATGCTCGACACCGTGCTCGGCGTGTGGGACCAGCCGGAGGGACGGCGTCCCCTGGTCGCCCTGGTCCGCTCGAGCCTGGGGGACCCGTCGAGCACCCTGCTCCAGGAGGGCCTGGTCCGGGTGGTCTTCAAGAGCCTCGGCGAGCAGCTGCCGGAGGCGGACCGCGAGCTGAGGGCGGGTCTCGTCGCCTCTCAGATGCTCGGCCTGATCGTGGGCCGCTACGTGCTCGGCATCGAGCCGATCGCGTCGCTCCCGCGCGAGCAGGTGGTCGCGCTCGTCGGACCGACCCTCCAGCGCTACCTGTCCGGTCCCCTGGACTGATCCTCGGCCGGCCGGCTTGACGGCGGGCCGTCCATCCCTCATATTCATCACATGATGAAATCTTTGAGCGGGGTGGTGCCCCCGGCGGTCGAGGTGCAGGACCTCGTCGTGGTGCGCGGAGCGGTGCGGGCCGTCGACGGGCTCACCTTCACGACCCGGCCGGGTGAGGTCACGGGGCTCCTGGGGCCGTCCGGCTGCGGCAAGAGCACGCTGATGCGCAGCGTGGTGGGCGTGCAGCGGGTCACCGGCGGCTCGGTCACCGTGCTCGGCCGGCCCGCGGGCAGTGCGGCCCTCCGGCGGCGGCTCGGCTACGTCACCCAGGCGGCGAGCGTGTACGACGACCTGACCGTCGCCGAGAACCTCGGCTTCTTCCGCCGTGTGCTCGGGGCCCCGGCCGACGACGTGGACCGCGTGCTGGCCCAGGTCGACCTGCTGCGCCACCGCGACCGCGTCGTGGGCACCCTGTCGGGCGGTCAGCGCAGCCGGGCCTCGCTCGCCGTCGCCCTTCTCGGCGAGCCCGAGGTGCTGGTCCTCGACGAGCCGACCGTGGGGCTGGACCCCGTGCTGCGGCGCGACCTGTGGGAGCTCTTCCACCGCCTCGCCGACACCGGGGTCGCGCTGCTCGTCTCGAGCCACGTCATGGACGAGGCAGACCGGTGCGACCGGCTGCTGCTGATGCGCGACGGCAGGCTGCTGTCCGACAGCACCACCCCCGAGCTGCTCGACCGCACGGGGCGCGACAGCGTCGAGGCGGCCTTCCTCAAGATCGTCGAGGAGGCGGCATGAACCCCACGATCACCCTCGCGGTCGCCGGCCGCGTGCTGCTGCAGCTTCGTCACGACCACCGCACGCTCGCGATGCTGCTGGTCCTGCCCTGCCTCGTGCTCACGTTGCTGTGGTGGATGTTCCAGGACGCGGGCCGTGCCTTCGACACCCTCGGGCCGCCGCTGCTGGCCCTGATCCCGTTCATCGTCATGTTCCTCGTGACCTCGGTGACCACCCTGCGCGAGCGCTCGTCGGGCACCCTCGAGCGCCTGCTCTCGATGCCGACGGGGAAGCTCGACCTGCTCGGCGGCTACGCGCTGGCCTTCGGCCTGATGGCGGCACTGCAATCGGCCCTCGCGGTCACGGTGTCCGTGTGGCTGCTCGACCTCCAGGTCACCGGCCCGGTCTGGATGCTCGTGCTGGTGGCCGTCGCCGACGCGGTGCTCGGCACGGCGCTCGGCCTCTTCGTCTCGGCGTTCGCGCGCACGGAGTTCCAGGCGGTGCAGTTCATGCCGGCGCTGGTCATCCCGCAGATCCTGCTCTGCGGGCTCTTCGTCGCCCGCGACCAGATGCCGCGGGTGCTCGAGACGGTCTCGGACGTGCTGCCGCTGTCGTACGCCGTCGACGCGATGACCTCGGTGAGCACGACCACCTCCGACGCCTTCGGTGGCGTCGACTCCGGGGTCTGGGGAGACCTCTGCGTGGTGGCCGCGTTCGCCCTCGTCGCCCTCGGCCTCGGGGCCGCGACGCTGCGGCGACGCACGGCGTAGCCTGGCCCGTGATCGGCGGGCCACCAGGGCTGCGCCGCGGACGGAGGTGACCGTGCTCAGGCAGCCGCTGCTGCTGCTCTCCCGCAGTGGACGGGTCAAGGACTTCGTCACCGCGATGCCGGTCTCCAGCGGCATCGTCTCGCGCTACGTCCCCGGGGACAGCACCGACGAGGCGGTCGACGTCGTCGAGCAGATCGTCGGGTCGGGCAGGCTGGCGACGCTGGACTTCCTCGGCGAGGACACCCTCGACGCGGAGCAGGCGACCGCCACCGTCGATGCCTACCTCTCCCTGCTCACGTCACTCTCGGAGCGCGGCCTCGCGCACGGCGCCGAGGTCTCGGTGAAGCTCTCCGCGGTCGGCCAGGCACTGCGCGGAGAGGGCCAGGACAGCGGTGAACGCATCGCCCTCGAGAACGCGCGCACGATCTGCCGCGCGGCCCGCAACGCCGGCACGACCGTGACCCTCGACATGGAGGACCACACCACCACCGACTCGACGCTGCGGGTGCTCCGCGAGCTGCGCAAGGACTTCCCCGAGACCGGTGCCGTGGTCCAGGCCTACCTCAAGCGCACGGAGACCGACTGCCGCGACCTGGCGACACAGGGATCGCGCGTGCGGCTGTGCAAGGGCGCCTACAACGAGCCCGAGGACGTCGCCTTCCAGGACCGCCTCGAGGTCGACCGCTCCTACGTCCGCTGCCTCAAGGTGCTCATGCGCGGGCAGGGCTACCCGATGGTCGCCTCGCACGACCCGCGCATGGTCGCGATCGCTGGCGCGCTCGCCGAGCGGTACGCCCGTGCGAAGGACAGCTGGGAGTACCAGATGCTCTACGGCATCCGCCCCCACGAGCAGGCCAGGCTGGCCGCCGAGGGACACCCGGTCCGCGTCTACGTGCCGTACGGCCAGGAGTGGTACGGCTACCTCATGCGCCGCCTGGCGGAGCGACCCAGCAACCTGGCGTTCTTCCTGCGTTCGCTGGTCTCGAAGAAGTGAGAAGGGGTCCCCGATGGTCGACGAGATGACCGAGAAGAGCCCGCCCTCCGGCCGCAACCAGGTCGCGATCCTGGGCGCCGGCGTGATGGGGGAGACGCTCCTCTCCGGGCTCCTGCGTGCCGGCCGACCGGTCGCGTCCCTCCTGGTCGGTGAGAAGCGCCGCGAGCGCGCCACCGAGCTGCACGAGCGGTACGGCGTCGAGGTGGTCCCCAACATCGACGCGGCCCGCAAGGCCGACACCGTCGTCGTCGTGGTCAAGCCCCAGGACATGGGCGAGCTGCTCGCCGAGATCGCTCCCGAGCTGAGGGCCGGCCAGCTCGTGGTGTCGCTGGCCGCCGGCATCACCACGTCCTTCATCGAGTCGCACCTTCCCGACGGCATCGCCGTCGTGCGGGTCATGCCGAACACGCCTGCGCTCGTGGACGAGGGGATGGCGGCGATCTCGCGCGGATCCCACTGCGACGAGGTCCACCTCGCCGAGGCCGAGTCCCTGCTCGCCTCGACGGGCCGCGTCGTCCGGGTCCCCGAGCGCCAGCAGGACGCGGTCACGGCGATCAGCGGCTCCGGACCGGCGTACATCTTCTTCGTCGTCGAGGCCATGATCGAGGCCGGCGTCCACCTGGGGCTGCCGCGCACGACCTCCACGGAGCTGGTCGTCCAGACCGTCGTCGGCTCGGCCAAGCTGCTGCGCGAGACAGGTGAGCACCCCACGGTGCTGCGCGAGCAAGTCACGTCACCCGCGGGCACCACCGCCGCGGCGATCCGCCAGCTCGAGGACCACAAGGTCCGGGCGGCGTTCCTCACCGCCATGGAGGCGGCCCGCGACCGTTCGCGGGCGCTCGCCGAGGGCAGCTAGCGCGGCACCTGAGGTGACCCACGGATGACACCGACGGCCAGGCGGGTCCGGGAGCGCGGCGAGTAGTCTCGCGAGCGTGACCGGGCCCGCCTGCACCGTGTTCGAGCCGTCGCTGGTCCAGTACGACTTCGGTGCCGACCACCCGATGAACCCGGTCCGCGTCGACCTCACGATGCGGCTGGCCGACGAGCTCGGTGTCGTCCGCCGCGGCACGGCCAGCTCCGGGCTCGAGGTCGTCGGCGCCCCGATGGCCACGGACGACCTGCTCCTCACCGTCCACGACGAGGAGCTCGTGGCCGCGGTCAGGCTCGCCGGCGAGGACCCCACCCGCTTCGACTTCGCACGCGGGCTCGGCACCGACGACGACCCGACCTTCGAGGGCATGCACCACGCGTCGGCCCACATCGTCGGCGCCACCGTGGAGGCCGCGCGGCGCGTGTGGTCGGGGGAGGCCCTGCACGCCGCGAACGTCACCGGCGGACTGCACCACGCGATGCCCGAACGTGCCAGCGGCTTCTGCGTCTACAACGACGTCGCGATCGCGATCCGGTGGCTGCTCGAGCAGGGCGCCGAGCGGGTGGCGTACGTCGACGTGGACGTCCACCACGGCGACGGCGTCCAGGCGGTCTTCTACGACGACCCGCGGGTGCTGACCATCAGCCTCCACGAGACCGGCCAGATGCTCTTCCCGGGAACGGGCTTCCCCGACGAGACCGGCGGGCCGGGAGCGGAGGGCTCCTCGGTCAACGTGGCGCTGCCGCCCGGCACCTCCGACGCCGGCTGGCTGCGGGCCTTCCACGCGGTGGTGCCGCCGCTGCTCCGCGAGTTCCGCCCGCAGGTGCTCGTCACGCAGCACGGCTGCGACTCGCACACCGAGGACCCGCTGGCCCACCTCATGCTCACCGTGGACGGGCAGCGTGCGTCGTACGCCGCGCTGCACGACCTGGCGCACGAGGTCTGCGAGGGGCGCTGGGTGGCCACCGGCGGGGGCGGCTACGCCGTCGTGGACGTCGTCCCGCGGTCCTGGACGCACCTGCTCGGGATCGTCGCCGGGACCCCGGTGGAGCCCGAGGCGGAGGTGCCCGCCGACTGGCGCGCCTACGTGCAGCAGAGCCTCGGCCGGCGCGGGCCGCTCCGCATGACCGACGGCCGGGACCCGGTCTACCGGGACTGGCGGGAGGGCTACGACCCGGACACCTGGCTCGACCGGGCGATCAACGCCACCCGGACGGCGGTGTTCCCGGCGCACGGTCTCGACCCGCTCCCGTGAGCCCAGCCCGGAGAGTTGGACGGCACCCTGTCCAGACGACACGCGGGCGGATAGTTAACTTTTTGCCCAAGTAGTGCCCGCTTCCCCATCCGTCACACTACTCTCGTGAGCACGAGGCGCCGCAGCGTACCTCCGGTGGGGAAGCCGGAGGCGGATGGCGCGAGAAAGTGCGGTGCAGCATGGCCGAGACGAACTCCGAGGACATCTCGGGGGTCAAGTTCCTCACCGTTGCCGAGGTGGCCACGGTGATGCGCGTGTCCAAGATGACCGTCTACCGCCTCGTGCACTCCGGTGAGCTGCCGGCCGTGCGCGTGGGACGGTCCTTCCGTGTGCCTGAGCACGCGGTCAACGAGTACCTCCAGCGGAGCTTTTTCCAGACCGGCTGAGGTCGGGGACACCGACAGAGCACGGAGAGGGGTGCGGGCGTCTGCCCGCACCCCTCTCCTCGTGCTCCCACCCCGGGGTACGCCGGGGCCAGACCTGGCGGATCAGATCTGGGTGAAGTCCGCAGCGACGAGCCAGTCGCCGCGGCTGTCCAGGTAGGCGCCGAGCCCGATCCGGTTCGGGTACGGGCTGAGCAGGATGTGCCGGTGGCCCTCGGAGCCCATCCAGAGCTTGACCATCTCCTGGGGCGACACCGCGCCGCGGGCGAGCGTCTCGCCGGCGTAGGCGGCGTCGCAGCGCTTGAAGAACGGCTTGAGGTCCTGGTGGAAGAACTCCAGGTTCGTGGCCAGGTAGCTGCCCCAGCTCTCCGCCAGGCGGTCCGTGCACGACTGGACCTTGAGCGCCGACAGGTCGCGGGCCGCGCGCTTCTGGTTGATGAGCCTGAAGACCCTGGTGGCGTAGTCGGCCGGGTCCATCGCGCGGATCTCGTCCAGCGACTTCTTCGCGTGGGCGGTGGGCGCTGACCGGTGCCGTTCTGCGGCGGTGGCGGCCACGGAGCTCGTCACGAGCCCGGCCAGCAGCAGCGTCACGAGTGCGACGACGCGCAGCCTCCCCCTCATCCCGGCCCCTCTCCCTTGAGCCTCGGCAATAGGTCCCTCTGAGAGTAGGACATAAGTCCTAAATCGGGCATAAAACCTCGATCTCGGACGGGCGAGACGGGGGCGCGGCGGTCCCCTGGGGGTGGCGGGGACCGCCGCGCGCTTCGGACCGTGGCCCTCCCTGGCCGTGGACCGGTCCGCCCTCCGGCACGCGGGCCGCCTGGGTGCGACTCCTCTGGCGACCGTGCGGTCGCGACGGATCGCGAAGCCGGATGCCGATGAGACGGGCGGATCCAGAAGCCATGACGGGGAAACGACACGGATTCCGCGTGATCTGGACCACGTCGTGGATGCCCCGCCTGGGGTGTGACGAGTGCCGCTCGGCTCCGAGGTCCGAGGACTCCCCGGGGGCGGTTAGGCTGTCCCCTCCAGGCGTCCAGTGGGTCGAGAGGTTCGTTCGTGGGTTCTGTCATCAAGAAGCGTCGCAAGCGCATGGCGAAGAAGAAGCACCGCAAGCTGCTCAAGAAGACGCGCGTCCAGCGTCGCCGCCTGGGCAAGTGAGCCCGGCCGCTCCGGCGGCCACGTGACCCAGGCCGCCCCACGGGCGGCCATCCGGAGCGGTTCCAGGGGAGTCGAATGGGACGGATCGTTCTCGTCACCGGGGTCTCGAACGACCTCGGTGGGCGCTTCGCCCGGCGCATCGCGTCCGACCCCGAGGTCTCGCGCGTCATCGGCGTCGACGTGACACCTCCGCGGCGCGACCTCGGCGCCGTGCGGTTCGTGCGTGCCGACATCCGCAACCCGGTGATCGCGAAGGTGATCGCGGGCGAGGACGTCGACACCGTCGTGCACACCAGCGTCGTCGCCTCCGCCGGCGCCATCGGCGGCCGGTCCGCGATGAAGGAGCACAACGTCATCGGGACGATGCAGCTGCTCGCCGCGTGCCAGCGGGCCCCCGGGCTGGAGCGGCTCGTCGTGAAGTCCTCGTCCGAGGTCTACGGCTCCTCCAACCGCGACCCGGCGATGTTCACCGAGGACATGGCCGCCAAGCGGCAGCCGCGCACCGGCTACCCGAAGGACGTCCTCGAGGTGGAGGGCTACGTCCGCGGCTTCTCGCGGCGGCGTCCCGACGTCGTGGTCACCCTGCTCCGCAACGCGAACACGATCAGCTCCGGCTCCGACGGCCCCCTCGCGTCGTACTTCCGGCTCGTCCCGGTGCCGAAGGTCGTCGGCTTCGACGCCCGGCTCCAGCTGCTGCACTACGACGACCTCGTCGCGGTCCTCCACCACGCTGCGCTGGCCGGGGTGCACGGCACCTTCAACATCGCCGGCGACGGCATCATCACGCTCTCGCAGGCGCTGCGCCGGCTCGGCCGGGCCACGGTCCCGCTGCCGCGCTTCGCGATGACCTCGCTGGGCTCGGCGGTCCGCCAGAGCCGGCTGGGCTTCGCGGACTACTCGCCCGAGCAGGTCGACTTCCTCACCTACGGTCGGGGCATCGACATCACGCGGATGCGCAGCGTGCTCGGCTTCCAGCCCCGCTACACCACCGAGCAGGCGCTGCAGGAGTTCGCCACCTCGCTGGCACCCGGGCTGGTCGCGAACCACCCCGTCGTCACGCTCGAGAACCTCGTGTCCGGAGTCCTGGGAGGCAAGAGTGGCTGACGCCGAGATCATCCCGCTGGGGACCCGCGGGCGGCCCGGTCGCGGCACCGGTCGGGACAAGCCCTCCGCCTCGTCACGCAACCTGGTCGGCAACGGCCGGCGCGACGACGCACCGTCGGACGCCCCGGAGGACGGCGCCCCGCACGCGGACGCCGCCGAGGCCCTCGTCGAGACGCCCGAGGCGGTCCCCGAGGCCGTCGCCGAGACGCCCGAGGCGGTCCCCGAGGCCGTCGCCGAGGCGGTGCAGGCGGTGCAGCCCGCCCATCTCCCGACGACGCCCGAGACCGCGGCCACCGGGACCCAGGTGAGCGCCGGAGCCTCCGAGGGGGGCCGCAAGCTGGGTCCGATCCCGTTCTCCGACCTCCTGTCCGCAGCGACGCACGCCGCCCAGGTGGTCTTCGGCGACGACGCCGAGCGCAAGCTGGCGCAGACGCTCGCCTTCCTGCGTCGTCGAGTCACCGGCGACTACGTCGTGGACGAGTACGGCCTCGACCAGGAGATCGTCGAGACCTTCCTGATGGAGATGGTGCGGCCCCTCGCCACCAAGTGGTTCCGGGTCGAGGTCCGCGGCGTGGAGAACATCCCGTCCGAGGGTGGGGCGCTGGTCGTGGCCAACCACTCGGGGACCGTCCCCGTCGACGGCATCATCACGATGTTCGCCGTGCACCAGACGACCGGGCGCAACCTCCGGCCCCTCGGTGCCGACCTGGTCTTCAAGCTGCCGATCATCGGGGAGGTGGCCCGCAAGGCCGGCGCCACGCTGGCCTGCAGCGAGGACGCGACCCGGATGCTGTCCCACGGCGAGCTGGCCGCGGTGTGGCCGGAGGGCTTCAAGGGGATCGGCAAGCCCTACTCCGAGCGCTACAAGCTCCAGCGCTTCGGTCGCGGGGGCTTCGTGTCCGCCGCGATCAAGACCGGGGTGCCGATCGTGCCGTGCTCGATCGTCGGCGCCGAGGAGATCTACCCCCTCGTCGGCAACATCCCCTCGCTCGCGCGGCTGCTGGGCGTGCCGTACATCCCGATCACGCCGTTCTTCCCGCTGCTCGGCCCCCTCGGCCTGGTGCCGCTGCCGTCGAAGTGGATCATCGAGTTCGGCGAGCCGATCCGCACCGACTCCTACGACCCCGGTGCCGCGGACGACCCGATGCTCGTGTTCAACCTGACCGACCAGGTGCGCGAGACGATCCAGCAGACGCTGTACACCCTGCTGATGCGCCGCAAGTCCGTCTTTCACTAGTCGAGTCGGCAGGAACGCAACGCCGAGTCGGGAGAAACTCGACGCCGACACGCAAAAAGGGAGCCAACCGGCTCCCTGGCGTCGAGTTTCTCCCGACTCGGCGACTGACGCTCGCGTCAGGGGAGCAGGTCGTCCAGGGTGTCGTCGAGCGGGTCGGGCGTCACGTCCTTGACGGTGTCCTTCACGGGGTCGGTGACGTCGTCGAGGACGCCACCGCCGCCCTTGGTCTCGTTGTCCCCGGTGAGCCCGCCGACCGTGTCGCCGAGGTTCGGGAGGACGCCGCCGGCCCCATCGCCACCGGTGACGCCCGAGGGGTCGCTCCCGGCGCCGGCGGTCGTGGTGTCGTCGCCGCCGTCCTGCTTGCCGGTGCCACCCTTGCCGCCCGGCTGCGGGATGCCGCCGATGGTCGGGTGGTCGTTGTTGACCGTCTTGGCGCCGGCGAGTGCGTCGAGGGCTCGCTGCGCCTCACCGGTGCTGCTGAACACGGACGCGAGCTGGAGCGCGGGCCGCTTGTCGGCACAGACGGTGCAGGCGGCCGTCGCCTGCTCGTCGATCTGCTGGAGCGCTCCGGCCGCGTCGGCGAAGCTGCCCTGGAGGTCGGCGGGCGCGAGGGCGGACAGGGCGCCGAGCGACTCCATCGACGCCGCGGTGAAGTCGCGGACGTCCTCGACGGCCGCGGGGTCCTGCTCGTCGGCGAAGGAGCCGAGGAGGAGCTGCGAGCCCTCGCCGGCCTGGTCGACGAAGTCGTCGAGCGTCGCCGCGACCTCGGGGGAGGCGGCGTCGTCGGCGAGCATGCTCTGGACCTCGTGCAGCCTGCTGTCGGCCTGGTCGAGGAGCTTGTGGCCCTTCGACGCGTCGCCGCTGCTGAGGTCGGCCTGGGCCGCCTCGATGCCGCGCTTGATCGGGTAGAGGGCGTCGCCGGGGAGGGCGTGCTGGGCGGCGGCGGCCATGCCGGCCGTGCCTCCGACCAGCACGAAGGCCGAGGCCGCGATGGCGAGCTTGCGGTCGCTGCTCTTGCGCCGGGGCGGGAGGGTCAGGATTGCGTCGCGCGTGAGGGCGGTCTGCGCCTCCTCGAGGAGGCGCTCGCGCAGGCTCGCGACGAAGTCGGGACGCGGTGCAGGAGCCTCCGCGGCCCGCATCGCCCCCACCACGTCGAGAAGCTCGGCGAGCTCCGGGCGCAGGGAGTCCTGCGCCGTGCGGCCGTCCACCGCTGCGGCGAACTCCTCTGCGCGCTTCGTTGCGCTCGTGAGGGAGATCATCGCTGTCGTCCGATCGTCGTTGGTGCGTTCACACCGTGCAACGACGCGTCCACGCAAACGGTTACGGCGTGGATGTCCCGGGTCCGGGCCTGATTGCGGGGGACCTTGGTCATCGGCTGCGGAACAGCCCTGCGGAGGGTCATCGCAGGCCCTCCGGCATCAGCTTGGCGAGGTTGCGCACGCCGCGCAGCTGGAGCTGCTTGACCGCGCCGTCGCTGCGGCCGAGCACCGCGGCCGTCTCGGCGATCGACAGCCCCTGCAGGAACCGCATGATGAGGCACTCCTGCTGCTCCGCCGGCAGCTTGCGCAGGGCCTCGAGCAGGGCCTCGTTGGTGAGCGAGGCGAGGACGGCGTTCTCCGGCCCCTCGGTCGCCGAGTCGTGGGGCGACATGTCCTCGGTGGCCATCTCGAGGCGGGTGCGGCCGGCCTTGTAGTGGTCGGTGGTGAGGTTGCGGGCGATGGTCATCAGCCAGGCGCCGAAGTCCTTGCCCTGCCAGCGGAACGAGCTCATGCTCCGCAGCGCCCGGAAGAACGTCTCCGACGTGAGGTCCTCGGCCAGCGCCTGCGACCCGACGCGGTAGTAGAGGAAGCGGTAGACCGACCCCTGGTAGTGGTCGTAGAGCATCCCGAACGCCTCGGTGTCGCCCTTGCGGGCGAGCTCGACGAGCGCGATCAGGCGGTGGCCCTCGGCCTCGTCGGCCTCGGAGGAGACCGCGAGGTCGCTGTCGGAGCCGTCAGGCCCGCCGGGCTGGTGCGTGGCCGGCTGGACCAGAGCCTCGGAGAGGAGCACGGTGGGGCGCCGCGGGGCGCCGGTGGAGCGCGAGAAGAGCGGGTGGTCGGCGAGAGCCGGCTGGAGCTGGGGGGTCAGCGGGAGCGCGAGCGCGTCGGCGACGGCACGGCGAAGCGCGTCGAGACCGCGCCTCAGGTCCGCGTCTCCCACGATGCCTCTCCCTCCCCGGCGGCCATCCCGGGCTCTCTCCCTGGCCTTGGGGCCGGTGCCACGAGGCGCACCCACTCCGACGCTGCCCGACGATCCACCCCGGTCGACGGCGTGGCAGCGTTGAGGCCAGGGTACCCGTCCCTTCCGGGACTAATCTCGGGACCACAAATGTGTACGACGCTCACGTTAACCGCTGGTCCGTGACCGGCGCCACGTCGCGTTCGTCACGTTGCCGGGTCAGGCCCCACGCTTGCGGATCGCGACCGCCGCGGCCGCCGTCCCGGTCGCCGCGCCCGCCAGCCCTGCCGCGACGAGCCCGGCCTTCGCGGCCTTGCGCCCGGTCCGGTAGTCCCGGATCCGCCACCCCTGGGCACGCGCGTGGTCGCGGAGCCGGGCGTCGGGGTTGATGACGCAGGGGTCCCCCACGAGCGACAGCATCGGGAGGTCGTTGTGGGAGTCGGAGTAGGCCGCGCACCGGCTCAGGTCCAGGCCCTCGATCTCGGCCAGTGCGGTGATCGCCTCCGCCTTCGCGGCCCCGTGCAGGAGGTCGCCCACGAGACGGCCGGTGTAGACGCCACCCTCGTGCTCCGCGACCGTGCCGAGCGCGCCGGTGAGGCCGAGGCGGTGCGCGATCGTGCGGGCGATCTCGATCGGCGCCGCCGTCACCAGCCACACCCGCTGCCCCTGGTCGAGGTGCATCTGGGCGAGCGCCCGCGTGCCCGGCCAGATCCGCTCCGCCATGGTCTCGTCGAAGATCTCCTCGCCGATCGCCTCCAGCTCCTCGACCCGGTGGCCGGCGATGAACGCGAGGGCGGAGTTGCGGGCGTCGGCGACGTGCTCGGGGTCCTCGACCCCGACGATGCGGAAGTAGGCCTGCTTCCAGGCAGCGCCCACGATGTCCCGGGTCGTGAAGAACTCCCGCCGGTGCAGGCCGCGGGCGAGGTGGAAGATCGACGCGCCCTGGATGATCGTGTTGTCCACGTCGAAGAACGCCGCAGCGGTCGGGTCCGCCGGCGTGGCGAGCGAGGTCTCGACCTCCCGCGCCGCGGCCGCGGCCTCCCCGGCGAGTCGTGAGCGCTCGCGGAGATCCCGGCGCGGACGCGCCTTCCTGGTCTCCTGCGAAGCCACGCCACCACCCTAGTGGCCGCCCGGAGGAGCGCTCCCGGTGTGGAACACTCGCCGTGTGACCGCGAACCTCGCCGAGCTCCTGGCTCGCGCAGCGGCCGAGTCGCCGGACCGGGTCGCACTGGTCGATGCGGGCTCGGGTCGGCGGATCACGTGGGGCGAGCTCGACGACGCCGTCTCGCGGGTCGCAGGCGGGCTCGCGGGCCAGGGTCTCGTGGCCGGCAACCGGGTGGTGCTCGCCACCGCCAACCGCGTGGAGTTCGGCATCGCCTACCTCGCGGTGCTCCGGGCCCGGCTGGTGGCCGTCCCGGTCAATCCGCGCTCCGCCACCGGCGAGCTGGTGCGGATGGTCGCCGACAGCGGTGCGCGCCTGATCATCGCCGACTCCACCACCATCACCTCCGCCCGCGCCGTGGCGCGCGGGCTCCACGAGGCTCTCGAGGGGGCCGATCCCGAGCTGCGTGCCCGCGCCGGTGACCCGCGCCTGGTCGGGCTCGACTGCGCGGTCGAGGCCGGCGAGGTGTCCTTCGACGAGCTGCTCGCGGCCACGCCGGCCGTGCTCCCCGACGCCCGCGACGCGGAGGCTCTCGCGGTCCTGCTCTACACCTCCGGCACCTCGGGCCGCCCGCGCGCCGCGATGCTGAGCCACCGCGCGCTGGCCGCCAACCTCGAGCAGGCGGCCCGGGTCGAGCCGCCGATGCTGGGCCCGGACGACGTCGTCTACGGCCTGCTGCCGCTGTTCCACGTCTACGGGCTCAACGCCGTCCTCGGCCAGGTGCTCCGCCAACGGGCCTGCCTCGTCGTCGCCGACGGCTTCGACGCGGACGGCTCGCTCGACGACATCGCGCAGCACGGCGTGACGGTGCTGCCTGTCGCCCCGCCCGTGCTCGCTGCCTGGCGCTCCGTCGACAGGCTGCGCGAGCGGCTCGCAGGGGTCCGGGTCCTCATGTCGGGCTCCGCGCCGCTGTCGCCCGAGCTCCTGCACGAGACCACCGAGACCACCGGCCTGACGGTCCACCAGGGCTACGGGCTGACCGAGGCGGCACCCGTGGTCACCTCGACGCTGTGCAGCGCCACCGCCAAGCCGGGGTCGGTCGGGGCGCCGCTCCCCGGCGTGCGCCTCCGCCTGGTCGACGACTCCGGGGCCGAGCCCGAGGGGGGTGACCCCGGGGAGATCTACGTCGCCGGCGACAACCTGTTCGACGGGTTCTGGCCCGACCGGGCCGACGGGCCGGTCGACGGCTGGCTGGCCACGGGCGACGTCGGCTACCTCGACCCCGACGGCGACCTCTTCCTGGTCGACCGGCTCAAGGAGCTGATCATCGTCTCGGGCTTCAACGTCTACCCCACGGAGATCGAGGAGGTCCTGCGCGACGTCGACGGGGTCCTCGAGGCCGCCGTCATCGGCGTACCGGACGACGCGACGGGGGAGTCCGTGGTCGCCTACGTGCGCACCGACCGCGCCGGCGACGAGGACAGGGCGGCACTTGCCGAGGACGTGCGCGAGCACTGCGCCCGGTCCCTGGCCCGCTTCAAGCAACCGACCCGCATCGAGGTCGTCGACGAGCTGCCGCTCACCGTGACCGGCAAGGTCGCCCGCGGCCGGCTCCGGGCCACCGTCCGCCGGCAGAACCTCGGCCTCATCGAGTGAGCGGCGAGCGACCGGCCCGGGTGCTGCTGTACACGCGGCAGGGCTGCCACCTCTGCGACGACGCGCGCACGGTCGTCGAGGCGGTCTGCGCCGAGCTCGGGGAGCGCTACGACGAGGTCGACATCGACGGGTCGGAGGAGCTCACCCGGAGGTACGGCGAGGAGATCCCGGTGACGCTCGTCGACGGGGAGCAGCACGACTACTGGCGGGTCGACCCCGACCGCCTCCGCCGAGCCCTCGTCTGAGCGCTCACCCCGGTGGAGTGAGCCAGATCACCATGTGCTAGTCGCGATGCGGACTCGTTTTGTTCTCGCGTTCACAAACTCCTACAGTGAGCTGTCGCCTGCCTGATGCAACCGGTTCCACCGGGTCGCGGGCGGGGGCCGAACCTCATCGACGGCAACGACGCAGGAGACTCGTGAGCCCAGCACGCGACGACGCCAGCGACACCCAGGAGACCGGGTTGCCGCGCGCCGTACCCACGCGTGGTGGCGGCGCCGCCCGGGGCATCCCGGAGGCCACCGTCGCCCGGCTGCCCGTCTACCTCCGGGCCCTCGTCGCCCTGGCCGACCGCGGCATCCGCACCTGCTCGAGCGAGGAGCTGGCCGGTGCTGCCGGGGTGAACAGCTCGAAGCTGCGCAAGGACCTCTCCTACCTCGGCTCCTACGGCACCCGCGGGGTCGGCTACGACGTGGAGTACCTCCGCTACCAGATCGCCCGCGAGATCGGGGTCACCCAGGACCTGCCCGTGGTGATCGTCGGCATCGGGAACCTGGGCCACGCGCTGGCGAACTACTCCGGCTTCTCCTCACGCGGCTTCCGCATCGTCGCGCTGCTCGACAGCGACACCGACCGGCACGGCGAGCAGGTCGGCCCGATGACCATCCGTGGCTTCGACGAGCTCCGCCGCATCGTCGACGAGGAGCGGGTCGCCATCGGCGTCATCGCCACCCCGGCGGGCGCGGCCCAGGACGTGTGCGACCAGCTGGTGGCGGCCGGGGTGACCAGCATCCTCAACTTCGCGCCCACCGTCCTCGCGGTCCCCGACGGCGTCGACGTGCGCAAGGTCGACCTGTCGATCGAGCTCCAGATCCTCGCCTACCACGAGCAGCGCAAGGCGATGGCGGGCGACGGCGGCGACAGCGGCGACGCGGCGGTGACCGCATGAGCGTCCTCGTCGTGGGCATCTCCCACCACTCCGCACCGGTCGCGCTGCTCGAGCGGCTCGCGCTCGACGGCGACGGCGTGGAGAAGCTCGCCCAGGCGGTGCACCACACCGACCACGTGCAGGAGTCCACGGTGCTGGCCACCTGCAACCGGATGGAGATCTACACCGACGTCGACCGCTTCCACGGCAGCGTCGAGGCGATCTGCCGGTCGCTGTGCGACCTCTCCGGCGAGCCCGTCGAGTCCGTGGTGCCGCACCTCTACGTCCACTACGACGACGGCGCGATCTCGCACCTGTTCCACGTCGCTGCTGGCCTCGACTCGATGGTCGTCGGCGAGGGCCAGATCCTCGGCCAGACCCGCGAGGCGCTGCGGATGGGCCAGGAGCTCGGCACCGTCGGCCCGGCGCTCAACGCCGCCTTCCAGCAGGCCCTCCGGGTCGCCAAGCGCACCCACGCCGAGACCGAGATCGACCGGGTCGCTCCCTCGCTCGTCACCGTCTCGCTGACCCGCGCCGAGGAGCACGTCGGGCCGCTCGCGGGCAAGCGGGCGCTCGTCGTCGGGGCCGGCGCGATGGCCGCGCTCGCCGTCAGCACGCTCTCCCGACTCGGTCTCGCCGAGATCGTGGTCACCAACCGCACCAGCGGCAACGCCGCCCGCCTCGCCGCGCAGTACGACGGTCGTGTCGCCGACCTGGAGGAGCTGGCGCTCGAGATCGCCGGAGCCGACGTGCTCCTGTCCTGCACCGGCTCGGTCGGCACCGTGATCGGCGTCGACGACGTCCGCACGCGGAGCGGCGACGTCGAGCGGCCCCTGACGATCGTCGACCTCGCGCTCCCGCACGACGTCGAGACCGAGGTCGCGGAGCTGCCGGGCGTCCACCTCGTCAACCTCAGCTCGCTCGCCGAGGAGCTCGACGAGGTCGAGGGCGCGATCGACCTGATCGGGGTCCGGCAGATCGTGGCCGAGGAGATCCAGGCCTTCCTCGACGCTCGCCGCGTCGCCAGCGTCACGCCGACCGTCGTCGCGCTGCGCACGATGGCCACCGGCGTCGTCGACGCCGAGCTGGCCCGCCTCGACAGCCGGCTGCCGGAGCTGGACGGCCTGACCCGGGCCGAGCTCGAGCAGGCGGTGCGACGCGTCGCCGACAAGCTGATGCACCAGCCGACCGTGCGCGTGAAGGAGCTCGCGAACTCCAGCGGCGCCGTCTCCTACGCCGCCGCCCTCGCCGAGCTGTTCGCCCTCGACCCGCAGGCCGTCGACGCGGTCACCCGTGCGGACTCCGTCACCCGGGCCGACACCGTGGCCCGCGCCGACACCGTCCGCACCCCGCGCCCCGACGGGGGTGAGGTGCGATGACCGTCCCCGCCCTCCGCGTCGGCACCCGCGCCTCGGCGCTGGCCCGCACCCAGTCGCACCTGGTCGCCGAGCGGCTCGCCGCCGCGCTCGACCGCGAGGTCGTCCTCGTCGAGGTGACCACCGAGGGCGACGTCTCCCCGGAGCCGCTGGCGACCATCGGCGGCACCGGCGTCTTCGTCAGCGCCCTGCGCGACGCGCTCCTGCGCGGGGACGTCGACGTGGCCGTGCACTCGCTCAAGGACCTGCCGACGGCCGACCCGGTGGGCGTGGTGACCGCCGCGGTGCCGCTGCGCGAGGACCCGCGCGACGTGGTCGTCGCCCGCGACGGGCTGACCCTCGGCGAGCTGCCGGTCGGCGCGAAGGTCGGCACCGGCTCGCCCCGCCGCACCGCCCAGCTGCACGCACTCGGGCTGGGGCTCGAGGTGGTCGCCGATCCGCGGCAACGTCGACACCAGGATCCGCAAGGTGCACGAGGGCGAGGTCGACGCCGTGATCCTGGCCCGCGCCGGGCTCGCGCGCCTCGAACGCCTCGACGAGGTCACCGAGGTGCTCGACCCGCTCCAGATGCTCCCGGCCCCCGGCCAGGGTGCGCTGGCGGTCGAGACCCGCTCGGCGGACACCGAGCTCACCGCAGCCGTCCACGAGTACCTCGACGACCTCGCGACCCACATCTGCGTCGTCGCCGAGCGACGGCTGCTCGCCGACCTCGAGGCCGGGTGCAGCGCTCCGGTGGGTGCCCTGGCCGAGGTGGTCGAGGGCGACGACGGCGAGGAGCTGTGGCTCCGTGCGGTCGCGCTGTCACCGGACGGCGCGCTCGACGTACGCCGCTCCGGGACCGGCCGACCGTCCGAGGCCGAGGGCCTGGGCGCGGCGGTCGCGAAGGAGATGCTCGACGAGGGGGCGGCGAGCCTGCTGGGGGAGACGGTGCCATGACGCCGACGAGTCCGCCGAGCAGACCTGGGGCTCCGACCTAGAGCCGTGAGCCCCGCCCCGAACAGAACCCCGCAGCACACGACGATCGGATCAGCACACGTGAGCAAGACCCAGAACAGCACCACGACCCCACGGCCCGCGGGCCAGGTGTCCTTCGTCGGGAGCGGTCCCGGTGACCCGGACCTGCTGACGGTCCGTGCCGCCGAGCTCCTCCGGGACGCGGAGGTGGTCATCACCGAGGTCGCCGACCACGCCGCGCTCGTACGCCGCGTGCTCGGTCTCCCCACCCCGCAGGTGGAGGTCGCCGAGGACGGCACCGAGACCACGCTCGAGGACCCGCGCTGCCCGGAGCTCGTCGACGGTGGCTTCGGCACCGACGGCCAGCCGCTCACGCACGCCGCCCGCGCGAAGGTCGTCGTCCGGCAGGCCAAGTCCGGCCGCCGGGTCGTGCGACTCATGTCCGGCGACCCGTTCCTGTTCGCGTCCGGCCCCGCCGAGGCGCAGGCCTGCGTGAAGGCCGGGGTCGCGTTCGAGATCGTGCCCGGGGTCTCCTCGGCCAGCGCCGTCCCGGCGTACGCCGGCATCCCGCTGACCATCAAGCAGGACCGCGAGATCGCCGTCCTGTCGTGCTCGGAAGCCAAGATCGACTGGGAGTGGTACGCCGACGACAAGACGCTCGTGCTGCTCGGGGCCTGCGGCACGATCGGCGACATCGCCGCGGCACTCATCGACGCCGGTCGCCTGCCCGAGACCCCGGTCGCCATGACCCGGGTCGGCACCACGACGGAGCAGACGACGGTGGTGTCCACGCTCGAGAACATCAAGGCCGACGCCCGCGCGGCGGGCATGACACCCCCGGCGGTCACCGTGGTCGGCGAGGTGGTCGACCTGCGCGAGACCCTGTCGTGGTTCGAGACCAAGCCGCTCTTCGGCTGGCGGGTCCTGGTGCCGCGCACCAAGGAGCAGGCGGCCTCGCTGTCCACGCGGCTGCGCACCCACGGTGCGGTGCCGGAGGAGGTGCCGACGATCTCCGTCGAGCCGCCCCGCAACCCGCAGCAGATGGACAAGGCCGTGCGCGGTCTCGTCGAGGGCCGCTACGAGTGGATCGCCTTCACCTCGGTCAACGCGGTGCGCGCGGTGCGCGAGAAGTTCGAGGAGTACGGCCTCGACGCCCGTGCCTTCTCCGGCCTCAAGATCGCCGCGGTCGGCGACAAGACCGCGTCGTCGCTGTCCGACTGGGGCCTGCGCGCGGACCTCGTGCCCTCCGGTGAGCAGTCCGCCCGCGGCCTGCTCGAGGACTGGCCCGAGTTCGACGATCTGCTCGACCCGATCAACCGGGTCTTCCTCCCTCGTGCGGACATCGCCACCGAGACCCTGGTCGCGGGGCTGCACGAGCTCGGCTGGGAGGTCGACGACGTGACGGCGTACCGCACCGTCCGGGCGGCCCCGCCCGCTGCTCCCGTGCGCGACGCGATCAAGACCGGCAAGTTCGACGCCGTCGTCTTCACCTCGTCCTCGACGGTGCGCAACCTGGTCGGCATCGCCGGCAAGCCGCACGCGTCGACGATCATCGCCGTCATCGGCCCCGCCACCGCGAAGACCGCCGAGGAGCACGGCCTCCGGGTCGACGTCCTCGCGTCCGAGCCGTCGGTGGAGGTCCTCGTCGACGCGCTCGCGGACTTCGGCGCCAGCCGCCGTCTCGCGATGGTCGAGGCCGGCCAGCCGGTCACCAAGCCGTCGGAGCGCCGTCCCGCCAGCCGCCGCAAGGCCTCCGGGTCCAAGTGAGCCGAGGAGGTCGGTCGTGACGGGTCCGGTGATCAGGCCGCGCCGGCTCCGGCGCACCCCTGCGTTGCGCGACCTCGTCGCCGAGACCTCGTTGTCCGCGTCGCAGCTGGTCCTGCCGGTGTTCGTCCGTGAGGACGCGACCGAGCCGGTGCCGATCGGCAGCATGCCAGGGGTCGTCCAGCACACCCGCGACTCGCTGCGGAAGGCCGCGTCGGAGGCAGCGAGGCTCGGCCTGGGCGGGATCATCCTCTTCGGGGTGCCCGCGGAGAAGGACGACCGCGGGTCCGGGGCGGTGGCCCCCGACGGGATCGTCAACCTCGCGATCGCCGACGTCGTCGCCGAGGTGGGCGACACCCTGGCCGTGATCGGTGACGTCTGCATCGACGAGTTCACCGACCACGGACACTGCGGCGTCCTCGCCGCCGACGGATCGGTCGACAACGACGCCACGCTCGAGGTGTACGCGGAGATGGCGCTCGCCCAGGCCCGCGCCGGCGCTCACGTGGTCGCACCCAGCGGCATGATGGACGGCCAGGTCGGGGTCATCCGCGGAGCTCTCGACGCGGAGGGCTTCACCGACGTGGCGATCCTCGCCTACTCGGCGAAGTACGCCAGCGCCTTCTACGGGCCCTTCCGCGAGGCTGTCGACAGCTCGCTCCAGGGCGACCGGCGGGCCTACCAGCAGGACGGCCGCAACCGGATCGAGGGCGTGCGTGAAGCGCTCCTCGACGTGGAGCAGGGCGCCGACATCGTCATGGTCAAACCGGCACTCGCCTACCTCGACGTGCTCCGCGAGGTGCGCGACGCCGTCGACGTGCCGGTCGCGGCGTACAACATCTCGGGGGAGTACGCCATGGTCGAGGCGGCCGCCGCGAACGGCTGGATCGACCGCGAGGCGGCGATCCTGGAGACGCTGACCTCGATCCGGCGCGCGGGCGCCGACGTGGTGCTGACCTACTGGGCTGCGGAGGCCGCGACCCTGCTCGCCTGACGGGTCAGTGGAGCAGGTCGGCCACGCAGTCGGCCAGCGCGAGGGGGTTCGTGATGCCCTGCGCGGTGCACTGAGCCGTGGCCTCGGCCTGGGTCAGGGTGTCGCCGACCGGGTCGCCGCCGCCACCGCCACCGGTGCCCGTGCCGCCACCGCCACCACCGGTGCCGCCACCGCCGCCGCCGCCACCTCCGGTGACGCCGCCGACGACGTCGTCGACCGTGTCGCCGAGACCGCCGCCCGTGGTGCCGCCGCCGGTGGTGCCGCCGCCGGTGGTGCCGCCGGTCGTGCCGCCGGTCGTGCCGCCCGTGGTGCCGCCCGTGGACCCACCGGTGCTGCCACCGGTCGAGCCGCCGCCGTTCGAGCCGCCGCCGTTCGAGCCGCCGCCGTGGCTCCCGCCGTTGTTGCGCGGGGGCTTGTAGCCGCGGGTCCCGCCGGAGACGACCGAGTCGCCGTAGGACGGGGTGAAGGTCGTGGTGCCGGTCGAGTTGTTCGGGACCGAGCTGTAGTCGCCGCTGGCGTACGCGTCCATGATCGACAGGACGAGGTTCACGTAGTCGTCGCTGTGGTTGTAGCGGTAGACCGCGGACTCCTGCCCGGCGCGCTTCGAGAGGTCCTCGTCGCCGGAGCAGAGGTAGACGGCCGTCGCGAGCGCGGCGTCGTCGATGTCCTGCGGGTCGCGCTGGCCGTCGCCGTCACCGTCCACGCCCACCACCGACCAGGTGGAGGGGATGAACTGCATGGGGCCGACCGCGCGGTCGAAGGTCTTGTCGTCGTCGTACTGGCCGGCGTCGGTGTCCGCGATCCGCTGGGTGCCGTTGGAGCCGTCCAGCGCGATGCCGTAGATGCCGGGCTTGGAGACGCCGTCGGCGGTGAGCACGTTGCCGCCGTAGCGACCGTGGTTCGACTCGACGCGACCGATGGCGGCGACGAGAGGCCACTCGATGTTGCAGGAGGGGTCGGCCTGGTCGATGACCTGCGCGGAACGCTGGTACGCCGACAGCGCCGCGGACGGGATGCCGTTGGTGGAGGCGTTCTTGATCAGCTTGTCCTCGCTGCCGGTGGGCACGCCGGGGGCGACCTCACCGGGGGCGGAGATGTTGGCGGGCTTGTCCACGGCCTGCGCCGGGACCGAGCTGCCGTCGGGCAGCGTCGAGGCCTCGGAGTCGGTGGCCGATGCGCTCGACACCGCGAGGCTCGCGGTCCAGGCGCCGGAAAGCAGGGCCAGGGGCACAAGGGCGGTTGCCTTCTGCCACGTGGTCATGCGGGTGCTGCTCATCGCTGTGTGTCTCCCTCGTCGGCCCGGTTCACCCAGTGGGGGGTCGGTGAACCAGGGTCTTCCCTCTCACTCTCGATAACTACCCACGCCAGAAGGGGTTACGCCCGAGTAGCAGGAAATACGCCCGTCCCCGGTCCGGGGGATGTGATGCCCACCACACCACCCCTCGGCCCCGCCCAGGATATCCCTCGGTGTCCCGGTACGACCGGGGAAGTCGACGATCCGGGCCGAGGGGCCCGGCCCCCGGAGCGCTCAGGTCCATCGGTGAGAATGACCGGGTGAACGCCCCCACCACCCCGACCGCGTCCGCGGAGCTCTTCGCGCGCGCCCAGGCCGTGACCCCCGGAGGGGTCAACTCCCCGGTCCGGGCCTTCAACGCGGTCGGCGGCACCCCGCGGTTCATCGAGAGCGCGGCCGGCGCCTACCTCACCGACGTCGACGGCATCGAGTACGTCGACCTCATCTGCTCCTGGGGGCCGATGCTCCTGGGTCACGCCCACCCCGAGGTCATGGCGGCGGTGTCCGCCGCGACGGCCCGCGGCACGTCGTACGGCACCCCGACCCGGGCGGAGGTCGAGCTCGTCGAGGAGATCGTCGGCCGCACCCCGGTGGACAAGGCGCGACTGGTGTCGTCCGGCACCGAGGCCACGATGTCGGCGATCCGGCTGGCCCGCGGCTTCACCGGCCGCGACGTGGTGGTGAAGTTCGCCGGCTGCTACCACGGACACGTCGACGCCCTCCTCGCCTCTGCGGGGTCGGGGCTGGCCACCTTCGCGGTCCCGGGCACGCCCGGGGTCCCGGCGGCCGTCACCTCCGACACCCTGGTGCTGCCCTACAACGACACGGCCGCGGTGGAGAAGGTCTTCGCCGAGCACGGCGACCGCATCGCGTGCGTGATCACCGAGGCCGGGCCGGGCAACATGGGCGTCGTCCCGCCGGAGCCCGGCTTCAACGGGTTCCTCCAGGACACCTGCAGCGCCCACGGTGCCCTCTTCGTCAGCGACGAGGTGATGACCGGGTTCCGGGTCACCCGCTCCGGACGGTGGGGCGTGGACGGCGCCGTCGAGGGCTGGCAGCCCGACCTCATGACCTTCGGCAAGGTGATGGGCGGCGGCTTCCCGGCCGCGGCGTTCGGCGGCCGCGCCGACGTGATGGCGCACCTGGCGCCCGAGGGCGGCGTCTACCAAGCCGGCACGCTGTCCGGCAACCCGGTCGCAGCCACTGCGGGACTCACCACGCTGCGGCTCGCGACCGACGACGTCTACGCCCACCTCGACAAGGCGGCCACGGTGGTGCGCGAGGCCGCGAGCGAGGCGCTCGCGGCCGCGGGCGTGCCGCACACGGTCCAGAGCGACGGCAGCATGTTCTCGGTCTTCTTCACCGAGGACGGTGGTGCGGTGCGGGACTTCGAGACCGCCTCGCGCCAGCGCTCCGACCGCTACGCGGCCTTCTTCCACGCCATGCTCGACCAGGGTGTGCACCTGCCGCCGAGCGCCTACGAGGTGTGGTTCCTCTCGGCCGCCCACGACGACGACGCGATCGACCGGATCGTGACCGCCCTGCCCGCCGCGGCCCGCGCGGCCGCCTCGGTCCCCGATCCCGCGTGAGGACGTCCCCGTGACCCGGACCACCATCCACCTGCTTCGCCACGGCGAGGTGCACAACCCGACCGGCATCCTCTACGGACGCCGGCCCGGCTACCTGCTCTCCGAGCTCGGCCAGCGGATGGCGACCCGGGTCTCGGAGTCGCTCGCCGACCGTGACGTCGTCGCGGTCTGGTCCTCGCCGTTGGAGCGCGCGCAGCAGACGGCGCGACCCACGGCTGCTGCGCTGGGTCTCGAGATCAGCACCGACGACCGGCTCATCGAGTCGACGAACCGGTTCGAGGGCGAGATCTTCCGGGTCGGCGGCAGCATCCTCAAGCGGCCGCACCGCTGGCGCTACATGTGGAACCCGTGGAAGCCGTCGTGGGGCGAGCCCTACAAGGAGGTCGTCGACCGGATGATGGGCGCGGTGCACGACGCCCGCGACGCCGTCCGTGGCCACGAGGCCGTGCTGGTCTCCCACCAGCTCCCGATCTGGACCACCCGGCTGCACGTGGAGGGCAAGTCCTTCCTGCACAACCCCCGCAGCCGCCAGTGCACGCTGTGCAGCCTCACCTCGCTGATCTTCGAGGACGACCGGCTCATCGAGCTGACCTACTCCGAACCGGCCGGCGACCTCATCCCGGTGGCCGACCGCAAGGACCCGTTCTCCGCGGGCGGCGACCCGGCTCCCGAGTCGTCCGGGGGCGCCGAGCGTTGACCGGCCGGCGGCACCGCCGTACCCGCGCGCGGCAGCGTGCCGGGGCGCTGGCGTGTGTCCTGCTGACCCTGCCCTTGGCTGCGTGCAGCGGCTCCGGCTTCAGCGCGGGCGAGAACGGCTTCGTCTCCACGGACAAGACCGTCAGCATCATCACCGACGCCGCCTCGCGCCAGGCGCCCGACGGCGGCGTCGCGGGGGAGGACCTCGACGGCGAGCAGGTGTCCCTCGCGGACCTGAAGGGCCGCGTCGTCGTGATGCCGGTCTGGGGCTCGTGGTGCGGACCCTGCCGGGCCGAGGCGCCGATGCTCGCGGACGCCTCGCGAGACCTCGAGAAGCACGGGGTGAGCTTCCTCGGCATCGACTCGCGCGACCCCGACAAGTCCGACCCGAAGGCGTTCGTCCGCCGGTTCGACATCAGCTACCCGAGCATCCACGACCCCGACGGCGTGACGCTGCTCGCCTTCCACGGCACCCTGCCGCCGCAGTCCATCCCCAGCTTCGTCTTCATCGACGGGGAGGGGCGGATCGCCGCCCGCGTGCTCGGTGAGATCGACCGCTCGACGCTCTACGGCGTGGTGAGCAAGATCCTCGGCAAGGACGTCCCCGCGCCCCGGGAGGGCGCATGAGCACGCCGCTCGCCATCGGCGACTGGTTCTTCGAGCAGGCCTCGTCCGGCACCATGCTCGTCGCGATCCCGGTCGCCCTGGTCGCGGGCGCCGTCTCCTTCTTCTCGCCGTGCGTGGTGCCGCTGCTGCCGGGCTACGTCTCCTACGCCACCGGGCTCTCCGGCACCGACCTCGAGTCCGCCCGTCGCGGACGGATGCTGCTCGGCACGCTGCTCTTCGTCGCCGGCTTCACGTTCTGGTTCGTCGTGGTCGGCATGACCGTGGGTGCGCTGGGCGACTGGCTCTTCGAGTTCCGCCGGCCGATCAGCGTGGGCCTCGGTGCGATCACGATCGTGGTGGGGCTCGCCTTCATGGGCCTGCTCGACCGCCTGCTGCCCTTCCTCCAGCGCGACGTGCGCGTGCACCGGGTCCCCGCTGTCGGGCTCGCGGCGGCGCCGCTCCTCGGCATGCTGTTCGCGATCGGGTGGACGCCGTGCCTCGGCCCGACCCTGACCGCGGTGCAGGGCCTGGCCTACACGGAGGGCACCGCCGGCCGCGGCGCGCTGCTCAGCGTGGCCTACTCGCTGGGGCTCGGCATCCCGTTCCTCCTGCTCGGCCTGGCCTACCGGCGCACCCTCGGCGCGGTGCGCTGGGTGCAGCGGCACCAGGTCTGGGTGACCCGCGTCGGCGGCCTCATGCTGGTCGCCGTCGGGGTGCTGCTGGTGACCGGCTGGTGGGACCTGTGGGTCGCGGACCTCCGCGGCTGGGTCGGTGGTTTCGAGGTCCCGGTGTGACGACCCCGACCATCGAGACGACGGCTCCCGCCGAGCCGCCCGCGCGTCCGCCGGCACTGGGCCCGGTCGCGCTCGGACGGTGGGCCTGGCGCCAGCTGACCTCCATGCGTACGGCGTTGCTGCTGCTCCTGCTCCTGGCGCTGGCCTCGGTGCCGGGGTCCGCGATCCCGCAGCAGAACATCGCCGCGGTGCGGGTGGGCCAGTGGAAGGAGGACCACCCGACCCTGGCCCCGCTCTACGAGAAGCTCGGGCTCTTCTCGGTCTACGACTCGCCCTGGTTCAGCGCCATCTACCTGCTGCTGATGGTGTCCCTGCTCGGGTGCATCGTGCCCCGGCTCGTCGTCTACAGCCGGGCGCTCCGGGCGAGCCCACCACCGGCCCCGAAGAACCTGCACCGGCTCCCGGCGTACCGGACGGAGCGGAGCGAGGACCCGCCCGACGTCGTCCTCGAGCGCGCGCGGACCGCACTGAGACGCGGCCGCTACCGGGTGGTCACGTCCGACGGCGCTCTGTCTGCCGAGCGCGGCTACCTGCGCGAGGCGGGCAACCTGCTGTTCCACGTCGCCGTGGTCGTGGTGCTCGTGGCGTTCGCCTACGGGCAGCTGTTCGGCTACAAGGGCGGCGTGATCGTCCTGGTGGGCAAGGGCTTCTCGAACTCCCTCACCCAGTACGACGACTTCGCACCGGGTTCGCTGTTCGATGCGAATGACCTGCCGCCGCTCTCGTTGAAGGTCGACGACTTCCACGCGACGTTCATCGAGTCGGGACCCCAGCAGGGACAGCCCGTCGACTTCTCGTCCGACATCACCTACCGGGAGACACCTGGTTCGGATCCCCAGGACTACGACCTCAGGGTCAACGAGCCGCTGCTGCTCGACGGGGTCAACGTGTTCCTCATCGGGCACGGCTACGCCCCGGTGTTCACCGTCCGCGACGCGAACGGCGACGTAGCCGCCAGGAGGCCGGTGCCGTTCCTCCCGCAGGACGCCAGCTTTGCTTCCTTCGGGGTCGTGAAGGTCCCGGACGCGCAGCCGACCCAGCTCGCCTTCGAGGGCAGCTTCTTCCCGACGTACGCCTTCACGATGGACCGCGGTCCGTTCTCGGTGTTCCCCGACGTGCGCAACCCGGCCGTCTCGATGCTCGCCTACTCGGGCGATCTCGGCATGGACAGCGGGGCGCCGCAGTCGGTGTTCGACCTCGACACGGACCAGATGCAGAAGATCAGGACCAAGGACGGCAAGGACTTCCGGCTCGACATGACACCGGGGCAGACGGTGAAGCTGCCCGACGGTCTCGGCTCCGTCACGTTCGACGGCTGGCAGCGCTGGGTGCGGCTCCAGGTGAGCAACAGCCCGGGCAAGGGGATCGTCCTCGGCGGCGTCTCGCTCGCGCTGGTCGGGCTGATGGGCTCGCTGTTCATCCGGCGGCGGCGCACGTGGGTGCGCGTGGTGCCGGACGGCGACGGCTCCCGCATCGAGGTGGCGGGCCTCGACCGGACGACCGCGGGCGAGGGTCTGGAGGACGAGGTACGCCGGATCATCGGTACTGTGCGAGGTGCCGGACCCGAGACCGAGCAGGAACGGTGATCTGAATGAGCACGGCGGACTTCGCGGCCTTCAGCGACAACGCGATCATGTTCGCGAGCATCGTCTACGTGCTCGCGCTCATCGCGCACGTGGTCGAGTGGTCGCTGTCCCTCACGGTGCGTGAGCCCGCCGCCGTCGCCGCGGTCGCTGCCGAGGAGGGTGCCGTCGCCACGGCCACGCCGCCGGCGCACGCCGACGAGACGAAGGCGCTCCGGATCGACACCGCCGGCCGCATCGGCATCGCGCTCACCGCCGTCGCCGCCCTGCTGCACCTCGCCGGCGTCGTGACCCGGTCGTTCGCCACGGAGCCCGCGCGCGTGCCCTGGGGCAACATGTACGAGTTCTCGCTCACCGGCGCCCTCGGCGTGAGCCTGGTCTACCTGGCCCTGCTGCGCCGGCTGCGGCTGCGCTGGATGGGCCTGTTCGTCGTGGTCTTCGAGGTGCTCGTCCTCATGGCCGCGAACCTCCTGCTCGAGCAGCGCGCCGGCCAGCTCGTGCCCTCGCTGCACTCCTACTGGCTCGTCATCCACGTGGGCGCGATCATCCTGGCCAGCGGTGCCTTCGCGGTCGGTGCCCTCGCCTCGACGGTCTACCTGCTCAAGGAGCGCGTCGCCGCCAAGGGCAAGCGCCCCGGGGTCCTCGCGATGTTCCCCGAGACCGCGGCGCTCGACCGGCTGGCCTACCGGGTGCACGCCGTCGGCTTCCCGCTCTGGACCTTCGCCGCCCTCATCGCCGGCCCGATCTGGGCGGAGTACGCCTGGGGCTCCTACTGGAACTGGGACCCCAAGGAGGTGTGGGCCTTCATCACCTGGGTGATCTACGCGGCGTACCTCCACGCCCGCGCCACCGCCGGCTGGAAGGGCAAGGCCGCCGCCACCATCGCCCTCATCGGCTTCGCCAGCCTGCTCTTCAACTTCGTCGGCATCAACTTCTTCTTCGGCGCCGGCTCCATGCACTCCTACGCCGGCAACTGACCCCCACCCCGCCGAACCGCCCCTCCGGTACAGCCGAACCGCCCCTCCGGTACAGGCGAACCGCCCCTCCGGTACAGGCGAACCGCCCCTCCGGTACAGGCGAAATCGGTTGCCCGTGGTCCGACCGTCGGGCACCGTCGCACCGGTGAGTGCACCAGGACCGGACGGACGGGCGGGCATCGACGCCGACCTCGTCCGGCGCCTCCTGCGTGCCCAGCACCCACAGTGGGCCGGCCTGCCCCCCACGCCGGTCGAGGTGGACGGGTGGGACAACCGCACGTACCGCCTCGGCGACGAGCTCACCGTCCGGCTGCCCACCGCCGAGCACTACGTGCCGGCCATCGCCAAGGAGGACGCCTGGCTGCCGCGGCTCGCGGCGCACCTGCCGCTGCCCGTCCCGGAGCCCGTCGCCGTCGGCGAGCCGGGCGAGGGGTACCCGTAGCCCTGGTCGGTGCGCCGGTGGCTCCCGGGCGCTCCGGCGCGCACCGACCGGATCGACGACCTGGACCGCTTCGCGACCGACCTCGCAGCATTTCTCCGGGCGCTGTGGCAGCTCGACCCCTCTGATGGCCCGCTGGCCGGCGACCACTCGTTCCACCGGGTGGTGCTGACCCGTCCTTCTACGACGACCAGACGCGCGCCTGCCTCGAGGTGGCGTCCGGGATCGACGTCCCGGGAGCGGCCGTGGTCTGGGACGCCGCCCTCGCCGCGGGGTACGCCGGGGAGCCGCGCTGGTTCCACGGCGACGTCGCCGTCAACAACCTGCTCGTCGACGGGGGCCGGTGACGGGCGTGATCGACGTCGGCACCAGTGGCGTCGGCGACCCGGCGTGCGATCTCGTCATCACGTGGACGTTCCACGACGGGAGTGCGCGCGAGACCATTCGTCGGGCCGTCGACCAGGACGGCGGCACCTGGGCGCGGGCGCGCGGCTGGGTGCTCTGGAAGTCGCTGCTCGGGCTCACCAGTGACGGTGTCACCGACGAGCAGCGCGCTCAGGAGGTCCGGATCATCGACGCGGTCGTCGCCGAGCACGCTGGGGCGTGAGCCTCAGAGGACGCTGCGGTCGCCGCGGTGGGCGAGCACCGACCAGCGCGAGGTGCTGGACAGCAGCGAGCCGAGGCTGAGCCACGACCCGACCGAGAGCACGGAGACGGTCGAGCCGATGCACCCGACGGACAGGAACGAACCGACGCTGCCGATCGACAGCACCGAGCCCGTCGAGCAGATCGAGAGCACGGACCCCTGCGACCGCCAGGACAACCAGGACGTCGGTTCCGCGTCTGGGACGAGCTCGGCAATCGGCTCGGACATCAGTCCGTGTCCTCCTTGGCGCGCATCTCCTCGAACCGCTGCGTCATCCGCTCGGCCCGCGTCTGCACGTGCAGGGCGAGGTTCTCCCGCATGTCCCGCAGCAGGTACGCCGACAGCACCGCCGACCCGATCGCCGCGACGATCAACGGCCAGAAGATGGGGATCGGGCCGCCTCCGTTGACCAGGAGGTAGCCCACGACGATCACGGCGTACAGCACGGCGAAGATGCCGAACCGTGCACCGGTGTAGAGCCAGAACGCCTTCACGCGTCCCACAGTATTCGGACCCGGTGACCGAGCAGGAGGCCGACCCTGTGTGCCCCCTTCCCCTGCGCCCTACTCTGGAGACGTGCTCAAGTTCGTGCTCGTCGTCGCCCTCTTCGCGGCCGTGGTCTATGCCGTGATGTGGTCGATCGAGCGCCGCCGTGGTGGGGGCTCCTCCAGCCCGGCCCCGCGGCGCAACCCGCTGCGCCCACCGTCTCGTCCCCAGACCCGCCAGGTCGCCCCGGACGACGACGAGGACTTCCTCCGCTGGCTCGACCGCAAGCGCAAGAACGGCCAGAACGAGTAGACGCCGAACCGGGCCTCGCAAGGCCTGAGCCGCCCTGAGTGCGCCTCGGCTGTACCGGAGGGGCGCCTCGGCTGTACCGGAGGGGCGGTTCGCCTGTACCGGAGGGGCGGTTCGGCTGTACCTAGCCCGCGGTTCGGGGGAGGGGGAGGTACATGACGTGGAGGCCGACGTGGCCGTGGGTGGTGGAGCGGAAGGCGCCGGGCACGGTGCCGATGATCTCGAAGCCCAGCGACTGCCAGAGGTGCACGGCCCCGGTGTTGGTCTCGACCACGGCGTTGAACTGGATCCCGCGGTAGCCGGCAGCCTGTGCCGACGCCACCACGTGCTCGCCCAGCGCACGGCCGACGCCCCGGCCCGCGGCAGCCGGGTCGACCATGAAGCTGCCCGTCGCGACGTGGTCGCCGCGCCCGGGGCGGTTGGGTCCCCAGTGCGCGGTGCCGAGGACCTGTCCGCCCTCGACCGCGACGAGGGCCTCGCCCGGAGGTGCCGGACGCCAGAGCGCCAGCGCGGCCTCGGAGGTCAGGTCGAGCGGGTAGGCGTAGCTCTCGCCGGCCTGCACGATCGCGTCGAAGAACGGCCAGACGACCGGCCAGTCGGCGTCCTCGAGGGTGCGGATCCCGAGCGTCATGCCGCGCCCAGGCTGAAGCCGGCCAGCAGCCACCCGCCGTACAACAGCTCGGCGAGGCCGGTCATCTGCAGCACCGGCACCAGCATCCGGCCGACGGCACCGCCGACGACCAGCCGCACGGCGCGGATCGCCGGCACGAAGCCGATCAGCCCGAGAAGTGCCCACGGGGTCGCCGTGATGGCCAGCACCAGCAGGGCCAATGCCGCGACGTCGAGCAGGAGGACGTAGAACAACCGGGTGCGCCTGTCGCCGAGGACGACGGCGAGCGTGCGCTTGCCGACCTCGGCGTCGGTGGGGATGTCGCGCAGGTTGTTGGCCACGAGGATCGCGCTGGCCAGCGCGCCGATCCCGACCGCGGCGTACAGCGCGGTGAGCGACCACTCCTCGGTCTGGACGTACGTCGTCCCGACGACCGCCACGAGCCCGAAGAAGACGAACACCATGACCTCGCCGAGACCGGAGTACCCGTAGGGCCTCGAGCCTCCGGTGTAGAACCAGGCGGCGAGCACGCAGACAGCGCCGACGGCCACCAGCCACCAGGCCGTGCTCGCCGCGAGGACGAGGCCCACGACGGCCGCGAACCCGAAGGAGGCGAACGCCGCCCGCTTCACCGCACCGGGCGACGCGACCTTCGAGCCCACCAGCCGCAGCGGGCCGACGCGGTCCTCGTCGGTGCCACGGATGCCGTCGGAGTAGTCGTTGGCGTAGTTGACGCCGACCTGGAGGGCGAGCGCGACGAGGAGGGCCAGGCCGGCCTTCCACCAGAGGACGCCGTCCTCGTGGATCGCGACGCCGGTGCCGGCGAGCACAGGGGCGACGGCCGCCGGGAGGGTGCGCGGGCGCGCGCCCTCGATCCACTGTGCTGCTGTCGCCACGAGGGGACACGGTAGACGAGGCGGCGCGGCGGAATAGCGTGACCCCGTGAGTGGGCTGAAGCCGGTCCGCGGGAGCGCGGGCGAGATCCTGGGGCTGCTGCGTGCCTGGGACTCGACCGACGACCCGGAGCCGCTGGTCATCGAGACCAGCGGGTCGACGGGCCGGCCGAAGCGGGTGCGCCTCTCGAGGGACGCGATGCGCGCGTCGGCGGAGGCCACGCATGCGCGGCTCGGCGGACCGGGACAGTGGGTGCTCAACCTCCCGCCGACCTACGTGGCCGGGGTCCAGCTGCTCTTCCGCTCCGTCGTCGCCGGGACCGACCCGGTGGTGCACGAGGGCGTGACCCGCTGGGTGCTCGACGCGATGATCGGCCCGCGGCGCTACCTCTCGCTCGTCCCGACCCAGCTCGTCCGCGCGATGGCCGACGAGGAGGAGGTCGAGGCGCTCGCCGCCTTCGACGCGGTGCTGGTCGGCGGCGGTCCGCTGGCCCGCGACAAGCGCGCGCAGGCCGAGGCGCACGGGATCCGCGTCGTGCAGACCTACGGCATGTCCGAGACGTGCGGCGGCTGCGTCTACGACGGCTACCCGCTCGACGGCGTCGGCGTGAAGATCGACGCCCAGGGCGAGGTGCTGCTGAGCGGCCCCCAGCTGTTCGACGGGTACGACGGTGAGCCCGACCGCACGGCCGCGGTGCTCGACGGCGGCTGGTTCCGCACCGACGACCTCGGCCGCCTCGACGACGACGGCCGCCTGCACGTCCTCGGACGCAGCGACGACGTCGCGATCAGCGGCGGCCTCAAGGTGCCGCTGCTTGCGGTCGCCCAGATGCTCGAGAGCCTGTCCGGGGTGGCCGCGGCAGCGGCGGTCGGCGTACCCGACGACGAGTGGGGCGAGCTCGTCGTCGCCGTCGTCGAGGGCGACGCCGACCTCGAGTCCCTCCGCGACGCCGTCAGTCCGAGGACCTGGGCGCCGAAGCGGGTCGTCACCGTCGAGGCCCTGCCCCGGCTCGCCAACGACAAGGTCGACCGTGAGGCCGTCCGGAGGATCGCCCTCGATGCCTGAGACGCACGTCTTCTCGATCCCGATGCGCACCCGCTTCCGCGGCATCACCGTGCGCGAGGGGATGCTGCTGCGCGGCGCCGCCGGGTGGGGCGAGTTCTCCCCCTTCCTGGAGTACGACGCTGCGGTGGCCGCACCCTGGCTCGCGGCGGCGCTCGAGGCCGCGGACGAAGGCTGGCCCGAGCCCCTCCGTGACACCGTCCCGGTCAACGTGACCGTGCCGGCCCTCACCCCCGAGGCCGCGCACGCCACCGTCCTGGGCGGCGGCTGCACCACCGCCAAGGTCAAGGTCGCCGAGCCTGGGCAGACCCTGGCCGACGACGAGGCCCGTGTCGAAGCGGTGCGCGACGCCCTCGGTCCCGAGGGCCGGGTGCGGGTCGATGCCAACGGTGGCTGGTCGGTCGACGAGGCCGTGACCGCGATCGGCCGGCTCGACCGTGCCGCCGGGGGGCTGGAGTACGTCGAGCAGCCGTGCCCGACCGTCGAGGACCTCGCCGAGGTCCGCCGCCGCGTCGATGTACCCATCGCCGCCGACGAGTCGATCCGTCGCGCCGCCGACCCCTACCGGGTGCGCGACCTCGAGGCCGCCGACGTGGCGGTGCTCAAGGTGCAGCCGCTCGGGGGCGTACGCGCGTGCCTGCGGATCGCCGAGGACATCGGCCTCCCGGTCGTCGTGAGCAGCGCTCTCGAGACCAGCGTCGGCATCGCGGCGGGGGTGGCCCTGGCGGCGGCCCTGCCCGAGCTGCCCTACGCCTGCGGCCTTGCCACCGTGCAGCTGCTCGCCGACGACGTGGCCCTCGACCCGCTCCTCCCGGTCGACGGTGCCCTCCCCGTCACCCGGCCCCAGGTCGTGCCCGAGAAGCTCGCGCAGCTCGGCGCGAGCCCCGATCGGGTCGAGCACTGGCAGGCGCGGCTGGCCGCGATCCGGCAGGATCGACGTCCGTGACCCCCGCCCCTGCAGCAGCCAACGCCGCAACCGCCCTCGCCACCACCGTGGTCGACGAGCTGGTCCGCGGCGGGCTGCGGCACCTGGTGCTCAGCCCCGGGTCGCGCTCCGCCGCCCTGGCCTTCGCAGCCCACCGCGCCGCCGCCGAGGGCAGGCTCACGCTCCACACCCGCCTCGACGAGCGCACCGCGGCGTTCCTGGCGCTCGGCCTCTCCCGCACCTCGCGGTCCCCCGTCGCCGTCGTCACCACCAGTGGCACGGCCGCGGCGCACCTGCACGCCGCGGTGCTCGAGGCCTCGCACGCGGGCATCGCGCTCGTCGCCCTCACCGCGGACCGCCCGGCGCACCTGCGTGGCACGGGCGCCAACCAGACGACCGACCAGGTGGGGCTCTTCGGCGGCGCGGTCCGGCTGGCGGCCGACGTGCCCGCGCCGGTCCCGGGTCACCGCGAGGACGACCAGGTCCGGGAGTGGCGCGCGCTCACCTCCCGTGCCGTCCTCACCGCGACCGGCCACACCGGAGGCGTCCGCGGCCCCGTCCACCTCAACCTCCAGCTCGACGGCCCTCAGACCCCCGACGTCCCCGACGGCTGGTCCGCAGGCACCGACGGCCGTGCCGAAGAAGCCCCCTGGACGACGGTCGAGGACAGGGTGACCCCGACACCCGTGGACCTCTCCGACCCGCGGCCCACCGTCGTGGTGGCCGGCGACGACGCCGGCCCTCCGGCCCGCGTGCTCGCCGAGGCCGGCGGCTGGCCCCTGCTGGCCGAGCCGTCGAGCGGATCACGCACGGGCGCCCACGCCATCCGCACCTACCGTCTCCTCCTCGGCGACGACGACCTCGCCGGCCGCATCGAGCGCGTCGTCGTCGGCGGGCACCCGACGCTCAGCCGCCCGGTCGTCCGTCTGCTCTCGCGCACCGACGTCGAGGTCGTCGCCCTGCGCGCGCCCGGCAACCCGCCCTGGACCGACCCCGGCCACGCCGTGTCGCGCGTCGTCACTGCAGCCACGGCCGCCGGCCCGGTCGGCACCGCGTGGCTCCAGGAGTGGCTGGACCGCGACGAGGAGGTGGGCACCGCTCTCGACGCGCTCCTCGCGGACCGTCCCGACCTCACCCCGCACGAGGTCGCCGGTGAGGTGGCGGCCGCGCTCCCCGACGGGGGCCTGCTGCACATCGGGGCGAGCAACCCGGTCCGCGACCTCGACCTCATGGTGCCGCGCTACCCGGTCGGCGGCCGCCGCATGGTCGTCGCGAACCGCGGTCTGGCGGGCATCGACGGCAGCCTGTCGAGCGCGATCGGCGCCTCCCTCGGTCGCCCACGGTCGACCCGCAGCCTCGCGCTCGTCGGCGACGTGACCTTCCTCCACGACCTGACCGGGCTGGTGCTGGGCCCCGACGAGCCGCGCCCCGACCTCACCGTGGTCGTGGTCAACGACGACGGCGGCAGCATCTTCGCCCTGCTCGAGCAGGGTGCGCCCGAGCACGCGGCGTCGTACGACCGGCTCTTCGGCACCCCGCACGGCGCCGACCTCGGCGCCCTCTGCGCAGCCACCGGCACCTCCTACACCCGGGTCACCACCCGGGACGACCTCAGGGCCGCCCTCGCGCGCCCGGCGCACGGGATCGAGGTGGTCGAGGTGCCCGTCCGGCGCGACGACCGGCGCGAGCTCGACGCCGCCATCCGGTCGCTCGTGGCCCGCTGACCGCCCACCCGGGAGAATGCACCCGTGGACATCGCGCTGTGGTTGGTCGCCCTCGTCGCGACCGTGGTCGCCGTCACGGCGGTCGCCAAGCGGGTCGACCTGCCCGCGGCGATCCTCCTGGTCGTGGTGGGCGTCGCGGCGTCGTACCTCCCCTTCGTCCCGGACGTCCGCCTCAGCGCCGACATCGTGCTGATCGGGCTGCTGCCGCCGCTGCTCTACAACGCCGCCCTGCAGACCAGCCTGCTGGACTTCAACGCCAACCGGCGGCCGATCCTGCTGCTCTCCGTCGGCCTGGTGATCTTCACGACGGCCGGCGTCGCCTGGGTCGTGCACGCGACCCTGCCCGACGTCGGCTGGCCCGCCGCCTTCGCGATCGGCGCCGTCGTGGCGCCGCCGGACGCCGTCGCCGCGACCGCGGTGGCCCGCCGCATCGGCCTGCCGCACCGCGTCGTCACCGTCCTCGAGGGCGAGTCCCTGCTCAACGACGCCACCGCGCTGGTCGCCCTGCGCACCGCGATCGCGGCGTCGTCCGCATCGCTGTCGTTCGTCGACGTCGGCGTCGACTTCGTGCGCACCGCGGCCGGGGGAGCGGCGGTCGGCTTCCTCGTCTTCGTGGTCGTCGCCTGGGTCCGCAAGCAGGTCACCGACCCGGTGGCCGACACGTCGGTCTCGATCATCACCCCGTTCATCGCGTACGTCGCCGCCGAGGAGATCCACGCGTCCGGCGTCCTTGCCGTCGTGGTCGCCGGGCTCTTCCTGGCCCACAAGTCGCCGCTGATCCTGTCGGCGCCGTCGCGGATCGCGGAGCGGCTCAACTGGCTGACCTTCTCCTTCCTCCTCGAGAACGCGGTCTTCCTCCTCATCGGCCTGCAGACGAGCTGGATCCTCGGGCAGGTGGGCGACAGCGACCTGTCCACGGGCACCATCGCGTGGGTCTGTGCCGCGGTGCTGCTCACCGTCATCGTGCTGCGGATCGTCTGGGTGTTCCCCGCTCGGTGGCTGCTCATCAAGCCCGTCATGGCCGACGGGACCAAGGCACCGCTGAGCAGCACCGCGGTCATCGGGTGGGCGGGCATGCGCGGCGTGGTGACCCTGGCGGCGGCCTTCGCCATCCCGCTCGACGCCGAGCACCGCGAGGTGCTCGTGCTCGTCGCGCTGGTCGTCGTGGCGGGCACCCTGGTCCTGCAGGGGCTCACCCTCCCGTGGCTGGTGCGGGTGCTGCGCGTGCCCTCGCCCGACCCGCGCGAGGACGCGCTCGCCCGGGCCGAGCTCCTCCAGCAGGCGACCCAGGCCGGCCTCGCCCGCCTCGAGGAGACCGACCCCGGGGCGGTGGACTCCGTGGTCCACGAGACCTTGCGCTCGCGGCTGGAGCAGCGGGACTTCGCAGCCTGGGAGCGGCTCGGCAAGGTCGAGGCCGACGGGGAGACGCCGAGCGAGCGTTACGCCCGGCTGCGGCTGGACATGCTGCAGGCGGAGCGCGAGCGGGTGCTCAGGTGGCGCACGCACGGGAAGGCGCCGTCGCACGTCATCCAGGACGTCCTGGCCGCCCTCGACATCGAGGAGTCCATGGTGGACTCGGGCCTGCAACGCAGTCGGGGGCTCATCGACGAGCAGGAGAGGACGGTGGCAGGACGCGTGGCGGACTTCTGCGACGACCTGAGGGAAGCCGGGACCCTGGACATCCCCGAGGACCGGCGGTGCGTCGACTGCGTGCGGGAGGGCAGCTCCTGGGTGCACCTGAGGCTCTGCCTCGCGTGCGGCCACCTCGCCTGCTGCGACTCCTCGCCCCGACGGCACGCCTCCTCGCACTTCCGCGAGAGCGGCCACCCGGTCGTCCGGTCGGCGGAGCCGGGCGAGGAGTGGCGCTGGTGCTTCGTCCACGAGTTCGTGGGCTAGCTACCAGGAGTCGCCCGGCCGGTCCTCGCACACGAGGGGCAGCGTGAGGTCGACCTCGGCGCTCGGGCCGAACCGGAGCACCATGATCCCGTCGTCCTCGTCCTCGGTGCGCTCCAGTGTGCCGTCGCTCATCCGGACGTACGTCGGTCCGCGCCAGCGCTCCCAGCCGAGGCGGGCGTAGAAGGCCGTCGACGAGGTCGAGAGCGCGGCGAACGTGTGCCGCTCGTGGACGACCCGGGCGAGCTCGGTCATGACCCGGGAGCCCAGACCGCCGCCCTGCTGGTCCGGGTCGGTCGCGACGCCCTCGACGTACCCGGCGGCGAAGGACTGCTCGCCGACCACGAGGTCGCGCGGGACCACGGACGCGTGGGAAGCGACCTCACCGCGTTCGAGCAGCAGCACGTGCACGCCGCCGAACGAGTGGTCGGCGTCCTCGACGCTGAAGCTGCGGAAGGCCGCCTGCCAGAGCCGGTGCAGCGAGACGACCGTCGCGTCGTCGAGCTCGGCGCTCTCCGCGACGACGAGCCTCACCGGCTCAGAGGTCCGTGCCCGGGGTCAGCCGGTGCCAGGAGCCGCCCTGCTTCTCGAGGAACGCGCTCATCTGGCTGTCGACGATGCCCAGGCCGAGGTCGCTGTAGACCTTGTCGTGGATGGCGACCGTCCGCGGCGCAGCCACCTCGCGGGCGAAGTCGATGAGCTCGGAGACCTTGGCCCACGGCGCGCAGGCAGGGCCGAGGAAGACGTCGATGTCCTGGCCGGGCCGCTCGAAGGAGTCGCCGGGGTGGTAGACGGTCTCGCCGCCGGCGCTGAGCACGTAGCCGCTGTTGTCGAAGTGCTTGAGCTCCGGGTGGATCACCGCGTGCTTCTCCCCGACGACCCGGACCGCGAACCCGGCGACGTCGAGCTCCTGGCCGGGCGAGACGACGGTGAGCCGCTCCGCGACCGCGGGGTCGGCGTCGCGGACCTGGGCGGCGACGGCCTCGATCGTGTACACGGGCGCGTCGGTGGCGCGGAGCTGGTCGATGGTCCAGTGGTCGGGGTGCTCGTGGGTGATCAGCACCGCGGCGACACCGTCGAGCGACTCGGTCTCCGACCAGCCCCCCGGGTCGATCACGACATCGGAGCCGTCGTGCGACAGGCGGACGCAGGAGTGGCCGAACTTGGTGATCCTCATCCCGCCATCCTGTCAGGGCGGCGGTGGGCGGCCGCTAGGACTGGAGGGCGTTGCGCACCGGCACGAACTTCGCCTGGGCCTCGGCCAGCTCGGCCTCCGGGTCGGAGTCGGCGACGATCCCGCAGCCGGCGAAGAGGCGGACGCTGTCCCCGTCGAGCAGGCCGGAGCGGAGCGCGAGACCCCACTCGCCGTCGCCCGTGGCGTCCATCCAGCCCACCGGTCCGGCGTAGCGGTCGCGGTCCATGCCCTCGATCTCGGCGATCAGCTCGAGCGCGGCGGTCGTCGGGGTGCCGCCGACGGCGGCGGACGGGTGCAGGGAGGCGGCGAGCTCGAGGGAGGTGGCGCCGTCGTCGGTCACGCCGGCGACGTCGGTCGCCAGGTGCATGACGTTGGGCAGGTGGAGGACGAACGGTGCCTCGGGGACGTTCATCGACGAGCAGTGGTTGCCGAGCGCGTCGGCGACCGAGCGCACGGCGTACTCGTGCTCCTCGAGGTCCTTCGACGACCGCGCCAGCGTCGCGGCCAGCTGGAGGTCGCGGGCGTCGTCACCGGTGCGGCGGATCGTGCCGGCCAGCACGCGTGAGGTGACCAGGCCGCGCTCGCGTCGCACGAGCATCTCGGGGGTCGCGCCGAACATCCGGTCGACGTGGAAGGTCCAGCAGGTGGGGTACTCCGCCGCCAGCTGGCGCAGCGGCCAGCGCACGTCGATGGGCCCGCCCGCCCGAGCGACGAGGTCGCGGGCGAGGACCACCTTCTCCAGCCGACCGGAGTTGATGCGGCGTACCGCCTCGGCGACCACGCCCTCCCACTCGGCGCCGCTCAGTGCGCCGTCGGTGAAGGTGATGTCCGCCGGTGCCCGCGGCGGGTCCGCCGGGCGTACGTCGGTGGTGCCGATCGTCGAGACCCCGACGTGGGTCACCCAGCTCCGGCCCTCGCGCCGGCCGACGACGACCTCGGGCACCACCAGGCTGCTGGTGCCGGGGTCGTCGGCGAACGCGAACGACCCGAAGGTCACCAGTCCGGTGCCGGGCAGGCCGACCTCGTCGCGGACGACGGCCGCACGGGTGTGGGCGCGCCACCAGTCGTGCGCCTCCTGGAAGCGTCCCGGCCCGCTGGTGCGGCACGCGGCGGCGGCGCCCCAGCCGACCAGGCCGTCGCCGCGGCGCACCCACGCGGTCACGTCGGTGTCGGGGAGGAGGTCCAGCAGGGAGCCCGGGTCGTCCAGCGGGGCCGTCCGCACCACGAGAGGGGTGGCCTCGAGGGGACTGGTCGTCACGACCGAGAAGCCTACGGGCTGTGCCGAGGGGCTTGGATGGGGGGACATGCTTGGCCCAGGCAACGAGAGGAGCGCAGATGCGCAGCACGAGCTGGGGCAGCCAGGGACTCACGGCCAGCGTCGAGGGTCTCGGCGCGATGGGGATGAGCGCGTTCTACGGCCCCCGCGACGACGAGGAGTCGACCGCGACCCTCAACCGGGCGCTGGACCTCGGCGTCACGATGGTCGACACCGCCGAGATCTACGGCCCGTTCCTCAACGAGCAGCTGATCCAGCGGGCCCTGGGCGGCCGTCGCGACGAGTACGCCGTCGCCACGAAGTTCGCGAGGCACGTCGAGGACGACGGCACCGTCGGCCCGCCGGACGGCAGCGCGGCGTACGCCCGACGGGCTCTGGAGCGGTCGTTGACCAACCTGGGCACCGAGGTGGTCGACCTCTACTACCTGCACCGGGTCGACCCGGGCACCCCGATCGAGGAGACGATCGGCGCGATGGCGGAGTTCGTGCAGGAGGGGAAGGTCCGCTACCTCGGTGTCTCGGAGGCCGCGCCGGACACGATCCGCCGGGCACACGCCACGCACCCGCTGACCGCGGTGCAGACGGAGTACTCGCTGTTCCAGCGCGAGCCCGAGGTCGACGGCGTGCTGGACACCTGCCGTGAGCTCGGGATCGCCTTCGTGGCCTACAGCCCGCTCGGCCGTGGGGTGCTGACGGGCGCCATCGCGAGCAAGGAGGACCTTGCCGACGGCGACTTCCGCAAGACCAACCCGCGCTTCCAGGACGAGTCGCTCCAGCACAACCTCGCGATCGTCGAGAAGGTGAAGTCCGTTGCCGGCGAGGTCGACGCGACGCCGGGGCAGGTCGCTCTGGCCTGGCTGCTGCACCAGGAGGGCGTGGTGACCATTCCTGGAACCAAGCGCCGGACGTACCTCGAGGAGAACGTCGCCGCTGCGGACGTCACGCTGAGCGACGCGCAGCTGGCCGCGCTCGACGAGGCGGCTCCCGTCGGTGCCGCCCAGGGGGAGCGGTACGACGCGGCGGGGATGAAGCAGGTGAGCCTGTAGTCGGTACGGTGACGCCGTGACCCGAGCCGACCTGGACAAGGCGCCGAGTGACGTCGCCGCGATGTTCGACGACGTCGCCGAGCGCTACGACCTGACCAACGACGTGCTGTCGATGGGGCAGGACCGGCGCTGGCGGGGACTCGTGCTGCGGGCCGTCGACCCCAGGCCGGGGGAGCGGGTCCTCGACCTCGCCGCGGGCACGGGGACGTCGAGCGTCCCCTTCGCGGCCGCGGGTGCGCTCGTGGTGCCGTGCGACTTCAGCCTCGGCATGCTGCGCGTCGGCAAGCGCGAGCGCCCGGTGATGCCGTTCGTGGCCGGCGACGCCACCCGTCTGCCGTTCGCCGACGACAGCTTCGACGTGGTCACGATCTCGTTCGGCCTGCGCAACATCGTCGACCCCGACGCGGGGCTCCGCGAGATGCAGCGGGTCACCAAGCCCGGCGGGCGGCTCGTGGTCTGCGAGTTCAGTGCTCCGACCTGGGGGCCGTTCCGCACGGTCTACGTCGAGTACCTCATGCGCGCCCTCCCGCCGATCGCGCGCGCGGTGTCCTCGAACCCCGACGCGTACGTCTACCTGGCGGAGTCCATCCGGGCCTGGCCCGACCAGAGCGGCCTCGCCGCCCGCATCGCCGACGCCGGGTGGCACGACGTCGAGTGGCAGAACCTCTCCGGCGGCATCGTGGCGCTGCACCGGGCCCGCGCCTGATGCAGCCGGTGGGCTCGGGGCCGGACGCCCGCCGGTACTCGGTCCTGGCCACGAAGGCGCACCGCTCGGCGCTCTACTCCGCCCTCATGAAGGACTTCTACCGCCGGCCCGCCACCTGGTGGCGTCCCGTGGTGATCGGGATGCTGGGGGTCGCCCTGCTCGTCGGTGGCCCGGTGCCGGGAGGAGCCGCTGCCGTCGTCGGCGTCGGGGCGGCGGTCGTGCTGTTCTTCGTGGGGCTGCGCCGCTACGAGCACTCGGTCAGCGCGCTCCTCGACCGCGGCTGGTTCGAGGGGTCGGAGCACGAGTCCGCGTTCGACGCGGACGGCATGGTCTTCCGGGGACCGGTCGGGGCCGTCGAGTACCGCTGGGACACCGTGGCCGGGGTGCTCCCCGAGCCGCGGGTGGTGGCCGTGCACCTCCGGCCGGGGAAGGTGCGCCAGTACATCCCGGTGGAGCTGTTCCCGGTCGAGGAGGTCACCGCGGTGAGGCGCCACCTGGGCTGACGGCGAAGTAAGGCCTGCCTAAGTTTTCCGATGTGATCCACGCCTCTAGACTGTCGTTCGGCCGATTCGTGAATGCGTTCACAAAGTCACGAGCAACCTTCACGTCTCCCCGTCTCGACCCCGCGTGCAGAGAGGCCTGCGATGTCCCGGACCACCGCCGACGAGCGGCAGGCCGACGTCATCGTCGTCGGAGCAGGTCCGGCCGGGGCCGCCACGGCGTACCACCTCGCGCAGGCGGGCGCCGACGTGCTCCTCCTGGAGAAGGCGTCCTTCCCGCGCGACAAGATCTGCGGCGACGGCCTGACCCCGCGCGCGGTCCGCCAGCTCGTCGCGATGGGCTTCGATCTCGACGAGCCGGGCTGGCAGAAGAACAAGGGGCTGCGGATCGTCGGCGCGGGCCACCGGCTCGAGCTGCCCTGGCCCGACCTCACCACCTTCCCGCCGTACGGCGCGGTGCGGACCCGCATGGACCTCGACGAGCTGCTCGCGCGGCACGCCGAGAAGTCCGGGGCCCGGCTGGTGGAGCGCACCAGCGTCACCGGCCCCGTGCTCGACGAGCGCACCGGCCGTGTCGTGGGCGTGAGCGCCAAGCCCGTCGACGACCGCGGTCGCAAGGTCGGTGACGAGGTGACCTACCGGGCGCCCGTCGTCGTGGCCTGCGACGGCGTCTCGTCACGCCTCGCGACCTCTCTCGGCCTGGAACGTCGTGAGAACCGGCCGATGGCGGTCGCGGTCCGCGCCTACTACGAGACCCCCCGGCACGACGACCCCTGGATGGAGTCGTGGCTGGAGCTGTGGGACGGCAAGCCGAAGGAGAGCAACCTGCTCCCCGGCTACGGCTGGATCTTCGCCGTCGGCGACGGCACGGCCAACGTGGGTCTCGGCATCCTCAACACCAGCGCCGCGTTCCAGCACGTCGACTACAAGCAGATCCTGCGCACCTGGCTCGCGAACACCCCGGAGGAGTGGGGCTTCCGCGACGAGAACATGGTCGGCCGGATCGGCAGCGCCGCCCTCCCGATGGGCTTCAACCGCAAGCCGCACGTCGCGCAGGGCATGCTCCTCGTCGGCGACTCGGGCGGCATGGTCAACCCGTTCAACGGCGAGGGCATCGACTACGCGCTCGAGGCCGGCCACATGGCCGCGGACACGATCCTCCAGGCGCTGGCCCTCCCCGACGGCGCGGCGCGCGAGCGCGTGCTGCAGGGTTATGCCGCAGCCCTCGACGGCGCCTACGGTGGCTACTTCACCCTCGGCAGGGTGTTCGCCAAGATGATCGGCAACCCGACCTTCATGAAGCAGGCGACGAAGTACGGACTGCCCCGTCACGGGCTGATGCGCTTCCTGCTGAAGCTGATGGCGAACCTGACAGACCCCCGGGACGGCGACGCCTCGGACCGCATCATCAACGCGCTCAGCAAGGTCGCGCCGGACGCCTAGCGCCCGCACGGCCCGAGCAACAGCACGACGAGACGAGAAGGACAAGGAAGGGAGGGCGGAGGAGTGGAGCTCTACACCCCCGTCATCGCCCTGGCGCTGCTGGCGTTCGGGTTCGCGGCGTTCTCCGTCGCGGTCAGCGTCCTGACCGGGCCGCGCCGCTACAACCGCGCCAAGCTCGACAGCTACGAGTGCGGCATCGAGCCGACCCCGCAGCCTGCCGGCGGTGGCCGCTTCCCGGTGAAGTACTTCATCACCGCGATGCTCTTCATCGTCTTCGACATCGAGATCATCTTCCTGTACCCCTGGGCCGTCGCGTTCGACGCGATGGGTGTCTTCGGGCTCGTGGAGATGGTGCTCTTCATCGCGACCGTGTTCGTGGCGTACGCCTATGTCTGGCGTCGCGGCGGACTCGAGTGGGACTGACGGGAGGTCCGGCATGGGCATCGAGGAGAAGCTCCCCAGCGGAGTGCTGCTGAGCACCGTCGAGGGACTGGCGGGCTACATGCGCAAGGCGTCGTTCTGGCCGGCCACGTTCGGCCTCGCCTGCTGCGCCATCGAGATGATGACGTCAGGAGGTCCGCGCTACGACCTCGCGCGCTACGGCATGGAGGTCTTCCGGGCCTCGCCGCGCCAGGCCGACCTGATGATCGTCGCGGGCCGGGTCAGCCAGAAGATGGCGCCCGTCCTCCGGCAGATCTACGACCAGATGGCCGAGCCCAAGTGGGTCCTCGCCATGGGCGTGTGCGCGAGCTCGGGCGGCATGTTCAACAACTACGCGATCGTCCAGGGCGTCGACCACGTCGTGCCCGTCGACATGTACCTCCCCGGCTGCCCGCCGCGGCCCGAGATGCTGATCGACGCGATCCTCAAGCTGCACGACCAGGTCCAGCACACCAAGCTCGGCTCCAACCGCGCGAAGCAGATCGTCGAGCTCGAGACCGCGCAGCTCAACGCGCTGCCGACGAGCGACATGAAGGGCCTCCTGCGATGACCGAGGTCCCCGGGATGAAGCCCGAGAGCGGCACGGACGACGACGCCACGGACTCGATGCCCGAGAACACCCTGCCGGTGCAGCCGGGCGACCTCCGGCACGAGGTGGTCGAGACCCGCGCGGGCATGTTCGGCGTCCGCGGCAGCGGGGACACCTCCGGCTACGGCGGTCTCGTCAGGACGGTCGCGCTGCCCGGCGGGACCGAGGCGCCGTACGGCGGCTGGTTCGACGAGGTCGCCGAGGCGCTGGTCAACGGGCTGGACGCGCTCGGGCTCCCGGACGCGCTCGAGAAGGTGGTCGTGCACCGGGGGGAGATCACCTTCTACATCCGCCGCGAGCGGCTGCTGGAGACGGCCCAGCTGCTCCGCGACGACGAGACGCTGCGCTTCGAGCTCTGCTCCGGGGTGAGCGGCGTGCACTACCCGGAGGAGACCGGGCGTGAGCTGCACGCGGTCTACCACCTGCTCTCGATGACCCACAACCGGCGGATCCGGGTCGAGGTCACCTGTCCGGACGCCGACCCGCACGTGCCCTCGGTGGTGGCGGTGTACCCGACCAACGACTGGCACGAGCGCGAGACCTGGGACTTCTTCGGGATCATCTTCGACGGCCACCCGGCGCTCACGCGCATCGAGATGCCCGACGACTGGCCGGGCCACCCGCAACGCAAGGACTACCCGCTGGGCGGCATCCCGGTGGAGTACAAGGGCGCGACGATCCCGCCGCCGGACACGAGGAGGTCGTACAGCTGATGGTCTCGACAAGCTCCACCAACGAGACGCAGGACCCGTACGGCGCGTCCGAGTCGGAGACCACCGAAGGCCGTGTCTTCACCGTCACCGGCCAGGACTGGGACTCGGTCGTCTCCGGCATCGCCGACGAGGGCGACGACAGGGTCGTGGTCAACATGGGCCCGCAACACCCCTCGACCCACGGCGTGCTCCGGCTGATCCTCGAGCTCGAGGGCGAGACGGTGACCGAGGCCCGCTGCGGCATCGGCTACCTCCACACCGGCATCGAGAAGAACATGGAGTACCGCTCCTGGACGCAGGGCGTCACGTTCTGCACCCGGATGGACTACCTCGCGCCGTTCCACAACGAGCTGACCTACTCCCTGGGCGTCGAGCGGCTGCTCGGCATCGAGGACGACATCCCCGAGCACGCGACCGTGCTGCGCGTGATGATGTCGGAGCTCAACCGGATCTCCTCGCACCTGGTCTGCATCGCGACCGGCGGCATGGAGATCGGCGCGCTGACCGTGATGACGATCGGCTTCCGCGAGCGCGAGATGGTGCTCGACCTGTTCGAGCTCATCACCGGCCTCCGCATGAACCACGCCTACATCCGCCCCGGCGGCGTCGCCCAGCCGATGCCGGCCGGTGCCATCGACCAGCTGCGCGACTTCATCGCGCTGATGAAGAAGCGCCTCCCCGAGTACGCCGCGCTGTGCAACGCGAACCCGATCTTCAAGGGTCGCCTCGAGGGCGTCGGCCACCTCGACCTCGCGGGCTGCCTGGCCCTCGGCATGACCGGCCCGGTGCTGCGCTCGACCGGCTACGACTGGGACCTGCGGCGCAAGCAGCCCTACCTCGGCTACGAGGACTACGACTTCGAGGTCGTCACCTGGGACACCAGCGACTCCTACGGCCGCTTCCGGGTGCGCCTGGAGGAGATGTGGCAGTCCCTCAAGATCGTCGAGCAGTGTGTCGACCGGCTCGAGGGCCTCGTCGACCAGCCGATCATGGTGGGCGACAAGAAGATCGCGTGGCCCTCGCAGCTCGCGGTCGGCACCGACGGCATGGGCAACAGCCTCGACCACATCAAGCACATCATGGGCGAGTCCATGGAGGCCCTGATCCACCACTTCAAGCTCGTGACCGAGGGCTTCAAGGTGCCCGCCGGACAGGCCTACGTGCCCATCGAGTCGCCGCGGGGAGAGCTCGGCGCGCACGTCGTCTCCGACGGCGGCACGCGGCCCTACCGGGTGCACTTCCGCGACCCGTCGTTCACGAACCTCCAGGCGACGTCCGTGATGAGCGAGGGCGGCATGGTCGCCGACGTCATCGTGGCCATCGCCTCGATCGACCCCGTGATGGGAGGCGTGGACCGGTGACCCTGGACGCCACGACGCACACCGAGCTCCGCGAGATCGCGGCGCGCTACCCGCAGCCCCGCTCCGGGCTGCTCCCGATGCTGCACCTGGTGCAGAGCGTCGAGGGCAAGGTCACGCCCGAAGGCATCGAGGCGTGCGCCGAGATCCTCGACATCAGCGCCGCCGAGGTGCACGGGGTCGCGACGTTCTACACGATGTACAAGCAGAAGCCGGTCGGCGACTACCACGTCGGCGTCTGCACCAACACGCTCTGCGCGGTCATGGGCGGCGACGCGATCTTCGAGCGGCTCAAGGAGCACCTCGACGTCGGCAACGACGAGACCACCGAGGACGGCGCGATCACGCTGGAGCACATCGAGTGCAACGCGGCGTGCGACTACGCCCCGGTGATGACCGTCAACTGGGAGTTCATGGACAACATGGACCCGGCCAAGGCGACCAAGCTCGTCGACGACCTGCGGGTCGGCAAGGAGGTCCGCTCGACGCGCGGGCCCCGGATCTGCACGTGGCGGGAGGCCGAGCGCGTGATCGCCGGCTTCCCCGACGACCTGGTCGACGAGGGCCCCGCTGCCGGGGCCCCGTCGCTGCTCGGGCTCAAGATCGCTCGCGAGCAGGGCTGGACCGCGCCGGAGGGAGACAAGAAGTGACAGACACGCTGACCCCGGTGCTCTCCGACAACTGGGACGCGGACAAGCCGTGGACCCGTGAGTCGTACGAAGCGTCCGGCGGCTACGCCGCCCTGCGCCAGGCGCTCGGCATGAAGCAGGACGACCTCATCGCGATGGTGAAGGACTCCGGTCTCCGCGGACGTGGCGGAGCGGGCTTCCCGACCGGCATGAAGTGGGGCTTCATCCCGCAGGACAACCCGAACCCGAAGTACCTCGTCGTCAACGCCGACGAGTCGGAGCCGGGCACCTGCAAGGACATCCCGCTGATGCTGGCGAGCCCGCACACCCTCGTCGAGGGCGTGATCATCTCGTCGTACGCCATCCGTGCGAACACCGCCTTCATCTACGTCCGTGGTGAGGTGCTGCACGTGATCCGGCGCCTGCACGCCGCCGTGCGCGAGGCGTACGCCGCGGGCCACCTCGGCAAGGACATCCACGGCTCGGGCTACGACCTCGACGTCGTCGTGCACGCCGGTGCCGGCGCCTACATCTGCGGCGAGGAGACCGCGCTCCTCGACTCCCTCGAGGGACGTCGCGGGCAGCCTCGCCTGCGCCCACCCTTCCCGGCCGTCGCCGGCCTCTACGCCTCGCCGACGGTGATCAACAACGTCGAGTCCATCGCGTCCGTGCCGGCCATCGTGAAGAACGGCGCCGCGTGGTTCTCCTCCATGGGCACCGAGCGCAGCAAGGGCATGACGCTGTACTCCCTGTCCGGCCACGTCACGAACCCCGGCCAGTTCGAGGCCCCGCTCGGCATCACGCTGCGTGAGCTGCTCGACCTCGCCGGCGGCGTCCGCGACGGCCACACCCTGAAGTTCTGGACGCCCGGCGGCTCGTCGACCCCGATCCTCACCGAGGAGCACCTCGACGTCCCGCTCGACTACGAGGCCGTCGGCGCCGCGGGGTCGATGCTCGGCACCAAGGCCCTGCAGATCTTCGACGAGACCACCTGCGTGGTCCGCGCGGTGCTGCGCTGGACGGAGTTCTACAAGCACGAGTCGTGCGGCAAGTGCACGCCGTGCCGCGAGGGCACGTGGTGGCTGGTCCAGGTCCTCGCCCGGCTCGAGAAGGGCGAGGGCACCCCGGAGGACCTCGAGCTGCTCCTCGACCAGTGCGACAACATCCTCGGCCGGTCGTTCTGCGCCCTCGGTGACGGTGCGACGAGCCCGATCACCTCGTCCATCCAGTACTTCCGCGACGACTACCTCGCCCACCTCGAGCAGGGGGGCTGCCCCTTCGACCCGGTGGCGTCCACGGTCTTCGCCACCGCAGGAGCTTCGGCATGAGCGTCTCGACAGGCTCGACGAGCGGAGTCTCGACAGGCTCGACCAACGGGGCGGTCGAGAAGTCCGACCTCGTCACGCTCACGATCGACGGGATCGAGACGAGCGTGCCGAAGGGCACGCTCGTGATCCGCGCCGCCGAGCAGATCGGGATCCAGGTCCCGCGATTCTGCGACCACCCGCTGCTGGCCCCGGTCGGCGCCTGCCGCCAGTGCCTCGTGGAGGTCGCGCTTCCCTCGCCCGACGGCGAGCTCAAGACGATGATGGGCCCACCCGGGCGCGTGAAGCCCCAGGCCTCCTGCACGCTCGTCGTCTCCGACGGGATGCACGTCAACACCCAGCTCTCCTCGGTGATCGCGGACAAGTCGCAGCAGGGCGTCATGGAGGCGCTGCTCATCAACCACCCGCTCGACTGCCCGGTCTGCGACAAGGGCGGCGAGTGCCCCCTGCAGAACCAGGCCATGTCCAACGGCCGCGGCGAGACCCGCTTCGAGGAGACCAAGCGGACCTTCCCGAAGCCCATCAACATCTCGGCGCAGGTGCTTCTCGACCGCGAGCGCTGCGTGCTCTGTGCCCGCTGCACCCGCTTCTCCGAGCAGATCGCCGGCGACCCGTTCATCGCACTCATCGAGCGTGGGGCGCTCCAGCAGGTCGGCATCTACGAGAAGGAGCCGTACCACTCGAACTTCTCGGGCAACGTCATCCAGATCTGCCCGGTCGGCGCGCTGACCTCCGCGGCGTACCGCTTCCGTGCCCGGCCCTTCGACCTCGTGTCGAGCCCGTCGGTCGCGGAGCACGACTCGTGCGGCGCCGCGATCCGCGTCGACCACCGTCGCGGCAAGGTCGTCCGCCGGCTCGCCGGGAACGACCCCGCCGTCAACGAGGAGTGGATCAACGACAAGGACCGCTTCGCCTTCGGCTACGCGACGGCAGCGGACCGGCTCACCCACCCGCAGGTGCGCGACGAGGAGACCGGCGAGCTCCGCACCGCGTCGTGGCCCGAGGCCTTCGCCGTCGCCGCACGCGGCCTGCAGGGCAAGGCCACCGGGGTCCTGACCGGTGGTCGGCTGACTCGCGAGGACGCCTACGCCTACGCGAAGTTCGCGCGGGTCGCCCTGGGCACCAACGACGTCGACTTCCGCTCGCGCCCGCACTCCGAGGAGGAGGCCGCCTTCCTCGCCTCGCGCGTCGCAGGGCGCGGCCTCGGTGTGACGTACGCCGACCTCGAGAGGGCGAACGCCGTGCTCCTGCTCGGCATCGAGCCCGAGGAGGAGGCGGGGTCGCTGTTCCTGCGCCTGCGCAAGGTGCACCGGGCCAACAGCAAGGTGCGCATCCATGCGGTCGCGCCCTTCAGCTCAAGCGGCCTGACCAAGCTCGGCGCCACGGTCTCGCGCACCGCCCCTGGTGCCGAGGTGGACGCCATCGAGGCGCTCGCCCACGACGGCGTCCTCGCCCTCGACGGCGGCAGCGTGATCGTCGTCGGCGAGCGGCTGGGCCAGGTGCCCGGTGCGTTGCGGGCAGCGGCGGTGCTCGCCGACCAGACCGGCGCCCGGCTCGCCTGGGTTCCGCGTCGCGCCGGCGACCGCGGTGCCCTCGACGCAGGCTGCCTCGGCTCGGTGCTCCCGGGTGGGCGCCCGCTCGAGGACGCAGCCGCGCGCGTGGACGTCTCGACGGTGTGGGGGAGCGAGGTGCCGCTGACCGCCGGTCGCGACACCGACGCGATCCTCGCCGCCGCACAGTCCGGTGACCTCGAGGCGCTCGTCGTCGGCGGTGTCGAGCTCGACGACCTGGCCGACCCGGCAGCGGCGCGTGCCGCGGTCGAGGCGGCCGGCTTCGTGGTCAGCCTCGAGCTGCGCGAGAGCGCGGTCACCTCCTTGGCCGACGTGGTCTTCCCGGTCGCCGCAGCCGCGGAGAAGTCCGGCAGCTTCGTCACCTGGGAGGGGCGCCTGCGTCCCTTCGGCCAGGTGCTCACCGAGAGCAACGCCGTCCCCGACGTCAGGGTGCTCGGTGGGATCTCCGAGGAGCTCGGCCGTCCGATCGGGTTCCGCACCGTCCGCGGTGCGGCTGCCGAGCTGGACGAGCTGGGGCACTGGGACGGAGCACGGGCCGCTGACGTGACCACCACCGCTGATCGAGCAGCGAGCGAAGCGAGCGCCCGTCGAGATCACGAGGTTTCGACAAGCTCGACCAACGACTCGTACGTCCTCGCGACGTGGAAGCCGATGGTCTCGGACGGGCCGATGCAGGACGGCGACGCGGCGTACCACGCCAGCGGGCGCGCGCCCTCGGTGCTCGTGAGCGCGGCCGCGCTGGCCTCCCTCGGCCTCGAGGCCGGCGAGCCGGTGCAGGTCACGACGAGCCACGGCTCGGTGGTGATGCAGGTCGGCAGGGTCGAGGTCGACGACGACGTGGTGTTCGTGCCGGACGGCGTGGCCGGGCTCAACGTGGTCCGTGACCTCGGCGTGCGCGCCGGGGGCAGGGTCACCCTGGGCCCCGTGCAGTCGGCCGTGGCGACGACAGGAGGCCAGTCATGATGCTGCCCCAGCTGACGACGCTCGCTGCGGATGCCGCGGGGGGTGACGACATCAAGGGCTTCGGGCTCGACTCCGTGTGGGTCGTGATCCTCAAGGCCGTGCTGATCTTCGTGGTCCTGGTCCTGCTCACGCTGTTCAACATCTGGTGGGAGCGCCGCGTGGTCGCGCGGATGCAGCACCGGATCGGGCCCAACGTGCACGGTCCCTTCGGCCTGCTCCAGAGCCTCGCCGACGGCGTGAAGCTGGCCTTCAAGGAGGACATCACGCCGACGGGCGCCGACAAGGTGGTCTTCGTCCTGGCGCCGGTGCTCTCGGTGGTGCCCGCGTTCGTGGCGTTCTCGGTGATCCCGTTCGGGCCCGAGGTGACGATCCCGTTCACCGACACCACGACGCCGCTCCAGCTGACCGACATGCCCGTCGCGGTTCTCTTCGTGCTCGCGATCTCGTCGATCGGCATCTACGGCATCGTGCTCGGCGGCTGGTCGTCGGGCTCGACGTACTCCCTGCTGGGCGGCCTGCGCAGCTCGGCGCAGATGATCTCCTACGAGGTCGCCATGGGACTGTCCTTCGTGGCGGTCTTCATCTACGCCGGCACCCTGTCGACCTCCGGCATCGTCGACGCCCAGAGCGACGCCTGGTACGTCTTCATCCTCTTCCCGTCGTTCGCGATCTACTGCATCTCGATGGTCGGCGAGACCAACCGTGCTCCCTTCGACCTCCCCGAGGCCGAGGGCGAGCTCGTCGGCGGCTTCCACACGGAGTACAGCTCGCTGAAGTTCGCGCTGTTCTTCCTCGCGGAGTACATCAACATGGGCACCGTCTCCGCGGTCGCGACCACGCTGTTCCTCGGCGGGTGGCACGCGCCGTGGCCGATCAGCCTGTGGGACGGCGCCAACGAGGGCTACTGGCCGTTGCTGTGGTTCTTCGGCAAGGTGCTCTTCTTCATCTTCCTCTTCATCTGGCTGCGCGGGACCCTGCCGCGGCTGCGCTACGACCAGTTCATGGCCTTCGGGTGGAAGTGGCTCATCCCGGCCGCGCTCGCCTGGACCGTGCTCGTCGCCACGATCCGCACGATCACGCTCAACGGTGGGATCGACCAGAAGACCCTCCTCATCGGGATCGCCGTGATCGTCGTCCTGATGATCGGCCTGCTGTTCTTCGGCAACGACAAGGACGAGGACACGGCCGACGACGAGGAGGGCGAGTTCGACGCCTTCGCGGGCGGCTACCCCGTGCCTCCGATGCCCGGCCGAGTCCCGGCCCCCGACCACACGACGCCCGGCACCACGCTGGGCCAGGAGCAGTGATGGCCACCCTCAAGGAACAGCTCTGGGACCCGATCGCGGGGTTCGGTGTCACCTTCCGGACGATGTTCCGCAAGGTCGTCACCGAGCAGTACCCCAAGGAGAAGAAGCCCACGGCGCCGCGCTTCCACGGCCGGCACCAGCTCAACCGCTGGCCCGACGGCCTCGAGAAGTGCATCGGCTGCGAGCTCTGCGCCTGGGCCTGCCCGGCGGACGCGATCTACGTCGAGGGCGCCTCGAACACCGAGGACGAGCGCTTCTCGCCGGGGGAGCGCTACGGCCGCGTCTACCAGATCAACTACCTGCGCTGCATCCTGTGCGGGCTCTGCATCGAGGCCTGCCCGACGCGTGCGCTCACGATGACCAACGAGTACGAGCTGGCTGACAACAACCGCGCCGACCTCATCTACGAGAAGCAGGACCTGCTCGCCCCGCTGCTGCCGGGCATGGAGCAGCCGCCGCACGAGATGCAGCTCGGCGAGACCGACACCGACTACTACCGCGGCAGCTTCAAGCCGCGCTCCTCGGACCAGGGGGGTGCGGAGTGATCGCCTTCTGGATCCTGTCGCCGATCATGGTGCTGGCCGCGCTCGGCATCCTGGTGGTGCGCAAGGCCGTGCACGCCGCGCTGCTGCTGGCCGTGGTCATGATCGGTCTCGCGGTGCTCTACCTCGTGCAGGACGCCCCGTTCCTCTTCGCGGTGCAGATCATCGTCTACACCGGCGCGATCCTCATGCTGTTCCTGTTCGTCGTCATGCTCGTCGGCGTCGACACGTCCGACTCCCTGGTCGAGACGATCAAGGGCCAGCGTCTCGCCGCGACCGTCCTCGGCATCCTGTTCGGCCTCACGGTCGTGATCGGTGTCGCCCAGATCTCGATCGGCACCGTCGCGGGCCTCGACTCGGCCAACACCGACGGCAACGTCAACGGCTTGGCCGAGCTGCTGTTCACCAGCTACGTGTTCGCCTTCGAGGTGACCAGCGCCCTGCTCATCACCGCCGCCATGGGGGCGATGGTGCTCGCGCACCGCGAGCGCCTCGTGCCCAAGGCGAGCCAGGCCGACCTGGCCCGGCAGCGGATGCGGGACTACGCCGACCACGGCAAGCACCCCGGTCCGCTCCCGGCCCCCGGCGTGTTCGCCCGGCACAACGCGGTCGACACCCCGGCGCTGCTGCCCGACGGGACGCCGTCGGAGCTGTCGGTCTCCCGGGTGCTCGCTGCGCGCGGCAACGTCAAGAGCGCTCCGGAGCTCGCCACCGACGTCGAGGCGATCACGGCCCGCGAGGAGGACAAGCGATGAGCCCCACACCGTTCCTGGTGCTGTCGGCCCTGCTTTTCACGATCGGCTGCGTGGGCGTGCTGACCCGGCGCAACGCCCTCGTGGTGTTCATGTGCATCGAGCTGATGCTCAACGCCGCGAACCTCAGCCTGGTGACCTTCTCCCGCGTCAACGGCAACCTCGACGGTCAGGTCGCGGCCTTCTTCGTGATGGTCGTCGCCGCTGCCGAGGTGGTCGTCGGGCTGGCGATCATCATGACCATCTTCCGCACCCGTCGTTCGGCCTCGGTCGACGACGCGAGCCTGCTGAAGTACTGAGAGGCAGAACCTGATGTCCCTCACCGTGTCCCCCATGCACGCCGAAGGCGTGCCGGTCGTGCACCCGGCCTCCGCAGGCGGCGTGTTCGACCTGCTGTGGCTGATCATCGCGCTGCCGGCCCTGGGCGCCGCGATCATCCTGGTGCTCGGCAACAGGCGCACCTCCGGCTTCGCGCACCTGCTCGGCTGTGCCACCGTCGGCGGGTCCTTCGTGCTCAGCCTCATCTCGTTCTTCAGCCTCCTGGGCCGTGACGAGGGCGATCGCCAGGTCGGTCAGCACCTCTACACCTGGTTCGAGGCCGGGTCCTTCAAGGCCGAGATGGGCCTGCTCTACGACCCGCTCTCATCGCTGTTCCTGCTGCTCATCACCGGCGTCGGCGGCCTGATCCACGTCTACTCCGTGGGCTACATGGCGCACGACGAGCGACGGGCCAGGTTCTTCGGCTACCTCAACCTCTTCGTCGCGGCGATGCTCGTGCTCGTCCTCGCCGACGGCTACCTCGGCGTGTTCCTGGGCTGGGAGGGCGTCGGCCTCGCGTCGTACCTCCTCATCGGCTTCTGGCAGCACAAGACCTCCGCGGCGGTCGCCGCGAAGAAGGCCTTCGTGGTGAACCGCGTCGGTGACATCGGCCTGGCCCTCGGCTCGATGCTGACGTTCGCCGCCTTCGGCACCGTCTCGTTCGCCGAGGTCTCCGAGCTGGCCGGCGACGCGTCGGCCACGACGCTCAACCTGCTCGGCCTGCTGTTCCTGCTCGCGGCCTGCGGCAAGTCGGCCCAGGTGCCGCTGCAGTCGTGGCTGCTCGACGCGATGGAGGGCCCGACCCCGGTGTCGGCGCTCATCCACGCGGCGACCATGGTCACCGCGGGTGTCTACCTCGTGGTCCGCTCGAACTTCATCTTCGAGCGCACCGAGGTCGGGCAGACCGCCGTGGTCATCGTCGGCGCCGTGACGCTGCTGGTCGGCGCGATCATCGGTTGCGCGAAGGACGACATCAAGAAGGCCCTGGCCGGCTCGACGATGAGCCAGATCGGCTACATGATGCTGGCCGCCGGGCTCGGCGTCGCCGGCTACGCCTTTGCGATCTTCCACCTGCTCACGCACGGCTTCTTCAAGGCCAACATGTTCCTCGGTGCGGGCTCGGTGATGCACGCGATGGACGACGACGTGGACATGCGCCACTACGGCGCACTGCAGAAGATGTTGCCGATCACGTTCGCCACCTTCGCGATGGGCTACCTCGCGATCCTCGGCATCCCGCCCTTCGCCGGCTTCTGGTCGAAGGACAAGATCATCGAGACGGCGTTCGCCGACAACCTCTGGATCGGGCTCGCCGCGCTCGCCGGCGCCGGCATCACCGCGTTCTACATGACGCGCGTGATGCTGATGACCTGGTTCGGCAAGAAGCGGTGGGAGGACGGTGTCCACCCCCACGAGTCGCCCAAGGTCATGACCTTCCCGCTCATCGTGCTCGGCGCCCTCTCCGCGCTCGGCGGGCTGCTGCTGCTCGGTGACTGGATCGTCGAGTGGCTGAGCCCGGTCGTCGGTGTCGAGGAGGAGCACCACCTCGGCGTCCCGGTCTGGGTGCTCACGCTCATCGTGCTCGCCGTCGTCGCCTTCGGTGTCCTCATCGCCTGGCTCGAGGTCGGGATCAAGGAGGTGCCGCGGGTCGCGCCGCGCAAGGTCTCCTTCGTCACCCGGGCTGCCCGCGCCGACCTCTACGGGGACGCTCTCAACGAGGAGCTGCTGATGCGGCCCGGCAACCGGTTCGTCGACGGCCTCGTCACCTTCGACGACACGATCGTCGACGGCGTCGTGGACGGCACCGGCTCCGCGTCCCTGGGGATGTCCGGCACCTTCCGCCGGCTCCAGACCGGCTACGTCCGCAGCTACGCCCTGTCCGTGATGGCCGGCGCCCTGATCGTCGTCCTGGCCCTTCTGGCGGTGAACTTCGCATGAGCTTCCCCTGGTTGACCGCGAGCCTCCTGCTCCCGCTCGTCGGGGCGGTCGTCGTGCTCGCCCTGCCTCGCGGCAAGGAGGACGGCGGCGAGACCCCCAAGCGGGCCGCGCTCGGCTTCTCCGTCGCCACGCTGCTGCTCACGGTCGCGATGGCGTTCAACTACGACATCGACGCGGGCGGCTACCAGCTCGAGGAGACCCACACCTGGATCGCGGCGTTCGGTGCGCACTACGCGCTCGGCGTCGACGGCCTGGGCCTGACGCTGCTGCTGCTCACCACGATCCTCACGCCGGTGGTCATCGCCGCGTCGTGGAACGACGGCGACCACGGCCGCTGGTCCGTGAACTCCTTCTTCGCCTGGATGCTGGCCCTCGAGGGGCTGGCCATCGGCACCTTCGCGGCGACCGACGTCTTCCTGTTCTACGTGCTCTTCGAGGCCACGCTGATCCCGATCTACTTCCTGATCGGCGGATTCGGCGGCCCGAAGCGCACCTACGCCGCGGTGAAGTTCCTGATCTTCTCGCTCCTCGGCGGCCTGATCATGCTGGCCGGGGTCATCGGCCTCTACGTGCAGTCGGGCAAGGCCGACGGCGGACCGACGTACCTCATGACCGAGCTGGTACCGATCATGCAGAACGTCGGCACCGACACCGGTCGCTGGCTGTTCGCGGCGTTCTTCATCGCGTTCGCCATGAAGGCGCCGATGTTCCCGGTGCACACGTGGCTGCCGGACGCTGCCGACGAGGCGACGCCGGGCACCTCGGTGCTGCTGGTGAGCATCCTCGACAAGATCGGCACCTTCGGCATGATGCGCTTCTGCCTGGGGCTGTTCCCCGAGGCCTCGACGTGGGCCACGCCGGTGGTGCTCGTGCTCGCGGTTTTCAGCATCCTGTACGGCGGCCTGGTGGCCATCAACCAGCGCTCGATCCCGCGCCTGATCGCCTACACCTCGGTGTCGCACTTCGGCTTCATCGTGCTCGGCATCTTCGTGCTCAACAGCCAGGGCCAGGTCGGCGCGACGCTCTACATGTTCAACCACGGGCTCTCGACCGGGTTGCTGTTCCTGGTCACGGGGTTCCTCATCACACGGGGCGGCTCGCGGTACATCTCCGACTTCGGCGGCGTCCAGAAGGTCGCGCCGGTCCTCGCCGGCGTCTTCATGGTCGGCGGCCTGTCCTCGCTGTCGCTGCCGGGCCTCTCGCCGTTCGTGTCGGAGTTCCTCGTGATGACCGGCGCGTTCGTGCACAACTGGTGGTACGCCGTGTTCGCCGTCTTCGGCATCGTCATCGCGGCGCTCTACATCCTGCTGATGTACCAACGCACGATGACCGGCCCGCTGCGCCCGCGCTTCGAGGGCGTCAAGGACCTCGGGACCCGCGAGGTCGCCGCGATGGCACCGCTCCTGGTCCTGATCATCGGCCTCGGGTTCTTCCCGAAGCCGCTGACCGACGTCATCGAGCCCACCGTGCGCGACACCCTGTCGCACGTGGGCGCGCAGGACCCCGAGCCGACGGTGGACAACGCCTCCGCTGAAGGAGCCCACGAGTGAACGACTTCACCGCCCCGCACATCGAGTACGGCACGCTGTCGCCGCTGCTCATCGTCTTCGGCGTCGCACTGCTCGGTGTGCTCGTCGAGGCGTTCGTGCCCCGCACGCGGCGCTACCTCGTCCAGTCGCTGCTGGCGATGCTCGGACTCGTCGCGGCGCTCGTCGCGGACATCATCGTGGCCACCAAGCTCGACTCCGTCGCCGACGGCGCGGCCTACGGCAAGATCGTCGCCGAGGGCGCGATCGCGGTCGACGGCCCGTCGGTCTTCCTCTGGGGCGTCCTCCTCGTGCTGTCGCTCGCCAGCGTGCTGCTCTTCGCCGAGCGCCACCTCGACGGCGGCGTGACGGCGTTCGCCGGCCAGGCTGCCGCACTGCCCGGCACCGAGGCCGAGCGTCAGGCGTCGACCAAGGGGCTCGAGCACACCGAGGTCTTCCCGCTCATGGTCTTCGCGGTCGGCGGCATGATGCTGTTCCCCGCCTCGAACGACCTGCTCACGATGTTCGTGGCTCTCGAGGTGTTCTCGCTCCCGCTGTACCTCCTCTGCGGTCTCGCCCGCCGGCGCCGGCTGCTGAGCCAGGAGGCGGCGCTGAAGTACTTCATGCTCGGCGCGTTCAGCTCCGGGTTCTTCGTCTACGGCATCGCGCTCGTCTACGGCTACGCCGGGTCGACGAGTCTCACCGGCATCTCCGACGCCGTCTCCAGCCGCATCGGGGCCGAGGGACTGCTCCTCGGCGGCATCGCGCTGATCGCGGTCGGGATGCTGTTCAAGGTCGGCGCGGCCCCGTTCCACGCGTGGACGCCGGACGTCTACCAGGGCGCCCCGACCGCGGTGACCGCGTTCATGGCGGCCTGCACCAAGATCGCCGCCTTCGGCGCGCTGCTGCGGCTGTTCTACGTCGGCTTCGGCGGTGCCCAGCGCGACTGGACGCCGATGATCTGGATCATCGCGATCCTGACGATGGCCGTCGGCGCCCTGTTCGCCCTGTCCCAGACCGACATCAAGCGGATGCTGGCCTACTCGTCGATCGCCCACGCGGGCTTCGTCCTGGTCGGCTTCGTGGGGCTGCACCAGGTGACGGACGGCGGCGCGGAGATCTCGTCCCTCCAGGCGGTCCTCTTCTACCTCGTGACCTACGGCTTCATGACCGTCGGCGCGTTCGGCGTCGTGACGCTGGTCCGGGACGCGGGCGGCGAGGCCAACCACCTCTCGCGCTGGGCGGGCCTGGGCAAGCAGTCGCCGGTCGTCGCCGGTGTCTTCGCGTTCTTCCTGCTCGCCATGGCCGGCATCCCGCTCACCAGCGGGTTCACCGGCAAGTGGGCGGTCTTCACCTCGGCTGCCCAGGGTGGTGCGTGGCCGCTGGTGGTCGTCGCGGTGCTGCTGAGCGTGGTCGCGACCTTCTTCTACCTGCGCGTCATCGTGGTCATGTACTTCTCCGACCCGGTGGGTGAGGGACCGACGGTGGCGATGCCCAGCGTCCTCACCGCCGTGGTCATCGCCGTCGCCCTGGCCGCCACGGTCGTGCTCGGTATCCTGCCCGGTCCGGTGCTGGACCTCGCGGCGCAGGCTGGTTCGTTCGTACGGTGAGCACCATGACCTACTCCTCCCTGGCTCTCCCCGTCCTCGACGACGTGCTCGCCGCGCGTCTCGTGGCGCGGATGACCGAGGTCGAGTCGCGCCTGGAGCGGGAGATCGAGTCCGGGACGGAGTTCATCACCGAGGTCTGCCGGCACCTCCTGCACGCAGGCGGCAAGCGGGTCCGCCCGCTGCTCGTGCTGCTCGCGGCCGAGGTCGGCGACCCCGAGGCGGAGGGCGTCGTCACCGCGGCCTGTGTCGTCGAGCTGACCCACCTGGGGTCGCTCTACCACGACGACGTGATGGACGAGGCCGAGCTGCGGCGCGGCGCCGAGTCGGCCAACGCCCGCTGGGACAACCACGTGTCGATCCTGGCGGGGGACTGGCTGTTCTCGAAGTCCTCCGAGCTCACCTCGGAGCTGGGCCCCGACGGGGTGCGCATCCAGGCCCAGACGTTCTCCCGGCTGGTCGAGGGTCAGATCCTCGAGACCCAGCAGCCGCGCGCCGGCGAGGACATCCTCGACCACTACCTCCGGGTCGTCGAGGGCAAGACGGGCTCGCTCATCGCGACCTCGGCCCGCTACGGCGCGATGTTCGGGGGCGTCGCCCCCGAGGTGGTCGAGGCGCTCTCGGCGTACGGCGAGAAGGTGGGCGTCGCCTTCCAGCTCAGCGACGACATCCTCGACGTCGGCAGCGACTCCGACGAGTCGGGCAAGACGCCCGGCACCGACCTGCGCGAGGGTGTGCCGACGTTGCCCACCGTGCTGGCCCGCCGCTCCACCGACCCCGGTGACGCCCGGCTCCGTGAGCTGCTCGAGTCAGGTCCCCTCGACGACGACGCCCTCGTGGCGGAGACGCTCTCCCTGCTCCGCGCCCACCCGGCCATGGACGAGGCGCGCGCGTACGTCCTCGGCCTCGCCCGCGAGGCGCACGACCTGCTCGGCGTCCTCCCTGACGGCCCGGTCAAGGACGCCCTGGTCGCCTTCGCCGACCTCATCGCGACCCGGACCGCCTAACCGCCCCCCGCGGACGTCATACCGAGGGGCTGCTCGGGCGACCGCTGAGCATGACGTCCGCCACGGCAGCCGGGGGACGTCATACTGAGCGGCTGCTCGGGCGACCGGTGAGCATGACGTCCCACGGGGCCCGGGGACGCTGCACAGGGCCGATGACTTCCTCTGTCTGCACAGGTTCGGCTCCGGGGTGAGCGAGACGAGGTCCGTGCGCCGACCGTCCTCTCGTGAAGAGTTCATCGCTTTCTCGTCGGAGGCTGGCCCGACGACGCATGGTCGAGTCGTTGGCCGAGGGCCAGGGCGGCGTCGTCAGTCGGCGGCAGCTGTACGCCGAGGGAATCACCCGGGCCGAGGTGCGGGCGAACCTGGCGGCACGACGATGGCGCCCGGTCGGCCGGAACACGATCGCCGTGCACATGGGGCCGCTCGACCAGCACGCGATCCACCACGTGGCCGTGCTCGAGGCGGGTCCGCGGGCGTACCTCGACGGTGCCTCGTCGCTCATCGAGGGCGGTCTGAAGGGCTTCGATGCGCCGAAGGTCAGGGTTTCCGTGCCGCGGGGAGCGAAGATCTGGCGGGTGCGCGGCATCGACATCCGGCAGACCCGACGGTTCGATCCGGAGGACCTGATGCCCGGGAGCGGGGTGCCCCGTAGCAAGAACCCGGTGGCCGCGGTGCGGGCCGCCCTCTGGGCTCGCACCAACAAGGAGGCCGCCCTCGCGATCTCCATGACGGTGCAGCAGGGTCTCGCGTCCGCGGAGGCCGTGGGCCACGCCATGCTCAAGGTCAGGCGGGACAAGCGTCGCGCCTTCATCCACGACATCCTTCTCGACCTCCTCGACGGTGCGCGATCCCTGTCGGAGATCGACTTCGCGCGCGAGTGTCGACGTCGAGGGCTCCCGGAGCCGTCGCGACAGAGCGTGCGTCGCGGGCGGAAGGGCCGCTACTACCTCGACGTGTACTGGGAGGAGTGGGGCCTCGTGGTCGAGATCGACGGCATCCACCACACCTGGGTCAAGAACGTCGTCGGCGACGCCGTACGCCACAACGACATCGCCCTGGGCCGCGACCTCGTGCTCCGGGTCCCGGTGCTGGGGCTTCGCCTCGAGCCCGACACCTTCTTCGCGCAGATCGAGCAGGGTCTGCGTGACCTCGGCTGGCGCCCCGACGTGCCTCGCTCCGCCTGAGCGCCGTGGGACGTCATACCGAGAGGCTGCTCCGACGACCGCTGGGTATGACGTCCCGGCTATGTGGGGGCCTCGACGGGGATCGAGGTGCGTCGGCCGCGGACGGCGTCGGCGGTGAAGATCACCAGGGCCAGCCAGATCACGGCGAAGCCGATCCAGCGTGCTGCGGGCATCGGCTCGTCGAGCAGGAACACCCCGGTCAGGAACTGCAGCGTCGGCCCGACGTACTGCACCATGCCGATCGTGGTGAGCGAGATCCGCGACGCGGCGCCGCCGAAGCACAGGAGGGGGAGCGCGGTGATGATGCCGCTCGAGGCCAGGAGGGCGAGGTGCCCGGGCCCCTCCGAGAACGCCCGCCCGTCGCCCGAGGCCTGCAGCCAGGTCAGGAACACCAGCGCGAGCGGCGCCATCACCGCCGACTCGATGGTGAGGCCTTCGACCGCTCCGGCACCGACCTGCTTCTTGAGAAGGCCGTAGACCGCGAACGAGACGGCGAGGGCGAGGGCGATCCACGGCGGGCGCCCGTACTCCACGGTGAGGCCGACCACCGCGGCCGTGGTCATCCCCAGCGCCACCTTCTGCACCGGCCGAAGCGTCTCGTGGAGCACCACGACACCGAGAGCCACGGTGACCAGGGGGCCGATGAAGTAGCCGAGGCTCGTCTCCACCACGTGCTCGTTGACGACGCCGTAGATGTAGACGCCCCAGTTGGCGGTGATCAGGATCGAGGCCAGGACCAGGATGCGGCGCTGGCGCGGCGACCTGAGCACCCGCTGCACGGCCGCCCGGCGCCGCAGGAGGAGGACGATGACCGCCATGGTGACGGCCGACCAGAAGACCCGGTGCGCCAGCATCTCGAGGGCGCCGGCGGGCTCGAGGAGCGGCCAGTAGAGCGGGAAGAGCCCCCACATCGTGTAGGCGGCGAAGGCGAGCAGCAGCCCCCTCCGCCCCTCAGCCATGTGGTGGACGGTAGCCCACGCCCGGTGGCCCACGTAGGTTGACGCCGTGCTCTCGCGAACCGGCCTCTCCGGCGCCGTCCTGGCCGCCCTGGCGACGTCCCTGGTCCCGTCCGTGCCGTCGGTGGCGGGGCCGGTGGCGTCCGCGACGCGGATCTCGATCACGCCGTCCTTCACGGGGCCCGGCGTCTTCCACGACGACATCGCCAACGACGTCCCCGACCGGATCCGCTACGCCGGCACGTTGGAGTCCGACGATGCGGGGACCTGGTCGCCGCTCGCGGGCGAGACGGTGCAGCTCGAGCGCAAGGCGTACGACGCCGGCACCTGGTCCGTCGTGGCGACCGGCACCACCGACGAGGCCGGCGCGGTCAGCCTGGCGCACGACGTCGGCCGGACCGCCCGCTACCGGCTGACCTTCGCGGGCACCAGCGAGGACGCGGCGACCACCTCGGCGGTGGAGCGGCTCGACGCGATGCGTGACTTCAACGCGCGCGTGACGCAGGACGGCCGGAAGCTCTGGCTGCACGGGCCGCGGATCAGCCCGGCGTGGAGGAAGAAGCAGGTCACCTGGTACCGCAAGACCTGCCCCGACTGCGCCTGGCGACAGGTGGACCAGCACCGCAGCGGCAGGGACGGGTCGTGGCGGTTCGCCGCGCCGTTCCCGCTCCAGGTCACCAGCTGGTACTACCGGGCCGGCATCTCGAGGACGGACGGGTTCGTGCCCAGCGTGAGCCCGACGCTGAGGGCGCGGACCACCCCGGCCGAGCGACGGGTGACCCTGCTCCGCTGAGGGCCTGCGTCAGGCGACGGTCCAGGTGTCGCCACCCGAGACCAGCGCGCCGAGCGCGACCTGACGGTCGTCGGTGCCCTGCCGGGCGGTCGTGACCTGACGACGGGCCTCGTCGTCGTACGTCGGCCGCTCGACCTGGCGGAAGATGCCGACCGGAGCCTGGTGGAGGTAGCCGGCGTCGGTGAGCCGCGACAGCGCGAACGCGGTCGTCGGGTCGTCGGCGTGCGCGTCGTGGACCACGAGGTCGCTGCGGTCGACGTCGGCGAGCTCGACGACCTTCACACCGCCGGTGACGGCGTCGCGGACGACGCCCTTCGTCGGGTTGCCGTCCTCGTCGGGCACGCCGAAGGTGATCGGCTCGCCATGGCGCAACGGGATGATCGCGTCGGCCGCCGAGGAGTCCTTGGCGCCCTTGATCGCGTCGAAGGCGCCGTCGTTGAAGATCGGGCAGTTCTGGTAGATCTCCACCAGCGCGGTGCCGCGATGGGCCGCGGCGGCGCGCAGCACCTCGGTGAGGTGCTTGCGGTCCGAGTCGACCGTGCGGGCGACGAAGGTGCCCTCCGCGCCGAGGGCCAGCGAGACCGGGTTGAAGGGCTGGTCGAGCGAGCCGAGCGGCGTCGACTTGGTGACCTTGCCGATCTCCGAGGTGGGGGAGTACTGACCCTTGGTCAAGCCGTAGATCCGGTTGTTGAACAGCAGGATCGTGAGGTTCACGTTGCGGCGCAGCGAGTGGATCAGGTGGTTGCCGCCGATGGACAGCGCGTCACCGTCACCGGTGACGACCCACACCGACAGGTCCTCGCGCGCGGTCGCGAGCCCGGTCGCGATGGCCGGCGCGCGGCCGTGGATCGAGTGCATGCCGTAGGTGTCGAGGTAGTACGGGAACCGCGACGAGCAGCCGATGCCGGAGACGAACACGATGTTCTCGCGACGCAGGCCGAGCTCCGGGAGGAAGCCCTGGACGGCCGCCAGCACGGCGTAGTCGCCGCAGCCGGGGCACCAGCGGACCTCCTGGTCGGAGGTGTACTCCTTGCGGTTCTGCGGGGCGTCGTTGGTCGGGACACCGGTGAGTCCGGGGAAGGGCAGGTCGATGGTCACGTCAGTCCTCCTTGGTCTCGACAGGCTCGACCAGCGAAGCCGTGCCCTCGACGAGGCCGGTGATGGCCTCGGCGAGCTCGGCGGCCTTGAGAGGCAGGCCGCGGACCTGGTTGTAGCCGACGGCGTCGACGAGGAAGCGCGCCCGGACGATCATCGACAGCTGGCCGAGGTTCATCTCCGGCACCATCACCGCGTCGTACCGCTTGAGGATCTCGCCGAGATCCTTGGGCAGCGGGTTGAGGTGGCGCAGGTGCAGCTGGGCGACCTCCATGCCGGCGTTGCGAACGCGGCGGCAGGCGGCACCGATCGGGCCGTAGGTCGAGCCCCAGCCGAGCACGAGCACCTTCGCCCGGCCCGACGGGTCGTCGACCTCGAGCGGCGGCAGGGAGTCGGCGATCCGGTCGATCTTGGCCTGACGGGTGCGGACCATGAGGTCGTGGTTGGCAGGGTCGTAGGAGATGTTCCCGTGCCCGTCGCCCTTCTCCAGACCGCCGATGCGGTGCTCGAGGCCGGCTGTGCCGGGGATCGCCCACGGGCGCGCCAGCGTCTCGGGGTCACGCGTGTAGGGCCAGAAGTCGGCGCCGGTGATGTTGCCGTCCTTGTCGACCAGGTCGTGGTTCGGCTCGGTCGCGAACGCCGGGTCGATGTCCGGCAGGTCGCTCACCTCGGGGATGCGCCACGGCTCGGAGCCGTTGGCGAGGTAGCCGTCCGAGAGCAGCATGACCGGGGTGCGGTAGGTGATCGCGATGCGCACCGCCTCGACAGCGGCGTCGAAGCAGTCGGCGGGCGACTGCGGCGCCACGATCGGCACCGGGGCCTCGCCGTTGCGGCCGAACATCGCCTGCAGCAGGTCGGCCTGCTCGGTCTTGGTCGGCAGGCCCGTCGAGGGGCCGCCGCGCTGCACGTCGACGACGATCAGGGGCAGCTCGGTCATCACGGCCAGGCCGATGGTCTCCGACTTCAACGCGATGCCCGGGCCGGACGTGGTGGTCACGCCCAGCGCGCCACCGAACGCGGCGCCGAGGGCGGCGCCGATGCCGGCGATCTCGTCCTCGGCCTGGAAGGTCGTCACGCCGAACCGCTTGTGCTTGCTCAGCTCGTGGAGGATGTCGCTCGCCGGGGTGATCGGGTAGGAGCCGAGGAACAGGTCGAGACCGGACTGCGTCGCACCGGCGATGAGGCCGTAGGACAGCGCCAGGTTGCCCGTGATGTTGCGGTAGGTGCCGGTGTCCATCGGGGCCGGCTTGATCTCGTACTGGACGGCGAACGCCTCGGTGGTCTCACCGAAGTTCCACCCGGCCTTGAAGGCGGCCACGTTGGCGTCACGGATGTCCGGAACCTTCGCGAAGCGACGCTCGAGGAACGTGATCGTCGACTCGGTGGGGCGGCCGTACATCCAGGACACGAGGCCGAGCGCGAACATGTTCTTCGCACGGGCGGCGTCCTTGCGGGACAGGCCGAACTCCTTGACCGCCTCGACGGTCGTGCCGGTCAGGTCGACCGCGTGCACGGCGAACTCGGCGAGCGCGTCGTTCTCGAGCGGGTTCGCTTCGTAGCCGGCCTTGGCCAGGTTGCGGCTGGTGAAGTCGTGGGTGTCGACGATGACGGTCGCGCTCTTGGGCAGGTCGCCGACGTTGGCGCGCAGGGCGGCGGGGTTCATCGCCACGAGGACGTCGGGACGGTCGCCCGGGGTCAGGATGTCGTGGTCGGCGAAGTGCACCTGGAACGACGACACGCCCGGCAGGGTGCCCTGCGGCGCCCTGATCTCCGCCGGGAAGTTGGGCAGCGTCGACAGGTCGTTGCCGAAGGATGCGGTCTCCTGCGTGAACCGGTCGCCCGTCAGCTGCATGCCGTCACCGGAGTCCCCCGCGAAGCGGATGATCACTCGGTCGAGCTGCTTGACCTGCTTGGCCACGCTGGATCGCCCTTCTCTGCGTGCGTGCGGGAGGGGTCGGTCGACCGCCTCGGGCGCCAGGCAGAAATCGTTCTTGTTCCAGCCTGGGCCTCGACCCTTGATCCTACGACCTGCACGAGAGTCGGGCCCCGCTCCGTCCCGGATCGCGGCACGGATGTGACGCACGTCAAGCCGTCGCGACGCGCCGAAGGGCGAGACGTGCGCTAACGTTCTGGGCTTAGTCCAGTAATTTACTCGACCAAGAAGAACTTCCCATCGTCGTGACAAGGAAACACACATGAAGATCAAGACCACTCTGGGACTGGCCGGTTCCCTCGCCGCTCTCGCTGCGGTGTCGGCCTGTGGTGGCGGAGCTTCGGGCGAAGGCGGCAGCGGCGGCGACGGCGACGAGCTCGCCCTCATCGGCTACTCCGTCCTCCAGGAGGCGAACCAGGGCGTCATCGCCGGCTTCCAGGACACCGACGCAGGCAAGGACGTCAGCTTCAAGGAGTCGTACGGCGCGTCCGGCGACCAGAGCCGCGCCGTCGAGGCCGGCCAGGACGCGTCCCTCGTGCACTTCTCCCTCGAGCCCGACGTGACCCGCCTCGTGGACGCGGGCATCGTCGCGGACGACTGGAAGGACAACGACACCAAGGGCATCTGCACCACCTCGGTCGTGTCCATGGTCGTGCGCACCGGCAACCCCAAGGGCATCGACAGCTGGGACGACCTGACCAAGCCCGGCATCGGCATCATCACGCCCAACCCGGCCTCGTCCGGCTCCGCCAAGTGGAACCTCCTCGCGGCGTACGGCAGCGTGCTGGCCGACGGCGGCTCCGAGGACGACGCCGCCGACTACATGAGCGACTTCTTCAAGAACGTCGCTGCGCTGCCCGACAGCGGCCGTGACGCGACCACCGCGTTCGAGGGTGGCAACGGCGACGTCCTGCTCTCCTACGAGAACGAGGCGATCCTGGCCAAGCAGGGTGGCGCGGACTTCGACTACGTCGTCCCCGACACCACGCTCCTCATCGAGAACCCGTGCGCCGTGACCGAGGACGCTCCCGCCGCTGCGCAGGACTTCCTCGACTTCCAGAAGAGCGACGAGGGTCAGAAGCTGTACGCCGAGACCGGCTACCGTCCGCTGAACCCGATCGACGGCCTCGAGGTCGAGGGCGCCAACGACCCCGCGGACGCGTTCCCGGAGCCGGGGACCCTCCAGACCATCGACGGTGACTTCGGTGGCTGGGCCGACGCGAACACCAAGTTCTTCGACGAGAACGACGGCATCCTCACGAAGATCCAGGCCGAGGCCGGTCAGTAAGCCATGGCGGTAGCAACTACCGTCCCGACGGGCCGTCCGACGCGCAAGCGCCGGGCGGCCCGTCCGGGCGCTCTGACCGGTGGGTCCGGGGTCGGGCTCGGCGTGGCCATGATCTGGTTCAGCCTGCTCGTCCTCATCCCGCTGTCCGCGGTCGTCGTCAAGGCGTCCGAGGGTGGCTGGGACGCCTACCTCCAGACCTTCACCAACAGCCAGACCCGCAGCGCCCTCACGCTCACGGTCGGCACCTCCCTGCTCTGCACCGCGATCAACATGGTGATGGGCACCGTCATCGCGTGGGTGCTCGTCCGGGACCGGTTCTGGGGCAAACGTGTGCTGGACGTCGTCATCGACATCCCGTTCGCGCTGCCCACGATCGTCGCCGGCCTGGTGCTCCTGTCGCTGTACGGGCCCAAGAGCCCCATCGGCGTCGACGTCGCCAACACCCGGGTCGCCGTCTTCCTCGCCATCGCGTTCGTCACGCTGCCGTTCATCGTGCGGACCGTGCAGCCGGTTCTCGAGGAGATGGAGGTCGACGTCGAGGAGGCCGCTGCGTCGCTGGGGGCGAGCAGGATCACCACGCTGCGGCGCATCATCCTTCCGACCCTGACGCCCGCGATCTTCGCGGGGGCAGCACTGTCGTTCGCCCGTGGCATCGCGGAGTACGGCTCGCTCGTGCTGATCAGCGGCAACCTCCCCAACCGCACCGAGGTCGTCTCGGTCCGCGTGCTCAGCTACCTCGAGGGCGGCAACCCCGCCAGCGCCGCGGCGCTGGCCACGGTGATGCTCGTCGTGGCACTGCTCGCGATCGTGTCCCTCGACGTCATCCAGAGAAGGGTGGCTCGCCGTGGCTAGCTCCTCCGTGGTCACCGCGACGCGACCCGGCCCTCGGTGGGCCATGCGGGTCGTCGTGGTGACGTACCTCTTCCTGCTCATCGCATGGCCGACCTCGCTGGTCGTGAAGAACACCTTCGCGAACGGCCTGCAGGGTCTGTCCGAGGCGCTGTCGGACCCGGACGTGACGCACGCCCTGCAGCTGACCGGCATCGTCGCCGGCGTCGCGGTGCTGATCAACCTGGTGTTCGGCGTGACCATCTCGCTGCTGCTGGTGCGCTACAACTTCTTCGGCAAGAGGCTGCTGTCGGCCATGATCGACGTGCCGCTGTCGGTGTCGCCGGTCGTCGTCGGTCTCTCGCTCGTCCTCGTCTACAACCCCCGTTTCGGCTGGTTCGGACCGACGCTGGACGACAACGGCATCGAGATCATCTTCGCGACGCCCGGCATGATCATGGCGACCTGCTTCGTGGCGCTGCCCCTCGTGATCCGCGAGGTGGTGCCCGTCCTCGAGGAGGTCGGCGAGGACCAGGAGTGGGCTGCTCGCAGCCTCGGCGCAGGTGCCTGGGCCACCTTCCGCCGGATCACGCTGCCGAGCATCAAGTGGGCACTCGTCTACGGCGTGGTGCTCAGCCTGGCTCGTTCGCTCGGTGAGTTCGGTGCGGTCAAGGTCGTCTCCGGCAACTTCGTCGGGGACACGCAGACCGCCACTCTCCTGGTGCAGCAGAAGTACCAGAACTTCCAGCAGGAGACCGCCTACACGGTCTCCTTCCTCCTCGCCTTCGTTTCAGTGTGCCTGCATCATCGTGGTCTCGCTGCTCCGGCCGAAGGACGAGTGATGGACACCGCACGCACACTTCCCGTCACGTCACACGAGGAGCACGACCATGAGCATCGAGATCGCCGGCATCGGCAAGAAGTTCGGCGACTTCGTCGCCCTGGAGGACGTCAACCTGACCATCCCCACCGGAGAGCTGACCGCTCTCCTGGGACCCAGCGGCGGCGGCAAGTCGACCCTGCTGCGCATCGTGGCCGGGCTCGAGTCCGCGGACACGGGCACGGTGACGATCGAGGGCCGGGAGTCCACGCACCTCCCGCCGCAGAAGCGCAACGTGGGCTTCGTCTTCCAGCACTACGCCGCGTTCAAGCACATGAACGTCGCGCGCAACGTGGCGTTCGGACTGGAGATCCGCAAGAGGCCCAAGGCCGAGGTGAAGAAGAAGGTCGACGAGCTGCTCGAGCTCGTCCACCTCTCCCAGTTCGCGCACCGGCTGCCCTCGCAGCTGTCCGGCGGTCAGCGTCAGCGCATGGCGCTCGCCCGGGCGCTCGCGGTGGAGCCGACGGTGCTGCTGCTCGACGAGCCGTTCGGCGCGCTCGACGCGAAGGTCCGCAAGGAGCTGCGCGACTGGCTGCGTCGTCTGCACGACGAGGTGCACGTGACCACCGTGTTCGTGACCCACGACCAGGAGGAGGCCCTCGAGGTCGCCGACCAGATCGTGGTCATCAACGAAGGACGGATCGAGCAGATCGGCACGCCCGACCAGCTCTACGACCGGCCCGCGAACGACTTCGTCATGTCCTTCCTCGGCCCGGTCACGACGCTCCAGGGCCAGCTCGTCCGGCCGCACGACATCGACCTGTCCTACGAGGACAAGGTCGCCGGCTCGATCCCGGGCGTCATCACCCGGATCGTCCGCGTGGGCTTCGAGGTGCGCGTGCACGTCCGCACCGACACCGACCCGGACGTGCAGGTCATCATGACCAAGGCGCACGCGAGGGGCATCGAGACCGGCTCGAAGGTGTGGCTGATCCCGAGCCGCGGCGCCCTCACGGTGCCCGTGGCGACGGTGCCTCCGGCCGACGAGTTCACCGAGGACATCGAGGCCCAGCAGGCCGCCAGCTGACTCATCGCCGATGCGAGCAGCGAGCGAACGAGCGCCCGTCGAGACCATCTCGACGGGCGCTTGCCATGCTTGGCCGATGTCGACCGACCTGCACCGCCGTACCGTCACCCGTGACGGGGTCGACCTCGCCGTGTTCGAGGGAGGCGACCCCGCCGGGCCGACGGTCGTGATGGTGCACGGCTGGCCGGACACCCACCACCTGTGGACCGGCGTCGTCGAGCGGCTCGCCCCGGACTTCCGGGTGGTGACCTACGACCTTCGCGGGATGGGGGAGTCGAGCGACCCGGGGGCCGTGTCGGCGTTCCGGATGAGCGAGCAGGCAGACGATCTCTTCGCCGTGATCGACGCCGTCAGCCCGGACGCGCCGGTGCACGTCCTCGCTCACGACTGGGGCTCCGTGGGCGTCTGGGAGGCGGTCTGCCGTCCTGGCTCCGAGGAGCGGGTGCTGTCGTTCACCTCCCTCAGCGGGCCCAGCCTCGACCACGTCGGCTCATGGATCCGGCGGTCGCTGCGGCGGCCCACCCCGCGGGCCCTTGGCGGTGTGCTCGCCCAGCTCGCGTCGTCCTGGTACATGTGGCTCTTCGTCACGCCGCCGGCCCGCTTCTTCTTCGGGCGGTTCGGCACCGCGCGACGGTGGGGCAGCTTCCTGCGCCGGGCCGAGGGGTTCGCCCCGGAGGCGTGGCACCACGCGCCGACCTTGCGGCGGGACATGGTGAGCGGGCTGCGGATCTACCGGGCGAACGTGCTGCCCGGCCTCACCCGGTCGCGGGCCGCCCAGGTCACCACGGTGCCGGTGCTCCAGGTGGCACCGCTGCGCGACGTCGCGATCCGGGTCGCGGCGCTGCGCGAGAGCGAGCTGTGGACCGAGCGCCTCGAGCGGGTCGAGATCCCGTACGGCCACTGGGTCGCGCTCGGGCACCCCGAGGTGGTCGCCGGCCTCGTCGCGCGCTTCGTCAGGTCGGAGGAGTCTCGGCGCGCTGCTTGAGCGACTCGGCGTGCCGGCGGAAGCCGGCCTCCACGCGGGCAGGTCCGGCCAGTGCGACGAGCGGTCCGCTGAACTCCTCGACGGTGTCGTAGACCGTGGCTCCACCCGGCTCCTGGGTCAGCACCTGCCAGCGGGTGCCGCGGACGAGGCCCAGCTTCGACGGCAGTCCCTCGTAGACGTAGCCGAGCCGGGCGCGTCTCGTTCCGTTCTCCGGCCCGGGGTGCTCCACCACGCTGATCCGCTCCGGCGACACCGTCCGTCGACCACCCGGGGTGAACTCCACGTGGATCCGGATCGGGTCGCCCACCTGCGGAGGGCTCGGGCAGTCCAGCCTGCGGATGAAGGTGTTCCACTCGCCGTACCGCGCGGTGTCGAGCATGACCGCCCACACGGTCTCGATCGGGGCGTCGATCTCGATGTGCGCCTCCGGGTTACGAGCCATGTGGTCATCATGGCGGACCCGTGGTTCGCTACCGGCGTGAACGACTTCGCAGGCCAGACCGGGGGAGCGCTCGTCGTCGGCGGCAGCGGCGCGATCGGGGCAGCCGTCGCCGCCATGCTGCGCGAGCGGGGCGCCGTCGTCGGAGTGACCTACCGGTCGACCCCCGTCGAGCACGAGCCGTCGTGGCAGGTCGACCTCACCGACCACGCCGCCGTCGCCGAGGTGGTCGCCGTGGCCGTCGCGTGCCTCGGCGGCTTGCACACGTTGGTCTACGCCTCCGGCCCCCACGTCCCGATGCGTCACCTGAGCGGGGTCGCGCCCGGCGACCTGCGCGAGCAGCTCGACCAGGACACGTCGGCCTTCTTCGCCGTGGCCCACGCCGCACTCCCCGCGCTCCGTGAGTCTGCGGGCAGCATCGTCGCAGTCACGACCGCGGCCACCTCCCGCTTCCCGGTCCGAGACGGACTGTCGTCGGCACCGAAGGCGGCGGTCGAGGCGCTCGTCCGGGGGCTCGCCGTCGAGGAGGGGCGGTACGGCGTCCGCGTCAACGCCGTCGGCCCCGGCATGCTCACCGACGGGATGGCGGCCCGGCTCATCGAGTCCGGCGAGCTCGACGAGCACGCGCTCGACGTGACCACGCGGAACATCCCGCTGCGCCGCTTCGGCTCCGCCCAGGACGTCGCTGAGGCGGTGTGCTTCCTCGCCTCGGACCGGGCCGGCTTCGTCACCGGCCAGAAGCTCGACGTCGACGGAGGCTGGTCGGCATGAGCTCCGTCCAGCCCCTCGCTCCGGAGCACGCAGCCGAGGTCCGCGCCTGGGCCGCCACGTCACGGTTCTCGGACGGCTGGCTCGGCGACGCTCCTGACACGGGACTGGCCCTGGGCGAGGCCCCCGAGGACGTCCGACGCTTCGTGCTGCTCGACGAGGGCGTGCTGCGCGCGTACGGAGAGCTGTGGATCGACGAGGACGAGGACGAGGTGGAGCTCGCCCACCTGCTGGTCGACCCGGAGCAGCGGCGTCAGGGCTACGGCGCCGCGCTCGTGGCTGCGATGGTTCCTCTCGCGCGGGAGCTCGCCGGCGACGTCCTGCTCCGCGTCGAGGCCGACAACGAGGTCGCGATCGCGCTCTACGCCGGCGTGGGCTTCGTCCACCTCGCCGGCGACGAGCTCGCGGAGTTCAACGAGGGCCAGCCCAAGGCGTACGCCTGGATGCGACTGCCCGGCAGCTGAGCCGCGTCTAGACGAGCTGCGGCTCGCGGCCGTCGGGTCGGGGCACGGGCGCGAAGTCGGACCGGGTCAGCCACTGCGGGAGAGCGCGGCGCACGGACGTCGGGCCGTCGACCTCGAGACCGGCACGGTACGCGCGGTCCCACTCGACGTCGCCGCGCCAGACGCGTACGAAGAGCGGGAGCGGGGCGTCGACGCGGCCGGTCACCGGGTGCCCCGGGTCGAAGTCGCAGAGGTCGACCGCCTCCTCGGTGAGCACCAGCCACCAGTCCCGGCGCCCCCGGGGGACGTCGCTGAACCGGAACTGGAGCACCGTGCGTCCCGGCGGCAGCGCCGCCACGTCGACGTTGCGCTGCACGTCCCACATGAGCAGGTGCGGGTCGAGGTCCTCCTCGCCGAGCTCCGGCATCCACCGGATGCCCCAGGCGCCGAGGGACTCCACGATGGGCTGGAGCTCACGCCCGGCCTCGGTCAGCGTGTAGTAGACGCGCTTGCCCTGCTCGTGACGGTCGATCACCCCCGCTCGGGCGAGGGTCCGCAGACGGGTGGACAGGAGGGTCGGGGACATCTTCGGGACACCTCGTTGGAGGTCGCCGAACGTGCGGCTTCCGGCTATCAGCTCACGGACGACGAGCATCGTCCACCGCTCGTCGAGGAGCTCCATGGCCTTGGCCACCGGGCAGAACTGGCCGTACTGGGTCATACCGCACCTTGGGCACGGGAGTCCCCAGGGCGGTAGGGCCGATGGGCACTCCAGATTGTGTAGCGGCCCGCTACAGATCCAGTACTGACGCCGCGGTGGTCGTCCGGAGAACCATCGACATCACCAGGCCGGAAGACGCCGGCCGCTCACCGAGGAGTCACCTTGACCAGCACGACCAGCACCATCGACAGCACCACCACCAACCCGCTCGTCGCCCTCAAGGCCGGGCAGCAGAAGACCTGGAGCAGCGGCGACTACGGCAGCATCGCCTGGATCACCGTTCCCCTGGCCGACGAGCTCGTCGCCGCGGTGGACGTGGTCCCCGGCAGCTCCGTCCTCGACGTCGCCACCGGCACCGGACACGCCGCCCTGGTCGCGGCGCGTGCCTTCTGCACCACCACGGGCATCGACTACGTGCCGAGCCTCGTCGAGACCGCGCAGCAGCGGGCGGCCGCCGAGGGCCTCGACATCACCTTCGAGGTCGGGGACGCGGAGGCACTGCCGTACGACGACGGCGCCTTCGACTACGTCCTCTCCGCCATCGGGGTCATGTTCACCGCCGACCACCAGAAGGCGGCCGACGAGATGGTCCGGGTCACCCGCCGCGGTGGCAGGATCGGCATGGCCAACTGGACGCCCACCGGCTTCGTGGGCCGGATGCTCAAGGTGGTCGGCAGTCACGTCACGCCGCCGCCGGGTGCTCAGCCGCCGACGCGGTGGGGCGACCCCACCGTGGTTCGGGAGCTGCTCGGCGACCAGGTCGAGGACGTCCGCACCTGGACGACGGCAGTGCGTCAGCGCTTCCTGAGCCCGGAGCACTACGCGGACTTCTTCATCACCCACTACGGCCCGACCTACATGGCCGCGCAGAAGCTCGAGCCCGAGCAGCGCGAGGTCTTCCGGGCCGACCTGGTGGCCCTGGCGCAGGAGTTCAACCTCGCCACCGACGGCACCTTCGTCGCCGACTGGGAGTACCTCCTGGTCTCCGCGCGGAAGCGCTGACCCACCACGCCTGGACCGGCGGCCCACTCGGGCCGCCGGTCCTCGCGCAGTCCGTTGGAGCCTGCGTCACACGCGGGGACGGTGGCTGCTCGGCCTGATCGAGGGTCTTGTCCGGGAACGGGACGCCCCGGAGAAGTGATTCGTCAAGGCCACGGTCGCGATCGGCGACAGAATCCCGAAGCCCGCAGCGAGCAATGAGGAGAGCCCCACAGCAGGGGCGAGCATGCCCGTGAGCTTGTCGCGTGTGGTGAACCACGCCTCGTCGACGTCCATGTCCAGCAGCTGCGCGGCCACCATCTGGTGACCGGCGTCCTGCAGCAGGCTCCACGTGGGAACGAACAGAACGGCCAGTGCGAGGCTGAGCAGTACTGCGAAGTACAAGGGGTCGTTGCGGTGGTGGTAGCCCTCGAGATCCGTGCCTTTGAAGTAGCTGACGATGGCTGCCTGTGCCACGGCGACCAGGAGCGCGATGACCACCACTTCGAACACCGCCGTGCTCAGGAGCGCGAAGTAGTCGCGTCGCCAGTCAGCCATCTGGAGCAGGGAACAGGCAGCGTCATGGCACGCCGAGGCCGAGGAATCGATCTCAGATGCGGTGGATCCGTCTGCTGTCTTCAACGCGGTCGATGCACTGTCGCGGGCGGCATGGGCCAGTGCGATCACGCCTGTCACCGACTGCAGCACCGGCAGGCACAGGATCCCGACGGCGATGGTCTGGCGTCGCTGGAACCCGTTGATCGGGTAGTCCCTGGCTGGGTCCGGGATCCTCGTGGTGCGGTGGAACCTGAACCAGATGGAGCCGGCGAACACGAGGGCGCTGAGAAAGAGCGAGGCGGGGATGCCCACCAGGAGGAGATCCCAACCACCCGCGTCCATGGCCGCCCACCAGACGTGCCACTGGAGCGCGACCAGACCGAGCGCCTGAGCAAGGGCAATGGCAGTGGCCGTGCCCCACGCCTTTCCGACGGTGCTGTCGCGGAACTTCTGTCGCCGAATCTCACGACGGGCCGTGGACTCCCGAGCGGGACCTGTCTGAGACGCGTCGGCGTCATGGCTCGCAGGTCCGCCTCTGATCTTGTCGAGGAGCGCTCCCGGGTGCCTGAGCTCCCGCAGGTGTCGAGCGAGCTGGTCGTCGATCACCGCAAGTCCGAGAAGGCACCCGGTGACGATCGCGACGACGACCAGCCCGGTGGGAACCGGCATCGTCGTCGGTGGGTATTCCACGTCCACCATCGTGACCTCGTACGGCCTCCACGGGAAGGCCCGCGCGAGCACGACGTGTCCGCAGCCCGACTAGCATGTGGCCGGTCCGCTCGGCGGGCACGCCGGTGTAGCTCAGTTGGTAGAGCGCCTCACTTGTAATGAGGATGTCGCGGGTTCGACTCCTGTCACCGGCTCCACTCCCACGAGATACCCGACGCCTCGCAGCCAATTCGACGCGGAAGGCTGCGTGGCGTCGGAGAACGCACTGTCCTCGGGCCAACGGCACCGGCGACAGGCCTCGAGCGTGCTCGTGAGAGGACTAGCGCGAGGGTCGGGGCACCTTGCACTTCACCTTCGGGTTCACCCCGACGTAATTGAGCGGTCCCGCCACGACTGTCAGCACGGTGTCGCTGACCTTCTTGCAGCTCACGTCCTTGTCGTCACCGAAGTAGCCACGCTGGAACGCGGCGATCAACCCGATGACGAGCCAGATCGCCACGATGACCCCGAGCAGTCCTCCGCCTCGTCTCATGGAATCGGGGTACCCCGTGTCGACCGATTCCACACCGCTCGGGTCAGAGGCCGCGTCCCCGCAGCCAGGTGAGGCTCGCCTCGGCGACCTCTCGCCAGCCGGAGTCGATGGTGAGCGAGTGGCCGCGGTCGGCGAAGGTCCTCAGGTCCGTGACCGCGCTGGACTTGCGGTACTGCTTGAGGGTCGCCTCGGCGGTCTCGGGCACCGTGTTGTCCTTGCCGCCCGCGATGAGCAGCAGCGGGCCGCGGCTCTCGTTGTCGGTGGCGGCCCGGCGCCGAGCGTGGGTTAAGTCGCGGTCGCTGCCTCGGAGAGGCTTGCCGGAGCCGGGATGGTCCAGCGGGCGGCAGCTGGTCGGACTCCGTCGCGGAGACGGCGTTGGCGAAGGCGAAGCGGAACTGCTTCGGGGTCAGCGACACCGCCCGTCCTCCCGCCGAAGGAGTGGCCGACGAGGATCGGCGGCTCGGGCAGGCCGGCGATGACGCCTGCCATGTGCTCCGCGATGCCGTGCCCGGCGATCGACGCAGGTTCGCGCACGCCAGCCGGGGCGTGCACGTCGTCACCCTCCTCACGGGAAGGGGGGCTGAACCCGTCTGGTCCAGTGAGTCGGCGTCACCTCTCCGCAACACGAGCCCAGACCGCGTCGGCGTCGTCGGCGGGAAGCTCGAAGAAGCCGAACCTGATCTTGTTGGTGGGGAGGTGGTCGCGCACCTGCTCGAGGGGGATCGGATCGATCTCACGCAGGTCTGCCCGTCGGCGGAAGCCACCGGGGATGACGTCGCTCGGCTCGGGCTCGGCGCCGGTCACCGTGCCGACGAACGTGACGGCCTTGAGCGGCTCGCCGTCGGGGTAGGCGGTCCTCGGTGAGTAGATGAGGACGCGGTCCCCCTGGGACATCCGCGTGAGGGGCGCGCGCTTGCCGTGGTTGGCCATGACGAAGCCGCCCTCGACGCCACGACGTGCGTGGTCCCGGGACACGACGATCACCCAGGTGCGCATGCCCTGAGGCTAGGTGCCCGCTCCGACACCACGTGGACCTGAGTACATGGACGGATGTGGACGACCGGGTGGGTGCCGGACGCTGGAGGCATGACCACAGCAACCGCAGCTCCGGCATCGCCCGTGCCCGACGTGCCCGCCATCAAGGCCGTCAGTGTCGCCATCGGCGCGCTGGCGAGCCTGCTCCTGCTGGCCGCCGGCTACATGACCTACGACTACAACACCTACACCGGTGACGACCCGCTCTACGGGCTGGCGATCATCTTCGCGATCATCGCTGCCGTGCCCGCGGTGGTCGCCCTGGTCCTCCTCGGGCTCGCCTGGATCCTGCGGTGGCGGATGACGCGCACCGCGACCGCGTTCGCCTACATCGGGCTGGTCATCGTGGTTCTCCCGGTCAGCTTGGTCACGCTGAGCTGGCTCCCGTTCTCCGTGTAGGCGAGTCTGTCCTCGTGACGGACATCCGACAGGCGGGCCCGGACGACCTCGCCGAGGTCGAGCGGGTCGTCGCGGCGGCGTACTCGCGGTGGATCGAGGTCATGGGCGGGGCGCGTCCGGTGCCGATGGACTCCGACTACGCCGCGCTGGTGGCGGCCGACGAGGTCTGGGTCGTGGAGAAGGACGGGGCGGTCGCCGCGATCCTCGTGCTCCGCATCGAGCCGGACCACCTGCTGCTGGAGAACATCGCGGTCGACCCGGCAGCGCAGGGGCAGGGTCTCGGAGCGCGGCTCCTCGCCCACGTCGACGACTACGCACGCCGGCAGGGGCGCACGTCGGTGCTGCTCTACACCAACGTCCTCATGACCTCGAACGTCGCGTGGTACGAGCACCACGGGTACGTCGAGACCGGGCGGGAGGGCACCTCGCCGCGCCGGCGGGTGTTCCTCGTGAAGAGCCTCTGACGACGAGGCCTGACAGACCGTGGCCCTATGCTCGCAAGGGCTGGGGCGCCTGGGTCGAGAGGAGGGTCGCGTGAGCGAGGCTGTCCACCCGTCGATCGACGGGTCAACGGACCGCACCGCGCTGCTCTTCTCGATCGTCGTCCCCGTCTTCAACAGCGTCGACGTGGTCGGTACGACGGTCGACCGCATCGTGGAGACCTTCGAAGACGCCGGACTCCGCTTCGAGCTGGTGCTCGTCAACGACGGCAGCAGGGACGGCAGCTGGGACGTCATCGCCGACAAGGCGCGGACCTCGAAGCACGTCATCGCGGTGAACCTGCTGCGCAACTACGGCCAGCACCACGCGAACCTCGCCGGCCTGCGCGAGACCACCGGCGACTACGTCATCACGATGGACGACGACCTGCAGAACCCGCCGGACCAGGCGCTCGTGATCATCGACGCGGCCCTCGACGGCGGGCACGACGTCGTCTTCGGTCGTTTCGAGCGCAAGAAGGCGCCGGGCTACCGACGGATCGGCACCCAGCTCATCAACCAGGTCAACCGCCGTGTCTTCGCGCAGCCGCCGGGACTCACGGTCTCGAACTTCCGCATCCTGCGACGCGACGTCGTCGACCGCATCTGCGCCTCGCGCACCGCGCACCCGTACATGACCGGGCAGGCACTGCTCTACAGCAACAACCCCTCCGACGTGCTGGTGCGTCACGAGGCGCGGCCGGTGGGCAAGAGCAACTACAGCATGCGGAAGATCATGTCGCTGGTGTTCGCGATCCTGTTCAGCTACTCGGTGTTCCCGCTGCGTGCGGCGGCCACCGCCGGCTTCTTCGTGGCGTTCGCCAGCTTCCTGCTCGGCGCCTTCTACCTGGTCCGCTCGCTGTTCGTGGAGACCGAGGTGCCGGGGTGGACGACGATCGCGGTGCTGCTCTCGATCTTCAGCGGCGTGGTCATCGCGTTGGTCTCGATGGTCGGGGAGTACGTCGTACGCACGTTGGACGCCGTGAGCGAGAGCACGCCGTACCACGTCGTCGAGCGGGTGCGCTCGTGACTCGTCACCTGCTGGTCATCGGCGCGCAACGCTGTGGCACCACGTCGGTCAGCGCGATGTTGGACGATCACCCGGACATCACCATGGCGCGCCCGTCCCGTCCGGAGCCGAAGGTCTTCTGCGACGGGGCCGCGACCGCGAGAGGAGCGGAGTGGTACCGCTCGACGTACTTCGCCCACGCTGCCCCCGGACAGCTGCTGGCCGACAAGAGCACGAGCTACCTCGAGGACCCCGAAGCCCCTGCGCGCGCCGCGGAGGCGCTGGGCGACCCGCTCGTGCTCGTGGTGCTGCGCGACCCCGTCAAGCGGGCGATCTCGAACTGGCGGTTCAGCACCGAGAACGGTCTGGAGACCAGGCCGCTCGAGGTGGCGCTGGAGGAGAATCTCGCGTCGTCGTCGGCCTGGGACCGCGACCTGACGTCCGTGTCGCCGTTCGCCTACCTCGAGCGTGGACGGTACGTCGACTACCTCGCCCCCTGGGCCAAGACCTTTCCGGACACGACCCACGTGGTGTTCCTTCCGGAGCTGATCAGCGACGCGGGCGCGGTCGCCGACCTGTGGGCCGCGCTGGGCGTGTCGCCGCAGCCGGGGCGGCTCGTGGAGGTGGCCAACGACAGCGACGGAGCACCTCCGGCATTGACTGTCGACCTCTGGGGAAGGGTGAAGATGTACTTCGAGTCGAGCGACCGGGCGCTGAGCACCCACCTCGGCCGTGCCCTTCCCTGGTGAGCGAGAGGAGCGACGCGTGACGAGTGAGGTGGACCTCCCCGAGGAGGACCTGCCCGACGTGCCCTTCAACCACGTCGACGTGGAGGGCAACGAGCTCGACTACGTCGCCGAGGCCATTCGCAGCGGACACCCGTCGTCGGGTGGCGCGTTCGCCGGCCGGGCGGCCGGGATGATCGCCGACGAGATCGGTGCCGCCGAGGTCCTCATGACCACGTCGTGCACCTCCGCCCTCGAGCTGTCGGCGATGCTGCTCGACCTCGGGCCCGGCGACACCGTCGTCGTGCCGTCCTTCACGTTCACCACCACCGCGCTCGCCTACGCCCGCCAGGGCGCCGGGCTGGTCTTCTGCGACATCGAGCCGCGCACCCTCGGTCTCGACCCGGAGCACCTCGCGTCCCTCATGGACGAGCGCGTCCGTGCGGTCGTGGTCGTCCACTACGCCGGCATCGCGTGCGACATCGACGCCATCAAGGCGGTCCTCGCGCCCTACCCGGACGCCGTGCTGATCGAGGACAACGCGCACGGACTGTACGGCCGGTGGCTCGACCAGCCGCTCGGCAGCCTCGGGCGGTTCAGCGCGCAGAGCTTCCACGAGACGAAGAACTTCGTGTGCGGCGAGGGCGGTGCGCTCGTGCTCAACGACGAGCGCGACGTCGACCGTGCCCGCGTGCTCTACGACAAGGGCACCAACCGCCAGGCGTTCATGCTCGGCCAGGTCGAGAAGTACACCTGGAAGGACACCGGCTCCTCCTTCGGTCTCGCCGACGTGCTCGCCGCCTACCTCGTCGCGCAGCTCGAGCGTCGCGAGGAGATCCAGGCGAAGCGTGCCGCAGTCCATGCGCGGTACGTCGATGCGCTGGCGCCGTGGTCCGACGAGCTCGGCTTCGAGGTCATGCGAGTCCCCGACGGCCGCGACCCGGCGTACCACCTCTTCTACGTGCTCCTCTCCACCCGCGACCGTCGCAACGATGTCCTCGAGTCGATGGGGAAGAAGGGCGTGCGGGCGACCTTCCACTACCAGCCGCTGCACTCGTCGGACGCGGGCCTGACCTTCGCCGCGCGCACCACGGACTGCCCGGTCACGGACAGCGTCAGCGGTCGGCTGCTGCGGCTGCCCTTCTACAACAACCTGACCGAGCGGGACCAGGACCGCACGGTCGAGGCGTTCCTCGACTCGGCGCGGGCGACGCTCGAGCTCTGACGCCGGAGTGCCGTCCCCGATCGCGCAGCCGGGCTCGTCCTCGCTGCGACAGCCCGACTACTGGTGGCACCGGGCCCGCGCCGGGCTCCTCCACGAGGTGTTCTCGCCCTACGTCGGCGAGCCCCTGAGGGTCCTCGACGTCGGGAGCGCGGACGCGCCGAGCGTGGGCTGGCTGCACGGTGAGCACCAGCTGGTGAACCTCGACCTCGTGCCCGAGGGCCTCGTCGCCGGCGAAGGCGTGTGCGGCTCGGTCACGGCGTTGCCGTTCGCGGACGCGACCTTCGACGTCGTCGGGGCGTTCGACGTCGTGGAGCACTGCGAGGACGACCTGTTGGCGCTGTCCGAGCTCGCCCGGGTGACCGCGTCCGGGGGGAGCGTGCTGCTGTCGGTCCCGGCCTACGCGTGGGCCTGGACCGACCATGACGTGCGGGCGGGCCACTATCGCCGCTACACGCGTCGCCGGCTCGTCCGTGTCGTCGAGGAGGCCGGGCTGACGGTGCTGCGCGCGACGTATGCCTTCGGGTCCGTCTTCCCGATCTTCGCGGCCGAACGCACCCTGAGCCGCCTCCGGGGAGGAGCGCCCGTCGAGGGTGCGAACCGGCTGCCGTCGGTGTCGCCACGTCAGGACAAGGTGCTGATGGGCCTGACCCGGCTCGACCAGCGGGCGCTGCGCCGCGTGGACCTGCCGTTCGGGTCGTCGGTGTTCGTGGCTGCCCGCAAGTCCTAGCTCCGGGACCGCGCCGGCCGCGCCGCGACCAGGAGCAGTCCGACCAGGGCGGCGACCTCGGCCACGAGGAACGCCAGCAGCGTGCGGTCCACGGCGTCCACGCCACCGAGGGCGAGCACCGCGACCGAGGCCACGGCGACGGACGCGAGCCAGGCTCTGGCTGCGGCGAGGGGCCGGTCCTGGGCGAGGCCGACGACGGTGAGCACGAGGTTGGCCACGGCGACCGTGCACCCGGCGGCCACCATCGCGGCCGTGCCGGCTCCGACGTGGACGGTGTCGCCGAACACGAGCCGCAGCACCGGTGGGCCCAGCCACGCGCCGACCGCCGCTGCAGCGGCTACGACGACGGGCAGCCCGACGGCAGCGACGAGCACGCGGCCGCCGAGCAGGGTGCGCCCGCCTCCGTCGCGGGCCACCCGCACGGTCAGCTGCGGCACCGCGCCGAGCGCGACCATGTACGGCGCGCGGAACAGAGCCAGGGCCGCGAACAGCGAGGTCACCTGGGCCGGCGACCCACCGAGCAGCGCGAGCACGACCGGACCGCCGGTGAGGACGGCCTGACCGACCAGCTGCGACGTGGCGGCGCCGGAGAGGAACGCCAGCGGCTCGCTCGCGCCTCGCGCGGCCGCCGAGCCCGAGAACCGCAGGGACGACGGCCAGATGACGGCGACGGCCGAACCGGCGACGAGACAGAGCCCGTGTGCCACCGGCTCCGTCACCCCCACCAGCAGCAGCACGCCCACCAGCAGGCAGCGCAGGCCGTTCTCGGCGACCAGGCTCACGGCGACCGCGCCGAAGCGCTCCCGCCCGCCCAGCCCTCCCCGGACCACCCCGACGAGCGCGGACCCGAGGGTGATCAGCGTGATCATCGCCGGGAAGGCAGCGTCGGAGCGGTGGAACAGCTGCTCGCGCGCGAGCCAGGCGAGCACGCCGAGGACGACCGATGCCGTGACGACCACGAGGGCGACTCGGGGAGCAGCGCGGCGCACGTCGTCCTCGTGCCCGGCGGCCACGCTCCGTGTGATCCAGTGCTGGAGCGGGAAGGTGAAGGCAGCGCCGGCGAAGGCCCAGTGCGTCCAGAGCACCGCCACCGGCGCTGCGCGCTCCGCCCCCAGGCCGTGGGTGACCAGCGCGAACACGACGTAGGCGAGCAGCCCGCTCACGATCGAGCCGAGGGCCAGCCCGGACACGCTCCGGCGCGTGGCCGTCATGGACGCAGCGACGTGACCGCAGCGTGCCGCGCGCAGTCGTCGTCCGAGGTCCACCCGGTCGCGTCCCGCAGGTCCTGCAGGGTGGAGTCGCCGAGGGACGCCGCGGCCCACCAGGACCAACCGGGCGCGGCGCCGACACAGACGTACTCGGGGCTGATCGCGTCGCGCCAGTAGTCGTACGTCGTGTCACCGAGAGCGACGAGCGTCGGACGCTGGTCGACCAGCTCGCGGGCGAAACCGTCGAGTCCGCCGCTCCAGGTGTCGTCGACATAGTCCTGGAGCCCCGACCGGAACATCTGGTGCTCCGTCGGGTTCGTGCGGTCGGTGAGCACGAGCGGCTGGGGTGCCTCGACGCTGGTGAGGGTCGCGTCGGCCGGCAGCCGGTCGAAGACCGCCTCGACCGCATCGCGCTGGTCGTCGAGGTAGTCGTTGCGGGTCGAGACGGACCACTGCACGGACGCGGCGACCGCGGCCGCTGCGGCGACGACCGCCACGGGCCGGAGCGCCCTCGCCGGGACGACGAGGGCGAGCACGGGCACGACGCCGGCGACGCCGATCGCCGCGAACGGGAGCAGGGGGAACAGGTCGGCCCAGGAGTCGTAGTCCCGCGAGTTCCACCACAGGCCCACTCCGACCGCCACGGTCAGGGCTGCCAGCACGACCGTCGAGGGGTCGTGGCGACGTACGGCCGGCACGGCTGCACTGAGGCCGCGCAGAGCCAGCAGGACGAGACCGCCGACGAAGAGCCAGACCCACACGGTGCCGTACGCCGCGAACGCGTCCTCACGGATGATGTCGACGTTCTCCAGCGGCGGGTTCGGCACGGTGTAGCGCATGTTGATGATCAGGAAGGCATCAACGGACTGCCGCAACGACCCCGCCAGCGCGAACCACACCGCGCACGCGAGCACCGGCACGGCCCCGCCCGCCGCGATGCGCAGCAGTGCCTTCAGGCGCTCCTCGTGGGCGAGCAGCAGGGCGCCGACGACCGTGGCGGTGAACGTGGGGAAGAACGCGATCTGCAGGCACAGCGTCGCCAGGCTCACGAAGACGCCGGCGGTGAACCAGCGCCGGTGCGTCACCGCCCACAGCGCGAGCACCAGGAACAGGGTCATCGGCGTCTTCTCGCGCGGGCCGTTCGAGGCGTACTGGATGAAGCCGTGGAAGCCGAGGAACACCGCCGCGGCGACCAGCCCCGCGATGCGCCGGTGGAAGAGGTCGCGTCCGAGCAGGTACACCACGGTCGTGCAGGCGGTCGCGAGGACCAGGAACTCCACCCGCATCGCGATGACCTCGTCGCTGCCGACGAGCCGGGCGATCCACACGCCGATCGCGGGGATCGCGTGTGCGAGAGGTCCAGCACGGTTGAGGACGCCCTCGTACGGCGGGACGCCGTCGGCCACCTGCTGCCCGGCGTAGCTGTAGAGCGAGAGATCACGCGTGAGCGTGCCGTGGAGGCCGTGCAGGGCATAGGTGACCAGGCCGACCAGGGCGACCACGCCGGCGAGCGGGTCGAGCCGGCGCAGGGTCACGCGATCACCCTAGAGAAGCCGCGAAGCTATCCCGTCGGCGCCATCCCGCGGTCGTCGTGCTCGACCTCCGGCCACGGCACACGGGCCCAGGCGAGCCCGTCGTCGAGCGCCTGCCCGATCTCGTCCGCGGTGTCGCCGATGGCCGCCAGGTCGTCGGCGTACGCCGCGACGTCGTGGCCCTGGCCGCCGAGGTAGTCGGCCAGGCCTCTGCCCAGGCTCCTGGTCAGCCGGCGTGGATCCGCTTCGAGTAGCTGCCCGGCCTGTCCCCCTGGTTGTGGGAGCTGTTGAACCCGTTGTCGAAGTAGTCGAAGTCGTCGTCCCCGGTCTCGGTCGTGCTGCCGGACCAGGAGTAGGCGTGGTTGCGGTAGCGCAGCCACTCCGGCTTGCCCACGCAGCGTCGCGGGAACGACGCGGTCACCGTGTCGGCGTCGTAGTCGACGGCGAGCTGGAGGTCGTCACAGGGCCTCACGTGGTCCGCCGAGTCGTTGCGAAGGTACGCGTTGCCGTCCCGGTCCTGCTCGGTCACGTCCACGTACAGGTTGATCCGGGGACCGTCGTCGAACTTCATCCGTTGGACGAGCCGGAGGTAGTTCTCTCCGCTTCCGTCGACGAGGGAGGCGTAGCTGGTCACGAACGTGATGCGCCCGGGCCCGTGCGTCGCCTGGATCGAGGTCACGTCGCCGTTGGTGGGGGACCCCGCCGGGTCGTAGCCGATGAGCTCCTCACGACCGGGGCCGCTGTCGCTGTAGATCGCCACCCATGCGTCGTCCGTCCCGTCGACGTGGGTCTTCTCCTCGGCGTTGGCGACGCCGGCCACGAGGAGAGGTGCCGTCGCGGCGGCCACCAGGGCCACCCCCGCGCGACGTGGTCGACGCTTGATCTCCATGGCGCTGCCTCCTCGTGGTCCGACACCCCGATGTCGTCCTCGCGACGGTACCCGCTTCATGGGATCTCCGGCCGTCGGACGAAACCGGTTCTGTTCGCGCTTGCAGGGTCGGGCGGCTGTGGGTCAGGCGGCTCTCGTCTGGGGTCGGGCGCGTCGTCGTCGGTGTTCGTAGGTGATGGTGCCGTCGGGTTGTCGGTGATGTTCGTAGGACGGGTCGTGGATGGCGCGGTGGTGGTGGGCGCAGAGGGGGACGGCGTTGTTGAGGTCGGTGGGTCCGCCGTGGGACCAGGGGGTGTGGTGGTGGATCTCGGTCCAGGCGAAGGGTCGGTCGCAGCCGTCGGCTGCGCAGGTGTCGTAGGCCGCGGACAGCGCGATGACCTGGGCTCGGGAGAAGAGCCGTTGCTGGGTGCCGAGGTCGAGGGGCACGGACTTGCCGCGGAGCACGAACGGGATCAGGCCGGCGTCACAGGCGAGGCGGCGCACGTCCTGGGTGGACAAGGTGGTGCCGGTGTCGGTGACACACCCGCCCACCGCGTCTTTCAGCTGGGCTTCGTCGAGGTGGACGACGAGGTGGATGCCGCTGCGGGCGTGGCCGGTCTCGGGGAGGTGCTCGAGGACCTCGCAGAACGCCCGTCCGAGGCGTTCGGTGTAGTTCCAGGTGTGCTCGGTGACATCGGCCTTGCTCCCCGGGGTGCGACGCGGTGTGGCCAGGACGTCGAGGGCCTTCTTCAGGATCGCGGCGTGCAGGTCGGGGATCACGAACTTCCCGGACCAGGTGCCGTCCCCGTTCGGGCCCAGGGTCAGCCAGGTCTCCACCTGGGCGTGGTGCTCGGCGTCGAGGAGGTCGGCCTCCTCGTGCGCGTCGGCGTACTGCTTGGACAGCGGGTCGAGGAACCGGCGTGCGGCCCGACGCAGGTTCGGCGGCGACATCGCGCCGGCCTTCGCGACCAGCTGCTCCTCACACCCCGCCAGGTCACCGTCGGAGAGGGCGTCGCGGACGTGGTCGGGGATCCGGTCGCAGCAGCGGACGATCACCGCGGCGTGGTCCTCGCTGATCCGGCCCTGCGCCAACGCGGCCCGGGTCGCCGGATAGGCCGCCTCCAACCGCTTCGCCAGCCACAACCCACCCCAGGACCGGGTCCGGTTCTTCCCGGCTCGCGCTGCCCACGCCCCGGCGTCCGCGTCGGCGCGGGCGGCCACCGCGCCGGTGGTCTCCGCGGCGTTCACGCAGTGCAGCCGCAGCCCCTGGAGCCGGCCCTCGAGCTCGGCGCCGAGACGGACGGTCTCCGCGAGCTGCTCGGCGCTCATCGCGTCGGCCGGGCTCCAGCCGACGATCCGGCCGAGGTCGTCCCGCTCCGTGACCGAGTCCAACGCCTCGTGGACCGAGCGCAACGCCTCGAGAAGGGCGTCAGGAGCGGTGGTCCCCGGGCTGTCGGTCATGGGTCAAGCCAACAAGGTGGCACCGACAATCGGGGGCTCTGATCTTGCGATGTGAGACAGTTTCCGAAAGTTTCTTCGAATGACTCGGGTGGTCTCGATACGCGCTCGCAAGCTCGCGCTACTCGACCAACGGGGGCGTTCGACCAGCGGAAGGTCAGAGGGCGGCGTGGAAGCGAGCCCTGAGGTGGGTGGGGGTCTCGATCTCGTCGAGCACGGCGAGCGCCAGGTCGGGGGCGGCGATGTAGGACGTGCCCTCCGCGTCACGCAGGACGACGTCGTCGCTGGTGCGGTAGCTGCCGGTGACCCGCTGGGGGAGCCAGGCGCCGAAGTCCTGGGCCGGGCTGAGGTAGAACCAGTCGAGGGTCTCGGGAGCCGCGCGCAGCAGGTCGAGCTTCGTGAACCCGAGCATGATCTCGGGGAGCACCTCGGCGGGTGGCTCGGCGAGGTCGATCAGCCGGGGGCCGCCCTCGGAGTCGAGCAGCGACGATGCGCCGCCCAGCACGCCGAGCCGGGCACCGGCCGCGTCCGCGAGCTTCGCGAGCTGCTCGAAGAGGCCCTCGACCTGACCGGCCATGTCGCCGCGCGGCGACAGTGCCTCGAAGACGACGTCGGCGTCCTCGACCGCGGACGCGAGGAAGCCCGCGTCGAGCAGCGAGCCGTGGACGTAGGCCACCCCGTCGAGGGGTGAGGCGGGCGCGGTGCGGCTGTAGGACGTGACCGTGTGGCCGCGGCGGACGGCCTCGCGGACGACGGCCTCGCCGGCGTAGCCGGTGCCGCCGAGAACCTTGATGCGGGTCATGAGCTGGTCTCCTGAAGGGTGTCGAGGATCGTGAGGGACAGGGTGCGGAGCTGCTCGACCTCGTCGGGGCCGAGCTGGTCGAAGACGAGGCGGCGCACCTCGGCGACGTGGAGAGGGGCGAGCTCCTCGAGCTCGGCGAAGCCGGCGTCGGTCAGCTCGGCGTACTGCTTGCGGCCGTCGACCGGGCACCGGGCGCGTCGCACCCAGCCGCGGCTCTCGAGCGAGTCGACAGCATGCGTGAGGCGCGACTGGCTGGTGGCGGCCCGGTGCGCGAGCTCGGTCATCGGCAGTCGTCGGTCGGGCGCCGCGGAGAGGGTCGCGAGGAGCATGTAGTACGTGTGGTTCACGCCGGCCTCGGCGCGCAGCTGGGTGTCGAGCGCGCGGGGGAGGAGCTGCACGACCCGCAGCAGGGGCAGCCAGGCCGACATCTCCGTGTCGTCCAACCAACGGGTCTCGGTCGCGGTCGTCACGTCAGGCCACCGAGAGGTCGAGCGTGTGCGCGGTGTGGTCGCGCTTGGCGCTGAGGTAGCGGGTGTTCGACTCGGTCGCGTGCACGCCGGTCGGCACGCGCTCGGTGATCGCGACGCCGTAGGTGTCGAGCTGCACGGCCTTGTCGGGGTTGTTGCTCAGCAGCCGGATCCGGTCGACGCCGAGCGCACGCAGCATCTGGACGGCGGCCAGGTAGTCGCGCTCGTCCTCGCCACGGCCGAGGGCGACGTTGGCCTCGTAGGTGTCGAGGCCGGAGTCCTGGAGCGCGTAGGCGTCGAGCTTGGCGTAGAGGCCGATCCCGCGGCCCTCCTGGCGTAGGTAGAGCAGGAAGCCGCCCTCGCCGGCGATGCGCTCGACGGCCTCGCGCAGCTGCGGACCGCAGTCGCACCGCTGGGAGCCGAAGACGTCACCGGTGAGGCACTCGCTGTGCGGGCGTACGAGCGGTGCGGTGCCCCCGGTCGCGGACGTCGTGACCGCGGTGCGCCAGTCGCCGAGGCCGAGCAGCAGGTGCTCCTGGTCGTCGACCAGGCCCCGGAACGTCATCACGTCGGCGCTGGTCTCGTACCCGTCCGCGAAGCGCAGCGGGACGGTGACGTGGCTGCGGATCTCGGCCGCAGGTGCGTCGAGAGGTCCGGCGGGGGCGGGAAGCAGGTGCGGGGTCACGGTCACTCCAATACTTGAAACTTGAAGTGACCCTAGAGGCCCACACTTGAAAGATCAAGTTTCGAGCGAGAGGGAGTCCCCCACCCGGACGGTGCCGGGCTCGACGACGGTGGCGTACACGCCGAAGTTGGCGCCCAGCCCGAACACGGAGTCCTGGCGGCCGCGGTACGACGTGATGTGGCGCAGCGTCTGCAGGTCGACCGCCCCGGTGTCGGGATCACGGGTCGTCGCGGCACAGCGCTGCACCGGACCTCCGCCCCGGAGCAGTGCCTCGCCGACGCGCACCAGCCGCCCGTCCCACGCGTCCTCCGCGTGCGGCTCGCCACCCTCGAAGTCGACGAGCATCCGGAACCGGCGGGGGTCGATGTCCACCCCGCTACGCCGGGAGAGCTCCTCGATCGACGCGGCACCGAGCAGGGTCACCGGCTCCACGTCGTAGGCCGAGCCGCGAGCCCGCAGGAACTGCACGTCCTTGCCGATGAGGTCGGAGAAGAACTCGGTCCAGCCGGGGTCGGTGACGGTGTCACCAGCCACCTGGTGCAGCCCGAAGAAGTCGTTCGTCACCGGCGTTGCCGGGTCCACGGTGCCGCGCCGCAGCACCTCGTCGCCACGGGTCACCTCGAGGATCCCGTCGCGGAACGTGGACGTGAGGCCGTAGAGGGCCCGGTTGTGGGTGCAGCTCTGCGGCCGGCCGGTGCGGTCGACGAGGTAGAACTCCCGATCACCCGGCACCCCGTGCTCGGTCAGCTCGACCTCGTCCGGGTGGTGCAGCGCCAGGCCCTTCACGGGGGTGACGGACAGGCGCGCGACGGTGAGCTCAGCCACGGTCCCGCTCCTGCCTGGACAGGAGGAACCACAGGATCCCGCCGCCGACGAAGACGGCCAGCGCCAGCACCCGGGCCACACCCCACACGACGCCGTCCGGGTCGAGCCCGACCTCGACGTAGTTGAGGCCCAGCGACAGGATCAGGCCCAGCGCGGTCACCCCCGAGGCCAGGTCCTTCGGAGTGAGGGTGCGGCGGTCGGTGGACTCAGGAATGGTCGCGACCCTCCTCGCGCGCGCCCTGCCACAGGTCGATGCCCGAGTCGACGGCGTGCTGGTCGATCGCGTCGAGCTCGTCGTCGGTGAAGTCCAGGTTGTCGAGCGCCTTGGCGCTGTCCTGGATCTGCTCGGGCCGGCTCGCACCGACCAGCACCGAGGTCACCGCAGGGTTGCGCAGCGCCCAGGACAGAGCCATCTGCGCCAGCGTCTGGCCGCGGCCCTTTGCCAGCTCGTCGAGCGCGCGCACGTGCTCGAGCGCCGTGTCGGTCAGCAGCTCCTGGGCCAGCGACTTGTCCTGGCTGGCGCGCGAGCCCGCGGGCACGCCGTCGAGGTACTTGTCGGTGAGCATCCCCTGCGCCAGGGGCGAGAATGCGATGCAGCCGACGCCGAGGTCCTCGAGCGCGTCGAGCAGCCCCTCGGTCTCGATCCAGCGGTTGAGCATGGAGTACGACGGCTGGTGGATCAGGAGCGGCGTGCCCAGGTCGGCCAGGATCCTGGCGGCCTCGCGGGCGAGCTCGGCCGGGTACGACGAGATGCCGACGTAGAGCGCCTTGCCCTGCTGGACCGCGGTGTGCAGGGCACCCATCGTCTCCTCGAGCGGGGTCGAGGCGTCGGGCCGGTGGTGGTAGAAGATGTCGACGTAGTCGAGGCCCAGCCGCTGCAGGGACTGGTCGAGGCTGGCCCGGAGGTACTTCCGCGAGCCGCCGACGTCGCCGTACGGCCCCGGCCACATGTCCCAGCCGGCCTTGCTCGAGATGACCAGCTCGTCGCGCAGTGCCGCGAAGTCGCCACGGAGGTGGCGGCCGAAGTTCTCCTCGGCGGAGCCGTACGGCGGGCCGTAGTTGTTGGCCAGGTCGAAGTGCGTGATCCCGAGGTCGAACGCGGCGCGCAGCGTGGCGCCCTGCCGGTCGAAGGGCACGTCGTCGCCGAAGTTGTGCCACAGACCGAGGCTGATCAAGGGCAGCTTGAGGCCGCTCGCGCCGACGTTGCGGAAGGTCATGCGGTCGTAACGGTCGGCGGCAGGGAGGTAGGTCACGGGCCCATGCTTCCCCGTCGGGGCACGCAGATGCCAGTCAGGCGGAGCGGGAGAGCTCGGCCCAGACGACCTTGCCGTCACCCGGGACGACGTCGAGCCCCCAGGCCGCGGTGATCGCGTCGACGAGCACCAGACCGCGTCCGTGCTCCTCGGTGAAGCTGCGCGGCTGTGGCTCCGGGGTGCCCGAGCCGCGGTCCACGACGTCGATGCGCAGCGTGGACGCGGTGAGGCTGATCCGGATCACGCAGTCGGACTCCGCGTGCATGATCGCGTTGGCCGCGAGCTCGCTGGTCACGAGCAGCGCGTCGTCGAGGAGGGAGTCCTGCCCCCACTCCGCGAGCTTCTCGGCGACGAAGCGCCGAGCCGCCCGGACGCTCGTGGGGTCCTGCGTCAGCGCCAGCTCGGCCTGGTGTCCGGGCTGCTGGCCGACGGACTCGAGCAGCTCGATGAGGAGCTGGATGTCGGCGTCCTTGGGGACGTAGCCCTCGACCCGCTCCTTGATGCCGGTGTCGTCCGCTCCGGAGAAGACGACGACCTTCGTGCCGGGCGAGGCGGCGCGGATGCCGCTGAGCACCTCGTGGCCGGCGAGGTCGGGGAGCCCGAGGTCGAGCACCACCACGTCGGGCAGGTAGTCGGCTGCGTGCTGCACCGCCTGGGCGCCGTCGTCCGCCTCCGCGACCACGTCGAAGCCCCCGTGGAAGCGCAGGGCGTTGTTCACGAGACGACGCACGTGAACGACGTCGTCGACGAGGAGAACCCTGATCGACACTCGCGCAGCCTAGCGACCTTCGGACGTCCCTGGGGCTTCCGGCCGTTCTGCGAGGGGGAGGGTCATCGTGAATGACCCGAGCGGGTGGTTCTCGCCGGGGGGCTCGTAGACGGCGTCGCCGCCGTGCGCGCGGGCCAGCTCGCGCACGATGAAGAGGCCCAGGCCCGTCCCGCCCTTCTCCATCCCGGTCGCGAACCGTTCGAACAGACGGGGGCGCATCGCCTCCGACGGGCCGGGCCCGTGGTCGGCCACGCGCACCGCGACCGCGCCGTCCTCGACGGAGGCTGAGACCTCGACCGGGGGCGCGCCGTGCTTGAGGGCGTTGCTGAGGAGGTTCTCCACCGCCTGCGAGAGACGGTCCCGGTCGCCCAGGACGTCCACGGCGGGGAGCTCGGCGACCACCACCTCGGCCGTGGGGCTCGCCCGCCTGACGTTGTCGACGGCGCCCTCCACGATCGCGGCGACCGCCACCGCCTCGGACCTCATCGTGAGCTTGCTGTGCTGCAGGCGCGAGGCCGTCAGCAGGTCGTCCACGAGCCGGCTGAGCCGGATGGTGGCCGCGTCGATGGCCTCGAAGGTCTGCGCCTTGTCCTCGTCGGTCATCCGGTCGCCGTACGCCGAGAGCATGTGCGCCGACCCCTTGATCAGCCCGACGGGCGTCCGGAGCTCGTGCGCCGTCACGCCGAGGAACTGCGACTGGTCGTTCGAGGCCTGCTGCAGCTTGCGGTTGAGCACACCGAGCTCGGCGTTGGCCGAGGCGAGGGCGTCGAGGGCGTCCTCGCGCTCGTCCTCGAGCCGCCGCCTCTCGCTGGTGTCGCGGGTGACCTTGGCATAGCCCACGTGCTCGCCCGACGGGTCGTAGACGGCCGTGATGACGACGTTGGCCCAGAAGCGGGTGCCGTCCTTGCGGACCCGCCACCCCTCCTCCTCGTAGTGACCGTGCTTCAGCGCCATGGCGAGCTCGTGCTCGGGGTGCCCTGCGTCGGCGGTCTCCTGGGGGTAGAAGACGCGGAAGTGCTGGCCGATGATCTCGTCGGCGGTCCAGCCCTTGTTGCGCTGCGCGCCGGCGTTCCAGCTGACGATGACGCCGTCGGGGTCGAGCATGAAGATCGCGTAGTCCTCGACCGAGTCGACGAGCAGCTTGAACCGGTGCTCGCTCGCCCGGATCTCCGTCATGTCCCGCGTGACCTTCGCGAAGCCGACGTGCCGGCCTTCGGCGTCGCGCACCGGGGTGATCACGACGTACGCCCAGTAGCGGCTGCCGTCCTTGCGGATGCGCCACCCTTCCTCGTCGTAGTGCCCCTCCCGCAGGGCCACGTCGAGCTCGTGCTCCGGGTGCCGCCGCGCCGCGACATCGTGAGGGTAGAAGACGCGGAAGTGCTGGCCGATGATCTCGTCGGCGGTGTAGCCCTTGCTGCGCTGCGCCCCGGCGTTCCAGCTCGCGACGCGGCCGTCGGGGTCGAGCATGAAGATCGCGTAGTCCTCGACGTTCTCGACCAGCAGGCGGAAGCGCTCCTCGCTCTTGCGGAGCTCGGCGTTGGCCTGCCGCTCGGCGGTGACGTCCTGCACCTGGAGGAAGACGTAGAGGGGTCGCCCCAGCGAGTCGCGCACGGGCGCGAAGGTGGCGAGGACGACGGCCTGCCGCGACAGCCCGGGCACCTCGTGCTCGAGCTGGATCGACTTGACCGGCGTCGTCCGGGCCTCCTCGAGGAGCTCGCGCACCCGCTCGCCCTGCCCGTCGGTGAGCCCGCCGTAGAAGGTGCCGACGAGGTCGTGGGAGCTGCAGTGCAGCAGGTCGCCGAGTGCAGGGTTCGCCCGGACGATGTTGCCGGACAACGTCATCGTCGCCATCCCGATCGCGGCCGCCTCGAAGACCTCGCGGAACCGCTCGGAGTGCTCGTCGAGGACGTGCTGGTCCTGGGTCACCTGCGGTGCCGGCGCGGGCGGGGGAGGCTCGGGGTCGTCGGCGGTCGCCAGCGACAGCAAGGTCTCGGACAGCTGCTCGATCGGTGCGGACTTCTTCAGGAAGGCCGACGCCCCCAGGCCCAGGGCCTTCTCGAGGAGGCCCTGCTCCTCGAACCCGCTGTAGAGGACCACCCGCGTCCCCGGGGAGGCCGCGAGCACCTGCGGCAGCGCCTCGAGCCCGTCCATCACCGGCATCGAGACGTCCAGCAGCATGAGGGAAGGGTGCAGCTCGTGTGCCCGCTCGACGGCCTCGGCGCCGTTGGAGCCCTCGCCCACGACACTGATCTCGCCTGACATCTCGAGCCAGATCCGGACCAGCTCACGCACCTCGGCGGCGTCGTCCACGAGGACGACGGTGGGCGTGGCGGACATGCCTCGACGCTAGTCCGTGCACAGGAATTCCGTGGCGGATCGGTTTGAGGGTGGAGGATCGGGGCCATGTCCGACTGGCTCGAAGGCCTCAGTGCGCTGAACCTGGTCCTCCTCGTCATCGCCCTGATGTTCGGGATCTCGATCGCGGCCGCCGTCCTGGGCGCCGTGCTCGTCCGTCGGGGGATGCGACGCCCTGCCACCGTGGAGCGCGCTTCGCGGTTGGCAGAGCGAGCACTGGGTCTCGTCAAGCGTCCGCTCACGATCGTGGTGCTGGACGAGGTGGCGGCCGTCATCCAGACGGGGCACTACACGAAGAACATCTCCGACGCCCTGCTGGAGAACCACGACGCGCTCAAGGCGCTCGCGGCGGAGAAGATCCGCCAGGATCCGAACGTGCGGCTGATCGGGAAGCTGCCGGGGTACGACGCGCTCGTGTCAGAGGCCAGCGAGACCGTGCTCCGCGTGCTGATCTCGATGCTGGGCGACCCTCGGATGGACGAGCTCGTGAGCGACCTCCTCCGCAACAACCTCGAGCAGATCAAGACGGCCGTGCGGCAACGGGACCACGAGCGCGTCGGTCCTCCCGCGCCGCCCGACCCGATTCCGCGGGCCCGGGCGACCTGAAGCGGTCGGCGACCCTCGCGACGCTCACGGCGACGTTCCCGGCGTGGACCGGGAGGACCGCGGAGGCTCTAGCCCCAGGTGCGCAGGGTGGGCCGGTAGACCAGCTCGGTGATGTCGTGGTCGAGGGTGCGGCTCTCGAGCAGCTCCAGGTCGAAGTCCGCCATGTCGGCCCAGATCGGGGTGTCCCCGGTCTGGCCGGAGATCACCGGGTACACCGTCAGCTGCACGCGGTCGACCAGGCCGGCCGCCATGAGTGCCCGGTTGAGCATGAGGCTGCCGTGCGAGCGCAGCGGAGCGTCGGACTCCTCCTTGAGCCGGGCGACGATCTCGGCGGGATCGCCGCTCACGACCGTCGCGTCCGGCCAGTCGAGCGGCTCGGCCAGGGTCGAGGACACGACGTACGTCGGGAGGCTGCGCATCCGGTCGACCCAGGGGTCGCGGACGTCGTCGCCGTCGCTGCTCGCGGCGAGCATCTCGGCGAAGGCCTTGTAGGTGGTGGCGCCGAAGACCATCCGCTGGTCGCCGGCGTACGCCTCGAGGCGGTGGGCGAGGAGCTCGGGGCCTTGCTTGCCCCAGTAGCCGCCCCAGTCCGCGGGCGGGCCGTAGGAGCCGAAGCCGTCGATGCTGGAGAAGATGTCGAAGGTGTAGGTCGCCGTCATGGCACTACAGACACGATCCGTCGCGGAGACTCATCGGTCATCGTCAGTCTTCCTGCGGCCAGGTCTTGGCCACGAGCGTGAGCACGTCGTACGTCGCCACCGGCTGGTCGTCCTGGTTGGAGACCACGCAGTCCCAGCGCACCTCGCCGTAGTCGGCGGTGGTCCGCGGAGTGATCTGCTTGACGGTGAGGCGCACGCTGATCGAGTCGCCCGCCTTCACCGGGGTCAGGAAGCGCAGGGTGTCGACACCGAAGTTCGCGAGCACCGGGCCGGGGTCGGGCTGCACGAACAGCCCGGCCGCCAGGGACACGACGAGGTAGCCGTGCGCCACGATCCCGCCGAACAACGCGTTCTTCGCGGCCGCCTCCTCGTCGGTGTGGGCGTAGAAGGTGTCGCCGGTGAACTCGGCGAAGTGGCTGATGTCGCGGAGCGAGACCTCACGCGCCGGCGTCTCCACGGTGTCACCGACACGCAGGTCGGCCAGGCTCTTGCGGAACGGGTGCACGTCCTCGACTGTGCGCTGCGCCCCGGTGGTCCAGCGGCCGGTGATCGCGGTGACCATGTCCGGCGATCCCTGGAGCGCGGTGCGCTGCATGTGGTGGAGCACAGCCCGGACGCCGCCGAGCTCCTCGCCACCGCCGGCGCGCCCGGGACCGCCGTGCACGAGCATCGGCAGCGGGCTGCCGTGGCCTGTGGACTCGGCGGCGTCGTCGCGGTCGAGCACGAGGACGCGGCCGTGCCACGGCGCGACGCCGAGCACCACGTCGCGCGCGACCCCCGGGTCGTGGGTGACGAGGGAGCCGACGAGGCTGCCCTTGCCGCGGGCCGCCAGCGCGACGGCCTCGTCGACGGAGTCGTACGTCAGCACGGTGCTCACCGGGCCGAAGGCCTCGACGTCGTGAGGCTCCTGGGCGCCGGCGCGGGCCCGGAGCAGCACCGGGGACATGAACGCCCCGCGCTCGGCGTCGCCCTCGACGAGGTCGACGTGCGTCGGGTCGCCGTACACGATGTCGGCGGAGCTGCGCAGCGCCTCCACTGCCTTGCGCACCTCCTCGCGCTGCCCGAGGCTTGCGAGGGCACCCATCCGCACGTCCTCGTGCGCCGGGTTGCCGACGGTGACCTTCGCGAGCCGCGCGGTGATCGCGTCGGTCACGGTGTCGGCCATCGCCGTCGGCACGAGGACGCGCCGGATCGCCGTGCACTTCTGGCCGGCCTTGACCGTCATCTCGGTGACGACGCCCTTGACGAACAGGTCGAGCTCGGGGTCGTCGGCACTGACGTCGGGACCGAGGATCGAGACGTTGAGGGAGTCCGCCTCGACGCCGAGGCTGACACCGCCGTGCTGCACCGACGGGTGCGCACGCAGGATCCCCGCCGTGTGCGCGGAGCCCGTGAACGCGACGGAGTCCTGCACGGTCAGCAGGTCGAGGAGGTTGCCCGCGCTGCCGGAGAGCAGCTGCAGCGCACCGTCCGGGAGCAGGCCGGAGTCGATGATGCGGCGGACGACGGCTTCGGTGAGGTACGCCGTCTGGCTGGCCGGCTTGACGATGCTCGGCAGCCCGGCGAGGAAGGCCGGGGCGAGCTTCTCGAGCATGCCCCAGACGGGGAAGTTGAAGGCGTTGATCTGCACCGCGACGCCGGGCCGCGAGGTCCACACGTGCTGGCCGACGAAGGTGCCGCCGCGGCCGAGGACCTCGGGCGGGCCGTCGAGCACGACCGTGTCGTTGGGCAGCTCGCGCGTGCCCTTGCTGGCGAAGCCGAAGAGCGTGCCGAAGCCGCCGTCGAGGTCCACCATCGAGTCGCGGCGGGTGGCGCCGGTGCGCAGCGAGAGGGCGTAGAGCTCCTCCTTGTCCTCGGACAAGAGCTTGGCCAGTGCCTTGATCGCGCCGGCGCGCTCGTGGAAGGTCAGCTCCTTGATCGCAGGCCCGCCGACGGTGCGCGCGTGGTCGACCATCGCGCCGAGGTCGACACCGCGGCTCGAGATCCGGGCGACCTCGTCGCCGGTCGCCGCGTCCAGCAGCGGTTCGCCCTCGTCCTGGGCGGTGAACCAGTCGCCGGCGACGTAGCTCTCGAGGAGTCTGCTCACGATGGGGCCTTCCGTCCGTCTGCTGTCCGTGCCACACTAATACAGACCGATCGGTCAGTAAATAAGCAGGAGGGTGCATGTCCGACGCGGACCTGCTCGAGGACTTCGAGTCGACGATCGCCGACCACGACCGCATCGAGCCACGCGACTGGATGCCGGAGGCGTACCGGAAGACACTGGTCCGCCAGGTCGCCCAGCACGCCCACTCCGAGATCATCGGCATGCAACCGGAGGGCGCCTGGATCACGCGCGCGCCGTCACTGCGCCGCAAGGCGATCCTGCTCGCGAAGGTGCAGGACGAGGCGGGACACGGCCTCTACCTCTACTCCGCCACCGAGACCCTCGGCGTCTCCCGGCAGGAGCTGACGGAGAAGCTGATCAGCGGTGCGCAGAAGTACTCCTCGATCTTCAACTACCCGACGCTGTCGTACGCCGACGTGGGCACCATCGGCTGGCTCGTCGACGGCGCCGCCATCTGCAACCAGGTGCCCTTGTGCCGCACGTCGTACGGTCCCTACGGCCGCGCCATGATCCGCATCTGCAAGGAGGAGTCCTTCCACCAGCGGCAGGGCTTCGAGCTGTTGAGCACGATGATGCGCGGCACAGACGAGCAGCGCGCGATGGTGCAGGAGTCCGTCGACCGCTTCTGGTGGCCGTCGCTGATGATGTTCGGTCCGCCGGACGCGGACTCCTCCAACACCGAGCAGTCGATGGCGTGGGGCATCAAGCGCAACACCAACGACGAGCTGCGCCAACGCTTCGTCGACATGACCGTGCCGCAGGCGACGGTCCTCGGCGTCACCCTCCCCGACCCCGACCTGGTGTGGAACGAGGAGCGAGGCGCGCACGACTTCGGCCAGCCGGACTGGGAGGAGTTCTGGGCGGTGGTGAAGGGCAACGGCCCCTGCAACGCCCAGCGCATCGAGCACCGGCGGACAGCGCACGAGGACGGCGCCTGGGTGCGGGAAGCCGCGACCGCCTTTGCTGCGCGGCCGCTGGTCGAGCCTGTCGAGACCACTCCGGAGGTGGCGCGGTGAACCAGGTCCAGCCCGAGTGGCCGCTCTACGAGGTCTTCATCCGCAGCAAGAGGGGCCTCAACCACGTGCACGTCGGGTCGCTGCACGCTCCCGACGACGAGATGGCGCTGCGTCACGCGCGCGACGTCTACACGCGTCGCAACGAAGGCGTGAGCATCTGGGTGGTGCGCGCCGACCTGATCACCGCGTCGAGCCCGGACGAGAAGGACCCGCTGTTCGCGCCGAGCGGCGACAAGGTCTACCGGCACCCGACCTTCTACGACATCCCGGCCGACGTGCCGCACATGTGAGGCGCTCATGACCGACCACGACAACGCGTACGCCGGGCTGCTCGTCAACGACGCTCACTGGGCCTTCGGCACCGACTTCGAGGACCCGTTGGCCGGCGTCGACACGACGGTCGCGGACGGCGTCGACACCGGCGACCTCGCGGCGTACTGCCTGATGCTGGCCGACGACGCGCTCGTCCTCTCGCACCGGCTCTCGGAGTGGTGCAGCCGCGCTCCCGACCTCGAGGAGGACATCGCGCTCGCCAACGTCGCCCTCGACCTGCTCGGCCAGGCGCGGCTGCTGCTCGCGCGCGCTGCTGCGGCCGACCCGACGGTCGTGCCGACGTTGCCGGACGGGTCGCCTGTTCCCCCCGAGGACGCGCTCGCGTTCTTCCGTGATTCCCAGGACTTCCGCAACGTGCGTCTGTGCGAGGTGCCCAACGGCGACTTCGCCGAGACGGTCGCGCGGCTGCTCGTCTTCTCGACGTGGCGGCTCGCGATTCTCCAGAGGCTGACCACCAGCCGCGACGCGGTGCTTGCGGCGGTGGCGGCCAAGGGCGTCAAGGAGGTGACCTACCACCGCGACTTCGCGGGCCGGTGGTTCCTCACGCTCGCCCGAGGGACCGACGAGTCGCGGCGACGGCTGGTGACCGCCCTCGCAGGGCTGTGGCCGCTGCACGACGAGCTGTTCCTGACCCATGACGTCGAGCGACGCGTGGCCGAGGCGGGCGTCGGCGTCGACCCGGCGACGGTGTCCGACGAGGTCGCGGTCGTGCTCGACCAGGTCCTCGCGGTCAGCGGCGTCGATCGACCGGAGGTCGCCGGGCTGGCCGGGGTGAGTGGACGACGGGGCCGGGACGGCATGCACACCGAGGCCATGAGCCGCCTGCTCGCCGAGATGCAGGTGGTCGCGCGAGCGCATCCCTCGGGGCAGTGGTGACCATGACGACTGGTCTCGGCGGGCTCGACCAGCGCACAGCGCGCGCGTACGACGTGGCTGCGCGCGTCACCGACCCGGAGATGCCGATGCTCACGCTCGAGGACCTCGGCGTGCTGCGCGACGTCCGTGTGGACGACGACGTGGTGACGGTGACGATCACGCCGACCTACTCCGGCTGCCCGGCGATGGCGACGATGCGCGACGACCTCGTGCACCGGTTGGGGTCCGAGGGCTTCCAGCGCGTCGACGTCGCGGTGTCCCTGGCCCCGGCGTGGTCGAGCGACTGGATCACCGAGCGCGGCCGTCAGGCGCTGGCCGAGCACGGGATCTCGCCTCCGGGCGCTGCTGCCCGGACGACCGGACCGGTCCTCCTGGCCCTGACGCCCACGCGTCGCGACGTCCGCTGCCCGCGGTGCGGCGCCGCACGACACCGACCTCACCTCGGAGTTCGGATCGACCGCCTGCAAGGCGATGTACCGCTGCCGCGCGTGCCTCGAGCCCTTCGACCACGTCAAGGAGATCTGAATGACGGACCTCGTCGAGGTGACGCGGGCTGCCCAGGAGGCAGAGGTCGCGCGGCGGCGCGGCGCCTTCCACACGCTGACCGTCTCCGCCGTCGAGCCCCTGACCGACGACTCCGCGGCGATCACGTTCGACGTGCCCGACGAGCTGCGGTCGGCGTACGACTTCGCTGCCGGCCAGTCGCTGACCCTGCGGCGCACCGTCGACGGTGAGGAGCAGCGGCGCACGTACTCGATCTGCGCCCCGCAGGGCGCGGCGCCGCAGATCGGTGTGCGCGAGGTGCCCGGCGGTGTCTTCTCGCGCTGGCTCCTGCGTGAGGTCCGGCCGGGCGACCGCATCGAGGTGCAGACCCCGAGCGGCAGCTTCCGCGTCGACCCCGGCGAGGCAGGCCGCCACGTCTGCATCGCGGCCGGCTCCGGCATCACACCGATGCTGTCGATCGCCGCGACCGTCCTGACCAACCCGGCGTCCAGCGTGACGCTGCTGTACGGCAACCGGACGACGAGCTCGGTCATGTTCGCCGAGGAGCTCGCGGACCTCAAGAACGCCCACGGCCCGCGCTTCGACCTCAAGCACGTCCTGTCGCGCGAGCCCCGCGAGGTCGAGCTGTTCACCGGCCGGCTCGAGTCGGACCGGCTCCGTACCCTGCTCACGACCTTCGTGCCTCTCCAGGCGGTCGACCACGTGTGGCTGTGCGGTCCCTTCGACCTCGTGGCCGGTGCGCGCGACGTGCTGGCCGAGCTGGGCGTCGCGCCCGAGAAGGTCCACGTCGAGCTGTTCTTCGTCGACCAGCCGCCGCCGCAGCTGCGCCACCCCGACCAGGTCGTCGACGGCGCCACCACCGAGGTCACCGTGGTGCTGGACGGCCGGTCCACCACCCTCGCCGCCGCGCAGGACACGACGATCCTCGACTCCGCCCAGAAGGACCGGCCGGACCTGCCGTTCGCCTGCAAGGGCGGCGTCTGCGGGACCTGCCGGGCCAGGGTCCGCGACGGCGAGGTCGACATGGTGCGCAACTACGCGCTCGAGGACAACGAGGTGGAGCAGGGCTTCGTGCTCACCTGCCAGTCGTTCCCGATGGGGGACCGGGTCACCGTGGACTACGACGCATGAGCGACGACGTCGCACGGAGGTCCGCCGAGGCGATGCTCGCCAACGACGCGGCCAGTCAGGGCATGGGCATGCAGCTCGAGCACGTCGCGCCGGGGGAGTCACGCGTCGCGATGGTGGTCCGGGCCGACATGCTCAACGGCTACGCCCTGGCCCACGGCGGGCTCGTCGCCTCGCTCGCCGACACCGCCTTCGCCGTCGCGTGCAACTCGCACGGCACAGTCACCGTCGCGGCCGGCTTCGAGGTCGACTTCCTCGAGTCGGCGCGCGAGGGCGACCGGCTGGTCGCCACCTGCGTGGAGCGGGCTCTGCGCGGCCGCTCCGGGATCTACGACGTCACCGTGCGCCGAGAGGACGGCAGCGTCGTCGCCGAGTTCCGGGGCCGGTCACGGTCGCTCGGGAAGCCGATCTCGTGACCGCACGGCGCTCAGTCCGTGCGGTTGCCGGGACCCGCGAGGCCGTCGAACGCCAACGTGGCAAGGGCATCCGCGAGCTGGCGCTCGTCGTACCGCCCGTCGGGCCGCACCCACTCGACGAGCGAGTTGACCATCCCGAAGAGCAGCTTGCTGGCCAGGTCCGGCGGGATGTCGTCGCGCAGGGCTCCCTCGTCGACTGCGGCGCGCACCAGGTCCGCGAGCCGGTCGTCGATCGCGCGACGGCGACGCAGGGCCTCGAGCTCGACCTCGCTGTTGCCACGCACGCGCAGCAGCAGGGTGACGGCGGGCAGGTGCTGCACGAGCACCTCGACGCTGCTGTGCACGGCGGTGCGGAGGCGTTCGTGAGCCGTCGCGGACTCGTCCGCGGCGGCGGCCTCCAGCGCCGTGGTCAGACCGTCCAGCGCCTCGTCGAGGGCCTGCTCCAGCAGGTGCGACTTGCTCGGCACGTGGTGGTAGATCGCCGACTTGGTGAGGCCGAGCTCGGCGGCCAGGTCGCCCATGCTGGTGGCGTCGTACCCCTGCCGGTTGAAGAGGTCGACCGCGCGGCGCAGCACCGTCTCCTGGTCGTGACCGGGTCGCCCGCGGCGAGGTCTCGGTGCCTCGGCTCCCTCCGCGACCTCGCTCATGCGGCCAGATTCTCACACCACCTCGCCCCGAAAGGTGCGTCATGACCCTCCTGGACCTGTCGCCGCGGCCGGGTGACCTCGACCCGGTCGAGACCATGCCGCGCGAGGAGCTGGCCGCGCTGCAGCTCGAGCGGCTGCGGGGGACGTTGCACCACGCCTACGCGAACGTCCCGCACTACCGCGCGGCCTGGGACGCGGCCGGCGTGCACCCGGACGACTGCACCGAGCTCGCGGACCTGGCGCGGTTCCCCTTCACGGCGAAGAAGGACCTGCGCGACAACTACCCGTTCGGCATGTTCGCGGTCCCACGCGAGCAGGTGGCGCGGATCCACGCGTCGTCGGGGACGACGGGGAAGCCGACGGTCGTCGGCTACACCCAGCAGGACGTGGACACCTGGGCGGACGTCGTGGCGCGGTCGATCAGGGCGGCCGGCGGACGGCCAGGGATGAAGGTGCACGTCGCCTACGGCTACGGGCTCTTCACGGGTGGTCTCGGTGCGCACTACGGCGCGGAGCGGCTCGGCTGCACGGTGATCCCGATGTCGGGTGGGCAGACGGAGCGGCAGGTGCAGCTCATCACCGACTTCGAGCCCGACATCATCATGGTGACGCCGTCGTACATGCTCTCGATCCTCGACGAGATGGAGCGGCAGGGCGTCGACCCGCGCGCGACCTCGCTCAAGGTCGGCATCTTCGGCGCCGAGCCGTGGACCGGAGACATGCGCTCCGAGATCGAGGACCGGCTCGACATGCACGCGGTCGACATCTACGGGCTGTCCGAGGTGATCGGCCCGGGCGTCGCGAGCGAGTGCGTGGAGACCAAGGACGGGCTGCACGTGTGGGAGGACCACTTCTACCCCGAGGTGGTCGACCCGGTGAGCGGCGAGGTGCTGCCCGACGGCGAGCAGGGCGAGCTGGTGTTCACCTCGCTGACGAAGCAGGCGATGCCGGTGATCCGCTACCGCACCCGCGACCTCACCCGGCTGCTGCCCGGCACCGCGCGGACGATGCGCCGGATGGAGAAGATCACCGGCCGCAGCGACGACATGATGATCATCCGCGGGGTCAACGTCTTCCCCACGCAGTTCGAGGAGATCCTGCTGTCGACGCCCGGCTTGTCGCCGCACTTCCAGTGCGTGCTGACCCGGCCCGACCGGCTCGACGAGCTCACGGTCCGCGTCGAGGCCCGCCCCGACGTGGAGGCGTCCGCCTGGGACGGGCTGGCCGCCCAGGTCGCCTCGCGCGCCAAGGACACCATCGGCGTCACCGCCCGTGTCCGCGTCGTCGCCCCCGAGACCATCGAGCGCTCCCTCGGCAAGATGAAGCGCATCGTCGACGACCGCTGACAACCCGATCCATCGGATTCGTCTAGCGGAGGATCAAGACCGCGCGCTCAGCCATCGCAGACGAATCGGGGTGGGGTCAGGCGTTGAGGGCTTCGAGCTCGTCGGAGGTGAGGTCGAGGTCGGCGGCGGCGGCGGAGTCCTGGATGGACGTCGGTCGCTTGGCGCCGGGGATCGGGATGACGCAGGGGGACTGGGCGAGCTCCCAGGCGAGGGCGATCTGCTGCGGGCTGACGCCGCGCGCCTCGGCCACCTGCGCGAAGGCGGGGTTGTTGCCGGCGAGGTCCTTGGCCTTGCTCAGCCCGCCGAGAGGGCTCCAGGGCAGGAAGGTCAGACCGAGCTGCTCGCAGACGTCGATCTCGGGACGGCTGCTCTGGTAGCCGGGGGAGAACTGGTTCTGCACGCTCACCAGTCCGTCGCCCAGGATCGCGTGCGCCTGGCGGATCTGCTCGGGGCTCGCGTTGGACAGCCCGACCATCCGGACCTTCCCGGACTCGGCGATCTCGTGGAGCGTCCCGATCACGTCCTCGTACGGCACGTCCGGGTCAGGGCGGTGATGCTGCCACAGCGCGATCTGGTCGACGCCGAGCCGCTTGAGGCTGTGGTCGACCGCGTCGCGCAGGTGCTCGGGAGAGCTGTCGGTGTCCCACTCACCTCCCTCGGTGCGGACGTGGCCGCCCTTCGTGGCCAGCAGGACCTGGTCGCGCACGCCGAGCTCGTCGAGGAGCGAGGCGATGAGCACCTCGTTCTCGCCCTGGGCGTCGGCGCCCTTCTCGTCGCCGGGGCCGTAGGCGTCGGCCGTGTCGAACAGCGTGACGCCCGCGTCGAGCGCTGCCCGCACGGTGGCGACGAGCTGCTCGCGCGGCTGGGTGCCGGTCTGGTCGAAGGTCATCAGCCCGAGGCCGATGGCGCCGACCTCGCTGGTGCCGACGGTGCGGTTGCCGATGGTGCGTGTCCTCATGCCTGGCTCCTACCCACCGCAGCCGGGGTGCGACACCTGCACACCCGGGCATCTCACCGGGACGTCAGCCCACCTGAGCGCGGCCCCGCACGTCGCCCAGGCCGCGGGCGACGACGACCTCCCCGCCTTCGAGCCGCACCCACCCGGACGTGGCCTCGTCCCAGCGGCGCCACGCGCGTTCGTCGCAGCTGACGGTCACCTGCTCGGTCGCCCCGGCCGCGATGTCCGCCCCTGTCCAGCCGACGAGGCGCACCGGCTGGTCGTCGGTCTGCGGGTCGAGGTAGACCTGCACGACCTCGCGCGAGTCGCGCCCGGAGGTGTTGGTGACCTCGACGGTGACGGTCGTCCCGTCGACGGCCACGTCGCCGTACTCCCAGGACGCGAGGCCGAGCCCGTGCCCGAACCAGTACGCCGGTGCGGGTGCTCGCCCTGCCGCGTGCCCGCGGTAGCCGATGAACGGACCCTCGTCGTACGGCAGCGCGCCGTCGACGGGTGTCACCGACCAGGCGGGCGCGGCTCCGTCGGCGGCGGGCCAGGTGCTGACCAGACGGCCGGAGGGCTCCACGTCGCCGTAGAGCGCGGCCGTGACGGCGAGGCCTCCCTCCTGCCCCGGCAGGCCGGCGACGACGATCGCGGCGACGTCGCCGCGCCACGGCATGAGCACCGGCGTCGCGGTGTTGACGACGACCACGGTGCGGGGAGCGACCGCGGCGACGGCCGCGACGAGCTCGTCCTGTCGTCCGGGCAGAGCGAGCGTCGCCTTGTCGAGGCCCTCCGTCTCCTGCTCCTCCGTGAGGCCGACGACGACCACGGCCACGTCGGACTCGCGGGCGGCGTCGACCGCGGCGGCGATGGCGTCGTCGTCGGACGGCGGCGCCGGCTCGGCGACGAGCCCGGCGCTGTGCTCGGTCTCGAGCGTCAGGGTCGCGACGGCGGTGAGGGACGAGGGCTCGGAGAGCTCCACCTCGGTCTGCCACCCGGGCGGGAAGAGCACGGCCTCGGCGCCGTCGCCGCTCGTCATCGTCGGGGTGGCGCTGTGCTTCTCGCCGGCGATCTCCACGGTCCAGTCCGCCGGTCCGACGACGCCGACGCGCATCCGGCCGGCCGGCACGACGGCGGTCAGCTCGACCTGGGCGGGCCGTTGCACTCCCGGGGATGCCGACCAGCTCGAGGGCCTCACCGGTGTGCCGCTCCGAGGTGACCGCACCGTCGGCGTCGAGGAGCCGCACGTGCATGCCGGGCTCCCCGGTCACGGGGTCGGAGAGCACGCCCTCACGTGCCTTGCGCGGTCTCTCGCGCACCTCGACGCCGTCCACGACGGTGACGTCGACGCCGCGTGCTGTGAAGCCGTCCGCGACCGATCGTTGGTGCGGTGCCCGCACGACTGCCGACCCGCCGCCCATGTTCACCGTGTCGACGGCGTGCCGGCCGATGAGGGCGACCCGGGCGTCGCCGGCGAGCGGCAGCGCATCATCGTTGCTGAGGACAGTCATGCCTCGCGCCGCGAGGTCCAGCAGCTGCGCGCGGCGTTCCTCGCTGTCCGGTGCCGGCACGCCGGGCCACGACCGGCCGTCGCCGGTCGCGCCGACCCGCTCAGCCAGCAGCAGCAGGCGACCCAGCTTCTCGTCGAGCACCGACTCGTCGACCTCGCCCGACTCCACAGCGGCGACGAGTGCGTCGCCCCAGGGACCGACCGGCCCGGGCATGACGAGGTCGAGCCCGCCGTTGGCCGCCGGACCCGCGCTCTTCGCGGCGAACCAGTCCGACATGACGAGGCCGTCCCACGACCAGTCGTCGCGGAGGACCTCGATCTGGACGTGGCGCTGCTCGGTCGCAGGCAGGCCGTTGACGTCGTTGTACGCCGACATCACCGACCACGGGTTGCTGTCCTCGATCGCGATCTCGAAGGGGAGGAGGTAGACCTCCCGCAGCGTGGCCTCGTCGACCTCGCTGCTCATCGTGCGGCGGTCGGTCTCCGACTCGTTGGCGACCAGGTGCTTGAGGCAGGCGCCGACGCCCAGCGCCTGCAGCCCGTCGACGTACGCCGCCGCGAGGTGTCCGGTGAGCAACGGGTCCTCGGAGTACGCCTCGAAGACCCGACCGCCCAGCGCGGAGCGGTGCAGGTTGATCGTGGGGCCGAGCACGACGTGGATCTGCTGCCGGAACGCCTCCTCGGCGAGCAGCCGGCCGGTCTCGCGCAGCGCCTCGGTGTCCCAGCTCGACGCCAGCAGCGTCGCGTTGGGGAACAGGCAGGTGAGCGGCCCACCGCTGAACTCGAGCCCGCGCACGCCGGTCGGCCCGTCCGAGAACGACATCGGCAGCAGGTCGATGGACTCCTCGCCGTGCAACGTGAAGAAGGACGCGCCGGTCAGCAGTCGGACCTTCGTGGCCAGGTCGAGCGAGGAGAGGTCGGTCATGCTTCTCGAACCTAGCCCCCGGGCCGCCCTCACAGGTGTCGCACAGGTGCGGCCCACGGGTTCCCCAGACGCGGGTCGGACAGTGGGTCCATCACCACAGAGGAGGACCCGTGGACGAGCAGAACCGCAGCGGCAACCGGTGGGAGCCGGAGGCACAGCAGACCCAGCCCGTGCAGGCGCAGGACCCTGCGGTCGCCCGCCGGCCCCTCGTGCTCGGCATCGCGGCCGCCGTGCTGCTCCTGGTCGTCGGGATCGGGTGCTTCGCGTTCGGCCGCGCCACGGCACCGGACGGCTTCCGCGGCTTCGACGGCGACGGCAACGGCTTCCCCCAGCGTCCCGACGACTCTCAGTCGTGACCGCTCTCCTGACCCCCGGGAAGACGGCGGCGACCGACTCCCGGGTCGCGTCGCCTCCCGGCACCCGTGCACGTCTCGACGCCGTGGTGCGCGTCGGGTCAGCGGCAGCGCTCGGTGGTGCGCTCGCCCTCGTCACGGGGTGGTGGGTCGCCGACGGAGGGCTCGGGGCCTCCGCCGGCGCCACCGGACTGCTCGAGGCGCTCGGGCGGCTGAGCGGCCTCGCGGCCTCGGTGCTCCTGCTCGCCCAGGTCCTGCTGATGGCCCGGATCCCCTTGCTGGAAAGGGCTTACGGCCAGGACCGCCTCGCGCGCATCCATCGCGTCGTCGGCTTCACGTCCTTCGCCCTGCTGGTCGTGCACATCGTCGCCATCACGTGGGGGTACGCGGCCGGGGACCTGCTGAGCACGCCGAGGACCTTGTGGAACCTGACCACGACCTACCCCGGCATGCTCCTCGCCGTCGCCGGCACCGCCGCGCTCGTGATGGTCGTCGCCACCAGTGTCCGCGCGGCCCGGCGGAGGCTCCGCTACGAGTCGTGGCACCTGCTGCACCTCTACGGCTACCTCGGTGCCGGCCTGGCGCTCCCGCACCAGCTGTGGACCGGCCAGCAGCTCACCTCGTCCCCGGGGCGGACCGTCTTCTGGTGGGGCTTGTGGATCGTCACGGCCGCGGCCGTGGTCGTGTGGCGGATCGGGTTGCCGGTGTGGCGGAACCTGCGCCACGACCTGCGTGTGACCTCCGTCGTGCACGAGGGCGACGGCATCGCCTCCGTCTACCTCAGCGGCCGGAGCCTGCACCGGCTGCCGGTCGAGGCGGGGCAGTTCCTGAGCTGGCGCTTCCTCGGACGGCGCGGGTGGACCCGGGCGAACCCGTACTCCCTGTCCGCAGCCCCCGACGGCACCAGCCTGCGCATCAGCGTCCAGGACGTGGGGGACGGCAGCTCGACGGCGGCCCGTCTGCGGCCCGGGACCCGGGTCCTGTTCGAGGGCCCGTTCGGTCGGCTCAGCGCGCGCACCCGTACGCGGCGCAAGGTCGCCCTCATCGGTGCCGGCGTCGGCGTCACCCCGCTGCGTGCGCTGGCGGAAGGCCTCGACTACCGCCCCGGTGAGGCCGTGCTGCTGCACCGCTACGCGGTCGACCCGCTGTTCGTCGACGAAGTCACCACGCTGGCCCGCGAGCGCGGCCTTCATGTCTTCCACCTGCCAGGCGGCCGCCGTGCGGCGGACTCCTGGATCGGTGACGGCATCCCGGGCTTCCCCGACGTGCACGAGGTCAGCGACGCGGTCGCACTGCGGCACTGGGTGCCCGACCTCGCCGAGCGCGACGTCTACGTGTGTGGTCCGGAGGCGTGGAACCGTCTCGTCCTGCGCGACCTCGACGCCCTCGGCGTGCCGCGGTCCCGCGTCCACCTCGAGAGCTTCGCGTGGTGACCCGATGAGGCGCATCGTCCTGTGGCTCGCGTCCACCGTCTCGGTGGTCGTGCTGCTCTTCGGCTACCACACCTCGACGTCGAGCGAGCTCGCCGCGAGCACCGAGACGCCGTACACGTCCACGCCCACGCCGGGATCCACCAACAGCAGCACGTCCTCCTCGGGCAGCGGTCGCACCGTCACCGGGTCGGTCGCGCAGACGCAGTGGGGACCGGTCCAGGTGCAGCTCACCATGGAGGGCTCCACGATCAGCGGCGTCGCCGTCGTGCAGTACCCCAACGGCAACCCGCGTGACGACCAGATCAACGGCTACGCCCTGCCGATCCTCGTCCAGGAGACGACCGACGCCCAGAGCGCGCAGATCGACATGGTCAGCGGCGCGACGGTCACGTCCACCGGCTACGTGCAGTCGTTGCAGAGCGCGCTGGACCAGGCATGACCCTCCCGGTGACGCGGTACGTCGAGCACGTGATGGGCATGCCCGTGAGCCTCGCGCTCCGCGGTCGGCACACCGACGACGTGCTGGCCCGGGTCGCGTGGGCCGAGGCCCTCGACGTCCTGCACGAGGCGGACCGGGTGTTCAGCACCTACCGCGAGGACTCGGTGGTCTCACGTCTCGACCGCGGGGAGATCGACCTCGACGACTGCCCGTCCGAGGTCGCCGAGGTGCTGGCGCTCGCGGAGTCGGCGCGGGTCGCCTCGGGCGGCGCGTTCGACGTGAACCGTGCAGGCCCGGACGGCGCCGTCCACCTCGACCCGAGCGGCGTCGTCAAGGGCTGGGCGGTCCAGCGCGCGGCCGGCGCCTTCGTCGCTCTCGACGACACCGACGTCTGCCTGTCCGCCGGCGGCGACATGGTCTGCCGCGTCACCGACCCTGCTCGGCCCGCGTGGCGGGTGGGGGTCGAGGACCCGCACGACCCGACCCGCGTGGTCGCCATCGTCCCGGTGCGCCAGGGCGCCGTCGCCACCTCGGGTCTCGCCCGTCGCGGCGCCCACGTCGTGGATGCGCGCACCGGACGCCCACCCGAGCACGTCGCGTCGGTGACCGTCGTCGCCGACGACCTGACCTGTGCCGACCTCGACGCGACCGCTGCCCTCGCGATGGACGTCGGCGCCGCCGCCTGGCTGCGCCGTCGCGGCCGCACCGGTCTGGTCGTGAGCAGCACGGGTAGTCGCGTCCTGGTCGGGCAAGATGAAGCGTGCCTTGGTGGCGTTCCCCCCGTGCCCGTGGCCTGATGCGACCTCGCATCGACGGTCCCGGTGCCCTGCTGTGGTCGCTGCGGATCACGATCGCGGCGACCCTGAGCTACGTCGTCGGCCTCCTGTTCTTCCCCGGCACCGAGCCGCTCCTCGCGCCGCTCACCGCCATGCTCGTGGTCCAGGTGACCCCGGTGTCGCTGCTCAGCAGCGGGCTCGACCGTGTCGTGGCGGTCGTCTCCGGCGTCGCCTTGGCAGTGCTCTTCTCGACGCTCGTCCCGCTGGAGTGGTGGAGCCTCGGGATCCTGATCTTCGTCGCGATCACCCTGGGCCAGGTGCTGCGGCTGCGGGCCAACCTGGTCGAGGTCGCGATCTCCGCGATGCTGGTCCTCGGTGTCGGTGCGCTGGGGGCCGAGTCGGCCGCCTGGCAACGAATCCTCGAGACGCTCGTCGGCGCCGCGGTCGGGATCGTCGCCAACCTGCTCTTCCCGCCGAAGATCGCCGCGGACGACGCGGGGCGGGCCATCGACGGCCTCGCCGACTCCGTCAGCCAGCTGCTCTCGACGGCTGCCGACGAGCTCGAGCGGTCCGGCGCCGACGACGTCCCACGCGCGACCGACTGGCTCGACGACGCCCGCCGGATCACGCACGACATCCCGCAGGTCGGGGCGGCTCTGCTCCGGGCCGAGCAGGGGCGGCGGCTCAACGTCCGTGCCGTCGGTACGCCGGACGTGGGACCCGGCCTTCGCCAGGGGCTGGAGGCCCTCGAGCACATGGCCGTCACGATCCGCGGCATGTTCCGGGCCGTCGACGACGCCGGCCTCGACGCGCACGCCGGGCCGGACGTGTGGCCGGTGCTCGTGGCGAGCTTCCGCGACATGGCCGTCGGGGTCGACGCCTTCGGCCAGCTCGTCAAGGACGAGGCCGACCCGAACGTCCGGCTGACCGGTGACGAGGTCGACCAGCTCGAGGACGCCCGCGAGGGACTGCACGAGGCCCGGGCCCGCCTCGAGGACCTGCTGCTCGCCGACGTGAGCCCCGAGCAGCTCGAGCTCTATGCCGCCGTGCTGTCGACCGTGAAGCGGCTGCTGGGCGAGATGGACCTCGACCAGCGGATCCGGAGGCAGCTCCGGATCCTGCCGGCCAACCGCGCGAGGCTCACGACGCGGCCGCGTCGGCGTCAGCCGGTGGAGGTGCCCCCGCACGAGGCGGAGACCGAGGTCATCCCGCGGGTGCGGAACGACCAGGCCTGAACGGCGGCGGGGGTCACTCGCCGGCGGTCGGGCCGTCCTCGGACGCGTCCGGCCCCTCCGCGAGGAGCAGGTAGATCGACTTCCGGGCCTCCGCGATCGTCGTCGCCGCGGCGGTCTGCTGCTCGGGCGTTCCGGCGCGGGCGACCTGCCGGACGGCGCCGGCGAGCTGGCCCATGAGGTCGCGCAGGTCGACGACCGGGGTCTCGCCCTCGAAGGCGGCGAACGGGTCCGTGACCGGGTTGGTCTCGTCCTCGAGCACCGCGCGACCTGCGTCGGTGAGGGTGGCCAGCTTGCGGCCGGACTCGCGGGCCACGGTGACGAGACCCTCGTCCTCGAGCTGGCTCAGGGTCGGGTAGATGGCACCGGGGCTCGGCGTCCACCGGCCGCCGGTGCGGTCGGCGATCGCGTGCATGAGCTGGTAGCCGTGCATCGGCTCCTCGGCCAGCAGGATCAGCACCGCGGCCCGGACGTCGCCGCGCGGGGCACGACCCCGGCGTCCGCGGTGGTGGTGGGGGTGCGGACCCCCGTGGTGGGAGTGCTCAGGGCCGGCGTCGCGCCGGCGGGAGTGGCCCCCTCGTTCTCTGGGTGGTCTCATGTCGAGACTCCTTTCCGTTACTTACGTGACTGTAACGATATATCGTTAGTGTCACGACGGCAAGTCCACGGAAAGGGGTGGGACCCGGGACCGGTCAGGCAGGAGCGTCCAGCCAGGGATCGGTGAGGTCGTAGTAGGCCGGCTCTCCGACGGAGAGCGCGTCCAGCTCCTTCATCATCTGCTCCAGCTCGGCCGGCATCTCCTTCTGCTCACCGGCGCGGGCCTCGGCCTCGGAGGTGAAGTAGATCGCCATCGTCCACTGGTCGTCGTCGTGCCCGACCGACAGGGAGCCGAGGATCTCGGGGCGGAAGGACGAGAAGTCGGTGTCGTCGGCGTCCATGAGCTCCTTGGATCGCGCGGGGTCGCTGGTGCGGCCTTGCATGACCTGCACGAAGCCTGCACGCGACGGGTCGCCCGGCGTGTCCACGGTGACGCTGCTGCTGTTGTGGAACTCCGGCTCCCCGTCGAACTGCGCTGCCATGCCCTCCCACCAGGCGCCCTGCTCGGGCCGGTCGGAGTTGGCCTGCGCCGCCTCCTCCGACTCGAACCTCACGAGGGCGATGAGCCGGCCGTCCGCCGTCACCCCTCCGGTGCTGCCCAGCCACCCGGCGGCACCGGGTGCCACGTCGGTCTTCCAGCTCTCGAGGTGCTGTCGCACCGCGTCAGCGTCCGAGACCTTTCCCTGGATCACCTGCACGAACATGTCGCTTCCTTCCCGTGCGTAGCCCCTCGTGCCCCGTCGGCTCAGTCGGCCGGCGGGATGTTCTGGTTGTGCCGGAAGACGTTCCCCGGGTCCCACTGCTTCTTGATCTGCCGCAGCCGCGCGTAGACCTCGGGCTCGAAGGCGTCGCGGACCCGGATCAGGCCCTCGTCGCCGATGAAGTTGAGGTACGCCGAGCCGGTGCTCCACGGCTTCAGCGACCGGGCGAGGTTGCGGGTGAAGTCGATGTTGCGCTGGTCCTGGCTCGGGTCCGGGGGCCACATCGACAGGTAGTGCATGTTGAACGGTGCGTCCCTGTTGCCGAAGGCCGTCTCCTCCGGCGGCATCTGCGCGATCACCCCGCCGCCGGCGACGACGATCATCTGGGTCAGGGGCGATGCGGGCGGGAACGCGCTCGCCACGAAGGTGTCGACCGCCTCGTCGGGGAGCTCCGCGAGGAAGTCGCCGCTCCAGTAGTTGTGCATGCCCGGCTGGTTCGGTGGGTCGAGCAGCTGCTGCACCGCGACGTACGGCATCGGTTGCACGAGGTTCGCGGCGGGCGGCCCGAACTCGATCAGCGGACGGCAGACCTCGGCACCCTCGACCGGGTCACCTGCCCACAGCACGACGACGCCGGCTGCGGGCTGACCGCGGGCCGGCTCGGGCACGAACTCCTCGGGCGGGGCGGTGAGCAGGGCGACGGCGCTGCCGAGCTCGACAGGCGCGTCGAGCATGAAGTCGCGCCAGTGCTTGATCACGTCGGCGGCCATGAAGCCGGGGTAGAGCAGCAGCCCGCCGAGCACGATCGGGCCCACCGGGTGCAGTCGGAAGGTGAACTCGGTGACGATGCCGAAGTTGCCGCCACCTCCGCGCAGCGCCCAGAAGAGGTCCGGGTTCTCGTCCGCGGATGCCGTCACCACGTCCCCGGCGGCCGTGACCACCTGGGCGGACAGCAGGCTGTCGCAGGTGTAGCCGAGCGTGCGCTCGAGCCACCCGCTGCCGCTTCCCAGCGACAGTCCGCCGACACCCGTGGTGGACACGCGACCCCCGGTGATCGCGAGTCCGTGCTCCTGCGTCGCGGCGTCGACCGCTCCCCACCGTGCGCCCCCACCGACGCGGAGGGTGCGGCTCTCCGGGTCGACGTGCACGTGGTCGATCGCGCGCAGGTCGATGCACATCCCACCATCGACGACGGCGGAGCCCGTGACACTGTGCCCACCGCCGTACACCGAGACGGGGAGTCCCTCCACCGTCGCCCGTTGCAAGGCGACGGCGACGTCCTCCGCATCGGTGCAGCGCATCACCATCTCGGGCTTGCGGTCGATCAGGCCGTTGAAGACCTTCCGTGCGTCGTCGTAGCCGCTGTCAGCCGGCTCCAGCACGGTCCCCTTGAAATCGGTCATGCCCGCCTCCGCTCGGTGACGGTCCCGAGCCCGTTGTGTTGCGCCGTCTCGGACTTTCCTCGCATCGCGGTGGAACACCAAAGGCCGTTGGGCCCGTCGCGGCCCGAAAGCCGCAAAGGGGTCAGCGGTACGCGCGGTGCGAGATGAGGTGGACCGCGTCGTTGCGGCACCCCGTCGTCTCGTGCGGGATGAACTGGGAGACCGACGCGTCGGGGACGTAGACCCGGAACCCGTCGACCGCTGCGGGCCGGCAGTGGTGGCGGCCGATGTTGCCGGCCCGGGTCTCGTCGACGAGGCTGCGGACCCGGTCACCGGGCTGGAGGGTGTGCGTGCGGACCGGGGTGGAGGTGTCCCGGTCCGCGGCGGCTCCGATCTGGGTGCCGTTGCCGTCGCCGACGTAGGAGAGGCCGCCGAAGCCGCGCGTGTGGCAGGCGTGGTCGGAGACGTTGTGCAGCACGATGCGCCCGAAGCTGTGGCCGGCGCCGTCGTCGGCGTGCACATAGCTCGCGTGCAGGTCCGCGCTGGTGCACTGCGGGCTGCCGACCGCGTCGGCGGTGCCGGTGAGGAGCGGGAGGGACACGGCGGCGGCGAGGGCGCTCAGCCCCGTGGCGACGGCGAGACGGGCGTGGGTCATCGAGGGACTCCTCGGCTCAGGAACGGGTCACCTGTCGAGGAGGCGCTGAGCGCCCTTGTTGATACGCGGCCAGGGAGGCGCTGCTCAGTACTCGTCCTCCGGCACGACGTGCATCGCGGCCTCCTCGGCGCTGGCGCCACCGCCGTCGATGCCGGCGTCGAAGGCGAGCGGGGCCTGGTCGGTGTCCTCGCCGGTGCCCTCGTCGGGTGCGAACAGGCGCCCGGAGCGTTGGTCCCCGACCTGGTCGTCGTCGAGGTCCTCCTCGTCCCAGTCGTCGTCCTGGGTCGGGTCGGGCTCCTCCTGCGCGATGCGCTGGTCCAGCGACTCGCCGCGGCGCTCCTCGGCGGCGGTGTTGCCGAAGCCCTGCCCCGGCGACCAGCGCTCCCGCGTCACGATGCCCTCGTCGAGGATGTCCTCGACCCCCCGGTCGTCCAGGGTGTCCCCGGGTTGCAGCTGGTCGGACTCGTCCGTGCCGTACCCGCTCGTGTCGTCATCGTGACCGGTCATGCCCTCATGGTGGCACGCCGCCGATCCGCCCCTCCGGTACAGCCGAACCGCCCCTCCGGTACAGCCGAACCGCCCCGGATGCTCGGCATCCGGGGCGGTTCGGGGAAGCGCGTCAGCGGCAGGCGGTGACGGTGATCTCGACGAGCATCGGCGGCATCGCCAAGGCGGGCACCTGGGTGGCGATGCCACCGGCCGGGAACGGGCCGACCTGCGCGAAGCGCTTGGCCACCTGCTCGTGGCCCTGCTCGAAGTACGTCTGCAGGTCGGTGGTGTGCACGTCGTACCGGACCACGTCGGCGAGCGTCATGCCCGCCTCCGCGAGGACGGCCTCGACGTTGTCCATGACCTGCGCTGCCTGGCCGGCCATGTCGCCGATGCAGACGGGGTTGCCGTCGGCGTCGACCGAGCCCTGGCCCGCGGCGTACAGCGTCGCGGTGGGGTTCGTGACGAGCACGCCCTGGCTGTAGCCGAAGCCGTCCTGCCAGCTCCACGGGTTGACGATCTGCTTGTCCATGACGGTTCCTTCTTCCTGGTGTGGTTGTGTACCGGACGGTTCGCTACCGGAGCCCCGGTTCGGCGTCAGCGGTTGACGGGGCGGTTGGAGCGGATGACGTCGAGCGGGTCGGTGACCTGCTTGGCGGCGACGAGGCGGGCCCGGGTCTCGGGGGTCCACCAGCGGTCGGTGCTCTCGTGGCTGAGGAAGGACAGGAACGTCCTCCCCGAGGCGTACGGCGCGGTGATGCCGTCGAGGCGGGCGAAGATGCCGGCCGCAGCCATGTCGGACCCGGGAGGCCCGGGCACGACGAGGGCGAACATCGAGTACTCCTCGTCCACCGGGCCGAACGAGCTCTGCCCGGGGATCACCTGGCGGAAGGCCCCGCCGAGGTGACGGATCTGGAAGATCGCGAGCGGCGACGCGCTGCCGGCACCCACGGCCTCCTCGAGCCGGTCGACGAGGTCGTCGTCGATCGAGGTGAGCAGGCGTGACATCTCCAGGCCCGGCATCGGGTCGGTCGGCTCGTCGGCGATGCTGCCGAGCGCGGACAGGGGCACCTCGCCCATCAGGTCCATGACGACGCCGGGGATCTCCCGGAACGGCGCGACCAGTGCGGCCCCGTCCTCGGCGGACCCCAGGTAGGCGACGGCCACGGACGCGAACGCCTTGCCACGGATGACCTCGGGGATCTCGGGGAACGGCGGGAACTGGTAGGTGTGGTACCAGATCGACAGCTCCTCGGGCGCGGTCTCGGTGACGGCCTTGAACGTCCGGAGCACCTGGCCCATCTGCTCGACCGGCCACAGCAGCCGACCGCCGTACAGCGCGGGCGCGGGGTGGAGCCGCAGCTCCATCTTCGTGATGATCCCGAAGTCGCCGCCGCTGCCGCGCAGCGCCCAGAACAGCTCGGCGTCGCTCTCGTCGACCTGGCGGAGCCGGCCCATGCCGTCGACGATCTCGAGGGAGACGATCGAGTCGGCGCCGATGCCGTAGGCACGGCCGAACCAGCTGATCCCGCCCTGCACGGTCATGCCCACGACGCTCGGGTCGGGGTTGGAGCCGGCGAGGAAGGTGAGGCCGGTGCCCTCGAGCGCCTCGAGGAGCGCGCCGGCCTGGACGCCGGCGCCGACGGTGGCGGTACGTCGCTCCAGGTCGACGCTGATGCCACCGATCGCCTTGGTCCGCAGCAGCAGCATGTCCTCGAACGCGCCGGTGGTCCCGTGGCCGGTCGGCTGCGCGGTCACCTGCACCTCGTGCTGGACGGCCCACCGCACGGCGGCCTGGACGTCGTCGGTGTCGTGCGCCTCGAGCACGGCCATCGGCCGCTGGTCGGTGTTGACCATCCAGGGCATCCGGGCGAGGTCCCAGGTGGGGTCCTGCGGGGTGTGCAGCGTGCCGACGACGAGGCGACGCAGGTCGTCGACTGCGTTGGTCCGGGGGGCAGTGGCCTGCTCAGCGGTCTGCTCGGCGGTCTGCTCGGTCCCGGTGTACGCGGTGGTCATGGCGGTTCCTCTCGGTGTCCGACCCCGGTGTCTCCGGGTCATGGCACCGAGACTCGGCGACCGCCCTTGACGTGCACTTGCCGCCGACTTGCGCGCGGCTACGGAGCCGCTCGCCTCGAGCTCCTCGAGCAGCGCCTCGGCACGGCGGAGCCAGGGCTTGTTGTCGAGGTCGCGCAGCATCTCCACGGCCGACCGCGCGTGCGCGAGCGCGGCCTCGTCGTCGCCCAGCGCGTGCTCACCGAGCGCGAGGAAGTGGTCCACGGCACCGAGGTGGTCGATGCTGCCGTAGTTCGACACCAGCCCCTCGTGCGGCCGGAGCCGGTCGAGCTCCGTGCGCAGCTCCTCCTCCGGGCCGGTCACGGCGAGCACGGCGACGCGCAGGCACCGGCTCCCGATGACGGAGTAGTCCGCCGCGTGCGGGGGCATCGGGTCACCGAGCAGGGAGTACGCCGTCGCGGGGTCGCCGTCGAGGAGCACGGCGTGGGCCACCGTGGCCCGGACCGCGGGCCGTCCCTCGAGCACGGCCTCGCGGACCGAGGACGGCACCGGTGGGTCGTAGGCGGCGCGGTGCCACTCGAGCTCCCACCCGGCGAGGTAGCCGCTGCGCCGGTGCAGCATCAAGGCCTGCATGCCCAGCGCACGTGCACCGGGGTCCTCGCGGTCGCGGGCCCGGGCGAAGGCCCACCACGCGAGCGGGATGTCGACGCCGCTGTGCCGCAGCTCTCGTGCCTCGGCGGCGCACTGCGCCATCACCCGGTCGGACTCCTCGACGCGGGCCATCTCGTGCAGGGCGTAGCCGTGGTTGAACAGCGCCCCGAGCCGCAGCTCGCCCTGCGGTTCGAGGGCCAGCAGCTCCTCGACGAGCCTGGTCCGCTCCTCGCCGCGAGCCCGCCCGACCAGCGCGATGATGAACGGCAGCAGCACCTCGCGCAGCAGGTCGGGGTCGTCGATCTCGTGGGCCAGCCCGAGGGCGCGGGCGCCGTACTCGTCGACGACGGCACTGTCCCAGCCGTAGTAGTGCTCCATCAGCAACGTGGCGCACAGCCTCGCCTCGCGGACCGGGTCGACGTGGTCGAGCGCCTCGGTGAGGACCGCGATGAACTCCTCGCGCTTCGTGCCGTGCTCGCGCCAGCTCCACACGCCGCCCTGGGTGAGGATCGCCGCGGCGTCGGCGACGAGGTCCCACCGCCCGAGGGTGCGCGCCGCCTCGACGACCTCGTCGATGACGTCGCTGGCCTCGGTCGTCTGGCCGAGCCTGAGCAGCGTCTCCGCCTCGCCCGACATCGCCTGCAGGCGTTGGCTGTCGAGGTGGGCCGAGGCCGCCGTGTCGCGGGCGCGGCGCCAGAGGTCGAGCGCCTCCACGTGCGCCTGCCGGGTCTGGGCGACCTGGGCCGCGCGGAACAGCCACACCAGCGCGATCCTGGTCTGCTCCTCGCCGAGCGGCGCCGCCATCGCCGCGTGGTGCGCGATGGCCGCCGCTTGGTCGGGGTTCTCGCCGACGCGCTCCTCGAGCAGGGCCGCGGCGCGGGCGTGCCGGCGCATCCGGCGGGCGGCGCTGACCTCGTGGTAGACGGTCTCGCGGGTGAGCGCGTGCGCGAAGGCGTACGTCGAGCCGCGCTCCTCGAGCAGGCCGGAGGCGAGCCCGAGGTCCAGCAGGTCGAGCACCTCGTCGACGGGCTCGTCGGCCATCGCGGCGACGGTGTCGGGGTCGATGGTCCGGCCGAGCACAGCGGCGTCGACGAGCAGGGTGCGCGCCTTGTCCGGCAGCCGCGCGAGGCGCAGCCGGAGCACGTCGCGCACACCGTCGGGCAGCGGCATGTCCTCGGGTCGCACCGAGCGGAGGTCGGGTCGGGCCTGGAGGAGCCGGGCGTACTCGTGCACGAAGAAGGGGTTTCCGTTCGTCGCCTCGTCGACGACCCGGTCCAGCCGGGGGTCGTGCGTGCCGAGCAGCCGGTGCAGCAGCCTCGACACCGACGCGCTGTCCAGGCCGTCGAGCCGTAGCCGCTCGCCACCGCTGCGCGCCAGCGCGGCCATCGCCTCCACCAGCGGCTCGCCCGCCGTCATCTCGGTGGTCCGGCGCGTGGTGACGACCAGCACGCCGGTCGGGGCGAGCTCGACGACGCGCGTCAGCAGCCGCAGCGAGGAGACGTCCGCCCAGTGGATGTCCTCGAGGACGACGGCCAACCCGCCTGCAGCGGCCGCTGCGCCGAGGAGGTCGACCACCGCGTCGTACATCCGCAGGGCGGTGCCGGCCCCGGCGTCACCCGACGACCCGACGCCGTCGAGGAGCGGAAGGAGCAGCGGGTCGGGAGCGTCGCCGGCGAGGTCGCGCACGATCGTGAGCCACGGCCACAGCGGTGGCGCGAAGTCGCCCTCCTGGCAGCGGCCGAGGGCCACCCGCACCCCGCGGGCCCCGGCGAGACGTTCGAGCTCTCCGACCAGGCGTGACTTGCCGATCCCGGGCTCGCCGGAGACCGACAGCACGCCCGCGCCGCCGGACCCGGAGGTGACCCGGTCCACGGCGGCGGTGACCACCGCCAGCGCGGCCTCGCGCCCGACGGTGGGGTAGTCGCGATCCTCGGCCGGGGCGGCGGCCGGCGGCGCCGGCGGGGGCGCGGCCGGGACAACCCCCTTCCTCTCCGGTACGGCGGTGAGGCCGGCGTCCTGGCGCAGCACCCGCTGCTCGAGCTCCGCGACGTCGGGTGTCGGGTCGACGCCGAGGTCGTCGGCGAGCCGCTCCCGCAACGTGCGGAGCGTCTCGAGCGACTCGGCCTGGCGGGCGCAGCGGTACTGCGCGAGGGCGAGCAGGGCCCACAGCCGTTCGCGGTAGGGATGCTGCGGCGCGAGGGTGCCCAGCGCGAGCACCGCGGCCTCGGGACGGTCGAGGTCGAGCATCGCCTGGCCGCGGACCTCGTGCAGGGTCAGCCGGAGCTCGGTGAGCCGGTCGCGCTCGAGGCGGACCGTCTCGACGTCGCAGTCGGGGTAGGGGTCGCCCGTCCAGAGCTCCTCGGCGCGCTCCGCGAGGGCGAGCCGGGTGGCGGGGTCGCCGGGAGCGAGGGCCGCGTCGACGAGGGACTCGAACTCCCAGACGTCGACGTCCTCGACACCGGCCACGACGGCGTACCCGCCGGCGGTGCTGACCAGGCGGGTCGCCGGCTGCCGGGCCGCCCGGTCGGGCTCGAGCGCCGAGCGCAGCCTCGAGACCGCGACCTGGAGGGCTCCGAGCGCCTGGGCGTCCTCGTCCCAGACCTCGGCGACGATCCGCTCCGCCGGGACGGGGGAGCCGTGGGCCGCCAGCAGCACCGCGAGCACGTTGCGCTCGCGCCGCCGGCCGAGCGCCCGGGTGTCGGCGCCGGAGACCTCGACAGCCCCGAAAACCCGGTAGCGCACGCCGCCTCCCGCGCCACCCGTCGCCGCCACGACGGTCATGCTAGGCGGGTGGACGAGGTGGTGGCGCTACTCCGGGCGGCCGGGTGCGTCTATGCCGAGGACGAGGCGGCGCTCCTGGTGGCCGAGGCCGCCGACGCCGCGACGCTCGAGGGGCTGGTCGCCCGCCGGGTGGCCGGCGAGCCGCTGGAGCACCTGCTGGGCTGGGCGGAGTTCGCGGGCCGCCGGATGGTCGTGGCCCCGGGGGTGTTCGTGCCGCGGCGGCGCACCGAGCTGCTGGCCCGCGAGGCGGTCAGGGCCGCACGCGCGGCAGGCCCGGAGCCGGTGGTGGTCGAGCTCTGCTGCGGGGTCGCCGCGGTGGCCGCCGTGGTGGCCGACGACGTGCCCGGCTCCGTGGTGCTCGCGGTCGACGACGACCCTGCTGCCGTGGCGTGCGCCCGGGCCAACCTGGGGGAGCGGGGGACGGCGATGCTGGGGGACCTCGACGGTCCGCTCCCCGCCGACCTCCGCGGCCGGGTGGACGTGCTCGTGGCCAACCCGCCGCACGTCCCCACCGACGAGATCGCCCTGATGCCGCCCGAGGCGCGCGACCACGAGGCCCGGTCCGCGCTCGACGGCGGACCGGACGGGACCCTGCTGCTGCGCCGGGTCGTGGCTGCCGCCAGGACCTGGCTGGCTCCGGACGGGGTGCTCCTCGTCGAGGCCGGCCGGGCCCAGGCGATCGCCCTCGCCGCCGAGGTCGAGGCCGGCCCGGGCCGCTCCGGGTGGCGCAGCGGCGTACGGACGGACGACGAGATCGAGGGAACTGTCACCTGGATCGGCACAAAATACCCCTCATCCGACCCCTAGTCGTGGAGGCCTTGACCGATTTATCATGCTTTGCGATGCACGGGGGCGGGTAACCCTGAAGGGACTCTCTCGTTGATTCCAGCAACGGGGAGTTCGGGGAATTCTGGGTTGTCCAGGAGGGGAGTTCAGTCATGCAGCGAGTCGTCGTCGAGACCGCGGGGTGGGTCCGCGCAGACGCCGAGGCCGACACGGTCGAGGTCACGTTGACCTACGACCCGGCGGACCCGTTCGCGGTGTCCGTCGATGCGTTGTCCGCCGAGGGGGGTGCCGCCCGGGACCTGCACTGGGTCTTCAGCCGCGACCTGCTCGCCGACGGCCTGCGCTCGATGGTCCCGGTGGGCGAGGGCTGCATCCAGGTGCAGGCGACCTCGGTCCTCACCGAGATCTCGCACCTCGACGAGCACGGTGAGTTCCTGGTGCTCCGGCTTCCCTGGTGGAACACCCGCGAGTTCATCCGACTCAGCCAGGTCGAGGTCCCGCGCGGCCACGAGTCCTGCGACGTCGACGCCTGGGTCACCCAGCTGACCACCAGCAAGGAGCCCTGAGGCTCCCGCACGCCGGCGCCCGCGCCGCGGGGAGTCCCCGGGACCACCCGGGACCCTGCATGAAGCGGTCCGGTCTGGACCGATCGGGCTGTGAAAGAGGTCACGTCACGCCGGTTTGTCCGGGTTGCATCACCCGATCGTCCGACGAGGGGTAGTCCCTCGGTGCCATGTTCTTTGCAATTCCCGGTTTTGGGCATCTCGGGACCTTTGGCGGGGCAGGCTGTAGCCAGTTGCCCCACTGGGAGGTAGGCAACAGAAACTGGGAGGTACACGACGATGTGTGCACACACACCCGCTTGCCCCGACGCTAGCGACCAGCGCTGCTGGACCGCCCACGTGGTGAGCGACCACTCCGAGCAGGGATGGTGCCGTCTCTGCAACGGCGTCGTCCTGTTCGACGACGGCTTCTTCATGGCCCCCGACGGTCACGCCGAGCCGGTCCTGCTGTCCGCCTGAACCACGGAAGGGGAGCCGTGCTCGGACGACTCACCCGGACCCGGCTCGCGGTCGTCACGACGCTGCTGACCTTCGTCGGCACCACCGTCGCCGCCGACGCCGCGGTCGAGTTCCCCGGCCCGGTCGACGACTACGCGTCGTACCAGGGCGAGAACGGTTGCCGCCACCGCCCGATGAAGGGCACCAAGCAGCTCGCGGCCTGGATGACGACGTCCCTCGACGGCGGCACGGCGTACGCCTCGATGCGCGCCTGCTCCTCGAGCACCTCGGAGCACCAGGACGGCCGCGCCATCGACTGGATGATGGACGCGACCAAGGCGGCCGACCGCACCGAGGTCGAGGAGTTTCTTGAGAGCCTGTTCGCCACGGACGCCGACGGCGAGGAGCACGCGCTCGCCCGGCGCATGGGGATCATGTACATCATCTGGAACGACCACATGTACCGCGCCTACGGCAACCCGCACTTCGCCAAGGACGACTACCTCAGCTCCTCGTGCCCGTCGCGGAAGCGCTGCTCCAAGACGCTGCGCCACCGCGACCACGTCCACATCTCGCTGAGCAAGGCCGGCGGTCGCGCGGAGACCACCTGGTTCGGACGCTCGTCCTGACGGGCTCTCGCGCCCACAACTAGAACGCGTTACAGTTTTGGGCATGACGCTGCCTGCCTCGATCGACGACGCCCTGCTGTCCCGGCTCACCGGGATGGTCGCCTCGAGCGGCGGAGCGACGTACAAGCTGACCGAGGTCTACACCGGCGAGGTCATCACCGCGCTGCCGCAGTCGAGCGCCGAGGACGTCCAGAGGGCGTACGTCGACGCGCGTGCCGCGCAGATGGTGTGGGCGACCTGGCCGCTGAAGAAGCGGCTCGCCGTGATGAAGCGCTTCCACGCGATCCTGCTGAAGAAGCACGAGATCGTCGTCGACCTCATGCAGGCCGAGACCGGCAAGGCGCGGCGGATGTCCTTCGAGGAGGTCTGCGACGTCGCGATGACGACGAGCCACTACCTCAAGAACGCCAAGCGGATCCTCGGGGAGCGCAAGCACGGTGGGGTGGTCCCCGTCATCTCCTCGAGCACCGAGGTGCACGTGCCGAAGGGCGTCATCGGCCTGATCTCGCCGTGGAACTTCCCGTTCGCCACCAGCCTGTCCGACGCGATGCCGGCCCTCATCGCCGGGAACGGCGTCGTCCTCAAGCCCGACAACAAGAGCACGCTGTGCGTCGCCGCCGGTGTCGAGCTGCTCTACGAGGCCGGGCTCCCGAAGGGTCTCGTGCAGATCGTCTGCGGCGAGGGCCCGGACGTCGGTCCGGCCCTGATCGACCACGCCGACTTCGTGATGTTCACCGGGTCCACGAGCACCGGCCGGTTCGTCGGCGAGCGGGCCGGCCGCAACCTCATCGACTGCACCCTCGAGCTCGGCGGCAAGAACCCGCTGATCGTGCTGCCCGACGCCGACCTCGAGGAGACCGTGACGGGCGCGCTGTTCGGCTCGTTCCTCAACGCCGGCCAGGCCTGCATGCACATCGAGCGGATCTACGTGCCGCGCGAGCTCGCCGACGAGTTCACCCGCCGGTTCGTCATCGGGGCCGAGAAGATCAAGCTCGGCGCGACGTACGACTGGGAGCCGCAGATGGGCTCCCTGGTCTCACCCGACCACCTCGAGCGGGTCAGTGGCCACGTCGAGGACGCGCGGTCGAAGGGCGCCGAGGTGCTGACCGGCGGCCGGGCGCGTCCCGACCTCGGGCCGACGTTCTACGAGCCGACCGTGCTGCGCGGCGTCACCAAGGAGATGAAGCACGGCACCGAGGAGACCTTCGGGCCGGTGACGACCATCTACTCCTACGACACCGTCGACGAGGCGGTCGCGATGGCCAACGACACCGACTACGGCCTCAACGCGAGCATCTGGTCCACCGACCTCGACGCCGCCGAGGCCGTCGGTCGTCGCATCCGGGCCGGCAACATCAACATCAACGACTGCCTGGCCTGCTCCTACGCCAGCAAGGCGACGCCGTCCGGTGGCGTGAAGAGCTCGGGCGTCGGTGCGCGGCACGGAGACGCCGGGATGCTGAAGTACACCGACGTCGTCAACGTCGCGGTCCTCAAGAAGCAGGTGCTCACGCCCGCGGTCGACATCGACTACGGCAAGTACGCCAAGCAGACCGTCACGAGCCTCAAGGCGATGCGCAGGCTGCGGGTGCGCTAAGCGACCTGGAGCGACCTCTTCGAGAGCCCCATCCAGTAGCCGTCGATCCGCTGCTCGCCCGGCGCGCTCGGGTCCTCGGCCGCGCCGAGGGTGACGAACAGCGGGTCGAAGTGCTCGACGGTCGGGTGCGCGTACGGCATGCCCGGCGCCTTGTGGCGGTACGACGCGAGCTCGTCGACGTCACCGCGGGCCAGCGCCTCGGCAGCCCACTGGTCGAAGTCGGTGGACCAGCCCGGCGCCTCCGCCTCGATGCGGAACTCCTTGAGGAAGGGCAGCCCGTGGGTGAGGAAGCCGGAGCCGATCACCAGCACGCCCTCGTCGCGCAGCGGTCGGATCCGGCGGCCCAGGTCGAGGAGGCGGCCCGGGTCGTGGGTCGGCAGCGACATCTGGACGACGGGGATGTCCGCGTCCGGGTACATGATCTTCAGCGGCACCCACGCACCGTGGTCGAGCCCGCGGCTCGGGTGCTGGTGGACCGGCTCGTGGTCGGGCATCATCGCGGCGACCCTGGTGGCCAGCGCGGACGCGTCGGGCGTCTCGTAGGTCTCGCGGTAGTACCGCTCGGGGAACCCGCCGAAGTCGTAGACCAGCGGGGTGCTCGGCGGCGGTCGCGCTGAGGCTGACCGGGGCCGACTCCCAGTGCGCGGAGACGATGAGGATCGCCTCCGGGCGGGGGAGGTCCGCGGCCCAGTCGCGGAGCTGGCCGCTCCAGATCGGGTCGTCCAGGAGAGGCGGCGCGCCGTGGCCGATGTACAGCGCCGGCATCGGGCCTGTGCTCTCCTGGGGCGTCACTCCTGCGGTGCTCATGGGTCGAGGATAGCGAGAGATAGTTGAAGCATCAAGTTTCGGGTATGATGGTCGCATGACCGACTGGCTCACCCAGGACGAGCTCGCCTCGTGGCTGCCCCTGGCCGGCGTGATGCTGAAGCTGAGTCCTGCCCTGGACAGCCAGCTGCAGCGCGACTCCGAGCTCACGCACTTCGACTACCTCTGCCTCGCGATGCTGTCCGAGGTCGAGGACTGGACGCTCTCGATGAGCGCCCTCGCCGGGCGCACCAACGCCTCCCTCTCCCGTCTCTCGCACGTGATCAGCAAGCTCGAGAAGCGCGGCTGGGTCTCCCGCTGCCCCTCCGACCTGAGCCGCCGCGTGACCAACGTGCGCATGAGCGAGGAGGGGTACGCCGTCCTCGTCGACGCCGCTCCCGGGCACGTCGAGAACGTCCGCGCCCTGGTCTACGAAGGCCTCGACGAGCAGGACGTCGCCGACCTCAAGCGCCTGATGACGCACATCCTCCAGCGCATCGAGACCTCGGGCCTCAAGTCGATCTGCTGATCGAGCCCGTCGAGATCAACTGGTTTCGACAAGCTCAACCAACGAGGGCCGTCAGGGGAGGCGCCAGTCGACGGCCGTGCCGCCCTGGCGCTCGAGCAGGGAGTTCACCTTGCTGAACGGGCGCGACCCGAAGAAGCCGCCCCGGGCCGACAGCGGTGACGGGTGCACCGACTCGACCCAGGGGATCGGGCCGAGGGACGGCTTGAGCGACTGCGCGTCGCGGCCCCAGAGGATCGCGGCCAGTCGGTCCGCCTCGCGAGGCGAGGGCCTCGATCGCCCGGTCGGTGACCTTCTCCCACCCACGACCGCGGTGGGCCGCCGACTTGCCGGGCTGCACCGTCAGGCACCTGTTGAGCAGCAGCACGCCGTGGTCGGACCACGGCGTCAGGTCGCCGGTGCTCGGCTGGTCGACGCCGAGGTCGGCGACCAGCTCCTTGTAGATGTTGACCAGGCTCGGCGGCAGCGGCCGGACGTCGGGCGCGACCGAGAAGCTCAGCCCGATCGGGTGCCCCGGGGTCGGGTAGGGGTCCTGGCCGACGATGAGCACCTTGACCTCGGCGAGCGGGCGCGAGAAGGCTCGCAGCACGTGGTCACCCGCAGGCAGGTAGCCGCGCCCCGCGGCGTTCTCCTCGCGCAGGAAGCGGCCCATCGCCTCGACCGCCGGCTCGGCCGGTGCGAGGGCCTCGGCCCAGTCCTCGGCCATGAGGCCGCGCTCGACGAGCGACGCGAACGTTCCCGTCACGACCCCTCCGTCACGATCCGGTCGATCTCGTCGGCGACGGCCTGCTGCTCGACGGCGAACGGGTGGTAGGCCAGGGCGCGGGACTCGTCGGTCCGACGGCCGTTGACCCACGGGTCGTCGGAGCAGATCTCGTGTCCCTCCGACAGGGCGTACATGTCGACGAACTCGGCGTCGGCCTTCCTCGCGGCACCGGCGAGGGCGCCGCGCAGCGCCTTCTCGAAGCGCTGGACCTGCGGCAGCTCGGCCGGGTCGATCGGGATCTTCCCGCAGGGGCGGTCGGGGTCGACGAGTGCCGGGTAGCCGACCAGGACCACCTGCGCGTCCGGTGCGGTGCGGTGCAGGAGGTCGAGGATGTCGACCACGCGTTGTGCCGTACGCCGGATCACCTCGGCGGGCCCGGCGCCGCCGGGGCCCACGAGGTCGAGGCACGGGGAACCACCCGCGGGGATCGACGTGCACTGGTGGACGAGCGTCGCGAAGAGGTTCTCGTCGTTGCCGCCGATGCCGAGCGTGACCAGGTCCGTGTCGGCCGTGACCGCGCGCAGCTGCGGCGGCACCCGCCCCTGGCCGCCGGCGACGGTCTGCCGTCCGGCGATGTCGTCGGTGTCGGCGCCGCTGCAGGTGACGTCGTGGACGTCGGTGATGCCGAGGTCGTCCGCGACGAGGGACGGATAGTTGCCCGACGAGCGGAAGCACCCGCCGGCCAGGTCGGTCTGGGGCACGAAGGGCGCGGCGGAGTACGAGTCACCCAGCGCGGCGTACCGCATCTCCGTGGTGACCGCGGAAGCGGAAGGTGCCGGCGACGCCGGGGTCGTCGCGGCCGGGTCGTCGTCGGCCGCGCCCGAGCAGCCGGCGAGCAGGCCGAGCAGGAGCACGACCGCGGTCGAGCGGCTAGCCCGCATCGCGTCCGCGGGGCTTGGCGGAGAGGCTCCGAGAGCTGGCGGAGGTGAAGCGCCGGGTGGGGTTGGCGCCGATGACCGGCTCGCCGTTGTCGTCGCGCACGACGGGTGCGGTCGCCACTGACTTCTTGACGGGCTTCTTGGTGGCCGTCTTCGCCGGAGCCTTCTTCGCAGCCGTCTTCTTGGCCGCCTTCTTGACTGCCCGCTTCGGCTTCGCGGCGGCCGAGGAGTACTTCTCGATGAACTCGTCCATGATCTGCCACGTCGTGGTCCGCGCCCGTCGGCCGGTGAGCATCCCGAGGTGACCGCCGGGGACCACCTCGAAGCGCATCTCGGCCGCGTTCGGCACCAGCGTCTCGATCGGGCGCACGCAGCTGACCGGGGCGATGGCGTCGCCTGCGCCGCCGAACGACAGCACCGGCACGGTGATGTCCTTGAAGGAGATGTCGCGGCCCTCGAAGTGCACCTCGCCGTGCGCGAGCTCGTTGCCGCGCACCATGCGGTGGTAGAGCTGCCCGAACGTGCGACCGGGGTAGGCGATCATGTTCGCGGTGAACCGGTCGACGGCCTCGACCTGTGCGAGGAAGTCGGTGTCGTCGAGCTTGGCGAGCTGGACGAACGGCTTGGTGACGAGCTTGTCGAAGGCCGACAGCTGGAACGCCCTCCGCACCAACGGCTTCGGCACGCCGCCCATCACGCGGTAGGCCAGCGTGATCACCGACGCCCTGTCGCCGACGACGCCGAGCAGCGGACGGACGGGCGCGATGAGCGGCACCTGGCGGACGTCGATCGGGGAGCCGACCGTGGTCACGCTCGCGATCGGCAGGCTCGTCCACGACGCCGCGGTGAGCAGCGCGAAGATGCCGCCGAGGCTCCAGCCGATGACGTGGACCGGGCGGCCACCGGCGTGCCGACTGGCCTGGCGCACGGCCTCGGGGATCACCTCGGAGACCCAGTGCTCCATGCCGAGGTTGCGGTCGCGGAAGGACACCTCGCCGTACTCCACGAGGTACGTCGGACGCCCCTGGCTGACGAAGTGCTCGACGAGCGAGCAGCCGCGGCGGAGGTCGAAGCAGAGCGACGGGGCCGCGAGCGGAGTGACCAGGAGGACCGGGTCGCCGGAGACCTTGACCTTGCCCATCGGGCGGTAGTGGTAGACCTCGCGCAGGGTGCCCTCGTCGATGAGGGTGCGCGGCATGGGACGGAGATCGGCCAACCCCCCGTACAACACCTTCTGCGCGACGTTGGCGGAAGCAGCGACGATCTGGTCCGGCTTCGGGATCAGATCCACGCGGGTCATGCTACCCGCGGGTCACCGGGCGGACGGTGTGCCCGTGGGGTGCTCGGATCTCGGTCAGCCGGCCGACGAACTGGTCCGCCCAGTCCACGACGTCGTGGGTGCGGACGGTCTTGCGCATCGCCTTCATCCGGCGGTGCAGGTCCTTCGGCTCCGAGCGGCAGGCCTGGAGGATCGTGGCCTTCATGCCGTCGATGTCGTAGGGGTTCACCAGGAACGCCTGCTTCAGCTCGTCCGCGGCGCCGGCGAACTCCGAGAGCACCAGCGCGCCGTCCTCCGACTCGCGGCACGCGACGTACTCCTTGGCGACGAGGTTCATGCCGTCGCGCAGCGGCGTCACGACCATGACGTCGGACGCGCGGAACATCGCGGCCATCTCGTCGCGGGGGTACGACGAGTGCATGTACGAGATCGCGGGGCGTCCGATCCGGCCGTAGTCGCCGTTGATCCGGCCGACCAGCCGGTCGATCTCGTCGCGCAACCGCCGGTACTCGTCGACCCGCTCGCGCGACGGGGTCGCGACCTGGACGAACACGGCGTCCTCGACGGACAGCTCGCCCTCGGCCAGCAGCTCTCCGAACGCCTTGAGCCGGGTGTAGATGCCCTTGGTGTAGTCGAGCCGGTCGATGCCGAGCAGCACCCGATGAGGGCTGCCGAGCTGTTCGCGGATCTGCTTGGCGCGGTCGACCACGGGGTCGCTGACGGAGAGGTCGGCGAGGCCCTGGTAGTCGATCGAGATCGGGAAGGCGTCGGCCTGCACGGTGCGGCCGTCGGGGAGGTAGACGTGGTCGCGGTGCGTCTTGTGGCCGACGCGCTGGCGCACCAGGCGGACGAAGTTCTCCGCGCCGCCGGAGCGCTGGAACCCCACGAGGTCGGCGCCGAGGAGGCCCTCGAGGATCTGCCGGCGCCACGGGAGCTGCACGAAGAGCTCGGTCGGCGGGAAGGGGATGTGCAGGAAGAACCCGATCCGGAGGTCCGGCCGCATCTCGCGCAGCATCGAGGGCACCAGCTGGAGCTGGTAGTCGTGCACCCACACGAGGCCGTTCTCGGCGGCCAGTCCGGCGGCCTCCTCGGCGTACCTCTTGTTCACGGTGACGTAGGACTCCCACCACTCCCGGTGGAACTCCGGCTTGGCGACGACGTCGTGGTAGAGCGGCCAGAGGGTGCCGTTGGAGAAGCCCTCGTAGAAGTTCTCGATCTCGTGGGCGCTCAGCGGGATCGGGACGAGCGTCATGTCGTCCTGCTCGAACCGCTCGCTGGGGCCGTCGGGAGCGCCGTCCCAGCCGAGCCAGGCGCCCTCGTGCTTCCGCATCGTCGGCTCGACGGCGGTGACCAGCCCGCCGGGCGAGCGGCGCCAGGTGATCTCGCCGTCGTCGCCCACCACACGGTCCACGGGCAGCCGGTTCGCGACGACGACGATGTCGAAGGAACCACCGCCTGGTCGGTTCCTGGTCATGACGCCACCCTACGGCGGCTCCCGCGACCCCTCCACGCCCTCACGGGTGACCCGCAACCCCGGCGTGGGTGGAATGACATCGTTGTCATTTCTGCCTAGGATGAATCGGACGAGCAGACACCTCGAAGGCCGGGGCGACGACCCGACCGCCGTACAGGAGCCTCATTCATGGATCCCGCGAACGCCGCATCCGCCGCCCCCGGGCCCTCTTCCGACGAGCTGACCGAGCGCGACCGTGAGGTGCTCGACTTCGAGCGTCAGTGGTGGAAGTACGCCGGCGCCAAGGAGCAGGCGGTCCGCGAGAAGTTCGACATGTCCTCGACGCGCTACTACCAGGTGCTCAACGCCCTGATCGACCGCCCGTCCGCGCTCGCCCACGACCCGCTCCTCGTCCGTCGGCTGCGTCGGCTGCGCGCTGCTCGGCAGCGGGCCCGTTCGGCCCGTCGCCTGGGCTTCGAGGTCTGAGATGACCCCCGGCTCCTCCCGGTCGCGGATGGCGACCCGTCGCGCGCGTCGTCGTGAGCGCCCGTCGGTGACGTCCGCCGCGGCACGTGTCGCGCGTGCCCGCGCGGCCGGGCGGGCCGGGGCCGACGAGGGCTTCGCGATGTCGTCGCCGATCGCCCTGATGAGCGCCGCTGCCGTGGCGCTGGCCGGAGTGGCCTTCCTGTTCACCGGCGGGGACCACCGTTCGCCCCAGGAGGTCGCGCTCGCGTCCGCTCCGTCCGAGGTCGAGCAGGCCGTGGTCCTGAAGGCCAAGCCGGTCGAGGAGACGATCGACCGCGGCAAGGTCTACGTCAGCGTCTTCAACAACACCAACGTCACCGGCCTCGCCGGTCGCTATGCCGCGCTCATCGACAGCGCCGGCTGGCAGGTCGTCGGCTCGGACAACTGGGTCGGCACGATCCCGGCGACGACGATCTACTACCCACCGCAGCTCGAGGTGGCGGCCAAGCTTCTCGGCAAGGACCTCGGCATCGCGCGGGTCCTCCCGGCCGTCGACCCGATGTCGATGGACCGGCTCACGCTGATCCTCACCGCCGACTTCGCCTGAGACCCGGGCCGAGCGCCCGGCTGCCTTCTGGTTGGCTGGGGCCATGGAGCCTGGGGACATGGAGTTCCGCAGCGACCTCGCCCGTCGCCGGTACGACGACCTCGTCGCCGCGGCCTCCCGCGCCGTGGTCTGCCTCGACTTCGACGGCACCCTGGCGCCGATCGTCGAGGACCCGAAGCAGGCGCACATCCACCCCGACGCACCCGAGGTGCTCGTCGGGCTCGCGGAGCACGTCGCGGCGATCGCGGTGGTCACCGGCCGCCCGGTCCGCCAGGCCGTCGCCCTGGGCGACCTCGACGAGATCGGGGCGTCGATCGCCTCGCTCGGGCGTGACTTCCTCGTGCTCGGCCAGTACGGCAACGAGCGCTGGTCGGCCCGCAACCGCCAGGTGCTCTCCCCTCGGCCGCCCCGCGGCCTGGCCACGCTGATCTCGGAGCTGCCCGAGCTGCTCCGCCGCGAGGGGCTCGGTGACGCACACATCGAGAGCAAGGGGCTCGCGGTGGCCGTCCACACCCGCCGACTCGACGACCCTGCCGAGGCCCAGCGCCGGCTCACCCCGCTGCTCGAGCGTGCTGCCGCCCGCTACGGCCTGGTGACCGAGCCGGGCCGGATGGTGGTCGAGATCCGGGCCAGCGGCATGGACAAGGGGAACGCGGTGCGCACCCTGCAGAAGGAGCTGCACGCCGACGCGGTCGTGTTCGTCGGCGACGACCTCGGCGACGTCGAGGCCTTCGACGCCGTGGCCGACCTCCGCCGCCGCGGCATGGTCGGCTTCCTGGTGTGCTCCGGCTCCGACGAGCAGCACGTCCTCGTCGAGCGCTCCGACCTCGTCGTCGACGGCCCCGACGGTGTGATGACCCTCCTCCGCACCCTCGCCCAGGACGTGGACGCCCGTCTCGGATGACGGGATCGATGTGCACGATGTGAGACGGGCTCTCTAGGCTGGTCGCAGCTCATCGAGAGGGGCAGAGGGACACGGCCCGCTGAAGCCCCGGCAACCCGCCAGCGACAACCTCCGAACAGCCTTCGGCCAGGTCGCGGTGACGGTGCTACATCCGTCCCGGTGCGACCGCCGTACCGGGGAAGATGAGAAGGAGGCCTCCTTGAGCACATCAGTGGCTAGCCACCCCACCGCCACCCACCGCGCCGGCGCGTTCGGCAGCGCCGTGGGCCTGGTCTGTCGGGAGTGCGGCGCGACCCGCGACCTCGGCCCGTTCTACGCGTGCGAGGAGTGCTTCGGCCCCCTCGAGATCGGCTACGACTTCCAGGCGGTGACCCGCGCCCAGATCGAGGCGGGCCCCAAGAACATCTGGCGCTACCAGCCGCTGCTGCCGGTTCCGACCGACATCACGAGCAGCCCCAACATGGAGCCCGGCTTCACCCGCCTGCTCCAGGCCGGGAACCTCGCCCGCGAGCTGGGGATGCGCAGCCTCCACGTGAAGGACGACTCCGGCAACCCGACGCACTCCTTCAAGGACCGCGTCGTCGCGGTCGCCCTGTCGGCCGCTCGTGAGCTCGACGCCAAGGTCTTCGCCTGCCCCTCCACGGGCAACCTCGCCAACGCCGTCGCCGCGGCGGGTGCCCGCGCGGGCATCCGGACCGTCGTCTTCATCCCGCACGACCTCGAGCCGGCCAAGATCCAGATGAGCGCGGTGTACGGCGGCTCCCTGGTCGCGGTCCGTGGCTCGTACGACGATGTCAACCGGCTGGCCTCCGAGATCGCCGGCGAGGAGGAGGGCTGGGCCTTCGTCAACGTCAACGTCCGGCCCTACTACGCCGAGGGCTCGAAGACGCTGGCGTTCGAGGTGGCCGAGCAGCTCGGCTGGCGGATCCCCGACCAGGTCGTCATCCCGGTCGCGAGCGGCTCGCAGCTGACGAAGGTCGACAAGGGCTTCCAGGAGCTGATCAAGCTCGGGCTGGTCGAGGACAAGCCCTACACGTTGTACGGCGCCCAGGCGACCGGGTGCTCCCCGGTCAGCGCCGCCTTCAAGGCCGGCCACGACGTCGTACGCCCCGTGAAGCCGGACACCATCGCGAAGTCGCTCGCCATCGGCAACCCGGCGGACGGGCCCTACGTGCTCGACATCGCCCGGCGCACCGGCGGCGCCGTCGAGGACATCTCCGACGACGAGGTCCGCGACGGCATCCAGCTGCTCGCCCGGACCGAGGGGATCTTCGCCGAGACCGCCGGCGGCGTGACCGTCGGCGTGCTCAAGAAGCTCGTCGAGTCCGGCCGGCTCGACCCCGACAAGGAGACCGTCGTGTTCAACACCGGCGACGGCCTCAAGACCCTCGACGCCGTCGCCGGCCGGGTCGCCCCGACCGCCACGATCGACCCGTCGTACTCGGACTTCGTGTCCACCGGCCTAGTCTGACCAGCACCGATCCACCACTGATCCAGGAGCAGCGTTGAGCGTCCACGTCCGCGTCCCCACGATCCTGCGCACCTACACCGGCGGGGAGTCCGAGGTCACCGCCGAGGGCGGCACCCTCTCCGAGGTGCTCGACAGCCTGGACGGCAGCTACTCCGGCATCCGGGCCCGGATCGTCGACGAGACCGGCGAGCTGCGCCGGTTCGTGAACGTCTACGTCGGCAACGACGACGTCCGGTTCCTCGACGGGCTCGCCACGGCCACTCCCGACGGCACCCAGATCTCGGTCATCCCCGCCGTCGCCGGCGGCTGACCCGTCAGCCGGTCGCGCGCCACCGACCTGGCCGCGGCCTCCACTGGGCTGGACCGATCCCACGATTTTGGGAGCGCTCCCATCACATCCTTGACAAGGATGGGTGACCACCGTCACTGTTCGTGGGAGCGCTCCCAAAGATGAGATGGGAGCCATCTGAGCGGAGACCGGAATGAAGCGGAACGTGCGGAGCAGGATCGCGGCCCTCGGAGTGCTCGCGGTGGTGTCGGTGCCGGCGCTGGCGGCGTGCGGGAGCGACGACGGGGACGGCTCGGGCGGCGGGGACACCACCCTCCGGGTCAGTGTCTTCGGCAACTTCGGCTACGAGGACCTCTACAAGGAGTTCGAGGCCGACAACCCGGGGGTGAAGATCGTGGAGTCGGCCGAGGGCGACCTCGGCGCCTACAACACGACGCTGACCCAGAAGATCGCCGCGGGCAGCGGGGCGGGCGACGTGGTGGCCATCGAGGAGGGCCAGGTCGTCAACTTCCTCCAGAGCGCCGACAAGTTCGTGAACTTCCAGGACCACGGCTCGAACGACGAGAAGGACCAGTGGCTCGACTGGAAGTACATCCAGGCCACCACCGCCGACGGCAGCGACACCATCGGTCTCGGCACCGACGTCGGCGGGCTGGCGATGTGCTACCGCCGCGACCTCTTCGAGAAGGCCGGCCTGCCCACCGACCGCGACGAGGTCAGCAAGCTGTGGCCGACGTGGGACGACTTCATCACCGTCGGTGAGCGAGTTCCAGGACGGCATCGGCAGCGACGACGTGCACTTCATCGACTCCGCCACGAACACCTACAACTCGATCCTGAGGCAGACCGCGCGACCACACCTACTTCGACCCGGACGGCACGTTCGTGATGGACTCCAACCCGGCCGTCAAGGCGGCCTGGGACGAGTCGGTGAAGATGGTCGACGCCGGCATCAGCGCGAAGCTCAAGTCGTTCTCCAACGAGTGGAACGCGGGCTTCAAGAACGGCGCCTTCGCGACCGTGGCCTGCCCGGCGTGGATGACCGGCTACATCACGGAGCAGGCCGGCGACGGCAACGCCGGCAAGTGGGACATCGCGTCCGTGCCCGGTGGCGGCGGCAACTGGGGCGGCTCGTTCCTCGCGGTGCCGACCGTCGAGCGACCACCAGGACCTCGCGATCAAGCTGGCGTTCTTCCTGACCAGCGCCGACGGCCAGCTGTCCGCGTTCGACGCGGTCGGGAACCTGCCGTCCAACCCGACGCTCTACGACAAGCCTGCCCTCAAGGACGCCACGAACGACGTACTTCAACGACGCCCCGATCGGCCAGATCTTCGTCGCCGGGTGCTCGCGACCTGCAGCCCGCCTTCCTCGGCGCCAAGAACCAGCCGGTGCGGGACGCCGTCGAGAACGCCTTGCGGAGTGTCGAGTCGGGTCAGCGCAGCTCCGAGGAGGGCTGGGCCGCCGCTCTCAAGGACGGCGAGACCGCCGCGGGCTGATCCCGGACAGGCCGGCGGGTCGCGTCGCCCCGAGAGCGACCCGTCGGCCTCACCAGCACCCAGCACGAGCGAACACGAGGAACACGAGGAACACGAGGAAGGAGCCGACATGGCGACAGTGACCGCCCCCGCCGTACGACGCGGCTCCCACGTCCGTTCGTGGCTCGACACCCACACGGCCGGCGTACCTGCTGGTCTCGCCGTACTTCCTGGTCTTCGCCGTCTTCGGGCTCTTCCCCCTCGGCTTCACCTTCTGGGTCTCCCTGCACGACTGGAGCCTGCTCGGCGGGCACACCTGGGTGGGACCCGACAACTACCAGGCGCTCGTGCACCGACCCGTACTTCTGGAACGCGTTGGGCAACACGCTCGGCATCTTCGTCGTGGCCACCGTCCCGCAGCTCCTGCTCGCGCTGATGATCGCCCAGCTGCTCAACCGCAGGATCCGCGGCCGGACGTTCTGGCGCATGGGGGTGCTGCTGCCCAACGTCACGTCCGTGGCGGCGGTCGGCATCATCTTCACGCTCGTCTTCGCGCGCGACTTCGGGCTCGCCAACTGGCTGCTCGCCCACGTCGGTGTCGACCCGATCGGCTGGCAGGACCACAAGTGGTCGTCGTGGCTGGCGATCTCGGTGATGGTCGACTGGCGCTGGACCGGCTACAACGCGCTGATCTTCCTGGCCGCGCTGCAGTCCGTGCCGCAGGAGCTCTACGAGGCCGCCGAGATCGACGGCGCGAGCGCGCGCAAGCAGTTCTGGCTCGTGACCGTGCCGATGCTGCGGCCCGACCATCGTGTTCGCGACGCTCATCTCGACGATCGGCGGCATCCAGCTCTTCACCGAGCCCCTCATCTTCAACTCGGGCGCCAACGCGATCAGCGGCGGCACCACCCGGCAGTTCCAGACGCTGACGATGTACCTCACCGAGAAGGCGTTCACCGGCCAGGCCTTCGGGTACGCCGCGACGATCGCGTGGGTGATGTTCCTGGTCATCGCCGTCGTGGGCGCCCTCAACGTGCTGCTGCTGCGCAGGGTGAGGTCGGCGACATGACCGGCGTCCAGGCCCCTTCGGTGGTCGAGCAGCGCCCGGACCAGGCACCCGTCGAGGCCCTGCCCCTCCCGCTCCTGACGACCAGGACACGGCGCGTCCGGCGGCGCGGGTCGCGGACCACGGCGCCGCTCCTCGCGCTGATCACCGCGGTGTCGGTGTTCCCTCTCTACTTCATGGTCGTCATGGCGTCGCGGCCCAACGACGAGATCTCGTCGCTGCCACCGCCGCTCACCCCGGGCGACCAGCTCGACGACAACATCCGCCGGGTGCTCGACAACGCGGACGTCATGTTCACCCAGGCCGTGGTGAACAGCTTCGTCGTCGCGATCACGGCGACGGTGTGCGTCGTGCTCACCAGCTGCATGGCCGGCTTCGCCTTCGCGAAGCTGCGGTTCCGCGGACGCGACGGGCTGATGCTCGCGGTCGTGGTCACCATGATGATCCCGATCCAGCTGGGCGTGGTGCCGCTCTACATGCTGATGGCCAAGCTGCACCTCGCCGGGACGCTGCAGGCCGTGATCCTGCCGTTCGTCGTCAGCGGCTTCGGCGTCTTCTTCATGCGCCAGTTCTGCTTGCAGACGATTCCCGACGAGCTCCTCGACGCTGCGCGCCTCGACGGCTGCTCGACCTGGCAGGTGTTCTGGTTCGTGCGTCTTCCCCGTGCTGAGGCCCGCCGCCGCCGTCCTCGGCGCTGCTGACCTTCATGGAGCGGTGGAACGACTTCCTGTGGCCGTACCTCGTGCTCGACCTCGACCACCCCACCGTCCAGGTCGCCCTCTCGCGCCTGTCCGGCGGCTACTACACCGATCAGGCGCTGGTCATGGCCGGCACGCTGCTCGGCGTCGTCCCGCTGCTCGTCGTGTTCGTCCTCTTCGGGCGGCAGATCGTCGGCGGCATCATGGAGGGAGGGATGAAGTCGTGACCTCGGACAGCTCCCCGGGCGCCCAGCCGCCGGATCCGCGAGCCTTCCCCGCCGGTTTCGTCTGGGGCGCGGCCACGGCGGCCTACCAGATCGAGGGGGCCGCGGCGGAGGACGGCCGGGCGCCGTCGATCTGGGACACGTTCGCGCGGACTCCGGGACGGGTGACGCGGCGGCGACACCGGCGACGTCGCCGACGACCACTACCACCGGTACGGCGAGGACGTCGCCCTGCTGGCCGGGCTCGGCGTCGCGGCGTACCGCTTCTCGGTCGTCCTGGCCGCGGGTGCTGCCCGGCGGCGGTGCCGTCAACGAGCGAGGGCCTCGACTTCTACGACCGGCTCGTCGACCGGCTGCTCGAGCACGGGCATCGAGCCCTGGCTGACCCTCTACCACTGGGACCTGCCGCAGGCCCTCGAGGACCGCGGGCGGCTGGCCGGAGCGCGACACCGCCGTCCGGTTCGCCGAGATGGCCGGCGTGGTCGCGCACGCGCGCTCGGCGACCGGGTCAAGCGACTGGACGACGCTCAACGAGCCGTGGTGCTCGGCGTTCCTCGGCTACGGCTCGGGGCGGCACGCGCCCGGTCGCACCGACCCGGAGGACGCGCTGGCCGCGGCCCACCACCTGCATGCTCGGCCACGGACTCGGCTGTCGACGGCGATCCGGGCCGCTGTGCCCCGACGCGCAGGTCGGCATCACGCTGAACCTCTACCCGGTGACCCCGGTCGACGACCGACCGCGGCGAACGTGCGACGCCGCCCGGCGGGTCGACGGTCTGCAGAACCGGTGGTTCCTCGACCCGATGCTCCAGGGCCGCTACCCGGCGGACGTGCGTGTCCGACCTCGAGCCGGTCTCCCCGACTTGGGCTGGGTCCAGCGAGGGCGACCTCGAGGTGATCTCGCGTCCCGCTCGACTTCCTCGGCGTCAACTACTACACGCGGCACGTCGTCCGGGCCGGCGCCTACCCGGGCAGCTCGGCGAGGTCGAGTTCGCGTCCCGCACGAGCACCGTGGCCGCGAACGGCTGGGGCGTCGACCCCGACGGCCTGCTGCGAGGTGCTGCAGCGGGTCGCCGGCTACACCGACGTGCCGCTCTACGTCACCGAGAACGGGTCGGCCTGGGAGGACCGAGCCCGCTCCCGACGGCTCGGTCCACGACCCGGGCCGCGTGGCCTACCTCCAGGCCCATGTCGACGCCTGCCGGCGCGCGATCGCGGCGGGCGTGCCCGCTCGCCGGCTACTTCGCCTGGTCGCTGCTCGACAACTTCGAGTGGGCCGAGGGGTACGCCGTGCGCTTCGGGCTGGTGCACGTCGACTACGCCACCCAGAGACGCACCGTGAAGAGCAGCGGCCGCTGGTACGGCGAGTTCGTCCGGGCCCACCGCAGCGCCATACTGACGCCATGACGCGCGCGACCACCGGCGGGCCGACCCTCGAGGAGGTCGCGGCCCTGCGCGGGCGTCGGACGCGGCACGGCGTCGCGGGTGATCAACGGGGCCGACAACGTCTCCGAGCGCAGCCGCCAGGCCGTCCTCGACGCGGTCGCCGAGCTCGAGCTACGTGCCCGAACGCCGCGGCGCGGACGCTCATGACGCGGCGCACGGACACCGTGGCGCTGGTCATCGCGGAGTCGGAGGAGCGGATCTTCGGCGAGCCGTTCTTCGCCGGCGTCGTGCGCGGGATCAGCGCCGCGCACGACGAGGCCGGCCGGCAGCTGGTCCTGCATGCTGTCGCAGGCCGGCACCGCGGACCGCGACCTTCGAGAGCTACCTGTCCCGCCAGCACGTCGACGGCGTGCTGCTGCTCTCGCTGCACGACGACGACGCGCTCCCGCAGTCGATCCGGTCGCGCGGAGCTGCCGATGGTCGTCGGCGGGCAGGGCCTGGTCGCCCGGGACGCCGCAGCGTCGACGTCGACAACACGACAGGCGCCCGCCTCGCCACCGAGCACCTGCTCGCGTCTCGGCCGCCGACACGTCGCGACGATCACCGGGCCGCTCGACATGGGCGCCGGCCGGGACCGCTACGAGGGCTTCCGCCAGGCGCTGCCGAGGCCGGCCGGGAGCTCGGACGAGTCGCTCGTCGTCAGCGGGGACTTCAGCCAGGAGAGCGGCGCGCCGCGCGATGGCGCGAGCTCCTCGAGCGCCGCCCCGACCTGGACGCGCGTCTTCTGCGCCAACGACCCGATGGCCGCCGCGGCCCTCCAGGTGCTCCGCGACGCCGGTCGGCGTGGTGCCCGACGACGTGGCCGTGGTCGGGTTCGACGACTCGCCGGTCGCGCTGAGCACCGATCCCGCCGCTCACCTCGGTGCACCAGTCGCCCGAGGAGATGGGTCGGGCCATGGTCGACATGCTGCTCGAGCAGCTCGCCGACCCCGACGTACCTCCTCGCCAGGCGGTCCTGCCCACCCACCTGGTGGTCCGCGAGAGCAGCGGCTGAGGGCCCGGCGAGTCAGCCCTGGGCGGGCGGCGGGGGCGCCTTCTCCAGGAGCGGCAGGCAGCGGGCGAAGGTCCGCAGGCTCTTCTCGCGCCAGCGGGGGACCTCGGTCGCGTCGCTCTTCTCCTTCGTCCGGCCCTGCCCGCGCTCCGGGAACGGTCCTTCGGGGGCGCCGCGCAGGCACTTCTCGACCCGGGGCGGGAGCTCGCCGCCGAGCGGGCCGCCCCACATCTGGGCGCCGCCACGGTCCTGGCCCTGGCCGTGCCCCAGGCCGTGCCCCAGGCCGTGCTCCTCGCCCCGCTCGTGCGCCGGGACCGCTGTGCTGTGCTGCGCCCGGTCCGAGTCGTCGGTCGTCGTCGAGGACGAGCGCGAGGGCGGGCAGCCCACCGAGGACGAGGACGGCGGCGGCGACGGCGGCGCCGATCAGGGCTCTCATGGGGACCTCCGGGGTGCTGACGCTCCAGTGTCGGGCACCGGTACGACGCAGGCCAGCGGTCCGGGGATCCCGGGCGGTGGCGGACTCAGGCCGCGAACAGGAGGGCGGGGGCGGCGAGCCGGTGGCCGCAGCGCGGGCAGTGGTCGTGCCGGCAGACGTCGAGCTCCTGGCCGCAGGTGCAGGTGACGTGCTCGTCGAGGTGGGCCGTCGTCCGGTGGTCGGCGCTGGTGGGCTGGGTCCTCATGTCGACGAGGAGCCGCCTGGTGGCCCGCGTGATACGCGCCAGAACGGCCGCAGGTGGGAAAAAGTAGTTGGCCGGAGAACCGCTTTCGCGCTTCTCCGGCCGAAACCCCGTCGCACCCACGAGGTGCTCTCAAGATAGGGGTGCCTGACGGGGCGGTCAACGGTTCGGGCAAGCCCCGTGAGACGGTCTAGACCGACGTGACAGATGGTCTGGACCGGGGTGGAACCCCAGGTCAGCCCGTCGGTGGCCGGGGCTCTCCTTGCACTCGCCCTAGGCGAGTGCTAAACATGCATTTAGCACTCTGAGGTTGAGAGTGACAGATCATCACGGGCTGTGGAGACGAGGTCCACCAGCGTCGGCGAGAAGGGATCGCCGGGTCAGCCGGACCGTCCGTCGCGGGCGTCGACACAGCCTTCCACGACTTCACGCGTGAGGAACCGCAGGAGTTATGCCCAAGCTCATCGCATTCAACGAGGAAGCCCGACGCGGCCTCGAGCGTGGCATGAACACGCTCGCCGACGCGGTCAAGGTGACCCTCGGTCCCAAGGGACGCAACGTCGTCCTGGAGAAGAAGTGGGGCGCCCCCACGATCACCAACGACGGTGTCTCGATCGCCAAGGAGATCGAGCTGGAGGACCCCTACGAGAAGATCGGGGCCGAGCTCGTCAAGGAGGTCGCGAAGAAGACCGACGACGTCGCCGGCGACGGCACGACGACGGCCACCGTCCTCGCCCAGGCCATGGTTCGCGAGGGACTGCGCAACGTCGCGGCCGGCGCGAACCCGATGGCGCTCAAGCGCGGCATCGAGAAGGCCGTCGAGGCCGTCTCCGAGCAGCTGCTCAGCATGGCCAAGGACGTCGAGACCAAGGAGCAGATCGCCTCGACGGCGTCCATCTCCGCGGCTGACACCCAGGTCGGCGAGATCATCGCCGAGGCCATGGACAAGGTCGGCAAGGAAGGCGTCATCACCGTCGAGGAGAGCAACACCTTCGGGCTCGACCTCGAGCTGACCGAGGGCATGCGCTTCGACAAGGGCTACGTCTCGCAGTACTTCATGACCGACCCGGAGCGCATGGAGGCCGTCCTCGAGGACGCCTACATCCTGGTCGCGAACCAGAAGATCTCGAACGTCAAGGACATGCTCCCGATCCTCGAGAAGGTCATGCAGTCCGGCAAGCCGCTGCTGATCATCTCCGAGGACGTCGAGGGCGAGGCCCTGGCCACCCTGGTCGTCAACAAGATCCGCGGCACCTTCAAGTCCGCCGCCGTCAAGGCGCCGGGCTTCGGCGACCGCCGCAAGGCCATGCTGCAGGACATCGCGATCCTGACCGGTGGCCAGGTCATCAGCGAGGACGTCGGCCTCAAGCTCGAGTCCACCGGCCTCGAGCTCCTCGGCCAGGCGCGCAAGGTCGTCCTGACCAAGGACGAGACGACCATCGTCGAGGGCGCGGGCGACGCCGACCAGATCCAGGGTCGCGTCAACCAGATCCGCAACGAGATCGAGAAGAGCGACTCCGACTACGACCGCGAGAAGCTGCAGGAGCGCCTGGCCAAGCTGGCCGGCGGTGTTGCGGTCATCAAGGTCGGCGCGGCCACCGAGGTCGAGCTCAAGGAGCGCAAGCACCGCATCGAGGACGCCGTTCGCAACGCGAAGGCTGCCGTCGAGGAGGGCATCGTCGCCGGCGGCGGCGTGGCCCTGCTCCAGGCGAGCGCCGCGGCGTTCGAGAAGCTGGACCTCGAGGGTGACGAGGCCACCGGCGCGAACATCGTGCGCCAGGCCACCGAGGCCCCGCTCAAGCAGATCGCGATCAACGCCGGTCTCGAGGGTGGCGTCGTGGTGGAGAAGGTCCGCAGCCTCAAGCCCGGCAACGGCCTCAACGCCGCCACGGGCGAGTACGTCGACATGGTCGCCGAGGGCATCCTCGACCCGGCCAAGGTCACGCGCTCGGCGCTGCAGAACGCTGCCTCCATCGCGGCTCTGTTCCTCACGACCGAGGCGGTCGTGGCGGACAAGCCGGAGAAGGCCGGCCCGGCGATGCCGGGTGGCGACGGCGGCATGGGTGGCATGGACTTCTGATCCACCCCGCTTCATCCATCGAGGGGCTCGGCCGATCTGGCCGGGCCCCTCGTGGTTTTGCTCGTGGCTGCCCTGGTTGCGCGGCGGCCTCTGCGCGCCCTGTCCGAACCTCGCCGTGTCGTCCGACGGCTCAACGCTGGGGTCGCGTCGTGCGACGTGACGCCACGCCTCGTGAGTGTTCGGGCAGGCCGCTCCGCGTCCTCCGCTCAGTCCATGCCCATCCGCAGCCCCGCTCGGGCCCTCGTCACGCGCCCGACCGCCTGGGTGCGTGAGCGGCGCGCTTGAGAAGGGGGAGGCGGTGTGGCTGGTGTTCGGGCAGTTTGGGGAGTTCTTCCGGCACATGCGGCCGGAAGAACTCCCCAACCTCTCGCAGACGTGAGGCGGGACTAGAGCACGCCTCTGGGGCGGAACTGGACGGAGATCCGGGGGCCGCAGGGCTTGGTCGTCTTGGGGACGGCGTGCTCCCAGGTGCGCTGGCAGGAGCCGCCCATGACGAGGAGGTCGCCGTGGCCGACGGGGAAGGCGAGGGTCCGGCCGGACCCGCCTCCGTGGGGGCGCAGGGCCAGCCTGCGGGCGTCGCCGAGGGACAGGATCGCGACCATCGTGTCGTGGGACCGGCCCCGGCCGATGCGGTCGCCGTGCCAGGCGACGCTGTCTCGGCCGTCGCGGTAGAAGCAGAGGCCGGCGGTGCGGAAGGACTCACCGAGCTCGGGGCCGTAGTGCTCGCTGAGCAGCCGCCGTGCCTCGTCGAGCAGCGGGTGGGGGAGCGGGTCGTCCTCACCGTAGAAGGACAGCAGCCGGGGGACGTCGACCTCGCGGTCGTACATCTGCCGACGCTCGGCCCGCCACGGCACCGTGTGGACGAGCTCCTCGAAGAGCGCGTCCGAGCCGCTGAGCCAGCCCGGGAGCAGGTCGACCCAGGCGCCTCGGGTGAGCATCGTGCGCCGGACCCGACCCGTCGGCGGGGCCAGCGAGGGTGCGGCCGCGGGCTCGTCGAAGAGCGAGGGCTGGACCGCGAGCGTCATGCTCCGAGACTACGACGCTTCGAACACATGTTCTAGTCCCGGCTGCGGGCGCGTCCGCTGAGGGAGGCGGGCGAGGAACACCGCCGCGACGACGACCAGGCTGCCGAGCACGGTGATGGTGACGGCGGCCCCGACCAGGTCGGCGAGGCCACCGGCCGCGACCGGTCCGATGCCCTGGCCGGTCATCATGCCGGTGCCCAGCAGGCCGAAGGCGAGCCCGCGACGGTCCTCGGGCAGGGCGTCGAGGAAGTCCTGCTGCCCGCCGAGCTGGTACGCCGTCGCGGCGCTGGCCACGGCGAAGAGCAGCAGGGTCGCCGGGGTGGACGGCCCCCAGGCCAGCGGCACCAGGGGCAGCCCGACCAGGACGAACAGCCAGGGCACCGAGCGGCGCCGGCCCTCCGGGGACACCCAGCGCCCGACCACGAGGTCGCCGAGAAGGGCGCCGGCGGGGAACGCCGCGAGCAGCAGGCCCGCCGAGTCGGGGGAGTCGCCCCTCTCGCCGACGTAGGCGACGATGATCGCCTCGGCGCCGACCAGCAGCGTGATGGGCACCCACCACGAGAGCAGGATGTGGCGGACCGTGCGATCGCGGAGCAGCGTGAGGTTGCCGCTCCAGGTCTCGCCCGGACGCCAGCGGCCCTCCGGCTTCACCAGGCCGGTGACCGGGATGGCCAGGGCGGCGAGCATGCCGACCACCTGGGTGCCGGCCGCGGTGGCGAACGTGGTCGACGCCCCGAGAGCGGCGATGACGGCGCCGCCGAGGGCCAGGCCGAGCAGCTGCGCGCCGTACGAGATGACGTTGAAGACCGAGCGCCCGAGGACGTAGAGGTCGCCGGTGAGCAGCCGGCTGACCAGGGCGGACTGGACGGCCTGCGGGAGCGGAGCCCAGACGGCCATCAGGGCGACGACCCCGATCGCCACGGCCGGCGACAGGTCGCCCAGGCAGAGGAGCAGCCCGACGGCGGCCCGGATCGCGGCACTGGCCACGAGCACCGGGCGTGCGGGCAGCCGGTCGGCGAGCGAGGTCAGCAGCGCCCCGCCCAGCAGCTGCGGGAGGAAGCCGGCCGCGAACGCGGTGCTCGACCACGCCGCGGACCCGGTCTGCTCGTAGACCACGACGGACAGCGCGAACATCTGGAGCGACGACCCCAGCACGTGCGCGAGCGAGAGCCCGAACAGCAGGGGCACGCCGCGGGCGCGCATGAGGGCGCCGTAGGTGGCCTTCGGCTCGGTCGTCATGAGACCAGGCTGGAGCCGCGCGACACGGCACGATACTGTTTCGTCACCTGGCGAAACGTGGAGGCGGCGTGCTCTCGATCGAGATCGGCCCCGGCGACCTGGCCGCGAGCCGCTTCGCGATCGCCCCGATGGGTGAGCTCGAGTCCCTGCACCGCCGGCTCGACCGACCGGACAGCCGCACCCCGACCGGCCGGGCGTTCCGGACCTCCCGCTGGGCGGAGCGGTACGCCGAGGTGCGCCACGACCTCGACGCCCGCGTGCTCCGGGCCCTGCGGCCGGCCGACTGGGGCGTCGACCTCACCTCGCCTCCGCCGGTCGGACTGGCGCGGACGCCGGACGACGACCTCGCGGCGATCCGGGCGACCCCGAGGGACATCGCGAGGGAGCAGATCGCCCGGGCCCTGTCGCTGCAGCCCCCGGTGGCCGACGACGTCCGCGCGGTGCTGGAGCGTCGCGACGTCACCCACTGGCTCGCCGACGCGCTCGAGCGGATGTGGCACCTGCTGATCGGCCCGGACTGGCCGCAGCTGCTCGCCATCAACGAGCGTGACGTCCTGCACCGGGCCGACCGGCTCGTCAGCGGCGGGTGGGCGGCGGCGCTGGAGGGCTTGCACCCGACACTGCGCTGGCGCGAGGGCGGGCTGGACATCAGCAGCCGGCCGGACGAGCGGGCCGTCCTGGACGGCCGGGGGCTGATGTTCGTGCCGTCGGTGTTCGTGCACCCGAGCCTTGCCACCTACACCGAGCCCCCGTGGCACCCCACGATCGTCTACCCGGCCCGCGGCAGCGCGGCCCTCTGGGAGACCGAGCCCAGCACCCCGGAGGCGCTGGGCCGGCTCCTCGGCCCCTCCCGCGCCGACCTGCTCCTCCTGCTCGAGAACCCGGCCTCGACCACCCAGCTCGTCCGCACGAGCGGGCACAGCCTGGGCGCGGTGGGGGACCACCTCCGCGTGCTGCGGGAGGCCGGGCTGGTCAGCCGCGCGCGTCGCGGGCGGTCCGTCGTCTACCGGCGTACGCCGATCGGCGATGCTGTCGTCGCCGGAGCGGAGTCGTGAGTCAGACTGGACCGGTGCGCACCACCCTCGTCGCCCTCGCCGTGCTCGCGGCCACGACGCTCGTCTCGGGCTGTGGCGGTGACGACACCTCGTCCGAGCCGTCCGACAAGGGCACGCCGGAGGCCGTCGTGTTGAAGCTCGAGGGTGGCATCGGGGCGAAGTGCATGATGCCCAACGCCAAGACCCTCTCCGGTTTCTCCGAGGCGTTCAGCGGCTCGGTCACCACCGTGGAGGGCAACGAGGCGACGGTCGAGGTCGACCACTGGTACGCCGGCGGCGACGCCCCTCAGGTGGTCGTGCAGACGATGGACCGGCCGATCTCCGAGGCCGGACTGTTCGACCTCGAGGAGGGGAAGCGCTACCTCATCAGCGGCAGCCAGGGCGCGGTCAGCCTCTGCGGCTTCTCGGCCGCATGGTCGCCCGACCTCGAGCGCCTCTACCAGCGGGCCTTCCCGAAGTAGCCAGGACGCGGCTCAGGGGCGGGTCAGGGCAATACCGGGTCGCGGTCCGTCGGACGGTGCCAGTAGTTTCGTCACCGAGCCACTCGGGACCCATGGTGCTCACCGACACCACACGACGTGAGGGACGATCGTGAACGACAGTGCCGCCTCCACCGCCACCCCATCCGCCGACGGCGTTGCCGCGCGTGTCCAGGACCTCACGAAGGTCTACGGCACCGGGGGAGCCGAGGTCCGCGCCCTCGACGGCGTGACCCTGGACATCTACAGCCGCCAGTTCACCGCCGTCATGGGGCCCTCCGGCTCCGGCAAGTCGACGCTCATGCACTGCTTCGCCGCGCTCGACAAGGCGACGAGCGGCAGCGTCCGCATCGGCGACACCGACCTGTCCCAGCAGAAGGACAAGCAGCTCACCCGGCTGCGCCGGGACCGGATCGGCTTCGTCTTCCAGTCCTTCAACCTGGTGCCCACGCTGACGGCGGAGGAGAACATCCTGCTGCCGCTGTCGATCGCCGGGCGCAAGCCCGACCAGGAGTGGTACGACACGGTGATCGAGACCGTGGCCCTCCGCGACCGCCTCGGCCACCGGCCCAACGAGCTGTCCGGCGGGCAGCAGCAGCGCGTCGCCGTGGCGCGCGCCCTGGTCAGCAAGCCGGCGATCGTCTTCGCCGACGAGCCCACCGGCAACCTCGACTCCCGCTCCGGCGCCGAGGTGCTCACCCTCCTCCAGCGGTCCGTGGACGAGTTCGGCCAGACCGTCGTGATGGTGACCCACGACCCCGTGGCGGCCGGCTACACCGACCGGGTGGTCTTCCTCGCCGACGGCCGGGTCGTCGAGGAGATGCGTGACCCGACGGCGGAGCGTGTGCTCGAGCGGATGACGCTGTTCACCCAGCCGGCGGCTGCGACCGCGCACCGGACGCCCACCGACGAGGCGGGGGCCTGACGCCATGTGGAAGGTGACGTGGCGCAACCTCGTCGCTCGCAAGGTCCGGCTGCTGCTGAGCGCCTTCGCGATCATCCTCGGCGTGGCCTTCGTGGCCGGCACGCTGATCTTCACCAACGCCATGGGCGGCGCCTTCGACAAGATCATCGAGGGATCGACCGCCGACGTGGAGGTCGCCTACAAGGGCGCCAACGACTTCGACTCGTTCCAGGACGCCCGCACGATGCCGGCGTCCCTGGCCACCGAGCTCGAGGGGCTGCCCGAGGTCGGCAAGGTCTACGCGCAGGACACCCTGCAGACGGTCTTCGTCATCGGGAAGAACGGCAAGGTCGTCGGCGGCAACGGCCCGCCCGGGCTCGCGTTCAACTACACCGGCGTCGAGAACCTCGCGGGAGACCCGGTGCTGAGCCTGGTCGACGGCAAGGTCCCGGATGCCCCCGGGCAGATCGCGCTCGACGAGAAGACCGCCGACGAGGCGGGGTACGACATCGGCGACACGGTGAAGCTCGCCACGCCCGGCAACCCGCCGGCCATGGAGGCCGAGCTCGTCGGCACCGTCGACTTCGGGGCCGGCGGCACCAGCGGAGCCACGATCACCGTCTTCGACAAGCAGGAGATGCAGGACCGGTTCTTCGGCGGCAAGGACGTCTACACGGGCATCTCGCTCAGTGCCGCCGACGGCGTCTCCCAGAAGGAGCTCGCCGACGCGGCGCAGAAGGTGCTCCCCGAGGGCGTCGTCGCGCGCACCGGTGACGACGTGGTCGAGCAGAACAAGAAGAGCCTCGACCAGATCCTCGGCTTCATCACGACGTTCCTCCTCGTGTTCGCCGGGGTCTCGCTGGTCGTCGGCATCTTCCTCATCATCAACACGTTCTCGATCCTGGTCGCGCAGCGCAGCCGCGAGCTCGCGCTGCTGCGGGCCCTGGGCGCCTCCCGCCGCCAGGTGAACCGCTCGGTGCTGGCCGAGGCGGTGGTGGTCGGGCTGATCGGTTCGACCGCAGGACTCGGTCTCGGCTACCTCCTGGCCCTCGGGCTGCGGTGGCTGTTCGGCCTCTTCGGCCTCGACCTGAGCCAGGCGGACTTCCCGGTCACCCTCACCGCGGTCATCGCGAGCTACGTCGTCGGCATCGTCGTCACCGCCATCGCGGGCCTGCTGCCGGCCCGGCGGGCCTCGCGGATCGCTCCCGTCGCTGCGCTCCGCGACGACGTCGCGCTGCCCGAGGGCGCACTCCGCAGGCGGGTCGCGATCGGGCTGTCGATGCTGGTCATCGGCGCGGGGTGCATGTTCTTCGGGCTCCGGTCCGACGACGGCACCGCGGGCCTGATCCTGCTCGGGCTCGGCATCCTGCTCGCCCTCATCGGCGTCTCGCTCGCCAGCGCGTTCCTCGGCCGGCCGCTGATCCGGCTGTTCGGCCTGGGCTACCGCCGGGTGTTCGGGACGATCGGCACGCTCGCCACCGAGAACTCCCTGCGCAACCCGCGGCGCACCTCCGCCACGGCCAGCGCGCTGATGATCGGCCTCGCGCTGATGTCGATGATGGCCGTCTTCGGCGCCTCGGCCTCGGCGAGCACCGACACCGCGATCAGCAAGACGCTCAGCTCGCAGTTCATCGTGTCCAACGTGGTCGGCCAGGCCTTCTCGCCTGCGGTGGCCGAGGAGGTCCGCCGCCTCGACGGGGTCCAGTCCGTCACCGCCCTGCGCACGGCCTTCCCGAAGGTCGACGGCAGCGGCACGTTCGTCGGCGCGGTCGAGCCCAAGGACCTCGGGGCGGCGCTGAAGTTCCCGATGCTCCAGGGCACTCTCTCCGACCTCGGCCCGGGAACGGTCGCGGTCGTCCAGAGCACGGCGGACGGGAAGAAGCTCAAGCTCGGCAGCACGGTGAAGATGGAGTTCCAGGGCGCGACGGTCCCGCTGAAGGTCGTCGCCATCTTCGGCGGCGCCAACCCGGTGGGCGCGTCGTACCTCGTCACCCCGGACACCCTGCTGAAGGGTGGCCTGGCGCCGCTCGACTCGCTCGTCTACGTCACCAAGGACCCGGCCGCGGACACCGACACCGTCCGCGACGAGATCGAGAAGGTCGTCAAGGACCTGCCGACGGTCACGGTGAAGGACCCCGAGGGCTACGCCGCGGAGCAGAAGACCCAGATCAACCAGTTCCTCAGCTTCATCTACGGCCTGCTCGGCCTCTCGGTGATCATCGCGATCCTCGGTGTGGTCAACACGCTGAGCCTGTCGGTGATCGAGCGGACCCGCGAGGTGGGCCTGCTCCGGGCGGTCGGCGTCAGCCGCAGCCAGCTGCGCACGATGATCCGGCTCGAGGCGATCGTGGTCGCCGTCTTCGGCGCCGTCCTGGGCGTCGTCATGGGTGTGGCGTTCGGCTCCGCGGTGGTCCGCGCACTGCGCGACGACGGCCTGACCGACCTCGCGATCCCGTGGACCGCGCTGGCGATCTTCCTGGTCGGCTCGGGTCTCCTGGGTGTCCTCGCGGCCGTGTTCCCGGCCCGGAGGGCTGCCCGGCTCGACGTACTACGTGCCATTACGTCCGAGTAAGGGCGCCGCGAGGGGTCTTTCCGAGTCATACCCGTGCTGGCCTGGACAGGTCTAGAGTGGGGCAACCGATGACGGGGGCCACACTCGCGAAGGGGAAGCGCGATGGGTGAAGCGGCCATTCAAGCCCGGCCCGCAACCGTGCCGGCGCCGGGCGGCGCTGTCCACAAGCACGTGCAGGTGCGCGAGTACGTCCGCTCCCTGGTCGCAGGAGCCGAGGCCGGCACGCCTGCCCCCTCGGAGCGCGAGCTCGTCCACCACTTCGGCGTGGCCCGGATGACGGTGCGCCAGGCGCTCGACGCGCTGGTCGCCGAAGGCCTGCTCGAGCGGATCCCGGGGCGCGGCACGTTCGTGGCCAACAACCGTCACGAGCAGTCTCCGCGCCTCACCGGCTTCACCGAGGAGATGACCCACCGGGGCATGAAGCCCGGGGCGCGCACGCTGCTCGCGCGCATGGAGTCGGCTGGTCCCGGTGTCGCCCGCGCCCTCGAGATCGGCGTCGGCGAACGCGTCCTGCACTGGCAACGCCTCCGCCTGGCCGACCAGGTGCCGATGTGCGTCGAGGACGCGTACCTCGCCGCGACCATGGTGCCGGGCCTGATGGAGAACCTCCCGCTGTCGCTGTACGACGAGCTCGAGCGACGCCACCTTGCGCCGACCTGGGGCGAGGACTCGATCGATGCCGGTGTCGCCGCCGAGCCGGAGGCACAGCTGCTCGGCATCACCGCCGGCAATGCCGTGCTCCGGGTCGCCCGCCGCGCCTTCGCCGACCGGGTGGCCGTCGAGGTGTCGCGCTCGACGTACCGCGCGGACCGGTTCACGGTCTGGGTGCCGATGTCGCGGCAGCCCGGGCCCGGCCACTGACCGACGTCGCCCCGGGGGTTCGACCCACCTGGGTGGGACTGCTGCTCGCTGCCGGTGCGGGGCGTCGCCTCGGCCGTCCCAAGGCGACGCTCAGGCTCGACGGTGAGGCCGCCGTCGTCACCCAGGTCCGCCGCCTCGACGCTGCCGGCGCCGCCGCGGTGACGGTCGTGCTGGGCGCGGCCGCGGACGACGCGGCCCCGCTGCTCGACGGTGTCCCGGACGTGTCCGTCGTGGTCGCCGAGGACTGGGACGAGGGGATGGGCGCCTCGCTGCGGGCCGGGCTCGGTGCCCTCGCCGACGCCGCCGCGGAGGTCGACGCCGTGGTGCTCGACGCTCGTCGACCTGCCCGACGTGACCCCCGTCGTGATGGCGCGCGTCCTCGACGCGTGGGTGTCGCGTGGGGCGCGGCGCGACGACCTCGTGCGCGCCACCTACGCCGGACGCCCCGGCCACCCGGTGCTCCTCGGCCGCGACCACTGGGCCCCGCTGGCGGCCTCTGCCTCGGGTGACGTCGGCGCACGCGCATATCTCCGCGAACGTATGGTTCATGAGGTGAGCTGCGAGGACCTCGCCACGGGGCGCGACATCGACCGGCCCGCCGACCTGCCCGGGGAGTCCTCGTGACCGCCCTGGTCGACTCGCCGGAGGACCTGACCGCGAAGCTGTCGTCGACCGGCTACCTCTGCGACGAGGCGCTGGCCACCGTCGGCTTCCTCTCGCTCGAGCTCGGGAGGCCGCTGCTGCTCGAGGGCGAGCCCGGCACCGGCAAGACCGCACTGGCCGAGGCGATGGCGGAGTCGCTCGACATCCCGCTGATCCGGCTGCAGTGCTACGAGGGCATCGACGCCTCGCAGGCGCTCTACGACTGGGACTTCCCGCGGCAGATCCTGCACCTGCGCGCGGTCGAGTCCGTGCAGGGCGGCGCCGACGTCGAGGAGGTCGAGAAGGGGCTGTTCTCGGAGCGGTTCCTGCTGGCCCGTCCCGTGCTGCGCGCGCTCCGGGAGAGCCCGGCGGTGCTGCTGATCGACGAGATCGACCGCGCCGACGACGAGTTCGAGGCGTTCCTGCTCGAGGTGCTCTCGACCTACCAGGTGACGATCCCGGAGCTCGGCACCGTCTCGGCGACACATCCGCCCGTGGTCGTGCTGACGTCGAACCGGACGCGCGAGGTCCACGACGCGCTGAAGCGGCGCTGCCTCTACCACTGGATCGACCATCCCGGGCTCGACCGCGAGGTCGCGATCGTGCGGTCGCGCGCGCCGGAGGTGTCCGCCGCGCTCGCCCAGCAGGTGGTGACGCTGGTCCAGCAGCTCCGCACCACCGAGCTCGTGAAGCCGCCCGGTGTCGCGGAGACCATCGACTGGGCACGGGCGCTCGACCGCATCGGCGCCCAGGAGATCGACGTCGAGAGCGCGGCCCGCACGCTCGGCGCCGCGATCAAGCACCGGGAGGACGCCGACCGTGTCCGGGCGGCGTTGGACCGGATCCTGACGGCCTAGGTCGACCGTGACCGGCGCCGTGCACGCACCCGACGAGCTCCTGCTCGGGTTCACCCGTGCCCTGCGGGCTGCCGGACTCGTCGTCACGGCGGACCGCTCGCAGACCTTCCTCCTGGCCGTCGCCACCCTCGACCTGGGTGACCGCTGGTCGACCTACTGGGCCGGCCGAGCCACGCTCTGCACCGGCCCCGAGGACTTCGAGGCCTACGACCAGGTGTTCTCGGCGTGGTTCCTGGAGGACCTCGCCCTCGGGATCTCCCCGCGCAAGCCGGCGCTCACCCTGGTCACCGAGGCGCCGCTCGACGCGGGCGACGGCGAGCCGGGCGAGGGTGAGCCCGATGCCGAGGTGCTCCGGGTCGCGGCCTCCGACCTCGAGGTGCTGCGGCACCGCGACATCGCCCGGCTCGACGCCGCCGAGCGCGCCCGGCTGGCCGCGCTGTTCGCCGCGCTCCCGGTCCGGCCACCGACGCGCACGTCGTACCGACGCAGGCCCGCGCCCCGCGGCAGTGTCGACGCGCACGCCACCTTGCGACGCACCCTGTCCCGGATGGGGGAGCCGGTCGAGATCGCGCACCGGCACCGCTCCACCCGCGCGCGGCGGGTGGTGCTGCTGGTCGACGTGTCCGGCTCGATGAGCGGGTACGTCGACGCGCTGCTCCGGCTGGCCCACCGGATGTCGTCGGCCGGACCCACGGAGGTGTTCAGCGTCGGCACCCGGGTCACCCGGCTGACCCGCGCGCTGAAGCTGCGCGACCCCGATCGCGCGCTCGTCAGCGCCGGCGAGACGGTCCCCGACTGGTCCGGTGGCACCCGCCTCGGCGAGGGCCTCCAGGTGCTGCTGGACCGCTGGGGCCAGCGCGGGCTGGTGCGTGGCGCGGTGGTCGTGCTGTTCAGCGACGGCTGGGAGCGCGGCGACGCGGCTCTGCTCGGCGAGCAGATGTCCCGGCTGCACCGGCTGGCTCACCACGTGGTGTGGGTGAACCCGCACAAGGGCATCGCCGGCTACCAACCCGTGCAGCAGGGGATGGCTGCGGCGCTCCCGTACGTTGACTCCTTCGTCGCCGGTCACTCGCTGGCGGCGTTCGAGGAGGTCGTGGAGGTGGTGGCCGGTGCGTGAGGTGCTGAAGCCGCTCGTGGCGTGGTGGCGCGAGGGCAAGGCCGTCGGCATGGGGACCGTGGTGGCGACGTTCCGCTCGGCCCCGAGACCGCCCGGCGCCTCGATGCTCGTCGGCCCCGACGGGTCGGCGGTGGGCTCGGTCAGCGGCGGCTGCGTCGAGGGCGCGGTCTACGAGCTCGCCCAGACCGTCGTCGCCGAGGGCACCCCGCGCCTGCACCGCTACGGCGTGAGCGACGACGACGCCTTCGAGGTCGGCCTGATCTGCGGAGGCATCCTCGACGTGTACGTCGAGCGCGTCGACAAGGAGACGTTCCCGGAGCTGGACGAGGTCGTCGACGACCTCGAGCACGACCGGCCCGTCGCGATCGCGACCGTGGTCGACCACCCCGACCCGTCGCGCGTGGGGAACCGCATGTTCGTCCGGCCCGACAGCGTGGGCGGCACCCTCGGCTCGGCGCGGATCGACGACGCGGTCCGCGACGACGCCCTCGGCATGCTCAACACCGGCCAGAGCGGCGTGCTGACCTACGGCCCGGACGGCGAGCGCCGCGGCGAGGGCATGCGCGTCTTCGTGTGGGGCTTCGCGCCCGCGCCCCGGATGATCGTCTTCGGGGCCATCGACTTCGCGGCGGCCGTCGCGCGCATCGGCGGGTTCCTGGGCTACCACGTCACCGTCTGCGACGCCCGGCCCGTGTTCGCCACCGCCACGCGCTTCCCCTCGGCCGACGAGGTCGTCGTCTCGTGGCCGCACAAGTACCTCCAGGCGGAGGCCGACGCCGGCCGCATCGACAACCGGACCGTGCTCTGCGTGCTCACCCACGACCCGAAGTTCGACGTGCCCCTGCTCGAGGTGGCGCTGACGCTGCCCGAGGTCGGTTACGTCGGCGCCATGGGGTCGCGGAAGACCCACGACGACCGGGTGGCGAGGCTCCGCGAGGCCGGCATCGACGGCGCCGCGCTCGAGCGGCTGTCCTCGCCGATCGGCCTCGACCTCGGTGCCCGCACCCCCGAGGAGACCGCGGTGAGCATCGCCGCCGAGATCGTCGCCCAGCGGTGGGGTGGCGGCGGGTCGCGGCTCGGCGGGCTCGACGGGCGCATCCACCACGGGTCCTCGTGACGATCCACGACGACCACCCGTTCGCCGACCCCGCGGACGACCCGGTACGCCGGCTGCGCGGCCGGCTCGGCGGAGCGGTCACGCTCTGGACCTCGCCCGGGGAGCGTCCGGCCGGTCTCACCGTCTCCAGCGTCATGGTCGCCGCCGGCGAGCCGGCCTCGGTGGTCGCTCTCCTCGACCCCGACTCCGACCTCGCCGAGTCGCTGACCTCGACAGGGCTGGCTGTCGTCCACCTCCTCTCCTGGGAGCACCGCGAGCTCGCCGAGCAGTTCGCCGGGCTCTTCCCGGCTCCGGGCGGCGTCTTCACGCAGGCCGACTTCGAGTCCACCGACTGGGGCCCGCGCCTCGTCTCGGCACCGACCTGGGCCGGCGTACGCCTGCAGGACGCGCGCGACGTCGGGTGGTCCTCGCTGGTGACCTGCACGCTCGAGCACGTCTCGGTCGGGGCGGACGACGAGCCCCTGGTGCACCGACGGGGCCGGTTCTCGCGCGGCTGAGCTCGGTCCCTGCGCTCGCTGCTCGACCACCGGAGGAGTGAGTCCGCGCAACGTGGACGCAACGTGACCGGGACCACAATCCGAGAAGACGACGATGTCGGAGACCCAGGAGGGTGCATGACGCGGATCAGCGTGACTGTCGACGGGGCGAGCTACACCGACGAGGTGGAGCCGAGAACACTTCTGGTCCACTACCTGCGCGAGGCGCTCGGGAAGACCGGCACGGTGGTGGGCTGCGACACCAGCAACTGCGGAGCGTGCACGGTGCACCTCGACGGGCGCAGCGTGAAGTCGTGCAACGTCCTCGCCGTCCAGGCGGACGGGCACGAGGTGTTGACGATCGAGGGGCTCGCCGACGGCGAGGAGCTGCACCCGATGCAGAAGGCCTTCCACGAGTGCCACGCACTCCAGTGCGGCTACTGCACGCCCGGGATGATCATGCAGGCCGTCGACCTGCTCAACGACAACCCGCAACCGAGCGAGGAAGCGATCCGGCACGGCCTCGAGGGCAACCTCTGCCGGTGCACCGGCTACCACAACATCGTCCGGGCGGTGCAGATGGCTGCCGGCGTCGAGGTCACCGACGTCCCGACGTTCGAGGGGAGCGCCCAGTGACTGCCACCAAGCCTGAGATCGGCGCTGCGCGTCGACGCAAGGAGGACCAGCGCCTCGTCACCGGCCGGACGCGGTGGACCGACAACATCAAGCTCAATGGGATGCTCCACCTCGCGATGGTGCGGAGCCCGCACGCGCACGCCAAGATCAACGGCATCGACACCTCGGCGGCGAAGGCCGCCCCGAATGTGGTCGACGTGTTCACCGGCGCGGACGTCGCCGAGACCCAGGGCACGATGATCACCGCCTGGGCCATCACCGAGGACCAGAAGTCGCCGGCGCACCCGCCGATCGCCGTCGACCGGGCGGCGTTCGCCGGTGAGGTCGTGGCCGTGGTCGTCGCGCGCACCGCTGCCGCGGCACGCGACGCGGCCGAGCTCGTCGACGTGGACTACGAGGAGCTGCCCGCCGCCCTCGACCTCAAGGAGGCCGCGAAGGACGAGGTGCTGGCCCATCCCGACCTCGGCACCAACAAGTCCGCGTTCTGGCAGCTCGACTCGGCCGGCCAGGGCTCGGGCAGCGCGGTGGACGACACGATCGAGGAGGCCCGCGCCAACGGCATCCTCATCGAGCGCGAGTACCGCAACCAGCGGCTCGTCCCCGCCTCCATCGAGCCCCGGGGGGTCGTGTGCGACCCGACCGGTGAGCAGATCACGCTGTGGTCCTCGACCCAGGTCCCGCACATCGTGCGCTTCGCGCTCGCCGCGACCACCGGCGTGTCCGAGTCGAAGATCCGCATCATCGCGCCGGACGTGGGCGGCGGCTTCGGCGGCAAGCTCGCGATCATCCCCGAGGAGTGGATCGCCTTCGCCGCGGCGCGGCGTCTCGGACGTCCCGTGAAGTGGACCGAGACACGTTCCGAGACGATGGTGGCCGGGCACCACGGCCGCGACCAGTGGCAGCGGCTGACGCTGGCCGCCACCAAGGACGGCACGGTGACCGGCCTCAAGGTCGACCTGATGTGCGACCTCGGCGCCTACGCCGCGCTGGTGGGTGGTGGCGTCCCGGTGCTCGGCGCGTGGATGTTCAACGCCATCTACAAGTTCGACGCCTACCAGTTCAACACCACGAACTACTACACCAACAAGACCTGGGTGGACGCATACCGCGGAGCCGGCCGCCCGGAGGCGACGTACGCGATCGAACGCCTCATGGACGAGCTCGCTGCGGAGGTCGGGGTCGACCCGCTCGAGATCCGCGAGAAGAACTGGATCAAGCACGAGGAGTTCCCGTTCACCACGGTGGCGGGCATGACGTACGACTCCGGCAATTACGAGGCCGCGACCGCTCGGGCGAAGGAGATGTTCGGCTACGACGACCTCCGCGCAGAGCAGCGCCGGCGTCGCGAGTCCGACGACCCGGTCCAGCTCGGCATCGGCGTCTCGACGTTCACGGAGATGTGCGGCCTGGCGCCGTCGCGGATCCTCGGCCAGCTCAACTACGCGGCCGGCGGCTGGGAGCATGCGGACATCCGCATGCTCGCGACCGGCAAGGTCGAGGTCGTCACCGGCACGTCGCCGCACGGCCAGGGACACGAGACGGCGTGGTCGCAGATCGTGGCCGACCGCCTCGGCGTGCCGTTCGAGGACGTCGAGGTCCTGCACGGCGACACGCAGGTGTCGCACCGCGGCATGGACACCTACGGCTCGCGTTCCCTCGTCGTCGGCGCGGAGGCCGTCGTCAAGGCGGCCGACAAGGTCATCGACAAGGCCAAGCACGTCGCCGCGCACCTGCTCGAGGCGTCCGAGGACGACATCGAGTTCGCGGCCGGGACGTTCAGCGTCAAGGGCACCGACAAGGGCGTGACCATCCAGGACATCGCCATGCACGCCTTCCACGCCCACGACCTGCCCGACGGTGCCGAGTCCATCGACGCCTCGGCGAGCTTCGACCCGGACAACTTCTCGTTCCCGCACGGCACCCACCTCTGCGCGATGGAGGTCGACACCGAGACCGGTGCCACGAAGATGCGGAAGTACGTCGCGGTCGACGACATCGGGACGATCATCAACCCGCTCATCGTGTCCGGGCAGGTGCACGGCGGTCTCGTGCAGGGCATCTCCCAGGCGCTGTGGGAGGAGGCGGTGTACGACGAGGCCGGCACGCTCGTGACGGGGTCGTTCGTGGACTACACGCTGCCCACGGCGGCGGACACGATCAGCTTCGAGATCGACCACACGACGTCGCCGTCGACGTACACCCAGCTCGGGACGAAGGGCGTCGGCGAGGCCGGCACCATCGCCTCGACGCCGGCGGTCGTCAACGCGATCGTCGACGCGCTGCGGCCGATGGGGGTCAACGACATCCTGATGCCGTGCACGCCGGAGCGGGTGTTCCGGGCCATCCAGACCGCCGGCAAGGGCGGGGAGACCTCGCCCGAGGCGCAGCCACACTTCGACACCGACTCGGCCAATGCCGATCCCGCCGCCGGCTCGACGCAGGGAGGTGCCTCATGATCCCGGCCGAGTTCGACTACACCGCACCCGCGACGGTCGAGGAGGCGCTCGCTGCGCTCGCGCAGGCCGGCGACGAGGCGAAGGTCATGGCCGGTGGGCAGAGCCTGCTCCCGGTTCTCCGGATGCGGCTCAACGCGCCGGGGATCCTCGTCGACCTGGGGAAGATCGACTCCCTGAGGGGCATCCGCGACGACGGCGACTCCATCGTCATCGGTGCCATGACGACGTACCAGCAGATCCTCGACGACCCCCTGATCCACGAGCACCTGGCCCTGCTGGGCAAGGCGACCGAGACGGTGGCCGACCCGCAGATCCGGCACCGCGGCACGCTCGGTGGCGCGCTCTCGCACGCCGACCCGGCGGGCGACCTCGGCGCTCCCTCACTGGCTCTCGACGCGACGATGGTGATCACCGGGTCGGGCGGCGACCGCGAGGTCGCGGCGGCGGACTTCTTCACCGGCCTCTTCGAGACCGCCGTCGGCGAGGACGAGCTGCTGACCGCGATCAAGTTCCCGAAGCACACCGGGTGGGGAGCGCACTACGAGAAGTTCGTGCGGGTCTCCCACCAGTGGTCGATCGTCGCGGTCGCGGCGACCGTCAAGGCCGACGGCGGCACGATCTCCGAGGCGAAGGTGGGCCTGACCAACATGGGCGACCGTCCGCTGCGAGCCTCGGGTGTCGAGCAGGCGCTGGTCGGCGCGGCGGCGACGGACGAGGCGGTCCGCGCGGCTGCGGCGTCGGCGGCCGACGGCACCAACCCGCCGTCGGACCTCAACGGCGACGCCGACTACCGGCGCAGCATCGTCCCGGTCCTGACCCGGCGCGCGGTGCTGGCCGCCGCGGGGGCGTGAGCGCGTGGAGCTGACCCACTCGTTCATCGTGCCCGTCGACAAGGCGACGGCCTGGGCCACGTTCGAGGACATCGCCGGGGTGGCGGAGTGCTTCCCCGGCGCGGTGGTCACCTCCGCCGAGGGCGACACGTTCGAGGGCACCTGCAAGGTGAAGCTCGGGCCGATCGCCCTGCAGTACGGCGGGACCGGGTCGTTCGTCGAGCGCGACGAGGCCGCGGGCCGATTCGTGCTCGACGCCAAGGGCAAGGACAAGCGCGGCAACGGCACCGCCGGGGCGCACGTGACCGCCTCGTTCACCGACGAAGGCGGCTCCTCGACGAAGGTCGAGGTGGTCACCGACCTGCAGATCACGGGCAAGCCCGCGCAGTTCGGCCGGGGCGTCATCCAGGACGTCTCCGACAAGCTGCTCGGCCAGTTCGTCGACTGCCTGCAGGCGCGGATCGGGACCGGCCCCGTTTCGGAGGCGGGGCCGGCCGATGCGACCGCACCCACGGACGCGGTGGCCGAGGAGCCTGCCGCTGCGCCCGCGGCTGAGCCTGCGGTCGCACCTGGGCCTGCACCGAACGTCACCCGGCTGCCGCCGCCGCCCCAGCAGGACGACGCGCTCGACCTCGGCGCCACCGTGCTGCCGATCCTGGCCAAGGCCTACTGGAAGCAGGCCGCCGGCGCCGCCCTCATCGTCCTCGTCCTCTGGAAGCTCCTCCGCCGCCGCTGACCCCACGCCGGACGTCATACGTTGTGGTCGCTAGGGCAGCCGACAAGCATGACGTCCCACGATGCCTGCCGGCGGGAGTCAGGCGGTGGCGTCGAGCTCGGGTGGGAGCGGCTCGGTGTGGTGCACCGCGAGGCTGGTGACCGCGCGGGTCAGGCAGACGTAGAGGCGGCGCAGGCCGGTGACCCGGTCGGCCTCGCCGGCGACGATCGCGGCGGGCTCGACGAGGGTGACGTGGTCGAACTCCAGGCCCTTCGCGAGCGAGGCCGGGACCACGTCGACCGGCCGCTCGAAGTCGTGCACGGTCTCGACGGCGGTGTCGCTCGACTCCTGACCGAGGACGGCGTGCCCGACGCCGGCGCCGTCCAGTGCTGAGGAGGTCGCGTCGACCAGCACGTCGGGGACGATGACGCCGGTCGAGCCGACCCGGTCGCGGAGCGCCTCGGCGACCGCGGTCACGGCAGCGGTGACGACGTCGTCGGCGCGGAGGATCTCGAGCTCGCCGCGAGTGCGGCGCACGGAGGTCGGGGGCTCGAGCCCCGGGGCGATGACGGGGAGCAGGCGGGCCGCGAAGTCGATGACCTCGCCCGGCACCCGGAAGCCTCGCGTCAGCTGCTCGATGTGGGCGCCGCCCTTGCCGAGGTGACCGAGCGACTCCTCCCAGGAGCGCGTCGCCCACGGCGTCGTCGCCTGCGCGAGGTCTCCGAGCACGGTCACCGAGCCGGTCGTGCAGCGACGCCCGACGGCCCGCAGCATCATCGGCGACAGGTCCTGCGCCTCGTCGGCCACGACGTGCCCGACCGAGGGCGTGCGCTCGACGAGGTCGGCAGCCTCGTCGATGAGCACGGCGTCGGCCAGGCTCCACCGGGCCGAGGTCGGCGCCTTCGACGGCTTGGCCCAGACCAGCCGCGCCTGCTCCTCCGGTTCGAGCACGCCCACGGCGTTGGCAGCGAGGAAGGACGCGTCCGACAGCAGTCGGTGCACGAGGCGGGCCGGGTCGACCGACGGCCACACCAGGTCGACGTACTGCTTGACCGGCCGGCTGCGCGCCACACTGTCCTGGACCCGGTCGTCGGGGGCGTCGCCGGCGTCCTCCATCCGCAGCAGGATCGCGTGGGCCAGCCGCTGCGCGAGCATGCCGCGGGCCGCGCCGTACCTCACACCGCGGCGGCGCAGCTCGGCGGTGATCTCCTCGACCTCGTACGTCGCGACCCGCCATCGCCGGGCACCGCGCGGCACGACGAGCCCCTCGCCGGGGACGGTCACCTGCGACCACAGCCCCCGGCGGATCACCTCGGCCATGCGGGGGTCGCCCTTGAGGCTCGCGACATCCGCCTCGTCGTCGCCGCGGACGGCGTACTTCGCGTTGAGCCGCCTCATCGTCTTCGCGGTGAGGTCCTCGATGGTCGTCTGCTCGGCCTGGATCTCGCCGAGCGCGGGGAGGACGTCGGCGATGTAGCCGAGGAAGCTGCTGTTCGGCCCGACCACCATGACGCCCTGGCGGGTGAGCTGGTCGCGGTGCGCGTAGAGGAGGTACGCCGCGCGGTGCAGCCCGACCGCGGTCTTGCCGGTGCCCGGAGCGCCCTGGACGCAGACCGACTCCGACAGGTCGGCGCGGACGATCACGTCCTGCTCGGGCTGGATGGTGGCGACGATGTCGCGCATCGGGCCGACGCGTGGCCGCTCGATCTCCTCCTCGAGGATGCGGGAGTACTCCTGCTCGGCGCCGCTCGCCAGCGCCTCGTCCTCGTAGCTCGTGACCTGGCCCCGCTGGAACCCGAACCGCCGGCGCAGGTGCACGCCCATCGGCTCCCGCGCGCTGCCGCGGTAGAACGGCAGGCTGATCGGCGCGCGCCAGTCCACGACCATCGGGTCGCCCTCGGCGTCGGTGACGTGTCGCCGGCCGATGTAGAACCGGGCACCGTGCTCGGGATGGGTCTCCTCGTAGTCGAGCCGCCCGAAGAACAGCGGCACCGTCGGGTCGTCCTCGAGGGCCTTCATGCGCTCGTACATCGCCCACTCGAGGTACTCCTGGCTCACCCAGTCGGCGGCAGCCGACGAGTCCAGCCGGGACGTCCGCTCCCGCATCCGGGCGAGGTCCTGCCGCGACGCCTCCAGATGGGCGCGCTCGAGCTCCAGCTCGTCAGGGGGCATCCAGGAATGGTCCCACCGCCCGCAACGGATTTTCCGGGGAGGTTTCCCATGGGATGCAGAGGAACTGGCGCTTCCCACGAGCAATTCACCGTGGGAAGCGCCAAAGTCTCTGCATCCCATGGGATTCCGACATGGGTAGCGTCGGCTCGTGACCTACACCTTCGAGGGCGAGCTGTACGCCTGGAGGACGGACCGGGTGTCGTGGACGTTCGTCGACCTCCCGGAAGACCTGTCGGACGAGGTGGAGGACGCACGGACGGCGGCACCGTCGGGGTTCGGGGCGGTGCGGGTCGAGGTGGTGGTCGGGGGTACCACGTGGCGCACCAGCCTGTTCCCGTCCAAGGACCGCGGGACGTTCGTGCTGCCGGTCAAGAAGGCCGTGATGAAGGCCGAAGGCGTCGAGCACGGCGACCGCATCTCCGTGGGGTTCTCGCTCGTGGTCTGAGCGGCACCGGCATACTCGGCGCCCATGAGCCTCCTGGACACATGGACCCGCGGCGAGCACTCGTACGACGGGACGACGCACCCGACCTTCCGGAAGGGCTCGGGACCGGGCGTCATCGTGATCCACGAGATCCCGGGGTTGACCCCGAAGGTGATCGGGTTCGGCGAGGAGGTCGTGGCCGCCGGCTACACCGTGGTGATGCCGTCGCTGTTCGGCAAGGACGAGGCGCCGTTCAACCCCCTCACGGTCAGCAAGGCGGTGACGCAGGTCTGCATCAGCCGGGAGTTCACGAAGCTCGCGACTCGGGAGACGACGCCGGTCGCCGGGTGGCTGCGCAGCCTCGCGCGGGAGCTGCACGAGGAGCTCGGCGGCCCGGGCGTCGGGGCGCTCGGCATGTGCTTCACCGGTGGGTTCGCGCTCGCGATGATGGTCGACAGTGCCGTGGCCGCGCCGGTGCTCTGCCAGCCATCGGTGCCGTTCTCGGTCACCCCAGGCCGGTCCCGTGACCTCAACCTCTCGCCGGCGGACCTGGCCGTCGTCAAGGAGCGCGCGGCCGGCGGGTGCGCCGTGCTCGGCCTCCGCTTCAAGAGAGATCCCGCGGTGGGGAAGCGGTTCCAGACCCTGACCACCGAGCTCGGGGACGCCTTCATCAAGGTCGAGCTCGGCGGTGCCGGCCACTCCACGGTCACCGAGCAGCGCAAGCAGGAAGGCGTCGACGCCGTGCTGAGCTTCTTCGGCGAGCGCCTGCACGAGTAGGTCTCGAGACGCCCTCGGAAGCTCGGGCTACTCGACCAACGAGGGCGGGGTCAGACCTCGTGGGCGTCGACGATCCGGTAGGCGTAGCCCTGCTCGGCGAGGAAGCGCTGGCGGTGCTGGGCGAAGTCGGCGTCGACGGTGTCGCGCGTGACGATCGTGTAGAACCGCGCGGACTTGCCGCCGTCCTTGGGGCGGAGCAGGCGGCCGAGGCGCTGGGCCTCCTCCTGGCGTGAGCCGAAGGACCCGGAGACCTGGATGGCCAGCGACGCCGAGGGCAGGTCGATCGAGAAGTTGGCGACCTTGGAGACCACGAGCAGCTTCTCCTCGCCGTCGCGGAACGCCTGGTAGAGCCGCTCCCGCTCCTTGACCGTCGTCTCGCCCTTGATGACGGGGGCGCCGAGATCCTCACCGAGCTCGTCGAGCTGGTCGAGGTACTGCCCGATCACCAACGTGGGCTCGTCGGGGTTCTGATCGACGATCTGCTTCACCAGCCGCGCCTTCTCCCGGGTGCACGCGGCCAGCCGGTAGCGCTCCTCGGGCTCGGCGGTCGCATAGGCCAGCCGCTCGCCCTCGGGCAGCGACACCCGCACCTCGACGCAGTCGGCGGGCGCGATCCACCCCTGCGACTCGATGTCCTTCCAGGGAGCGTCGTAGCGCTTGGGGCCGATGAGCGAGAACACGTCGCCCTCACGGCCGTCCTCACGGATCAGGGTCGCGGTGAGCCCGATCCGACGGCGGGCTTGGAGATTCGCGGTCATCCGGAAGATCGGGGCCGGGAGCAGGTGCACCTCGTCGTACACGATGAGGCCCCAGTCGCGGGCGTCGAGCAGCTCGAGGTGCGTGTACACGCCCTTCCGGCGCGTGGTCAGCACCTGGTACGTCGCGATGGTGACCGGCTTGACCTCCTTCTTCGCCCCCGAGTACTCGCCGATCTCGGCGTCCGTGAGCGAGGTCCGCCTGATCAGCTCGTCGCGCCACTGCCGTGCGCTGACGGTGTTCGTGACCAGGATCAGCGTCGTCGCCTTGGCCTCCGCCATCGCGGCGGCACCGACCAGCGTCTTGCCCGCACCGCAGGGGAGGACGACGACGCCGGAGCCGCCGTGCCAGAAGGAGTCGACGGCCTCGCGCTGGTACGCCCGTAGCGTCCAGTCGCTCTCGTCGAGCTCGATGGCGTGCGCCTCGCCGTCGACGTAGCCGGCGTAGTCCTCGGCCGGCCAGCCCAGCTTGAGGAGCGCCTGCTTGAGGTTGCCGCGCTCGGAGGGGTGCACGACGACGGAGAGGTCGTCGATGCGGGCGCCGATCATGCCCTGGACCTTCTTGGCGCGGAGCACCTCCTCGAAGACCGGCCGGTCGGTCGAGGCGAGCACCAGTCCGTGGGTCGGGTGCTTCTCGAGCCGCAGCCGCCCGTAGCGGTCCATCGTCTCGGCGATGTCGACGAGCAGCGCGTGCGGCACGGCGTAGCGGCTGTAGGTGAGCAGGGTGTCGACGACCTGCTCGGCGTCGTGGCCGGCGGCGCGGGCGTTCCAGAGGCCCAGCGGCGTGAGCCGGTAGGTGTGGATGTGCTCCGGCGACCGCTCCAGCTCGGCGAAGGGCGCGATCGCCTTGCGGCAGTCGGCGGCCTGCTCGTGGTCGACCTCGAGCAGCAGGGTCTTGTCCGACTGGACGATGAGGGGGCCGTCGTTCACCTGCCGATCCTACGGTCGGCCCATGAGCACCAGGCTCGCCACGGCCGACGACTCGGATCGCGCGCCGCTGGACCCGTCGGCGACTCGATCCGTCGTACGAGCCTGGATAGACCGCGGAATCCGTCATGGACCCCGACTTGGCGGCGACGGGTCCGGGGAGGCAGGCTTGGCCCATGACCGACCTCACGCCGCAGCAGACCTACGAGCTCGACCGCAAGCACGTCTTCCACTCGTGGGTCGCCCAGGCGCCCTTCCAGCCGATGGTGATCACGAAGGCCGAGGGGACGCGGATCTGGGACGGCGACGACAACGCCTACCTCGACTTCTCCGGGCAGCTGGTGTTCACCAACATCGGCCACCAGCACCCGAAGGTCGTCGCGGCGATCCAGGAGCAGGCCGCCAAGCTCTGCACCATCGCGCCGCAGCACGCCAACGACGCGCGGTCCGAGGCGGCACGGCTGGTCGCGGAGATCGCGCCGGACGGCTTCGAGCACACGTTCTTCACCAACGGCGGCGCCGAGGCCATCGAGCACGCCGTCCGGATGGCGCGCATCCACACCGGCAAGATCAAGGTGCTCTCGCGCTACCGCAGCTACCACGGCGGCACCAACGTCGCGGTCAACGTCACCGGTGACCCGCGACGCTGGGGCTCGGACTACGGCTCGTCCGGCACTGTGAAGTTCTTCGGCCCGTTCCTCTACCGCTCGGAGTTCGACGCGACCACCGAGGAGGAGGAGTGCGAGCGCGCGCTGCGGCACCTGCGCCGCACCGTCGAGCTCGAAGGTCCGACGACGATCGCCGCGATCGTGCTCGAGACGATCCCGGGGACGGCGGGGATCATGATGCCGCCGCCGGGCTACCTCCAGGGCGTCCGGAAGATCTGCGACGACCACGGCATCGTGATGATCCTCGACGAGGTGATGGCCGGCTTCGGCCGCGCGGGCTCGTGGCTGGCGCTCGACCAGTTCGACGTGACGCCGGACCTGATCACCTTCGCGAAGGGCATCACGTCGGGCTACGTCCCGCTCGGTGGCGTGATCGTCTCCGACCCGATCTACCAGACCTTCGCGCAGCGGCCCTACCCCGGCGGCCTGACCTACTCCGGTCACCCGCTGGCCTGCGCCACCGCGGTCGCGACCATCGGCGCGATGCGCGAGGAGGGCATGGTCGAGAACGCCGCCCGCATCGGCAAGGACGTGCTCGGCCCAGGCCTGCGTGAGCTCGCCGCGAAGCACGCGTGCGTCGGCGAGGTCCGCGGCACCGGTGTCTTCTGGGCCCTGGACCTGGTGGCCGACAAGGCGACCAAGGAGCCGCTGGCGCCGTACGGCGGCACCAGCCCGGCGATGAACGAGGTCATCGGCGCCTGCAAGAAGGGCGGGATGTTCCCGTTCGCCAACTTCAACCGGATCCACATGGTCCCGCCGTGCAACATCAGCGACGAGGACGCCAAGGAAGGCATTGCCGCGCTCGACGCCGCCCTGTCGGTCGGCGACGCGCATGCCAACGGCTGACACCGTCTTCGAGCGGCGTCGCCCTGACGCCGCGGTCGTCGACCATGCCCTCACCGGCGTCCGCGACTCGTGCTTCTGGATCGACGACGTGCCGACGGCGCCCCGATTCCCTTCCCTGCAAGGGGATCGGCGGGTCGACCTGGCGGTGGTCGGTGGCGGCTACACCGGGTTGTGGACCGCCGTACGAGCGAAGCAGCGGGACCCCTCGAGGTCGGTGCTGCTGCTCGAGTCGCGCCGGCTCGGGTGGGCGGCGTCGGGCCGCAACGGCGGCTTCTGCTCGTCGTCGCTGACCCACGGCGAGGACAACGGGCGGACCCGCTGGCCCGACGAGATGACCGTGCTCGACCGGCTCGGCGAGGAGAACCTCGCCGGCATCGAGCAGACCGTCCGCGACCACGCTCTCGACTGCGACTTCGAGCGCAACGGCGAGATCTCCGTCGCGATCGAGCCGCACCAGGTCCCGTGGATCCGTGAGATGGCCGAGTCCTCGGGCGTGCCGTTCCTGGACGAGGAGACGGTCCGGTCCCGGGTGAACAGCCCGACGTACCTCGCCGGCGTCCAGCTCGACGACACCGCACTGCTGCACCCGGCGAAGCTGGTCGCCGAGCTGGCTCGGCTCGCCACCGAGCTCGGCGTCGAGATCGTCGAGGACACCCACGTGCGCGAGCTCGACAGCGCACGTGGTGGGCCGGTGGCGCTGCGCACCGACCACGGCACCGTCCGGGCCGACCGGGTGGCGCTGGGCACCAACGTGTTCCCGGCACTGGTGCGCCGCTACCGCGCGTTCACGGTGCCGGTCTACGACTACGCGATCATGACCGAGCCGCTGAGCCAGGAGCAGCTCGGCGCCATCGGCTGGCACGGCCGGCAGGGGATGGACGACCTGGCCAACCAGTTCCACTACTACCGGATGAGCGCGGACGACCGGATCCTCTTCGGCGGGTACGACGCGGTCTACCGCTTCGGCAAGCGGGTGCGGGACGAGCACGAGGACAACCCGAAGGTGCACCGGCGCCTGGTCGAGCACCTCCTCACGACGTTCCCGCAGCTCGAGGGGATCAAGGTGTCGCACCGGTGGGCCGGAGCGATCGACACCTCGACCCGGTTCTGCGCGTTCTACGGCCTGGCCCACCGGGGCCGCGTCGCGCACGCGGCCGGGTTCACCGGCCTCGGCGTCGGCGCCACCCGGTTCGCGGCCGACGTCATGCTCGACCTCGTCGACGGGCTCGAGACGCCGCGCACCTCGTTGGAGATGGTGCGCAAGATGCCGATGCCGTTCCCGCCCGAGCCGATCGCCGCAGTCGGCATCCAGACGACGCGCTGGTCCCTCGACCGCGCCGACCACCGGGAGGGTCGTCGCAACGCCTGGCTGCGGACCCTCGACAAGCTCGGGCCTTGGCTTCGATTCGTAGCTGTCAGTTTCTCAAGGTATGCAGAAGAACTGGCGCTTCCCACGATGAATTGCTCGTGGGAAGCGCCAGAACGTCTGCATACCTTGAGGTTTGTCACCCACCCACGTCGTGCAGGTGGTGCTCGACGTCGTGGAGGAAGTACGCCGCGAAGGTGCGGACCGTGAACACCGATCCGTTGCTGCGGGTGCCCCGACGGTCCCACTGGTCGCCGACGACCTGGTCGAAGGCGGTGGCGGTGGAGCCGGCCTCGACGGAGAGGGCGGAGACGACGTCGGCGGGCTGCTGCTCCCAGTAGCGCTCGGCCAGGGCGGTCTCGTCCTGGTCCCAGTTGGCGAACTGGGCGTCGTCGTCGGTGAGCATCAGGTCGAGGCGCTGACGGAAGAGCGTGCACACGTCGCGGACGTGCGCGGCGTACTCCGTCGGCGACCAGACGGCGGCCGCGGGACGCGTGGTCGCGTCGGGTCGGGAGAGCGCCGACTCCCACCGCGGTACGGCGGCGCGGAGCCGGTCACCCGTGGTGGTGACGTCGAACGTCGGGTCGAAGCCGCACTCGGTGCAGGGTTCCTCGACGACCCAGGTCCAGTCCTTGTCGTCGGGGACCGGCGTCTCGGGGCTGGTCATCCGCGGTCCTGCCACGTGCAGACACAGGCCTCGTTGCCCTCGGCGTCGGCGAGCACCCAGAAGGCCTTCGCGCGCGCATCGCTGACCAGCACGCCCCCGGCGTCGAGGGTGGCCTGCACCCGCTGCTCGGCCACGTCGTGGGGAACGGTCACGTCGAAGTGGACGCGGTTGCGCTGTGGCCGCGGCTGCTCCATCTGCTGGAACCACACCGGCGGGCCGATCCCTTCGGGGTCCAGGATCGCCGTCACCTGCTCACCCTCGGCGGTCTTCTCCGGCACGTAGTTGAGCACCGCCTGCCAGAACGGCAGCACGGCGTCGATGTCCACCGCGTCGATGGCGATCTCGAGCGCCGACGCTGTCGAGCGGGTTGGAGGAGTAGCCGCGCTCGGCAGCCAGGGCGCTCACGGCGCGGGCGAGCGTGACGTCGCGGTCGGTGAGGCCGTTCATGAAGTGCGTGGTCGACATGACGTGCACCAGGTCCGGGTAGCGGAGGTCGATCGACGCGTGGTGGTCGTGCGCGTCGCACAGGGCGGCGAGGTCGGCGGCGAAGCGGCCGGCCTCGGAGTACGACCCGCACTCGAAGTTCGCCTCGACCCCGCCGAGGAGCACCCGCCAGTCGTCCAGGCCGAGGTCGCCGAAGGCGGCCGCGGTGATGCGTTCGGTCATCTGCTCAACCTAGACCGCGCGCACGGTGCTGATCCGGTGCACGGCGAACGACCGGACGTCGTCCGCGCGGTGGTCGTACGCGCGCAGCCAGCCGCCCTCGACCCGCTGCGGGTCGACGACCCGCTCGTGGCTGGCGCCGTCGCCGTCGACGTACCCGATCCACACGGTGGTGCGCGACTCCGCGGCCTCGCGGAGGAGCGCCAACGCGGAGGCGGGGGACTGCCGCGACCCGGCGCTGACCGGTCGCACGAGCGCTGCCCGGTCGCCCGCGCGGATGGCGGTCACCGTCGCCGCCGTCCGCGCTGCCTGCTTCGCCGCACTCAGGCCCGTCTGACCTGCCGGGCGACGCGGGCTCTTGGCGCGGTGGGCGTCGCGACGGGCGACCCTGATGCCGCCGTCGGAGCCCTCGACGACGGGCGAGACGCCGAGCTCACGCAGGCGCGGCAGCAGGATGTCGACCGGGGTGTCGCTCACCACCACGGTCGGCGCGATGCGCCGCAGCCGCAGGGAGGCCGCGCCGGGCTCGTGCATCAGAGCAGTGAGCGCGGCCTCGTCCTCGCTGCGCAGGAAGGCCTCGATCGCGCCCAGCCGGATCGTGCCGTACGTGCGCGCGACGTCGTCGACGAGGTAGCGCAACGGCTGGGGCACCTCGTTGCGGGCGACCTTGGCGATGGACTCATGGATCTCGACGGCCGACCAGCCGAGGTCGAAGGCGTGCCGGACGGAGTGCTCGGTGAAGCGGTAGACGGTGGCGCCGCCGCGTGACTCGACCTCCGCGAGCGCGGACAGCTCACGGGCCAGGTCGTCCTCGAGCGGCCCCGGGGCGACCGCAGTCAGATCGGCCTGGAGGAGCACGTGGTCGACGGGCGGCGGGAGGAGGGGGGCGAGCGCGGTCGCGGCCGCGCTCGGGCCTTTCTCGACCAGGGCCCGACCGTGGCCCGGGAGCCCGCCAAGCCCCAGGACGCCCAACGCGGCGGCCTCCTCGACGGTCCACGCGACCACCTCGCTGCGCAGCCGTGGTCTCCGGGGCCGGCGCCAGGTGAGCCGGGCCACCAGCGACGGCACGCCGGTGCCGGCGGCGAGCACGGTGCCGGGCTCGAGGGCGGCCACCTCGACGAGCGCGGAGCGGCGCGTGTCGGCGAGCCACGACCGGTCCAGGTCGGGGGTGAGCGCGTTGACGGTCTTGCCCTGCACCCGCGAGCCGATCAGCCCCGCAGGCCTCGGGGACGTCAACCAGGCCTCGGCGAGCCGGGCCCAGCGCTCGGCCGGCGGGCGCGGCCCGCCAGACGTCGGAGGTGTCCGTGGGCAGCCAGGCGTCCTCGAGCCCCAGGGTCGTCCCCCGCGCGAGGAGGTCCGCCGCAGCCGCCACCTCGACGACCAGGGCGGCAGTGCGCTCGCCGCAGTGCAGCAGTGCGGCGGCCGCCTTGAGCTCGCGGACGCCGAGACCGCCCTGCCGCAGGGCGGCGGCCGGCTGGCCGCCCCACTGGTCGAGCAGCAGGTCGACCCGGTGCAGGAACTCGTGGGCCGCACCCGCGGCGGCCTGGTCGACGAGGCGGGCCGAGCGGCGGTTCGTCACCAGCTCGGGCGGCTCGTCCACCGGCTCCGACGTCGTACGGCCTCCGCGCATGGCGATGCCGACCTCGCGGGGGACCCGGAGGTGGCGCCGGTCGCGGGGCATGAGCAGCCCTCGGGCCAGGAGCTGTTCCACGGGGGAGCTCGCCGTCGCCGCGGTCACCGGACCGGTGGCCTGGTCGCTGGCGCCGTCGGACCCGGTCTCCTCGAGGTGCTGGAGCATCTCCCGCGCGGGAGCGTCGACGTCGGCCGCGAGCCCGGCCACCCGGTCCGGGTCGGAGAGCACCTCCGCCACGAGGCGCACGTCGGCGGCGCGGTCGCCGGTCGAGCGCTCGCCCAGGTCGGCGAGCAGGCTCGAGACCCGGTCGGGCCCGGCCGGGGCCAGCAGCTGGTCGACCGGGGGACCGAGGCCGCTGACCGTCGTGCCCAGGGTGTCGCCGAGGGCACTGACTGCGTGCAGGTCGTCGTCGGACCCCCACAGCAGCGCTCGCGCGCGCAGCGCGCCGACGGCGGCCCGGGCCAGCTCGGGCTTCGCGTGGACGACCGCCACCAGCGCGTCGGCGTGGATGCGTCCGCCGAGGGCAACGGCAGCGTCCGCGACAGCGAGCTCGAGCCGGTCGAGGTCGTCGAGGGCGCGGAGCACCGAGGCCCGGGTCGCGGAGCGCGACGCGAGCTGTGAGGAGTCCTGAGGAGCGGGGGTGGCGAGGTCGGGCCGCAGCTCGAGCAGCAGGGTCAGCTCCGCCTCCGACCAGGCACGGAGCTGGTCGGCCAGGGTGCGCGGCTGGGCGGACGAGGCCATCCGCACCACGATAGTCGTGGCTCCGTGGGCACCGCGCGGGCTCAGGACGGGCTCCGTACCATTTCGGGGTGAGCGCTTCCCTCGTCGTGGGCTTCGACCTCGACATGACGCTCATCGACACGCGCCCCGGCTTCGCGGCCTGCCTGGTGGCGCTCAGCGAGGAGACGGGCGTCGTCTTCGACGTCGAGGACATCGTCGAGAAGCTCGGCCCGCCGCTGGACCTCATGCTCCGCCCGTACTTCCCCGCCTGGACCGACGCCGAGATCGACGCCATCGTCCAGCGGTTCCGGGCGCTCTACCCGGACACCGCCGTCACCCCGACCTTGGCCCTGCCCGGTGCGCACGAGGCCCTCGCGGCGGTGCGCGCGCACCGGGGCAGCACCCTCGTGATCACCGGGAAGTTCACGCCCAACGCCGTGCTGCACGCGGAGGCGCTGGACTTCGACGTCGACCACCTCGTCGGCATGGTGTGGGGCCACGGGAAGGGCGCGGTGCTCGCCGAGCACGGCGCCACCGTCTACGTGGGCGACCACGTCCACGACGTCGAGGGGGCGCTCGCCGCAGGCGTCACCAGCGTCAGCGTGCTGACCGGGGGTTGCACCGAGGCCGAGCTCCTCGACGCCGGCACCCACGTCGTGCTGCCCGACCTCACCGCCTTCCCCGCGTGGCTCGACGAGCACCTGCTGTCCACCCGCCTCGCGGCTCTCGAGTCCGACCTCCGGTCGATGGGGTCGGTGATGGTGGCGTTCAGCGGGGGAGCCGACAGCGCGCTCCTGCTCGCCGCTGCGGTCCGGGCCCTCGGGAGCGACCGGGTGGTCGCCGCGACCGCCTACTCCGACTCGCTGGCGAGCGTCGAGCGCGGCCCCGCCCGCGAGTTCGCCGACGGCCTCGGCGTCCGGGTGGTCACCCCGGAGACGCACGAGATGGAGCGCGAGGGCTACCGCCGCAACGACGGCGACCGCTGCTACCACTGCAAGGCCGAGCTGCTCGACGTGCTGACCCCGCTCGCCGACCGGCACGGCTCGGCGCACGTGGTCACCGGCACCAACGCCGACGACGTCGTCGCCGGATTCCGTCCCGGCATCAGGGCCGCCCACGAGCGCGGGGCCCGCACTCCGCTGGCCGACGCCGGCCTCACCAAGGCGCAGGTCCGGGAGGCCTCCCGGCAGTGGGGGCTCGCGACCTGGGACAAGCCCGCGGCGGCCTGCCTCAGCTCGCGCATCGCCTACGGCCTCCAGGTCACCCCGCGTGCCCTGAGCCGGGTGGAGCAGGCGGAGGCGGCAGTACGTCGTGCGCTCGACGACCTCGGCCTGGTCTCGGACGACCTCCGGGTCCGGGACCTCGGCGACCACGCCTCCATCGAGGTGGCGGCCCCGGTCGCCGGCCACACCGGCGTACACCCGGAGCTGGAGGCGGCCGCCCTCGCCGCCGGCTTCACCACCGCAACCGTCGATCCCCGCGGCTTCCGCTCCGGATCGATGAACGAACGCCTCCCGGACCCCGACCGCTACCGCTGAACCCCGATTCGTCTGCCACCTCGATCAAGAAGTCAGGCGGAGCGACCGCAGACGAATCGGTGTGCGTGCCTGCGTCGCACCCCCGTAGGCTGGACGAGTAGGACGAGACGCGACAGCGGGAGGTGCGCCGTGCCCACGGGCAAGGTCAAGTGGTACGACGTGGAGAAGGGCTTCGGCTTCCTCTCCAAGGACGAGGGTGGCGACGTGTACGTGCGGTCGTCGGCCCTTCCCGAGGGCGTCCCCACGCTCAAGCCCGGCGCCCGCGTCGAGTTCGGGATCGCGCAGGGACGCAAGGGGGACCAGGCCCTCCAGCTGCGGCTCCTCGACGCGCCGCCGTCCCTCTCGAAGTCCCAGCGCAAGAAGCCCGCGGACATGGTGAACATCGTCGAGGACCTCTACCGGCTCCTCGAGGGCATCGAGAAGACCTACCGCGGTGGCCGGCACCCCGACCCCAAGACCGCCAAGCCGACCGCGATGCTGCTCCGCGCGCTCGCCGACGAGCTGGAGCTCTCGAGGGTGTCCGAGACCTGACTGCGGGCCGGTCCGCGGATCAGCCGGCTCGAGCTGTTCGGAGTCCAGAGAGCCGGACAGCACCTCCTGGGCGACCACGTGGACCCGCATGTTCCGCGCTCGGGCGTAGCGACGCACGCATGGCCTCGTAGGCGATGGCGGCCGAGTCGAAGTCCGAGCACAGCAGGAAGCCCTTTGCCTGTTCGATGAGCACGCGGTTCTGCAGCGCGTCCTCGAGCTGCTCGACCCGTTTGGCAGACCTCGCGAGGTCGGACGAGTGCACGACCATGACGACGGCGAGCCCCGCGAACACCCGGACGACCTGCAGGTCGGCGGCGTCGAGTGGATGCTCGGAGACCAGGTGAAGACTCCAGCGCCCAGCGGCTCCTCGACCAGGCAGAGGGGTTGGACGGTGACCCGGGTGACCTGGTGCGTCGACGCGATGCGACCCCACCGTGGCCACCGATGTACCGCTTCGTCGATGCCGACGTCCACCGCCGTGCCCTCGGCGATGGCGTGGGCAGCCGGGCCTTCTCCTGTGGCCTGTTGCAGGGCGCCGAGCGAGATCGCTGCGGGCCCGCACGCGCTGAGCGAGCGCAGACCGCGTTCGGTGTCGAGGATCAGACCCGCTGCTGCCACTCCGACGACCCATGCACTGACCCACGATCGCCGCCCCCACCACCTCGAGGTCACGGGTCTCCGCGACGAGCTGGGCCACGGTCATGAGACGGCGTGCAAGTAGCGCGTCGCGCTCCCCGATGCGACTGGTGTGGGTCCGTCCTGGTTGGTGCGCCATGGATGCCTCTGCCATCAGCCTTCCCCTTCGTTCCCGACGCATGCGCTCCCCATCGTTGGAGGACTGCGGATGGCCCCGAATCGTCAGGCATCTCCCCCCGAACGGGCTATTGCCCAACGCTGATCGCCCGACCGAGTCTTGACCCGGACGCGCACCCGTGCTGCGTCCAGTGATCCAGGGGTGGATGACACCGCGATCAGGCGCTGGGGCAGCGTCGGACGCATTGCCTGGAGGAGCTTGTGCCTTGACCCTGCACTCGGGTCCAAGCGCGCGCCCGTTGCCGCGTCCGGCTCCTGTGACCGGCGGGCTCTCCGGAGTCCGTCAACAGGGGAGTGGGGACACATTGAAGACCGTCGAGAGGCGCGCCACCACGCGTGCCACATCACATCCAGCGACCGCTACCGGCGTGCTGCTCACGGGGGCTCCACCTGGGGGCCCGTGACCTGCGCGCCCAGAGGCGCCTCTTCGAACCTTCGACGTCCTGTGCGGGCGACGTCGCACTGACACCGTGACTCGTGTGCGGGTCCGGTCTCGCAGGCGTGAGCGTCCCAGACGCAGCCTGTTTCGCATCGTGCTGACTTGCTCGAGGTGGTCCTGCCATGCCGTACTCCCGTCCCTCGGCCCCTGCCGAGGGTCCTTGCCCGAAGACTCCGGTCCTGCGCGGCCCCGAGCGCAGGTGTCGCTGATGACTCCTGCCGAGGTCGCTGCGCTGCTGCACGTCGACGCCAACACGTTGGCTCGATGGTCGAAGACCGGGAAGCTCACCGCCGTCCGGACTCCGGGCGGACACCGCCGATACCTCGCTTCCGAGGTGGCTCAGCTCATCCGACGCGACCGGGCTCGACCGCGGTGGGGGCGCTGATCGAGTAACCGTAGGCGCGGAGCAGCGGCACCGTCAGCGTTGCGACGGCGCCCGTCTGTCGCGGGCCCAGGGCGTGCTGCCAGGCGAGGTCCGGCTCGAGCCGGACCTGGCCGCGCTGGAAGCGCACGGGGTTGCCATCGACCAGGTGGTTCTGACCGAGCCGAGCTGACTCCCGGATTGCCCGAAGAATGCGAGTACACCGGATCCGGCTGACCTGGCGAGCTCGGCGAGCCGGCGGAGGGACTCGACCGGCGAGGGAACGAGGTCCTCGTAGCGCATGCGGACGAACAGGAGATCGCCGCGGCGCGGGAACACGTGCTGGAGCCCGTTGTAGAGGTCGTAGCGCGCAGTGCGGTCGCTCACGGGTACCGTAACGGGGGAGCAGTGGTCGGATCGCCCTGAGGAGGCGAGCTTGAGCACGACGCTTGCTGGTTGGAGAACGCCACGCCACGGCTGTCGCGTACGAGGTGCACGACGCGGCACGTAGAGTCGCGGGGCCCGCTGGCAGCAGCAACGTGTGCCGTGGCGAAGCTTGGACGAGTCGATCACCACGCGCGCACCCGACACGGCACGCGACGGACACGCACGAGCCGGTCGAGCACGTCGAGGTAGAAGGTCACGTCCTCGGTGGCGGTCGCTCCCGGCAAGCATTTGCCGGGGCGCGACGCCCTCCGCGTCGAGCGCGAACTGGGGCACGCGCCACAGCCGGTCGATCCCGTAGCGCACGGCGAGGACGCGGTCGAGGTCGAGCTGGGCCCAGCCGCCGAACGCGCGATCGCCGACCTCGGTCCAGAAGGGGCAGTCGGCGAACGCGTGCCCGCAGCCGCACGGACGGTTCTCGCGACAGCCGCGGAGCCACACCTCGCGGACCTCGCCCGCCGAGACGAAGCCGTCGAGCTGACCGAGCATCATGTCGAGCAGCGTGCTCCCGCAGCGCCCCCAGCCGGCGATGGCGAGAACTCGGAGCGTGTCGTCGGTGACCATCGTGTCCCCTCGGGTGACTCAGGAAAATCGGAATTAACAGCAATTCCGCAATACTGCGAGAAAAAGGAAAGAAGACGATTTTGCGCGTTCACATTTCCCCCAAACTATCGTGATTTCCGACCGCGATGTCATGACCCGAAATGGCTAGAGGATTCCCGCCCATCAGCGCCTCAGAATGCCAATCAGTAGTGCACCTGAACCCATTTTAGGAATCACCATCGTTTTCCGTGCGGTGCGGGCCTAATCTCGGGTGCGGGGCCAACGGTGGGGCGTTTGCCCGGGATCAATCTCACTGATTCGGATTCGGAGGCAACGATGTTCGAAGACCAGTCATTGCGCGTGGGCGTGGTGGGCGGCGGCTACTGGGGTTCCAAGCACGTCCGGACCGTGTCCGGCCTGGACTCGAGAAGCCCCGTCGTGCTCGTGGAGCCGCGCGAGGAGCGCGTCCGGGACCTGCTGCACAGCTTTCCAGCACTCAAGGTGGTGATCACGGCTCGAGGACGGCCTGGACCTCGTCGACGCGGTCGTCCTGGCGACTCCGCCCTCGACGCACGCTCCACTCGCCCTCCAGGCGCTCGAGGCAGGCAAGCACGTGATGGTGGAGAAGCCACTGGCCACCCGACTCGAGGACGCGGTCAGGATGCGCGAGACCGCCGAGGCCGGGGGTTGGTGCTCATGGTCGGCCACACCTTCGAGTATCACGCCGCCGTGTGGAAGCTGCGCGAGATGGTCGACCACGGCGACCTCGGAGAGCTGTACTACGTGGACACGGCCCGCCTGAACCTCGGGCTCTACCAGCACGACGTCGACGTGATGCTGGACCTCGCCCCGCACGACATCTCGATCCTCAACTACGTGCTCCGCTCCCGGCCCGTCGCGGTCGAGTGCTGGGCCTCGAGGCATGCTCACCGCGAGCTGGAGGACATCGCCTACCTCCGACTGTTCTACGAGGCGCCGACCCTCCAGGCGAACATCCACGTCAGCTGGCTCGACCCGTGCAAGGTCCGGCGGATGACCCTCGTCGGGAGCTCGAAGATGGTGGTCTTCGACGACCTGGCGACCGAGGAACGCATCAAGGTGCACGACAAGGGGGTGGTGGCGGCCGAGCGAGCTCTCGACCTCACCAAGCCTCCGATGTCCTACCGCTACGGCGAGGTGGTAGCGCCGTACCTCACGGTGAACGAGCCGCTCGTCATCGAGGACGAGCACTTCGTGGACTGCGTGCTGACCGGCATGACGCCCCTGACTGATGTCGACAACGGGATCGCGGTCGTCGAGGTGCTGGAGGCTGCGGAGCTCTCCAAGCGTGAGCACCGGGTGGTCCGCATCGACGAGGTCCGTGGCGCCGCCGCGCCCATCCCGGTCCTCCCTGTCCAGCGCGAGCCGGTCGTCGTCCAGGAGCTGCTATGACCAGAACGGCGACAGACCTGCGGCTCGTCCCCTTCCTGGACCTCTCCCCGGTGACGCTCGAGGTCCGCGAGGGCGTCCTGGCCCGGTGGCAGAACATGCTCGACCGGACCGCCTTTGTCGGCGGTCCCGAGCCCAGGACTTCGAACAGCACTTCGCGGCCTACTGCGGCACCGCCGAGGCCGTCGGGTGCGGCAACGGCACCGACGCCCTGCACCTGTCCTTCCGGGCTCTCGGCGTGGGTGCGGGCGACGAGGTCGTCGTGCCGGCGAACACCTTCGTGGCGACGGTCGAGGCAATCGTGCTGGCCGGTGCCAGCCCCGTGTTCGTGGACGTCGACCCCGCGACCCTGCTGATCACGGCCGAGGGGGTGGCTGCTGCGCTGACCCCGCGCACCCGCGCCGTGGTGGCGGTGCACCTCTACGGCCACATGCCCGACATGGACGCGCTCGAGGCCTTGACCGCACAGCATGGCCTGGTGCTGGTTGAGGACGCGGCCCAGGCCCACGGTGCGACCTGGAACAGGCAGCGGGCGGGTTCCTTCGGTCGGGTGGGGTGCTTCTCCTTCTACCCGGGGAAGAACCTCGGTGCCTTCGGCGACGCCGGCGCCGTGACCACCTCCGATCCCGAGGTGGCTGCGCGGATCCGGGCCATGCAGGACCACGGACGCGTCGGCAACCGCCACTACGAGCACGCGCTGCTCGGCCTCAACAGCAGGCTCGACGCCCTCCAGGCTGTGGTCCTCGACGCCAAGCTGGAACGGCTCGACCGCTGGAACGCGGCGCGCCGTCGAATCGTGAAGCGCTACCGCGCCCTGTTGCCCCCTGACGTCGGGACTCTTGTCGACGAGGTGCCCGGCAGCCGGGGCGCCCACCACCTCGCCGTGATCCAGGTGGACCGTCGCGACCAGGTGCGCGAACGCCTGGCCGGCGTGGGCGTCGCGACGGGCATCCACTACCCGAGGCCGTGCCACGAGATGGCGCCGTACCGTCGCTACGCACGCGGGTCGCTGCCGGTGGTGGAACGGGCCACGGCCGACTGCTGTCCCTCCCGCTGCATCCACACATGCAGCCTCGGACGTGGACTACGTGGTGGACCGTCTCTGCGACATCACCGGGTCGCCGCGATGAGAACGACGCCGTCCGGCTCGCGCGCCGGGATGGCCGAGATCGACCCAGACGTCGTCGTCGGCTACCCGGGCGATCGCAACGACGACACCGAGGTGGTGCTGGGGCGGACCCCCCGGCTGCGCAGCGGCACCGTGCTCTACGCCGGCAGCATCATCGGCGACCGCTTCCAGACAGGACACCACGTCCTCGTGCGCGAGCAGTGCGAGATCGGTGACGACGTGTCCATCTGGTCGAACACCGTGGTCGACTACGGCTGCCGGATCGGCAACGGGGTCAAGATCCACAGCAACTGCTACGTCGCGCAGTACACCGAGATCGAGGATCACGCCTTCCTCGCGCCGGGAGTCACCATCGCCAACGACCTCTACCCCGGTCAGGACGCGTCGGCGCGAGTGATGGGCGGTCCCTCGATCGGTGCCGGTGCGCAGATCGGCGTCAACGTCACGCTGCTTCCCTACGTACGGGTGGGTGCGGGGTGCCTGATCGGCGCGGGCTCCGTGGTGACCCGGGACCTCGAGCCGGGGACGGTCGCGTTCGGCAACCCGGCGCGCCCGCGAGGGTCCGTGCGGGACCTCCAGCACATCGACACCCGGCTGGTGGCCCACGACTCCTCGGCGTCCCGCTTCCGGCTGGCCGACGGGGCACACGGGTAGCGCCCGACATGACGACCACGAGGAGTCCTCGAGGCCTCCATGCGGCGCCGGCATCCCGGCTCCGAGTCGGCGACGTCGCGAAGCGGGCCCTCGACCTGTCGGCGGCGAGCGCGGTCCTCGTGCTCGCGCTTCCGTTGCTGGTCACGCTCGCTGCGGTCGTGCGACTGACCAGCCCGGGACCTGCGATCTTCCGGCAGATGCGGGTCGGGGCGCAGGGGCGGACGTTCCAGCTCTTCAAGCTCCGCTCGATGTACGTCGGGGTCGACGACGCCGCGCACCGCGAGTACGTCGCCCGCCTGCTGCGAGGTCACGAGAGCGCCGCGGAGGGGCTCTTCAAGCTCGCGGACGACCCGCGCATCACGCCGGTCGGGCGGGGTGCTGCGCCGCTTCAGCCTCGACGAGCTCCCGCAGCTGGTCAACGTGCTGCGCGGGGAGATGTCCCTGGTGGGACCGCGTCCCTCGCTCCCGTGGGAGGTCGAGATGTTCCCGGCCTGGGCGTTGTCGCGGCAGGACGTTCGTCCCGGAATCACCGGGTTGTGGCAAGTCAGCGGACGCAACCGGGTGACCATGCCCTTCTCGATCGCCGGGGTCATGTCGTGGGAGGACCCGAGCTGGGGTCGGATGCCCGGAAACCAGAACGGGACCTTTCCATTCAACCGGAACTCCACCGCCTTCGCGCTCGACTACCTCGCCAGTTTCCTTCGAGGGTGCGATGAGGGGTGGCGCTCGGTGGCTCGACACCAGGGGACCGTCGTACTCGGCCGCGGCGATCTGGGGGTGTGTCGGAGCCTGGTACGCCGGCGAGTGGCGGACGCGCTCGGTTAGTCCATCTGGTGCGCGGCGACGCTACGAGACCGGACCTGGCTGCGGCACCGGTGGCCGGGGATCGGCCGGCGTGCTCACCGAGGTTCGGCTGCCCGCGAGGGAGCTGACCTCGGTAGGGGTCAGCTGCGTGGATCCAGATCACCGGGAGGTAATTCTTGCTCTGATGCTCCCACGCGAGCGAATCGTGCAACCGTTCGCCTTCCGGCCCCCCCGAGCCGGCTGCGCTGACCCGGGTCGTCCATCAGCGTCACGACGGCCTTGGCGACGCTGTCCATATCCGGTGGTGGGACGAGTACGGCCGCGCCTTCACAGATGCGTTCGCGTTTCCGGCAGGTCGAAACATACGATCGGCAGGCTGAAGGCCATGTACTCCAGCGCCTTCGACGGGTGACACCTCGGCCTGCAGCGAGGTGTCGAGTCCAGAGGTCACTGTGGCCGCCAAATAGGCAAAGACTTCCGACTCTGAGAGCCAGCCCGGAAACGCCACCCACTGAGCCAGACCTCGAATCGTTGACGTCAGCTCGGAGCTCCTCGAGACACTCACCGTTGCCGACCAGAGCAAACCGGAGATCCGTTTCCCCGTAGGCGCGCACGACCTGTTCGACCACGTCGACGACGAGGTCGACCCGATCCTGCACGCCCATCTTGCCCACCCACAGACCAGGAAGTTCGCCACCCATCTTCAGCGAGGGATCGGTGGCGGCCGCCGCCGTCCGGCGCGGCGCGGGTCCGTTGCGCACGATCGTGACCCGTGAGGGTCTGCCCCGGCGGCGACGATCCGGTCGCGCAAGTACTCGTTGACAAGATGCTCTCATCGGCGAGGCGGTGGCAGCGCCGCTCGAGCCAGTGAACGCCGCGACCACAAGTCGGGATGGTGAGTCGGCGCGGTGAAGAAGGATCTCGGGCATCAGGTCCCGTTGGTCGACCACGATTCGGCTTCCGAGCTTCTCAGCACTCAGGCCAGCGGGAAGTACAGGTCGGGTGGTTGGCAGAACTGGATGGCGTCGATCCGCTGACTACGCCTGAGTCGCAACAGCGAGAAGCACGGCCCATGCGAGGGAGAGGCCGTACTCACGCGCATACCCGGGGATGCTGCGTGCCTGATGAGGTACGGGATACTCCAGAACGGTAAGATACGCGACGGTCCGCAGCGCCTCGTGGGACGGATCGCGATGGTCACCACGCTCACTCGCAGCCCGCTTCGAGGAGATCGGCAACTTGCTTGCGCAAGCGCGGATCGGTTCCGAACGCATCTGCACGACGAGCGCGACGTGTTTACGAGCCGGCGCGTTCATCGGCGCGATCCCCCCGAACGACTGGCCGCTGCGAGCTCAGGACCCGGCCGCGGCCTGGCTACCGGACCGACGACCTCGCCACCCGTCGGCGTGAGGGTCGAGGTGCGAGACTGGCTCGGTGCCGCCACCAGGAGGCAACCTCGCTCGGGAGGGCGTTCCACATCGTGTGATCGTGAGCGAAGGTGTCGAGCAGCGTCGTTAGGCCTGCCAGCGCGGGTCGACCGCGTAGTCGGGGTGGGTGAGGACGAGGGCCATACCTCGACGGTGACGGATTGCGGTCGTCTTGTGCAGCCAGAGGCGGTCGTCGGCATCGTCGAGGATGGTGAAGAGGGTGTGGTCCTGGGGGAGCGTGATCGGGAACTCGACCATGTGTCGGTGGAAGAACGGCCAGCGAGAGTGGAGCACCCCACCGGGTTGCGGTTCGTAGGGGTCGGTGTCGGGGTAGGAGGAGTCGTAGTCGAAGCCCAGGGTCGGGATCGAGGTTCCACGCGCGCTGCGTGGCGGGCGCGCGGAAGCTGCTAGCGCCCCACATGCGCGGGCGGCTGGCTCATCACAGGGGCAGCCGGCGTATGAGCGGTGCGACGGGAGTCCAGGTCGTGACCGTCGTGACGTAGATCGTGCAACCCGATCTCGCAGCCCGCGTCCTGCAGGTCTCGACGACAGTCGCTGGTCGACATCTCGTACCTCTCGGGAACGAGGTTCCACGAAGACAGGTAGCCGAGGTCTCGCTCAGGGTCGCGAAGCATCGACTGGCGTCGCAACCAACGTCGGTCTCGACGTCATGGGTGAGCACGGGGGACCAGTTGGGCCGTCCGGCCAGGGAGTGAGCCACGGGACGGGGAGCCGGCGAAACGAGTGACGATCGATCAGGAACAACTCGTAGGAGATCATGCAGACTGTCATCGATGGGCGAGCGCGGAGAACCTCGACTCGCGAGGCTGGACGCGGAACGGTCAGATGGAGTCGCATCTGCAGCGGCCGCGGGAGCGCGGGTCGCACGAGGTAGTAGGCGCGGATCGCCAGCGCGCTCGAGCGGTAGCTGGTAGGGGCGGGGACGACCGAGGGTCAGGTAGCCCTCGGACCAGAGTTCGGTCATGATCTCACCGAGATCGAACGGCGAGGTAAGTATACGGCGTACACACGTCTGCTGACCGCGGACCGATGCGAGGACGGGCAACGTCTGGGGCTCGCACCGCCAACCGCTTGTTGCAGGTCACGCCGTCGTGCGGGGCGAGGTCGCGAGACGTGACTGGACAGGGATAACTCGCCGCAACGGTGGAACCGTCGAGGTCGATCAGCCCGCGATGCTCGGTACGCGGGCGCCGGCCGCTGGTCGACAACAGACCTGGAGCGGACGCCGTGCGCGTCGGTGGACCAGAGCTTGATCCGAAGGGAAGGCCGGTGACACCGGGACGGCGGCGTGACGGGGTAGGGAATGCGGAGGTAAGTCGAAGAACGCGAACGGCGCGGCGGTCGACGGACATCGACACTCCTGTCAGTTGTAACAGACGCTTCGTCAGGTAGGGGAATCAGGGGCAGCTCGAGTCAATCAAGGCAGCGGGTCGTCGCCTCGAGAAGACGGCCTCGATGTCGTACCGCTCGGAGGGAGCGGAAGTAATCGCGGACCCGGAACGTCCCGGCGCGAGATGTAGGACAGCGAGTTGGGTATGTCGGTGACGAGGCGGATCCAGCACACACCCGGCCGGTTCGGCATGGGTCTCGACTTCGACACCGATCTGGTCGCGATAGAGGAGGTAGGGAAAGTCGACTCCGACCGTTGCGCCACGGAGAGATATCCCCAGGTACGGGCGTTGACGTCGGGCAACTTGTAGGCCCGTCGCGGGCGATCGTGCTTGTACTGGATCTCGACGAGGCCGTAGAACCCGAGGGCGCGCCAGAAACCGTATCGAGGACACGGCGATCTCCGGCAGATCGACGGTCTCGACGAAGGTGCTGGCGCGACCGAAGTCGGAGGGGTGCTGGCGGCGCCGCGGACCGTCATGACGGCAAGGTCGGAGCCGTCCTTGAAGCAACGCGCAGTAGGAAAACTGCTGCTCGCCCGTCGACGGGGATCAGCTCTTGAACGATGATCTTGTCCGGGCCGACGGTGACCGCAACCGCGCGGCCGAAGGCTCGCGCAGCTCCTCGCGGGTCGTCGGCCCGCCACGCCTTCGGCCCGGTGGCGTAGAAGAAGTGCTCCTTGATGGCGGGCTTGATGACCAGCGGTTTTGTCGAGACTCGAGCGAGAGCGAGATCGGCGTCGTTCGCGGGGAAACCAGGAGCGCGGGGCGGGGATCCCGAGCTGCGTCGGGCGAGCAGATAGGTCTGACGCTTGTCCCAGGCGGGTGAACGACCTCGCCGGTCAAGGGATGACGGTCCGGACCGTAGCCGACGTGCTCGGCTCGGGGCGGGTGGCACCGGCCGTGCGCGTGACGGCACCGGCGGACGGCGCGACGAGCGCGACCAGCACACCCGACGTGACCGGGACTGCGGCAAGCGGCTCGAACGTCCAGGTGTCCTGGTACGCCGGGCGTTATTCCACCGGCACGCCGTTGGCCCAGCGATCCGCTCCGGTAGCAGCCGACGGTTCCTGGAGCGTCGTCTCACCTGCGCTGGCCAACGGTGCGGTGGCGGTGCAGGCGAGCCAGACGGTGTCGGGCCTGACCGGCACCAGCGTCCCGGTGACGTTCAACGTCAGCGGTCCCTGATCAGACCGCCGCGTCCGTCGCGGTCTCGGCGCGGACCGAGGACACCACCCAGACGGTGATCGCGACCAGGATGACGGCGGCGACGCCGAGCCCGACGCGGGGGATCAGGGGCAGCGCTATGCCCAGCAGGCCGCCGGCGACCCAGGACAGCTGGAGCAGGGTCTCGGAGCGGGCGAACGCGCTCGACCGGGACCGCTCCGGCACCTCCTGCTGGATCAGTGAGTCCAGCGAGAGCTTGCCGAGGGCCTGGCTCACACCGGCGGTGAGGCCGAGCACGACCACCGTGATGAGGCCGTAGAACAGCGCGGCCAGCACGATCGCCGCGGTGTCGGCGAGGAGCACCATCACCACGACCGCCGCGGGCCGGATGTTGCGCAGCACGTTGCCGAGGCCGATCCCGATCGCGTTGCCGAGGCCGGCCGAGCCGATGACCAGCGCGAGCAGCAGCTCGGGCCGGTCCTCCCAGCCGGGGAACGGCTTGTCGCGCAGCAGGAACGCCATGAACAGCGTCAGGAAGCCCGAGAGCAGCCGCAGGCCACCGTTGCAACGCAGTCCCCGGACCACGACGGCCGGCACCCGGGCCCGGCCGCTCAGGCGGGCCCGCTGCTCACCGGCGGCGTCGTCGACCTTGGGCGGCAGCAGGATCGCCAGGATCGTGCCGCCCACGAACACCACGAAGGCGTAGCGCAGCGACCAGTCCGGGCCGATCAGGCTCGCCAGGACCGCCAAGGGCGCGGAGATCGCGGCGCCGGTGATGCCGGCGAGCGAGATGCGGGAGTTCGCCTTCACGAGGCCGAGGTCCTCGGGGACGACGCGGGGGACCGCGGCGGCCCGCGTCACGCCGTACGCCTTGGACGCGACCAGCACCCCGAGCGCGGCCGGGAACATCGCCAGCGACTCGCTCGCGATCTCGCCGGCCAGCACCCAGCAGAGGAACGCCCGCAAGGCCATCGTGGTGCCGATCGCCCAGCGGCGGCCGTGGGTGAACCGGTCGAGCACCGGCCCGATCAGCGGCGCGACGATCGCGAACGGCAGCATCGTGAGCCCGAGGAACAGCGCGACCTGGCCGCGGGCCTCGTCGGTCGGGACCTGGAAGAAGAGCGTGCCGGCCAGGCTGATCGCCACTGCGGCGTCACCGGCGGCGTTGAACGCGTGCAGCTCGATGACCCGGCTCAGCCCGCTCTGCCCGGCGCCCTCCGCGTGGCTGGCCCGGCGCGCCTGCCGGAAGACGTAGGAGGCGGCGTGGGCGCTGCCACGGCCGGTGCGGGCGATCCCGCGGCCCGTGACGGCGCCGGCCCGGCGGGCACCGCGGAAGCGAGGACCGGTGGGGGCGTGGGTCGGCGGAGGGGTGTCCTCGGGCGCAGTCGTGGGCCCGCCGGACTCGGCACCCGGCTCGGGCGCAGAGGTCTCCGGCCGGTCACCTGGCGTCTCGTCCCCCTGCATGGGTCCATCTTGCCCACAGGCTCCGACCGTGCCGGGGGCGACATGGGCGGGCACGCCTGGAACAATCCTCCAGGTGAGCAAGGCGACGAAGACTCCGAAGCTCGACACCACGGGTGCCGAGGCCCTCGACGTGGCGCGTTCCGCGCTGGCCGACCTCGTCGTCCCCGACGACATCGGCGACCACCTGGGGCACGAGGCCGAGGACGCCAAGGTCGTCACCCACTACTTCGCCTGCAACCGTGCCGGCTACCGCGGCTGGCGCTGGTCGGTCACCGTGGCCCGCGCGCCGAGGCAGAAGGACGTCACGGTCGACGAGGTCGTCCTCCTCCCCGGCGACGACGCGATCCTCGCCCCGGCCTGGCTGCCGTGGCGCGAGCGGATCCGGCCCGGCGACCTGGGCCCCGGCGACCTGCTGCCGACCGAGGAGGACGACGCCCGCCTGGTGCCGTCCTTCACCGGCGCCGACGAGGAGGCCGACCCCGAGGCGGTCAAGGAGGTCGCCGACGAGCTCGGCCTCGGCCGTGAGCGCGTGATGTCCCTCGAGGGCCGCGACCTCGCGTCCGAGCGGTGGTACGACGGCAGCCACGGCCCGGAGTCCCCGATCGCGGAGTCGGCCCCGGCGCAGTGCGGCACCTGCGGGTTCCTGGTGCGGCTCGAGGGTCCGCTGGGCCGGCTGTTCGGGGCCTGCGCCAACGCCTTCGCCAACGACGACGGCCGCGTGGTCTCGCTCGACCATGGCTGCGGGGCGCACTCCGAGGCCAAGCTGGGCAAGCGCAACCTGCCCGCGCCCCTCCCCGAGCCGGCGCTCGACACGCTGCACTGGGAGGACCTCGAGACCTTCTAGGGCTCGACGGTGTGGCAGACCGCCTCGACGTTGTTGCCGTCGGGGTCGCGCACGAACGCGCCGAAGTAGTGGTCGTGGTACTCCGGCCACATCCTCGGTGCGTGCAGCTCCTCGGCCCCCAGCTCGAGCGCGGCCGCGTGGAAGGCGCGGACGGTCTCGGCGTCGGGCGCGCTGAACGCGAGGTGCATCTCGCGGTTGGGCTCGGTGCCGTCCCACTTCGCGATCCAGAAGTCCGGCTTGTCGGTGCCGTAGCCGATGGCCACGCCGAAGTCCATGAGACGGCGGTGGCCGAGCACCGCGAGGACCTTGTCGTAGAACGTCGCGGCGGAGTCGAGGTCGCTGCAGTTGATGCCGAAGTGGTCGATCATGCGGCGACCCTAGATGTTTCGCCGCTGCTCGTGGTCGGGAGGATGACTCCATGCCCCTCGACCCCCAGATCGCCGGCTTCCTGGACTACCTCGAGCAGGCGGGCTACCCGCCGATGCACGAGGGCACCCCGGAGGACGCTCGCAAGGGCGTTCCGGGCGATGACGGTGGACCTGGTGACGCCGGAGTCGCAGGTGCCGGTCGGCGAGGTGCGTGGAGCTGACGCGTCCCCGGCGGCGCCGGCGAGCGCGACGCGCGGCTCTACCTGCCCCGAGGGCGGCGGCCCGTGGCCGACCACGCTCTACCTGCACGGCGGCGGCTTCGTGATCGGCGACCTCGACACCCACGACCAGACCTGCCGTCGCCTGTGCCGCGACTGCCAGGACGGCGGTGCTCGCCTACGACTACCGGCTCGCGCCGGAGCACCCGTTCCCCGCGGCGGTCGACGACGTCGTGGCCGCGGTCGGGTGGGTGGCCGAGCACCGCGACGAGCTCGGCGGCGGTCGCCGCGCTCGCCGTCGCCGGCGACAGCGCCGGCGGCAACCTCGCCGCGGTCGCCGCGCAGGCCCGCCCCGACGTCGTCGACGCCCAGCTCTCGATCTACCCCGCCACCGACGCGCTGGCGACGCGGCCCTCGCGCATCGACAACGCCAAGGGCTACTTCCTCGACCTGGCGACGATGGAGTGGTTCTTCGCCCACTACGTCTCCGACGACGGAGCAAGGTCTCGACCCCCGCGTCTCGCCGCTCAAGGCCGAGAGCCTCGCCGGTCAGCCCTGCGCCATCGTGGTCACCGCCGAGCTCGACCCGCTGCGCGACGAGGGGGAGGCGTACGCCGATCGCCTCGCCACCTCGGGCGTGCCCGTCGAGCGGGTCCGCTACGACGGCCTGGTGCACGGCTTCGTCGACATGGTCGAGATGAGTGCGGCCGCGATGGCGGCGTACGACGACGTCGCCCGCCGGTTCCGCCGCAAGCTGCACGGCTGACATCGCCTCGTCCGATCGGGAGTGCGCGATACCGCACCCTCAATCGGACGAGGGCGCCGCACTAGGCTGGCAAGCCCGATCCGAGGAGACCGTGTGACGAGCGAGCCCGACCAGATCCCCGCCGACGAGAGGCTCGGCAACATGACGGTCGCCGTCCTCGGCGGCACCGGCCCCCAGGGCCGCGGCCTCGCCCGGCGCTTCGCCGCAGCGGGCCTCAAGGTCGTGATCGGCTCGCGAGCGCTCGACCGTGCCGAGGCGGCAGCCGCCGATCTTGCCGAGGCGGTCGACGGCGACGTGACCGGCGCCGACAACGCCGCCGCAGCAGAGCAGGGCGACCTCGTCGTCGTGGCGGTGCCCTGGGACGGCCACAAGGAGCTGCTGGAGTCGTTGCGCGACGCGCTGGCCGGCAAGGTCGTCGTCGACTGCGTCAACCCGCTCGGCTTCGACAAGAAGGGCGCGTTCGCTCTTCCCGTCGAGGAGGGGTCCGCGGCCCAGCAGGCCGAGGCGATCCTCACCGACAGCACCGTGGTCGGTGCGTTCCACAACGTCTCCGCGGTGCTGCTGGAGGACCCCGAGGTCGAGACCGTCGACACCGACGTTCTCGTGCTCGGCGACGTCCGCGACGCGACCGATCTCGTGCAGGCGCTCGCGGACCGGATCCCCGGCGTCAGGGGCGTGTACGGCGGTCGCCTCCGCAACGCGCACCAGGTCGAGGCCCTCACCGCCAACCTGATCAGCGTGAACCGGCGGTACAAGGCGCACGCCGGCATCCGGGTGACGGACGTCTGATGACCGCGCCGATCTACACCGCGCTGCCCGAGCCGTCGGCCAGGGCCGTCGAGCTGCACGAGTCCCTCGTCGCCTTCATGCGCGACGAGGTGTTCGCGGGGGAGAAGGCGTACCACGCCTTCCGTGCCGAGCACGCCGACCAGCCCCACGCCGTACCCCCGGTGCTCGAGGAGCTCAAGCAGAAGGCGCGCGCCCAGGGTCTCTGGAACCTCTTCCTGCCCGACGAGTCGGGGCTCACCCAGCTGGAGTACGCCACCCTCGCCGAGCTCACGGGGTGGAGCCTGCGAGCTCGCCCCGGAGGCGCTCAACTGCAACGCCCCCGACACCGGCAACATGGAGCTCATGCACCTGCTCGGGACCGACGAGCAGAAGGAGCAGTGGCTCCGGCCCCTGCTCGACGGGCAGATCCGCTCGGCGTTCGCCATGACCGAGCCGGCGGTGGCCAGCAGCGACGCGACGAACATCGAGACGCGCATCGAGCGAGACGGTGACGAGTACGTCATCAACGGCCGCAAGTGGTGGACCTCCGGCGCTGCCGACCCGCGCTGCAAGCTGCTCGTGGTCATGGGCAAGACCGACCCGACCGCGGCGACGCACCGTCAGCAGTCGATGGTGCTCGTGCCGATCGACACCCCCGGCATCGACATCATCCGGTCGCTGCCGGTCTTCGGGCACCAGCACCAGCCCGGTCACTGCGAGATCCAGCTCACCGACGTCCGGGTGCCGGTGACGAGCATCCTCGGCGAGGAGGGCGGCGGCTTCGCGGCCGCCCAGGCCCGTCTCGGCCCGGGCCGCATCCACCACGTGATGCGCGCCCTCGGCGCCGGGGAGCGCGCGCTCGCCCTCATGGTGCAGCGCACCAAGGACCGAGTGGCCTTCGGCAAGACCCTTGCCGAGCAGGGCGTCGTCCGGGACCGGATCGCCGAGTCGCGCCTCGCCCTCGACCAGGGCCGCGCCATCTGCCACCAGGCCGCCGCCGTCATCGACGCGCACGGCAACAAGGCGGCGCGCCACCTCGTCGCCGAGGCCAAGATCGCCGTCCCGCGGACGGTCTGCGAGATCATCGACCGCGCCATCCAGGTGCACGGTGGTGTCGGTGTCTCCGACGACGTGCCGCTCGCCGAGATGTACGGCTGGCACCGTGCGATGCGCCTCTTCGACGGGCCCGACGACGTGCACCTGCTGACGCTCGCGCGCGCCGAGCTCAGCAAGGAACCCCTCTTCACCCCGTGAGCCTCGCGGGGATCAGTGTCGCCACGTCGGCGGGCGAGGACGACCGGGCACGCCGTCTGTACGCCCGCGAGGGGTGGGCCGTCGTCGGACCGGGGATCGGCAAGGCGACGGTGATCATGGGCCGGAACGGGCGTCGTCCGGCAGCACCATGACCTGCACGTCCGGTACGTCGTCGGTGGCACCGTCGAGCCAGCCCGGACGCGTGCGCAGGACCGGCTGCCACCCGCTCGACTCGTAGAGCGCCACGGCCGCCGGGTGCACCGCGAGGACCTCCAGGCACGGCCGCTGACCGGTGACGCGGATGTCGGCCACGACCGTCTCGACCAGCCGACGCCCGACCCCGAGCCCACGGGTGCCGAGGCCGACGAAGAGCGTGGAGACCCACGCGAGGTCCTCCACCTCGCACCCGTGCGCGGTCGCGCACGCAGCGTTCATCTCCTCGGCGCCGGCGAACCCGGTCGGCGGGCCGGTCCGACACACGTGGCCCACCGGTCTGTCGTCGAGCAGCGCGGTCCACGCGGCCACCGCGTCGTCGACGTGCAGGAACTGCTCGACCGGGATCGGCAGCGGGTTGCGGAAGGGGTAGCGGCTCGTCGGCTGCTGCTCCCAGAGCACCTCGGTCAGGGCGGGCACGTCCTCGGGGCGGCGAGGCCGGATGCGGAGCTCGGGCACCCCAGGATCCTCACACGAGGCGGGACCGAAGACCCGGCCACGGCCGGCCGCGTTGCCGCTAGCCTCCGAGCACCCTCAGACGGGAGACGGCGATGTGGGCGCAGCTGCTCGACCTCCGGATCAGGCCCGGACGGGAGCACCACCTCCCGATCGCCCTGGCCCAGATCCGCTCCCTCGAGCAGGACGACTCAGGCCTGGTGCGGACCACGGTGATGATCGACGACGAGGACCCGCTCCGTGCTCTCGTGCTCGTCGTGTTCGCCAACGAGGAGGACGCCCGTGCCCGCGAGTCCGACCCGCGCCGGCAGGAGGGTCTCAAGGCCGTGCAGGCCCTGATGGGCGAGATGCTCGTCCACCCGCCGGCGTACACCGGGCTGACGGTCGTGGAGGAGCACTGCTGAGCGTCGGCCCCCTCTCCTAGGGTGTCGTCATGGCCATCGCCCGCTTCCCGACCATCGTGCTCGACTGCCCTGATCCGACCGCGCTCGCCGAGTTCTACGGCGCGATCCTCGACTGGAAGGTCGAGACCTCCGAGGGCTGGGCGGACATCAAGGCCGATTACGGCGACTGCATCTCGTTCCAGCGGGTCGAGGGCTTCGTCGCACCGGAGTGGCCCGGCCAAGACAAGCCGCAGCAGATGCACCTCGACGTCGTGGTGGACGATCTCGACGTCGCCGAGGCCGCGGTGCTGGAGCTGGGCGCGGTCAAGCACGAGCACCAGCCCGGCACGACTTTCCGGGTCTTCCTCGACCCCGCCGGCCACCCGTTCTGCCTCTGCAACTGCTGAGCGAAAGTCGGGTGACGTCCTGGGCAGGTCGGCCTACCGTCGAGGGATGCGGGTCACCTTCCGGAAGACCGACGCCCGGCGCTACGCCGTCTCGATCGCGCGCGAGCACGGACCGGCTCTGCTGCCCCGCCCCGGCCCGGGCAACGACGAGCTGATGCCCGCACGACATCGGGCACTTCGTCGTCGAGGAGCACTTCGGCCTGACCCTCGGCGTGTGGGGTCAGCTGGCGGCCGGCGGTGGCGGCATCTTCTGGCCGGCGCCCGAGGACAACACCGGCCGCAACAAGCAGCTCGTACGCCGGCTGGCCGCCGTCGGACGCGCCGACATGGCGCGCTCGGAGCAGCTCACGGCCGTGGTGGTGCACGCCTGGGAGCTGAGCATCGGGCGCGTCAGGCACCAGACCCGTCCGTTCGAGGTCGGACTGTCGCCCGAGGAGCTTCGCGCAGCGGTCGCCCGCATGGACGCAACATCACAGCGGTGGAGGGCGCTCAGCCAGGGCGGTTCGATCACGCTCACCTGGCCGCGCACGCTTGTGTTCGACCCGGCGGGATCGCAGCGTGGTCGGAAGACGCCCCGCGGTCAGGCACGACTCGCGCGGCGCTGACCGACGTCAGAGACCGCCGATCGGCGCACTCTCAGGCCGAGGAACGGTCGGACATCTCGTCCGACAAGGCAGGTGCCCGACGCCTGCTCAGGCGTGTGGTCTCGACGGGCGCTCCTCGCCTAGCGGCTCGTCGCTGCTCGACCAGCGACAGCTACGCGGCGGCGCGGATCCGCAGGGCGAGGTCGTCGAGCTGCTGGTCGGGGAGCCAGCGCGTCTTGTCCTCGGTGAGGTAGCCGAACACGCGCGGGCCTCGCAGCTCCTCGGGCTGGTCGGCCATCCGCGGCACGAGGTGCAGGTGGAGGTGGGAGAAGCCCTCGGCCTCGGAGAACTGCATGAGGTACGTCTTCACGCACCCGGTGACCTCGCCGAGGGCGATCCCCAGCCGGCGTACCAGCGGACCGAGCTCGGCGGCCGCCTCCGGCGTGAGCTCGGTGAACGACGTCAGGTGCCTCGCCGGCAGCAGCACCAGCCAGCCCGGAAGCGTGCTGTTGAAGGCGTGCGCCACCCGCCAGTGGTCAGTGTGGACGATGTCCTCGCGAGGGGGAGGGTCCGCCTTCACGTGGGCGTCGCAGGCGTAGCAGCCGGGGAGGAGGGGGTCGGGCATCCGGGCACCTTATGTGGTCTCGACGGGCGCTCCTCGCCTAGCGGCTCGTCGCTGCTCGACCACCGGGGGGTTTACGGGAAGTGGACGCGGAGGTGCTCGAAGATCAGGTGCGTCTCGGTCATGGCGACGTCGTGGTTGGCCGAGAGGTTCTCGACGACGAAGGCGCGCAGCGCGTCGGGGGACGCAGCGGCGACGTGGACCTGGAAGTCGTCGCCACCGGCGAGGAAGAACACGTTGAGCACCCCGGGCAGGTCGGCGAGCCAGCCGCCGAACTCGCCGATCCGCGCTCTCGCGTTGCCCTGGAGCCGGACCACCACGATCGCCTGCAGCGGCAGGCCCATCGCCTCGGGCGAGATGTCGGCGTGGAAGCCGCGCACCACCCCGGTCTCCTGGAGCCGGCGCACCCTCATCAGGCAGGTCGACGGCGCGATGCCGACGCGGGCGGCGAGCGTGCTGTTGGGCGTCCGGGCGTCGTCCGCCAACATGGACACGAGGCGACGGTCGGTCTCGTCGAGCTCCGGGACCGGTCGAATGTTGTTCACGACACACCGCCTGTTCGAGGGCTCGGACCGAACGATCAGCGTAGTACACGTTCCAGTCCGAATAGTCTGCGGACGATTCGCCAGGTGCCGGAATGATCCGCCAGAATCTTCCCGAACGATCGAACTACAGGAGTGATGATGAAGGTCGGCGTCCCGAAGGAAGTCAAGAACCACGAGTACCGCGTGGCCATCACGCCCATCGGCGTGCACGAGCTCACCCAGCACGGCCACGAGGTGTACGTCGAGCGCGGCGCCGGCATCGGCTCGCAGATCACCGACGAGGAGTTCACCGCCTCGGGCGCGAAGCTCCTCGACACCGCGGACGACGTCTGGGGCACCGCCGAGATGGTGCTCAAGGTCAAGGAGCCGGTTGCTGAGGAGTACCACCGGCTGCGTGACGACCTGACGCTCTTCACCTACCTCCACCTCGCCGCCGACCAGCCCCTCACCGAGGAGCTCGTCAAGGCCGGCACCACCGGCATCGCCTACGAGACCGTGCAGCTGCCCTCCGGCGGCCTGCCGCTGCTCTACCCGATGTCCGAGGTCGCGGGCTGCCTCGCGCCCCAGGTCGGCGCGCACTCGCTGATGAAGGCCGAGGGTGGTCGCGGCGTGCTCATGGGCGGCGTCGGCGGCGTCGCCAACGCCAAGGTCGTCATCATCGGTGCCGGCGTCTCCGGCCAGAACGCCGCGAACATCGCGCTCGGCATGGGTGCCGACGTGACGCTGCTCGACACCGACCTCGACAAGCTCCGCATGTCCTTCTGGCGCTACGACAACCGCGTCCACGGCCTCGCGTCGTCGAAGCTCGCGATCGAGCAGCAGGTCACCGAGGCCGACATGGTCATCGGCGCCGTCCTCATCCCCGGCGCCAAGGCGCCGAAGCTGGTCAGCAACGAGCTGGTCTCGCGCATGAAGCCGGGCTCGGTGCTCGTCGACATCGCCGTCGACCAGGGCGGCTGCTTCGAGGACACCCACGCCACCACGCACGCCGACCCGACGTACACCGTGCACAACTCGGTCTTCTACTGCGTCGCGAACATGCCGGGCGCCGTGCCGAACACGTCGACCTACGCCCTGACCAACGCCACGCTGCCGTACACGGTCGCGCTGGCGAACAAGGGCTGGAAGAAGGCCCTGCAGGACGACCACGCGCTCGCCCTGGGTCTGAACACGTACGCCGGCAAGGTGACCAACGCCCCCGTGGCCGAGGCGCACGGCATGGAGTCGCTCGACCTGGACACCGTCCTTTCCTGATCACCTCCCGAGTAACCTCGGGAGGTGGAGTCCTCCTCGGCCGGCGACGGCGCGACCTGGTTCGCCCGGCGCACGCACTCCTGGTGCGACTGGGCCCTCGAGGACCTCGTCTCCGTCAAGGAGCGCACCGGCACGACCGTGAGCCTGGTCGTGCCGGCGCGCAACGAGGCCGCGACCGTCGGCGCCGTCGTGAGCAGGGTCCGTGAGGCCCTTGTCGACACCGTGTCGCTCCTCGACGAGATCGTCGTCATCGACAGCGACTCCGAGGACGCCACCTTCGACGTGGCCGCGGACGCGGGGGCGGTCGTGCACCGCGCCGTCGGCATCCGGCCGGACCTCGGCAGCTTCCCCGGCAAGGGCGAGGCGATGTGGAAGTCGCTGTTCGTCACGCGTGGCGACGTGCTGGTGTTCATGGACGCCGACCTCGTCGACTGGGACACGCACTTCGTCCCCGGGCTGCTCGGCCCGCTGCTGACCGACGCGTCCGTGCAGCTGGTGAAGGGCTTCTACGAGCGACCGCTGCTCGACGGGGGACTCCCGGTCGGCGCCCTGGACGCCTCCGACACCTCGGCGTTCGAGGGCGGCCGGGTCACCGAGCTGGTGGCTCGCCCGCTCATCGCCCTGCTCTTCCCCGAGCTCGCCGGGCTCGTGCAGCCGCTGGCCGGGGAGTGGGCGATCCGGCGCTCGACGTTCGCGCGGCTCTCCGTGCCGACGGGCTACGCCGTCGAGCTCGCCGCCCTCGTCGACCTCGCGCGCAGCGACGGAATCGACGCGATCGCCCAGGTCGACCTCGGCCGTCGCGCGCACCGGCACCAGGCGCTGCGCGACCTGGGCGCGATGGCCACCCAGATCATGGCTGCGGCCCACCGGCGCAGCGACCTGCGCGAGAAGGACGACGTCGTGGCGCTGCACCAGTTCCACCCCGGCCAGGGTCACGCCGCCCCGGTCGAGCGGGAAGTGCCGGTGGTCGAGCGGCCGCCGGCGGAGCCCTACCTCGAGGCAGACTCATGACCCTGCGCCTCGGGCGTCACGTGTTCGCCGACGACGCCACGCTGATGATGGCCATCGTCAACCGCACGCCCGACTCGTTCTACGACAAGGGCGCCACCTGGGCCGAGGACAGGGCCTTCGAGCGCGTCGCCCAGGTCGTCGACGAGGGCGCCGAGATCGTCGACATCGGCGGCATCAAGGCGGCCCCCGGTGCTGAGATCGACGCAGCCGAGGAGCAGCGACGGGTGGTGGCGTTCGTGGCGCGGGTGCGCGCGGCGTACCCCGACCTCGTGATCAGCGTCGACACCTGGCGGGAGTCGGTCGGCCGCGCCGTCTGCGCCGAGGGTGCCGACGTCCTCAACGACGCGTGGGGAGGCGCCGACCCTGGACTCGTCGATGCGGCCGCGGAGTTCGGCGCCGGGATCATCTGCACCCACACGGGCGGGGTGACGCCGAGGACGCGACCGTTCCGGATCGAGTACGCCGACGTGGTCGCCTCGGCGATCGCCGACACCACGGCGTACGCCGAGCGTGCCGTTGCCGCAGGCGTCCCTCGCGAGGGCGTGGTCATCGACCCGGCTCACGACTTCGGCAAGAACACCGTGCAGTCGTTGGAGATCACGCGCCGCCTCCACGAGATGGTGGCGACGGGCTGGCCGGTGCTGGTGTCCCTGTCCAACAAGGACTTCGTGGGCGAGACCCTCGACCTCGGCGTGGGGGAGCGGTTGATCGGGACGCTCGCCTCGACGGCGTTGTGCGCGCTCGCCGGTGCGCGGATCTACCGCGTGCACGAGGTGACCGAGACCCGTCAGGTCGTCGACATGGTGCGGTCGATCCAGGGTCTGCGCCCGCCGCAGCGGGCGATCCGGGGGCTGGCGTGAGCGGCCCGATGCACAGCCCCGTGCGCGACGTCGTCGTGGTGCCGTCGACGCTGGCGCTCCTGTCGCAGTACGCCGGGATCGACGACACGGTCGCCGAGCTCAGGGAGGCGTGCCGGGCCGCCGTCTCGTGGCTCGTGGAGCGCAACCCGTCCCACGTCGACATCGTGTCCGCGCCGGTCCGCCCCGACAACGAGGCCCGCGGCGTCACCCGTCCGGCGTCCGTGGCCATCGCCCGGCAGCTGCTGGTCGACGCGGAGTTCCACGGCTCCATCGGGGCCCTGCCCTCGGCCGGGGTGCTGGTCGTGGCGAACGGGTCGGCCACCCGCACCGAGAAGGCGCCGGGGCACCTCGACGAGCGCGCCTTCGCCTTCGACGACGCCCTCGCCGACGCGCTCGGGTCGGGCGAGGCCGCGGCGCTCCTCGAGGTCGACGAGGCCCTCGGTGAGGAGCTGTGGTGCCACGACGTCCCGGCCTGGCACGCACTCGGCAATCTCGTGACCGAGCCGGTGACGACGGTCGACGTCGACTACGACGACGACCCCTACGGCGTGAAGTACTGGGTGGTGAGGTGGTCGTGCGCCTCCTGATCGGCCCTGCGCAGGCGAAGGGCACCGACGTCGCCATGGAGGAGCTGCACGCCCTCTACGAGCCGCCACGCCGCCCGTGGCTGCGGGTCAACATGGTCACCAGCCTCGACGGCGCCGCGACCGGGGGCGACGGCAAGAGCGGGACCCTCAACAACGAGGCCGACCACGCGGTGTTCGAGTCACTGCGCACGCACGCCGACGCGATCGTGGTGGGCGCGGGCACGGCGCGCACCGAGGGCTACGGCCCGGCCGAATGCCCGATCGTGCTCGTGACCCGCCGGGCCGAGGTGCCCGAGAAGCTCCAGGGCGCCCCGCGCGGCTCGGTCCTCGTGGCCACGTCGGCCTCGTCACCGGGCCTGGCCGCCGCGCGCGAGCAGCTCGGCACCGACAACGTCCTCGTCGTGGGTGACGACGGGGTCGACCTCGTGCGCCTGCGCGACGAGCTCGTCTCCCGGGGGTGGACGTCGATCCTCTCCGAGGGCGGCCCCGGCCTCCTCGGTGACCTGCTCGCCGCCGGCGTCGTCGACGAGCTCTGCGTCACGATCGCCCCGACCGCCGTCGCCGGCGACGCCGGGCGCATCGCCCACGGCCCTCCCGTCGACGCCTCCCTGGACCTCACCCTCCTGCTCGAGGCCGAGGGCACCCTCCTCGGTCGCTGGGCGGTCAGGTCCTGAGGGCGAGTGTTCAGTCGCCGCCCTGGGCGATGTCGGCGTGGGCGTCGCGCAGCTCGCGCTTGAGGATCTTGCCGCTCGGGTTCTTGGGCAGGGCGTCGGCGACCACGACGTACTTCGGCGCCTTGTAGCCGGCGAGCACCGACCTGGCGTGCTCGAGGACGCCCTCCGGCGTGATCGCAGCGCCGTCCTTCGCGACGACGACCGCCGTGACCGCCTCGACCCACCGCGGGTGGGAGACGCCGAAGACGGCGACCTCGGCGACGCCCTCGAGCTGGTAGATCGCTTCCTCGACCTCGCGGCTCGCGACGTTCTCGCCGCCGGACTTGATCATGTCCTTCTTGCGGTCGACGACGTAGAGACAGCCGTCCTCGTCGACGTAGCCGAGGTCGCCGGAGTGGAACCAGCCGTTCCGGAACGACTCGGCGGTCTTCTCCTCGTTCTCGTAGTAGCCGAGGGTGGCGTGCGGGGAGCGGTGCACGATCTCGCCGACCGTGCCCGTCGGCACCTGCTGGTCCTCGTCATCCACGATCCGGGTCTCGACGTTGAGGGCGGCGCGTCCGGCCGAGCCGGCCTTGGTGAGCTGCTCGTCCGGTCCCAGGATCGTGGCGAGCGGGGCCATCTCGGTCTGGCCGTAGAAGTTCCAGAGGTCGACGTCCGGCAGCCGCTCCCGCATCTCCTTGAGCACCTCGACCGGCATCGGCGAGGCGCCGTAGTAGCCCTTGCGCAGCGACGACAGGTCGGTCGTGTCGAAGTCAGGGCAGCGCAGCAGCCCGATCCAGACGGTCGGGGGCGCGAAGTACTTCGTGACGCCGTGCTCCTCGATCGCCCGAAGCACCGCCTTCGGGTCGGGGCCGGGAAGGATCACGCTCGTCGCGCCGAGGTACACGTCGGTGCCGAGGAAGCAGTCGAGCTGGGCGCAGTGGTAGAGCGGCAGCGTGTGCAGCTCGATGTCGTCGGCGGACATGCTGCCGTCGAGGGCGCAGGAGACGTACTGCCACAGCAGCGAGCGGCTCGACAGCAACGCGCCCTTCGGCCTCGACTCGGTGCCCGAGGTGAACATCATCCGGACCGGGTCGTCGTCCGCGACCTGCACGTCCGCGCCCGGGCCGTCGTGGTCGAACCAGGTCTGCACGTCGGCCCACCCGTCCGGGACGCCACCGTGCCGCGGCAGGACGACGCGCTGCTCCACCGCTCCGCTGCTCGCGGCGACGGCGCGATCGGCGACCTCGCACAGGGCGTCCTCGGCGACGAACGCGGTCGCCCCGCTGTGGTCGAGGATGAAGGCGATCTCGTCGGCGCCGAGCATGAAGTTCACCGGCACCAGCACGACGCCGGCCCGGGCCGTCGCGAAGTCGAGCACCGCGAACTGCCAGCAGTTGTGGGAGAGCAGCGCCAGCCGGTCGCCCTTGCCCAGCCCGGCCACGGCGAGGGCGCCCGCGGTCCTCTCGACCAGGTCCTCGAGCTCGGCGAAGGTCAGCCGCGTGTCGCCGTCGACGATCGCGAGCTTGTCCGGCACCCGCTGCGCCGTACGCCGGGGGAGGTCTCCCAGCGACTGCTGGCGGGCCCGCTGGATCAGGTGGTCGGAGGCCATGCCTCAACCTAGCCCGGGCTATCCGGCGCGGAGCTTCTCGAGCAGGGGTCCGGCCGCCTCCTCCAGGAAGCGGTCCTGGGTGTCGCCGCCGATCTGGACGAGGGCGACGTCGGTGAAGCCGGCCTTCGCGAACGCCAGGACGTTCTCGGCGATCTTGTCGAGGTCGGGGCCGCAGGCGATGTTGTCGGCGACGTCCTCGGGGCGCACGAACTGGGTGGCCGCGGCGAAGCCGGCGGTCGTGGGCAGGTCGGCATTGACCCCCCAGCCGCCGGCGAACCAGCGGAACTGCTCGTGGGCCCGCGTCACGGCCGTCTTCTCGTCGGGGTCCCAGCAGATCGGGATCTGACCGATGGCCCGCGCACTTCCCGGGATCTGGGGAGCGCCCTCGACGGAGTTCCACAGGGAGACGAAGTCGGACTCCGGCTCGACGGCGATGAGGTGGTCGGCCATCGGCGCGAGCGTGGAGATGGACGCCTCACCGCTGACCGCGACCGCGATCGGAACACCGTCGTCGGGCAGGTCCCAGATGCGCGCCGAGTCCACCTCGAAGAACTCGCCCGCGTGGTCGACCAGCTCTCCCGTATGCAGCTCGCGGATGATCCCGACGGCCTCGGCGAGCATCGCCTGTCGCGTCTTGATGGTGGGCCAGCCCTCGCCGACCACGTGCTCGTTCAGGTTCTCCCCACTTCCCAGCCCCAGCGTGAAGCGCCCGTCGGCGAGCAGCTGCACCGTCGCGGCCTTCTGGGCGACCACGGCGGGGTGGTAGCGCATCGTCGGGCAGGTCACGTAGGTCATCAGGTCCACGCGCTCGGTCACGTGCGCGACGGCACCGAGCACGGACCAGGCGTACGGCGCGTGGCCCTGCGCGCTGAGCCAGGGGAAGTAGTGGTCGCTCATGACCTCCAGGTCGAAGCCCGCCTTCTCGGCGGCAGCCGCGTGGCGGACCAGGTCCTGGGGGCCGGTCTGCTCGGTCATGAGGGTGTAGCCGAAGCGCGTCATGGTGGTCCTCCCGAGACGGAGTCGTGGACTCCCTCCACCTCCCCCGCGCGACGTGTCGTCACACGTCCGAAGCCTCCCCGGGTCAGCGCAGGTAGGAGTCCCAGTCGGCGTAGGCGAGGTCGCTGACGTCGTCGACCACCTCCACGGCGCCGGCGAGCGTCAGCTCGTCTCGTCCGAAGCCGCCGGTGAGCACGGCGAGGCACTGGAGGCCGGCCCGGTGGGCGGACTCGACGTCGTAGGGCGTGTCCCCGACCAGCACCGCTCTCGGCCCGCCGAGCTTCTCGAGGGTTACACCGAGGAGGTCGGGCTCGGGCTTGGACTCCTCGGCGTCGTCCGACGAGGTGAGCAGGGCGACGGAGTCGCTGATCCCCAGCCGGTCCATCGTCCGCTGCGAGAACTCCGGGTCGCCCGACGACGCCAGCGCGACCTGGTAGCCGTCCTCGGCCAGCCTTCGCACGAGGTCCACGGCGCCGGGGAGCGCCGGCACGTCGTCGACCCACCGCTCGTACACCTTGCGCCACCCGGCCCGGAGATCGTCGCCGATCCGCTCCTCGACCTCGTCTCCGGCCACGTGCGCCACGAGCTTGTCGCCGCCCATGCCGATCGCGCGGTGCAGCCGGTAGAGGGGGATCACGACGTCGTGCTCGGAGAACGCCTGGAACCATGCCATGGCGTGGTGGTAGGTGGAGTCGACGAGGGTGCCGTCGATGTCGAGGAGGATGGCGTCGTCGGAGGACATGCCGTGGAACTACCCAGGGTTGCGGCTCGCGATGCCTGGCACGATCGGGGCATGACAACGCGGTGCGACGTGGTGGTCGTCGGAGCAGGCCTGGCAGGGCTGCGGTGCGCGCGCGAGCTGGCGCGAGGCGGCCTCGACGTCCGCGTGGTGGAGGCGGGCGACGCGGTCGGCGGTCGGGTCCGCACCGACCGGGTCGACGGTTTCCGCATCGACCGTGGGTTCCAGGTGCTCAACGACGGCTACCCGGAGGTGCGGGCCGCCCTCCGCGTGAAGGACCTGCACCTCAAGCGCATGGACGACGCCGTCACCGTGCGCGCCGGCGGTCGCCTCCACGACGTCGCCAACCCGCTCTCGCTGCCTCGCGAGGGCCTCGGGCTGGCCACGAGCGGGATCGTGCCGTTCGGCCAGAAGGTGCGCCTGGGGTCGTACGCCGCCGCAGCGACGACCTTGCCTCCGTCGAGGTTGCGGGGGCGACCCGACGTGACCACGCGGCAGGCGCTCACCGGTGCCGGGATGACCGAGGAGACGCTCGACCAGGTGATCAAGCCCTTCTTCGCCGGGGTGCTGCTCGAACGGGAGCTGGTCACGAGCCGCCGGTTCGTCGACCTCATGGTGCGGATGTTCGCCCGCGGCCACTCGACCGTGCCGGAGCAGGGCATGCAGGCGATGCCCGAGCAGCTCGCGGCCGACCTCCCCGACGGGACGGTCCGGCTCGAGGCGCCCGTGACCGCGGTGGGCCCGACCCACGTCCGTGCCGGCGACGAGGACCTCGAGGCCCGCGCGGTCGTCGTGGCGACCGACGCGTGGTCCGCCGCCCGGCTGGTCCCCGCCCTCGGGACGCCGCCACGGGCGCTCGGGGTCACGACGATCTACCACGCCGCCCCGGTCTGGCCGGGCCAGCGCAGCCGCCTGGTCGCCGATGCCGACGGCTCCCCGGTAGTGAACACGATCGTCCTCTCGGCGGCTGCCCCGTCGTACGCACCCGCCGGACGTGCCCTCGTCTCGACCTCGGTCCTGCACGAGGACGGCCACACGGACGTCGACGAGACCGAGCTTCTCGGCCACCTCTCGGCCCTCTACGACCGGGACGCCTCCCGCTGGGAGCGCATCGCGGTCACGCCGGTTCCCGAGGCACTGCCGGCGATGCCCGCGCCGCACCCGTTCCGGCGCCCGGTCCGGGTCGGGACGCCGGAGCGGCCTGGTCTACGTGGCCGGGGACCACCGGGACACCAGCTCGATCCAGGGCGCCCTGGTCTCGGGGCGCCGAGCGGCCGAGCAGGTGCTGCGCGACCTGGCCTAGGAGTCCCGGCGGGCGCGGCGCACGCAGTAGAAGTAGCCGAAGACACCGAGGCCGAAGCCGGCCGCGCACACCCAGATCCACCAGAGCCGGTCCGCGTCCTTCAGCTCACCGAGGAACGGGAGCATCGCCAGTCCGCCGACGAGGAAGATCAGCGCTCCCACGGCGATCGTGCGGGTGCCGGTGACGTCGAGGGGCTCCACATCCGCGACCAGATAGGTCCGGTTGCCGATCTCGTGCACCTCGCGCACGGCAGGGAAACCCTCGGGTGTCTCGCCGGCCGGGGGCGCGGCCTGGTCGGGCTGGTCGGGTTCCACCCCCTGAACCTAGCCCGCCCGAAACACGACCGTCATGCGACCTCTGGCAGGATGCCGCCGTCACGTCGCGCGCGCCCGAGGGGGACCTGAGCAGATGAGCTCGTCGCTGGACCGCTACTTCTCGATCACCGAGCGAGGCTCGACCTTCGGCCGCGAGGTGCGAGGCGGCATCGTCACGTTCTTCACGATGGCCTACATCATCGTGCTGAACCCGCTCATCATCGGCACCCAGACCGACGGGGCCGGCAAGTTCCTCGGCGGCGGTGACGCCCCGAACATCCCGCTCGTCGCCCTTGGTACGGCGGTCGTCGCGGGTGTGATGACCGCGCTGATGGGTGTCGTCGCGCGCTATCCGCTGGCCCTGGCCACCGGTCTCGGCCTGAACGCGTTCGTCACGTTCTCGATCGCGAAGGCCTACACCTGGAACCAGGCGATGACGTTCGTGTTCCTCGAGGGCGTGATCATCCTCGTGCTGGTGCTGACCGGGTTCCGGACCGCCGTGCTCAAGGCGGTGCCGACCTCGCTGAAGACCGCGATCAGCGTCGGCATCGGCCTGTTCATCGCGCTGATCGGCCTCGTCGACGCCGGCTTCGTGCGGCGCACGGGCGTCGGTCCGGTGCCCGTCGAGCTCGGCATCGGCGGCGTGCTCGACGGCTGGCCGATCCTGGTCTTCATCTTCGGGCTCGCCCTGGTGGTCACGCTCTACGTCCGCAAGGTCAAGGGCGCGATCCTGCTGTCGATCCTGGCCACCACGATCGTCGCGATCGTCGTCGAGAAGGTCGCCGACGTCGGACCGACGTTCATCAGCCCCGAGAAGTCCAACCCGAAGGGCTGGAACCTCAACGTCCCCGACCTCCCCGGATGGGGCAACATCGCCAACGCCCCCGGCGTGCAGGACGTCAAGGACCTGTGGCACCTCTCGATCTTCGACGACCTCGGCAAGCTCGGCGACACCGTGTCGTCGTACGACGGGGCCGCTTTCATCGCGATCGCGCTGCTGATCTTCACCCTGATGCTGGCCGACTTCTTCGACACCATGGGCACGATGACGGCCATCGGCGCGGAGGCCGGGCTGCTGGACGAGCAGGGTGTGCCGCCGCGGGCGGAGCAGATCCTGGTCGTCGACTCGATCGCCGCGGCGGCCGGTGGCGCGATGTCGGTCTCGTCGAACACGTCCTACATCGAGTCGGCCTCGGGTGTCGGCGAGGGCGCGCGCACCGGTCTGGCCTCGGTGGTGACCGGTGCGATGTTCCTGCTCGCGACGGTGTTCACGCCGCTCGTCGAGATCATCCCCAACGAGGCGGCGACGCCGGCGCTGGTGCTGGTCGGCTTCCTGATGATGACCCAGGTCAAGGACATCGACTGGGACGACATCGAGATCGCGCTGCCGGCCTTCCTCACCATCGTGCTGATGCCGTTCACGTACAACATCACCGTCGGCATCGGCGCGGGGTTCGTCGCCTTCGTGCTGGTCAAGCTGGTGCGAGGCAAGAGCCACGAGATCCACGGCCTGATGTGGCTCGTGGCGGCGCTGTTCGTCGTCTACTTCGCGATCGACCCGATCCGCCAGCTCTTCGGTGTCGGGTGAGGCTCACGCTGCCGGCGCCGACCTCTTGCCGCTGCTGAGCCGGGACCGCCACAAGGGCGGGCCGTCGGCACCGAGCGGAGTCAGGGCGTCGACGAGCTCCTGGGACCGGCGACCAGTCGGCCGCCTCGGAGGTGCTGGTGACGGGGTTGGTGACGGAGCTGGTGACGGGGCTCACCGGCACGGTGTCCGGTGCCGCGGGGAGGGTGACGGTGAACGACGCGCCGCGCCGGTTGCGGTAGGCGACGGTGCCGCCCATCGTGGCGCAGAGCTCGCGCACGATCGCGAGGCCGAGGCCGGAGCCGCCGAGGCTCTCGGAGCGCGGGCCGCGCACGTGGGCGTCGAAGACCGAGCGTTCCATGTCCACCGGCACGCCGACGCCGTCATCGTGCACGTCGAGGACCACGAACGAGCCGTCGCGCTCGGCGCTGACGGTGACGTGCGGGCCGCCGTAGCGGAACGCGTTGGTCAGCAGGTTGTCGAGGATGCGCACCACGCGCATCGGCTCGCCCACGGCGACCACGTCGTCCGGGACCTGCAGCGTGACCGTCGTGCCCTCGGGCGCGCGTCGCTCGAGCGCCTCACGGCACACGTCGGCGAGGGCCACGCGCTGGGAGGCGGCGCCGGCCTCGACGCTCAGGCTCTCCTGCAGCTGCTCCTCGTGGAGGGTGCTGAGCTCGTCGAGCAGCCCCAGCACCATGTCGCTGCGCCGACCGATGATCTCGACGAGCTGCTCGGCCACACCGGCCGGCGCCTCGCCGTCTTCCTGCAGCTGCGCGGCGGCAGCGCGAAGCACTGTCGCGGCGTTGCGCAGGTCATGAATGAGCTGTGCTTCCGCATCTCGCATGGTGTTACCCCTAACCCCACGGAATACTCTGCACCGTTCCGGGCCGTAGGTCCCTCGAACACGGGATTTCCGGCCCGATCTGGGCCCCGAATGACCCGCATGGGTCAGGTCGGACCATCCGGACCCCGTCAGCGGGGCATCGACGGGGTCACCCGGCCGGGCTGAGTGTCTTGTCCACCGTCGCTCTCACGGGCTCGAGAGTCGCGTCGAGGTCCGTCCGCAGGGTGACGGCGGCGTCCCACAGGTAGTTCTGCCGGACCCGCCAGACGCCCCGGTCCCCCTGGCTCGGCAGCTCGTGCAGCGCCCGCTGGACGTAGCCCGACGAGAGGTCCAGGATCGGGCGCGGCCGGACCGCCTCGTCGGCGCGGGGAACCACGGCGTCGTACCCCTTGTCGCGCAGGTGGTTGAGCACCTGGCAGACCAGGCGCGAGGTCAGGTCGGCGCGCAGCGTCCACGACGCGTTGGTGTAGCCGATGCACACCGCGAAGTTGGGCAGCCCGGTGAGCAGGGCACCCCGCCAGACCAGCTGCTCGTGGATCGGCACCGCGGCGCCGTCGACGGTCGGTCTCACCCCGCCGAAGAGCCGGAGCCGCAGGCCGGTCGCGGTGACCACGACGTCGGCCTCGAGCATCGTGCCCGAGACCAGCCGGATCCCCTCGGGGACGAAGGTGTCGATCGTGTCGGTGACGACGTCGGCGGTCCCGCGCCTCAGCGCCTTGAAGAAGTCCGCGTCCGGCACCAGGCAGAGCCGCTGGTCCCACGGGTCGTACGGCGGTGTGAAGTGCTCGCGGACCACGTCGGCGTCGCCCGAGAGCAGCTTCGCGGTCTGGCCCAGCAGCAGCTTGCGCGCCCACTCCGGGCGTCGCTGGCAGAACTCGTAGAACGCCTGGATGAAGACGATGTTCTTCAAGCGGATCGTCTGGTGGGCGGCGTGGGCCGGCAGCAGCGAGCGGAGCCGGTCGGCGATCTTGTCTCGCGCCGGGACCGCGGTGATCCACGTGGGGGTGCGTTGGAGCATGGTGACGCCGGCGGCGTCCTCCGCGAGGGCCGGGACCAGCGTGACGGCGGTGGCGCCGCTGCCGATGACGACCACGCGCGACGGTCCGTGACGTCGAGGTCCTCGGGCCAGAACTGCGGGTGCACCACGTCGCCCGCGAAGTCCTCGATCCCCGGCAGCAGGGGGTCGTGCGGGTTCTCGTAGTCGTAGTAACCGGCGCAGGAGTAGAGGAAGGCACAGGTCATCGACTCCTCGCTGACCTCGCCGTCGTCGCCGGTGACCTCGAGCGCCAGCGTCCAGTGCGCGTCGGCGCTCGACCAGTCGGCGCCCACCACCCGGGTGCGGTAGCGGATCTTCTCCTCGATGCCGTGCTTGCGGGCGGTCCGCTGCACGTAGTCGAGGATCGACGGGCCGTCGGCGATCGCCTTGCCACCCCACGGCTCGAAGGGGAAGCCCAGCGTGAACATGTCGGAGTCCGACCGGACGCCGGGGTAGCGGAACAGGTCCCAGGTGCCGCCCAGGCGGTCGCGCGCCTCGACGATCGCGTACGAGCGGTCGGGGCACTCCGTCTGGAGGTGGTAGCCCGCGCCGATGCCGGACAGCCCGGCCCCGATGACGACGACGTCGACGTGCTCCAGGGCGCCCATGCAGCCTCCTCATTCCGAATACCGAGCGTATCCGAATGGTCTCGACGGGCGCTCCTCGGCTAGCGCCTCGTCGCTGCTCGACCAGCGATACGAGTTTTGTTAGCAAGGCTAATGAGTTAGGCTAAAGACATGCCTCCTACCGTCGAACGCGTCTCACGGTCGGACGCGGGTCTCGCCTCCTCGCTCCGCGTCTCCGTGGCACGACTGCACCGTCGGCTGCGCACGGAGGACGTCGACGACCTGGGGGTCAGCGTCGGCGGGGTGGCAGTCATGTCGGTCCTCTACCGGCGCGGCGAGCAGACCGTCGGCCAGCTCGCCGTGGCCGAGCGCGTGCAACCTCCCTCGATGACCCGGACCATCAGCTGCCTCGAGCGCGACGGTCTCGTGGAACGGCACGCGCACCCCACCGACGGCCGCCAGGTCGTCGTCCGGCTCTCCGAGGCAGGCCAGGAGCTCCTGGCCCGCGAGCGCCGTCGACGTGACGCCTGGCTGACCCGGCACCTCCGTGAGCTCTCCCCCGAGGAGCGAGCCGTCCTCCGCGCCGCGGCGCCCGTTCTCGAGAGGCTCAGCAACAGTTGAGCCCCACGTTCCGCGCCCTCGCCCACCGCAACTACCGCCTGTACTGGTCCGGCGGCCTCGTCTCCAACGTCGGCACCTGGATGCAGCGGGTCGCCCAGGACTGGCTCGTCCTCCAGCTGAGCGGCAACAGCGGCACGGCCCTCGGCATCACGACCGGCCTGCAGTTCCTGCCGATCCTGCTGCTCTCGGCGTACGCCGGTGCGGTCGCCGACCGGCTGCCGAAGCGTCGCCTGCTCCAGATCGCCCAGGTCGGCATGGCGGCCCCCGCCGTCGTCCTCGGCCTGCTCGCGGTCACCGGCGTCGCCCAGGAGTGGCACGTCTACGTGATCGCCCTGATGTTCGGCACCGCGACCGCCTTCGAGGCCCCGATCCGCCAAGCCTTCGTGGGCGAGCTGGTCGCGCCCGAGGACCTCTCCAACGCCGTGGGCCTCAACTCCGCGTCGTTCAACGCCGGCCGCATCATCGGCCCCGGCGTCGCCGGCCTGATGATCGCCGCCCTCGGCTCGGGCGTCGAGGCGACCGGCGCCGTCATCCTGATCAACGCGCTGAGCTACGGCGCCGTCCTGGTCGCCCTCTCCCGGATGCGCGACGTCGACGTCGAGATGGCTTCAGGGCGGGAGCGCCGTCGGGGGATGGTGCGCGAGGGGATGCGCTACGTCCGTGGCCGTCGAGACCTGCTCATGGTCGTCGGCGTGATGGCGTTCGTCGGCACCTTCGGCCTCAACTTCCAGCTCACCTCGGCCCTCATGGCCACCCACGTCTACGGCAAGGGTGCGGGGGAGTACGGCATCCTCGGCTCGACGATGGCGCTCGGGTCGCTCGTGGGCGCCCTGCTCGCCGCGCGGCGCGAGAAGCCGACGCTGCGCCTGGTGGTCCTGGCCGCGCTGGCGTTCGGGAGCGCGGAGATCCTCATCGCCACGATGCCGACCTACCTCTCGTTCGTCATCGTCACGCCCCTCATCGGGGTCACCGCGATGACCACGATCACCTCGGCGAACACCTTCATGCAGACGACCGTCCCACCCGCGCTCCGCGGCCGGGTGATGGCGCTGTACCTCACGGTCTTCATGGGCGGCACCCCGCTGGGGTCGCCGCTGATCGGCTGGGTCGGCGAGACCTTCGGCGCCCGCTGGTCGCTCGTCGGCGGCGGGCTGGTCTCGATCGCCGGCACCCTGCTCTGCGCCGCGATCTACGTGCGCGCCCGCGACGCGCGTGCGGCCGAGCAGGCCGGCGCCACCGAGGTCGAGGCGTCCCTCGCCTCGTAGACTCGCCGGGTGAATCCCCGCTACCGCCGCATGGTGATCCCAGGAGTGCTGCTCCTGCTCATCGCCATCGTGCTCGTCTCCGCGGCGACCCGTGGCTGAGGATCTCCCCACCGCCCTGGCGCGGGTGCGCGAGCTCGTCCTCGACGAGCACCGGCTGGTGCGCGCGGTCGCGGCCGGACGTCGCAAGGGCCCGAGGCCGCAGTGGCGACGTGCCGAGCTGCGGTACGTCGACCTCAAGGCCGGCCGCCGGCTCCAGGTGACGCGGTACGACGAGACCCAGGCGTTCACGGCCAACCACGCCGCCGACGGGGCGGCCGAGGCGCTCGACGCCCTGCTGGCCGAGCCGTTCGGCAACTGGCACGTGGAGGCATCCGACCAGACCCTGCAGCTGCGGGTGACGAAGAAGGGCGAGGCCCTGGTGCACGCGGCCGCGGCCGACCGGGACGCCGCAGACCAGGACGCCACCCGCGCGCACGACCGCGCGAAGGACCGGTTGCTGCCCGAGGACGACCCGGTGCTGGTGGCGCTGGGCATCTCCGACGCGCAGGGCCGGGTGAAGCCCAGCCGTCAGGCGAAGTACCGCCAGGTCGAGGAGCTGCTCCGCGCCCTGGACAGCGCGATCGACGACGCGGTCGCCGCAGGAGCGCTCAGGACGCCGACCGAGGCCGACCCGTGGCGGGTCGTGGACCTCGGTTGCGGCAACGCCTACCTGACCTTCGCGGCGCTGCGCTACCTGACCGCGGTGCGGAGCCTCCCGGTCACCGTCGTCGGCGTCGACACCAAGGAGCAGGCCCGGCGCGACAACGAGAAGGTCGCAGCCGAGCTCGGCCTGACCGGACCGGCGTCGTTCGTGCAGTCCGACATCGGCACGGTCGAGCTCCCCGGGGCGCCACCGGACGTGGTGCTCGCCCTGCACGCGTGCGACACCGCGACCGACGACGCCCTCGCTCGTGCGGTCCGCTGGGAGGCGCCGCTGGTGCTCGCGGCACCGTGCTGCCACCACGACGTCGCCGCGCAGCTCAGGCAGCAGAAGGACGACGCACCGCACGCACTGCTGGTGCGCGACGGCATCCTGCGCGAGCGGTTCGCCGACACGCTGACCGACGCGCTGCGGGCCGGGCTGCTGCGCCAGCGCGGCTACCGCGTCGACGTGGTGGAGTTCGTCGAGAGCAAGCACACGCCTCGCAACACCCTGCTGCGCGCAGTGCGCACGGGCACTCGGGCGAGCACCGACGAGGTCGAACGGCTCGCCGAGACCTGGCACGTCCGTCCCAAGCTGGAGGAGCTGCTGGCATGAGACGCGTGTTGCTGGCTCTCGGGACCGCCGTGCTGACGGTGGTGCCGGCCGTGGCGATGGGTGCGCCACGGGTGACCACGCTCTTCACCATCCAGGACCCCGAGATCACCGAGTCCAGTGGTCTGGTCGACCAGGGGTCGAACGTGCTCACCATCGAGGACTCGGGCGACGGGCCGACGATCTACGTGCTCGACAGCGGCAGCGGCCAGACCGTCGGGCGCACGACGTACACGACGGACGCGGTGGTCGACGTGGAGGCGATCGCCCGTGGCCGCGACGGTGTCGTCTGGGTCGGCGACATCGGGGACAACGACGCGGTGCGCCCCCAGGTCAGCGTCTACCGCGTCGGGCGCGTCGGGCCTGGCGACAGCACGGTCACCGCGCAGCGCTACGACCTCACCTACGCCGGGGGACCACGCGACGCGGAGACGTTGCTGGTCGACCCCGACGACGGTCGCCTGTACGTCGTGAGCAAGGGGCTTTTCGGTGGGCAGCTGTTCCGGGCTCCGCGCACGCTGAGCACCGACGCGGTCAACGTGCTGCGGCCGGTCGGCCGGGTGGGCGGGCTCATCACCGACGGCGAGTTCATGCGCGACGGGAAGCACGTGGTGCTGCGCGACTACTCCGACGCGTTCGTGTACGCCACCGGCCCGTGGCGCTCCCTCGGCCGGTGGGCACTGCCCTCGCAGCCGCAGGGCGAGGGCATCTCGGTCAGGTCGTCGGCCAAGCGCGTGATCGTGTCCTCCGAGGGCGACCAGCAGCCCGTGCTGAGCGTGCCGATCCCGGCCCGCCTGGTCGAGGCGATGCAGCCACGCGAGGCGTCGCCGTCGGCCGGGGCCGTGGACGGGTCCGGCGGGACGTCGGCCGACGGGCGCGCGAGCGGGAGCAGCTCGCCTGACGTCGTCGGGGTCGTGGGCCTGGCCGCGATCGGCCTCGCTGCCGCCCTCGGCATCCGGGCGGTGGTGCGGAGGGCGAGCCTCAGATCCTCTCGACCACGTAGTCGATCGACGCGGTGAGGGCCTCGACGTCCGACGGGTCGATCGCCGGGTACATCGCGATGCGGAGCTGGTTGCGCCCGAGCTTGCGGTAGGGCTCGGTGTCGACGACCCCGTTGGCACGCAGGGTCTTCGCCACCGCGGCGGCGTCGATCGTGTCGTCGAAGTCGATGGTCGCGATCACCAGGGAGCGGTGCTCCGGGTTCTCGACGTACGGCGTCGCGAACGACGACTCCTCGGCCCAGCCGTAGAGGGTGTCGGAGCTCTTCGTGGTGCGCGCGACCATGCCGTCGAGACCGCCGTGGGCGAGCATCCAGTCGAGCTGCTCGGCCATGAGGATAGATCGTGGCCACCGACGGGGTGTTGTAGGTCTGGTTCTTGCGTGAGTTGTCGATCGCCGTCGGCAGGTCGAAGAAGGCCGGGATCCAGCGCCCGCCGGCGGCGATCTCGGCCGCGCGGTCGAGCGCCGCGGGCGACATGACCGAGAGCCACAGGCCGCCGTCGGAGGCGAAGCACTTCTGGGGGGCGAAGTAGTAGGCGTCGACCTGGGTCAGGTCGACCGGGAGCCCGCCCGCGCCGGAGGTCGCGTCGATGAGCACGAGCGCGTCGTCGTCAGCACCCTCGACCCGGCGTACCGGTGCCATGACCGCGGTCGAGGTCTCGTTGTGCGCCCAGGCATAGACGTCGACGCCCTGCTCGCCCTTGGGGTCCGGGCGGGTGCCCGGTTCGCTGGCGATCACGGTCGGCTCGCCGAGGAACGGTGTCTGCTGCACCGCCTTGGCGAACTTCGAGCCGAACTCGCCGAAGGAGAGATGCTGGCTGCGCTCGCGGATCAGCCCGAAGCACGCGATGTCCCAGAACGCCGTGGTGCCGCCGTTGCCGAGGACCACCTCGTAGCCCTCAGGCATCGAGAAGAGCTCGGCGAGCCCCTCGCGCACGCGGCCCACGGTGTCCCGCACGGGCGCCTGACGGTGGCTGGTGCCCATCAGGTGCGTGCCGGTGCCGGCCAGTGCGGCCAGGGCGTCGACACGGATCTTCGCGGGTCCGGCGCCGAAGCGGCCGTCGGCGGGCAGGAGGTCGGCAGGGATGGTGATCGCGTCGGTCACAGCGTCTTCTTCCAGTCGCGCGGTGCGGGCGAGACCTCGTTGTCGTCGCTGGATACTCGGATGATCCGGGGGTCTTCCGTCTGCCATTGTGGCACTGCCATGTCCGCCGTCCTGCTCCCGTCTCGCCGGACGCGGCGGCCGTTCCTCCTCCTCGAGGCGGGCACCCTCCTGGCCGGGATCGGCAACGGTGTCGCGCTCGTCGTCCTGCCCTGGCTGGTGCTCGACCTGACCGGCAGCGCGGCGGCCGCTGGTGCGGTCGCGTCGGCCCAGGTGGTTCCCCTGCTCGTCGCCAGCCTGTTCTCCGGGACGGTCGTCGACATGGTCGGGCGCCGGCGTACGGCGCTGGTGGCCGACGTGCTCTCCGGGGTCAGCGTCGCGATGATCCCGGTGCTCGCCGCCTTCGACGCACTTGACGTGTGGTGGCTGGTCGCCCTGACCATGCTGGGCGCTGCACTGGACCCGGCCGGCGCGACCGCGCGGGAGTCGATGCTCCCGGGCGCGGCCACCGCGGCCGGCTGGTCGTGGGACCGGGCCAACTCGGCGCACGAGGCGGTCTTCGGTGTCGCGTTCCTGCTGGGCCCCGGACTCGGAGGCCTGTTGATCGGGCTGGTCGGCGCGGAGAACGCCCTGATCGCCACCGCCGTCGGCTTCGGGCTCGCCGTGCTGCTGACGCTCTTCCTCCGCGTCGAGGGCGCCGGGAAGCCCCTGGCCTCCGAGCGCCCGCCGCGCGTGTGGGCCGCGACCCTCGAGGGCTTCCGCTTCGTGAGGGACACCCGCCTGCTGCGGGACTGCACGCTGCTCATGTGCGTCGTCGTGGCGGTCTACCTGCCGTTCGAGTCCGTGGTGCTCCCGGTGTACTTCACCGGCCGCGACGACCCGGAGATGCTCGGCTGGGTGATCACGGCGATGAGCGCCGGCGGGATCGTCGGGTCGCTGGCCTACCTGCCCTTCGTGCGGAGGTTCGGCCGGCACCGCGTGTTCGTCGGCTGCGTCGTGTCGGCGTGCGCCGCGCTTCTCGGGTTGTCGACGCTGCCCGAGCAGGTGTGGGCGCTGCTGCTCCTCGGCGTGCTGACCGGCGCCCTGTGGGGACCGGTCAACCCGATCCTCAACCTCGTCATGCAGGTGCTCAGTCCGGAGGCCATGCGCGGGCGGGTGATCGGCGTGGTCACCTCGGCGGCGTATGCCGCCGGCCCGATCGGCCTCGTCATCGCGGGGCCGCTCATCGACAGGTTCGGCGTGGAGAACACCTCGATCGGCTTCGCCGGCGCGGTGTTCGCGGTCTCGCTGGTCTGCTTCGTGCTGCCGCTGCGACCGCTCGACGACCTCACCGAGCCCGACCACGCGTCGCCGCACCTCGGCACCGTGCCGCGCGCCGACGAGGCCCATCTCGGCTCGACCACACAGGAGGACGTGTGACGCTCGTGATCGAACGCTTCTCCTTCGACGACGCGGTCGTGGTCGCCCTCGTCGCCGAGCTGCAGCAGGAGTTCGTGGTCCGGTACGGCGGGCCCGACGAGACCGTGGTCGAGCCCGGGGACTTCGAGCCGCCGCGGGGCGCCTTCTTCGTCGGCTTCGACGACGGGCTCCCCGTCACGATGGGTGGCTGGCGCTTCCGCCCCGACGTCGAGCGGCTCGGCGGGTCGGTCTCCGCCGAGGTGAAGCGGATGTACGTCGTACCCCGGGCGCAGCGGCGTGGCTTCGCCCGCGCGATCCTCGCGCACCTGGAGGCCACCGCGGCTGCCGCCGGCGCGGACACGATGGTGCTGGAGACGGGCCTGGAGCAGCCGGAGGCCATCCAGCTGTACGAGTCGTCCGGCTACGACCTCGTCGACAACTTCGGCTACTACAGCGACTCGCCCCTCGCCCGCTGCTTCGCCCGCCGCCTGTAGACCCTCGCCCTCGAACGGGGGACACGAATCGTCAAGCCTGCTTGGGGAAAGTCGCTTCCCGAGGGCCCGGTCTGTCGGTGGTCGCCTCTAGCGTGGGGTGCATGAGAAGGCCTGATCGCACCGTCCCGGCACTGCCGGGTGACTGGCGTGACCAGGACGTCTTCGGGCTCGATGACGCGGGTGTGCTGGGGTTCGTGGTCGAGCAACGGCGGGTGCGGGACGCGGCTGAGGCGGCCGAGCTGCGGGGCGTGTGTGCGTGGGCCGACCGCCACCGGGTCCTCGACCCCGAGGTCGAGGGTCATGGCGCGGTCGACGACGAGGTCGACGCGATGGTCTCCGAGGAGATCTGGGTCCGCGCCCGGTCCGGGGACGGGTGGTCCTTCGCGGGCCCGGGCGGCATCGAGGGGCTGTTGCGGCTGTGCGGGCAGAACACCTACCTCGTCACCGAGTTCGCCATCACCGAGCTCGCTACTGGTCTGCGGATGTCCGAGGCGGGTGCGCGTCGGCTGACCGGGCAGGCGCTCGAGGTCCGCGACCGGCTGCCCCGGATCTGGGCCCGGGTCATGTCCGGGCAGCTTCCGGCGTGGCAGGCCCGCCAGATCGCCGAGCAGACCATCCCGCTGGCTGACGAGACTGCAGCGTGGGTCGACGCCCAGCTGGAGGCCTTCGCCCACAAGCTGTCGCTGCACCGGATCCAGAAGTGTGTGCACGCCGCCGTGCTGCGGTTCGAGCCAGACCGGGCCGCCGAGGACGCCCGCCAGGCTGCCGAGCGGCGCGGGGTGTGGACCGAGGACCACCTCGACGGCACCAGCACCCTGACCGCCGTCACCGGCACCCCCGACGCTGTCGCGTTCGACCGTGCCGTCGGCGACGTCGCCTCCACCCTCGCAGCGCTCGGAGACACCGACGGCCTCGACGTCCGCCGCGCCAAGGCCATCGGAGTCCTCGCCGACCCCCAGCGTGCTCTCGACCTCGATGCGAGCCGTCGGTCGAGCAGCGACGAGGCGCCAGCCGAGGAGGGCCCGTCGAGACCACACCGCCAAGCCCCGACCTTCCACGTCCATGTCCATCTCTCCGACGCCGCGGTCGGTACGACGGTCGGCCCGGTGGTCCGCGTCGACGCTCCCGGTGTCCACGGCCCGCTCCCGCTTGCCGCGGTCGAGCAGTGGCTGCGTGACCTCGCCCCCGATGCCCTCGTCAGGCTCACCCCGGTGATCGACCTCGCCGAGGTGATCAGGGTCGACGCCTACGAGATCCCCACCCGCATCGCCGCCCAGGTCGAGGAACGGGACCTGACGTGTCAGTTCCCCTGGTGCGGTCGCCGCGGCCGCCACGACAAGGACCACATCGCCGAGTACCTCGACCCCGACGACGGCGGACCACCCGGCCAGACCAACACCGTGAACTTGGCTCGCCTCTGTCGCTTCCACCACCGGGTCAAGACCCACTCTCCGTGGACCTACGGCCGAGAACCCGACGGCGCCCTGACCTGGCAATCACCCCAAGGCCGGCTCTACCGCGTCGACGGCACCGGCACCACCAACCTCTGATCTGTCGGGGTCGGCGGTGCCTTGGCGGCATCACCGTACTTCGACACGTCAACGTCGTTCCGTCGCCTGGTGCCTCGAGACCTGGAACGACCTGAGCGCGTCCGGCTCATGTGCCATGACCGCGCGCTGTACGGGCTCGCTCGCCCAGCCTGCGACCTACGTCAGCTGGTTGTCGTAGTTGGGCAGGCGGTACGCCCGCTCGTAGGAGCCGCCCTCGAAGTCGGTGGCCCGGTTGCCGACGTTGGCGACCAGCGTGTAGCCCTCGGCGACGAAGTGACGTCGGCAGCGGGTCTTGCTGTGCACCAGGCCCTCGCCGGCACGGCGACCGCAGATCCCGTCCAGTGGGTAGCCCGCACGGCGTAGCGCCTGCTTGGCCTGGGTCATCCGCCCGCCGCCACGCAGCCGCGCCGTGTTGAACAGCACGCTCACGCCGTGGTTGTTCGCGTACCTCGCGAAACGCAGGACGCGTCGCACCGGCGCCCCGGGGTCGTAGTGGCTCGCCAGGCTCGTGTTGTCGATGTCGAGGTTGATCGCGAGGCGGCTGCCGCCCTCCTCCAGGCGCTGGTCGAGCTGCCGGTGGGACCCGTCCATCGCGGCTGCGACGTCGTCGAGCCACGCGCTCTTGCTCGGCAGCTCGGCGTTCGCCGTGGGCGCCGTCGTCAGCACGAGCAGCAGGGAGACGAAGGCCGCCGCGAGGCAGCGGAGGGGTGTGGGCATGAGAGCTCCGAGGGGTGAGGGCGGGGGACACCCACTCTCACCCGAGCGGCGGCGGATTGTCCTCATTTTGCTCGTGTCGGTCAGTCCGCGGGAGCCGGGCGAGCCGCAACGACGGTCAAACGGCGGTCCGTGCCGTCTGGTCTCATGGCAGGCATGAGCACTCGGGTGGCACTGGTCGCGGGCGCGACAAGAGGAGCAGGACGGGCGATCGCGGTGGAGCTCGCGAGGAGCGGGTTCCACGTCTACGCGACCGGCCGGAGCAGCCGGACGAGCGGACCGTCGGAGATCGACCGGCCGGAGACCGTCGAGGAGACCGCGGAGCTCGCCGAGGCGACGGGCGGTACGGCGACCGCCGTGGTCGTCGACCACGAGGACCCGGACGCCGTGGCAGCGTTGGTGGCACGCATCGCCGACGAGCAGGGCCGGCTCGACGTGCTGGTCAACGACATGTTCGGCGGGGATCGCTACGCCCAGTGGGACAAGCCCCTCTGGGAGCACGACCTCGCCGGCGGGCTGCGCATGCTGCGGATGGGCGTGGACACCCACCTCATCACCGCGCACCACGCGCTGCCGCTGATGCTGCGCACGGCCGAGGAGCACGGCACCGCGGGCGTGCTGGTCGAGATGACGGACGGCACCGCGGAGTTCAACGCGGCCTTCCGGCAGGGCGTGGGCTTCTACTACGACCTGGTCAAGGCGAACGTGGGACGCATCGTCATCGGCTTGACCCACGAGCTGAAGGACCTCCCGGTCACGGCCGTCGGCGTCACGCCCGGGTGGCTGCGCTCGGAGAACATGCTCGACGGCTTCGAGGTCACCGAGGACACCTGGCGCGACGCCCTCGACAAGGTCCCCGGCTTCGCGATCTCCGAGTCCCCGGCGTACGTCGGACGCGGTGTCGCCGCCCTGGCAGCCGCCGGTGACGCGGGCCGGTGGGCCGGCCGGATCGTGACGTCACGCCACCTCGCCGACGCCTACGACGTCACCGACGTGGACGGCTCGAAGCCGGACTGCTGGGGCTACATCGACCGCTACGGCATCGAGGAGCAGAGCGGGAAGGACGTGGAGTCGTTCCGGTGACCGGGCGTACCGTCGGGGCATGAGCTCCTTCGCACGGAGGGTCAGGGTCCACGGCCGGGTGCAGGGTGTGTTCTTCCGCGACAGCTGTCGTCGCGCGGCGGAGGAACGCGGCGTCGCCGGCTGGGTGAGCAACGAGCCCGACGGGTCGGTCGCGGGCTGGTTCGAGGGCGACGAGACCGCGGTCGAGGCGATGCTCCGGTGGTGCCACGAGGGCCCCTCGCACGCGAAGGTGCAGCGCGTCGACGTCTCCGAGGTCGAGCCCGAGGGCCTGGACCGCTTCTCGATCCGCTAGGCGTCGGTCTCGCTGGAACGGGTACTGCGACAACATGACCACCACGCCGCAGGAGCCCAGCGAGCAGGAAGACCCGCAGTCCCACGTGCACCGTCCTCCGGACCGGATCCCGGACGCCGAGGACACCCTCGAGGGTGGCGGGGCGCTTCCCGAGGAGTCCTCCGGACCGCAGCTGGACCAGGAGGCCGCCGAGCACGAGAGCGAGCAGCAGCCGGGCGTCGACCCGGACTGGCCGCAGCAAGCGGACTGAGCGCTACAGCGCCGAGACCAGCTCGACCGTGGAGACCACCGCGAGGATCAGGCAGACCAGGGCGCCGGCGTAGTGGATGGTGCGCAGCTTCAGGTGGCGCAGCAGCCACCGACCGGCGATGACGGCGAGTCCTGAGACGACGAGCAGGGCGCTCCAGGCACCGACGAAGACGTTGACGTGGTCGTGGTACCTCGCCACCAGGCTGATCGTGAGCAGCTGCGACAGGTCGCCCCACTCCGCCGCGAACAGCAGCAGGAAGCTCGCGCCCGCGGCGGACCAGAACGTCCGGTCGGTGGCGGTCGCAGCGGTGTACTCCGCCTCGGCTGCCTCCTCCTCGGCATCCGCACCGGGAGCGCTCCGGATCAGCAGGAAAGCGCTGATGAGGAAGATGGCCAGGGCGACGCCGGTGAGCAGCTCCTTGGGCAGCAGGGTGGCGAGCGCCCCAGCCGTCACCGCGACGAGGGTCTGGACGAGGAACGCGCTGCCCACGCCGAGCCACACCGCCAGCGCCGGGTAGCGCGTGCTCAGCACCAACGCGGCGATGAACGTCTTGTCGGGCAGCTCGACGAGGAAGATCGTGCCGAAGGCAACCGCCATCACACCGAGATCGAGCACTCTTCTCCCTGCTCAGCTCGCCACGGGGCGGCCGTAGTCGACGGCACCGGCGACCTCGGGAGCCACGCGCTCGCCGAGCTCGCGGTCCGGCTGGGCGCCGAGCGCTGCGTTGATCGAGGAGAACGCGAGTCGCAGGCCCACGAAGAGCGTCAGCGCCATGATCCTCGCATCGTCGTACCCCGCGTCGCGCAGCGCCTCCACGTCGTCGGGAGTGGTGCCGTTCGGGTCGAGGACGACCTTGCGGGCCCAGGACGCGAGCACCTTCTCGTGGGGCTCGAGGCCCTCGTCGGTGCCGCGCAGCACGTGGGCCGCGGTGTCCGGGTCGGAGGCGTTGGCGAGCCGCTGGCCCCAGGCGTAGGAGCAGTACGAGTCGCCGCGGGCCGACGCGGTCGCGCTGACGAGGATGCCGCGCTCGCGCATCGAGAGGTCGCCGACGGAGACCGCGAGCCCGGCGAGGTCCATGAAGCCGGTCTTGCAGGCGGGGTGCTGCGCCCAGACCCGGGTGAGGTTCATGACGTAGCCGTTGTCGCCGAGGTCCGCGTCGAAGAGGGCCTGGGCGGCGTCGCTGGGCGGGGGTTCCCCCAGGTAGCTGCTCACCTCAGGCCCAGTCGCTGCTGTAGCCCTCGACGTCCGCGGCCTTGCGCTCCTTCGGACCGGTGTAGATCGCGGACGGGCGGATCAGCCGCCCGGTGCGCTTCTGCTCGAGGATGTGCGCGGACCAGCCGCCGGTGCGGGCGCAGGTGAACATCGTGGTGAACATGTTCGGCGGCACCTCCGCGTAGTCCAGGACGATCGCCGCCCAGAACTCCACGTTGGTCTCGAGCACCCGGTCGGGCCGGCGCTCGCGGAGCTCCTTGAGAGCCGCCTGCTCGAGCTGCTCGGCCACGTCGTAGCGAGGGGCGTCCAGCTCGCGCGCAGTACGCCGGAGCACCCGCGCCCGCGGGTCCTCGGCCCGGTACACCCGGTGGCCGAAGCCCATCAGCCGCTCCTTGTTGTCGAGCAGCTCCTTGACGTAGCCCTCGGCGTCACCGCGCCGCTCGACCTCCTCGATCATGTGCAACACCCGCGAGGGGGCGCCGCCGTGCAGCGGGCCGCTCATCGCGCCGATCGCGCCGGAGAAGGCTGCGGCGACGTCTGCGCCGGTCGAGGTGATGACCCGGGCGGTGAACGTCGAGGCGTTCATGCCGTGCTCCGCGGCAGAGCTCCAGTAGGCGTCGATCGCCTTCACCTGCTGGGGATCCGCCTCGCCCTTCCAACGGATGAGGAAGCGCTCGGCCAGCGTGCCGCCCTTGTCGACCTCGTGCTGGGGGACGATCGGCAGGCCGAGCCCGCGCGCTGCCTGCGCGGCGTACGACAGCACCATGACGGCGACGCGGCTGAGGTCGGTGCGCGCATCCTCGTCGGTGATGTCGTAGGTCTGCCTCATGCCGAAGGCCGGCGCGAGCATCGCGACCGCGGCCTGGACGTCGGCGCGGACGTCGCCGGTGTGGATCGGGATGTTGTACGGCTCGGCCGGCGGCAGTCCGGGCTCGAACTTCCCGTCGATCAGGAGGCCCCACACCTTCTCGAACGGGATGCGGCCGACGATCTCCTCGATGTCCACGCCGCGGTACCGGAGGGCGGACCCCTCCTTGTCGGGCTCGGCGATCTCGGTCTCGAACGCGACGACCCCTTCGAGCCCGTGATGCACCTCGGTCATGCCGTCTCCTTCGATCTGTGGTCCTCGCAGGCATTGTGCCGCACGTGCGTAGATTGGGCGCGTGGCCCAGGAACCCGACCGCCTTGCCGCGCTGCGCGAGGAGTACACGCTCGGGGGTCTGTCGGAGACCGACCTCGACCCCGACCCGCTCGTCATGGTGCGCCGGTGGCTCGGCGAAGCGGGTGACGCAGGTGTCCGCGAGCCCACGGCGATGGTGCTCGCGACGGTGTCCGCGGAGGGCCGGCCGTCCAGCAGGACCGTGCTGTGCAAGGGGATCGACAACGGCTTCGTCTTCTTCACCAACTACTCCTCACGCAAGGGCGAGGACCTCGCCGGTCAGCCCGGGTGCGCCCTGCTCTTCCCGTGGTACTCCCTCCAGCGGCAGGTCCGTGTCGAGGGCCGCGCGGAGCGCGTGAGCGAGGCGGAGAGCACGGCGTACTTCTCGTCACGGCCCAGGCCGTCACAGCTCGGCGCCTGGGCGTCGCCGCAGTCGCGGGTCGTCGAGGACCGGGCCGACCTCGACCGGAAGTACGCCGCCGTGGAGGACCGCTTCGGCGACGGCGAGGTGCCGTTGCCGCCGTTCTGGGGCGGCTATCGCGTGGTGCCGGAGGTCGTCGAGCTGTGGCAGGGGAGGACCCACCGCATGCACGACCGGCTCCGCTACACGGCCGCGCCGATGACGGGCGGGTGGCACGTCGAGCGGCTCGCCCCGTGAGCGAAGCGAACGCCCGTCGAGACCACGAGGACCAAGACCGCAGCTCCTCCATCAACTGGCTCGAGCTGTTCTTCGACCTCGTCGTGGTCGCGGCACTGTCGGTCCTCGTCGACGGGCTCCACGAGGACTTCACGCTCGCCGCCGTCGCGCTGACCGGCCTCGTCTACGTGGCGATCTGGTCCATCTGGTCGCTGACGGTCCTCTACGCCAACGTGGCCGCGGAACGGACCCGCTTCCGCGCCGTCACCGAGGCGATGTTCCTCATCGCCGTGATGACGGCGGCGGCACCGGTGCACGAGGAGCAGCGCGCGAACCTCTTCGCCGGAGCGTTCCTGGTCGCCCGGGCCGTGATCTCGCGCTCGTCGATGAACACCGGGCGCGTGCTCGCGTCCTGGCCGTTGCTCCAGCTGGGCAGCGCGACCGCACCGTGGATCGTCAGCTTCTGGGTGGAGGCGCCGGTCAAGTACTGGCTGTGGGCGTTCGCCCTGACCGTCGACCTGCTCCTCACCGCCGTGCGGTCGCGCGACGTGGACGACCGGGTCATGCAACGCCTGCAGGAGCGGATGGACCAGCACACGCGGCGCGGCGACCGGATCCTCCTGCACCAGGTCGAGGTCGACCGCGACCACCTCGAGGAGCGGCTCGGGTTGTTCCTGATCATCGTCCTCGGCGAGACGGTCGTGCAGGTCGTGCACGTCGCCGCCGAGACCGTGCCGTGGAACCGGGACTTCCTGGGCGTGGCCGTCGCGTCGTTCCTGCTCCTCCTCGGGTTGTGGCGGCACGCCTTCGTGCACGGGTTCACCGGGGCGCCGGAGACGAGCCTGGCCGACCTGCCGCCCAAGCTCGGCCTGCCGATGCACCTCGCGGCGACCACCGGGCTGGTGGCGCTCGCGGCGGGCATCGCCGAGCTGCTGCACGAGCCGGGGGAGCACGTGTCCGAGGGCGCGGCGTGGCTGGTTGCGGGCGGCCTCACGGCCTACTTCGGTGTGGGCCTGCTCGCCTCGGTCGTGGGTCGGGCGCCGACCCGGTGGGTGCTCGGCTGGGCGGGTGCGAGCACGGTGTACGCCGTGGTCCTGGGCTTCGTGGCCCCGCACGGCACCGGCGTGCACCTGGCGTGGCTGGCCGCGGTGCCGGCGGGGTGGCTGGCCTTCTCGCAGTGGGCGATACCTGCATCAGACACCTGACTTGTGAGTGAGCGCTCACTCACTTATCCTCGTCCCGTGACCCCTCGCGCGACCCCCATGGCCCCCGAGGAGCGACGCCAGGCCATCGTCGAGGCCGTCGCTCCCCTCCTGGAGCACACCTCCACCCCCACCACCAAGCAGATCGCCGAGGCCGCCGGCATCGCCGAGGGCACGGTGTTCCGCGCCTTCGAGGACAAGCGCGCGCTGTTCGCCGCGGTCGCCGAGTGGTCGGCCCGCCCGCCTGGCTGGCGCGAGGACATGGCGACCCTGCTCGCCGAGGAGCCCACCCTCGAGGCCAAGGTGCGGGTCACCGCCGAGCGGATGGCCGTCCGCACGCGCCGGGTGATGCTCGCGATGATGGCGCTGCGCACGGCGATGTTCACCGAGCCGATCCGGCAGCGCCGGCAGCCTGCTGCCGGGCGGACCCCGACCTGGCTCGCCGACTCCGGTCGCGAGCTGCACGAGGCGATCACCGCCCTCGTCTTCGAGCCGCACCGCGCCGAGCTCGCCGTCCCTCCCGGCACGGCGGCCCGCGCCCTGCGCAGCCTGGTGATGGGCTCGTGGCACCCCGGGTCGCAGGCGGAGGACCGGCTCAGCACCGACGAGGTCGTCGAGGTCCTGCTCGCCGGCATCAGGAGGTCCGCCTGATGCTCTGGAGGCTGCTGAAGAAGGGTCTCGCGCCCTACCGTCCGTGGCTGACGCTGATCGTCGTGCTCCAGTTCACCGGCACGATGGCGTCGCTCTTCCTGCCGTCGCTCAACGCGGACATCATCGACAACGGCGTGGCCAAGGGCGACACCGCCTACATCTGGCACACCGGGCTGATCATGCTCGGCGTCTCGATGGTGCAGATCGCGTGCAGCACGGTGTCGGTCTACTTCGGGTCGCGCACCGCGATGGGCTTCGGTCGCGACGTGCGCCGTGACCTCTTCCACCGCGTCGGCTCGTTCTCGGCCCAGGAGATGAACCACTTCGGCGCGCCGTCGCTCATCACCCGCACCACCAACGACGTGCAGCAGGTGCAGATGCTCGTGCTGATGAGCGCGACGATGATGGTCGCGGCGCCGATCATGATGGTCGGCGGCATCCTCATGGCGATGCGCGAGGACCTCCAGCTGTCGTGGCTGCTGCTGCTCGCGGTTCCCCTGCTGTTCCTCGCGATCGGCCTGGTGATCACCCAGATGATCCCCGGCTTCCGGGTCATGCAGGAGCGCATCGACTCGGTGAACCGGATCCTGCGTGAGCAGATCACCGGCATCAGGGTTGTCCGGGCGTTCGTTCGGGAGCCGCACGAGACCAAGCGGTTCGGCGACGCCAACGACCAGCTCACCTCCGTGGCGCTGACCACCGGTCGTTGGATGTCCGCGATGTTCCCGCTGGTGATGCTGATCGTGAACCTCTCCGGTGCGGCTGTCATCTGGTTCGGCGGCCACCGCGTCGACAGCGGCGCGATGCAGGTCGGCGCGCTGACGGCCTTCCTCTCCTACCTCATGCAGATCCTCATGGCCGTGATGATGTCGACCTTCATGCTGGTGATGGTGCCGCGCGCCGCCGTGTGCGCCGACCGCATCGGCGAGGTCCTCGACACCGAGAGCACCGTCGTACCCCCGAGTGAGCCGGTCACCCCCGCCACCGTCAGTGGCGTGCTCGAGCTCGACTCGGTCGAGTTCACCTATCCCGGCGCCGACGACCCGGTGCTGCGTGCCGTCTCGCTGCGCGCGACGCCGGGCACGACGACCGCGATCGTGGGTTCGACCGGCGCCGGCAAGTCGACGTTGGTCAACCTCGTGCCACGGCTGTACGACGCGACCGGCGGCGCCGTGCGCATCGACGGCCACGACGTGCGGGACCTGGACCCCGAGGTGCTCTGGTCGACGATCGGGCTCGTGCCCCAGAAGGCCTTCCTGTTCTCGGGAACGGTCGCGTCGAACCTGCGGCACGGTCGCGCCGACGCCACGGACGAGGAGCTGTGGGAGGCGCTCGAGATCGCCCAGGCGCGCGACTTCGTCGAGGCGATGCCTGACGGCCTCGAGGCCCCGATCGCCCAGGGCGGCACCAACGTCTCCGGCGGCCAGCGGCAGCGGCTCGCGATCGCGCGGGCCCTGGTGAAGCGGCCGAAGGTCTACCTCTTCGACGACGCCTTCTCCGCCCTGGACGTCGCGACCGATGCCCGCCTGCGGCGTGCCCTCGAGCCCGTCGTCGCCGACGCGACGGTCGTGGTGGTCGCGCAACGCGTCTCGACGGTCATCGGCGCCGACCAGATCCTCGTCCTCGAGGACGGCGAGGTCGTGGGGCACGGCACCCACGCCAGCCTGCTCGAGGACTGCGTCACGTACCAGGAGATCGTCCGGTCCCAGCTCACGGTCACGGAGGTGGCGCGATGAGCGAGCAGCAACCGGGCGGACCCGCTGGGGGGAAGCCCGTCGGCGGAGGGCAGATGAAGGAGACCGAGCGGGTGGTCCAGGGTCCCGGCCCGGGCCGCGGACCGTTCGGCGGCGGCATGGTCGGGCAGAAGTCGCTCGACTTCTGGCCGTCTGCCAAGCGGCTCGCGCGGCGCATGGGCCCGGACCGCAACAAGGCGTTCGGCGTCGTGCTGCTGGCCGTCGTCAGCGTCGGGCTCTCCGTGGTGGGGCCGCGGCTCCTGGGCAAGGCGACCGACCTCGTCTTCGCCGGGCTGGTCGGCCGCAACCTGCCGGCGGGCTCCAGCCGCGAGCAGGCCGTCCAGCTCCTGCGGGACAACGGGCAGGACACGTTCGCCGACCTGGTGGCGCACATGCCGCACCTGGTGCCGGGTGTCGGCGTCGACTTCGACGCGGTGGCGGGCGTGCTGATGCTCGTCGTGCTGATCTACCTCGCCTCGGCCGCGGCCGGCTTCCTCCAGGGCTTCCTGCTCAACGACCTCGTGCAGGCGACCGTCCGGCGGATGCGTGCCGACGTCGAGGACAAGATCAACGCCCTTCCCCTGAGCTACTTCGACAAGCAGCCGCGCGGCGAGCTGCTCAGCCGGGTCACCAACGACATCGACAACGTCAGCCAGTCGCTCCAGCAGACGATGAGCCAGATGCTCACCGCGCTGCTGACCGTCGTCGGCGTGCTCTCGATGATGTTCTGGATCTCCCCGCTGCTGGCGCTCGTCGCCCTGATCACGGTGCCGATCTCGATGGGCCTGACCTCGCGGATCATGAAGCGCTCGCAGGGGATGTTCATCCAGCAGTGGCGGCGCACCGGCCGGCTCAACGCCCACATCGAGGAGACCTTCACCGGCCACGACCTGGTCAAGGTCTTCGGGCGGCAGGCCGAGGTGGAGCGGACCTTCGCCGAGGAGAACGACGAGCTGTTCAAGGCGTCGTTCGGTGCTCAGTTCGTCAGTGGGCTGATCATGCCGGTGATGATGTTCATCGGGAACATCAACTACGTCCTGGTCGCTGTGATCGGCGGCCTCCGCGTGGCCAGCGGCTCGATGAGCCTTGGTGACGTGCAGGCGTTCATCCAGTACTCCCGCCAGTTCACGCAGCCGCTCACCCAGCTCGCGTCCATGGTCAACCTGCTCCAGTCGGGCGTCGCCTCGGCCGAGCGCGTCTTCGAGCTCCTCGACGCCGAGGAGGAGCGTGGGTCGGGTGCCGCGGCAGTCGCCGGCGGCGTACCTCCCCGCGAGGCGCACGGCGAGGTGGTCTTCGAGGACGTGTGGTTCTCCTACGACCCCGAGCGCTCGCTCATCGAGGACCTGTCGCTCGTCGTACGTCCGGGGGAGACCGTCGCGATCGTCGGGCCGACCGGCGCCGGCAAGACCACGCTGGTCAACCTGGTGATGCGGTTCTACGAGCTCGACCGCGGCCGGATCACCCTCGACGGCGTGGACATCGCGTCGGTCCCGCGCGGCGAGCTGCGCTCGAACATCGGCATGGTGCTGCAGGACACCTGGCTCTTCGAGGGCACCATCCGCGACAACATCGGCTACGGACGACCGGGCGCCTCGGAGGACCAGATCCTCGAGGCGGCGCGCGCCACCTTCGTGGACCGCTTCGTGCACACGCTGCCCGACGGCTACGACACCGTCATCGACGAGGACGGGTCCAACCTCTCGGCCGGTGAGCGCCAGCTGCTGACGATCGCGCGCGCCTTCTTGTCCGACCCGGCGCTGCTCATCCTCGACGAGGCCACCTCGTCGGTGGACACGCGCACCGAGCTGCTGCTGCAGGAGGCGATGGCCGCGCTCCGCGTCGACCGCACGTCGTTCGTGATCGCGCACCGGCTCTCCACGATCCGCGACGCCGACCTCATCCTCGTGATGGAGGACGGCCGGATCGTCGAGCAGGGCACGCACGCCGAGCTCCTCGACAGCGGCGGCGCCTACGCGAAGCTCTACGCCGCCCAGTTCGCCGCCCCGGTCTGACGAGCCCGACCGAGCCGCACGAGCCGGGACGTCGCTGCGGTTCACGCTGCTGACGCCTCGCGACCTGCGGCTGTCCTACGGCAACTGAGCTCGAAAAACAGACGACCCGCAGGCGGTTCCATCTCCGGTCGGACTGCTCCGGAGCGCCTGCGGGCCGGGTGACTGCTCTTGGATTACCAGCTCGCACTCGACGAGCGAGGGCTGGTCGGTGCGTTGCTAGTGAGCAACCACCTCACGTGTCCGTGAAGAACTCATCTCTAGGACCACCTCCTTTCCCGTGTGGAACGAGCGTAGATCGGTGTCCGACCCGTCACAACGGGTTTCTCGGAGGTGCGCGTCAGCCCTGGGAGACGACCAGCCCGTCGACCTGCACCTTCTTGCCGGAGGAGCGGACGACGAGCTTCACGGTGCCGGCACGCGGCGTGGCGAGCGCGGGGAGGAGCAGCACCTTCTTTCGCTTCGTGGTCGAGGTGACCAGCGACAGGGTGCCGACCTCGTGGGGCCCCACGAGGACCGCGACCTTGCCGCAGCGCCCGCACGTGGTCGCCACCACCCCCAGCCGAGAGGCGTCCACCACGCCGGCCAGCGAGAGCTTCGCCCCCTGCGTCCTCGTCGTGGCGGCGGTGCCGTTCCACAGCAGGCTGTCCGTCGTGGTCGTCCACCCCGACGACCGGGTCAGCGCCGCGTCGTCGAGGGGGACGTGCCGACAGGTCGGGGGAGAGACCCAGTCGGAGACGTTGCCGGACGTGTCCTCGGCCCGCGCCGACTCGCACTGCGTGGTGCCCGGGGGCACGTCGTAGGACCCGGTGGCGGCGTCGTCGTCCAGCCACGGGGCGTTGGACCAGTCCGCGTATCCGACCGTCGCCGAGCGGCCCTTCTGGCGGACCTGGATGCGGCTGACGCCGTCGGCGTCGGTGGCGGTCCAGCCGATGGAGAAGCCGCCGAGGGACACCGCGAAGCCCTTGCCCTGGCGTGTCACGGTCGGCGGCGGGTTCGCCGGAGGCGCGGCCTCGGCATCGAACAGGGTCACCGTGTAGGAGTACGCCGGCAGCGCGGCACCACCGACCGTCTTGATGCCGGAGACCGTCACGTCGTACGCACGGTCCGCGTCGCCCTCCTGGAAGCCCGGCGCGAAGTTCCACACCAGGGTGTCCGGGCCGTACCCGTTCGCCACCGGGTGGACGGTCACGCCCGCGTCGGATCCGTTGATCTTCACGGTGGCTGCGCTGAAGTCGACGTCGGCCGACGCTGACAACGACCAGCGGCCGCCGGGCTCGATCTGCACCGGCACGTAGCCGGCCGCCGGCCACGGGAGGTACGCCGGTGTGCCGGCCGGCACTGCCTGCCAGGAGCCCGAGTCGATGACGTAGAGCGCGTTCGAGACCTCTTGCCAGTCCGAGCCGGGGGCGTCCACCGAGCCGCTGCCCATGGTCGTCTGGCGAGGATCGATGATCCAGCGCCGGTGCCCGGCCGCGGTGTTCGAGGCGCCGGGGTCGTCCATGTAGCCCGCGATGGACGCCGCGGCGGTCCGGCCGAGGTACAGGTTCGACTTGCCTGCCGCAGCCCTGCCGTTCGCGGTCGAGCACGCCCATCCCGTGAAGGTGTCGTGGCTGAGCTGGTGGTTCTTCGCCATCATCAGCGCGGCCTCCTGGGCCTTCGCCGACAACGTGTCCGAGAAGGTCACCGGCCCGACGCCGACGATGTCCCTGAAGTAGTTCACCGCCGTGAGCGTGGCGTCCTGGGCCGAGGAGGAGGGCGAACCCGGCGTGCAGGTGGACAGGTCGCCGTTCCACCCGGCGCCGACCTGGAGCGCCGGCTTCAGCACGTCCTGCCACCCGAGCCGCATCGACTCGCGGTCGGCGGGATCGGGGTCCACTGCCCGCGGGGCGACGAGTGCGGTCGGTGTCGAGGCCAGGACCGGCGCGGCGAGCAGGGTCAGCGACGCCGACGAGAGGGCAAGGGCAAGGACGAGCCGTCCTCCGGGCGCAGGCATGACGCGATTGTGAGCGTGCGGTGCATCGGGGTGCAGACGAACGAGGGGATTGCGTCCGGACGGGGGCGGGAGCTAGCCGACGACCAGCCCGTCGATCTGCACCTTCTTGCCGGAGGAGCGGACCACGAGCTTCACCGTGCCCGATCGGGCCGTCACGAGCTCGGGGAGCATGAGCACCTTCTGACGGCTGACGGCCGAGGAGTCGAGGCGGATCGTGTTGAAGACGTGCGAGCCCACCATCACCCGAACGGTTCCGCACCCGGAACACGTGGTCGCGACCACGCCCAGGCGTGAGGCCCGCACGACACCCGGCAGCGAGAGCACGGCACCCTGCTGCCTCGTGGTGCTCGCGCTGCCGTTCCACAGACGTTCGTCGCTCGTGGTGGACCAGCCAGCGGACCGGGTCAGTGCGGCGTCGTCGACCGGGACCTGACGACACGTCGCCGGTGCGACCCAGGCCGACACGTTGCCCTGGGTGTCCTCGGCGCGCGCGGACTCGCAGGTGGTCTGCCCCTGCTGCGCGGTCCACGACGACGAGCTCGCCGCCCCTGAGGTCCAGGCACCCGTCGTCCACGGACCGAAGCGTGTTCCAGGCGTGCGGGTGCGGTGACGCACCTGGATCCGCTGCACGCCGTCGTCGTCGGTCGCGTCCCAGGCGGTGTCGAAGTCTCCCAGGCGTACATCGAAGGCGGGGCCGGACCGACTGAGCGTCGGTGGCTGGTTGGTCGCAGGAGCGACGTTCGCATCGAACAGGGTGACGGTGTACGAGTACGGCGACATCGCCTCGCCCGCCCGGGTCATCCCGGACACCGTGACGTCGTAGTCACGGTCGGGGTCCTTGGCATGGAAGTCGGGGTCGAAGTCCCACACCACCGTGGGCGGGCCGTAGCCCGTCTCGACAGCATGGACGACGATGCCGGCGCTGGATCCGTTGACCGTGACGACGGCGTCGCTGAAGTCGACGTCGGCGTAGGGGATCGACAACGACCAGCGACCGTGAGGCTCGATCTGGAGTGGGAAGAAACCCGCGACGGGCCACGGCAGGAACTGCGGGGTGTCGTCGGGCACCTCCTGCCACGATGCCGCGTCGGTGACGAAGAGCGCGTTGGAGACCTCACGCCAGTCGGTCCCGGGCGCATCGACCGAGCCGCTGCCCATCGTGGTCTGGCGTGGGTCGAGGAGCCAACGGCGCTCAGCGGCGGCGGTGCGGGAGTCGCCGGCGTCGTTCATGTAGGCGACGACGGCGCCGGCACCGGCGCGGCCGACGAAGAGGTCGGAACGGCCGAGGGCGTTCCTTCCTGCGTTGGTGGTGCAGGCCCAGTCATCCGGAGGCGACTCGCTGAGGTCGTGGTTCGCCGCCAGGATCAGCGCCGCCTTCTGCGCACGGCGCGACAGGTCGTCGGAGAACGTCACCGGCTCGAGCCCGGAGACGTCACGAACGTAGTTGACCGCGGTGAGCGTTGCTTCCTGAGATGCCGGCGAGGGCGCTCCCGGCTTGCACCGCGTCAGGTCCCCCGTCCACCCCACGGGCGTCCGGATGGCCGGGCGCAGGATCTCGGTCCAGCCAGTCCGCATCGACTCCCGGTTCGCGGGGTCGAGGTCGGCCGCCTGCTTCGGGCCGGGCTGCAGGGTCTCCGTGCGGCCAGCCGCCTGGTCCGCGACCGAGAGCGCGGTGAACGACAGGGCCAGGGCGAGGACGAGCCGTCCCCCGAGAACGCGCATCAGCGACATTGTGTGTCCCGCGTCGCGCAGCCACAACAGCAGGTCGCCCCGGCACCCGAAGTGGGGATCCGACCCCTGTCGGTGCTGGGCAAACGGGCTCCACGACGCCAGAGTGGGCGGCATGACGCTGCTCACGCGTAGGCACCGCCCGACGGGATCCCAGCGGGCCGGGGCGGGTGAGCCGGTGCTCCTCGTCCATCCCTTCTTCCTGTCGCACCACTCGTGGCGGCCGGTGGTCGAGCGGCTGGCCCCGGGGCACGACGTGCTCGCGGTGAGCATGCCGGGGCACTACGGCGGCCCGCCGCTCTCGTGGCGGGCCACGTTCGGCGCGATGGTCGACCACCTCGAGCGTGAGATGGACGCGGTCGGCTGGCAGTCGGCGCACGTGGTCGGCAACTCGCTCGGCGGCTGGGCGGCGCTCGAGCTGGCTCGTCGCGGACGTGCGCGCACCGTGACCGCGATCGCTCCGGCCGGCGGGTACGACGGCCTGCTCCCGCGTGACGTGGCGATGGGGATGAGCTTCGCGGCGTTCGCGACGACGCGCGTCGTCCTGCGTGGACTGACCGCGTTGCCACGCATGCCGTTCATGCGCCTCGGGCTCAAGGCCGTCGCGCACGACCCGGGTCGCATCGACCCGGCGGACGCACGCCACGTCGCCAGGTCGGCCATGGGCGCGACGCACCCGTTCCAGGTGCTGCTCGCCGCGATGCGCAGCATCCCGGCCGACGGCCTGGGCACGATCGAGTGCCCGGTCCACCTGGTGTTCGCGGGCAAGGACCTCGTGATCCCGCCGGCGCTCTACTCGTCGTACTTCATCGACCGGATCCCTCACGCCGAGGTGACCATGCTGGAGAACCTCGGCCACTGTCCGCAGGTCGAGGAGCCCGCCATGACCGCTGGCCTCATCCGGGCCACGATCGCCAAGCACACCAGGGCATCGCTGGCCGGCTAGTCCCTCGGCAGGTCCCTCTTCACGACCTTGCCGGTCGGGTTGCGCGGCAGCTCGTCGAGGAAGAGGACGTCGCGCGGTGCCTTGTAGCGGGCCAGGTTCTCCCGCACCAGGGTCTTCGTGTCGTCCGCGGACAGCAAGGCGCCTGGTTCGAGCACGACGAAGGCACGCAGCCGCTGGCCGAACGTCTCGTCGTCGACGCCCACGACCGCGACCTCGCGCACCGACGGATGCTGCTCGAGGAGCTCCTCGACCTCGCGGGGGAAGACGTTCTCGCCGCCGGAGACGATCATCTCGTCGTCACGGCCGTCGACGAACAACAGGCCGTCCGCGTCGAAGTGACCGACGTCGCCGGTCGCCATCAGCCCGTCGACGAGGTCCTTGCCGCCACCGCCGGTGTAGCCCTCGAACTGAGACCCGTTGCCGACGACGATGCGTCCCGTGACGCCGGCGGCCACCGGGCGGCCCGCGTCGTCGACGATCCGGACGACGGCACCACGCAGAGGGTGGCCGACGGTGCTGGGCGAGGCCGCGAGATCGTCCGGGGTCGCGATGGCGACGTAGGCGACCTCGGTCGAGCCGTAGAAGTTGTGCAGCACGGGGCCGAACGCCGCGAGCAGCCGCGTTGCCAGGTCCCCGCCCAGCTGAGACCCGCCGGCCAGGATCACGGAGAGCTGGGGGTGGTCCTCAGGCGTGGGGCCGAGCTCCAGCATGCGTTGCAGCATCACCGGGACGGCGACCATGCCGTCGCACTCGTGCGTCGCCAGGTTGTCCAGGGCAGCCTGGGGATCGAAGCGTCGACGGAGCACGATCGTGTCGCCGAGGGTGACCGCGAGCAGCATGGTCGCCAGCCCGAGCGAGTGGAACAGCGGAGCGCAGATCTGCATCGTCTGCCCGGTCCGGAAGGGCACGCGACCGAGCAGGCCGCCGATCGCGGCGAGCGCCCCACCCTTGGGAGTGCCACGGGACGCGCCCTTGGGGGTGCCGGTCGTGCCACTGGTGAGCACCGTGAACTTCGCCTCGACGCCGGGCCGCGGCGGCGTACGCGTGGACGACTCGGTGGCGAGCCCCTCGAGCGAGTCCGGCCCCGGCCGGTCGGTCCAGGCGCGCCATCGGCCGTGCGGCGGCTCGACGCCGGCGAGCAGCTCGGCGTACTCGTCGTCGTGGACCAGCAGGTCCGTGCCCTCGCGCGCGGCCACGTCGCGCAGCTGCGGCCCGGAGAAGTCCGTGTTGAGCAAGATGATGCGGGCGCCGCACTTGGTGGCCGCGAAGAACGCCTCCAGGAAGTAGCGGTGGTTGCGGCACAGGATGGCCACGCCCTCGCCCGGCTCGAGGCCGCGGTCGAGCCATCCGTTGGCGATGGCGTTCGCGTCCCGGTCGAGGTCGGCATAGCTGATCGCTCCGCGCTCGTCGATCACCGCCGTCCGGTCCGCGAACCGCAGCACGACCGCGTGGAGCAGACCGGCGAGGCTGCCCCGGGTCACCAGCCCGTAGGCCATGCGCGCAAGACGGACCGGCGGCTGCGGCGCGATGAGACCGCGCTTGGCGCACGCTCCGAGGAAGTAGGCGTCGTCGCCGATGCGCGTGGCGACGGTCTGCGCGAGACGAGGGAGGCTCACGGCCGGATCCTAGAGCCTGGCAGGCCCGTCAACTGCGGCTCTTGGTCCTCTCGAACCGGCGCAGCGACTCCTCGCGCTCCTCCTTGTGGTCGACGATCGGCGCCGGGTAGCCCGTCACGTCCTGCGGCTCGTGGATCTCCTTGGTGGGCACGTCCGACAGCTCCGGCACCCACCGGCGGATGTAGGTGCCGTCGGGGTCGAACTTCTTGCCCTGCGAGGTGGGGTTGAAGATCCGGAAGTACGGCGCTGCGTCGGTGCCGGAGCCCGCGACCCACTGCCAGTTGTGCTGGTTGGACGCCAGGTCGCCGTCGGCCAGCCACTCCATGAAGTGCCGGGCACCGTGGCGCCACCACACGTGCAGGTCCTTGACCAGGAACGACGCGACGATCATCCTCACCCGGTTGTGCATGAAGCCGGTGGCCAGGAGCTCCCGCATCCCGGCGTCGACGATCGGGAAGCCGGTCTCGCCCTTCGTCCACGCCTCGAAGGAGTCACCCGGGTCGTCGTACGTCATCTTCGAGAAGCTCTCGCGGAAATCCGCGCGGGCGCTCTCCGGCCGGTGCCACAGCACGTCGGCGTAGAACTCGCGCCACGCGAGCTCCTTGCGGTAGGTCGCTGACGACGTGGACCGCTTGCGGGCGAGGTCGGCCAGCATCGTGCGGGGGTGGATCTCGCCCCAGCGGAGGTACGTCGACATCCGGCTGACGCCGTCGCCGCCCGGGATGTCGCGGCCCTCGTCGTAGTCGTCGACGGGTCCGTCGAGGAACCGTTTCCAGGCCCGACGCGCGGCCGCCTCCCCGGCGGTCGGGATCTCGGTGCCCTTCGGGGGAGTGACGTCGGGGACCTTGTCCGAGCGGACGTCGGCCCAGGTCTGGCGCTTCGGGGCGTCGACGGGATCGCGCCAGCCGTGGTCGGCCCAGGCCCGCTGGAAGGCGGTGTAGACCTTGTAGGGATCTCCGCTGCCGTTCTTCACCCGGCCCGGAGCCACGGCGTACGGCGACCCGAGCGGCTGGGTCTCGACCTGGTGCTCGAGGAGCGCCTCGGTCACGGCCTCGTCGCGACGTGAGCCGTAGGGGCCGTAGTCGGCGGCGAGGTGCACGGTCATCGCCTCGACCTCGCGGGCCACCGCCGGGACGACGTCGACGGGATCACCTCGGCGCACGACGAGGGAGCCGCCGAGCGCATCGTCGAGCGACGTCAACGACGCGGAAAGGTAGGCCTGCCTTACCTTTCCTGCCCTGTCCCAGAGGTGCGGGTCGAGCACGAACAACGGAACGACCTGGTCAGCGGCGCATGCGGCGAGCAGCGCAGGGTTGTCGTGAAGGCGTAGGTCGCGCCGGAACCACATCACCGAGGTGCTCGCCATGTCGCGAGCCTGCCATCGCGTCCGCGCGTCCAAACACGGTGTAGGCGCCATGGGTCACAATGTGCGCGTGAGCGACCTGATCGACACCACCGAGATGTACCTCCGCACGATCTACGAGCTGGAGGAGGAGGGCATCACGCCCCTGCGTGCCCGCATCGCGGAGCGGCTGCACCAGAGCGGCCCGACGGTCAGCCAGACGGTCGCCCGGATGGAGCGCGACGGCCTGCTCACCGTCGAGGGAGACCGCCACCTGCAGCTCAGCGGCGAGGGCCACCGGCTGGCGGTGCGGGTCATGCGCAAGCACCGGCTCGCCGAGCGGCTGCTCACCGACGTCATCGGGCTCGAGTGGGAGATGGTCCACGCCGAGGCCTGCCGCTGGGAGCACGTGATGTCGGAGGCGGTGGAGCGCCGGCTCCTCGACATCCTCGACAAGCCGACCGAGTCGCCGTACGGCAACCCGATCCCGGGGCTCGACGAGCTGGGGGCCGAGGTCGGCGAGGAGTTCATGGACGGCGTCGAGTCGCTCGCCGCGGCAGTCTCGGCGGGCGAGGAGGTCCGGCTGCGGATCCGCCGGATCAGCGAGGAGGTCCAGAAGGACGAGTCGCTGATGGGTGCGCTGCGCCGGGTCGGGGCACTGCCCGACCGCGAGATCAAGGCGACCCAGGGCCCTGAGGGCGTCCTGGTCGGCTCAGGCGGCGAGACCGCCGAGATCGACCCCGAGCTCGCGCAGCACGTCTTCGTCCGCCGCCTCTAGCCGTAGCGCAGCTGCGCCCTCGCGCGCGCCTTGGCGGCCTCGACGTCGCGGTCCTTCGGTGGAGCCGTGGTCGTGAGGTGGTCGAGCAGCCGCTGCGTGGCGTGCGCGACCTCGTGCACGGCCTGGTCGAAGGCCTCGGAGTTCGCCTGGCTGGGACGAGTCGACCCGCTGACCTTGCGGACGAACTGCAACGCCGCGGCCTGGACCTCGTCGGAGGTGGCGGGCGGCTCGAAGTTGTGGAGCTGGCGGATGTTGCGGCACATGCCGCCAGCCTAGGCATGCGTGGGCCGAGCCCGTCGAGACCTCAGTGCGTGCAGAACGTGTACGTCGTCGGGTTGCCCACCTTGACCACCCGGTTGCTGGTCACGCCCTCGACCTTCCAGGTGCCGGTGCCGGCGGTGAAGGAGATCGGCGTCGCACTCGCGTAGGTCGGCGGTTGCGCGGTGAGCCAGAGGGTCGGCGAGGTGAGCCCGACGGTGAGGTGGTCGATCGTGGAGCGCCACCGGATCCAGCTGGTCGAGAGCGTGGACACGGTCACGGTCGCGCAGTACCAACCCACGCCGCTGCTCGTGACGCTCGCCGTCGACACCGCGTCGGTCAGCGGGGCGGCGGCGCCGGTCGGCGCGCAGTAGTGGAAGGTCGCCGGCTCGCCGAGCCTGACCAGGTCGTTGGTGCCACCTCCGGTCACCACCCAGGTGCCGGTGCCCGCGGTGAAGGACACCTGCGTGGCCCCGTCGTACGACGTGGGGGTGGCGGCCAGCCACGTCGACGAGTCGGTGACCCCGTCCGTGGAGTGGTCGACCGTCGCGCGCCAGCGGATGTAGGACACCGAGGTCGTCGAGACCGTGCCGGTGACGCAGAACTGGGTCGCGGTCGCGCTGGTCACGAGACCCGTCACGACGGCGTCGGTGAGCGGCGCCGCCGGGACGTTGGCCGGCTGGGTGACCGCGAAGAGCTTCTGGCTGGTGACCCCGCCCAGGGTCACCGCCGAGGCGGGTGGCCCGACCCAGGCCGACACGACCACCGCGACCACCGTCGCCGCGATGCCGCGGACGGGACGGGCGGCTCGCCTGTACCGGTGGGGCGGTTCGCCTGTACCGGAGGGGCGGTTCGCCGAGTCGTGGTCGTCGGAGGAGGGAGGAGGAGGGCTTGGCGATGACGGCCCAGAAGGCGAGGAGGCCGCAGAGGAAGGCGAGGGCGAGGGGGGACATCACGGTGCGGATGAGGAGGCCCCCGTGGGGGACGTGGAGCAGCACCTTGCCGCTGGACGTCCTCGGGGGAGGGGGTCCAGGGGTCGGGGGACGGGTTGTTGTCGCCGAGCATCCGGTAGCTGCCGTCGTCGAGGACGGCGTCGATGCGGTGCACGACGTCCATGCCCTCGCCGGGCTGGCCCGCCGGCACGCGGTAGACGACGGCGTCACCCTCGTCGTACGTCGACCCCTGCCAGGTCAGCACGAGGTCGTTGGTCCAGTACGTCGGCTCCATGCTGTGGCCGGCCACGACGGTGATGCCGAGGTGCCCGCCGTACGCGACGGGCAGCAGGATCCACAAGGTGGCCAGCGTCGCCACGAACCCGGGCACGCGACGAGCGCGGCGGAGCCCGGAGCTCCGCCGCGCCGTCGCTGTCTCGTGTCCCATGAGGGTGCGTCCTCCCGGAGGGGGCTGTCCGGAAGGCCGGGCCTCAGTCGGCGATGAGGACCGAGACGTTCGCGACCGAGTCGACGGCCGCAGGGGTGTTGAGCGTGAAGGTCTGGCCGGTCACCGCGGCGGTGAGCACCGCGCCGGACCCGTTCCCGAGGGAGGTGCCGCCGGAGCTGCTGACCGTGATGGAGGCGGTCTTGCCGATGCAGCCGAGGGCGACGCCGCTCAGCGTCACGCCGGTCACCTTGTACGTGCCGCCGCTGTACGTCGTCGTGTAGCCGACGGTCACGCCGTCGCTGTCGCACGCAGCGACGACGGCGGTATCGGCTCCCAGCGAGCCTCCGGTGATGCCACCGAGGGTGGCGGCCGAGGCGACGACGGCGCCGAAGGCGGCGACTCCTGCCCCGACTCCGAGCGCGAGTCTCTTGTTCATGTGGCCCTCCCAGATGCACCACGGCCGTCGCTCTCCCAGTCGACGGGTCAGGAACAATGGTGTGGGACCTTCTGCCGAGCCCCGTGACAAAAGTCCTGAAATAGTCCGAACGTACTACTGGCACCCTCCTCGGCACATGCGGGTGAGATCACATGGAGCGGCACGGAAGGTTCTGGGAAGGTAGTCAGATGCCTTCCCAGGACCGCACCTACGACATCGTCGTGCTCGGCGCCACCGGCTTCACCGGTGAGCTGACCGCCGCCTACCTCGCGGAGAACGCGCCCACCGACTGCCGCTGGGCCATCGCCGGCCGCACGATCGGCAAGCTCGAGGCGGTGCGGGACCGGCTGGCCGAGAAGCACCCCGGGCTCGCCGAGCTCCCGCTGGTCGTCGCGGACAGCACCGACCCGGCGTCCCTCAAGGCGCTGGCGGAGTCCACCCGCGTCGTGATCACGACCGTCGGCCCCTACCTGGCGTACGGCGAGCCGCTCGTCGCCGCCTGTGCGGCCGCCGGCACGGACTACGTCGACCTGACCGGTGAGCCGGAGTTCGTGGACCGCATGTACGTGGACCACCACGCGACCGCGGTGGCGAGCGGCGCCCGCATCGTGCACGCCTGCGGCTTCGACTCCATCCCCTACGACCTCGGGGTGCTCTTCACCGTCAAGCAGCTGCCCACCGGCGTGCCCCTGACCGTGCGCGGCGCGATCCGCGCCGGGGGCACCTTCTCCGGCGGCACCTTCCACTCGGCCCTGGGCCAGATGTCGCGGGGACGCCAGCTGCAGAAGGCGGCGGGCGAGCGACGCGCGGCCGAGCCCCGCCCCGAGGGCCGCCGGGTCCGTGGCGCCGCCGGCAAGCGCCCGACGCGCGACAAGGAGCTGGGCTACTGGCTGATGCCGATGCCCACCATCGACCCCGTCATCGTGAAGCGCTCCGCCGCCGCGCGCGACGACTACGGGCCGGACTTCACCTACACCCACTACGCCGGCTTCAAGACGCTGCCGTACGCCGCGGGCACCGCAGTCGGCGTCCTGGGGCTCGTCGCGGCCTCGCAGGTGCCGCCGCTGCGCAAGTTCCTGCTCGCCAAGGTGCCGCAAGGGGAGGGACCCAGCGAGTCCAAGCGCGCGAAGTCGTGGTTCTCCCTCGAGCTCGTCGGCGAGGGCGGTGGCCGATCGGTCCGCACGAAGGTCAGCGGAGGCGACCCGGGCTACGGCGAGACCGCCAAGATGCTCGCCGAGTCCGCGTTGTGCCTGGCCTTCGACGACAACCCGTCGACGGCCGGCCAGGTCACCACCGCGCAGGCGATGGGCGACAACCTGCTGGACCGGTTGTCCAAAAGCGGGATTAGCTTCACCGTGGTCGGGGTAAGTACCTAGACTTGGCACCTGGCTTCTGGGAGGAAGCCCTCGTGTCCGGGTCTTTGGGAGAACCTCGTTTTGTCTGGGAGAGGGACGTCACGCACAGCGTGGCTCGTCACAGGTGTTTCCGCTGTCCTGCTGACCGCTGGGATCGGCACTGCCGGCTTCGCGTTCGCAGCCGACTCGGTCGAGGCGTCGGCCCCCGAGGCCGCTGTCGCGCCCGCGGCCGAGCCGGAGGTGGTGCTCACGCAACGCGTGGCACGGCAGACGGTCCTCGAGCCGCTGCGTGACAAGTCGACCCGGCTGAGCGCCAAGGGCACCGACCTCTGGAAGATCAGCGAGCTGGGCAGCTTCGACGTGCCCAGTGCCGCGATGACGGCGTACAAGAACGCCGCCGCGAGCGTGAACCGCGCGATGCCCGGCTGCCAGATGCCGTGGACGCTCCTCGCCGGCATCGGCCGCGTCGAGTCCGACCACGGACGGTACGGCGGCTCCGCGCTCGGCAGCGACGGCCTGCCCCGCCCGGCGATCATCGGCATCCCGCTGAACGGCGTGGGTCCGGTCGCGGCCATCCACGACAGCGACAACGGCCGGTGGGACGGCGACAAGGTCTGGGACCGCGCGGTCGGCCCCATGCAGTTCATCCCCACCACCTGGCAGGGCTCCGGTCGTGACGGCGACGGCGACGGGGTGGAGAACCCCAACGACATCGACGACGCCGCGCTGGCCACGGCGTACTACCTCTGCCCGAGCGCGGGCAGCGTGCTGCCCGAGTCGGCGATGCGCTCCGAGATCTTCAGCTACAACCACAGCGACTACTACGTCGACCTGGTGATGGCCTTCGAGCGCGGCTACCGCACCGGCAGCTTCGTGATCCCCTCGCCGCCCCCGCCGCCCGGCGCCGAGGTGCCCGGTGAGGGCAAGCCCAAGCCGCACCGCCCCGCGACCCACCACCAGCCCGCGCACCACGACGGCTCGTCGGGCAGCGGCCACCCGAGTGGCAACAGCGGTAGCGGCGGCGAACGGCGGCAACGGCGGGTCGCACCACGGTGGCAACGGCGGTACGCCGACGCCGACCCCCACGCCGACGCCCACGCCGACCCCGACCCCGACGCCCACCCCGACCCCGCAACCGCCGACGCAGTACAGCGGCACGCTGTCCTCGTGCGGCGCGACCTGGTGCGTCGGTGGTCAGGCGCTCGACTGGGGCAGCGCGTCCAAGCTGTCGGCGAACGCCAACGCGGACTTCGACGGCGACGGCACGGTCGAGACCAACGCGGACGAGCTGACCGGGCTCCAGGGCACGCAGGTCGTCGCCCACGTCCAGCAGGGCACCAAGGTGGTCACGGCGATCGGGCCACGCAACTACTGAGCCTGTCTGAGTCCGTCTGAGTCCGTCTGAGCCCGGCGTGGCTCAGGCGAAGAGCGGGGCGCCGACCCACGAGCCCTCGCGGGCGCCCGGCGGGACGGCGAAGAGGCCGGACCCGGTGTGCTGGAGGTACTCCATCAGGCCGTCCTGCTGCGACAGCGTGGTCTGCATCGGCACGTACTGCTCGGCCGGGTCGTTGACGAACGCGATGAAGAACAGCCCGGCGTCGAGGCGCCCGAGGGCATCGGCCCCGTCGGTGAAGTTGTACCCGCGGCGCAGCAGCCGGGTGCCGTTGTTGAACGTCGGGTGCGCCAGGCGCACGTGCGAGTCCACCGCCATGAGCGGTCCTGCGTTGCCCTGGAGGTCGAAGTCCGGCTCGGTGTGCTCGGTGCCGCCCGACAGGGGTGCGCCCTCGGAACGATCGCGCCCGATGAGCAGCTCCTGCTCGCTGAGGCTGGTGCGGTCCCACGGCTCGATGTGCATGTTGATCCGGCGGGCGACGAGGTAGGAGCCCCCGGCCATCCACTCCGCTCGCGGGTCGGCGCCGCGGCGTACCCAGACGAAGCGGTCGAGGTCCTCGGTCTCCTCGGCCTTGACGTTGGCAGTGCCGTCCTTGAAGCCGAACAGGTTGCGCGGCGTCGCCTGGCTGGTCGAGGTGGACGACGTCCGGCCGTAGCCGAGCTGCGCCCAGCGCACCGCGACGGTGCCGAAGCCGATGCGGGCGAGGTTGCGGATCGCGTGCACCGCGACCTGCGGGTCGTCGGCGCACGCCTGCACGCACAGGTCCCCGTCGCTGCGGGCCGGGTCGAGGTTGTCGGCGGGGAAGTGGGGGAGCCGGTGCAACGCGGCGGGTCTGCGGTCGGCGAGACCGAACCGGTCCTCGCCGCCCTTCTCGAACAGCGTCGGGCCGAAGCCGATGGTGATGGTCAGCCGCGAGGCGGGCAGGCCGATCGCCTCGCCGGTGTCCGCGGCCGGGCTGTCGTAGGGCAGCGCCCCGGCGTCGGAGCCGACCAGCCGGCCGGCCGTCATGAGTGCCGCGGCGTCGCTCCAGGCCTGCAGCAGACCGACGAGGTCGGCACGGGAGTCGGTGGTGACGTCGAAGGCCGCGAAGTGCAGCCGGTCCTGCGCCGGGGTGACGATCCCGGCCTGGTGCGTCCCGTGGAACGGGTACGCCGGGGGCACCCCCGGCGCCGGCTCGTCCGCCCGGGCGACGGCGAAGCCGCCGAACCCGGCACCGGCGCCGAGGGCCCCGACGCCGGCAGCTCCGAGCAGCTGACGTCGGGAGAGCGCTCCGCTCACAGCGTGAGCGCCCCGGTCATCTTCGAGAGCGGCTCCGAGAGCGCGTCGACGGCCTGCGACAGCTGCTTGCGCTCCGGCTCGCCGACGGTGTCGTAGAAGACGAACCCGTCGCCGTCGCGGTGCTGGTCGAGCAGGGTCTGGAGGGCGTCGAAGCGGCGGCCGATCTCCTTGGACAGGTCCGGGTCCTTCACCTCGAGCAGCGGCTGCAGGGTCTCGTAGGCGACGCGCGCGCCGTCGACGTTGGCCTGGAAGTCCCACAGGTCGGTGTGCGACCAGATGTCCTCCTCGCCGGTGATCTTCCCGGTCGCGACCTCGTCGAGCAGGCCCTTCGAGCCGTTGGACACCTGGTCGACGGTGAACTCGAGGTCCTGCACACGCTTGTCGAGGGTGTTGATGTTCTTCATCAGGTCGGCGGCGTACGTCGCGCGGTCGGCGTCGCTGAGCGGCTGGTAGCCCGAGGCCGGCGGCCACAGGTCCTTCTCCAGCAGGTGCCAGCCGGTCCACTCCTGACCGTCCTCCAGGTCGGCCTCGCGCAGGTCGGTCTTCGGGTCGAGGTCGCCGAACGACTCCGCGACCGTCTCGATGCCCTCCCAGTGGGTGCGTGCGACCGGGTAGAGCCGGCGGGCCTCGTCGTCGTCCCCGCTCGTGTAGGCGTCGACGAACTGCTGGGTCTTGTCGACCAGCTGCGAGGACTGGTCGCGCACGTAGGCGGAGTACTGCGACATCGCCTGGTCGATGGTCGCCTGGTCGACGCCCTCGATGCTGACGTCCTCGCCGGAGTCGCTGACCGCGAAGTCCGAGCGGATGCCGTCACCGCTCATGCCGGGCCGGCACGACGCGACGTAGTCGCCGGGGGCGGCGCGGACGACGAGGTCGCGGGTCAGCCCGGGACCGATGTTCTCGACCTCGCCGACGATGCGCAGGCCGTCCTCGCCGTACAGGTAGAACTCGGTGACCTGGCTGCCCTCGTTGGTCACCGAGAACTGCAGGTTGCCGGAGGGCGCGTCCTCGGTGGAGACGTCGCAGCCGTCGTCGCTGGACACCACGTCGATGGACTGGTCGCCGCTGCCGTCGGCGAAGCCGTTGTCCTTCGCCTGGCAGGCGCTGAGCGTCACGGCGAGCGCGGGGATGGCCAGCAGGGCCACGGGACGAGGGAGGCGCATGGCGGTCCTAGGGCGTCACGACGCGAGCGTCTTAGGTAAGGCTTACCTATTCACGCTATCAGGGACGGGCCGCGACCAGCACCTGGGTGTCGCCCGGCCAGTCCCAGAAGGTGCCGGTGGGTGAGCGCTCCTCGAGCAGCGTCCTCAGGTCTGCCACGAAGTCGTCGACGCCGTGCTCCGAACAGGTGCGGCGCGGCGTACGACATGGAGAGCGTGAGGGACACGACCTCGTCGACGTCGCGCACCAGGTCGGGACGCCCCGGCGCGTGCAGGAGCCGCGGAGCTCCGAACCGGGTGCGCGCCAGCACCTCCTCGTGGCGCTCGTCGCTGAACGAGGAGACCAGGCGGACGCCTGACCTGCGCTCGGGACCCAGGTACCTCGTCGAGAGCGCGTCGATGTCGTCGTGCGGCACCGGTGGCACACCCTCCGGCGGACCGGCGGCGCGGACGGGCGTCATGACCGACGAGACCAGGCCCACCGGGCTCGAGCGCGTCGAAGACCTCCTCGGCGACGGCGGCGCGGTCGGTGCGGTGGAAGGACTGCCCGAAGCTCACCACCCGAAGCGGGTCCAGGCCGAGAGCCGACAGGTCGGCGGCCGTGCCACGGACGAGGTCGACCGTGACCCCGGCCGCCGCAGCGTGTCGCTCCGACTCGGCCAGCATGTCCGGGTCGGGCTCCAGCAGCGTGGTGCGGGCGAAGAGCGGAGCGAGCTGGACGCCGAGGGTGCCCGGTCCACTGCCGACGTCGAGGAGGTGACCGGTGCCGTCGAGGCCGAGCTCGTCGCGGAGCAGGTCGGGCAGCGCCGGCGAGTACGGCGGGCGGCCGCGGAGGTAGTGGGGAGCCGACCCGAGGAACTGGGTCGGGTCGTAGTCCATGTGCCCCAGGCAGGAGTCGAACCTGCGACCTTTCGCTTAGGAGGCGGCTGCTCTATCCACTGAGCTACTGGGGCGGGACGTGCGCGTATCTCTGCGGAAAGCTCACGCCGAAGAACGAGTCTAGAGACGAGAGGCGTCCGCGCCGCGGCCGGTGCCCGCGAGGGACGAGCCGCGAGGCCCGCGTAACCGATGCGCTGCCGCCAATAGTCGCGGCTCGATTGATCCACTACCAATGGCCAGCCAGCAGGAAGCCGCCGCCGATTCCGAGAATCCAGTGCATGTGATAACTATTCCTGGCAGGCTTGCCTTTCTGGCGGGGAATCCCCGCAGGCAAAGCGATCCGCACGACACTGAGATAGGCGGCCTATCCAGGGCGGGGCGTACAGTGTCGAAAAGGCAGCGGAACAATGTGACGAGTTGAGGCTAAAGGGCCTCGCCACCGGTCATCTCCCGTCTGTCTTCGTCCCCAGGGCGGGAATCAGAGACGAGCTGCCATGTGCGCTCATTCGTCCGCGATCGCTCCAGATCCCTCGGTCAATGCCCCGGCGGTGTCGTTGATTCGAGACCCAGGTCTTCTGAGCCAGATCGTCGATGTCTCAGGCGATGCCATCTTCAGTGAGGACCTGAGTGGCACCATCACGACCTGGAACGCCGCAGCCGAGCGCGTGTACGGATGTGCCGCGCTGGCCATGGTGGGAAGCTCGACCGCAGACCTGTTGCCGGAGGAGACGACCCAGCAGCTGCAATCGGTCCACGCGATGGCGCTCTCCGGGAAGCGGGTGGACAGGTTCGATTCGTGGCACTTGCGCCCGGACGGCCGACACATCGCCGTGTCGCTGACCGTCGCCCCGCTCCGCGGCTCCGACGGGGCCGTGGAAGGGCTCGCGACAAGCGTGCAAGACGTCACCGACCGGGTGCAGCTGACGGCCGAGCTCGAGGACGCGCGCCGTCACCAGGAGAGTCAGAACCTGTCGTTGGCGCGGTCGAACCGTGACCTCGAGCAGTTCGCCTTCGTGGCCTCGCACGACCTGTCGGAGCCGCTGCGTGCGATGACAGGCTTCGTCAAGCTCCTGGAGCGGCGTTACGAGTCGGTGCTCGACGAGCGCGGCCTGGGCTACCTCGGCCACGTCGTCGACGGGGCCGCGCGGATGCGTACGTTGATCGAAGATCTGCTCGAGAACTCGCGCTACCTCCTCAATGAGCCGGCCGGCGGCCGGGTCGACATCACCGCGACCGCACGGCTCGTCGCCACACGGTTGGCCGCGACCGGAGTGGAGATCGGTGAGCTTCCGGACGTCTGGTGCGACCAGACATCCGTGGAGGCGGTGTTGTCGAACCTGTTCAGCAACGCACTCAAGTTCCACCGGCCCACGGCTCCTCCGCACGTCGAGGTGACAGGCCGGACAGAGAACGGCCGGGTGCTGATCTGTATCGACGACAACGGCATCGGGATCGAGCCTGAGTACCGGGAACGAGTGTTCGGGATGTTCGCTCGGCTGCACGTCCGGGAGGCCTACCCGGGCACCGGGATCGGCCTCGCCATCGTCCAGCAGGTGGTTGAGAGAGCCGGCGGCAAGGTGTGGATCGAGGCCTCTCACCTGGGTGGCAGCAGGTTCTGCATCATGCTTCCCGGCCTGCCCGGCGAGCACGCGTCATGAGCGACAGCACGGAGCTCATGACCATCCTCCTGGTCGAGGACAGCCTGGCCGACGTCGAGCTGACCCTGGAGGCGCTCGAGAGTGCCAAGGTGGCCAACCGGGTGATGGTGGTGCGGGACGGTGCCGCCGCGCTGGAGTACCTGCGCGCTCACCGGGACAGCGCCCCGGACCTGGTGATCCTGGACCTGAACCTGCCCCGTCTCACGGGCCATGAGGTGCTCGCGGCGATGCGGGCAGACGCCTCCCTGCATCGGATCCCAGTCGCGGTCCTGACCACGTCCTCGGCGGAGTCCGACGTCGAGAAGACCTATGACCTCGGCGCCAACTGTTTCCTGTCCAAGCCGGTCGACATCGACCAGTTCATCCATGTGGTGCAGTCCATCGACAACTTCTGGTTGGGGCTCGTCAGGCTTCCCTCATGACCACTCTGGCCCTGACGAGGGCGGATCCAGGACAGCCTCGGCCGTTGGCGGCGCTCGACCACAGCACCCAGCTGCGTTTCCTTCTCATCGAGGACTCCGCGTCTGACAGCGAGCTGGTCCGGGCCTTGCTCGAGGACGAGTTTCCCAACGGCACCATCAGCGTCGCCGTCAACCTCGAGATGGCACTCCGCCTCCTCGAGGAGGCGGACTACGACGTGATCCTGGCTGATCTGACGCTGCCGGACGCAGACGGGGAGATGGTCGTCCGAGCCGTTCGCCGCGCGTCCCCGCAGACCGCTCTCATGGTGCTGACCGGCCGCGTCGACGGGACGTTGGCGCTGTGGACGCTGGCCGAGGGCGCGCAGGACTACCTCGTCAAGGGTGTGCACGACGGTCCCCGCCTCGCAGAAGCGTTGCTGCACGGACTCCAGCGGAGCCGTACCGAGCAGATGGCTCACGCTCGTCTGGTCGCGGCACTGAGGCTGGAGAGCGAGGCCACCGAGCGGCTCCGTGAGCTCGACCTCGCCAAGAACGACTTCGTCGCCATCGCCAGCCATGAGCTGCGCACCCCCTTGACAAGCGTCGTCGCCTACGCCGAGCTGCTGGCGGTCGAGGTCGACCTCACGGACCGCCAGCGTGAGTTCGTCGCCGTGATCGTCAGGAACGCCGCCCGTCTGACCGCGCTCACCGAGGACCTGCTCCTGCTGTCGGCTCTGAACTCGACGCCTGGCCAGGAGCAGATGCTCGAGGTCGACATGAGGGTGGTCGTGTCCTCAGCCGAGGACATCATCGAGACGCTGGCTCGCCAGAGGCTCCTGGACGTCCGCCTGGAGCTCCCCGACGATCCGGTGGTCGTCATGGGCGACGCACGTGAGCTCGAGCGCCTCGTGCTGAACCTGATGAGCAACGCCATCAAATTCACCCCTGACGAGGGAACAGTCACCTGCCGACTGTCCAGCACGCCGACGCAGGTGTCCCTGGAGGTGATCGACACCGGCATCGGCATCCCCGCTGTTGAGCAGGGGCAGCTGTTCACCAGGTTCTTTCGCAGCTCGGAGGCGCACCACCTCGCCATCCAGGGCACGGGACTCGGCCTTCACATCGCGGCGTCCATCGTGAAGGCTCATGGTGGGGACATCTCGGTCGACTCCGCTGTCGGTCGTGGGACCACGATCTCAGTCCGCTTGCCCGCGATGGCACGGCACGGCAGTGATCCGTCGAGCGCCGCGCCACCCGTGACCATGGCGGCGCGAGTCGTGACCCTGCTGGGCGGGCACGGGGACGACCCGGAGGTCCTCGACATCGCGGACATGCTGGATGCCGCCCTCGAGGCGGCCTCGCAGACCGCTCAGTGGGAGCTTCTCGGCGACGCCCTCGGGTTCGCCCACGATCGCCTCGCGGTGCGCGGCCTGCTCCGAGCCGACGACGACTTCGATGCCGCCGTCGTGCGCGCTGCCGGGGCGCGCATGGCGATGACAGAGGTGCGGCGTCTCGACGACCTTCTTGCTGGTGCGGCCACAGGTCCACCGGATCCACGCGACTCACCTGGGACGCTCGTCGAGCTGTGGCCCCAGGGTGCGAAGTATCTCGAGCTCCTGCTGCGCGGGGATCGGACCGGGGCGATTGCTCTCGCGCGCCACTGCGTGACTGAGGGCATGGACTCGCTGGAGATCCTGCTCGACGTGCTCGAGCCGGCCCAGCACGAGGTGGGCCGACGGTGGGCTGCGGGGGACATCTCAGTCGTCCAGGAGCACTTCTGCACCACCGTGACCCAGTTCGTCATGGCCGACCTCTACCCCGAGATCGTGAACACCACGGCCGGCGCGCGACGCCTGGTGGCCGTTCACGCTCACGGGTCCCTGCACCACGTCGGACTTCGGATAGTGGCCGATGTCCTGGAGTGTCGAGGCTGGCGCACCACCTACCTGGTCGACGACAGCACGATCGAGGACGTGATCGCGCGTCTGACCGATGACCGCTCCGATCTGCTCCTGATCTCCGCCTCGATGCCCAGCCAGGTCGCGTATGTCACCGCGCTGGTCCGGGCTGTGAAACGAAACCCTCGGACGCGCGGCGTGAAGGTGGTCGTGGGGGGCCGACCATTCCTCGTCGCGCCCCACCTGGTGGAGGCCGTGGACGCGGACGGTTGGGCCCCGGACGCGCGCACTGCTGTCGATGTGTGCGACCAGCTGACGGGAGGACCCGGTGATCATTGATGAAGACCTCCGAGATCGTGCCCTGCTCAACGAGATCAGTCGGATCACTCATGACTACGGCGCCCTGCACCGTCATACGGTTCGTGACCTCGCCGCCAGCCGTGCCGAACTGGCGAAGGCCCACATGGTGCTCGGGACGGTCGCCCATGACCTGCGCACTCCGCTCTCAACGGTCCTAGGATTCATGGAGCTGCTGCTGGAGGATCCGGAGCTGACCCCGTCTCAGCGCGAGCTCGGTGAGCGGGTGGACTCTGCCGCTCGCACCATGACGTCACTCACCGATGACCTGGTCGACGCGGTGACGACCGGCGTCTCGCCCCTGAGGTGCACCCATGTCGACGTGGCTCTTCTCGTCGGTCGCGTGATCACTCGGCACCAGCTCCTGCACCCGCCCCGCGGGGTCCGGGTCGTCCTCGAACAAGACGCGAGTGAAGGCTTTCCGACCTTCGTACTAGGTGACGAGACGAAGCTCGAGCGAGTGCTGGACAACCTCATCTCGAACGCCATCAAGTTCTCGCCCGCCCATGGCGTCGTACATGTGCGCGTGGCGGCTGTCGACGACGGCGAGGACGTCGAGATCCGTGTCCGAGACGACGGCCCGGGTGTCCCCGCAGACCAGTTGATCGACATATTCTTCCCGTTCCACCGGACCGTGGCCGCAGCCGCTGTCCCAGGCATCGGGCTGGGCCTCACGATCGTCAAACAGATCACAGAACGCCACGGCGGGCAGGTGTACGTGGAATCGGTCCCCGGTGCCGGAGCAACCTTCGTGGTGCGCCTGCCGATGAGCATCGAGGCGCGGTGATGACTGGGTCCGCTGACTCATGGACGGCGCAGGTGTCGCTGCCCGCCCTGACGACGAGTGCGCGCACGGCAAGGGGCTTCGTGCACGTGCAGCTGTGCAGCTGTGCAGCCATGGCACGGCGGAGGGCACCGGAGACATCGAGCTGGTGACGTCCGAGCTGGTCACGAACACGATCCGGCACGCACGAACCCCGTTCACGATCGCCATCCAGAGCGATGCGGCCGGCGTCCGAGTCGTGGTCCGCGACGGGAACCCCGACATGGGCGCGCCCGCGCCCGTTGATCCCACGACCGTCGGGGGTAGGGGCCTCCAGATCACGCAGGCGTTCAGTGAGGCCTGGGGCATCGATCAGGAACAGAACGGCAAGTCCGCGTGGGCGCTCTTCGCCACCGCCTGAGCGCGCTACGGAGCGAGAGTTGCGCTCCGCCTCTGCATCGCTGTGAAGAAATAGAAATTCATCGAATTTGATCCAGGGAGATCCTCGTATTTGCCGGGTCATTCTCGGTACAGACCTCGTCAAAGGTAATTGTGCTCTTACGGACCGGTCACACGGAGCGCAGGGTAGAAATCGAGATTGGATGAATCGAGCCCTACTGGGAGGGTCCCCGAGGCATCCCCAGGCCGACACCCCCTGCATGAGTGGCCATCTCGGATCGGGATTGGGAGAGACCGAAAAAGCCCCCTGACGCCAGCCCCCTCGCGTCGGGGGGTTCCTGAGGTCTCGAGCCGCCAGGGTCGGGCGGCTCGACCCTAAGGTGCTCGACGTGGACCTCGCCGCTCGCATCGACACCGTCCTCGACGACCCGGCACTCGGCGGGACCGCCTGGTCGGTGGAGGTACGCCGGGTGGGCGAGCCACGTCCGGCGTACGCCCGGGACGCCAAGCGGCTGCTGAGGACGGCGAGCCTCGGCAAGCTGTTCCTGCTCGTCGAGGTGGCGGACCGGATCCACCGCGGCGACCTCGACCCGAGCGAGCCGCTCGACCGTTTCCGCGGGCTGCCGGTAGCGGACTCCGGTCTGTGGCAGCACCTCGAGGTCGACCGGCTACCGCTCGCCGACGTCACCCGCCTCGTCGGCGCAGTCAGCGACAACCTCGCCACCAACGTGCTGCTGGACCGGGTGGGTCTCGACGCGGTCCAGGCACGCGCCCGCGACCTCGCCCCGGGCGGGTCGATGCTCCACGACCTCGTCCGGGACCGGCGCGAGCCGTCGGACCCGCCGACCCTGAGCGAGGGCTGCGCGCGTGACTTCGCCCACCTGCTGGAGGGTCTGGCCGCGGGCACCGTGGTCGCTCCCGCGGTGGCGGCCCTCGTGCTCGGCTGGCTCGCCCCGGGCACCGACCTGTCCATGGTGGGTGCTGCCTTCGACCTCGACCCGCTCGCCCATGCCGAGCCCGACCTGGGCGTGCTGCTGGTGAGCAAGACCGGCACGAACGCCGAGGTCAGAGCCGATGTCGGGCTCGTGGAAGCGGCGGGGGAGCGGTGGGTGTACGCCGTGATCTGCAACGGAGAGATGGGTGACCCTGGTCACCGACGAGCGGCCCTGGGAGCGTTGCGTGCGGTGGGGCAGGCACTCCGGGACGCTTGACCGTCACCGGAGTGGGGATGCTTTCGCTCGGGTCCCCGACGATTTCGCGGAACTTGTGCGCGCCCTTCATCATGGGGGAAAGGATGCGTGACTGTTCGACGCCGGACCGGAGTTCTCGCACCACCGACGCACAGGAACGATTCGCATCTTGGCTTACCACGGCAAGCACCTCGCGCCAGGCTCGAGGCATCACGTCATCAAGGCTGTCGCCATCTCGACGGCGGCGGTGCTCGTGGTCCTCGCCGGCACGGTCTTCCTCACCTACCGACACCTCGAGGGCAACATCTCGGTGTCGGAGGCCTTCGACCAGATCACCCAGCCGCGCCCCAAGGCCGTCGACACGGGCGGCCCGGACAAGCCGCTCAACGTCCTCATCATGGGCTCCGACTCCCGTGCGGGGCAGACCGACGTCCGCGGCTCGACGCCCGGCTTGTCGGACACCACGATCCTGCTCCACCTGTCGGCCGACCGCACGCGCGCGTACGGCGTCAGCGTCCCGCGCGACCTCATGGTGTCGCGGCCGTCCTGCAAGAAGACCAACGGCGACCTGATCCCGGCGGAGCCGACGATCCAGTGGAACGACGCCTTCGCCGTCGGTGGCGAGGCCTGCACCATCGCGCAGTTCGAGAAGATGTCGAACGTCCGGGTGGACCACTTCGTCGTCGTCGACTTCAACGGGTTCAAGGACATGGTCGACGCCCTCGGCGGTGTCCCGGTCTGCGTGCCGCAGGAGGTCAACGACCCGATCGGGCGCATCTACCTCCCGGCGGGCAGCTACGAGGTGACCGGCAACCAGGCCCTCAACTACGTCCGCGTCCGCCACTCCATCGGCAGCGTCGACACCGGCGACATCGGTCGGATGAAGCGCCAGCAGGCCTTCCTCGCGTCGATGGTCAGCAAGGCCATCTCGGGCTCGACGATGTTCAACCCGGTGCGGCTGGTCAAGTTCCTCAACGCGGGCACCAAGTCGCTGACCACCGACCCGGGTCTCTCGAAGCTCAAGGACCTCGTGCCCCTCGCGCAGAAGCTGCGCAACATCGGGCTCGACAACGTCCAGTTCCTGTCGCTGCCCTTCCAGGCCTACGCTCCCGACCCGAACCGGCTCGCGCCGGCCCCGGCGGCGACCCGGTTGTGGGCCCAGATCCGAGCCGACCGTCCGCTGAGCCGTGAGTTCACCAGCGACGCCGCCAAGGCGTCCCAGGGTGAGCCGGGCAGCAGCACCGGGGCAAGAAGCCGGGCTCGAACCAGTCCGCCGAGGCGGCGCAGAACGGTCTCTGCTCCTGACGGTCGGCCGGCATCAGTACGTCGGCGTGGAAGCCGCGAACGCGTCGACCGAGGCGAGGTCGAACTCGCCGTGGTCGGTGCCGACGCCCTGGACGACCTGGGCGGCGGTGGCGTTGCCGAGGACGGCGGCCTGCTCCGGCGCACGCCCGTCGGCGATGCCGAGCAGGAAGCCTGCGCTGAAGGCGTCGCCGCACCCGGTGGTGTCGACGACGTCGACCTGGAAGGCCGGCACCCGGGTGGTGCCCTCGGCGCTGGCGACGAGCGCGCCGTCGCGGCCACAGGTCACGGCGACGCAGCCGACGCCCTTGCCCAGCAGCGCTGACGCCGCGGTCTCGAGGTCGTCGGCGCCGGTGAGGCCGAGCAGCTGCTCGTCGTTGGGCAGGAAGTAGTCGACGTAGGGCAGCGCGGCCTCGACCCAGGCCAGCATGTCGGGGTCGCCCGGGGCGAGCAGGTCGGTCGCGGTGACCGTGCCGTTGGCCTGGGCGTGCTTGAGGATCCCCGCGGCGGCGTCCCCGCCGAGGAACTCGGGACCGCCGAGGTGCAGCACGTCGGCCTCCGCGACGCGGTCGAGGTCGACGTCGTCGGCGGTGTAGGCGCCGTTGGCGCCGATGCAGTGCCAGGCCGGCCGGTCGCCGTTGGGCCGCACCGGGAGCACGCTGGCCGAGGTCTGCTCGTCGCGCGTCAGCAGGCCGCTGAGGTCGATGCCGTGCTCCCCGAGCAGGTCGCGCAGCACACCGCCGAGCGGGTCGGACCCGGTCGCGCCCATGCTCGCCACGCGGGCGCCGAGCTTGGCGAGGACCACCGCGGTGCCGCCCGCCGTCCCGGCAGGGGACATCCGGATCTGCTCGACGATCGCTCCCTCGGAGCCGGCCGGGATGGACTCGACGTGGCGCACGTGCACGTCGAGCACGTGGACGCCCAGGGTGATGATGCTCGGGTTGGTCACGGTGCCTCCTGGGCGGTTCGCGTGGTGCCGTACTTCCGCTCGATCGCGGCGCGCACGACGTCGTCCTGCTGCTCCTGGTCGAGCACGGCCGGCGTCCCGACGACCGAGGCGTCGCGGTAGACGGTGCACAGCCACTCGAGGAGGAGCGCGTGCTCGAGGGCCTGAGCAGGTGTGGGTCCGACGGCGACGGAGCCGTGGTTCGCCATGAGCGCGGCCTGGCGCCCGTCGAGGGCGCGGCGCACGTGCTCGGCCAGCGCCGGCGTGCCGAAGGTGGCGTACGGCGCGACCCGGACAGCGCCGCCCAGGAGCAGCTGCTGGTAGTGGATGACCGGCAGCTCGTCCAGGACCGTCGACATCGCCGTGCTGACCGGTGCGTGGGTGTGCACGACCGCGGAACGCTGGTCGGGGGAGAGCCGGTGCAGGCCCAGGTGCAGGTCGAGCTCCGAGGTGGGCTCGAGGTCGCCCGCCGTGAGCTGTCCGTCCAGGTCGACCACCACGACGTGCTCCTCGCGCAGCGACGCGAAGTCCGCGCCGGTCGCGGTGACAGCGACGTGCTCGCCGTCGCGCGCGCTCACGTTGCCGGCGGTGCCGACGACGAGCCGCTCGGTCGCGGCGCGGCGACACGTGTCGACGACCGCGCGCCGCAGCTCGTTCACGAGGTGCCTACGGGGACGCCTTCGCGCCCGGCCTCGGTGGCGTACAGCTCGAGGTACGTGGTGACGACCTTGACCGCCTCGGTGAGCACGGTCGGGTCGCCGACGATGTCGCGCTCGAACGCGAGCTGGAACATGCGGTCGCCCATCTCGACGGCGATCCGGGCGATCTGCTCGTCGCCGGCGTCCGTCAGCAGGCCCAGCCCCTGGGCCAGGGCGTGGAGGTCGTGGGCGACCTGGGTGTTGTGGGCGCGCCCGTAGTCCCTGATCGCCTGGTTGATCCGGCCACGCAGCCAGATCTCGACGAAGGCGGGGCGCTGGCGGTAGACGGTCACGAAGGCGCCCATCGTGGACTCCACGATGCTCGCGACACTCAGGAGACGCAGCGCGCCGAGGTCCTCGGCGACCTGGCGATCCATCTCCGCGATGTCGCGCTCGACGAGGGCGAGCAGGATGTCGTCCTTGTCGGCGAAGTACTGGTAGAGCGAGGCGACGGGCACCCTCGCGGACTCGGCGATGCCGCGGGTGCTCAGCCGGTCGACGCCCTCCGTGACGACGAGCTGGGCAGCGGTGTCGAGGATGCGCTCCACGCGCTCGCGGCTGCGTGACTGCTGCGGGATCCGGCGCTTGCGCTGCGGCGCTGCCGTCGGCGAGATCGCAGGAGAGGTGTCGCTCACGGGGGCCAGGTTACCCGGATTTGGGAACATGACACCGGTTCAGGTCATCATCCTTGCCTGTTCGCGCACCAGGTCGCGTAGCCGGCCGGGTCGTTCGTGATGACGTTGTCCGCACCGGCGTCGTTGGCCAGCTGCCACGCGGCGGCGTCGTCGGCGTTCCACACGCCGAACGGGCTCGACGCGGCCCGCATCGACGTGCCCCAGTCGGCCGTCAGTGCGGAGGCGCGGACCTCGACGCCGGGCCCGGTCGGCACCGGAGCGGGCAGTCCGCTGCCGTAGGTGCGGCGGGCGTCCACGCCCGGGTTCAGCTCCCGGAAGGTGGCGAGCACGCCGTCCCTGAACGAGATGGCCCGGACACGGGAGCCGATCCCGAGGCGGGTGATCGCGTCCGCGAGACCCACCTGCACCGAGGCGGGCAGGGTCTTGAGGTCCAGCACGGCGGTGGCCCCGGGGTTGCCGCGGATCATCCTGAGGGCCGCGAGCGCCAGCGGGACCCTGCCGCCGTCGTCGGTGGAGTAGCTCCGGATCTCCCGTGCGGTCAGGTCGGCCACCCGGCCGCTCCCGTCGGTGGTGCGGTCGATGGTCGGGTCGTGCATGAGGACGATGCGGCCGTCCGACGTCGCCCGGAGATCGACCTCGAACCGGATCCCGAGGTCGATCGCCGCCTGGATCGAGCCCCGGGTGTTCTCGACGTGGTCGTAGGTCACACCCCGGTGCGCCGTCACGGGCGCGCACGAGCCGGCCGCTGCGGCCGGCGCAGCGGTCACGGCCAGGATGGCCGGCACCGCGAGCGCGGCCAGTGTCGCGAACGCGACAGAGCGCGCGCGGCGTACGAAAGTGGTCATCTCTCCCCCTGAGGACATCTCAGACACTCCGGGGCACTCCGCCTAGAGTCGTCGGTCCCCTCCAGGGCGACCCTGGGCCCACCCGTGACCCGAAAACCTGACGCTCGTTCATCACTACGACGCACCCACCGGCCACGGCTCCAGGAGCACCCATGACCGACGTACCGACCGCACCGACCACGAGCAGGACGACGGCCGTCAGCCGACGCGCTGTCCTCGGCGGTGCCGGTGCCCTCGGCGCCCTCGCGGCCGGCCCGCTGTGGGCGCCGGCGCAGGCAGCCACGACCAGCGGGTCGCTGCCGCGCTCGGTCGATGCCGTCGTCGTGGGCGGCGGCCTGTCCGGGCTGCTGGCCGCGCGCCGGCTCCGCGCCGGCGGCGCCTCGGTGCTCGTCCTCGAGGCTCGCGACCGCGTCGGCGGCCGGCTGCTCAACCACGAGCTGGGCAACGGCTCGGTCATCGAGTCCGGCGGCGCCTTCGTCGGCCCGACCCAGGACCACATCCTCGCGCTGGCGAAGGAGCTCGGGGTCAAGACGTTCAAGGAGTACGTCGAGGGCAACAACGTCTACGTCAAGGGACCGCTCTCGATCCCCTACACCGGCACCATCCCGCCGGACCCGACGATCCTCGCCGACGCCGGCATCCTCCAGGCGCGCATGGACCAGATGGCCTCCGAGATCGCGGTCGACGCCCCGTGGTCGCACCCCAAGGCCAAGGAGTGGGACGAGCAGTCGTTCGCGTCCTGGGTGCGCCAGAACACCGCGAACCCCGACGTCCGCACGCTGCTCCTCTGCTACACCCAGGCCGCGTTCGGCAGCGACGGCGAGGACTTCTCCCTGCTCTTCGCGGTCTGGTACATCGCCACCGCCGGCGACGAGGACAACGTCGGCACCTTCGAGCGCTCCTCGGGCACCGAGGGCGCCGCGCAGGACAGCCGCTTCGTGGGCGGCTCCCAGCTGGTGCCGCTGCGGCTGGCGAAGCAGCTCGGCGACCGGGTCGCGCTCAACGCGCCGGTGCGCCGGATCAAGCAGACCGCGTCGTACGTCGACGTGCACACCGACCGCGGCACGGTGCGCTCCAAGCGCGTCGTCGTGGCGTGCCCGCCGGTCACCGTCCTCGGCATCGACTGGGACCCGATCCTGCCGCAGCGTCGCAACCAGCTCCTCCAGCGCATGCCGATGGGCGCGCTGATGAAGTGCGACGCCGTCTACGACAAGCCGTTCTGGCGAGACGCCGGCCTGTCCGGATCCGGTCTCAACACGACCGGCGCGGTGCGCACCTCCTTCGACAACTCGCCGCCCGACGCCTCGGTCGGTGTGCTGCTGTCCTTCGTCGGCGGCTCGACGTGGCGCGAGTACGGCCTGATGAGCAAGGCCAAGCGCCGCCAGGCCGTGCTCGAGGGGTTCGCCGCGATCGTCGGGGAGAAGGCGTTGCACCCGATCGAGTACGTCGAGCACGACTGGACGCTCGAGCGCTGGACGCAGGGCAGCCCCGTGGCGCTGCAGGTGCCGGGCGCGATCTACGCCTTCGGCAGCAGCATCCGGGAGCCGTTCGGTCGCGTGCACTGGGCCGGCACCGAGACCTCGACGTTCTGGGCCGGCTACATGGACGGGGCGGTGCGCGCCGGCGAGCGCGCTGCGACTGAGGTGCTGGACCGGCTGTGACCTCCCTTCGCCGCCGGCGCCTGACCGCTGTCCTCGCCGCGGGCGCCGCGCTGCTCGCGGTGCTCCCGCTGTCCGGGTCGTCGGCTGCGCCCACCCGCGAGACGTGGGACACCGAGGTGCTCGCGAGGGTGCAGAGCCCGGGCTACCCGGCCTTCGTCTACGCCCACCCCAACGGCCGGGTCTACGCCGGCACCTACAGCAACCCGACCGGTGACTCGATCCCGTCGCGGGTCATGGAGTGGACGCGTGGCGGCACGCTGCTGCGCTCCTGGACCGTGCCCGGCCAGGACCTCGCGGCCGAGCACGGCGTGCAGGTCGCGACCAGCGACGACCGCGGTCGCCTCGTCGTCCTGGAGAAGTCGACGTCACGGGTGCTCATGCTCAACACGCGCACGGGGCACTTCTCGACGTACTCGCGGCTGCGGGACCTGCCGACCTGCGCACCGGGGTCGGAGCCCGACGGCACCTGCTCGCCCAACGTGGTCGACGGGCCGGCGATCCCGAACTACGCCGCCTGGGGCAAGGGTGGCGTCCTCTACGTGACCGACTACGGCCAGGCCGTCGTCTGGCGCGTCCCGCCCGGCGGCGGCCCGGCGCAGCCGTGGTTCCTGGACGCCCGGCTCGACGGCACGGAGTTCGGCACCGCCGGGCTGCTCATGGAGCCCGGGCACGAGTCGCTGCTCCTCACCCAGCAGTCGTCGGTCGACGGACCGGATGCCACGCAGGGCAAGCTCTTCCGCCTCGCTGTCCGACCCGGTGGCCGACCGGGCGCCATGACGACGCTGTGGACCAGCCTTCCCGGCGACCTCCCGGACGGCTTCGGCATCGCCCGCTCGGGCCGGATCTACCTCGCCGACGCCGGCCTCTCCAACCAGCTCGTGGTGCTGTCACCGAACGGCGAGGAGCTCGAACGCTTCCCGGAGCTCCCGGGGACCGGCGACAACGGCTCCGCGGTCCCGTTCGACACCCCGTCGAGCGCCACCTTCGCCGGACACTCCGTCCTGGTCGCCAACCAGAGCTTCTTCGGCGACACCACCCACCACGCCGTCCTCGACGTCCGCGTCGACGACCGAGGCGCCCCCGTCTGGATCCCACCCTCCGCCGGCACTGACCGCCGAGCGGAGAACGCCGGCAGGCGAGTTCAGAGGGCGTGCGATGGCCGAGGTGCGCAACCCTTCTGCGACTCCCTCGGCGGCGTCGACCGGAGGGGCATGCGTGGTGAAGGAGCACTCGGCGGCGGACCGGGGCCTGAGGGGACGAGGTCGCGGAGGAGGAGCAGCTGGTCGGTGAGGTCGGCGGAGAAGCCCTCGCTGGCCTCGCGGGGGAGGAGCGAGGGGAGGTTGTCGATGGCGATCACGTCGAGGGCGGGGGATCCGTCGTCGCGGAGGCCGTCGAGGCGCCGGGTGGGCTCGTCCCAGGTGGTGATCGCGGTGTTCACGGGGAGCATGTTCGTGGCCGAGGTGACGTCGCAGGTGACGTCCGCGATGACTCGCATCCGGCGCTCGTGGTCGAGGTCGGCGGTCTCGACGAACGCCGGCGTGGGGACGTGGGTGACCACGCAGTTGACCAGCAGGTCGTGGCCGAGCAGCGCCATCTTGTGCAGGTCGCGCGTCTCCTGACGGTCCCAGCGGGTGATCGGCAGCCCGGCCTGCGCCAGCGCCCGCTGCGCTCCCCGGCCCGAGCGGCCCCGGGCGCCGGTCACGAGCGCGAGGAGCTGATCCGCCCCGTCCTTCCCGGCTGCCTCCAACCGCTCGTCGAGGTCCGCCTTCTCCATCGGTACGAGCGGTGTGGTCAGCCGGTCGGCGAGGTGCAGCACCCCGAGCGCGGCTCCGACGTAGCCGGCCCAGTAGCCGAACGCGACGACCCGCTTGCCGTTCTCGTCGACGAGGTACTCGATGTCGAGCAGCCGGCCGCCGCCGCGACGGAAGCGCTCGAGCACCGCGACCGCCTCGCTCTGCCCCTTGAACGAGTGGGCGAAGTAGACGTGCGTGTGCCTCAGCGCATCGGGCTCGTCGGGGAGCTCCTTGATGCCCACCACGACAGCGTCCTCGGGCGCGTGCTCGTCCCAGCTGCCCTTGGCCGCGATCGTCGCGCCGGCAGCGCCGTACTCCCCGATCGGGAAGACACGTTGTGGCGACTCCTCGACGGTGACCCTGAAGCCGGCGTCGCGCAGCCTGCGCACGTCGGCAGGGACGACCGGGGTGCGGCGCTCGGTGTCGCGGGCTTCGTGGCGGATCCAGACGTGGGTGGCCATGGATGCCATTGTCCCGAAAGCCGGTGTCACTCCGTGCGGTGGGCCTTGCCGATCGCGACGACGCCGCCCTCGCTGACGGTGTAGCCGCGCCGGGTGTCCTCCTCGTGGTCGACACCGATGAGGGTGCCGGGCGGGATGACGACGTTCTTGTCGATGATCGCGTTGCGGATCACCGACCCCTCGCCGATGGTCACGTTGTCCATGAGCACCGACCGCTGGACCGTCGAGCTGCTGTTGACCCGTGCGTGCACGCCGATGACGGTGCTGTCGACCGTCGCGCCGGACACGATCGAGCCTGCGCACACGATCGAGTCGCGCACCGAGGCGCCGTCGACGAACTTCGCGCCGGGCAGCTGGTGGTGCGAGGTGAAGATCGGCCACGCGTCGTTGTAGAGGTTGAACTGCGGCAGCGCCGAGACCAGGTCGAGGTGCGCCTCGTGGTAGCTGTCGAGCGTCCCGACGTCACGCCAGTAGTCGCGGTCGTCCTCGTTGGTGCCGGGCACGATGTTGCGCTTGAAGTCGTAGACCGCAGCAGCGTCCTGGTCGACCAGCATCGGGATGATGTCGCCGCCCATGTCGTGCCGCGACGACGAGTCGGCGGCGTCCTTCTCCAGCGCCTCGACCAGGGCCGACGCGGTGAAGACGTAGTTGCCCATCGACGCGAACGACTCGTCGGGGGAGTCGACCAGACCCGGAGGGTCGGCCGGCTTCTCGAGGAACTCGTCGATCGCGACGCCGTCGTCGGCGGTCTTGATGACGCCGAACTGCCAGGCCTCCTTGCGGGGCACCCGGATGCCTGCGACGGTCGCGCCCGCACCGGACTCGATGTGCGCCTGCACCATCTGCGAGGCGTCCATCCGGTAGACGTGGTCGGCGCCGAAGACGACGACGATGTCGGGCGCGAAGTCGTTGATGAGGTTCATCGACTGGTAGATCGCGTCGGCGCTGCCGGTGTACCAGCGAGGTCCTCGCCGCTGCTGCGCCGGCACCGGGGCGACGTACTGCCCGAGCATCGAGGACAGCCGCCAGCTCTGCGAGATGTGCCGGTCGAGCGAGTGCGACTTGTACTGCGTCAGCACCGCGACGTTGGTGTAGCCCGCGTTGACGAGGTTGGAGAGGGCGAAGTCGATGAGGCGGTAGGAACCGCCGAACGGAACCGCTGGTTTGGCCCGGTCGACCGTGAGCGGCATCAGCCGCTTCCCCTCGCCGCCGGCAAGGACGATGCTCAGGACCCTGGCCATAGCCCGACCTTAGCCACAATGACTAGGTTCGACACCATGCGAGCCGCGATCCTCACCCGGGAGTACCCACCGGACGTCTACGGCGGAGCCGGTGTCCACGTCGAGTTCCTGGTGCGGGAGCTGAAGCGCCTCATCGACGTCGACGTGCACTGCATGGGCGGGCCCCGCGACGGCGCCACCGCGCACACCGAGCAGGACCCGCTCCTCGTCGGCGCGAACGCTGCGCTGCGGATCCTCGCCACCGACCTGTCGATCACGAACGGTGTCGGTGACGCCGTCGACCTCGTGCACTCGCACACCTGGTACGCCAACATGGCGGGCCACTGGTCGAAGCTGCTGTACGACGTGCCGCACGTCGTGACCGCCCACTCCCTGGAGCCTCAACGCCCCTGGAAGGCGGAGCAGCTCGGCGGCGGCTACCGGTTGTCGTCGTGGGCCGAGCGGACCGGGTTCGAGGGTGCCGACGCCGTGGTCGCCGTGAGCAAGGGGATGGCCGAGGACATCCTCACGTCGTACCCCGGGCTCGACCCCGAGCGGGTGCACGTGATCTACAACGGCATCGACACCGAGCTCTACCAGCCCGACCAGGGCACCGCGGTGCTCGAGCGGATCGGGGTCGACCTCGAACGCCCCTACGTCGCGTTCGTCGGCCGGATCACCCGGCAGAAAGGCGTGCCGCACCTCCTGCGTGCGGGGCTGCTGCTCGACCCGTCGGTGCAGATGGTGCTGCTGGCCGGCGCCGCGGACACCCCCGACCTCAAGGCCGAGACCGACCAGGCGATCACCGACCTGCGCGCCGAGCGGGACGGCATCTTCGTGATCTCCGAGCACCTGCCGGTCTCCGAGGTGCGCCAGGTGCTGACCCACGCCCTGGCCTTCTGCTGCCCGTCGGTCTACGAGCCCCTCGGGATCGTGAACCTCGAGGCGATGGCGACCGAGACCGCCGTGGTCGCCAGCCGCGTCGGCGGCATCCCCGAGGTGGTCGTCGACGGTGAGACCGGGATCCTCGTCGACCTCACCCCGGACGACCCGGCCGACTTCGAGCGGCGCTTCGCCGACGCGGTCAACAGCCTGGCCGCCGACCCGGCGCGAGCCCGCGGGATGGGGGAGGCCGGACGCCGTCGGGCGGTCACGGAGTTCGGCTGGGATGCCGTCGCGGCGCGCACCGTGGAGCTCTACCGGTCCCTGCGCTGACGGTCGTCGCACGAGCCGTTGCCCCAGAGTTAAAACTTCGTGACGAGCGCCCGCATCACCGCAGGGTCTTTCTCGCCACGCTGGCCGGCTACTTGCCGTTATCCATTTGTTATCCGAGACTGTCCGACGGGCCGGGGTGGATGAAAGGGGTCACACAGGCGTGAGAGTCGCAGTGACGGGTGCGCAGACGGTGGTGGGCCGCAGCGCGGCCCAGTCCCTCCTGGACGCCGGGCACGAGGTGTTCGAGGTGGAGCCGGGGCTGCTCTTCGACCACCCGGAGGCTCTGGTGGCGGCGCTCGACGGCGCCGACGCCGTCGTGAACCTCGCCGGCCAGCAACCGGTCGGCCTCGGCATCTCGCGGCGCCGCGCCTGGCGCGCCTTCGACCGCTGGCGCTCCGAGGGCACGCGGCTCCTGGTCGCCGCGGCCGACGTCGCCGGCGTGCGCCGCGTCGTCCACGAGTCCTCGTCCTTCGTGTACGCCGACCAGGGCAGCGACTGGGTGAGCGAGACCTCCCCGGTGTGCGTGACCGCCGCGACGGAGCCGACCTCCGACGGCGAGGTGGCCGTGCTCGACTACGCCAACGCCTTCCGGGCGGGCGTGGTCCTGCGGCTCGGTGTCGTGATCGGCGACTGCGGGCAGACCCGCTGGTCGCTCCGGTCGGCCGCGACCGGCCGTCCCGTGTGCGCCGGGTCGCCCGAGGGCTACGCGCACGTGCTGCACAGCGATGACGTGGGGACCGCCGTGGTGGCCGCGCTCGACGCGCCGTCCGGCCTCTACAACGTGGGTGCCGCGCCTGTGGTGCGCGCGGACCTCGCGGCAGGATTCGCCGAGGCGGTCGGGCGCGACCGGGTGCCGTTCGTCGGCCCCGTCGTCGCCCGCCTCGGCGGTCCCCGCCTCGAGCCCCTGGCCCGCTCGGTCCGGGTCAGCTCGAGACACTTCGGCGAGACGACGGGCTGGAGCCCGCACCACGACAGCTTCGCGTGCTCGTGGTTCGACGCGGCGCGGCCGGAGGTCGTCGGCCGGTGAGTGACGCGGACCGCGAGGCCGCGGCCCGCGAGGCGGAGAAGCGGCGCAGGCGCGCGCGCGTCTTCGGTGACGTGCTCCCGGAGTCGACGTCCGACGACCGGGACGAGGAGTCCGGGAGCGGCGGCGACGACCGCGACGCGGAGCTGCGTCGCAACGTGCCGCCGCACCACGGGTAGGTCAGACGGTCGGGGGGACTCCGCCGCCGCGGGAGACGAGCGCGTCGCGGATCTCGGTGAGCAGCGCGATGTCCTCGGGCGTGCCCTCGGGCTCGGCCGGCGTCGGGAAGAAGCGCTCCTTGGCCTTGGTGTACGGCGTCACCACGAAGAAGTAGACGACCGCCGCGAGGATCAGGAACGCGATGGCTGCGGTGAGGAAGGCCCCGATCGGGATGCCCTCGCCGACGTCGTTCTTCCAGATCACGATGCTGTCGAAGTTCGGGCTGCCGCCGAAGACCCGGGAGACGAACCCCATGACCACCGCGGTGAACGTGGTGACGACGGTGGCGAAGCCTGCGCCGATGATGAACGCGACGGCGAGCTCGACGAGGTTGCCTCGGAGGATGAAAGCCTTGAAGCCGCTCATGACGGTGTCCCTTCGAGAGTGAGCGTGGGCAATCGGCACATTAGCCCCTGAAGGTCACGGAGATGACGCTCGATGCCGCGGCGCGAGCCAGGTCGATCGACTCGGTCGCGCTGACCGCGACGACGAGGAGGGCACCCGACTCGAGGGGGCCGCTGCCCGAGCGTGAGCGCGGCACGGCCACGACGGGTGCGGCGACCGCGACCGTCCCGGTCCGGCCCGACTCCGGGTCCGACGCCACCAGGTCCACCAGGTCGCCGACCGAGACCAGCCGGACCGCGTCGGCGTCCGCGACCCTCACCGGCGTGACGACCTTGCCGGGGTAGCCGTCGAGGAGACCCGGCCCCACCAGCCGTACGTCGGTCAGCGGCTCACCCTCGCGCAGCGGCGCCGCGAGCACGCGGCCCGCGACGGAGCCGGCGTCGGTCACCGTGCCTGCCGGGGTGGTGCCGACGGCGTACTCCCGGACGACGAGGTCGTCGGCGCCCAGCACCCGGCCACCGACGAGGTCGTGGCTCGCGACGAGGACCGGCGTGGTCGGTGAGGTCGGGGCGCGGACCGCCTGGATCGCGGCGAGCACGCCCAGGGCGGCGCAGGTCGCGGCGAGGCCACGACGGCGGGCGAGCACCGCGCGCCGGACCCGGCGCCACCCACGGCGCAGCAGGAGCAGGGGCGACGGCGTCTCGGGCTGCATGGCGGGAGGCTAGGCAGGTCTCGACGAGCCGCGCTGGCGTCCTCCACAGGGACGATATGATTGGCAGTCGAGTCATCCGAGTGCCAAGCCCGCGTGCCCGCACCGTCGAGAAGGAGTCGCCGTGCCGACCTACCAGTACTCATGCACCGAGTGCGGGCACTTCTTCGAGCAGTTCCAGTCGTTCACCGACGACGCGCTGACCGAGTGCCCGGAGTGCCAGGGTCGGCTGCGCAAGGTCTTCAACGCCGTGGGCGTGGTCTTCAAGGGCTCGGGCTTCTACCGCAACGACAGCCGCGCGACGACCACCAGCAGCGAGAGCGGCTCGAGCTCCTCCGGCACCTCGTCGGGCACGTCGACCAGCTCCTCGGGCAGCACCCCCGGGAGCTCTGAGAAGACCTCCTCGTCGAGCGAGAAGAAGTCCGGCGGCGACGCGAAGTCCTCGTCGAGCAAGAGCGACAGCGCCGCCTGAGCCCCAGAGCGACCGACCCGGCACAATGCGGGTTGTGTCCTCACCCGCCGCCGACTCCAGCCCCGAGGCGGACGAACCGCGGGTGCCCTGGCGGGACCGGCCGAGCTGGGTGCGCTGGACGTCGTACGTCGCCCTGGCCCTGGTCGTGCTCCTCGTCGCCCTCGCGGCCCTCGGCTTCGCGGCCGTGCGCAGGTCGCTGCCCCAGACGACGGGGACGATCTCCGTGCCCGGGCTCGAGCACGAGGTCACCGTGCTGCGCGACGACGCGGGCGTGCCCCAGGTCTACGCCGACACCACGGACGACCTCTTCTTCGCCCAGGGCTACGTCCAGGCCCAGGACCGCTTCTACGAGATGGACGTGCGCCGGCACATCACCTCCGGCCGCCTGTCGGAGATGTTCGGCGAGACCACCCTCGACGTCGACAAGGTGGTGCGCACGATGGGGTGGCGCCGCGTCGCCGAGCAGCGAGCTGTCGAACCTCAGCGTCGAGGCGACGGGCTACCTCGAGTCGTTCAGCGCGGGCGTCAACGCCTACCTCCACGAGCACTCGCCGGCGGAGATCTCCCTGGAGTACACGCTGCTCTCGGTCAGCGGGCTCGACTACCGCGCCGAGGACTGGACGCCGGCCGACTCGGTGGCCTGGCTCAAGGCGATGGCGTGGGACCTGCGCGGCAACATGCAGGACGAGATGGACCGCGCGATGGCCTCGCCGCACGTCAGCCAGGACATGATCGACGAGCTGTACCCGCCGTACCCCTACGACGAGCGGGAGCCGATCATCCCGCACGGCACGGTGGTCGACGGGAAGTTCGCGGTGACCCCGATCGCGGCGAGGGCTGCGGCGCGAGCCGACCGCTGCCGGACGAGGTCGTCGACCAGCTCGCGGCCCTCGACCGGACCTGGACGCGATGCCGGCGATGGTCGGCCGTGGCGAGCGGCATCGGCAGCAACTCCTGGGCCGTCGACGGCGACCACTCCACGACCGGTGCAGCCGATCCTGGCCAACGACCCGCACCTCGCCCCGTCGCTGCCCGGCGTCTGGTACCAGATGGGCCTGCACTGCACGCGAGGTCTCCGACGAGTGCCCCTTCGACGTCGCGGGCTTCACCTTCGCCGGCTTCCCCGGGGTGATCATCGGCCACAACCAGGACATCGCCTGGGGCCTCACCAACCTCGGCCCCGACGTCACCGACCTCTACCTCGAGGCGGTCGACGGCGAGCGCTACAAGCGCGGCAAGAAGTGGGTGCCGTTCCAGCGGCGCACGGAGACGATCGAGATCGCCGGCGAGGACCCCTTCACGTTCACCGTCCGCACGTCGGTGCACGGTCCGCTGCTCTCGGACGTCGGCACGGACCTCGCCTCGGTCGGCGCGAACGCGCGCGTGTCCGGCCGGACGCACCGACGCGCGGTGACGGCTACGCGGTCTCCCTGGCGTGGACCGCGCTGCGAGCCCGTCCAAGACGGCCGAGGCGGTCTTCGAGGTCGACCGCGCGCAGGACTGGGAGGAGTTCCGTGCCGCCGCCCGGCACTTCGCCGCGCCGAGCCAGAACATGGTCTACGCCGACAGCGCCGGCCACATCGGCTACCAGGCCCCCGGGCGGATCCCGGTCCGGAGGCCGGCCAACACCGGCGACGTACCCGAGCCCGGGCTGGGACAAGAAGTACGACTGGACCGGCGAGTACGTCCCCTTCGACGCAGCTGCCCGAGCGTCCTCGACCCCGAGGAGGGCTTCGTCGTCACGGCCAACCAGGCGCCGGTCGGGCACGGAGTACCCGTGGTTCCTCGGCGACGCGTGGGAACCCGGCCAGCGCTCGCAGCGCATCCGCGACCTGCTGGAGAAGAAGGGCAAGCTGAGCGTCGAGGACATGAGCGAGATCCAGCTCGACGTGCTCGACCCGCTTCGCGCCGACGCTGGTGCCCTACCTGCTCGACGTGGACGCCGGGAGCCACTACTACTCAGGCGGCCAGGCGCTGCTGCGCGACTGGGACTTCCACCAGGACGCCGACTCGTCGGCCGCGGCCTACTACAACGCGGTGTGGCGCAACCTGCTGCACCTGACCTTCGACGACCAGCTGCCCGCCAGCGTCGTCGTCGAGGGCGGGGGACGATGGTTCGACGTGGTGGCGCGCCTCCTCGAGGAGCCCAGCCGACCGGTGGTGGGACGACGTCGAGACCGACGGGGTCAAGGAGGGCCGCGACGACATCCTCCGGGAGGCGGTGCGCGAGGCGCGTGACGAGCTCGTCCGGCTGCAGTCGCGCCGGCCCTCGAACTGGACGTGGGGCCACCAGCACCAGCTCGAGCTGCGCAACAGCACGATCGGCGAGTCGGGCAGCTGGATCGGTGCGGCGCTGCTCAACCGCGGGCCGTGGGAGCTCGGCGGCGGCGTCGGCGATCGTCGACGCGACAGGGTGGGACGCTCCGTCGGCTACGAGGTGGACTGGGTGCCGTCGATGCGGATGGTCGTGTCGCTGGCCGACCTCGACACCTCGACGTGGGTGAACCTCACCGGGGCCAGCGGGCACGCCTTCAGCCCGCACTACACCGACCAGGCGGAGCTCTGGGCCGACGGTCGCACGCGCCCGTGGGCGTTCAGCGAGGACGCGGTGGACGAGGCCACCGAGGACCGGCTGACCCTCCAGCCCGTCGGGCAGGGGCGTCGACCCCGCCGGAGTGACGACGGCGTTGACCGGTCGGTCGTGCGGCTCGGCCGGCACCCGGTCGACGCGCTCGTGGTCGTAGAGCACGGACGCACACCGGGGTGCCGACCGGGACCCGGCCGAGCGCGCGGTCGTAGCAGCCGCCGCCCTTGCCCATCCGCATGCCTCTGGGGGTCGACGGCGAGGCCCGGCGCGATGACCAGGTCGGCGGTGCCGATCGCGTCCAGCCCGAGGGTCGGGCCCGCCGGGCTCGAGCAGCCCGTCGCCGACCCTCGAGCGGCGCCGGTGTGCACGGCCCAGTCGAGGTCGAGGTCGGGAAGGACGACCGGCAGGATGACGCGCTTGCCGGCTGCCGCGCAGGCCCTCCAGCAGCGGTCCGGTGCCGGGCTCGGTGCCGACCGAGACGTAGGCCGCGACGGTCGCCGACCGGCGTACGGCGTCGGAGGCGAGCAGGTGCCGGGCGATCGCCTCGGCGTGCTCCCGGAGCTCGGGCAGCGGATCCGTCGCGCGCGCGGTCGTGAGCTGGTCGCGCAGCGCGATCTTCTGCGCACGGGCGGGACGCGGATCCCGGGTCCAGGCGGTCGTCCACGAGGGTCACCCTACGATCGCGGCCATGAGCGACGAGGGGCTGCAGCAGGCGCGGGACAAGATGGCGGCCGAGGGGGTCGACCCGCTGGCCGATCGAGGTGTTCGCGCACTACTACCGGCTCGTCGAGTCCGGCGAGACCGGGATGGTCCCCGAGGACACGATCGAGCCGCTCGACATGGACGGCGCTCGCCGACGTCGAGGTGCCCGACGACGTCGCGGCCGCGGACGCCCTGGCCTCCACGGTCGTGATCAAGCTCAACGGCGGGCTCGGCACGTCGATGGGGCTGGACCGCGCCAAGTCGCTGCTCGAGGTGCGCGACGGGCTGTCGTTCCTCGACGTGATCGCCCGCCAGGTGCTCGCGCTGCGGACGACGTACGACGTGCGGCTGCCGCTGCTGTTCATGGACAGCTTCCGGACCCGCGAGGACACGCTCGTCCGCGCTCGCGTCGTACGACGGGCTGGAGGACGCCGACCTGCCGCTGGACTTCCTGCAGAACAAGGAGCCCAAGCTCCGTCGCCGAGGACCTCACCCCGGCGAGTGGCCGGCGGACCCCAGCCTCGAGTGGTGCCCGCCCGGCCACGGCGACCTCTACACGGTGCTGCGCTCCCAGGGCCTGCTCGACGCGATGCTCGACGCCGGCTACACGCAGGTCTTCGTCTCCAACTCCGACAACCTCGGTGCGGTGGCCGACCCGCGGGTCGCCGGCTGGTTCGCGTCGAGCGGCGCGCCCTTCGCCATCGAGGCGGTGCGTCGGACGCCGAGCGACCGCAAGGGCGGCCACTTCGCGCGCCGCAAGTGCGACGGGCGCATCGTGCTGCGGGAGACCGCGCAGACGCTCGCGAGGACAAGGAGGCGCTCGCGGACCTGAGCCGGCACCGATTCTGCTCGACGAACAACTTGTGGTTCGACCTGCGGGCGATGCGCGACGAGCTCGACGAGCGCGACGGCGTCCTCGGCCTGGCGATGATCAGGAACACCAAGACAGTCGACCCGTCCGACGCGGACAGCCCCGAGGTGATCCAGATCGAGACCGCGATGGGCGCGGCGATCGAGGTCTTCGAGGGCGCCACGACGATCGAGGTCGGGCGCGACCGCTTCGTGCCGGTGAAGACGACCAACGACCTGCTCGTGCTGCGCAGCGACTGCTACGAGCTCGACGACGACGCCGTGCTCCGCCAGGTGCCCGACGAGGTGCCGTTCGTCGACCTCGCCGAGCCTACAAGCTGGTCGGTGGCTTCGAGGAACGCTTCCCCGACGGGGTGCCCGGCGCTCAGCGAGGCCCGAGCTCGTTCGTCGTGAAGGGCGACTGGACGGTTCGGCGCCGACGTCACCGTGGTGGGCGAGGTCGAGCTCGGGAACCGGCGAGGGAGCGCGTGGAGGCGGCACGCGCTGGTGAGCTACGCGTCGACGCAGGGCTAGGGTCCGGCCATGGCCTTCGTCCCGACCCCCAGCCGTCGGTCAGCGTCGAGGAGCACGTGCAGCGCGTCCTGCGCGGCGTCGAGCCGCTGCCGCCCTTCGAGCAGCCGCTGCTCGAGGCCCTCGGCCTGCCGGTCTGCGAGCAGGTCATCTCGCCGATGGACCTGCCCGTCTTCGACAACTCCGCGATGGACGGCTACGCCGTGTGACCACCGACCTCGCCCACGCCTCGGTCCGAGCCGGTCCACCTGCCGGTGGTGGGGGAGTCGGCCGCCGGGCAGACCAAGCTCTTCGCGATGTCCCCCGGCACGGCGGTGAAGATCATGACCGGCGCGCCGGTCCCCCAGGGCGCCGACGCGGTGGTGCCGGTCGAGTGGACCGACGGCGGCGCGGCGACGGTGCGGATCAGCAGGCGCCCGAGCCGGGGCAGCACATCCGTCGCCAGGGCGAGGACGTCCGCGAGGGAGACGTGCTGCTCGACGAGGGCACGCTGGTCGGGCCGCGCCAGCTCGCTCTGCTCGCGAGCGTCGGGCGCGCGCAGGTGCCCTCGCGCCCGCGGCCGCGGGTGGTGATCATGTCGACCGGCGCCGAGCTGCGCGAGCCCGGCGGCAGGCTCTCCCACGACACGATCTACGACTCCAACTCCTTCATGCTCGCCGCCGCGGTGCGGCAGGCCGGCGCGATCGCCTACCGCGTCGGCGATCGTCTGCGACGACCCGGCCGAGTTCGCCGACGCGCTCTCCGACCAGCTCGTCCGTGCCGACGTCGTGGTCACCAGCGGCGGCGTCAGCATGGGGGAGTACGACGTGGTCAAGGAGGTGCTAGCCGAGCTCGGCACGGTGTGGTTCGGCGGGGTGCGCATGCAGCCGGGCAAGCCGCAGGGCTTCGGCCACGTCGGCGAGGACAGGACCCCGATCTTCGCGCTGCCGGGCAACCCCGTCTCGTCGTACGTCTCCTTCCAGCTGTTCGTGCTGCCCGCGCTGCGCCGGATGATGGGCCGCACCCCGTACCAGCGGCCGCACGCCGTCGCGCAGCTGATCGACGCCGATCCGCTCGTCCGCGGGCAAGCAGCAGTATCGTGCGCGCGCGTGCACGATACGCGGCTCGCGGTGCCGCACGTGGCGCCGGTCGGCGGTCACGGCTCGCACCTGCTCGGCGACCTGTCCGTGTCGAACGCGCTGGTCGTCGTACCGGAGGACACCGAGGAGGTCGAGGCGGGCGCGATGGTCGACGTGCTGCTGCTGGACCGGGCTACTAGTCCGCTCGATGAGCGCGAGGAACGCCATGGCCGACGAGCCCGGCTCACCCACGTCGACGAGTCCGGCGCCGCCCGCATGGTCGACGTGTCGGCCAAGGACGTCACCACCCGGAGGCGGTCGCGACCGGCCGGGTGCTGGTGAGCCCCGAGGTCGTCGGGCTGCTGCGCGGCGAGGGCGTGCCCAAGGGCGACGCGCTCGGGGTGGCGCGGGTCGCCGGGATCATGGCCGCCAAGCGGACGCCCGACCTGGTGCCGCTGTGCCACCCGCTGGCGATCAGCGGCGTCACGGTCGACCTGGAGGTGGCCGACGACGCGGTCGAGATCACGGCGACCGTGCGGACCACCGACCGCACCGGTGTCGAGATGGAGGCGCTCACCGCGGTGGCGGTCGCCGGCCTCACCGTCGTCGACATGGTCAAGGCCGTCGACAAGGGCGCGGTCATCAGCGACATGCGGGTGCTGGCCAAGTCCGGCGGCAGGAGCGGCGACTGGAGCCGGTCGTGAAGGCCGTCGTGGTCGTCGCCTCGAACCGCGCCGCGGCCGGCGTCTACGAGGACACCACCGGACCGCTCATCGTCGGGCGCTCTGACCGAGGCCGGCTTCGCCGTCGAGCCGCCGGTGGTCGTGCCCGACGGGACCCGGTCGGCGCGGCGATCCGCGAGGCCGTCGACGGCGGAGCGCGCGCGGTGGTCACCACGGGCGGCACGGGGCTGACCCCCACCGACCTGACCCCCGAGGTGACCCGGCCGTTGCTCGACCGGGAGGTGCCCGGCGTGGCCGAGGCGATCCGGGCGTACGGCGTCGCAAGGGCGTGCCGACGGCGGCCCTGTCCCGCGGGCTCGTCGGGGGTCGGCGGGTCGGCCCTCGTGGTCAACCTGCCCGGGTCGCGCGGCGGGGTGAAGGACGGCCTCGCGGTCGTCGTACCCCTGTTGCGGCACGCTGTCGAGCAGATCGCGGGGAGCGACCATTGAGCCACGGACCGGTCCCCTGGCAGAGCCTCGACCTGCGGCACGGCAGGGTCGGGCTGCGACCGATCGCGGTGCGGCGACCGTCGCGCCTGGCGTGAGGTCCGCCAGCGCAACGCGGCCTGGCTGCGGCGGTGGGAGGCGACCCGGCCGCCCGACGACGAGTCGACGCCGGTGACCTTCCGCGGGATGGTGCGCGACCTGCGGAAGCAGGCCCGGCAGGGACGGTGCCTCCCGCTGGTCGTCACGGTCGACGGCAGTTCGCCGGCCAGTTGACGGTCAGCAACATCACCGGCGGCTCGGCGCGCTTCGGCAACATCGGCTACTGGATCGACCAGCGGTACGCCGGCCACGGTGTGATGCCGACCGCCGTGGCCATGGCGGTGGACTACTGCTGGTTCGGGCTCGGCCTGCACCGGGTGGAGGTCGCGATACGCCCGGAGAACTCGGCGTCGCTGCGGGTCGTCGAGAAGCTGGGCTTCGCCGAGGTCGGCTACGCGCCGCGCTACCTGCACATCGACGGCGACTGGCGCGACCACCGGCTGTTCGCGCTCACCGTCGAGGACGTGCCGGGTGGACTCCTGCAGCGTCACCGGCATGACGGCAACGGCCGAACAACGCGTGAACCCCTGTCGTCACAAGAGTCTCAGTACTTGACTGCCGACACACCGCTCCTCATCCGTCCCACGAACCCCTGTGACTCATAGCGTGTCACCCGTGGAGCTGTCCGGCCTGATCTTCGTCGCCCTTGCCCTGGTGTGGGCCATCGTCCTCGTCCCATGGCGCTTAAGCACCACGACGAGGTCGCGAAGACGCGCTCCGTCGACAAGTTCTCCGACGACATGCGTGTGCTCGCCCGGCGGGAGGCGGTCAGCGACCGCGAGGCAGGCTCGTCGTCGGCCGGACGCCGCCGGCCGCGGTCACCACGCCGCAGCCCGGCGGTCCGCCACGCCGCCCGCCGTCAAGCCGCCCCGGCCCGATCCCCGCAGGCCCGTCGCCTGCGCAGCCCGCGCCGCGGCCGAGCGCCGCGCGTCACATCCTCGCCGTGCTCCTCCTGCGCCGATGTCGTGGTCGGCGCCGGAGTCCCCCTCGGCTGGTTCCTCGCCTGGGCGCCGGTGATCCCGGTCGGCATCACGCTGCTGTTCCTCGTGGTGGCCCGGGTCGCCGTCCGTCGCGAGCGAAGCGCTGGGCCCGCACGTCCGCCGCGCAGCGTCGCGTGGAGCCTGCTCGGCAGGTCGAGCCTGTCGAGCCCCGGTCGCCGGTCGAGCGTCCGTGCGAGGCACCGCGGCAGCCCGCCGCTGTGCGCAACGACCAGGGCCTCGCCGTCGTCAGCGGTCTCGACGACACCTCGTCGTTCCCGGTCGGACTGGTCGCCGAGCTGGGCCCACGACGGACGCCGGGGCGCTCTGGGACCCGCTGCCGGTGACGCTGCCGACGTACGTCACGAAGCCGCGCGCCACCGGTCGGTACGCACCATCGACCTCGGCCGCGTCGGGGGTCTCGAGCTCCGGTCGCGACGCCGCGGACAGTGCTCTCGTGGCCGATGCCGCGACCTCGCGAGCCCGACGCAGACGAGGGTCGCAGGGCCGTCGGCTCCTGATTCGGAGGGCCGTCGACCTGGTGGTATCTTCTGTCCTCGGTCCGCAGCGGCGGACCACCCGGGGCTGTGGCGCAGTTGGTAGCGCGTCTCGTTCGCAATGAGAAGGTCAGGGGTTCGAATCCCCTCAGCTCCACCATCTGTCCGGCGGCCCGCGAGGTCCATACCTCGAATTGTCCGAAAGGCCGTCGCAACGGCGGGGCTGCGGCCCCAGACTGGGGCCATGAAGCGCTGGATCGCGCCGGGCTCCCTGGCGGTCGTCGCCTGCACCGCCCTGCTCCTCGGCGTGACGCTGGGTTCTCCGACGGCTGCCTCCCCGGCTGCGTCGGGCAACGCGACCCGGCAGCACGAGGGCAAGCACGAGGGCAAGCACGAGGGCAAGCACGAGGCCAAGCACGAGGGCAAGCACGAGGGCAAGGGTCACGGGCCGCCGGCGTGGGCGCATGCGCAGGGGCACGGCTCCGGCGCGGACAAGGACTGGAAGGCGGCGTGGCAGGCGTTGACGCCGGACCAGCGTGAGCGCACCATGACGCGGCTGGCCCGCGAGCACCGGCAGGGCATGCGCGCCTTCGGGACCTGTGTGGAGGCAGGTGGCGACGACTGCGCGAAGCCGCTGCCGCCCGGCCTCGCCAAGAAGCAGCTCCGACGCTGACTGGACCACCTGGCGCGTAGTGCGCCTGAGCCGTACCCCTCGGGCCGTTCTGGTCGATACCCCCGGTGCGGAGCCCTTCTCGCACGCCCCCCGTGCGAAGGGCTCCGCACCTCTGTCCGGACAGCGCCTTGACCGGTCCCGGTCGCCGACCTAGGTTGATTGAACCATCAACAATCATCCTGGCTCGTCGAAAGGCACCCCATGTCCGACGCTCTCGGGGCCCTGCGCTCCTCGGTCGACCGACTCTCCGACCTGGTGGCGGGTCTCGACGACGACGGCGTGGCCCAGCCGGCCTACCCGACTGCATGGTCGGTGGCCGACGTCCTGTCCCACCTCGGGTCCGGTGCGGAGATCTGGGCGCGGCGCATCGACGACGCCCTCGCCGGTGAGACCACCCCCGAGGACGCCGCCTCGAAGGTCTGGAGCCGGTGGGACGCGAAGTCGGCGCGGGCGAAGGCCGACGACGGGGTCGCGGCAGGGCGTGCCTTCCTCGACCGGCTGCTCACGATGCCTGAGGAGGAGCGCAAGGCCTTCCGGCTCGACGTGGGGCCGCTCGACATCGACTGGGACGCCTTCCTCGGCCTCCGGCTCAACGAGCAGCTGCTGCACGAGTGGGACGTCGCCGTCGCGCTCGATCCGACCGCCACGCTCGGCGGTGACGGCGTGGAGCACGTCGTCGACAACCTCGCGCTCGTCGCCGGCTGGACAGCCAAGGCGACCGGGACGCCTCGAGTGGTGACGGTGGAGACCACCGACCCGGACCGTGCCTTCACGATCGACATCGGTGCGGAGGCCGTCACCTTCACCGCCGGCGCCGCGCCGGCGGTCACGACGCTGACGATGCCGGCGGAGTCGTTCGTCCGGCTGGTCTTCGGCCGGCTCGACGCCGACCACACGCCGAAGGCCGTGTCCGGCGACGTCGAGGAGCTCGACCAGCTCCGCGCGGTGTTCCCCGGTCCCTGAGGTCAGACGCCGCGCGACTCGGTGATCGGGACACCGACGTCGAGGAACACGAAGCGGCGGAACACCCAGAACCGCGTGGCGGTGCCCAGACCGAGCCCGATCACGTTGGCCGAGATGTTGTCGGCCCAGATGTTCGTCAGGCCGAGGCCGTAGCGGCTGATCGCCAGGCACAGCACCGGGATCACCATCGTCAGGGCACCGAGCACGAAGAAGCTCACGACGCCCGTACCCTCCTTCACGGTGCGGTGGCTGAACGCCCACCACCGCATGCCGAGGTACGCCACGATGCCGCCGAGGACGTTGACCAGCACGTAGGCCTCGACCGGGTGGGCGTGCATCGGCGCGGTGGGCAGGAACGCGCCGTGGACCAGGGCGTTGAAACCCACGAACGACACGAACGTCGCGACTCCGCCGACGACGAGGAAGCGCGCCACCTCCTCCAGGAGGTGGCGGGTCCGGCCGGGACCGCGGCCCGTGGTCATCGTCGCCGGGTCATCGTCGTCGCAGGGGTCGGGACGCGGCGTACACGCCGGCGCCGATCGTGCTGACGATCGCGGCGTGCGGCCCGAGGCTCTGGGCCGCGAACGACGACGCGACGGTGCCCTGGCTCGCCAGCATCCAGGCCCGCACCTGGCTGCTGACCGCCCGACCGGTGCAGCACCACGCCGTGAAGTGCTCGCAGTTGTTCCGCACCAGGTGGTAGCCCACGGACCCGAGCCGGGACTCGGCGTTGTGGACGGTCTGGTCCGCATCGAGACGGTGGTCGTACGGGCGCACCTTCACCCGGTCACCTGCCGCGAAGTCGTCCCACGAGGTTCGGGCCACCCGGCGGACGGTGCCCCGCGGGCCGGCGTAGTGGATGACGGTCCCGTCGCCGCAGTCGACGCCGTGGTGGGTGTAGCGGCGCCCACGACGGACGTAGAGGTGGTCTCCCCGCGCCATGCGCTCGTGCCGCCTTTCGGGGTCCTGCTGGTGCCGTCCTCAGGTGCCAGTCCTGCGAGCCTAGTCGCCCGCTCTCACGACGGGTCTCACCCACGCAGGCGTCGAGCGGGCCAGACGGGGTAAGCCCTCACGGGGAGGGAGGTGGCCGGACATGCGCCGAGCCCGGTGGCAGGCCGGCACTCGCGACCGCGTGCGGGACCCGGTGTTCTGGAGCGGCGTGGTCCAGCTCCTCAAGACCGTGCTCGCAGGCGTGCTGGCCTGGTTCGTCGCGACCGAGGTCTTCGACCTGCCTCAGTCGTTCCTCGCCCCGTGGGCCGCGCTCCTCGTGGTGCACGCCACGGTCTACCGGACCCTCTCGGGTGGGGCGCGACAGGTCGCCGGCGCGGTCCTCGGTGTCCTGCTGGCCTGGGCCGTGGGCAACCTGCTCGGGCTCGACGCCCTCGCCGTGGCCGTGGTCCTCACCGTCGGTCTCGTGGTCGGCACCCATCGCCTCTTCGGGGACGAGGTCGGGGTCGTCGCCACCACCGCCCTCATCGTGCTGACCACCGGCTTCTCCGACGAGCACAACATGCTGCTGTCCCGGCTGCTGGACACCGGGATCGGCATCGTGGTCGGGCTGGTGGTCAACCTCGCGGTGTGGCCGCCGCTGCGCCGCCGCACGGCGATCGGGGCGCTCGATGCGCTCGACGACGACCTCGGCGACCTGCTCTGCGACATCGGGCGCGGCCTGGAGTCGCCCTACGACGAGGAAGACCTGGCGCTCTGGGACGAGCGGACCCGGCAGCTGGACGACAACATCGAGCACGCCTGGGGACTCGTCCGGCAGGCGCGGGAGAGCGCGCGCCTCAATCCACGCCGGACCGCGGTGGCTGTCCGCGACCCTCAGTCGTGGCACGAGCTGTTGCAACGCCTCGAGCAGGCCAACGCCGACCTGCGTAGCCTGACCAGGACCCTGGCCCACGAAGCTTCGTCAGCGGAGCCGTGGGACCCGGAGTTCCGGACCCGCTTCCCGGCGCTGGTGCTCGCAGCCGGGCACGCGATCAAGGACGCGGACACCACGGCCATCGGCCGTGTGCACGACGAGATCGTGGCGGTGGCGACGGCGCTGGCGCCGCAGTCGGTGACGAACTGGGCGCAGCACGGAGCGCTCCTCGTGAACCTGCGCAACATCGTCGTGGCGATGGTCGACGTCGCGGCCGTGAACCCGATGGAGCAGCCGCCGCTGCCCTTCAGCCGCGCAGGTGCTCCTCGAGCACGTTGGCGATCGGCCACGCGTCGTCCCCGGCGTTCGAGACCACCGACCAGGTGAAGCCGCCCGCCCGGGAGTGGAAGGTCCGGACGGAGACCCCCGCGTCGTACCCCTCGAGCAGGACGCCGTCGGTGACGTCGTCGAGCCAGAAGCCCAGCCCGTAGCGGCGCTCCTCCTCCGGTACGTCGCTGCGCGTCCGTGTCATCTCGGCGACCCAGTGCGTTGGCACGATCGCGCCCGCGTGCAGGGCGGTCCAGAAGCGCGAGAGGTCCTCCAGCCGTCGAGTAGACGCCGCCGTCCCCGCTGCCCCGCACGGGAAGGTGCAGCACGTTGGTGCGCAGGCCCTCGTGGATCGAGGTACCCGCGGGCGGTGCCGCCGGGGAGCTCGTCGGAGCGGAGGTACGCCGTGTGCGTCATCCCGGCGGGCTCGAGCACCCGCTGGTGCACGAGCTCGTGGAAGTCGGCGCGCCGGTGAGCCGTTCGGCGAGCAGCGCGAGCACGACGTAGCCGCCGTTGCAGTACAGGAACCGCTCGCCGGCGGTGAACACGGACGGGATGTCCGTCCAGCGACGACGAGGTAGTCCTCGGTGGCGACGAGCCGGTGCACCGGGACCGGCATGCACGTAGTCGGTCACGTCGCTGTGGGCGTCCTCGTCCAGGTAGTCGCCGATGCCCGAGCGGTGTGCGAGCAGGTGCTCGAGCGTCACGTCGTCGGGGATGAGCGGCAGGTCGTCGCCGAGGAGCGGCCTCGCCCGTGTGCCGAGGTCCCACCTGCCCTCCACGACGAGGCTGACGACGGCGAGGGCGGTGAACCCCTTGCACACACTGGCCAGCCCGAAGCGGGTCTCGACGGTGTTCGGGACCTCGAGAGCCCGGTCGGCGTACCCGAACGCCCCGGCGAGCTCGGTGCGTCCGTCGCGGTCGACGCGGATCGCGCCGGTGAAGCCGTGCTCCTCGACCGCGGCAAGGACGGCCTCGCGGACCTTGCTCATGACCGGACGGTACTGCGGGCGATCGGCCGGGTTACCGGCATGTCGAGCTGTGCGCGGCGTAGCGGATCTCGCCGACCAGCTCCTCGATGACGTCCTCGAGGGCGGCGATGCCCAGCCGACGTCCCTCGTATCGTGCACCCGGCCCAGGTGGGGCCGCGTGCGCTGCATCGCCGGACCGAGCGCAGCGGGTCGTCGGACCGCCGGGCATCGGCCGCACGGTCTCGCGCGGGAGCACCACTTAGCCTCGATCCGGTCGGCGGGAAGCGGCCAGCGCGGGGAGGGCGTCCTTGATGTGGACGTAGCCGACGAGGTGGAGGCACCCGAGCGGGCACCGGGAAGCGGGAGTAGCCGGTGCGGCGCCGCCTGTCCTCCACGTCGGGCACGGGGTCGAGCCGAGCTCGACGATGACGAGGGTCGTCCAGCGGCAGGAGCACGTGCGGGCGCCGTGCGCTCGGTCGAAGGTCAGCGCGCCTGACCAGCCGCTCGTACTCGTCGGCCTCGAGCAGGCCCTCGCGGCGGGACTCCTCCACCAGACCCGCGACCTCGTCGCGGGTGAAGGTGCACGTCACCTCGCTCTTCTGGGCTGCACGCGCAGCAGCGCGCAGGACGCCGTTGGGCGAGCAGGCGTTCAGCGGCTGATGAGCGGCCGCAGACTGCCGTCACCACCAGCAGCGGCGGGCCGAGGACCAGCGCGGCCCGGTCCGGCCCGGCGAGCGCGAGGTTCTTCGGGACCATCTCGCCGAGGACGACGTGCAGGACGACCACGACGTCAGCGCGAGCGCGAAGCCGACCGGGTGCACAGGCCCTCGGGCATGCCCGAGCGCGCTCGAACGGCGGCTCGAGCAGGTGCGCCACCGCCGGCTCGCCCAGCGCGCCGAGGCCGAGGGAGCAGAGCGGTGATGCCGAGCTGGGCGCCGGCGATCATCAGCGAGATGTCCTCCATCGCGACGAGCGTCCCGCGCGGCGCCGCGAGCCCGCCGCGGCGCGCGGCTCGATCGAGGTGCGGCGGGCGGAGATCAGGGCGAACTCCGCGCCGACGAAGAAGGCGTTCGGCCGAGCAGCAGGGGGAAGGCCGAGAGCGCGATCGCAGCCCGGTCGCTCCTCGACCCAGCGCACCTCCTCCGCCCGGACGGGGACGCACCTCCAGGCGAGACCGGTCGACGCGACGGCCGTCCATGGCGATCGACCTCGATCGTCACGGGGACGGGGGGGCTCCCTCGCCGCTCGTCAGGACCGGCGACGGATATCGAGGCCCGTCGCCCACCCCGGGCATCCGGCCGAGCGCCGGGTGACGAGCCCCGCGAGGGTCTCGTAGTCGTCGTCCTCCGGCAGCGCCGACGCCGGTGCACGATCGGGACCTCGTCCGGGCGCAGCAGGCCGGACAGCGACCAGGAGCCGTCCGGCCGGCCCGGCGCCTGCGCTCGGCGCCTCGTCGTGCTCGTCCTGGACCTCCCCGACGAGCTCCTCGACGAGGTCCTCGAGCGGTGACGAGCCCCGCGATGCCGCCGAACTCGTCGATGACCACGGCGAGCTGCAGACCGCCGGCGCGCAGTGCTCGAGCAGCGGGTCGAGCTCGCAGGGTCGCCGGCACGATCGGCACCGGCGGGACCATCAGGTCGCGCACGGGCGACGCGCGGCGCGCGTCGGGCGCGGGACCGCCAGGGCGTGCTTCACGTGCACGACGCCCGACGACGTCGTCGGCGTCACCGTCGCCGACGACCGGGAAGCGGGAGTGGCCGGTGGCCCGGGCCAGCTCGATGACCGTCGAGCACCGGGGCGGTCCGCGTCGACCGTCGCCATGCGCACGCGCGGGGTCATGATCGTCGTCGGCGAGCGCGGTCGCCGAAGGCCAGGGAGCGCTGCAGCAGCTCGGCGGTGTCGGCGTCCAGGGTGCCCTGCTGCGGCCGAGCGGCGCGACGAGCGAGAGCAACTCCTGGGGCGAGCGCGCCGAGGCGCAGCTCCTCCTGCGGCTCGACGCCGAAGCGGCGCACCAGCGCGTTGGCAGTGCCGTTGAGCACCCGGATCGGCCAGCGGCCGTCAGGCGTGGTGAAGCCGCGCTGAAGCCCGGGCACCGCGGGCCGTCCCCAGCGGGCTGGCGATCGCGAGGTTCTTCGGCACCAGCTCGCCGAAGAGCATGGTGAGCAGGGTCGCGAAGACGAGCGCCGACGCGCGAGCGCGACGCGCGGGCACCCCGCCGTCCGGGACGCCGGCCGCGCCAGCGGGCCTCGAGCAGCGTCGGCGATCGAGGGCTCGGCGAGGAAGCCGATGGCCAGGTTGGTGACGCGTGATGCCGACCTGGGCACCGGACAGCTGGGTCGACAGGGAGCGCAGCGCGCGGCGGAGCGCCCCTTCGCGCCGCGGGCGCCCGCCTCAGCGGCCTGTCGACGTCGCCCGGTCGACCGTGACGAAGGGCGAACTCCGCCGCGACGAAGAGGCCGCACGCGGCGATGAGCGCGACGGAGACTGTCAGGTAGAGCCACTCCACGGCTCGGCAGCTCCCTCGATCGGTGGCCCGGACGACCCAGGGTACGGGTCGTGGCTCGGGGCAGCTCAGACGTTCGCCGCCCCAGCGAGCTCCCTGGCGGGGCCTCGGGTCCCGGTGCTCGCCTGCGTCACCCACTCCGCGGGCCGCGGGTACCGCCGCACGCTGCGGCTCAGGGTGGGGATAAGCGCGACGCGGGCGGTCAGGGCGACGAGCGAGGGCCATCGTCGGCCGGGCCGCCGAGCGGCGGCGAGCAGCGCGCCGGCCAGCGACGGGTGCGAGCGGCAGCGTCGAGCGGCGAACTGGCTCACCGACTGCACCCGGCCGACGAGCTCGGGCGGGGTGATCGCGATCCGGTAGGCGCCGATGCCGGCGTTGCCGGCCGGGTTGAGGAAGACGCCCGATCGGCAGAGCGCGCGGCGACCACGGCGGGGTGGTTGAAGAAGATCAGGGGGACGGAGCAGCGGCACGAAGCTCCAGGCCACCGCGACGGTGAGCCGACCCGTGCGCGAAGCGTGCGATGAGCCGCGGCGCCGCGAGCGCGCCGAGGATGCCGCAGACCCCGGCCACGGTCTCGACCAGGCCGATCTGCCAGGCCGGGAAGCCGGCCTGGATCAGGCGCAGCGTGGCGGCGATGAACAGCGCGTTGATCGCCAGGTTCGCGCAGGGGCTCCACAGCCAGCAGCGCCCGGAAGAACGGGCGCTGCCAGACGAAGCGCAGTCCCTCGCGCAGGTCGTGCGCCGCGCGCCGGCGTCGGCGCGGCGCGGGCCGGGGAGCAGGTCGGTCCGCATGCGGCCGAGCAGCACCCAGGACGACGGCGTAGCGTGACCGCGTCGACGACGAACGGCAACCAGCGGGTGACGCGCGTAGAGCGCGCCACCGAGCGGCCCGCCGACCAGGTCGGCCGACGTGCTGGCGGGCCTGCAGCTGGCTGAGCGCGGTCGGGCAGCTGCTCGGGCGGCACGACGGTGCGGACGGCCGAGATCTCGGCCGGCGCGAAGAGCCCGGCGGCCGCGCCGGTGAGCAGGCCGACCACGAGCAGGTGCGGGAGCGTGAGCACGTCGAGCAGCGCGACGGCGGCCAGGGAGGCGTAGGCAGCACGCCCGCCGCCGCGGCCGCCGCATCAGCCGACGCCGGTCGACCCGGTCGGCGAGCACCCCGGCCGGCAGCAGGGCCAGCGCCATGCCGAGCAGCTCGGTCGCGCCGGCGAGGCCGGCGACGCACCGTCGAGCCGGTCAGCGCGTAGGCGACCAGCGGGAAGACGAACATGCTCACGCGGGTGCCGAGCTCGCTGACGGTCTGCGCCGATCCAGAGGCGCGGTGAAGTCGTGGTTCTGGCGGAGGTGCGGAAGCCGGTCATATGCGCAACATATAGTGCGCAATTAGTGTTGCGCAATAGTTCGTGCGCAATTCGCGTAGTGGTGCGCATGGCCGAGAGCGCCCTCGACGTCATGCACGACCCCCGGGTGCTGCGCGCGATCGCCCACCCGGTGCGCAACCGGATCCTCGACCGAGCTCGAGCGCGCACGGGCTCGCTGCGCGCGGCCGACATCGCCGCGGAGCTGGGCATCCCGGCCAACCAGGCGAGCTTCCACCTGCGGCAGCTGGCCAAGTACGGCCTGGTCGAGGAGGACCCGGGGCCGCGCGGGACAGGCGCGACCGGGTGTGGCGGCTGACGCAGCAGGAGGGGTGGAACATCGACCTGGGGGAGATCGAGAAGGCGCCCGGCGGCAAGGCCGCATCGACGGTCTTCCGCCACCAGCGTGCCGCCGAAGCGCACGGCCTGGTCGACGCGGCGTTCGGCGACGTCCGGGAGCCGGGGGTGCACCGCAGCATCATCGACGGTGCGCTCCGGCTCACCACGGAGGAGGCCGAGCAGTTCAGCCAGGAGTCCAGCGACCTGCTGCACCGGTGGAACGAACGCACCCGCGGCCGCGACCCGAGTCGCCGCACCTACTCGGTGCTGCAGATCCTGCAGCCCACCACTGACCTCGTGTCGGAGGACTGAGCTGCGCGCGATCCGCGGTCGCTCGGGGTCGTCGTGTGCAGGATGACGATGGTCGCCCGGTCCGCCGGGGCCTCCTCGGCCAGGTAGATCGCGCAGGCCGCGGCGTAGCGGGCGTCGTACGCCGCACGCGCGGCCTCGACCCCGCCGAGGGCTGCCGCGTCGCGATCCACACCGCGCGTGGTCGCGGTGGCGAGGTCAGCGTCGAGGAAGAACGACGACGTCCCAGTGCTCACGGAGCGACCCTCGCTGGACGAAGGTCGCGTCGAACAGCACGACCGCCTCGGCAGGGCACCTGTCGCTCTGGTCGGTGATCTCCTCGTCGGTCACCAGGTCGTGCACCCGCACCGCGTACTCCCGGGATCCGCCGCGGACCGAGTGGCACCAGCACGCGCTCGACGAGTGCGTCGAAGTCGTACGCGTCCTCGTAGTACCCCCGCGCCGACGACGGACCCTGGCGCCGGCGGCGCTCCCGGACGTGGTGGAAACCGTCGGAGTGCACGTGCACCACCGGCCGTCCCGTTGTGCTCAGCCGCTGGGCGAGTAGCGCGAGCGAAGGTCGTCTTCCCGGCTCCGCACACACCGTCGACGCCCACCCGCAGCGGGTGCCCGGGATCGAGCGGGACCAGGTACCGGACCACCTCGTCGAGGACGTGCGCGCGCTCCGGACTCATGCGTCCAGCACGAAGGGTGAGCTCCTCGACGCCGTCGCCGGGCGCGGGGGACTGTCCCTCCTGGTCGCGGTCGCGCCGGAACCCGCACTTCTCCAGCACGCGGATCGAGCCGACGTTGTGCGCCGCGACGTGGGCGTACAGCGGCCGGACCGACACCTCGTCCAGGAGCAGGGTGAGCGCCTGGGTCGCGACGCCGTGGCCCCAGTACTCGCGGCCGATCCAGTAGCCGAGAAGCGCGCCCGTCGTCGGGCCAGCTGCCGATGTTGCCCGCCACCGCGCCGTCCGCCACGACGGTGCGCACGACCAGGGTGTCGTCAGCGCGGATCTTCGCCCAGTGCGCCTCGAAGGCGTCCCTGTCCCTGGGGGAACACCGCCATCCCGACCGCCTCCGGATCCTGCTGGTGCTCGAAGAACACGTCGATGTCCCCGTCCTCGACACTCCGCAGGCTCACTGCGGGTGTCGCGTCACGGCGCCCGGTCATGTCCGTCAACTCCTCGCCTCGGTCTCCCGCGTCGATCACGACACCATGGTGCCCGCCCCGTCGTCTGACCCGACGCTTCGAGCCGTGAGAGCAGCCGCACCTCCGTCAGGGCGTACCTGTCGGGCGCTACGGTGAGCCGCAACGGCCACGGAGGACTGGCCGACGCACCCGGAGGTCCGGCCATGACGCGCATCCTCACCGTCGCGCTCGTGGTGGTCTGCTGCGCCTTCTCGGTCACGACGATCCCCGGCGTCCGGTCGCAACCCGGCTTCGACGCACGCTACGACGGTGGGTTGCAGCTGCTCGGCTACGTCCTCGCCGCGGTGCTGGTCCTGTTCACGGCCCGGCGGCGCTCGTACCAGAGGGACATGTGGACCCTCATCGGGATCTCCGTGGCCCTCCGCGCTCTCGGGTTCGTCATCTTCGTGCCGTTCGTGCGCACCCAGGTCCCGCAGCCCTACCCCTCGCTCGCCGACGCGGCCTGGCTCGCGAGCAGCGTGCTGCTGCTGGTGTCGCTGACCTACCGGCTTCGTGTCCGCGCTGTCCGGATGACGAACGCGCTCGCGCTCGACGCCCTCGCCGGCGCGCTCACCGCGACGGCGCTCGCCTTCGCGCTGCTGTACGGCGCCATGGTCGACCTCAACGCCGACACGAGCCCCGCCGCGACCGCGACCAACCTGGCCTACCCGATCCTCGACGTCGCCGTCCTCGTGGTCGTGATGGGCCTGCTGGCCGCTGTCGGATGGCGCCCACCGCTCGCGCGCGGCGTGCTCGCGATGGGCATCGCGGTGGGGGCGCTCGTCGACTGCGTCTTCCTCTACCAGGTCAGCGCCGGGACCTACCGCCCCGGATCGTGGCTGGCTGCGGTCTCCCTGGCCGGCGTCGCGGCGATCGCGATCGCCTCGGCCATCGAGGACGGCCCCGGCCGGATGCCGGTGCGCAATGCCGCTCCGGGGCTGACCCTGCCGGTGCTCGCGACCCTGCTGTGCATCGGCGTGCTCGTGTTCGCCGCCTTCCACACCGTGCCCGTCGCGGCCCTCGGGCTGGCCGTCGTCGCCATTGCCGTCGCCATGTCGCGGGCGGTCCTGACCCTCGCCCAGGACCGCGCGATCGCCGAGCAGGAGATCGTGGCGGCCAACGAGCAGATGCTGCTGTTCCAGTCCCTCGTGGAGACCTCCGGCGACTTCATCGCGATCGCCGGTCTCGACGGACAGGTCAGCTACGTCAACCCCGCGGGGCGCCGCCTCGTCGGCCTTCCCGACGACACCGACGTCACCACGACGTCGATCGCCGACTTCCTCACCGAGCAAGGGCTGCAGGCGTCGATCGAGGTCGAGCAGCCTGCCGTCCTCGCCCGCGGACACTGGGAGGGCGAGTCGACGCTGCGCCACCTGCGGGGCGGGCCACCGATCCCGGTCGCGATCTCCAGCTTCCTCATGACGAACCCGCGGACAGGAAAGCCGTTCGGACTCGCGACCGTGCAGCGCGACATCTCGGAGCGGCTCGCCAACATCAGGGCGCTCCGCCGGCTGGCCGACGAGCGCCAGGAGCTGCTCGCCCGGCTGGTCGAGGCCCAGGAGGACGAGCGGGCGAGGATCGCCGCGGACGTGCACGACGACTCCGTCCAGATCCTCGCGGCGCTCGAGCTGCGGCTCTCGATGCTGCGCAAGAAGGCGGAGGCGATCGCCCCGGAGCTGGTCGGCGCAGCCGACACCTCGCTGACCACGGTCCGCGAGGCGACAGTGCGGCTCCGTGAGCTGCTCTTCGACCTCGAGTCACCAGCCCAGAGCACGGACCTGGTGACCGCGCTCGAGAGCGCGGCGGTCCACGTGTTCGAGGGTCTCGACGTCGCCGTGGACGTGCTCGGGGACCGCCGGCTCGTCCTGCCCGAGCCGACGCGGATCACGGCGTACCGCATCACCAAGGAGGCGCTCGTCAACGCCCGCAAGCACGCCGGCGCCCGCCAGGTCCGCGTCGAGGTGACGCGCGAGCGCGACGGCGTCCTGGTGACCGTGGACGACGACGGGGTGGGGTTCGACGCCGACGAGGTGGAGGTCCGGCCCGGTCACCTCGGCCTGCGGAGCATGCGCGACCGGGCCACGGTCGCGGGCGGCTGGCTGGTCACCGGCGCACGTCCCGGGCGCGGGACCCGCGTGCGGCTGTGGCTCCCCGAGCGGGCCGGCTGGGCGCCCGTCGAGCCCGACGGTCCTGCTAGACCGGCTGACGCAGCAGGGCGGTGAGCACGTGCCCGGCGTTGGGTACGGCGATGTGCACCTCACCGGCGGCGACCCGGTGCACCATCTCGGCGAGGCACGTGCCGGTGCCGCTCTTGGCGACGTACCCCTGCGCGCCGGCACGGAGGTTCTCGACCACGGTCTCGCGGCCCACGTTGGCGGAGACGACCACGACGACCGGCGGACGCTCGAGCGCCCTCAGCCGGGTCACCGCATCAACACCGCCGCCGGGCATGGCCACGTCGACGAGCACGACATCGAGCGACTCGTCCTCCGCCAGGCGCACGAGCTCGTCGCCGGAGGCCACGTCGGCCACGACGTCGAACCGACCGTCGTCGACCAGCAGGTCGACGAGGGCGCTGCGGATGCGCGCATCGTCGTCGGCGAGCGCCACCCGGACTTGATCCTCCACGGAGTCCTCCCTGTGCGAGGCCCGGGTGCGCGGGGGTCGCACCTCACATGATGGAGGGAAGCATGTGTGTCCTCGCATGCGTTCCGCGTACCAATGCGGTAGTACGTGTGCACTATGTAGTGGTATGCCTGGTCAATCACGCTCATGAGGGAGGGTGGATGCCGGGGGTAGGGGAGCAGGGGATGACTGGCGAGGCCGCAGGGGGCGTGCACGTCCTGATCGTCGACGACCACGAGGTGCTCGCGAGCACGCTGGCGTTTGCGCTGGGCGCGGACGACGGCCTGGAGGTCGTGGGCACCGCCGGCAGCATCGCCGACGCCGAGGCGGTCCTGCGCGGACACCGCGTCGACGTGATGCTTCTCGACAACCGGCTGCCCGACGGCGACGGCATCGCTTCCATCCCGCGGCTGCAGGAGCTTGCCCCGGACGCCCGCATCATCGTGCTCACCGCCAGCACCTCTGACGACCTGCTGCTCGCCGCCCTCGAGAACGGCGCCGCCGGTTTCGTCTCCAAGACGCGCGGCCTCGACGAGCTCAAGTCGGCGGTCAACGCCGTCGTCGCGGGGGAGTCGGTGGTCTCGCCGGAGCTGCTCACGCGGCTGATCCCGCGCCTGACCCGACGCGAGTCCCGCCAGCCCGTCCAGCTGACCGACCGCGAGCTCGAGGTGCTCGCCCTGGTCGCGCAGGGCCTGTCCAACGCCGCGATCGCCGAGTCGCTGTTCGTGAGCGTGCACACGGTCCGCAACCACGTCGCGAACCTCTCCTCCAAGCTCGGCGCGCACTCCAAGCTCGAGGCCCTCACCATCGCGCTGCGCGAGGGGATCATCGCTCCCCAGTGACCTGACCTAGGTCCTGACCATCCCTAGTCGCGACGTACTAGAAACGAACGCCGCGCTCGCATCATGAACCTGACTGCTGCTCACAGCAGACTTGTCGGACGCCCTCATGAGGTGTCGTCGGATGATTTCTTCACCAGACGACTCCCTGGGCGAGCACATCCCGGGTCGACGTCACTGGGAGGACGTCGTGACCGGGGTCGTTGCGCACCGACCGGCGAGTGACCCCCCACAGTTCCCTCGTGCCGCCCGTCGGGGCGCTCGTGTCAGGACCTGCTTGTGAACCAGAGGCCCGAGCCCGCCCCGGCCGTCCTCAGCGTCGTCGAGATCGTGGCGTCGCCGCACCTGCACCTGGTGCGCGACCACCCGGCGGACGAGACGCTCTGTGGCCGCGACGCGCGCATCAGCAACGTCGTCCGGCGCACCGAAGCCGCCTGCTGCCCCGTCTGCCTCGCAGACGCGCTGGCTGCCGGCCACGTCGTCGCGCTCACCGCCACCAATTCATTCGTCAACCTGCGCCGGCTGGCGTCGGCCGATGCTCGAGGACGCCCGGTGACCGCCGTCCCGGCCGTCGTCCAGTACGACGTCATGACGCTGCTCGGCACGAGCGTGATGGGCGAGCCCGTCGTCGTCGAGCTGCGGTACGCCGCGGACGACCCGGTCGTCGTCACGCTGACCCTGCACTCCGCCGTGCACGACAGCCCGCAGGGCAGCTGGACCTTCGAACGACGGCTCCTCGACATCGGCTGCGACGAGCCGGTCGACGCCGGCCACGTGCGCGTCTCGCCCGTGTGGCACCCCCAGCGCGGCACCGCGGTCCTGCTCGACCTCGCCGGCTCCACGGCAGGCTCCGGGAGCGTCGCCGTACGCGCCGACCTGCCCGTGGTCAGGCGCTTCGTCGACCGGATCCACCAGGCCGTGCCCGCCGGGTGCGAGTGGCAGCGCTGGGAGCTCGAGACCCGGCCCGCCGTCGCTCTCGCGGGCTGACGGACGACACTTCCGCCCCTTCTGCTGTCCGATTCATCTTGTTTTACAACCGTTGAGTAGGGCAGACTCAGCACATCGGGACATGTCCGGACGGCGGTCCACCCCCGAATGTTCCGCCGCTGGCCAGCGGTCGTCTGGAAGGGCCGCTCCCGAGTGGTGTGGCCTGCTCCACACCAGAAAACGGAGGAGCTCCTTCCCCCCGGCTCCTCCTGTTGGGAGTCTCCCCGGCGTGACGTAGCCGCCGGGGAGACACCCCCACCTCCGAAGAGGTGGTGGCCTCAGATACATCGGAAAGTTGCTTGGGAAATTCCGACGATCACGGGCCCACCCCGCGCATATTCTGCACAGGAAATCGTCGAGGTCAGCAGATTCCGAGGACTTTTTTACTTCGGGGCCGTCCCCTTTCCCGTCGACCCTTGGTCCCTCTCTAGGCCATTTCCGGCAGCCTCCCGGCCAGAGGTCGACCGACTCTACGGTGGACGCATGGCAGCGTTCGTCCCGCGATCCGGTGAGTCCTGGCGCGACCCGTTCCCCATGTACGCCGAGCTGCGGCGGGACGACCCGGTGCACCACGTCGCTGCGGGCGACTACGTCGTCCTCTCCCGGTACGCCGACGTGGCGGCCGCCGCGCGGGACACGGCCACCTTCTCCTCGGCCCAGGGCCTCACGGTCGCGGCGACGACGGGTGAGGCCGACCTCGTCGCCGCGTTCGACCCGATGGTCATGCAGGACCCGCCGCGGCACACGGCCTTCCGTCGTCTGGTCAGCCGCGGCTTCACGCCGAAGCAGGTCGTCGAGCTCGAGCCGCTGGTCCGGGCGTTCGTCGTCGAGCGGGTGGAAGGGCTCCGGGCGGCGGGAGGGGGCGACGTGGTCGCCGACCTGCTCAAGCCGCTGCCGAGCCTCGTGGTCGCGCACTACTTGGGGGTGCCCGAGGAGGACCGCGACCGGTTCGACCACTGGACGGACGCGATCGTCGCGGCCACGGCCGAGGGCGATCCCCTGGCGTCGGCGGACGCCGCCGCCGAGATGATGGGCTACTTCACCGACCTCGCCGCGCGGCGCCGAGGGTCGCCGGGGGAGGACACCGTCTCGCAGCTGGTCCGTGCGGGTGACGAGGTCTCGGTGCTCCAGGTCCTCGGCTTCGCGTTCACGATGGTGACCGGCGGCAACGACACGACGACCGGGCTGCTCGGTGGTGCCCTCGACCTCCTGACCCGGAACCCACGGCAGCGCGCCGCGCTCCTCGCCGATCGCGACCTCCTCCCCGACGCTGTGGAGGAGCTGCTCCGGCTCACCAGCCCGGTGCAGGGCCTCGCCCGCACCGCCACCCGCGACGTCGAGGTGGCCGGACACGCGATCCCCGCTGGTCGCCGGGTGCTGCTGCTCTACGCCTCGGCCAACCGGGACGAGGACGAGTTCGGCCCCGACGCCGAGGAGCTGCGGGTCCACCGGTCGCCGCAGCGGATCCTCACCTTCAGCCACGGCGCCCACCACTGCCTGGGCGCCTCGGCTGCCCGGCTGGCGGCCCGGGTCGCGCTGGAGGAGGTGCTGGCCCGCTGCCCGTCGTTCACGGTCGACGCCGAGGCCGGCCGCTATGCCCCGGGCCACTACGTGCGGCGGTTCGAGAGCCTGCCGTTCACGCCATGACGCCCTGGCCTGCCGCGGACCGCCTGGTGCCCGTGCTCGGCACCTGGACTAGATCCAGGACCGGAACCAGATCCGGTGCAGCCAGTCCGGCGTGCTGATCAGCTGGTCGGTGTACACCGGCCACATCCAGGCGAAGTGCAGCACCACGAGGACCACGAACGTGCCGGCCAGGATCGTGCCGGTCAGCCGCCGTCGCGGTGAGGCGTCGGTCGGACCGACGAGGCGACCGATCACCAAGCAGATCGCGACGATCATGAACGGGATCGTGCAGACCGCGTAGAACGAGAAGATCGGCCGGTCGGCGAACCGGAAGAACGGCACCCACGTGGTGAGGACGCCGACCACGACCAGCCCGGAGCGCCAGTCGCGGCGCGCGACCCAGTTGTACGCCGTGTGCAGCAGCGCGAGGCAGCCGCCCCACCAGAGCACCGGGGTGCCCAGGATGATCACCTCGCGCAGGCAGGTGCTGTCGGCGGGCGCCGTGCACCCCTGGGTGCCGGGAGCGATGCCGAGGTCGGCGGACGCGACGACGGGGCGCTGCTGCAGCAGCCAGGCGCGGGGGTCGGACTGGTAGGAGTGCTCCGCGCCGACGAGTCCCGTGCTGTGGAAGGTCCAGACGTCCGTGTGGTAGTGCCAGAGGCTCCGCAGACCCTGGAACAACGAGGGGAAGAAGCCCTGCGGGTCGTGCTTGGTGTAGTCGCCCCAGTAGGGCCCGTAGTTGTTGACCGCGAGGTGGGTCTCGTAGACGTGGTGGTGCACCAGCCACCCCGCCCACGTGGACACGTAGACGACGACCGCGACGACGACCAGGTAGACGAAGGCCAGCAGGCCGTCGACCACCGCCGCCTTGAGCAGCGGGTTGCGCACCCCGAGGGCCCGGCGCGCGCCCGCATCCCACAGCACGACGAGCAGGCCGAAGCCGGCCAGCGGGATCAGGGCGCTCCACTTGCTCGCGATGGCGAGGCCGAAGAGCACTCCGGCGGCGAGCCGCCACGGCCGCCAGCGCAGCCCCTTGACCGGTCCCCAGTCCCGCGGCCCGTAGCGCACGCCGGAGTCGAGGAGCGCCGCGATGCGGGTGCGTCCCCAGTCGCGGTCGGCCACCAGGCACGACACCGCGCTGAGCAGGAAGAACGCCACGAAGATGTCGAGGAGCGCCAGCCGGGAGAGGACGAGCTCCAGGCCGTCGAAGCACAGCAGCAGCCCGGCGACGCCACCGAGGAGCGTCGACCCGGTCAGGCGGCGCACGAGGCGGATCAGGACCAGCACCATGAGCGTGCCGGCGATCGCGGGCGCCACCCGCCAGCCCAGGGAGTCGAAGCCGAACAGCTGCTCCCCGGCGCCGATGAGCCACTTGCCCACCTCGGGGTGGACGACCATCTCGGGGTCGCCGGTCTGCAGCTTCGGCGTGTAGCGCCCCTCGACGATGGCCTTGTTGGCGTCCTCGACCCAGTTCTGCGCGTAGCCCAGCCGCCACAGCGACCAGGCGTCCTTGGCGTAGTAGGTCTCGTCGAAGAGGAAGTCCCGCGGGCCGGCCAGGTTCCAGAACCGGAGGAACCCGGCCAGCAGGGTGATCCCGATCGTGACGCCCCAGCCGCCGACCCGGCTGTCGAGACGGGTCAGCAGCGGGTACGAGCGGAGCGGCCCGGCGAACCGGCGCCGCGCGCTCGGCACGACCCGCCCGTCCGAGGTGACGGACAGCCCCTGGGTGCGCCGAGGTGGCGCGTCGGTCGCCGTCACGGGGTCAGCCTAGGTGGGGAGGGCGTCCGGCATCGGCAAGACTGGCCTCATGACCGACCCGGGCCTCCTCGTGCTTGCGGCCACGCCCATCGGGCGGGTCGCGGACGCGTCGCCGCGCCTGGTCGAGGAGCTCGGCACGGCGGACGTGGTGGCCGCGGAGGACACGCGACGCCTCAAGCGGCTCGCCGCCGACCTCGGCGTGACCGTGGCCGGCCGGGTCGTCTCCTACTTCGAGGGCAACGAGGCCACCCGCACCGACGAGCTCGTCTCGGAGCTCGAGGCAGGGCGGCGGGTGCTGCTGCTCACCGACGCCGGGATGCCGTCGGTGAGCGACCCGGGCTACCGGTTGGTGGCAGCAGCGGTCGCGGCGGGGCTGGGCGTCACGGCCGTGCCGGGGCCGAGCGCGGTGCTCACCGCCCTCGCTGTCTCCGGGCTCCCCGTCGACCGGTTCTGCTTCGAGGGCTTCCTGCCCCGCAAGGCGGGGGAGCGTGGCCGACGACTGGCCGAGCTGGCCACGGAGCCGCGCACGATGGTCTTCTTCGAGGCACCGCACCGGACGGCCGCTGCGCTGGGCGCCATGGCCGAGAAGCTCGGCGCCGACCGTCCGGCCGCCGTGTGCCGGGAGCTCACCAAGACCTACGAGGAAGTCGTCCGCGGCGGCCTCGCCGAGCTTGCCGCCTGGGCGGACGGCGGGGTCCGGGGCGAGGTGACCCTGGTCGTGGCCGGGCACACCGGCCCCAACGCCGTACCGGGGAGGGCGGAGCTCGCTGCCCTCGTCGCAGCGGAGGAGGCGGGCGGCGCCACCCGCAAGGACGCCATCAAGACGGTGGCGCAGCGACACGGGGTCCCTCGGCGCAGCGTGTACGACGCGGCGCACGGCCTGCACGAGCCTGACGACCCGGCAGGTGCCCGGTGAGCCGCCTGGAGCGACCGCCGGCGCCCGAGCCGCTGCCGCACCCCGTGGTCGACAACCACTGCCACCTCGACATGACCCTCGACGGCAGCGAGGAGTGGGGTCCGGCGCGGGCCCTCGAGGCGGCCGCGGGGGTGGGCGTGCCCCGGATCGTGCAGATCGGCTGTGAGCTCGAGGGAGCACGCTGGGCGGTCCGCACCGCGGAGGAGCACCCGGCGATCGTCGCCGGCGTCGCGCTGCACCCCAACGAGGCGCCCCGGCTCGCCGACCAGGGCGAGCTCGACGCGGCCTGGGCGGAGATCGAGCGACTGGCGCGCCACGACCGGGTCCGCGCGGTGGGGGAGACCGGGCTCGACCACTACCGCACGGGCCCGGAGGGCCTCGCGGTGCAGGAGGAGTCGTTCCGACGGCACATCAGGCTGGCCGCGAGCCTCGGCAAGACCCTGGTGATCCACGACCGCGACGCCCACGACGACGTGCTGCGCGTCATGGACGACGAGGAGACGCCCGAGCGCGTGGTCATGCACTGCTTCTCGGGCGACGCGGACTTCGCCCGGAGCTGCCTCGACCGCGGGTACTTCGTCTCCTTCTCAGGCACCGTGACCTTCAAGAACGCCGCTCCGCTGCGGGAGGCACTGGTCCTTGTGCCTCGGGACAGGCTCCTGGTCGAGACCGACGCGCCGTTCCTCACCCCGATGCCGTTCCGGGGGCGTCCGAACGCGTCGTACCTGGTCCCGACGACCGTCCGCGCCATGGCTGAGGTCAGGCGTGACGACCTCGGGGACCTCTGCGCGGCCATCGACGCCACCACCGACGTCGCCTTCGGCGGACGCTGGTAGGGCGGTTTCTTCGTTCACAGACCACAAACCTTGGGTTCCCAGCGGTCTGGACGGCTGCGTGATGTGGACAACAGTCCTGAAACGGACAGGACCTCAAGCACCTCAAACGGCCGCAAACGACGGTGCCTCCATTTGCGACCCTGCGTGCCCTCCGTTAGCGTCGAGCGACCAGCCGGGAGCGGAGTCCCCTCACGGCGGTACGCACGGGCCTCCTGGCGGAGGACCCGGTGGGAGCGCAGAACCCCTTCCCCGGCTCGACGACGAGCACGGTCTTGCTGCGCGCCCTCAGTGCCGCCCCGTGGCCCGGGAGCATCGAGCATGGGAGACGCGTGCCTTCCGCCGCCACGTTCACCAGCAAGTCCATCCGTAGCAAGAAGACCCTCACCACGCTCGTCGCCCTCCTCACCGCCGCGCTCGTCGCCGGCACCTTCGGGCTCCTGGCCCTCCGCGGCAACGCGATGACCCTGACCCTCGACGGCAAGGTCGTCGAGGTCCGGACCACGGCCGACACCGTCGGTGACGTGCTCGCCGACCAGGGCATCGAGGTCACCGGCCACGACGTGGTCGCCCCCTCGCTCGACAGCCCGGTCCGTGAAGGCTCCCGGATCGCGGTCAAGTTCGGCCGCCCCCTCACGCTCTCCGTCGACGGCGCGAAGACCCGGCACTGGGTCACTGCCACCGACGTCGCCTCCGCGCTCGACCAGATCGGGCTGCGCCTCGGTGGCGCGCGACCTCTCGGTCAGCCGTGGCGCCGGCATCGACCGCAACGGCATGACCCTCCGGGTCGTCACGCCCAAGCGCCTCACCTTCGCCGTCGCCGGGGCCAAGCCGGTCCGCCAGAAGGTCACCGCGCTGACGGTCGCCCAGGCGCTCCGCGAGCGCCATGTCCGGGTCGACAAGGACGACATCGTCTCGCCCGGCCTCGGCCGGCGGGTCGAGCCCGGCGACAAGATCACCGTCACCAAGGTCCGCCTGGTCACCAAGCGGGTCCCTCACGAGGTGCTCGCCTACGGCACCGACACGGTCGAGGACAGCTCGATGTTCGAGGGCGAGGAGCGCACGGTGCGGTCCGGCCGCTCCGGCTCGCGCGACGTGACCTACAAGGTCCGCTTCGTCAACGGCGAGCTCGTCGGTCGCCGCGTCCTGACGGTCCGCGACGTGGTCCGCCCGGTCAGCGCCCTCGTGCACGTCGGCACCAAGGAAGAGGTCGTCGCCTACGCCTCGGGCAGCACCGTCTGGGACGCGCTCGCCCGCTGTGAGTCCGGGGGCAACTGGGCGATCAACACCGGCAACGGCTACTACGGCGGCCTCCAGTTCAACCTGGGCACCTGGCAGGCGTACGGCGGCAGCGGCCTCCCGAGCCAGAACAGCCGGGAGACCCAGATCGCCATCGCCACCAAGGTGCGCGACGCCAGTGGCGGCTACGGCGCCTGGCCCGGGTGCGCGGCGTCGCTGGGACTGCCCCGCTGATTGACCCGCTGATTGACCCGCTGACGCGCTCCTGAGTCGCGCGCCCACCTCTCGGTAGGCTCGCGACGCCATGGACGCCGACGACCAGACCCTCACGTCCGCCGGTCCGAGACTGCTCGGGCCGGCGGACGTGCGTTCGCTGGCGGACGCGCTCGGCCTGAGGCCCACCAAGCAACGAGGCCAGAACTTCGTCATCGACGCCAACACGGTGCGACGGATCGTGCGCGTCGCCGGCCTGGAGCCCTCCGACGTCGTCGTCGAGGTCGGTCCCGGTCTGGGGTCGCTGACCCTCGCGCTCCTCGACAAGGTCGCCCACGTGGTCGCCGTCGAGGTCGACCCCGTCCTCGCCGAGGCGCTCCCCGCGACGGTGGCCGACCGGGCCCCGGCGTACCGCGACCGGCTGACGCTCGTCCACGCAGACGCGCTCCGGGTCACCGAGCTGCCCGGTCCCACCCCGACCGCCCTGGTCGCGAACCTGCCCTACAACGTGTCCGTGCCGGTGCTGCTGCACCTGCTCGCGCTGCTGCCCGGCTTGCGGTGCGGTCTGGTCATGGTGCAGGCAGAGGTCGCCGACCGGCTCGCCGCGCCTCCCGGGTCCCGCACCTACGGCGTCCCGTCCGCCAAGGCCGCGTGGTACGCCGACGTGCGCCGCGTCGGAGCCGTCGGACGCTCGGTCTTCTGGCCCGCCCCCAACGTCGAGTCCGGCCTTCTGGCCTGGACCCGGCACGACCCCCCGTCCACCACCGCGAGCCGCGAGGAGGTGTTCGCCGTCGTCGACGCTGCGTTCGCCCAACGTCGCAAGACCGTCCGAGGCGCCCTGCGCGCGGCTTTCCCCGTGGAGAGCGTGGAGGCCGCACTCGAGCACGCCGGCGTGGACCCGTCCACGCGAGGCGAACAGCTCGACGTCGCCGCCTTCGCCCGGATCGCCGAGGGGCTGGCGCCGTGACCGCCGAGGTGCGCGTCACCTGCCCCGCGAAGATCAACCTGGCGCTGGGCGTCGGGGGTGCGCGCGAGGACGGCTTCCACCCGCTGGCCACCGTCTACCAGGCGATCGCTCTGTTCGACGAGGTCGTGCTGCGCCCGGCCGACGAGGACTCGCTCACGGTGTCGAGCGACGGCATCGACGTCGCCGACGTGCCCACCGACGACAGCAACCTGGTGCTCCGGGCGGTGCACGCGCTGGCCGAGCACGCCGGCCGCGACCTGCCCGTGTCGGTGCACGTGCGCAAGCACATCCCGGTCGCGGGCGGACTGGCCGGCGGCAGCAGCAACGCTGCCGCGGCGCTGGTCGGCGCCGACGCGCTGTTCGGGCTCGGGACGCCCCGGGCCGAGCTGCTCGAGGTCGCCGCGACGCTGGGCAGCGACGTGCCCTTCTGCATCCTGGGCGGGACCGCCCTGGGGTCGGGCCGGGGCGAGCTGGTCACCCCGGTCATGACGCGCGGGGAGTACTGGTGGGTCCTGTGCCCCGACGACGAGGGGCTTTCCACTCCGGCGGTCTACCGCGCCTTCGACGAGCTCCACGACGGCGTACCGGTGCCGGAGCCGGAGGTCTCCGACCACCTGCTCGCAGCGCTGACGGCCGGGGACCCGACGGCGCTCGGTCCCCAGCTCTCGAACGACCTGCAACCAGCCTCCCTGACCTTCCGGCCCGACCTCGGCGAGCTGCTGCGGTCGGGGCTCCAGGGCGGCGCCGTCGGCGGCATCGTCAGCGGCAGCGGTCCGACGACCGTGTTCCTGTGCAGCGACGTCGAGCGGGCCCGCGACCTCGCCGACCACCTGCTCGTCGAGGGCGTCCCGACACCGCTGGTGGTCAAGGGGCCGGTGCCTGGCGCCCGCGTCGTGTCCTCGCGCATCGCCGGCGGTGCGCCGTGACCGCTGCGGCGGCCAACCTGGTCAACCTGGAGCGGGTCTCCAAGAGCTACGGCGTGCGCCCGCTCCTGCACGAGGTCAGTCTCGGGATCGCCGCCGGGGAGCGGATCGGGGTGGTCGGTCGCAACGGTGACGGCAAGACCACGTTGCTCCGCGTGCTCTCCGGACTCGAGCCACCGGACACGGGCCGCGTCTCGGCCACCCGTGGGCTGCACCTCGGCTTCCTCACCCAGGGCGACGACCTCGAGCGCGGGACGACGGTGCGCCACGTCGTGCTGGGCGACCTCGCGGACCACGAGTGGGCGGCGGACGCGCGCACCCGCGAGGTTGTCGAGGTGCTCCTCGCGGGGCTCTCGCTCGAACGCGTCGTGGACGAGCTCTCCGGCGGCGAGCGACGTCGCTGTGCCCTGGCCAGGCTGCTGCTCGGCGACCACGACCTGGTCGTGCTCGACGAGCCCACCAACCACCTCGACGTCGAGGCCGTGGACTGGCTGGCACGCCACCTCGCCGCCCGCTCGTGCGCGATCGTCGTCGTCACCCACGACCGGTGGTTCCTCGACGCGGTCTGCCAGGAGACGTGGGAGGTCCACGACGCGGTCGTCGACGTGTACGACGGTGGCTACGCGGCGTTCGTGCTCGCCAAGGCCGAGCGTTCCCGTCAGGCGGCGGCCACGGAGACCCGACGTCGCAACCTCGTGCGCAAGGAGCTCGCCTGGCTCCGGCGTGGCCCGCCGGCCCGCACGTCGAAACCGCGGTTCCGCATCGACGCGGCCAACGCCCTCATCGAGGACGAGCCCCCGCCGCGCGACCGGTTCGAGCTCCAGGCGTTCGCGACCCGACGGCTCGGCAAGGACGTCCTCGACCTCGAGGACGCCGACCTCGTCCGCGGTGAGCGCACACTGCTCTCGCACGTCACCTGGCGTCTCGGCCCGGGTGACCGCGTGGGCCTCGTCGGCGTCAACGGCGCGGGCAAGACCTCCGTGCTGCGGCTGCTCACCGGCGAGCTGAGGCCCGACGCCGGGCGGCTCCGCACCGGTCGCACCGTGGCGCTCGCCCACCTGACGCAGGCGGTCGCCGAGGTCGACCCGGAGACCCGAGTCCTCGCCTCGGTGGAGGAGATCGCGCGGGTCACCCGCACGTCCACGGGCGACGTGACCGCGGCGTCGATGCTGGAGCGCTTCGGGTTCACCGGCGACCGGATCACGACCCGGATCGGCGACCTCTCGGGGGGAGAGCGTCGCCGGCTCCAGGTTCTGCGCCTGCTGCTCCAGGAGCCCAACGTGCTGCTCCTCGACGAGCCCACGAACGACCTCGACATCGAGACCCTCAACGTCCTCGAGGACTTCCTCGACGGCTGGCCGGGGACGCTCGTGGTGGTCTCTCACGACCGCTACTTCCTGGAGCGGACCTGCGACGCCGTGTGGGCCCTCCTCGGCGACGGCAGCCTCGTCATGCTGCCCCGCGGCGTGGACCAGTACCTCGAGCACCGCCGGGAGCAGCACCGGCAGGCCCAGGCGCCGAGCCCGGCCGCATCGATGGAACCGACGCGCAGCGGGTCGGCCGAGGAGCGTGAGGCCCGGAAGACCCTGGCCCGGGTGGAGCGTCGTCTCGCCCGCGTGCAGGAGCACGAGGCTGCGCTGCACGCCGATCTCGCCGCGCACGCCACCGACCACGAACGGCTGGTGGAGCTCGACACCCGGCTGCGTGAGGTGAGCGCGACCCGGGAGGCCCTCGAGGAGGAGTGGCTGGAGGCGGCCGAGGTGCTGGACTGACGGGCTGACTGAGGGGCTGGCTGACGGGCTGGCTGACGGGTCAGCTCTCGAAGGGGACCACCAGGGTGCGCAGCAGGTCGGCGAGCGCCACGCGCTCGTCCGCGTCCAGCCCGCCCAGGAGCTCGTGCTCACGGTCGAGCAGGGCCTCGAGCGCGCCGTCGACCGTCGCCCGGCCCTCGTCGGTGAGGCGGACCAGCACCCCGCGACGGTCGCCCGGGTCGGGCAGTCGCTGCACCAGACCGCGCACCGCGAGCCGGTCCACCCGGTTGGTCATGGTGCCGCTGGTCACGAGCGTCTCCCGGAGCAGCCGCCCGGGGGAGAGCTCGTACGGCGGTCCGGCGCGGCGCAGTGCCGCCAGCACGTCGAACTCCCAGGGCTCGATGGCGTGCTCGGCGAAGGCAGCGCGACGCGCGGCATCGAGGTGGTGACTGAGCCGGCTGACCCTGCTGAGCACGTGCATCGGGGCCAGGTCGAGATCCGGCCGCTCACGACCCCAGGCCGCGACCAGCTTGTCCACCTCGTCCCTCATGCAGACCGACCTACCCCTCGAGAAGGCTGACTTCGAACGCTCTTGCCAGGGCCGGTCACTCCCTGATCATGGCTAGGTTCTCGCGGTACCACCGGACCGTGGACTCGATCCCGTCCCGCAGACCGATGCGGGGCGTCCACCCGAGGGCGGTGAGCTTGCTGATGTCCAGACGCTTCTGCGGCGTGCCGTCCGGGCGGTCCGTGTCCCAGCTCGTCGCCCCGTCGTAGCCGACGACCTCAGCGATGATGCCCGCGATCTCCCGGATCGTGGCGTCCTTGCCGGTGCCCACGTTCACCTGCTCCGGACCGTCGTAGTGCTCGAGGAGGTACAGGCAGGCTCGCGCCATGTCGTCGACGTGGAGGAACTCGCGTCGGGGACTCCCCGTGCCCCAGTTGGTGACCTCGTCGATGCCGTCGGCGAGCGCTTCGTCGTACCTCCGGATGAGCGCCGGGAGCACGTGCGACCCCTGCGGCGAGAAGTTGTCGCCGGGTCCGTACAGGTTGGTGGGCATGGCGGAGATCCACGGGACGTCGTACTGCCGCCGGGCGGCCTGGACGTGCATGATGCCTGCGATCTTGGCGATCGCGTAGGCGTCGTTGGTCGGCTCCAGGTGGCCCGTCAGGAGTGCGTCCTCGCTGATGGGCTGGGCGGCGTCCCGGGGGTAGATGCACGAGGACCCGAGGAACAGCAGGCGCTCCACGCCCGTGTCGAGCGACGCGTCGAGGACGTTCGTCTGGATCTGCATGTTCTCGGACAGGAAGTCGACGGGGTAGGTCTGGTTGGCCAGGATTCCCCCCACCTTGGCCGCTGCCAGTGCGACGTAGCGTGGGCGGGTCTGCCGGAAGAACGCGAAGACGGAGCTGCGGTCGCGCAGGTCGAGCTCGCCGGAGGTGCGCCCGACCAGTCCGGTGAACCCCTCGTCTTCCAAGCACCGCCACAGGGCACCACCGACGAGACCGCGGTGCCCGGCGACGTAGAACGTGCCCTCCCTGTCCAACGGGGCGGGCGAGAACGGCGACGTCACGATCTGAGCCGGCCCACCTCGGGCCACCCCTCGAGCGGGGGCTGGTCGATCCATGGCCTGCCCTCGTGCTCCAGCTCCTCGATGTCGGCGTCGACCATGAGACGGACGAGGTCCTCGCCCTTCACCGTCGCCACCCACCCGAGGTTCTCGTGGGCCTTCTTGGCGTCGCCGACGAGAGCGTCGACCTCGGTCGGCCTGAGGTACCTCTCGTCGAAGCGCACGTGGGCCTCCCAGTCCAGGCCGGCGTGCTCGAACGCCGTGATGACGAAGTCGCGGACCGTGAACTCGACCCCGGTCGCCAGGACGTAGTCGTCGGGCTCGTCGGCCTGCAGCATCCGCCACATGCCCTCGGCGTACTCCGGGGCGTAGCCCCAGTCGCGCACCGCGTCGAGGTTGCCGAGGAAGACGTGGTCGTCGATCCCCGCCTTGATGCGGGCGACGGCGCGGGTGACCTTGCGGGTCAGGAACGTCTCGCCGCGGCGAGGCGACTCGTGGTTGAACAGGATGCCGTTGACGGCGTAGGTGCCGTACGCCTCGCGGTAGTTGCGGGTCGCCCAGTAGGCGTAGACCTTGGCAGCGCCGTACGGCGACCTCGGGTAGAACGGCGTCAGCTCGTTCTGCGGCGGGGGCGTCGCGCCGAACATCTCCGAGCTCGACGCCTGGTAGAAGCGGCAGTGGATGCCCGCCATGCGGACCGCCTCGAGGAGACGCATGGTACCGATGCCGGTCGTGTCACCCGTGTGCTCGGGCTCGTCGAAGCTGACGCGCACGTGCGACTGGGCAGCGAGGTTGTACACCTCGTCCGGCTCGATCTTGTGCAGCAGGGTGGTCAGCCGGGCACCGTCGGAGAGGTCGCCGTAGTGGAGGAACAGGCGGGCCTCAGGATCGTGAGGGTCCTGGTAGAGGTGGTCGATCCGACGGGTGTTGAAGGTGGAGGCCCGGCGGGTCAGGCCGTGGACCTCGTAGCCCTTCCCGAGCAACAGCTCCGCGAGGTACGACCCGTCCTGCCCGGTGATGCCCGTGATCAACGCTCGCTTCACTCGATCTCCCTCAGATCTCGACCCCGGTTGGGCCGAGGAACTATAACAACGCTCAACGGTGCTTCCAGGCGAGCTTCATGAACTGGAGGTTGCCGATCAGGTAGCGGCGCCACAGCCGTCGGGGCTCGACCGCGAGCCTGAAGACCCACTCGATGCCGAGCCGCTGGACCCACGAGGGGGCCTCCCGGACGCGACCCGCGAGCATGTCGAAGGCAGCGCCGACGCCGATGCAGGTGACGTCCAGGCGCCGGGCCAGCTCCTGGGCCAGGACGTCCTGCTTCGGGACGCCGAGAGCGACCCAGACGACGTCGCTGTCGGTCTCGGCGACGTGGTGCCTGCAGTCCTCGATGAACGCGTCGTCCAAGGGGCTGAAGTCCGGGGCGTAGGTGCCCGAGATCTTGACCCCGGGAAAGCGGGTGTGCAGCTCCTCGGACAGGGCCTCGAGGGTGGGATCGGTGGTGCCTAGCAGGAAGTGGCGCAGGCCGCGCTCCCGGCCCGCGTCCATGCACGCGGCGAACAGGCTCGGGCCGCGCACCCGTCCGCCGTGCTGGTACTGACCGCGGCGCAGCATCCTCATGGAGCTGGTGATGGAGGCGCCGTCAGGGAAGGTGACTCCGTCGCCGTTGAGGACGGCGAGGTACTCCGGCGACTTCGCGGCCAGGACGGCGCTCCAGGCGTTCGCGAGCCTGACGCTCGGCCGTGGACGCTCCACGCTCGAGCAGACCTCGAGCACCCAGGCGACGGCACCGGAGAGATCGGTGTCGGCGAAGGAGATGTCGGCGACTCGAACCGTGTCGAAAGTCGCAGGATTGCTGACGTTCAATGCCCCCCCAGACAAAGTGAACAGCCAGGATACGACGAAGCCGGGGCGAAGATAGCCTGATTCGTTAAGAATCTTGACATCAAGATAAAGGGGTGTGACCGTCGGACGGTGAGCAGCCACGCCCGTCACACCTGGGACCCCGACCGCTACCTGACCTATGCCGACGAGCGCGGACGTCCGTTCGTCGATCTCGTCGGCCGGGTCGACGCCCGGTCGCCGGACCTCGTGGTCGACCTCGGCTGCGGCCCCGGGAGCCTCACCGCCCTGCTGGCGCGGCGCTTTCCCGGCGCCGAGGTCGTCGGCGTCGACTCCTCACCCGAGATGGTCGCCGCCGCGACCGGGGTCGAGGGCGTCCGTCTCGAGGTCGGCGACGTGCGCACCTGGACGCCTCCCCGACCGGTGGACGTCCTGGTCTCCAACGCCACCCTGCAGTGGGTCCCCGAGCACCTGGAGCTGCTGCCCAGGCTGGTCGGCCACCTCGCCCCGGGCGGCTGGTTCGCCTTCCAGGTGCCCGGCAACTTCGCCGAGCCCAGCCACACGATCCGGCACGAGCTCGCGCTCGACCCGCGCTTCGCCCCGCACCTCGAGGGCGTCTCGCGCCCGGACGCCTTCGGACCCGAGGTCTACCTCGACGCCCTGACCCGCCTCGGCCTCGAGGTCGATGCGTGGGAGACGACCTACCTCCACGTCCTCGCCGGCGACGACCCCGTCTTCACCTGGGCCACCGGCACCGGCGCCGGTCCCTCGCTCCAGGCGCTCCCCGATGGACTTCGGGAGGAGTTCGCCGAGGAGCTCCGGGCCCGGCTCGCCGTCGCCTACCCCCGCCGCCCCGACGGCACGGTCGTCCTCCCCTTCCGCCGCGTCTTCTGCGTCTCCTGCCTGCAATAGGGTTTGTGGGGCAATCCCCGGTTGGTCTGCCGGCAGGGCCCGCCTGACTTTGAATCAGGACTAGCGACGTAGGTTCGACTCCTACCCGGGGAGCCCAGGCCCTGCCATGACGGGCCATGACAGGCTGGGATCCGTGAGCTCGAACCCCGCTGCCGTGATCGTCCTCGCCGCCGGCGCGGGCACCCGGATGAAGTCCAAGACCATGAAGGTGCTGCACCCCCTGTGCGGGCGCAGCATGATCGGCCACGTCCTCACCGCTGCCTGTGCCGTCGAGCCGGGCCGGATCGTCGCCGTGGTGGGCCACGGTCGCGAGCAGGTCGGCCCGCACATCCTCGACCAGGTCCCCGACGCCCTCCTGGCCGTCCAGGAGACCCAGGAGGGCACCGGTCACGCCGTCCGCGTCGCTGTCGACGTGCTGCGCCAGGAGTCGGGCGCGACGAGCGGCACGGTGATCGTGATGGCGGGGGACACGCCGCTGCTCGAGGGCGACACGCTCTCTGCCCTCACCGTGGACCACGAGGCCGGCGGGCACGCCGTCACGGTGCTGACCGGGGAGGTCCTCGACCCGTTCGGCTACGGCCGCATCGTCCGCGACCCCGACGGCCAGGTCCGGGCCATCGTGGAGGAGAAGGACGCGAGCGACGAGGAGCGCGCCATCCGCGAGGTGAACTCCTCGATCTACGCGTTCGACGGCGACTTCCTCGCCCAGGCGCTGACCCGGGTGACCAACGACAACGCCAAGGGGGAGTACTACCTGACCGACGTGGTGGCCATCGCCCGCGCCGACGGACGCAGCGTGGGTGCTCACGTCACCCGTGACGTCGCGCAGACCGAGGGCGCCAATGACCGGGCCCAGCTCGCGTCGCTCGCCGCGACCCTGAACCGCCGCACCCTCGACCGCTGGATGCGCGACGGCGTGACGATCGTCGACCCGACGAGCACGTGGATCGACGTCACCGTCAGCCTCGAGCCCGACGTCACCCTCCTGCCGGGGGTTCAGCTGCTCGGGGCGACGGCAGTCGCTGAGGACGCGGTCGTCGGGCCGGACTGCACGCTCAAGGACGTCGAGATCGGCGTGGGCGCCAAGGTGGTCCGCACCCACGGCGAGCTCGCCGTCATCGGTGCCGGTGCCAACGTCGGCCCGTTCTCCTACCTGCGCCCCGGCACCGTGCTGGGCGCCGGCGGCAAGATCGGCGCCTTCGTGGAGACGAAGAACGCCGAGATCGGCGAGGGCGCCAAGGTCCCGCACCTGTCGTACGTCGGTGACGCCACCGTCGGGGACGGCACGAACATCGGCGCCGGCACGATCTTCGCCAACTACGACGGCGTCGCGAAGCACCGCACCGCGGTGGGCCGCCACGCCCGCACCGGCTCGAACAACACGTTCGTCGCCCCCGTGACGATCGGGGACGGCGCCGTGACCGGCGGCGGCACGGTCGTGCGCAAGGACGTCCCCCCGGGCGCGCTCGCGGTCTCGGCCGGTGAGCAGCGCAACCTCGAGGACTGGGTGCTCCGGCGCCGTCCGGGGACGGCCGCGGCGGATGCCGCGGCAGAGGCGTCCCGGTCCGACGGTGTGACGGATGGGACCCAGGAGGAGGACGGCGACGCCTGAGTCCCGGGTGACGACCCCGGGGCGGCGAGGATCTCGGTCCACCCGGCGGGCCGCGCTCGGAGCATCACGGGTGCTGGGCGACAATGGTGCAGCGGCGAGGTCTCGACTGGAAGTGAGCACCGGGTGACCAGCATCAAGCGGACCACGGAGAAGAACCTCATGGTCTTCACCGGCCGGGCGCACCAGGACCTGGCCGAGGAGGTCGCGGCGCTGCTCGGCATCACGCTCGTCCCCACGTCGGCGTACGAGTTCGCCAACAGCGAGATCTACGTCCGCTTCGAGGAGTCGGTGCGCGGCTCCGACGCGTTCGTGATCCAGAGCCACACCGCTCCGGTCAACGAGTGGATCATGGAGCACCTGATCATGGTCGACGCCCTCAAGCGCGCGTCGGCGAAGCGGATCACCGTGGTCATGCCGTTCTACGGCTACGCCCGCCAGGACAAGAAGCATCGGGGTCGTGAGCCGATCAGCGCCCGCCTCATGGCCGACCTGTTCAAGACCGCCGGCGCCGACCGCCTCATCGCGGTCGACCTGCACACCGCCCAGATCCAGGGGTTCTTCGACGGCCCGGTCGACCACCTGATGGCGCTGCCGATCCTCACCGACCTACGTCCGCGAGAAGTACGGCGACCAGGAGCTGGCGATCGTGTCGCCGGACGCCGGCCGGATCAAGGTGGCCGAGCAGTGGTCGGCCCGCCTCGGCGGCGCCCCCCTGGCCTTCATCCACAAGACCCGCGACGTCACGCGCCCCAACGAGTCGGTGGCGAACCGTGTCGTCGGTGAGGTCAAGGGCCGGATCTGCATCCTGGTCGACGACATGATCGACACCGGCGGCACCATCACCAAGGCGGCGGAGGCGCTGATGAACGACGGCGCGGCCGGAGTCATCATCGCCGCGACCCACGCGATCCTGTCCGAGCCTGCCGTGGACCGGCTGAAGAACTGCTCCGCGGGCGAGGTCGTGGTGACCAACACGCTGCCGATCCCGGCCGACCGGCACTTCGACAAGCTCACCGTGCTGTCCATCGCCCCGCTGATCAGCCGGGCGATCCAGGAGGTCTTCGAGGACGGCTCGGTGACCTCGCTCTTCGACGGCCAGGCCTGAGGTCGGATTAGCCTCGTCGCGCCGCCCTCGGTAGACTGGCGGAGTTGCCTCGGCGAGGGAGCACACCGGTCCTGACGACCTGCTCCGTGATCGACGCGGTCCCACTCCTCTTGTGCGGACGTGCGGTCGCGCCCTCGCCGACGACCCAGCCGCGTACGAGATCGACAAGAGGAGCTTCACCAGATGTCCGAGACCAAGCTGACCGCGGAGAACCGCACCGAGTTCGGCAAGGGCGCGGCCCGCCGGATCCGCCGCGAGCACAAGATTCCCGCCGTCCTCTACGGCCACGGCACCCCGCCCGTGCACATCACGCTGCCGGGTCACGACACGATGCTCGCCCTCAAGCACGGCGGCTCCAACGCGCTGCTCTCCATCGAGATCGACGGTGACAGCCAGCTCGCACTCCCCAAGCAGATCCAGCGCGACCCGGTGCGAGGCGTGCTGGAGCACCTCGACCTCATCCTCGTCCGTCGCGGCGAGAAGGTGACCGTCGACGTCCCCGTCCACCTCGAGGGCGAGGCAGCGGCCGAGACGCTGGTCAGCCTGGAGCAGGCGACGATCGCCCTGATCGCCGAGGCCACCCACATCCCCGAGGGCATCACCGTGTCCATCGAGGGTGCTGAGGTCGGCACCCAGATCCACGCGAGCGACCTCACGCTGCCCAGCGGCTCCGAGCTGTCGTCCCCGGCCGAGCTGCTGGTGGTCAACGTCTCGGCTGCGCCGACCCAGGAGGAGCTCGAGGAGGAGCTGGCCGAGGCGGAGGCCGAGGCGGGCATCGAGCGCGACGAGCCGGAGGAGACCGACGGCGAGGGTGCCGAGGGCGAGTCCGCCGAGGCCGGCGACACCGCTGCTGCCGGAGACGATGGCGACGACGACTGACGGCGCTACCGGCGCCGGTTCGCGCTGGCTCGTGGTCGGCCTGGGCAACCCGGGGCCGGCGTACGCCGGTCACCGGCACAACGTCGGGCAGCGCGTGGTCCACGAGCTCGCCCGACGTCGCGACGAGACGTTTCGCCGTCACAAGTCGGGGCGGGCCGACGTCGTCGAGACGCGCCTCGCCCTGGGCGCGGCGCCGATCGTGCTGGCGCTGCCCCGGTCCTACATGAACGAGTCCGGCGGCCCGGGCGCCACCCTGGCGGCGTTCTACAAGGTCGAGCCGGACCATGTCGTCGTCGTGCACGACGAGCTGGACATCCCGTTCGAGACGCTGCGGGTCAAGCTCGGGGGCGGGGACAACGGCCACAACGGCCTGCGGTCGATGCGTCGCTCGCTCGGGACCGGTGACTTCTACCGGGTACGGGTGGGCATCGGGCGGCCTCCGGGCCGGCAGAACCCCGCCGACTTCGTGCTCTCGGACTACGCCACGCAGGAGCGCGTTCCCCTGTCCGTCCAGGTGGAGCGGGCGGCCGATGCCGTCGAGGCGCTCATCAGCGACGGCCTCGAGGCCACGCAGGCGCGCTACAACTCGTGACCGTTCCGCGCGCTCACCGCTTGCTCGTAGACCGCCTCGGCCCTCCGCACCCATGCCTGCGGGGTGAAGTGCTCGGCGAACACCTGCGAGCACCGCTGGCGTAGGCCGGGAAAGGTGTCCCGTGCCAGCTGCGCACCCGCGGCGACGTCGTGCCGCGCCATGGCCAGACCGATCCCGAGGTCAGTCACCGATCGGCCCGCCGGGATGTCATCGAAGGTGAGGACCGGCGTCCCCACGGACAACGCCTCCAGGCACACAAGGGCGAGCCCCTCGACCCACACGGAGGGGAACACCAGCCCCACCGCGCCCCCCATCAGCTCGCGCAGCCGGTCGCTGTCGACGCGTCCGAGGGCCTCGACGTCAGGATGGTCGGGCAGCGGTTGCGCGGGGTCCGGCTCCCCGGCGACGAGCAGACGTTGTCCCGCGGGCCAGTCCGGGAGCAAAGCGTGCAAGCCCTTCTCGGGCGCGATGCGTCCGGCGAAGATCCAGTAGTCCCCGCCCGGTCCGGGGAGGCCCACGGTCGAGGTGAAGTTGTCGAGCACCGTCAGCTTGTCGGCGGGGACTCCGGCAGCGGCGTACTCGTGGCTCATGCCCTCGCTCAGCGTGGTGATGACGTCCGCCCGCTGCAGGATCGGCTCGCGGGCGAACCGCGTGCCGGCAGCGACCGGGATGGTCGAGAGGGGGCTGCCGTGATAGCAGCCGTGCCGGACGGCCGGACGCGTCGATCCGGACTCCGGGCAGTCCCGGCAGACGCGGCCGTCGCGGAACAAGGTGGCAGCCGGGCAGATCGGCCGGTAGTTGTGCATGGTCGCGACGATCGGCCCGTCCCAGGAGCGAAGCCACCTCTTGCCGAAGTTCGGGAACAGGTTGTGGACGTGCACGACGTCCGGGCGGAACCGTCGCAGCTCGTCGATCGGGGAGGGCCCGAAGCCGGTGGCCACCGTCGCGGCGGCCTCGAGGGGGTACCTGAGCCGCTGACGGCGCTCGTCCGTCGACTGGGAGACCACCGCGACCTCATGGCCCGCCGTGCGCAAGGCCGCGGCCTGGGCGTCGACGACCTGGTTCTCGCCGCTCGGGACGCGCGAGGAGTAGTAGCTGTGAACCAGCGCGATTCTCAGCGGGACTCCTCTCGTTGCGTATGGGGCTCGTGGTGCGCCAAGTGGACTATGCTGAGGGCTCGAAGGATGGCCCTATCGGATGGCTTCGGGCCACGTCCCCTTCACCCGACACTCCGGGTGGTTGTAGGGTATTCTGGAGTCGTTCATGAGGGTTTGATCCACCCTCAGGTGGGGAAACTTGCCAGACTTAGTGGGGATTTTTTTGCACCATCTCATGGGGATGAGATGGCCAATTCGCCGGGGGGCGGTAGAAGTATGTGGAGTGGGGGCGACGCCGGGGGCGTCACACAGCGCGTTCGGCGCGGGGAGCCGGAAGCATCGACAGGGTTCGCCGAGATGGCGGAACTCCTGGTCGTTCCGTCACAACGGACCGTGCCGGACACCATGGGCGGGCCGCAGCCCGACCTGGTCCTGACGGCTCCGGCCGTCACGCCGACGGCGACCGTCGCCGGCCGCTACTCGCGTGTCGACTTCCCGCGGTGGCTACGGCGGTACGGACTCGCCCTCGAGATCACGCTCTCGATCGCAGCCGGGTTGCTCGTGCTGCGCGGCCCTGCTGAGCACCTGGCGGCCGTGGGCCTGCTCGCCGTCTGGGCGATCAGCGTGTACCACTCCGGCAGGGCCGTCACTACGCCGCTGGCGCTCTCGTTCCGTGGAACCATCACCAGCACCTTGCCGGCGCTGGCCCTGGCCGGTGTGGCCGTGGGCTTCGTGGGGGTCTCGGTCGAGGACGGGCGGCTCGGCATCGCCGCCGTGCTCGTGGCGAGCGCCGCCTCGGCAGCCGCCCGCGTCGCGCGGTGGCGCCTCCAGGCTCCCGTTCGCGTGGTCGCGGTCGGTGACCGGATGGGAGTCGCCGAGACGGCTCAGCGGCTCCAGCGGTCACGCGAGTCGCGCCTCGTCGGCGCGGTGATCATCGAGGCGGACACCACCGCCGCCGACATCGACCCCGTGCTCGTCGCCGTGCCCTCGGGCATCGGTCTCGACGAGGCAGCAGGCATCGTGGAGGGGTCCCGCGCCGACCTCGTCATCGTGACCCCGGGTCCCGGGCTCACCGGCGTCGAGCTGAAGCGCCTGCACCACCGGCTCGAGTCCTTGCCGGTCGCGGTCGGCGTGCTGGGCGTGCTCGACTCCGTCGCGCCGCACCGCATCCGCCCCGGCTGGGTCGCCGGTGCCTCGATCCTGGACGTGCGTACTCCTCGACCGTCCGCCTGGGTGCGCTCGGTCAAGTCGCTCTTCGACCGGCTGCTCGCGCTCGCCGCGCTCGCGGTCGCGGCTCCCGTGCTGCTCGTGCTGATGAGTGCCGTTCGTCTCACCAGCCGTGGCCCCGCCATCTTCCGCCAGGTCCGTGTCGGCCGTGACGGTGAGCTCTTCACCGTCTACAAGCTCCGCACCATGGTGGTCGACGCGGAGACGACCAAGCACCAGCTCCCGCGTGACCTCAGCGACTCCGTCCTGTTCAAGATGCGACGCGACCCGCGGGTCACCCGTATCGGGGCGATCCTGCGCCGCTACTCCCTCGATGAGCTGCCCCAGCTGGTGAACGTCCTCAAGGGCGAGATGTCCCTCGTCGGCCCGCGACCGCACCTCCCGGAGGAGATCGCGCTCATGGACGTCGACACCCAACGCCGGCTCGCGGTGCTCCCGGGCATCACCGGTCTGTGGCAGGTCAGCGGCCGCTCGGACCTCGCCTGGGAAGAGACCTCGCGGCTCGACACCTACTACGCTGACAACTGGAGTCTCGGGGGGGACCTCAAGATCATTGCTCAGACCATTCCTGCGGTGATGAAGGCGCGCGGCGCCTACTGAGCTGACCATCGGCCCGAGCCGACGTCGAAAGGCGAATGTTGACCCTCGAGGGTGATCAGCCGCGCCGGCGTCTGAAGATCGTGATGTCCGCGTACGGCTGTGATCCTTCGGGCGGCTCGGAGCCCGGTGCCGGCTGGGGGTTCGCCGTCGCCGCCGCTCGGCACGCCAGCGTGTGGGTGTTCGCCCACCCCCGGTGGGAGCCCGCCATCAGCGCCGTCCTCGAGAAGGACGAGGACCTCGCCGCCCACCTCCACCCGGTCTACGCGGCCCTCGGGCCCACCCTCACCCGGCTTCGGCGGCGCCCCGCCGACGTCTACTGGTACTACTTCTTCTGGCAGCACAAGCTCGGCAAGCTGGCCGAGGACCTGCACCGGGAGGTGGGGTTCGACGTCGCCCACCACGTGACGTTCGCCAACGACTGGATGCCGGTCGGCCTCGCCCGGTTGCGGGACGTCCCTCTCATCTGGGGACCGGTCGGCGCTGCGAGCCGGATGCCGATCTGGCGGTTGCGGCGTTGGCTCGGACGGCGCGGCGTCGCCGTCGAGGTGGTGCGGTTGGCCGCCACCGAGGCGATACGCCGCGTGTACGGCGACCCCGTCGCCCGCCGAGCATGGTTGGTGGTGGCCCAGAACGAGTCCGTCGCCCGGCGGTTCGCCTTCGCGCCGAACGTCATCGTCGAGCCGAACTGTGCGCTGGACCCTGTTCCCGAGACGACGGGGGCGAACGGGTCAGGACACAAGACGGCACTCTTCGTGGGTCGACTGATCCACTGGAAGGGAGTCCGCCTCACCCTCGACGTCCTCGCTCACCCCCTGGCGCGTGACTGGCACCTGACGTTCGTGGGCGAAGGTCCGGAGCGGGCGGAGCTCGAGCGTCTGGCCCACGAGCTGGGTGTGGCCGACCGCGTCGAGTTCACCGGGCACCTCCCTCGTGACGAGGTGCTGGCCGGGTACGCCACCGCGGACGCCCTGCTCTTCCCCTCGTTCCGCGACGCGGCGGGCTGGGTGGTCGCCGAGGCGTCGTCCGCGGGCTGCCCGGTGGTCTGCCTCCCGCTGGGAGGACCGCCGACACTGGCGCACGTCAACGGCTTCGTCGCCCCGGTCGAGGGCGACCTGGTGGAGAACCTCGCCCGCCAATTGGTCCTCGCCGGCGCCGAGGGCGGCACCCCTCATCAGCGATGGGCACGGGACCGCCTCCCCGGGTTGGTCGACGAGTGGTACCAGGCGGCGTACAGCCACAGCCACGCTGGACGCTGAGCGCTCACCGCGTCAGCCCGTCCCGCTCTCCCGCGGGTACTTCGGTCGGGCGCTCCGGACAGCGCCCGCCATGACCCCCCGGGCCCGGTGGACCCATCGGAGCCCGCGGGCATGCAGCCGGTCGCTGCGCAGCACCAGGCCCAGTCCGGCTTGGATCGTTCCCTGGGCGAACCTCACCAGGCCACCGAGCAGCAGCCTGGCCCGTAGCTGCAGGCGCCGGCTGCGGTCGTCCTCGGCGTAGAGCGCCATGAAGCTCCGGCTCTGACCGAGGTGCCAAGCCCGGGTGAGCGCCCAGCCGCGGTTGCTGTGCTCGGGCGGAACGAGGTCATAGATCGCGCCCTCGCGACAGGCGATCATCCGTCCGCCCGCGCGGTGCACCTCCTGGCTGAACAGGGTGTCCGACCCGCCGTGCAGGCCGAGGCCGCGGTCGAACTGGACACCGAGGCGTCGGACCTCGCGCACGTCGATGAGCATGTTGCCGCTGGCGGCGACGTCCAAGGGCGTCCCCGTCTCCGGCTGTCGGCGCTCGAAGAACTGTCCTGCCACGATCCACGGACTCGGAGGGGTCAGGTACCTCGTCCGGACGCTCCCGGCGACGACCACCGGTCGGTCGTGCTCCGCCCAGGCCCGGACCATCGTGACGAGCCACGCCGGGGCAGGCTCCTCGTCGTCGTCGATGAACTGCAGCAGGTCCCAGTCGGCGCTCTCGTCCAGGGCGCGGTGCCGGCCTGCGGGGATGCCCGGGGTCGGCTCCAGCACGTACCGCGCCTCGGTGTGAGCCGCGCACACCTCACGGGCGCTGCCCTCGGGATCGTTGTCGACGACGAGCACACCTGCCGGCCCGCCGGTCCAGGCGCGGAGCTCCTCGACCTGCGTCAGGACCTGGGGGAGCAGGGTCGCGAGCAGCGCAGGCCGACGGAACGTCAGGATCCCGACCTGGACGCGGAGAGGACTGCCGTCGGACCCGTGCGGTGCGGCCGCTGCCGGTGGCGGGGAGGTCACGACGGAGACCGGAGGTACTCGGTGACCACTCTTCCCGTGGCGCCGCTCAGCACGCCGAGGCCCGCGGCGACGTGGCACTCCCCAGCCGCTCGCCGACCGAGGTCCCGGGTGAGGCGGCCCCCGCCCGCCAGCAGCACCCCGCGGGCGACCCGGACGGACCCGCGGGCGAGCAGGGACGCGCGGGTCCTCAGCCGCTCCCGTCGGGAGTCGGCGAGCTCGAGGTGGATCCTGCTCCACGCGTTTCCCACGCGCACGTTGCGCCGGAGCACCCACTGACGCTCGGCGCGGGCGGCGGGCACGGTCTCGCGGGCCTCGGCCTCCTGGCACCAACGGATGACCCCGCCGCGCCTCGAGAGGGTCCGGGTCAGGAGCGTGTCACTGCCCCCCGTCAGACCGTAGGCGTCCGAGAAGGTCAACCCTTCCCGACGGAGGGTGCCGAGGTCGAGGAGCAGGTTGCCACTGGCGGCCCCGACACGCACCGTCCCCGTCGGTCGAGCGGGACGACGGAAGGCGGGGGAGGCTCGGACCCAGGGAGGAACCGGCTCCTCGAGGATCGACACGGTCGGGCCCGCGACCGCATCGCAGTCGTACTGCCGCCACGTGCGCACCAGCGCGTCGAGCCAGCCGGGCGCCGGAGTCTCGTCGTCGTCGATGAACGCGATCGCCTCGGCGGCCTGCGCCTCGTGCAGCGCCCGGTTGCGGGCTGCGGCGATGCCCGGACGGGGTTCGTGGGCGTAGCGGACCAGAGGGTCCGGCCAGGAGGCCACCACCGACCTCGCCGAGGCGTCCGGGTCGTTGTCGACCACGACCACCCGGTGGGCCGGTCCCAGGGCGGTCACCTGCTCCACGACCAACGGCAGGAGCCGGGCGAGGAGCTCCGGACGTCGGAAGGTCGCGACAGCGACGACGACCCCGCTGCTCGCATCGGCAGCAGACATGTTCCCCCCTCGTAGACCTGCGAGTTCGTAGCGTAGCGAGGCCGCAGGACGGGCGTCATGAGTCGCGGGACCATAGCCCTCACTTGTCGGCGCAAATGGATCGATTCGGGCATCGGCGGGTATCGTTGGCCAGAGCGTGGGGGGGTCTCACGTAGGTAATTCGCGCAAGGGGTTGCGCGGGGGGTTCTTCAAACGATGAACATGTCTTTGCTTGTGTCTCGTGGTGCGTCCGCGCTGGTGGGTTGCGTGGTGGCTGCCGGGTTGGTGCTGGTTCCTGCAGCGCCGGCGTCGGCCGATGTCCACCCGGCTGATCCCAGTGACCCGACGACTCCGAAGACGGCGGCGGCGAAGGGCCTGCCGACGCCGCAGATCAACGGGGTTGTCTGGGACCAGGAGGTCGTCGGCAACACCGTCTACGTCGCGGGTGAGTTCAGCTCCGCCCGCCCGGCGGGTGCTGCCGCCGGGACGAACGAGACGCCGCGGGGCAACCTCCTGGCCTACGACATCCGCACCGGGGTCATGTCGACGACCTGGGCGCCGAGCGTCAACGCCGAGGTGAACGACATCGAGGCGTCGCCCGACGGCTCCCGGCTCTACATCGCCGGAAACTTCACCACGGTGAACGGCGCGGCCCAGCAGCGGATCGCTGCCCTCGACCCCACGAACGGCGCCCTGATCACGTCGTTCAACCCCAACCCCAACGGCCACGTCTACGCGGTGGCACCGACCAACACCACGGTGTACTTCGGTGGAGTGTTCGGTGTGGTGAAGGGCCTGACCCGGCCGCGGTTCGCGGCTGCTCAGGCGTCGAACGGTGCGGTGCTCGACTGGGCACCGTCGGCGGACGCGGGCTACCCGTGGGCGATGAAGCTGTCGCCGGACGGCACGCAGGTCCTCGCCGGTGGCTCGTTCACCTCGGTCAACGGGTCGAACGACCCGGGCCTGGGGATGGCGTCGATCGACGCGGTGACCGGTGCGCTGCGTCCGTGGGAGGCCAACCACCTGATCCGCAACGACGGCAGCCAGGTCTCGGCGATCACCTCGATCGAGACCGACGGCCAGTACGCGTACGTCTCGGGCGCGACGTTCTCTCGACTCAGCAACCTCGAGGGCATCGCGAAGATGGACTGGAACGGCGGCAAGGTCATCTGGGTCGAGGACTGCCACGGCGACACCCTCGACACCCACCCCGACGGCGGCGTCATCTACTCCGCCTCGCACGCGCACTACTGCGGCAACCTGCCCGACGGCTTCGCACAGTCGGACCCGTGGGACCCCCGGCGAGCGACGGCGTTCACGACGCGCACCACCGGGACGCTGCGTCCTGAGTACAACGGCTACTTCAACTGGGCCGGCACGCCGGCGCCCTCGAACCTGCCGTGGTACCCGCCGATCTCGTCGGGCACCTACACCGGTCAGGGCCAGGGTGCCTGGGACGTGGACGGCAACGCCGACTACATCGTCTACGGCGGTGAGTTCCCCAAGGCGGGCGGGCTGACCTCGCAGGGCCTGATCCGCTTCGCCAAGAACCCGACGAGCGCCCAGTCCCAGCCGCCGAGCGACACGCCGGCGCTGCTGACGCCGAAGGTGCGCTCGAACGGCGCCGGTCAGGTGGAGATCAGCTGGCGTGCCTCGTGGGACCAGGACAACGAGAACCTGACGTACGAGGTCGTCCGCGACGAGAACTTCGCCTCGCCGATCAACACCCGGGTGCTCTCCTCCGACGAGTGGGACCGGCCCTACCAGGCCTACCTGGACACCGGTGTGACGCCGGGCTCCACGGTCACCTACCGGGTGGTCGTCAAGGACCCCGACGGGCACCAGATCCGGTCCAACCCGGTGACGGTCACGGTCGCGTCCTCCGGCTCGATGGACGACTACGCGAAGTCGGTCATGGCCGACGGTCCGCAGGACTTCTGGCGCTTCAACGAGGCGTCCGGCGCCACCGTGGGTGACTACACCGGGCGCGACGACGCGACCGTCAGCGGCACCCCCACGCGCAACGTCGCGGGAGCCGTCGCCGGTGACGCCGCGATCACGCTGAACGGCACCAGCGCCCAGCGGGCGTACAGCACCACGGCCGGGTTCGCCCCGTTCTGGTACACCGTCGAGGCGTGGTTCAAGACGTCCTCCAACCGCGGCGGGAAGATCGTCGGGTTCGGCACCTCGCAGTCGGGGACCAGCAGCAGCAGCCAGAACGACCACACCCTGTACATGGACAACAGCGGCCGGATCTACTTCGGCAGCCGCATGGGCTCGAACCTGACGGTGAACAGCGGGACGGGGCTCAACAACAACCAGTGGCACCAGGCCGTCGGCGTGCAGACGAACTCCGGGATGAGCCTGTACATCGACGGCGTCCGGGTGGGCAACCGCTCCGACGTGCGGGTCGGCATGGCCCGCAACGGTTGGTGGCGCATCGGCGGTGACAACCTCAGTGGTTGGACGAACCGTCCCAGCAGCGACTACTTCTCGGGCTCCATCGACGAGGTCGCGGTCTACCACCAGGGACTCAGCGCCGACCGGGTCCGCGCTCACTACCTGGCCAGTGGCCGGTCGCTCTCCGGCACTCCGACCGACGCCTACGGCACCGCCGTGACCAAGGACGGTGCCAGCACCTTCTGGAGGCTGGCCGAGACGAGCGGGACGACGGCGTCCGACTCCTCGCTGAGCGGCTCCACGGGCTCGTACGACAACGGCCCGGTCCAGGGCGGTGCGAGCGCGGTCGGTGTGGCCGCCGACAAGTCGACCGGCTTCGACGGCGTCAACGACGGCGTGTCTGGGAACACCGCCCAGGGGTCACCGGACCGCTACTCCACCGAGGCTTGGTTCAAGACGACCACCGGCGCGGGCGGCAAGATCCTGGGCTTCGGCTCCAGCAAGACGGGTGCCAGCTCGACGACCGACCGCAACGTCTACATGACCAACAACGGTCGGCTGCGGTTCGGCACCACCACGGCGACGGGCACACAGGCCGTCGTCGAGACCGGACAGTCCTACAACAACGGTCAGTGGCACCACGTCGTGGCCACCCAGGGGCGGTTGGGGATGCGGCTGTACGTCGACGGCGTGCTCGCCGGAAGCGACCCCGCGGCCTCGTCCAAGTCCTACTCGGGCTACTGGCGGGTCGGTGGTGACTCGCTGGCCGGCTGGGCGGGACAGCCGACGAGCAACTACTTCGCCGGATCGATCGACGAGGTGGCCGTCTACGACCAGGTGCTGACGGGCGGCCAGGTGGCGTCCCACTACAACGCCGGCGGTGGTCTGCCGCCCAACCAGCAGCCCCACGCGGACTTCTCGGTTGCCAAGGCCGACCTGCAGGCGACGTTCACCGACGCTTCCAGCGACCCGGACGGCACGATCGTGTCCCGGTCGTGGAACTTCGGTGACGGGGGGACCAGCACGGACACCAACCCGGTGCACACCTACGCGGGTGCCGGCACCTACACGGTCCAGCTGATCGTGACCGACAACGGTGGCGCGCAGAACACCGTCACCCAGTCGGTCACGGTGGCCGCGCACGTCAACCAGACGCCGACCGCTTCCTTCACCACCCAGGTGGACCGGCTCGCGATCAATGTGAACGGCTCCGGGTCCGGCGACTCCGACGGGACGATCCAGTCCTACGCGTGGAGCTGGGGCGACGGCACCGCCGACGGCTCAGGTGCCACCGCGTCGCACACCTACGGTCCGGCAGGGACCTACACCGTGACGCTGACCGTCACCGACAACGAGGGCGCGACGGCCACGAAGACCCAGCAGGTCACGGTCGCCGACCTGGCCGCCGCGGACACCTTCCAGCGCAACGCCGCCGGAGGGTGGGGGACCGCCGACATCGGAGGACCGTGGACGGGCACCGGGGTGCTGAGCCGGCTGTCGGTCAACGGTGCCGCCGGCGTCGTCACCGCGGCCGCGGGACAGGGCAACTTCGTCTACCTCAACCAGGTGAACGAGAAGGACGTGACGGGCCTCGTGGACTTCTCGGCGGACAAGGCCGCCACGGGCAGCGGGTACTACATGTCGGCGATCGCGCGCCGGAACGGGACCTCTGCCTACAACTTCCGGGTCCGGGTCCTGCCCGACGGCGTGCGCCTGTACGTCACGCGGCAGGTCAACGGCACGGAGGTCACGTTGGGTGCGGTCGCCACCGTGCTGCCCTCGTACACACCAGGTGACGCCCTCCGGATGCGCTTCGAGGTCACCGGCACGAGCACCGCCACGCTCAAGGCGACGCTCTGGAAGGTCGGGACGGCCGAGCCCGGCACGCCGCAGGTGGTGCGCACGGACTCCGCGCCGGAGCTGTCCGGCCCGGGAGCGGTCGGTGCGTACGGCAACGTGTCCGGCACCGTGACCAACGGCCCGGTGCAGATCAGCTTCGACAACTTCGAGATCACTCCGCTGGACTGAGCGGCTGGACCGGCCTCGGCAGTCATGCCGAGGCCGGTTCCGCGCGCTTCACCGCCCGCGGGCGGGAAGCGAGCGACGCGCGAAGGCGACGACGACCCGGAGGTCCTGGCGTACGAGGGGGAAGACCAGCCTCGCCACCAGGAGGTACGCCGCCGCGGCGGCCACGCCGGCGAACAGCTGCACGACCGGTGGTGTCGGCAACCATGTCGCCGCATGTGCTGCGGCGCCGCACGGCACGTTCACGAGCGCAATGGTGAGCAGAGCACGAGTGACGAGTGGCCGGGTCGGCAGCCGGGTGACCCGCCCTGAGTCCCACATCCCGATGAACCAGGCCAGCGTGCTGCCGGCCAGGACTCCCCAGGCAACTCCGACCGGCCCCCAGGGCAGTCCTGCCAGGATGGCCGAGACGCTCAGGACGCCGGTGGCCAGGCGCTGTCGGAAGAGCGCTCCGGAGTGCCCCCGGGCGAGGTACGTCCACCAGGGCACCGCGACCAGCGTCCGGAAGACGCCGGCGGCCGCGAGCACGGCGAGAATCGGGATGACACCGGTCCAGGCATCGCCGAACAGGAACAGGACGATCGGGTCGGCCAGACCGCACATCACGGCGAAGATCCCGCCGGCGGCGTAGAGCAGCACCAGCTGGGCCTTCCCCAGGTATCGGGTGAACGCCTCGTCGTCGGACTGGGTGTGGCGCAGCACCGGTAGCACGATGTTGCCCATCGGTGCATTGATCTGCGTCAGCGGCACCGTCATCAGCTGGTAGGCCCGCCCGTACAGACCGAGAGCCGTGGCCCCGGAGACGATGCCGACCGTGACGTTGTCGACGCTCTTGATGACGTACCCGACCATCTGCGTCCCGAAGACGCCGACACCGAACCTGAAGAACCGACGGATGCTGACTCCACGCTGTGGCAGGCCGGGCAGCCAACGGCTGCGCGAGGCGTAGAAGACGCCGGTGAGGGCGGAGTTCGCCAGCATGCCGATCACCAGTGCCCACACGCCTTTGCCCGCGACGGCGAGCGCGACGGAGAGGGAAGCGGAGAGAAGCTGCGCGAAGAGGTCACTGAGGCCCAGCGCCTTGAACTGGAGGTTCCTGGCGAGGCCGGCTCGGAACTGGGTGGTCATGCCGTTGAGCAGGAAGAGCGGCGCGATGGCCAGGTTGATCTCGACCAGCCGCGGTTCGTCGTACAGGTGCACGATCAACGGGGTTGCTGCTACCGCGAGCAACGAGCATCCGAGGCCGGCCGCTGCGTTGGCCCAGAAGAGGTTGGTGCGCTCATCGTCGGAGAGCGTGGGACTCTGGATCGCTGCCGTGGACAAGCCGAAGTCCCGGAGCACCTCGGCCGCGCCGATGAAGGCCGCCACCATGGCGACCAGTCCGAACTCCTCCGGGACGAGCAACCGCGCGAGCACGGCCACCGAGCCGAACTGGAGCAGAGCCCGGCCTGCCTGGGTGAGGAAGGTGATCGCGACACCTCGGGCGGCGATGCCGCCCAGGTCGGCGGGTCGGTCGTGCGCAGGAGCATCCATGTCGACCGTCTCCTCTCACCCGCGGACCCGGGGGACTATATCGACGGTCACGGGACCATGGCCCTGATCCTGCCCCCCAGGTGCCGCATACAGTGGGGGCCACTGCGTGGGGGGTCCGCGCAGATGCTTGGCGTGGAGGGGTCCGCGCACCGACTTGGGGGTTCTGGACGATGACCGTCCGATCAATTGTCTCGCGGAGTGCCGCTGCACTCGTGGCGTGCGTGGTGGCTGCGACTCTGGTCATGCTGCCGACGCCGGCCGATGCCGACACGCACCCTCTGGATCCCACGGACCCGACCACGCCGCGGACCGCCTCCGCCAGGCCGTTGCCCACCACCCAGATCAACGGAGTGGTATGGGCCCAGGAGGTCATCGGCAACACCGTCTACGTGGCGGGCGAGTTCACCACTGCCCGCCCGGCAGGCGCGGCGCCGGGGGTCAACACGGTGCCGCGGAGCAACCTGCTCGCCTACGACATCCGGACCGGAGCCCTGTCGACCACGTGGGTGCCGAGCACGAACGCCGAGGTCACCGACATCGAGGCATCCCCGGACAAGACCCGGCTCTACATCGCGGGCAACTTCACGACCGTCAACGGGCAGACCCAGAACAGGATCGCCGCTCTGGACCCCGCGACCGGCGCCCGGATCACCTCCTTCAGGCCCAGCCCGAACGGCCGCGTCCGGTCGGTCGTCGCGACGAACACCACGGTCTACTTCGGCGGGTACTTCGGCTCGGTCAGCGGGCTCACCCGGCCGCGGTTCGCTGCGGCGCGTGCCTCGGACGGTGCCGTGCTCGACTGGGCGCCGAGCGGGGGTGACGGCTATGCCTGGGGCATGGCTCTCTCCCCGGACAGCTCGCAGGTGCTGGCCGTGGGTTCGTTCACCTCCGTGAACGGGTCCACCTACCCCAACCCGGGCATGGGGATGGCGTCGATCGACGCCGTGACCGGCGCGCTGCGGCCGTGGGCTGCCTCGAGCCTGGTCCGCAACAGCGGCCAGGAGTCGTCGGCCATCACGTCGGTCGAGACCGACGGCCAGTACGTCTACGCCTCCGGCGCCACCTACTCACGGTTCAGCCGCCTCGAGGGCGTCGTGAAGATGGACTGGAACGGCGGGAACGTCGTGTGGGTCGAGGACTGCCACGGCGACTCGCTCGACACCTACCCGTCCGGTGACGTCATCTACGTGGCCTCGCACGCGCACTACTGCGGCAACCTGCCCAACGGCTTCCCCCAGCCCGAGCCGAACTGGCGGCAGTACCGAGGGACCGCCTTCACCACGAAGACCACGGGTGTGCTGCGCAACGAGGTCAACGGCTACTTCAACTGGGCGGGGACACCGTCGCCCTCCTGGCTGCACTGGCTCCCGAACATCCCGTCAGGCACCTACACCGGCCAGGGGCAGGGTGCCTGGGCGGTCGACGGCAACGCCGACTACGTCGTCATGGGCGGCGAGTTCCCGACGGCAGGTGGGCTCCAGCAACAGGGTCTGGTGCGCTTCTCCAAGGACCCCACGACCACCATCGCCCCGAGCGAGACCCCGGCCAACCTGACGCCGACGGTGCGGTCCACGGGTGCCGGTGAGGTGCTCGTCAGCTGGCGCACCAGCTGGGACCGGGACAACGCCAACCTGACCTACGAGGTCGTCCGCAACGACAACTTCGCCTCCCCGATCAACACCCGAGTGGTCAACTCGGCCGACTGGGACCGGCCCTACCAGGCCTTCCTGGACACCGGTGCGACGCCGGCCTCCAACGCCACCTACCGCGTCGTCGTCCGCGAGCCGAACGGCAACCAGATCCGGTCCAACCCGGTCACCGTCGCCGTCGCCTCCTCAGGCGCGGCCGACGCCTACGCCAAGTCCGTGGCCGCCGACGGGCCCGAGGACTACTGGCGCTTCGGCGAGTCGTCCGGCAGCACGGCGGGCGACTACATGAGCCGAGACAACGGCACCCTCACCGGGTCTCCTGTCCGCGGCGTGGCCGGTGCGGTGGCCGGGGACTCTGCGATCCGGTTCGACGGCACCAGCAACCAGAAGATGTACAACTCGACGCAGGACCTCGGGCCGTTCTGGTACACCGTCGAGGCCTGGTTCAACACCACCACGAACCGGGGTGGCAAGATCGTCAGCTTCGGCACCTCGCAGTCGGGCACCAGCACCAACACGCAGACCGACCACGCCTTGTACATGGACAACAGTGGCCGGATCTTCTTCGGCAGCCACCAGGGCAGCGGCGGCAACAGCGCGAACCTGACGCTGAACAGCGGCGCCGGGCTGAACAACGGGCAGTGGCACCACGCCGTCGGGGTGGTGACCAACAACGGGATGAACCTGTACATCGACGGGGCGCGCGTGGCGCGTCGCGCCGACGTCAGGGCCGGCAACTCCCGTGAAGGCTGGTGGCGCGTGGGTGGCGACAACCTCACCGGCTGGCCGAACGACCCCACCAGCGACTACTTCGCCGGTTCCGTCGACGAGGTCGCCGTCTACCACCACGGGCTCAGCGTCGACCGGATCCGCGACCACTACCTGAAGAGCGGGCGGTCCCTGGTCGGCGCGCCGACCGACGCCTACGGCGCGGCCGTCGTCGGAGACGGCGCGAGCACCTACTGGAGGTTGGCGGAGACCGGCGGCACGACCGCCGCGGACTCCTCGCTCAGCAACGACTCCGGGGGGTACCTCAACAACCCGGCGCTGGGCGGAACCAGCGCGGTCGGTGTGGCGGGCGACCGGTCGACCGGCTTCGACGGCTCCAACGACAACGTCGCCTCGAACAACGCGAGGACGGCGCCGGACCGCTTCTCCGAGGAGGCGTGGTTCAGGACGTCGACCACGGCGGGCGGGAAGATCCTGGGCTTCGGCTCCAGCCGGACGGGTGCCAGCACCACGACCGACCGGCAGGTCTTCATGACCAACAACGGTCGGCTGCGGTTCGGCACCATGTTCGCCGGCGCACAAGCGGTCCTCCCGTCGCAGGCGGTCATCGAGACCGGTCAGTCCTACAACGACGGCAGCTGGCACCACGTGGTCGCCACGCAGGCAGCGCAGGGCATGCGCCTCTACGTCGACGGCGTCCTTGCCGGCTCCGACCCGACGGCCACCAACACACCGATGTCCGGGTACTGGCGGGTCGGTGGCGACTCGCTGGCCGGCTGGGCGTCCCGGCCGTCGAGCGACTACTTCGCGGGATCCATCGACGAGGTGGCCGTCTACGAGCGTCCGCTGACAGCCGACGAGGTGGCTTCGCACTACAGCAAGGGCGGGGGCCAGGCCCCCAACCAGCTGCCCGACGCGGACTACACGTTCACGCGCAACGACCTTCAGGTGACGTTCACCGACGCCTCGAGCGACCCGGACGGCACGATCGTGTCGAGGGCGTGGTCCTTCGGTGACGGGGGCACGAGCACGCAGACCAACCCGGTGCACACCTTCCCCGCGGCAGGTGACTACCAGGTCTCGCTCACCGTCACCGACAACGGTGGCGATCAGGACACCGTCACCAAGCAGGTGTCCGTGTCCGAGGCGGTCAACCAGGACCCGACCGCTGCGTTCACCACCCAGGTGGACGGGCTGTCGATCGACGTGGACGGCTCGGGGTCCGACGACCCGGACGGGTCGATCGTGTCCCACGTGTGGAGCTGGGGCGACGGTCAGCCCGACGGCTCAGGTGCCACCGACTCGCACACCTACGGTGCGGCGGGGACCTACACCGTGACGCTGACCGTCACGGACGACGAGGGCGCGACCGACACCGAGACGCAGCAGGTCACGGTCGCCGAAGCGGTGGCGCAGGACCTCTTCCAGAGGACGGTCAGCGGCGGGTGGGGGACTGCCACCCTCGGCGGCCCGTGGACGGGCACCGGGGTGGCGAGCCGGCTCTCGGTGGCGGGCGGTCGAGGCGTCATCACGGCGGCTGCCGGACAGGGCAACTTCCAGTACCTCAACCAGGTGAACGAGTCCGACGTGAGCGGTCTGGTCGACTTCTCTGCGGACAAGGCCTCGACGGGCGGTGGCCTCTACATGTCGGCGATCGCACGCCGGGTGGGCACCTCTGCCTACAACTTCCGGACGCGGACCATGGATGACGGCTCCGTTCGGCTGTACGTCACCCGACGGGTCAACGGGACGGAGACCACGCTGGGCGCGGTCGCCACGGTGCCCGGCGTGACCTTCGCGGCCGGCGACGTGCTCCGGCTGAGGTTCGAGGTCTCCGGCGGAGCCACGGCGACGCTGCGGGCGACCTTGTGGAAGGTCGGGACGGCAGAGCCGGGTTCGCCGCAGGTGGTGCGCACGGACTCGACTCCGGAGCTCTCGGCCCCCGGGTCCGTGGGTGTCTACGGCAACGTGTCCGGAACGGCGACCAACGGCCCGGTGCAGCTGAGCTTCGACAACCTGGAGATCACTCCGCTGAACTGACCCGCTGGACTAACCTCGGCAGTACCGGTGCGGCGGTCTGCCGAGGGCGGTGCAGCGTGCTGCGGACAGGTGAGGAGAGCTCGTGCAACTGGCGGTTGAGCTCGCCGAGGAGGCCACCGGCGACGACGTCCGTCGGCACCGCCGGTCGGTGGCCCTGGTGTGGCTGGTCGTGGCCTGGACCGTCCTGCCCCGGACGATCACGAGCCTGACGGCGCCGAAGATGCGCGGCGAAGTGGGGGTCCAGGAGGGTGCGACAAGCGCGGCAGGCGCGCTCTCGACGACCTTCCTCACGCTCGTCCTGCTGGCGTTCTGCGCCATGGTTCTTCTCGAGAGCCTGGAGTCCCGCCAGCCCGCGTCCGTGCTCCGGTTGGCGGCGGTGCTGGCACCGTGGGGCTACCTGCTGTTCCGTGACATCTTCAACGGGGACAGGCCGGGGATGCAGAACCTCGTGTACGGCGCGGTGGTGGTGGCCCTGTGGCGGCTGCGCCCGGACCGGCGCGTCCTCGAGAGCCTGGGGTATGCCGCCGGTTGGTCGGCCGCCCTGTCGGTGGCGATGGGCGTGCTGGTGCCGAACGCCGGGGTGTTCCGCAGCGACATCGGCTCGATGGTCACCGACGACAAGGCCGTCCTTCCGTGGGGTCTGTTGGTCGGGTTCTACAGCCACAGCAACACACTCGGCCAGAGCCTGGCCCTGGGACTGCCGATGGTCTTCCTCGTCCCCAGGCGTGTGCTGCGGTCGTTCCTGGTCGGGCTCATGCTCTTCGCGCTGCTGTGGAGCGCCTCGCGCACGTCCTGGATCGCCGTCGTCATCGCGTGCGCCGGCGCTGGACTGACGCTGGTGCTGCCCCGAGGGCTGCAGAAGGTCGCGGCGGCCGTGTCGATGACCGGTGCCATCGTCCTTGCCGCCTCGATCCCCTGGCTCGACAAGGACCCGACCGCGTTCAGCTCGCGAGGCATCGTCTGGATCACCACCAGGGAGGCCATCGCGGGCACTCCCTGGTTCGGGCGCGGCTCCAACTGGTTCGAGGTGATCGGCAGCACGTCCGAGCGGCTCGGCACCGCGGTGAGCAGCGCCCACAGCCAGATGCTGCACATGCTGGTGACGGGAGGCGTCGTGCTGGTGCTCCTGACCGTCCCGATGGTGGCGCTCGCGTTCCTGGGGGCACTCCGTCACCTGGACGCCGGATCGGTGTGGGGGGTCGGGTTCGTGCTGAGCCTGATCGGCTGCGGCGTGACCGAGGTGGTCATCAGGTTCGGTTCGGTGACGCCCTCGTTCCCCGTGGTCGTGATCCCGCTCGCCGCCCTGATCTTCGGGGCACCGGACCTTGGGTACGATCGTGACCGGTCGGAGTCGAGGATCAGCGAGCCGTCCTGACGGCGATGCCGACAGCGACGAGTGGGGGAACGATGACAGGTCAGGCTGATGAGCGTGGTCGGCGTCTGCCGGGGCGCCCGTGGTGGTGGTGGGCAGCCGGCGCTGCCCTCCTCGTCCTCGTCGCCGTCCTGGTGTGGCGCGGGCTCGACGGTGAGGACGAGGACGGTGCCGTCGCCGCCAACCAGAGTGGCTCACCGTCGCCCTCGTCCTCGTCGTCGGTCGACGGCCTCCCCTCGCCGACCATCACGCCGAGCCCAGGTCAGACCGAGCCGGCGCCCGCGGACAAGCCGAGCAAGACCCCCCGCCCGGTACGCGCCCAGTTCGGCGACGTCGTCGACCTGGGTGGAGGGGTGACCGTCGACGTGGTCAAGCACGAGTCGGTCCAGGGACAGGGCACCGGCCCCGGCGAGGTCGATGCGCCCGCGGTCAGGCTCACCATCGAGCTCACCAACGGCACTTCGTCGGAGCTGGACCTGCGAGCGGTCACGGTGACGGCGTACATCGGGCCGGACCTCGACCCGGCCTCCGACCTCGGCCGGCCCGGGGTGAAGCGCTTCCCGTCGTCGGCAGCGGCCGGCGAGAGCGTGCCGGGGGTCTACGTGTTCGCGGTCCCGGTGAAGCAGCGGGGTGACGTCACGGTCCACGTGAGCTACCAGGCAGAGTCCCCGACCGCGATCTTCCGCGGCTCGGTGTCGTGAGGACGCGGCGCGCAAGCCCAGATCGTGCTCTCCCGGTGTGAGACGATGACGACGCGCAATGAACACCTGACATCAATGCCGATGTGGCCAGGGCGACCAGGGAGAAGCAGCAGGTGACCCTTCGGGACTACGTACGCGCCCTGCGCAAACGGTGGTGGCTGGTGGTCGTCGGCGTCGTCGTCGGCACCGGGTCCAGCCTGCTGTGGGTGCAACACCTGCCCCCGGTCTACGAGGGAACGGTGCAGTTCTTCGCGACCACGCCCAGCCTCGATCCCTCCTCCCCGCTGCAGTCGGACCAGTTCGGCCAGCAGCGCGTCAACAGCTATGTGCGGTTGTTGAAGAGTGAGCTGTTGGCCGAGCGCGTCGTGGCCAGCTCCGACGCCGACCTGACGGAGCGGGAGGTGATGACCTCCCTCCATGGCGAGGCCGACCTGAACACCGTCCTGCTGACGGCGTACGTGCGGAGCACCTCGCCGAGCCGCGCCGAGGCCATCGTGGACGCGGTCGCCGTGCAGATGCCGGAACTGGTCGAGGACATCGAGAGCGACTCGGGCCAGGCTTCGGGGCAGGCGTCGGTCCGCCTGCGCCGGGTGAGCGGCCCCACGCTCGACCCGGATCCGGTGGGCCCGAAGACGCAGCTCTGGATCGCTGTCGGCCTCGTGATGGGCCTGGCGCTGGGCGTGTCCGGGGCGTTGCTCCGCGGTTTCCTGGATCGGACGGTGCGCACGCCCGAGGATCTTCGTGAGCGCCTCGGCGCCCCGGTCCTCGGCCGAATTCCTGCGGGATCGTTGAAGAAGTCCCCACTCCTGACCGAGGGCAACCAGTCGTGGGTCCGCGCGGAGGCCTTCCGGCAGCTCCGGACCAACCTCCAGTTCGTCGACATCGAGAAGCCGGTCACGGTGCTGGCGGTCACGTCCTCCCTCCCCGCGGAAGGAAAGTCGAGCACCGCCGCCAACCTCGCGATCACGTTCTCCGAGGCCGGCAAGCGGGTCCTGCTGATCGAGGGGGACCTCCGCCGACCGGTTCTCGCCGAGATGTTCCGGCTGGAGGGTGCGGTCGGCCTGACCAACGTCTTGGCGCACCAGATGCAGCTCGACGACGTGGTCCAGCAGTGGGGGGCCCACGGGCTGCACTTCATGGCCAGCGGACCGATCCCCCCGAACCCGTCGGAGCTGCTGGGCAGCGAGGCGATGGTCAAGATGCTCGCGGAGACGCGGAGCCTGTACGACCTCGTCGTGATCGACACCCCCCCGCTCCTGCCGGTCACCGATGGTGCGATCACTGCGGCCGGCGCCGACGGCGCCGTCGTCGTCGTCCGGTACGGCAAGACCCACACGGGCGACGTCGAGCGGGCTCTGGAGAACCTCCGGGCCGTCGATGCCCGGGTGCTGGGCACCGTCCTCAACCGCGCTCCCCTCAAGGGCCAGGACAGCTACACCTATGACGGGTACACCGACAAGGGCGCAGGGGCCAAACGCGGCCGTCTGCCCTAGGTGGCCCGCGCGCGGTCCGCCGCGGAGAGCTCTCGCCACCAGGCGCGGACCGCGACCACGAGCAGGGCGGCACTGAGCACCGTGAGCGCGCCGTAGAGTCCGGCGAACCCGGCGGGCCAGGCGAGCAGGACGAAGGCCCAGCACAGGAACCCGTGGTCCACGGGAAGCGTGAGCCACTTCCGCAGCGGGTGCTCGCGTGCGACGTCGGCGCGCCGGGCGGGGGCACCCGCCTGCCGTCGGAGGTAGGGCATCAGGATCACGCCGTAGTACGTCGCGGACGCGACGACCAGGAAGGCCATCGGAACCAGGAGGACCAGGTCGTTGTCGGTCGGGGGAAAGCGGTACCACGACGCCAGCACCGCGAGGTGGAGCATCGTCGTCTTGAAGCAGTCGACCAGGTGGTCCAGCCACTCGCCTGACACCGACCCACCGCCGCGCAGCCTCGCCAGCTGGCCGTCCACGGAGTCCATCACGTAACCCCCGGCCAGCAACGCGGCGACAGCGATGGCTTGCGCCGGCGACGGGCGGAGGAGCGCGAGCAGCGCGATGCCCGCCGCCGAGAGGGTCGCGCTGACGGCGGTCGCCTGGTTCGGGGTCATCCCGATCGTGTGCACCGCGGCGGCCACCCGCCTCGCCAGCGGACGATTGACGTACCGGCTGTACGCCGGGGTGCCGAGGGGTGGCTTCTGCGCCGACTCCAGGGCGGCCAGGTTGCCCCGATACGATCCGCGGGAGAGCACCGAACCGGTGAGGTTGCTCGAGTCGGTCACCTACGATCGTCCCTGCAGTCGGTCCATGGGGGGGTACACAGCGTCATGACAGCCATTGTCGGCTATGCGCCAGGCATCTACGACATGTTCCACGTCGGGCATCTCAACATCCTCAAGCGCGCGAAGCAGGACTGCGACGTCCTCGTGGCGGGCGTGCTGTCGGACGAGATGTGCGTCCGGGCCAAGGGTCGGCCGCCGATCATCCCGGGGTCGGAGCGTCTCGAGATCCTCCAGCACATCGACTTCGTCGACCGGGTGCACGAGGAGGTGGTGCCCCGGAAGCTCGACACCTGGCAGGTGGTGCGCTTCGACCGCATCTTCAAGGGCGACGACTGGCGTGGCACCGACAAGGGCCACCGTCTCGAGGCGGACATGGCGAGCGTCGGTGTGGAGGTCGTCTACTTCCCGTACACCGTGACGACCTCCAGCACCAAGCTCCGGCACGCTCTCGCCGCCCTGCAGGAGGCGCTGCCTCCCGGCGAGGTCGAGCTGGCGGACTGACGCTCACCTGCTCGTGGTGATGCGCACCTTGTCGAAGTCGATGTGGCCGTCACGGTCTCCGGCCCAGTCCATGGTCGAGCCGCCGCGGAAGATCGACCACATCATGTGCGAGATGTGAACGTTGGTCGTCGTCCGGTAGACGAAGTCGGTCCGGTTCAGGACCTGCGCGCCGTCGAGCCAGGCCCGCAGCACGCCGTCCTTCTTGCCGACGGTGTTCATGACGTAGCACTGGCGCAGGACGTGCCACGCTCCGTCGCCGAGGCCCCGGCTCCACCAGAAGCCCTGGCCGTAGGTGGAGGGCTGCGCCGGGTAGTACATGTAGGACTCGATCGACCCGTTGGGGCCCCACATCATCCGGCCTGACCACCCCTTGTCCCCGGGGTTTCCGCCGCCGCTGGGCAGGGTGGGCGACACGCCCGGGGCGACACCGGACAGACCCGGAAGCTTGCCGCCCTTCGACCAGTCGAAGCCCTTGTCGAAGCGGACGCGGTAGCGGATGCAGGCGTCGTCGACCGAGCGGGACAGGCCCACCATCGCCACGACGCCGTTGTTCCCTGACGGGTTGCTGTGGATGGTGCCGGCCTCCAGCGCGACCCGGTAGACCTTCCCGGCCGTGCCGCCGACGTTGACGATGGACACGTCGTCGCTCGACATCCGGCTGGCTTGGTTCGACTCGAAGTCGGCGGACCACAGGGTGGCCCGACGGTTGGCCTCAGCCGAGGCGGCGCCGGTGGGCGAACCCACGACGACGAGCGACAAGGCGGTGCCCAGGGCAAGGCTGAACACAGTAAAAGTACGACGTAGCAAGGCTGCCTCCCAACAGCTTGACCTCGACGCGACGACAAGGGGGTTTTCGTCGCGTCCTTCTCCCAAGCCAGCAGCAGCCCGAGGGCTGCTGCCGACTCTTATAGATTAGAGGCTTTCGGGACTTTAGTCTCGGTGTCGGAGGGTTTTGGTCCTTGATGTCCAGACCAGCACCCTCTGTCACGTTTGAGCACTCAGCTGGTGGTCGTGACCTTGACGTTGTCGAAGTCGATCCAGCAGTCCCAGTCGCCGGCCCAGTCCATCGTGGAGCCGCCGCGGAAGACCGACCACATGAGGTGGCTGATGTGGACGTCGGTGCGCTCGCGGAAGACGTGGTTGGTGACGTTGAGCACCTGGGTGCCGTCGAGCCAGACCTGCAGCTTGCCGTCGGTGTTGCCGCCGTTGGCCCCGACGGTGTTCATCGTGTAGCACATCTTGACGGCGTGCCACGTGGCGCGCACGACGCCCTTGCTCCACTTGATGCCGTCGCCGTAGTAGTCGACCTGGCGCGGCCCGTACATGTAGGAGATCATCCCGCCGTTGGGCTGCCACATGGCCCGGCCCGACCAGCCCTTGTCGCCGGGGCTGCCGCCACCGGCGGGAAGCGTCGGCGAGACGCCGGGAGCGACCCCGGAGAGGCCGGGCAGCTTGCCGCCGAGCGACCAGTCGAAGTTCGCGTCGAACTTGAGGTCGTAGGACAGGCACGCGTTGTCGACCTGCCTCGCCAGCGGGACGACGAGCACGATGCCGTTGTTGCCGGTGGGGTTGCTGCGGATGGTGCCGGCATCGAGCTGGATGCGGTACGCCTTGCCGTTGCCCCGGCTGTCGGCCGCGACGGTCGAGTCGTCGAAGATGCTGGCGCCGTACTCGGTGCCGCCGAACTGTGACTTGAACCCGGCACCGGTCATCTGCCCGGTCGCCAGCGGGTCGAACGGCGCGTTGATCAGGGTCGCCGGAGTCGGGGTCGGGGTCGGGGTCGGGGTCGGCGTCGGGGTGGGCGTCGGGGTGGGCGTCGGGCGTCGGGGTGGGCGTCGGGCGTCGGGGTGGGCGTCGGGCGTCGGGGTGGGCGTGGGCGTCGGGGTGGGCGTGGGCGTCGGGGTGGGCGTCGGGCGTCGGGGTGGGCGTCGGGCGTCGGGGTGGGCGTGGGCGTCGGGGTGGGCGTGGGCGTCGGGGTGGGCGTGGGCGTCGGGGTGGGCGTCGGCGTCGGGGTGGGCGTCGGCGTCGGCGTGGGGTTCGGGTTGCCGGTCCGGTTCGGCTTCTTGGCGTAGACCGGGCTGTTGATGCCCCGGGTGCCCACGAGGAGGTCGGAGCCGTTGCGCGTGAAGGCGACAGAGTCGCTCGCGCTCAGGTCGCCCGGCTTGGTGTCGACGACGGGCTCGCCGCCGAACTTCGAGTACAGGTAGGTCTCCGCCTCCGTGCCGAGCACGAAGTCGGAGCCGTCGGGGGCGAAGCTGGCGCCGGTCACCTGGGCGGGTGCGGACGCGACCCTCACGAGCCGGTTCGCGTGACGCGAGGACAGGCGGTGCGGCGCACGGTAGATCGCGCCGGCCTCGGAGTCCTTGGACACGACGTACACGCGGCCCGAGCGGGGGTGGACCATGATCGCGCCCGAGTCGTGGCGGCCGTCGGGGTAGCGCAGCGAGAACTTCGTGGCGCGGACCTTCACCGCGGGGGCGAGCCGCCTGGGCTCAGCGAAGCGGTACACCGCGACGGTGCTGCGGCGCAGGTTCTTGTTGCCGACGTCGCCGACCCAGACCCGACGGTGCGGACCGGTGGCGATGTCCTCCCAGTCCACGTTCCTGGCGCGGGTGACCCGGAGGACCGACCGGGTCTGTCCCTCGCCGTCGAGGGCGAAGACCCGGGGTCCGTCGCCGCCGTCGTTGTGCGTGTAGAACGTGTCGGCGAAGCGGTGACTGGCGGCCAGACCGCTCGAGGCGTCGATCCGGGTGTCGTGGATGATGAACGCGGGGCCCGCGTCGGTGGCGGTCGCATCGGTGGCGCTCGCAGCGGAGACGGCCAGCGGGACGACGGTGGAGGCGGCTGCACATGCAGCGGCCAAGGCGATGTTGCGGATCAAGACTGCCTCCCAACAGACTTGTGGCGACCGCGGGGCGGGGGCACCCACGGTCGAACTCCCATGAGCCGGGGCGAGGGGGGTTGTCCTCGGCTCTTGGAATGAGGTTAGGGCACTTCGGGACCTATGCGAGGGGTCTTGACGGACTAAAGTCCCGAAAAGGTCCCGAATAGTGCTAAGGGGTCATGTGGGACTACGCCGTGAGGCGGGGCCCGGGTCATGCGAGGGTGCCCGAACGGGCATGAGAGGGTGACCCGATGGCCCGCCCTGCTCCGAGCGCACCGCCGTCCGACGTCCTCGGGGACGACCACAAGCTGGCCGCCTGGCTCGCCACGACTGCGGGTGAGCTCCTCCTCGCGGTGCGCCAGGAGGGGCTCGAGGGCAAGGAGCTCAAGGACGCCGGCGACCTGGCCGCGCACGAGCTGCTGATGGAGCTCATCGCGGCCGCGCGGCCCGACGACGCGGTCCTGTCCGAGGAGGGCAAGGACGACAAGGCACGGCTGAGGTCCGACCGGGTCTGGATCGTCGACCCGCTCGACGGGACCCGTGAGTTCTCCGAGCCGCCGCGCGACGACTGGGCCGTCCACGTGGCGCTGTGGCAGGGCGGCGACCTGGTCGCCGGCGCCGTCGCGCAGCCGGGGCTCGGGACCACCTTCCACACCGGCGAGCCGCCGGTGGTGCCGCCCCGTACGTCGGAACGTCCTCGCATCGCGGTGTCCCGCACCCGCCCGCCCGCGTTCGTGCAGGCCCTCGCGGAGGAGATCGGCGCTGACCTGGTGCCGATGGGCTCGGCGGGAGCCAAGGTCATCTCCGTGACCCGCGACGTGACGGACGCCTACGTCCACGCCGGGGGTCAGTACGAGTGGGACTCGGCAGCGCCGGTCGCCGTGGCCCGCTCTGCCGGGCTGTTCACCAGCCGCGTCGACGGGTCACCGCTGGAGTACAACCAGGACGACGTCCTGCTGCCGGACCTCATCGTGTGCCGTCCCGAGCTGGCCGACCCGATCGTGGAATTCGTGCGCCGCCACGGCACCGACTGACGCCTTCTGTCACTCCGCCGGGTCGTCCGGGGTCTCGGCGCCGTCGCGCTCGTCCCGGTCCGCCCAGGCAAGGAGCGGGCCGATGTCGAAGACCTCGTCGTCGATGCGTGCGTGGAGGTCACCGAGCTCCGCGAAGCGGGGCGGGACCGTGGCGATCGTGAAGTCGCCGGGCTCGCAGTCGTCGACCTCGTCCCACCGGATCGGCGTCGAGACCGTGCCCTCGGGGTTGCCGCGGACCGAGTAGGCGGCGGCGATCGTGTGGTCGCGGGTGTTCTGGTTCCAGTCCACGAACAGGTGGTGCGGGTCGCGGTTCTTGCGCCACCACTCGGTCGTCACGTCGTCCGGGGCCCGTCTGGCCACCTCGCGGGCGAACGCGTGCGCCGCCCGGCGCACGTCCTGGAAGCCGTGGTGGGGCGGGATGCGCACGTAGATGTGCATGCCCTTGCCGCCGCTGGTCTTGGGGAAGCCCACCGCGCCGAGCTCGTCGAGGACCTCGCGGGTGACGTGGGCGACCCGGCGGACGGTGTCCCAGTCGCTCAGCGGACCCGGGTCGAGGTCGATGCGCCACTCGTCCGGCTTCTCGGTGTCGGCGCGACGGCTGTTCCAGGGGTGGAACTCCACCGTCGACATCTGCACGGCCCAGATGACGTGCGCGGTCTCGGTCACGCACAGCTCGTCTGCGGTGCGGCCCCACCGGGGGAAGTACAGCCGCACCGTCTCCATCCAGGTCGGGGCTCCGGCGGGCAGCCGCTTCTGGTGGACCTTGTCCCCGGCGACGCCCTTCGGGAAGCGGTGCAGCATGCACGGGCGCTCGTACAAGGCGTTGACGATGCCGTCGGCGACGGACAGGTAGTACTCCACGAGGTCGAGCTTCGTCTCGCCGCGCGCCGGGAAGTACTCGCGGTCGGGGTTGGTCACCCGGACGACCCGGTCGTCCACCTCCACCTCGACGGCGGGCGAGCCTGCTGTCACCTGCTCAGGCTGCCGGGAGTGGTTTTCGGATGACCACGGTCAGGTTGTTGTGGGTCCCCGCCAGTCGGCCGACGGAGAGCAGGGCCAACAGCTTCTGGACCGCCATGCCCGCCGGTGCCAGGCGCCCCATCGAGGCGATGTGGGGGTTGGTCCCCGCTTCATCCAGGAGCTGGAGCCCACGCTGCTGGGCGTAGGCGTGCAGGCCCTTGCGTGACACCACGTCGTCGTACACGACCGGGTACGGGTCGTGCCCGGGTTGGCCGGCGTTCTTGTTGCCCTCCACCCACCGCTTCCAGAGCACGTGGACCCAGAACGGCAGCAGGCGGGAGAGGAACCCGAACACGGTGTACTTGTCCGGGATCCTCAGGACCAGCAGGCCGCCCCCCTTGAGCGCATCGACCATGCCGTCGAGGACGGACTCCGCCTCGGCGACGTGCTCGAGGACGAACGCCGAGTAGGCGACGTCGTAGACGCCCTCGAGGAAGGGGACAGTCCGCACATCTCCGAGGATCGCCTCGTCGAGGTCGCCCACCACGTCGCGGCGGTGGGTGAGCGCAGCCTCGTCGAGATCGATCCCGGTGATCCGGACGTCGGCCTCGCCGACGTCGACGGTCCACCTCCGCCCGCAACCCACCTCGAGCACGCGGAGCGGAGGACCGGTGCGTGTCGCCTGGTCCACGATCCAGTGACTCAGCACGTCGCGCGCGACGTCCCGCTCGGTCGTGATCGTCAACGGATCCACCGCCGCAGCCTACAGAGGGTTCGTGCCTGGGTGGGCGGTGTGGGCGGGATGACCGTGCGTGCGCCGCTCCTCCTTCATCCTCGCCTCGAGGAGGTGGCGTCGCCCTGAGGCGAGCTGCTCGCGGGCCTCGCGCTCGAGGTCGCGGAAGGCCGACCAGTAGCCGTCGTCGTACTCCTCGACCACCTGGAAGGTCCATCGCCCTTCGAGGACGTTGCGGCCGACGAGCTCGGTGCGCAGCCGGTCGGCGACCTCCCGGTGCCCGGCCGCCTCGAGCTCGTCCACGGCGTCGCCGAGCTTGAGGTCGGCGCGGCCGCTGAGCTGGTGGAACTCGTAGAGGTGGCCCCGGGCCCGTTCCACCCACTCGAGCGCTTCGCTCAACGTGCCGAGGGCCTCGACGGTGGCGTCGTCGACGCCCTCGGGGACCTGGTGCTCAGGGGCCGGGATGTCCTCGCTCATGCGGCCATCCTTCCCTGTCGGAGCCGCGGCCTACACTGAGCGCGAACCCCCCGTCCGACGCCGGCTGGGGGCTGTCGTCGTGTGCGTGGGAGTGGTGGAGTCGTGAGTCTGGTCGGCCTGGCCGAGCTGGTGCTGCAGGAGAAGGTGCTCGCCTCGGCGCTGGAGGACGCGCCCCGGGCCCACGTGCCCGCGCGCGACCTGACGGGGCCGGCAGCGCTGCGACCCTTCGTGGTCAAGGGCCTCGTCGACGCGGGGCGCACCGTGCTGGCTGTGGCCGCCACGGCCCGTGAGGCGGAGGACCTCGTCGAGGCGCTGGGCTGCGTCATGGACCCGACCCTGGTCGCGCTGTACCCGTCCTGGGAGACGCTGCCGCACGAGCGGCTGTCCCCGCGCAGCGACACCGTCGGCAGGCGGCTGGCCGTGCTCCGCCGGCTCGCGCACCCCGGGGACCAACCGACGACGGGCCCGCTCAAGGTGGTCGTCGCGCCGGTGCGTTCGGTGCTGCAGCCGCAGGTGAAGGGGCTCGCCGACCTCGAGCCGGTCGAGCTGGAGGTAGGCGGGTCCATCGACCTCGACGACCTGGTCCGACGGCTGGCCGACGCGGCGTACCACCGGGTCGACCTGGTCGAGCGGCGTGGCGAGTTCGCCGTCCGCGGCGGCATCGTCGACGTCTTCCCGCCGACGGAGGAGCACCCCCTGCGGGTGGAGCTCTGGGGCGACGACGTCGAGGAGGTCCGGTCGTTCTCGGTCGCCGACCAGCGGACGACGGAGAAGGTCGACAGGTTGTGGGCGCCGCCGTGCCGTGAGCTGCTGCTGACCGACGCGGTCCGGATGCGGGCTCTCGAGCTCGGCCAGGAGCACCCCGAGCTCCGCGAGATCACCGAGCGGCTCGCCGAGGGCCACGCCGTCGAGGGCATGGAGTCCCTCGCGCCGGCCCTGGTCGACGACATGGAGCTCCTCGTCGACCTCCTCCCGGAGGACACCCACGTGCTGGTGCTCGATCCGGAGCGGGTGCGCACGCGCGCCCACGACCTCGTCGCGACCAGCGAGGAGTTCCTGCAGGCCTCCTGGGCCGCTGCCGCGGGCGGGGGATCCGCCCCCGTCGACCTCGGCGCGGCGTCGTACCGCACCCTCGGCGACGTGCGTGCGCACGTGCTCGCGCAGGGCAAGGGGTGGTGGAGCGTCTCGCCGTTCGGCATCGCGATCGAGGACGAGGTCGACGCGTCGGGGGAGCGGGTGCCGCTGCGCGACTCGCTCGGCGAGGTCGTCCGAGCCGACGTGGACGTCGAGTCGGGCGCGGTCGAGACCGTCGCGGTGCCGATCCGGCCCGCGGAGACCTACCACGGCGACGTGGAGAGGGCGGTCGTCGACATCCGCGCCTGGCTGTCGACCGGCGGCCGGCTGGTGCTGGTCTACGAGGGCCACGGCCCCGCCCAGCGCATGGTCGAGATCCTGTCCGACCGCGACGTCGCCGCCCGCTTCGTGGAGTCGTTGGACGCGGCCGACGACGTGCCCGCGGGCGTCGTCGCCGTCACCACGGGGACCCTCCTCCACGGTCTCGTCGACGAGGCCCAGCAGCTCGCGGTGCTCACCGGCGACGACCTCGCCGGCCAGCGCTCGTCCACCAAGGACATGCGGAGGATGCCGGCACGGCGCAAGAAGCAGATCGACCCGCTCGAGCTGAAGCCGGGCGACTACGTCGTGCACGAGCAGCACGGGGTCGGCCGCTACGTCGAGATGAAGCAGCGTGTCGTCCACGGCGCCACCCGCGAGTACCTCGTCCTGGAGTACGGCTCCTCGAAGCGCACATCAGGAGGGGCGAGCGGGCCGCCCGACAAGCTCTACGTGCCGACCGACCAGCTCGACCAGGTCACGCGGTACGTCGGCGGGGACATGCCGAGCCTGGACCGGCTCGGCGGCTCCGACTGGGCGAAGCGGAAGGGCCGCGCCCGCAAGGCGGTCCGGCAGATCGCCGCCGAGCTGATCAAGCTCTACGCCGCTCGCCAGGCGACCCGCGGCCACCGGTTCGGCCCCGACTCGCCGTGGCAGCGCGAGCTCGAGGACGCGTTCCCGTTCGTCGAGACGCCCGACCAGCTGACCACGGTCGACGAGGTCAAGCGCGACATGGAGCGCGAGGTCCCGATGGACCGCCTGGTGTGCGGTGACGTCGGCTACGGCAAGACCGAGATCGCGGTGCGCGCGGCGTTCAAGGCGGTCCAGGAGGGCAAGCAGGTCGCGGTGCTCGTGCCGACCACCCTGCTGGTCACGCAGCACCTGTCGACGTTCGCGGAGCGGATGGCCGGCTTCCCGGTCGAGCTCCGGGCGCTGAGCCGCTTCCAGTCCGACAAGGAGGCGACGGCGGTGCTCGCGGGGCTGGCGGACGGCACCGTGGACATCGTCATCGGCACCCACCGCCTGCTCAACCCGGACATCCGGTTCAAGGACCTCGGCCTCGTCGTCGTCGACGAGGAGCAGAGGTTCGGCGTCGAGCACAAGGAGCAGCTCAAACGGCTCCGCACCGCGGTCGACGTGCTCGCGATGTCGGCGACGCCGATCCCACGCACCCTCGAGATGGCCGTGACCGGCATCAGGGAGATGTCCACGATCACGACACCGCCCGAGGAGCGGCACCCGGTGCTGTCCTACGTGGGCGCCTACGAGGACCGGCAGGTCGTCGCCGCGGTCCGGCGCGAGCTGCTCCGCGAAGGCCAGGTCTTCTACATCCACAACCGGGTGCAGTCCATCGAGCGTGCCGCCGCCCGGATCCGCGAGCTCGTGCCCGAGGCACGGGTGAGCACGGCCCACGGCCAGATGGGGGAGCACCGGCTCGAGCAGGTGATGGTCGACTTCTGGGAGAAGCGCTTCGACGTGCTGGTCTGCACGACGATCGTGGAGTCCGGGCTCGACGTGTCCAACGCCAACACGCTCATCGTGGAGCGCTCCGACACGCTGGGGCTCAGCCAGCTGCACCAGCTCCGTGGTCGGGTCGGCCGCGGACGCGAGCGTGCGTACTCCTACTTCTTGTTCCCGCCGGAGAAGCCGCTGACCGAGACCGCCCACGAGCGGCTCGCCACGATCGCGCAGCACTCCGACCTGGGCGGGGGCATGGCGATCGCGATGAAGGACCTCGAGATCCGGGGCGCCGGCAACCTCCTCGGAGGCGAGCAGAGCGGGCACATCGCCGACGTCGGCTTCGACCTCTACGTGCGCCTCGTGGGCGAGGCGGTCAACGAGTTCAAGGGCGAGGGGCCCCTGGAGTCCACCGAGATGAAGATCGAGCTCCCGGTCGACGCGCACCTGCCCCACGACTACGTGTCGAGCGAGCGGCTGCGTCTGGAGATGTACAAGCGACTGGCCGAGGTGCGGTCCGACGAGGACGTCACGGCCCTGCGTGACGAGATGAAGGACCGGTACGGCGAGCCGACGTCGCCCGTCGAGAGTCTCCTCCAGGTCGCCAGGCTCCGCGCACGGGCCCGCCAGGCCGGGCTGACCGACGTGACGGTGCAGTCGAGCTACATCCGGTTCGCCCCCGTCGCGCTCCCCGAGTCCGGGCGGATCCGGCTCAACCGGCTCTACCCGCGCACCGTGGTCAAGGACGCCGTGCGTACGATCTTGGTGCCCCGCCCGTCGACCGCTCCGGTCGGGGGGCAGCCACTCCGGGACGAGGCGTTGCTCGCCTGGGTGCACGAGGTGGTCGACTCCGTCATCGACCGTCCCGTCTCCCCGGCCGCCGCGTCGTGAGCCTGGAGACCGGACGAAGGAGTGCCACGGTCGTGAAGGTGAAGCGCGCCGGACGGGTCGCCGCAGCTGTCTGCCTCGCCGTGCTGGCGTCGTCGTGCTCCGGCAACAACGATCCCGGCGTGGCAGCGGACGTCGACGGCCACGCGATCACCGACGACGAGGTCGACAGCTTCGCGCAGGTGCTGTGCGAGCTCGGCGGGCTTCCCGGGGCGACCGACACCGGCACGCCGACGCGCAACGCCCGGTCCCGTGCGCTGGAGCTGCTCATCAACAACGAGCTCGCGTTCGAGGTCGGAGCCGACGTGGACGTCGACCAGGCCAAGGTCGACGCGGCCGTCCAGCAGAACGAAGCCGCCCGCGAGGGTGTGCCCGAGGAGCTCCAGGGCACCTTCGACGAGTTCGTCCTCGACTTCTCGCGGGCGCAGATGACGGTCCTCGCGGCCGGGCGTCAGTCGCTGGAGGACTCCGGCAATCGCGCCGACCAGGTGGACGACGACAAGGCGTACGCCGAGGGTCAGCGCCTGCGGCTCGCGCTCGCCGACAAGGCCGACATCAGCATCGACCCGCGCTTCGGCGACCTCGTCGACGGCGTCATGGTCCCCGACTCCGGATCCCTCTCGGTGCCGCAGTCGCAGGAGGCCAAGGACGACGGGGAGGCGGCCCCGCCCGCCACGGTCGTCGCCCAGATCCCCGCGCCCCTGCGGTGCGGCGCCGGCGCCCCGGGGTGATCCCGGACGACCCCGACGCCGGTCGGGGACGGCGGCTCCTCGACCTCGTCGAGGTGATGGACCGCCTCCGCGTGGACTGCCCGTGGGACCGGGAGCAGACCCACCGGTCGCTGGCGACGTACCTCCTCGAGGAGACCTACGAGGTGCTCGAGGCGCTCGACTCCGGTGACCGCGACCACCTCCGAGAGGAGCTCGGCGACCTCCTCCTCCAGGTGTACTTCCACGCGCGCATCGCCTCCGAGGACCCGGAGGGCTTCGACATCGACGACGTCGCTGGCGGGATCGCGGACAAGCTCGTCTACAGGCACCCGCACGTCTTCGCCGGGCTCGAGGTGGCCGACGCCGAGGAGGTCGACCGCAACTGGGAGCGGCTCAAGGCCGCCGAGAAGCAGCGGTCCTCCGTGCTCGAGGGCATCCCGGTCGGCCTGCCGGCCCTGGCGTACGCCGACAAGGTGGTCGGCCGGCTGGCCAGGGCCGGGGCCCTCGACGAGGAACCCGCCGCGACCGGGAGCGACGACATCGGCGACCGGCTGCTCGCCCTGGTGCGCGAGGCCCGCGACGTGGGGGTCGACCCCGAGCAGGCCCTGCGCGACGCCGTACGCGCGCTCGTGGCGCGCCATCCTGCCTGAGGCCGCTGCCCGAAACCACGCTCCGCGACACCCGTTCCCACACGCATCTGCACCGGTGGGACGAGGGGGTGGACGCGCGCGTGCGTTTGTCTAGGCTGAGCAGGTCCGGGCCCTCTGGCCCGCATCCCCGACACCGATCCCAGGAGCGCGACGTGGCGTCGATCGAAGCAGTAGGAGCACGCGAGATCCTCGACTCGCGCGGCAACCCCACCGTCGAGGTCGAGGTCGCCCTCGACGACGGCACCGTCAGTCGCGCCGCCGTCCCCTCGGGCGCGTCGACCGGCGCCTTCGAGGCGGTGGAGCTGCGTGACGGCGGCGACCGCTACCTCGGCAAGGGCGTCATGAACGCCGTCGGCGCCGTGCTCGACGTCATCGGCCCCGAGCTCGTCGGCTTCGAGGCCTCCGAGCAGCGACTCGTCGACCAGGCGCTCCGCGACCTCGACGGCACCGACAACAAGGCCAAGCTCGGCGCCAACGCCATCCTGGGCGTCTCGCTCGCCGTGGCGCGGGCCGCGGCGGACAGCGCCGACCTCCCGCTCTTCCGCTACGTCGGCGGGCCGAACGCCCACCTGCTCCCGGTGCCGATGATGAACATCCTCAACGGCGGGTCGCACGCCGACTCCAACGTCGACGTCCAGGAGTTCATGATCGCGCCGATCGGTGCGGCGACGTTCCGTGAGGCGCTGCGCCAGGGCGCGGAGGTCTACCACGCGCTCAAGTCGGTGCTGAAGGCCAAGGGCCTCGCCACCGGCCTCGGTGACGAGGGCGGCTTCGCCCCTGACCTGGCCAGCAACCGGGCCGCGCTCGACCTGATCGGCGAGGCGGTGCAGAAGGCCGGCCTGACGCTGGGCGAGGACATCGTGCTCGCGATGGACGTGGCGGCGTCGGAGTTCCACGACAGCGGCTCCTACGCCTTCGAGGGTGGGACGAAGTCCTCCGAGGAGATGCTCAGCTACTACTCCGGCCTGGTCGACGCCTACCCGATCGTGTCCATCGAGGACCCGCTCGACGAGGAGGACTGGGAGGGCTGGGGCGCGATGACCGCAGCGCTCGGTGACAAGGTGCAGCTGGTCGGTGACGACCTCTTCGTCACCAACGTGACCCGCCTCGCGCGCGGCATCGCCGACAAGTCGGCCAACGCGCTGCTGGTGAAGGTCAACCAGATCGGCTCGCTGACCGAGACCCTCGACTCCGTGGACCTGGCCCACCGCAGCGGGTTCCGCTGCATGATGAGCCACCGTTCGGGCGAGACCGAGGACACGACGATCGCCGACCTCGCGGTCGCCACGAACTGCGGGCAGATCAAGACCGGAGCCCCGGCGAGGTCCGAGCGGGTGGCGAAGTACAACCAGCTGCTGCGCATCGAGGAGGAGCTCGACGACGCGGCGCGCTACGCCGGGCGCGGGGCGTTCCCGCGATACGCGGGTTCCTGACGGCAGACTAGGCCGCATGGTGCAGCGACCCGGCGGCGGACGTGGACGTGGCACACCTCGGGCGGGTGGTGCGCGCAGGCCGCGCACACCCGGTGCGCGGCCCGGTGTGCGCCCGGGACGTGGCCCTGCCCGCGCGACCGACGCCGAGGGAGCGATCACCGCGCTGCGCCCGCGACTCACGTCGCGCGCAGCCGTGCTCGTGCTCGTGCTCGGGGTGCTGCTGGTCTCCTACGCCTCCAGCCTGCGGGCGTACGTCGAGCAGCGCCGCCACATCGCCTCGCTCGAGGACTCCATCGCGTCCTCGCGCTCCGACATCGCGGACCTGCAGCGCGAGAAGCAGCGCTGGAACGACCCGGCCTACCTCGTGGCGCAGGCCCGGGCCCGGTTCGCCTTCGGGTTTCCCGGCGAGGTGGGCTACCAGGTCCTCGACGCCGACGGGAGGCCGCTCGACCACGAGGACTCCCTCACCGACCCGGACGCGACCAAGGACCCCGACCCGGAGTGGTGGCAGACCACGCTGACCAGCGTCGACACCGCGGGCACCCCTCCGGCGGCGAACGAGGCCGAGCCGGCCAAGCGGCTCACCAAGCAGGACACGAAGAGCGGAGGCTGACCCGCTCCGTGACCGACCTGTGATCGACGCGCGTGACGAGGCCGTGGTCGCCGCCCAGCTCGGCCGGCCACCCCGCGGGGTCCACGGCATCGGCCACCGCTGCCCGTGCGGCAACCCCGACGTGGTGACGACCGAGCCACGGCTGCCCGACGGGACGCCGTTCCCGACGACCTTCTACCTCACCTGCCCGCGGGCGGCCTCGCTCATCGGCACGCTCGAGGGTTCGGGGCTCATGACCGAGATGACGCAGCGCCTCGCGGACGACGAGGGGCTCGCCGCGGCGTACCGGACGGCGCACGAGCGCTACCTCGGGGCGCGCCGCGAGATCGGGGAGGTGCCGGAGATCGACGGGGTCTCCGCCGGCGGCATGCCCGACCGAGTGAAGTGCCTGCACGTGCTGGCCGGGCAGTCACTGGCGCAGGGTCGGGGCGTCAACCCGCTGGGCGACGAGGTGGTCGACGCGCTGGGGGAGTTCTGGGCCACGGGACCCTGCGTCGAGGAGCCGGGCGAGCCGTGACGGCGACCCGGGTCGCCGCCGTCGACTGCGGCACCAACACGATCAAGCTGCTCGTGGCCGACCTCGACGGCGCCACGGGCGAGGAGGCCGAGCTCGTCCGGGTCTCGCGGATGGTGCGGCTGGGGCAGGACGTCGACCGCGACCGCCGGCTCGCCGACGAGGCGCTCGAGCGCGTCTTCGCGGCCGTCGACGAGTACGCCGGCCTCATCGCCGAGCTCGGTGTGACCACGGACGCCGTGCGCTTCTGCTGCACGTCGGCCGTGCGCGACGCGTCCAACGCCGCCGTGTTCCTCGACGGGGTCGAGCGGCGCCTCGGCGTCCGTCCGGAGGTGGTCCCCGGTGCGGAGGAGGCCGCCCTCTCGTACGCCGGCGCGACCCGGGTCGCGACCGGGCTGGTCCCTCCGGTGCTGGTCGTCGACATCGGTGGCGGCTCCACGGAGCTCGTCGTCGGCGACGGCACGGAGCCACAGGCGGCGCACTCGCTCGACATCGGCTCGGTCCGGCTGACCGAGCGCTACCTCGCCTCCGACCCGGCCACGCCCGACGAGGTCGCCGCGGCACGGGCCGAGGTCGACCGGCACCTGGACACCCTGCCCGGCCACGGCGTCGACCTGTCGTCCGCGCGCACCGCCGTCGCCGTCTCCGGCACCGGCCTGACCGTCGCCGCGGCCGTCCTGGACCTCCCGGCCCTCCAACGAGAGGGGCTCGACGGGGCGACCGTGCCCGTCGACGGCGTGCTCGCCGCGGTGCAGGACCTGCTCGGGATGACCGTGGAGGCCCGACGAGCGCTGCCCTACATGCACCCAGGACGCGCGGACGTGATCGGCGGGGGAGCGCTCGTCCTCGCGTCCGTGCTCGACCGGACGGGCGTCGACCGGCTCCGCGTCTCGGTCCGCGACATCCTCGACGGCATCGCCTGGTCGGTGGCGGACCTCCGATGACGGCCACGCCGCTGCCGCACCCGGTGACCGGGACCCTCTTCCCGTCGCCCGTGCCACCGGGGACGGGATGGCCGGACGACCCGGCGGATGCCGGCACTCCCGTCGCGACGACGGCGGAGGAGGTGGTCGACCTGGCCGGCAGCGCCGGGCTCGACGAGGTGTCGGCCCGCGTCAGCGTGTGCCGGGCCTGCCCGCGCCTGGTCGCGTGGCGTGAGGACGTCGCGGACCGCAAGCGGGCGTCGTACGCAGGCGAGCCCTACTGGGGCCGGCCCATCGCCGGGTGGGGCGACGCCACGGCGGGTGTGCTGGTGCTCGGTCTGGCGCCGGCGGCGAACGGCGGAAACCGCACCGGGCGCATCTTCACCGGAGACCGCTCCGGCGACTGGCTGTTCGCGGCCCTGCACCGTGCCGGGCTGGCCAGCCAGGCCACCTCCGTCCACGCCGGAGACGGCCAGCAGCTCCTGGGTGCACGGATGGTCGCCGCCGTCCGGTGCGCGCCGCCCGACAACAAGCCGACGCCGGCCGAGCGCTCCACCTGTGCGCCGTGGCTGCGGCGCGAGCTGACGCTGTCCCTCCCGTCCGTGCGGGTGGTCGTGTGCCTCGGGTCCTTCGCCTGGGACGCCCTCTTCCGCGAGGCGGCGCAGCTCGGGTGCACGGTGCCACGTCCCCGCCCCCGGTTCGGGCACGGCGCCGAGGCGACACTGGTGTCGCCCACGGGCGGGCCGTTCACCGCTCTCGGCAGCTACCACCCCAGCCAGCAGAACACCTTCACGGGCAGGCTGACCGAGCCGATGCTGGACGCCGTGCTGACCCGCGCGCGCAGCCTCGCGGACGGGTAGGTTCCTGACCGGGGCCCGCCCCCGTATCCCAATCGGCAGAGGAAGAGGTCTTAAAAACCTCGCAGTGTGGGTTCGAGTCCCACCGGGGGCACCTCTGAGGTGTGTGGGAGACCTGCGACGCTCGGGAAACCTGTGACATAACTCGCGGCGGGTGCGAGGTCTGTCCGATTCCGCCCTGTCATTCCCGGACAAAACGTCGCTGGCTCGGTCTGGACCAGCCGGCCGGGCGACGTGACCGCAGGGGCGCGTCGGCGCCTAGGTTCGACGGCGGCCCGACAGCCCCTGTCGATGCCGATCCAAGGGGAACCCCCGCCCCCGAGACCCTGGAGACATCTGCATGCTGCGCCGCTCCGTCGCGCCCCTCGTCCTCGTGTCGCTCGCTGCGACCGCCCTGCTCGGCCACCAACCCCTGCAGCCCGAACCCTCGACCCCGAGGCTCGCCAGCACCACGGTGCTCGAGAGTGCCGGCTTCAACAGCCTGCCGACCGGGCGGATCTCGGCCAAGAGCTTCAACGCCGAGCTCGGCGGCGGCTACTGGGACGAGAGGAACTACGACGACTCCTCGGTCCAGGCGGACACGCGAGGCTCCGGCAAGGTCTACCGGCTCACCCTCCAGGCGGGGACCATCCACGACAACCCGACGGGGAACAACGGGATCGTCGCGGTGATCCCCCTCGCGAAGCAGGTCGACAACGCCTGCCTCGCCTACGACATCCGCTTCGACGCGAACTTCGACTGGTCGATCGGTGGCAAGCTGCCGGGACTCTCCGGTGTGGCGCCCGGCGTCGCCGCGACGTGGCCCGCCGGCGGGAACTACGGAGGATCCAAGGGCTGGTCGGGCCGGATGATGTGGCATGCCGGCGGGAAGATGGAGTCCTACATGTACGGGCCCAAGCAGACGTCGAGGTACGGGGACGGCATCGCCTGGCCGAAGACCTTCGTGCGCGGTCACTGGCACCGGGTGCAGCAGTGCTACACCATGAACAGCCCCGGCGTCGCCAACGGCAAGCTGCAGGCCTGGTTCGACGGTCAACAGGTCCTGAACATCACCAACCACGTCTACCGGACACGCTCCGACGTCCACATCAGCCACATGATGTGGTCGATCTTCCGCGGTGGTTCGACGATGGACTGGGCCGGCTCTCGGACCAGCTACATGGACTTCGACAACATCAGCATCACCACCCACTGACCTGCTCGGCGGGTCAGGACTCCTCGCGGGTGAGCTTCACCTCGAGGTCCTCCATCTCGCAGCCCAGCGCCTGCAGCGCGCGCACGGTCGCGAGCGCGAGGCGCGGGGCGCCCACCAGGGGCGCCTCGCGCTGGAACGTCGTCATCTCGACGCTCCACGGCCTCTCCCAGCCCTGGCGGAGCAGCGTCTCCTCGGTCTCGGGCTCCATCTCCCAGTCGCCACCGAAGCTCGTCGATCCGACGCACTCCGCGATGAGGGCGGTGCGGGCCGCGGTGATCTGGACGAAGCGCCGCGGCGGCGGAGGGGGTGGCGTCGAGAACAGCCGTCGGCGGGGCTTCTCCTGACGGTCGCCGATCACGAGGGCGTCGTCGAGGTCGAGGGCGAGGATCGCGCCGGTGAGGCGGCGGTTGAGCTCCTCCCAGGTCCCGTGCACGCGGTCAGGCTACGGGCACCGGGGTCGGCACCAGGTGGACGTCCTCACGCCGGAAGCTGCCCACCTCGTCGACGAGCCGGCCCGTCGACCAGGGCCAGCTGAAGCTGTTCCGGCCGTTGCGGTCGACGTAGTAGCTGCGGCAGTGGCGACCGTCGTAGACGGTGCCCGGGATCGCTGACTGCACGGCGGTGACGTAGGCGTCGTGCACCTCCCGACGCACCTCGACCGCGGCGTCGTCGTGCCGGGCGGCGGTCACGGCGTCGACCACCAGGTCGAGCTGCGCCTCCAGGATCGTGAACGCGGAGGTGTGGCCGGTGCCGAGTGACGGCCCGAGCAGGAGGAACGCGTTGGGGAACCCGGGGACGAGCGTGCCGAGGTAGGCCTCGGGCGAGCCGCCCCAGTGGTCGTCCAGGCTGCGCCCCTCGCCGTCGTGGACGTGCTGGGCGAGCGGCATGTCGAGGATGTGGAAACCGGTCCCGAGGACGATCGCGTCGACCTCGGCGCTCGAGTCGTCCGCCGCCCGCACGGTGCTGCCCTCGACCGACGTCACCTCGGTGGCGTGCACCTCGACATGGGGTCGGGTCAGGGACTGGAGGTAGGTGTTGGAGAACAACAGCCGCTTGCACCCGAGGAGGTAGTCGGGGGTGAGCTTGGCGCGGAGCTCCGGGTCGCGCACGACGGCACGGAGGTACGCCGCACCGGCCGACTGGAGGATCCCGACGTAGCGCGGGTTCCTCAGCGCCAGCCCGACCAGCTCCATCGCGGCGTACTCCACCGCCCGGCTGCCGGCACGCAGGCCGGGGACCGCTCCGAGTGCCCACCGCTGGAGGCCGGGCACGGCGTGGTCCGGCTTCGGCAGCACCCACTGCGCCGTCCTCTGGAAGAGGTGCAGCCGCGCGACGTCGGGCGCGATCTCGGGGACGAACTGCACGGCGGACGCGCCCGACCCGACGACCGCGACCCGCTTGCCGCGGAGGTCGACGTCGTGGTCCCAGCGCGCGGAGTGGAAGACCGGCCCGGGGAAAGCATCGAGACCGGGGATCGCGGGGACGGCGGGCTCGTTCCACGGACCCGCGGCGGCCACCAGGAACCGGCACTCCAGGTCGCCCGCCGTGGTGGTCAGGCGCCAGGTGGAGGAGCCGGTGTCCCAGCGCGCGTCCTCCATCCGCACCCCGAAGCGGGTGCGGTCGCGCAGTCCGTGCTCCTCGGCGGTGCCGCGGACGTAGTCGAGGATCTCGGGCTGGTTCGCGAACGTCCGGGTCCACCCGGGGTTCGGCGCGAAGGAGTAGGAGTAGAGCCGGGACGGGACGTCGCAGGCGCAGCCCGGGTACGTGTTGGCCCGCCAGGTGCCGCCGAAGTCGTCGGCCGCCTCGAGGAGGAGCACGTCGTCGATCCCGGCTCCGGCGAGCCGGACGGCGGCGCCGATGCCGGAGATGCCGGCTCCGACGACCACGACCTCGTGCCACTCCATGGACCGACTCCTTCGAATACCGACGGTATGTGAAGACTACGGGTACGCCGGCCGGTCGGTGCGGCAAGGTCCGTGGTGGGCACGTGCGAGCCCGTGTGGAAAGGTGGCGACATGGCGCTCACCGTGGGGGTCGATGTCGGCGGCACCAAGATCGCGGGCGGCGTCGTCTCCGACTCCGGGTTCGTCGTCGAGCAGACGAGAAGGCCTACGCCGGCGAAGGACCCGGCCGCCCTGCGGGGCGTGATCGCCGAGGTCGTCAACGACCTGCGCAGCCGCCACGACGTCCAGGCCGTCGGCATCAGCGCCGCGGGCTTCGTGCGCGCGGACCGGCGCCGGATGTGGTTCGCGCCCAACGTCGCGTGGGGCGACGATCCCCTCGCCGACCTGCTCGAGAAGAAGGTCGGGTGCCCGGTCGTCGTCGAGAACGACGCCAACGCGGCCGCCTGGGCGGAGGCACGCTTCGGCGCCGGCGCGGGCGTCCCCGACCAGCTCATGGTGACCCTGGGCACCGGCGTCGGCGGCGGTGTCATCGTCGACGGGTCGATCTACCGCGGCGCCCACGGCGTGGCCGCCGAGATCGGACACATCGGGGTGGTGCGCGACGGCATCCGGTGCCCCTGCGGCCGCAGCGGCTGCCTGGAGCAGTACGCCTCCGGCAACGCGCTCCAGCGCGACGCGCGTCTCGCCGCCGAGGCCGGCCGCGCGCCGAGCCTGCTCGACGCCGCGGGTGGCGATGCCTCGGCGGTGACCGGCCTCATGGTCACGAGGCTCGCGAGCGAGGGGGTGCCCGACGCCGTCGAGCTCGTGGAGCAGCTGGCCCGCTACCTCGCCACCGGCATCTCGTCCCTGGTCTCCGTGCTGGACCCCGCGCTGGTCCTGATCGGCGGAGGGCTCAGCGACGCGGGCGACGTCCTGCTCGAGCCGACGGAGGAAGCACTCGCCGCCGACCTCACCGGGGGAGACGACCGACCCGGTCCGGACCTACGCATCGCCGCGCTCGGCAACGACGCCGGCATGATCGGCGTCGCGGACCTCGCGCGCGACGTCCTCGAGAGCGCCTGAGACACGTCCGACGGCGCTCGTCGACCTTTCAGGATCACCTCAGGTCTGCGCCCTAGCATGGGGCTCGCGGTACTCATGAGTCGTCCAGTCGGGACGGCGACGCAGTCTGCGAGGAGCCAGCAATGCAGAGCAGCAACCCCGTCTTCCGCAGGTCGGAGGGATTCAACGGCCAGGGCAACGCCTATGGCAACCAGACCTACGGCGGCAACGGCGTGACCTACCCCGCCTACGGCACCCCCTCGGCCCCCGAGGCCGGGTGGGACGGGCCGCAGGACCCGTTCTCGACCCAGGTCGACCAGGGCCGCATGACGATCGACACGGTCGTCCAGAAGACCGGCATCACCATGGGTGTCGTCATCCTGGCCGCAGTCGCGACCTGGGTGCTCACCGGCGGCTTCGGCACCCCCGAGGAGGCCCAGGACACCGCGCGCAGCCTCTACCTGCTGTCGATGGTCGGCGCCTTGGGTGGCTTCGCCCTCTCGATGGTCAACTCCTTCAAGCGCGTCGTGAGCCCGGGCCTCGTGCTCCTCTACGCCGTGCTCCAGGGCGTCTTCGTCGGCGCCTTCAGCAAGGTGATCGAGTACTCCTTCGGTGACGGCAACGGCGCTCCGGGCCTCGTCATCGGCGCCGTCATCGGCACCATCGGCGCGGTCGCCGGCACGCTGGCGGCGTACAAGTTCTTCGACATCCAGGTCGGCCAGAAGTTCCGCACCTGGGTCGTGGCCGCGATGTTCGGCTTCGTCGCCATCTCGCTGCTCGACTTCGTGCTGAGCATGTTCCACAACAGCTTCGGCTTCAACGGCTTCGGCCCGATGGGCCTGGTCTCCAGCTTCATCGGCCTCGGCCTCGGCGTGCTGATGCTGATCCTCGACTTCGACTTCGTGGAGCGCGGCATCGCCGCTCGCCTCCCGGAGCGGGAGTCCTGGCGCGCGGCCTTCGGCCTGACCGTCACGATCATCTGGATCTACATCGAGCTGCTCCGGATCCTCGCGATCCTCCGCGGCAACGACTGATCACTGCCTGACCCACCTCCTCGCACGCTGCGACGAAGGCCCCCGGCACCTGCCGGGGGCCTTCGTCATGCGTGACCTCGCCCGCGTCTCGGTCGTTCATGGACCGAGATCCTTTCCGCCACGAGGAGACCTGATGCGCCTGCGACCGACGCTCGCCGCGACCGCCACCGCTGCCCTGACCTTGTCGGGCGCCCTGGTGGGTGCGCTGTCGGCGCTGCCGACGGCTGCCGGTGAGGCAGCCGCGGACGAGGGTCCCGACGAGCGCCGGTCGGCGCCCGCGCAGCGCAGCGTGATGGTGGTCGGCAACAACTGGGACGGCACCGCGACCGTCGTGGACTCGAGCACCCGGAAGAAGCTGGCGACGATCGACATCGTCCCGGACCTCGACGAGGAGCTGCAGACGATCGCCACCGCACCCGACCGGCTGGCGTTCTACCTCGCCGTCCAGCAGGGCATCGGCGAGGGCCACGACCAGTACGTCGACGACATGTTCACCACCAAGGACGGGCGCTACCTCGCGGTCTCGCGGCCGAGCCTGTCCGATGTCGTGTGGATCGACCTGGCCAAGGCGGCCGTGGGGGACCCGGACAGCATCGTCCGCGAGCAGCAGATGGACGGTTACCGCACCGACCACATGGGCGTCTCGCCCGACCAGCGCCGGCTCGTGGTCTCCGACTCGACCGAGCGCCAGGTCATCGAGTTCAGCATGGTCGACGAGACCCTGCCCGACGGCACCACGATCGCGATGGGCGACCGGCTGCGCACCTTCGCGAGCGGCGACACCCCGCACGAGAACAACTACTCCCGCGACGGGAAGCGGATCTTTCACGCCTCCATCGGCCGGGTCTACACCCCCGGCGACTTCGGGTACGTCGGTCCGGTGGATGCCGACACGGTCAGCGACTCGGTGAAGGCCGACCGGTGGCTCGAGATCGTGCGGACCCGTGACTTCCAGGTGACGAAGCGCTGGGACATGGGGGAGGAGCTCGCGGAGGCCGGCCACCCGGGCATGAGCAGCGCGGTCCGTCCCGTCGCGATCACGCCGGACGAGAAGACGATCTACGCCCAGGTGTCGTTCTTCCACGGCCTCGTGGAGTTCCGTCTCGACCGACGCGACCCCACCGGGGGCGGCGACTACACGCTCGAAGGCATCAAGGAGCCGGCGTCCGGCCGCGTCACCCGGCTGATCGACCTGCCGATCGCCGACGAGGTGAAGGACATGCCGCGCGAGCAGTACGTCCTCGACTCGGCCCACCACGGCCTGGCCATCAACCAGCGCGGCTCGAAGCTGTGCGTGGCCGGCACCATGTCGGACTACGGCGCGATCGTCGACCGCGCCACCTTCACGCCGAAGCTCCTCCAGGGCAAGGCGCGCTACCTCCAGGGCCGCGAGTACGCCAAGCCCTACTGGGCCGTCACCGGCCCCGGCAACACCTGCTGGATGTCGATGAGCGGCAGCGACCTGGTGACCGTCATCTCCTACAAGACGGAGAAGGTCGTTGCCGAGGTCGCCGTGGGCGACCACCCCCAGCGGGTCCGGCCAGGCACGATCCGGGAGTCGATCGTCAGCCGCTTCTGAGGTCGCGGACGGCCCGGCGTCTAGACCGTCGTTCGTCCTGAACGGTGGTGCATCGGGACAGACGGCGTTGCGCCATGCGCAATCGTTGACAGCCCGGTCCGCCGGGAGCAGGGTCCGAGTCGCACGGGGGAGTGGGAGTCTCGGGTCGGCCTGGGAGGGGCTCATGACTCGCCGTACGTCTGTCTTCGCCATCGCTGCAACAGGACTCGGGCTGGCGCTCAGCGCCGGCCTCGTCTCGCCGGTCGGGCCGGCCGCCTCGAAACCACGGCCACCGGTCGCGGACAGGGTGCTGATCGTGCTGTTCGACCAGATGGTCCCGCAGTACGCCGACCAGTTCGCGATGCCGAACTTCCGTCGGCTCCGGTCCCAGGGCACCGACTTCGAGAAGGCCTACCTCGGGTACATGGCCTCCGAGACCGTGATGGCGCACAACGTCATCACCTCCGGCCTGCAGCCGCGACACATGGGCTGGACCGACGAGGCCTACCGCGACGCCGGCAACGTCTTCGGCAAGGGCGCCGGGGCCATGCACATCACCGGGGACCTGAGCCTCGCGGACTTCGCCTCCATCGAGAAGAACAACGGCGCCGTCTACCCGAAGCTCGCCGACTACCTGCACACGGCGTACCCCGGCACCAAGTTCATCACCGTCGGCGAGAAGTCGTACGCCGTCGAGTCGGCCACCGGGGCGACCGGTGACATCGCGGTGCGCATGTCGAGCAGGCGCACGGTGATCGACCCGATCACGCAGCAACCCAAACCGGGCTTCTGCACGAACCTCGGCATCCCGGGGACGACGGGCAAGCTCAACTACCGGGAGCCGGCAGGCAGAGCGTTGCCGAGCTATCTCACCACCGCGTGCGGGCGGTACTTCGTCAACTCGGACAAGGGCAACGACTACGGCACCCATCAGTCCTTCCCCGCCTGGGTGTACCAGGGCGAGGGCAACCGCTTCGTGCCGGGCAACGACCCGGGCCACCTCGGTGGCGACACCTGGGTCGCCGACGCCGCCATCGAGATGATGGAGAACGAGAACTGGTCCGGGATGTTCGTGACCATGGGCGGCATCGACAAGGCCGGGCACATGTGGGGCGCCCAGGACGACGCCGCCAACGCGCGACCCGACTGCTCGACCCTCGCCGGCTCCACGCACGTGAAGTGCGCGGCGCAGAACGCCGACGTCCAGCTCGGCAAGATGCTGGCCGAGGTCAAGAAGCTCGACGAGGCTCGCGGGGGGCGGACCCTCGTCGTGCTCACCGCCGACCACGGCGCGACGTACGGCAAGAGCTTCTACGGCAAGCAGACGATCGACGCCGGCGACAGCAACTGGTACTACGCGCCGCCGGACCTCGGAGTCTTCGACGCCGGCTCCGCGGCCGTCCTGCCCGACAAGGTGACGTACTCGAACCCGTCGGACTACGTGAAGAACATCCTGGATGCGGACGGCCACCTCCTGTTCTCGTACCAGTCCACGGCGATCGAAGCCTGGCTCCGGCCGGAGTTCAACGACGCGGCCGGGCGCAAGGCGAAGGCCGACACGATGCTGACGATGCCGGGCGTGACCGCGTCGTACTACCGCGACGGCGACCACTTCACCCTGCGTGGGACCAACGCGATGACCTCGTCCGAGCGCTCGTGGTGGCGGGCGCACGGCCAGGAGATCGTCGACACGATGGCGGCTCCTGACGGACCGGACGTGGTCGGCCTGCTGCACGACAGGACCAGCTACGGCGTGTACGGCGACCACGGAGGTGCGCAGGAGAGCGTGCAGCGGGTCCCGATGGTCTTCTGGACGTCGCGAGGCACGAGCAACGACTCCGACGCGCGGTTCCGCACGCCCGACGTGCTGCCCACGATCCTGAAGACGCTGGGCATCACACCCACCGTGCCGATGGACGGGGTCGCGCACCCCCTCGACTGACGGGGACCCGTCAGCTCACGCGGTGCTGCCGCCGCTCGAGTCGGCGGTGGCCCGCGGATCGGGCTCGACGTCGCCCTCGCTCGGCTGGGGAGCCTCGACGTCGGTGTCGGGCTGACGCCGACGGCGCCGCAGCTGGACGAAGCGACCGCGGCCGCCGGCGGGGTGGCCCTCGTCGACGGGCTCGAGCGAGGCGCCGGGGTAGCGGGCGGCCTCGAGGGCGGCGATGTCGATCGGGAGCAGAGCCTCGCCCCGGTCGTACTCCGGGACCTCGTCCTCCTCGGGCGCGAGGTCCAGGGCAGCGAGCAGGGTGGGCAGGATCGCCGAGCACATCCGCGCGTAGCCGGCGGCGGAGGGGTGGAAGCGGTCGGGGCCGAAGAGCAGGTCGGAGAGGTGCTGGAACTCCGAGCCGAGGACGGAGGCCAGCGCCACGGAGCGTCCGCCCGCCTCGAGGGTGGCGGTGGCCTGCGCCGCTGCCAGCCGACGCGACAGGAAGCGGGCGACCTGCTTCAGCGGGGGAGCCAGGGGCTCGATCGACCCGAGGTCGGGGCAGGTGACGATGACGACCTCGACGCCCGCGGCGCGAAGACGGCGTACCTGGGCGGTGAGCAGCCGGATCGAGGCTCGGAGCGGCACCGCGTGGGTGACGTCGTTGGCGCCGATGAAGATGACTGCCACGTGCGGCTCCACGGGGAGGACGAGGTCCACCTGACCGGCCAGGTCCTTCGACTGGGCGCCGACCTTGGCCACCGAGGAGAGGTAGACACGGCGGTCCGCCACCTCGGCGACGGCGCTCGCGAGGTAGGCGCCCGGGGTCTCCTCGACGGTGCTGACGCCGTAGCCGGCGGCCGAGGAGTCGCCGATCAGGGCGATCTTGAGGGCCGGGCCGGGGCGGCCCTGGCCGTACCAGCCGGACGGCGCGGGAGCGTCGCCCTCGGCGTTGCCGATCTGCCTCCGGGCGAGCTGTGCCTCGGCCACGATGAGCCCCACGCTGCCGCCCACGACGGAGATGCCGCCACCGACGACCGCTGCGAGCTTCTTGGCCGTCCCTCCCGTCGTCACGCGGCAACTCTACAAACGTGGTCGTGGTCCGGATCAGGGCGTCCAGGGCCGCTCGCGCGATTAACGGTGCGGCCGGGAAGTCGTCTAGACTTCTAGGTCGGCCCAACGTGGGTGTGTTTCGCGCTGCCTCGCGGCTGCCCGCTCTTCAGCGGGAATGAGGCTCCCGGACGATTCCACGAGGTCCACCCGGCCGATTCCCACCGTACGACGGTGCGGAGCGCGCCGGGGCGGTTCGCGGGCCACCCGGTAACAGACGACAACGGATTGCGGAGGACATGCCGAAGAAGGAAGGCGTCATCGAGATGGAGGGCACCATCGTGGAAGCCCTCCCGAACGCGATGTTCCGTGTGGAGCTGAGCAACGGCCACAAGGTGCTTGCGCACATCAGCGGCAAGATGCGTCAGCACTACATCCGGATCCTTCCGCAGGACCGGGTCGTCGTGGAGCTCTCGCCCTACGACCTGACCCGTGGTCGCATCGTCTACCGGTACAAGTGACACCAGCCGACAAGAAGTGAGGATCGACCGTGAAGGTCAACCCGAGCGTCAAGAAGATCTGTGACAAGTGCAAGGTGATCCGTCGCCACGGCCGCGTCATGGTGATCTGCGAGAACCCGCGTCACAAGCAGCGCCAGGGCTGAGCCCAGCCGACAGCGCCGCCAGCAGCACCGACAACTGAACAACACCAGAGAAGCGTCATCGCTCGCCGTCCCCCCGTGGACGGTGTCACCCCCGGTCTGGAGGCCAGGGCCCCGTCATATGAAGGACGGGGGCGCGAGACGCACACGACACCTCCAGGCAAAGAAGGGACACCGCCTTTCATGGCACGCCTCGTCGGTGTCGACCTCCCGCGCGACAAGCGCATCGAGGTCGCACTCACCTACATCTACGGCATCGGCCGAACCCGCGCCCTGCAGGTGCTCGCGAACACCGGGGTCAACCCGGACATGCGCGTCCACCAGCTCGGCGACGAGGAGCTCGTGAAGCTCCGGGACGAGATCGAGGGCAACTACAAGATCGAGGGTGACCTCCGTCGTGAGGTCCAGGCGGACATCCGCCGCAAGATCGAGATCGGGAGCTACCAGGGTCGCCGTCACCGGCAGAACCTGCCCGTCCGCGGTCAACGCACCAAGACGAACGCGCGCACCCGCAAGGGCCCCAAGCGCACGGTTGCCGGCAGGAAGAAGGCCAAGTGACCTTCGGTCACTGAGCCCACTCGAACTCAGACTTCACGAACTCAGGAGATAACGCATGCCTCCCAAGAGCCGTCAGGCCGCGGGCGCCAAGAAGGTGCGCCGCAAGGAGAAGAAGAACATCGCTCAGGGCGAAGCCCACATCAAGAGCACGTTCAACAACACGATCGTCACCATCACCGACCCGAACGGTGCGGTCATCGCCTGGGCGTCCGCCGGCACCGTCGGCTTCAAGGGCTCCCGCAAGTCCACGCCGTTCGCGGCCCAGATGGCCGCCGAGGCCGCGGGTCGCCGGGCGATGGATCACGGCATGAAGAAGATCGACGTCTTCGTCAAGGGCCCCGGCTCGGGACGCGAGACCGCGATCCGCTCGCTGGGTGCGATCGGCCTCGAGGTCGGCACCATCCAGGACGTGACCCCGACCCCGCACAACGGATGCCGGCCGCCCAAGCGCCGCCGCGTCTGACCCGACGACGAGACTTAGGAGACATCTGACATGGCCCGCTACACCGGTCCCATGACCAAGAAGTCGCGTCGACTGGGTGTTGACCTCGTCGGCGGCGACATGGCGTTCGAGCGCCGCCCCTTCCCGCCCGGCCAGCACGGCCGCGGTCGCCCGAAGGAGTCGGAGTACCTTCTGCAGCTCCGCGAGAAGCAGAAGGCCCGCTACACCTACGGCATCCTCGAGAAGCAGTTCCGGAAGTACTACCACGAGGCCTCGCGTCGTCCCGGCAAGACCGGCGACAACCTGCTCCAGCTCCTGGAGTGCCGTCTCGACAACGTGGTCTACCGCGCCGGCTTCGCCCGCACCCGCCGTCACGCGCGCCAGCTGGTGACCCACGGTCACTTCATGGTCAACGGCAAGAAGGTCGACATCCCGTCGTTCCAGGTCACGCAGTACGACGTGGTCGACGTGCGCGAGAAGTCGCTCGAGATGACGCCGTTCATCGTGTCGCGCGAGACCTTCGGCGAGCGCCTGTTCCCGGGCTGGATGGACGTCCTGCCCGACCGCATGCGCATCCTCATCCACCAGCTCCCGGTCCGGCAGCAGATCGAGATCCCGGTCCAGGAGCAGCTCATCGTCGAGTACTACTCGAAGAAGTGAGTCGCGGCCGGTGGGCACCCCCGTGCCCGCCGGCACAACCCTCTAGTTCGAGACCCTCAAATATCGGTCGGTCCCGGAAAGGAAACACACCGTGCTCATCGCACAGCGCCCCACCCTGTCGGAAGAGGTCGTCGACGACTTCCGATCCCGTTTCGTCATCGAGCCGCTCGAGCCCGGCTTCGGCTACACGCTCGGCAACTCGCTCCGCCGTACCCTCCTGTCGTCGATCCCCGGTGCCTCGGTCACGAGCATCAAGATCGACTCCGTGCTCCACGAGTTCTCGACCATCGAGGGCGTCAAGGAGGACGTCACCGAGGTGATCCTGAACCTCAAGGACCTGGTCGTCTCCTCGGAGCACGACGAGCCCGTCACCATGTACCTGCGCAAGCAGGGCCCCGGTGACGTCACCGCCGCCGACATCGCGCCGCCGGCCGGTGTCGAGGTGCACACGCCCGACCTGAAGATCGCCACCCTGAACGACAAGGGCAAGCTCGAGATGGAGCTCGTCGTCGAGCGGGGTCGTGGCTACGTCAGCTCCGCGCAGAACAAGGGCGCCGACAACGAGATCGGCCGCATGCCGGTCGACTCGATCTACAGCCCGGTCCTCAAGGTGACCTACAAGGTCGAGGCCACCCGAGTCGAGCAGCGCACCGACTTCGACAAGCTGATCATCGACGTCGAGACCAAGAAGTCGATCCGTCCCCGTGACGCGATCGCCTCCGCGGGCAAGACGCTGGTCGAGCTCTTCGGCCTGGCCCGTGAGCTCAACGTCGAGGCCGAGGGCATCGACATCGGCCCGTCGCCCGTCGACGAGCAGCTCGCCGCGGACCTGGCGCTGCCGGTCGAGGACCTCAACCTCACCGTCCGTTCGTACAACTGCCTCAAGCGCGAGGGCATCCACACCGTGGGTGAGCTCATCTCCCGCTCGGAGCAGGACCTGCTCGACATCCGCAACTTCGGCGCCAAGTCGATCGACGAGGTCAAGCTGAAGCTGCACGAGATGGGTCTCTCGCTCAAGGACAGCGCACCGGGCTTCGACCCGTCGCTGGCCCTCGCGGCGTACGACGACGACGACGACTCGTTCGTCGAGGACGAGCAGTACTGACCTGAACCACGCGTTGGTCGAGCTCGTCGAGACCACACCACCTACCCGGGTACCTGGTACGGCCCGGGAGAATCGAGAGAAGCAATGCCTACCCCCAAGAAGGGTCCCCGCCTCGGCGGCAGCCCGGCTCACCAGAAGGCGATCCTGAGCAACCTCGCGACGTCGCTGTTCGAGCACGGCCGGATCACCACCACCGAGGCCAAGGCGCGCATGCTGCGCCCGGTCGCGGAGCGGCTGATCACCAAGGCCAAGAAGGGCGACCTGCACAACCGCCGCCTGGTGCTGCGCACGGTCAAGGACAAGGGCGTGGTGCACGCGCTCTTCACCGAGATCGCGCCGCAGTTCGCCGAGCGTCCCGGTGGCTACACCCGGATCACGAAGATCGGTCCGCGCAAGGGCGACAACGCCCCCATGGCGGTCATCGAGCTCGTGACCGAGCCGTACGCCCCCAAGGCCAGCACCCCGAAGAAGTCGACGGCCACCAAGGCCGCTCCGGCTGCTCCGGCTGCTGAGGCCCCGGCCGAGGAGACCGTGGAGGAGACCCCGGCCGAGACCGAGGTCACCGCGGACACCGTGGCCGAGGACGCGCTGGTCGAGGACGCCGCGGAGGAGGTGGCAGCCGAGGAGGCTGCCACCGACGAGGCTGCGGCTGAGGAGGCTCCCGCTGAGGAGGCTCCGGCCGAGGAGGTCGCCACGGACGAGGCGACCGACGAGGACGCCGAGAAGGCCTGACCTCTCGCAGCAACGCTCACGAGGCCCGTCACCGGAAGGTGGCGGGCCTCGCTGCGTCTCACCTGTTCGGGAGCTCGACGAGCCCCTTCAGGACGAGGAACAGCAGGAACGCCCACCCGCCGGTCAGGCGCTGGGCTCCGCGTCGGGGTGCCGGCGCGAGGCCGGTGGGGCCGCCCAGGCTCAGGAAGGCGATGAGCACGATGGGGCCGGCCGGCGAGATCATGAGCCAGAACCAGGCCGACTTCGTGGCCCGCCAAGGATCGGGCCCGGAGACCATCATCGCGAAGGTGAAGAGCCAGACGAACCCCATGAGCCACACGGGCCATCCGTCGATCCGCCACCAGAACACGGACGAGCTCCACCCCCTCGGGTAGCCCACTCGCTCGACGACCACGTCAGGGTCGATGGCCGTCAGGTGGCTGCGCAGGTCCTCGCCGATCCGTCCCGTGGCGCCGTCGTCCTGGGCGGCTTGCCTGCCCTTGTCACGGGGGCGGGCCTCGACCACCGAGGTGGCGTAGCGGAAGACGCCCGTGCGCCACTCGACCTGCACGGTGGCGACGCCGTGCCCTCCGCGTCCGAGCCCCGGGGTCGTCTCGATGTCGTGCGCCCTCCCGGCGGCCACGTCCTGTTCCAGGTTCTCGAGCGAGGACTCCCGGTGACCGAACACGAGCGTCCAGGCCAGCAGGATGAGGCAACCGGCGAGGAGCACCCACGAGAAGTACCGCGTCCAGTCGGCCCACAGCGACCAGTCACGGCGCTGCGTCTCCTCCTCGACGTACGTCGAATGGCCCCGAGTCATGAGTGGGATGGTAGGTCCACCTACGCTCGGGAGCGTGAAGCTCGAACGCCGCCATGCCCTGGTCCTGCTCGCGATCGCGGTCTGGAACGTGGTGACCTACGCGCAGTTCACCAAGGCGCTCGCCACCACCGAGGAGGACCGCCCGACCGCGTACTACGTCGCGCACTCGGTGCTCATCGTGGTCAACCTCGTCATCGCCGCCGTCCTCGGCCGCTGGGGCTGGAAGGCCCTCCGCTCCGACAGTGGCGACCACGCGCGGACACCCGTCGGCTGACGGCGCCGTACCGCACGGGACTAGGGCGCCTCCAGGGCGCGGAGGTAGCGCTGGGTGATGCGGCGTTGGACCCACGGCGTGACCGGTCCACCGAGCCGCGCCAGCGTCGTTGCCGGTCGGGAGAACGCGGACACGGTGAGACGCACGCCACCGTCTGCGGCGCGCTCGACGACGAACTGCTCCTCGCCATTCTCGGGGTGCCCGGGCAGGGTCCCGTAGGCGAAGCCGATGCGGTCGGGCTCGTCGACCGTGTGGACGACGCGGCACGGCACGCGCAACGATGCGCGCCCGATTCCCAGCCGCATCACGACCACGGCTCCGCTCATCACGGCGTGGGACGACGCCGCGACCCGGATCCCGGACCGTTCCTGAACCTCCCACAGCATCAGCTGGCGGGCGGCCTCCTCGAACGACCGCCCACCCAGGAGACGCGACTCGCGGAGGTGGTGGTAGTCGACCGGGAGGACGGCGTCGCTCGTGGCCCCACCTCGGCGTAGGTGAAGTCGGCCGTCTGAAGAGCAACGACCTCGTCCTCCGGGAGCAGTGCCACCACGACTCCATCCTGCCCCGCCCTCGGAGGGCTCAGCGCACGGGCGGTCAGCGCGAGGGCCTGGCTAGGGTCGGGTCGTGCCAGATCGTCCAGAGATCGTCTGCATTTGTGGGTCGGCGAGGTTCATGGCCGAGATGCGCGCGGCGAACCGTGACCTGACCTTTGCCGGAGTCATCGTCGTCGCCCCGAGCGAAGCGGACGACTCGCCGACCCCCGAGCAGAAGGTCGTCCTGGACGCCCTTCACCTGCGCAAGATCGACCTGGCCGACCGGGTCCTGGTGGTCAACCCGGGTGGGTACGTCGGAGCGTCTACTCGACGGGAGATCGCCTACGCCGAGGCGGCGGGGAAGCCGATCGCGTTCACCGATCCCGTCTGACGACTCGGGCGCCTCAGCACCAACGCGCACACTGCGACAGCAGCGCGTGTAGCCGCGCACGCCATCTGCGGCATGAGCGGTCGTGGCGGAGATCATCTCGTGCATTCCTCCCCCTGGCACACCTCGGACGCGGGACATACCGTTCGTCAAGGGATGCGCTCTCCTTCGGAGCCCGCGTCGGGAAGGGAGTCTGCGATGACGAAGTATCTGATCACGTTCCCTAGCGACGCTATGGATCACATCCCCGAGGAGGAGATGCCCGAGGTTGCGAGAGCCGCGCACGCCTGCTGCCAAGAACTCATCGACGCTGGCGTGTACGTCCTCGCCGGAGGGCTGGAAGACCAACCGGCCAGCCTCGTCGCCACCGACGGGACGGTCACTGACGGCTCGGCCCCGGATGTCGTCAGCGGAGTCACCATCGTGGACGTGCCCTCACACGACGAGGCGCTGAAGTGGGCAGCCAAGATCGCAGCCGCCTGCCGTTGCACACAGGAGGTCCGAGAGGTCGGAGCCGACCCCGAACTCGACGCGATGCTTCGCGAGGCTGCTCACTGAAGGTCTCGTCCCGACCGCGCTTGATGCCGTCCGCTCCTCGGCATGTCAGTGCGGATCCGAGCTCGCGGTCGCACGGCTGTTCTTCAGAGTGCGGTGGTGCCGGTCCCGTCGACGCGGTAGGTGGCGCCGGTGGGTGAGGTCCAGGCGTAGGAGCCGTCGTGGGGGTTGCGTTGGTAGGTCCAGTGGGTGTGGGTCTTGACGCGGTGGTGGAACCGGCACAGCCTCGCGAGGTTGTGGCTGTTGGTCTGGCCGGGTGGGCCGCCGTTGTCGGGGTGGAGGTAGGGCTCGATGTGGTCGAGGTCGTGGCGGCCACGGCGTCCGCACCAAGGGAAGACGCAGACGAGGTCGCGGTGCTCGACCTGGCGTTGTAGCCGGAGCGGGACTTCGTAGGCGTCGACCGCGATCTGGTCGGTGAGATCGATGACGGGGGTGAGGTTGATGGTCGTGTCGGGGGCGAGGTCGGCGAGCCATGCTTCGACGGCGGCGAGGGGGATGGGCATGCGGCGGCCGGCGCCCTCGACCCTCACGACGGGGGAGAGGCCGGTGACGGCTGCCTCGGACAGGTGCACGTGCAGGTGCAGATGTAGCTGTGGTCCCGATGGTCTCGATACACCGCTCGCAGGCTCGCGGCACTCGACCACCGAGTTCTTCGCGCTGCGGGCGTGGGTGTAGCAGGTCTCTTCGAAGGCGAGGGCGGCTTGAGGGTCGGCGAGCAGGGCCAGGGCCTTGGCTCGGCGGACCTCGAGGGCGGCGGTGTCGCCGAGGACGTCCATCCAGGTCGCGATGACGGTGATCCGGTGCTCCAGCGCCATCGCGTCGGGGGTGTGCAGCACCGCGGTCAGGGTGGAGATGCCGTGCAGGTGGTCGAGGACCTCGACGTGCCGCGCCTCGGCAGCAGCCTCGGCGCGGGCCCTGGCGGTGTCGGGGTCGCAGTGCAGCAGCGCTGCTTCGACACAACGGCGGATCCGGCCGGCGTTGATCTTGTCGGCGAACCCGGAGAGGTGGGCATCGACATACGCCGCGACCTCAGGAGACAGGGTGCGGGTCTGGGCGGCGATCTCCCGCGCCCGCCACACCGGCAGCACCTCCTCGAGCACCAGGGCGTAGAGCCGCGGCAGCCGGTCGTGCAGCTCGAGAGCCTCCCCGACGTAGAGCCGCGCCGCCCGCTCCGACTGGCCCAGCGCGGCGGCGAGCTCAGGCAGGGCGAACTCCTCCACCCCCCGGGCACCCGGCCCGGCGAGGAACAACACACCCTGGGTGCCCCGCGGCCCTGGGTGCGAGACCGCCGGGACGTCCACGGGTGTCTCGAGGAGGTGGAGGCCGGCCCACTCCACCACTGACTGCAGCTCGCTGGCCTGCCACACCTGGGCCGCGCGGTGGGTGGACCGGACGCGGTCGAGCAGCGTCCACTCGGTGTCCACGGTGCTGGGGTCCGGCCTTCTCATGGGACAAACGCTAGGGGCGACCACCGACAGTCCTGGGTCGAGAACGGCGACTTTCCCCTGGCCTGGTTGGGGATTCGCGATTCTTTACCTTGATCTCGATTACGCCTCGTCTGGCGGCTCGACTACTCGACCAACGAGGCAGAGTCCTGGTTGAGGTCGAGCTTCAGGAGGCGGCCGACGAGGGCGACGGCGGGGCCGAGCAGGAGGATCACGGCGACGGTGCCGGGGCCGATCGCGGCGCCGAGCTGCCAGCCCACGAGCGCACCGCCGCCCTGGACGGCGCTGTAGCTCCAGGCGAACGGCACCGGCGGGTCCCAGGCCAGGGCGGCTCCTTCGGCAGGTCCTGCACCGAGCTTGCTGTCGAGGTAGAGCGCGATGCCGAGGGAGATCACCGGGAAGGCGACCACCAGCATCGCGATCCGGGCCGGGAGTGCTGACGGGTCCATGAGCGGCAGCGTCAGCTGCACCACGAGACCGACGACCCCGACCTGGACCACCGTGCCGAGCCCCGGCCGCTGCCGGCGTACGGCAGCGAGCCCGACGAACACCGCGCTGACGACGAGGTTGGCCACCACGAACGGCCAGTCGGCCGCGATCGCGATGCCGTTGACCAACGTGGAGTACCCGTCCGACCCCAGCGAGGGACCCAGCAGGAGCGAGACCCCCAGTCCCAGGACCACGCATCCCAGGACCAGCTGGAGGACACGGCGCGCAGTCACCTGGGGACCTTAAGCGGACGGCCCGCTGCGAGGATGTGCGGGTGCGTCTGCGACTCGACCTTGCCTACGACGGGCGAGGGTTCCACGGCTGGGCCACCCAGCCCTCGCTGCGCACGGTGCAGGGCGAGCTCGAGCAGGCGCTGACGACCGTCCTGCGCACCCCGACCTCCGTGACGTGCGCGGGCCGCACCGACACAGGGGTGCATGCCCGCGGGCAGGTCGTCCATCTCGACGTCACCGACGAGAGCCTCCAGGGCGCAGCCGGACGTTCGGGGGACCCGTTCACCGGTCTTGTGCACCGCCTCAACGGCGTGCTCGGGGACGACGTCCACGTCGCAGCGGCGAGGGAGGTGCCGGAAGCGTTCGACGCGCGGTTCGGTGCCCTGTGGCGGCGCTACGCCTACCGGATCGCCGACGAGCCCGCGAAGGTCGACCCCCTGACGCGTGGCCACGTCGTCACCTGGCCGCGCCCTCTCGCCGACGCCGCCTGCCAGGACGCGACGGAGGCGTTGCTCGGCGAGCACGACTTCGCGGCGTACTGCAAGCGCCGCGAGGGCGCCACGACCGTACGCCGGCTGCTGGCGCTCGACTGGGCACGGCGGCCCGACGGACTCGTCGAGGTGGGAGTGCGCGCCGATGCCTTCTGCCACCACATGGTCCGCTCGCTGGTCGGTGCGCTCGTCGCCGTCGGCGAAGGCAGGCGCGAGCCGTCCTGGCCGGGTGAGGTGCTCAGCAAGGGCGCGCGCGACCCCGGCGTGCTGGTGATGCCCGCGCACGGGCTCACGCTCGAGGAGGTCGCGTACCCACCGGACGACGAGCTGGCCGCCCGGGCGGAGGAGACGAGGGTGGTGCGCGGTGGGTGAGCACTACTTCACCGCGGACCCGTCGGTCCCGTTCGAGCGCGAACCGCTGACCGCGGAGGTCTGGGGGCACGACCTGAGCCTGGTGTCGGGCAGCGGCGTCTTCTCCCGCGGCCACCTCGACACGGGCACCGCCGTCCTCTTCCGCGAGACCGAGCCGCCGGGGACGGGGGCGAGCTTCCTCGACCTCGGCTGCGGCTACGGCGTCGTGGCCGCCGCCCTGGCCACGTCCCGCCCGGACGCCACGGTCTGGGCCGTCGACGTCAACGAGCGCGCGCTGCTGCTGACCCGTGAGAACGCCCAGGCCCTCGGTCTCGACGGGATCCGCGCCTCGACGCCGGACCACGTCCCCGGTGGCGTCACCTTCGACGAGATCTGGTCCAACCCGCCGGTGCGGATCGGGAAGCAGGCGCTGCACCACCTGTTGCTGCACTGGCTGCCGCGGCTCCGGCACGGAGGCCGGGCGGTCCTCGTGGTCGGGAAGAACCTCGGCGCAGACTCGCTCCAGCGGTGGCTGGTCGACGAGGGCTGGCCGACCACGCGGCTCGCGAGCGCGAAGGGCTTCCGGGTGCTCGAGGTCCGACGAGTCTGCACCGGAGGCGTGACAACCTCGCTGGTGGTGCTCTCCGTCTGAGTGGTGAGCAGGGAGGTCCTGCTGCTGGACACGGAGAAGCGGAGGCTCGGGTGCGCACTGAGGCCGACTACGTGGAGTTCGTCGCGACGCGGCGGTCCCACCTCCGGCGCATCGCCTACGCCCTCACCGGCGACTGGCACCTCGCCGAGGACCTGGTGCAGACGGCCCTCGCCAAGGTGTACGTGGCCTGGCCGAGGATCACCGGGGCCGAGGAGGCCTACGCACGCAAGGTGATCCTCAACGCCGTGATCGACGAGCGACGCCGTCCGTGGCGCCGCGAGGTCCCGGTCCTCGAGCACGCCGACGGGGCAGCCCCCGCGCATGCCGGCCCCGAGGTCCGCGACGAGGTGGTCACGGCGCTCCAGCAGCTGCCCGCGATGCAGCGCAAGACGGTGCTGCTGCGGCACTGGTTGGACCTCTCGGTCGCGGACACCGCACGGGAGCTCGGCATCTCGACCGGCACGGTCAAGAGCCACACCTCGCGCGGCCTCGCCACCCTCCAGGGCCTGCTCACCGACCACGACCTCGCCGGGAGGGCCTGATGAGCACCGACCTGAACGACCTGCTGGACCGCTCGTTCCACGACGAGCCGTCGCACCCGACCATCGGGGACGACCTCACGCGCGGGCGGCGCGCCCTGCGACGTCACCGCGCCCGCACCGGCGCGGCCGCCCTGGGTGTCGTCGCCGCCTCAGGCCTGGTCGCCGTGCTGGTCCCGGCGCTGACCGCCTCGCAGGACGAGGGCTCGCCCGGCTTCGCCACCGGAGGCCTGTCGGACGCCGCCCTGGCCAACGCTTGTGTGCAGACCGACAACATCGCCAGCTGGGTCCGGGGGCGCGGCATGAGCGAGGCGCGCATGGCCGAGGTGATGGGGCAGGCGCAGGTCATGACCCGGGCCGACTCGGGCCAGGAGGTGCTCGCCACCGTCCGGTCCGAGGACGGTCGGTTCTGGGGCGAGTGCTTCGTGCCGTACGGCGACCGCGCGAGCTACAAGCACGGCCTCTCCGTCTTCCGCACCGACGTGACCTTCGAGTCCACCGACGTGGACGGGGTGCGGGTCTATCGGCCGCAGGACGAGGCCGATCCCCGGTTCTGGGGCTCCGACGGCCTCCCGGCACCCCGCCTCAGCGTTCCCTGCGTGCTCGACATGGCGGAGGAGACCGCGGAGTACCGCGAGGGCATGGCCGGCTGCCGTGACTTCACGGTCACCTGGGTGGACCGGCGTCCCGCCGAGGTCGCGGGCGTGCTGGTGCACAACCCGGACGGCACCGTGGGCCACGCCGACGTGCGCGACGGCTACGTCAGCTACGCCTACCGGGCGCCGATGACCCCGGCGGTGGCGCAGCGGTTCCGCTCCGGCGACACCAACATGACCGCCGCCCTGACCTTCCTCGACGCCGACGGTGACGTGCTCGCCGAGGGCTCGCTCGACGCCAGGCAGGCGAATCCGGACAACTGGCCCGAGTCGGCCTCCGAGGGCACGCCGAGCGTCATGAACTACCCGACGCTGGCTTGGTGGTTGAGACAGGACGGATGACCCGGCCACCCCGGAGGGGGTAGAACGGGGCATGACCACCTACGTCTTCGACTTCGCCGAGGGGAACAGGGACCAGAAGGACCTGTTGGGCGGCAAGGGCGCCAACCTGGCCGAGATGACCAACCTCGGCCTCCCCGTCCCGCCGGGCTTCACGATCAGCACGGAGGCCTGCCGCGCGTACCTCGCGTCGGCCTCCGGGCCGGGTGACAAGGGCTCCTTCCCCGACGGTCTCGACGCCGAGGTGAGCTCGCACCTCGAGGCGCTGGAGCAGGAGCGGGGCAAGGAGCTCGGCCAGGCCGACGACCCGCTGCTGGTGTCGGTGCGGTCGGGCGCGAAGTTCTCGATGCCGGGGATGATGGAGACGGTCCTCAACGTCGGTCTCAACGACAAGTCCGTCCACGGCCTCGCCACCCAGGCGGGGGACGAGCGCTTCGCCTGGGACTCCTACCGTCGCCTGCTCAGCATGTTCGGGCGCACCGTCCTCGGGATCAACGGCGAGCTCTTCGAGGAGGCCATCGACCACCTGAAGAAGGACGCCGACGCGAAGAACGACGTCGAGCTCACCGCCGAGCACCTCCAGGGCCTCGTCGCGTCGTACAAGGAGATCATCGAGAAGGAGACCGGGGCGCCGTTCCCGCAGGACCCGCGCGAGCAGCTCGACCAGGCGATCCGCGCGGTCTTCGACTCGTGGAACACCGAGCGCGCGGTGCTCTACCGCCGTCAGGAGCGGATCCCCGGAGACCTCGGCACGGCGGTCAACGTCTGCTCGATGGTGTTCGGCAACACCGGTGACGACTCCGGCACGGGCGTCGCCTTCACGCGCGACCCCGCGTCCGGCGCGCAGGGCATCTACGGCGACTACCTCCAGAACGCCCAGGGTGAGGACGTCGTCGCCGGCATCCGCAACACCGTGCCGCTGGCGGACCTCGAGAAGATCGACAAGAGGTCGTACGACGAGCTCATCGCCACCATGAAGAAGCTCGAGGAGCACTACCTCGACCTGTGCGACATCGAGTTCACCGTCGAGCGCGGCAAGCTGTGGATGCTGCAGACCCGCGTGGGCAAGCGCACGGCCGGCGCCGCCTTCCGCATCGCCTGCCAGCTCGCCGACCAGGGCCTCATCGACTTCGACGAGGCGCTTCGCCGCGTGACCGGCGCCCAGCTCGCCCAGCTGATGTTCCCGCAGTTCGACGAGAAGGCGCCCAAGGAGCGCCTCGCCAAGGGCATGAACGCCTCGCCCGGGGCCGCCGTGGGCAAGGCCGTCTTCGACTCGCACACCGCTGTCGAGTGGGCCGACGAGGGCGAGCGCGTGATCCTGGTCCGCCGCGAGACGACCCCGGACGACCTGCACGGCATGGTCGTCGCGACCGGGGTGCTGACCTCACGCGGCGGCAAGACCTCGCACGCCGCCGTGGTCGCGCGCGGCATGGGTCGCACCTGTGTGTGCGGTGCCGACTCGCTCGAGGTCGACGTCCGCCAGGGACGGTTCACGACCGCCGACGGCACGGTGATCAACGAGGGCGACCTGATCTCGATCGACGGCACCACGGGCGAGGTCTTCAAGGGGGAGGTCCCGGTGCAGGACTCTCTGGTCGTCCAGTGGTTCGAGGGCGACGAGAGCGCCCGGAGCGACGAGCTCGTGGATGCGGTCGCACGGCTCATGGACCACGCCGACAAGGCCCGGCGGCTCGAGGTCCGCACCAACGCCGACACCCCGGCCGACGCGGGGCGGGCGCGACGGTTCGGCGCCCAGGGGATCGGACTGTGCCGCACCGAGCACATGTTCCTCGGCGAGCGCCGCGAGCTGGTGGAGCACCTGATCCTCGCGGACACCGACAAGGACAAGGAGAAGGCGCTGTCCACGCTGCTGCCCCTGCAGCGCCAGGACTTCGAGGAGATCTTCGAGCAGATGGACGGGCTGCCGGTCACGGTCCGGCTCATCGACCCGCCGCTGCACGAGTTCCTCCCGGGCTACACCGAGCTGTCGATGAAGGTCGCGGTGGCCGAGGCGTCGGGCAAGCCGAAGCGACGTGACGTGAAGCTGCTCGCGGCCGTGCGGAGGATGCACGAGGAGAACCCGATGCTCGGGCTTCGCGGAGTCCGCCTGGGCATCGTCATCCCCGGCCTGTTCGCCATGCAGGCGCGGGCGATCCTGGAGGCGACAGCGGCCCGGATCAAGGCCGGCGGCGACCCGCGGCCGGAGATCATGATCCCGCTCGTCGCGGCCGTCCAGGAGCTCGAGCTGGTCAAGGTCGACATCATCAAGGTCGCGCGCGAGGTGCAGGAGGAGACCGGCACCCAGCTGCACTTCAAGATCGGGACGATGATCGAGCTCCCGCGCGCGGCCATGACGGCCGACGAGATCGCGGAGTCCGCGGAGTTCTTCTCCTTCGGCACCAACGACCTCACCCAGATGACCTGGGGCTTCTCCCGCGACGACGTCGAGGCGGCGTTCTTCTCGACGTACCTCGAGAAGGGGGTGTTCGGCGTCTCCCCGTTCGAGTCGCTCGACCGGTCCGGTGTCGGGGCGCTGGTGCAGGAGGCCGTACGCCGGGGCAGGCAGACCCGCGAGGACATCCACCTCGGGGTGTGTGGCGAGCACGGCGGTGACCCGGACTCGATCCACTTCTTCGAGCAGGTCGGTCTGGACTACGTCTCGTGCTCGCCCTTCCGCGTGCCGGTCGCAAGGCTCGAGGCCGGGCGCGCGGTCGCCACGCAGTCGGAGCAGTCCGACTCCGCCTAGCCCTTCTTGACGAGGTCGCCCGGACGGACCGTCCCGGGCACGACGACGACCGCGTTGATCCCGCGGAGACGGAGCTCCCGGCCGACACGGCCGTTGACGAAGCGCATGGCCTCCTCGCCGAAGCGCGCCATGAACTTCGCGCAGCCACGGTGGGGCATCTCGGTCACCTCGATGACCGCGGTGCCGATCGCCAGCCGGGTGCCGGTCGGGAGGTTGTCCTCGGACAGGTCGAGGTCGACGTACAGCTGGTCACCGGCGAGGGCGCGCCGATCGGGCTCGTCGCCGGCGAGGAACTCGACCATCCGGTGGTTCATGACGTTGACCTGCATCCGGGGGTGCGGCGCCTTGTGGTCCATCTTGCTGCTGGTGCGGTCTTTCCAGGTGTCGCCCACCAGGCCGACCTCGGTGTCGAGGTGGCCCTCCGTGAGCACCTCGCGCTCGCCCAGCGCGGGACGCCGGACGACGAGCTCGAGGGTGCCCTCGTCGCGCGGGGACTCGCGCAGGGTCCCCTCGAAGGCCTCGAGCTCGGCGGTGGTCCGGTGCATGCCCTGATTCTGACAGGCACGCTCAGAGGAACTGGGCGGGGTCGAACTCGTCGATGGGGATGATCCGGACGCGGGGGAGGCGCTCCTGGAAGGCGCCGATGTCGTACTCCAGGTCGAAGGTCTCCAGCCCGCGGGCGACCTGCTCGGCGAAGGCGCTGTTGCGGAACTCGACGAAGCCCACGACGCCGACCCGGCGGCCGTCGAGCAGGGCTCCTGTCTCCTCTGCGAAGTCGCCGTCGTTGCTGACCAGCATCACGTCGGCGTCTCGACGCGTCAGCTCGGTCAGCGTGCGCTGGATCGCGATGTCGACGATCTTCTCGCTCGCGCCCCCGGACAGCGGGATCGGCCGGTAGCCGATCGCGATGAGCGCCTGGACGAACGGCATCGGCAGCTCGTTGTTGGCGGCCAGGAAGAACAGCCCCGTGACCTGCTGTCCCCAGCGCTCCCGCGCGAAGTCGAGGAGCCGGTCCCAGCGCGGACGCTCATCGGGCCGCGGCCGTCGTCCGAGGATCGAGCCACCCAGTGTCGCGTCGATGTTCTCGCCGTCGACCAGGACGTAGGTGCGCCTGTCACCGCTCATGTCCGGAGCGTACGACCCCGCGGCCGGCCCGCCACAGAATTCGGCTCGCCACAGGACCCGTCGCCGGGAGACACTCGGCCGCGTGGGACACGTGGACGTCGCCGGGGTGCGCTTCGAGCTGCCTGACGGGCGGGTGCTTCTCGACGAGGTGTCCTTCCGCGTGGGCGAGGGCGCCAAGGTCGCGCTCGTCGGCGCGAACGGCGCCGGCAAGACCACGCTGCTCCGCATCATCACCGGCGACCTGGACCCGCACGAGGGGGTGGTCACCCGCAGCGGCGGCCTCGGGGTGATGCGCCAGATGGTCGGCCGGGACCTGGGCGACGACCCCACGGTGCGGGACCTGCTGCTCTCGGTGTCACCCGAGAGGGCGCGTCGTGCAGCGGCAGCCGTCGAGCGCACCGAGCTCGCGCTCATGGAGGCCGACGACGAGCGCACCCAGATGCGCTACGCGGAGGCGCTCGCCGAGTGGGGCGACGCCGGCGGCTACGACCTCGAGGTCACCTGGGACGTCGTCTGCACCGCGGGCCTCGGTCTTCCGTACGACCGCGCGAAGTACCGCGCCCTGTCCACGCTGTCGGGCGGCGAGCAGAAGCGGCTGGTCCTCGAGTTCCTCCTCGACGGTCCCGACGAGGTGCTCCTGCTCGACGAGCCGGACAACTTCCTCGACGTGCCGGGCAAGCAGTGGCTCGAGCGCCGCATCTCCGAGTCGGCCAAGACCATCCTCTTCATCAGCCACGACCGCGAGCTGCTGGACAACACGGCGACGAGGGTCGTCACCGTCGAGCTCGGCGCTGGGAACGGAACCGGAGGCGCAGTCGGAAACACCTGTTGGGTACATCCAGGGGGCTTCAAGAGCTACCACGACGCGCGCCGGGACCGGTTCCTGCGCTTCGAGGAGCTGCGCCGCCGCTGGGACGAGGAGCACGCGAAGCTCAAGGCCCTCGTGCTCCGCTACAAGATCAAGGCGGAGTACAACGACGGCCTCGCCTCGCAGTACAAGGCCGCCCAGACCCGGCTCCGCAAGTTCGAGGAGAAGGGGCCGCCGACCGGGCAGCCGCGGGAGCAGCAGGTGAAGATGCGCCTCAAGGGCGGTCGCACGGGCAAGCGTGCGGTGGTCTGCGAGCACCTCGAGCTCACCGGGCTGATGAAGCCCTTCGACCTCGAGGTCTGGTACGGCGAGCGCGTCGCCGTGCTCGGCTCCAACGGCTCCGGCAAGTCGCACTTCCTGCGGCTGCTGGCGGCCGGCGGCTCCGACCCCGACGTGGAGCACCGCCCGGTCGACGACGTGCCGATCGAGCCGGTGCGGCACCTCGGCCGGGCCCGGCTCGGAGCGCGGGTGCGGCCGGGCTGGTTCGTGCAGACGCACGCGCACCCCGAGCTCCTGGGCCGGACGCTGCTGGAGATCCTGCACCGCGGGGACGCGCACCGGGAGGGCATGCCCCGCGAGCCCGCGTCACGCGCGCTGGACCGCTACGAGCTCGCGCACGCGGCCGACCAGCGCTTCGAGACGCTGTCGGGCGGCCAGCAGGCCCGTTTCCAGATCCTGCTGCTCGAGCTCTCAGGAGCCACGCTGCTCCTGCTCGACGAGCCGACCGACAACCTCGACGTCGAGTCCGCCGAGGCCCTCGAGGACGGCCTGGCGAGCTTCGAGGGGACCGTGCTCGCGGTGACCCACGACCGGTGGTTCGCCCGTGGCTTCGACCGGTTCGTGGTCTTCGGCGAGGACGGGTCGGTCTACGAGTCCGACGAGCCGGTCTGGGACGAGCGACGGGTCCAGCGGGCTCGCTGAGGACGACGTCGCTGGGCCGGGACGACGGGCGTCGACTTCTGGGCGCGGGCGGTCCAGGCGGCAAGGGGGTGAGGGCTGGTCATGCCTTCGAGGAGGCACGACCAGCCGTGGGTGATACGTCAGGCCCAGCGCTCCGAGGCGGGGACGAAGTCGAGACCTCGGTCGCCGGTGTAGATCTGCTTCGGCCGGGCGATCTTCTGGTCGCCGTCCTGGACCAGCTCGAGCCACTGCGCCAGCCACCCCGGCGTGCGGCCGATGGCGAAGAGCACGGTGAACATCTCGGGCGGGAACTGGAAGGCCTCGTAGATCAGGCCGGAGTAGAAGTCGACGTTGGGGTAGAGCTTCCGCTTGACGAAGTACTCGTCCTCGAGCGCGATCTTCTCCAGCTCCTGCGCGATCTCGAGCAGCGGGTTGACCCCGGTGACCTCGAAGACGTCGTCGCAGGCCTTCTTGATGATCGTGGCGCGCGGGTCGTAGTTCTTGTAGACCCGGTGGCCGAAGCCCATGAGCCGCTCGTTGCCGTCCTTCACGCCCTTGATGAAGTCGGGGATGTTCTCCTTCGACCCGATCCGCTTGAGCATCCGGAGCACGGCCTCGTTGGCGCCGCCGTGCAGCGGGCCGTAGAGGGCGCCGATGCCGGCCGCCACCGCGGAGTAGGGATCGACCTGCGAGGAGCCGACCGAGCGCACCGCGTTGGTGGAGCAGTTCTGCTCGTGGTCGGCGTGCAGGATGAAGAGCACGTCGAGCGCCTTGACCAGCCGCTCGTCGGCGTCGAACTTGTTCTCGCTCATCTTGAAGAGCATCGAGAGGAAGTTCTCGGTGTAGCTGAGGTCGTTGTCCGGGTAGACGTACGGCTTGCCCTGCGCGTGACGGAAGGCCCAGGCGCCCAACGTCGGCATCTTCGCGATCATGCGGACGATCTGCATGTGCCGGTTGTCCGGGTCGCTGATCTTGCTGGCGTCCGGGTAGAACGTCGACAGCGCGCCCACCGAGGCCATGAGCATGCCCATCGGGTGGGCGTCGTAGCGGAAGCCCTGCATGAAGGTCTTCACGTTCTCGTGGACGAACGTGTGGTACGTGATCTCGTGCACCCACGCGTCGTACTGGTCCTTGGTCGGCAGCTCGCCATGGACGAGCAGGTAGGCGACCTCGAGGAAGTTCGACTTGTCCGCGAGCTGCTCGATCGGGTAGCCGCGGTACTCGAGGATGCCCTTCTCGCCGTCGATGAACGTGACCGAGCTGCGGCAGGACGCCGTGTTGAGGAAGCCGGGGTCGTACGTCGCGAGGCCGGGCTCGTCGTCCTTGAGACGGATCTGGCCGAGGTCCTTGGCCAGGATCGCGTTGTCGGTGATGTCGAGGTCGTACTCCTTGCCGGTCCGGTTGTCACGGATCGTCAGGGAGTCCTTGGTGCTGCCAGAGGGGGCCTGGGTGTCGGTCACGGGCGCTCCTGGGGATGGTGGAGTCGAGTGGCGTGTGGGGGGCCGGGGATGCGCCCGGCTCACGCTCAACCTATTCCCCTGCCCCGAGGCAGGAAACTGAGCGTCCTCGTTTTGACCCTCCCTCCGGCTCGCAGGTAGTCTTATCGGTCGCGGCTGCCCTCGGGCAGGTCCCCGATCCGGATCAGGACGCCCCGGCGTGGCCCGCGCGAGGTCTGCGCCTGCGGACCGCCCACGACGACACCGAAGAGACCAGAGGCCATCACCGTGCGTACGTACAGCCCGAAGCCTGCCGACATCCAGCATGAGTGGCACGTCATCGACGCTCAGGACGTCGTGCTGGGGCGTCTCGCTGTGCAGACGGCGAACCTGCTGCGAGGCAAGCACAAGCCGACCTTCGCCCCGCACGTCGACACCGGTGACTTCGTCATCATCGTCAACGCCGAGAAGGTGGCGCTGTCCGGCAACAAGCGCGTCACGAAGATGGCCTACCGCCACTCGGGCTACCCGGGCGGCCTCACGGCGACCTCGTTCGGCGACCTGCTGGACAAGGACCCGCGTCGGGCGATCGAGAAGGCTGTCTGGGGCATGCTCCCCAAGAACCGTCTCGGCCGTCAGATGCTGAAGAAGCTCAAGGTGTACTCCGGCCCGGAGCACCCGCACCAGGCCCAGAAGGCCAAGCCCTTCGAGATCATCCAGATCTCCCAGTGACATCTGATCTGAACGACAGAGCGACGAGGACACCAGTTTCGTGACTGACACGACCACCGAGCAGCCTGACACCGCCGAGGAGACCTTCCAGGTCGACGAGCAGGGTGTCGCCTACAGCTCCGAGAGCGCGCCGGCGGCCGACGCCCCGCCGCGCCCGGCGACCATCGCGCCCGCCGCGGCCACCGGTCGCCGCAAGGAGGCCGTCGCCCGCGTCCGCCTGGTGCCCGGCACCGGCCAGTGGACCGTCAACGGTCGTGCGCTCGACTCGTACTTCCCGAACAAGCTGCACCAGCAGGTCGTCAACGAGCCCTTCGTGACCACCGACCTGGTCGGCCGCTTCGACGTGATCGCCCGCATCCACGGCGGCGGCATCACCGGTCAGGCCGGCGCCCTGCGCCTCGGCGTGGCCCGCGCGCTCAACGCGATCGACCTCGAGGCCAACCGTCCCTCGCTCAAGAAGGCCGGGCTGCTCACGCGTGACGCCCGCGTCATCGAGCGCAAGAAGGCCGGCCTCAAGAAGGCTCGCAAGGCTCCGCAGTACAGCAAGCGCTGACCCCTCCGTGGTCCAGCGGGTCTTCGGGACCGACGGCGTCAGGGGGCTGGCCAACGGCACCCTGACAGCCGAGCTCACGCTCGACCTGTCGGTCGCTGCTGCTCACGTGCTCGGCGAGGCCGGGGTCTTCGCGGGCCACCGGCCCCGGGCCGTCGTGGGCCGTGACACCCGCCTGTCCGGGGAGTTCCTCGAGGCTGCGGTGGTCGCGGGCCTCGCGTCCGCGGGCGTCGACGTCCTCCGGGTCGGTGTCCTCCCGACCCCGGGCGTCGCCTACCTGACGGCCACGCTCGACGTCGACCTCGGCGTGATGATCTCGGCGAGCCACAACCCCATGCCTGACAACGGCATCAAGTTCCTCAAGCGGGGCGGGGTCAAGCTCGACGACGAGGTCGAGGAGACCATCGAGCGTCGCCTGCGCGAGCCCTGGAACCGGCCCACCGGCGCGGCCATCGGGCGGATCACGACGTACTACCAGGGCATCCACGAGTACGTCGCGCACCTCGTCGGTGCCCTGCCGACCGGGCTCGAGGGCCTCAAGGTCGTGCTCGACTGCGCCCACGGAGCCGCCTTCGCGTCGGCGCCGGCCGCCCTGCGCACCGCGGGCGCCGAGGTGGTCGCGATCAACGCCGCCCCCGACGGCCACAACATCAACGACGGCTGCGGGTCCACCCACACCGAGGGCCTGCAGAAGGCCGTGCTCGAGCACCGCGCCGACGCCGGCTTCGCCCTCGACGGGGACGCCGACCGCTGCCTGGCCGTCGACAGCGAGGGCAACGTCGTCGACGGCGACCAGATCCTGTCGATCCTCGCCCTGACCCTGCGCGACCGCGGCCGCCTCGAGCAGGACACCGTCGTCGCGACCGTGATGAGCAACCTCGGCTTCCTCCAGGCGATGGAGCGCGCCGACGTGCACGTCGAGCAGACCAAGGTCGGCGACCGCTACGTGCTCGAGGCCATGAAGGCCGCAGGGTTCACGCTGGGCGGCGAGCAGTCCGGCCACGTCATCCTCAGCGAGCACGCCACCACGGGCGACGGCACGCTCACCGCCCTCATGCTCATGAGCCGCATGGTGGAGACCGGCCAGGGACTCGGGGCGCTGGCGTCGGTCATGACCCGGCTGCCCCAGGTGCTCGTCAACGTCTCCGGCGTCGACAAGGGCCGCGCGGACTCCGACCCCGACCTCCTCGCGGCCGTCCGGGCCGAGGAGGCCGCGTTGGCCGGCACCGGCCGCGTGCTGCTGCGTCCCTCGGGCACCGAGCCGTTGGTGCGGGTCATGGTCGAGGCCGAGTCCGCGGACACCGCGGTGCTCGTCGCCGACCGTCTCGCCGCCGTCGTGAAGGAGCGGCTCGCCCTCTGAGCGAGCGTCCGATATCGGGTGGCACCCGGGGGCGGCATCACCCAGGGTGGAGCCATGGACATCCGCCAGCTCGACCTGGAGGACGACGCCGACCTGAAGCCCTGGTTCGACGTCTACTACGAGGCCGACACCTACGAGCGGCCGTTCGTGACGCCCTGGCAGTACGAAGAGGTCGTCGTCAACGTCCGCGCGGACACCGGGACCTACGACCGGTGGGCTACGCTCGGCGAGCGTCGACGGCGAGCCGGTCGCCTCGATGTACGCGCCAGCTCCCGCTGCGGGACAACCTCCGCAGCGCGACGTTCCTGCTGCACGTGCTCCCCGAGCACCGCCGCCGCGGCTACGCCACGCAGATGGTCGAGCGGCTCTACGCCGACCTGCGGCCCGCTGGGCCGCGCCGGTGCTCCAGTCGCAACGTCGACTTCGCCTTCGACCGCGGGCCGGACGGGACGGGTGAGCCGGGCGTCGAGTTCCTCCGCGGGCAGGGCTTCAAGCTCGGGCTCGGCGACGTCCAGCGCAGCCTCGAGCTCCCGGTCGAGGAGGCCGTCCTCGACGCCCTGCTCGAGGGCGCCGCGCCGTACCACCGTGACTACACGCTCGTGGAGTACGTCGACCGCTGCCCCGACGAGCACGTCGAGTCGTTCGCGCGGCTGATGGGCATCTTCGTCGACGAGATCCCCGTGGGGGAGATGACCTTCGAGGCCGAGGTCTTCGACGTGAAGCGCGTGCGCGACGGCGAGGACGTGCTGCGGGCCTCCCAGCGCGTCGGCTACTACGTGATGGCTCTCGCTCCGGACGGCGAGGTCGTCGCCTTCACCCAGCTGGTCGTGCCCGGGCACGACCCCGGCCGGGTCTTCCAGTGGGGCACGCTGGTCGACCCCCGCCACCGCGGGCACCGCCTCGGCACCGCTCTCAAGGCAGCGAACCACGCGTTCCTGCAGCGCCACGAGCCCGGCCCGGCGACCTGCTACACCTACAACGCCGAGGTCAACGAGCACATGATCGCCGTCAACGAGCTGCTCGGCTACAAGCCCACCGCACGGTCCGGGGAGTTCGAGCGCACGCTCTAGCGCACCGTGTGGGCGTGCAGCTCGCGGAGGAGGTTCGTCGCGAAACGCTCGCCCATCCGGCGCATCACGCCGTCCATGACGCCCTGCACCGCGCGACGTGACGCGCGCGGGAGGGGCAGCTCGACGCAGAGCTCGAGCTCGATGGTGAGGTGCGTGCCCTCGTCCACCTCCTCGAGGATGTACAGCCCCTCGGCCGCGGCACGCTCGGGACGGCCGTCCGGTGGAGCGTGGTGGAACGCGATGCGGTCCTCGGGCTCGAAGACCATCTTCTCGGTGAACGAGGGCGCGATGCTCACGCCGAGGACGGGGATGCGCGACATGTTCCAGCGCCACAGGTCGCCGTCGGCGTCGATGGACGCGAGGAACGGCGTGAGCCGGGGGAGTGCCTGGGGGTCGGTCAGCAGCGCCCACACGTCGGAGCGCTTCGCGGACACGACGGCCTCGCTGTTGTTGCTCGCGGTGAACCTGCTCAATGTCTTCCTCACGTCGAGATGTCCTGATGGTGTACCCCTTGCCGTCCGGTCCGAACACGGGGTCTGCGTCTAGGAGCGGTGCAGCGTGGTGTGGCGGGTGCCGACGCGGTGCCAGTAGGCCTTCTGCGCCACCAGGGTCAAGGTGCCTGCCACGACGAGGCCACCGATGTTGATCAGCAGCTGGACGAGCGCCGGGAGGATCTCCGCCCAGACGCCGGTGCCGATGCAGAGGGCGATCGTCCCTGCTGCCGGGACCGTGGTCACGGAGATGAACACGCCCACGAGCGTCCCCGACTTCGCCGTCGTCAGCGCGAGGGTGCCCGCGATGCCCGCAAGCACGGCGATCACGAACGACCAACCGTCGGGCTTGACGATGAACTCGGTGAGAGGTCCTGTCGCCACGTCGGGCCGGGAGGCGTGCCCGAGGACCTGGGCGACCCACCAGAACGGCACGGAGACAGCGATCGACACGACGTAGCCGTAGACCAGGGCGCGGAGCGAGCCGGGGAGCAGGCTCAGCCGCGGTCGCGCCAGCGCGACGCAGATCGCTGCGACCGGTGAGAACTCCGGGCCGACGACCATCGCCCCGATGATGAGGATGGGCTGGTCGAGCAGGCGGCCGGCGCCCGCGATCAGTACCGCGAGCGTCAGGAAGGCGACGAAGGCGAACGACAGCTGGCTCTCCCGGCGCACGCGGTTCTCGACCACGTCCCACAGCAGGCCGTCGTCGGGATGGCCGGGCGCGGCGACCTCAGCGGCCGAGGCAGCGTCGGACAGGAGCGTGTCCTGCTCCGTCAGCGTGATGGAGCCCTCGTGGTGCAGGTCGAGCTCCCGGAGGCGGGCGACGACCGCGTGCGTGCCCTCTCGCGCCACGTCAGCCTCGACGAGTGCGCCCGCAGGCTTGCGGAAGCCGTCGGGCCACACGGAGAGGTTGGTGACCGCGTCGTCCGCGGTCAGCTCCTCGACCACCTGGTCGACCCGGTGCTCCGGCACGCGCAGGCGCAAGTGGATCATGGCGGAGACACTGGTCGACCCTCAGAGCTTCCGCAACCGGACCCAGCTGACCGAGTGGTCACGCGCCTTGCGCAGCACGAGGTTCGCGCGGCCCCGGGTCGGCTGGATGTTCTGCCCGAGGTTGGGGCCGTTGATGCTGTCCCAGAGCCGGTGCGCCTCGGTCACCGCCTGGTCGGGGGTGAGGTCGGCGTACTTGTTGAAGTACGACGTCGGCTCGCGGAACGCGGTCTCGCGCAGCCGGAGGAACCGCTCGGTGTACCAGTGCCGGATGTCGGCGGTCGCCGCGTCGACGTACACGGAGAAGTCGAAGAAGTCGCTGACCGCGAGCCCCGTCCTCCCGTCCTCGCGGACCCGTGCGGGCTGGAGCACGTTGAGGCCCTCGATGATCACGATGTCCGGGCTGTTGATGACGACCGGGTCCTCGGGCGTGACGTCGTAGGTCAGGTGGGAGTACGTCGGTGCCTCGACCTCGTCCTTGCCCGACTTGATGTCGATGACGAAGCGGAGCAGCGCCTTGCGGTCGTAGGACTCCGGGAACCCCTTGCGGTGCAGGATGCCGCGGCGCTCGAGCTCGGCGTTGGGGAGCAGGAAGCCGTCGGTGGTCACGAGGGAGACCTGCGGGTGCGCCGGCCAGTGGGCCAGCATCTGCTGGAGCACGCGGGCGGTCGTCGACTTGCCCACGGCAACCGACCCCGCGACGCCGATCACGAAGGGGGTGCGCGGCGGCTGGGCCTGGTCGAGGAACGACTCCTGGGCCCGGTGCAGCGACCCGGCGCTCTCGACGTACAGGCTGAGCAGGCCGGAGAGCGGGAGGTAGACCTGCTGGACCTCGTCGAGGTCGAGCTCGTCGCCGAGGCCGCGGACACGGTCGACCTCCTGGCCACTGAGGGGCTGCTCCGTCGCCGCGCCGAGGGCCGACCAGGCACTCCGGTCCAGCTCCACGTAGGGAGAGCTGTCCCGGTCCGAGGTCGGGACAGCGGTGGCCATGCGCTGCATTGTTCCCCACTAGACTCCGCAAGCATGTGCGGGATCGTGGGTTACGTCGGGGAGAAGTCCGCCGAGAGCGTGGTCGTCGAGGGCCTGCGCCGGCTGGAGTACCGCGGCTACGACTCCGCGGGCATCGCGCTCGTGCACGAGGGCTCGCTCGTCGGTGACAAGAAGGCGGGCAAGCTCGCCAACCTCGACAAGGCCCTGGTCGAGTCGCCGGTGCCGCTGTGCACGACCGGGATCGGGCACACCCGCTGGGCGACGCACGGAGCGCCGAACGACACCAACGCGCACCCGCACCGCGGCCCGGACGAACGCGTCGCCGTGGTGCACAACGGCATCCTGGAGAACTTCTCGGTGCTGCGCGCCGAGCTCGAGGCGGACGGCCACGAGATGCTCTCGGAGACCGACACCGAGATCGCCGCGCACCTGCTCGAGCGCGAGGTCGAGGCCGGCGCCGACCTGACGACCGCCATGCAGTCCGTGTGCCGACGGCTCGAGGGCGCGTTCACGCTCGTCGCCGTCGACGCCCAGGACGCCGACCGCGTGGTCGCCGCGCGGCGCAACTCGCCGCTGGTCGTGGGCGTCGGCGAGGGCGAGAACTTCGTCGCCTCCGACGTGGCGGCCTTCATCGAGCACACCCGCGAGGCGCTGGAGCTGGGCCAGGACCAGGTCGTCACCATCACGCGTGAGGGTGTCGAGGTCACCGACTTCGACGGGGCCCCGGTGCAGCCGAAGGCCTACCACGTCGACTGGGACCTCACCGCCGCCGAGAAGGGCGGCTACGACTGGTTCATGCGCAAGGAGATCTTCGAGCAGCCGCGCGCGGTCGCCGACTCCCTCCTGGGACGTCACGACGACGACGGCAAGCTCCAGCTGGACGAGATCCGGCTGTCCGAGGCCGACCTGCGCGACGTCGACAAGATCATCATCACCGCGTGCGGCACCGCGTTCTACGCCGGCCTGGTCGCGAAGTACGCCATCGAGCACTGGACCCGGATCCCGTGCGAGGTCGAGCTCGCCCACGAGTTCCGCTACCGCGACCCGATCCTGACTCGTCAGACCCTCGTCGTCGCCATCTCGCAGTCCGGCGAGACCGCCGACACGCTCATGGCCATCCGGCACGCACGCGAGCAGAAGGCCAACGTGCTGGCGATCTGCAACACCAACGGCTCCACGATCCCGCGGGAGTCCGACGCGGTGATCTACACGCACGCCGGCCCCGAGATCGGCGTCGCGTCGACCAAGGGCTTCATGACGCAGCTCGTGGCGTGCTACCTGCTCGGGCTCTACCTCGCGCAGGTGCGCGGCACGATGTTCGGCGACGAGATCGCCCGCGTGGTCGACGAGCTCGTCGAGATGCCCGACCGGCTCCAGACGGTCCTCGACGGCGCGGAGGGGATCTACGAGCTGGCGCGCGACCTGAAGGACACCCGCGCGGTGCTGTTCCTCGGCCGCCACGCCGGCTTCCCGGTCGCCCTCGAGGGCGCGCTCAAGCTCAAGGAGCTGGCCTACATCCACGCGGAGGGCTTCGCCGCCGGCGAGCTCAAGCACGGCCCGATCGCCCTGGTCGAGGAGGGGCTCCCGGTGTTCTGCGTGATCCCGCCCCGGGGTCGCGACTTCCTCCACGACAAGATGATCAGCGGCATCCAGGAGGTCCGCGCCCGCGGCGCCCGCACCATCGTGGTGGCCGAGGAGGGCGACGACGTCGTCGAGCAGTACGCCGACGTCATGCTCCGCATCCCCGCCTCGTCGACGCTCCTGCAGCCGCTCGCCGCGGTGGTGCCCCTGCAGCTGTTCGCCTGCGAGCTCGCCACCCTCAAGGGCCACGACGTCGACCAGCCGCGCAACCTCGCCAAGTCCGTCACGGTCGAGTAGCCCCGTGATCCTGGGGATCGGCATCGACGTCTGCGACCTGGACCGGTTCGCGACGGCGCTAGGACGTACCCCCGAGCTCGCGGAGCGGCTCTTCACCGACGACGAGCGGGTGCTGCCGATGGCCTCGCTCGCCGCGAGGTTCGCCGCGAAGGAGGCCCTCGCCAAGGCGCTGGGTGCTCCGTCAGGCATGGAGTGGCAGGACGCCGAGATCGTCGGCGAGCCGTCGGGTCGACCGCGCTTCGTGCTCCGCGGGACCGTGGCCGCCCAGGCGGACTCGCTCGGAGTCGCGACCGTGCACGTGTCGCTCAGCCACGACGCCGGCATCGCCTCGGCCATGGTGGTCCTCGAAGGCCCCTCATGAGGCGGGCCCACACCGTCGAGCAGGTGCGTGCCGCCGAGGAGGCGCTCATGGCGGCGCTCCCCGACGGCGTGCTCATGCAACGGGCCGCCGCGGGCCTGGCTCACGCGATCGTCGACTTCCTGGGCTCGGCCTACGGTGCGCGGGTCCTGCTGCTCGTGGGCGCGGGGAACAACGGCGGCGACGCGTTGTACGCCGGTCGACGACTGGTCGAGCGCGGCGCCGGCGTCGACGCGGTGCTGCTCGCTCCCGACCGGGCGCACGCCGAGGGCCTGACCGCCTTCCGTGCCGCCGGAGGTCGCGTGGTCGAGGCCCCGCGCGGCGACTACGACGTCGCCGTCGACGGGATCGTCGGGATCGGCGGATCGGGCGGGCTGCGTCCCGACGCGGCGGCGCTCGTCGAGGACCTCGCGGGCACGCCCTTCGTCGCCGTCGACAACCCGTCGGGCGTCGAGGTCGACACCGGCGAGGTGACCGGCGCCCACGTCGACGCCGCCCTGACCGTCACGTTCGGCACCCACAAGGTCGTGCACCTCGTCGACCCCGGAGCCCGCGCTTGCGGCGTCGTGCACCTGGTCGACCTCGGCCTGGACCTGCCCGCTCACGAGGTCGAGGCGCTCCAGGCCGACGACGTCCGCGGCCTGCTGCCGCGACCGGCGCCCGACGCCCAGAAGTACACCCGCGGCGTCGTCGGCGTCCGGGCCGGCTCGGACCGCTACCGCGGAGCCGGCGTGCTCAGCGTCGCGGGGGCGGCCACCGGGCTCGTCGGCATGGTGCGCTACGTGCCCGCCGACGTCGAGGCCCCCACGCCCGGCGCGAGCGTCGCCGACCTCGTGCAGGAGGCGCACCCGGAGGTGGTCGTGGGCGCCGGCCGGGTGCAGGCCTGGGTGGTCGGATCGGGTGGAGGCGAAGCGGCCGCCGACCAGCTCAGCGCCGCGTTCGAGGACGGGGTGCCCGTGGTCGTGGACGCCGACGCGCTGTCGGCGCTCGACGGGCCGCTCCCCGTCCCGGCCGTGCTCACCCCGCACGCCGGCGAGCTGGCCCGCATGCTCGGGGTCGACCGCGACGACGTCGAGGCGCGCCAGCTCGAGCACGCGCGCCTGGCTGCTGAGCGATACCGGGCGGTCGTGCTCCTGAAGAACCGGCACACCCTGGCCGTGCACCCCGACGGACGGGTCCGGGTGACCACGGTCGGCCCTCCGTGGCTGGCCACCGCGGGTGCCGGTGACGTGCTCGGCGGGCTCGTCGGCGCGTTGCTGGCCGCGGGCCTCGACCCCTTCGACGCGGCGAGCGTCGGCTCGTGGCTGCACGGCGCTGCTGCCGTCGAGGCGAACGGCGGCGGGCCGGTGACCGCGGGTGCGGTCGCCCAGGCCGTCCCGCGCCTCGTGGCGCGCCTGCTCGGGCCGCCGTCGCTCTGACACCATGGGCCGGTGCCCCACCCGGACGACCGCGAGCCTGCTGCGCGCCCGCGCGCCGAGGTCGTCGTGGACCTCGCGGCACTACGGCACAACGTCCGTCGGCTGGCCGAGGTGTGTGCCCCGGCCGAGGTGATGGTGGTGGTCAAGGCCGACGGCTACGGCCACGGGATGCTCGACGTCGCCCGCGCGGCGCGGGAGGCGGGCGCACCCTGGCTCGGCGTGGCGGTGCTCGAGGAGGCGTTGGCACTCCGGGAGGCCGGTGACACCGGTCGGATCTTGTGCTGGCTCGCGGTTCCCGGCGAGGACTACGTCCCGGCGGTCCGCGCCGAGGTCGACGTCACGGCGTACTCGGTGCGGCAGGTCGAGGAGATCGCCGAGGCGGCCTACGTCGCCGGCACCGAGGCGCGGCTGCAGCTCAAGGTCGACACCGGGCTGAGCCGCGGAGGTGCGGTCCGTGCGGACTGGGACGCGCTCTTCGGCGCTGCGGCCGACGCGGAGACGCGAGGCCTCGTCTCGGTCACGGGCATCTGGTCGCACTTCGCCTGCAGCGACGAGCCGGACCACCCCGCCAACGATCGCCAGGAAGCGGCCTACCTCGAGGCGCTGGGGATGGCGGAGGGGCACGGCCTCAGTCCCGCGCACCGGCACCTGTCCAACTCGGCCGCCGCGCTCGTGCGCCCCTCGGCCCGCTTCGACCTGGTGCGGTGCGGCCTCGCGGCCTACGGCCTCTCGCCGGTCCCGCAGCTGCGCACCTCCGCCGAGCTCGGACTCGTCCCGGTCATGACCGCGCGTGCCCGGGCGGCGATGGTCAAGCGGGTTCCAGCAGGGTCCGGGGTCTCCTACGGGCACACCTACGTCACCGACCGCGAGACCACCCTGGTCCTCGTCCCTGTGGGGTACGGCGACGGGGTGCCGCGGCACGGCTCCTCGTCGGCGCCCGTGCAGGTCGGCGGAGCCCGTCACCAGGTGTCGGGCCGTGTGTGCATGGACCAGCTCGTCGTCGACGTGGACGACGACGACGTCGCGGCGGGCGACGAGGTCGTGCTGTTCGGCCCCGGCCTCGACGGGGAGCCCACCGCCCAGGACTGGGCGGACGCGTGCGGCACCATCTCCTACGAGATCGTGACCAGGATCGACGGTCGGTTCACGCGGACCGTTCTCGACAGCGCCCCCGAGACGGACGACGAGGTGGACCGATGAGCGGCCGCGCACGCGCGCTCCAGGCAGCGGCAGGTCTCGGCGTCGCCGTGGCCACCGGTCTGGTCGTGGACCGGCGGCTCGGCGTGCGGGCCCGTCGTCGCGCGGCCGACGCCGAGGGCGCGCTCGGCAGCCTCCGCGGTGAGGAGCACACCGTCGTGGCCGGCGACGGGGTGAAGCTCTACGCCGAGGTCGACGAGCGCTCGCCGTACGCCTCGGAGTCGCGACGCACCGACGGCGTGACGATCGTCTTCGCGCACGGCTTCGCGCTCAACCTCGACTGCTGGCACTTCCAGCGCAAGGCGTTCCGTGGCCGCCGCCGGATGGTCTTCTACGACCAGCGCTCGCACGGCCGCAGCGACCGCTCCGAGCAGGACAACGCGACCATCGACCAGCTCGGCGAGGACCTGCTCGCCGTCCTCGACGCCCTGGCTCCCGACGAGAAGGTCGTGCTGGTCGGGCACTCGATGGGCGGCATGTCGATCGTGGCGCTGGCCGAGCAGCACCCGGAGCTCTTCGGTGACCGCGTCGTGGGCGTCGCCCTGATCTCCACGACGGCCGGGGGGATGCGGGCGCACAAGATCGTGTCCCGCTACGTGCCGGACCTGCTCGGCCGCAAGGCCGTCGAGCGGGGGCTTCTCGTCGCGGCGCACCGCGAGCGGTTCCTCGAGCTCGCCCGCCAGCGCGGCTCCGCCCTGAGCCTCTGGGTCATCCAGGAGTTCGCCTTCGGCAAGGGCAAGGTGCCGCCCGAGCAGGTGGTGTTCCTCGACGACATGATCGCCTCGACGCCGCTCAAGGTGCTCGTCGAGTTCATCCCACAGTTCGACGCGCTCGACAAGTTCTCGGTGGTCAGGGCGTTCGAGCGGGTGCCCACCTGGATCATGTGCGGCACCGCGGACAAGCTCACGTCCGTCGGCCACTCCCGCAAGCTCCACAAGAACATCGACGGCTCGCACCTCGTCGAGCTCGAGGACGGCGGCCACATGCCGATCTTCGAGTTCGCGGAGACGGTCGACGAGAACCTCGCGGAGCTGTTCCGCAGCGCCGACGAGCTGGCGGGGGAGCAGTGAGCGGGAGCAGCCCCGTCCTGCATGTCGCCGAGGTCGGGGCCGAGGACGCCGCCGCGGTGCACGCCGTGATCGCCGAGGGGTTCCGGGCCAGGCCGGTGCTCGACCCTCCGGCGCCCGCCCTCGACGAGACCGTCGAGTCGGTGGCCGCGCGGCTCGCCGAGTCCGGAGGCCTGCTCGCCCGCCTCGACGACCAGCCGGTCGGCGCGCTGCTGCTCGACCCCCAGGGTTCGTCGATCGGCCTCCGCCGGGTGGCCGTCGTGCCGGATGCCCAACGGCAGGGGGTCGCGGCCGCGCTCGCCTCGGCGGCTGCGGAGGCCGCCGTACGACGGGGAGCGCGACGGCTGCACCTGACCGCCCGCACCGAGCTGCCGGCCACCGTGCGGTTCTGGCTCCGCGAGGGCTTCCGGGAGACTGCCCACGAAGGCACCTCGCTCACGCTGGCGCGCGAGCTGCCGGCCGCCGGCGCCGTGCCGGACGGCGACGCCATGCGTGCGCTCGGGAGGCGCCTCGCCGGACGGCTGCGTCCCGGTGACCTGGTGATCCTCACCGGTGACCTGGGTGCCGGGAAGACCACGCTGACGCAGGGCATCGGAGCCGGTCTCGGCGTCCGCGGCGCCGTGACGTCGCCGACGTTCGTGATCTCCCGGGTGCACCCGTCGCTCAGCGCCGGACCGGCGCTCGTGCACGCCGACGCCTACCGCCTCGGTGGCGTGGCGGAGCTGGACGACCTCGACCTGGACGTCTCGGTCGAGGACTCGGTCACCGTCGTGGAGTGGGGCGCCGGTCTCGCCGAGGGCCTGGCCGACGACCGCCTGGAGATCGCCATCACGCGCACCCACGGCGACGAGAGGGAGGACGGCGAGGAGGCTGCGTCCGAGGTGCGGCAGGTCGTGCTGACGCCCTTCGGCGCCCGCTGGGTGGGCTCCGACCTCGCCGACGTCGTGGCGGCCTCGGTCGTCTAGCCTCGACGACGTGCTGCTCGCCCTCGACACCGCCACCGCGCGCGTGGCCGTCGCCCTGTGGGACGACGGGGTGGTCGACAACGCGACGAGCGACGTGACGATGAAGCACGGCGAGATGCTCGCTCCCATGATCAGCGCCGCCCTCGACCGCGTCGGCGCCGTGCGCCAGGACGTCACGGCGGTCGTCGCCGGCGTCGGGCCTGGGCCCTACACCGGTCTCCGCGTCGGACTGGTCACCGCCAGGACCCTCGGCCTGGCCCTGGAGATCCCGGTGTACGGCGTGTGCACGCTCGACGTCGTCGCGGCCCAGGCCGCCGCGAGCGGCCCCGGCGTGCCGTTCACCGTCACCCTCGACGCCCGCCGCAAGGAGCTCTTCTGGGCGACGTACGACGACAGCGGCGTGCGCCTCGACGACCCGCAGGTGGGCTTCCCCACCGACGTCCCGGCCGACGGACCGGTGTTCGGCGCCGGGCCGGTGCTCTACCCGGACGTCTTCCCCGAGGTCCGCCGGCCCACCGCGCCCGACGCGGGTTGGCTGGCGCACGTGGTCGCCGAGGAGCTCGCCGAGCTGGTCGACCCGGAGCCGATCTACCTCCGGCGCCCGGACGCGACCGTCCCAGGCCCGGCGAAGAAGGTGTCATGAGGATCCGCACCGCCGTCGCGACCGACGTGCCCGCTGTGGCGGCGCTCGAGAAGGCGCTGTTCGGCCTGGACGCGTGGACCACCCCCGGCGCGGCCGACGAGCTGGACCCCGAACGGAGGCACGCGCTCGTGGCCGAGGCGGACGGCGTGCTGGTCGGCTACGCGGTGGCTGCCGTGGCCGGCGACACCGCCGACCTGCACCGGGTCGCGGTGGCACCCTCCGCGCGCAGGCGGGGCGTGGCGACGGCCCTGCTCGCCGCGCTTCGCGACGTGTGTCTCGCCGACGGGGCCGCCCGGATGCTGCTGGAGGTGAGTGCGGCCAACGACGGAGCCCGTGCCTTCTACGCGGCCGAGGGGTGGGTCGACCTCGACGTCCGGCCCGGCTACTACCGGGACGGCGCCGCCGCGCACGTCCTGACCCTCGTGCTCACCAAGGAGCCGGTGTGAGCGACGAGCCCCTGGTCCTCGGCATCGAGACGTCCTGCGACGAGACGGGTGTGGGCATCGTCCGTGGCCACACCCTGCTCGCGGACGCCGTGGCGTCCTCCGTCGAGGAGCACGCCCGCTTCGGCGGTGTGGTGCCGGAGGTCGCCTCCCGTGCCCACCTCGAGGCGATGATCCCCATGATCGAGCGGGCCTGCGACACGGCGGGGATCGTGACGTCGGACGTCGACGCGATCGCGGTGACCAGCGGTCCTGGTCTGGTCGGGGCGCTCCTGGTCGGCGTCGCCGCGGCGAAGGCGCTCGCGATCGGGCTCGACAAGCCGTTGTACGGCGTCAACCACCTCGCCTCCCACGTGGCGGTCGACCAGCTCGAGCACGGCGCCCTGCCCGAGCCGTGCCTGGCGCTGCTGGTCAGTGGCGGGCACTCCTCGCTGCTGCGCGTCGACGACGTCACGTCGTCGATCCACCCGATGGGGTCGACGATCGACGACGCGGCGGGCGAGGCCTTCGACAAGGTCGCGCGGTTGCTCGGCCTGCCCTTCCCCGGCGGTCCGCACATCGACCGGGAGGCACGGTCGGGCTCCTCGGTCGCGATCGCCTTTCCGCGCGGGCTGACCTCGCGGCGCGACCTGGAGCGGCACCGCTTCGACTTCTCGTTCTCCGGCCTCAAGACCGCGGTCGCCCGCTGGGTGGAGGCGCGCGAGGCGGCGGGGGAGCCGGTGCCGGTGGCCGACGTGGCCGCGTCGTTCCAGGAGGCGGTCTGCGACGTCCTCACCCGCAAGGCGGTCGACGCGGCGGCCGAGGCAGGCGTGGAGGACCTCCTGATCGGGGGCGGGGTGGCCGCGAACTCGCGGCTGCGCAGCCTCGCCGAGGAGCGAGCGTCGAAGCACGGCATCCGGGTCCGCGTCCCCAGACCGGGCCTGTGCACGGACAACGGGGCGATGGTCGCGGCGCTGGGCGTCGAGATGGTCGCCCGCGGACGCACTCCCTCGGCCCTCGACCTCCCGGCGGACTCGAGCATGCCGGTGACCGAGGTGCTGGCCTGAGAGCTCAGGTCGTGATGCGGGTGGACGCCGTGCGGGCGTAGCGGTCCAGGCCGAGGTACTTCCACCGGAGCACCATCCGGACCCGGTCGTCCTCGGGGACGTTGAGGTTGGAGCACGTCCAGTAGTCGCCGGTGCTGAAGTCCGAGACGCTCACCGTGCGGCCGCTGGAGGTGCGGAACTTGGCGACGGCCTCACGACGCGTGGCGTGCACGCACAGCTCGTCGCCCTGCTCGTGCCACACCGCACGCGCCAGGACGGCGCCGGACGGGTCGGTGATCCGCAGGGAGCCGGCACCGCTCCCCGCGCTGTCGACGGTGGCGGCGGCAGGTGCCACCACCGCCACCGAGGCGAGGACGGTGGCCGAGGTCAGGACAGCAGCTCGTGGGCTCATGTGGGGGGTCCTCCGAGGGGGAAGGGATGGGCAGCACATCACACGGACCGGGCGAGTGCGCCGCGATCTTGTGTCCGGGCTGTGAGGATTCTGGTGCCACATCTTGTTCGACGCCTGGGCGGCCCGGTTGGTTGCAGCCGGGGCCTGTGGATTTCCGCGCGGTCGGCCTCGCGGTGGACCGGGAGCGGCCCGTACGACGGCTCAGGGGCGGGTGGACAGCAGCAGCGGCACGGAGTCGCCGTCGGTCCCGAGAGCCTCCATCCCGTCGACCAGGCTCAGCAGCCCGCCGGGTGACATCCGCATCAGTGACCAGGAGCCCCGCGCGAAGACGGTGGCGAGCACCGTCCCGTCGACGTCCCAGACGGCGTTGTTGATGTAGGCCTGGGCCTTCGCGTCGTTGCGGTAGTCGACGAGGACCTCCCCGGTCGCCGCGTCGAGGATCGCCACGCTCGAGGCGCCGATGCCGTCGCCGTACGCCGGGTGCCCGAGGACGTACTGACCATCGGGGCTGAACTGGCCCAGCGCGTAGTCGCAGGTCTTCCACAGCGGCGTCATGTCCTGGTCCCACACCTGGCTGCACGACCCGGTGTCCGTCGCGGAGACGAGCCCGCTGATCCATCCGTCCGGAGAGACGCCGGTGATCCTGAGGATGCCGGGCTCGCGCTCCTGGGTGCCGTGTGAGGAGGCGGAGTAGCCGGCAGCGTCGACCCCGCGGTCGCTGTAGAACACGGTGCAGCCGCCGCCCTCCGGCGCCTGCTCCTTGCAGGTCCGGGACCCGATCACCGCCACGGGCTCGACGTCCGGCGCCGCCAGGGCGGCGTCGTTGAGGCCGAGGTGCTCGTCGAAGATCGAGTACGAGCGCAGCTCGCCCTCGGGCGTGCTGTAGACAGCGAGGCTGCCGTCCTGCGACACGGCGATGCTGTCCGTCGAGCGGCGCGTGTCGTAGATGATCCCGCCTCGCTTGATGAAGTCGATCGACATGCGGGCCCGGTCGTCGCTCCACAGCGCGAGCCAGGCCTCGGTCGTCCGCGCCAGGCCGACGTACTCGTGCTGGGGTCGCTGGCCGTTGGGGTAGCCGATCGCGAAGGCCCCGTCCCGTGGGCTCACGACGTCGCCGTGGAGCAGGTAGTCGATGCCGGGCCTCCCTGTGTGCGCCTCGATGTTGTTGTCGAGCGTGACGACCTTGACGCCGGGCGCAGCGGTCGGGCTCGGCGAGGTGGTGGCGTCGGGTGACGGCGAGGTCACCGGCGGCACCTCGGGCTGCGTCGTCGCGCGGTCCGCGACGAGGACTCCCGCGGGGACCGCGACGGCAAGGACAGCCGCAGCGGCCAGACCGGTCACGGCGATGCGGCGGCGCCGGATGCCGCGGGCGCGCCCTTTGACGTCGTCGAGGGACAGCGGGTGCTCTCCGGCGCCGATCGAGTCGGCACGGTCGCGCAGGGCGCGGCCCAGGTCGTCGTGGCTGCTCATCGGTCCTCCTGGGCGCTCATGCGCACCCGCATGGTGGCGAGCGCACGACTGGTCTGTGACTTGACGGTGCCGACGGAGACGCCGAGCACAGCGGCGGTCTCGGCCTCGCTGAGCTGCTCGTAGTAGCGGAGCACCACGGCGGCACGTTGCTTGCGGGGGAGGGCCTGGACGTGCTCCCAGAGCTCGGTGTCCGGGCCGTCGCCGTCGTGGGTCGGCACCTCGGGGAGCTCGGACGTCGTGGTCTCGCGTCTCTTGAAGGGGCGGCGCCACATCGAGTTGTTCTCGTTGACGAGGATGCGTCGGACGTAGCCGTCGATGTGCTCCCGCTGCTGGACCTTGTCCCAGCTCAGGTAGAGCTTCGCCAGGGCGGTCTGCACCAGGTCCTCGGCAGCGTGCCGGTCGCCGGTGAGGAGGTAGGCCGTGCGCAGCAGGCTCGGCTGGCGAGCAGCCATGTACTCGCTGAACTCCGTGTCCCTGCCCGGCACTGCGTGTCCCCTCCGCGTCGATCCGTGCCTCGGAGGCGTCCCGTGCCGCACTCCGGTGTGCAACCGAGCCTCCATCGAGGTCACCATCCTTCCGTCGGACACGACCAAGACGCGGTCGACGCGCGAAAGGTTGCATGTCGCAGTACCGTCGGTGGATGGCGACTGACAACGGGTACTTCCAGATGGGCTCGACGTTGCGGTACGTCCAGTCGCACCGGGTCGTCGGGCAGACCTATGGGCAGCGCGCACTGATCCTCGGGGCGACGCACCCGGTGGCGTACCAGGGCACCAGCCAGTCCTCATTGGCCCGCGAGCGGCCGTTCACGCGGCTCGCGCACACCGCCCGGGTCTTCGAGACGATCTTCTTCGGGACGCGGTCGGAGGCCGACAAGGTGCTGGAGGCGGTCCACACCCTGCACTCCCGCGTGAGCGGCCGTCTCGACAGGGACGCGGGGAGGTGGCCGGCGGGCACGGCGTACGACGCGTTCGACCCCGAGCTGATGCTCTGGACGATGGCGGTGCTCGCCGACTCCAGCCGCGTCGCGTTCGAGACCCTCGTGCGACCGCTGCGGCGGCACGAGCGGGAGAGCCTGTGGCAGGACTGGGTGCGCTTCGGTGAGCTGTTCGGGATGCCGCGCGAGGTGGCACCACGGTCGAGCCGCGGGTTCGAGCTCTGGATGCAGGGGGAGATCGCCGGTCCGCGGCACGTCATGCCCGAGGCGCTCGTCGTCGGGCGTGCCATCGCGCGCGACACCCCCGTGCCTGCGGGACCCGTGCAGGTCGGCATCCAGGTCACCAACCACCTGGTGGTCGGCATGCTGCCGCCGCGGGTGCGCGAGCTCTTCGACCTGTCCTGGTCGTGGCACGACGAGGTGCGCTTCCGGGCCGAGGCTCGCGCGGTCCGCGCGTCCCGCCACCTCGTCCCGCGCGGCATCGCTCGCGGCGGGAACCGCGCGCTGTTCGACATGGTCATCGCCACCGAGAAGCACCGCATCGCCCGCGGTCGGCGCACGATCAGGCTGCCCGAGGAGGCCGCCGCCTCCTGACCTGTTCAGACAGGTGGTCCCGTCCGGGAACCGGACGGGCCTCTCAGGCCTCGTCTGTTCGGGACCGGAGGAGAACGACATGACCAGGAACAGCGTGGTGCTCGGAGCGGCTCTCGCGTCGCTCTTCCTCGTCGCGGCCTGCGACGACTCGGGGCCGAGCTCGGACGCATCGCCCGGGACGGCCACCGGCGAGGTGACGGAGACGCCGGACACCGGCGTCATCGACCTCGCACCCATCGGAGCAGGCGCCACGCTCGATCCGGGCACGTACGCCGTGCCCTTCGTCGGCGAGGAGGGGGCGGAGGACGACCCCCGGGCACTCGTCGAGGTCCCCGAGGGCTACTTCTCGGCCGGCGGCTGGGTGATCGACGACGGCCACGGCACGCAGGCGCCCGACGAGCTCGGGGACGTGATGTTCGTCGGCACGGTGCGCGGCGTGGACACGCAGCCGTGCGGCCGCGGTCGTCTGGTGGGGAAGGCTGCCTCGGCAAAGCGCCTCGCCACGGCGCTCTCGACCGCAGCGGCGAGCAACGGCACGCGTCCCCGTCCGGTCATCGTCGGGGGAGCGCACGGTTGGTACGTGCGCGTCACGGCACCGAAGGACGTGTCCTCCTGCCCGGGTCACGAGTTCCGGCTGTGGCGGAGCACGGAGGACTGGGCCGGTAGCGGCATCGGTGGCGGCGACGTCGATCACCTGTGGGTGCTGGACGTCGAGGGCCGGACGGTCATGGCCGTGGCGCACGTCGTCCCTGGACACACCAGCGACCCGAAGGGCCTCGTCGGCATCGTCCGCAGCGCACGCTTCGTCGACAGCCTCAGCGGCTGAGAACGGGGTCGGTCACTCCGGGTGCCCGGCCACGGCCAGCGCGACCCCGAGGCCGATCATCGACACGCCACCGGCGGAGCCGAGCCGTCGGCCTCGCACGGGGGAGTCGTCGAACCAGCTGCGGAACTGGCTGGCCAGGACGCCCCAGAGGCTGTCGCACAGCATCCCGATCACCACGGCGAGGCTGCCCAGGACCAGCATCTGCGCGGTCACGTGGCCGCCCGTGCGGTCCACGAACTGCGGGAGCACGGCGGCGAACATGATGAACCCCTTCGGGTTCGAGATGCCGACCACGAAGCCCTGCCGGACCGCCTTGCCCACGCCGATCACGGGCCGTGCCCTGTCGGCCTCGACGTGGAGCGCACGTCGGTGGCGGAGGGCCTGGACGCCGAGCCAGATCATGTACGCCGCACCCGCGAGCTTGATGACGGTGAAGACGACCACCGACTCGGCCACGACCGCGCCGAGCCCGAGGGCGACGAGCATCATCGCGCAGGCGAGGCCGAGGGTGTTGCCCGCGACGCTGCTCAGCGCGACGGGCCGCCCGTAGGTGAGGGCGCGGCCGACCACGAAGAGCACGCTCGGGCCGGGGATCGCGATGATGATCAGCGCGGCGAGGCCGAAGGCCAGCACCTGGTGCCAGGTCACCACCGTCAGGGAGAGCTCGGACATGGGCGCAGTCTCGCAGTGGCGAGAGCGGACGTCAGGTGGGTTTCGCGGTACGGCGCCCGACGGGCTGGACCAGCAGCGCCGTACCCCTCCCGCGCACGCGCGTCAGCACCACCGTCGCCTCCGCGTCGCCGCGGAGCGCGAGGCGCTTGCGCAGCACCTCGGGGGTGATCTGCACGCCGCGCTTCTTGATCGTCAGCGCACCGACGTGGCGCTCCCGGAGGGCGGCGCGCAGCTGCTTCTCCTGGAAGGGGAGCTCCTCGAGGACCTCGTAGGCCCGGGCGAACGGTGTCGCGGGCAGCTCGTCGCTGCTGACGTAGGCGATGTGCTCATCGAGGAGCCACCCGCCGATCGCCGAGGCGACGGCGGTGACCAGCCCGGCGCGGACGACCGCACCGTCGGGCTCGGCGAGGTAGCGGCCCGCCGGCGCCACGGGGGCAACGCCGGGGTCGTCCTCGGAGGTCAGGGACGCCAGGCCGGTCGGTCCGATCACGGTGGCGCGGCGTGCGGTGGTGGCCAGCGCCGGCGACCACAGGACCGCCTCCTTCACCGCGCCGCGGAAGCTGACCCACTCGGCCTCGGTGGCCGGCGGCACCCGGTCGTGCGGGACGCCGGGGGCGACCTTCACGCACGCCGGCCGCGACATCAGGGACACCACGAAGGACCAGGGCGGTGTGTAGGCGTCGACGTCGAACGTGCGGCCCCGCGCTGTGCGCCTGGCCGGGTCGGCGAACACGGCACCGAAGGGGGAGAGGTCGAGCGTGGTGGCGTCGGCGACCTGCACGGCGCCCGGCAGGCCGAGCGCCTCCAGGTTCGCCCGGGCCACCGCCACGCGCACGGGGTCGAGGTCCACGCCGGCCGAGACCAGCCCGGCGCGGGCGAAGGCGATCAGGTCGCCCCCGATCCCGCAGCCCAGGTCCGCGACCGAGGTGGGTCGCGCGAAGGACAACCGCGCAGCACGGTGGGCTGACACCTCGGTGCGGGTCGACTGCTCGAGGCCGTCCGGGGTGAAGTACATGAGGCGGGCGTCGTCGCCGAGCTTGACCTCCGCCGCGGCCCGCAACGCCGCCTGGGCACTCGCGGCCGCGGCCTGCTCCGGGCTCGCGGTACGGCGCAGCTCCGCCCCCGCCTTGAGCGCGTCGGTCCCGTCGTCCCGGAGCCGCTCGGCCGTCCCCAGGACCGTCTGACCCTCCGGGGTCAGCAGCCACGCGAACGACGCCAGGTCCATGCGGGTACTCAACCACCGACATGGGTTGGCACTCGACTTGACCGAGTGCCAACCCGGGGCTAGTTTCTAGTTGGCACTCTCCCCAAGAGGGTGCTAATCGCTCGGTCGGAACGCGACCCCCGCGACGGCGCGAGTCAACCGGGCGAAAGTCTTCCAGCACATCTGCGACAAGCCATCGAAAGTGGAGGTCGACATCGTGTCGGTCAACATCAAGCCGCTCGAGGACCGGATCCTCGTGAAGACCCTCGACGCGGAGCAGACCACGGCTTCCGGCCTGGTCATCCCGGACACCGCCAAGGAGAAGCCCCAGGAGGGCGAGGTCCTGGCGATCGGCCCGGGCCGTGTCGACGACAACGGCAACCGCGTCCCGCTGGACGTGGCCGTGGGCGACAAGGTCATCTACAGCAAGTACGGCGGCACCGAGGTCAAGTACTCCGGCGAGGAGTACCTCATCCTCAGTGCGCGCGACGTCCTCGCGGTCATCGGCTGATCCAGCCGCCGCAGGACCCAGCACCACCGACACCGCCCCGGGCGGCCCTCACGCTCCACCTGGGCCCCGGGGCGCTGTCGTCCCACCCGCTCAGCAACGAAAGGCAGGACGTCTTCGATGCCGAAGATCCTGGAGTTCGACGAGAAGGCGCGACGCTCCCTCGAGCGTGGCGTCGACAAGCTCGCCAACACCGTCAAGGTGACGCTCGGTCCCAAGGGCCGTTACGTCGTCCTCGACAAGAAGTGGGGCGCCCCCACGATCACGAACGACGGCGTCACGGTGGCGCGCGAAGTGGAGCTCGACGACCCGTTCGAGAACCTCGGTGCGCAGCTCACCAAGGAGGTCGCCACCAAGACCAACGACGTCGCGGGTGACGGCACCACGACGGCGACCGTCCTCGCCCAGGCGATGGTCCACGAGGGCGTCCGCGCCGTCGCGGCCGGCGTCAACCCCATGGCACTGAAGCGCGGCATCGACAAGGCCGCCGCCGCGGTCGGCGACGCCCTGCGCGACGCCGCCCGCGACATCGACTCCAAGGAGGACATGGCCGCGGTCGCGACCGTGTCGAGCCGGGACAGCCAGATCGGCGAGCTGCTCGCCGAGGCCTTCGACAAGGTCGGCAAGGACGGCGTGATCACGGTCGAGGAGTCGAACACGTTCGGCACCGAGCTCGAGTTCACCGAGGGCATGCAGTTCGACAAGGGCTACATCTCGCCGTACTTCGTGACCGACTCGGAGCGCATGGAGGCCGTCCTCGACGACGCCTACGTGCTGCTCCACCAGGGCAAGATCAGCTCGATCTCCGACCTGCTGCCGCTGCTGGAGAAGGTCATGCAGGCCGGCAAGCCGCTGTTCATCCTGGCCGAGGACGTCGACGGCGAGGCGCTCTCGACGCTCGTGGTCAACAAGATCCGCGGCACGTTCAACGCGGCGGCCGTCAAGGCCCCGGCGTTCGGTGACCGTCGCAAGGCCATGCTCCAGGACATCGCGGTCCTCACCGGCGGCCAGGTCGTCGCCCCCGAGGTCGGCCTCAAGCTCGACCAGGTCGGGCTCGACGTCCTCGGCACCGCCCGTCGCATCGTCGTCACCAAGGACGACACGACGATCGTCGACGGTGGCGGCGACCAGGAGCAGGTCAGCGGACGGGTCAACCAGATCAAGTCCGAGATCGAGTCCAGCGACTCCGACTGGGACAAGGAGAAGCTCCAGGAGCGTCTCGCGAAGCTCGCCGGCGGCGTCTGCGTCGTCAAGGTGGGTGCGGCCACCGAGGTCGAGCTCAAGGAGAAGAAGCACCGCATCGAGGACGCGGTCTCCGCGACCCGCGCGGCGATCGAGGAGGGCATCATCCCCGGCGGCGGTTCCGCGCTGGTGCACGCCCGCTCGGCCCTCGACGGTGACCTCGGCCTCACCGGCGACGACGCGTTCGGCGTCCGCGTGGTGGCCAAGGCGATCGACGAGCCGCTGCGCTGGATCGCCGAGAACGGCGGCGAGAACGGCTACGTCGTGGTCGTCCCACGTGCGTGACGGCAAGACCGGGGAGGGCTACAACGCCGCCACCGGTGAGTACGGCGACCTGCTGGCGCAGGGCATCCTCGACCCGGTCAAGGTGACCCGCTCCGCGCTCGTCAACGCAGCCTCGATCGCGGGCATGCTGCTCACGACCGAGACCCTCGTGGTCGAGAAGCCCGAGGAGGAGGAGCCCTCCGCGGCCGGACACGGCCACGGGCACGGTCACTGACCGGCTCCCCACAGCAACGCACGACGCCCGCCCGGGTCACCCGGGCGGGCGTCGCTGTCGTGCGGGCCAGGGGTCAGGCGTCGGCCTTCGCGACCCAGAGCATCGGGTCGCCCCAGCCGAGGTCGTCGATGCCGTGGTGCGTGAACGCGAGGGCGACCAGGGTCCGCCGGTGCGCGGCGAAGGTCAGCACGTGGGCGATCATCCCGCCGTAGGTGAACACCTCGGCCGGCTCGCAGAGGGCGTCGACGAAGGTGTCGTCGAGGCGGTCCTGCTCGACGACCTCCCTGACCCGGCCCAGGTACGCCGGGCCCTCGTTCGCGAGGCGCTCGCGCATCGAGGAGAGCGACTCGTGCTCCTCGACCGACCAGTCGTACTCGCGGGTCTCCATCGCGGCGTTCCACATGCCCATCTGGCCGATCAGCCGGGAGAGCAGGGAGCGGACGGTCTGGCGGTCGTCGTCGACGTCGAGCTCGATCGGCAGGTCGAGCTGCTCGTCGGTGAGCCGCTCGGCGGTCCTCACCATCTCGCCGGTCAGCCAGATGTGGTGCTCGACCATCTTCGTGAGGAGATCCATGCTGGTCACCTTGTCTCGTGCGGGCAGGCGCAGGCCTGCGGGTGGGTGGAAGTGCACGCCGCTGGGCGCGTCGATCTGGAGGTGTCCGGGCTTCTTGCGCCAGACGGCCGGCGCGACGCCGTACGCCCGGGCGAAGGCGCGGGTGAAGGCCTCGTGGGAGCCGTAGCCGGCCTCCACGGCGATGTCCACGAGCGGGGCGGTCGTCGTGATCATGCGGTACGCCGCGCGCTCCAGCAGGAGCCGGCGGCGGAACCCGCTCGGCGGCTCCCCGGCGACGGACCGGATCATCCGGTCGAAGTGGAACCGCGAGAAGTGCATCCGCTCGGCCCACTCGTCGCCGGTGCGCTCGTGGTCGTCGAGCGCCTCGCTGAGCTGCTCGACGAACCGCGCGAACGTGTCGGTGGCGACGGATCCGTTGGTGGACATGGGTCCATTGTCTTCTGCTGTCGCGCCACCGTGCTTGACCGTGCTTGCCGGTCCCGGGATCCGCTGCTCTGACCGGTAGGATGAGGACCCGTCGCCGTCTCGATCGAAGGACCCGATGACCGACACCCCTCTCGACAGCCCCGCGCAGGGGGTTCCCGCCGAAGTTCGCGACGCTCGGCCTGACCTACGACGACGTGCTCCTGCTCCCGGGCGAGACCGACGTCGTTCCCAGCGAGGTGGACACCACCACCCGGCTGACCCGCGAGATCGACCTCAAGCTGCCGCTCGTCTCGAGCGCCATGGACACCGTCACCGAGTCACGCATGGCGATCGCGATGGCCCGCGAGGGCGGCATCGGCGTGCTGCACCGCAACCTGTCGATCGAGGACCAGGCCTACCAGGTCGACCTCGTGAAGCGGACCCAGACCGGGATGATCTCCAACCCGGTCACGATCGGCCCCAAGGCGACCCTCGAGGAGCTCGACGAGATCTGCGGCGAGTACCGCGTCTCCGGGCTCCCCGTCATCGACGAGGACCGCACCCTTCTGGGCATCATCACCAACCGCGACCTCCGCTTCGTCCCGGTCGCCGAGTGGGCCTCGCGCCGTGTGGGCGACGTGATGACGACGATGCCGCTGATCGCGGGGCACGAGGGCATCGACCGCGAGGAGGCCACCCGCCTGCTCCGCCAGCACAAGCGCGAGCGGCTGCCGATCGTCGACGACGCCGGCAAGCTCGTCGGCCTCATCACCGTCAAGGACTTCGTCAAGGGCGAGCAGTTCCCGCAGGCGTCGTACGACGCGGACGGACGGCTGCTCGTGGCCGCCGCGATCGGCTACTTCGGGGACGCCTGGGAGCGGGCGACCACCCTCGTCGACGCCGGTGTCGACGTGCTCGTGCCCGACGTGGCCAACGGCCACGCGCGGCTCATGCTCGACATGATCCGGCGGCTCAAGTCCGACCCCGCGACCAAGCACGTGCAGGTGATCGGCGGCAACGTCGCCACCCGCGAAGGTGCCCAGGCGCTCGTCGACGCAGGCGCCGACGCCGTCAAGGTCGGCGTCGGTCCCGGGTCCATCTGCACCACCCGCGTCGTCGCCGGCGTCGGGGTCCCACAGGTGACCGCGATCTACGAAGCCTCCCTGGCCTGCAAGCCGGCCGGCGTCCCCGTCATCGGCGACGGCGGGCTCCAGTTCTCCGGCGACATCGCCAAGGCGCTCGTCGCCGGCGCCGACACGGTGATGATCGGCTCGCTGCTCGCCGGCTGCGAGGAGAGCCCGGGCGACCTCATCTTCGTCAGCGGCAAGCAGTTCAAGGCCTACCGCGGCATGGGCTCCCTCGGAGCGATGGCCTCACGTGGCAAGAAGTCGTTCTCCAAGGACCGCTACTTCCAGGCCGACGTGACCAGCGACGACAAGATCGTGCCCGAGGGCATCGAGGGCCAGGTGCCCTACCGAGGCCCGCTGCACGCCGTCGTCCACCAGCTCGTCGGTGGCCTCCAGCAGTCGATGTTCTACGTCGGCGCGCACACCGTGCCCGAGCTCCAGGAGCGTGGCAGGTTCGTCCGGATCACCTCTGCCGGCCTCAAGGAGAGCCACCCGCACGACATCCAGATGACCGTCGAGGCCCCGAACTACTCGGGCCGCTGAGCCTTTACCTCCGACGGGTCCAACGACCCTGCCGGCGAGACCACGTGACGCCCTAATCTGCCCAGGGCTGCTCAGGGGTGGGCCGCACGTTGGACGCGGGGAGCCGTCATGGCCAAGCAACATGTTCAGAGATGGCTCGCGGGGCTTTCGGTCGGGGCGCTGGCGTGCGCGCTGCTGGTCGCGGGGGCCGGGCCCGCAGCGGCCACGCCGGGCTCGACGACCCTGGTATCGCTCGACGCGAGCGGTGTCCCGTTCGAGGGCGCCGCCGGGCCCGCGATCTCCGGTGACGGCAACGTCGTGGTCTTCCAGGCCGCCGGTCACCTGTGGGCGCGCAACCGGACCGCAGGCACCACCGAGCGGGTCGACGTGCTGCCGAGCGGCACCGGCAGCCCCGACGGTGGCTACGACGTCAGCGCCGACGGACGCTACGTCGCCTTCGGCGAGATCTGGTACGACGGCACCCACTGCACGGCTCCGCCCCACGAGCGGATCGCGGTGTGGGCCGGACGTGTCCGGGCCGTCCGTGACCCGGCAACCCGCTTCTCCGACCCCTTCAACTGTCTTGCCGTGCTCCGGCGCGACCTCCAGGACAACGTCACCGAGCTCGTCAGCACGAGCGACGGGACGGCCCGCGGCAACGGAGCGTCGCAGGGTCCCACCATCAGTGCCGACGGCAACCGCATCGCCTTCGACTCCACGGCGACGGACCTGACTGCGCAGGCCGGGGACCCGAACGGATCGGTCTACGTCCGTGACGTCGCCGCGGAGACGACCGTGCTCGCGTCCGTGAACAGCAACGAGCAGGTGGCCGACAGCTACAGCCAGAACAGCCGGATCTCAGCGAACGGTGAGCTCGTCGTCTTCGGGACGGGGGCGACGAACCTCGTCGTCACGGACCCGCTCCCGGACGTGCGCATGTTCATCCGGAACCTGGAGACCGGCGAGACCTGGCCCGTCGACACCGCCCTGAACGGCTGGGTCCCGGTGGCCATCAACGGTGACGCGACGCGGGCTGCCGTCGTGACGACGCAGACGTTGATGCACGAGCAGGACCCGGAGGACACGGACTCCACGCTCTACGTCATCGAGCGGACGGCCGAGGACGGTGGTGACAAGTTCAAGCCGAGCGAAGGGCAGGCTACGAACGCCGTCGCCCTGCACATGAGCCCCGACGGCAGGTACCTCGGTGCGGTCCTCGGGTCGCAGGACCAGGTCCGCGTCTGGGACCTCCAGGAGCTCGACGACGACGTCGAGTCGGTGCGCTCCGACGGGACGCCCGTGGAGGCCTTCTCGTCCTTGGCCCGCATGCTCTCGGACGACGGGAGGTTCGTCGCCTTCGGCTCGCAGGTCGACGACGTCACCCCCGACGCCGTCGACAACAGCTCCGAGGTCTTCGTCCACGACCGGGCCACGCCCACCCAGAACGCGACCGGCACCGGGTCGGCGAGCACCGACAGCGGCTCCGGCGCGACGATCGACGACCCGATGACCGTCGGCGTCAGCGGGTCGCCCGGAGAGGTGGTCATCGAGGAGGGCGCACCTGGCTCCGCTCTCTACTCCGGCTACGCCGTTCTGGGGCAGGCGGTACAGGTCACCTCGCCCTCGGCCGTGCCGCCGGCATACCTGACGTTCACGTTCGACATCGACGTCACCGCCGTACCGAGTGGTGGCGACCCGTCCGGAGTCGACGTCCTGCGCAACGGGGTCGCACTCACCGACTGCTCGACCGCGTCGGACCCGGGTCCCTGCGTGTCCTCGCGCTCGGTGCTGCCGTCGGGCGACTGGCGGTTCGTGGCGCACTCGCCGCAGGCGAGCACGTGGGCGGTGGCCACGCCGATCGGCGCCGGCCCTCCGGCCCCGGACACCACAGACCCGACCGTCGACCTCCGCACGCCGGTCAGCGGAGCGACGTACCAGCAGAACCAGGCGGTCACCGTCGACTACGACTGCGCGGACACCGGCGGGGTCGGGGTCTTCTCGTGCGTCGGCACCCAGGCCGACGGTGCATCCCTCGACACCAGCACTCCGGGGAGCAAGTCGTTCTCGGTCACAGCCACCGACAACGCGGGCAACGACTCCACGTCCACCGTGTCCTACACGGTCCAGGCCGTGCAGACCGACACCGTCAAGCCGACGATCACGCTGACCCGTCCGGTGCAGGGCGCGTCGTACACGCTCGGGTACACGGTGAAGGCAGCCTTCTCCTGCGTCGACACCGGAGGCTCCGGGCTTGCCTCCTGCGTGGGCACCAAGGCCAACGGCGCCAACCTCGACACGAGCGCCATCGGCACCAAGTCCTTCACCGTCACCGCGAGGGACGGCGCCGGCAACACGACGACGAAGACCGTGTCGTACAAGGTGATCTGGCCGCTGGCCGCGTTCTACGGACCGGTCGACAACCTGCCGGTGATCAACACGGTCAAGGCCGGGAAGGTCGTCCCGGTGAAGTTCTCCCTGGGCGCCTACCGGGGCGGCAGCGGCGCGATCTTCGCCGAGTGGCTACCCGAAGGTGTCGACGGTGGCCTGCCCCAGCCGTGTGCCGACCGACCCGATCGAGATCACCCTCGCCAGCAGCTCACCCGCGCTGCAGTACTCCGGCGGCGTCTACACCTACGCCTTCGCGACGTCGAGGTCGTGGGCTTCCGGCAGCACCTGCCGGGTGCTCACCGTGCGGTACGCCGACGGGCAGGAGCGGAGCGCGCTCTTCAAGCTGTCCTGAGGATCGTCGGTGGTCGAGTGCCGCGAGCTTGCGAGCGGTGTATCGAGACCCGGTGAGGCATCATGCGGGGGTGACTGCTGCCCCCGCCGTGCCCGCCATGCCCGCTGACCGCGTCGACGCCGTCTCCCGGGCCGTCGACGACCACGCCGATCGACTCGTCGCGCTGTCCCACGCCATCTCCGCCGACCCCGAGCTCGCCTACGAGGAGTTCCGGGCGGCCACGCGCTGCGCGGACCTGCTCGAGGAGCACGGCTTCGAGGTCGAGCGCGGGGCCTACGGCGTGCCCACGGCCTTCGCCGCGCGCATCGGGACAGGCGCCACGCACGTCGTCATCTGCGCCGAGTACGACGCGCTCCCCGGCGTCGGGCACGCCTGCGGCCACAACATCATCGCGGCCTCCGCCCTCGGGGCCGGCCTGGCGCTGAAGCCGCTCGCGGACGCGGCCGGGCTGCGGGTCACCGTGCTCGGCACGCCGGCGGAGGAGGTCGGCGGCGGCAAGGTCGACCTCATCAACGCCGGGGCGTTCGAGGGTGTCGACGCCGCGATGATGGTGCACCCGACGCCGTACGACGACTTCGTCTCCAAGGGCCTCGCGATCGAGGAGTGGCGCGCCGTCTACACCGGCCGCGCCTCGCACGCGTCGTCCAACCCGGAGCTCGGGCTGAACGCGCTCGACGGTGTCGTGCAGGGCTACACCGCGCTCGCGATGCTGCGGCAGCACCTCCGCCCGCACCAGCAGGTGCACGGCGTGATCGTCGAGGGCGGCGAGGCGGCCAACGTGGTGCCCGAGCGCACCGAGGCGTCGTACTACCTGCGCGCTGCGAACCTCGAGGACCTCGAGGACCTGCGTACCCGGGCGCGTGCGTGCCTGGAGGGCGCCGCGATGGCCACCGGCACGACGGTCGACATCAGGGTCGAGGGCCACGTCTACGAGCCGGTCGAGGCGCACCCGCCGCTGGTCACTGCGTTCGAGCAGGCCTGCGAGGCGATCGGCCGGCCCTACACGCCGTACCCCGACGGCGACGAGGACGGCGGCTCGACCGACTTCGGCAACGTCAGCCAGGTGGTGCCCGGCGTGCACGCCTGCATGGCGGTGCACACGTTCCCGGTCGTGAACCACCAGCACGAGTTCGCCGCGGCCTGCATCTCGCCGGAGGGCGACACGATGATGCTCCAGGGCGCGAAGGCGTTGGCACTCACCGCGCTCGCGGTGGCCGACGACCCGGGCCTCGTCGCTCGGTAGGGTGCGCAGGTGCAGGAACTCGAGATCGGCCGTGCCAAGTGGGGTCGTCGCGCGTGGTCGTTCGACGACATCGCGATCGTCCCGTCGCGTCGGACGCGTGACCCGGAAGAGGTCTCCACCGCGTGGCAGATCGACGCCTACCGCTTCGAGATCCCGGTCGTCGCGGCCCCGATGGACTCCGTCATGTCACCCGCCACCGCCGTCGCGGTCGGCAAGGCCGGCGGCCTCGGGGTGCTCGACCTCGAGGGCCTGTGGACCCGCTTCGAGGACCCGACGTCGCTGCTCGCCGAGATCGCGTCGCTCGACGACGCCGGGGCGACCAAGCGGATGCAGGAGATCTACGCCGAGCCGATCAAGAGCGAGCTCATCACCGAGCGCTTGCGCGAGATGCGGTCCGCCGGGATCACGGTCGCCGGCAGCTTGTCGCCGCAGCGCACCAAGGAGTACGTCAAGACGGTCGTCGATGCGGGCGTCGACATGTTCGTCATCCGCGGTACGACGGTGTCGGCGGAGCACGTGTCCGGGCAGGCCGAGCCGCTGAACCTCAAGGAGTTCATCTACGAGCTCGACGTGCCGGTCATCGTGGGTGGCTGCGCGACGTACCAGGCGGCCCTGCACCTGATGCGCACCGGCGCGGCCGGTGTCCTCGTCGGCTTCGGCGGCGGTGCGGCGCACACGACCCGCACGGTGCTCGGCGTCGCGGTGCCGATGGCGAGCGCGGTGGCCGACGTCGCGGCGGCCCGTCGTGACTACCTCGACGAGTCGGGCGGCCGCTACGTGCACGTCATCGCCGACGGCTCGATCGGCAAGTCCGGCGACATCTCCAAGGCGATCGCCTGCGGCGCCGACGCCGTCATGATCGGCTCGCCGCTCGCCCGGGCCACCGAGGCCCCCGGGCGTGGCTTCCACTGGGGCTCGGAGGCGTGGCACGCGCACCTGCCCCGGGGTGAGCGCATCCAGATCGGCACGTCGGGCTCGCTGGAGGAGATCCTCTTCGGCCCCTCGGTGACCCCTGACGGCACCATGAACCTCGTCGGAGCGCTCCGTCGGGCCATGGCCACCACCGGCTACACCGACCTCAAGGAGTTCCAGCGCGTCGAGGTCGTCGTCCAGTAAGGAACCCCTCGCCGTTCTCGCGCGTCCCACTCGCATGTCACCTCGGCTCGCCGCGACGTTCGCGGTCGTCGCTCTCGCCCTCGTCAGCTGCTCGGGTGCCGACGAACCGGACCCGTCCGGCGGCTCGTCGTCGGGCGGGACTCAGCCTCCCTCGGTGCAGGTCCCCTCGCCCCCGCCCGGCGATGCGGTGAGCCTGACGGACACCGCGTGGCGCACCGAGGTCTACCGTGACGTCGAGCTCGAGGTGCCGGTCACGTGGAAGGTCGGCTACGCGCCCGTGGTCGACAGCACCATCGAGGACAGCCCGATGTTCTGCGGCGTGGGGGCCGCCAACGCTCTCCCGGACTCTCGCAACCCCGAGCCCTACGTGGGGCGGCCCGGCTACGGCAGCGACATGTGTCAGCTCTTCAAGGACGGTGACCTTCCTGTCGAGGGCGAGCTGGTGTGGTTCGACAGCCTGGTTCCCGTCGGCAGCTCGGACCGGGGCGACCTGCACGTGCGCACCGTCGAGGTGGGCGACCAACGGGTGACCGTCGCGTCGTTCGACCGGCGGCTGGTGGACCGCATCGTCGAGTCCGCGTCCGTGGTGGACGAGGACGCCTACGGCTGCCCGGAGAGCTTTGCGGTGGAGCGCGACCACCCCACCGAAGGGTTCGGCGAGCCGCTGTCGATGTCGGTCTGTGTCTACGACGCGTGGCCCGATCCCGAGCTCCTCCGCACCTGGTCCACCCGGCTCGGCGCCGGGGCCGGCAGGAAGCTCCTCGCTGCACTGGACGACGCGGAGGCGGCGACCTGCCGGGTGGGGAAGGACGGTCGCGACCAGGTCGTGCTGCTGCGAGTGCTCACCGACGACCCGTTCGGGAAGCAACCCCTCATCAGGGACCTGACCTTCACCTCGGGGAGCTGTCCGGCGATCACCCCCGCCGTTGCCTTCGGCCCTCCCGGTCGCGGCCCCTTCCGCCTCGACAAGGACGTCGTCGAACCCTGGGCGGTCGAAGGCGTGCACGCCTACGTGTCCGGCGGCGCCGTGCCGAGGAGGCTGGGCGACTACTTCAAGCCCATGATGGGCTGACGGACGAGGGGCCGCTCGGACGTGCACCTCGCCGCACCGGGCCGAGAATCGCGGGACCGGTGCAACCTCGAGGCACTCCCGCCTCGTTAGGAGGGTATGGGGCGAGCCGATGCGTGACGAGACAGCGTTCGTGGAGTTCGCCGCGACGGCCAGAGGACGGTTGCGCCGCACGGCGTACCTGCTCTGCGGAGACTGGGACCGGGCCTCGGACTTCGTCCAGGAGGGCCTGGTGCGCGTCTACGTCGCGTGGCCGCGGCTGCAGCGTCAGGGGCGTGAGCACGCGTACGCCAACAAGGCCGTCGTCAGTGCGTTCCTCGACCACGCGCGGAAGCGGTCGAGCAAGGAGGTCCCCGCCGAGCCGGACCCGAGGGTCGCGTCGCCGGTGGACGTCGCCGACGCGGTGAGCACCCGCGCGATGCTGATGCGTGCGCTGGCCGACCTGCCGCCGCGTCAGCGGGCGTGCGTGGTGCTGCGCTACTTCGAGGACCTCAGCGTCGAGGACACCGCGGCGGTGCTCGGGTGCACCGAAGGCACGGTGAAGAGCCAGACCTCCCGCGGCCTGGACTCGCTCCGCTCCATGTTCGAGGGCTCGCCCTACGGCGAGCTCGTCACGGAAGGAACCTTCTGATGGTCCAGGAGCTGCGCGAGCTGATGCGCGAGTGCACGACCGAGGCGCCGTACGACGACGGCGACCTCGACGCCCTGGTCCGCCGTGGGCGCCGCCGGGTGCGGGTGCGCCGAGCCGGCATCGTCGGCGGCGGGGCCCTGGCCACCGCCGCCGTGGTCGGCGTCGCCACCTTCGGCCTGCCGACGGGCGGACCCCGCCGACCTCGACGCCGCCGGCGTCCCGACGCCGCACGGGCCGGTCCTGCGCCTGTCGGACGCGGGCGCCGCGGTCGAGGGCTCGGACTACCGGACCTTCACCTCGATCACGAACGAGAACCTGGACAGGGCCAACGGGCAGTACTTCAGCGGCGTCACGGACGACGGGCTGGTGCTGGTCAAGGACGGTCCGCACGGGATCGACAACCGCGTGCGGGCTCGGCCTCCTCGACCCGGCGACCGGGGACGAGGACGCGGCTGCCGGACGCGCCCGGTGACACCGGCCAGGGCTTCGCGCTGGAGCTGGGTCGCGACCGCCTCGTGCTCACGGCCTCGGTGCCGGAGGGCGACGGCATGAAGAGCCGGCCGGCGCTCGCGATCTTCGACCGCGCGGCGCGAACCTGGTCGACCGGTCGCTGGCCGGGCCTGCCTGCGGCCGAGCAGAGCCACGTCGAGATCGGCCCCGACGGGCGGGTGTACGTCGCGGTGCTCTCGCAGCCCGGCAAGATCCCCGAGGGCGGCTGGCCGAGGGCTGCCGGTGGCGAGGCCGACGACTCCGACGCGGCGGGGGACACCTACCACCTGTGGTCGGCGCCGATGACGGACCCGCAGGACCTCCGCGACGAGGGCATCGACCTCGGGTCCTTCGCCTTCACCGGCGACACGATGGTCTACACCGACCGGACGAACGGCGACCCCGGCAACGTCCACGTGCGCGACCTGGCCACCGGCTCGGAGACCGTCTTCGACCCGCGCACCGGGGAGCAGTGCAACCTGCTCGACTTCGGCGTGAGCGGCGACCGGATCGTGATGAGCCAGTACTGCGGTGACTACCCCGGTGGTGTCCGCGACGACCGCGTCCAGGTGCTCTCCACCGACGGTGACCCCGTCACGACCGTCCAGGACAGCGGCATCGAGGGCACCGTCGCCGGCTCGGGCCCGACGGCGGCCTGGTCTCCATCACGGCGTACGCACGCGGGGAGGCGGGCACGTACGTCTACGACCTGGGCTCGGACAGGCTGCTGCGACTGAGCGACGACTACTCGAAGTTCAGCGGCGGCGGCGGGCCGTTGCCCGAGGGCTACCTCTCGTGGAGCGTCCCGGTGAACGGCCACCACGGGGACAAGGAGATCATCGCCCGCTGGCTCGGCTGAGGCCGGCCCAACCGGGCCCCAAGCACGGGTCAAGCCTCAGGCAAGCGCCCTGCGGTCGGCTGGTCACACCAGACCAGCCGACCGCAGGAGACGACGATGTCCAGAGCCACCACCACGAGCCCGGGGCTCACGCCCGCCCTCCGCCGACGAGCCGCGGTCGCCCTCGGCCTGGCGGTTCCCCTGATCGGTCTGGCGGCGCCTCCGGCCTCTGCCGTGGCGACGTGCAACGGCACGACCGCGACCGTCGTGGGGACCGTGGGGACGGGCGAGGTCCTCACCGGGACTCCGGGGCCGGACGTGATCGTCGCCCTCGGGGGCGCCGACACCATCAACGGCCTGGGCGGGCACGACACGATCTGCGGCGGAGGCGGGAACGACGTCATCAGCACCGGTGCCGGAGCGGACGACCTCGCGTTCGGCGGGCCTGGGAACGACACGATCACCGTCGCTGCCCAAGGCGGCTACGCGGTGGGGGACGAGGGCGACGACACGATCTCGACCACTGCGGAGAACGTCGCGCTCGACGGGGGCGACGGGCAGGACACGATCAAGGGAGGCGACTTCGCCGACCACCTCAGCGGCGGGCCCGGTGACGACGTGATCAGCGGGGGCGGAGGCCGCGACGAGCTGCACGGCGACGAGGGCAACGACGTCATCGGCTCCGGTGGCGGGAAGGACGACTTCGTCTTCGGCGACGCCGGCAACGACGACCTCGTCGGCGAGGCGCCGGGAGCCCTGGTGCGCGGCGGGCCAGGCGACGACCGCCTCACCGCGGAGAAGCAGGGGATCGCCTTGGAGGGCGAGGAGGGCGACGACACCCTGCGGGGTAGCGCCTTCGCCGACAACCTGTCGGGCGGTCCTGGTGACGACACCGTCACCGGCGGTGCCGGGACCGACCGCGTCACGGGCGACGCCGACGACGACAACCTCCAGTCCGGCGCGGGTGTCAACGACATGGTGTTCGGCGGGGCCGGGGACGACCGGATCAAGATCTCCGCCGAGGGCGGTGCCGGGCTGGGCGAGGACGGGATGGACCGGCTCAGCACCGACGCCAAGAACGTGAACCTGAGGGGCGGGACCGGCGACGACGTCCTCGTGGGCGGCGCCTTCACCGACCACCTCGACGGCGAGGAGGACGCCGACACGGTGCGCGGCGGAGGCGGCGCGGACGTCATCGACGGCGGCTCGGGCAACGACGGTCTGCTCGGCGGCCCCGGCGGCGACTCGATCGTCGGGGGCTCGGGCAACGACGCCCTCAACGGTGAGGGCGGCGGCGACACGCTCAAGGGCGGGGACGGCTCGGACAACTGCTCCGGGGGCGCCGGCGGCGACTACTGCCACGGTGGCTCGCCCGGACCGGTGAAGCCGACCCCGAGCGACCCTGACTTCTGCGACAAGACCGTCGAGACCAAGAAGTCCTGCCGCGGCGGGGCGCTGCTCCCGCAGACCTACACCGCGACCTCGACGGGAACGGTCGTCACCGACTGGGGCAACCAGGACGTGACCGCGGACTGGAGCGCGGACTACACCTTCCAGCTCAACGAGGGCGCGTCCAGCGACACGTTCAAGATGTACGACCTGACGAGCTGGAGCGTCGACTGGGCGGCCGGCGGCACGATCGCGGCCGGCGCCTGCACGATGAACGCCCCGGCGGTGCACTACGCCACGTCCGGCGACTCGATGCAGGGCTACCTGATCCTCGACCTGGAGCAGGACACCTACGCCCTGTGGTTCCAGAACAAGGGTGGCAGCGCGTACGCGCAGGTCGTCTGCCCTCCGGCGAACGGCGGCACCTACGACTCCCAGTGGGGCGTCCGCGTCGGCGGGCTGACCGACTACCTGCCCTTCGACGAGACCAAGCAGTCGATCGACGGGGTCCGCAAGGAAGGCGGAGCCGGCCAGGACAAGGTCAGCTGGGACTACCACCTCACCCCGGCGCCGCCTCAGGCCGGCTGAGCGGCAGGGCTCAGGTGGTCGACGTCCCGGGTCGGGACGAACCCCGACTCGTAGGCGGCGACGACCACCTGGGCACGGTCACGCAGGCCCAGCTTGCGCAGGATGCTGGCGACGTGGGTCTTCACCGTGGACTCGCCGATGAAGAGGGTCGCTGCGATCTCGGTGTTGGACCTGCCGCCGCGATCTCGCGGACCACGTCCAGCTCGCGGGCCGTGAGGGTCGGCAGGCTGTCCGAGGCGGTGCCGACGGCGACGGACTGCTCAGCGGCCACCAGCTTCTCGGCGGCCGAGGCGAGCTGGTCGTTCAGGTCCGCGTTGTCGGCGAGGGCGCGGTGCAGCTCCGACGAACGTTGCGCCACGACGATCCCGACCAGCCGAGCGGCGACAGGACGACCGCGACGAACCCCCAGTCGCTCGAGTCCTCCCCGATGAACGCCGCGGACACGATGATCGCGGCGCCGGCAGCCGCGGCGCGCCCCACGGTGGTGAAGGCGCTCGCCGAGTACGCCGCGACCATGGCGGCCACGAGCAGCACCAGACCCTCCGTCGGCGTCGCGAGCGCCTGCTGGAGCACGAGAGCGCCGAGGACCAGGACCAGGACGGTGAGGGGGAAGCGACGGCGCACGGCGAGGGGGAGCGTGGCCGCCAGAGAAGTCACCGCGAGGAACGGGCGGTCAGCGATGACGTCGGCCACACCGGGCACGAGGCGGGGCGCCCAGATCTCGAGCTGTGCGCCCACCGCGAGGGCGGCAGCCGTGACGGCGTCCACGGGAGTGACGGTCACGGTCGTGGCGCATGGCTCACGGTAGCGAAACGGAGGTCAGGGCCTCTCCCTCTCCAGGATGAGTTCTGCGAACCGCTCTCAGGAGTGATGCGCCCGGTGCCTCGTGGCCCCGAGGTTGGGGGCTCACCACGAAGGAGCCCGCCATGACGGATCTCAGGACCACCCTCACCTCCCACCTGCTCGTCGCCGTGCTGCTGGGTCAGCTGGTCGGCGCGCTCGGCTGGATCGACCCCTTGTTCATCCGCTCGTGCTCGTCGGTCCGGTCGTCTCCGGGGCGGTGGCGGCCGCTCGGGAGGTCGGCTTCGCCTGGATCGCCGCCCTGTGGGCCAGCGTGGGGCTCAACATGACGTGGACGGACTGGGTACTCCTCCACGAGGACGTGGCCTTCCACCTCGGCCTCACCGTGGTGATGCCGCTGCTCGCCGGCCTCGGGTTCGGGGTGGTCAGGCTGGCCGGCCGCAGCCGTCGTACCGCCTGACGGTCACTCCCGGCGTTCCGCGAGGGCTGCGAGCACGTCTACGACCTGGGCTCCGACCGCCTGCTCCGGCTGAGCCGGGACTACTCCAGCTTCGCCGGGGGCGGCGGTCCGGTGCCGGACGGCTACCTCCCGTGGAGCGCGCCGGTGAACGACCACCACGGCGACAAGGAGATGGTCGCCCGGTGGCTCGGCTGAGCCGCCCTCGTCACGACCCAAGCGTGCTCAAGCCGACTCAAGTCGGCGTCAAGCGATCTCGCTGGCCTCGGCCAGCGCCGCCAGTCGGTCGACGGAGGCCTGCAGCCTCTCCGGGGTGGTCGAGCGAGCGCGGGGGAAGCGGGTCTCGTCGGTCAGCCGGGTCCAGTCGTAGGTGTGGGTGACGCGGGTCCTTCCGCCGTCGAGGGGTTCGAGCTCCCAGCGCCACAGGTGCCCGAACGGTTCCTCGCCGACCTCGGCAGGCGTCCACGCGATCAGCCTGCCCTCGTCGAACTCGACGACGTGGTTCTCCCGGACGTTGCCCTTGGTCGTGCTCATCGTGAACCGGTCGCCGACCGCGTGCACGCGCTGGCCTTCCGGCGCCTCGACCAGGTTGTCCATGCCGTCCCAGCGCGGCTGGTTGGTCGGCTCGGCGATGAGCTCGAAGATGCGGTCGGCAGGGGCGGCGACGTCGCGCTTTGCCTGCACCACCTGCGGGGCGTCGTCAGGGCTGGTCATGGGGACATCGAAACACCGGCTGGCCCGACCCGCCACAATGGGGCGATGACCACGCCGTCGCTGGGACCACGCGGCCGGACCGCGGCGCTCGAGGCGATGCAGGCCGACGAGCTCGACGTCCTCGTCGTCGGCGGGGGAGTGACCGGCGTCGGCACCGCCCTCGACGCCGTCACGCGCGGTCTGTCGTGCGGCCTGCTCGAGCAGCGCGACCTCGCCTCCGGGACGTCGTCACGGTCGAGCAAGCTCATCCACGGCGGCCTTCGCTACCTCGAGATGCTCGACTTCGGCCTGGTCCGCGAGGCCCTGCAGGAGCGCGGACTTCTCTACACGCGCCTCGCCCCGCACCTGGTGCGGCCGGTGGCGTTCCTCTACCCGCTCCGGCAGCACTGGGAGCGCCCGTACGTCGGAGCCGGGCTGGCGCTCTACGACGCGATGGCGATGGCGGGGAAGTACCCGATGGGCGTCCCGCGCCACCGCCACCTGACCAAGCGCGGAGCCCTGCGCGCCGCCCCCGACCTGCGTCCTGAAGTGCTGACCGGCGCCGTGCAGTACTACGACTGCCAGGTCGACGACGCCCGGCACACCGTCACCGTCGGGCGGACCGCCGCCCACCACGGCGCCCACGTCGCGACGCGCGTCCGGGTCACCGGCTTCCTCCGCGAGGGGGAGCGGGTCACCGGCGTCACCGCGAAGGACCTCGAGACCGGCGTCGAGCTCCAGGTGCGAGCGCGGGTGGTCGTGAACACCGCCGGCGTGTGGACCGACGAGATCCAGGAGATGGTCGGCGGACGCGGTGTGCTCAACGTCCAAGCCAGCAAGGGCGTCCACCTCGTCGTGCCCCGCGACCGCATCCGCTCGGAGACCGGGTTGATCCTGCGCACCGAGACCTCGGTGCTCTTCGTGATCCCGTGGGGACGGCACTGGATCATCGGCACCACCGACACGCCGTGGGACCTCGACAAGGCGCACCCGGCCGCGTCGCGCACCGACATCGACTACCTGCTCGAGCACGTCAACCGCGTGCTCAGGGAGCCGTTGCACCACGAGGACGTCGAGGGGGTGTACGCCGGTCTGCGACCGCTCCTGTCCGGGGAGTCCGAGCCGACGAGCCGCATCTCGCGCGAGCACATGGTGGTGACCCCCGTCCCGGGTCTCGTCCTCGTGGCCGGCGGGAAGTACACGACGTACCGCGTGATGGCGAAGGACGCGGTCGACGCCGCCGCCCACTCGCTCGGCGGTCGCATCTCCGACAGCATCACCGACCGGGTGCCGCTCGTGGGCGCGGAGGGCTTCGAGACCCGGCGCAACCAGACGCTGGCGCTCTCGCGGCGCTCGGGCGTGCACCGGGCGCGGATCGAGCACCTGCTCGGCCGCTACGGCGACCGCATCGACGAGGTGCTCGACCTCGTCGACGCCGACCCCGACCTGGGGCGCGCGCTGCCGGGTGCCGACGACTACCTGCGGGCCGAGGTCGTCTACGCCGTGACCCATGAGGGCGCCCGTCACCTCGACGACGTGCTGACCCGCAGGACCCGCATCTCCATCGAGACCTTCGACCGCGGGGTGAGCTCCGCACGCCCTGCCGCCGAGCTCATGGCGCGGGCTCTCGCGTGGGACGAGGCGACCGTCGAGGACGAGGTCGACCACTACCTGCGGCGGGTCGAGGCGGAGCGGCAGAGCCAGCGCGCGGCCAACGACCAGGAGGCCGACGAGGCCCGTGTGCAGGCCCGCGACATCGTCGGGACCTGAGGCAGAGGGGAGCGACGACGATGAAGACCTGGCTCGGCGACCCGGCCCACGCGCGCTGGCTCGAGCACGAGGCCGACGACCTGCTGCGGTTCGCGAAGGCGTCGGTGCACCCCGACGGCGGGTTCGCCTGGCTCGACGACGACGGCCGGCCGGAGCTCGACCGTCCGGTGGAGCTGTGGATCACCTGTCGGATGACGCACGTGTTCGCGCTCGCGCACCTGCTCGGCCGTCCGGGTGCGGGGCCCCTGGTCGACCACGGCATCGCGGCGCTGCGCGGCCGGATGGCCGACCACGAGCACGGCGGCTGGTACGCCAAGGTTGACGTGGAGGGCCCGGTCACGACGGACAAGACGGCCTACGAGCACGCCTTCGTGGTCCTCGCCGCGGCGAGCGCCGAGGCCGCCGGGCGGCCCGGTGGCAAGGAGCTCCTCGACGACGCCCTCGACATCCACCTCGGGAAGTTCTGGGACGACGAGCACGGCATGGTCGTCGAGCAGTGGGACCAGGCGTGGACGACCCTTGATCCGTACCGCGGGGTCAACGCCAACATGCACACCGTCGAGGCGCTGCTGTCGGCGGCGGACGTGCGTGGCGACGCGTCGTTGCGTGACAAGGCGGCGCGGATCGTCGAGCGCGTCGTGCACACGCTCGGGCCCGCCCACGACTGGCGGCTCCCGGAGCACTTCGACGAGGACTGGAACCCGATCCTCGACTACAACCGCGACGAGCCTGCCCACCCGTTCCGGCCGTACGGCGCGACCGTCGGCCACTGGCTGGAGTGGGCCCGGCTGGCGCTGCACCTGCACGCCGGCCTCGGCTCCTCCGCCCCGTCCTGGCTGGTGGACGACGCGAGGTCGCTCTTCGAGCTGTCGCTGCGCGAAGGCTGGGCCGTCGACGGCGAGGACGGGTTCGTCTACACCGTCGACTGGGACGGCACCCCGGTCGTCCGCCCGCGGATGCACTGGGTCGCCGCCGAGGGCACCGCCACCGCGGCCGCCCTCCACCAGGCGACCGGCGACGCGTCGTACGACTCCTGGTACCGCACCTGGTGGGACCACATCGCGACCTGCTTCCGCGACGACGAGCGCGGCTCGTGGCACCACGAGCTCGACCCCTCGAACCGCCCGAGCGGCGTGACCTGGCAGGGCAAGCCGGACGTCTACCACGCCTACCAGGCCACCCTGATCCCGCGACTCCCGCTTGCGCCGACCCTGGTCACTGCCGTCCGCGACGGCCTGCTCGACACCGTCTGACGCCGAGGCGGGAGAAACTCGACGGCGAGACGGGAGAAACTCGCCGAGACGGGAGAAAAGCAGGGGAGTGTCGTTGCTTTTCTCCCGCCTCGGCCTGTGGCTGAGGCGGGGGTCACAGGGGCTGTTACAGGTTCCAGTTTTCGCATACCCTCGGTATATGAACGCACCCGAGCCGCTCGACCCTGCCACCGAGACCACGGTGCTCGACCCGGAGACCGACCCCAGCGCGTCGTGGGCGCTCGACCAGGCCCGCGTACGCCGGCTCACGGGCCTGCTCCGGGCGACGAGCGGGGAGTCGGTCCGCGCGATCTCGCCGATCAACGGGCAGCCGCTCGGTGACGTCCCGCAGTCGACGACCGCGGACGTCGAGGACGCCTTCGCGCGCGCCCGCCGGGCGCAGAAGGCCTGGGCCCGGACCTCGCTGGAGGAGCGGTCGGCGATCTTCCTGCGCCTGCACGACCTCGTGCTGGAGCGCCAGGACGAGATCATGGACCTCATCTGCTGGGAGTCCGGCAAGGCCCGCAAGCACGCGTTCGACGAGCCGCTGCACATCGCGCTGACCGCGCGCTACTACGCCCGCACCGCGCACGAGCACCTCGACACCAGGCGCGTCGCCGGTGTCGTCCCGGCGCTGACGCGGGTCGAGGTCAACCGGCTGCCCAAGGGCGTCGTCGGGATCATCTCGCCGTGGAACTACCCCTTCACGATGGCGCTGTGCGACGGCCTCCCGGCGATCATGGCCGGCAACGCGGTGATCGCGAAGCCCGACGCCCAGACGATGCTGTCGGCGCTGCTCGGCCTGGAGCTGATGCGCGAGGCGGGCTTCCCCGAGGACCTGTGGCAGATGGTCGCCGGACCCGGTCGCCACGTCGGCACCGACATCGTCGAGCGCGCCGACTACGTCTGCTTCACCGGCTCGACGGCCACCGGCAAGATCATCGCCAAGCAGTGCGCCGAGCGGCTCATCGGCTGCTCGCTCGAGCTCGGCGGCAAGAACCCGATCCTGGTGCTGCGCGACGCCGACCTCGACCGTGCGGCCGAGGGTGCCGTCCGCGCCGCCTTCTCGAACGCCGGCCAGCTCTGCGTCTCGATGGAGCGGATGTTCGTCGCCGACCAGGTCTACGACCGCTTCGTGCAGAAGTTCGTCGACCGCGTCAACGCGATGACCCTCGGCGCCTCCCTCGAGTGGGGCGTCGACATGGGCTCGCTGATCTCGCAGGACCAGCTCGACACGGTGACCAAGCACGTCGACGACGCCCGCGCCAAGGGCGTGAACGTGCTGGCCGGCGGTCGCGCGCGTCCCGACCTCGGCCCGTACTTCTACGAGCCCACCGTGCTCGAGGGCACCACCCCGGAGATGACGTGCTTCGGCGAGGAGACGTTCGGGCCGGTGATCTCGCTCTACCGCTTCCACGACGAGTCCGAGGCCGTCGAGCGCGCGAACGACGGGGAGTACGGCCTCAACGGCTCGATCTACAGCCAGGACGGGCCGCGTGCCCGCGAGCTCGCCCGCCAGGTCAAGTGCGGCACCGTCAACATCAACGAGGCCTTCGGCGCCACCTTCGCCAGCCTCGAGTCGCCGATGGGCGGCATGCGCGAGTCGGGCATGGGCCGCCGCCAGGGTGCCGAGGGCATCCTGCGCTACACCGAGCCGCAGGCCGTCGCCACCCAGCGGCTGCTGCGGTTCGCGCCGATGCTCGGCATGAGCGACGAGACCTACGCCAAGGTGATGACGCTCAACGTGCGCCTGATGACCAAGCTCGGCAGGAAGTGACCTCTGTGACCGACACCTTCGACTTCGACGTCCTCGTCATCGGGTCCGGCTTCGGCGGCTCGGTGACCGCCCTGCGGCTGACCGAGAAGGGCTACCGCGTCGGCGTCCTCGAGGCCGGTGCCCGGTTCGAGGACGAGGACTTCGCGTCCGGCACCTTCGACCTCAAGCGCTACCTCTACGCCCCGGCGCTCGGGATGTACGGCATCCAGCGCATCGACGCCGTCCGCGACACGATGATCGTGGCGGGCGCGGGTGTCGGCGGCGGGTCGCTCGTCTACGCCAACACGCTCTACGAGCCGCTCGAGCAGTTCTACAAGGACCCGCAGTGGTCCGGCATCACGGACTGGAAGGACGAGCTCGCTCCGCACTACGACCAGGCGAAGCGGATGCTCGGCGTGGTCGAGAACCCCGTGCACACCCCGGCCGACGACGTCATGCAGAAGGTCGCCGAGGACATGGGCGCGGGGGAGACCTTCCACCCGACACCGGTCGGCGTGTTCTTCGGCGGGCCCGGTCAGTCCGAGGGCGAGACCGTCGACGACCCCTTCTTCGGCGGTGAGGGGCCGCAGCGCCGTACCTGCACGAATTGCGGGGAGTGCATGTCCGGCTGCCGGCACAACGCCAAGAACACCTTGGTGAAGAACTACCTCTACCTCGCCGAGAAGAAGGGCGCGGTGGTGCTGCCCCTGACCACCGTGACCCGCGTGAGCCAGCGTGACGGCGGCGGCTACGACGTGCAGGTGAAGTACACGAAGGCGCGTCGCAGGACGAAGGGCTCGACGCGGACGTTGACCGCCGAGCACGTGGTGTTCGCCGCGGCGTCGCTGGGCACGCAGAAGCTGCTGCACCGGATGAAGGACGAGGGCCACCTGTCCAAGCTCTCCAGCCGGCTCGGCTTCCTGTCGCGCACCAACTCCGAGTCGATCCTCGGCGCGATCGCCCCCAAGGGCGACCCGACCGACTACTCGTACGGCGTCGCCATCACCTCGAGCTGGCACCCCGACGAGCACACGCACATCGAGCCCGTCCGCTACGGCAAGGGCTTCAACACGATGGCGATGATGCAGACGGTGCTCACCGACGGCGACACGGACTCGCGCGTGAAGACGTGGCTGAAGGAGATGTGGACCCAGAAGAGGAACCTCTTCGAGCTCTACGACCTCAAGCACTGGTCGGAGCGCACCGTGATCGCCCTGGTGATGCAGAGCCTCGACAACTCGATCACGACGTACGGCAAGAAGGGCCCGTTCGGGTCCTGGCGGATGACGTCGCGGCAGGGCCACGGCGCCCCGAACCCGACGTGGATCCCGGTCGCCAACGAGTCGGTACGCCGGATCGCCGCCATGCTCGGCGGCACGGCCGGCGGCAACATCGGCGAGCCGTTCAACATGCCGCTGACCGCACACTTCATCGGCGGCTGCGCGATCGGCACGACCGACGCGAACGGTGTCGTGGACCCCTACCAACGTGTCTTCAACTACCCCGGCCTGCACGTCGCCGACGGCTCGGCGATCTCGGCCAACCTGGGCGTGAACCCGTCCCTGACGATCACCGCCCAGGCCGAGCGAGCCATGTCGTTCTGGCCCAACAAGGGCGAGGCCGACCCCCGCCCGGCCCTCGGCTCGGCCTACGAGCGGATCACTCCCGTCGAGCCCCGCTCCCCGGCCGTCCCACCCACCGCCCCCGGCGCCCTCCGCCTCCCCATCGTCGCCATCACCTAGCGCGCGAAAAAGCACCCAGGGCCCGACCGGGGGAGGGAGGGATGGCCGGGCCCTGGACAGTCCATGCGCTTGCAGCGCTCGGACTGCTGAGACCCGGACCTGGGAGGGAAAACCGGGCCTCACGGATCGCAACGACCCCTCTCGGCCCGGGTTACGGGCGTTGTCAGAAAGAATTCGGGCCTCTGACAACGCCGCAGGTCAGGCGCATGGGGCCGGCTGAAGTCACCTTTCCGGACCGGTCCAGACACGCGGCGCGGAGGGCCTGGACGGGGCCGCGTGAGAGGATGCCTGTCTCGTCCTCGAGCCCCCTGGAAAGGGTCGCCCGTGACCACAGATCACGACCTGGTCCTCGTCGTCGACTTCGGGGCGCAGTACGCCCAGCTCATCGCCCGCCGGGTCCGTGAGGCCCGGGTCTACTCCGAGATCGTGCCGTCCACGATGCCGATCTCGGAGATGCTTGCGAAGGGCCCGAAGGCGATCGTCCTCTCCGGGGGCCCCTCGTCGGTCTACGCGCCTGGTGCGCCGCAGATCGACGACGCCCTCTTCGACGCCGGAGTGCCGGTGTTCGGCATGTGCTACGGCTTCCAGGTCATGGCGCAGAGCCTCGGGGGAGAGGTACGCCGGACCGGCCGGTCGGAGTACGGCCGCACCCCCGTCACGATCACGGACCCGGGCACGCTGCTGGCCGAGATCCCCGAGGAGCACCGGGTCTGGATGAGCCACGGCGACTCGGTCGTGGCCGCGCCTGCAGGCTTCCGGGTGCTGGCGTCGACCGCCCACTCGCCGGTCGCAGCCTTCGAGCACGTCGACCGCGGCTTCGCCGGGGTGCAGTGGCACCCCGAGGTCATGCACACCGAGCACGGCCAGGCCGTCCTCGCGCACTTCCTGCACAACATCGCCGGCTGCCGGCAGACCTGGACGATGGTCAACATCGTCGAGGAGCAGATCGAGCGGATCCGCACCCAGATCGGCGACCGCCAGGCCATCTGCGGGCTCTCCGGCGGCGTCGACTCCGCCGTCGCCGCGGCCCTCGTGCAGCGCGCGATCGGTGACCGGCTCACCTGCGTCTTCGTCGACCACGGCCTGCTCCGCAAGGGTGAGGCCGAGCAGGTCGAGCGCGACTTCGTCGCCGCGACCGGGGTGTCCCTTCACGTCGTCGACGCGCAGAAGCGGTTCCTCGATGCCCTCGCCGGGGTCAGCGACCCGGAGGAGAAGCGGAAGATCATCGGCCGCGAGTTCATCCGGGTCTTCGAGGCAGCCGAGGCCGACATCGTCGGGGAGGCGGCCGAGCAGGGCGAGAAGGTGCAGTTCCTCGTGCAGGGGACGCTCTACCCCGACGTCGTCGAGTCCGGCGGCGGCACCGGGACCGCGAACATCAAGTCGCACCACAACGTCGGCGGCCTCCCCGACGACCTCGAGTTCGAGCTCGTCGAGCCGCTACGCACCCTCTTCAAGGACGAGGTCCGCCTCGTCGGCGAGCAGCTCGGACTCCCGCCCGAGCTCGTGTGGCGACACCCCTTCCCGGGCCCGGGCCTGGGCATCCGGATCATCGGCGAGGTGACCTTCGAACGCCTCGAGATCCTCCGCGAAGCCGACGCCATCGCTCGCGAGGAGCTCACCAAGGCCGGCCTCGACCGCGACATCTGGCAGTTCCCCGTGGTGCTGCTCGCCGACGTCCGCTCCGTCGGCGTCCAGGGCGACGGCCGCACCTACGGCCACCCGGTCGTGCTGCGACCTGTCACGTCAGAAGACGCGATGACCGCGGACTGGGCACGACTGCCCTACGACGTCATCGAGACGATCAGCACCCGGATCACGAACGAGGTGCGCGAGGTCAACCGCGTCGCGATCGATGTCACGAGCAAGCCGCCCGGCACGATCGAGTGGGAGTAGCCATCGTCCGCGAAGCAGATCAGCTGGACGCTGCGCGCTCGTTCCTCAGCACCGTGTAGGCGACCATCATCGAGTCCAGGTATGCGCGCCTGTGGGACGGATCCCAGTCACCAGGTGACTGGGATCCGTCCCCATGTCAGCCTCGGAGACCCGCCGGTGACGTCGTCACGGATGGCGCGCGCGGGCGCGGGGCGCGGTGGGAAGCCACCACGCCCCGCTCGGGATCGCGTACGCACCTGCGCGATCTCGTGAGGCATACCTTACGAAAACGCTTGCTGCGGGGCTAGCGTCCGAACGTATGGCTCTTACCTGGACCAAGGCCCTGTCCTGGCGGCTCGCACGGCAGTTCCTGGATCCCGTCGGCACCGGGACGGTGGTCGACGTGGTCGAGCGGCTCGGAGCGGTGCCCGCCTGGCCCGACCTCACCGCCGAGCTCGGCATCGCCGCGCGACGCAGCGGCGGTCGCGACGGCGACGCGGGGGCGGCGCTCGCATCCGGCGAGATCGTCAAGGTGTTCGCGTTCCGCGGCGCCCTGCACCTCATGACGCCGCAGGACGCCGGCGCCTACCTCGCCGTGCGCGCCTCGAGCCGCATGTGGGAGCTCAAGAGCTGGGTCGAGTACTACGACCTCGCGCCGTCCGACTGGCCGGGCTTCCGGGAGTACGTGCGCGGTGCGCTGGCCGACGGGCCCCTGACCCACTCGGAGCTGCTCGCGGCGTTCGGGCGGAGCCGCCGCTACAAGCACCTCGTCCCGCTCCTCGCCGACGGCAACGCCACGTTGCTCAAGCCCCTGTCCTGGCAGGGGGACATGGGGCTGGGGGAGGGTCACGGCGGCGAGCTGACGTTCGTGGGGCTCGACACGGTCCCGGGCTGGGCTGGTGTCCCGGACCTCGAGGAAGCCGGCCCGGCCGTTGTCGCGGCGTACCTCCGCGTCTACGGGCCGGCAACCCCGGCAGGGGTCCAGAAGTGGTTCAAGGGCTTGGGCGCGAAGCCGCGTGACGTCACCCGCTGGCTCGAGCGGCTCGACGGCGCGACGGAGACCGTGACGATCCAGGGGACCGACGCGCTCGTGATGGGTGAGGACGTCGACGAGCTGCACCAGGCCACCGCGTCGAAGTCCCTGCTGCTCCTGCCCGGGCGCGACCACTGGGTCATGGCGCCCGGCACGACCGACGAGCACGTGGTGCCGCCACAGCACCGCACGGCCATGAGCAGCGCGTTCAACCCCGTGGTCCACGGGGGCGTCGTCGCCGGCATCTGGGCCGCGCGCAAGGACCGCCTCGAGGTCACCTGGTTCGACGGACGCGTGCCCCGCAAGGCGATCGACGAGCAAGCGGCGGCGCTCTCGGCCTTCCTGGACCGACCGCTCACCGTGAGCGTGACGTCGGCCTAGCCCGACGCGAGCGTGCGCAGCACCCGGTCACGGAGCAGCGCGCACTGCTCGAGGTGCTGCCGCGGCCCTTCCGGTGGCAGCACGACCACGTCGCCCCCGACGACGACCTCCTCGGGGAGGAACTGGTCGCCGGTGAGGTCGACGACCGTGCCGTCGACGAGCTGGTTCCAGTAGTGGTAGCCGACCTTGCTGCCGTCGACGTGCACCTCACCCAGCACCAGGTCGCCGCCCAGCAGCTCGAGCACGACGAGCGCTGTCATGCCGCACTGGTCGCGCGAGGGGTTGTCCGGTGACCACTCCTCACGCGAGTCGGGGTAGCAGGTGTCAGCTCCCCACGACGACAGGAGTGCGGCCCGGAGCTCGTCGACGGTGACCATGCGAGGAGGTTCGCACCAGCCACCGACAGGATGCGAGCAGTCATGCCGTTGAGCCGGGCACCGGGGCGCGCCTAGCGTGCAGGGATGGCTTCGCGACTCGTGGCAGTGACGTACGACGCGCACGACCCTGCCCGGCTGGCCGACTTCTGGGCCGGCGTCCTCGACCGCGACGTGGTCGATGACGGGGGAGGGCTGCTCGTCCCCGGCACCGACACCCAGCTCGGGCTCCGCTTCGTCCGCAGCGACTCCGAGAGGACCGGACAGCGCCGGATGCACCTCCACCTCACGAGCGAGGGCACCGAGCAGCAGGCCCTCGTGGACAGGCTGATCGCCGAGGGTGCCTCGCACCTCGACGTCGGCCAGCTCCCCGAGGAGGGCCACGTCGTGCTCGCTGACCCCGAGGGCTACGAGCTCTGCGTCATCGAGCCCGAGAACAACTTCCTGCGCGGCTGCGGGCCCCTCGGTGAGATTGCCTGCGACGGCCCACGCGCGGTCGGCGTCTTCTGGAGCGAGGCCCTCGACTGGCCGCTCGTCTGGGACCAGGACGACGAGACAGCGATCCAGTCCCCGCACGGCGGCACGAAGGTCGCGTGGGGTGGGGAGTCCGACCTGCCGCGGGAGGGTCATCGCCGTCAGCGCTTCCACCTGGTCAGTGACGACGGTGAGGCTGAGGTGGACCGACTGGTGGGCCTCGGGGCCACCCGCGTCGACGGTGAGCAGGTCGCCGTCGCCCTCACGGATCCGGACGGCAACGAGTTCGCCGTCGTTGCCGCCACCGGAGCCTGAAGGCGCCGCGCTCGTTGCGGGCCTGTCGCCGCCCTCCGAGCGATCACCGACCTCGCCGGCGGAACGACCTGATCCGGCGGAATGCCGTGCCAGGCAACGACGTTGACAAGACATGACCGCAGTCTCGGGAGATGTCGTGCCCGTCGTGACCGACAACCTCGATCGGCGTCGCTACGAGCTGCTGCTCGACGGCGCGGTCGCTGGGTATCTCACCTACCAGCGCTCCGAGGGCCAGATCTACATCGCGAGCACCGTGGTCCTCCCCGCACACCGCGGGGTACGTCCGCGACTGGCTCACTGCCCACGCTGAGTGACGTCGCTGTCGGCAAGGGCTCACTCGAGAAGGTTCGCGCGCAGGAACCGGACCTCCTCGTTGTCCAGCCGAGCCTGCAGCTGACGCAGCACGATGTCGTCGATCCGCTGCGCGTCACGCAGCTCGAGGAGTGCCTCGCGCCGACGACTGATGAGAGCGAGGGACAGGCTCGTGTACTGGTCGTCGTGCTGGACGACCGGGTCCGCCTCCGCGCCGGCGGCCGTCACCAACGCGCGCTGCTTGTCCAGCTCGTGACGCACCCGCCCGACCACCCTCTCGTCGCTGCCGAGCTCGCCGGCCGTGGGTTCGAGGGCCTCGATGGCCGCATCGAGGGTGTAGAGGTCGGCGAGCTGGATCTCCTCCGCGACCGAGTTGTCCTCCGGCAGCCTCGCGAACCGGACCACGCGCGGCAGCAACAGCGCCTGGAAGAGGGTCAGCACGATCACGCCGCTGGTGATCAGCACGATCAGGTCGCGTCCGGGGAACGGCGCGCCCGAGTCCAGGTTGTCCGGGACGGCGAGGACCGCCGCCAGTGAGACCGCGCCGCGGAACCCGGCTACCGCGCTGACGGTCCGCTGTCGCGCCGGGACCCTGCGCGCCCGTTGAGCGGGACGCCGGTCGAGGAGCCGGATGACGTACGGCGTGGTGTAGAGCCACATCCACCTCACGGCGACGACGACCGCCGTGACGACGAGGATGTCGACGAGTGCCCGGAGCATCGAGGTGCTGTTCAGCTCGCGGAACGCCGTCTGCGCGGAGATGCCGACCAGCACGAACAGTGCGCTGCTGAGCACGGTGGTGGACAGCGCCCAGAACGGGATGACGATCTGCCGGGTCACCGCACCCGTGATCCGCGACGTCACCTGGCTCATGAAGAGTCCGCAGACCACGACAGCCAGGACGCCCGAAGCATGCACGGTGTCGGCCAGCAGGAACGCGGCGAAGGGCGTCACCAGCATCGCGATGGCTTCGAGCATCGGGTCGTCCATCCGGCTGCGCAGTTGCCAGCTGACCAGCCCGATCAAGGCGCCGGCCAGCACGCCACCGCCGTACGCCAGCACCAGCAGCCAGCTCACGTGCCAGCCCGTGAGCTGTTCCTCGCCGACCGTCACGCCCACGGCCAGCCCGTACAGGACGAGTGCCGTGCCGTCGTTGATCAGGCTCTCGGCGCGGAGCACGGTCACCGTCCGGCGCGGCAGGCCGCGGGCCAGGACGCCGACAGCCGTGGCGTCGGTCGGCGCCAGTGCGGCGCCGAGGACCCAGGCCGGTCCCCACTCGAGTCCGAGCGCGTGCCCGGTGGCGGCGACCGCGGCCGCCGTGGCGACGACCAGTGCGGTGCTGGTCAGGACCACGACGCGCAGGTTGTTGCGGATCTCCCTCAGCGAGGTGGTCAGGCTCTCCCAGTAGAGCAGGGCGGGAAGGAACACGAGGAGCACGACCTCGGGCGGCAGCCGGGCCTCGCGGAGGTGCGGCGCAAATCCGACCAGCACCCCGACCAGCACCAGCAGCACGGCCGGCGCGATCGGGTAGCGGCGCGCGAGCGCGCCACACGCGACCAGGGCGACGCCGAGCAGGACAACCATCTCGAGTCCGAGCACAGGCTCATCCTGGCCAGCCGCCTCCGGATCGACCACCCCGGACCGCCTGCCGGACGGGCGTGGTCAGGTCATCCGCGCGCACGGTGGTTTGATCGACGGATGCGCATCTTCTTCACCGGCGGCAGCGGCAAGGCCGGCAAGCACGTCGCGACCTACCTGGCCGAGCAGGGCCACCAGGTCACGAACGCAGACGTCACTCCGTTGGGGCATGACGCGGTCGCGGACCTGCTGGTCGACCTCACGGATGCAGGAGAGACCTGGTCGGCGTTGGCCGGTCTGGCGACGTTCGACGAGCTGGAGCTCGTCGAGAAGCCGTCCTACGACGCTGTCGTCCACTTCGCGGCGGTCCCGCGGATCCTGCTCACCTCGGACGCGGCCACGTACGCCACCAACGTCCTCAGCACCTACAACGTGCTCGAGGCAGCGACGCGGCTGGGGGTGCGCAAGATCGTGTTCGCCTCCTCGGAGACGACGTACGGCATCTGCTTCGCCCAGGGTGAGCGACGACCGCAGTACGTGCCGGTGGACGAGGAGCACCCGACGGTGCCCGAGGACGCGTACGCGACGTCGAAGGTCGCCAACGAGGTGACAGCGCGTTCGTTCCAGGCCCGGACCGGTGCGGACGTCTACGGCTTGCGCATCAACAACGTCATCGAGCCGCACGAGTATGCGGAGATGTTCCCGCCGTTCCTCGAGGACCCGTCCTTGCGACGCCGCAACGTGTTCGCCTACATCGACGTCCGGGACCTCGGTCAGATGGTGCAGCGGTGCCTGGAGGTCGACGGTCTCGGCTACGAGGTCTTCAACGTCGCCAACGCGGACATGTCGGTGGCTGCGACGACCCAGGAGGTCCGGGAGCGCTTCTACGGCGACGTGGAGCTCCGCCGGGAGATGGGGCGCGACGAGACCTTCTACTCCATCGAGAAGGCGAGGCGCCTCCTCGGCTTCGAGCCGCAGCACTCGTGGCGCGACGTCCTCGAGGACCCGGGCGCCGGTCGCTAGGGGGGCGCTCAGGGCGTGAGGTCGATCAGCTCCTGGCGCGGCTCTCGGTCCTGCGTGCGGTTGCGCATGCCGAACAGTGCCAGGCCGGCGCCCAGCACCAGGCCCGGGACGAGCCAGCGCCAACCGGACAGCGAGAACCACTGGGTCTGGGTCACCACCCGCTCGGAGACGGTCGGCTCCGGTGAGGAGGCCGCCGGGGTGAAGGCGTCCGCGGACTCCGGCACGTCGCCCCTCGGGTCGAACAGCTGGTTCGCGAGCCGGAGCAGCGCCCGGCCGTCGACGGGACGGCTCCAGGTCGTCGTCCCCTCGTTGCCCGTCTCCTCCGAGCCGTACGTCGCCACGACCGGACCGCCCTGCGCGTCGGGGAAGAGCTGCTGGGTCTGCCACGGCTGCACGTCGTGGATGAGCCAGGTCATGTTCAGGGCGCGGTTGCCCAGTCCCGACGGCTCGCCCGGAAGCGCGGCCGCGTCGCCGACGAGGGCCGCGAGCTGCTCGTAGGCGGCGTCGCTGTAGTAGAGAGCGGTCGCCCGAGCGGCCGACGGATCGGTGATCACCACGCTGGTCGGACCGCCCGCGCCGGCCGGTGGAGCGAAAGCGAAGACGGTGCTCAGGACCGTGGTCAAGGCGAGCGTGATGGTGGCAAGGGCTCGGCGCATCGTTCCTCCAAGGCGGGCGAGGTGCGGATGGCTGCTCTACACCGCGACGACCCGTGGAGGTTCCCTCACTCGAGCGAGGAGGCGATGCTCGCGGCACGTGCGCGGGAGAACGAGCCCTCGATGCGCACCGTGATGTCGTCGAGGGGTACGACGAGGGTCTGCGCGGCGAGGCGCGGCTCATGACTGGCCGTGGAGCCACCCGGTGCGACCACGACGACCGCGTGCGGCGTCGGGAGCCACAGCGCGTCCCGTCCTGCCACCTCCACGATCTCCGCGTCGTTCGCCGACTTCCAGAACAGCGGGTCGAGGGTGCCGTCGAACTCGTCGATCCGGATGACGTCGTCGCCGCGCGACCAGCTCATCGAGACGAGCCTCCCGTCGGCGCTGACGCTGAGGCCGTCCGGCGGCCCGAGCAGCGTCGGCACGAGGGCGGTGAAGCCGGCACGCTCGAGCTCGGCCGACGAGGCGGGGCTCTCCGACGGGACGACCGGGGTGCCGCCCAGCCCGGAGTCCTCGTCCCGCACGACCACGCCGTGGAAGCCGAGCCAGTCGGCGACCTTGGCGCCCACCGGTGACACCGCGAGGCCGCCCAGCAGCAGGGCGAGCACCAGCACGGCGACCCACCGGACCCGGGGTGCTGAGCGAGGCGGTGCTGTGGCGACGCGGGCCATCACGGCAGCGGTGAGCCTGTCGTCGGGCTCCGGGGTGCGGAGGTCCACCGCCAGCCCGCTGAGCAGGTCCTCGACGTGGTCAGACAAGGTCGGCCTCCCGTCCTGAGGTGGCGAGCTCGTCCCGGAGACGGGCCAGCCCGCGGTTGAGCCGGGACTTCACGGTCCCCTTCGGCAGTCCGAGGGTCGTGGCCGTCTCGGCCTCGCTCAGGTCGAGGAGGTAGCGACAGGTCACGACGACGCGAAGCCGCTCGGGCAGGGCCGCCACCGCGGCCAGGAGCCGCGCCTTCCGCTCCCTGTCGGCGACCTCGTCCTCGGGCCCCAGCAAGGTGTCCGGAAGTGCCACGGCCCGCTCGCGGGCGCCACGGCGTACCGCGGAACGGTGGTGGTTGCGCGTCTCGTTGGCCACGATCCGCAGCAGCCAGGGGCGGAACGACGCCCCTGCGCGGAAACGGTGCAGCGACCGGTAGGCCTTCACGAGTGCCTCCTGCACCACGTCCTCCGCATCCGCGCCCGCGCCGAGCAGGACCGCCGTGCGGACCGCCATCGGGGCATGACGGTGCACCAGCTCGGCGTACGCGTCGAGATCGCCCGACCGCACCCGAGCGACCAGGGTGGCGTCCTCGGTGATGGCGGCTGCTCCGTCCAGTGCTTCTCAGCGGTTGTACACCGCCTCGGGCCGGTCGGTTCCGTTCCTTCTGCTCAGGGCCTTGGATGCATGCCCCGAGAACGACGCGACCTGACGAGGAGTCAGACCCCGCGGGCGCGTGACCCCACGAACAGGCGCGACACCACGAAGGCGATCGCCGAGGCGCCGCCCACCAGCGGGATGTCGACGAGCAGGTACTCCCAGGAGATCTTGTACTCACCCGAGAGCACGGTCGCGGCCATGCCGAACAGGACGCTGAGGGCGAGCCAGACCCACGGCCGCTTGCGTGCGGTGATGCCGCCGAGGATCAGGCCGATCAGCACGCCGGCGATGACGGGAAAGAACTCGTTCTCCATGCTCAGCCTTTCCTGCGGGTGACGCCGACGTCGTACGCGCCGGTTCCGGAGGGGTCCTGGTGCCGGACGGTGACCCAGTACTGACCGGGCCGCAGCTTGCGCACCAGCCGTGCGTTGGTGCCGGCGCCGAGGTCGTCGTCCCACGCGAGCACCACGCTTGCGTCGTCGGGGCCGAGCAGCGTCAGGGCCGTGTCGGTGTCGCCCGTTGTCGTGAGGATGTACGTCGCTTCCTCGGCGACGGCGAGGTGGTAGCTGTCGGCCTCACCCGGCGAAGACAGGTCCGCGGCGACCCGCGCACCGCCGACCGCGAGCTCCACCATCGGCTTCACCGTCGCGGGGTACTGCTTCGCCATGAACTCCCGGTCGAGGGCCGAGAGCTCGGTGTTCCAGCCGATCGCGAAGGAGCCGATGGTCAAGGAGTCGGGGATGGCGTACTCCATGATCGAGGTCGCGTCGAAGCTGGTGAAGTTCGTCGCGTCCTCGTCGTAGGTCTGGAAGATGTTGAAGTCGGTGTCCGCCTTCGACCAGCCCTGCTGTGCGTAGTAGGCGTACACCTTCGGCTTGTCCCACGGGATCTTCCCCTGGGCGTCGGGGTTCTGGTGCTCGTGGATCATCCCGAGCGCGTGGCCGAACTCGTGGCGCACGACGCGCTGGTACTCACGCAAGGCGGTGTTGGGCTCGAGCCAGCCGTAGTTCATCGTCGCCTCGGTCTTCGGCACCGTGGTGGCGTCGGTGCCGACGGTCGACCAGGAGAAGCCCTTCTCCGCGAAGCTGACCCGGATGTCCGCGGTGGCCGAGGTGACGAAGGCGAGCTTGAGGTTCGCGACGGCCTCCCACTCGTGGGCGATCGCGGCGACCTTGGCTTGCACGTCGGGGTCGCCGTCGAGGAACTTCACCTTGAGGGTGCGGCCGTTCTCCCACAGCTTCACGACCTCGACCGCCGCTTGCGGGTTCGGTGACGCGCCCCGCCGAAGTGGCCGGACGCGCACGTTGTCGACGCGCTCCTTCGCGGCCGCCTGGGTGGCGCTGCGCGGGGTCGCGCGGGACTCCCGACGGGCGAGCGAGGGACTCATCACGGTGCAGATCTTGTGCTTGCGCACGGCGATCTCCCTTCTACGGCAGGACCTTGAGCGAGCGGACGGCGATGTGGGAATTGCCCCGCGCGAGGTCCCGCAGCGGAGCGTTGGCGAGCGCGCTGGCGGCGTCGTCCTTGATGATCGCGACCAGGAACACGAGCCGGTTGGCGGCGAACCCGGCGAAGTCGAGGTCGAACGTCGCGACCCCGGGGGCGAGGTTGTCGAGCGTCTGCCCTGTCAACGTCTTGCGACGAGCGGCCGCGTTCGTGCCGAGGAACGACCAGCCCGGTCCCGGCGCGGTGGTGAACGTGCCGCCGCTGCTGTTGAGCACCTCGTTGGCCGCCGCCGCGAACGTGACGGCCGTCGTCGGCCACGTCGTCGAGTCCGTCGGGTCGGCGCGGTTGCGCGGCGCCGGGTCGACCCAGCGCAGCAGCGTGACGCGCACGTTCGCGCCGTCGATCGGGGCGAGCCCCCGGCGGTGGACGACCACGTCGATCTTGTGCGGCTTGCGCTGCACCGACATCGAGCTCTGGCCCACGCTGCCCTCGGAGACCGCCGGGGTCACGTCGAGCAGGTCCGCCAGGGTCGGCGCGGTCGAGTCCCACGGGTCCGCGGTCGCGGTGGCGTTGGTGACCACCGAGTCGTAGAACAGCTGGGTCACCGAGGCCGCACCCCCGACGACCGGGCAGCCGTGGTCCTTGAGAGCCTCGTCGAAGTACCGGTCCCAGTCTCCGTTGGCCCGGAACCGCGGGTCCGTGAACTTCTTGCGGGCCGAGGCCTGGAACCTCCGCAGCCTGGTGGTGCTCGGCTGGGCGGCGAAGCTCCACGGGATCCCGGTGGGTGCCGGCAGCACGGCCGGGGCGAGCCGCGGCCGGAGGTCAGGGGAGCCGTGCCACGACCGCACCGTCGTCAGGTCGCGGGCGTGCTCCTCGGCCACCGCGCGGTAGCGCAGGTCGTCGTCGTGGCAGCGCACGTACGTCACGTCCTCGACGTCGGTGCCGAGGCGCAGCTCCCACACGCCGCGGGAGACGATGCCGGCCCGGAGCAGCCGGACGCCGTCGTTGTCGTAGAGCGCAAGGTCCTCGACCGGCGCCTCGGGCAGCCCGCGCACCAGAGGGACCCAGGCCCACGTGGGTGCACCGGGTCCCGTCAGGGTGCGGGTGCCGCGGAAGACGCCGACCGTCGTGCCGACGTAGACCGTGTCCGGGTTCGCAGGATCCGCGAGCACCGCGGTCACCGGCGCCGGGACCTTCGCGCGCAGCTTCGTCGGGTGCCAGGTCTTGTCGCCGTCGAACCACCACAGCGTGTCCACGTCGGCGTCGCTCGGGTGACCGGCTGTGCCGAGGTAGACCGCGCCCTTGGGGCCGTGCACGGCGCCCCCCGCGTCGAGGTTCACGCACAGGTCGCTCCACACCGCCGCCTTGCGAAGGTCGTTGGACACGGTGGTGGCGTCCTTCTTCCGCTTGCGTCCACGGTCGAGCACGACCGGCATCGTCCAGGTCCCCACGCTGGTGGCGCTGTCCGAGCCGGGTACCCGCACGAGGCGGTGCACCTGGTCGTCACTCAGCACCCACGCGGTGTCCTCGTCCTGCCATTCGCAGACGGTGATCGTGCTGCGCAGCTTGTCCTGGTCCTTGAGGTACGGCGGACCGTAGGCGTCGGTGCCCTTGGGCAGGGTCACCCACGTGCTGCCGAAGTCCTGGGAGAGCCACACCCGGGTGGTGGGCACCAGCATCTGCGAGACCGTCGTCGCCCCCCGCGTGTGTGTGTTCACCGCGGCCTGTGCGTAGAAGGAGCTCGCGTCGAACTCGTCCTGGTACTGCGCGGGCAGGGTGCCCGCGGTCCGGTCGATCGGCGAGGTCTCCCAGAAGCCCTGGAAGTACTGCCGATTGAAGTGGTCCGGCTTCAACGGGTCGAGGACCACGCTGCCGCCGTCGCCGTCACCGGTGTGGTTCCACACCGCCGTTGACGCCATCTCGATGATCCCGTTGTCCTGCAGGCCGCAGACGATGTAGCCCTCACAGCGCGGGTGGGTGGCGAGGTAGTTCGCCTGGATGACGGACAGGCCGTCGTTGCGGGCGTAGAAGCCCGCCGGGTTCGAGGGGGAGTTGGATCGGAAGACGCCTCCGTCGCAGCCGGTGTAGAGCCGGTTGGCGTTCTTGGCGAACGCGAGCGCGTGCACGTCGGAGTGCGCGCCGATGCCGATGTGCGTCCGCCCCGTGTAGCTGGGCGGGTTCGCGTTGCTCACCGTGCCGCGGAAGATCGCGCCGTTGTTGCCGGCGTTGTTGCCGGCAGGGTCCGTGTAGGCGAACGTGCAACCCCCGAGCACGACGTCAGCGGGGGCGGCCGGGTCGACCGCGATGCAGAGGTCGTACTCGCCCTGGCCCTGGACCATGTCGGGGATGTTCTGCACCGACCTGGCGGTCGGCGGCGAGACCGTCGCGTCGACCTTGAACAACGCGGGCAGCGTCCCCTTGCCGCGGTTGTTGAACACGAAGACGGTCGTCGCCTGCTCCGGCGCCGCGATGACCGACCGCGCCTTGTTCGCGCCCGTGGTCGCCACCTTCGTGAAGTCGCCGGCGTTGCCGTCGCGGAACCACAGCCCCGCCTCGTCACCCGTCGAGGCCCACACCCACTGCCGTGAGGGCACGCCGCCGCCGGTCTTCGTCCAGAGGACGTCCGTCACCACGCCCGAGTACGACGCGAAGGGTGCGCCGGTCACCTTGGGCCAGGGGTCGGCCGGGTTGGCCGGCCGGGTGAACAACCCGATCGTCGTGGCGGCGAGCACGGCGGTGCCGCCCGGCTGCACGGCGACGCGGTAGATGCCGGCGCCCTCGAGGTTGCGGGCCTCGATCGTCCACGGGTCGTCGCCCCCGGTGGTGACCGGGTGCTCGGCCCGGAGCACGCCGTAGCCGCCCAGCTTCCCGGGTGGCTGGCCCTTCTGCCGACCGGGCTCCCCGGTGCCGACGTAGACCAGGTCGGTCGCCGCGGTCGCCCCGAAGACGACGGTGATCGCTCCGCAGGAGTTGCGGTGCGCGATGTGGGTCGAGGTGGACGCCGGCGTGACGGCCAGCCCGCCCAGGGAGGTCCAGGACGCGCCGCCGTCGCCGGAGTACCAGACCCCGCCGTTGGCTGCCGCGGCGTACACCCGCTCGCCGGTGTCGTCCACGGCGAGCGCGCGCACCCGGCCACTGATGCGGGGACGGCCATCCGCCTGGCCGCGCACGACCGTCGCGGGACCGAGGGGCACCCAGAGGTCCGTGCGGTCGTTGCCGGCCGGTGCGCCCAGCACGCCGCCCGGTCGGCGTCGCCGCCGCGGTGCGGGTGGCTCGACCTGCGTCGCAGCAAGGGCGCCCTCGGGGTCGAAGTCGGTCCGGCGCGGGCCCAGGAAGCGGTCACGGCCGTTCGCATCGTCGCGGACCTTCGTGGGCTTGGGGCCGCGCGGGAAGGCGTAGGTGCTCATGCCGGAGCCTCCGGCGTCTCCGGGTGGTCCGGCGCGACCCGGATCCAGCCCTCGCGCAGCTCGGCCGGGGTGTCCGGCAGCAGCGCGGTCTGCGTGGCGGCCAGGATCGCGTCGGAGCGCCAGGTGGCCGGGGTGTCGCGCCACCAGAAGTTCTGGTCACTGCCGAACACCGACACCTTGGGCAGCCGCACCTGGGCGTCCTCGTCGAGGTCGGTCTCGACCAGCACCGGACCGGTGCGCAGGGAGGGTGCGATCGCCGCGAGGCCGGGACCGGTCCAGTCGCGAGCCAGCGCCACGGCCTTGCGGGGGAGCAGGCCGGACGTGATGTGCAGCTTCCCCGCCGGGTGCATCAGCACGGTCAGGGTGACCGTCTGCCCGACGTGCAGCCGAAGGACGTCGTCGTCGTCCTTGCCCGCGATGTAGGGATGCGTGAGCGCGTCGACCGGCGGCAGGTCGTCGACGAGGTCGAGGTGGCCGAGCAGTCCGAGCTGGCCGAGGCTGCGTCCGCCCTGCGTCGCGGACCCGGCGACGGACTTGTCGACGAGCCGGAACCTCGAGAAGTCGTCGTCGAGGAAGAACCCGAGCACGCCGTCGTCGCGTGCGGGTCAGCTCGCCGACCCGCACGGGGAAGGAGATCCGGCTCGCGTGGTCGGCCGCAGCGCCCACTCCTTCGCCCGGTCCGCATCGGAGAGGTCGATGTCGTCGGGGACGCGGAGCTCGAGCCGGAGCTGGGTGCGCACCACGGCGATCGGGCGACCGACCAGCCCGGCGACGTGCTCGCTGCCGAAGGAGGAGAACGCGTCGACGGTCCACATCGTCGTGTCGACCGCGCGCAGCATGGCGGAGAGCGAGGACTCGCCCGCCCCCGCGTCGCCGCTGGCGACCCGGCCGCGCTGGGCAGCGTCGGCTGCGACCACGCCGGCGGCGAGCAGCCCGAGCGGCCGCTGGGCGGTCCGTGAGGCCGAAGCCGGGCCCGCTGTCCGGCGGACCCTCGCGCCCGGGGGCGATCTCCCACGTCACTCCGCCGCTCACCGGCTCGTGGAGGATCTCGCCGATCGGCGACCCGTCGGCGCCGAGCACTTCGAGGCTCTCGTCGAGGTGGTCGGGCAGCAGGAACCCGCACACCGGGCTGACCTGCAGCGTCGGGTCGACCTGGTCGACCCGCGCCTCGGTGCCCTCCGAGCCGACGGCGTCGCCGCGTCGACGAGCCGCAGCTGCCACCGCGACGGGCGCAGCAGCCGTGGCGGCGCGGCCATCGCGCCGGCGTCGCCGGGCACCTCGTAGCGAGCGGGTACGGCGACGGTGTCGACCGGCAGGTCCAGCAGCCGCCCGAACGCGTCGACGAGGCGCGCCTTCACCACGCGGACGCGGCCGGCGAGCAGGAAGGCGGTGCGGCTCGGTCGGGGGCCGGGTCGACCGGCGTGCCGTCGGGACCGATCGGACGCACCACGCCGTCGGTGGCCGTCGCGAACCCGAGCAGCTGCGAGGTGAACCCGTCGAGGCCGGCCGTGGAGACGTCGACGTGGGCGCACGCGTCGGCGAGCACCCGGAGGGCAGTCTCGGTCTCCTCGCTCGAGCTCGCCCTTGCCGGCCGAGTCGAGCGCGTCCTCGGTGGCGAGGTGGTCGAGGACCGCCGACCGGATCGTCGTCGCCGCGCCGGAGGTCAGCATCGAGCGGCCGACGACGGTGCGCGTGGTGCCGGGCGGGTCGACCGCGGGATGGTCGTCGTCCGAGTCGGGGACCTGCTCGACCGCGCCGAGCGGCCACGCGTCGACGTCGGGCGGGTCGAGCCCGGCGACCTCGAGCTCCCACTCCAGCCACAGCGGCACCCACGGCTGCGCCCAGGTGGTGACGCCGACGAGGTCGGGGTCGGCGCCCTTGACGAGGGAGAAGCGGCGCAGCTCGTCGGCCATCGCCCTGGTGTCGAGCCGCTCGGAGACGCCGACCGGCAGCGGGCAGCGGCAGCGCGGCGACCCGAGCGCGGTGCCTCCGCGGTGCGGAAGGCGCCGACCGTCCCGTCGTAGCTGCCGTCGGTGCCGTAGCGCATCAACGTCTCCGCGTGCAGCCGCGTGAACACGGCTGCCGGCGACAGCACCCCGGACGTGACCGGCGTGGAGGCACGGGTGAGCCAGACGTCGTGGTACGGATCGAGCAGGACCGCCTCCCGGACGAGGAGCAGGACCTCGTCCGGAAGCGACCCGCTGCTCAGCGACGGCACCAGTGCGGCGCCGGAGAGCAGACCCTGCACGTCGGTCACGACGTGGCGCGGCCAGCGGCAGGTGAGCTTGTCGTCGGCGGACCCGCGGCCGTCACCACCGTGGCGCAGGCTGCGACCGGCGCCGCGGATGCCGACCAGCGGGTCGGTGGGAAAGGTGAAGCGCGGGGCCGGCCGCGGCACGTCGCGCGGCGTGACCGACGACAGCACGTCGCCGACCTTGGAGTGCATGCGGTCGAACACCTGCGAGACCGCCAGGATCTCCAGGTCGGTCTTCTTCGCGAAGCCGATCGTGAGTGACGCCTCGGCGAGGCCCGACCGCGGGCCTGGTCCTGCCGGGTGGAGCAGGCCGCTGAGCTTCACGCCGACGTCGGCGCGCAGCCTGGTGCCCAGGTCGAGCCCCGAGGCCCGTCCGGCCTGCACCCGCTGCAGGAACCGGTCCGTCGCCGCGATCTCACCGGAGGGCACGGAGGCGAAGGCGGCGGCGTGCTCGGTCTCCTCGAGCGCAGCGACGCCGTCGGGTGCGCCCAGCTCGGAGAGCTTCTGGAAGGTGAAGGCCTCGAGCAGCCGCTCGGCGTCGCGGCGCTCGGTCGGCGTCGTGCCCGGGAGCGCGCCGAGCGCGGCGAGCACGTCGTCGTTGTGCTGGCCGAGCGCGACCGCCGTGTCCTTCGGGTCCGGCCGTCGGTCGTGGGTGACGTCGCCGCGGACCGGCACGCCGTGCACGACGCCGTGCACCAGGGACGAGCGCAGGTGCCACGGCTTGGCGGTGTAGCGGATCGGGGAGTCCGCGGCGAAGGCCGAGACGCCGATCACGGCCGACTTCGCCGTCAGCACGGTGTCCTGCGGCACGAACGCCGCCGCCGGCTTGAGCGCGAGCGCCTGGGGAGCAGGCGAGTTCAGGCCACCGGGCTCGGGCGGTCGCGGAGCGCCGTACCGGTCCTGGCTGACGAGCCCGAGGGCCTGACGGAGGTCCTGCTGGACGGCGAGCTGCTGCTGGGCGTAGCGGTTGTCGCCCCAGTCGCTCATCGGCCGCCAGCGCAGGCGCTCGAGCAGCTCGCCGAGGCTGTCGCTGCTGCGCGCGCTGTCGAGAGGGTCGGCGGCGGCGTCCTTCCACCAGCCCGCCACGACGTACGACGCCATGTCGCCGTCGACACCGTCGGGCGCGACAGCGGCCACGTCCTCGAGGCGGTCGTGGAAGGCGAAGCGGTTCCCGACCGCGTCGTACGTCGCCGACCAGACCGCGGATCCGCCGACGGTGCCGGTGAGGCTGCTCGCCGGGATCGCGACACCGCCCGTCGCGGACGCCGTCGTCCCCTCGGCCCACCCGGGCAGGGGCGACGCGACCGCGCGGTCCGCCTCGAGCACCCAGCCGGTCACGACCGGGCGGGTCGCGCCGACCGGCAGCCGCGATCCGGAGGACGACCCAGCGGTCGGGGAGCGGACGGAGGCCGAGCCGGTTCGTGGCCCCGGTCGGCAGCTCGCCGAGGGTGCCCTCGCAGCAGGGAGTCGGGCATGGCCCAGTGCAGGTGCACGCCGGGCTCGCGAGGCGTGCCGGGGTCGAAGGGCTTCGGCATCGCGTCGTCGAGCGTCGCGCCGTCCGACGGTCGACCAGCATCGGCAGCCGCACCATCGGCTCGTCGTGCCCTTCCGGGACGTAGAGCGCCTGCACGTCGAGCGGCACGAGCAGCCGCTGCTCGCGCAGCAGGAACTTGTCCCAGGTGGCGATCTCGCCGAGGTCCATCGACGCGCGGTCCTGCGGCGAGGAACCGCTTGGAGCGGACCGCCTCGAGGACCTCGTCGGAGGTGAAGCGCAGCTGGTCGGTTCACGACGCGCCTCCAGGCTTGTTCTTCCAGGTCGACCATCGTGCGTCGATGCTCGCCTTGAACGCGTCGAGGTCGTAGAACTTCAGGAAGTCCTTGTCGTCCGGGTCGCCGAAGACCTGGCGGAACGGGAAGCGCAGCATCTCCATCGCGAACTCGTTCGGCGTCCACGCGCGCCGACGCCCGGGGGCTTGTCCTCGATGGCCTTGCGCAGCGCGCGCATGTCGAGCACGCCGGGCGCGCCGGGGCGGAACGGCACGTCGACGGAGTTGCTGCGACGTGAAGTCGTCCTTCGGCGGGATCACGGCACCGGCGCTGTCGCGCAGGTGCACCTTCGCGCGTCTTGGCGCCGGGCGGGCTGTCGGGGTCGAGGCGCACGCCGAACTGGATGCCCTGGCGCGGCTCCTCGATGTGCACGACCTCGGGCACGCCGTCGATGAGGACGAGCAGGACCGCGGGAGCGAGCCGCTCGAGGCGCAGCATCTTCATGCGGTCGGGCGCCGACTCCGCCTCGGTGGTGAGCGCGTCGTCGTCGAGCAGGTCGCGGCGGTACGCGCGGACGTGCAGGTTGGGCCAGCCCGAGACCGCGCGGGAGCGCAGCAGGAAGCCGGTGATCGTGCCGCCGCGACCCGGTGAGCAGGTCCTCGCCCGCGGGCCTGCGGACCTGGCGCTCGGCGTCGTCGACGTCGTCGCGGATCGCCGGGTGCACCGCCTCGAGCTGCGCGCGGTCGGCGGTGGTGACGGTGCCGACGCTGAGCGCGCCCTGGACGAGCGCGTCGGTCCAGGCCCGGTCGAGGTAGAAGAAGCGGATCGACTCCTTGGGCAGCAGGTCGGCGTCGGGCACGAGGTAGGAGAACGGCACGCCGTAGAGCAGGCGCAGCCGGCCGAGGAACCGGCGGAGCTCGCCGGGCACCACGTGCGCGCCGTCGTCCGGGTCGAGGTCGGTGGGTGCCGCCGTCCAGGCCTGGATGGCGATCTTGTTGATGTCCAGGACCATCGTCGCGTCGAGGTACTTCACCTCACTCCTCCTCCCGCTCGAGGTGGCTGAAGTCGCCGGCGCCCGAGATGAGGTCGTCGAGGGCATCCGCCTCGACCTCCTCGGGCGCCGGCGTCTGCGCGGCCGTCGCTGACCTCGCACCGGCCCGACGATCGACCGGACCGACCGGACCGATCACCGGCCCGCGGTCCCGGACGCCCAGCGCGATGCCGACCGCGGAGTCGAGCGTCTGGTCGAGGGACGCGTGCAGCGCCTGCACGCCGACCTCGCTCGGGACACGGTTGTCCTCGACCTGGCGACCGGTACGTCGGTCGCGGCCAGTGCCGAGAGCATGCCGACCGAGCTGCCGCGCTTGCGCAGGGACGCGAGGTCGAGCCCGAGGCCGGTCGCGATCACCTCGTCGAGGTCGCCCCTCACGTCGATGGGCCTGCCCGGGTCGCCGATCGGGCGCGGCGGGCCGAGGGTCGCGGTCGGGCTTCGTGGCCATCCGCTCGAGCAGCGTGTGCGACACCAGGCGCGACAGGTCGGCGGCCTTGGCCTGGAGGAGCCCGGCGAAGGGGATCGCGACGTCGAGCACCTGGCGGGCCCGCTCGGCGCCGAACTGCTCCCCGCGGAAGCGCAGCAGCGCCGAGACGATCGAGAGCTGGGACAGCGCCAGGAGGCGTCCGATCTCGAAGGCCGCGGCGTAGGACAGGTCCTCGCCGCCCTCGGGGACGACCCGGCGGAGCTGGTCGGAGGCATGCGCGATCGGGAGCCCGGTCTGCCCGGCCGAGGCAGGTGCGGTGTCGCGCAGGGTCGGGTGCGGGACGAGCGGTCCCCGGTACCAGGCCCGGGTGCGGTCGCCACGACGCGTGCGGTGCTGGAGGTGGATGTGCCCCGTCTCCATGACCTCGGGCCGCTCCGGGTGCGGAGGGGGCTCGGGCGGGTCGGCCGGCGGGTTGATCCGTTCGCCGTCGCGCATGCCGAGCAGGCCGTAGTCGAGTCCTTGCATGAGGGTCTCGAAGGTCGCGCCCTCGGTGGTCGTGAACGACCAGTAGGCCAGCACCGGGAAGCGGTGCACCGGCTCGAGCGCGATCAGGCTGATCGGGATGCGCCACCCGGAGCCCATGGCGTCGCGCACGAGGAGCTGGGCGTCGGGGTCGAGCGCGACCGCGCTCACCGCGTCGACACCGGTCGCCCACTGCGAGGCCTTGGGGGCCGCCACCTGGGCTGCCGCACCGTCGATCGCGGAGTGCAGGACCGAGTCGGCGAAGACCTTCCCGGTGGCTCCAGCGAGACCGAGAGCGGCGGGCGCGGCGGGGCCGTCGCCGGGCCCGGCGTGGAACGCGGCCGGTTGGACGGCGAGGCCGGTGCCCATCACGGCGTGGTCCGGGGCGACCGGACCCACCACGGCGGTGCGCCAGTCCTGCACGAGCTCGAAGGTGAACGCGGGGGACGGCGGAGTCGGTGGTGGCAGCTTGTGGATCTGCCCCTCGAGGTTGACCAGGCAGGCGAGGTACTTCACCGGCTTGCCCGTCGCCTTGTCCATCACCGGGAGCCGGTTGGCGAGGACGACCGAGAGCCACCCGTCGTCGTCACCCATGGCGAGCTCGGTGTCGTTGACGTCGACGTGCCGGACGTGGACGAGGAAGGGGAGGTCCTCCTCGCACGGGAAGACCTTCTTCAGCACCGTCTCGGTGACGGCGAGGTAGACGCTCTGGTCGACGTCACGGTCGCCGGTGTTGAGGTGCGCGTCCTCGCTCACGCACTGCTCGACCGGGGTCGCGGTCGACAGCTCGCCCTCGCCCTCGGCGACGACGACGAGCGCGAGCCACGGATGCTGGGCGTCGGGCGAGGAGCCGCCGAGCGGGTTGCGCTCCCACGGGAGGGTGCGCCGCTTGAGCACGACCTGCGGCAGCCGGTCCCCGAACGCGCCCTCGCCGTTGGCGGGCGGGAACGTCGAGAGGATCTGGTCGGTCGGCATCGTGAAGCGCGGCGCGGCGACGTGCACGTGCGTGCTCTCGGTGCGGCTGGCGAAGGGGAGCCCGTCGACCTTGCTCACCAGGGCGTAGCGACCGGCGATGACCGGCGGCAGCATCGTGGAGTGGATGATGAAGTGGCCCATCTCCGGGGGTGCGGTCATCGCTTCCTCCGTCGTCTCGTGGTCCGCGAGGGTGCCTGTGGCTTCATCGCGGCGCGAGCGGCTGCTCGCTGACGCGGGGTCCTGGTCTCGCCGAGCCACGCCAGCTCGGTGCGTCCCGGACCGTCGGCGAGTCGGCCGAGCGACGCGTCGAGACCGCGGGCGGACACCAGGGAGGCGGCGCCGTCGGCGTCGAGGAGGTCGGAGCCCAGCACCCCGACGAGGGACCAGCCCTGCTCGGTCGCGATCGTGACGGTGACCCTGCCCGCGCCGTCGGGCACCACGTCGTACGCCAGGACCGTGCGGTTGCCCATGCTGACGACGACCGGCTTGCGGTCCTCCCCGCCCGGCTCGCGCACGCGGACCGCGCCGCTCAGCCCGAGCACGAGCCGGCGTCCGTCGACCTGGTCGCCGAAGGTGGTCGGGTCGTCGAGCACCACGAGGACGACCCGCACCTGGTCGGTGAACCGGGTCATGACCGTGGAGAGCCCGGTCGCGAGCTCGGCGCCGTTGACCCAGCCGGCGTCGAGGCGCTCGCGGTGGTCGGTGATGCTCTGGCCGACCGACTGCACGGTCGCGCCGCGGGCGAGAGCGGCGCTCCAGCCCGAGGTAGGGCAGCTGCATCCCGGTGTGCCAGCCGTCGAGCGAGACCGGTGCCGACCCGTCCGGGGTGCCCAGCCCGAGCACGACGAGACGCTCTGCTCCCGCCGGCACCTCCGTCTCGCCGTCCTGGCCGACCGTGTCGACCAGCGGGGCGCCACCGTGACCCATCACGACGACCCGCGCCGGTGCACCGCGGAAGGCCAGCCGTGGCCGGTCGCCGGTGCCGACGTCGCGCTTGGCGTTGGGCAGCTGGAGGACGGCCAGCTCGCCGGCGTCGAGCCCGGCTCCCGGGGTGCCGCGCCGGCGTCGCGACGTCAGGCCCGTCGCGAAGGCCGACAGGGCGTCACCTGCGTTGCCCGCGCGGGCCACCTGGGCCACGGCTCCCAGGGCGACCGCGGTCGTCGGGGTCGCGCCGGTGGCGACCACGCTGCCCGCGCTCGCTCGTGCGCGTGGGGTGTCGAAGGCGCCGCGTGTCGCGCGGATCGGTCTCACGCTGCGCAGGGTCGGCGTCGCCGCGGCGTCGACGATCGACAGCGTCGCCGCGATCGACCTGCTGCGCCCGGCGTCGACGGACGCCAGTGTCGGCGGGGCGGTCTTCCACGCGCGGGCCGAGTCCTTCACCGTCGTGACCGGCACCGCCACGGTCGCGGTCACCGGGGTGGCCGCGCGCAGGAGGCCGACAGCCAGCGGCGCGTCGATGAACGCGTCGACGACGGTGGGCTCGAGCAGCGCTGCCTTGTCCGGCACGATCGTCAACGCCGAGGTGTCCAGGCCCTCGCCGAGGCTGCCTGCCCGCGGCGGTGCCTGCCGCTCCTTCACCAGCGACGCGAGCGAGGTCGGGGACAGCACGTCGCCGAGGAAGTCGAGCGCGAGGGCGAACGCCCCCTCGACCGCCGTCGGCTGGGAGACGACGCCCGCGAGCTTCAGCGCGTCGTCGCGGAGCTTGGAGACCTGGGCCGCCTTGCGCTTGAAGGGCAACGGGATCCGCTTGCCGATCTCCACCTGGTAGTAGGGGATCGAGGGGCCCGGGGCCGACTCCGTCGCGTGCGCGTCGAGCGTCGCCTCGTGCAGTGCCTCGATGATCTCGCCGTCGGGGACCTTCCGGTTGTTGTCGTCCTGGGGCGGTCCCCACACCCCGACCGGGAAGGCCCCGTAGGCCCGCGGCGCGACCACGAACGGGAAGACCTGGTTGCTGCCGTCCAGCTCCCAGTGCAGCGAGGCAGCCGACGGAAGGGCCGCCTGGCCCATCGGCGCGACGCCGAGGATGCGGCTCGGTGCGAAGTCCATGGCCGGCTGTCCGTCGGGTGAGAGCCGTGAGAGCGGGACGGTCGTGGTGACGATCAGGCCGAACTCGCAGACCACGACGAACGGCCGGTCCGGGGTGCCGTCGGCGGTCGGCTGGCCCGCACCGGAGGGCTGCACGCCGTACGTCGTGACCGCACTGAGCACGACGGCGCCGTCGGGGGTCGGCTCGAGGTACTTCTCCACGAAGGCCGTGGCGCTGAGCAGCTCCTTGCGGGTCTGGTCGCTCGAGCCGAACTCGACGGTGACGCCGACCGGGCCGATCTCGAACCGGGCCTTGCCGTGGAAGTCCGGCCCCTCGACCTCGATGCGCGCACCGAGGTGCACGCGGATGGTGACCTCGCCGAGCAGCCAGAGGTCGATGGTGACGCCGGCGTCGATGCGCGCGTAGGCCATGACCTGGTAGCGGAACGGGTCGAAGTAGATGATCCCGTGCGCGCCGAAGCCGACCTTGGCCCAGGCAGGGCCGAGCTCCGCGGACGCGTCGAAGTCGCCGCCGGCCATGACCGCCTCGGACGTCAGCGCGAAGTAGGTGCCTGCGGTGATGACCGCGGGGCCGAGGCTGACGCGCAGGCCGAGCCTCGGGACGACGGGGTAGCCGTCGCGGTGGAAGTCGGGGTGGAAGCCGCCGAGGGTGAGCACGAACTCGCCGCGGTGCGGGCCCTTGAACCAGGTGACGAAGGCGAAGCCGCCGGTGAGCCGCACGCTGTCGACCAGCAGCCACGAGTTGTCGGTGAGCTGGCCCTGCACCCACAGCACGCCCTCGGAGGTGGAGAAGCGGACGAGCAGCGCGATCTCGATGGAGACCAGGGCCGCCTGCGGCCGGGGCAGCGCCATCCGGGCGAGGCCGAGCAGGTTCACGTCGAGGCCGTCGCCCACCTCGACCGCGACCACCGCGATGCCGTCGACCAGCGCGAAGGAGTTGAACGACAGGCCGGCGGCGAACCAGAAGGTGCCGCGCTTCATCGGGAACCACTGGCCGAGCGCGCGCAGCTCGTCCATCGGGTTGCCGGGCTTGGCCGCGACGTCGAGAGCCTTGATCAGCGGGTAGTCGCCGAACTTCGACAGGTCCGTCGGGACCACGAGCTCGCGGTTGATGCCGAAACCGCCACCGATGCCGGTGAGGAAGAACGCCGGGGGACCGCCGATCGGGCCGACGACCGAGCCGACCGCGAAGAAGGCCACGAACTTCTGCCCGTTGTCGTTGCCCTCGCCGTAGCCGCCGTAGATCGTGATGCCGTAGACGCCGAAGCGGGCCAGCAGCATGCCGAGGTACTCGATGCCGGCGTCGGACTTCTGCTTGAGCAGGCCGCCTGCGAGCGTGAGCCCGGCCATGTCGGCCGAGACCGCGAGCCCGGCCAGGTCGATGTCCCATGCCTGCGGGTTGAAGAAGTCGTCCTTGCTGACGAGGTAGGTGATCTGGAGGTCGTCGACCTGGCACTGCAGGCCGAACAACGACACCGAGCCGTCGATGAGCAGCGAGATGCTCTCCACCCGGCGCTGCGGCATGACGACGCCGAGGCCGAGCTGCTCGAGGTAGAGCGGGCCGAAGCCCTTCTGGATCGCGATCCACCACGGTCCGTCGCCCGCACCGGCGCGGAGGGTGACCTCGACGTCGCCCGACCCGTGCTTCTGGATGGCGAGCGCGGGGGAGAACGCCGGCCGCGGAGGCTGAGGTCCGGTGTCGCGGACGATGCCCGAGGCGATGCTGTTGCCCCCGCTGGCGCCGGCGACGGACAGGGCGAGGTTGGTGAGCTCGAGCTGGACACCGCCGGCCTTGGCCCCGCCGAGGTCGAGCTCGGCATAGGTGTGCAGGGCGACCGACTCGATGGAGACGCCGGCGTCGAGGAGCGGGCCGGAGGACTTGCCGATGCGCAGCCCGACGCCCCAGATCGCCAACGAGGGCGTGAAGCTGAGTCCCGCGGAGGTGTCCAGGAACCCCACGAACAGGCCACCGTCGCCCGCGGGGTTGCCGTCGATCCAGGAGTCGTCGTTCTCCAGCCACAGCGTGACGTCACTGCCGGGGTTGAGCTCCCACCGCGTGACGAGCCCTGCACGCAGACCCACGACGTCGTCCTGCTCCGCGAGCGCCAGCTCGAGCTGACCGTCGACGGTGAAGGAGATGTTGGCCGCGGCGATGTTGCCGAACAGCTTCGCCAGCCGGTCCTCGATCGTGGTGACGTCGAAGATGCCGTCGAGCAGGGCCACCGGGTTCGGCCACGTCCTCGAGCACGACGCCGCGCAGCAGCGTGCGCACCGTGCTGTCGAAGACCGCGGTGTCGAGCAGGTCCGTGACCGCATCCGTGGCCATGGCCACGGCGACGACGAGGTCGGCCAGCACCTCGACGGCTCTCAGGGCAGCCGTGCCTGGGTCGTCGACCGGCAGCGCGAGCGGACCGTCGCTGCCGACAAGGGAGAACGACGGGGGATCGAGCAGCCAGCGTGCGGCGAACCGGTGGTCGTCGTCGACCGCGAGGCCCACCAGCACCCGGCGGCCTCCGGCGGGTGAGCGTCCGGCGGCGACGGTCGCGAAGGGTCGCAGGGTGGCGGTGTCCGCCTGGATCTCTGCCGGACCGACGGTGACGGTGAGCTCGTCGAGTCCGGCCGCGGAGACGCGCACCGTGCCGGAGACCTTCTCCACGCCGGGTACGGCGATCTCGTCGGCGGTCAGTCCGACCGAGCCGGCGACGGGGTCCCACGAGAGCGTGAAGGCACCGACCGTGGCGGTCACCTTCCCGCCGGCCGAGCCGAGCACGACGTCGTCCGGCGTGAGGTCGTCGACGAGGCCGGCCAGAGCCGGGAGCCCGGTGGAGACCAACCGGGACGCGCTGGCGCCCAGGGCGGCGACAGGGTCGGCGGCGAAGGTCGCGATCAGGTCGCCGTCGAAGTGCGGCGCCGGTGACGAGGCACGCAGGCCGAGGCCGTCGCCGAGCTTCTCGACCAGGCCACCGACCGGGTCGGCCGTCTCGGCGAGCTTGTCGAGGACGAAGGGGAGCACGCGGGTGGCGGCCTGGGCGAGACCGCCGAGCCCGGCGAAGGGGAGGAGCACGATGTCCGGCCCGGAGGCGGGTCGGAGGTAGAGGCTGACCACGCCGCTCGCGTCGACGGAGGCGTGCACGGCCTGCCGTCCGTCGGTCCCGCCGGGGAGCCCGAGGTGCGTGTCCAGGCCGAGGCGTGGCGGACCGGCGGCTCCGACGGTCAGGGTCGCGGCCAGGCCTCCGGTGACGCGGTCGCCCGCGCCGTCCCAGCCGCTGCTGTCGATGCCCAGGGCCAGGCGGACGTCGGCGCCGTCGGCGGTCGCGGTGAGCGTGACGCCGTCCGCGACGGACCACGCGTCGCCCGGGTTCCCGGCGATGCCGAGCAGCGGCCGCAGGGCGTCGAGGAGCCCCTGGACCTTCGCGGGCGAGGACGCGAGCGAGTCGGCGCTTCGTAGCCATCCGGCGGGGTCGGCGAGCAGCCCGGCGAGAGGCCGTAGGTGCCGTTCCGCGTCGCCGACCGCCCCCGCGAGCAGGCCGAGCGCGTCGAGGGCGGCGTCGATGACGGGCTGCGCGGCCTCGTCCGCCCGCCGCATGATCTCGAGGGCGACGTGACCGGCGAGGCTGGGTGCTGAGGCGGCCACGGCGCGGGCTACGGCCGCGCCGTCAGGGTCGGGCCACAGCGGCACCACGTCGGTGCCGCGGCCCGGGTGGCGCCACTCGAGGCGAGCGGTGAACGGGTCGAGGTCGACGAGCACCTGCACCGAGCCCGCGGGCGAGGTCGAGGCCGACGGGCCGAACCGGAGGGTGCCGGCGAGCCCGCTGGGGGAGACCTGCACGTCGGCCGCCCAGCCGAACAGCCCGCTGCCGTCGGACCCCGCCTCCACGGAGACGGAGCGGCCGCCCAGCGAGAACGACGCCCCGACGGGCCCGAGGAGCCCGTCGATCGCGGCGGAGAGGGCGGCAGCGGTGCTGGTGAGGCGCGCGCGGACCAGTCCGGCGGGGTCGTGGACGAGCTGGTCGAAGGCGTCGAGAGCGGCGCCGCCGCCCTGGATCAGACCGAGGGCCTCGAGAAGGTCGCACAGCGCCGCGGAAGCCAGTCCCTCGGCATCGGTGACGAGGCGCTGGACCGCGGCGGCGAGCAGGACCCGGGCCTCGGGCAGCAGCGGCTCGGTCCCCGGTCCGGTGCCCAGCACGAGCCGCTCCCAGCGAGCGTCCGAAGACGCGGGCGTCGTGGAGCACCAGCGACGCCGTACCGGAGCCCGGGCCGCCGAGCGGGAGGGTGACGTCGACGGACACCTTGCGGAGCTCGACGTCGGCGGTGGACGTCAGCCACCCGAGCCGGTCGGCAACGGTGCAGCGGACCCGGAGCGCGCGCTCGAGGGAGAGGCCGCCGGTGTCGTCGAACGACGCCAGAGCGTGAGCAGCGGCACTGCCGCGCACCGAGAGCGAGCCCGTGGTGGCGGCGGGGACGGCGAGCCGCAGGCCGGCCTGCACGCCGGTCGCGGGCGGCAGCGGCCGCGCGCGCCCGGTCGCGCGCTCGTTGCGCGAGACCCGCGGCGACCGCGGCGGTGACCGCACGCTCCACCTGGGTGCGGTCGACGACGCCGAAGACCGCGGTGACGGTCGAGCGTGGCGCGGGGCGCGGGAAGGGCCGTGGCGGGCTGGCGCAGATCGAGCGCTGGGTCGGTCCGGGCGGCGAGGGGGACCAGGGCGTCGACGAGCGCCCGCGCCGAGCGGGAGGTCGGAGTCCGACTCCTCGTCGTCGTGCGCGACCGCCGGCGCCGCGGGCAGGAGCCGGTGCAGCAGCCGCAGCGCGTCGGCCTCGGGCTGGTGGTCGAGCACGGTGAGGGAGACGGGACCGATCGGCGTGCCGAGCGTGACCACGTCGGACACGTGCTCCTCGCCCTGGGCGGCGAGGCGCGCCGCGTGGCCGGCGCCGCCGTGGCCGACCACGACGAGGTCGTTGCCGAGCCCGGCGAAGCGCTTGCAGGACCACGCGCCAGCCGCGCGGCCTGCCCCGCGGTGCCGTCGTCGTCGCCGGTCGCGAGGCGGCAGGCGGTCGCGGGTGCCGAGGGCGACGAACCAGTCGCCGGCCGCGGCGGCGGGCGGACTCACCATCGTCGGCGTCGAGGCCGGGCGCGGTCGAGGTCCACGCGGCGGTCGGCGGGGGCGTCGGGCCAGACGGCGGTGGCGTCGTCGCCGATCGCGACGTGCACCGTGGTGGTCGGGGCCCGGCCCAGCAGGTCCTCCAGGTCGAGCGCTGCGGCGAGCTGGCCGAAGGCGAGTCCGCGGCGCCGCACCGTCACGCCGGGCACGTCGCCGGCGGGCGGCACGATGCGTCCGTCGCTCCCGGCCCAGCGGGTCACCAGCGCCGACAGGCCCGCCGCGACCGGCCGGTCCTCGACGAGGTCGCGCAGCTCCGCGGAGACGGCGGCCTCGGCGACCAGGGCGTCCGCGAGGCGGGTCGGGTCGAGGCCCGGCCGGCCCGGGCTCCAGGCGCGCAGGTCGTCGGGCACGGCCATGAGCTGCGGCACCAGGCCCTCCGGCGGGAACCACACGGCGAGCTCGGGCACGGGGAGGCCGGGGTGGAGGTCGAGCGACGAACGGGTCGTCCGGGTGCCCCGACCCGCGCAGCAGACCCCGAGGCGGGACCCGCGGCGGTGAGCAGGTCCGACAGCACCGCCAAGGCCCGGGGACCCAGCTCCGACATGAGGAGCCTGGGCAGCCAGGCCCGGAGGGCGGCAGCCGGGTCCGTGACGAGGTCGGCGAGCCGCAGCGCCACGGCGGAGCTGGTCGTGGGACCGGACTCGGCCCACCCCAGCGTCGCCATCACGTCGCCCAGGAACGGGGGCAGCACCGGGGACACCCGGGCCACGAGCTCCTGCAGCGCGTCCCAGGCCTCGGGTGGCAGGGTCACCGAGCCGTCGGCAGCGATCACGGGGAGGGCGATCGGGAGCTCGTCGTCGTCGAGCACCAGCCGGAGGCCGGGCAGGTCGGCCGCCGCGGACAGCCCGCCGGCCGGTGTCCAGCCGAACCGGATCCCGACGTACGACGCCTGCACGGCAGTCCCCTCGACGAGCTCGAGGCGGGCACGGCTCGGCTCGATGCCGTTCTCGTGGCCCTGGAGACGGGCCTCGACGCCCGAGAAGAGGCTGGCTGTGCGGTGCTCCAGGTCGAGCTCGGCGAGGCGCGCCGCGAGGTGCGTGTCGATGGTCGTGCAGTGCTGCCCGAGCGTGGAGACGCTGGTCCCCACGACGACGTCGAGGGCGAGGCGCGGCCCGTCCGCGGTCACGTGCAGCGCCAGCGGCCCGACCAGCGGCACCCGCCAGGGGTCCTCGGCGGTGCCGCTGCCGGTGACGGCGTCCGCGGCCGCGTCGGACAGCGCGTCCTTGAGCACCGCCAGCACGTCGTCGACCTGAGGACGGTGGGCGGTGAGCACCGTGCGCCAGTGCTCGGTCACCGCGGCCAGCGGATCGGTGAGGAGTTCCGCGATGGAGACCGTCGGGAAGCCGCCGGGCGCCCCCGCCGGTGGCTCCAGCCCGAGCAGGACCTTGACCGGCGCCAGCGCGGCGCCGAGACCACCGAGGAGGTCGTCGGCGACGTCCTCGAGCGCCTGTCCGACCGCGTCCATGACGGCATCGGGCGAGGTGAGGTCCAGCGTCGGGTAGGGCGGTCGCGTGCCCACCGCGACCTGGTCGGCGGCGAGCACGAAGGTGAGCCGGCGGGCCGCGTCGAGGGCGAAGCCGACGCGCAGCGCGTCGACGGTGATCCTCGGTGTCGGCGGCGCCGCCGGGAGGTCGAGCACGCGGTGCCCGACACCGGGTCCGCCCGTCGAGGCCCAGACGCCGAGCGACGGCAGTGCGGTGGCGGATCCTGTGACGAGGTCGAGGGTGCAGAGCTCGGCGCGTGCCTCCACCCGTTGGTCGCCGTCGGCGACGACCGCGCTCAGGGTCGGCCGGACGACGGGGTTGCCGGTAGGGCCGGTGTCGACGACGAGACGGAGCCGCACCGCCGCCGGTCCGAGGTCGACCTGCACGGCGTCCGCGTCGGCGGCGACGCCCAGCAGCGCGGCGAGGTAGCCCACCCACGCCGTCCGCTGTGCCGGCACGGTCAGGAGGTCGTGCAGCCACGTCGCCAGCGCAGCCACGCCCTGCTGGGCGATCCCGCTGACGGGGAAGTCGGGGAGGTCGTCGCCCTCGACGAGTCCGAGCATCCCTCCGATGGCGAGCAGCGGGGTCCCGGCTGCGCCGTCGAGCTGGGCGCGGACAAGGGAGAGCACCAGGTCGAGGACCGCGTCGTCGAGGTCGTCGAGGCCGGTCCCGCCGACGGTCAGGTCGCGGGGAGACGCGGCGCCGGGGAGCTGCAGCGCGCGCAGGGTCAGGGCGAACACCGGCTCCCCGTCACCGGGGTTGGTCGGCACGTCGAGGCTGAGGCCGATCGCGCCGAGGTGGGCCTGGCCCGGCACCGGTGCCGCGGCGTCGACGGTGACCTCGGTCGCGACGGTGATCCGACCGCCGACCGCTCCGAGGAGGAACGGGTCGGGCACCGACCGGTTCTTCTTGGCGGCCCTGAACAGCGGCACGTGGATGGTCGTGCGCGAGCGCGGGTCCGTCGTGCGCACCCCGAGGCCGAGCCCGAGGGCGACGTAGTCGTCGCTGAGGGTGTCGTCGATGGTCACCGAGACCTCGAGCGGCGGGTCCGGTGCCTGCAGGCTGACGAGGGGCAGCCAGACCGCACCGGAGGCGTCGGTGGTGCGGTCCTCGCCGCCGAGGGCCTCGTCGACGAAGGCGACCAGGGCGTCTCGCTGGGCCGGCTCCGCGAGGATCGTGGCGAGGTAGTCGTCGGGGTGGCCGAACCACGCCGGGTTGGGGTCACCGTCCGGCGTCAGCAGGCCGAGGGCGGTGGCCAGGTCCGAGACGGGACCGAGGTCGAGGGTCATGTCCGGGTCATGGCTTCGAGCCCCGACCCTCCGTAGAACCGGTGTCGTGCCATCGGCGTGACGAAGAGCCCGTCCGCGTTGGCCGCCACCTCGACGGGGACCAGCAGGTTGCCCCGGTCGTCCTTGCCGACCGCGCCGGTGAGCCCGCTCATCAGCCCGAGCAGGCACTGCCACGCGAAGGCGACCAGGGCCTCGCCCCACGCGTCGACGACCACGGCTGGACCGCGCGGGCGCCGCTCGGCGGCGGCGTAGAGCCCGGCCGGCCGGTCCTCGGACCCGACCGCGAAGGTCACCGTCACGACGTCGTCGCCGACCTGGTCGCAGCGGACCGGGAGGTGCACGACGACCAGCCCGTGACCGGTCTCGACCTCGATCTTCCCGACGAGGACTGCGAGCTCGCGGCCACCCTCGGCCCACACGATCGTGTCGCGCGACGTCTTCCAGTAGATGCCCGCCGCGCGGAGCGCCGCGGTCTGCATGAGACGACCGGCCGAGGCGGGGTCGACGTGCATGCGGTCCACGACGCGCCCCTCGGCAAGCGCCTCGGGCGGTGGTCCCATGAGGTCGGCACGGCGCAGGTCAGCAACGAACCGCGCGTACTCCGGCGCTACGACGCTCGGCGTGCTCATGCGACCCCCCGACAGGCCCCCTCAGACGGTTTTCTTTACCTTTCGACTCAAGCGCGTGCGGTCAGCGCGTCGCCATAGCCCCAACGGACCATGGGTGCCGGGACCGGTTTCCCTTGTCCAGTCCGGGTACGAGCGAGACGTGACCCCTCGACCGAGCCCACCGCCCGCATGACTGCGGACCTCGTCTACCTCGTCGTGGGCGTCGGCCTGCTGCTCTCCGTCGTGCTGCCGAAGGCGCTGCAGCAGCGCGCGGTCTCGCCTCCGATCGTGCTGCTGCTGGTCGGCTTCTCCGTCGGGCTGCTGCCGTGGACCGGGGACGTGCTCGTCACGCCGTCGCAGAACCGTGCCTTCCTCGAGCACCTCACCGAGCTCACCGTCGTGGTGGCCTTGATGGGCGTCGGGCTGGCTCTCGACCGACCGCTGGAATGGCTCCGCCTGGACAGCTGGCGGCGATGGGGCGCGACCTGGCGGCTGCTGGTCGTCGCCATGCCACTGTGCATCGCAGGCGTGGCGCTGCTGGGCTGGTGGGTGCTCGGGCTGGCGCCGGCGACCTCGCTCTTGCTCGGCGCGGTCCTGGCACCGACGGACCCGGTGCTGGCCTCGGACGTCCAGGTCGCGGGGCCGACGTCGTTCGACGAGGAGCGAGGAGGAGATCGACGAGGACCAGGAGGTCCGGTTCGCGCTCACCTCCGAGGCCGGGCTCAACGACGGACTTGCCTTCCCGTTCGTGACGGCCGCCGATGCTGCTGGCCGCGACGGCGAGCGTCGGCGAGTGGGGTGTGCGTTGGGCGGCGTGGGACCTGGTGGGAAAGTCGCTGCTCGGCGCCCTCGTCGGCACGGCCGTGGGCTGGGCGCTCGCGAAGCTGGCCTTCCGTGTCCCCTACGCGAGCCTCAGGCTCGCCGAGACGGGGGAGCCCCTGCTGGCGCTGGCGGCGGTGCTGCTCTCCTACGGCGTCGCCGAGCTCGCGCACACGTACGGCTTCATCGCGGTGTTCGCGTGCGCGATGACCCTGCGGTCGGCGGAGCGGGGCCACGAGTACCAGCAGCACATGCACACGAGCATCGAGCGGCTCGAGCGACTGCTCACGCTGACCGTGCTGCTCCTGCTCGGAGCATCCCTGGGCAACGCGCTGGTGGACCTGAGCTGGCGAGGCGCGGTCGTCGGGACTGCTCCTCGTGCTCGTGGTCCGGCCCGCCTCCGGCTGGGTGGCGCTGCGGGTCGGCGCCGGCTGGGACCGGCCCAGGGCACGCGCTGCCTCACCTCCGGGGAGCGGGCCGCGACCGCGTGGTTCGGGGTGCGCGGCGTCGGTTCGCTCTACTACGTCGCCTACGCGGCCGGCCAGGCCGACTTCCCCGGCCTCGAACAGCTCTGGGCCACGGTCACGTTCACGATCGCGTTGTCGGTGCTGGTGCACGGAGTGACGGCCACGCCGGTCATGCGCCGCCTCGAGTCCGCGTGACTCAGAGGACGCTGCGGCCGTCGTACCCGCCGCGTGGGGCGCCGAGCCCGAACACCTCGCCGACCGTCGGGGCGACGTCCATCGTGCGCGCCACCAAGGACGAGGAGGTACGCCGCGGCACGCGGCGAGCCGCCGCCGACGAAGAACGGGATCGGCTCCGTCGCGGGGTGGCCGTGGTTGCCGGGGATCGGGTTGCGACGTACTGCCGGGGCGGAGAACCGCCGCCCGGCCTGGCAGTAGACGACGAGGTCGCCGGCGGCGGCGCCGAGCCGCAGCGACGGCGGGCGGGTGCGACCGACAGGACGCCATCGGTGGCGAGCGCGAGCTGGCGCATCCGGTGCACGGCGGCCGAGCGGCCGGACGACGGGCCGGTCCAGTAGAGGAGGTCGGCGCCGCCGTTGTCGGCGACCTGCACCTTGCCGGCCAGCGACGGGTCGTCCTCGAAGACCGAGCGAGGTCGACGTAGTCCTCGCGGGAGGACCAGTCCATCGAGTGGTCGGCGAGCACGATGACCACCGAGTTGCTGCCACCGACCCGAGGCTTGAGCAGGTCGAGGAACCGGCCGACCTGCTGGTCGGTGTCGGCCAGCGCGAGGTGCGCGCGGCCCGCACGTCGTGCCGGTACAGGTCGCTGTGGCCGAAGCGGTCGACGTCGCCGAGGTTGACGAACACCAGGTGCGGGTCGAACTCCTCGACCATCGCGATCGCCGCGTCCATCGTGAACTGGTCGGGCGCGTGGCCGGTGACCGGGATCACGGCGACGGCTCCCAGCGGTGCGTGGCGCGGTCGCCGAAGACGCCGTAGAGGTAGGTCCTTCGACAGCACCGTGCCGGTCGGTAAGCCCGCCTGTTGAGCCGTTCGATGACGGTCGGGAAGTGCAGGTCGGCCCCGGTCCAGGTCCGGACCTCGCCCGGCGGTGCGGTCGAAGATCGAGTTGGCCGGCACGCCGGTGCGGTCCGGTCGCACGCCGGTCATCATCATCACGTGGTTGGGGATGGTCTCCATCACGGGCATCGAGCGCGCCGCGGGTAGTTGCGTCCGTTGTCGCGCAGCGCGGCGCAGCCGCGGGGTCAGCGTCGGTCGTGATCTCACCGGGCTTGCAGCCGTCGACGACGAGCACGTAGACCCGCGCGCTTCCCGTCGCGGCGGCGGCCGGTGCGCCGAGCGCCGAGGAGAACAGCCACGTGGCACCGGCCGCCCCGGTCGGCCGTGAGCACGGTGCGACGGGTCAGGTCCGGGGATGCGCATCAGTCTCGATGCCCTGCTGACGGCGTGCACCTTCTGCGAGTTGACCCGGGTCGCCCAGCTCGCCGTCCGCGTGCGTGGCCTCGCTTTCCTGTCGCTCCGGTCGCTGATGATGAAGTAGTCCATCTGCATGCGCTCGCGGGTGATGTCGACGACGGAGTAGCCGTGGTCGTCGAAGTTGAGGTACTTGATGTGCCGGTTGGCCGTGGTGATGCCGGCCTCGACGGCCAGGCTCGTCGTCCGCGCCGGCCTGCCGGTGATGTCCTTGAGGTTGTTGCTCGTCACGCTGGTGCACACGAACTCGGTGCCGACGGTCTCGCTCGCCGGGTAGGTGCCCGCGTCGACCGGCAGGTCGCACGCCCAGGACGAGTGGATGTCGCCGGTGAGGAACACCGCGTTCTGCATGCCGTGGTCGCGCAGGTGCTCGAAGAGCTCGTGGCGGTCGGCGGTGTAGCCGTCCCACTGGTCGACGTTGTAGGGCAGCCCGTCGCTCGGGCAGAGCCCGGCAACGTCCTGCGACGTTCGCGAGCACCTCGGTGGGCAGCGGCGGGAAGACGCACCGGCGCGATCATCACCGGGTTGCCGACCAGCTTCCACAGCGCGCGTCTGGTCGCGAGCGGCCCCTTGAGCCAGTCCATCTGGCTCGTCGCCGGTGATCGTGCGGGCGGGGTCGCTGATCTCCGGGTCGGGGGAGCGACCGGCGGACGGCGCGACCTGCTGCGAGCGGTAGGTGCGCAGGTCGAGCATCGACAGCTCCGCGAGCTTGCCGAACCGCAGCCGGCGGAAGAGCTGGTCGCCGTCGCCGAGTCGCGGTCCTGCCCATGCGGACGGGCATCCACTCGTCGTAGGCGCGGTGCGCGCGCGGCTCGCGCGCGCGATAGTAGCCCTCGCCGGCGTGTGGTTCTCGGCTCCCGTCCGCCACGGCGTCGTTCGTGGCCTCGTGGTCGTCCCAGGTCGTCATGAAGGGGACCTGGCGTGCAGGCGCTGGAGGTCGCGTCCTGCTTGTACTGCGCGTGCCGCTGTCGGTAGTCGGCCAGGTGACGATCTCGTGCGGCTGGGCCGGTGCGGCCGGATGTCCTCGTTGGAGGTGCCGTAGCCGTACTCGCCGGGGCCGTACTCGTAGATGTAGTCGCCCAGGTGCAGGACCGCGTCGAGGTCGTCGCGGTCGGCGAGGTGCCGGTAGGCCGAGAACCAGCCGGCCTGGAGGTTGGCGCAGGAGACCACCCCGAAGCGCAGGTTGCCGTGGTCGCGTTCGTGGGCCGGCGCCGTGCGGGTGCGGCCGATCCGGCTGGCTGGCCGTCGTAGGGGAAGCGGTAGAAGTAGTCGGTCGCCGGCGGCAGCCCGCGGGCTCGCACCTTGACGGTGTGGTCGCGGGCCGGGCCGGTGCGGAACGACCCGTGCGCACGACGTGCGCGGAAGCGGCGCGTCCTCGGCGACCTCCCAGCGGACCGTCACCCGCGGGCCCTTGCCGGAGCCCGGGCGTGGCCGCGTCGGTGGGGGTCACCCGGGTCCACAGGATGACGCTGCGCGGGCGCGGGTCGCCGGAGGCGACGCCGTGCCGGAAGTACCCGGGCGGCGGCCTTCGCAGCCGTCACGTCGACGGCGGTGATGGCGACGGCTCCGACCGTGCCGGCCGCGAGGAGGGTGCGCCGGTCCACGGCCAGGCTCGTCGGTGTCATGACTGTATGAACGCTCCTCGTGCCCCGGGGTGACGGTGGAACGCGCCACGTTCATCCAGCGTTCACGGTCCCGGCCCGCCTGTGCGAGCTCGGGCCTGTCTTTACCTGCCGCCCGCACGTAACGCACCCCACAGGAGGTTGGTTTGACCCACCAGTCACATGGACTGACCTGGGAGTCCTGATGAAGCGCGCCCTGCCTCGCTGCTGCCCTGGCGCCGGCCGCTGCGTCGCTGCTCCGCTCGCCTTCACGGGCTCGGCGGCCCAGGCCGCGGCCGGCCCGACGGTGACGAACGGCTGCATCACGCAGCGTCCCGGAGCCGGGCACGACCGCGCCGGTCAAGATCTGCTACACGCTGTTCAAGCCGGCCGGCGCCGAGCGCCGCCACCGGGTGCCGATGGTCTTCCACAGCCACGGCTGGGGCGGCTCGCCGCACCACCGACCCGGCGAGCTTCCGGAAGCTTCCTCGACGCCGGCTACGGCGTGCTGTCCTTCGACCAGCGCGGCTTCGGCGAGAGCGGCGGCAAGGCGCACGTCGAGAACCCCGACCTCGAGGGCCACGACGTCCGCGCGCTCGTCGACCTCGTCAGCAAGCTCGCCTGGGTGCAAGCAGGACGGCCAGGGCGACCCGCGGCTCGGCGCGATCGGCGGCAGCTACGGCGGCGGCTACCAGTTCCTCGGCGCCTTCGAGGAGCTCCGCGTCACGCGGCAAGCCGGTCTTCGACGCGCTCGCCCCCGAGATCACCTGGCACGACCTCAGCAGAGCCTCGCCCCGCAGGGCGTCGTCCGCACCGAGTGGGCCGCCGCCCTCAGCGCCGCGGCGCTGCCCACCGACGCCCTCCCGCCGAGGTCTACAAGGCGCTCGCCGAGGGCGCCGCCACCGGCAGCTGGCCCGACGGCTCGATCCCCGGCACCGAGACCTGGACACGTTCTTCAAGAAGAACGGCCCAGCTGGCACGTCGAGCAGGGCCGCGGCTCGACATCCCGGTGCTCTTCGGCCAGGGCACGACCGACACGCTCTTCCCGCTCCACCAGGGGCTGCACGAACTGGCGCGAAGGCGCTCACCCCGCGGGCCCGCAAGCACAGCATCTTCGTCGGCTACAACGGCGGCCACGTGCTGCCCGCGCGTCTTCCCGCCGGGCGTCCGGGTCAGCTCCGACCCGTGCAGCAAGAAGCTCGCCGGCGGCGACTTCGCGACCTGTCGCTGCGCTTCTTCGACGAGAAGCTCAAGGGCAAGCGCACCGGCCTGAGCGGCTGGGGCCGCTACCACCTCGCCACCCCGGCGAGCACCTGCACGACCGTCGACTCGGTCGCCGCGAACACGACGTTCGAGGTCGGGCACCGTCGCCACGACCGAGCGCGGCCGGCGTACCGCTCGCCTACAAGGTCGCCGACGGACCGATCCGGGTCGCCGGGACGCCGTACCTCACCGGCGACGATGACCGCGCTCGGCGTCAGACAACCGCGCGTTCTTCGGGCTCGCGGTCGGCACCAGCCCGGCCGACGCCCAGCTCGTGCAGAGCAACGTGCTGCCCGCTGAACGAGCCGACCCCGTCACCGGCGCGAAGCCGCGACGATCGAGCTGCCCTCGGTGGCGGTCGACGTGCCCGCAGGGCAGTCGCTGTACGTCCTCGCGACCGCCGATCAGCGACGCCTTCGTCGGATGGGCAGCCGCACGCCCGGCGTCGTCCTCCTCGACGACACGGTCGGTGCACCTGCCCGTGGTCCGCTGAGGTCTACCCTGGCGCCATGCGGGCGAGGGTGCGTGGTCTTGGCGCGCTCCTTGCTGCGCTGACCCTGGTGCTGGCCGCGTGCGCCGACAAGGACGAGCCGGGCGCCACCAACGCGGCGCCGCAGCCGAGCCCGTCGGCCAGTGCGACGACGGCCCAGGCGGACGCGAGCGACACCGGGCACGACGACCACAGCGACGCCGGCGACCCGAAGCCTCGGCCGTTGCGTCCCGGTGAGGAACGCCTCACCGTCGCGATGCCGGAGGCCTACACCCCGTCCGCCCCGACCGGGGTCGGCACCGACGACTACCGCTGCTTCCTGCTGGACCCCGGCCTTTCGGAGGACGCCTTCCTGACGGGCACCGACGTCCGGCCCGGCACGCCGTCCGTCGTGCACCACGTGATCCTGTTCCAGGTGCCGGCCGACCAGGTCTCCGCGGCCGAGGCAGAAGGACGCGTCGTCCGACGGTCAGGGCTGGACCTGCTTCGGCGGCACCGGGCTCGGCGTCGAACCAGGGCCTCGACGACCCGTGGCTCGGCGCCTGGGCGCCCGGTGTCGCGCGAGTCCGTGCTCCGCCCCGGGTACGGCGTCCCGCTGTCGCCGGGGGCCCGGATCGTCATGCAGGTCCACTACAACCTGCTGGCCGGAGCGGAGCCGGACGTCTCTGCCGCCCGGCTGCGGATCGCCCCGGCCGACGAGGACCTCACCCCGGTCGACACGATGCTGCTCCCCGCGCCCGTCGAGCTGCCGTGCCGGTCTGGGCACACCGAGAACGAGCTGTGCGACCGCGATGCGGCCCTGGCCGACATGAAGGACCGCTTCGGGGACGGTCCTGGATCCACCGCGGACCTGCTGCACCTGCTGTGCGGCACCCCGGTCGAGGCGAACCCCGTGCAGTCGTGCGACCGGACCATCCACGAGGACACCACCGTCCTGGGGGTCGCCGGACACATGCACCTGCTGGGCAAGTCGATCACCGTCACGGCCAACCCCGGCACGTCGCGCGAGCGGACCCTCCTCGACATCCCGGTCTGGGACTTCGACAACCAGGGCGCGAAGCCGATCCGTCCCGAGCACCTGCGCCCGGGCGACACGGTGCGGGTGACGTGCAAGCACGGCCAGGGGGTGCGGGACGTGCTGCCGTCCTTCGAGGGCACCACGGACCGCTACGTGGTCTGGGGCGAGGGCACGACGGACGAGATGTGCCTCGGCATCCTGCAGGTCACGAACCCGTGACCGCGGACGAGCGCAGCTCGGTCCTGCCCGACGTGGACGAGCTCCTCACCACGGGCTGGGAGCCGGGGGTGCCTGCGAGCGACACGCTCGTGCGGCGCGCGGTCCTGGTCCACGCCTCGTGGGCCCTGACGGTCGCCGACTCCCTCGGACGGCCGCTCGGTCGCACGGACCGGTGGGCGGCCGGCTACGTCGGGGACAGCGGTGCGCTGACCAATCCGGTGATCCTGCTGCGTCCCCTCGAGGACGACGAGTGGGCCGAGGTGCTCGCGGAGGTCGCCGAGGTCGTCCCGCGCCCTGCGCCGTACTTCCTGGTGAGCCCGTTCCCCACGCCCGACCTCGCGAAGCACGGCCTCGCCCTCGTCGGCCACCCCCCGCTCATGGTCCGGCCCGTCGGGGGTGCGGCGCCCGACCTGGCGCCCGGGGTCGAGCCCGCGAGGTCACGACCGCCGACGCCCTTGCCGTCGCCGAACGGGTGCTCATCGAGGGCTACCCGATGCCCGAGGCCCAGCCGGGTGGCCTCTTCGCGGCGCCGGTGCTCGACGGCCCCACCCGCGTCTGGCTGGCGTACGTCGACGGTGAGCCCGCCGCCGTCGCCGCGGCCCACCTCGCCGGGGACGCGGTCCTCGTGGAGTACGTCGCTGCCCTCGGCTCCGCCCGTGGCCGCGGCGCCGGTGCCGCCGTCACCTGGGCGGCCACCCTCTCCGCGCCGGAGCTCCCCGCGATCCTCGTGGCGAGCGACGACGGCAGGCCTCTCTACGAACGGATGGGCTACCAGGCGATCGAGCGCTGGACGGTCTGGCTGCGTCCCTGAACCACTCCTGGGCCGCTCCTGGGCCGTCGACGAACCTGAGCAGGACTGCTCAGGACCGCGAGATCGTGCCGACATACCCTGGAATCACCCTGAGACCGCAGGTCACAGCACGGATCAGGCCCTGCCGTTGCTTAGGATCGGCGCACAGCACCGACTTTGGAGTCCGCATGGCACGCATCACGACCCAGCTCAAGGACATGGTCCGGTCGCGGATCATGCGCCGGGTCGGGCCGATCGACCTCCGGCAGATCCACAAGGTGCCCGACCGGCTGATCTGGCCCCTCCTCCGCGACGGCTACGACCCGCTGCCCCGTCTCGGCGAGGTGCGCGAGAAGAGCCCGGTCACGAAGCACACGTCGTTCGTCGGGCTCACGCTCTGGCTCGTCACCGGCGACGCCGAGTGCCGCCAGGTGCTGGCGAACTCCGCCGACTACAGCAACGACATCCGGCACCTCGTCGGCCAGGAGCCCGGCAAGGACTCCGGGGTCATCGGCGGACTCGGCTTCACCGACCCGCCCGACCACACGCGGCTGCGGAAGTACCTCACGCCCGAGTTCACGATGCGTCGCCTCGAGCGACTCCGCCCGGGCATCGAGCGGATCGTCGAGGAGCGCCTCGACGCGCTCGAGGCAGCCGGCGACGACGCGGACCTGGTGCGCGACTTCGCGTTCCCCGTGCCGTTCCTCGTCATCTGCGAGCTGCTCGGCCTGCCCGACGAGGAGCGCGAGACGTTCCGCTCGCTCACGTCCGCGCGCTTCGACGTGACGTACGGCGGTGCCGGCACGTTCGGGGCGATCTCGGGCTCGCGGGAGTACCTCATGGACTTCGTGGCCCGGCAGCGCCAGGACCCCGGCGACGGGCTCGTCGGCCAGATCATCCGCGAGCACGGTGACGCGATCAGCGACTTCGACCTCGCCGGCCTCGCCGACGGCGCCTTCACCGGCGGCCTCGAGACCTCGGCGAGCATGCTCGCGCTCGGCACCGCCGTGCTCCTGGAGCGACCTGACGTCTACAGCCGGCTAGCCGACGAGCCGGACCTGGTCAATGCCACCGTCGACGAGCTGCTGCGCTACCTCAGCGTGGTCCAGATCGCCTTCCCCCGCTTCGCGAAGACCGACCTCGAGGTCGGCGGCCAGCACATCAAGAAGGGCGACGTGGTCATCTGTCACCTCGCCGCCGCGGGTCGTGACGCACGGGTGGGTGCCGACGACGACTTCGACCCGCACCGCCGGACCGGCGCGGCCCACGCCTCGGGCCACCTCGCGTTCGGCTACGGCTTCCACCGCTGCGTGGGCGCCGAGCTCGCCAAGATGGAGCTCCGCATCGCCTACCCCGCACTGGCCCGCCGGTTCCCGGACCTGGCGACTCGCGGCGAGGACCACGAGTTCCGCGAGAAGTCGATCGTCTACGGGCTCGAGTCGATGCCGGTCGACGTCGGCGCCTGAGGCAGGCGGACCGGCATGACGGACGACGACGTCCCGATCAGCGCCTGGCTCGAGGAGAGCCCGACCGACCCCGCCGTGGTCGCCCAGCAGTACGACGAGTGGGCGCAGAGCTACGACGGCGACCTGGCCGACTGGTCCTACCGGCGCCGGCCGTCGTGGCCGCGGACGTCCTCGCCCGGCAGCCGGCGGCCGACTCGGTGCTCGACGTCGGGTGCGGCACCGGGCTCGTCGGCCGGGAGCTGCGCGCGCGGCGGCTTCACCGGCCGGCTTCGCGGCCTCGACATCTCGCAGGCCTCGCTCGACGTCGCCGGCGAGAGCGGCGTCTACGACGCTGGTCGAGCAGGCCGACCTGCAGCAGCCGTCTCCCCGTCGACGACGACAGCGTCGACGCCGTGGTCTGCGTCGGAGTGATGACCTACCTCCCGGAGGTCGAGGCCATGTGGCGTGAGCTCGCCCGGGTGGGGCGACCTGGCGGGATCGTGGTCGTCACCCAGCGTGAGGACCTGTGGGACGAACGCGACTGTCAGGCCGTGATCGATCGGCTGCAGGGCGACGGCGTGTGGACACCCCTCGACGTCACCGGCCCGGCGCCGTACCTGCCGGAGGGCTACGGCGAGGGGCCGGCCGTCGGTTGCTACTACCTGACTGCGGTCGTGGGCTGACCGTGCGCCCGTGTCGGATCGACGCGCGCGCGTTCGTGGAGAAGGTGAGAAGCAGCCACCGTGGCTGCCCGTGGCCGGAGGAGCTGGGATGACGCTGTACCTGATCGCCTTCAACGACGAGTGGACGCCCGACCTGGAGATGGACGACGTGCGCGAGCGGGGAGCGAGAGCGATGGCGGTCATCGAGGAGGCGACGGACGCCGGTGTCTTCGTCTTCGGCAACGGCGGCCTGGACGCCTCGACGGCGATCTGCCACGTGGTCCCGACCCACGGGTCGCCCGTCTTCTCCGACGGTCCCTACGTCGAGACCAAGGAGCACCTGGGCGGCTTCGCCGTCGTCGAGGTGGCGGACGACGAGGCTGCGCGGCACTGGGCCGGCAAGATCGCGGTGGCCGTCGGTTGGCCGCAGGAGGTGCACCGCTTCCCGACCATGGCCTCGGTCCTCGGCGAGGAGTGACCTGCGAGGCCTAGGACACGGGCGCCCGCCAGACCATCGTGTGGTCGGGCTCCTCGCCGGGCCTGGCGATCGCGTTGGCGTGCCGAGGGGAGTCCTCGCGGCCCCAGCGGTCGTCGCCGATCCAGACCGGGCGCCCGTAAGGCAGGTCGGCGGAGGGATGCGGCGCGTAGTCGGCCTCGGCGATCTCGGCGCCGTAGCTGGGACCGTCTGGCCGCCCCGGGGTCGGGCGTGACCACGGCGCGATCGGCCGGGAGCGGCTGCGCCCACGGCGGCGAGGGCGGCGCCGTCGTGGGCCGAGGGGTGCGGGATCTCGAACGTCGGGACGTCGGGCGCGTTGTCCCAGAGGTGCAGCGCGGCCTGGGCGTTGCCGCCGAAGGCGATGACCGCCTCGAGGCTCGAGTCGGTGACGAGGTCGTAGAAGCGGTTGCGCCACGCCAGGTGGTCGGGGTCCGTCAGCAGCGGGAGCGCCTTGCTCAGTTGCTGGGGTGCACGGCGTGCGGGAACGCGTTGACCAGGGCGTAGCTGGTGGTCAGCCCGAGCTTGGTCAGGAAGCCCTGGACCCGCTGGCCGGCGTCGCCGACGAGGGTGCGTCCGACCAGCCGCTCGGTGGGCCCGGGGTCGGAGGCGATGCCGAGGACCTTGGCGGTGCCGTTGAGTCGGCCGCGGTAGAAGACCGGGCCCCAGTCGTACCAGAACAGGTCGCGGTGCTCACAGGGACCGGCGGCAGCGTGGCGAAGTGCCGGGCGAGGGCGACCGGCGGGCCCTTGTCGAACTCGCACTGGGCGCGGACCGCCGGGGTCGAAGTCGATCATCATGCGTCCCCCTGGCTCGGGCTGTCTCGAAGCTGCTGCTCGCTAGGCGAAGATCGGGCCGACCGCGGGGTAGCGGGCGATGAGCTTGTCGCGCATCTCCGCGAGCCGGCGCGGCGGTCCGTCGACGCCGGCGTCCTCCGGCGACCCGAACCGGGTGTCGAGCAGCATGGGCCGACCCCAGGCGATGACCGGCTCGTAGTCGGCCGGGCGTGGACACGAGGGTGACCCAGTCGGCGCGGCCGTAGACGACGTCGCCGCCGATCATCACCAGGTCGACCCAGGAGGGGTAGGCGGAGACGACGTTGTCGTAGCGGGTCGTCGATGCGCTTCTGCAGGATCGTGAGGTCGGCGGCGCGTCCCGACGTCGAGGGTGCCGATCTGGTCGCCGAGGCCGGCGATCTCGGCGGCTCCGCTGGTGACCATGCGCACCAGGTCCGGCGAGTCCACCGTGACGACCGGTCTGGCGATGGTCTGCCGGGCGACCTTGAGCTCGTGCAGCAGGCTCGGGCTCCCCGACGGCATCCAGTCCGCACCCAGCGCGATGGGCACGTCGGCGTCCAGGGCGGCGCCGATGTCGGTGGTCTCGTCGTACAGCCGCAGGTTCGACTGTGGGGACCACACGAGCTTGCCGCCGACCGCGGCGAGCTGGTCGAAGTGCTCGCGGGCGAGCGCGGTGCCGTGGATCATCACGGTCGCCGCGCTGAACAGCGGTGACTCGGTGAAGTCGGACGAACTCGTTGACCGAGGTCTCGTTGGTCTTCTGGCCCTCGGCGAGGTGGACGTAGTGCGCCTTGACCGTCTTCGGTGTCGAAGATGCCCTTGCGGATGCTCTCGACGTCCTCGTCGTCGAGCCGGTCGAAGTCGACCGTGCTGCGGGCGACCTGGGTGCCGAAGACGAGGAGGTCGACGTTGCGCACCAGCGCCTCGGCCTTCTTCGGGTAGTCCTGCGAGGCGCCCTGGATGGCGGTCACCCCGCCGACGGCCGCACGGACCTCGGCGTACCGCGTCATCGCGGTCTTCACCGACACCGACTTCCCGCCCGAGGTCAGCTGGGCCCACGGCTTCTTGACGAGCTGGTCGTACTCCTCGCTGTCGCGCCAGCGGCCGCGGTTGATGTAGACCTTCGGCGGCTCCCAGGCGGCGAAGACGTTGTACTCCGGGTGGCCGTGCAGGTCGATGAGCCCGGCAGGATCACCCCGCCGGTGTTGATCGGTGCTCGACGTCGCGCGGCTTGGTCGAGCGGATCGACACGATCTCGCCGCCTTGACGACCACCCAGCCGTGCGCGATCGACCCGTCGGCCTTGAGCACCGAGCCGCCGAACGCCACCGGCTCGCCCGGCGGTGCCGGTGCGGCTGCCCGCGGCGATGTCGACCGTGGGGGACGGCGGACGGCTCGTGACACCCCGCGGCCGTATGCCTCGTTGAACGCATCTCGTCTGGTCATCGTGGACACCCGGCCCGAGAGCCTCAGCATCGCGTCGGCCAGGGTCCACGGCAACGAGGTCTAAGCCAGTCGGTCCGGCTTCCTCCAGACCGAGACGTGCGACGCGCTGTCGCCGGTGAAGGGCGCGCCCGTGCCAGTCGGCGAGCGCGGCGCTCGAGTCGAATCCCGGCCAGGCGCGCCATCAGGTCGCAGCTCCGACGGGCCAGACGTAGCGGTAGTTCGTGGAAGCCGTAGGTCACACGGTGCCGTCGGACTGGCGAGGTAGTGGTGCGAGACGAGGCTGCTGGCGTGGCGAGGTCGTAGGGGTCGACGCCGACGTGCTGCGTCGGTCGAGGCCGAAGGGCACAGCCGTCTGGCTCGGCGGGAGGCGGCGCAGGTCGGGCATGCCGCACCTCGACGACGAAGCGACCCGCCCGGCGCCAGATGGCGAGCGGCGTTGCGGAAGCAGGCGACCTGCGCGGCCTGGGTGCGGCAGGTTCGCGATGGTGTTGAAGACCAGGTAGACGAGGGCGAACGCGCCCGGCGACGGTGCGTCGTGGCCATGTCGCCGAGCACGACCGGGATGTCGTCGTCGACCTTGTCGCGGAGCTGGCCCGACCATCGGCTGGGAGAACTCGATGCCGGAGACCGTCGACGCCGCGCGCCGCGAGCGGCACCGCGACACGGCCGGTGCCGACCGCGAGCTCGAGCGCCCGGCCGCCGCCGGCGAGCGCGGCGAGGGCGTCGACCGTCGGGTCGAGCACGTCGGGCGCGAACATGGCCGCGCGAGTGCTCGTCGTACGCCTCGGCGGCCTCGCGGTCCCAGAGGTCGCTGCTGGTCACCGCCCGCACCCTCGCCGAAGGGCCCACGCCCGTCACGCCATTTTCGGTCGCGGGCCCTCCACGCTGGCTGCGTGCGCAGGGCCTGCTTGAACGCGCTCGCGGCCTTGAAGCCCGGCGCCGTCGTCGCGGCGATGTGGATCGTCTCGCCGGTCTGCGGGTTGCGCCCCTCGCGCGCGCTTCGATTCGCGCCGGCCTCGAACGTCACGAGCCCGGGCATCTGGATCATCGTCACCGGACGCGACGGTCCTGGTGATGGTGTCGACGACAGCGCTCAGGGCACGGTCGGCGTCAGCCTTGCTGAGGTCGGTTGCCGCGGCGATCGCGTCGACGAACTCGTCCTTCTTCACAGATTGCTCCGGCTTGGTAGGGGTCAGCGGGTCACCGGGTCACCGACCCGGTCTCTGTACGCCTGCCCGATGCGGCGACGTTCAACCGTCGAGGCGCCCGTACGTCGTGGTGCGCTGGCGCACGGGGCGGTCGATGCCGGCGGCGATCTCGGTGAGCTCGGCGACCGTCTTCGCCGAGCCGTGCTCGGAGCCGGCCATCCGGGAGATGGTCTCCTCCATGAGCGTGCCGCCGAGGTCGTCGGCGCCGGAGCGGAGCATCGCGCGGGTGCCCTCGACGCCGAGCTTCACCCAGGACGTCTGCACGTGGTCGATGCGACCGTGCAGCATCACCCGCGCGGTGGCGTGGACGGCGAGGTTGTCGCGGAGCGTGGGTCCGGGGCGGGCGACGCCGGCGAGGTAGATCGGCGCGCTGGTGTGCACGAACGGCAGCGGCACGAACTCCGTGAAGCCGCCTGTCTCGTCCTGGATCCGTTGCAGGACACGGAGATGGGTGACCCAGTGCTCGGGACGGTCGACGTGGCCGTACATCATCGTCGAGCTCGACCGGATGCCCAGCTGGTGCGCGGTGGTGACGACCTCGACCCACTGGCTGGTCGGCAGCTTGCCCTTGGTGAGGATCCAGCGCACGTCGTCGTCGAGGATCTCGGCCGCGGTGCCGGGGATCGTGTCGAGGCCGGCCTCCTTGGCCTTGAGCAGCCAGTCGTGGATCGACAGCCCGGTGCGCGCGGCGCCGTTGACGACCTCCATGGGGCTGAAGGCGTGGACGTGCATCTCGGGCACGCGCTTCTTCACGGCGGTGGCGATGTCGAAGTACGCCGTGCCGGGGAGCTCGGGGTCGATGCCGCCCTGCATGCAGACCTCGGTGGCGCCGAGGTCCCACGCCTCGGCGGCCCGGTCGGCCACCTCGTCGAGCGACAGCGAGTAGGCGTCGGCGTCGGTGCGCCGCTGCGCGAAGGCGCAGAAGCGGCAGCCGGTGTAGCAGACGTTGGTGAAGTTGATGTTCCGGTTCACGACGTAGGTGACGTCGTCGCCGACCACCTCCCGTCGGAGCTCATCGGCCAACGCACACAGGGCTTTCAGGTCCTCGCCGTCCGCGGTGAAGAGGGCGAGTGCCTGCTCGTCGCTGAGTCCCTTCGGGTCCGACTCCGTCTGGCGCAGCGCGGTGGCGAACGCGGATCCTCTGAGGACCGAGGGCGCCTCGGCCGCCTGCTCGCGGAGCAGGGACCAGTCACCGTAGACGTCCTCGAAGTCGGAGCGCTTGTCGCTGCGCCGGCCCTCGTCGTCGATCGCGGTGTGCAGGTCCGTGCGGCCCCGAGGAGTGGTCGAAGCCGCCGTCGGGCTCCTGCCAGGGGAGGCCCGCAGGCGTCACGCCCGGTGCCTTGAGCCCGTCGGACGAGGCCAGCGCGGCGACGTGCGGCTTCACCCGCGGGTCGATCCACGGGTCGCCGGCCACGACGTACGAGGGGTGCACGGTCAGCCGCTCGCGCAGCTCGAAGCCGGACGACGCCGTGATCGACCGCAGCCGGTCGAGCGAGGGCCAGGGCCGCTCGGGGTTCACGTGGTCGGGGGTCAGCGGCGAGACACCGCCCCAGTCGTCGACGCCTGCCTCGAGCAGCGCGCGGCACTCCTCGAGGTCGACGAGGTTCGGTGGCGCCTGGACCCGCATCTTCGGGCCCAGCACGAGCCGGGTGACGGCGATCGCGGCGAGGTACTCCTCGAGACCCAGGTCGTCCTCGTGCCGCATCGCCGTGTCCGGCTTGGCGCGGAAGTTCTGGACGATGACCTCCTGCACGTGGCCGTAGGCCCGCGCGACCCGGCGCAGCGCGAAGATCGAGTCGGCACGCTCCTCGAGGGTCTCGCCGATGCCGACGAGCAGCCCGGTGGTGAACGGGACCGACAGACGGCCGGCGTCCTCGAGCACCCGGAGCCGCACCGCGGGGTCCTTGTCGGGGGAGCCGAAGTGCGCGTGACCCTTCTCCGTGAAGAGCCGCGTCGACGTGGTCTCGAGCATCATCCCCATCGACGGCGAGACCGGCTTGAGCCGGTTGATCTCCGCCCAGGACATGACCCCGGGGTTGAGGTGCGGCAGCAGCCCGGTCTCCTCGAGCACCCGCACCGCCATCGCGCGGACGTAGTCGAGGGTCGAGTCGTAGCCGTGCTCGTCGAGCCACTGCTTCGCCTCGGGCCAGCGCTCCTCGGGCCGGTCGCCCAGCGTGAACAGCGCCTCCGCGCAGCCCAGCGCAGCGCCCTCCGACGCGATCGCGAGCACCTCGTCGGGGGAGAGGTACGGCGCGCGGCCATCCCGCAAGGCGTGGCCCGGTGTCTCGACGAAGGTGCAGTAGTGGCACCGGTCGCGGCACAGACGGGTGAGCGGGATGAAGACCTTGGGGGAGTAGGTGACGACCCCCGGCCGGCCGGCTGCCTCCAGCCCCGCGTCCCGCACCCGCGCGGCGGCGGTCATCAGCTCGGTCAGGTCGTCCCCGGTGGCGGCGAGCAGCGCGGCGGCCTCGGCCTGGTCCAGCGCGGCGCCGCGGCGTACCCGCGCCAGGGAGCGGCGCAGCTGGTGCGCCGTGGGGTGCTGACCGGCGGGCTCCGAGGTCACCACGGAAGGGTAACGAGGCCACGACGGGCCATCGCGCACCCCCCTCAGGGTGTGGTGGGCCGCCCCAGCCCGACCTACGGTCGGACAAGATGCCACCCTCCCCGAGTCCGGTCCGGCTGTCCGGCCACCCGTCCCGCTCCCCCTCCGACCCAGAGCTGCTCCGGCACGCCGCCGACGAGGCACAGAACCGCAGGGGAGACCCCGCACGCGCTGCAGCGTTCGCCCGCTCGTTCGGGGGTCGAGTCCCCCTCCCCGGGTCCGGAGCCACGCTCACGCTCTGGGAGGTGCTCGCCACCCTCGGCGCGGCGGACCTCACCGTCGCCCGGGCCGTCGAGCCGCACCTCGACGCCCTGGCGATCCTCGACGAGGCAGGCATGGGCGGGCCGGCGGATCCCGGGCGCTTCTGGGGCGTGTACGCCGCCGAGGGCCCGCCGCCGAGGCTCGAGGCCGTCCGGGACGGTGACGGCTGGCGCCTGACCGGACGCAAGCACTGGTGCTCCCTGGCCGGGCTGGCCGATGCGGCCCTCGTGACCGCCTGGCTCGACGACGAGCGCCGTGGCCTCTTCGCCGTGGACCTCGGTGCGCCCGGCGTCGTGCCGGTCGTCGGGCAGGTATGGGTGGCCCGCGGCCTTCCGTCGGTGACCAGCACCGGCCTCGACCTCGACCAGGTCCCGGCCACCGCGGTCGGTGAGCCGGGCTGGTACCTCAGCCGCCCCGGCTTCGCCTTCGGGGGCATCGGCGTTGCCGCCGTCTGGTACGGCGGCGCGGTCGGCGTCGCACGGCGGATGGCCGAGCAGGCACGGGGCCGCTCACTCGACCAGGTCGGCCAGGTGCACCTCGGCGCCGTCGACGCGGCGCTGCACCGGGCCCGCAGCGTCCTCGCGGAGGCCGCCGCCCTCGTCGACGACCGCCAGGCCGACGGCGAAGCGGGGGCTCGGCTGGCGCTCCGGGTCCGTCAGGTCGTGCGGCAGGCGGCCGAGGAGGTGCTGCGGCGCGCCGACCACGCGCTCGGTCCGGCTCCGCTGGTCGCGGAGGAGGAGCACGCGGCGCGGGTAGCGGACCTCCACCTGTACCTCCGCCAGGAGCACGCGGAGCGTGACCAGGCCGCGCTGGGCCGGGCTCTGCTCGACGACCTGGACGGCGACGCGCCGAGCGGCGTGGCGTGGTGACGCCAGCGCGGTGGGCGGTCCGGATCGTCGTGCCGGCCCGCGACGAGAGCGACCTGCTCCCAGCCTGCCTCTCCTCCCTGACCGAGGCCGTGGCGGCCGTCGTGGCGGCCCGCCCCGGCACCTCCGCGTCGGTCACCCTCGTGCTCGACCGGTGCGTCGACGACAGCGCCGAGGTCGCCTCGAGGTTCGACGGGATCGACGTCCTGGACGTCGACCACGGGCGGGTAGGAGCCGCCCGAGCGGCGGGAGTCCGGCACGCCACCCGAGGTGACACGAATCCGTCCTCGGTCTGGATCGCGAACACCGATGCCGACTGCGTCGTCCCCCTGCAGTGGCTCATCGGGCAGCTGGCCCTCGCCGACCGCGGGCACGACGCGGTCGTCGGGACCGTCGAGCCGCACGGGCCCGACCTCGACGAGGCCCTGCTCGCCGCCTGGCGTGCGCGGCACGAGCGTCGCGACGGCCACGGGCACGTCCACGGCGCCAACCTCGGCCTGACCCTTGCCGCCTACCACGCTGCCGGGGGCTTTCCCGACGCCGCGGCCCACGAGGACGTCGTGCTCGTCGACCGGCTCCGGCGGTCGGGCGTGCGCTGGTTCGCGGCCGGGTCGCCCCCGGTCAGCACGTCGGGACGGCGCGAGGGACGAGCGCCCGAGGGGTTCGCCGGCTACCTCTCCGCCCTGGGCCCGGTCGAGCCGACGGCATGACCGCGCCACGCTTCGACCACAGCGACGCGGGTCGTCCCGAGGCCGCCTGGCGCGCGCTGGGCGTCTGGGACGACCTGCCTCCCGTCACCCTGGGCGACGCAGGCGGCGCGCGCCCGGACCGCCTGGTCGTGGTCGTGGCGCACCCGGACGACGAGACCCTGGCCATGGCCGGGCTGCTCAGCTGGGCGACCGACGAGGACCTGCCGTGCCACCTGGTCGTCGCGACGGACGGCGAGGGCTCGCACCCGCACAGCCCGACGCACCCGCCCGAGCGCCTCGCCGAGGTGCGGCGGCGGGAGCTCGTGCTTGCTGTCCAGGCCCTGGCACCTTCGGCACGCGTGACCCGGCTCGAGGTCCCGGACGGGGAGGTGGCCGGGTGCGCCGCGGCCGTCGAGGAGGCGTTGGTCGACCTCGTGGACGGGCACACCCTCCTCGTGTCGACCTGGCGCCACGACGCGCACGCTGACCACGAGGCCGTCGCGCTCGTCGCCGCCCGCGTCGCCGCCGGGGTCGGGGCCCGGCACCTCGAGGCGCCGATCTGGCTCTGGCACTGGGGATCGCCCGTCGACGTGCCGTGGCGCGACTGCCTCCGCCTCGACCTCGACGAGGACGCGGTCGACCGACGGGCGCGGGCACTCGCGGCGTACGCCTCGCAGCACACGGCGCTCTCTCCGCACCCAGCCGACGCCCCGGTCCTCGGCCCCCGCGTCCTGGCGCACTTCGACCGCTCCTTCGAGGTGTACGTCGAGCACGCGCCGGAGCCCGGAGCGGGCACCACCACCGGGGTGTTCGAGCGCCTGCACACCGCCTCCGCGGACCCGTGGTCCCTCGGCGACTCCTGGTACGAGCGACGCAAGCGTGACCTGACCCTGGCCGCCCTGCCGTCCGAGCACCTCGGCCGCATCCTGGAGGTCGGCTGTTCCGTCGGCGTCCTCACCGCCGAGCTCGCCCACCGCGCGGAGGAAGTGGTCGCGATCGACGTGAGCCCCGCGGCTCTCGACCAGGCCCGCCTGCTCGTGAGGGAGGCGGCAGTCGGTGACCGGGTGCGCCTCGAGCGGAGGCGGGTGCCGCAGGAGTGGCCGGAAGGTACGTTCGACGTCGTGGTGCTCTCCGAGGTCGGTTACTTCCTCACCCGCCCGCAGTGGACCGAGGTCGTCGACCGTGCCCTGACGTGCGCCCGGGACGGCGTCCTGCTCGTGCACTGGCGGCACCCGGTGGAGGGCTGGCCGCTCGACGGGCCCGTCTGCCACGAGCTGGCCCGCGCGAGCGCAGGACCCCGTGGCTACCGCGTGACGACGTCGGTCGTCGACGACGACTTCCTGCTCGACCTGGTGCGTCGTGAGGAGCGACCAGGAATTGCCATGCTGGACGGCAAGACATGACACGTGACGGGTACATTCCGGCTGTGAGCAACTCGGGCGGAACCCCCGGGCACGCCGTGCGTGTCGCGCTCGTCAACGACCACGAGATCGTGGTCAGAGGACTGGAGCGCATGCTCGAGGACTTCTCGGCCCGTGTGCAGGTGGTGGAGCTCGACGCGCAGAGCGCCGTCGTGACGCCGGTCGACGTCGCGCTCTACGACACGTTCTCCGTGACGCAGGTCGACGAGAGCGACGTGGACAGGGTGATCGGGAACCCTCGCGTCCGCGAGGTCGCCGTCTACAGCTGGAACATGCACGACGACCTCATCGAGGCCGCGCTTCGCAAGGGGATCCGCGGCTACCTGTCGAAGTCCCTGGACGCGCCGGCCCTCGTCGCCGCCCTCGAGCGGGTGGCCGCGGGCGAGGAGGTCGTGCTCCCACGGAACGACATCGGCCGGGCGTCGTCGATCGAGGTGGCCGGCGGCGACTGGCCGGGACGGGCCGAGGGCCTGTCCGCCCGCCAGGCCGAGGTGGTCTCGCTGATCACGATGGGCTTCAGCAACCAGCAGATCGCCGAACGCACCCACCTGACGATGAACACGGTGAAGACCTACATCCGCATGGCCTACCGGCAGATGGGCGTCTCGAGCCGCACCCAGGCGGTGCTCTGGGGCGTGGAGCACGACATGGTCCCCGACATCACCCGGGTGCGCCGCACGACCGGCAGCTAGGCCTGCCACGACCTCCACAGGGACGCGTAGGAGCCGTCCTGCTCGACGAGCTCGTCGTGCGACCCCAGCTCGCTGATCCGTCCGTCCTCCACCACAGCCACGCGATCGGCGTCGTGCGCGGAGAACAGCCGGTGCGCGATGGCGATGACGGTGCGTCCGTCGAGCACCGCGGCGAGCGACCGCTCGAGGTGCCTCGCCGCACGAGGGTCGATCAACGAGGTCGCCTCGTCGAGGACCAGCGTGTGCGGGTCGGCCAGCACGAGCCGGGCGAGGGCGATCTGCTGCGCCTGCGCCGGACCCAGGGCACGACCACCCGACCCGACGAGCGTCTCGAGGCCCTCGGACATCGCGGCGACCCAGTCGGCCGCATCCACGGCCCGCAGTGCGTCCCACAGCTCGTCGTCGCTCGCCTCGTGGTCGACCGCCAGCGCGAGGTTCTCGCGCAGCGTGCCGACGAAGACATGGTGCTCCTGGGTCACCAGAGCGACGTGGCCGCGCAGATCCGTGAGCAGGAGCTCGGTGAGGCCGACCCCGCCGACCTCGACGCTGCCGGTGCGCGGAGGGTGGATGCCCGCCAGGAGCCGCCCGAGCGTGGACTTGCCTGCGCCCGAGGGACCGACCATCGCGAGCCGTTCACCGACCCGCAGCGACAGGTCCACTCCGTGCAGGACGTCACGCCCCTCGACGTACGAGAAGCGCACGTCCTCGGCCTCGATCTTCTCGCCCTCGGGCACGCGCCCGGTCGCGACCCGGTCATCGGGAACGTGGGCGATGCCGAGCAGCCGCGACAGCGACGCCGAGCCGACCTGGAGCTCGTCGAGGATCCCGACGACACGGTCGACGGGGTCGATGAGCATCTGCACGTAGAGAGTCGCCGCCGTCACGTCGCCGAGGGACACCTCGCCGCGGATGTAGAGCCAGCCGCCGAAGAGCAGCGTGGCCACGCTCGGCAGCAGGTACGACGCCACCTCGACGCTCGGGAAGAAGCGGGTCCGGAGGTAGAGCGTGTACTTCTCCGCGGCGTACGACCCGGCGATGTCGCGGTCCACCTGCTCGATGCGCGACTGCCCGAGGCCGAGCGCCTCGACGGTGCGGGCCCCCTCGACGGTCTCGGTGAGGGAGGAGTTGATCTTGGAGTACGACGCGTGCTCCCGCAGGTAGCCGTCCTTGGCCCGGCTGAGGTACCACCTGCTGCCGACCAGCACGCCGGGGATGCCGAGGAGGATCGGCACCAGCACCCACGGTCCGACGAGCACCGCGGCCAGCAGCGTGAGCACCGCGGTGATGAGGGCGATCGTCCACTCCGGCAGCGCCCAGCGCACCGACCAGCCGAGCTGCTCGATGTCGCGGGAGGTGCGGGTGAGCAGGTCGCCGCTGCCCGCGGACTCGACGGTGCCGACCGGGAGGGCGAGCGCGTCGCGGACGAAGTCCTCGCGCAGCTCGGCGAGCACCAGCTCCCCGATCACGAACGAGCGGTAGCGGGCCCAGCGGGTCAGCCCGGTCTGCGCGACGAGCGCCAGCGCGATGACGCCCGCGAGCACGTCGACGCGTGCCGTGGAGGCGCTGCCGGCCTGCACCGCCTCGACGATGTCGCCCAGCAGCCGGGGAGCCACCAGCCCGGCCAGCGCGGCCAGGCCGTGCAGCGCGAGCATGCCGATGATCGCGCGCGGGTGCCGGCGCAACAGGTCGCGCAGGTAGGCCAGCACCTGGCTGTCGTCGGCGACAGGCAGGACGGTGTCCTCGTCCAGGTCGTCCGACGTCATGGTCGCGGTCATGCCCTCACCTCCTCGTCGTCCTGGACCTCGCGGGTGACCACGGCGCGGTACTCGGGCACCCCGCGCAGCAGCTCGCGGTGCGTGCCCACGGCGTGCACGCGTCCACCGACCAGGAACGCGACCTGGTCGGCGCGTGACAGCACGAGCGGGCTGGTGGTCGTGACGACGGTGGTCCGGCCGTGGCGGAGCCCTCGCAGCCGGTCGGCGATGCGGGCCTCCGTGTGGGCGTCCACCGCCGAGGTGGCCTCGACGAGGAGGAGCACCTCGGGGTCGGCGAGCAGGGCGCGGGTCAGCACCAGGCGCTGCCGCTGACCGCCGGAGAACGAGCGGCCGCGCTCGGTCACCCGCGAGTCGAGCCCGTGGCGCACGGCGTCGAGGACGTCCTCGGCCGAGGCTCCGTGCAGCGCGTCCGAGAGGGCTGCGTCACCGGCCCCACGGACGTCGAGCGAGCGCCGCAGCGGTCCGGAGAAGAGCGTGCTCCCCGTGTCCGACACGACGATCCGGCTGCGCACGACCTCGCGGGGCAGCCGGTCCAGGGGTACGTCGCCCCAGCGGACGTCACCGTCGGCGTACCGTCCGAGGCGGTCGACCACGAGCGCCGAGTCCTCGGGCTTCTCGGACGCGATGGCGGTGAGCAGGCCGTGCCGCACCCGGACCCCGCTGCCGACGTCGACGAGGTCGGAGTCGACCGGAGGAGCAGGGGAGGGCTCGTCCGGGTCGGTGACCTCGGGCTCGAGCGCGAGCACGCGGACGATGCGGCGCGCCGAGACGAGAGCCCGTATCCACTTGTTCATGGTCTCGGTCGCGGTGCGCAGCGGGATCATCAGGAAGGCGGCGTAGCCGTAGAAGGCCACGAGCTCGCCCACCGTGATCTGGCCGGAGACCGCGAGCCGGGCACCCAGCCACACGACGAGCGCGACGAAGAGCCCGGGCAGCCCGACCTGGGCGGCGTCGAGCCACGACTGGAGGCGGCCGACCTCGACACCGGCGCCGCGCACCTTCTGGGACTCGCGGACGTAGCGGTCGTGGAAGACCCGCTCGCCGCCGATGCCCCGCAGCACCCGCAGCCCGGACACGATGTCGGTCGCGAGGTTGGAGAGGTCGCCCATCATCTCGCGCTGGGCGAGGTTGCGGCGCTGGAGCGGCTTGAGCAGCGGGCCGAGCGCGATCAGCATCAGCGGCACGCCGATCAGCACGACGAGCCCGAGCGTGACCGAGGTGCGGAGCAGCAGGAACGCCACGACGAAGAACGACACGATGGCGCCGGTGAACCGGGCGAGCACGTCCATCGCGTTCCCGACGTGCGAGAGGTCGCTGTTGCCGATCGCGACCACCTCGCCGGTCGCGACCCGCTTCGGCAGCGTGGCGCCGAGCCGCACGGCCTGCCGGGTCACGAGCTGGACGACGCGGTAGGCGGCGGTGAGCCAGTTGGTCACCGCGAGCCGGTGCCGCATGATGCCGCTGACCGCCTGGACGACGCCGATCGCGAGCATCAGGCCGGTCCACCAGAGCAGCGCCGAGGTGTCCTTCGGGGTGATGCCCCTGTCGATCGTGGCGCCGATGACGGCCGGCATCACCGCCTGGCAGAGCATCCAGACGATGCCGAGCCCCATGCCCGCGAGCATGGTCTGCCACTGGCCCCTGGCGACCCACCACAGGAACCGCGCCGCGGACCTGTGGTCCGCGACGCCGGGGTGGTCGAGAGGGAGGCGGCGCACTCTTCCCAGGCTAGGCATCCAGCCCGGGAGGAGCGACCGAGTTTTCGGGTCAGCGGCGCGAGCCGAGCATGCCCTTGGCGACCAGCGCGAGCAGGCCGGCGCCGCCGGCGACCACGAGGACCAGGGGGAGCACCCACTGCTCGCCGCCGGACTCGATGACGCCCAGCTGGCGCAGGCCCCACGAGGCCGCGATGCCGAGGAACACCAGCCCGCACACGAGGTAGCCGACGCTGAGCGGGTGGGTCCGTCGCTCCGGCTCCTCCGCCCCGCTGCCCGTGAGCATCGTGGTCAGCGGGACCTCGCGGGTCTCCTCGGTCTCGTCGTACTCGTTCATGTCGTTCATGTCGCTCATCGCCTTCTCAGCTCGATGTGCCCGAAGTGCAGGTCCAGCTCGAGGTCGACGCGGGCCTGCGGGTCAACGGGTCCGGTCTCGCCGACGAGGGTGTTGTCCCAGCCCTCGCGGTGCGCCCCCGGCGCCTCGATGGCGCCGCCGTAGTCGATGTTGGCGTCGTACGTCACCGCGACGTCCTGGGGGATGTCGACGACGATCTCGCCGACGTTGCCGCTGAGGTCGATCGACTGTCCGTCGAGGGCCTCGAGGTCACGCACCTTCGTCAGGTCGAGCTCGATGCGTCCGGCGGGGACGTGGTAGGCGCCCTCCAGGTCGTTCGCGTCGTGCGGGTCGATGATGAGGTCGCGGTCGCCGTCGTAGCTCGGGTTGCTCACCGCGGCTCCGCCCAGCGCGAGCGCCGAGATCACGCCGAGGAGCACCAGGCCGCCTGGTCGTCCGAAGACGGAGCCGACCACGAGCATCGCGCCGATGATCGCCAGGGCGAGGGCGGGGTACGCCGCGTCCGAGACGTCGGCGCCCGAGGCCTCCGCGAGCCCGAGGATGCCCAGGCCCAGTGCGACCAGCGCGAGGGTGATGCCGAACAGCAGCGGGCCGCGCTTGCGGGGCTTGGCCGGCGGCGGGGGCACCGGCGGGTACCACTGCGGGGGCTCGGGCGGCGTGGCGCCCGGGGGCACCGGGCCCTCGGGTCCGGCAGCCGCTGTGGCGGGTCGGGGAAGCGTCCGGCGCCGAGCTCGACGGCGGGTAGTGCGCGGTGTACGCCGCGGCCCCTGGGGAAGCTGCCGGGGCGGCCTGCTGCCAACGGGGCGGGACGGTCCCGTTCTCCCTGCGGTTGTCCCGGGTGAGCAGCACCGCGAACACCGCGAGCGCGGCGACCGCCAGGGGCCAGGGGAAGCCGTAGCCGTTCCAGGTGTCGCCGATCGCGACACAGGCCGCGAGGACCAGCGCGATGATCACCAGCGCGTTGCGGGTGGAGTCGCTGCTGCCGATCGTGGCGCGGCCGGTCCGCTCGTCAGGGGCGATCAGCCAGAGGGCGCCGTAGAGCAACAGGCCCGAGCCGCCGAAGAAGACGAGCACCACGAAGAGCACCCGGACGATGGTCGGGTCGATGTCGAGGTGCCGGGCCAGGCCGCCGGCGACGCCGGCCACCTTGCGGTCGGAGCTGCGGTAGAGGCGCCGGTAGTCCTTGAGGTGGTCGGTGTCCCACCCGTCGGTCTGCGGGGGAGGGCCGGCCGTCGGCGGCGGTGTCGCGGTGTCATGCGTGTCGTTCATGGGCTCAACTCTGGGGCGGGAGGACCCCTCGGCACCATCGGGGACGCCCCTGATCCCACCCTCGGGGACCCTGAGCCCGAGGGGCCGCGTCTCAGGGTCTTCACGCATGGTTGGGCGCCTCGCGCTGTGTGACGATGGAACGACCATGAGTGCACCCACGACCGACAGCCGGACCGGCCGACAGGCGCGTCCCGGCATCGGCCGTCCGGTGCGCAAGGCCTCGCGCAGCGCCGACGACTCCTACGTCGGCGGCGTGGCCGGTGGCCTCGCCGCGCACCTCGGCGTGGACCCGTTCCTGGTGCGGGTGTTCTTCGCGGTCACGGCGATCTTCGGCTTCGGCCTCGTGTTCTACGCCGGCCTCTGGATCACGCTGCCGCTCGACACCATCCCGAAGCAGGACGCGCCGGGGCTCGAGGCGGCCAGCCGGCAGGGCAAGCGGCCCAAGCGCACGCGACGTCTGAAGGACGCCGGAGTGCTCGTCGCCCTGGGAGCGGTCGCCGTCGGCATCGCCGGGGTCGTCGACATCCTCTTCGGCGGTCCGACCCTGTTCTGGCCCGCGTTCATCGCCGTCGGCGGCCTGATGATCCTGTGGCGGCAGGCCGACGAGGCGCAGCGCGAGCGTTGGATCGACAGCACCGGTCGCCTCGACCTGCGTCGCGTCGTCGTCGGCGACGGAGGCCTCGCGTCCTACGCCCGCCTGGCCGGCGGCATCGGGCTCCTCGTCGTCGCCCTGATCATCTTCGCGGCACAGAGCGGCACCATCGGCGTCGCGCGCGACGTGGTGCTGGCCGGCGCCCTCGGCGTGGTCGGACTGCTGCTCGTGCTCGGCCCGTGGTTGTTCCGGCTGGCCTCCGACCTCGGCGAGGAGCGCGCGCAGCGGGTCCGGCAGCAGGAGCGGGCCGACGTGGCCGCGCACCTGCACGACTCCGTCCTCCAGACGCTCGCACTGATCCAGAAGAACGCCGCGAACCCGACCCAGGTGGCCCGGCTCGCGCGGGCACAGGAGCGCGACCTCCGGTCCTGGATGTACGGCGAGGCCACCACCCCGTCCGGCAGCCTGGCCGCCGCCCTCAAGAGCACGGCCGCCGAGGTCGAGGACAGCCACGGCGTCCCGGTCGAGGTCGTGACGGTCGGCGACCTCACCGTCGGCGAGGCCGCCGTACCCCTCGTGCACGCGACGCGCGAGGCCATCGTCAACGCGGCGAAGCACTCGGGTGCCGCGAAGATCGACGTCTACGCCGAGGTCCACCCCGGGGACGCCGAGGTCTTCGTCCGCGACCGGGGACGTGGCTTCGACCCGGACCAGGTCGCCGAGGACCGACTCGGCGTGAGGAACAGCATCGTGGCCCGGATGGAGCGCCACGGCGGCTCGGCCGAGGTCAGGTCCACCCCCGGAGAAGGCACCGAGGTGCGGCTGCGGCTGCCGGTGTCCCAGCAGAACGAGGAAGGCACCCATCGATGAGGACCGTCGTGATCGTGGACGACCACGCGATGTTCCGCGGCGGCGTGCGCGCCGAGCTCGCGGGACGCGTCGACGTGGTCGCGGAGGCGGAGGACGTCGACACCGCCGTGGCGGCGGTGCTGCGGCAGCAGCCCGAGGTGGTGCTGCTCGACGTGCACCTGCCCGGGGGCGGCGGGGTCGAGGTGATGCGGCGGGTCGGCACCCGCGTGCCTGGGACGCGGTTCCTCGCACTCTCGGTGTCCGACGCCGCGGAGGACGTCATCGGCACCATCCGGGGCGGTGCTCGCGGCTACGTCACCAAGACCATCACCGGGCCCGAGCTCGTCGACGCCATCGAGCGGGTGGCCACCGGCGACGCGGTCTTCTCGCAGCGGCTGGCCGGCTTCGTGCTCGACGCCTTCGCGGGATCGATCGAGGTCGCCCAGATCGACGAGGACCTCGACCGGCTCACCGAGCGGGAGCGCGAGGTGATGCGGCTGATCGCGCGCGGCTACGCCTACAAGGAGGTCGCGTCCGAGCTGTTCATCTCCGTGAAGACCGTCGAGACCCACGTCTCCAGCGTGCTGCGCAAGCTCCAGCTCTCGTCCCGGCACGAGCTCACGCGCTGGGCGAGCGACCGCCGCCTTCTGTGACCGCCTAGATTCGGGGCATGACGGCTTCGTCTCGGGTCCCTGTGGAAGCCACCAGCAACCCTCGCCGGGTGCTGGTGGCCGGTGCGTCCGGCTTCGTGGGCCGGCGGCTCTGCCCGGCGCTCGCCGAGGCAGGGCACGAGGTCGTCGCGATGACCCGCAAGCCGGAGAAGTACGACGGGGTGGGAGACGCCGTCTTCGGCGACGTGCACGACCCGGCGACGCTCCCGGACGCGCTGGCGGGTTGCGACGTGGCCTACTACCTCGTCCACTCGCTCGCCTCGGCCGACTTCGAGCGGCTCGACCGCGAGGCGGCACACTCCTTCGGCAAGGCGGCCGCGGACGCGGGCGTGCAGCGGATCGTCTACCTCGGCGGGCTCGGCAAGGACGACGACGACCTGTCGCCGCACCTGCGCAGCCGGCGCGAGGTGGAGGAGGTCCTCGGCGGCTCGGGCGTCCCGGTGACCACGCTGCGGGCCGGCATCGTGATCGGGCACGAGGGGCTGTCCTGGGAGATGACCCGCCAGCTCGTGGAGCGGCTGCCGCTCATGGTCACCCCCCGCTGGGTGACGACGCGCACCCAGCCGATCGCACTGGACGACGTCGTCCACTACCTCGTGCGCGTCCTGGACGTGCCGGAGACCGAGGGCCGGCCCTTCGAGGTCGGCGGCGACGAGGTGCTGCGCTACGTCGACATGATGCGACGGGTCGCTGCCGTCGAGGAGCGCACGCTGGTCATCCTGCCGGTGCCGCTGCTGTCGCCCAGGCTGTCGTCGCACTGGCTGAGCCTCATCACCGACGTGGACACCGCGGCCGGGCGCTCGTTGGTCGACTCGATGGTCAACGAGGTGGTCGTCGACGACGACGAGATCCACCGGCTCATCCCGTTCGAGCGGATGGGCTTCGACGACGCCGTCCGCCAGGCACTCCGGGACCGCGGCACCCTGGACTCCGACACCGGACTGCTCACCAAGCTCAAGCGCCACCTCCCGATGTCGATCACCCACAAGGTGCCGGTCAAGCGCGACGAGCCCCCGGCGGTCGTCCGTCGTCGCCGACGTGTGGTCGCCGGTACCTCGGTCGTGGGCGCCGGGCTGCTCGGCGTCGGGCTCTCCACCAAGCCGGGTTCGAGGGCCTTCTACGCGACGACCCTGGCGACCGCGGCCGTCTACACCGTCGGCGGCTTCGCCTCCGGGCCCCTGCACCTCGGGTGGGTGCAGCTCCAGGACCGGACCATCCGCCGGCCGGTGCTCACGCCCCTGGCCACCGGGGTGGGCGCCTTCGGCGTCTTCTACGTCGGCGGGCTCGTCGTGCGCCAGGTGCCGCCGCTGCGCCGGGCCATCGCCTCGGTCCTGCAGTACTCCGAGCACGGCAACGACTCCCTCGTCCTCCTCGTCACCCTGGCCAACGGCGCGGCCGAGGAGGTCTTCTTCCGGGGGGCAGTGTTCGCGGCTCTCGGGGACAGGCACCCGGTCGCGACCTCCACCGGCGTCTACATGCTGGCCACCGTGCCGACCCGCAACCCCGTCCTCGTCGCCGCGGCCGGAGCCATGGGCGGCCTGTGGGGCCTCCAGCGGCGCGCGTCGAGCGGGCTCCAGGCCCCCGTCGTCACGCACCTCACCTGGTCGACCCTCATGCTGAAGTTCCTGCCGCCGCTGTTCCGCGACGTGGTGGACAAGAACGCCGACGCGCGCGTGGTCTGACCCGATGTCCCACCGCCGGAGCACCCCCTCCCACCTCCCGATGCTGCTCGGGATGTCGCTGGCGGTGCTCGTCGGCTTCACGGCGGCCTGGGTCGGCGCCCTCTTCCGCTGAGCCTGCCCGCTGAGCCTGCCCGCTGGGGCGGGTCGAGGCGGCCCGCTGTCGGCGCCGGGACGTAGGCTGACGCGAGACATGAGCGCCTCGTTCCCCCTGCCGTTCGGCAGGACCCCCGACCCCCAGGCGACACGGATGGTTCCAGAGGAGCAGGTCCTGTTCGGGGCCGACGAGAGGGAGCCCGACGGGCAGCCCGATGGGGCGGGCCCGCGGGCCTCGAAGCGACGCAAGCTCGCTCCCGAGGAGCTGCTCGAGGGGCTCAACGAGCCGCAGCGCGCGGCCGTCACCCATGCCGGTGCGCCCCTCCTCGTCGTCGCGGGAGCCGGCTCCGGCAAGACCCGGGTGCTCACCCGCCGCATCGCCTGGCTGATCTCCGAGCGCAACGCGCACCCCGGGTCGATCCTGGCGATCACCTTCACCAACAAGGCCGCCGCCGAGATGCGCGAGCGCGTCGAGGACCTCGTCGGGCGCCGGGCCCGGATCATGTGGGTCTCCACGTTCCACTCGGCCTGCGTCCGCATCCTCCGCAAGGAGATCGAGCGCTTCGGCTACAAGTCGAGCTTCTCGATCTACGACGCCGCCGACTCCAAGCGCCTGATGACGCTCGTCGCGCGCGACCTCGAGCTCGACCCGAAGCGGTTCCCGCCGCGGGCGATCCTCACCTGGGTCTCGAACCAGAAGAACGAGCTGGTCGACCACGAGGAGGCCTCGGCCGACACCCGCAACGGGCTCGAGGAGGTCTACGCCGAGGCCTACGCGATCTACCAGAAGCGCCTGCGCGACGCGAACGCCCTCGACTTCGACGACCTGATCATGACGACGGTCCACCTGTTCCAGGCGTTCCCGGAGGTCCGCGAGACCTACCGTCGGCGGTTCCGGCACGTCCTCGTCGACGAGTACCAGGACACCAACCACGCGCAGTACGCCCTCATCCGCGAGCTCTGCGGCACCGGTGTCGGCCGGCCGTTGGCCCTCGGCGGCGAGGACGACCCCGACCTGCCCGACGACGACACGGGCGTCGGCGCCTCCGAGCTCATGGTCGTCGGCGACGCCGACCAGTCGATCTACGCCTTCCGCGGTGCCAACATCCGCAACATCTTGCAGTTCGAGGAGGACTTCCCCGACGCGCGGACGATCCTGCTCGAGCAGAACTACCGCTCGACGCAGAACATCCTCGACGCCGCCAACGCGGTGATCGAGCGCAACAAGGGCCGCAAGAGCAAGCACCTCTGGTCCGACCAGGGCACCGGCGAGCAGATCGTGGGCTACGTCGCCGACGACGAGCACGACGAGGCGCGGTTCATCTCCTCCGAGATCGACCGGCTCAGTGACGACAAGGTGGCCAAGCCCCGCGACGTCGCGGTGTTCTACCGCACCAACGCGCAGTCCCGTGTGTTCGAGGAAGTCTTCATCCGCGTCGGCATGCCCTACAAGGTCGTCGGCGGGGTGCGGTTCTACGAGCGGCGCGAGGTCCGCGACGCCCTCGCGTACCTCCGGATGCTCGCCAACCCGGCCGACGAGATCAGCCTGCGCAGGATCCTCAACGTCCCCAAGCGCGGCATCGGCGAGCGCGCCGAGGCCTGCGTCGAGGCGATGGCCCGGCGGGACGGCTCCACCTTCTGGGACGCCCTGCGGCACGCCCAGGACGCCCCCGGCATCGCGACCCGCTCCGTCACGATGGTCAAGGCGTTCGTCGACATGGCCGAGGAGCTCCAGTCGATGGTCGACGCGGGGGAGCGGGCCGACGTCGTGCTCGAGCAGACCCTGGCCCGCAGCGGCTACCTCGCCGAGCTCGAGGCCAGCGACGACCCCCAGGACGAGACCCGGGTCGAGAACCTCGCCGAGCTCGTCGCCGTCGCCCGGGAGTTCTCCGACGAGCCGGTGCCGCCCCCGTCGGCCGACCCCGCCGACCTGACGCCGGCCACCCCCGGCGTACCCGAGTTCCTGGAGCGGGTCTCCCTCGTCGCCGACTCCGACCAGATCCCCGACCAGGACGCCGAGGAGTCAGGCGTCGTGACCCTGATGACCCTGCACACGGCGAAGGGCCTGGAGTTCCCGGTCGTCTTCCTCACCGGTCTCGAGGACGGCGTCTTCCCGCACATGCGCTCGCTGGGCGACCCGACCGAGCTCGAGGAGGAGCGCCGGCTGGCCTACGTCGGCCTCACCCGGGCACAGCAGCGGCTCTACCTCTCGCGCGCGGTGGTCCGCTCGGCGTGGGGCGCCCCGTCGCACAACCCGGCGTCCCGGTTCCTCGACGAGGTGCCGGTCGACCTCGTGGACTGGCGGCGCACCGCGGCCGAGCAGACCTCGTGGAACCGCTCGGTCCTCCCGTCGCTGCCCCAGCGCCGAGCCGGCGCACCGCCCCGCTTCGGCACCTCGAGCATCAAGGCCGACGCCGAGCGCAAGGCCGGCACCCGCGAGGTCCCGTCCCTCGCCTCCGGCGACCGGGTCACCCACGACTCCTTCGGCCTCGGCACCGTGGTCGTCGTCGAGGGCGCCGGCGACAAGGCCGTCGCCTCCATCGACTTCGGCTCCCAAGGGGTCAAGCGTCTGCTCCTCCGCTACGCCCCCGTCGAGAAGCTCTAGGTCGACCGTTACGGCGTCTGGCCGTGGGCGGTGAGGGCGTCCTCGGGGTCGACGGGGTCGCCGCCGCCGGGGCGCACCTCGAGGTGCAGGTGCGGGCCGGTGGTGTTGCCGGTGGCGCCGACGAGGCCGATGACCTGTCCGCCGGCGACCTGCTGGCCGGGCTTGACGCCGATCTCGGACTGGTGGCAGTACCAGAGCTCGGTGCCGTCCTCGAGCGTCATCACCGTGCGGTTGCCGTAGGCGCCGGCCCAGCCGGTCTCGGTGATCGTGCCGTTCGCGACGGCGTGGATCGGGGTGCCCTCCGGAGCCGCGAAGTCGAGGCCGGTGTGGCAGTGCGCCCAGAGCCCGCTGCACTGACCGAAGCGCGCGGTCAGGTGGTAGACCCCACGGGGGATCGGCAGCTGCCAGCCGTCCTTGGCGAGCTCCTTGGCCGCCTTCTCGGCGCTGGCGGCGAGCTTGGCCAGGCCGGGGTCGGCCTGGGTGGCCACGGCGCTCTTGGCGGAGCCGACGTCACGACCGCTCGCGTCGGCCATCGCCTGGCGGGCGGAGTCGCGGCTGACCCGGTGGCCGCCGCGGACCATGCCGACCGCGCTCGTGCCCTGGCCGCCGGCCGAGAAGGCCGGACCGTGCGGTGTCGCCCCGTGCGTCGGCACCGTCGCCGTACCGACGCCGCCGACCGACGCGACCGCGAGCAGGCCCAGCGCGGCCAGCCGTGACCGGGTGCCGCGACGGGCACGCGTCGCCGCGTGCCGACCGCCGCGCGGGGCGCGTGCCGTCCTCGAGAGGTGGCCACGGGTGCTGGTCGCTTTCGTCGGGACCGCGAAAGTCGCAGGTCAGATGGGTGCGAGGTCCGTTCGAGGGTAGGGGTGATCCCGTGACCCCGTCGACCCGACCAACCCCCTCTGGGGACGACGCAGGCGTGCCGGCGGCGCGGAACGAAACACATCTCACACGGCGGGGTGGCCCGGACACGCCGGTGAAGGAATAACGTGGGGCTTCGTGACGACCACTTCCCCCTTGGCCTCGCCGCGGCGGAGCCGGACGTCGACGATCGTGCTCAAGGTCCTCATGGCCGTCACCGGCCTGGTCTTCATCGGCTACGTGCTGCTGCACATGTACGGCAACCTCAAGATCTTCGCGCGGCCAGGAGGCCTTCGACGACTACGCGCGACCACCTGCGCACGATCGGGGAGCCGTTCCTGCCCGTACGCCGGGCTGATCTGGATCATCCGCCTCGTGCTCCTCGTCGCCCTGGTCGTGCACGTCGGCTGCGCCGTCACGCTGTGGCGCCGGGCCCGCGGCGCCCGCACCCAGCGCTACTCCGTCAACGCAAGCGGCTCCAGGCCACCTCGTCCTCGCGGACGATGCGCTGGGGCGGGCTGCCCTGCTGCTCTTCGTGGTCTTCCACCTGCTGCACCTGACCACGCACACGATCAACCCCGGCGGGCCAGCGACAGCCCCTACGACCGGGTGGTCGACGAGCTTCGCGCCGGAGAGCTGGTGGGTGCCGTCATCTACCTGCTCGCGATGGCCGCGCTCGGCATGCACCTGCGGCACGGCACCTGGAGCGCCGCGCAGACCCTGGGCTTCACCAACAGCCCGGCCACGCGACGCGGCGCCAACCTCGCGGGCTACACCCTGGCGGTCGTCATCGCCGGTGGGTTCGCACTCGTCCCGCTCGCCGTGCTGGTCGGGCATCGTCGACTGACCGGAGGGAGACAGCCATGACGACGCAGCCGGGCCCGGACATGCCCGACACCACGAACACGTTCGACCCGTCCCGCGCGGCCGAGGCGGCGCCGAGTTCGACGACGCGGCGGGCTACTACACGCCGGCGACCCGATCAGCGACACGAAGGCCCCCGGCGGCCCGGTCGACGAGCGCTGGCAGACCCGGCAGTTCGAGGCGCGCATCGCCAACCCGGCCAACCGTCGCCGGCTGTCGGTCATCGTCGTCGGCACCGGCCTGGCCGGCGCGTCCGCGGCCGCGACGCTCGGCGAGGCCGGCTACGTCGTGAAGTCGTTCTGCTACCAGGACTCCCCGCGCCGGGCGCACTCGATCGCCGCCCAGGGCGGCATCAACGCGGCCAAGAACTACAAGGGCGACGGCGACTCGGTCTACCGGCTCTTCTACGACACCATCAAGGGCGGCGACTACCGCTCGCGCGAGTCCAACGTCTACCGGCTGGCCGAGGTCAGCGTGAACATCATCGACCAGTGCGTCGCCCAGGGCGTGCCCTTCGCCCGCGAGTACGGCGGCCTGCTCGACAACCGCTCCTTCGGCGGCGTGCAGGTGTCGCGCACCTTCTACGCCCGCGGCCAGACCGGCCAGCAGCTGCTGATCGGCGCCTACCAGGCGCTGGAGCGCCAGGTCGCGGCCGGCACGGTGCGCTGCTACTCCCGCCACGAGATGCTCGAGCTGATCGTCGTCGACGGCCGGGCGCGCGGCATCATCGTCCGCGACCTGGTCACCGGCGAGATCGAGACCTACTTCGCCGACGTGGTCGTGCTGGCCAGCGGCGGCTACGGCAACGTCTTCTTCCTGTCGACCAACGCGATGGGCTGCAACGTCACCGCGACCTGGCGCGCGCACCGCAAGGGCGCCTACATGGCCAACCCCTGCTACACGCAGATCCACCCGACCTGCATCCCGGTCTCCGGCGCGCACCAGTCGAAGCTGACGCTGATGAGCGAGTCGCTGCGCAACGACGGCCGCATCTGGGTGCCGAAGAACAAGGCGGACTGCGACAAGGACCCGCGGGAGATCCCCGAGGAGGACCGCGACTACTACCTCGAGCGGATCTACCCGGCGTTCGGCAACCTGGTGCCCGCGCGACATCGCCTCGCGCGCAGGCCAAGAACATGTGCGACGAGGGCCGCGGCGTCGGCCCCGAGGTCGAGGGCGTGCGCCGCGGCGTCTACCTCGACTTCGCCGACGCGATCGACCGCCTGGGCCGCCAGGCGATCGAGGACGAAGTACGGCAACCTCTTCGACATGTACGCCCGGATCACCGGCGAGGACCCGTACGAGGTGCCGATGCGCATCTACCCGGCGGTGCACTACGTGATGGGCGGGCTGTGGGTCGACTACGACCTGCAGTCCACGATCCCCGGGCTGTTCGTGACCGGCGAGGCGAACTTCTCCGACCACGGCGCCAACCGGCTCGGCGCCTCGGCGCTCATGCAGGGCCTGGCCGACGGCTACTTCGTGCTGTCCAACACGATCCGCGACTACCTCGCCGACGGCCCGTTCGAGCAAGGTGCCGGAGGACCACCCCGCGGTGGTCGAGGCCCAGCGAGGCGGTCGCGGAGCGGATCGACGCGCTTCATGTCGATCGGCGGCACCCGCAGCGTCGACTCCTACCACCGCGAGCTCGGCAACATCATGTGGGAGTTCTGCGGCATGGAGCGCACCGAGGACGGCCTGCGCAAGGCGATCGACCTGATCCGCGACGCTGCGCGACGACTTCTGGCGCAACGTGCAGGTGCTCGGCAGCGCCGAGAGCCTCAACCAGTCGCTCGAGAAGGCCGGCCGGGTGGCCGACTTCCTCGAGCTCGGCGAGCTGATGTGCATCGACGCGCTGCAACCGGCGCGAGTCCTGCGGCGGCCACTTCCGCGCGGAGTCGCAGACCGAGGACGGCGAGGCGCTGCGCGACGACGACGACTTCGCCTACGTCGCGGCGTGGGAGTTCGGCGGGCGACGGGCGAGGCCGCCCGGTCCTCCACAAGGAAGCACCTGATCTACGAGTTCGTCGAGATGAAGCAGCGGAGCTACAAGTGAGACTGACCCTCAAGATCTGGCGCCAGGCCGACACGCGCGGCGCCGGCGCGATGCACGACCTACCAGGTCGACGACGTCTCCCCGGACATGTCGTTCCTCGAGATGCTCGACGTGCTCAACGAGAAGCTCAACGCGCGAGGGCGAGGAGCCGGTCGCGTTCGACAGCGACTGCCGCGAGGGCATCTGCGGCATGTGCGGGCTGATGATCAACGGCCAGGCGCACGGCCCCGAGCGTCACCACCACCTGCCAGCTGCACATGCGCTCGTTCAAGGACGGCGACACGATCACGATCGAGCCCTGGCGGGCCGACGCCTTCCCGGTGCTCAAGGACCTCGTGCGTCGACCGCTCGCGCGTTCGACCGGATGATCCAGGCCGGCGGCTACATCTCGGTCAACACCGGCGCGGCCCCCGACGCGCACGCCGATCCCGGTGCCCAAGGACAACGCCGACCGCGCGTTCGACGCCGCGACCTGCATCGGCTGCGGCGCCTGCGTCGCGGCCTGCCCGAACGCCTCGGCCTCGCTGTTCCTCGGCGCCAAGATCACCCACCTCGGCGAGCTGCCGCAGGGCCAGGCCGAGCGCGACTCGCGGGTGCTCGGCATGGTCGCCCAGCACGACCACGAGGGCTTCGGCGGCTGCACCAACATCGGCGAGTGCGCCGCGGCTTGCCCCAAGGAGATCCCGCTCGACGTGATCTCGCAGCTCAACAGGGACCTGCGCACCGCGCTCCGCTCGTCCTTCACGGACTCCGACTGACGTCGGCCCGCCCGGCCGTACTAGGGTCGGTCCGGCGGCTCCACCCACCGAGAAGAACAGGTGCTGACACCGTGGACCTGATGGAGTACCAGGCGAAGGAGCTCTTCGCCAAGCACGACGTACCGGCCACGAAGGGCATCGTCGCGACGACGCCCGAGGAGGCACGAGCAGCCGCCGAGCAGCTCGGCGTCGTCGTGGTCAAGGCGCAGGTCAAGGCCGGCGGCCGCGGCAAGGCCGGTGGGGTCAAGCTCGCCAAGACCCCGGACGAGGCGTAGGAGCACGCCCGCGCGATCCTCGGGATGCAGATCAAGGGCCTCACCGTGAACCGCGTCCTGATCGCGCCGGCGCCAGCATCGAGGAGGAGTACTACTTCTCCTTCCTGCTCGACCGCGCGAACCGGCCTACCTCTGCATCGCCAGCGTCGAGGGTGGTGTCGAGATCGAGGAGGTCGCGAAGACCAACCCCGACGCGGTCAAGCAGATCGCGATCGACCCCGGCGCCGGCGTCGACGAGGACAAGGCGCGCGCGATCGTCGCAGAGGCGAAGTTCCCCGAGGCGCTCACCGACCAGGCCGTGCAACCATGCTCGCGCTGTGGAAGGTGTTCGTCGAGGAGGACGCGACGCTGGTCGAGGTGAACCCGCTCGCGCGGCTCGCCGGCGACAAGCTCGAGGCCCTCGACGGCAAGGTCTCCCTCGACGAGAACGCCGACTTCCGCCACGAGGACCACGAGGCGCTTCGTGATCCGCGAGGAGGAGGACGAGCTCGAGTCGAAGGCCAAGGACAAGGGCCTCAACTACGTCAAGCTCGACGGCGCAGGTCGGCATCATCGGCAACGGCGCGGGTCTCGTCATGTCCACCCTCGACGTGGTGGCGTACGCCGGTGAGAAGCACGGCGGGGTCAAGCCCGCCAACTTCCTCGACATCGGTGGCGGCGCCAACGCGCAGGTGATGGCCGACGGCCTCGACGTCATCCTCAACGACGCCCAGGTCAAGAGCGTGTTCGTCAACGTCTTCGGCGGCATCACCGCCTGCGACGAGGTCGCCAACGGCATCAAGGGTGCCCTGGAGATCCTCGGCGACGAGGCGACCAAGCCGCTCGTCGTACGCCTCGACGGCAACAACGTCGAGAAGGGTCGCGCGATCCTCGACGAGCTGGACCACCCGCTCGTCACGCAGGTCGACACCATGGACGGCGCGGCCGACAAGGCCGCCGAGCTGGCCAACTCCGACAAGCAGAGCGACTGAGGAGCGGAGATGTGGATCTACCTGAACAAGGACTCCAAGATCATCGTCCAGGGCATGACCGGGGGGATGGGCTCCAAGCACACCACCCTCATGCTCGAGGCGGGGTCGAACATCGTCGGCGGCGTCAACGCCCGCAAGGCCGGCACGAGCGTCGAGCTCGCCGGCACAGGAGCTGCCGGTCTTCGGCACGCGTCAAGGAGGCGATGGCCGAGACCGGCGCCGACGTGTCGGTGGTCTTCGTGCCGCCGGCCTTCACCAAGGACGCCTGCATCGAGGCGATCGACGCGGGCATCGGCCTGCTGGTGGTCATCACCGAGGGCGTGCCGGTGCAGGACACCGCCGAGGTGTGGTCCTACCTCGAGGGCAAGTCGCACCCGGATGATCGGCCCGAACTGCCCCGGCATCATCACGCCCGAGGAGTCGCTGGCCGGCATCACGCCGCACACGATCGCCGGCAAGGGCCCGATCGGCCTGGTGTCGAAGTCGGGCACGCTGACCTACCAGATGATGTTCGAGCTGCGTGACTTCGGCTTCTCGACCGCCATCGGCATCGGCGGTGACCCGATCGTCGGGCACGACCCACATCGACGCGCTCGAGGCGTTCGAGGCCGACCCCGACACCAAGGCGATCGTGATGATCGGCGAGATCGGTGGCGACGCCGAGGAGCGGGCCGCGGCCTACATCAAGGACCACGTGACCAAGCCGGTCGTCGGCTACGTCGCCGGCTTCACCGCCCCCGAGGGCAAGACGATGGGCCACGCCGGCGCCATCGTCTCCGGCTCCTCGGGCACCGCGGAGGCCAAGAAGGAGGCCCTCGAGGCCGTCGGCGTCAAGGTCGGCAAGACGCCGTCCGAGACCGCCGCAGCTGATGCGGGAGATCCTGCAGGGCCTGATCACCGGATGCAGGTCGTCTCGTGCCTCTTCTGGTCGTCCGCTCCTCACCTCCTCTCCTCGCGGCCCTCCCCTAGCCCCCCCTCCTCTCTACTCCTCCTCTCCCCCCCCCCGATCGCACGCGTCCGCACCGTTGCCGTCGTTGACCGTGGCCTGGCCGGTGTCCTCGACCTCCTGGGGGTCAGGTAGAGCCGCACGTCGCCGTACCCGTCGGGACCGAAGGTGGGCGTCGGCGGTGTCGGTGCTCTCACCGCAGCCGGCCTCCGTGAAGACGCACATCGCCGAGATGGTGGTCAGGAGAGCGCCTGTCTCGGCCTCCGCGGTCTTCTCAGAAGAAGCCGGGCCTGGTCAGGCCCGGTCCCTCGTTGCTGAGCATCTGGTACATCACGGCGTTCCCACGCGGACCACGACGTAGACGGTCTGCCCGATGTTCGGCTCGCCATCGAAGAGGTTGCCGTCTTGACCGTCCACGCCTCGTCACCGACGTCGCGCGGGGTCACCTCGTTGGTCGCCTCCCCGGCGCCGCTGTCACCGGTGTCCGTCGGGTATCGGGGGCACGCCTCGAACTTGCCGACCAGGTCGCGTGCCATCCGGTGCGCCGTCGCGGCGTCGGGGTAGACCATGAGGGCGCGCCTCTGGGTGCCGCCCGACTCGTAGGCCGTGTGGTTCACCCCGACGCTGTCGGTCTGCACGTCCGCCGGTGAGTACGACGCCACGTCGCCGCAGAGGGTGGCCTCGGTGAGCCAGTTCACGTTGCGTGACGGCCCGTCCACGGTGTCGAGGTCGAGCATGCCTGCCTCGAGCGGGAAGCCGTCGGGCACGCGGGTGGCCGGACCCGCCGGGGTGGGCGCGTCGGTGGCGGTCGGTGACGGTCCGTGGTCACCGTCGGCGACGGGCTCTGGGTTGCCGGTGGCACCTCACGGCTGCTGTGGGCGAGCGGTCCGCGACGGCGACGGCGCCGACCGCGACCACCGCGATCGCGGCGGCCTCCGCCGAGGGCCTGGACGGCCGTACGGCGGCGGCGCTGCTGGTCGCCGCGGCGACGGATCTCCGAGGCGGGCGTGGAGGAGACGGGCTCGCGGGTCAGGTCGCGGAGCGGGTCGAAGAGGTCAGACATGGCGGCCCCCTCCCGGGGTCAGGCTGTCGTCGAGCAAGGACTGGAGCGCGGTGCGCCCTCGCGAGAGGCGCGCCTTGACGGTGCCGACCGGGGCACCGACCTCGGCGGCCACCTCGGCGACCGGCAGGTCGCACAGGTGATGGAGGACCAGCGCGCGACGCTGGTCGGCCGGGAGCTTCTCGAGCGCTGCCATCAGGGCCACCCGCGACTCGTCCGGCGCCCTGGAGGTCAGGTCCGGCGAGACGGCGCGGTCCGGCGCACGGCGGCTGAGCACGGTGCGTCGCCAGCGGCTCACGGCCAGGCGGTAGGCGGTGGTGCGGACCCACGCCTCGGGGCTGCGTGCCTGCTGCAGGGTGCGTCGGTGCGACCAGGCCCGGACGAACGCCTCCTGGACGCACTCCTGGGCCTCGTCGCGGTTGCCGATCATGGCCTGGAGGTGGCCGACCAGGCGCGCGAAGCTGTTCTCGTAGAACTCGTCGAACTCCTCGGGAGTCACCCCGTCACCCCCTTCTCGTCACGATGTCCACGAGAGGGATACGCCTGGGCCCGCCGGTCGGTTGCATCGCCGTGAGCATCCCTCAGGAGGAGCACCCGGTGGTCGTTCCACACGCACATGCGCTGCACGACGGGCGCGATCGCGTACGCCTCCGCGCGCCGGAAGCTGTCGAGAGCGATGGCGTCGCCCCGCGACGTTGCGGGTGCCGGACACGAGGATGGCGGAGCCGACCCGGACGACCTGGACGATCTCCCGGGTGCCGGCGTCGGTCGCCCGCGACCACACACCATCGCGCCACGCCTCGTCGCCGACCAGGGTCCGCTCCACGCTCGTCGACACCTCGGCCTCCTGCGCGCAACGGGCGAACCGCTTGACGTAGCGCTCGGCGATCCCGTGCGCGTTGAGGTCCGCGTCGGAGAGGTCGAAGCTCCGCGTGCGACGACCAGGAGGCGGCCGGTCTCCATGCCGAAGTCGTCGGAGCGGACGCCGAGGCCGGGGGTGGTCAGGCCACCCAGCTCGTAGGACCGTCCGCACACCTCCCAGCCGGGAAAGGGGTCCAGGTCGAAGGCCGGCCCCGTGCGTCCGTCCTGCGACAGCCCTGCGGCCAGGTCGAAGTCCTCGGCGACCTCGCCGGGGCGTTCGACGCGCGGGGTCGGGTTGACCTGCAACTCGTTGTCCGGTCCGGGCCCGGGGCCCCCGCCGTCGCCACCGGGAAGCACCTGGACCAGGCCGAGGGCGGCGGCGACGAGGCCGGCGACCACGATGGCGACTGCGGCGGTGCGCCGCCGGGCCGCCCTGGAGTCCCCGACCTCGCGGAGCGCTGCCGCCGCCTGCGGGCGCTGGGTCAGCCCGTCGAGGGTCGCTGTCACGTCCTCGAGCGCGGGGCGTGCGCGGGCACGTCGGCGGGGTCGGCCCCGGCCACCCGGGCAGCCGCACGCAGCACCCACGTCTCGGCCGGCTCGTCGCGGCCGAGCGAGCCGTGCCGGGACCACGCCCGCGCGTACGCCTTCTCGAGGGCGTCCTGGGCCAGGTCGGGGTCTCCCGTGGCGGCGGTGAGCGACGTCAGGAGCCGGGGGTACGTCCCGGCGTGGAAGGCGTCGAACTCCGCTGCGTCCATGCGATCGGGCCGGCGCCTCAGGTGACCGCGTTGCGGGTGCGGTACGCCGGCGCCCGGTGCTCGTCGGCGGCCAGGACGGCCACCAGCCGGTCCACCGCGGTCACGACGTCCTCGGGCGTGACGTACAGAGGGGCGAAGCCGAACCGCGCCACGTCGGGGCTCCGGAAGTCGCCGACCACCCCGCGGGCGATGAGGGCCTGCACGACGCCGTACGCGTCGTCGTGGCGGAACGCGACCTGGCTGCCGCGTCGCTCGTGCTCGCGTGGCGTGAGGAGCTCGAAGCCGCTGGTGCGGCTCTCCACCTGCTCGATGAACAGGTCGGTCAAGGCGAGCGAGGCGGCGCGCAGGTCGTCGGGGTCGACGCCGTCGAAGACCTCGAGCGCGGCGTCGAGCGCCGAGAGCGCGAGCACCGGTGGGGTGCCGACCACCATGCGCTGGGCACCGGCCGCGGGCTCGAAGTCGAGACTCATGTCGAACGGCCGCGCGTGCCCCCACCAGCCGGTGATCGGCTGGTCGAGCACGTCCTGGTGCCGGGGCGCGACCCAGACGAAGGCGGGGGAGCCGGGGCCACCGTTGAGGTACTTGTACGTGCAGCCCAGCGCGAGGTCGGCGTCCGCCGCGGTGAGGTCCACCGGCACCGCGCCGGCCGTGTGGCAGAGGTCCCAGATCACGACGGCGCCGGCGTCGTGGGCGGCGCTCGTGACGGCGTCCAGGTCGAACATCGCTCCGCTGCGGAAGTCCACGTGGGTCAGGGACAGCACGGCGACGTCGTCGTCGAGCGATGCGGCGGGATCGGCTGGGTCGCACCAGCGCAGCTCCAGGCCGAGGGTGCGCGCGACGCCGGCGGCGACGTAGCCGTCGGTCGGGAAGGTGGTGGGCTCGAGGACCAGCACCCTCCGGTCCGGTCGCAGCCGCGCCGCAGCGACCATCGTCTTGAACAGCGTCACGCTGGTCGAGTCGCCGAGCACCATGTCCCGGGGGTCCACCCCGACCAGCGGGGCGATGCGGCGCGCGACGCTCGCCGACAGGTCCGTCCAGCCGGCGCTGTTCCAGCCTGCCACCAGCTCCTGGCCCCATTCCTGGCGGGCGACGCGCGCGAGCCGCTCGGGCACGGCCCGGGGCAGCGCGCCGAGCGAGTTGCCGCAGAGGTAGACGACGTCGTCGGGGAGGTCGAACAGGTGGCGCCGCATGCTCCGACTCTAGGAGGTCACCCCCCGCTGACCACCTGGGTGCTGATCGCACCCGACGCGATCTGCGCGGAGGTGAAGGCCCAGCGCACCCACTTCTCCTTCGAGAACAGCCGGGTCTGGTCGGACGAGAACGGCGAGGTCGGGTCCGTCGACTGGGAGTAGGTGAGGATCGTGTCCGCGGTCGGCCCGGCGCGCCGAACGCGACCGCCTGGATGTGCGAGGAGCCGTAGGAGATCGGGTACGGGCGGTCCGGTTCGCCCCCGGCATCCGGCTGGCGACGGCGTTCGCGTTGCCGGCGTACCCCTCGCCTCCGCCGATCGGGATGGCCGGCGCACCGTCGTCACCGGCGACCTGGAGCGAGCCCCAGGGAGCGTCGTAGGCGATGCCCTCGTCGTCGAGGTACGCGAGGGCGTCGCGCATCGCCTGGACGACCTGCGGGTTGTTCTCGTCAGGTTGCGCGGTGTCTCGGTCGGGTAGCGGGCGTCGAAGGGCACGCTCCACTGCTGCCCGTCGAGGGCGTCCACGCGCTTCCAGAACTCCTGGAAGAGGTGCGTGCCCACGCTGTCGGTGTCGCTGCGCAGGTCCCAGTCGCGGAGCACCTGGCAGGCCTCGCCGCCGTCCGCCGCTGCGCAGACCTCGTTCAGGTCGTTGCCCGGCACGGCCAGCTCGGCGCCGTAGACGCGGTTCTCGTGCTCGAAGGCCTCGAGCGTGCGCTGGCTGACCTTGCGGCCGGGAGCGAGCCCGTCGGTGCCGGCGAGCCGGTCGGTGACGTAGCGGTAGACCATCCGGGTCCGCAGGGTGCGCTCGCACTTCTCGCAGCCGATGATCCCCGCGTAGCCCTCGAGCCGCTGCTTCGGGTTGGGCAGCCAGTAGGAGTCGTTGGCGTTGGCGACCCAGTCGCGGCGGAAGGCCTCGGGCAGGTTCCTCGGTCCGAAGATGCCGGGCCTGCTCGCGTCGGCGTCGGTCCTCCACGCACAGTCGCCGTCCGCCCGGGTGCCGTCGAGCCCCGGCAGGCCGGCCAGCTGGTAGAGCGCGAGCCCGATGGGGGTCGCACACTGCTGGATCATCGAGTTGGGCACGTTGGGCACCACGGAGTGGTCGGCGTAGACGACGTCGCCGTGACGGTCGGCGGCGGTGGTGTTCACCCACGGCATGCCGCCCGCCCTGTCCTGTCGGGCGAGGAGGTCGCGCACGCTGGTCGCCTTGCCCATGTCGAGGAAGGTGTCCACGGTGCGGAGCTGCTCCCCGTTGGCGTCACGCAGGGCGAAGAAGCTGAGCGGCGTCCAGCCCATGAGGACGCTCGGGTCGTCCAGCACGTAGCCCTGCGGCGTGCGGTAGAGGTCCTCCGTCACGGTCCCGAGCGAGCCGTCGTCCTTCTTCACCGCGACCGACACGGTGCGCTTCTCGAGCTCCTGCGGTCCGTCCGACGTGAGGTACGTCGTCGGCTGGCCCGGCACGGTCTTGTACTCGTAGGGCGTGAACCGGTACGCCGTCGAGACGGTGTGGCTCCAGGCGACGTCCTTGTTGAACCCGATGTTGACGACCGGCGAGCCGAGCAGGCTGGCGCCGGCGACGTCGTACTTCCCGGGGATCGTCAGCTGCACCTGCGCGAAGCGGTACCGGCCGCGCCACGGGAAGTGCGGATTGCCCAGGAGCATGCCGCGACCAGTGGTCGTGGCGTCGCCGCCCACGGCGGTCGCGTTGGAGCCGAACGGGCTGTCCGGGTCCTTGCCCAGCCCGGCGAGCAGGTCGTCCTCCGACGGGAGCTTCGCAGGCACGGGAGCGAAGCCTCCCGGGTCGGGGAGGCCGGGGTCGTCCACGGTCGGCGGGGCCGCGCCGACGATCTGCGGCACGAACACACCGGTCGAGGCCAGCAGGTTGGCGGCGTACACGCCGTACCAGAGGTCCTTGGCGGTCGCGTCCTGCGCGAGGTAGCCGGCGCCACGGCAGGTCGGGTCGCTGACCTGGTCGGGTCCGCCGATGTCGTCGAGGTACCGGTTCACCCCGGCGACGTAGCCGCGCACCATCGCACGGGCCTGCGAGCCCGGGCCCCGGACGGGGTCGGCGAGCAGGTCCTCGACCACGTGCCGGTTGCGGATGTCGGTGAACAGCGCGTCGGTCTCGAGGTTGGTCGCCGACAGGGTGACCTGGTCCTCGTAGCGCTCGTCGGGCCCGAACCAGCGCGAGCGCTCGCCCCGACCGGTGACGAGGGTGTCGGCGAGGTTGCAGAGGTTGGTCTCCGCCGTCGCGTAGCCGTGGCCGAAGCCGAGCGAGCCCCAGTCGTCGGCGACGACGTGGGGGATGCCGTGCGCGGTGCGGGTGATCGTGGCCTGGTAGCGCTCGGCGGCGCGTGGGGTCGCGGCGGGCTGGTCGTCGTCGGCCGTGGCCCCGGCGGCCTGGGTCAGCACGGCGACGGGCAGCAGGCTCGCGACGGCGAGGACGGCCACGGCGTGGCGGCGGGTGCGCATGCTGGGTCAACGGCCGAGCGCACCGCGCGGTTACGCGGCGTGGCAGCGCCGGGGCCGGGCGCCGCTGGGCGAGACTGGCGAGGATGACCGACCAGCTGAGCCCACCGCGCACCGCGTATGACCTCCTCGGGCAGCGTCGACCGCCCGGGCCTCGACGTCCTCCGCGGGCGGTCGACCGCTGAGCCTGAGCGCCGCGGCAGCCGGACTCGCGGCTCCGGCGCTCGCGCTCTTCCTGATCTGGGTGGTCGGCCTGGTCGGCTGGTTCGCCACCAACGGCGGCAGCACCGGCACCACGCGCTCGGTGCTCCGGGTCGGTGCCGACGCGTGGCTGCTGGCCCACGGCGCGCACCTCGACGTCACGACCTCGCACGGCCCGGCCACGGTCTCGGCCTCGCCCCTCGGCCTCACGCTGCTCTGCCTGTTCCTCGTCTACCGCTTCGCGCGTTGGGCCGGGCGCGCCTCCATGCAGGAAGACCTCGTCGGCGTCGGGCTTGCCACGGTCGTCCTGGCAGGGGTGTACGGCGCGGTCGCCTTCGTCACCGCGTTCCTCGCCGGCGCACCGAGCGCCTCGCCCGGGCCGGGCCTGGCCCTGCTGGGCGGGGTCGTGGCTGGTGGGGTCGCCGGAGGAGCCGGCCTCGTCGTCGGCACCGGTCACCTCGGGGCGCTGCGCCGGATGGTCCCGGTCCCCGCGCTCTCCGTCGCCTACACCGCGGTCGGCGCCGTCCTGCTGCTCGTGGCCGCCGGAGCCGTCCTCACCGCGGTCTCGCTCGGCTTCCACGGACCGGCGGCCGTCGAGGTCGCCGACCGTCTCGACCTCGACCTCCTCGGCGGCGTGATGTCGCTGCTGCTGCTCGCACTGATCGGTCCCAACGTCGCGCTGCTCGGCAGTGCCTACCTGGTCGGTCCGGGGTTCGCGCTCGGCACCGGCACCGTCGTCTCGCCTGCCGAGGTCGACCTCGGCCCCGTGCCCGCGCTGCCCGTGCTGGCGGCGGTGCCTGCCGACGGCGCGGCTCCGGGCTGGGTCTCGGTGCTCCTCGCGGTGCCCGCTCTGCTGGCGCTGGCGGCGGCGTTCCTCACCGCCCGTGCCCTGCCGACGACGTCCTGGCGTGACGGCGCCCTGCGCGGCCTGGGTGGCGGCGCCGCGGGCGCGGTGCTGCTGACCCTGGTCATCTCCTGGGCTGGTGGCGACATCGGTTCCGGCCGGATGGCCGACCTCGGCGCACCTCTCGGGGCGGTGCTGGTCTGGTCGCTGGGGTCCTTCGCGCTCGGCGGCCTCGTCGGGGGGCTGGCGGGCACCTGGTGGGCCCGCCGTCACGAGCTGGCCGAGGCGGAGCCCGGCGAGCTCCCGTCGTGGCGTCCTCGGGACCGGCGCGACCCGGTGGTGAGCATCTACGGCGCTCCTCGCCTCACCGAGCGGCTCCGTGACCGGCTCCTGGGTCGGCGCACGCCGCACCCGTCGGAGGCCACCTCGTGCGCACTGCCGAGCGCAGCGCTCCGAACCGGGGAGCCGGACGACGAGCCGGTCGAGGAGCACACGGTGACCGTGCACCTGGAGATGATCAGCTCAGAGCACTCCGCAGCGAGGCGGTGAGCCGGGCGACGGCTCCGGTGAAGGCGTGCTGGGGCGGCGTCGCGTAGCCGATGACCACCGCCGGCTCGGGAGGTCCGTCACCCTGCCGGTGGGCCTGCAGCCCGGACAGCGCCAGGCCGTGCGCGGCGGCCGCGTCGACGAGGTCGACCTCGTCGACGTGGTCCGGAAGGCGCCCACCGCATGCAGCCCCGCCGCGATCCCGGTCACGGAGACCGCGCCTCTCGCGCAGCGCTCCACGAGGGCGTCGCGGCGACGTCGGTACGCCAGGCGTGACCGCCGGACGTGCGGTTGTAGCCGCCGGACCTGATCAGCTCTGCCAGCGCCAGTCGTCCAGCGCGCTGCTCGGCCGTCGGCGAGCGCTTGGCCTCGGTGACGTCGTCCACGAGGTACGCCGGGAGCGCCATCCACGCCAGGCGGAGCCCGGGCACGAGCGTCTTGCTGGCAGTCCCGAGGTAGGCCACGTGCTCCGGCGCGAGCGGCTGGACGGCACCGACGGGGTGCCGGTCGTAGCGGCTCGCCGTCGTAGTCGTCCTCGACGACGAGGGCCCGCTCTGGCGGCCCACCGGGTCACCTGCGTCCGGCGCCAGAGGGCCGGGCGGTACTGTGTGCCGGGGTGAGCAGGACCGCCCTCGTGTGAGGGCGGTGGTGTCGGCGCCGTCGCCGTCGACGGGCAGCCGGTCTGGAGCCGGCACGGGTGAGCAGGCGCGGTGCTGGGGCAGGCCCCAGCCCTCGTCGCCACCGTCGCGGCCCGGCGCTCCCGGAGCACCCCGGCCAGCAAGGAAGCGCCTGCACGAAGCCCGTGCACACCACGATGCGGTCGGGGTGGTGCGGACGCCCGGACCCGGGCGAGGTAGCCGGCGAGCTCACCGCGGAGCGGGGGACGCCGCGCGGGTCGCCGTACCCGAGCGTCGTGGCGGGTGCTGACGAGGGCCCGGCGCAGGGCCGAACCCACGCGGTGGCCGGGAACGACGCGAGGTCGGGGAGCCGGGGCGGAGGTCGTAGCGGAAGCGCTGCTCGTTCGGCCGGGTAGATCGCCGTCGCCGTGGTGCCCGGGTGGTGGCCTGCGACCCTGGTCCCCGAGCCCTGCCGGGCCACCAGCCAGCCCTCGGCCACGAGCTGGCCGTAGGCGTCGGCGACCGTGTTGCGGGCCAGCCCCAGGTCACCGGCCAGCTGACGTGACGACGGCAGCCGGGTGCCGGGCTCCAGGCGGCCGTCACTCACGGCCTCGCGGAGCGCCTCCTCGAGCCCGGCGCGGACCGCGTCGAGCGCACCTCGAGGTGCAGGTCGACGCCGATATTGGCCCATGTTTCTGCCACGGCAATGGACCTTATCCGTAGTCCACTTGCTGCCTAGCGTGGAGCCATGACCACAGAGCAGATCACCCGTCCCAGTCCCGTCCTCGTGCCGGTCCGCCTGGACCCCGACGCGGTCGTGCCCGCCTTCATGCGCGCCGTCGGCCACCTGGACCGAGCGGCCACCAAGGAGCTCGACGCCGCCGGCATCGACGCCGGTCTCCGCGAGCTCCTGCGCCTCCGGGTCTCCCAGGTCAACGGCTGCGCCTACTGCGTCGACATGCACAGCAGCGCCGCGCGCGAGGTCGGTGAGACCGAGCGTCGCGTGCACGCAGTCGCGGTGTGGCGCGAGACCCAGTTCTTCACCGAGGCCGAGCGTGCCGCCTTCGCCCTGGTCGAGGAGATGGCGGCGATGGCGGACCGGCACGTCCCGCAGGTGGCGTACGACGAGGCGACCGCCGACCTCGGCGAGCAGGAGATCGCCGCGATCGTGGCCCTCGTCGTCGCCGTGAGTGCGTGGAACGCGATCGGCGTGACCCTGCGCCCCTGGCCGACCGGCCCCGACGACTGAGCGCGACTCGTTACTGTGTGCGCGTGTCCCTGGCCTCCCCGCGTTCCGCGCGCCTCGTCGTGCTGGTCTCCGGGGGCGGCACGAACCTGCAGGCCCTGCTCGACGCGACCGCGGACCCGGCGTACGGCGCCGAGGTCGTCGCCGTCGGCGCGGACCGGGACGGCATCGAGGGGCTGGCCCGCGCGGAGCGGGCCGGGATCCCCACCTTCGTGCACCGCGTGAAGGACTTCGACGACCGCGAGGACTGGGACCTGGCGATGGCCGACGCCTGCCAGGGCTACGCCCCCGACCTCGTCGTCTCGGCCGGCTTCATGAAGCTGGCCGGCCCGGCGTTCCTCGAGGCGTTCGAGGGTCGCTACGTCAACACGCACCCGGCACTGCTGCCGTCCTTCCCCGGCATGCACGGCGCGGCCGACGCGCTGGCCCACGGGGTGAAGGTCACGGGAGCGACGCTGTTCGTGGTCGACGCCGGCGTGGACACCGGGCCGATCGTCGCCCAGGCGGTCGTGCCGGTGGAGGACGACGACGACGTCGAGTCGCTGCACGAGCGGATCAAGGTGGCCGAGCGGACCATGTTGGTCGAGAGCGTGGGCCGCATGGTCCGCGAGGGTTTCCGCATCATCGACAGGAAGGTCCGGTTCGGCACATGAGCGACGGCAGGCGGGCGATCAAGCGGGCCCTGGTCTCGGTGTACGACAAGGCCGGTCTCGTCGACCTCGCCTCGGGACTCCACGCGGCCGGGGTGAGCATCGTGTCGACCGGCTCGACCGCCGCCCGGATCGCCGACGCCGGGGTGCCGGTGACGAAGGTCGAGGACCTGACCGGCTTCCCCGAGTGCCTCGACGGCCGGGTCAAGACGCTGCACCCGCGCGTGCACGCCGGCATCCTCGCCGACCTGCGGCTCGAGTCCCACCAGCAGCAGCTCGCCGACCTGGAGATCGAGCCGTTCGACCTGGTCGTGGTCAACCTCTACCCGTTCACCGACACCGTGGCGTCCGGTGCCACCCCCGACGAGTGCGTCGAGCAGATCGACATCGGCGGTCCGTCGATGGTCCGCGCGGCCGCGAAGAACCACCCGTCGGTCGCGGTGGTGACCTCGCCGTCGCGCTACGACGACGTGCTGACCGCCGTCGGCGCCGGCGGCTTCACGCTCGCCGAGCGGCAGCGCCTCGCGGCCGAGGCGTTCGCGCACACCGCGTCGTACGACGTCGCCGTCGCGTCCTGGATGGGCAGCGTCCTCACCGACACCAGCGACGGCACCGGATTCCCCGCATGGGTCGGCGCGACGTGGGAGAAGGCGTCGGTGCTCCGCTACGGCGAGAACCCCCACCAGCCGGCCGCGCTCTACACGAGCTGGCCCGGCGGCGGGCTCGCCGGCGCCGAGCAGCTGCACGGCAAGGAGATGTCCTACAACAACTACGTCGACTCCGACGCCGCCCGTCGTGCGGCGTACGACTTCGACGAGCCGGCCGTCGCGATCATCAAGCACGCGAACCCGTGCGGCATCGCGGTCGGCGGCGACGTCGCCGAAGCGCACCGGAAGGCGCACGCGTGCGACCCGGTCTCCGCGTTCGGCGGCGTGATCGCCACCAACGTCCCCGTCTCGCGCGAGATGGCCGAGCAGGTCGCCGAGGTGTTCACCGAGGTGATCGTCGCGCCGGGGTACGACGACGGGGCGGTCGAGGTGCTCACCGCGAAGAAGAACATCCGGGTGCTCGTCGTGCCGCAGAGCGGGCGGCACCGTGGAGCCGAGATCCGGACCGTGAGCGGCGGGCTGCTCATGCAGCTCCGTGACCTGGTCGACGCGGACGTCGAGGGCGGCGGGGACGACCCGCAGCACTGGACCCTGGCGACGGGCGAGCCGGCCGACGAGGCCACGCTGGCGGACCTCGCCTTCGCCTGGAAGGCCTGCCGCGCGGTGAAGTCCAACGCGATCCTGCTCGCGTCCGACGGGGCGTCGGTCGGCGTCGGCATGGGCCAGGTCAACCGTGTCGACAGCTGCCGCCTCGCGGTGACCCGGGCGGGGGAGCGGTCGAAGGGCTCGGTCGCGGCGAGCGACGCGTTCTTCCCGTTCCCGGACGGTCTCGAGATCCTCGTCGAGGGTGGCGTCCGGGCGGTGGTGCAGCCGGGTGGCTCGATGCGCGACGAGCACGTCGTCGAGACCGCGAAGGCCGCCGGCCTGACCATGTACTTCACCGGGACGCGGCACTTCTTCCACTAGGGGGCAGGGCGGAGTCTCCGTCACCCGCCTCGGGGGCGACGACGTGCTCTACGGCGGCGGGGGAACGGACACCCTCGACGGCGGCGAGGGGGACGACCGGTGCACGACCGGCGACGCCACGGTGGGCTGCGAGCACATCTTCGTCGACCAGTGACCCGCGGGTGAGAGGATGCGCGGGTGACGGCACAGATCCTCGACGGCAAGGCCACCTCGGCCGCCATCAAGCGCGAGCTCACCGACCGGGTCGCGAAGCTCACGGAGCAGGGCGTGACGCCCGGGCTCGCCACCGTTCTCGTGGGCAACGACCCCGGCAGCACGTGGTACGTCGCGGGCAAGCACCGCGACTGCGCGGAGGTCGGCATCGAGTCGATCCGGGTCGATCTCCCGGAGGACGCGCCGCAGAGCGCCGTCGAGGACGCGATCGCGGAGCTCAACGCGAACCCCGCCTGCACCGGCTACATCGTCCAGCTCCCGTTGCCCAAGCACATGGTCGAGAACGACATCCTCGGGATGATCGACCCGACGAAGGACGCCGACGGGCTGCACCCGACCAACCTCGGCTGGCTCGTGCTCGGCAAGGAGGCTCCGCTCCCGTGCACCCCCGCGGGGATCGTCGAGATCCTCCGCCGCCACGACGTCGCGATCGCCGGCGCGGAGGTCTGCGTCGTCGGGCGAGGCGTCACCGTCGGCCGGCCCCTGGGGCTGCTGCTGACCCGACGCAGCGAGAACGCCACCGTCACGCTCTGCCACACCGGCACCCGTGACCTGGCCGCGCACGTGAGGCAGGCCGACATCGTGGTCGCGGCAGCAGGTGTGCCCGGCATCATCAGCGGCGACATGGTCAAGCCCGGCGCAGCCGTGCTCGACGTCGGCGTCTCGCGCGACGCCGAGGGCAAGATCGCCGGAGACGTCGCCGACGACGTGTACGCCGTCGCCGGCTGGGTGTCGCCGAACCCCGGCGGTGTCGGGCCGATGACCCGTGCGATGTTGCTGGCCAACATCGTGGAGGCGGCCGAGAAATCGCTCCGATGACCGCATGACCGTCGAGCCCGGACCCTTCCGGGAGGAGCGCCGCCCGTACCCGGACCCGGAGCACAGCCTCGCCCCCAGGCGCCCGCGGACCTTCGGTGGCTTCGTCTACCTCGGCGTGCTCGCTCTCGCGGTGCTGGGCCTGGTCCTCGTCGTCCTCGGCCCCTTCCGGGCAGGGTTGGGCGTGATGGGCGGGGGCATGCTGCTCGGTGCCCTGGCCCGCCTGGCGATCCCGGGAGACCGTGCCGGGATGCTGGGCATCCGGCGCAAGCTGGTCGACGTCAGCACCCTGCTCCTGCTCGGGGGCGGCCTCATCCTGCTGGCCGTCGTCATCCCCGACACGCCCCCGATCTGATCCACCACCCACCGAGGAGACAGATGAGACTGGAGCTGAGTGCTGACGACGCGGCGTTCCGCGACGAGATGCGCACCTTCTTCACCACCGAGGTGCCGCAGGAGATCCGCGACGCGGTGGCCTCGCGCAGCGAGCTCTCCAAGGAGCACATCGTCACCAGCCAGCAGGTGCTCAACGCCGCCGGCCTGGCGGTGCCCAACTGGCCGGTCGAGTGGGGTGGCCAGGACTGGAGCCCGCTTCGTCGCCACATCTGGCACGAGGAGATGCAGCGGGCGTGCGTGCCGCTGCCGCTCGCGTTCAACGCCACGATGGTCGGCCCGGTGATCGCAGCCTTCGGGAGCGAGGAGCAGAAGAAGAAGTTCCTGCCCCCGACCGCGAACCTCGACATCTGGTGGTCGCAGGGCTTCTCCGAGCCGGACGCCGGCTCCGACCTCGCGGGCCTACGGACGACCGCGGTCCGCGACGGTGACGACTTCGTGGTCAACGGCCAGAAGACGTGGACGACGCTCGGACAGTACGGCGACTGGATCTTCTGCCTCGCGCGCACCGACCTCGAGGCCGAGAAGAAGCAGCGCGGCATCTCCTTCATCCTCATCGACATGGAGACCGAGGGCCTCACCGTCCGGCCGATCGAGCTCATCGACGGCGGACACGAGGTCAACGAGGTCTTCTTCGACGACGTCCGTGTCCCCGCCGAGAACCTCGTCGGTGAGGAGAACCACGGCTGGGACTACGCGAAGTTCCTGCTCGGCAACGAGCGCGTCGGCGTCGCCCCGGTCGGCGCCGTCAAGCGCGTCCTCGCGCAGGCCAAGACCTGGGCGGCCGAGGCGGTCGAGGAGGGCTCGCTGCTCGACGACCCGCTCGTGGCCGCGCGTTTCGCGGAGATCGAGAACGAGCTGCTCGCCCTCGAGCTGACCGCCCTCCGGGTCGTGGCCCACTCCGCCGACGGCAAGCCGCACCCCGCGTCGTCGGTGCTCAAGCTCAAGGGCACCGAGATCCAGCAGGCCGTGAGCGAGCTGGTGGTCGACCTCGCCGGTCCCGCGTCGCTGGCGTCCGGCGGCGGAGACGACTCCGACGAGCCGGGCTGGGCACAGCGCGCCACACCGGCGTACCTCAACCTGCGGAAGGCGTCGATCTACGGCGGGTCCAACGAGATCCAGCGGCAGATCATCTCCCGCACGATCCTGGGACTCTGAGGGGGACGACATGGACTTCAGCTACGACGACGAGCAAGAGGCCCTGCGCGACGCGGTCCGCGGGCTGCTGGGCAAGGCGTACGGCGACTTCGAGAACCGCCGCAGCGCGACGGACTCCGAGGCCGGCTACGACGACAAGGTCTGGAAGGGCCTCGCCGAGATGGGCGTGCTCGGGCTGCCCTTCGCCGAGGAGCACGGCGGGACGGGTGCCGGCCCGATCGAGGCCGGCATCGTCGCCGAGGAGATCGGCAAGGTGCTCGCGCCCGAGCCGTTCCTCTCCTCGGTCCTCATGGCAGGCGCGGTCGTGTCCGCCGTCGGCACCGACGACCAGCGCTCCGAGCTCCTCGGCGGGCTCAGCGAGGGCAGCACGCTGCTCGCGCTCGCCCACGCCGAGCCGCGACGTCGCTGGGGCACGCCGGTCCGGCTCGCCGCGAGCGAGAAGGACGGCGGCTGGCGGCTCGACGGCGTGAAGGAGCCCGTGGTCCAGGGCGGTCGCGCCGACGTGCTCGTGGTCAGCGCCGCGCTCCCCGACGGCGGCACCGGAGTGTTCGTGGTGGACGGGGACGCCGACGGCCTGGAGCGCTCGTCGTACCGCACCCACGACGGTGGCCGCGCCGCCAAGGTCGCCTTCTCGAGCACCCCGGCCACACCGCTCGGCGAGGGCGGCGCCGACGCGACCGTTCCCCTGGCCACCACGTTGGACGCGGCTCGGATCGTGGCGGGCCACGAGGTGCTCGGCCACATGTCGTCGGCGCTGACCGCGACGCGGGACTACCTCACCAGCCGCAAGCAGTTCGGCGTGCCGCTCAAGACGTTCCAGGCGCTGACCTTCCGCGCCGCGGACATGTACGTCGCGGTCGAGCTGACCCGGAGCACCGTGCTGTGGGCGACGATGGTGCTCGACGCCGCGCCGGCCTCGGGAGACTGGGCGAGCGTGGTCGAGGCGGCCTCACGTGCCGGGCTCCAGGTCAGCCGCGCCGGCCGCAAGGTCACCCAGGAAGCCATCCAGCTGCACGGTGGCATCGGCATGACCGCGGAGTACTCCGTCGGCCACCACCTCAGCCGGGTCACCGCCATCGAGCACCAGCTCGGTGACGGGTCCTTCCACCTCGCCCGCCTCGCCGCCCTGGTGGGCGAGCACGAGGAGGTCGAGCCCCTCCCGTAGGAGCGGTCGGCATGGTGCACCCGATGGGCGGCGAACGACAGGTCGTCGGGCCTGACGCGTGTCGCTTGCCACCCATCCGTCGCGTGCTTCCGCCGCCCGTCGCCCACAGGCGGCACGGCTCGCCGTCTCTCCACAGGACGGTGGTGCCGGCTCGCCGATTCACCCACGTCACGGCTGCGCGAGCGCACGGACTGTGGCTGCCACCCGGGGTGGAGGACCTCCCGGTGTTCGCCGCGGTGGAGCGACATGACCCGCGGCCCCAACGCGCTGGCCTGCGCGTGGCCAGGCGCCGTGACCTCGGTCGGATCGTGGACCACGACGGCCTGCGCCTCGACTCGGCACCGGAGCTGTTGCTCGCGTGTGCCCGCGACCTCGGGCTCGTCGACCTGCTCGTGCTCATGGACTCGGCGCTCTACCTCGAGCGCTGCACCGCCCAGGAGCTGCACGATCTTGCGGCCCGGTGCGACCGACGTGCCGGCGTTCCGAGGTTCCGCGAAGCGCTGGTCCTGGCAGACGGCAGGTCCGAGTCGCCGTACGAGACCCTCCTGCGTCTGCTGCACGTGGTGTGCGGCGTGCCGGTGGAACCGCAGCGGGTCCTGCGTGATCCCGACGGAGGCTTCGTGGCGCGCGGTGACCTCTGGATCATCGGGACGACCACCTTCCACGAGTACGACGGCGCCGACCACCTCGAGAGGCCGCGCCAGCGTTCCGACCTGGCTCGGTCCCGGCGGATCGGCAACGAGACCTGGAACAGGCGCGGCTACACCTCGGCCGAGGTGCTCCACCAGGCCGGATTGATCCTGCGCGATGCCGACCTGTCCCTCGGGAGGCCGCACCGACCGGAGCGCACCCGAGCCTGGTACCGGCTGCTCCGTGAGTCGATGTTCACCGCCGCGGGGCGTGCGCACGTCCGGCGCAGGCTCGGGCTCGCGGCGCCGCAGACCGCGATGGGTGGCACATGACGATCGGAGCGGCCGCGGACCTGTCGTCTGTCACCCATCCGGCGCCGACGGGTCGGTCAGCCCAGGGCAGGCAGGGCGTACTTCGGCTGGTAGAGCATCATCGTCCCCGTCATGCCGGGGACCTTGAGCTGCGTCGTCGTGCCCCAGGGCTGCTCGTCGAAGCCGCCGTCGAGCTCGGCCCCGCGCGAGGTGAGGTCGTCGACGGTGGCCTGGAGGTCGTCGCACGCCAGGGAGATGTCGTACTGCTGGTCGGTGCCGCCCTTCTCGCCCTCGTGCTCCCAGGAGGCCGGGTGCGCCGCGAGCTCGCTGGGTCCGGTGCGGAAGATCAGCCAGCCGCCGCCGGTGTCGACGTGCGGGAGCTGGAGGACGTCGCGGAGGAAGGCCCGCGTGGCCTCGGGGTCGTGGGAGTAGATCAGCAGGTGGGTCGCGAGGATCATGAGCGTGGGTACTCCAGTCCGAGTCGGTCGAGGATGAAGGTGTGGTAGTCGGTCATCAGGCCGACCAGCTGGTCGAGCGACTGGCCGATGCCGTGGCCGCCGCTCTCCATGCGCAGCAGGATCGGCCCGTCCCCGGAGGTCGCGGCCTGCAGGCGGGCCGCCATCTTCTTGGCGTGCCAGGCCTCGACCCGTGGGTCGAACTCTCCGGCCGTGAAGAGCACGGGCGGGTAGGCCGTGCCCTCGTGGACGTTGTGGTACGGCGAGTAGGCGAGCAGGGCGTTGAACTCGTCCTCGTCCACGACGGTCCCGAACTCAGTGATGTTGAACTGCCCGTTCGCCGTCGTCTCCGAGCGGATCGCGTCGAGCACGGGGACCATGCAGATCACGGCCGCGGCCACATCGGGTCGCTGCGTGAACACCGCGCCCATCAGCAGCCCGCCGTTCGAGCCGCCCATGATGGCGAGCTTGTCCCGGGTCGTCACCCCGGTCTCGACGAGGTGGTCGGCGCACGCGGCGAAGTCGTCGAAGCAGTTCTGCTTCGTGGTCAGCCGGCCTCCGTGGTGCCACTCGACGCCGTACTCACCGCCGCCGCGGATGTTGGCGACGGCGTAGACGTAGCCCTCCTCGAGCCACAGCAGCCGCTGGGGCATGAAGTTCGGCTTGAGCGAGATCGCATAGCCGCCGTACGAGTAGAGCAGGGTCGGCGCACCGGCGGGCGTGCCCGGGCGGGCGACGAGGTTGATCGGCACCTGGGTGCCGTCCTTCGACGTCGCGAACACCCGCCGCACCTCGAAGCCGGAGAGGTCCAGCGGAGTCTTCGTGTCGAGGGCGGTACGGCGGGGCTCGTCGTCGCCGTCGGCGTGCACCCACCACGAGCGTGGCGAGGTGAAGGACTCGACCGCCCAGGCGACCGTGTCGTCGCCGACGGCGTGCAGCGCGTCAACGGCGCAGACGGGTGGGAGGGGTACGTCGGGCAGCGGCTCGCCGTCGTGCGTGAACGCCCGGAGACCCGAGGGCCCGCCGTCGATGTCGAGCACCCACAGGCGTCCTGCGGTCACGGCGATGTCCTCGATGGTGACGTCGCCGGCCGGCACCACCACCTGGGGCTCGAAGCCGGGCAGCGCGGTCGAGAGCACCTGACCGTGGGGCGCGTCCTTGGTCGACAGCAGGAACAGCCGGTCGTCTCCGAAGACGGCTCCGAGGCACTGCTCGGGGATGTCGGCGAGCATGGTCCACTCGCCGCCGTCCTCCTGCGGGCGCACGAAGATCTGCCACTCGCCGCCGTCCCCGCGCTGGACCTGGTCCATCACCCAGCGGCCGTCGCCCGAGGAGGACAGGAAGTTCTCGGCGATGCGGTTGTCGGCGAAGACGCCGGTCAGCTCGACCTCGAGCGAGCCGCTGTCGATGTCGTGGTAGGCCACGTCCTGGAAGAACTCCTGGTCGGCCTCCGGCACCGTGCCCGGGACGGGGTGCCGCGTGCACCAGAAGCCCGAGGAGTCGTGCTTCCACGCGAGCGAACCGCCGGCCGTGCCGGTGTTCACCCGGTCCAGCGGCTCACCGAGCTCCTTGCCCCTGTCGGTCTCGTACACGAAGACCGTGCCGCGCTCGGTGCCGTCCTTCGACAGGGACACCGCCACCTTCGACCCGTCCGGCGACGGCGCGAAGAAGTCGATGGTCGTCTTGCCGCCGGCGTCGAGGGCGTTGGGATCGACGAGGACCTTCTCGTCGGCGAGGTCACCCAGGTCGCTGACGGACACGAGGAACGGCTGCTGCAGCGGGGGCTGCCGCTTGAGCAGGAAGTACGTCGACCCGCCGCGCTTCACCTGGTCGTAGGCCGTGGAGTCGACGGCCAGGATCTCCTGGAACCGCGCCTCGACCGCCGCTCGACCCGGGACCGCGTCGAGGTATGCCCTCGTCTCCGCGTCCTGCGCGGCCGTCCACGCCTTCGCCTCCGCGCTCGAGGACTCCTCGAGCCACCGGTAGTCCTCCGACACCTCCACCCCGTGGTAGGTGTCGGTCACCGTCTCCCTGCGCGTCTCCAGCATGCCGGAGACGCTACGCCTCAGATCAGGCCGAGGCCCTTGACGGCGTCGCGCTCCTCGCCGAGCTCGGCAGCGGTGGCGTCCATCCTGCCGCGGGAGAAGTCGTCGATCTCGAGGCCCTGGACGATCTGCCAGTCGCCGCCGGAGGTGGTGACCGGGTAGGAGTAGACGAGGCCCTCGGGCACGCCGTACGACCCGTCGGACGCGACGGCCATCGAGACCCAGTCGTCGGCGGGGGAGCCGGTCAGCCAGTCGCGGGCGGCGTCGATCGTCGCGGACGCGGCGGAGGCGGCCGACGAGGAGCCGCGTGCCTCGATGATCGCGGCGCCGCGCTTGGCGACCGTCGGGATGAAGTCGTTCTCGAGCCAGTCCTGGTCGCCGACGAGCTCGGCAGCGTTCTTGCCGCCGACCTCGGCGTGGAAGATGTCGGGGTACTGCGTCGCCGAGTGGTTGCCCCAGATCGTCATCTTCTTGATGTCGGTCACGGCGGCGCCGGTCTTCGCGGCGAGCTGCGAGATGGCGCGGTTGTGGTCGAGCCGGGTGAGCGCGGAGAAGCGCTCCTTCGGGATGTCCGGCGCGTTGGTCATCGCAATGAGCGCGTTGGTGTTGGCGGGGTTGCCGGTCACGCCGATGCGCACGTCGTCGGCGGCCACCTCGTTGAGCGCCTTGCCCTGCGCGGTGAAGATCGCGCCGTTGGCCTCGAGGAGGTCGCCCCGCTCCATGCCCTTCGTGCGCGGCCGGGCACCGACGAGCAGCGCGAGGTTGACGCCGTCGAAGACCTTGCTCGCGTCGTCGCCGATCTCGACGTTCGACAGCAGCGGGAACGCGCAGTCGTCCAGCTCCATCACGACGCCCTCGAGCGTCTTCAGGGCCGGGGTGATCTCCAGCAGCCGCAGCTCGACGGGGGTGTCCTTGCCCAGGAGGTCGCCGGCGGCGATCCGGAAGAGCAGGCTGTAGCCGATCTGGCCGGCGGCACCGGTCACGGCCACCTTGACGGGCTGGGTCACGACGAAGCTCCTAGCAACGATGAGGTGTGGATCGGCTCCGACGCTAGCGGAGGCCCGGCGGCGTCACGCACCCAGGCCCAGGTGGCTGCCCGGTCGGCGGCGCTCTCCCGGGTCCACGGCAGCGTGTGCTCCGGCCGCGGGCGACGGTCGTGCCACAGGAGACCGTCGTTCGGCTGCGGCTGGGTGCCGACCAGCCAGACGCTCGTGTCGGCGCCGCCCGCGGAGTCGCGCAGGATCCGCTTGGTGACCTTGTGGAATCCCGGCAGCGACTCCACCACGCCCGGGGTGTCCGCCCAGCCCGGGTGCATCGCGTTGGCGGACACGTCGCGCGGCCGCCACCGCTGGACGAGGTTCGGCAGGATCGAGACCTGGATCCGCTTGCTGCGGGCGTACGCCGTGGCCGGCTTGTACTCGCCGTCGAGGTACTCCGGGTCGTCGACGGGCAGCGACTGGGCGTACATCCCGCCGGACGTCACCATCACGACCCGGCCGTGCGAGCGTGCGAGCGGGTCGAGGAGCAGGTCGGTCATGAGCACCGGCCCGAGCACGTGCACCGCGACGCTGAGCTCGTGGCCCTGTGCGGACTCGGTGCGCCGGGGCGGCATGGCTCCGGCGTTGTGGACGAGGCCGGCCAGACCGGCGCCGTTCCCGGCGAGGGCGCTGCCGAAGTCGGTCGCGAAGCGGCGTACGTCCTCGAGGTCGCCGACGTCGCACCGCCACAGCTCGAGCTCGGCCGACGGGGAGCGGCGGGCAAGCTCGGCCCGCACCTTCTCGCCCTTGGCGGTGTCCCGCACCAGCAGGTGCACCCGCGCGCCGAGGTCCGCGAGCCCCTCGGCGGTCGCGGTGCCGAGCCCGGAGGAGGCGCCCGTGACGAGGACGTCCTGGCCGTGCAGGGTGCCCGGCTCGGGGTCGGCGGGCCAGGTCGGCAGCTCACGCCGCCAGGCCAGCCCGAGCTTGGAGTAGCCGAGGACCACGGAGCGGTCGAGGACGGTGTCGATGCCGCGCGCGATCGCGGCGTGCGGGAGGCCGGCCATCGTCAGAGCTGGTCCAGGGCCTTCTGGAGACCCTGCTCGGCCTCGTCGCCGAGCTTCTTGAACGCGATGCCGAGGACGGGCGACAGGACGGGTGCCACCCTCCCGAAGAGGCCCTTGAAGGCGAAGGCGGCGTTGTAGGTCACGCGGGTGCCCTGCTGGGTGTGCTCGAACGTCATCGTGTCGGTCGCGGTGACCGTCTTGTTCTCGCCGACGAGCACGAGGCGCGAACCCTCGTCGCGAACCTTGAGCGTGTACTCGAGCTCGGTCTTGCGGCCCATGAACTGCGAGATGTTGCGGTACTTCGTGCCGATGCCGCCGTCGCCGACGGTCCGCGTCGTCTCGACCGTGCCGGGGTCCCACTCGTTGGTGTTCTCGAAGTCGCTGAGGTAGGCGTACGCCTTCTCGACAGGGGTCGTGGTGTCGACGCTGCGGGTGATCTGCATGCCTCCACGCTCCCACCCGGACCTAATCGCAAACCTCATCAGGCTGTTCAGGTGCTGGTGAGGTCCGTCTCCGCGTCGGCGTGGACGATCTGGCCGAACGAGCGCCAGAGGAGGGCGACGAGGATGGCCGACCCGACGAAGCCGAACCACATCGGTGCGGTGATCCCCCACTGCCGCGCGAGCAGACCGCCCAGGGGAGTGCCCACGAGCATGCCGCCGAAGGTGCCGATCATGTAGACCGAGCCGACCCGTCCCTGCAGCTGCTCGGGGACCGCGCGCTGCCGCACGGTCACCGACGTCGTGCCCCACACGAACGCGTGCGCGCCGAAGAGGAACATCACCACCAGCGCGACCCACGCCGTGGTGGTCAGCGCCAGGGCCAGGTGCGTGAGGGTCTCCAGGATCAGCCCGATCCGCATCAGGTTCGCCATGCCGACGTTGGTCTCGAGCCAGCCGTACGCCGAGGTGGCGACCAGCCCGCCCAGGCCGCTCGACAGCGTGAGCAGGCCGAAGCCGGCCTCGGACATGCCGAGCTGCTCCTGGGAGTAGAGGACGAGGATGCCCCAGGCCGCCCCGAAGGTGACGTTGAAGCTGACGATGGTGATCGCGAGCGTGCGCACCGGCGGGTGGGTCCACAGCCAGTGCACGCCCTCCTTGATCTCCTCGAGGACGGGCCGCGGGGTCTCGCGCTCCCGTGGTCGCAGCGCGATGCGCGACACGAGGATGGCGCCGACGAGGTAGCAGAACGCGGTCGCGGAGAACGGGACCGGACGTGCGGCGGCGAACATGAACGCGCCGACCGGCGGGCCGATGAGCTGGTTCGCCATGATGAACCCGAGGCCGGTCATCCGGGCGTTGGCCACCCCGAGGTCCCGCTTCTCGACGAGGCCGGGGAGCAGGGTCTGCCCGGCGATGTCGCTGACCGTCTCCGCGGTGCCCAGCAGGAACATGGCGACCAGCACCAGGGCGATGTCCACCACCCCGGTCACGATCGTCAGCACGACGAGCGCGAGCACCAACGCCCGCAGGGTGTCGCAGACCGCCACGATGAGACGACGGTCGAGGCGGTCGACGTACGCCCCGGCGAAGACGCCGAACAGCAGCCACGGGAGCTGCTGGAGGAAGACCGACGTCGCGACGAGCAGGGGGTCACGGGTCTCCGAGGCGACCAGCAGGGGACCGGCTGCGAGCAGGATGCCGTCGCCCAGGTTGCCCACCACGACGGCGGCGAGCAGCCAGCGGAAGCTCCTGCCCAGCCGCGCGGGGAGGGCTCGTTCGACGATCCGCACCGACGGAGGCTATCCGCGGGGAACGGGTGCGCTCATCTCGTTTTGGTCTCGACAGGCTCGACCGGCGGCAGCGGCTTCTCGTACCAGGCCTGCGCGTAGGGGTTGCCGACGTCGTAGCCGTCGAACTCGTCGTATCCCTCCCGGGCGTACATCGCCATCGCCTCGGTGAGCGTGCGGTTGGTGTCGAGCACGATCCGGCGGCCGCCGAGCCGGGCCGCCTCGCCCTCGAGCCGACGCAGCAGCCGGGTGCCGAGGCCGGCTCCGCGCCAGCCGCCGTGCACCCACATCCGCTTGATCTCCAGGGTGTCCTCGTCGAGCCGACGCACGCCGCCGCAGGCGACCGGCGCGCCGTCGCTGACGGCCAGGAGGAAGACGCCGGCCGGTGCGCTCAGGGACGCGACGTCCTCGGCCGTCGTCGGGCCGGGGTCGAAGCCCGTCGGGAACCGCTCGTCGAGCTCCGCGACGTAGCGCGCGACCGCGTCCCGGGCGCGGGGCTCGGCGGGCGAGACCTCGAGGAGCTGCACCGTCGCCGCCCTCACGAGCAGGTCCGCGGTGTCCAGGGCGGTGACCAGGCGCTCGCGCTGACGCGGGCTCAGCGGCTCGAGCAGGGTCTCGGCGAGCGCCTCGGACCGGTCGTCGAGCCGCCGCAGCGCCGTACGCCCGCGCCGGGTGAGCAGGACCAGGCGGCGGCGTCGGTCGGTCGGGTCGGCGGTCACCGTCACCAGGCCCTCGTCCTCCAGCCCGCCGAGGAGGCGGCTGAGGTAGCCCGAGTCGAGGTCGAGCCGGGCACGCAGGTCACGGACGCTCGCACCCGGCGCTCCGCCCTGGCCGACCTCGAACAGCACGCGGGACGCGCCGAGCGACCGGCCGGTCCCGAGGAACGACTCCTCGAGCGCGCCGACCCGCTGGGTGTAGCTGCGGTTGAAGCGGCGGATCACCGTGGTCGGGTTGGTCGTCGCCATTCTCTGACTCTAGTCAGAGAATTGGTGCCGGCCAAGGGTCGGCGAGCTGGTGCTGTTGTGGCGCGTGGGTACCGTGGAGGCATGATCGGTTTCCTCGTCGCGGGCCTCGTCATCGGCGCGCTCGCGCGGCTGCTCAAGCCGGGGCGGCAGAACCTCGGCATCCTCGCGACCATGCTGCTCGGCGTGGTCGGGTCCCTGATCGGCGGCACGATCGCCTGGGCGATCGGGACGGGCTCCATCTGGGAGCTCGACTTCCTCGGCTTCGTCTTCTCGGTCGTCGCCGCGGTCGCCCTCGTGGGCACCGCCGAGGCCGTCGCGGGCAAGGACCAGCGCCAGATCAGCGCCTGACCGGCGAGGGTTTCCGCCCGGTCGTGGAGTGGGCAGGATGGGTGGCGCGTCCCGCGTGCGGGACGGTGAGATATCTTGACGTCAAGAAATCTCTGGACCCACCCCCGTGCCGAACGGAGCCGCAGTGGCCGACCCGAAGATCATCTACACCCACACCGACGAGGCGCCGCTGCTGGCGACGTACTCCCTCCTGCCGATCATCCAGGCGTACGCCGGGCAGGCGGGCGTCGAGGTCGACACGCGCGACATCTCGTTGGCGGGGCGGATCATCGCGCAGTTCCCGGAGCGGCTGACCGACGACCAGAGGCTCGACGACGCGCTCGCCGAGCTGGGCGAGCTCGCGAAGACGCCCGAGGCCAACATCATCAAGCTGCCGAACATCAGCGCGTCGGTGCCGCAGCTGAAGGCCGCCGTCGCCGAGCTGCAGAAGCAGGGCTACGACCTGCCCGACTACCCGGGCGACCCCAAGACCGACGACGAGCGCGACGTCCGCGAGCGCTACGACCGCGTCAAGGGCAGCGCGGTCAACCCCGTCCTGCGGGAGGGCAACTCCGACCGGCGTGCCCCCGCGAGCGTGAAGAACTACGTGCGGTCCCACCCGCACTCGATGGGTGCCTGGACGGCGGACTCCAAGACGAACGTCGCCCACATGACCTCCGGCGACTTCCGGTCGAACGAGAAGTCCGCGGTCATGGACAAGGACACCTTCTTGACCATCGAGCACGTCGACGAGGCGGGCGTGAAGACCGTGCTCAAGGAGCAGGTCGCGGTGCTCGAGGGCGAGGTCGTCGACGCGACGTCGATGGACGTCGCGGAGCTCGAGACGTTCCTCGACGCGCAGATCCAGCGCGCGAAGGACGAGGACGTCCTGTTCTCGGTGCACCTCAAGGCCACGATGATGAAGGTCTCCGACCCGATCCTCTTCGGCCACGCGGTCGAGGCCTTCCTGCCGAAGGTCTTCGAGGAGCACGGCGTCGCGCTGGCCGAGGCCGGACTGTCGTCCAGCAACGGGCTCGGCGCGATCCTCAACGGGCTCGACGCCCTCCCCGACGACCAGGGCAAGGCGATCCGCTCCTCGATCGAGCAGGGCCTCGCCGAGGGTCCGCGGCTCGCGATGGTCGACTCCGACCGCGGCATCACCAACCTGCACGTCCCGAGCGACGTGATCATCGACGCGTCGATGCCTGCGATGATCCGCACGTCCGGCCACATGTGGGGCCCGGACGGCGAGGAGCACGACACCCTCGCGGTCATCCCCGACAGCAGCTACGCCGGCGTCTACCAGGCCGTCATCGACGACTGCCGCGCGAACGGCGCCTTCGACCCGTCGACGATGGGCTCGGTGCCCAACGTCGGCCTGATGGCGCAGAAGGCGGAGGAGTACGGCAGCCACGACAAGACCTTCGAGCTCGGCGCGGCCGGCACCGTCACGGTGACCGACTCCGACGGCAACGTCGTCTTCGAGCACCAGGTCGGCCCGGGCGACATCTGGCGCATGTGCCAGACCAAGGACGTGCCGATCCGCGACTGGGTCAAGCTCGCCGTCGGGCGGGCCCGCGAGAGCGGCGCCCCTGCGGTCTTCTGGCTCGACGAGTCACGCGCCCACGACGCCCAGCTCATCGCGAAGGTGAAGCAGTACCTCCCCGAGCACGACACCAGCGGCCTCACGATCGAGATCATGGCGCCGGCCGACGCGACGACGTACTCCCTGGAGCGGATCCGCAAGGGCGAGGACACGATCTCGGTGACCGGCAACGTGCTCCGCGACTACCTCACCGACCTCTTCCCGATCCTCGAGCTCGGCACCAGCGCGAAGATGCTGTCGATCGTCCCGCTCATCAACGGTGGTGGACTCTTCGAGACCGGCGCCGGCGGCTCGGCCCCGAAGCACGTGCAGCAGCTGGTGAAGGAGAACTACCTGCGCTGGGACAGCCTCGGTGAGTTCCTCGCGCTCGCGGTGAGCTTCGAGCACCTGGCGAAGACGACGGACAACCCGAAGGCCCAGGTCCTCGCTGACACCCTCGACCGCGCCACCGGCACCCTGCTCGACGAGAACAAGTCGCCGAGCCGACGCGTCGGCGGGATCGACAACCGCGGCAGCCACTTCTACCTCGCCCTCTACTGGGCGCAGGAGCTGGCGAAGCAGACCGACGACACCGAGCTCGCCTCCGCGTTCTCGGACCTCGCTGCGACGCTGACCGAGCAGGAGCAGGCGATCAGCGACGAGCTCATCGGCGTCCAGGGCGAGCCCACCGACATCGGTGGCTACTTCCGCCCCGACGACGAGAAGGCCACCGCGGTGATGCGCCCGTCGAAGACCTTCAACGACGCGATCGCCTCCCTCGGCTGATCTCGTGGCGACCCGGCGGCGACTCGCAGTCGTCGCCGGGGTCGTGGTGCTCCTGGGGGCGGTCCTCCTCCTCGGCATCGGCATCGGCGACGACGACGCGCCCGCTGACCGCGCCTTGACGGCCGGCTGGAGCGGCAGCGAGGGCCACCCGCCGTGTGTGTACGACGCCAGGAGCCGGACCGTCACGGCAGAGGTCGAGGTCTCGGGCACAGCACCGTCGCCCGCCTCCGTCACGGTGAAGGTCACTGCCTACGCCGACGAGAACACCTCACGGTCGGTCGGGTACGGCAAGGTCGACGTGGGCCGTCAGACGGGACCGTGAGTCGGGTGGTCCGTGTCGCCTTCCCCGTCACGCGTCCGCCGCACGTCGACGAGGACGGCGTCGCTGCCTGCCGGCTCGAGCTGGCGCCCTGACGAGCGGCCTCGTCGGCCGCACCAGGGGAAGACGCACACGAGGTCACGGTGCTCGACCTGTCGGGCGAGGCGGGGTGGGGTCTCGTAGGCGTCGACGGCGATCCGTTCGGTCAGGTCGATGACCGGGGTCAGGGTGATGGTGGCGTCGGGGGCGAGGTCTCGCAGCCAGGCCTCGACCGCGGTCAGCGGGACCGGCATCCGACGGCCGGCGCCCTCGACCCGCGCCACCGGCGACAGCGAAGCCAGCGTCGCCTCGCTCAGGTTGACGTGCAGCTCGAGGTTCGGTCCGTGTGGTCTCGATACACCGCTCGCAGGCTCGCGGCACTCGACCACCGGGTCTGTGTTGTTGCCGCGGGCGTGGGCGTAGCACTGGTCTTCGAACGTCACTGCGGCCTGCGGGTCGGCGAGGAGGGCGAGAGCTCGGGCGCGGCGCACGTGCACGGAGTCGGTGTCACCGAGCTCGGCCATCCAGGTCGCGATCACAGTGATCCGGTGCTCCAGGGCGAGGGCGTCGGGGGTGTGCAGCACCGCGACCAGGGTGGAGATCCCGTCCAGGTGATCGAGCACCTCGACGTGCCGCTGCTCCGCAGCGGCTTCAGCACGGGCCCGTGCGGTGTCGGGGTCGCAGTGCAGCAACGCTGCGTCGACACACCGCTTGATCCGGCCGGTGTTGATCTTGTCGGCGAACGGCGACAGGTGCGCATCGACGTACGCGGCGACCTCGGGGACGAGGGTGCGGGTCTGGGCGGCGATCTGGCGGGCCCGCCAGACCGGGAGGACCCCGTCCATCGTCGCTGCATACAGCCGGGGGAGGCGGTCGTGGAGCTCGAGGGCCTCCCCGACGTAGAGCCGGGTCGCCCGCTCCGACATCCCCAGCGCAGCAGCCAGCTCGGGCAGGGCGAACTCCTCCACTCCACGAGCACCTAGGCCAGCGAGGAACAACACACCCTCGGTGCCTCGTGGTCCGGGGTGCGAGACCGCGGGGACGTCCATGGGTGTCTCGAGGAGGTGCAGGCCAGCCCACTCGACCACGGACTGCAGCTCGCTCGCCTGCCACACCTGCACTGCGTGGTGGGTGGAGCGGACCCGGTCGAGCATTGTCCGCTCGGTGTCGACGGTGCTCGGGCCCGGCCTTCTCATGGAACCAACGCTAGAGGGGACCACCGACAGTCTTGGGATGAGATCGGCGACTTTCCCCAGCCCTGGTTGGGGATTCTCGAACCTTTACCTTGTGGGACTTGGTCTCGATACGCCGCTCGTTCCTCGCGGCTACTCGACCACCGAGGGTGGCTCGAGCCCCGGGTCCTCAGGCAGCACGTCGTAGACGACAGCGTCGGCGCGGGTGCCGTCGCCGAGCAGGACGTGGCGACGTTCGCGACCCTGCTCGGTGAGTCCGGCTCTCGACAGCACCGCGCGCGACGCGAGGTTCGCCACCGCCGCGACTCCGCGCACACGGACCAGTCCGAGCCCGCCGTCGTCGACCGGGACGAAGGCGTGCCGCACCGCGAGCCGGGTGGCCTCGGTGGCGATGCCACGGCCGCGGGCGGCGGGGTGCACCCAGTAGCCGACCTCGGCGAAGGCGCCGGGCTCGATGTCGAACAGGTTGATCAGCCCGACGAGGCTGCCCGACGACGGGTCGGCCATCGCCCAGGTGAGCACGCGCCCCGAGGCCGCCTCCTCGAAGCGGGTCTCGATGAAGGCATGAGCCAGGCGGAGCGTGTAGGGCTGCGGGATCTGACCGAGCCAGCGAGCGGTCTCCGGGTCCTGGCACGCCTCGACGACCCGGTCGGCGTCGGACCTGGCCAGCGGGCGTAGCACCAGCTGCGAGCCGGTGATCCGCGGAGCGTCGTACCAGGGCGTGCGCGGGTGCCTCGGGTCGCCGGCCAGGAGCGTGCCGACCCAGGCGTCGCGGAGCTCGCCGCGCTGCTCGAGCCACGTGCGAGCCCTGCCCTCGATCGAGAACCCGACCCGCCAGGCCAGCTTCCGCGAAGCCCAGTTGCCCTGGTGCGCCCACCAGACCACGGTCTCGATGCCGCGCTCGGCGAAGCCCCAGTCGAGCATCAGCCGCAGGGCCCGCTCCATCACGCCGCGACCGCGAGCCCACGGGTGGGCGCCGTACGCGATCTCGGCCCGCCGGTCGCCCTCGGGTCGGAGCATCACGCTGCCGGCGTACCGAGGGACCCCGTCGTCGTCGAGCGCCTCCACCGCGAAGCCGAGCTCCTGCTCCATCCGCCAGCCGCCCGGCATGACGTCGCGCACGAAGCGGTCGGCGTCCGCACGGGTGTAGCCCAGCGGCACCGTCGTCCACCGGATGCTCACCGGGTCGAGGCACTGCTCCAGCGTGCCGACCGCGTCGTCGGGCCGGTGCGCGCGCAACGTGACGTCGCCGTCGCGCAGCGTGGGGACGTCTTGGGGGAACCGCATGATCCCTATCCTGAACGCATGGACGACGACCATAGACAGCCGGCCCTGCGGTGAACGAGACCGTGCTCTACGTCGTCCTGGTGCTGTTCTTCGTCCTCGTCGGTGGCGTCTTCGCCGCAGCCGAGATCTCCCTCGTGAGCCTGCGCGAGACCCAGGCCCGTGCCATGGCCGACCGCGGCCGTCGCGGCGAGATCGTCGCGGAGCTGAACAAGGACCCCAACCGCTTCCTCGCCTCCGTGCAGGTCGGCGTGACCCTCGCGGGCTTCCTCTCCGCGGCCTTCGGCGGCGCCACCCTCGCCGAGGACCTGGCCCCGACGCTCCGCGGCTGGGGGTTGAGCACGGGCCTCGCCGACACGTTCGCGCTCGTGCTCGTGACGCTGGCGATCTCGTACCTCTCGCTCGTGTTCGGCGAGCTGGTGCCGAAGCGGCTCGCCCTGCAGCGCGCGGAGGGCTTCGCGCTCGCGCTCGGCCCGCTCATCGACCGGATCTCGACCCTGTCCCGCCCGGTCATCTGGTTGCTCAGCTTCTCCACCGACGTCGTGGTCCGGCTGCTCGGCGGCGACCCGAACGCGAAGCGCGAGCAGATGTCCGACGAGGAGCTGCGCGAGCTCGTCGGCTCGCACGAGGCGCTCGGCGAGGAGGAGCGCCGGATCCTCGAGGACGTCTTCGAGGCCGGTGACCGCCAGATCCGCGAGGTGATGGTGCCGCGCACCGACGTCGACTTCCTCGACGCGAGCGTGCCCGTCTACAGAGCGGCCCGTGAGGCGTTGTCGCAGCCGCACTCGCGCTACCCGGTCATCCGAGGCTCTGCGGACGACGTGATCGGCTTCGTGCACGTGCGCGACCTCCTCGACCCGGAGATGGCGAGTCGCTCCATCCGGGTCAGCGAGCTGACGAGAGAGATCCTCACCCTGCCGTGGACGCGGCCGATCCTCGCTGCCCTGACCGACATGCGCCGCGAAGGCATCCACATGGCGATGGTCGCCGACGAGTACGGCGGCACCGCCGGCATCGTCACGATGGAGGACCTCGTCGAGGAGCTCGTCGGCGACATCCGCGACGAGTACGACGTGGCCGAGGGCGAGACCACCCGGCACCTCAGTGGTGACGTCGAGGTCGACGGCCTGCTCAACCTCGACGACTTCGAGGACGAGACGGGCGTCGAGCTGCCGGAGGGCCCCTACGAGACGGTCGCCGGCTTCCTGATGAGCCGCCTCGGTCGCATCCCCGCGGCGGGCGACGCAGTCGACCTCGAGGGCCACCGCATCAGCGTGCTGGTCGTCGAGGGGCGTCGGGTCAGCCGGGTCCGCGTGAGCCTCAACGCCGCCCCCGTCCCGTCCGAGGCGGAGGCCGACGAAACCGGGTGACACGCCCTGAGAGGATGAGGGCATGGCCGACTCGACCACCAGCGCACTGCCGCGGGTCCTCTCCGGGATCCAGCCGACGGGGGACTCCTTCCACTTCGGCAACTACCTCGGCGCGACCAGGCAGTGGGCGGCTCTCCAGGACGACATGCAGCCGTTCTTCTTCATCGCGAACATGCACGCGATCACGGTCGACCACGACCCGAAGGTGCTGCTCGAACGCTCCCGCCGCGCCGCCGCTCAGCTGATCGCGACCGGGATCGATCCCGAGCGCGCGGCGATCTTCCTGCAGTCCGACGTCCCGGCTCACGCCCAGCTCGGCTGGGTGATGATGTGCCTCACCGGCTACGGCGAGGCCAAGCGGATGACTCAGTTCAAGGACAAGACCGCGAAGGGCGGTGAGAGCGCCGCGAGCGTCGGCCTGCTGACCTACCCGATGCTGCAGGCCGCGGACATCCTGCTGTACCGGCCGAAGTACGTCCCGGTCGGCGAGGACCAGCGTCAGCACCTCGAGCTCACCCGTGACCTCGCGGGTCGCTTCAACCACCGCTACAAGAAGACGTTCCCGCTGCCCGAGCCCTACATCCTCAAGGCGACCGGCCGCATCGGCGACCTGCAGGACCCGACGGCGAAGATGTCGAAGACCAACTCGAGCCCCAACGGCATCGTCGAGCTCCTCGACGACCCGAAGGTCTCGGCGAAGAAGATCCGCAGCGCGGTCACCGACTCCGAGACGGAGATCCGCTTCGACCAGGAGGACAAGCCGGGAGTCTCCAACCTGCTCACGATCTACTCCGCCCTCACCGGCGAGACGGTCGATGCCCTCGTCGACAAGTACGCCGGGCGCGGGTACGGCGACCTCAAGGGCGACCTGGCCGAGGTCGTCGTGGAGTTCGTGACGCCGTTCCGGGAGCGCACCTTCGAGCTGCTCGAGGACCGTGCGGCCCTGGACGCGATCCTGGCCGCGGGCGCCGAGCGCGCCCGCGCCGTCGCGGAGCGGACCCTCGCCGACGTCTACGAGCGGGTGGGCTTCACCGTTCCCCGATGAGGCCCTCCGAGCCTCGACGGGGCCTCGACAGGCGGCCCGGCTACCCTGGTCGGCTGTGACGACGATCGGCGTGTCCGTGGCGGTCCCGGACCCGTGGGGTGCAGGGCTCCAGGAGTACCGCATCGGCTTGGGCGACCCCGAGGCCCACGGCATCCCGACGCACGTGACGCTGCTGCCGCCGACCGAGGTCGACGACGCCGAGCTGCCCGCGATCCTCGACCACCTCGCCGCTGCTGCCGCGGCGACGCCGGCGTTCACCGTCCGGCTGCGGGGGACCGGCACCTTCAGGCCCGTCTCGCCGGTCGTGTTCGTCAACGTCGTGCAGGGGATCTGGGGCTGCGAGATGCTCGCGTCCGCCGTACGTTCGGGGCCGCTGGCGGTCGACGTCGAGTTCCCCTACCACCCGCACGTCACGGTGGCGCACCACCTCGACGACGCCTTGCTGGACAGGGCGTTCGACGAGATGGCCGGCTTCGACTGCCGGTTCGACGTCGACCAGTTCTGGATCTACGAGCACCGCGACAGCGAGGGCTGGGTGCCGGCGAAGGACTTCGCCCTGGTGCCTCCGGCGTAGGTCTCGACAGGCTCGACCAGCGGCTACTGGCCGGTGCGGGCGTACTTCGCCTCGGTGGCCTCCTTGACCGGGCGCCACCACGACTCGTGGTCGCGGTACCACGCGATCGTCGCGTCGAGGCCGGAGCGGAGGTCGGCGTACTGCGGTCGCCACGACGTCTCGGCACGGAGCTTGGTGGAGTCGATCGCGTAGCGGAGGTCGTGGCCCGCGCGGTCGTTGACGTGGTCGAACCAGTCCGCCGGCCTGCCCATGAGCTCGAGCAGCACCTGCAGGACGTGCAGGTTGTCCTGCTCGCCGTCGGCGCCGATGAGATAGGTCTCCCCGAGGCGCCCCTCGTCGAGGATCGTGAGCACGGCGTCGTTGTGGTCGTCGACGTGGATCCAGTCGCGCACGTTCTGGCCGGTGCCGTAGAGGCGCGGCTTCACGCCGTCGATGATGTTCGTGATCTGGCGCGGGATGAACTTCTCCACGTGCTGGAAGGGCCCGTAGTTGTTCGAGCAGTTGCTCAGGGTCGCCTGCACGCCGAACGAGCGCATCCATGCACGGACCAGGAGATCGGCACTGGCCTTCGACGCGGAGTAGGGGCTCGACGGGTTCAGCGGCGTGGTCTCGGTGAAGCGGTTCGGGTCGTCCAGCTCGAGGTCGCCGTACACCTCGTCGGTGGAGACGTGGTGCAGCCGGACGCCGTGGGCGCGGACCGCCTCGAGCAGCCGGTAGGTGCCGATGATGTTGGACTCCATGAAGGGCCACGGGTCGTGCAGGGAGTTGTCGTTGTGCGACTCCGCGGCGAAGTGCACGACCGCGTCCGACTCCTCGACGAGCGAGTCCACCAGCGCCTGGTCGGCGACCGAGCCCTCGACCAGCCGGACCCGCTCGGAGGCGCCGCTGAGGTTGTCGGGGTTGCCGGCGTAGGTGAGCGCGTCCAGCACCGTGACGTGCCAGTCCGGGCGCAGTCGGTCGGCACGCAGGACGAAGTTGGCGCCGATGAAGCCGGCACCGCCGGTGACGAGGACCTTCACGAGGAGCTCCGATCGGGAGTCGGGGTGGTGACTCGGGGTTCGTCCGGCCAGCCCGCGAGGTCGACGTCGAGGCTGAACCGGTGCGCGACGTAGCGGTGGACGGCGAGGGCGAGGGGCCCGGAGGGGCCGACGGCGAGGCGGCGGACGACGAGGAGGGGCGCACCCACGTCGAGCTGCAGCAGCTCGGCGTCGTCCGGACCTGCCACGGCGGCGGAGACGCTCTGCCGCACGACGTCGACGCGGCTGCCGGCCCGCCGCAGCGTCGCCCAGAGGCCGGGGTCGGCGGCGTCGTCGCGGCTCACCGGTCCGGCCAGGGCGGCGGGTACCCACTCGTCGGTGAGGTCGAGCGGCTCGGTGCGGTCGTCGACGTCGGTGGTGCGCCGCCGTGAGCGCACGTGCAGCACCTCGTCGGGCCCGCCCTCGGTGTCGTCGGGCACGAGCAGGTCGCGCGCCTCCGGCGGCGGCACGATGTAGCGGAACGCGAGCACCTCGCGGTGAGCCACGGCACCCGTGGCCGCGACGGCCGACGGAGCGTGCCGGACGACGCCGACGCCGAGACGCTGGCGCAGGGGGGTGCCGGCGACGTACCAGCCGGAGCCGGCCCGGCTGACGACGAGTCCCTCGTCGCGGAGGCCCTCCAGCGCACGCCGGACGGTCACCCGGCTGACTCCGTGACGCCGGCCGATCTCGGCCTCGCTGTCGAGCGCGCCGCCCGGACCGGTGCGCCCGTCGGCGATCCGCTCACGCAGGTCCTGCGCGACCGTCTCGAACCGATGACCTGTCATGTGTCGAGCATACAAGTCAGATACAGATTCATACAAGACAGGTGTACCCCTGCCTCACCCGTGAACAATGACCGCGTGATGATCCGGTGAGCGAGGTCCGTCGAGACCGTTGGGGCGTCCCCCAGGTCATCGCCGACACGGTCGAGGAGCTCGCCTACCTCCAGGGCCGCACCGCCGCCCGCGACCGCACCTGGCAGCTCGAGCACTCCCGGCTCAAGGCCGAGGGCCGCACCGCGGCCCTGCTCGGCACGTCGGGGCTGCCCTGGGACCGCATGGTGCGCCGGGTCGGCATCGAGGCCCTCGGCCGCCGGGCGTACGACGGTCTCGGTGACGACACCAAGGCCTTCGTCACCGCCTTCGTCGACGGGGTCAACGACCACGTCGTCTCGGACGAGCTGGACCTGACGCTCCCGGAGCTCGAGAGCACCGGACACCACCCCGGGCGCTGGCAGCCGTGGACGCCGCTGGCGGTCTTCGCCGGGCTGCACGTGCTCTTCGCGTCGTTCCCCACCAAGCTCTGGCGGCGCCACCTCGACGACACCGTCGGCCGGCAGGTCGCCACCCTCTTCCACGACGAGGGCCTGTGGGTCCCCGGCAGCAACGCGTGGGCCGTCGGAGGTGAGCGCACCACCTCGGGCAAGCCGTTGGTCGGAGGGGACCCGCACCGGTCGTTCGAGTCGCCCAACGTCTACGCCCAGGTGCGGCTGACCTGCCCGCCCGAGGGGATCGACGTCGCCGGCTTCACGTTCCCGGGCGTCCCCGGCGTCCAGCACTTCGCGCACGCCGGCGACGTCGCCTGGGGGATCACCAACGCGATGGCCGACTACCAGGACGTCTACGAGGAGCACCTCGAGCGCCGCGGTGACGAGGTGTGGTGGGAGAGCCCGGACGGCTGGCAGCCCGCCGACGTGCACCGCGAGGTCGTCGAGGTCCGCGACCACGAGCCGGAGGCGGTCGAGGTCGTCGTGACGGGCAACGGCCCGGTCTTCCACGGCGAGCCCGGCGACGATCACGTGCTCAGCCTGCGCGCCGCGTCGATGGTGCTCGGCTCGCTCGGCTTCGACTGCCTGCTGCCGCTGCTCCGCTCACGCACCAGCGACGACGTCGAGCAGGCACTGACCGGCTGGGTCGAGCCGGTGAACAACCTGGTGGTGGCCGACGTCCACGGCGACGTGCGGCACCGCGTCGTGGGCGCCGTGCCCGACCGCCCCGAGGAGAACCGTTGGCGCCCCGTCCGCGGCTGGGACCCCACCTGCGCCTGGACCGGGTGGCTCGACGACCTCCCGCACCGTCGGGTTCCCGCGGACGGCGCGGTGGTCACGGCCAACCAGCGGATGGACGAGTCCTACGACCGGCTCGGGATCGAGTTCGCGCCACCCGGCCGCGCGGACCGCATCGCGGCGCTCCTCGAGGGACGCGACGACCTGGACCTCGCGGCGTTCGAGGCGATCCACGCCGACGCCCTGGCCGGCCAGCCGGTCGCCCTCGTCAGCGCCCTGGCCGGGCTCGACGAGGCCGACCTCAGCGACGGGGCACAAGCCGTCCGCGCCGACGTCCTGGCGTGGGACCAGCGCTTCGCCACCGACAGCGAGGGCGCAGGCCTCTTCGTCCTGGTCCGTGACGTCCTGGTCCGGAGGCTCAGCGAGTCACCGCCGTTCGCCCGGCTGGAGGACCCGCCGTACAGCTCGGTGTTCGCGGCGTGGTTCATGGTGCCCGTGCAGGTGTACCTGAGCCTGACCAACGTGCTGCGTGACGAGGGCCGCGCCGTGGTGCCCCACGTCGACCGCCATCTCGTCGAGACCCTCGAGGAGGTGGCGTCCGGGGAGCGGCCTGGGCCCTGGGGCGCGCGGCACGTCTTTGCGCCGTACCACGTGCTCGGCGGCGCGCTCTCCGATCCGCCCGAGCTCGCCGGGGACAACGACTGCGTGCGTTGCACCGGGACCGTCCCCGGCGCCTCGACCGCCATCCGGGGCTCCGTCGCGCGCTACGTCTGGGACCTCGCCGGACTGGACCGCAGCGGCTGGGTCGTGCCGATGGGTGCGTCGGGCGATCCGCGCGACGCGCACCACGTCGACCAGATGGACGCCTGGGCAGGCGCGAGGCTGGTCGAGATCGAGCCTTCCTGACCCGCAGCCCTTGTTGCCGGATCTCGGCAACAGTCCTGTTCGGTCCGGGTTTGGCGCGCGCCCCATCCGGGCACCCGCCCAGCCCGAACACGGTGTGGCCCACGTCACCATGCCCCAGGACGAGAGGGAGGGATCCCACGGGGCGCGGTCGCGCAACGACCGTCCTTCATCAGTCCGCCACCCGGCGGCGCGCGGGCCCTCTCGAAGGGACAGGGATGAATCGTCATCCACGCGCCCGGGGGCGGCGCGCAGCTTTCGCCCTCACCGCCACTGGCGGACTGCTGGCTGCGGTCGGCCTCGCCGGTCTGGGACCGGTCGGCGCCCAGGCGTCCAGCCACCGCGAGGCACCGCTGATCTCGGGGATGCCTCAGTACGACACGACCGACCTCTACGCGTTCCGGAGCCCGGACCGTCAGAACACGGTCACGCTCATCGCCAACTGGATCCCGTTCGAGGAGCCGGCCGGCGGTCCGAACTTCTACTCGTTCGCCAACGATGCGCGCTACGACATCAAGATCGACAACGACGGCGACACCAAGGCCGACGTCATCTACCGGTGGACCTTCAAGGACCACTACCGGAGCGGGAACACCTTCCTGTACGCCACGGGACCGGTGACCTCGCTCAACGACGAGAACCTGAACTTCTACCAGACCTACCGGCTCACCCGGATCACGGGACGGGCGCAGCACGGTGCTCGTCAGGTCGGCGCAAGGTCGTTCCGTCCGACGTCGGCGCGGCCTCGATGCCCGACTACGGCGCACCTGCGGACCAGGGCATCAACGACGATCATCGACGGGCGGGGCAGCTCGTTCGCCGGCCAGGCCGAGGACCCGTTCTTCCTCGACCTGCGGGTCTTCGACCTGCTCTACGGCGGCGACTTCAGCGAGGCCGGGGACGACACCCTCGCCGGGTTCAACGTCAACAGCGTGGCGCTGCAGGTGCCCCGCGTGATGCTCTCGAAGAACAAGAACACGACGAAGAACCCGATCGTCGGCATCTGGACGACCACGGACCGCCGTGGCGTCGACGGGAAGTACCACCAGGTCTCCCGTCTCGGCATGCCGCTGGTCAACGAGGTCGTCATCCCGGTGAAGGACAAGGACAAGTTCAACGCGTCCCAGCCCTCCAACGACACGCAGTTCCTCGACTACGTGACGAAGCCGGAGCTGCCGAAGCTCATCGAGGCGGTGTACGGCATCCCGGCTCCGGACGAGCCGCGCAACGACCTCGTGTCGGTGTTCCTCACCGGCGTCGACGGGCTCAACCAGCCCGAGGGCGTCACGCCGAGCGAGCAGCTGCGGCTCAACCTGACGACCCCGGTCACCGAGAACCCGAACCGACTCGGTGTCATCGGCGGGGACGTCCAGGGCTACCCGAACGGCCGGCGGCTCGCTGACGACGTCATCGACATCTCCTTGCAGGTCGTCGAGGGCGAGCTCGTGGGCAACCCGAACGACCTGAGTGACGGCGTCGACACCAACGACCAGGAGTTCAGCGAGACGTTCCCGTACCTCGCGCTCCCGGCCCGCGGCAGCGACGACGCCCCGCACCCGGGTGGCGGTGCTGAACCGTCAGCAGGAGAAGAAGTCCGACAGCGGCGGCGCGGGCTTCTCGCTCGCCGGGCTCGTGGGGCACCGGCCTCTCGGCCACCTCGCTCGGCCTGGGGCTCGTTGCGCTCCTGGCGGGCATCGTCGGCCTCCGCCGGCGTCCGCGGTCAAGCCTCGCGGCCTGACCACCCCTTGAGGAGCGGACCGGTCCCGACGTCGGGGCCGGTCCGCACCCTCCGGTTCGAGGAGAACCATGATCAAGTACGCCGCGGTCGTCGTGACCGCCCTCGTGCTCTCCGTCTCCGGCGCGCTCGGGCTCGCTCGCGACGACAGCGCTCCGGACGCGCCGACCCCGGCCGGCAGCACCGCGCTGGTCGCCGCGCCCGGACAGGACCTGACCTCCGTCATCACGTCACTGCAGGACCGCCTCCGGCGGGTGCCCGGCGACGCCCCCGGCTGGGCCACGCTGGGACTGGCCTACGTCGAGCAGGCCCGCGTCACGGGCGACTCCACCTACTACGGCAAGGCCGACGAGGTCGTCGCGCGGTCGTTCGAGGTGCAGCCGGACGACAACGCGACCGCGCACGCCTCGGCAGCCGCGGTCGCCGCGGCGCGGCACCGCTTCGGTGAGGCCCTGCGCGAGTCGCGGGCCGCTCTTGCGATCGATCCCCGGCAGGCGAACGCCCTGGCGGTGCGGATCGACGCCCTGACCGAGCTCGGCGACTACCCGGGCCAGCTCCACGCTCTTCGCGTCGCGGACCGGCGCCAGCCCGGTGTCCCCGTCGCGTCTCGCTACTCCTACGCCCTCGAGCTCCGAGGCGACCTCGCGCGGCGCCACGCGCGTGCTGATGACGCGCGACGCAGAGCGCGTCGCACGCCGACCGCGGCTTCCTGCTCACCCAGGTGGCCGAGCTGGACCGGCGCGACGGCCGGGTCGGCGCGGCGCAGACGCACCTGCGCCAGGCCCTGCGCGAGAGCCCCGGCTACGTGCCGGCGCTCGTCAGCCGAGCGCGGCTGGCCGTCGCCCAGGGCCGCCTCGACGTGGCCGAGCAAGCGGTGGCGTGACGTGGTCACCCGGCTGCCGCTGCCCGGAGTACCTCACCGAGCTCGGCGAGCTCCTGCTGCACCGGGGACAGCCCGCAGCCGCCGAGCAGCAGTTCTCGGTGGTCCGCACGACCGTGCGTCTGCTGGAGGCGAACGGCGTCGACACCGACCTCGAGACGGCCCTGTTCGAGGCGGACCACGGGTCGGCGGCCAAGGCCCTGACCCAGGCCCGCGCCGAGTGGGACCGGCGGCGCAGCATCCACGTCGCCGACGCCCTCGCCTGGGCGCTGCACGTCAACGGCCAGGACCGGGAGGCCCTCGGCTTCGCGGAGAAGGCGACGCGTCTCGGCACCCAGGAGTCGCGGCTGTGGCTGCACCGTGGCCTGGTCGAGGCGGCGCTCGGCATGGACGCCGCGGCCACCGCCCACCTGCGGCACGCGCTCGCCGTCGATCCGGGCGCTTCGCCCTGGCAGCAGGCGCGAGCGCGTGACGCCCTCGCCACGATCCGCGACGGAGGCTCGCGATGAACCGTCACCACGTCCTACGACGGCTCGGGCTGCTCGCCCTGGCCGTGGTCGCCCTGCTCGTCGTGGCAGCCCCCACGGCGTCCGCGCACCCGCTCGGCAACTTCACCGTGAACCGGTACACCGGCCTGCTCGTCTCGCCCGACGGCGTGACGCTCGAGCACGTCGTCGACCTCGCGGAGATCCCGACCGCCCAGCTGGGCAAGCGCGTCGACGACCTCCCGGCCCTCGCCGCGTCGGAGTGCGCGAAGGCGAGGCCGCGCCTGTCGCTCCGCCTCGGTGACCGGCCGCTGTCCCTGACCACCGGCGACGTCGGCGCGAGCACGAAGCCGGGCGAGGGCGGCCTGCCGATCACCCGCATCACCTGCTCGTTCGAGGCGGCGGCCGACCTCGTCCTCCGACAGCGCCAGCTGAGCTCGTCTTCCAGGACGGCTCGGCTCCGGGCGTGGTCGGCTGGCGCGAGGTCACGGCGGTGGGCGACCGGATGACACTTGTCGACTCCGACGTGCCCGAGGACAGCGTGAGCGACCGGCTGACGACGTACCCGACGGACATGCTCACCTCACCCTTGTCGGTGACCGCGGCCCGGCTCGGACGTCGAGCCCGGCGGACCGGCGGCCTCGCTGCAGGAGGCGGGCGCGATCGCGACGCCGTCGGGTCCGGGCAGCGCGCTGACGTCGAAGGTCACCGACCTGCTCGGGGAGCACGGGTTGCTGGCCGGCCTGCTCGCCCTCGTCCTCGCCGTGGTGCTCGGCGCCTCGCACGCCCTGGCGCCGGGGCACGGCAAGACGGTGATGGCGTTCTACCTGTCGCAGCGCGGGGACTCCTCGTGGCGCTCGGCCACGCTGGTCGGAGGCAGCGTGACCGCAGCGCACACGGGGTCGGTCCTGGTCCTGGGGCTGCTCGTGTCCCTGGGCACGGCGTTCGTGCCTGCCCGCATCTACCCGTGGCTGACGCTGGCAACCGGGGCCCTCATCGTCGGGCTCGGCGTCTCGCTGCTGCGGTCCGCTCGACGACAGGCGGCCTCGGGACACGGGCCACGGTCACGGGCATGGCCACGGCCACGGTCACGGTCACGGGCATGGCCACGGGCATGGGCATGGGCATGGCCACGGGCACGTCGCGGTCCTCGAGCCGAGCGAGACCCAGGAGTCCGCGCCGGCAGCCGCCCCGGGTCGGCTCGGGCTCTGGGCGATGGGCCTGGTCGGCGGCCTGGTGCCGAGCCCGTCCGCGCTCCTGCTGTTCCTCGCGGCGACGGCCATCGGCAGGGCGTGGTTCGGCGTCGTCCTCGTGGTCGCGTTCGGGATCGGGATGGCGACGTCGCTGGCGGTCGTCGGCCTGCTCGCCCGAGACCTCCTGGTCCGCGTCGAGGCGGCTGCGACCCGTCGCGGCATCCTCGGGGGAGGCCTGCGTGCCGCGCTGTCGTACGGCGCTGCGGCCGGTGTCTGCGGCATCGGCACGGTGATCGTCGTCCGCGCTGCCCTCGGCCTCTGACCTGGCGGGTTGCACTTGTCACAAGCGGTGGCCGGGCCTCGACCCGGCTCCTAGGCTTCGCAGCATGGAGCACTTGTCGCTGCTGGCCGACGGGCGGGACCACGACCCTGCCGACGAGCGGGCGCGGTGGGAGAAGGCCGCGGCCGACGTGCTCCGCAAGGCGGGCCGGATGACGGCCGACGACCCGGACGACCTGGTGTGGCAGAAGCTCACCCGCGCGACGCTCGACGGCGTGGCGATCCCCCCGCTCGGCACCCCTGCCTCCCTCGAGGGCCTGCCGCCGACCGGCCTCCCGGGCCAGGCTCCCTTCACCCGCGGCGCGGCGGTGACCCGGCCGCAGGACGGCTGGGACGTGCGGGCGCACCTCGGGGACCCCGACGTGAAGCAGGCCGCGGCCGACGCGGTCCAGGACCTCGAGAACGGCGTCACCAGCCTGTGGCTCACGGTCGGCCGCGGCGGCATCGCCACCGCCGACCTGCCGGCCGTGCTCGACAAGGTCTTCCTCGACCTCGCGCCCGTGGCGGTCGACTGCCCGGACGACCCGGTCGGCGCAGCGGAGGCGTTCAGCGCCCTGCTCGACGCCGACGGCGTGACGCCCGCGACCGGCACCTGCCTCGCGGTCGATCCCATCAGCTCCACCGTCCGCGGCCACGACGTGGACGTCGAGCGCACGGTCGGGCGGCTCGCGGAGCTCGCGCGGCAGCACGGTGTGCGGGCGATGACGGTCGATGCGACCGTCGCGCACGAGCACGGTGCGAGCGACGCCCAGGAGCTGGCCGCCTCGCTCTCCGCCGGCATCACGATCCTGCGCCTGCTGACGTCGGCGGGCCTCGACGTCGCCGAGGCAGCGAACCTCCTGGAGTTCCGCTTCGCCGTGACCGACGAGCAGTTCCCCTCCATCGCCAAGCTCCGTGCCGCGCGTCGGCTGTGGGCGCGGGTGCTCGAGCTGTCGGGGGCGCCGGGCGCCGACGGCCAGGTGCAGCACGCCGTCACCAGCCGCGCGATGCTCTCGAAGAACGACCCCTGGGTGAACATGCTCCGTGGCACCGTCGCCGCGTTCGCGGCCGGCGTGGGCGGCGCGCAGGCGGTCACGGTGCTCCCGTTCGACACCGCGCTCGGCGTGCCGGACGCCCTCGGGCGCCGCAACGCCCGCAACACGTCCTCGCTCCTCGTCCACGAGGCCCAGCTCGCGCGCGTCACGGACCCGGCGGGTGGGTCCTTCGCCGTGGAGAAGCTCACCGACGACCTGGCGCACGTCGCGTGGGAGGAGCTGCAACGGCTGGAGTCCGAGGGCGGTCTCCTCGCCTCGCTCGACCTCGGCGACGCAGGATTCCGTGCGCGGGTCGGGACGGTCGAGGCCACGCGCGCCCAGCAGGTCGCCTCCCGACGCCGCCCGCTGACCGGGGTCTCGGAGTTCCCGAACCTCGGCGAGGCCCTGCCCGAGCGCAGGCCGTGGCCGGAGGCGTCGTCGTTCTCCGACGTCCACCGCTACGCCGCCGCCTTCGAGGAGCTGCGGGACCAACCGGCCGGCGCGCCCGTCTTTCTCGCCACCCTCGGGTCGGTCGCGCAGCACACCGCGCGTGCGACGTTCGCCTCGAACCTGTTCGCCGCCGGTGGTGTCGACACCGTGGCCGCCGGCCCGACGGCGTCGGTCGAGGAGCTCGTGAAGGCCTACCGCGCAAGCGATCCGCAGAGCCCCGTCGTGTGCCTCGCCGGCTCCGACGCGTCGTACGCCGAGGTGGGTGCCGAGGCCGTCGCCGAGCTGCGCGAGGCGGGCGCGACGTACGTCGTCCTGGCCGGCAAGCCGGGGGAGAAGACGGTGCCCGAGGACATGGTCGACGACAGCGCCGCGATCGGCATCGACGCGATCGAATTCCTCGGCCGCGTCCGACAGGAGCTGGCCCGATGACGGTGCCCGAGTCCTTCCGCGACCTCCCGCTGGTGGGGGAGGTCTCGACAAGCTCGACCAGCGAGGTGGTCTCGACAGGCTCGACCAGCGACACGACCTGGGAGTCTCCCGAGGGCATCGACGTCAAGGCGCTCTACACCGCCGAGGACCTCGAGGGCCTGGACGCGCTGGGCTCGTTCCCCGGCCTGACCCCGTTCCTCCGCGGTCCCTATCCCACGATGTACACGACGCAGCCGTGGACGATCCGTCAGTACGCCGGCTTCTCGACCGCCGAGGAGTCCAACGCGTTCTACCGCCGCAACCTGAAGGCGGGGCAGAAGGGCCTGTCGGTCGCCTTCGACCTCGCGACCCACCGCGGCTACGACTCCGACCACCCGCGTGTGCAGGGCGACGTCGGCATGGCCGGCGTCGCGATCGACTCGATCTACGACGCCCGCACGCTGTTCGACGGCATCCCGCTCGACGAGATGTCGGTGTCGATGACGATGAACGGCGCGGTGCTCCCGGTGCTGGCGCTCTACATCGCCGCGGCGGAGGAGCAGGGGGTGAAGCCGGAACAGCTCACGGGGACCATCCAGAACGACATCCTCAAGGAGTTCATGGTCCGCAACACCTACATCTACCCGCCGCAGCCGAGCATGCGGATCATCAGCGACATCTTCTCGTTCACCGCGGAGAAGATGCCGCGGTTCAACTCGATCTCGATCTCCGGCTACCACATGCAGGAGGCCGGGGCGACCGCCGACCTCGAGCTCGCCTACACGCTCGCGGACGGCGTCGAGTACATCCGCGCCGGCCTCGACGCGGGCCTCACCATCGACCGCTTCGCCCCGCGACTGTCCTTCTTCTGGGCGATCGGCATGAACTTCTTCATGGAGGTCGCGAAGATGCGCGCGGCTCGTGCCCTCTGGGCGCGGCTGGTCAGCGACTTCGGGCCGGAGAACCCCAAGTCCCTGTCCCTGCGCACGCACAGCCAGACCTCCGGGTGGTCGCTCACCGCGCAGGACGTGTTCAACAACGTGCAGCGCACCTGCATCGAGGCGATGGCGGCGACCCAGGGCCACACCCAGTCGCTGCACACCAACGCGCTGGACGAGGCGATCGCACTGCCCACCGACTTCTCCGCCCGGATCGCCCGCAACACCCAGCTGCTGCTCCAGCAGGAGTCCGGGACGACCGGGATCATCGACCCCTGGGCCGGCTCGTACTACGTCGAGCGGCTCACCCACGACCTCGCCGAGAAGGCCTGGGCCCACATCCGTGAGGCCGAAGAGGCCGGCGGCATGGCGAAGGCCATCGAGGCCGGCATCCCGAAGATGCGCATCGAGGAGGCCGCGGCGCGCACGCAGGCACGCATCGACGCCGGCGCGCAGAAGGTCATCGGCGTCAACACCTACCGGCTCCCGAGCGAGGACGCCCTCGAGACCCTGCGCGTCGACAACAAGGCGGTGCTCGCCTCCCAGACCGCAAAGCTCGAGCGGCTGCGCGCCGAACGTGACGACGACGACGTACGCCGCGCGCTCGACGCCCTCACCGCGTCGGCCGAGAAGGGCTCGACCCACGGGTCCCTCGAGGGCAACCTGCTGGGGCTGGCGGTCGACGCCGCCCGCGCCAAGGCCACGGTGGGCGAGATCAGCGACGCGCTGGAGAAGGTCTGGGGCCGCCACCGCGCGGTGATCCGTACGATCTCCGGGGTGTACAGGGACGAGGCCGGCTCGGGCAACGAGCCCGTGGAGAAGGTGCTCGCTGCCACGGCGACGTTCGAGGAGGACGAGGGACGCCGTCCGCGCATCCTCGTCGCCAAGATGGGCCAGGACGGGCACGACCGCGGGCAGAAGGTCATCGTCTCCGCGTTCGCGGACCTCGGCTTCGACGTCGACGTCGGTCCGCTCTTCTCGACGCCCGAGGAGGTCGCTCAGCAGGCGGTCGACGCGGACGTGCACATCGTCGGCGTCAACTCCCTCGCGGCCGGACACCTCACGCTCGTGCCGGCCTTGCGCAAGGCGCTCGCCGACCTCGGTCGTGAGGACGTGATGATCGTCGTGGGCGGGGTGATCCCGCCCGACGACGTGCCCACGCTCCTCGAGATGGGTGCGGCCGCGGTCTTCCCGCCCGGCACCGTCATCGCGGACGCCGCCCTCGGCCTGCTGGAGAAGCTCAGCGCCCAGCTCGGGCACTGACCACCGGTGGACGAGTCGTGAGCCCGCGCCGCAAGGGGATCCTCGTCGCGGTAGCGGTGAACGCCGCCGTGCAGCTGGCGTACCTGCTCGGCCTGACCGGCACGAGTGCGTTCTGGAGCGAGGCGACGTTCCTCGCTGCCATCGGCACCGGTCTCACCGGCTACGTCCTGCAGCTCAGGTCCACCACGCACGACGAGCTGGGCGCTGGGCTCGTCCGCGGCACGATCTGGACCGTGGGCATCATCTTGGTGCTCGGCTTCCTCCTGGTCGCGATGTTCAGCATGTCTGGTTTCTCAGGAGGCTGAGCCCCAGGTCGCCTACGATCTCGGACCATGGCGGGGACGACAAGCATGCTCGGGCAGCCGGCCGGTTGGTACCAGGATCCGGCGCCGGCCAACCCGGCCGCGCCGGAGACCGTGCGCTTCTGGGACGGCCAGGGCTGGACCGGCCAGGTGCGCCTTGCCTCCAAGAAGGAGCGCCAGGAGTGGCGGGTGCGCATCGAGGCGGAGCGCCGCGCGTACGTGCGTGACCTCGTGGTGCGCGCCGAGGCCGGTGACGACGAGGCCCAGCGCATCCTCACCGGCCCGCCGCAGGGTCCGGGCAGCCGCAACACCACGCCGGACGGCCAGCACGTCTCGGGCTGGTGGCGCCGGGTCTTCGCCGAGCTCGTCGACGGCTTCGTCGTCGGCTTCGTGGGCGTGTTCCTGTCGTGGCCGTGGCTGAAGCAGACCGTCGAGATCGTCAACGCCTACACCCAGCGCGCGGTGAGTGCTGCGCAGGCGGGCATCGACCCGCCCGATCCGCCGGTCGGTGATCTCGTGGGTCCGCTCGCGATGATGGTCGGTGTCTACGTCCTTCTGGGCCTCGTGTACGAGGTGGGTTTCCTCAGGGGCTTCAACGCCACGCCGGGCAAGATGCTGGTCGGTGTCGAGGTGCGTCTGCGAGACAGCCCGGGTCAGCTCCCGTGGGGAACGCTGTTCGTCCGCTGGCTCGCCAAGCGCGGCTACCAGATCCTCAGCTTCATCCCGTTCGTCGGCCTCGTCACGGGCATCCTCTACTACGTCGACAACCTCTGGCCGCTCTGGGACCCCAAGCGCCAGGCCCTCCACGACAAGATGGCGGGCACCAACGTCGTCAGGCGTTGATGGCGACCCTGGGTGTGACCTGACCCACACGGGGCGGTCGGGAACACGTTCCCACGGGCTCTTAAGATGATGCGGTTCGGCCGTGAGGCGGGACACCACCGCCCTCAGCCCGAAGGGAAGTCGATGAGTGCAGGCGTGACCGGCCCGTCCAGGGCTCGCATCGAGGCGAGGACACTGAGGACGGACCGGTGGTGGCTGCAGCCGCTCACGACGTTCGTCGTGTTCTCGGCCTTCGTCGTCTACGCGACGTGGCGGGCCTTCATGGGCACGGACTACTACTCGTCGCCGTACCTCTCGCCGTTCTACTCGCCGTGCCTCGGTGACTGCGTCGAGGGTGCGTCCGACTTCGGCCAGCCGTTCGGGTGGTTCCCGCTCTCCGCGGCGCTGATCGTCCTGATCTTCCCGCTGGGCTTCCGGATGACCTGCTACTACTACCGCAAGGCCTACTACCGCGCCTTCTGGCTGTCGCCCCCGGCCTGCGCCGTGGCGGAGCCGCACGGCAAGTACACCGGCGAGACGCGGTTCCCCCTGATCCTGCAGAACGTCCACCGCTACTTCTGGTACGCCGCGGTGCTGGTCGGCCTGGTGCTGACCTTCGACACGGTGCTGGCCTTCCGCAACGAGGACCACGAGTGGGGCCACATGGGCCTCGGCACGCTGCTCATGGTCGTCAACATCACCTTCATCTGGCTCTACACGCTGTCGTGCCACTCCTGTCGCCACGCGGTCGGCGGACGTCTGCGGCACTTCTCCAAGCACCCGGTGCGCTACCGGCTCTGGACGTGGGTCTCGAAGCTCAACGCCAAGCACGCGACGTACGCCTGGGTGTCGCTGTTCTCCGTGGCCCTGGTCGACCTCTACGTCTACCTGCTGGCCAACGGGACGATCGAGGACGTGAGGTTCTTCTGATGGCCGGCGAGAGCGACGCGGGCACCCGCCACCCGATGACGGGCAACGACATGTCCGCCTCCGAGGGCGGTGGCTTCGAGCGTCACCAGTACGACGTCGTCGTGATCGGAGCAGGCGGAGCCGGCCTCCGCGCGGCGATCGCCGCCCACGAGGCCGGCGCCCGCACGGCCGTGGTCTGCAAGTCCCTGCTGGGCAAGGCGCACACCGTGATGGCCGAGGGCGGCATCGCCGCGGCCATGGGCAACCGCTGGCCCGAGGACAACTGGGAGGTGCACTTCCGCGACACCATGCGTGGCGGGAAGATGCTCAACAACTGGCGGATGGCGCAGCTGCACGCGCAGGAGGCGCCGGAGCGGGTCCAGGAGCTCGAGGACTGGGGCGCCCTCTTCGACCGCACCGACGACGGCCTGATCTCGCAGCGCGACTTCGGTGGACACCGCTACGCGCGCCTGGCGCACGTCGGCGACCGCACCGGCCTCGAGATGATCCGTACCCTCCAGCAGCGCACCGTCGCGCTCGGCATCGACGTGTTCATGGAGTGCACGGTCACCGAGCTCCTCAAGGAGCCTTCGGCAGGCTCAGGACCGGCGGGCAGAATTGCCGGCGCATTCGGCTACTGGCGGGAGACCGGCCGCTTCGTCGTCTTCGAGTCGCCCACGGTCGTGCTCGCGACCGGGGGCATCGGCAAGTCCTTCAAGGTCACGTCGAACTCGTGGGAGTACACCGGCGACGGACACGCGCTCGCGCTGCGGGCGGGCGCCGACCTGATCAACATGGAGTTCGTCCAGTTCCACCCCACGGGCATGGTCTGGCCGCCCTCGGTGAAGGGCCTCCTCGTCACCGAGTCGGTGCGTGGTGACGGCGGCATCCTCCGCAACTCGGAGGGCAAGCGCTTCATGTTCGACTACATCCCCGAGTTCTTCAAAGGGGAGACCGCCGACAACGAGGAGGAGGCGGACCGCTGGTACGACGACAAGAAGAACAACCGTCGTCCTCCGGAGCTGCTGCCCCGTGACGAGGTCGCCCGGGCGATCAACTCCGAGATCAAGGCCGGCCGGGGATCACCGCACGGCGGCATCTTCCTCGACATCGCGTCTCGCCGCACGCCGGAGTTCATCCGTCGTCGGCTGCCGTCGATGTACCACCAGTTCAAGGAGCTGGCCGACGTCGACATCACCCAGGAGCCGATGGAGATCGGCCCCACCTGCCACTACGTGATGGGTGGCGTCGAGGTCGACGCGGACACCCAGGAGAGCGCGGTCACCGGGCTCTACGCCGTCGGCGAGTGCTCGGGCGGCATGCACGGCTCCAACCGGCTCGGCGGCAACTCGCTCGGCGACCTCCTGGTCTTCGGCAAGCGCGCCGGCGAGGCGGCGACGACGTACGCCGAGAGCCTCGGCAAGACCCGGCCGAAGATCGACGAGGCCCACGTCAAGGCCGCCTCGGTCAGTGCGCTCGCGCCGTTCGAGGTCGAGGGCGGGGAGAACCCGTACACGATCCAGCAGGACCTCCAGCAGTCGATGAACGACCTGGTGGGCATCATCCGCACCGGTGCGGAGCTGGAGAAGTCGCTCGAGGAGATCGAGGTCTTCAAGGAGCGCGCGAAGAGCATGGTCGTGGAGGGCCACCGCCAGTACAACCCGGGCTGGCACCTCGCGATCGACCTGAGCAACATGCTGATCGTCTCCGAGTCCATCGCCAAGGCCGCGCTCGCCCGCGAGGAGTCGCGTGGCGGTCACACCCGTGACGACTTCCCGCAGACCGACTACGAGGTGTGGGGGAAGAAGAACCTCATCGTGTCCCTCAACGACACACGTGACGGCGTCGTCCTCACCGAGAGGCCGCTGCGCGAGATGCCCGCCGAGCTCAAGAAGTACTTCGAGGAGAGCTGACCATGGGTTACGACCTGCACATGCGTCTGTGGCGCGGCGACGCCGACGGCGGCGAGCTGGGCGACTACACCGTCGATGTGTCCGAGGGCGAGGTCGTCCTCGACGCGATCCACCGCGTCCAGGCCACCCAGGCCGGTGACCTGGCCGTCCGCTGGAACTGCAAGGCCGGCAAGTGCGGGTCGTGCTCCGCCGAGATCAACGGCAAGCCGCGCCTGATGTGCATGACCCGGCTCTCGGACTTCGAGCCCGAGGACACGATCACGGTGACGCCGCTGCGCGCGTTCCCCGTGATCCGCGACCTCGTGACGGACGTGTCCTACAACTACGAGAAGGCCAAGGAGCTGCCGTCGTTCTCCCCGCCGCCGCGCGACGAGGACGGCAAGCGCCGGATGGCCCAGGTCGACGTCGAGCGTGGCCAGGAGTTCAGGAAGTGCATCGAGTGCTTCCTGTGCCAGAACACCTGCCACGTCGTCCGTGACCACGACGACAACAAGAAGGCCTTCGCCGGACCTCGCTTCTTCCTGCGGTACGCCGAGCTCGACATGCACCCGCTCGACACCCACGACCGGCGCGAGCTCGCGCAGGGCGCCGCGGGCATCGGGATGTGCAACATCACGAAGTGCTGCACCGAGGTGTGCCCCGAGGGCATCAAGATCACCGACAACGCGATCATCCCGATGAAGGAGCGCGTGGCCGACAAGAAGTTCGACCCGCTCGTGTGGCTCGGCAACAAGATCGGCGTGCGCACCAAGGACTACGACGGCCGCACCGAGGTCTGACCCCTAGGCTTCTCGGATGGATGTCGCGGAGCTCGCCGAACGGGTGCGTGCGCGCGACCGGGCCGGCATGGCGCGGGCGATCACCCTCGTCGAGTCGTCGCGGGCGGACCACCGTGCATCGGCGCGCGAGCTCGTGGCCGACCTGGCCTCCGGCAACGACCGGGTGGTGCCGCGGGTGGGCATCTCCGGCGTGCCGGGTGTCGGGAAGTCGACGTTCGTCGAGACCCTCGGTCGCCATCTCATCGACCAGGGGATGAGCCTCGGCGTGCTCGCTGTCGACCCGTCCTCGACGCGCACCGGCGGCTCGGTGCTCGGCGACAAGACCCGCATGCAGTCCCTGGCCGCCGACCCGGCGGCGTACATCCGGCCCTCGCCCTCGGCCGGCACGCTCGGCGGCGTCGCGCGCGCGACCGCGCAAGCCATGGTCGTGCTCGAGGCAGCGGGCTACGACGCCGTCCTCGTGGAGACGGTCGGGGTCGGGCAGTCCGAGGTCACCGTCGCGAAGATGGTCGACACGTTCCTGTTCCTGACGCTCGCCCGCACCGGCGACCAGCTCCAGGGCATCAAGAAGGGCATCCTCGAGATCGCCGACGTGATCGCGGTCAACAAGGCCGACGACCGGGAGGTCGAGACGCGGGCCGCCGCCAAGGAGCTCGCCGGCGCCCTGCACTTCGTGCACCGGGGGAGTGGCGGCTGGGTGCCTCCCGTGCTGACCTGCTCCGGACTCACCGGCACCGGGGTGCCCGAGGTCTGGGAGAAGGTGCTCGCGCACCGGGAGTCGCTCGGCGAGGACGGTCTCGGCCGGAAGCGGGCCGAGCAGCAGCTGGACTTCACGTGGGCGCTGGTGCGGGACGAGCTCGAGCAGCGGCTGCGCCGCTCGTCGGGGGTCCGGCGGGTCCGCGACGAGGTGCGCGAGGAGGTCCTCCGAGGGGATCTCCAGGCCACGGCGGCGGCGGACCGCATCATCTCCGCCTTCGACGCCGACTAGGGTAGGACCGATATGTCCATCCAGCCCACCGACCTCAGCCGCGCCCTCTCCTCCGCCGTCGACGACCTGAGCGACGAGCTCTTCGAGCTCCGGCGCGACCTGCACGCCCACCCCGAGCTGGCCTGGACCGAGCAGCGCACCACCGACACCGTCGCCGAGCGCCTGGGCCAGGAGGGCGTCCGCGTGCAGGCGCTCCCCAAGTCCGGGCTGATCGCCGACATCGGGCCCGACAGCGGGCCGGTGGTCGCCCTGCGCGCCGACCTCGACGCCCTGCCTGTCGCCGACCGCACGGACGACCCCTGGCGCAGCATCCACGAGGGCATCGCGCACGCGTGCGGTCACGACGTGCACACCGCCGCCCTCCTCGGGGCGGGCCTCGCGCTGCACCGGGTGCACCGGAAGAGCCCCCTGCCCGGACGGGTGCGGCTGCTCTTCCAGCCTGCCGAGGAGGTCATGCCCGGCGGGGCGCTCGAGGTGATCGCCGCAGGCGCCCTCGACGAGGTGACGCACGCCTTCGGGCTGCACTGCGACCCGTCGCTCGACGTGGGCCAGGTCGGCATGCGCGTCGGGCCGATCACCGGCGCCGCCGACAGCATCAAGGTGCGTCTCAGCGGCCGCGGGGGCCACACCTCGAGGCCGCACCTGACCCAGGACCTCACCTACGCCCTCGGCGTCCTCGTCACCCAGCTCCCGGCCGCGCTCAGCCGCCGCCTCGACCCCCGGGCGGGCGCCAGCATGGTCTGGGGCATCGTCCGGGCAGGGTCGGCGACCAACGTCATCCCCTCCTCGGGCGAGCTGGCCGGCACCCTCCGGATGCTCGACCCCCTGGCCTGGGCCGACGCCGAGGGCCTCGTGCGCGGCCTGATCGCCGAGATCGTGGCGCCCTACGGCATCGAGGCCGAGGTCGACTACATCCGCGGCGTGCCGCCGGTGGTCAACGAGCCGCGGTCCACCGCGCTGCTGGCCGACGCGGTCGAGCTGACCCTCGGGGAGTCCGGGATCGTCTCCACGACCCAGAGCCTCGGCGGGGAGGACTTCGGGTGGTACCTCGAGTCGGTGCCCGGCGCGATGGGCCGTCTCGGCACCCGCACGCCCGGCGGTCCTACCTTCGACCTCCACCAGGGCGACCTGCGCGTCGACGAGCGGAGCACCGCGATCGGCGCCCGGGTGCTCGCCCAGGCCGCCGCGATGGTGCTCCCGGGCCCGCGCGGGCGCGCCTGAGCGCCGTCGACCGCTACAACAGGTCGGTAACAAGTCCCGCCACAGTGCCCCTGGTGCACCGGACCGGGCGCTCGGAGACATAAGGTGCAGGCAGAATTCCCGGACCAGGGGCTGCCGGGGCAAAAAGTATGGGAAGGGACCACGCTCGTGCGTCGACTCAGAAGAACAACGGTGGTCGCAGCAGCGGCCGCCCTCATGCTCGTCCGGTTGCGGCGGCTCGGACGGCAGTGGCAGCGGCGGCAAGGACGACGAGGCCTCGGGCCAGTCGTCGGTCTGCGACGACGCCTCGGGCGACGGGCCCAAGATCGGTGTGGCCTACGACGTGGGCGGCCGTGGTGACCTGTCCTTCAACGACTCCGCCTACGAGGGCCTGACCAAGGCCGTCGAGGACCTCGACGCCACCTGCCAGGAGGCGGAGGCCGGGGCCAACGAGAACGACGCCGACCGCGAGGAGCGGCTGCGCCAGCTCGCCGACGCCGGCTTCAACCCGATCCTCGGCATCGGCTTCGTCTACTCCCCGGCGGTCCTCAAGGTCGCGGCGGAGTACCCCGACATCGACTTCGCCGTGATCGACGGCTACGTCACCTTCGCGAACGAGAAGGGCGAGTTCCAGCCCGTCGACAACGCGACCGACCTGGACTTCGCGGCCGAGCAGGGCTCGTTCCTCGTCGGTGTCGCGGCTGCGCTGAAGACCAAGACCAACACGGTCGGCTTCCTCGGCGGCGTCAACGGCCCGCTCATCCAGGCGTTCGAGGCGGGCTTCAAGGCCGGCGTGAAGGCCGCGAACCCGAAGGTCAAGGTCCTCACGACCTACCTGTCGCAGGGCGACCCGGTGCAGGGCTTCGAGAACCGCAGCGGTGGCAAGACCGCGTCCGACGGTCTCTACGACCAGGGTGCGGACATCGTCTACCACGCCGCCGGCAAGTCCGGCCTCGGCCTGTTCGACTCGGTGGCCGAGCAGGACGCGGACCACTGGGCCATCGGCGTCGACTCCGACCAGTACCTCACGGCGGACGACAGCCAGAAGGACCACATCCTGACCTCGATGCTGAAGCGCGTGGACGTCGGTGTCTACGACTACGTCCAGTCCTTCGTCGACGACAAGGTCGAGGGCGGCATCACGACGTACGACCTCAAGGGCGACGGTGTCGGCTACTCCACGTCGGGTGGCTTCATCGACGACATCCAGGACCAGATCGACGAGTACGCCACGAAGATCGAGTCCGGCGAGATCAAGGTGCCGACCGACCCGACCAAGGTCAAGTAGGGCCCGAGCATCGACTGGTGAGGAGCCCGGGGCCGCGCGATAGCGTGGCCCCGGGCTCCAGCCGCGTCCGGGGCCTGCGGCGTCCCGGGTGACGAACGAACGGAGGGTGGATGACCACCTCGACCGAGACCAGCGGGGACCTCGCCGTCCTCCTGGAGGACATCGGCAAGAGCTTCCCTGGCGTCCGGGCGAACTACGACGTCGACCTCCGGGTGCGGGCCGGCACCGTGCACGCGCTGTGCGGCGAGAACGGCGCCGGCAAGTCCACGCTGATGAAGATCCTGTACGGCGTGCAGAAGCCCGACGAGGGGCGGATCACCGTCTCGGGCGAGCAGGTCACGTTCACCTCGCCGTCCGACGCGATCGCGCACGGCATCGGGATGGTGTTCCAGCACTTCCAGCTCGCCGACAACTTCACGGTGACGGAGAACATCGTGCTCGGTGCCGAGAAGCTGCACGGCATCGGCGAGGCAGCGGACAAGGAGATCGCGCGGATCTGCGACGCCTACGGCTTCGACCTCGACCCGACCGAGCTCGTCGAGGACCTCGGGGTCGGGGAGCGGCAGCGGGTGGAGATCCTCAAGGTCCTCTACCGCGGCGCCCGCATCATCATCCTGGACGAGCCCACCGCGGTCCTGGTGCCGCAGGAGGTGGACTCGCTGTTCGCCAACCTGCGTGAGCTCAAGCGCGAGGGGCACACCCTGATCTTCATCTCCCACAAGCTCGACGAGGTGCTGGAGATCTCCGACGACATCACCGTGCTGCGGGGCGGCACCACGGTCGCGACCGTGCCCGCGAAGGACGTCACCTCGCACAAGCTGGCCGAGCTGATGGTCGGCGAGGAGCTGCCCAGTCCGAGCACCTCGGAGTCGACCGTGACGGACCGACCGGTCCTCGAGGTCCGCGACCTCACGGTCCGCGACGCCACCGGACGGGCGGAGATCGAGGACATCGACCTGACCATCCACGCCGGTGAGGTGCTCGGCATCGCCGGCGTCGAGGGCAACGGGCAGACCGAGCTCGTGGAAGCCGTCATCGGGCTGCTCAAGCCCGCGACCGGCACCATCAGCCTCGGCGGCGAGGACGTCACGTCCTGGGGCACCCGCGAGCGCCGCGCGCACGGCGTGGGCTACATCCCCGAGGACCGGCAGCGGCACGGCCTGCTCCTGGACGCGCCGCTGTGGGAGAACCGCATCCTCGGCCACCAGACCCGACCTCCGGCGGCGCGCGGGATACTCATCGACCGCGGAGGCGCGCGCCAGGACTCCGAGCGGATCGTCGGCCAGTACGACGTGCGCACGCCGGGTGTCGACACCACCGCGCGCGCCCTCTCCGGCGGCAACCAGCAGAAGTTCATCGTCGGCCGGGAGATGTCCGGGGATCCGGTGCTCCTCGTCGCTGCGCACCCCACGCGCGGTGTCGACGTGGGCGCCCAGGCGGCCATCTGGGACCACATCCGCGAGGCCCGGCGCCGCGGCCTGGCCGTGCTGCTCGTCTCCGCCGACCTCGACGAGCTGATCGGGCTCTCCGACTCGCTCAAGGTCATCCTCCGCGGCCGGCTCGTCGGTGACTTCGACCCACGCACGGTGACGCCGCAGGACCTCGGGTCCGCGATGACCGGCGCCACCGAGGGGGCCGCATGAGCATCCTGCGCCGCGCCGTCGTGGTCCTCACCGCCCCGGTGCTCGCCCTCGTGATCTCGGCCCTCGTGACGTCGCTCGTGCTCCTGGCCGCCGGGGACAGCATCTCGGCGTTCTGGGACGTCATGTTCACCGCGCCGAACCACCGCAGCATCGTCGCGATCCTCAACAACACCGTCGTGCTGTACCTCTCCGGCATGGCCGCCGCGATCGGCTTCCGGATGAACCTGTTCAACATCGGGGTCGAGGGGCAGTACCGCGTCGCGACCTTCGCGGCCGCCCTGTTCGGCGCCCAGGCCTGGCTGCCGGGCAAGCTCAACATCATCGCGATCATCCTCGTCGCGATGGTCGCCGGCGCCGCCTGGGCGGGGATCGCCGGCCTGCTCAAGGTGACCCGCGGCGTCAGCGAGGTGATCAGCACGATCATGCTCAACGCCATCGCGGTGTCAGCCACCGCGTACCTCCTGCGCAAGACCGGCGAGCGCCAGGGCCAGACGATCGAGACCGACAAGCTTCCCGGGTCCAGCTGGATCAGCGGGATCTCGCTCTTCGACGACTCGCCGACCGAGCTCTACGGTGCGTTCTTCCTCGCGATCCTGGTCGGCCTCGTCTTCTGGCTGGTCATCGGCTACACGCGGTTCGGCTTCGACCTCCGGGCCACCGGTCAGTCGGAGACGGCCGCCGTGGCCAGCGGTGTCAGCGTCAAGCGCATGGTGCTCGTCTCGATGCTCCTCTCGGGCGCGATCGCCGGTCTCATCGGCCTGCCGAACCTCTTCGGCGAGTCGCACAACTACGGCTCCACCATCCAGGCGGGGATCGGCTTCACCGGCATCGCCGTCGCACTGCTCGGGCGGAACAACCCGTTCGGGGTCGCGCTCGGGGCGCTGGTGTTCGCCTGGCTCAACCAGCAGGCCAACCCGCTCGGCATCCTCGCCGACATCTCCAACGACATCATCTTCGTCACCCAGGGCGTCGTGGTGCTGTCCGTGGTGGTCGCCTACGCGGTCGTCGAGCGCTACAACCAGCGGCGGGAGCAGCGCGACGTCGCCGCGGCCCTGGAGTCCGCCGCCGTCACCGAGGAGGCGCGCGCATGAGCACCGCTCGGCTGGCTCCACCGCCCAGTCGCTTCGACGCACTGCGCGACCGCCTCGAGGGCACCCGCATCTGGTTGCTGCTCTCGGTGCTCCTCGTCGCGATGTCGGCGACCCGCATCGTGACGGGTGCCGACGACCTGACCTCGGAGGGGACGCTTCGAGCCGCCCTGGTCTCCTCGGTGCCGATCGCCCTGGCCGGGCTCGGCGGTCTGTGGTCGGAGCGTGCGGGCGTCGTCAACATCGGCCTCGAGGGCATGATGATCATGGGCACGCTGGGTGCCGGCTACTTCGGCTACCACGGCGGCGTGTGGGCCGGCCTGCTGGGCGCCGTCGTCCTCGGCGCTCTCGGCGGCGCGCTCCACGCGCTGGCCACGGTGGTCTTCGGCGTCGACCACATCGTGTCCGGTGTCGCGATCAACATCATCGCGGCGGGGTCTGCCGGCTTCCTCGCCGAGGCACTCTTCTCCAGCCTGCCGGGGGGCGGGCCGACCCAGTCACCGTCCCTGCCCAAGCCGCCGGCCTTCACGATCCCCGGCATCTCCGACGGGGCGAGCAGCCTCGCGGACAAGCACTGGTTCATCATCTCGGACCTCGCCTCGCTGGTCGCCTCGCTCACCGACAGGGTCTCGGTGGTCACGCTGATCGCGCTCGCCCTGATCGCGGGCACGGCCTGGCTGCTCTGGAAGACGCCGTTCGGGCTGCGGCTGCGCTCGTGCGGCGAGAACCCCCAGGCCGCGGAGACGCTCGGCGTGAACGTCTACCGCTACAAGTTCATCGCCGTCACCGCATCGGGAGCCCTGGCTGGTCTCGGCGGTGCCTACCTCGCCACGGTCGCGTCGTCGGGCTACGCCAACGGCCAGACGCTCGGCCTCGGCTACATCGGCCTGGCCGCGATGATCTTCGGCAACTGGCGCCCCGGCGGCCTGTTCCTCGGAGCCCTGCTCTTCGGCTACACCTATGCCGCCCGGCTCCGCTCCGGCGGCGAGTCCGTGCACGCGCTCCTGCTGATCGCGGCGGTCGGCCTGCTGGTGCTCGCGATCTACCTGCTGGCCCGCCGGTCCTGGACCGGCGGAGCGGCGGCGGGGGTGGTCGGTCTCGCCGCGTTGTGGTGGTACGCCGCCACGGACGAGGTGCCGAGCGACTTCACCGACATGACGCCGTACATCGCGACGTTGATCGTGCTCACCGTCGCCGCCCAGTCGTTGCGGATGCCCGCCGCGGACGGCCGCACGTACCGCAAGGGCACGGCGGGCTAGGGCATGGCCGCTGACACCGACACCGACGCGGAGAGCTCCGTGGACTGGGACGCGCTCCAGGAGGCGGCCCGCGAGGCGATGGGGCGCGCCTACGCGCCGTACTCCGACTTCCAGGTCGGCGCGGCCGCCCTGGTCGACGACGGCCGCGTGGTGACCGGCTGCAACGTCGAGAACGCCTCGTACGGGCTGGGCCTGTGCGCCGAGTGCGGCCTGGTGTCGGGGCTGCACCTGTCCGGCGGCGGGCGGCTGACCCACCTCGTCTGCGTCGACAAGCGCGGGGACCTGCTGATGCCGTGCGGGCGCTGCCGCCAGCTGCTCTGGGAGAACGGCGGCCCGACGATGGAGCTGCTGACCACCCAGGGCGTCCGCCCGATGAGCGAGATCCTCCCCGACGCCTTCGGACCGGAGTCCCTGCAGCTGTGAGCGTCACCAGCGCGCCCGTCACGACGCTGGACCTCACCGCCCCGGCGTTCGTCGCCGACCCCTACCCGGAGCTCGCCCGGGAGCGGGCCGCGCACCCGGTCGCGTGGCACGAGGCGTCCGGCTCGTGGCTGGCCTTCGACCACGCGTCGGTGAGCGCGGTGCAGCGCAACCGGCACCTCGGCCGGCTCTGGACGGACCGCGAGCCCGCGGCGTACCTCGAGCCCTTCAACCTGCTGCACCGCCACCAGATGATGGAGAACGAACCGCCCGAGCACACCCGGCTCCGCCGCCCGGTCGCCGCGGCCTTCAACCGCGGCCACGTCGAGCGGCTCCGGCCACGCGTGCGCGACCTGGCCGCCGGCCTGCTCGACGACGTCGACCCGTCCGGCTTCGACGTCATCGGGGCGTACGCCGAGCCGCTGCCCGTGCTCGTCATCGCCGAGCTGCTCGGGGTGCCCGCGGAACACGTCGCCGACCTGCGGCGGTGGTCGCAGGCGATCGTCCGGATGTACGAGCCGCACGTCCCCCAGGCCGTCGTCGACGAGGCGGTCACCTCGGCAGGGGAGTTCGCCGCTCTCGTCCGCGACCTCGCCGCGCGCCGCCGGCAGCACCCGGCCGACGACCTGGTCTCCGACCTCGTGGCCACCGAGCTGACCGACGACGAGGTGGTCGCGTCGGTGGTGCTGCTGCTCAACGCCGGCCACGAGGCGTCCGTCAACGTCTTCGGCAACGGCCTGGTCGGCTACCTTCGCTCCGGGTCTCGACACAGCTCGACCAGCGGAGATGGTCGAGGAGATGCTCCGCTTCGACTCGGCGCTCCAGCTCTTCGAGCGCACCGCGACCGCACGGGTGGAGGTCGGCGGCGTGAGCGTCGAGCCGGGCCAGAGGATCGCGGTGCTCCTCGGGTCGGCCAACCGTGACCCGGCGGTCTTCGAGGACCCCGACGCCTTCGTCGCGGACCGCGACCCCAACCCGCACGTCGCCTTCGGGGTGGGCGTGCACTTCTGCCTCGGCGCGCCCCTGGCGCGCATGGAGCTGGCCGAGTCGCTGACCGCCCTGCTCGACCGCTTCCCCCGTCTGGCCCTCGCCGGCGAGCCCGAGCCGCGTGGCACGTTCGTGCTGCGCGGTCACCGATCCGTCCCCGTCCGAGAGGAAGGCCATGGCTGAGAAGCACGACGCCGTCGAGGTGATCATCGCCAAGCGCGACGGCCAGGCGCTGAGCGACAGCCAGATCGACTGGGTGATCGACGCCTACACGCGCGGGCACGTCGCGGACGAGCAGATGGCGTCGCTCGCGATGGCGATCCTGCTCAACGGCATGAGCCGGCACGAGATCGAGCGCTGGACCGCGGCGATGATCGCCTCGGGCGAGCGGATGGACTTCGCGTCGCTCTCGAAGCCGACCGCCGACAAGCACTCGACGGGCGGGGTCGGGGACAAGATCACGCTGCCGCTGGCTCCGCTCGTGGCGGCGTGCGGCGTCGCCGTACCCCAGCTGTCGGGGCGAGGCCTCGGGCACACCGGCGGGACGCTCGACAAGCTCGAGGCGATCCCGGGCTGGCAGGCGTCGCTGTCCAACGACGAGATGCTGCAGCAGCTCGAGGACGTCGGTGCGGTCATCTGCGCGGCGGGCTCGGGGCTCGCGCCGGCGGACAAGAAGCTCTACGCCCTGCGGGACGTGACCGGCACCGTCGAGGCGATCCCGCTCATCGCCAGCTCGATCATGAGCAAGAAGATCGCGGAGGGCACCGGGTCGCTGGTGCTCGACGTGAAGGTCGGCACCGGCGCGTTCATGAAAGACCTCGACCGCGCCCGCGAGCTCGCCGAGACCATGGTCGCGCTCGGCACCGACGCCGGGCTCCGCACGGTCGCGCTCCTCACCGACATGTCGACCCCGCTCGGCCGCACCGCCGGCAACGCCCTCGAGGTGCGGGAGTCGGTGGAGGTGCTCGCCGGCGGCGGCCCCGACGACGTCGTCGAGCTGACCCTGGAGCTGGCACGGGAGATGCTGCAGCGGCGCCGGCCGCGACGACGTGGACCCGGCCGACAAGCTCGCCGACGGGTCGGCGATGGACGCCTGGCGGCGGATGATCAGCGCGCAGGGCGGAGACCCCGACGCCGAGCTGCCGACCTCGGAGCACTCCGAGGTGGTCAACGCCACCGAGACCGGCGTGCTGACCCGCCTGGACGCGATGGCGGTCGGCATGGCCGCGTGGCGCCTCGGTGCCGGCCGCGCCAGCCAGGGCGAGCCGGTGCAGCTCGGCGCCGGCGTGGAGATCCACGTGCGACCGGGGGAGCAGGCCACGAAGGGCCAGCCGCTGCTCACCCTCCACACCGACGACCCGGAGCGCTTCGAGCGCGCCAGGGCGTCGCTGGAGGACGGCATCGACATCGCCGCGAACGGCGAGCACACCCAGGGGCCCCTGGTGCTCGACCGGGTGGGCGCCGGCTAGGTCAGGTCACGTGATCAGCAGGACGACCGTCTCGGCGACGCACGCGGGCTTGTCCTCGTCCTCGATCTCGATGACGTAGCGGGTCACCATCTGCTTGCCGGCCGGGACGTCGCTGACCTCGGCGATCGTCGCGCGAGCCCGGACGCTGGCACCCACCGGCACCGGCGCCGGGAAGCGCACCTTGTTGACGCCGTAGTTGAGCTTCGCGCCCATCGTGTCGAGGCGGAACAGCTGCGAGGCGAACATCGGGATCAGCGCGAGGGTGAGGTAGCCGTGCGCGATGGTGCCGCCGAACTGGCTCTTGTTGGCGCGGTCGCGGTCGACGTGGATCCACTGGTGGTCACCGGTCGCGTCGGCGAACCGGTCCACGCGGTCCTGCTTGATGGTCAGCCAGTCGGTCGGCCCCATCTCCTCGCCGACAGCCGCACTCAGGTCGTCGAGGCTGCTGAACACGCGCATGGAAGACCCTCCTGGCAGGTCGGTGTCGACAGCGGGTCTGCTTCGATGGACCCATGGCCGAACCTAGCGGACCCCGCCTTCCGACCGAGGTGTCGGCTCTGGTCAGGGCGGCGCCCAAGGTGCTCCTCCACGACCACCTCGACGGGGGCCTGCGCCCGGCCACGATCGTGGAGATCGCCGGCCAGATCGGGCACACCCTCCCGGAGACCGATCCCGGGGCCCTGGGCCGGTGGTTCGTCGACGCGTGCGACTCCGGGTCCCTGGAGCGCTACCTCGAGACCTTCGACCACACCGTGGCCGTCATGCAGCGTGCCGACGACCTGCGCCGTGTCGCCCGCGAGTGCGTCGAGGACCTGGCCGCGGACGGCGTGGTGTACGCCGAGGTGCGCTACGCCCCCGAGCAGCACCTCCGGGACGGCCTCGCGCTCCAGCAGGTCGTCGACGCGGTGCGGTCCGGCTTCGACGAGGGCACCCGGGCGGCTGCCGAGGCGGGTCGCGAGATCGTCGTACGCCAGCTGCTCACCGCGATGCGGCACCAGGCGCGGTCGCGCGAGATCGCCGAGCTGGTCGTGGCCAACCGCGACCGCGGCGTCGTCGGCTTCGACATCGCAGGCGCCGAGGCGGGCTACCCGCCCACCCGGCACCTCGACGCGTTCGAGTACCTCCAGCGCGAGAACAGCCACTTCACCATTCACGCCGGCGAGGCCTTCGGCACCCCGTCGATCTGGCAGGCGATCCAGTGGTGCGGCGCGGACCGGCTCGGCCACGGCGTGCGGATCATCGACGACATCGACACGAGCGGCGGGACCCCTGTGCTCGGGCGGCTCGCGGCGTACGTGCGCGACAAGCGGATCCCGCTCGAGCTGTGCCCGACGTCGAACCTCCAGACCGGGGCCGCCGCCTCGATCGCCGAGCACCCCTTCGGGCTCCTCACGCAGATGCGCTTCCGGGTCACCGTGAACACCGACAACCGGCTGATGAGCGGCACCTCGATGAGCCTGGAGATGCAGCGGCTCGTGGACGCGTTCGGCTACGACGCGGCGGAGCTGCGGTGGTTCACGGTCAACGCGATGAAGTCGGCGTTCCTGCCCTTCGACGAGCGGCTGGCGATCATCGAGGGCGTGGTCAAGCCCGGATACCTGGCGCTCGGCGGCTGAGGTTCCCTTGCTACTTGCGGGTCAGGGGTGTCGCCCGGGCCCGGAGGGTGGTTGCATCGTTCGATGGACACCACGCAGCTCCTCAAGGAGCTCGACCCCGTCGTCGTCGAGAACGTCGACCGGCACATGGCGACCGCCCAGGAGTGGATGCCGCACGAGTACGTGCCGTGGAAAGACGGCCAGAACTACGCCCTGCTCGACGGGGAGCCGTGGTCGCTGGAGCAGTCGACGCTGTCGTCGGTCGCGCGCACGGCGCTCGAGGTCAACCTGCTGACCGAGGACAACCTCCCGAGCTACCACCGTGAGGTCGACCGGGCGTTCGGACGGGACAACGCCTGGGGCTTCTGGGTGAACCGCTGGACGGCCGAGGAGGGCAGGCACGCCTTCTGCATCCGCGACTACCTGCTCGTGACCCGAGGCGTCGACCCCGAGGAGCTGGAGCGAGCGCGCATGGAGACCATGCAGGTCGGCTTCGACTCCAACGACAAGCCGCTGCTGCACGTCTGTGCCTACGTGTCGTTCCAGGAGCTCGCCACCCGGGTGTCGCACCGCAACACCGGCAAGGTCACGGGGGACCCGGTCGCGGAGAAGCTGCTGACGCGGGTCGCGAAGGACGAGAACCTCCACATGATCTTCTACCGCAACCTCGTCCAGGCGGCCCTCGAGCTCGACCCCGACGCCACCATGCGCGCGATCACGGACGAGGTGGTCGGGTTCGCGATGCCGGGCGCGATCATCCCGGGCTTCGCGCGCAAGGCGGTGACGATGGCGAAGGCGGGCATCTACGACCTGCGGATCCACCACGACGACGTCGTCATGCCGCTGCTGCGGCAGTGGAAGGTCCTCGAGCTCGAGGGACTCGGTCCCGAGGGGGAGCAGGCCCGCCAGGAGCTCGTCGCGGCGCTCGAGGCGCTCGACGGAGCGGCCACCCGCTTCACGGAGCAGCGCGACGAGGCCGCGGCCAAGCGGGCCGCCCGGGCCGCCGCCCGCGCCTAGGAACGCAGGGTGGGTGGCCTGGTCTAGCGCCTCCCCACGAGGGCTCGACCCGAGTCTTTACCTGCGTGGCGCGCCGGGCCTAGCGTCGTGAGGGCCGCGCGTGCGAACTCGGGCAGGGGCTGACGGCGCGGGGGAGGTGCGCCATGGGAGTGAACGCGGTCGCCACAGGGATCACCGACGGGACGGCTGTCTGCGTCCTGCGTGACCGGACGCTCGCCGTCGCCTTCGGCGGGGGCAGGGTGCAGCACCTCGACCCGGGCGGCACCGTGCTGGCCGAGGTGACCGTGACCAGCGCGCCGGTGGCGCTCGCCGCTCACCCGACGGCCGACGGGGTGCTGGCGCTCGCTCCCGCCTCGGGCATCTGGGAGGTCTTGTTCGACGGCACACCGCCGACGCTCCTCCAGGGAGTCGCCGGTGGCCGCGGGCTGGTCGTCGACCCGGTGAGCGCGACCGCGTTGGTGTGTCGCAGCCCGCTCGGCGGCGAGCTCGTGCAGGTGGCTCTCGCTGCGACGGGAGGTGACCCGCGGGTGCTCGGGGACCACATCGGCCGACCGCGCGCGGTGACGGCCCGGGTCGGCGGCGCCTCCGCGTGGGTGCTGGCCGGAGGCGCCGTGCGCTTCCTCCGCGAGGTGGACCTCGTCAACGGCACCGGTCTGGGTGGGCAGATCTTCAACCTCGGCGACGCCGGGTGCGCCGCGTGGAGCGGTACGGCGGGCACCGTGCTCGCGGTGGGCGGCGACTCGGGCCGCATCCTGCTGGTGGACACCGCACGACCGACCGCCGCGCCGGAGGTGCTCGAGGACGGCCTGGAGCCGGTGTGGGCCCTCGACCTGCTCCCGTCCGACGACCCGACCGTCCCCGACGTCCTGGTCGCGGGCATCGGTGAGGCGGTCGCCCTCGTCGACGTCCCCGAGCAGCAGGCCGAGGTGGTCCTCGAGCTTCCCGCCGACCCCCTCTACCTGTCCGGGTGGGCGCGGGTCGGCGTCACCCTGGCGAAGGGCCGCAGCCTCGACGACGTCGTCTTCGAGGTGGACCCGGCCGAGGCCGGCATGGTGTCGGTCTCGCACGACGCCACCATGGGGGCGAGGCCGTCCGTCGTGCTGTCCGCAGCGGCGCTGCCGGGCGACTACCAGCTGATCGCCCGCGACAAGGCGAACGGCGACAAGCTCGCGGTGGCGCAGTACTCGGTCACCGACGTCTGGTCCGGTGCCGACGGACCACCGATCTCGGTCATCGGCGAGCACCTGACCGACGCTCCCGACCCGGCGTGGGGAGGGGGCGACCCGAACCGTCCGCAGAACCTCGACGTGGTTCCGCAGCGCGGCACGCGGAACGTGGCCGTCGTGATCGTCGAGCCGAGCGACGTGACCGCCCTGTCGGCGGCCCAGCAGGCGACCCTGCGCACGGAGTGGCAGGACGAGGTCTTCGACGGAGTGGTGCGCGACGGCGTGACGGAGTCGACGCGGGACTACTACCGGGACGTCTCCGACGGTGCCCTGGACCTGCGCAACGCCGGCGTCGTCGGGGTCGTGCGCCTGACCGGGACCTGGGCCGGCTACGCGCCCACGGTCGCGAACGCGACGACCGGCCAGACCGACGGCTGGGAGGGCTACGCGCGCGCCGTCATCGCCGAGATCCGTCGCCAGAACGACGACGCCGCCGCTGCGGGCAACCCACCGGTCGTCGACCTGATGACGGTGCAGTCGATCATCATGGTGATCCGCTCCCAGCCGGCCACGCCCGCGACACCCACCACGCCCGCGATGCCGGGACGCTTCATCTGGCCGAGCGCCACCCGGCCCGGTGGCTACCAGCTCAGCTTCGAGGTGGGCCGGCGCACCATCTCGGTGTCCTTCCCCTGGGGCACGATCAAGACCACGGTCCCCGTCAACCGCACCATCGACATGTTCTCGATGCCGGACGACTGGGTCGGGCGAGCGGGCAGCGGTGGGCGGATGCGCAGGGAGACCGCGACCCACGAGCTGGGTCACAACCTGGGCCTGCCCGACGAGTACGCGCGGAAGACGCACGGCGCGGCGTTCAAGGCCCGCGACCTGTCGGCGTCCACGACGCGAGGCGCGAGCTGGTCGCTGATGTCGTGGGAGCAGCGGTTCCCCCAGATGACGGTCGTCGAGAAGATGATGCTCGGCTGGGTCAAGGCCCAGCACGTGCGCAACCTCAGCTTCGCCACGCTGGGTCCCGTCGACACCGACGTCGTGCTGCACGCGTCGGACGAGTACCCGCCGCCGGGCGGGGAGTACGCGGCGGTCGAGGTGCGCATCGCCGACGGCGTGAACTACTACTTCGAGTACCGCCGTGAGGAGCCGACGAACACCAGCGACGAGGACGTCCCTGCGGACGACACCGTCGTCGGCGTGGAGTGCTGGTCGGGCAAGGAGCCTGACGATCACCGCAACATCCTGCGCATCAAGCAGGACCCCGACAACGACAGCGCGGAGTTCCAGGTCGGCGACGACTACCGGGAGCAGGACACCACCGACCCGTCGTACCCGAACGACTTCGTCATGAAGGTGCTCTCCACCGGCTCGGACTCCGCCAAGATCCACGTCAGGTACGGCGACAAGAAGCCTGACCCGCAGATCAGGCCGTGGGCGCCGAGCACCAACTGGAAGAGCCCGGACCTCCAGGTCACCAACGACCGCAACCGGGCGGACAGCCGCTGGCGCGACATCCCGTGGGAGGCTCACGACAACCGGATCGTGGCGACTGTCCGCAACCCCGCGGGCCAGCTGGACGCGCGGCAGGTCAGGGTCGACTTCTTCGTCAAGGACTACACGCTCGGAGGCGGTGCGGAGAAGTCCCTCGGGTCCGAGGTGCACGACGTCCCCGCCGGGCAGGAGGTGAAGTTCACCTCGAGCGTCCCCTGGATCCCGCCGCCGCTGTCGGCGATCCCGTTCGTCACGATCCCGGTGCACTACTGCGTGGTCGCCCGGATCGCGGAGTACCACGACCCGATCACCCCGTCGGTGGGCGAGATCACGCGGGACAACAACGAGGCACAGTCCAACCACACCCAGGTGATCTCGGCGTCGTCGTCACCCTCGACCCGGGAGACCGGCTTCGTCCGCGTGACGAACCCGTACAGCGAGCCGGCGGACTGCCGCGTCCAGGTGCGACAGACCAGCGAGTTCGCCCGGACCTACCTCGAGCACTCGTGGGTGCGGCTCGGTCCGGGTGAGGAGCGCCAGGTCATGTTCCTGACGGAGTCGATGCTCGGCGACCCCACCGCCGGTCCCTGGGCGAGCGAGCACGCGGAGAAGATCTACGAGACGCCGAACAGCGTCCGTCTGACCGGCATCGTCGACCACGGCAGCGTCTGCCACGGCTTCGTGACCGGGGGCGCCCAGGTGCTGGTGCGCTCGGCGCGTGCGACCCGCTTCGTCAAGCTCACCGTCGACCAGGAGCTCGCCACAGGCGAGATCCGCACGGTCGACAACGGCCAGGGGGTCAGCGGCACCGTCCTCGTCTCGCTCTGGCCTCCGGAGGCGCCGGAGAAGGTCACGGTCGTGAAGGGAGAGGTGAGCAACGGCGTCTTCGAGTTCTCGTTCCGTCCGGTCGACGACGGCATGGTGGCCCAGGCGCACTATCTCGGCGGCTTCGACTTCGCGCCGTGCGACAGCCGACTCGACTCGACCTGACGCACGTCCGCATGAGCGGCCCGGGCCAGGGGAAGGCTCCGGGCATGGCGAAGTACTTCGTGAACCAGGATGCCGTCGAGCACGCTCGTGAGCTGATCAAGAAGCGCCAGTACGTCCTCGACAGCGACTGGGGCGACGTACAACCGGACGCCGAGGCGCAGAACGCCTACCTGGAGAAGCACTCCTGGGACGAGTACGCCGCGTGGCACCTGGGGCTGACTGACGGGGCCAACGACGAGACGAAGGCGCGCTACGCGTTCGTCTTCGGTGACCTGCGCCGCGTGCACCGCACCGGCCTCATCGCGTGCGTCTACCGGGCCTCGGAGTGGCGGCACAAGGACGTCGAGCTCGCCGCGCACGACCTGCTCCAGGAGCTCGACAAGGCGACCGGCTGAGTTCACCGACGCGTCGCCCGACCGCGGGAGTCGGTTCACCCGGCTCCGTCACCGTCGAGGCATGACGGGATGGATGTTGGTGCGCACGGTCCTGGCCGCGTCGGCCACCGCCGGCTGTGTGACGGCGGCGGTCGTCGCGATGACCGCCACGAGCGTGGACCGGTACTCCCCGCGCTGACCTGCGCTCAGACCAGCGCCTCGGTACGACGTGCGGTGCTGGACAGCGCGCGCTCGAGGTCGTGGAAGAAGCTCGTGGTCAGCCTCGCCCCGACCATGCTCAGCGCGGGTCCCCCGAGGCGGGCGACGAGGCCTCCGACGGTCGCGTCCGCGACGTACCGCAGCCTCGTCCCGGAGCGGGTGGGGATGAGGCCCGTGCGGAGGTCGAGCGTCAGGCGTCCTCGGCGTCCGTGGGCGTCGACGGTCACGCGAAGGCCTTCGTCCGTGTCCGCGACGGAGAACATCCCGCGGTAGGTGTCGTTGAACGGGCCCACCTGCACCGCCAACGTGGCAAGGAAGTGGTCGGGTCCGACGGCCGCGAGCTCCTGGCAGGCCGGGATCGCCCGGCGCAGCACCGCCGCGTCGTGGAGTGCGTCGTGCACCTGCTCGACCGGTGCCGCCAGCCTTCTCTCGCCCTCGAACCTCATGGTCCCCTCCTCCGTGTCCCCGCTGTGCTGCCAGCACACCGCACGCGCGGTGGCGGCGGCATCCACCTCAGGGCTGATTCCTGCCGGTCCCGCCTCCCTCGTGAGGAGGACGCGCGGAACCGCTACTCGCTCCGGACCACGTCGACCGAGACCTCCACCGCCGTCGCTGTGCCCCGGTTCTCCAGCCAGTGCAGGGTGTGACGGTCCTCGGGCCATCCCAGCCCCGGGCCGTACTCGGTGGCGACCCCGTCGCGGTGGTCGGTGATCGTGCCCTCGAGCACGTAGACAGTCCCCGGTCGTCCCACGTGGTCGTGCCGAGGACCGAGGACGGCGCCGGGCTCCATGGTCACGAGACGCATCCGGAGCTGGTGCCCCTCCATGCCGGGGATCTCCGGTCCCAGGTCGACAGCAGAAAGCAGCTCCGTCGTCACGCCCCGTGTCTCCGGCACCTCGTCGTCGCTCATCGGGCAGTCCTCTCCGTGGGTGGACCCATCGTGGCCCCTGGACCCACCCGCTGCGCACCCTCATGAGCCGGGAGAATGGAGAGACCATGATCCGGACCCCTCCCTCGACGATGCCGACGAGCGAGCGCGACTCACTCGAGTCGTGGCTCGACTTCCATCGGGCGACCCTGCTGCTCAAGTGCGAGGGCCTCAGTGCTGCGCAGCTCTCCACGGCCTCGTGTCCACCGTCGGCGCTGACCCTGCTCGGGCTCGTGCGTCACCTGATCGGGGTGGAACACTGGTTCCACCGGTTCGACGGGCAACCGGCGATGGACCCCTTTCCCGGCGAGGACCCCTTCACGCCCCGGCCCGAGCACGCCGAGCGCGACCTCGCTTCCTACGGCGCGGCCGTCGAACGCTCCCGACGCGCCGTCGCCGACCTGTCCCTCGACCACGCCATCGACCTTCCCCACTGGGTGGCCGACGACCAGCCACGCGACATCCGGCCGACCTCGCTGCGCTGGGTCTACCAGCACATGGTCGAGGAGTACGCCCGGCACAACGGCCACGCGGACCTGATTCGTGAGTGCATCGACGGCGCCGTGGGCGACTGAGAGTCCGCCGGCCTCGGGGGTGAGGTCAGGTGCTGGTCGTGCTGGTCGTGCCGGTGTGGTCGACGCGGTACTGCTGCGCGTGGGGTGAGGTCCAGTGCAGGCACCCGCCCGGGTCGCGGCGGTAGGTCCACGCGGTGCGGGTCTTCACGCGGTGGTGGAAGCGGCACAGCCTCGCGAGGTTGTCCGACGAGGTCTGGCCGGGCGGGCCGCCGTCGTCCGGATCGACGTACTCGATGACGTGGTCCTTGTCATAGCGGCCGCGCCTGCCGCACCAGGGGAACTGGCAGGTGTGGTCACGCTCGTCGACCTGGGTCGCCAGGCGGTGGGGGGCTTCGTAGGCGTCCACGACGATGGTGTCGTTGAGGTCGACCACCGGGGTGATGGTGATCCGCGTTCCCGGCGCCGCGTCGCGGAGCCAGGTGTCAACGGCGGTGATCGAGACGGGTCGGTGCACGCCGGGGGCGTCGACGCGGACGACGGGGTCGAGCTCCCAGCCGCGGACGGCGAGGTCGGACAGGCTGGCGTGGACGTGGAGGTGGATCGACCGCGTCTGGGTCTCGACACGACGCTCCTTCGTCGCGGCCACTCGGCCACCGAGATCTGCGGCGGCGGCGAGGTCGAGGGCGTGCTGAGGGTCCGCCAGGATGCCCAGCGCCTTGGCGCGACGGATGTCGAGGTCGTCCTCGTCGCCCAGGGCGGCGAGGGTGGAGGCGACGCCGCCGACAGCGTGCTCGAACGCGACGGCATCAGGCGTGGAGGTGGTGGCGCTGACCCGGCTGGTGCCGTCGTCGTCGTGCTCGACCCACACCCCGCGGCCGTCCGCAGCCTTGCGCGCCTTCTCGTCGGCCAGGTCGGGCTCGAACCTCACGATCGCGGCGTCCACGCACGCCTGGATCCGGCCCGCGCCGATCTTGTGGGCGAACGGCGCCAGCTGCGCGTCGACCCAGGCCGCCGTCGCCTCGCCCAGAGGAATGGTGTGCTGAGCGATCCTGCGTGCCTTCCACGCCGGCAGGTCGCCGGACATCACTCGCGTCCAGAGGCGGGGGAGTCGGTCACGCGTCTCGAGCGACTGACCGACGTAGTGCCGCGCTGCGGTCTCCGACTTGCCCAGCCTCGCGGCCAGCTCGGTGATCCCGAACTCGGTGACGAGGTAGGCGTTCTGCCCGCACAGCCGCAGCACGCCCTCGATGCCATGGGGGCCGGCGAAGGACCACCCGAAGATCCGCTTGTGCCGCGTGCCCGCCTCCGCGTCGATCGCCGCCTCGACCTCCGGGTCGGCTGACCCGTGCCCCTCGGACTCGGGATCGACGACGCGGTGGAGGTCGGCCCAGGCAGTCGCAGCTCGCATCTTGCGTGCGGCGGCGAGGTTCTCGATGCGGTCCTCGTCGACGATCGAGTCGAGCACCTCGGCGGCGGTCATGCCGAACACGTCCTGCTCGAGGTCACCGGCCGGCGCCTCGGAGATCGTGTGGGGCTTCCTCATGCACCCCACGCTAGGGGGCGGCACCGACATTCCTGGGCCGAGAACGGGCTCAATCCCCAGATGAGACTCGATGCTCCAGTAGCCAGCATCGGCAAGCACTTTGGGTCGGCCTTGAGCCGCCACGCCGACTGAACACAGGTTGCGCTGGGCATCGTCGACCATGGGCGCGAACAGCGGCCGTCGAAGGCTCGGTTCGACGCGACCGCAGCAACCACGAACTGCTGAACGGTCGCCACGCTCTGCAGGTTGTATCCCTGCAGGTAGCCCTCGGTGGTCTTCAACAGACGACTGTCCGGATCAGTGACGTTGACGTGCTGACGCGCTTTGTGCGTCGCGGAGTTCGGCGAGGGCTTGCGACCCCGGATCGGGCGACCCGTCGCGGCCTCGATCTCGGCGCGACGCGCCATGTGCGCCTCATAGGACTTCTCCGCAGCCTCGCGCTCCAACTCCTCCAGCAGCTCACGCAACCGAGCCTGACGAGCAGCGCCGCGACCGCTCAGACCACCCCCGCCCGACGTCGTGGAGCGTTCTGATTCCCTAGCGGCGTAAGCGGCGTCCTCGGCGGCGTCTTCAGCGGTGTCGGTCTCCTCGGCCTCGGCCAGAATCTGCTTCGCGATCTGCTCCGCGGTGCGATTGGCGTTGCGCGAGGCATTCGCTGCCAGCATCGTGCCGTCCAACGCGAGCAGCTCCGGGCGCAGCACGCCGGCGCGCGCGCAGACCGCCAAGACCTGGGCGAACAGCCCCGCAATCGCGTCTTGGTGCGTGGCCCGGAACCGAGCGATCGTCGCGTGGTCCGGCTGCTGGTTGGCCGCCAGGACACGGAACGCGACATCTTCGACCAGACGCTGCTGGATCCTGCGGCTCGATCGCTCCCCGACCGAGTAGGCATAGACCAAGACGCCCAGCATCATCGCGGGGTCATAGGCAGCACCACCACGACCATCGGCCCGATACGCCGCCAAGAACTCCGTGAGATCGAGCTCGGCAACCACATCGAGCACGAACCACGCGAGATGGTCCTCCGGCAGCCAGTCCGCCACCGACGGTGGCATCAACAGCAACTGCTCACGCCTGGTTGAGGATTCTCGATTCTTTACCTTGGTCTCGATGCGCCGCTCGTTCCTCGTGGCTCGCCTCCCGGCGAGGGGCGGCTGCGTGACCCGCAGAACCCGGGAACCGAACTCGCAGCACGTGCGTCACAACCTCATGAACCAGACCGTGAGCGTGCGCAGCCTCGTCGTCGTCCTTGCCGCGGTGGCGGCCCTGGTGGTCGCCTACCTGATGGGCGGCGGAGGAGGTGCTCAGGCCGCGCCCGTGGTCAACGTGTCGAGCAGCCAGGACGGCACGAACATCCCGGCGGGCGTGAGCGGGACGCTCACCATGACCGGCACCGGTGAGGTGACGGGCGTCCCCGACCAGATGACCTTCAACGTCGCCGTCACGCGCACGGAGACCGACGTGTCGAGCGCGATGGATGCAGCGAGCCGCACCCAGATGCGCGTCCTCAACGCGATGGGGCGCGCGGGTGTCGAGCGCCGCGACCTGCAGACCACGGGCCTGTCGATCGAGCCGCGCTACCGCTACTCCTCCTACGACCCGCCGGTCATCACCGGCTACACCGTGCGCCAGTCCGCGTCGGTGCTCGTGCGCGACCTCCGCGACGCCGGGCCTGCGGTCAACGCGGCGGTCGGCGCGGGCGGCAACGCCGTCCGCATCTCCGGGATCGGGCTCACGATCGGCGACCGCGACGGCCTGCTCAAGCGTGCGCGTCAGGCAGCGGTCGAGGAGGCGAGGGCCAAGGCGAAGGAGTACGCCGAGGCGAGTGGCGAGACCTTGGGGCAGGTGCTGACCCTCAAGGAGGGGCACCGTGCCGCGAGGCCGAAGGTGAGCTACGAGCTGTCGGCCAATCGCGCGACGTACGACAGCGCAGCGCTCGCCAAGCTCCCGGTGCGTGCCGGGCAGGAGGAGCTCAAGGTGTCGGTGTCGGTCGTCTGGGCGCTCGAGGGCGCCGACGACTGACAGCGGTCAGGGTGACCCGCTCGGGTCAGATCCCGATCGGGTGCCAGACGGTCTTGGTCTCCAGGACCCACGTCATCCGCTCGATGCCCGGCTCCTCGGTGAAGCCGTACTCGTGGTCGTACTCGGAGGGACGCCGGACGCGCTTCAGGTTCTCCGCCGCGGCCTCCTCGAGCTCACGTGCGTGGTCGTCGTCGCCGTACGCACCCGTGAGGTCGATCGCGTTGACGTCCATGTGCGAGGCGAGGGTCGGGACCGTGTCGCCGAGAGAGCCGGTGAGGACGTTGACCACGCCACCCGGCACGTCGGAGGTCGCGAGCACCTCGCCGAACGTGATCGCAGGCAACGGCCGGGTCGCCGACGCCGTCACCACGCACGTGTTGCCGACCGTGACGACCGGCGCGACGACGCTGACCAGGCCGAGCAGCGACGACTCCTGCGGCGCGAGCACCGCGACGACACCGGTCGGCTCCGGGATGCTGAAGTCGAAGTACGGCGCGGCCACGGGGTTCGTCCCGCCGACGACCTGGGCGATCTTGTCGGCCCAGCCGGCGTACCAGACGAGGCGGTCCACCGACGCGTCCACCTGCGTCTCCGCCTGCCGCTTGGTCAGGCCCTCGGAGCGCTGCACCTCCTCGACGAACTGGGCACGGCGTCCCTCGAGCACCTCGGCGACGCGGTAGAGCACCTGGCCGCGGTTGTACGCCGTCTTGGCCGCCCATCCCGGGAACGCCTTGCGCGCGGCCACGACGGCGTCGCGGGCGTCCTTGCGCGAGGCGTAGGCGGCGTTGGCGAGGAACTTGCCCTTGGCGTCCTCGACCACGAAGCTCCGGCCGGACTCCGAGCGCGGGAACGCCCCGCCCACGTAGAGCTTGTAGGTCTTGCGCACGTCGATGCGGCTCACGTGAGGTACCCCTCCAGCCCGTGCCGGCCGCCCTCGCGGCCGTAGCCGGACTCCTTGTAGCCGCCGAAGGGCGACGTCGGGTCGAACTTGTTGAACGTGTTGGCCCACACCACGCCGGCCCGGAGCTGGTCGGCCATCCAGAGGATGCGCGAGCCCTTGTCGGTCCAGACGCCCGCGGACAGGCCGAACGGAGTGTTGTTGGCCTTCTCGACGGCCTCGCTGGGGGTGCGGAAGGTCAACACCGACAGCACCGGCCCGAAGATCTCCTCGCGCGCGATCCGGTGCGCCTGCGTGACGCCCGTGAACACCGTGGGCGGGAACCAGTAGCCGTTGCTCGGCAGCTCGCACGGCGGCGACCACGACTCCGCGCCCTCGGCCACCCCGACGCCCGCGAGCTCGCGAATCTTCGCGAGCTGCTCGGCGGAGTTGATCGCACCCACGTCGGTGTTCTTGTCCAGCGGGTCGCCGACGCGCAGCGTGCCCATCCGGCGCTTGAGCCGCTCGAGGACCTCGTCGGCCACGGACTCCTGCACCAGCAGGCGCGAGCCCGCGCAGCACACGTGGCCCTGGTTGAAGAAGATGCCGTTGACGATGCCCTCGACGGCCTGGTCGACCGGCGCGTCGTCGAAGACGATGTTCGCCGCCTTGCCGCCCAGCTCGAGGGTGACCTTCTTCTTGGTGCCGGCGACCGACTTCGCGATCGAGCGACCGACCTCGGTCGAGCCGGTGAACGCGACCTTGTCGACGTCGTCGTGACCGACGATGGCGCGCCCGGTCTCGCCCGCACCGGTGACGATGTTGACGACGCCCGGCGGGAGGTCGGCCTGCTGGCAGATCTCCGCGAACAGCAGCGCGGTCAGCGGCGTCGTCTCCGCGGGCTTGAGCACCACGGTGTTGCCGCACGCCAACGCCGGCGCGATCTTCCAGGCCAGCATGAGCAGCGGGAAGTTCCACGGGATCACCTGACCGGCGACGCCGAGCGGCTGCGGGTCCGCGCCCTTGCCGGGGAACGCGTAGCCGAGCTTGTCGGCCCAGCCCGCGTAGTAGAAGAAGTGCGCAGCGGCCAGCGGCACGTCGACGTCACGCGACTCGCGGATCGGCTTGCCGTTGTCGATCGACTCCAGCACGGCCAGCTCACGGCCGCGCTCCTGGAGGATCCGCGCGATGCGGAAGAGGTACTTGCCGCGCTCCCGGCCGCTCATCCGTGACCAGGTACGGGAGTACGCGCGGCGCGCCGCCTTCACGGCGAGGTCGACGTCCTTCTCGGACGCCTCGGCGATCTCGGCGAGCACCTCCTCGGTGGAGGGGCTGACCGACTTGAAGTGGCCGCCGCCGACGGGGTCGACGAAGTCGCCGTCGATGAAGAGTCCGTACGACGACGCGATGTTGACCACCGAGCGGGACTCGGGGGCGGGCGCGTACTCGAACTTGTTGGTCGAGCTTGTCGAGGCCATGTGATCAGTCCAACGTGAAGTAGTCGGGGCCGGAGTACCGGCCGGTGCGCATCTTCGTGCGCTGCATGAGCAGGTCGTTGAGGAGCGTCGAGGCGCCGAAGCGGAACCAGTCGGGGTCGAGCCAGTCGGGGCCGGCGACCTCGTTGACCATCACGAGGTACTTCACCGCGTCCTTGGCGGTCCGGATGCCTCCGGCCGGCTTCACGCCGACCATCCGGCCGGTTGCCTCGCGCCAGTCGCGCACCGCTTCGAGCATCACCATCGTGACCGGAGGCGTCGCCGCCGGCTGGATCTTGCCGGTCGAGGTCTTGATGAAGTGCGCCCCGGCGAGCATCCCCAGCCAGGACACGCGTCGGACGTTGTCGTAGGTCTGCAGCTCACCGGTCTCGAAGATCACCTTGAGGTGCGCGGTGGAGCCGCCCGGACGGGCGCAGGCCTCGCGGACCGCGACGATCTCCTCGAAGACCTGGAGGTAGTGCCCGGCGAGGAACGCGCCGCGGTCGATGACCATGTCGATCTCGTCCGCGCCGGCCTCGACCGCGTCACGGGTGTCGGCGAGCTTGATGTCGAGGGCCGCGCGGCCCGACGGGAAGGCGGTGGCCACCGAGGCGACGTGCACGCCGGAGTCGCCGAGGGTCTGCTTCGCGACCCCGACCATGTCGGGGTAGACGCAGACGGCAGCGGCGGCCGGGGCGGTCGGGTCGGCCGGGTCGGGTCGCATCGCCTTGGTGCACAGGGCGCGCACCTTGCCGGGCGTGTCCTGCCCCTCCAGGGTCGTCAGGTCGACCATGCGGATCGCGAGGTCGAGGGCGTACTCCTTGGCGGTGGTCTTGATCGACCGGGTGCCGAGGGTCGCGGCCCGCGCCTCGGCGCCGACCTGGTCGACCCCGGGGAGTCCGTGGAGGAACCGGCGCAACGCGGCGTCGGAGGCGGTGACCTCGGCCAGGTCCGCGGGGGCGGTGGCGAGCGTGGTCATCAGGTCATCCTAGGTGCGGACGGGGGTACAAGGCACAATCGGGACATGGCCCCCTCCGCTCCCGCCCCGGCGGTCGTGCAGAAGTTCAAGCCGACCGGCGGTGTCGCCATCGGCTACATCAGCCTGGTCGTGCTCGGCGCCTGCGTGGCGCTGGCGGTCGTGACCGAGCCGAACATCTTCGGCATCCGCGTGGTGCTCGTGCTGCTGCTGCTCATGATGCTCGCGTGGGTCGCTCTGCTGCGTCCGCGCGCGGAGGCCACGGCGACCACGCTGCGGCTGCGCAACCTGTTCTCCGAGCACCACGTCCCGCTCGCCCACATCGACGCGGTCGCGGTGCGGCAGATGCTGGTGGTCTGGATCGGCGAGGACCGCTACACCTGCGTCGGCATCGGCCGCAGCGCCCGGCAGCTGATGGGAAACAAGCGCAAGCGCGGCCCGATGGCCGTGCTCGGCATCGAGCAGACCGACGACCGGATGGCGATCGGGCAGACGGCCGAGATCGGCGACGGTGCCGACTACGCCACCTTCGTCGAGACCCGCATCGAGGACCTCGCACGCACGGCGAAGCGGGACCTGGGCGAGCAGTCGCCGGAGGTACGCCGGGAGTGGGCCCGTCCCGAGATCGTCGGACTCGCCGGTCTCTCGGTGGCGTTCGTCGCCAGCCTGGTCATCGGCTGAGGTGGTCTCGACAGGCTCGACCCACGGGGGGAGCGCGCTGGGACGTGAGGTCGACTGGTCCCCGCGTGCCGCGCCGGACGGCCGGCTCCTGATCGGTCGGTGGTGCCGTGTCGTACCCCTGGCGGACGAGCACCTCGAGGCGTTGTTCGCGGAGGTCTGCGCGCCTGGCACCGAGCCGGACTGGGCCTACCTCGCGACCGGGCCCTACGACTCCTTCGAGGACTTCGCTGCGATGTGCCGCGCCTCGACGGTCGAGCCCGGACGGCTGAGCACCGCGATCCTCGATGCCGAGGGAAGGCCGGTCGGCATGGCGTCGTACCTGCGGATCCAGCCGGACCAGGGATCGATCGAGGTCGGGTCGATCCTCTACGGCCCGTCGCTGCAGCGCACCACCGCTGCCACCGAGGCGATGTACCTCCTCATGAGCCACGCCTTCGACGAGCTCGGCTACCGCCGCTACGAGTGGAAGTGCAACAGCCTCAACGCCCGCTCGATGCGCGCGGCGGAGCGGCTCGGCTTCACCTACGAGGGAACCTTCCGCAACGCGATGGTCGTGAAGGGCCGCAACCGCGACACCGCGTGGTTCTCGGTCACCGACCTCGAGTGGCCGCTGGTGCGCACCGCCCTGGAGATCTGGATGTCCGAGGACAACCAGGGGAGCGAGGGGCAGCTGCAGACCCTGCAGAGCGTGCGTGGGGAGCTCTCAGGCCACGGATCAGGCCAGCGCTGACGACAGGTCGGTGCGGATCGCGTCGAGACGCTGGGCCGCGACGATGCGGGCCGCACCGACGCCACCCTCGTCGTCGTCGCCGACCGGCACGACCGCCTCGAGGTAGCACTTGAGCTTCGGCTCGGTGCCCGACGGCCGCGCGATCACGCGAGCACCGTGCGCGAGCACGAACCGGAGGCCGTCGGTCGGGGGGAGGTCGGCCGAGCCCTCGTTGAGGTCCTCGATCCGCTCGACGGCGAGCCCGCCGAGCTCCTGCGGTGGCTCGGTGCGCAGCCGGTTCATGGCCTTCTGGATCAGCGCGAGGTCGGAGACGCGGATGCTCAGCTGGTCGGTCGCGTGCACCCCGTGCTCGGCGGCGATCTCGTCGAGCCGGTCCACGAGCGTGCGGCCGTGGCTCTTGAGGTCCGCGGCGAGCTCAGCCATCAGCAGCAACGCGGAGACGCCGTCCTTGTCGCGCACCAGCGACGGGGCGACGCAGTAGCCGAGCGCCTCCTCGTAGCCGAACGCCAGCCCGGGGACCCGGGCGATCCACTTGAACCCGGTCAGCGTCTCGACGTAGGGCTGCCCGTGCGCCGCGGCGAGCTTGCCCAGCAGCGTGGACGACACGATGGAGGCGGCGTAGGTGCCCTCGACGCCGAGCCGGAGAAGAGCGTCGCCGAGCAGGACGCCGACGTCGTCGCCGCGGAGCATGCCCCACCCGTGCGAGCCGGGGACGCCGACGGCACAGCGGTCGGCGTCGGGGTCGTTGGCCAGGATGACGTCGGCGCCGACCTCCTCGGCCAGCGCCGTCGCGAGGTCCATCGCCCCGGGCTCCTCGGGGTTGGGGAAGCTCACCGTCGGGAAGTCGGGGTCGGGGGCCGCCTGGAGGGAGACGACGTGCGGCTCGCTGAACCCGGCCTGGCGGAGCACGACGTTGACGACGTCGCCGCCGACCCCGTGCATCGGCGTGTAGACGACCGTGAGGTCACGCGGAGCGCCCTGGTGGGCGAGGCCGACGACGGCGTCGAGGTAGTCCTCGAGCACGTTGTCGCTCAGCACCTCGTGCCCGTCGCCGCGCGGGACGTCCGCGAGCGCGCCCACCGCCTCGATGTGGGCCGCGATCTCGGCATCGGCGGGCGGGACGATCTGGCTGCCGTCACCGAGGTAGACCTTGTAGCCGTTGTCCTGCGGCGGGTTGTGGCTCGCGGTCACCATCACGCCGGCCACGCAGCCCAGGTGCCGGATCGCGAACGCCAGCACGGGTGTCGGCAACGGCCGGGGGAGCAGCAGCGCCCGCAGCCCGGCGCCGCGCATCACCGCGGCGGTGTCCTCGGCGAACACGTCCGAGTTGTGGCGGGCGTCCATGCCGATCACGACGGCGTCACCGTCGGTCGCGCCCTGGTCGCGGAGGTACGCCGCGAGCCCCGCGGCCGCCCTGGTCACCACGACGCGGTTCATCCGGTTGGACCCGGCGCCCAGGGCACCCCGCAGTCCGGCGGTGCCGAACTCGAGGGTGCCGTCGAACCTGTCCGCGAGGTCCGCGGCCGCGTCCTCGTCGTGCTCCGCGACCTCCAGCAGCTTCTCCAGCTCGGTGCGCGTCTCGGGGTCGGGGTCCTCCGCGATCCAGGATCGGGCGCGGTCCACCAGCTCGGTCGGCACGGTCATGGTCGTCACAGTAACCAGGGACCAGGTCCGCGATGGTCCGCCAGGCTCAGCGCTTCCGGGCGGTGAAGACCGGGATCTCCCGCTTGAACGCCGCCTCCCGCGCGATGCGGGTGTTCGCGTTCACGAGCAGCGCGAGCTGCTCGACGCGCTCGCGGGCGAACGTCTTGCGCGGACCCGAGCTCCAGGTGTCGTTGAACAGCCGCTTGGCCGCCGCGACGGCGTCGGGGGAGCGGCTGCGCAGCTTCTCGACCAGGGCGTCGGCCGCCTCCATCGGGTCGACGGCCAGCTCGGTGACGAGCCCGAGGCGGTGCGCCTCCTCGCCCGAGAACGTGTCGCCGGTCATCGTGAGCATCTTGGCCACGTCCATGCCGACGAGCTCGGCGAGGCTGCGGATCCCGGTCATGTCGGGGATGAGGCCCCACTTGGCCTCGAGCACCGACCACTGCGCGTCGGGCGAGGAGATCCGGAAGTCGGCGCCGAGCGCGAGCTGCACGCCGCCGCCGTAGCAGTGGCCCTGCACCACGGCGATGACCGGGACGGGCAGCCGTCGCCAGCCCCAGGCGGCCTCCTGGAACGTGTTGGTGCCCCGGAACAGCGACGGGATGAAGGTCCGCGCGACGAGCGGCGGGTTCTTCAGGGCCGAGGCGAAGTCGAGGCCGGCGCTGAACGACTCACCGGCGCCGGTGATGATGACGGCGCGGAGGGAACGGTCCTTGCGGAGCCGCTTCGCGGTGTCCGCGAGCTCGTGGAGCATGTCCAGCGTGAGCCCGTTGAGCTTGTCCGGCCGGTCGAGCCAGACCCGGGCGACGCCCTCGTCGACGGTGCAGGTGATGTTGCGCGAGGAGGTGCTCGTCATGCACGTCAGGCTAGGGCGTCAGAGGCCGCCGGAGCGGCAGGGGCGGGCGCGCAGCGCGGCGACGTAGTCGGTGGGTGCGTCGGCGGCCTCGGCGGCGGACGCCAGGATGCCGAGGTAGGACGCGGACGGGAGGCCGCCCTCGTAGGCGTCGAGCTGGTAGGTCCAGGCGAGCTCCTCGCCATTGAGCGTGGAGACCCGCACCTTGGTCTTGAGGTACAGCCCGGTCGCGACGCTCTCCCAGGTGTCCAGCTCCGCGATGTCCTCCTGGGTCACGTCGTAGAGCGCGACGAAGACCTGCTCGATCGGGTCCTCGACGAGCGTGGCCAAGGAGCCGTCCCAGCCGTACTCCTCGCCCCCGAAGGTGAGCCGCCACCCCAGCAGCCAGCCCGTGCCGCGCAGCGGGGAGTGCGGGCAGCGCTCGCTCATCATCGACGGGTCCATGTTCGGCCCGTACGCGGCGTACATGGTCACGAGCCAGCAGCGTAGTCACTGGCAGGGCCCCGCGACGGCAGCGACGCGGCACCTGGACCGGCTGCAAGAATGGCGCGCGTGACTCACGTGGCGATCATCGGTGGTGGCCCAGGCGGCTACGAAGCGGCTCTGGTCGCCGCGCAGCTCGGCGCCGACGTGACCCTGGTCGACAGCGACGGCATCGGTGGCTCCGCGGTCCTCACCGACTGCGTGCCCAGCAAGACGCTCATCGCGACCTCGGAGGTCATGAACCGCCTGGAGATCGCGCCCGGTCTGGGCATCCACAACCCCAGCCACGACGGGGAGGCCTACGTCGACCTCGGCGAGGTCAACAAGCGGGTCCTCGGGCTGGCCCTGGCCCAGTCGGCGGACATCGCGAAGCGCCTCAGCCGCGACGGCGTCCGCGTGATCGACGGCAAGGGGGCGCTCGACGGCCCGCAGCGCGTGGTCGCGACGACCGATTCGGGCGAGGAGAGCATCGACGCCGACGCGGTGCTGGTCGCCACCGGCGCCGCGCCCCGCACCCTGGACACCGCCCAGCCCGACGGCGAGCGGATCCTCACCTGGGAGCAGGTCTACGACCTCGAGGAGCGGCCGGAGCACCTCATCGTGGTCGGGTCCGGCGTGACCGGCGCCGAGTTCGCGAGCGGCTACCTCGCGCTCGGCATCGAGGTCACCCTCGTGAGCAGCCGCGACCGGGTGCTGCCCGGCGAGGACGCGGACGCCGCCGAGGTGCTCGAGATGGTCTTCATCCGGCGTGGCATGAACGTCCTGAGCAAGTCGCGGATGCAGAGCGTCACCCGCGAGGGCGACCGCGTGAAGGTGACGCTCGTGGACGGCCGCGTGGTCGAGGGCTCCCACTGCCTGCTGGCGCTCGGGTCGGTGCCCAACACCCGCGACATGGGGCTCGAGGACGCGGGCGTCATCGTCGAGGACAACGGCTTCGTCCGTGTCGACCGCGTCTCCCGGACCTCCGCGCGTGGGGTGTACGCCGCAGGCGACTGCACCGGCGTGCTCATGCTCGCCTCGGTGGCCGCCCAGCAGGGCCGGATCGCGATGGCGCACGCCCTCGGCGACGCGGTCGCGCCGCTCAACCTCAAGCACGTGGCGTCCAACGTCTTCACGGCTCCCGAGATCGCCACCATCGGCTGGTCGCAGCGCGCCGTCGACGCCGGCGAGATCGATGCCGAGTCGGTCATGATGCCGCTGGCGACCAACCCGCGCGCGAAGATGCAGGGCGTGACCGACGGCTTCGTGAAGCTGTTCGCGCGGCGAGGCACCGGGACGATCGTCGGCGGCGTCGTGGTCGCCCCGCGGGCCAGCGAGCTCGTGCACGGGCTCGCGATCGCGGTGGCGGAGAACCTCACCGCCGACCAGCTCGCCCACGCGTTCACGGTCTACCCGTCGATGAGCGGGTCGATCGCGGAGGCGGCCCGGCGCCTGCACCGCGCCTGATCCTGAGAGGTCCGAGTCTCCGTTCCCGGGCGTGTCGGTGCTTGACACGCTTACGATCGCTGGTCCCACCAGTCACACCAACCTCACGGGAGTGCCTCCATGCGGCCTCGGATCGCCGTCGCGGTGACCTGTCTCGCCCTGACCGTCACGCTGGCCCCGCACGTGGCCAGCGCCCTCGACGGGACCGCCGCGGGACGGGGCGCCGCCCCGACCGCCCAGGCCCGGGTGGCCGTGAACCAGACCTACCCGGTCCCCGGCAACGGGCGGTACACGGTGCGGGGTCACGGCTACGGGCACGGGCACGGCATGTCCCAGTGGGGCGCCCAGGGCGCGGCGCTGAAGGGCCGCAGCGTACCGGCAGATCCTCGACTTCTACTACCCGGGCACGGAGCTCGGCACCGCGACGAAGAAGGTGCGCGTCCTGATCACCGGCGACACGACGTCCGACGTCGTCGTCCTCGCCCGCGACGGCCTCAAGGTGCGTGACGTGGGCGCGCGGGAGACCTTCGCGCTGCCCGCGGGTCCGACGCGCTGGCGCATCAACCCGGGCGCGGGCAACGCCGACGTGGTCCAGAAGCTGGTCGGCAGCAGCTGGCAGGACTGGCGGACCCTCGACGGCACGGGTGAGTTCCGCGCGCCCGGCCCGATCGCCCTGGTGAAGCCGAGCAGCACCGTCCGCTACCACGGCGCCCTGCGCGCCGTGCGACCCAGCAGCGGCTCCACGTCGCGCGACACCGTCAACGTCGTGACCCTCGACGAGTACGTGAAGGGCGTCGTGCCCTCCGAGGTGTACACCTCCTGGCAGCCGGCGGCGCTCCAGGCCCAGGCGGTCGCCGCGCGCACGTACGCAGCGTTCGAACGGGCGGCGAACGAGGACCGGTACTACCAGATCTGCGACACCACCTCCTGCCAGGTGTACGGCGGTGTCGACAAGGAGGTCCAGAGCACCAACGACGCTGTCGACGCCACGGCGAAGGAGATCCTGACCTACGACGACAAGCCGGCGTTCACGCAGTTCTCGGCGAGCTCGGCGGGTGGACGTCCGCGGGCGGCTTCCCCTACCTCCCCGAGAAGGCGGACCCCTGGGACGACACCCCCTCGAACACCTCGCACGACTGGTCGACGACGCTCGCGGCCTCCACGATCCGCAACAAGTTCCCCGCGATCGGCACGCTGGTCCGGATCCGTGTCACCGCACGCAACGGCCACGGCGACTGGCAGGGACGGGTGCTGAGCATGACGCTCGTGGGGCGGCAGGGCTCGCGCACGATCAGCGGCGACACCTTCCGCTACACCTTCGGCCTGCGCTCGAACTGGTTCACCTTCAGCTGAACCGGTACTAGCGTCGCCGCATGAGCTATCCCGACCCCCAGTACCTCGGCGACTCCGGCGAGGTGCTCTCGCGCTTCCGGCCGGCGGACACCCCGCCCGAGCTGCCTCGACCCGGGGGAGCGGCGAGCTACCTCGCCACCGGTGCGACGACGAACGGTCGCTTCGGGCTCTACCGCTGGGACATGGGCCCGGAGCCTGCCGGCGCGAACCCGCACTTCCACCGCACCATCAGCGAGTCGTTCTTCGTCCTCTCCGGGACGGTGCGACTGTTCGACGGGAACGGTTGGATCGACGCGCACCCGGGCGACTTCGACTACGTCCCCGAGGGAGGGCTGCACGGCTTCCGCAACGAGTCCGGCGAGGAGGCCTCGCTGCTCATCCTGTTCGCGCCGGGCGCGCCCCGGGAGGCGTACTTCGAGGGGCTCGTCGAGCTCGCCGAAGGGCGGTGGAAGCCGACGCACGAGGAGCTCCAGGCGTTCCTCGTGGAGCACGACAACATCTACGTCTGAGCCCGCTCGTCCGGGAGCGCCCACCAGTTGTCCATGCGGCGCACGGCGCCGGCGTCTCGCCCCTGCTCGACGACGCGCGCCGCCCGCAGCAGCACGGCGGCGATCCCGGCCGCACCCTGCATCCAGCCGACGCCCGGCGGGAGAAGCGGATCCTCGTTCCGGTGCTCGACGAACCGCCACCACGCGTGCTCGCCGTCGACGAGCGCCCGCTCGACCAGCCCGTCGCACAGGTGCAGCGCGAAGTCGAGCTCCTCGTCGGGTCCGCCCGCCTGCCAGGCGTCGAGCAGCACGTCGACGACGCCGGCGGTGCCGCAGCAGCGGCCGTCGTTGTCCCAGAAGCCGGGCCGGATGCGCTCCGGGATCCCTGAGGTGACGACGCTGTGGAGGCACCGGCTCCGCCAGCTCGCCCACCGGTCGGTCCGCGACCGTCTCGATGCCCGCGCGGGCGAGGGCGGGGAAGAGCAGGGACGCGCCGGTCGGGCCGTGGCACCAGCCGTTCGCGTAGTCGTCCTCGTCGACGACCGGGACCTGGCGGGGCACTCGGCACCCGCCGCCGGAGGTGTCCGCGAGCCCGACGTAGTGGGTGGCGCCGCGCTCAGCGGCCTCGGCCAGGTCCTGGCGGCCGAGCTGCTGCCCGGCGACGGCGAGCACCGCGGCGATCCCGGCCAGCCCGTGGCTGAAGCCGGGCATCGGGGGACGGTCGGGCACGGCCCAGAAGCGTCTCGGCACGAACGGCCAGTCGAGGCCGTCCGGCACCTCCTCCGCCTCGGCGAGAAGGAGGTCGGCGGCGCTGTGGGCGAGCGGCTCCGCGGTCTCGACACCGTGGCGCACCGCCCACAACGCTCCGAGGAGCACGGCGCCGTTCCCGAGGGTGATGTCGTTGATCGTCCCGCCCGCGACGTAGCGGGGCGGTCCGACGTAGGGCTGCGGCCAGCCGTGCTCCTGCCGGAGCTCCTCCAGGCGTGACACCGCCACCTCGGACCCCGGCTCGTCCAGGGTGAGCAGCGTGTGGATGGTGCTGACGAGGCCGTCGAAGTACGACGTCTCCGTCATCTCCGGGACGACGCTGCGCAGCCGACGGGCGGTCGCCTCGGCCAGGTGGACCTCGTCCGGTGCCCAGGGTCGGCCCAGGTGGATCTCGCGCAGTGCCAGGGCGAGGCCGCCGATCCCGTCGTACGTCCCGTCGCGGTCCTTCGTCGGCTCCGGCTCCTCGCCGGTCACCGAGCTCGGGATCCACGGCCCGTCGTCGTCGCGCACCTGCGCCAGCACCCACCGCCAGGCCGACTCGCCGGTCTCGCGGTAGGTGCTGGCTCGGTCCACGAGCCCATCCTCGCTCGGGGCCTAGGGTGCGCGCACCACCCACTGGCCGTCGACGTAGTTGGAGCTACCTTCGGGGTACCAGTACACGCGGACGCCGTAGTCGCCCACGGCCGGGTCGTTGTAGCCCTGGTCGTAGATGCAGCACAGCGAGCTGGAGCTCGACTGGCCCACGTAGAAGCACATCCACCCGCGCTTGGCGTCGCCGACTCCCGGGCACTGGGTGGTGACGTCCCCGCTGCTCTCGATGTACTGCACATGGTTGTTGTTGAAACCGCCGGGCAGCTTCTTGGGGAAGGTGATGGCATCGGCCATGTAGCCGCTGGTGCTGTCGCCGGCCGCGGCCATGAAGTAGCCCTTCATCACCTGGCCCGAGCCGAGGACCGGCTGGCCCGGCGCTGCTCGGAGCTCGGTGCGGGGCGCATCGTGGCCCAGGGTGACGGCGGCGTAGCTCGATCCACTCAGCGCCACGAGGAGCGCGACGAGCGCGACGCCCATCGAGGGCGACATGGAGTCCTTCAGATATCGACGCATGGGGGGTCCCTTCTCGGCGACGGCTGGGTGCCGTCCGCTTGGGACGGGTCTACTCCTGTGCGGCACCCGCGCGCAGCGGAACGGCCAGAAGGCGCGCCGCCTCGCGGCGCCCGCTGGTCAGGGCGCCGTCGGCGAAGCCGGTGCGGGCGCCCTGGGTGTGCTCGCCGGCGAAGAGCACGCGACCGGCGTGCGGGAGGCCGAGCTGGTCGAGGTCGGTCGGGGAGGCCTCCGGGGTCACGTGCGCGTAGCCGCCGCGGGTGAACGGGTCGTCCGCCCACCGCGTGACGTGTGCGTGCGACGGCGTCCGGACCGCCTCGCCGAGCGCCGGTGCCAGCTGCTCGGTGAGCCAGGCGACCGCGTCGTCCGAGGACCCCGACAGGTGTCGGGTCGAGGAGTGGAAGACGTGGCACTCGAGCAGCGGCTCGCCGTGGAAGGCGTCGTGGTCGAAGACCCAGACAGCAGGAGCCTCCGGGTCGACCGGGAACACGACCAGGTGCGAGACGGTCCCGTGCCAGAAGGCGGTGGGGTAGCGGAGCACGACCTTCTCGTAGCGGCCGAAGCCGAGGCGGTCCATCGCCTCGGTCCGGCGCTCGGCGAGCGCCGGCTCGAAGCGGATCGTCCGCGCCTTCAGGACCCCGAGCGGCACCGTGACGAGCACGTGAGAGGCAGCGTGGTCGTCCCCCGACGCGTCCCGCACGCGGACGCCTTCGCCGGTCACCGCCACCTCGACGACCTCGATGCCGAGGCGGACGTCGAGACCCTCGGCGAGACGATCCACAAGAGCCCGGTAGCCGCCGACCGGCAGCTGGCCGAAGAACTCACCGTCGTACTCGTCCTCGTGGCCGAACCAGCGCAGCGAGTGCCGCTCCGCGGCGTCGGAGGCGTCCGCCTCCACCTCGGCCCGTAGTGCCTGCACCAGGCGTCGACCCCCCGCGTGCCGGTCCACGAAGGCGACCACCGCCTCGAGCACAGGTGCTCCCGTGTCGAGCTCTCGAGCGCAGCGAAGGCAGGGCGTCGGAGAACTCCTCGACGAGCCCGACCAGCTCGGTGGTCTCGTCGGAGTCGAGGAAGCGCCGCTCCAGCAGGTCGTAGCCCGCCAACGTCGCCAGCGGGTTGCCGGGCCGGTGCGCGACGCCCAGTGCGTCGGCGAGGTCGCGCAGCGGGTTGCCGTCCGGGTGGTGGATCCACGAGCCGCCGAGGTCGACGGTCGAGCCGCCGAGGTCGAGGGAGTGCAGGCGGCCGCCGGTCCGGTCGCGCGCCTCGAGCACGACGACGGGGACGCCCGCCTCCTGCAGGTCGCGTGCGGCCGAGAGCCCGGCGATGCCGGCGCCGACCACGACCACGCGGGTGAGCGGACCAGCAAGGGCCGGCTCGCTCATGGCAGGTCAGTCCTTGATCTCGCAGACCACGGCGCCGCTGGTGACGGTGGCGCCGACCTCGGCCTGGAGGCCGGTCACGGTGCCCGCCTTGTGGGCCTTGAGCGGCTGCTCCATCTTCATCGCCTCGATGACGACGATGGTGTCGCCCTCCGCGACCTCCTGGCCCTCCTCGACGGACGACCTTGACGATCGTGCCCTGCATCGGCGAGGCGACCGCGTCGCCGGAGACGGCGGCGCCGGCCTTCTTCGCGCCGGCCTTCTTGGGCTTCTTGGCGGCGGCGCCACCGGGAGCGGCTGCGACCGCGAAGGCTGCGGGAAGCACGACCTCGAGACGCTTGCCGCCGACCTCGACGGTGACGCTCTGTCGTTCGCCGGCCTCGTCGGCCTCGGCCGCGTCGCCCGCGAACGGCTCGATCTGGTTGTCGAACTCGGTCTCGATCCACTGGGTGTAGACGTCGAACGAGCCCTCGCCGCTCGGGTTGGAGGCACCGACGTACGCCGGGTCGGACACGACGGCGCGGTGGAACGGGATGACCGTCGGCATGCCGTCGACCACGAACTCGTCCAGCGCGCGACGCGAGCGCTCGAGCGCCTGCGTCCGGTCGCGCCCGGTCACGATCAGCTTGGCGATGAGGGAGTCGAAGGAGCCCGGGATCGTCTCGCCGTTCTCGTAGCCCCCGTCGAGACGCACGCCGGGGCCGCTCGGCGGGCTCCACGCCGAGAGGGTGCCGGGGGCGGGCATGAAGTTGCGGCCGCCGTCCTCGGCGTTGATGCGGTACTCGATGGAGTGCCCGCGGATCTCCGGGTCGTCGTAGCCGAGCTCCTCGCCGGCTGCGATGCGGAACATCTCGCGGACGAGGTCGATGCCGGTGACCTCCTCGGACACGCAGTGCTCGACCTGGAGCCGGGTGTTGACCTCGAGGAAGGAGATCGTGCCGTCCTGGGCGACCAGGAACTCGCAGGTGCCGGCGCCGTAGTAGCCCGCCTCGGCGAGGATCCGCTTCGAGGACTCGTAGAGCTCGGACAGCTGCTCGTCGCTGAGGAACGGTGCGGGCGCCTCCTCGACGAGCTTCTGGTTGCGCCGCTGGAGCGAGCAGTCGCGGGTGGAGACCACGACCACGTTGCCGTGCTGGTCGGCCAGGCACTGGGTCTCGACGTGCCGCGGCTTGTCGAGGAACTTCTCGACCAGGCACTCGCCACGACCGAACGCGCCGACCGCCTCGCGGACGGCCGACTCGTAGGCGTCGGGGATCTCCTCGAGGGTGCGCGCCACCTTGAGGCCGCGGCCGCCACCGCCGAAGACCGCCTTGATGGCGACCGGCAGGCCGTTGGCCTCGGCGAACGCGACGACCTCGTCGGCGTCCTTGACCGGGTCCTTGGTGCCCGGCGCCAGCGGAGCGTTCGCCTTGTCGGCGATGTGCTTGGCCTTGGCCTTGTCGCCGAGTGCCTCGATCGCGGCCGGCGGCGGGCCGATCCAGACGAGCCCTGCGTCGAGGACGGCCTGGGCGAACTCGGCGTTCTCGGCGAGGAAGCCGTAGCCGGGGTGCACGGAGTCGGCGCCGGTCTTCTCGGCGACGGCGATGATCTTGCCGATGTCGAGGTAGGAGTCGGCCGGGGTGGCGCCGCCGAGGCTGTGCGCCTCGTCGGCGATCCGCACGAACAGGGCGTCACGGTCGGGGTCGGCGTAGACGGCGACCGAGCCGATGCCGGCGTCCTTGCAGGCGCGGATGACGCGCACTGCGATCTCGCCGCGATTGGCGATCAGGACCTTCTGCAGGGGCTTGATGTCAGGCAACGCCGCTCCTCGACTCCGATCGGGACGTCTCGGAGTCTAGGGCTACCCCTTCTCAGTCGGACTCGAGGTCCCGGCGGCGGAAGGCCGCGACACCGCCGGCGGCAAGAGCAGCGGCCACCGCCGTCAGCGCCACCAGGGAGGACCAGGTCAGGTCGGCGCCCGGGAGGGACGGCACGTGCGCGAACGGCGACAGGTCGAGCGTCCAGGAGGGCAGGTCCATGATCGGTCCGAACTCGCCGACCACCACGACGGCGCCCAGGGCAACCCATGCGAGCGCGGTGAGGCGGCCCGCGACGCCGAACAGCGCCAGCACCAGCGCGGTCATCACCCAGACCGCAGGCAGCCGGACCAGGGCGGCGCCGAGCGACGCGACCGACCTGGCCCACGTCGCCGGTGGCCACCGCGTGGGCGAGCGCCCACCGCGGCTCCGGCGACGGCGAGGAGAGCGGCCGTGCCGGCGAGCGCCACGACGAGGTGAGCAGCGGCGTACGACGTGCGACTGACGCCCGTGGCGAGCAACGGCTCGGCCCTGCCCTGGGCCTCCTCGCTGCGCAGCCTCTGGGCGGCGCTGATGCCGAAGGCGGACACCAGCAGCGCGACCAGACCGAGCTCCGTGGAGAGGAAGGCGTCCTCGAGGCGGCTGACGCCGCCGAGCAGGCGGAGGTACTCCGCGAACTTCTCGTTGTCGAAGAGGTCGTCGATGGTCGAGGCGATGCTGCCCAGCACGACGCCGAGGACCGCGGCAGCCACCGCCCACGCGAGGAGCGCTGCGCGTTCCAGCCGCCAGGCCAGAGCGAGGGGGCTCACGAGGGCCGGGCCCCGAGGAGGCCCGGGTCGTTCGGTGAGCAGCCCGGCACCGAGGTCGCGCCGGGAGAGGAGGAGGACCGCCAGGCCGAGGAGGACGGGCGCTGCGACCACCGGGGCGGTCAGGGCCCACCACCGGTCGCCCGCGAACGGCCGGACCTGCTGCTCCCAGCCGATCGGCGAGAGCCAGGACACCCAGCGTGCGCCGCCGGCCGGCTGCGTGTCGCCGACCGCGCGCACGGCGTACGCGAGGCCGAGCGCGGACGCGGCCAGCCCCCGTGCGCTGCGTGCCGACGTGGACAGCTGGGCCGCGACTCCGCCGACGGCGGCGAACACCGCCCCCACGCCGACCCACCCCGCGCCGAAGGCGACGGCACCCCTGACGGGGAGGCCGGCGCCGGCCAGGGCGAGCGCGCTCGTCCCGCCGACCGCGACGACGGTCCCGAGCGACACGAGGTACGCCGACGCGAGCGGTGCCCAGGACCCGACGGCACCGGCCGCGGCCAGCTCGGTGCGGCCGACCTCCTCGTCGGCCCGGGTGTGCCTGACCACGAGCAGCAGCGCGAGGAGGCCGACCATCGCGGCACCCAGGCCGGTCATCTTCACCAGCGCGCCGGCACCCAAGGAGGTGGGGTCGTAGATACGGCCGTGCAGGGCGACGAGAGCCGTCGTGGCGTTCCAGCCCTCCGCGGCCTGACGGAGCGACGCGGTGGTCGGGTAGAGGTCCTTGCTGGCCACGGCGGAGAACCAGTTGACCACCACGAACGTGGCCACCCAGGCGGGCAGCACCACCCGGTCGCGGCGCAGCGCGAGGAGGGTGAGGGTCCGGGTGCCGGCGAGACGGTTCACGACTCGTCTCCGCCGTAGTGGCGCAGGAACAGCTGCTCCAGGGTCGGCGGCTGGCTCACCAGGCTCTCGATGCCCGCGCGACCGAGGACCTCCAACGTGGCGCCGAGCTGCGCGGTCGGCACGAGGAAGCGGAGCCGGGGGCCGTCGACCACGAGGTCCCGGACGCCCGGGAGGTCGGAGGCGGCGGGCGGCGGCCCGGAGACGGTGACGTCGACGGAGGTCTCGGTGAGGTGCCGCATCTCGGCGAGGGTGCCGGTCTCGACGTTCCGCCCGGACCTGATGATGCTCACCCGGTCGCACAAGGCTTCGACCTCGCTCAGGATGTGGCTGCTCAGCAGCACGGTGCGCCCGCGGTCGCGCTCCTCCTCGACGCACGAGCGGAAGACCTCCTCCATCAGGGGGTCGAGGCCGGAGGTCGGCTCGTCCAGCACCAGCAGCTCGACGTCGGACGAGAACGCGGCGACCAGCGCAACCTTCTGCCGGTTGCCCTTGGAGTAGGCACGACCCTTCTTGCGCGGGTCGAGGTCGTAGCGACGGAGCAGGCCCTCGCGGCGCTTCTCGTCGAGCCCGCCCCGCAGCCGGCCGAGCAGGTCGATGGTCTCGCCGCCGGTGAGCTGGGGCCAGAGGTTGACGTCGCCGGGGACGTAGGCGAGCCGACGGTGCAGCGAGGTCGCGTCCGCCCACGGGTCGCCGTCGAGGAGGCGTACCTCGCCCGCGGTCGCGCGCAGCATGCCGAGCAGCACGCGGATCGTCGTCGACTTGCCGGCGCCGTTGGGTCCGAGGAAGCCGTGCACCTCCCCGGCCCGCACCGTGAGGTCCAGACCGTCGAGGGCGCGGAACCTCCCGAAGTCCTTGACCAGTCCTGCCACGTGGATTGCGTCGGCCACGCTCACCACGCTAGCCCCGGCGCCAGGGTTGGCCGCGGACGCGCCACGGGGGAGAACGCACCCATGGCTGACCACCCCTCCCGCCCCCTCGACGGCTCCGTCGCACTCGTCACCGGCGCGTCCAGCGGCATCGGCGCCGCGGCCGCCCTCCGCCTCGCGAGCGACGGGGCGACCGTGGCCCTGGTCGCTCGTCGTGAGGACCGCCTCAAGGAGCTCGACGAGCAGATCCGCGCTGCCGGCGGCACCACCTCGGTCCACGTCGCGGACGTCACCGACCGCGAGGCGGCCGAGGCCGTCGTCGCGCACGCCGTCGAGCTGCACGGCAGCCTCGACGTCCTGGTCAACAACGCCGGCGTGATGCTCCTCGGGCCGGCGGCCGACGCCCCGCTCGACGAGTGGGAGCGGATGGTGCAGGTCAACGTGCTGGGCCTGCTCTACTGCGCCCACGCCGCCCTGCCGCACCTCACCGCTGCCGCCGGGCAGGGTCGTGGCGTCTCCGACCTGGTCAACATCTCGTCGGTCGCGGGCCGGGTGCCTCGCGCGGGCAGCGCGGTGTACAACGCGACCAAGCACGCCGTCGGTGCGTTCAGCGAGGCGCTGCGGCAGGAGGTCACCCAGCAGCACGTCCGGATCTCGCTGGTCGAGCCCGGCGCCGTCGCCACCGAGCTGTCGGGCCACAACCGGCCCGAGGTGCTCGAGGTCCTCAAGGAGCGTTTCCAGAACATGGAGCGGCTCGAGGCCGAGGACATCGCCGACGCGATCTCCTACGTCGTGACCCGTCCGCGGCACATGGCGGTCAACGAGATCCTGATCCGCCCGACGGAGCAGGCCCAGTAGCGAGCTGCGCGAGCTGCTCGTGGCAGCGGCGCTCCACGACGTCGAGCTCGCCCAGGGTGGCGTCGATGTCGGCGCGCAGCCGGTGCAGCTCGTCGCGTCGTACGGCGCACTGCTCGATGAGGTAGCGCAGCTGGCCGGCCTCGCCGGGCGGCCGGTCGTACATGTTGACGATCGTCTCGATCTCGTCGAGGGAGAACCCGAGCCGCTTGCCGCGGAGGATGAGCTCGACCCGGATCCGGTCGCGCTGGTGGTAGACGCGGGTGGTGCCCTGCCGCTCCGGGGAGAGCAGGCCGAGCTCCTCGTAGTGGCGGAGCGTGCGCAGGGTGACGCCGAACTCCGCGGCGAGCTCGGCGATGGACCAGGTCTGCTCCATGGCTTGCCTTACGTTGACGTAAGCCACCGACACTAGGGGCATGTCGTTCGAGCTGTCACCCGAGCACGAGTCCTTCCGCGGCGTGGTCCGCGACTTCGCCGAGAAGCAGGTCGCCCCGCACGTCGCCCAGTGGGACCGCGAGCACTTCTTCCCCGTGGACCTGGTCCACCAGATGGGCGAGCTCGGGCTGTTCGGGCTGACCTCGCCCGAGGAGTACGGCGGCGCCGGCGAGGACGGCGACTTCACCAGCCTCTGCGTGGCCATCGAGGAGCTCGGTCGCGTCGACCAGTCGATCGGCATCACCCTCGAGGCGGGGGTCGGCCTCGGCATCAACCCGATCCTCACCTTCGGCACCGACGAGCAGCGTCAGCAGTGGCTGCCCGACCTCGTCGCCGGCCGCGCCCTCGCGGGCTTCGGCCTGACCGAGCCGGGTGCCGGCTCCGACGCGGGCGCGACCCGCACGAAGGCCGAGCTCGTCGACGACACCTGGGTGGTCAACGGCGCCAAGCAGTTCATCACCAACTCCGGGACCGACATCACCTCGTGCGTCACGGTGACCGCTCGTACCGGCACCCGCACCGCGGCGGACGGCAGCGAGCGCGCGGAGATCAGCGCGATCATCCTGCCGTCGGGCACGGACGGCTTCATCGTCGAGCCGGCGTACGACAAGCTCGGCTGGCACATCTCCGACACCCACCCGCTGACCTTCACCGACGCGCGCGTGCCCGCGGACAACCTGCTCGGCGAGCGCGGTCGCGGCTACGCGCAGTTCCTCGCGACCCTCGACGACGGCCGGGTCGCCATCTCCGCGCTGGCGGTCGGCCTGATCCAGGCGTGCCTCGAAGCGTGCGTGGAGTACGCCGGCCAGCGCACCACCTTCGGAGGTCCCATCGGTCGCAAGCAGGGCGTGGCCTTCCAGATCGCCGACCTCGAGGTCTCCGTGCAGGCCGCACGCGCCCTGACCTACAAGGCCGCGGCGATGAAGGACGCCGGCAAGGATCGCAGCCACGCGCAGGAGTTCAAGCGCGCCGCCGCCGTCGCCAAGCTCTACTCGTCGGAGGCAGCGGTCAGCGCCACCCGGATCGCCACGCAGGTGTTCGGCGGCTACGGCTTCATGGAGGAGTACCCGGTCGCGCGTTTCTACCGTGACGCGAAGATCCTCGAGATCGGCGAGGGCACCTCCGAGGTGCAGCGCATGCTCATCGCGCGCGGCCTCGGCCTGCCGGTCGAGTGACCCTCAGGCTTCGATGTCGCCGTCGGGCGCATTCGGGTCGTTGAACGGACCGACGGCGTCGTCCGCGTCGTGGTCGGTGAACTGGCCGCTGGCGACGTCGAAGTCGCGGGCGCTGTTGTCGACCTCGGCGTTCTTCGGCCGGTTGTCAGGGTCGAGGCGCTCCTCGCGCTCCTTCTCGATGGTGTCGTCGTCGACGTCACCCTCGCTCGCGCCGTCCCCCTTCGCGCTGCCCGCCTCGTCGATGCGCTGCTCGACATCGGTGTCCAGCTGGCTCGCGTCGCCGTGGACCTCGCCCTCGTCGATGTCGGCGCCGGTCTCGGGCACCCGGTCGGCGGTGGCGGACTGCGTCTCTTGGTCGCTCATGTGGAACAGGTTCGCCGGGTCGGGGCCCCCCGAAACATCAGGCCAGGATGCCGGCTGCCCGCGCCTCGTCGAGCGTCTGCGCGCTGCGGTCACGATCGGAGAGCTGGTAGGTCAGCGGTCGGCCGTGCCGGTCCTCGGTCGGCCATGCGACGCCGATGGTCGTGTCGAACGGCGTGATCGCGTGCTCCCGCCCCGGGCTGTGGCCGGTGCTCACGAGGTAGCCGACCAACGAGTCGTCGTCGAGAGAGACGAACGCGTGGCCGAGTCCCTCCGGGATCCAGACACAGCGGTGGTCCACGTCGTCGAGCAGCACCGAGTCCCAGCTCCCGAAGGTGGGGGAGTCCACGCGCAGGTCGACGACGACGTCGAGGACTGCGCCCGTGAAGCAGGTGACGTACTTCGCCTGGCCCGGAGGGACCTGGGCGAAGTGGATGCCGCGCAGCGTGCCGGCGTGGGACAGCGAGGCGTTGCCCTGGGCGATCGAGTCCGAGTGCAGCGAGAAGTCGGTGCCGGTCAGCTCGCGCAGCACGTCGGCGCGGAACCACTCGTGGAAGTGGCCGCGGTCGTCGCCGTGCACGGTCGGGACGAGCTCGTAGGCTCCGGCGACGTCGAGCTCTCGGGTCTCCACGCGAAGTAGGGTACGGAACCCGGGTTCGACCGAGTGTGAGGGGAACTCATGCGGTGGCTGGTGGTGGGTGACCGGGGGATGCTCGGCCGCGACGTGGTCGCGAGGCTCGAGGCCGACGCAGGGGCCGAGGTCCGGGGTGTCGACATGGAGTCGATCGACATCACCGAGGCCGGTTCCGTCGCAGAGGTGCTCGACGCGTCCGTCGGCCGCGGCGACGTGGTCGTGAACTGTGCGGCGTGGACCGACGTCGACGGCGCCGAGGAGCACGAGGCCGAGGCGACCCTCGTCAACGCCACGGGTCCGGAGAACCTCGCCCGCGCCTGCGCGGACCTGGGCTCCCGCCTGGTCCACCTCAGCACCGACTACGTCTTCGCCGGCGACGCGACCGTCGCCTACCCCGAGACCGCTCCGCACTCGCCGCTCTCGGCCTACGGCCGCTCGAAGATGGCCGGTGAGGTCGCGGTGCGCAGGCAGCTGCCCGACGACCACCTGCTCGTCCGCACGGCCTGGCTGTACGGCGCGCAGGGCACGTGCTTCCCCAAGACCATCGCCGGGGCGGCACGTGCGCGGGGTGCCCTGAGCGTCGTCGACGACCAGGTCGGCCAGCCCACGTGGACCCGCGACGTGGCCGACGTCATCGCCCGGCTCGTCGCCGCCAACGCCCCCGCCGGGACCTACCACGCGACGTCGTCCGGCCGGACCTCGTGGTGGGAGTTCGCCCGCGAGGTCGTCGCGGCGGCCGGCCTGGACCCGGAGATCGTCGCGCCCACGACGAGCGCCGACTTCGTCCGCCCGGCTCCGCGCCCCGCGTGGTCTGTGCTCGGCCACGAAGCCCTTGTCGCGCTGGGGATCGACCCCATCGGCGACTGGCGCGACCGCTGGCGCACCGCCGCCCCCGAGGTGCTAGGCGAGCAGGCCTAGGAGGTACTCCCCGTAGCCGGACTTGCGAAGCGGCTCGGCCCGCTCGCGCAGGTCGTCGTCGCTGAGCCAGCCGTGGCGCCAGGCGACCTCCTCGGGCGCACCGATCTTGAGGCCCTGCCTGGCCTCGACGGTGCGGATGAAGCCGGTGGCGTCGGCCAGCGAGTCGAAGGTGCCGGTGTCGAGCCAGGCGGTGCCGCGCTCGAGCACCTCGACGTGGAGCCTTCCCTGCGCGAGGTAGGCGCGGTTGAGGTCGGTGATCTCGTACTCACCGCGGGCCGACGGCGTCAGGCCCCGGGCCATCTCGACGACGTCCGAGTCGTAGAAGTAGAGGCCCGGGATGGCGAGGTGGCTGCGCGGCACCGCGGGCTTCTCCTCGATCGCGACGGGCGCGTCCGGCCTCGTCGAGCTCCACGACGCCGTACGCCGAGGGGTCGGCGACGTAGTAGCCGAAGACGGCCGCACCGTCGACGTCGTCGAACCGGGACAGCTGACGCCCGAAGCCGGGGCCGTAGAAGAGGTTGTCGCCGAGCACCAGCGCGGACGAGTCGCCGCCGATGAAGTCCGCGCCGATGGTGAACGCCTGGGCGAGGCCGTCGGGGGACTGCTGCTGGGCGTACTCGAGGGAGATGCCGAAGAGCGACCCGTCGCCCAGCAGCCGCTCGAACGCCGACGCCTCGCGCGGGGTCGTGATCACGAGCACGTCGCGGATCCCCGCCAGCATGAGCGTGGTCAGCGGGTAGTAGATCATCGGCTTGTCGTAGACGGGCACGAGCTGCTTGCTGACGCCGATGGTGATCGGGTGCAGCCGAGAGCCGGTCCCGCCCGCGAGGATGATGCCGCGCATGCGGGTCAGTCTGCCCGACGCCACAGGTCGTGCCAGGCGAAGCCCAGCTCGCCGACCATGAGCCGCAGCAGCGGCAGGCTGATGCCGACGACGGTGTGCGGGTCGCCCTCGATGCCGGTGACGTAGGCGCCACCGAGCCCGTCGATGGTGAAGGCGCCGGCCACGGCGAGCGGTTCGCCGGACGCGACGTAGGCGTCGATCTCGTCGTCGCGGACGTCCGCGAAGTGCACGACGGTGCGCGCCGCACGTCCGACGCTGCGCCCGGTCGCGGTGTCGACGACGCAGTGACCCGTGTGCAGCACCCCGGAGCGTCCGCGCATCGTGAGCCAGCGCTCGCGCGCCCGGTCGGACGTGCCGGGCTTGCCGTGCACCTCACCGTCGAGCTCGAGGACGGAGTCGCAGCCGACCACCAGGGCTGCCCCCTCGACTCGCGGCACCACGGCCTCGGCCTTGAGGCGGGCGAGCTCGACGGACAGCGCCTCGGCGTCGGAGTCGTCCACGGTGGACTCGTCGACGCCGGACACGACCACCTCCGGGTCGAGCCCCGCGGCGCGCAACGTGGCGAGGCGCGCGGGGGACTGCGACGCGAGGACGAGCCGGGTCACTGGCGGGCCAGCGCCGCCATGAGCGGCTCGAGACCGATCGAGCCGAGGTCGAGCGCCTGCCGGTGCCACGTCTTGAGGTCGAAGTCGGCGCCCTTGCGGGCCTTCGCGTCCTCGCGGGCCTGGAGCCAGAGGCGCTCGCCGACCTTGTACGACGGTGCCTGGCCCGGCCAGCCCAGGTAGCGGTTGACCTCGAAGCGCAGGGTGCCCTCGTCCATCCGGGAGTGCGCTCGCATGAATTCGAACGCGAGGTCACCGTTCCACGTCTCACCTGGGTGGAAGCCGAACGGGTTGTCGGCCGGGATCCGCAGCTCGAGGTGGAGCCCGATGTCGACGACGACGCGCGCCGCGCGCAGCGCCTGCCCGTCGAGCATGCCCAGCCGGTCTGCCGGGTCGGCAAGATAGCCGAGCTCGTCCATCAGCCGCTCGGCGTACAACGCCCAGCCCTCGCCGCTCCCGGAGACCCAGCAGAGCTGGCGCTGCCAGCGGTTGAGCAGGTCGCTGCGGTAGCAGGTCTGGGCGACCTGGAGGTGGTGGCCCGGCACGCCCTCGTGGAAGACGGTGGTGACCTCGCGCCATGGGGCGAACCGGGTGATGCCCGGGGGGACCGACCACCACATCCGGCCCGGGCGGCTGAAGTCCTCGCTGGGCCCGGTGTAGTAGATCCCGCCGTCCTCGGTGGGTGCGAGGCAGCACTCCAGGCGGCGGATCGGGTCGGGGATCTCGAAGTGCACGTCCGCGAGCTCGGCGAGGGTCCGGTCGGACAGCTCCTGCATCCAGTCCCGGAACGCCTCCTTGCCCTCGATGCTGCGGACGGGGTCGTCGTCGAGGAGCGCCGCTGCCTCCTCGATCGTGCCGCCGGGGACGTAGCCGTCGGCGATCGCGAGCATCTCGGTCTCGATCCGGTGCAGCTCCTCCCAGCCCCACGCGTAGGTCTCGTCGAGGTCGACCGCGGCGCCGAGGAAGTAGCGGCTGTCCAGCTCGTAGCGCTCCCGCCCGACGGCGTCCGCGTGCAGGCCGGCCGGTGCCATGTCCGTCTCGAGGAAGTGCCCGAAGCCGGCGAAGGCGTCCGTCGCGTCGGCGGCGTGACGCTGCAGGTCGGACTTGAGCATCCCGTCCGGCGCCTGGCTGACGAGGGCGGCGAAGACGCTCGTCGCGCCCTCCTGCCCGGTCCAGCCGCGGATCTGGGCAGCCACCTCGGTGTACTGACGACGGGCGGAGACGTGCCCCGCCTGCGCCTCCTCCTGCAGCGTGCGGCGGTAGTCGGCGAGCGCCCGCGAGACCCCCTGCAGCCGTCGGTCGACGTCGAGCCAGCCCTCCTCGGTGCTCGTGTCCATGAGGTCGAAGCACGACCGGAGGCTGTGCAGCCCGCTGGAGATCACCGAGACCTCGGCACGCTGGTGCGCCTCGCTCCGGGCGAGCATCAGGTCGAGGCGCTCCACGAACGCCTCCTGCGCGGCGCGCTCCCGCTCGTCGGACGGTACGGCGGCCCTGGCTGCCGCCAGCGTCTGCCGGACCAGGTCCTCCCGGGCGTCGAAGCCCGCCGGCGACAGGTCGGTGAGCTCGTGCTCGTGACCGGTGATGCCGGCGCTGGTCGCCGTCGAACGGGTCCAGCACGACGAGGTCCTCGACGAACTGCTCGCAGATGGCGTCGACGGGACGGGGCTGGCCGGAGGTCGAGGTCACTCGCGGACTCTAAGAGCGGCAAGGGGTGCGGGGCTACCGTGAAACGCGTGACGGGGGTGCACCGCTGGGTGCTTGTCGGGGCAGGGGCGGCCGCGCTCGTCGCGGTGCCCTTCGTGCTGCATGCCCTGCCGGTCGCGGACCGTGACGTCCCTGCCACCGAGCTGCTCACCTCCGTCCGGGAGTCGGGTGACGTCGCGTTCAGCGGCTACGTCGAGTCACGCGGCGGGGTGACCCTGCCCTCGGACGACTCGCTGGAGAGCGTGGCGAAGCTGGTCGGCCGGAGCGGGTCGATCCGGGTGTGGTGGTCGGACCCGTCGAGGTGGCGGACCGCGACCCTGCGGACCACCGGGGAGACGGACCTGCTGCACCGGGGCGACCAGTCGCTGCGCTGGGTCTACGAGTCGAAGCGGGTCACGGTCTCCCCGGACGTGCCCGTGCGGCTGCCGAACTCGAGCGACGTGCTGCCCAACGTGCTGGCCCCGCGCGTCCTCCAGGGTGCCCGGGCCGAGGAGCTGTCGAGGCTCCCGGCCGAGAGGGTCGCCGGAAGGACCGCGCTGGGGCTGCGGTTCGCCCCGGACGACGAGCAGGCCAGCATCGACCACGTCGACGTCTGGGTGGACGAGGAGTCGGGCCTGCCCGTCCGGGTCGCCCTGTTCCGGGGTAGCAGCGGCCCGGCCTCCCTGGACACGCGGTTCGTCGACCTCGACCTCGGGGAGCCCGCCGAGGACGCCCTTGCCTTCTCACCGCCCCCGGACGCCTCGGTGCACTTCGAGGACACCATCGACGTGGCCGCGGCAGCGGACCGCTACGCGGACCGGACGGTGCCCGACCGGCTCGCGGGGCTGGCAGCTCGTGCCAGCGGCGTCCGGGCGGTCGGCGTCTACGGCCGCGGTCCGACGGTGCTGCTCGCGATCCCGCTCCGGGACGGCGACGCCGAGGAGCTGCGGCACCGGATCCGGGAGCGACCTGGAGCGCACTGCGTGAACACGGGCAGGGGCTACGGGAGCATGGGCGTCGCAGCGGGGCCGGTGCAGCTGTTGGTCACCACCGAGTACGCCGAGCCGTGGCTGGTGGCGGGGACGGTGACCGCCAGGACGGCGGAGCGCGCGGCCGCCCAGCTGACGGACCTCCTGCCGTTGGGCGTCGTCTCCGGCGAGGGCCCGCCGCCGCTGTCCCTGGACGAGGACTGCCGATGATCCGCACCTCGGGGCTGACCAAGCGCTACGGACCGGTGCTCGCCGTCGACCGGCTCGACCTCGACGTGCGCGAGGGCGACATCTTCGGGTTCCTCGGCGCCAACGGCTCCGGCAAGACCACGACCGTGCGGATGCTGCTCGGGCTCGTGCTCGCCACGTCGGGGGAGGCGGAGGTGCTGGGCAGGCCGATGCCGCGCTCCTGGTCGACGGTCCTCCCGGAGGTCGGGACGCTGGTCGAGGGCCCGGCGGCGTACGACCACCTCAGCGGACGCGCCAACCTGTCCCTCGTCGACGCGGTGGGGAAGTCGTCGCGGCGGACCCGCCGTCGCCGGGTGGCTGATGCCCTCGACGAGGTCGGGCTGACCGCGGCCGCTGACCGCAAGGTGCGCGGCTACTCGCTCGGGATGCGGCAACGCCTCGGGCTGGCCGCCGCGCTGCTCCGCTCGCCACGGCTGCTGGTGCTCGACGAGCCGACGAACGGCCTGGACCCGCAGGGCATCCGCGAGATCCGGGAACTGCTGCTGCGGCTCAACGCCGGCGGCACCACGATCTTCCTGTCCAGCCACCTGCTGGCCGAGGTGGAGCAGCTGTGCACACGCGTCGGCGTGCTCGACCGCGGCCGGCTGGTGGTCCAGGACGACCTGCACGCGCTCCAGGGCGCCACCGGCCGCACGGTCGTCCGCACGCCGGACGCCGACGCCGCGCACGCACTCCTCGACGGACGCGTGGAGCACCGCGAGGGCGACCGGCTCGTCGTGGCACTGTCCGACCCGGGCGAGGTCAACGCGCTGCTGGTCGGCGCAGGCCTCCGTGTGGTCGAGCTGACCGCGGAGAGGCGGGGCCTGGAGCAGGTCGTGCTCGAGGCGACCGAGGGCTCGGGGGACGTCCGGTGATCACCGTCGAGCTGGTGAAGATGCTGCGCAGGCCGCGCACGTGGGTGACGCTCGCCCTGCTGAACGCGCTGCCGACGCTGGTTGCCGTGCTCCTCGCCGTCACCGACATCGGTCCGCAGCCGGGCGAGGGTCCGGCCTTCCTGTCCGCCGTGCTCTCCGACGGGACGCTGTTCCCCCTTGCTGCGTTGGCGATCGTGCTCCCGCTCTTCATGCCGGTCGCCGTCGCCCTCTACGCCGGGGAGTCGGTCGCCGGCGAGGCCCAGGCCGGCACCTTGCGCTACCTGCTGGTCCGGCCCGTCGGGCGCGTGCGCCTGCTCGTGGCCAAGCTGGTCTCGATCATGGCCTTCGTGCTGCTGGCCGTCGTGGTGGTCGCCGCCGTCGCGTACGTCGTCGGGGTGCTGCTGCTCGGCGACGGCCCCACGGGTGGGACGGTCACCGGGATCTCGGGCAGCTCGCTCACGACCTACGAGCTCCTCCAACGCACGCTGATGTCGATCGTCTACGTCGCGCTGTCGATGCTCGGGGTCGCAGCGCTCGCGCTCTTCCTCTCCACGGTCAGCGACTCACCGCTCGGCGCGGCCCTCGGGGCGCTGGCCTTCCTCATCGCCTCGACGCTGCTGCTGACCCTCGACGCCGCGGAGGCGCTGCGCCCGTACCTCCCGACCCGCTACTGGCTCTCCTTCGTCGACCTGTTCCGCGACCCGATCCTCTGGCGTGACGTGCTGCGCGGCGTGCTCCTCCAGGGCGTCTACGTCGCGGTCTTCCTCGGAGCCGCGTGGGCGAACTTCTCGACGAAGGACGTCACGAGCTGATGCCTCGGTGGTCGAGCCCGTCGAGACCGGATTGGTCGTGCGCTGTCCGGGGAAGGTCCTGGACATGAGCGTCTCCTCGAACCTCGCCCCCTCGCAGGCCGTCCGCTGGACCAAGGCGCTCGAGGAGGCCGCGTTCCTCGACGGAGCCGTCCGGGCCGTCGAGCCGGTGGTCAGGAACGCCTTCGGCACCGGCGCGCGTGGCGAGGTGCTGCGCGGCGACTGGCTCGGCCACGCGCTGCACCCGGTGCTCACCGACGTGACGCTCGGGGTCTGGACGTCGGCCACCCTGCTCGACCTCGTCGGGGGACGGGAGGCCCGCGGCGCAGCGCAGACGCTCGTCGCTGCCGGGCTCGCCACCGCCGGGCCGACGGCCTGGACCGGATGGGCGCAGTGGGTCGAGGCCGGGCCGCGGGACCAGCGCGTGGGCCTCGTGCACGCCGTGACCGTCGCGACCTCGATCGGCGCCTACGGCGCCTCCTGGCTGGCGCGTCGCCGCGGTGACCACGCGAAGGGCGTCGCCCTGGGCCTCGCCGGCGCCGCCGTCGCGGGGGTCGGTGGCTACCTGGGCAGCCACCTGCTGGCCACCCGCCACGTGGCCACGCACGACCCCGCGTTCGACTGACCTCTCGACGGGCTCAGAGCCCGGGCAGGTCGCCGATCAGGCCACGGACCAGCTCGTAGGTCTCCCGGTCCGCCGCCGACACGATGAGCGGCGGCGTCTCGCCCTGGGGCCCGTAGTCGGAGCCGTCGAGGGCGCCGACGTGCCCGCCGGCCTCCGACAGGAGCAGCGACCCGGGCGCGTGGTCCCACGCGTGCGGGCGACGGAAGAGCGCGTAGTCGGCCTCGCCCTCCACGAGCTTGGGGTAGTCGACGCCGCAGCAGACCCACGTCAGCTCGAGCTCCCGCAGGGCGCCGAGGGCGCGGCCGAGCCACTTCTTCCGGGACGTGATGCCGCGCAGGTCCTTGCCGACTCCCGGGCGGACCAGGCGCTCGCCGTTGCGCCAGGCTCCGGCACCGCGCTCCGCGACGTACGCCTTCTCGTGCTGCGGTTGCCAGATCCAGCTGCGGACGACCTCGCCGGCCTGCACCTCCGCGACCATGACGGCGTGGTCGGGCGAGCCCTTCACGAAGTTCTTGGTCCCGTCGACCGGGTCGACGGTGAAGGCGTGCTCGGCGGCCCGGAACCGGTCGAGGGTGCGGGCGTCCGCCGAGGTCGCCTCCTCGCCCAGCACGACCGCGTCGGGGTAGGCCGCGACGAGCGCCTCGGTGATCAGCACCTCGGCCTCGCGGTCCGCCACCGTGACGAGGTCACCCGGGTGGCTCTTCGACATGACCTGGTCGCTGTCGAGGGCACGGAACCGTGGGTTGATCACCTCGTCCGCCACGTCCTTCAGCAGCTGCAGGACGTCGTCGGTCTCCATGGGCGCAACCTATCCAGCGTCGCAGTCGACGCCGGTGGGCGCCCGGGGTGCGTCCGGCCCCAGCGCGCTGCCGAGGAGGGCGAGGACGACGGGGTCGGCGGGGAGCCCGCCGTGCGCCGGGTGGAGGTCGGGACAGACCGACTGCACGGTGAGGTTGAGCGCCGCGCCGGCCAGGCGCGCCGTGTCCGGGGGCGTGGAGACGCGGTCGTCGACGGTCCAGATGGAGACGTACGTCGGGCCGGGTGGCGTCTCGTCCCCGGCGTTCAGGGCTCTCAGCAGCGAGCTGTCGGGGTCCATCTGCTGACACGCCGCGGGGCATGTCCCGGCCGCCGCGAGCACCTGGGCGGCCACGTCGCTCCCGTGGTGGGGGGACCCGATGGTGAGCACGCGGCGGGTGATCGACGCGCCACCGTGGTCGCGGACGAAGAGCCGCGCGATGACGCCCCCGGCGGAGAAGGCGACGACGTCGACGGACGACGCGTCCTCGTCCTGCATCACCTGGTCGGCGACCTCGCGGAGGTGGGCCGCGGCGTCCTCGAGGTCCCCGGTGCCGTCGCCCGGCGGTGGCACGACGACCGCGACGCGGCCGTCGGCCTCCAGCTGCTGGCGGAGCGGGTCGACGGAGCCCACCGCGCCGCCGTAGCCGGGGACGACGAGCACCGGGCCGAGAACCGTCTGGTCGACCGGATCGACGTCGTCGGAGGCCTGGCGGAGCAGCAGCACGGCCACGACGGCCACCGCGAGCACCACCAGCCCGGTCACCGAGACCACGAGCCGCCGGCGGGCGGGGGACAGGGACCCGAGCACAGGTCGCGGCGTCGCTCAGCGCGGCAACGCGCTGGTGCGCCACCCTCCCGGTCCGTGGGGGTGCGACACCCGGACGCCGCGGGCCGGGTCGGCCCAGGACGAGCGCGGAGCCGGTGTCGCTGACGCGGCGGCCGCCGCTCCGGCCGCTGCCAGGCCTTGCACGACCGCGACCAGCGCTGCCACCTCCTCGTCGGTGGCGTCGCCCCGGATCACCACCAGCGGTGGTGCGGCGTCCTCGCTCACAGCGGGATGTTCCCGTGCTTCTTCGGGGGCAGGGTCGCGCGCTTCGAGCGCAGCAACCGCAGCGCCCGCACGACCTCGGCGCGCGTCTCGTGCGGCGCGATGACCGCGTCGATGTAGCCACGCTCCGCGGCGATGTACGGGTTGGCGAGGGTGTCCTCGTACTCCGTCACCAGCTCGGCCCGACGGGCCTCCGGGTCGTCGGCGTCCTTGAGCTCGTGGCGGTAGAGGATGTTCACCGCGCCCTGCGCGCCCATGACGGCGATCTGCGCGGTCGGCCACGCCACGTTGATGTCGGCGCCGAGGTGCTTGGAGCCCATGACGTCGTAGGCACCGCCGTACGCCTTGCGGGTGATGACCGTGACGAGCGGGACGGTCGCCTCGGAGTAGGCGTAGATCAGCTTCGCGCCGCGACGGATGATGCCGTTCCACTCCTGGTCGGTGCCCGGGAGGAAGCCCGGCACGTCGACGAACGTCAGCACCGGCACGTTGAACGCGTCGCAGGTGCGCACGAAGCGCGCGGCCTTCTCGGACGCGTCGATGTCGAGGGTCCCGGCGAACTGCATGGGCTGGTTGGCCACCACGCCGACCGGGCGGCCCTCGACGCGCCCGAAGCCGATGATGAGGTTCGGCGCGAACAGCGGCTGCACCTCGAGGAAGTCCTCGTCGTCGAGGACGGCCTCGATGACCTGGTGCATGTCGTAGGGCTGGTTGGGCGAGTCCGGGATCAGGGTGTCGAGCGCGTTGTCGACGTCGGTCGGCTCGAGGTCTGGCCCGGAGTAGGCAGAGTCGGGGTAGGCCGGTGCCTCGTCGAGGTTGTTGGAGGGCAGGAACGACAGCAGCGACTTGACGTACTCGAGCGCGTCGTCCTCGTCAGCACCCATGTAGTGGGCGTTGCCGGAGCGGGTGTTGTGCGTGCGCGCACCCCCGAGCTCCTCCATCGTCACGTCCTCACCAGTGACGGTCTTGATGACGTCCGGACCGGTGATGAACATGTTCGAGGTGCCGTCGACCATGACCGTGAAGTCGGTGACCGCGGGGGAGTAGACGTGGCCGCCGGCGCAGGAGCCCATGATCAGGCTGATCTGCGGGATGACGCCGGACGCGTGCACGTTGCGACGGAAGATCTCGCCGTAGAGGCCGAGCGAGACCACGCCCTCCTGGATGCGCGCGCCGGCGCCCTCGTTGATGCCGACGATCGGGCAGCCGGTCTTGATCGCGAGGTCCATGACCTTGGTGATCTTCTCGCCGTAGACCTCGCCCAGCGAGCCGCCGAAGATCGTGAAGTCCTGCGAGAAGACGCAGACCTGGCGGCCGTCGATGGTGCCGTAGCCGGTGACCACGCCGTCGCCGTACGGGCGGCGCTCCTGCAGGCCGAAGGCGGTGGACCGGTGTCGAGCCAGCTCGTCGAGCTCGACGAACGACCCCTCGTCGAAGAGCTTCGCGATGCGCTCGCGCGCGGTCATCTTGCCCTTGGCGTGCTGCTTCTCCACGGCACGGGCCGAGGCCGCGTGCACCGCCTCGTCGAGCCGGCGGTCGAGGTCGGACAGCTTGCCTGCGGTGGTGTGGATGTCGATGTCGTCGGGGACGTCGGTGCCCTCACCCGGGGTGGTGACTGCTTCGCTCACGTCGGTCAATCTAGTGCCCATGCCGACCGACCCCTCGAGCCGCCCGCCCCTCGACTCCACCCTGCTCACGACCGCCGCGGCCCACCCTGCGTGGTGGCGCGTCGAGGTCGTCGACGAGGCCGGGTCGACCAACGCCGTCGTCGCTGCCCGCGCCCAGGCCGGTGAGCAGCACGGCCTCGTCGTCGTGGCCGAGCACCAGACCGCGGGCCGCGGGCGGCTCAGCCGGGTGTGGGAGACCCCGCCCCGGGCGGCCCTGACATTCTCGGTGCTGGTCCGCCCCGGCGAGGCCGACGGCGCGGCATGGCCGCTGCTGCCCCTGCTCACCGGGGTCGCCGTCGTCGACGGGATCGCCGCCGCGGGGGGACCGACGTGCGGTCTCAAGTGGCCGAACGACGTGGTGCACGAGGACCTGAAGGTCGCCGGCCTCCTGGCCGAGCGCGTGGACACCCCCACCGGGCCGGCGGCGGTCCTGGGGATCGGGCTCAACGTCACCACGACGGAAGCAGAGCTGCCCGTCCCGACCGCGACGTCGCTGCTCCTGGTGGCCGGCCGTGCCCCGTCCCGCGAGGACCTCCTCCTCGCCGTCCTGGACAGGCTGGGAGCGTTGCTCGACTCGTACGAGCGCGGGCACCCGTCCGAGCTGGTCGACCTCTACCGCGCCCGGTGCGTGACCCTCGGCCGCCAGGTCGCGCGTCGACCTGCCCGGCGGCGCGACCGTCGAGGGCACCGCCACGCGGGTGGCCGACGACGGCGCGCTGGTCCTCGACGTCGGCGGCACCGAGCGACCCGTCAGTGCCGGCGATGTCGTGCACCTGCGCGCCGTGCCGTGATGGGCCATGATGACCCCGTGGCGATCAACCCGAAGCTGCTGAACGAGGGCGAGCACGTCGTGCTCTCGACGCGCACGCACGTCAAGGCGCTCATCGGCCCGTTCCTCATCCTCCTGGTCGTGGTCTTCCTGAGCGCCTTCCTCGGCGCGAAGGTCAAGGACAGCGTCGACAACGACTCGGCACGCACGGTGCTCGGCATCGTCGTCGGCGTCGTCGCGGCCGTCGTGGTGGTGTGGTGGGTGATCCGCCCGTTCGTCCTCTGGTGGACGACGACCTACACCTTCACGAACCGGCGCTTCATCGAGCGCTCGGGCTTCATCGCCAAGGAGGGCCGCACGATCCCGCTCAACCGGATCAGCGGCGTCGACTTCGAGATGGGCGTGATCGACCGCGTCTTCGGCTGCGGCACCCTCGTCGTGTCCGACGCCAGTGAGCAGGGCCGGGTGCCCCTGCACGACATCCCGCGCGTGGAGCAGGCGCAGAAGGTCGTCGCCGAGGAGCTGCACCGGCTCACCCAGCGCGACCGCCCGAGCGATGACGGCACCTGACGAGACACCCGTCTTCACGACCGCTGAGGTCGCCGCCCGGACCGGGGTGTCCGAGGTCGCGGTGCGCCGACTGTGGCTGGCGCTCGGCTTCCCCGACGTCGCGGACGGGCCCGGCTACAGCGAGGCCGACCTGCGCGCCGTCCGCCTGCTCGTCGACGCGGTCGTCGACACCGAGGTGGACCTGGCCACCGGGATCCGGCTCGCCCGGGCCATCGGGCAGAACGTCGCCCGGATGTCGGACTGGCAGGTCGCTGCCCTCGCTGCGCGGGCCGAGCAGATCGAGGCGGGAGCGCTGGCCGGCGGGGGTGCCGCCGACTTCGCGGGCGTGCACGTGGAGCGCGCCGAGACCTCGCGGCGGATTGCCGACGAGGTGGTCACCGCGCTCGAGGGGCTGCTGTCGCACGCGTGGCGCCGCCACCTGAACGCCTCGCTGACCCGCCTCGACGCCGACCCCCTCGTCGACGACCACACCGTCGCGACGTACACCGTCGGCTTCGCCGACCTGGTGGCGTTCTCGGCCCTGTCGAACGAGCTCGACGTCAACCGGCTCGGCGAGCTCGTCGAGATCTTCGAGGCCCGCAGCGCCGACGTGGTGGCCGCCCACGACGGCCGGATGATCAAGACCCTCGGCGACTCGGTGCTCTTCGTCGCGGAGCTGCCCGAGCAGGCGGTGCGGGTGGCGGGTGGGCTGATCGACGTCATCGGCGGCGACGCCCGCCTGCCCGACGTGCGGATCGGGCTCGCCAGCGGACCCGTCGTCGTGCGGATGGGCGACGTGTTCGGGCCGCCGGTGAACCTCTCGGCCCGGCTGACTGCGATCGCCCGCCGCAACCGGGTGCTGGTCGACGACGAGACGGCGAAGGCACTCGACCCGCTGAAGTACGAGACCCGGCGGCTCACCGCCCGCCCGCTGCGCGGTTTCGGGCTGGTGGAGCCGGTCGCGGTGCGGCACCGCTGAGCGGCTCCCCGCCGGTCACGCCCGTCAAACTCGCCGAAGGTCCCGGGATCCCCACCGGTCGGACGAGCGTGGATAGTCCCTTAGGACCAAAGAGGTCCATTCCGAAGGCAAAGTGTCCGTTTTGCCCGCAACCTGATCGGGTGTTGTCGGTTCATGGGGTGGACGTCGACCCGGAGACTCGTCGCGTGTGGCGCGACGGCTCCGAGATTCGCTTGTCGAAAAAAGAGTTCGAGCTGCTGTTCGCGTTGATCCGCCGGCCGGGCGAGATCGTCTCGCGCGAGCAGCTGATGCACGAGGTGTGGAACACGACGTTCTGGACCTCGGCCAAGACCATCGACGTCCACCTGGGGTGGTTGCGTCGGAAGCTGGGTGATGACACGCGTCGGCCGACGCTGATCACCACCATCCGGGGACGGGGCCTGCGGTTCGAGCCCAACGACCCGGCCGAGGAGGAGGACTCAAGGGCGAGCTGAGCCTCGTCTAGGCTCGTCGCCGTGTCCGGAACGCCTGTGCTCGCCGTCATCGGCGGCGGCCAGCTCGCCCGGATGATGGCGCAGGCCGCTGTCGGGCTCGGCCTGCCGCTGCGCCTGCTCTCGGAGACCGAGGGCTCCTCGGCGATGCAGGTCGTCCCCGACACGATCGTCGGCGACTTCCGCGACCTCGAGACGTTGCGCCGGGTGGCGGAGGGCTGCGCCGTGGTCACCTTCGACCACGAGCACGTGCCGCCGCCGCACCTCGAGGCCCTCGCGGCCGAGGGGCACGCCTGTCGCCCTGGCCCGTCGGCGCTGGTGCACGCGCAGGACAAGGGCACGATGCGCGAGCGGCTCGTCGGGCTCGACGTCCCGTGCCCGCGACACGCGCTCGTCACCGTGCCGGAGGACGTCGAGACGTTCGCCGCATCGGTGGGTGGCTTCCCCGTCGTCCTCAAGACCACGCGCGGCGGCTACGACGGCAAGGGCGTCTGGGTGGTCGACGACCTCGCCGACGCCGACGCCGCGTTCACCGCCGCCGAGGCGACCGGTGCGCGGGTGCTGGCCGAGGAGAAGGTCGACTTCGCACGCGAGCTCTCCGCGCTGGTGGCCCGCTCGCCCTCCGGCCAGGTCGCGGTCTACCCCGTGGTCCAGTCGGTGCAGAAGGACGGCATCTGCTGGGAGGTCACCGCACCCGCGCCCGACCTCGACGAGGCCCTCGCGCTGGAGGCGCAGCAGATCGCGATGACGGTCGCCTCCGAGCTCGACGTCACGGGCATCCTGGCCGTCGAGCTCTTCGAGACCCGCGACGGCCGCATCCTCGTCAACGAGCTGGCGATGCGACCCCACAACACCGGCCACTGGTCGATGGACGGTGCGGTCACGGGGCAGTTCGAGAACCACCTCCGCGCGGTCATGGACCTGCCGCTCGGCTCGCCGGGCGCCCGGCAGCCCTGGACGGTGATGGTGAACATCCTCGGTGGCGACCACGGCGAGCTCTCCGAGGACCTCTACGCCGGCTACCCGCACGTGATGGCACGGGACCCGCAGCTCAAGGTCCACCTCTACGGCAAGACCGTGAAGCCCGGCCGCAAGGTCGGCCACGTCACGGCGTACGGCAACGACCTCGACGACGTCCGCGAGCGCGCCCACCACGCGGCGTCCTGGTTCCGCGGAGACCTAGGAGCAGACAGTGAGTGAGCACGGGACGCCGCTGGTCGGCATCGTGATGGGGTCGGACTCCGACTGGCCGACGATGAAGGCGGCGGCAGAGGCGTGCGAGGAGTTCGGCGTCGCCTACGAGGCCGACGTCGTCTCGGCGCACCGGATGCCCGAGGAGATGCTCGCCTACGGCAAGGCGGCGGCGGGTCGCGGACTCAAGGTGATCGTCGCGGGCGCCGGGGGAGCGGCCCACCTGCCCGGCATGCTCGCCGCGGTGACCCCGCTCCCCGTGGTGGGCGTCCCCGTGCCGCTGAAGTACCTCGACGGGCTGGACTCGCTGCTCTCGATCGTGCAGATGCCGGCGGGGGTCCCGGTCGCCACGGTGGCCGTGGGCAACGCCCGCAACGCCGGGCTGCTCGCCGTCCGCATCCTCGCCGCCTCCGACGAGGCCCTGCGCGCCCGCATGGAGGAGTTCCAGGTGGGCCTTCGCGACGGTGCCGTGGAGAAGGGCAAGGCCGTGCGCGAGGGCGGCAGGCGCCCGGCCGGGTTCTGACTGTTACCCGCCAGTAGGATCGGGACGTGACCGACGACTTCCCCCTCTTTGCGCTGTCCGAGGAGCACCAGGCGATCCGCGAGACCGTCCGTGCCCTCTGCGACGCCAAGGTCGCGCCGTACGCCTCCGCCGTGGACGAGGAGGCGCGCTACCCGGAGGAAGCCGCGAAGGCCCTCCAGGCGGCCGACTTCCACGCCGCGCACGTGCCCGAGGAGTACGGCGGTGCCGGGGCCGACGCCCTGGCCACCTGCCTGATCATCGAGGAGGTCGCCCGGGCCTGCGTGAGCAGCAGCCTGATCCCGGCCGTCAACAAGCTGGGCTCGCTGCCGGTGCAGCTCGCCGGCTCGGAGGAGCTGAAGCAGAAGTACCTCGGTGCCCTGGCCCGCGGCGACGGCGGCTTCTCCTACGCCCTGTCCGAGCCCGACGCCGGCTCGGACGCGATGGCGATGAAGACCCGCGCCGAGCGCGACGGCGACCACTGGGTGCTCAACGGCGTGAAGCGCTGGATCACCAACGCCGGCGTCTCGGAGTACTACACGGTCATGGCCGTGACCGATCCTGCTGCTCGCGCCAAGGGCGTCAGCGCCTTCGTCGTGGAGAAGTCCGACGAGGGCGTCTCGTTCGGCGCCCCGGAGAAGAAGCTCGGGATCAAGGGCTCGCCGACGCGCGAGGTCTACCTCGACAAGGTCCGCATCCCCGCCGACCGGATGATCGGGGCGGAGGGCACCGGCTTCGAGACCGCGATGCGAACGCTGGACCACACCCGCGTGACCATCGCCGCACAGGCGGTCGGCGTCGCCCAGGGCGCGCTCGACTACGCGTTGGGCTACGCCCAGGAGCGCACCCAGTTCGGGAAGAAGATCGCGGACTTCCAGGGCCTGCAGTTCATGCTCGCCGACATGGGCATGAAGGTGGAGGCCGCACGTCAGCTGACGTACGCCGCCGCGGGTCGCTCTGAGCGCAACGACAAGGACCTCACGTTCTTCGGCGCGGCCGCGAAGTGCTTCGCCTCCGACACCGCGATGCAGGTCACCACCGACGCGATCCAGGTGCTCGGCGGCTACGGCTACACCCGCGACTATCCCGTCGAGCGGATGCTGCGCGACGCGAAGATCACCCAGATCTACGAAGGCACCAACCAGGTCCAACGCATCGTCATGGCGCGCCAGCTGCTCGCCGGCATCCAGTCGGAGCTCTGAGGCGGGGAACCTCCGGCGGGCTAGCGTCGGTGCATGCGCACGGTCGATCTCGAGGACGGCACGCTGCTCTGCGTGGACACCGTGGGGGACGCAGCCGACCCGGCGGTCCTCCTCCTGGGCGGCGCGACGTCGTCGATGGACTGGTGGGAGCCCGACTTCTGCCGGCGGCTCGCCGAGGCCGGCCGCTTCGTGGTCCGCTTCGACGCGCGGGACACGGGCGGCTCCACCCAGTGGCCGGTCGGGCAGCCCGGCTACACCGGCGAGGACCTCTCGCTCGACCCGCTGCGGGTGCTCGACGCCCTTGGTGTGGCGGCTGCGCACCTCGTGGGCGTGTCCATGGGTGGCGGCATCGCCCAGGACCTGGCCGTCCGCTTCCCCGACCGCGTGCTGAGCCTGACGCTCATCGCCACGACGGCGGCCTTCGACCGCGTGGGCGACGAGGACCTGCCGCCACCGGAGGCCCGCGTCCAGCGTCTGATGGAGGAGGGCGAGCCGGAGCTCGACTGGGACGACGAGGACCTGGTGGTCGGGCGCATGGTCGAGGTGCAGGGTGTCTTCGCCGGGTCCCTCGGCCTCGACGACACCGTGCCTGACATCGCGCGCCGCGTGGTCCGGCGCACGCCCGACGTCCGGGCGAGCGTCACGAACCACTGGGTGGTCATCGGCGGCGGCGAGGGGGAGCCGCACACGATGGCGGAGATCGCGGTGCCGACGCTGGTGCTGCACGGCACCGACGACCCGATGTTCCCGCTCCCGCACGGCGAGATGCTCGCCCGCGAGATCCCGGGAGCGAGGCTGGTCCCGCTCGAGGGGATGGGCCACGAGAACCCTCCGCGGCCGACCTGGGACGTGGTGGTGCCGGCGGTCGTCGCGCACACCGCCCGCCCCACGGACTGAAAGTCGACTGAACTTGTCCACTTTGGTGGAGAAGCCTGTGGATAACCGGGACGTGACGCCCGGCACGCCGGGGGAGTGGTGACGCAGGCCCGGTCATGCGCTAGCGTTCATTAGGCAAGCCTTACCTACGCACCCGCCGAGGACCTGCCGTGATCGTCTGCCACTGCCACGTCGTGAGCGACCGCGTCGTCGCGGCCGCGGTCGACGCCGGGGCGCGGACGCTGGCCGGCGTCTGCCGGTCCACCGGAGCGGGCAAGGACTGCGGCGCGTGCGTGTTCTCCCTCAAGCGGGTGCTGTGCGAGCATCAGCGCCAGGCCCGGGTCTCCGCCCAGGTCTCCGTGATCGTCCCGGAGGTCGACGTTGCAGCCAGCTAGCCCCCGCGTGGTGGAGCTCTTCAACGAGGCACTCACCTTCGAGCTCACGGTCACCAACACCTACTTCCTGCACGCGCGCATGCTCGACAACTGGGGCTTCGCCCGGCTCGGCAAGGTCTTCTACGACCTGTCCATCGACGAGATGAAGGACGCCGACGACCTGATCAACCGGATCCTGCTCTTCGACGGCCACCCCAACGTGCAACGTCTCGGCGCGATCCAGGTCGGGGAGAACGCCGAGGAGATGTTGCGCCTGGCCCTGGCCAGCGAGCACGTCGCGATCGCCCAGTTCAACGCCGGGGCGCAGGAGTGCCACGACCTCGGAGACCACGGCAGCGCCGCCGTCTTCGAGGAGATGGTCCGCGACGAGGAGCGGCACGCCGACTGGTTCGAGAGCCAGCTCGACGCGATCGAGCGCGTCGGCATCCAGCAGTACCTCGCCCAGCAGATCGAGCCGACCGGCCCCTGAGCCGTCGGGTCAGTCCTGCCAGGGGTAGAACGGCGGCATGTCCGACGTACGCCCCCGGAAGTCCGGGTCGCGCTTCTCGAGGAACGCGGCCACGCCCTCCTTGCCGTCCGCCTGCGAGGCGTAGAACACGCCGAGGGAGTCCACCCGGTGGGCCTCGAGCGGGTGCGGCTGCGCGGAGTTGCGGTACATCATCTGCCGGGCCAGCGCCGTCGCGACCGGGGAGCGATGGTCGGTGAACTTCCGGGCCAGGGCGTACGCCGCGGGCAGCAGCTCGTCGGGCTCGTGCACCGACCGGACCAGGCCGACCTCGTGCGCCGCGTCCGCGTCGATGATCTCGGCGGAGTACACCAGCTCGAGCGCCCTGCTCATGCCGACGATCCGGGGGAGGAACCACGTCGAGCACGCCTCGGGGACGATCCCGATCTTCCCGAAGACGAAGCCGATCCGGGCCTTCGTCGACGCCATCCGCACGTCCATCGCGAGGGTCATCGTGGCGCCGATCCCGACGGCGGGGCCGTTGATCGCGGCGATCACCGGCTTGGTGCACGCGTAGACCGCCAGGGTCACGCGGCCACCGGTGTCGCGCACACCCTGCTCGATCGCGGGGTCGTGGAGCCGCTCGCGCATGTCGTCCATCGACGGCTGCTGCTGCTCGTCGAGGCCGAAGACGTTGCCGGCGACCGAGAGGTCCATGCCGGCGCAGAAGGCGCGGCCTCGTCCGGTCACCACGACCGCCCGGACGTCGTCGTCGTTGCTCGCGCGCGTGAACGCGTCCACGAGCTCGTCGGCCATCTCGACCGTGAACGCGTTGAGCTGGTCGGGGCGGTCGAGAGACAGGGTGAGGATCGCGTCCTCGACGTCGTAGGAGAGCGTGTCGTAGGTGCCGGCCCTGGTCACTGCTTCACCCCGGTGGGCGAGCAGAGGTCCTTGCCGACCTCGTCGGTCCTGTCCTCGGCGATCAGCTTGAACAGGGCAGGTGCCCGCTCGGAGTCCCAGTGCACGGCCAGGTCGGAGATCGGCACCCCGCACGTGAGTCCGTCGGTGCCGTTGACCCGGGTCATCGCGTAGGCGAAGCGGGCCGCGTCGATCGGTCCGGTGCCGTCGCTGACGCGCACCGTGTCGGCGCCGCCGAAGACCACCCGCCAGTAGCGGACCGGGTTGACGACCGTCTTCCAGGAGACCACCTCGTCGCCGATCGCGGACACGACCTCACGCTGGTGCTGGGCGCGTCCGATGTCTCCGAGCGTCTGGGTGTGCCGGGAGCGGGCGTACCCGAGGGCGGTCTTGCCGTCCGCCTCCTGGCATCCCTTGGGGATGTCCAGCTCGGCGAGCTTGTCCTGCATGGCGGTCTTCGGGCAGATCGTGATCCCGCCCACGGCGTCGACCAGCTTCACGAAGCCGGTGAACCCGATCTCGACGTAGTGGTCCACCCGGATCTCGGTGTTCTGCTCGATGGTCCGCACGAGCAGCTTGGGGCCGCCGTACGCGAACGCCGCGTTGATCTTGGTCGTGCCGTGGTCCGGGACCGCGACCAGCGAGTCGCGGGGGATGGACATGAGGAGGTTCGGGCCGCTGCCGACGTGCAGCAGCATGATCGTGTCCGTCCGGCGTCCGGCCAGCCCGGCGCGCGCGTCGGAGCCGACCACGAGGTACGTCGTGCCCGGCTGGTCGGCGGGCCGGTCGCCGGTGGGGTCGGCCTCGAGCTTGCTGACCGAGAACCACGCCCACACCGGCACCGCGACCAGGTAGACGATCCAGGCCACGAGCGCGACCACGAGCCAGCGCCAGGGCGAGCGTCGCTTGCCGCCGCCTCCGCTCTTGAGCGGCTTCGGGGGACGCCCCGAGGGCTTGCCGGGGGTGGGGGCGATCCGGGTGGGAGGGCTGTCGGACGAGCGGGCCGGCGGCGTGTCGCCGGACGGGCGGGCCTGCGTCGACAGCACGCGCGTCGCCTCGCCGTCGTCCTCCGGCGGGGGAGCGGGCTTGTCGCCGGACGAGGAGTAGAGCCAGTCGTAGTTGTCGCCGTCGGGCTCCCGGCCGCCACGGTCGTCTTGGTCGCGCCCCTGAGCCATGCGGTGAAACTACCGTGCCGTCCTGGCCGATCCGCGGTGGCACGACCCGCCAGGGTCGGCCGGTCCTGCCCCTGGCCCCGGTCGTGGACCACGCGCAGGGTGCGAGCCCGTACGGTGCCGCCATGACACCGACGTCCCTGCCGGCCAGCCACGGACGCACCGGCTTGGCCGTCCTCATGGACCAGAGCCACGTCAACCTGCTGGGCAACGTCCACGGCGGCGTGATCATGCGCCTCGTGGACAGCACGGCCGGCGCGGTGGCCCAACGGCACAGTGGCGGGCCCGCGGTCACCGCGGCGATGGACGAGATGGCGTTCCTGCACCCGGTCCACGTCGGCGACATCATTCGCACCGTCGGCCAGGTGAACTGGGCGGGGCGGACCTCGATGGAGATCGGTGTGCGGGTCGAGGCCGAGCCGTGGAACGAGTCCGGGAGCGAACCCCTGCACGTGGCATCGGCGTACCTCGTCTTCGTCGCCATCGACGAGCACGGGCGACCCCGGGAGATCCCGTCGCTCGAGCCGCAGGACGACACCGAGCGTCGCCGGGTGCGCGAGGCCAAGATCCGGCGCGACCACCGGCTCGCCAAGAAGCAGGAGATCGAGGAGGGGCGAACCGGCGCGCCGTGACATGGGTGACGTCTGGGACTGGTGATACTTGCCCGCATGGCCAGCACCACCTTCCCCGAGGCCACCCGACCGGGCCGCGCCGACGTCACTGACGCCGCCTCCCGGGTCGCACGTCGAGAGTCCGAGCTGGCGCGCGTGCGCTTCCGTCGGGCGCTCGTCCTGTTGCTGATGACCCTGGTGCTGCCGGGGTCCGCGCAGCTCGTCATGGGCCAGAAGAGAGTCGGACGGATCGCCATCCGGGTGTTCCTCACCTGCATCGCGGTGCTCGCCGGGACGATCCTGGTCGGCCTGCTCTCCCAGGGCTTCGTGTTCTGGCTCGGCTCCAACACCTTCGTCCTCGGCCTGCTGCGCATCGGCCTGGTGGTGCTGGCGATCGGGTGGGCGCTGCTGTTCATCGACGCGTGGCGCCTGGGCGAGCCGCTCCGGCTGGCGCAGAAGCAGCGGTTGTTCATGGTCGGCGCCAACGGGGTCATGGTCTTCGTGGTCGCCGGCTCGTTGCTCTTCGCGTCCCACATCGTCGCGGTGCAGAAGGGCTTCATCTCGGCGCTCTTCGGCGACGGCGTGGTCAGCGCCGCCGAGCACGGTCGCTACAACGTGCTGCTCGTCGGTGGCGACTCCGGCGCGGGTCGCTGGGGACTGCGCACCGACTCGATGACGATCGCCTCGATCGACGAGGACACCGGCAAGGTGGTCCTGTTCGGGCTGCCGCGCAACATGACGAACTTCCCCTTCCCGGAGGGGACGCTGATGCACAAGCAGTTCCCCCACGGCTACGACTGCGAGGGCTGCGAGCTCAACAGCCTGGCGACGTGGGCCGGTGACCACCGCGCGCTGTTCAAGCACTCCGACGACCCGGGCATGGACGCGACCATCCAGGGCATCGAGGGGATCACGGGGCTCAAGATCAACTACTACGCGATGGTCGACCTCGCCGGCTTCCGCGGCCTGGTGAGCGCGATGGGCGGCCTCACCCTCAACGTCCGCGACGACATCCCGATCGGTGGCGGCGAGCAGGGTCAGATCGGCACCATCCCGGCCGGGGTGCACAAGCTCAACGGCTACCAGGTGCTGTGGTTCGCGCGGTCCCGCATGGCGGCCGACGACTACTCGCGGATGGCGCGGCAGAAGTGCGTGATGAACGCGATGCTCCAGCAGCTGTCCCCGAAGACCGTGGTGACGAAGTTCGAGGGCCTCGCGAAGGCCAGCGAGGCACTGCTGGAGACGAACCTGCCCGCGTCGGAGCTCGACACGTTCGCCGAGCTGGCCCTCAAGGCGCGGTCGCAGCCGATCAGCTCGGTCTCCTTCGTGCCACCTGCCATCAACACCGCCGACCCCGACATCGACAAGATCCGGGACATGATCGGCACGGCGATCGACCGCTCCGAGGGCAACGGGAGCGACGCGGCGAAGCACAAGAGCAAGGGCTTCTCCGCGGGCCAGGGCGGCGCCAGCACGGGTGGCTCGGTCGGCAGCATGGCCGACGGCTACGCGGCCAACAGGGCGCAGAACCTGTCCCGCGCCTGCTGAGCCCGTCGGTGCCCGAGGCCGTCGGGACCCCCGCTAGGGTCGCAGCGTGCCCAGGACCGTCGCTGTCGTCGTGACCTGGAACCGGTCCGGGCTGCTGGCCCGGATCCTGCGCGCGATCGACGCCCAGACCGTCCGTCCCGACGAGGTCGTGGTGGTGGACAACGCCTCGACGGACGACACCGCCGCGGTGCTCGACCGGCTGGCGGGTGAGCTCGCGCTGCCTCCGACCGTGCTCCGCCTCGACCGCAACACCGGGGGAGCAGGCGGCTTCCGCGCCGGGCTCGAGCACGCGACGAAGCTCGACGCCGACCTGGTGTGGCTCATGGACGACGACGGTCAGCCGCCCTCGGACTGCCTCGAGATCCTGCTGCCGTACATGGGCGACCACGACTTCGTCGGCCCCGCCGTCGTGGCGGAGGGCGACCCGCGACGGCTGGTCTTCCCGATCCGGATCCCCGGGAGCACCCGCGTCGTGCACGACCTGGCCGACGTGGAGCGCGCTGCTACCGACGGCGTGCTCGAGGACGTCGTCATCCCCTTCAACGGCGTGCTGGTCACCCGGGACCTCGTCGACCGGATCGGGCTGGTGCGCGAGGACTTCTTCATCTGGGGCGACGACGTGGAGTACCTCTGGCGGGCGCGGCGCGCAGGCGCTCGGGTCGCCACGATCGTGGGCAGCCACTTCCTGCACCCGGTCGTCGGTGACCTCGGCACCCCGATGATGTTCGGCCGCACGACGTACAACCACTCGCCCTCGGACCTGAAGCACTACTGCATGGTCCGCAACAACACGACCAACCTGCGGGAGTACGTCGGGGTGCTCGGCGTCGTCGCGTTCCTGGTGAAGACCGTGTGGTTCTACACGTTCACCAGGCGGCAGCCCGGCCGGCTCCGGCTCAGCCTCCAGGCGTTCCAGGCGGCTGTGCGCGGGGACTTCACCGGCCACGAGAGGTTCCTGTGACCGACCCGCAGGTCGAGCCCGGCGAGACCGTGGCGGTCGTGGTGGTCACGTTCAACCGCGCCGACCTGCTCGTCCCGGGGCCTCGACGGCCTGGCAGCGCTGACCCGTCGGCCCGACGCCGTGATCGTGGTCGACAACGCGAGCACGGACCACACGCGCGAGGTGCTGGCGGCGCGCACCGACCTCCCGCTCCAGGCGCTGCACACCGAGGAGAACCTCGGCGGCGCCGGCGGCTTCGAGCTCGGCGTGCGCACGGCGTACGAGCAGGGGTTCGACCGCATCTGGCTCATCGACGACGACGTCGTGCCCGAGCCCGGACTGTCTCGCCGTGCTCATGGCCCACCCGGGACCGGCCCTCATGTCCGTGCGCCAGGACCTGTCCGGAGCGTTGTGCGAGAAGGCCGCGACCGTCTTCGACCTGCGCAACCCGCTGGCGATCCGGCCCAAGCGCGAGATGGTCGAGGACCGCTACCCCACCCGCGAGGCCATGCCGGCCGAGGTCCCGCTCGCGAACGTCGCCTTCGAGGGGTTCATGGTCCAGCGGCGGGTGGTGGAGGCCGTGGGCCTGCCCGACCCCGGCTTCTTCATCTTCTACGACGACGTCGACTACGCCGTGCGCACCCGACGCGCCGGCTTCCCGATCCTCGGGCTGCGCGACGCGGTGCTCGTGCGCCAGCTCGACTTCGACCAGCAGCACGACATGCGGTCGTGGAAGGGCTACTACATGTACCGCAACCTCTTCGTCGTCCACCTGCGCTACGGGGAGAACGCGCTGGTGCGCCTCAAGCCCTACCTCATCGCCCTGGTCGTGCTCCTGCTGGCGCTGCCCCGCGGACGGTTCGACGAGACCGCGAACGTCGTCAAGGCGATCCGCGACGCTCCGCGCGTGGCCCGGACCCCTCCGCCGCCGGCGCCCTCCACCGCGCGCTAGACGGGTCGTCCCGCGGGATTCCGGTCGGAGCGCGCACGCCCTAGCCTCGAGGGGCGGGCCGACGCCCGGCCGGTCCGCGACAGACCGCTCGGACATCCCCCATGCGCGCCTTCCTCCTCGTGCCCGTCGCACTCCTCGGATCGCTCCTGGTCGCGGCCGGGGCAGCGGCGGAGACGTTCGAGCCCGGCTTCGACGTGACGCCGGGCGAGGTCGCACAGACCGGGACCGTCGTCGCCTCCGGGCAGGGTTGGGGCGACGTGTCGTCGGTGGAGATCTGGTGGGCGGACCCGGCCGGCAACGACGTCCCCCTCGCCCAGGTCCCGGTCGTCGACGGAGCGTTCGAGTCCGCGGCGATCCTCGTCTCCGTGCTCGACCCGGGGACGCACCGCCTCTACGCCTGCTCCGACTGCCCGAGCCCGTACGACGACGTCTCCGGGCCGGTGGTGTGGGACTCCCTCGTCGTGCTCCGTCCGCCGCCCTCGGTCGTGGCCGACCCCGTGAGCGGGGTCCCCGGGAGCAGCGTCTCCCTCAGCGGCCTGGGGTGGACGCCCGGCTCCCTCGTCGTGCTGAGTGCCACCGACGTGTCCGGCGCACCGGTGGACGTCGAGGACGTGGTGGCCGATGCCTCGGGCGCGATCCGGACCACGGTCGTGCTGGCCGGCGCCCCTGGCGCCTTCCGCGTGGATGCCTGCGAGGACTGCGCGGGGAAGCGGCCGCGGACGGCTGCGACCTCGGTCGAGGTCCTGAAGGCGCCGGTGACGCCGACACCCACGCCCGGGCCGCCGGCGCCGACCCTGCGCGTGGAGCCCGGCGGGGCCGAGCCGGGCGCGCTCGTGACGGTCACGGGGCGGGGCTGGGGTCCTCGTGAGGAGATCCTCGTGTTCGGCCCGGGCGCAGACGTCGGCGATCCCGCCCAGGCCCTGGGCCGCGGGCGCGCCGGGCCCCTCGGCGGCATCCGCGTCGCGGTGGAGGTGCCGGCGGAGGACCCCGGGACGCTGGAGCTCCTCGCCTGCCAGCGCTGCGTCACCGCCCGCGCGCATCCCACGGCCACGGCCCGGCTCCAGGTCCTCCCGGTGCGGACCACGCCCGAGCCGACGTCGGCGCCGTGGTGGCCGTGGCTGGCCACCGGTGCTCTGGTCGGCGCCGTCGGTACCGCGCTCCTGCTGCGCCGACCGGGGCGGCGCTCCCGACGGGAGCGCGTGCGGCGGCACCCGGACCCGACCCTGCGGCCCGTCGACGCGCCCCTGGTCAGCGTCGGCCACCACGACCTGCCCGCCCCCACGCTGTCCTGGCGGGTCCGCGACGACGAGCTCGTGAGCCTCGACAAGGAGCAGCCATGACGGACCTCGACGCTCCCACCCGGTCGGACGCGCCGACCCTCCTCGGTGCCCTGGAGGAGGACGGACCGCTCGACCTGAACCTGGACGAGGAGGCGCACCCCGCGTTCGACGCCGAGGGCGAGGTCGACCGCCCCGCGCTGCAGCGGGCGATGCGAAGCCAGCTCGCCGAGGTGCTCCGACCCCTCCTCGACGTGCCGATCGCCCGCCCGCTCCTGGACGCCTGGTGCACGTGGACGAGCCTCCGCGAGGCGGGGGCGGCGACCCTGGCGAGCGACGCGCCGCAGACGGTCGACCTGTCCGGTCGCAGCGTCACGCTGGTCAAGAAGCCGCAGGTGGAGGTGGTGGTCGACGGCGTGGTGCTGGCCACCCTGCAGTTCGAGGTGAGCGTCGACGTCGAGGCCGACGTGCTCGGTGCCGTGGTGCGGAGGGGCCGACTGGCTGAGCTGGAGGGTGGCGCCTGCAAGGCCACGGTGCGTCTGGGACTCGCCGGCGAGACGCTTGCCACGGGCCACGTGACGGTGACCCCGCGGCTGCACCTCCCGCTGGGCGACGGCATCCCCCTCGCCGACGTACCGGGTCAACGTGGGGTGGTGGAGGGCGTGGCAGGGGACACACCGGGGTGACGAGTGGGACGCGTTCCCGCGGATACACTCACCGAGGCCGTTCGTGGCCCCTGCACCCCGTGACACCCATCTTCAGGAGCACCCCCTCGTGAACCATGACCTCGTCGTCGTCGGCTCCGGATTCTTCGGCCTGACCATCGCGGAACGCTGCGCCAACGAGCTCGGGCTCAAGGTGCTGGTGCTCGAGCGGCGCCACCACCTCGGCGGCAACGCCTACAGCGAGCCCGAGCCGACCACCGGCATCGAGGTGCACGTCTACGGCGCCCACCTCTTCCACACCTCCAACGAGCGGGTGTGGGAGTACGTCAACCGGTTCACGACGTTCACGTCGTACCAGCACCGGGTCTTCGCGAAGTACCAGGGCCAGGTCTACTCCTTCCCGATGAACCTGGGTCTCATCAACCAGTTCTTCGGCAAGAGCCACACCCCCGACGAGGCCAGGGCGCTCATCGCCGAGCTGGCCAGCGAGATCGAGACCTCCGAGGCGAAGAACCTCGAGGAGAAGGCGATCTCCCTCATCGGACGGCCGCTCTACGAGGCCTTCGTCAAGGGCTACACCGCCAAGCAGTGGCAGACCGACCCCAAGGAGCTGAGCCCGGACATCATTACCCGGCTCCCGGTCCGCTACAGCTTCAACAACCGCTACTTCAACGACACCTACGAGGGCCTGCCGACGGACGGCTACACCGCGTGGCTCACGAAGATGGCCGACCACCCGAACATCGAGGTGAAGCTCGAGACCGACTTCCTCAAGGTCCGTGACGAGTACCTCGGCAAGGTCCCGGTCGTCTACACCGGCCCGGTCGACGAGTACTTCGGCAACGCCGAGGGCCGGCTCTCCTGGCGCACGGTGGACCTCGAGCCCTCCGTGGTCGACGTGGACGACTTCCAGGGCACCTCGGTCATGAACTACAACGACGAGGCGGTGCCCTACACCCGGATCCACGAGTTCAAGCACTTCCACCCGGAGCGGACCTACCTCCCCGGCAAGAGCGTGATCGTGCACGAGTACAGCCGCTTCGCCGAGGAGGGCGACGAGCCGTACTACCCGATCAACACCGCGGAGGACCGCGAGAAGCTGCTGCGCTACCGCGAGCTCGCCCAGGCCGAGCCGATGGTGCTGTTCGGCGGCCGGCTGGGCACCTACAAGTACCTCGACATGCACATGGCGATCGGCTCCGCGCTGTCGATGTTCGACAACAAGCTGCGGCCGCACTTCGAGTCGGGCGAGGCCCTCACCAGCGGTGGGGTGGACGAGTAGGTCAATCGGCGGGTCCGCCTCGCGCGTGTCCCGCTTGCGCGGGTTTGGCCCCGCGGACGGTTAAACTCCAGTGACCGTTGTGAAAGTTGTGAACTGCTGATACTGGAGTGATCAGTCCTTGCGCAAGCTCTCGTGGTTCGTGGCCGCTCTCCTCGTCGCCTCGTTCGTGACCGTCGCCCCGTCCCCCGCCTCGGCCTTCCAGCCCCAGGGCGGTGCTGTGTTCAACACCCCCAAGCCGTGGGGCGGGTACCTCTCGAACTACCGGATCGTGCGGCACGTCGAGGCGGCCATCAACCACACGCGACCGACCAAGCACCACCCCAACCCGACGATCTACATCTCGACCTACCTCCTCGACCGCTCGATCAGCGTCGACGCGATGGTGCGCGCCTGCCGGCGCGGGGTGTCGGTCCGGGTGCTGCTCGACCACGACATCAACAACCGCAACTCACGACGCCTGATCCGGGTCCTGAACAGCGACAACGTGCGCGACAAGAACCACGACGGCAAGCCCGACCACAAGCCACGGCGCGGGCCCTGCGACACCAAGATCAAGAAGCACACGCACGCCGACCACCACCCGCACGGCGGCGGCCAGAACCACCCGCACAGCAACCACCACGACGGCGGCAAGGGCGACAAGGGTGGGAAGGGCGACAAGGGTGGGAAGGGCGGCAAGGGCGGCAAGGGCGGCAAGGGCGGGACGCACGGCAAGAACAACGCCCCGCTGACCCGCGGGCAGGCGAAGAGCTCCGACCCGCTCACGGCGGAGGAGGCGATGCGGAGCGCCTCGCGACCGACCCGTGCACCCGTCACGTGGGGCAAGGACCGCAGCTATGTGAAGAGGTGCGTGGGCGCGTGCCGTGGCGGCGGCGGCAACATGCACAGCAAGTTCTACCTGTTCTCGCGGACCGGGAAGGCCGACAAGGTCGTCATGGTCAGCTCCTCCAACCTCAACCGCGGCGGCGCGACCATGGGCTGGAACGAGCTGTACACGATCAAGAACCGTCCGAAGCTCTACGGCGCCTTCGCGGACATGCACCGCCAGATGACCGACGACAAGCGGGCCGGAGCCAAGAAGGTCGGCGTCAACGACGGACCCTTCACGGCACGGTTCTTCCCGATGAAGCGGGCCGGCAAGAAGGCCGACCCCACGCTCAACGACCTCGACAAGATCCGCTGCAAGAGCGCCTTCGGCCACACCAAGATCCTGGTGTCGATGTTCTACTGGAAGGGCAGGCGCGGCAACTACCTGACCACCAAGCTGCTGCAGCTGGCGCGCAGCGGCTGCCAGGTCTCGGTCGTCTACGGCGCCCCGTCGGTCCAGATGGCCACCCGCCTCCGCGTCGCGGCCGGGCGCAGCCAGATCCGGCTGTGGGACAGCCGCTGGGACCACAACGACGACGGCTTCAACGAGGTCCGGACGCACGCGAAGTACGTGCTGGTGAAGGGCGCCTACGGCAAGGACAGGTCGGCCTACCAGGTGCTCACCGGCTCCCAGAACTGGGTGGCGGGCTCGCTCTCGAAGAGCGACGAGACCACGTTGAACATCGGCCTGAAGTCGGCCTACGTGGCCTATGCCCGTGACTGGAACATGATCCGCAACCACTCGCGGCGGCTGCCGTACAACCAGTACGGGTCTCCGACGCGGTTCGAGTCGCCGACCTACGTCCCGCCGCTCTGACCCGGGGACGCGGTCAGTCGTCGATGGTCGCCGTGCTGCTGATGATCGGGTGGTCGCTCGAGCCGGAGCGACGGAAGCCGTAGTTGCTGAACCCGATGTCCTCGGTGCCGAAGATCCAGTCGATGCCGTGGGCCCGCGGCGGGTAGCACCGGCCGCCGGCGCTGCCGCCGTTCGCGGCGCGCACGGGGGAGCGCGAGGTGACCTTGCAGAACGCCTCGGCGCGCTCGTTGAAGTCACCGGTGAGGATCACCGGGTAACCGGACTGGGCGTGCAGTCGGTTGACCAGGCCGATCTCGAGCGCGGTGGCGACGTCACGCCACCTCTCGTTGCCGCGGTGCCGCTTGGTGCTCGCCGGGTTGTGGACGTTGATGAACCAGACCTTGCGCCCGGTGGCGTTGTGCTCCAGCAGGACGTACGGCATCCGCACGCGGTTGCCGTGGAAGTAGGGGATCGCGATGGACTGCACGCTCACCGCGGTGAAGACGTCCCGCCGCCAGGCGATCGAGTTGCGCACGGAGTTGCGGCCGAGCTGCAGGCCGGGGTAGACGCCCCACCCGCCGCGGGTCATGCGGTTGAACGCGCCGAACTGGGTGGACTCGAACTCCTGGAAGCCGACCACGTCGACGCCGAAGGCCCGGATGAGGCCGAGGGCCCCCGCCATGCGCTGCGGGCCCGAGCGGTAGCCGGGCTTGTTGCCGTGCCGCGCGGTGTGGGACGAGCCGAGGACGTTGAAGCTGCTGATCCGGAACGTGGTCGCGGGGACGTCCGGTGGCTCGGTGACGAGGTCCTGCACCTTCTTGCGGATCTTGTGCTGCCGGTGCTTCTTCGTCGACGGCTTGGCCTGGGGCGACTTCGAGGGCTTGCTGGACAAGGTGGCGCCGTCCGCGGACGGGGCCGGGGTGCCACTGGCGGACTCGCTGGGCGTCGTGCTCGGCGACGCGTCCGACTCGCTGGTGACGGGTGCCGAGGCGCCCGTGGCGTCGCCGTCGGCAGCGAGGTAGGGCACGCTGAAGCCGATCGCGGCCACGCAGACGAGGGCCAGCACGGGGATCGCTGCCCGCACGGCCGCCCAGCGGGGCTTGTCGGGGGTGGTCACGTCGTCGAAGCCTTCGGGTCACGGAGCCGGGTGCGGGCCTCTCCGGCCACGTGTCCAGGATACCCGGTTTGGGTGACCCTCATTCCCGAACTCAGGACTCGAGCGGGGGGTTCCCCAGGACGGCGACGCGTGTTAATACCTGGCACCGGTGCGTGGTTCCACCAGGTAACCTGTGCCCGCGTGACTGGGTGCACTCGGCGCCCGACCCGTCGATCCGGGGGGATCTGTGAAGCGAAGGTTTCTGGCGCTGCTCGCCGTCGTGATGCTGGCCAGCACGGTCGGCGTCTCGCCCGTCCACGCCTACGCGCCCAAGCCAGGCGCCCTGTTCAACGTGCCGCGGCCGTGGGGCAACGATGCGGAGAAGTTCCGCCTGGTCCGGCACGTCGAAGAGGCGATCCGGAAGACGCAGGGGCCGACCGAGGCCGACCCCAACCCGATCATCCTCATCGCGACGTACCTCCTGGACCGCAAGGCGAGCGTCGACGCGATGATCGGGGCGTGCCGCCGCGGCGTGTCCGTCCGCGTGATCATGGACGCCGACATCGTGAACAAGCAGGCCAAGCGGCTGGTCGCGGCGCTCAACGGTGACAACGTCAAGGACGACGACGGTGACGGGGTCGCCGACAACAAGCCGCGGACCGGCAAGTGCGGCAGGCCGCTGCGCGACGACAACGGCAGGCAGCTGGCCCGCGCGTCCGACCTCACCAAGGCCCAGCTGCGCACGAGCATGAGGGAGCCGACCGAGGACTCCATCACCTGGGGTGGCGACAAGAGCTACGCCAAGAAGTGCGACGGCAGCTGCCGTGGCGCCGGCGGCAACATGCACTCGAAGTTCTATGCCTTCTCGCGCACGGGCCAGGCCCGCGATGTCGTGATCGTCAGCTCGTCCAACCTCAACTTCGGCGGCGCGGCCCTGGGCTGGAACGACATGTACACGATGTCGGGCCGACCGAAGAGCTTCGAGGCCTACAAGGCGATCCACCGTGCGATGACCGACGACGACAAGGCGGGGGACGGCAAGGTCGAGATCAACGACGGACCGTTCACCAGTCGCTTCTTCCCGATGCGCCACGCGGGCAAGAGGCGCGACCCCACGCTGCAGGACCTCAACAAGATCCGCTGCACGAGCGCGATCGGCCGGACCCAGGTCAACGTGTCGATGTTCTACTGGAAGGGCACCCGCGGCAACTACATCGCCGACAAGCTGCTCTCCCTGGCCCGCAGCGGGTGTCACGTGTCGATCATCTACGGCGCACCGTCGATCCAGATCGCGGAGCGGCTCCGAGACGCTGCGAGGGCCCATGTGATCGACCTGTGGGACAGCCGTTGGGACTTCAACAACAACGGCGAGATCGAGATCCGCACCCACGCGAAGTACGTCCTGGTGAAGGGCACGTTCGGCGGGGACCGCTCGGCACGTGTGGTGATGACCGGCACGCAGAACTGGGTGTCCGGCTCGCTCTCGCGCGGCGACGAGAACTCGCTGAACATCGCGCTGCCCTCCGCCTACTCCGCCTACATGGGTGACTGGGCGAGGATCCGCAACCACTCCCGCAGGCTGCCTTACAACAGATGACGCGCATCGTCCTCCACGTGGGGGCGCCCAAGAGCGGCACGACCTTCCTCCAGGGCGCCCTGTGGGCCCTGAGGAGCGAGCTGCTCGACCAGGGCGTCACGTGTCCGGGGACACGCGGGCGTGACATGTTCCTCGCCTCCATCGAGGTCCGTGAGGTCTTCGAGCGCTGGGGGTTCGAGCCCGACGAGCTCCGGGGCACCTGGAAGCGCCTCTGCGCGGAGGCGCGCGCCTTCGACGGGACGACCGTGATGAGCCACGAGCTGCTCGCCGCGGCGACCGAGGCGCAGGCCCGGGCGGCGCTGGCCGAGCTCGACGGCCTCGAGGTCCATCTGGTCGTGACCGAGCGGGACATCGGGCGTCAGGTGATGTCCGAGTGGCAGGAGCGGGTGAAGAACGGCAGCACCCAGACGTTCGCGAAGTTCTGCGCGAGCGTGCTGCACCACGCGGGGAGCGCGGACCCGTCGAACCTCTTCTGGCGCTACCACGACGTCCCGGACGTGCTCCGCCGCTGGGGATCGAGCCTGCCTGCGGAGCGGGTGCACGTCGTCGTGGCGCCCCGGTCGGCCGCGGACCCGCTGGAGCTCTGGCGACGGTTCGCAGCCGCGGTCGGGATCGACGCCGAACGAGCGGTCCCGCCGGCCCAGCCCCGCACGGCCAACCAGACGCTCGGCACCGCCGAGGTGGCGCTGCTGCGCAGCGTCAACGACGCCCTCGGCGGCAGGATCCGGCAGCCGCACTACGCCCGGGTGGTGAAGCGTCAGTTCGCCCAGCGGCTCCTGGCCCAGCACACCTCGCCGCGACCGGTGCCGCCGGCCGACGTCGTCGACGAGCTCCGCGCCGTCGCGGAGGAGTGGGAGCGCACCATCACCCAGAGCGGCTACCGGGTCTACGGCGACCTCGGCGAGCTGGTGCCGGCACCCCCGGACCCCGACGCCGTGGGACCCGACGACCTGGACCCGCGGCACCAGGCCGACCTCGCCGCCGCCGTCATCGCGGACCTGCTCGTCGCCCGTGCTCGCAACCAGCCGCGGAAGCCGGCGCCCCCGAGTCGACGGGGTCGCGCCAGAGCTGCCGCATCCCGTCTGCGCGGCGTCCTCCGACGCGGCCTGAGGGTGCCCCGAAAGGGCGACGGTCCACGGCTAGGGTGACTCCGTGATCAACCAACCGGCGGACCCTCGACGCCGTGTCTTCATGCACGTGGGGAGCCCCAAGACCGGGACGACCTTCCTCCAGAACGTGCTGTGGTCGCAGCGCGAGAAGGCCGCGGAGCAGGGGCTGCTGCTCCCGCTCGACAGGTTCTCGGACCACTACCTCGCCTCGCTGGACCTGCGTGAGCTCTCCGACCGCCCCGAGCACCCCGAGCGGGCCGTCGGCCTCTGGGACCGCCTGGTGAAGGAGGGCTCGAGCTGGTCGGGATCGGTGCTGGTCTCGCACGAGCTCCTCGCCGCGGCGACGCGGGAGCAGGCCGAGCGGGCGATCGCCGACTGGGGACCCGACGCCGAGGTCCACGTGGTGCTCACCGCGCGGGACCTGGTGCGCCAGATGTCCGCGGAGTGGCAGGAGCACGTCAAGCACCGGTCGGTGAAGACCTTCGGCCAGTTCCTGGAGGACCTCCGCGCCGACCGCCGTCGCAAGAGCTGGTTCTGGAAGGTGCAGGACTTCGCCGCTGTGCTCGATCGCTGGGGCTCCACCCTCCCGGCCCACCAGGTCCACGTCGTCACCGTCCCGCCGAGCGGTGCGGCGCCGGAAGCGCTGTGGGAGCGGTACGCCGGGCTCCTCGGCCTCGATCCGGCCACGTTCGACACCCGCCTCTCCCGGGCGAACACCTCGCTCGGGGCGGAGCAGGCCGAGCTCCTCCGACGCGTCAACGCGCAGCTGGGGGACCGCTTGCCGCTGCCGGGGCCCTACCCCGCCGTGGTGAAGAACGTCCTCGCCCACCAGGTCCTCGCCGCACGGCGCGGCACGCGGCTGCGCCTGGACCCGACGGACACCGACTTCGCGCTCGAGGAGTCGGCACGCATCGCCGAGGAGCTGAAGAACCTCGGGGTGGACGTGGTCGGCTCCCTGGACGATCTCGTGCCCGACCCCGAGACGGCGCGTGGCAGCGCGTCGGCGACGGCCTACGAACCGCCCGCGGACGCGGTCCTGCTCGAGGAGAGCGTGGCAGCCCTGGCCGACGTGCTCGAGGCCCTGTCCGCCGCCCGTGGTGGTCGTCGTCAGGCCGAGATGTTCCAGCGGATGAAGGACCGCCCGATCCGGTTCGCGCTGCTTGCCGCGAGCGAGCGGCACGGGGCGCTCATGCGTCTGCGTCGCGCGTACGAGCGACGGCGGCCCGCGAGGACCTGAGACGTGAGTGATTCCTGGGACAGTCGGGATTCCAGGGAGTAACGTCTCGCGAGTGAATTCGGCAGGGTTCCACACTCCGAACGATGCGGCGCGACGACACGCCGGTGGACCGGCGCGGATGTTGGCCGGTGGCCTCGCGCTGCTCACCGCGGCGGGCACGGCGCTCCTGGTCGGGCCCGGCTCGGCCGCGGAGACCCGGCGGCCGCCCGTCCGCGCGCACGTCCAGATCGCGACGTACAACACCGAGGCCCAGGTGCGCACCCGGGTCGCGGTGCGCGACATCGTGCGCCTCACGGAGACCGGGGCGGACGTGGTCGGGCTGCAGGAGATGGGCAGCCCGGACCGCCGGTCCCGGGTGCTGCAGGCTCTCGTCACCTGCCAGGACTGCAAGTTCCGCGCGTACATCCCGAGCGGCGGCGCGGTGCCACGCAGCACGCCGATCCTGTACCGCGCGCACCGTTTCACGCTCGAGGGCTCGGGGAGCCGCCAGCTGACGGATGCGACCAGGGTGGGTGCGCAGGGGGCCGGGCCCGACGTCCTCCGTGCGCGCTTCGTCAACTGGGTGCACCTGCGGGAGCGCCGGACCGGACGTTCGCTCTACGTGCTCAACACCCATGCGGTGCCCACCGTCCAGGTCGGCAGCGGTGGTCCCAACAAGAAGCTGCCGAAGCGACTCGCGATCTACCGCGAGCACATGCGTGGGCTCCAGGAGATGGTCACCCACTTCAAGGACAAGGGCGGCAAGGTCTTCGTCGTCGGCGACCTCAACGTGAACTACCGCACCGACTGTCGGGTGGCGGCGGGACTGTTCCCGTACCACCGGCTCGGGGAGGTCGGCTTGCGCGCGAGCTTCGGGGCCCTCGGCATGCCGGAGCGGGGCACGCACGTGCTGCCCTCGGGCGGCGACCGGCGCCTCATCGACTACGTCTACTTCCTCCCGCGCGACTCGGTCCACCCCGAGGAACAGCACATCCTGCGCGGTTACTCGTCGGACCACCGTCCGGTGCTCGTCGGGTTCATGCTGACCCGGCCCCGCTGAGCCTGACGGCTGCACCCGCGTTGGTAGCCTGACGCGGTGTCATCCCCCGCGCCGTCGACGCCCCCCACCGAGATGCTCTACCTCATCGGGACGAGCGGGCACCCCAACTACGGCGACGAGCTCGTCGCCGCCACCTGGCTGCGCTTCCTGGCCAGGACGCGCCCGGACGCCGAGGTGTGGCTCGACTGCCCGAACCCGGGCATGGCCTCGTTCCTCTTTGCCGGCCTGCACCCCCGGCTGCGCACCACCGACGTGGTCTGGCGGGCCGTGTGGGAGACCACCGGCATGGACCCTGCGGCGGCGAAGGACCACGTCGACCGGGTGATGACCGAGCTCGGCACCCCGCGCTTCGACCTGGGTCTGCTGGAGGCCCGGCGGGCCGACTCGGTCCACGTGCTCGGCGGCGGCTACATCACGTCGACCTGGCCCACCCACGTGCAGCTGCTGCGCGCGGCGCTGCGGCTGCGCGACCTCGGAGGCGCCCGCCTGTTCGCCACCGGCCACGGGCTGACCCCGCCGTCCGACGCCGATGCGGTGCGCGAGTACCTCGAGGCGTTCGACCACGCCAGCGTCCGCGACCAGGCGAGCGCGGAGCTGAGCGGGGCGCCCCTCGTCTGCGACGACGCCCTGCTGGGGCTCCCCGACCTCCCCGGCTACCGGGAGGGGTCCTACGCCGTCGAGGTCGCCCGAGACGACGTCTGGGTGTGCCTGCAGAACGACATGACCTCCGCCGAGGACTTCGACGCGACGATCGAGGCCGTGCGCACGGCCCTGGAGTCGCCGGCGCTCAAGGGACGACCGGTCCGCTACCTCGAGGCTCTGCCGGGCGTGGACCGGATCGCGTTCGACAGGCTGAACGACCTGATCCCCGAGGAGAACTTCGTCCCGTTCGTGACGGCCTGGCGCGACGGCTTCCCCGCCCGCTCGGGCCAGACCTGGCTGACCTCGCGCTACCACGTCCACCTGCTCGCGGCCGCCAGCGGCGCCGAGGGGACTGCCCTGGAGCTGAGCGAGGGCTACCGCTCCCAGCACCAGTCCCTGGTCGACGCGGGCACGGGCTGGTCGGTGACGCCGATCGGCAGCACCGGCACCGAGACCCCGGGCAGCGCCCGTTCGTTCCGCGCGGGCGTCACCCGTCTCCACGAGGCCAAGCTCGAGGAGGCGCGAACCCTCTACCCTGCGGCCGCGCCGGCCGTCGAGCCCGCGGAGCCGGACGAGGCTAGTCCTGATCGCTCCAGCTCGCGACGATCCGGCAGACGTGCGGGTCGTCGCCCTTGAGCTTGGCCAGGCCTCTGCCCTTCTCCAGGCGGACCACCCGTCCCCCCGCCGCCTCGATCTGCCGTACGACCACGGCGGGCGCGAGGAGGTAGCGACGCCGCGGCCCGACGGTCTCGGAACGTGAGCCGTCCTGACCGGTCCGGAACTCCAGGAACAGCAGACCACCGCGCCGCAGCGACATGGAGGCCAGCCGGAGGACGTTGCGACGGCCGACGTGGTCCAGGGCGTGCATGGTGAACCGGGCGTAGAGGTCGACCGGCTCCGGGGCGCGGCTCAGCCGCGTTCCCAGGGCCAGGACCTCGCGGGCGTCGTAGAGGTTCATGGCGTGGACGCCCAGCTGGACGTTCAGCTCGACCCCGCGCCTGCGCGCCCGTCGACGGTTCCGGTGCAGGGCCGGCACCGAGTAGTCGAACGCCGTCACCCGGCGCCCCTTGGCCTTCGCGAACCAGAGGGCGTCGCGCCCGGTGCCGGAGCCGAGCTCGACCAGCGGCCGCGTGCTCGGGTAGGTGCGCGAGACCCAGCGTGCGAACGGCGACGGTCCCTTGGGGACGCCGCGCGCGCCTGCGAGGTAGAAGGCGTCCCAGTGCTTCCGACCCGTCTTGAGGCCGCCGAACCAGCCGCCGAACCTGCGGGCGAGCCAGCGCGGCGTCTCGTACTTGAACGACGGGTCCGGCGTGCGCCAGCCCTCGCCGTACGTCGCCGCGAGCAGCCGCTCGGGATCGGCGGGCCCGGGGAGCTCGCGCCCGTGCAGCGTGGTCGGCCGCAGCGGCAGGATCACGTCCTCCGGGAGCTCGAACCCGGTGTCCGACGGGATGTAGAGCACGCCCTCCACCCAGTTCGCGGTGAACACGTCGATGAAGCGTGTCGAGCGGTCGCTCAGGTGCAGCCGGACGTTGATGCGCACCCCGGAGCCGCGCCGGACCAGCCAGCCTGCGTCCACGAGGGCCCGCTCCACGCGGTACGCCTCCCGGACGACGTCGACCGGGTGCGGGTGCCGGCTGAGGTACGCCACGTCCACGTCGTTGTCGTGACCGATGAGCTCTCCGTTGCGGATCGCCCCCAGCAACGTCCCGTAGCAGATGAACGCAGGCACCCCTGCCTTCTTCTCGAGGTCCTCCAGCAGCCGCCCGACCGCCTCCAGGAGCTCGTCGATGATGCCGGTGTTCTCGGCGGACAGGGGGCGGGTCAGCCGCCCCCACTTGTCGAGGATGAGGGTGTGCCCCTCCTTGTCGGTGACCGTCACCTCGCGGGTGTCGTCGCCCGCGAAGACGTGGTCCACGGCTGCCAGGACCACGTCGTCCGCGTGGTCGCGCAGGACGACCCGCGCGTGGCCCTTGAGGTACGAGCGGAGGGCGCCGGGCCACTTCACGACCACACCATCCGCGGCGGGACGCATGTCCCGGCTCGGCTGGAGCGACCAGACGTGACGGTCGTTGAGCAGGATGTCGTGGACGCGGTCCTCGTCCAGAGCGCCCGAGATCCTGAGGCGCTCGTCGTCCACACGGAGGGTCAGGAGACCCGCATCGTCGGGAGGGGTCCCGGTCATCTGCTCACCTCGCGTCGTCGGAGGCCCAGCCGACGCGCCGCGCGCCCCAGCCGCCGCCGAGCGCGCCGTCGCAGCGTGCGGACCGTCCGGGCGGCACGCCCGCGGGAGCCGGCCTGCTGGGCGGTCAGGGCCTCGTTCTCCAGGGTCAGCGCCTGGACGTCGTGGATCATCTGGTTGATCGCCTTGGTCGCCACCGCGAGCATCTCCGACTCCGTCACGTCGTCGGGGTGGGGCCCGGAACCCGGCAGGTCCCGAGGCACCAGGTCCTCCACGTCGCCGGTCACGGGGAAGCCTCCGGCGACGACGGCGTCGGCGGCCTCGCGGGACAGGTCGCGCAGCACCTCCGCGTGGTGGGTCCGGGGGGTGAAGCGATCGCCGCCCTGCGGCACGAGGACCTCGTGACCGAAGTACTTGCGCACCCAGCGGTGGCGGACGTTGCCGTCGTTGAGGTTGCCGGTGAGGTCGGGCTTCAGGCGCCGCAGCAGCGCCGCCTGGGCAGCCCCGATCGACTCGTTCGCGCGATGGATGTCGCGGTCGAAGCCGGAGTCGTCGATGCCGAGCACCTCGCACCAGCGGTCCCAGAGCAGCGTCCTCGGCGCGTCGGGCGGCGGCACGGTGATGACGTGGAGGCGCTCGGGCGGCACGGCCCGCCCCCACCTCTCCAGCACGGCGGGAATGTCCTGCGAGCGCCACCCCCAGCCGCCTCCTGAGGACCGGCGGCGTGCGCGGCGCCGAGCCGCCGGCAGGGTGAGCACGTCGTCCATGAACTCGTCGAAGGACAGGTCGGAGTTCATCTTGAGCGCCTCCTGCCACACCGCGGGGAACTGACGCTGGTAGTCACGCACGGTCAGCACGACGTGCACCTCGGCCGGCGCGAGGTCCTGCACGGCCTGGCGGGCCTCTGCCCGGCTCGCCATGGAGAAGAACTCGTGGCTCACCAGGCCGTCGCCGGACCACGCCGCCAGCTCGGTGCGGAGGCGGTCCCACGCGTCGGCGCTGCGGCCCATGGCCGTGGCCGACGCCCCCCGCACGACCTGGGAGGCCCAGTAGTGGTCCATGCGCTTGTTGCCGGGGTAGAGGAACCCCTGCTCCGCGAGCTGGGGACGGTTGTGCCACATCGTCGTCTGCAGGAAGGTCGTGCCCGTCTTGGGCAGACCGATGTGGAGGAAGACTCGCTTCGCCACCGGGAGCTCCTACCGCCGATCCGGACGCGTCACAGAGCCGAGGAGTGGCGGTCGAGGTAGGTCTGGACCTTCTCCTCGTCGCGCTGGGCGAGCGGGACCAGGAGCTCCTGCACGATGTCGGTCAGCTCCGCCAGTCGACGGTTCAGACGACGCGACTCCTGCATCTCCTTCTCCAGCTCGGAGACGCGCTGACGCAACGTCACGACCTGCGCCCGACGAGCGGGTGCGTAGCGGTTCTTCATGCGACGAAGCCGGCGACGCGTGCTGCCTCCGGTGCGCGACCGGTCACTCATGTGAGGTCCTCATCAGTGGTCGTGGAGCGAGCAGGTCCAGAAGGCGGAGCGTACTACGCCCCCGACCGGGTTCCGGGGAGGCTGTGGGTAGCCTGGGGCGCGGCTTCGCCCCCGGTCTCCTGCCGGCTCGGTGCGCCCACGAAACGGAGGAACCACAGATGATCGGCATGGTGCTGGCCGCGGGTGCGGGCCGACGTCTCCGCCCCTACACCGACACCCTTCCCAAGGCCCTCGTGCCGGTCGACGGCGACATCACCATCCTCGACATCGCCCTCCGCAACCTCGCCGCAGTGGACCTGCGCGACGTCGTCGTCGTGGTGGGGTACGCCGCGCAGGCGGTGGAGGACCGCCGTGCCGACCTGGAGAAGAGGTACGGCGTCGAGCTGACCCTGGTGCACAACGACAAGGCGGAGATCTGGAACAACGCCTACTCCATGTGGGTCGCCCGCGACCACATGGCCGACGGCGTCGTCATGGTCAACGGCGACACCGTGCACCCGGTCGCGGTCGAGGAGACGCTGCTCTCCTCCCGGGGTCCGGGCGTCCTCCTGGCCGTCGACACCGACAAGGCGCTGGCGGACGAGGAGATGAAGGTCCAGGTCAGCGACGCCGGTGACCTCACCCGCATCACCAAGCTGATGGACCCGGCGCAGGCCTACGGCGAGTACATCGGGGCCACCCTGATCGAGGCGAGCGCGGTGCCCGGGCTGGCCGACGCGCTGAAGACGACCTTCGAGCGCGACCCGGACCTCTACTACGAGGACGGCTACCAGGAGCTGGTCGACCGCGGGGAGAAGGTGCGCACCGTGAGCCTCCCGACGGGGACGTCGTGGGTGGAGGTCGACGACCACGTCGACCTGGCCAAGGCGCGGGAGATCGCGTGCCGGTACTAGCCCGCATGCTGGCCAGCCCGCTCTCGGTCGACATCCGGAGCGGCGCGGTCGCGAACCTCGCGGACCTGCTCCACGAGCGCTACATCTCCAGCACCGGCAGCGTCCTGGTGGCCGTGGGTCCCTCGCAGGGCAGGGAGATCTGGCGGCGGATCGAGCCCTCGATGCCCGAGGCGACCGTCTTCGAGGTCGAGGACGCCAGCCTCGAGTCGGCAGGCAAGCTGCAGGCCGAGCTGGGGGCGCGCGGCTACGACGCCGTGGTCGGGATCGGCGGCGGCCGGACCCTCGACGTCGCCAAGTACGCCGCCACGCGCGCCGCCGTGCCGATGGTCGCCGTCGCGACGAACCTCGCGCACGACGGGCTGTGCTCGCCCGGTCGCGTCCCTGGAGCACCTCGCACGGGAAGGGCTCCTTCGGGGTGGCCCTTCCGCTCGCGGTCATGGTCGACCTCGACTACGTGCGCCAGGCTCCGGTCGAGCTGGTGCGAGCAGGCATCGGCGACGCCGTCTCGAACCTCTCGGCGATCGAGGACTGGCTGCTGGCCCAGCGAGAGCGTCAGGAGCCCGTGGACGGCCTGGCCATCGCGTTCGCGCGCACCGCGGGGGAGTCGGTGCTGCACCGGACCGACACCGTGACCGACGAGCAGTTCCTTGTCGCGCTGGCGGAGGCGCTGGTGCTGTCCGGGATGGCGATGTCGGTCGCCGGCTCCTCCCGTCCCTGCAGCGGCGCCTGCCACGAGATCATCCACGCCATCGACGCCCTGCACCCCGGGCTGTCCAACCACGGTGACCTCGCCGGTGTCGGAGCGCTGTTCGCCAGCTTCCTGCGCGGCGACGAGTCTCGTTTCGAGCAGATCGGAGACTGCCTCCGGCGACACGGGCTGCCGCGGACGCCGTCGGACATCGGGCTCTCCGAGGCCGAGTTCGTCGCGGCGGTGCTGGCGGCGCCCGAGACGCGCCCGGACCGCTACACGATCCTCGAGCACCTGGCTCTCGACGAGGCCGGGACCGCCCGGGCCGTCGCGGACTACGTCGCGAGGCTGGTCGACGCCTGAGACGCAGGCTTGGCGGCCGACGCGCGGAGCTCCTCGATCTCGCGCGCGATCTCGATGCCGCTCCTGACGATCTGGACGAGGTCCTGGACCGCGGCACGCACCGGGTCCTCGTGGTCGTCCCAGTGCCGCGCGGTCGTCGGTGTCCCACCCCCCGGTGGGCGCGAAGGTCTGGGCGGGCTTGGCGGGACCGAGGTCTCCGGACTCCAGGGTCGCCCGCAGGTGGTCGAGGTACTCGTGGAGGCCGTCCTGCGCGGTCGCCGCCGCCTCCAGCAGCTGCTCGTCGGTCGGCTGCTCGAGCTTCTTGGGAAGGTCGGCAGGGGGCCGGTCGACGGGCAGGTCGTCCAGGTCGCCGGCGACCGCGACCTCGTGGGCGGCGATCGCGTCGCGCACCCGCCGGTTCCAGCGTGTCGCGAAGACCCGTCCTTTCCTGTGCAGCCTGAGGGACGTCTCCAGGTGCGCGCGGGTCCCGAGGATCTTGCGGGCGAGCGGACCCTTCATCACCGCGATGTAGTCGAGGCGCTTCACCTTCCCGAGCTCCGCGTTGACCAGACGGAGGAGCTCGGTGGAGGCGTGCCCCAAGGACGTGTTGGCGCTCGGGACCGGCCGGGTCGCCACCTCGGGGTCGACGCCGACGACCGAGGCGAACCGGTGCCAGAGCAGCTTGGGGTCGGAGCCGCGCGGGGGCACGGTCACGACGTGGACCCGTCGCGCCCCGACGAGCGGGACCCAGACGTCGAGCATCCGCGCGGCGTCCTGCGTGCGCCGGAACATCTGGGCGGCCCGTGGGCCGGCGCCCTCCTCGCCGTCCAGGGCCGCGCGTACGCCGTACACGAAGGAGCGGTAGGCCACCCTCCCGCCGTTGCGGCAGACGGTCTGCCACTGGGCCGGGATGGTGCCGGCTGCGTCACGCACGGTGAGCACGACGTGGAGGTCGATGCCCTCGCAGGACTCGACGACACGCGCGGCCGTCTCCGCGTCCGCGAAGCTCAGGAACTCCATCGAGAAGAGGGAGGCCTTGCCGGGGTGCTCCCGCATCTCCTCGAGCATGGCCGGCCACCGGCCCTTGGTCGCCGCCTGGGCGCGCGGGTCGTCGGCACCGAAGCCGAGGATGTCCTGGGCGGCGAGACTCTGGTCCGCCCAGCGCTCACCGGGGAAGAGGTAACCGGCGACCAGGAGCTCGCGGCGGTTGGCCGACATGAGATCCTGGAGATACGTCGTCCCGGTCTTCATCGCCCCGATGTGGAGGTAGATCCTGGGTCGCCGCCACGGCAGCCGACGTCGTGGACTGCGGTGACGCATGCGCGCAGGCTAGCAGGACGCAAGCGTGGCTCAGCCGCGTGCGCTGGTACCTTGAACCCGACTTTTTGACGACCCGACCGCGAGGAAATCCATGGTGAAGAACGCGACGAAGGCACCCGACGAGAGCCCTGCGTCGGAGACCGCCTTCCGAGTCGTCCAGCGCACGGTGATGCACCCCGACCAGGAGCTGGACGTCCGTCCGCTGTACGTCGGTGCGGTGTCGAACTTCTCCAGCGCGGGCGGGTCGCGGCAGTCCGGGGGGACCTACGAGGAGGAGAGCAGCGAGAGCGCCGCCGGCAGCCAGGAGGGCGACGGCGGGCTGATGGGCCACGGCAAGGTCACCACCAGCGGCGCTGCGGTGGTGGAGCCGGAGCGCCGGCTCACCTTCGGCACCTACTTCAACGCGTTCCCGGCCAGCTACTGGCGCCGCTGGACCGAGTTCTCGAGCGTGCGCCTCGTCGCGAAGCTGCGCGGCAACGGCGCCCTCATCGTCTACCGCTCCACCTCCAAGGGGCACGTGGTCCGCGCGAGCTCGGCTCCGGTGGACAGCGACGACGACCCAGGAGGTCGTGATCGACCTCCCCCTCAAGCCCTTCATCGACGGCGGCTGGTACTGGTTCGACCTCGAGGGCGGCGACCGCGAGCTGATCCTCGAGGAGGCCGTCTGGGGCTTCGAGACCGACCGGGTCGCGCAGGGCCGGGTCACGATCGGCATCACCACGTTCAACCGGCCGGACTTCTGCGTGGCGCAGCTGCACAGCCTCGCGAAGCACCCGGGCGTCCTGGACATCCTCGACGAGGTCGTCGTCGTGGACCAGGGCACGCAGAAGGTCGTGGACGACCCGCAGTTCGAGGAGGCCGCCGCCAAGCTGGGCTCCAAGCTGCGCGTGATCGACCAGAAGAACCTGGGTGGCTCCGGCGGGTTCTCCCGCGCGATGAACGAGGCCGTCGCCAAGGGACAGTCCGACTACGTCCTGCTGCTCGACGACGACGTGGTGTGCGAGCTCGAGGGCGTGCTGCGGGGCGTGGCCCTGGCCGACCTCGCGAAGAGCAAGGTGCTGGTCGGTGGCCAGATGCTGAGCCTCTACGACCGCTCGGTCATGCACGCCTTCGGCGAGACGATCGCGAAGTACCGCTGGTTCTGGGGTCCGGCGCCGGCGACCGTCCACGGGCACGACTTCTCCCGCAAGTCCCTGCGCTCGACCAGCTGGCTGCACCGCCGGATCGACGTGGACTACAACGGCTGGTGGATGTGCCTGATCCCGACCGCCACGATCAAGGAGATCGGCCTCTCCCTGCCGATGTTCATCAAGTGGGACGACGCCGAGTTCGGCCTGCGTGCCGGCGAGGCGGGCTACCCGACGGTGACCCTGCCCGGCGTGGCGGTGTGGCACGTGCCGTGGACGGAGAAGGACGACACGCTCGACTGGCAGGCCTACTTCCACCAGCGGAACCGCCTGGTCTCCGGTCTGCTGCACTCGCCGTACCCCCGTGGCGGCAAGCTGGTGCTCGAGAGCCTCGAGAACCACGGCAAGCGCATGGTCGCGATGCAGTACAGCACCGGCGAGGCGATCCTCACCGCGCTCCAGGACGTCCTCGACGGTCCCGACCGGATGCACCGCGACATGACGTTCCGCCTCGGTGAGGTCCGCGAGCTGCGCGAGGAGTACACCGACGGCCGCTCCGAGCCCACGCTGGACTCCTTCCCGACACCCCGGACGAAGAAGCCTCCGCGCCGCGGTCGCGGGGTGCCGATGCCGAAGAGCACCTTCGGTCAGGCCAAGATGGCCGGGACCGGACTCCTCCGCCAGCTCCGGCCCCTGCGCGCCCTCGCGAAGGAGCGGCCCGAGGAGATCGTGCCGCACGTCGACCAGCGCTGGTGGCGCCTGGCCCACTTCGACTCGGCGATCGTCTCCTCGGCGGACGGCATCTCGGCTTCGTGGTACCGCCGCGACCCCCAGGAGTTCCGTGAGCAGACCGCCCGCTCGATGGCGTTGCACGCCCAGCTCTACCGCGAGTGGCCGCGTCTGGCCGCGCGCTACCGCGAGGCCCTGCCGGAGCTGACCTCGCCCGAGACCTGGAAGCGGACGTTCGAAGGTCTCGAGGACGACTTCGCGTGATCCGTATCCCCGTCGAGCACGCGGTCGACCACGGGCGCGTCCCGGACGCGCCGTTCGACGGCACCCACCGGGCACGGCGGGCTGCACGACGTCTTCCGGCGTCGGTACGTGCTCAAGCTCCTGGTGCGCAAGGAGATCCAGGCGCGCTACAGCGGCTCGTTCCTCGGGCTGTTCTGGTCCTACGTCCAGCCGGGCGTGCGCTTCGGCATGTACTTCTTCGTGATGGGGATCATCCTCCAGCTCCACAAGAACGTGCCGGTCTTCGGCATCCACATGTTCTCGGGGATGGTGTTCGTCCACTACTTCACCGAGACGTTCACCTCCGGCACGCGCTCGATCGTGCGCAACAAGGCGATCATCAAGAAGATGGCGATGCCGCGGGAGATGTTCCCGGTGGCCTCGATGCTGGTGTCGGCGTTCCACGTCATCCCCGGCATGGTGATCCTCACCGTGGCGTGCGTCTCGCTCGGCTGGATGCCCGACGCCGTCGGTCTGGGCGCGGGCGTGCTCGGGCTCCTGATCATCGCGGTCTACGGCACCGCGCTCGCGCTGCTGTTCAGCGCGGCCAACGTCTACTTCCGCGACTTCTCCAACATCGTGCAGACGCTCACGACGTTCGTGACGTTCTCGGTCCCGATGATCTACCCCTACGACATGGTCGCCGAGCGCTTCGGCCGGTTCGCCGACCTGTACCTCCTCAACCCGATCGCCGAGGCGGTCCTCCTCGCTCAGCGCTGCTTCTGGGTGGGCTCCACGCCGGACCCGGAGTTCTACGCCGCGGACGACCTGCCCAGCAACCTCTTCCAGCTCGGCTTCATCCACCTCGCCGCCGGGCTGGTGGCGCTCGGGATCGCGCAGCTCGTGTTCAGCCGGCTCCAGTACAAGTTCGCCGAGAGGCTGTGAGCCGGTCGTGAGCAGCGAGTCGATCGTCGTGGACGGGGTGTCGAAGAAGTTCACCCTGCGCTACCACCGGACGATCAAGCAGATGACGGTGGCGCTGGTGCGGCGCCAGGAGATCAGCGACACCTTCCTCGCCGTGAACGACGTCTCCTTCACCGTGGAGCAGGGCGAGTCGATCGGGCTGATGGGTCTCAACGGCTCCGGCAAGTCGACGCTGCTGAAGCTCCTCAACGGCGTGATGAAGCCGGACGCCGGCTCCGTGCTCACCCGGGGACGGACCGCCGGGCTCATCGCCACCGGCGCCGGGTTCCACCCGCAGCTGACCGGGCGCGACAACGTGTACCTCAACGCCGCGATCCTCGGGATGTCCGAGACGGAGACGAAGCGCAAGTTCGACGAGATCGTCGAGTTCGCGGACATCGGTCGCTTCCTCGACACCCCGGTCGGCACCTACTCCTCGGGCATGTTCTCGCGCCTGGGCTTCGCGGTCGCCGTGCACGCCGACTCCGACATCTTCCTCGTCGACGAGGTGCTGGCGGTGGGGGACAAGCCCTTCAAGAAGAAGTGCATCGCGCGGATGCAGGAGATCCGTGACGAGGGGCGGACGCTCTTCTACGTGAGCCACGCCGCGGGCTCGGTGCGCAAGATGTGCGACCGCGTGCTCGTCCTGGAGAAGGGCGTGCTGGGCTACGACGGTCCGGTCGACGGCGGCATCAAGTACCTCCAGTACGACAACGACGAGGACGACCTCGAGCCCGAGCAGGACGACGACGGCGACTACGGCGCCGACATCTGAGGCTCGTCGACACGCCTCCTTCCGCGTTCTGCCGCGCGGGGGCTGCTGCCGTGCCAGAATGACACGGCTGTTCTTCTTGTCATCCTGACTAAATTACAGCGTTGTAGTTCACCGGAAGTCGTTGCGGGCTCCTGTTACGGGTGTGACATTTGTTGCCACTGTGACTGAGAGAACTTCCGGGAGCCCTTGCTGATGGCCGAGAACAAGAGCCGCTACGTGCTGGTGTGCCAACAGGCACTCGCCTTCGCGACGGTGGCCGCCGTCGGCATCCCGGCGGCCGGTGTCGTCGAGCTGAGGATCGTCGGGCCCGGGGACGCGGCCGCCTCCGCAGGAGGCCGGCACCACGCCGCCGCCGACACCGCGATGGTGTCCTCAGGACCCGTCAAGTCCCACGTGCGCACGGTCCCGCTCGGCGGCTCCGCCAGCGGTGGCATGCGCCTCCCCCAGCTGGACCGGACCGGGGGCGCGGCGACGCGCTCTGCCGACAGGGCGGTGGTCACCAGCCTCCCGGAGGCGGCGACCGGCTTCGCCACGGTCGGCGTGACCTGGGACGGCGGCCAGGCCTTCACCGAGGGCGAGCTCAGGATCGTCGTCCGCTCGCTCAAGGACGGCGCCTGGTCGGACTGGCAGAAGGTGCACTACGACCCCGAGCACGAGCCGGACCCGGGGACCGAGTCGGACGACGTGCGGGACGGCACCGACGCCATCGTCGTCGGCGACGTCGACGACGTGCAGGTCAAGGCGATCAGCCGCACCGGACGGACTCCCGACGGCCTCGCGCTCGCGATCGTCGACCCGGGCGAGGACGTGGCCCCGAAGATCGAGGAGCCCGGCATCGACACGGGCAAGCTCGCCTCGGCAGCCCGACTGGCCGGCTCACCCGCAGCGGTGACCCGCGAGCCCAAGATCTTCACCCGTGAGCAGTGGGGCGCCGACGAGCGGCTGCGGGACAAGCCGTCCCTGCACTACGGCGAGGTCCACGCCGGCTTCGTGCACCACACGGTCAACGCCAACGGCTACGGGCGCGACGAGGTGCCGAGCATCCTGCGCGGCATCTACGCGTACCACACGCAGTCGCGAGGCTGGAGCGACGTCGGCTACAACTTCCTCGTCGACCGGTTCGGCCGGATCTGGGAGGGCCGATACGGCGGTGTCGACCGTCCCGTGGTCGGCGCGCACACCCTCGGCTACAACGACGACGCCTTCGCCATGTCCGCGATCGGCAACTTCGAGACCGTGCACCCGTCGCAGGACATGCTCGACGCCTACGCACGGCTGTTCGCCTGGAAGCTGTCGCTGCACGGCGTCCGCGCCGACGACACCCGGCAGTACGTCACCAGCCGCTACTTCCAGGCGATCAACGGCCACCGCGACGCGGGCCAGACGGCCTGCCCCGGGCGCTACCTGTACGCGAAGATCCCCGAGATCCGGGCTGCGGCGGCGGCGCTGCAGAAGCCGTTCACGGCGCGCAACCGCACCGCGGACCTCTCCGGGCGCGCCTGGCCGGACCTCGTGGTCCGCGACCCCAAGACCGAGCACGCGCTGTTCGTCCGGACGGGCGGCCAGACCGCCTTCCTCCCGGGCGCGACCGCGGCCACCGGCCTGGGCTCGTCGGAGCTGCTCGCGGCACCCGGTGACGTCGACGAGGACGGCACCGCGGACGTGATCGCGGGCGGCGGCGACGACGTACGCCTCTACCGCGGCAGCAAGGACGGCTCGACCATCGGTGCCGGCCGCGCCTACGCGCGCTTCTCCGGCCTCGACATGCTCACCGGTGTCGGCGACTTCGACGGCAACGGCCACCTCGACCTGGTCGGGCGCAACGCGTCGACCAAGGTGCTCCTGCTCTACCCCGGTGACGGCGACGGCACGTTCGGTGCCGGGCGTCAGCTGGCCGCGTCGTTCGGCGGCTACGACCTGGTGACCGGGGTCGACGACTTCGACGGCGACGGGCAGGCCGACCTCGTGGCCCGGTCCGGCGGCGCGCTCTACCTCTTCCCGGGCAACGCCGACGGCGACGGGCTGCGCTCGCGCGTGTCGATCCCCGGCAACTGGGCCCCCTTCGACGTGATCACCGGCCGTGGCGACGCGAGCGGCGACGGCGAGCCCGACCTCGTCGGCCGGGTGCGCTCGACCGGGAGCACGTGGATCTACCCGGGCGACGGAAGCGGTGGCCTGGAGCCCCGCCTCGGTGCCTTCACCCGCTTCGCCCACCTGAGCTGGTTCGCGCTCGCCGGCCAGATGGTGGGCGGCAAGAGCGGCGACGTCGCAGGCGTGACCGACGGAGGCTCGCTGCGGGTGTTCCCGAACAGCGGCCGCCGCAACCTCGGCAAGGTCATCGACACCGGCGTCTCGCTGCGCGGCGTGAACCTGCTGCTCAACGTGGGTGACTGGAACGGCGACGGACACGGCGACGTGATGACCCGCAACGCCTCGACCGGCGTGCTCTCCTTCCGTGCGGGACTGGGTAGTGGCCGGCTGGCCGCCCCCGTCACGGCCGGCACCGGATGGGGCGCCGTCTCCATGGCCACGCCGGTGGGCGACATGACCGGGGACGGCTACCCGGACCTGGTCGGGAAGGTCAGCGGCTCGTTCCGGATCTACCCGAGCAACGGGGCGAACGGCTTCAGGCCCAGCTACGTCATCCACTCCGACTTCGAGGCCGACCGCCTCATGGGCGTCGGTCTGTGGGACGCGGACGGCACCCCGGACCTCATGACCCGACGCAGCGACGGCTCCCTCTGGGAGTGGTCGAGCAACGGGCCGGGTGGCCTGACCACCAGCACGAAGGTCGGCACCGGCGCGAACCAGTACGACTGGCTCAAGGGCTACGGCGACGTCGACGGGGACGGCGCCGGCGACCTGATCGGCCGCGACAAGACCGACGGCGGGCTGTACCTGCTCCCGCGCGACGGCAACGGCTTCGACTCCCGCCGCCGCATCGCCTCCGGCTTCGGCTCCTACGACCTCGCCGGCTGACACCCCCCACACACCGATTCGTCACAGGCCCTCGAGCCGGGGGACTACCCGGAGGCCCTGACGAATCGGTGTGCGCGCTCGACCTGGGCGCGGTGGTCCCAGCCGTCGGGGTCGGGGTTGGCGACCCAGACGGTGCTGCCGCCGGCGACCAGGGGGTCGAGGAAGGCGGGGAGGCCGGCGTCGGTCGCCGGCGAGAGGTCGGTGAGGAGGCGTACGCCGGGCTCGGCGGTGCCCGGGGCGACGAGGTCGGCCTGGGTCGCCCGGGACGACGGGGTGGCCCCGCTCCAGGCGAGGTCGTCCGGGCCCACGGGGTCCATCGCCAGGAACGAGTCCGGCTGGCCCCAGACCACCGCTCCGTAGTCGACGACACCGTCCGGCAGCGGCTCGCGGAAGCGCGCCCCCATCGGCAGCAGCGACAGCGCGATGACGTGCTCGGCGGCACCGGCGTGCTGCGGCACCCCGTCGGGGCCGCAGACCACGAGGTCGACCCCGGCCGCGGGGGCCGTGGTCACCTCGAGGCCGACCGTCCACGCGGCGCCCAGCCAGACGGGGGTCAGCCAGTGCGCGGGCAGGTCGACGAGGACGCGGTCACCGCGCTCGAGGCCCAGCTCGTCCTGCACCAGGCCCGCGGTCTTGGCGACCCAGTTGGCGTAGGTCGTCACCGACAGCTCGACGCGCTCCCCGGAGGCGTCGTCGTAGAAGGTGACGAGCGGCCGTGCGCCGTCGGCGCGGAGCAGCCCGTCGAGCAGGGCGGGGAAGGTGGTCGCGGGCACGGGGCAACCCTAGGTCCGGGTCCCGGGGCTGGCAGGATGCGGGCCGTGACGGACAACCAGGGGGACCAGCGCGGGGGGACGCCCGAGGCCGTGATCGTCGCCGGCGGCTTCGGCACCCGGATGCTGCCGCTCACCGAGCGGCGGCCCAAGCACCTCCTCGAGGTGGGTGGGGTGCCCTTCCTCGAGCACCAGATCACCAAGCTGGCCGACGCGGGCGTGGGCCACGTGGTGCTGGCGACGTCCTACCACGCGGAGATGTTCGAGCCGGTCCTCGGCCACGGGGAGCGTTTCGGAGTCCGGATCAGCTACGTCACCGAGGACGAACCGCTCGGCACGGCGGGGGCGATCCGGAACGTCGCCGACGCACTCGGCGACGACCCCGAGCACCCGGTGGTGATCCTCAACGGCGACGTCCTCTCCGGCCACGACCTGTCCGCGCAGCTCACCGACTTCGGGACCCCGCGCGACGGCCGCACGGTCGACGTGTCGCTGCACCTGGTCGAGGTGCCCGACGCCCGCGCCTTCGGCTGCGTGCCGACCGACGGCGCAGGACGGGTCCTGGCCTTCGTCGAGAAGTCGGACGACCCGGTCACCAACCAGGTGAACGCGGGGTGCTACGTCTTCCGCCGCCGGGTGATCGACCTGATCCCCACCGGTCGCGTCGTCTCGGTCGAGCGCGAGACCTTCCCGTCCCTGGTCGACGACGACGCGCTCGTCGTCGGGTACGTCGAGACGGCGTACTGGCGCGACGTCGGCAGCCCGCAGGCCCTCGTCGCCGCGAGTGCCGACGTGGTGACCGGCGCTGCTCCGACGTCCGCGGTGTCGCCGGGGGAGGGCGGCGTCCGGGTCGCACTGGGCGCCGACGTCTCCGGGCTGGTCGCCGACGGGTCGCTGGTGGTCGACGGCGCGGTGGTCGAGGAGGGCGCCGAGGTGCGTCGCTCGATCCTCATGCAGGGCGCGCGGGTCGAGGCGGACGCGGTCGTCCGCGACTCGGTCGTCGGACCCGGTGCCACCGTGGGTCGGGGTGCCCGGCTGGAGGACGTCACGCTCGGTGACGGCGCCGCGGTCGCGCCGGGCGCCGTGCTCGCACCAGGCACGCGGGTGGACTGCGACGCCTCCTACCCGTCGGTCCAGTAGCGCCTCAGGGCTTCACGGCCTCGAACAGGTTCGTGAGCCAGGTGGCGCCGCCGAGGAACATCGCGAACCGCAGGGTGCGGCCCACCGTGCCGACGAGGAGGAACATCACCACGTTCATCCGCAGCTGGCCGGCCAGCACCGCCACGACCGCGAACGGCGGGAAGCCGCTCCAGGCCGAGGCGAACAGCAGCAGCGCGCCGACGACCGGCCGGTCCTGCGTGCGCTTCCGCCACAGCTCGAGCTTCGCCTTGGCCTTCGGGGTCTCCGCCTTCTTCCGCACCCAGCCCCACCGCAGCGCGTTGGCGCCGAGGTAGTACCAGATCAGCTTGCCGGCCATCTGGCCCACGCCCGCCACGGCCGACAGCAGCCACACGTTGCCGGGCGACGTGATCGCGCCGAGCCCGATCAGGTACACCTCGATGTTGATCAGAGGCACGAGTGCCGAGGCGAAGGCGACGCCGAGCAGTCCGAGAACCTCGCCCATCGCCGCCCCGGCCCGATCAGGGGTACGCCGGCTCGGGGGCGTCCTTCGGCGGGTAGTCCTTCATGAACGACTCGACCACGGCTCCGCTCACGCCGCCGCAGGACTCCGAGACGCCGACCTGGTCCTTGGTGGAGTCGCCGCCCTCGCCGCCGATCGACCAGTGCGTGAGAGTCACGTGCGTGCCGTCGGGCATCGCCTCGCCGTCGGCCGCGCTCCACGGCGCGGCGATGAAGTGCTCGTCGGGCTGGACGGTGTCAGGGAACTTCTTGGCGATCGCCTGCACGTCGGCGAGCGCGTCGCTGTCGTCGGCGATGGTCTCGTCGTACCAGAGGATCGTGTAGCCGTGCTCGAGCTCGTGCACGAGCCGCTCGATCTCCGGACGGTCGTCGGTCGTGTAGAACGAGCGCAGCTCGGAGCCCTGGAGGTAGTTGGGCCAGTGCTGGCCGAACGACGGCGGGTTCGTGCGGTAGTTGATCGTGGTGCCGGTCTCGACGTGGTTGCCGTCGGAGCCGGACACCTCCTGGCCCTCGGGCTTCTTCTCCACGACGGACTGGCACTTCGCAGCCTTCTCGGTCAGGCCGATGTCGGAGAGGTCGCGGCTCTCCTTCTTGTTCGCCTTCACCAGCTGCCAGGCAGCGAAGCCGATGATGACCGCCCCGATGAGCACCGCGGCGCCGACCACGAGGAATCCCTGGCGGCGCTCCTTGCGCTTCTGCTCCTTGCGCAGCTGCTCGACGACGGCACGCCTGTCGGCGGCCTTCTTGTTCGACTTGGCCACGCTCGTCCTCTCCGTAGGGCACGGGGTCGGGCAGAGTCTACGGAGTCGGGTTGTGGAACGACGCCGCGTCCGGCGACGTGTCCGCGGCGGCTCGGACCCAGCCGTGGGCGGTCGCGACCGCCTCGAGCGTCGCCTCCGCGCGGCCTGCCTCGCGTGCCTCGACCGGGAGCGGGACGCGGATGCTCGTCGCGTCAGCGGCCTCGCCGGGCAGGCCCACCAGGACGAAGGCGTCGAGCAGCGTCTCGACGGGAGCCGGGGCGCCGAAGCCGGCCCGGTCGCCCGCCAGCGCGCCGAGGACCGCCTCGCGGGTGCCGAGGCCGAACATGTCGCCTGCCTCGTCGCGGACGAGGGCGACCGCACCGGGGCCCTGCACGCCCGGCGGCAGGACGTGGGAGGCAAGCCCCCTGACGACGGCGGCGGGGACGCCGGTGACCTTGCCCTGCGCGAGCTCGGCCGCGCCGGTGACCTGGTCGGCGACCGCCGGCGCGGTGACGACGAGCGGGTTGCCGTAGGCGTCGGTCCGCCCGCTGTGGTCGTCGAGGACGTCGATCCCCGCGGCGCCGATCGCGACGTCGGTCTGCCCCTCCCGCCAGGCTCGACCGAAGGTGTCGCTGACCAGGACCGCGACGTTGGCGCCCGTGGCCTCGAGCAGACGCTCCCGCAGGGCGCGCGCGGAGGCGTCGGGATCGAGGGGGAGGAGCACGAAGGTGCCGGGCTCGGTGTTCGAGGCGTCGACGCCAGCCGCGGCCATCACCAGGCCGAGGCGGTGCCGCGCGATCGTCGTACCTCCGCGACGGGCGACCACCCGCGCGGTCTCCGACGCGACGGCGTCCTCCTTGGTGCCGCGCACGACACGACCCTCCGCCTTGCTGACCACCTTGCTCGTCACGACGAGCACGTCGCCGTCAGCGAGGTCGGCGGCCGCAGCGAGGAGCGCGGCGAGGTCGTCGCCCTCGCGCACCTCCCCGAGGCCCGTCACGGGTCGGACGGAGTACCCGCCGGTCACCGGCCGACCAGGTCGAGCGCGGCGCGCGCCATGGCGGCAGTGGTCTCGGGATCCGTCATCAACAGGGGTACGGCGGTCGCCGCCATGCCCGTGGCCCGGACCCGCTCGACCAGGTCGGCGTCGGCGGTGTCGACGAGCCAGCCGTCGAGCAGCCCCCCGGCGGACCGGGCGCCGTAGTGCTCGGCGACCCCGGCGGCCGAGACCTCGACCCCGATCGTGGCGAGCAGCTGCTCGGCCATCCCGCGGACGTGGTGGCCGCCGACGATGGGGGAGAGCCCGACGACCGGGGCGCTCGTGGCCCGCAGAGCGTCGCGGATCCCGGCGACGCCCAGGATCGTCCCCACCGAGACCACCGGGTTCGACGGCGGCAGCACGACCACGTCGGCCTCGCGCAGCGCGGCGAGCACCCCGGGGCCTGCCGTCGCCTTCTCGAGACCGACCGGCACCACGGCGTGCGCGGGGACCTGGGCGCGGAGCCGGACCCAGTACTCCTGGAGGTGCACCGCGCGCTGCCCGGAGGCCTCGTCCGGGTCGTCGACGAGGATGTGGGTCTCCACCCGGTCGTCGGTCATCGGCAGCAGCCGGACCCCCGGCTGCCAGCGCGCGCACAGCGCCTCGGTGACCGCGGAGAGGGGGTAGCCGGCGTCGAGCATCTGGGTGCGGACCAGGTGGGTGGCCAGGTCGCGGTCGCCGAGACCGAACCAGTCCGGCCCGACGCCGTACGCCGCGAGCTCGTCCTTGACGCGCCACGTCTCGTCCGTGCGTCCCCAGCCCCGCTCGGCGTCGATCCCGCCCCCGAGCGTGTACATCACGGTGTCCAGGTCGGGGCAGATCTTGAGCCCGTGCAGCCAGATGTCGTCCGCCGTGTTGGACACGACGGTCACCTCGACGGCCTCCGGGGCGACACCGAGACCACCGGTGCGGACCAGGTGGAGCAGGCCGGTGAGGAAGCGCGCACCCCCCACGCCGCCGGACAGCACGGTGATGCGGGAGGTCATCCGGGGGCTTCCTCGTTCAGGCAGGGGCGGTGGTGCATTCGGGTCATATAGCAGACGCGCAGTTGACTTTCGTGGTACGACAGGCGTGTAATTCCCTCAGTGTCATTCACGGTGTCGCAGTTGACAGCAGGTACGAGTCCTTCCCTAGCTCCTCAGATCCGGACCCGTTGGACACCGCTGGCTGACATGGGAGTTGCAGCCACCAGGGATGCAACCACACCGCATGAGATGGGGATCCGTCAGGGTCTCACGAGGGTCGAAAGGGCGAGGTCCGATGCGAGAACTGTTCGTGCTTGACGAAGAGACCGAGGAGCTGGGTTGGCAGGAGCGCGCACTGTGCGCTCAGACCGACCCCGAGGCCTTCTTCCCGGAGAAGGGCGGCTCGACGCGGGAGGCGAAGCGGGTCTGCCTGACCTGCGACGTCCGCGGCGAGTGCCTGGAGTACGCGCTCCAGAACGACGAGCGCTTCGGGATCTGGGGCGGCATGTCCGAGAGGGAGCGCCGCAAGCTGAAGAAGCGCGCGGTCTGACACCCGCACGCTGACGGGCGGACCCACCCCTAGGGTGGGTCGCCGTGAGCTCACAGACGACGGCCGGCGTGACGGCCCTCGTGGTGAGCCACGACGGTCGCCGCTGGCTGCCGCTCGTCCTCCGCCGCCTGGCGGAGCAGACGCACCCCCCACGCCGCGTCCTCGCGGTCGACACCGGGTCGACCGACGACTCCGCAGGTCTCCTCCGGGAGGCGCTCGGAGACACCGCGGTCCTCGCGCTGGCGCGAGGCACCGGGTACGCCGACGCGGTCCGTGCCGGGCTCGAGGCCGTCGCCGGCGAGCCGGACGAGCTGGTCTGGCTCCTCCACGACGACAGCGCGCCCGCGCCCGACGCGTTGGAGCACCTCGTCGCTGCCGCCGAGGCGCACCCCGAGGCGTCGTTCCTCGGTCCGAAGCTGCGCGAGTGGCCGGACCTGCGCCGGCTGCTCGAGGTCGGCGTGACCATCTCGGGGACCGGCCGGCGCGAGACCGGCCTGGAGCGGGGCGAGCACGACCAGGGACAGCACGACGCCGAGCGCGAGGTGCTCGCCGTCGGCACCGCCGGCCTGCTGGCCCGCCGTGAGGCGCTCGAGCGCCTGGGCCTCGACGAAGGCCTGCCGGTCACCTGGGCCGACCTCGACCTGGGCTGGCGCGCGGCGCGCGCGGGCCTGACCACCCGCACCGTGCCGGCCGCCGTGGTGTTCCACGCCGACGCGTCGCAGCTCGGCCTCCGCGACCCTGCCAGGTCGCGCGGGTCACGGACTCGACAGGACCGTGCGGGCGCGACCCGCACGCTGCTCTCGAACGCGGCCGCCGCGGCGGTGCCGCTCACCGCGGCCCGGCTGCTCCTCGGCTCGGTGCTCCGCGCGCTGGGCCTGGTCCTCGTGCGTGCTCCCGGCGAGGCTGCCGGTGACCTCGCCGGGGTGCTCTCGGTGCTGCTGCGGCCGGACCGGCTGCTGCGCGCCCGGCGGTGGCGCCGTGCGACCGCGACGGTCCAGGCCCGGGAGGTGCGGCCGCTGCTCGCCCCCTGGTGGACGCCCTACCGCCACGGCCTCGACGAGCTCACAGAGATCGGTGCCGCCGTGGCCGGCGCGCTCGGCCTCTCCGACCGCGACCCCGACGACCGTCTCGCGCGCCGGCTGCAGACGGAGCCCCTCGGCCTGGATGGCGCTGGTGCTCACCGCCGCCTCGCTCTGGGCGGGTCGCGACCTCTGGTCCTCAGGCCCGGTCGGCGGCGCCCTGCTCCCGGCGCCGGGCGCGGCGGCGGACTGGTGGGCGCTCTACGGCGAGACGGTGCACCGGGTCGGCGGGCTCTCGACGGTCCCGGCACCGCCGTACCTCCCGCCGCTGGCGCTCCTCGGCACCCTCCTCGGCGGCAGCGCGACCGCCGCCGTCGGGGCCCTGCTCCTGCTGGCCGTCCCGCTCACGGGTGTCGGCGCGGCGAGGTTCCTGCGGCGGGCCGGCACGGACCCGGGCGTCGCGGCGTGGGGCGGAGGCACCTACGCGCTCCTCGTCGTCACCGGCGCGGCCTGGTCACAGGGTCGCCTCGGCACCCTCGGCGCCGCCATCGTGCTGCCCTGGCTCGCGGCCTCGGCGCTCCGGCTCGGTCGCGCGGGAACGGCGGGGGAGCGCTGGCGCGCCTCCTGGGGTACGGCGGTGTGGCTGGCGCTCGGAGCGGCGTTCGCCCCGCTGCTGTGGGTGCTGGTGACCGCTCTGGTCGTGGTGCTCCTCGTGCCCGGGAGCCTGCACCCGGCGGTGCGCCGCGCCGCGCCGACGCTCCTCGTGCCCGCGGTCGGGGCCGCGGCGCTGCTGGTGCCGTGGAGCACCGGCATCTGGTCGTGGCAGGGCGTCAGCGCCCTCGTGCTCGAGGCCGGGACACCGCGGTCGGACCTGCTGCCGGGCCTCGAGCCGCTCGACGTGCTCACGGGCCGCGCCGGACCCGGTGCCGCGCCGGCCTGGGTGACGGGCGGCCTGGTGGTCGTCGCCGCGCTCGCGCTCCTGCGCAAGGCCACCCGGGGCCGGGTCCTCGCCTGCTGGGGCGTGGCCCTCGTCGGGCTCGCGTCGGCCGTCGCGCTGGCCGGCACCACCGTCCCCGACCGGGTGGGCGTCGACGACGTCCGGGTGTGGGTGGGCCTGCCGCTGCTGGTCGCCCAGGCGGCGTGGATCGCCGCGACCGCCCTCGCGTCCAGCGGCGTGCGGACGTCCCTGGCCGACCGCGCGTTCGGGTGGCGACAGCCGCTGGGACTCCTCGCCGGCGCCGTCGCCGTCGCGGTGCCGATCGCGGCGCTGGGCTGGTGGGCGGTGTCGTCGCCCGGCGACGAGCTCGGCGTCACGTCCGGCGACGAGCTGCCCGCCTACATGGTCGAGGCTGCCGCCGGGTCGCCCGACGCAGCCACCCTGGTGGTGCGCGGGTCCCGCGACGACGGGTTCCACTACGAGATCGCCGCCGGGCACACCCTCCGGCTGGGGGAGGACGCGGTGCTCCCGCCCGCCGACCTGGCACCGGTCGGGTCCGAGGACGTCACCGACCTGCTCACGGCTCCGTCTCCGGAGGCCCTGCAGACGCTGGAGCCCCTGGTCCGCTACGTCTTCGCCCCGGCGCCGGTCGACGGGGACCTCGCGGCCGTCCTCGACGCCACGGCAGGGCTCGCGCCCACCGCCTCGGGCGGCCTGGAGGGGCGTGCCTGGCAGATCCAGGAGGGCGGCACCGGGGAGGCCCCGACGGTCTCGGACACGTCGCACCGGTCGTGGCTCCTCGCCGCTCAGGGCGTGCTCCTCGTGGTCGCCCTGGTGCTCGCCGCCCCGGCGAGGAGGCGTCGATGAGCACGCGACGAGGCACCCTGCTGCTCCTCGCCGGAGCGGCCGCGGTCGCGGCCGCGGTGGGCACGGCCGCCGTCGTCGGGACCGCGCCCGCCCTGCCGGCGCCCGGCAGCGCCGAGCAGGTGCCGGTGACCAGCACCCGCCTCGGCTGCGCCACCGCGGCGGGCGCCGGGCCGGTGCAGGCCACGACCACCGACGTGCCCGGCGCGTCCGGGGCCGGCGAGGTGCGCACGGTCCGTCCGTCCGGCGGCCGAGCAGTCGTGGAGGGCGACGGCTCCGCGGCCGTGGGGCTGGCCGCGTGGCGTCGGGGCGACGATGCCAGCACGCTCTGCCCGGAGCCGGCGACGGAGTGGTGGTTCGCCGGTGCGGGCGGCGGGCTCGACCACCGCACCGTGCTCGTGCTCTCCAACCTCGACGGCGGCCCCGCCGTGGTCGACATCGACCTCGTCGGGGCGACCGGCCAGGTCGACGACCAGCTGCTCCGTGACCTCACCGTGCAGCCCGGCGCCGACCGGGTCCTGCGGCTCGTGGACGTCGCGCCCTCGTCGGACGAGGTCACCGTGCACGTCACGACCAGCCAGGGCCGCGTCGTCGCGCAGGCCTTCGACACCGTGCGCAGCATCGACGGTCGTCGGGTCGGCGTCGGCCACGAGTGGCTCCCGCCCGGGGCGCCTCCCTCGACCGACGTCCGGCTGCCCGCGGTCCCGGCGGCGGCGGACCGCCGTACCCTCCTGGTCACGAACACCTCCGACCGGCAGGCGCTGGTGACCACGCAGGTGGTGACCGCGGACGGGGCCTTCGTGCCGCAGGGCGCCGAGGAGATCTCGGTCGACCCGGGTGCCGTCGAGGCGGTGCCGCTCGGCCGTGGCTTCGACCGACGGCTCGCGGCCCTGCGGTTGCGGTCCGACGTGCCGGTGACCGCCACGGTGCGGAGCCAGGTCGGCGACGACGTGGCGTACGCCGGAGCGGCCACCACGGCGGCCGGCTTCCTGGTCGCCCCGGCGTCCGGCAGCACCGTCCTCGTGCTCCAGGGCACCGACGACCCCAGCGGTGCCGAGGCGAGCGCCTGGTCCGCCGACGGCCGACGGCTCGGCGGGCGGGGGCTGGCTGTCCCGCCGACGGGCCTGGCGACCTGGGCACTGCCGGCCGGTGCGGCCTACGTGCTCCTCGAGCCCGACGTGGGTCGCGGCGACCTCGCAGCGGCGGTCGTCTCGACCGGTCCCGTCGGGGTCACCGCGATGCCGCTCGGGACCGTGCCGACCACCGAGACCCGTCCCGTCGTGCGCGCCCGGACCGAGTGACGGCGGAGTGATCGATGCCGACGGGTCAGTCGGCCTCGTAGCGCGGGTCGATCTCCTCCGGCGGCCTCGCCAGCAGCTCGGAGACCTGCTCGACGAGCACCGTGTGCACCAGGGCGCCGAGGTCAGCGGGCGTCTCGGCGCGCAGCTCGATCGGGCGCCGGAACAGCACCAGCCTCGTCGGCCGGTCGCCGTGCCCGCGGACCAGCGAGGCCAGCGGGACCGTCGAGGCCGACCAGTCGTCGGGCAGCACCGGGGTCTCCTCGACCGCGAACTCGACGAGCCCCAGCTCGTCGGTCCACCGCTCCTCGAGCGAGGTGACGACGTCGAGCACGAGCTGGTCGAAGCGGTCCCGGGTCGTGTCCGCGCACGGCGCCCCGCGAGGGGTCAGCGGTCCGGGGAGCACCCCGCTGCCGCGCATGCCCCGACCGTGCCGGTCGCGCAGCCGACCCTGCCGTCGAGGCGACGGGGAGACCCAGCTCGTCATGCCAGCGAGCCTAGCCGTGACCGGGGAGATCAGGTTGTAGCGTCGAGCTCGTGAGTCCCGCCCGCCGTTGCTCCAGGACCGCCTGTGCGCGGCAGGCGGTCGCCACGCTCACCTACGTCTACGGCGACCAGACCGCCGTGCTCGGTCCGCTCGCGACGTTCGCCGAGCCGCATGCCTACGACCTGTGCGAGCAGCACTCCGAGCGGCTCTCCGCGCCGCGCGGCTGGGAGGTCCTCCGGCTCGCGCCCGACCCCGACGCCCTGGGTCCCTCGACCGACGACCTCCTCGCGCTCGCCGACGCCGTCCGGGAGGCCGCCCGCCCCCAGGTCGAGGTCGTCCTCGGCTCCGTTCCCGACGGCGCCCGCGAGGTGGGCCGCCGCGGCCACCTCCGGGTGCTGCGACCCGTCGAGGACTGATCACCCCCGCCGGTAGGGTTCCGCCCATGGCTGCGCCAGCAAGAGGGCCCGCTCCCCGGACCGTCGACGCGGACAACGTGGCGCGCGTCTTCAAGGCCTACGACGTGCGCGGCACCGTCCCCGACCAGGTGGACGACGACCTCGCGCGCGCGGTGGGCAACGCCTTCGTGCAGGTGACAGGGGCCGCAGCCGTGGTCGTCGGGCACGACATGCGCCCGTCGAGCCCCGCGATGGCCGCCGCGTTCGCGGACGGAGCCTCCGAGGCCGGTGCCGACGTCACGCTCATCGGGCTCGCGTCGACCGACCAGCTCTACTTCGCCAGCGGCCACCTCGGCGTCCCGGGGGCGATGTTCACCGCGAGCCACAACCCCGCGCAGTACAACGGCATCAAGCTCTGCCATGCCTTCGCCGCCCCCCTCGGCCGCGACACCGGCCTCACCGCGGTCCGCGACCTCGTCGTCGCAGGCGAGGTCCGCACGGCGGAGCAGCCAGGCTCCGTGCAGGAGGTCGACCTCCTGTCGCAGTACGCCGACCACCTGCTGGGCCTGGCGCCCGTCACCGGCCGGCGGCTCAGCGTGGTCGTCGATGCCGGCAACGGCATGGCCGGCCACACGGCCCCCGAGGTGCTCGACCGCCTCGACCTCGACGTGGTGGCGCTCTACTACGAGCTGGACGGCACGTTCCCGAACCACGAGGCCAACCCGATCGAGCCGGAGAACCTGCGGGACCTGCAGGCCGCGGTGCTCGAGCACGGCGCCGACATCGGCCTCGCCTTCGACGGCGACGCCGACCGGTGTTTCGTCGTCGACGAGAAGGGCGAGCCGGTCAACCCCAGCGCCCTGACCGCCCTGATCGCGGCGCGCGAGCTGGCCAAGCAGCCCGGTGCGACGGTGATCCACAACCTGATCACGAGCCGTGCGGTGCCGCAGATCGTCTCGGAGCTGGGCGGCACCCCGGTCCGCACCCGCGTCGGCCACTCGTTCATCAAGGCCCAGATGGCGGAGACCGATGCGATCTTCGGCGGGGAGCACTCCGGCCACTTCTACTTCCGCGACTTCTGGCGGGCCGACTCCGGCATGCTCGCCGCGCTGCACACCCTGGCCGCCCTCGCCGAGCAGGACCGACCGCTCACGGGGCTGCTCGAGGACTACACGCGCTTCGCCTCGAGCGGCGAGATCAACTCCACCGTCGACGACCAGGAGGCGGTGATGCGCCGCGTGGAGCAGGCGTACGCCGGTCAGCCCGGCGTCGAGGTCGACCACCTCGACGGGCTGACCGTGGCCCACGACGACTGGTGGTTCAACGTCCGACCCTCCAACACCGAGCCGCTGCTCCGGCTCAACGCGGAGGGTGCCGACCTCCCCACGATGACGGCCGTGCGCGAGCAGGTGCTCGGCCTGATCAGGAGCCAGACATGACCCTCGACCGACAGCTCCTCGAGCTGGTCCGCTGTCCGGACTGCCGAGGCACGCTGACGCCCGACGACCAGCAGTCGACGCTGACCTGCGACTCCTGCGGACTCGTCTACCCCGTGCGCGACGGCGTCCCGGTGCTGCTCCTCGACGAGGCGACCCGCCCGGACGCGGGCTAGCGCATGGCCGACTGGTTCGACGAGTCCCTCCTCGACGACGAGGAGGCGCTGACGCGCGCCGACCCCGTGCTGCGACCGCTCGCCGAGGCCGGCAGCCGCGTGCGCCGGGAGGCGGCCGAGGTCGCCGACGCCCTCTCCCAGGCCGTCGCCTTGACCCGCGACGACCGGCCGCGGGCCGTCATCGCCGCCGGACCCGACTCGCGGCTGCTGCGGGCGGTCCTCGAGCCGTCGTGCCCGGTGCCGTTCGTGGCCTGGCCCAACCCCGGCCTCCCCGGCTGGGCCGGCGCCCTCGACATCGTCGTCGTGCTGGCACCGGACGGTGGCGACACCGGAAGTGCCAGCGCCGTGGCCGAGGCGGTCCGGCGCGGCTGCCCGGTCGTCGTCGCGTGCCCGCCCGAGTCACTCGTTGCCGAGCACGCCGCCGGCCGGCACAGCACGGTGCTGCCCACCCGGTCCCGCGACCAGCTCGCGACCGCCGTGGTCATGCTCCAGTACCTCTCCCGGGTCGACCTCGGCCCGGACACCGACGCCGAGGAGGTCGCCCTCGCCCTCGACGACGTGGCGGTCTCCTGCTCGCCGCACCGCGACCTCGCGGTCAATCCCGCGAAGATGCTGGCCATCGCGCTCGCCGACGCCACCCCGCTCGTCTGGGGCGGGTCGGTGCTGGCCGCCCGCGCCGCCCGGCGGATCGCGGAGTCGCTGCGCCGCGCGAGCGGTCGCAGCGCCCTCGCCGGCGACGCCGAGCACCTCCTGCCGGTCGTCGCGCTGGCGCCGGTGCACGACGTGTTCGACGACCCCTTCTCCGCCGAGGAGCCGGCCGAGCTCCGACCCGCGCTCGTGGTCCTCGACGACAGCAGCGACGACTCGTCGGTGCGCGAGCAGCGCGGCCGCCTGACGGCCGAGGCCGACGAGCGCCAGGTCCGGGTCGAGGTGCTCACCGCGCCGGAGGGCGGGTCCGACCTGGCGTGCTACGCCTCGCTGCTGGGCCAGGGCCGCTACGCCGCGTCGTACCTCGGGCTCGGCCTCGGGAGGGGAGGGGCCGGATGAGCGCAGGCCTGTTCGGGCTCCTGGACGACGTCGCGGCGCTGGCACGCCTGGCCGCGGCCTCCGTCGACGACGTCGGCGCCGCGGCGGGTCGCGCGAGCATCAAGGCCGCGGGCGTGGTCGTCGACGACACCGCGGTCACCCCGCAGTACGTCCACGGCGTCACGGCCGACCGCGAGGTCCCGATCATCCGCAAGATCGCGGTCGGGTCGCTGCGCAACAAGCTGCTCTTCATCCTCCCGGCGGCGCTGCTGCTCAGCCAGCTGCTGCCCTGGGTGATCACTCCGCTGCTCATGTGCGGCGCGACGTACCTCTGCTACGAGGGGTTCGAGAAGCTCTGGGGAGCCCTGCGCGGTCACGAGGCGCACAGCGCCCAGACCGAGGGCCAGGACGAGAAGACCGTCGTGAGCGGTGCGATCCGCACCGACTTCATCCTGTCCGCGGAGATCATGGTGATCGCTCTCGACGAGGTGGCCGAGGAGCCGTTCCTCGCCCGGGCGGCGATCCTCGTCGTGGTCGCGATCGCCATCACGATCCTGGTGTACGGCGTGGTCGCGCTGATCGTGAAGATGGACGACTTCGGCCTGCTGCTGGCGGAGCGCCCGTCGGCGACGGCGCAGCGCATCGGGCGCGGGCTCCTGCACGCGATGCCGCGGCTGCTCAGCGTGATCTCGACCGTGGGCGTCGCCGCGATGCTGTGGGTCGGTGGCCACATCCTGCTCGTCGGCACCGACGACCTCGGCTGGCACGGGCCCTACGAGCTCGTGCACCACCTCGAGGAGGACGTGCACCACGCCGTCGACGGCATCGGTGCCCTCCTCGGCTGGATGGTCAACACCACCGCCTCGGCGATCATCGGGGTGCTCGTCGGCGCGGTCGCCGTCGCTGTCCTGCACCTGGTGCCCCGGGGCAAGGCGCGCACGGCGCACTGACCTGTTCCAGGTAGGCTGGAGCGGTATGCGCGGGAGATCCCGACGATGCGCAGATGCGCCGCACACACCCTGATCAACACACGAGGAAACTCATGGACTTCAAGGTTGCCGATCTGAACCTGGCCGACTTCGGCCGCACCGAGATCACCCTCGCCCAGCACGAGATGCCGGGCCTCATGGCGATGCGTGAGCGCTACGGCGACAGCAAGCCGCTCGCGGGTGCCCGCATCGCAGGTTCCCTGCACATGACCGTGCAGACCGCCGTCCTCATCGAGACGCTCACGGACCTCGGCGCCGAGGTGCGCTGGGCGTCCTGCAACATCTTCTCGACGCAGGACCACGCCGCCGCCGCCGTCGCGGTCGGCCCCGAGGGCAGCGTCGACGCGCCCGCCGGCATCCCGGTCTTCGCCTGGAAGGGCGAGTCGCTGGAGGAGTACTGGTGGTGCACCCAGCAGATCCTGCAGTGGCCCGACGGTGCCGACGGCGAGAGGCGCTTCGCCAACATGATCCTCGACGACGGTGGTGACGCGACCATGCTCGTGCACCTCGGCGTCCAGTCCGAGAAGACCGGCGAGGCGCCCGACCCGGCGACCGCCGCGAGCGTCGAGCAGCGCGTCGTCTTCGACGTGCTCAACGCGTCGCTGGCCGAGGACGCCAACCGCTGGACCGCGATCGCCAACGAGATCAAGGGCGTCACCGAGGAGACCACGACAGGCGTGCACCGCCTGTACGAGATGCTCCGCGAGGGCTCGCTCCTCTTCCCGGGCATCAACGTCAACGACTCGGTCACCAAGAGCAAGTTCGACAACAAGTACGGCTGCCGGCACTCGCTCATCGACGGCATCAACCGCGCGACCGACGTGCTCATCGGCGGCAAGGTCACGGTCGTCTGCGGCTACGGCGACGTGGGCAAGGGCTGCGCGGAGTCGCTGCGCGGACAGGGCGCCCGCGTCATCGTGACCGAGATCGACCCGATCTGCGCGCTGCAGGCGGCGATGGACGGCTACCAGGTGAGCACCCTCGAGGAGGTGCTGCCGGTCGCGGACATCATCATCACGGCCACCGGCAACAAGGACGTCGTCACCGTCGACCAGATGTCGCGGATGAAGCACCAGGCGATCGTCGGCAACATCGGCCACTTCGACAACGAGATCGACATGGCCGGCCTCGAGGCGCCGGGCGCTGCGGAGCGCAAGAACGTCAAGCCGCAGGTCGACGTGTGGACCTTCCCGGCGGGCAACTCGATCATCGTGCTGTCCGAGGGCCGGCTGATGAACCTCGGCAACGCGACCGGCCACCCGTCGTTCGTGATGTCGAACTCCTTCACGAACCAGGTGCTGGCGCAGCTCGAGCTGTTCACCAAGACCGGCGACTACCCGGTCGGCGTCTACACGCTCCCGAAGCACCTCGACGAGGAGGTGGCCCGCCTGCACCTCGCGTCGCTCGGTGTCTCGCTGACCACGCTCACCGAGTCGCAGGCGTCGTACCTCGGCGTGCCGGCCGAGGGACCCTACAAGTCGGACCACTACCGGTACTGACACGGGCGACCAGGGCAGAGCTGAGGGACAGAGCAGATGGTGACCGGGGAACAAGCGCCGGCTGCCGCCGCGCGGGGCCGGGTCCTCGTCGTCGACGACGACCCGGCGCTCGCCGAGATGCTCACCATCGTGCTGCGCACGGAGGGCTTCGAGTCGATGGTGTGCCCGTCGGGCGACCGGGCGCTCGGGGCCTTCCGTGAGTTCCGCCCCGACGTCGTGCTCCTCGACCTGATGCTGCCCGGCAAGGACGGCATCGACGTCTGCAAGGAGATCCGCGCGGAGTCCGGCGTCCCGATCGTCATGCTCACCGCGAAGACCGACACGGTCGACGTGGTGCTCGGGCTCGAGTCCGGTGCCGACGACTACGTCGTCAAGCCGTTCAAGCCCAAGGAGCTCGTGGCGCGGATCCGGGCCCGGATCCGCAAGTACGACGCCGCCGCACCGGAGAACCTCGCCATCGGCGACCTCGCGATCGACGTGGCGGGGCACCAGGTCACCCGCGGCGGCGAGCACATCTCGCTCACGCCGCTGGAGTTCGACCTCCTCGTCTGCCTGGCCCGCAAGCCGTGGCAGGTGTTCACCCGCGAGGTGCTGCTCGAGCAGGTGTGGGGCTACCGTCACGCGGCGGACACCCGTCTGGTCAACGTGCACGTCCAGCGGCTCCGGTCGAAGATCGAGCACGACCCGGAGAACCCGGAGATCGTGGTGACCGTCCGAGGCGTCGGCTACAAGGCAGGGTGACGTGCCGTCGGGCCCGTTCCACGGGGCCGCCACCTTCTGGCGCCGGTCCATCCAGGCCCGGGTGGTGCTCAGCACGCTCGTGCTGTCGGCGATCGTGGTCAGCCTGGTCGGCTGGACCCTGCTCCGGCAGATCACCGACGGGCTCGTCGGGGACCGGGTCCGCGAAGCGGTGGCCGAGGCGGGCCGCTCGAGCGCTGACGTGCAGAGCAGCCTCAGCTCGGCGACCTCCGACTTCGAGGACCTGACCAGCCTGGTCTCCGGGATCACGACCCGCGGGTCGATCCGTGGCTACGACGTCGTCCTGATCGGACCCCTCCCGCAGAACCCGGGCAAGGACCCTCGCGGGGGAGGCGAGCGCTTCACCTCGGGGCTGGACCTCCGCAGCGTGCCCGAGCGGCTGCGTCAGGACGTCGAGCAGCCGACGTCGGCAGGCACCTCATGGACCTACACCCGGATCCGCTACCAGCCGGGCGCGGGCAAGGACGTGCCCGGTGTCGCGGTCGGCACCCGGCTGGTGCTGCCCGCGGACGGCGACACCTACGCGCTCTACCACCTGTTCCCGATGTCGGCCGAGCAGCGCACGGTGGCCCTGGTCCGCAAGGCCCTGCTCACCAGCGGTGCCTTGCTCCTCATCTTGGTGGCGGGGCTCTCGTGGCTCGTGACGCGCCAGGTGGTCACGCCGGTGCGGCTCGCGCGGCGGACGGCGGAGCGGCTGGCCGCGGGCCGGCTCGAGCAACGGATGCAGGTGCGCGGCGAGGACGACCTCGCCCGGCTCGCGACGTCCTTCAACCAGATGGCCACCAGCCTCCAGAAGCAGATCCGCAAGCTCGAGGACATGTCCGCGTCGCAGCGCCGCTTCGTCTCCGACGTCTCGCACGAGCTGCGGACCCCGCTGACCACGGTCCGGATGGCCGGCGACGTCCTCCACGACGCCCGCGAGGACTTCGACCCGGTGACCGCGCGTGCCGCCGAGCTGCTGCAGAACGAGCTCGACCGCTTCGAGCTGCTGCTCACCGACCTGCTCGAGATCAGTCGCTTCGACGCCGGGGCGGCCGCCCTGCACCTCGAGGACGTCAACCTCGTCGACGTGGCCCACCGCGTCGTCGAGTCGGTCGACGTCCTGGCGGAGCGACGCGGCACCCGGCTCGTCGTGCGCGCGCTGTCGAGCCCGTGCATCGTGGAGGCCGACATCCGTCGCGTCGAGCGGATCCTGCGCAACCTGGTGACCAACGCCATCGACTACGCCGACTCCTCGGACGTGCTCATCCTGGTCGACGCCAACGACGAGGGCGGGGCGCTGGCCGTCCGCGACTACGGCGTCGGGCTCCGGCCGGGCGACGAGGTGCGCGTGTTCAACAGGTTCTGGCGCGCCGACCCGTCCCGCGCCCGCACCTCGGGCGGCACCGGGCTCGGGCTCTCGATCTCGCTGGAGGACGCGCGTCTGCACGGCGGCTGGCTCCAGGCCTGGGGCACGCCCGGCGGGGGAGCGCAGTTCCGCCTCACGCTGCCGCGCCGTGCGGGCGCGCGGGTCTCCCGGAGCCCGCTTCCCCTGGTGCCGCGCGACGCGATGTCACCCCCGGCGAGGACGCCGTGAGCGCCCGCCGACTCCTGGTGGCGGTCTGCGCGCTGGCACTGGCCGGTTGTGCCTCGCTGCCCACGGACGGTCCGGTGGAGGAGGGCGCGGGTGCCGCGCCGACGGCCTCGGCGGCCCCCTTCGACTTCAACCCGCCCGGTCCCCGACCCGGGGCCTCGCCCGACGAGGTCGTCGGCGGCTTCCTCGACGCGCTCCAGGCCACCCCGGTGTCGACCAAGGTGGCCCAGGAGTACCTCAGTCCCGCGTCCGCCGACGCGTGGCGCCCCGAGCGCAGCACGATCGTGTACGGCGGCCAGACGACCACCGCGCTCGGGTCCGACGTCGACGTACGCCTGTCGGACTCCTTCGAGCTCGACCGCCGGGGCCGGTGGCGCGGCCGCTGGGGCGACGAGGGCGTGGGCCGGATCCAGTTCCGGCTGATCCCAGGTCGACGGCGAGTGGCGCATCCAGGACCCGCCCGACGCGCATGGTGGTGCCGCGCTCGCACTTCGAGTCGCGCTACCAGGAGTACTCCTTGTTCTTCCTGGACCCGAGCGGGTCGGTGCTGGTGCCCGAACCGGTCTACCTGCCGCGCGGCGTCCAGGCCCCCACGCAGCTCGTGGCCGGGCTCCTCGACGGCCCGGTCCCCGGAGCGCGCCAGGTGGAGCGGTCCTTCCTGCCCAACGGCACCAGGCTCGACGTCGGTGTCCCCGTCGGCGCGGGAGGAGTGGCACGGGTGCCGCTGAGCGACGCCGTCCTCGACCTCGACCCGGACCAGCTCGGGCTCGCCGCCGCGCAGCTCGCCTGGACCCTCGGCCAGCTGCGCGACATCGACAGCCTCCAGATCACCGTGGACGGCAACCCCCTCGAGCTGCCCGACGGGACGACGGTGGTCGACGTCGACTCGTTCGGGAGCCTCGACCCCACCGTCAGCACCGCATCGCCGGACCTGTTCGGCCTGCGCGGGCGCGACGTCGTCCAGATCGTCGGCGAGGACGAGGTCATCGCCACGTCGGTGCCCGGGGCCGACGCCCTGGCCATCGGCGGTGCCCGCGAGGTGGGGGTCGACCTCGCCAGCCAGCGCTTCGCGGTGGTCGGCGACGGCCGGCGGGTGGTCGTGGTGGGCCGCACCGAGGACCGCAACGCCCACACGCCGTACACCGGCACCGACGTGCTGCGCCCCATGTGGGACCGCGCGGGCGACCTCTGGCTGGTGGACAACACCCCGTCAGGCTCGCGACTGGTGGTCACGTCCCAGGGACGCAAGCGGCAGCTCCTGGACGAGCCGCTCCCCGGCAGGCCGGTCCGGGCCGCGGCGCTGTCGCGTGACGGGAGCCGGCTCGTCGTCGCCCAGCGTGGGGCGTCCGGCTTCGGGCTGCTGCTCTACCGCGTCGTCCGCGACGGCGCGGGCCGTCCGGTGCGGCTGACCGCGCCGATCCGGCTCAGCAGCACCGAGGGGCTGCGGCACCCGGTGGGGGTGGGCTGGCGCGACCCGACCACCGTCGCGGTCCTGGTGCGTCCCTCGGCGACCACGACCCGGCTCGTGCTCGTGCCCTCCGACGGCGCGTCCGACCTGGTCGGCTTCGAGCCCTCGGTGGACACGCTGTTCGACAGCGGCACCGCCCTGGCCGCGTCGCCGGGAGGCCCGATGGCGCTCTACGTCGGCGCGCGCAACGGTCAGATCCACGCGCTGACCGCGCAGGGGCGCTGGCAGTTCGACGCCGTCGAGGCCGGGATCTCCGCGCCCACCTTCGTCGGCTGACCGCGCCACCAGGTCGCTGTCCACAGGGGTCGGCCTGCGTGTGACCGGGGGAGCCTGCGGGCGTCAGTCTCGGTCCATGACCGCCGTCCATGACCTGGCGGCCGCCTGGCACGACCTCGTCCTGGGTGGCCGCTGTGCCGCGTGCGACCTGCCCGGACCCGCCCTGTGCGCGGGCTGCGAGCGGTCGCTGCGCCCGGCGCCGTTCCACGCCTGGCCCTCACCCACGCCGGAGGGGCTGGTGCTCCCGGTCGCCGCCGCGGAGTACGCCGACGGCGTCCGCGCCCTCGTCGTCGCGCACAAGGAGCGGCACCGCCTCGCGCTCGCCCGGCCCCTCGGCGACCTCCTCGCCGCCGCGGTGATGGCCCTCGTGGGCTCCGATCCCGGACGTCCGGTCCACCTCGTGCCGGTGCCGTCGCACCCCGCGGTGGTCCGGGCCCGGCGGCACGACCCGCTGCTACGGACCGCCCGGTGCGCGGCCGTGTCGCTGCGCCGTCACGGGGTCGAGGCGATGGTGGTGCGGCGGCTCCGCGTGGTCCGCCGGCCGGGGGACCAGGCCGGGCTCGACGCCCGTGCCCGGGCGGAGAACGTGCACGCCACGATGGGGGCGCGAGCCGGGCCGGACCGGCGTCAGGGCGCCGGGCGGGACGTCGTCCGGGTGCTGGTCGACGACGTGGTGACCACCGGGGCGACGCTGCGGGAGGCGCAGCGCGCGCTCGAGGAGGCCGGTCAGGTCGTGAGCGGTGCGGCGACCGTCGCGGCCACCCGGCGGCACCTGAGAACCTCCCGATGATTTCCCCGTCCGGGTTCCGGTGACCCTGGCAGGCGACTAACTTCATTGCATGGAGTCCGTCCGGGTCCGTGGTTGCGTCGGTGGGAGGGGTTCGGGCTGTGGTCTCCATGGCGCCGTCCTCCGTGCCTCCCGGCAAGCCGAAGCCAGTCGCAGGCGAAACGGTCCACGTAAGGCTCTGCCAGGCACGTGCGCGCACCTGTGGCGTACGGAGCCGGGCGGAAGCCGATCACGGTGCGGCTTAGAAGTAAGCCCTGCCGTCCGCGCGTCGTCAGACACGGCGCTGCCGGGCGAGAAGGTGGGTAGTGGCGGAGAAGCTGCGAGAACCTCAGCAGGCGGTTGTGGGGTCGAAGACCAGGTCGGCCGGACGGGCTCCGCCCACGCCCAGCTGCACACGCTCACGAGAAGTCGGAGGTGGCAATGGACATTGTCGTGAAGAGTCGGCACTGCGAGATCTCGGAGAGGTTCCGTGACCACGTCGAGGAGAAGATCAGTCGCCTCGAGAAGCACGACCACCGGATCATCCGCGTGGACGTCGAGATCGACATGGAGAAGAACCCACGGCTGCAGGACCGGGCCGTGCGGGTCGAGCTCACGGCGATCTCGAAGGGTCCGGTGATCCGGGCCGAGGCGGCGGCCGAGGACAAGCTCGGTGCGCTCGACCTGGCCGTCGACCGGATGGCCACCCAGATGCGGCGGGCGGCGGACCGCAAGAAGGTGCACCGCGGCCGGCGTACCCCCGTCTCCGTGGCGCAGGCACTCGCCGGCGCCGACGTGCCCCTGAACGGCACCGCCCCGGCTCCCTCGGAGGAGCCGACCGACCGCCAGGTGGGTCCGCTCACCGTGACCGGGGAAGGGCCCCTCGTGGTCCGCGAGAAGACCCACGCCGCGGCACCGATGACCCTGGCCCAGGCGCTCTACGAGATGGAGCTGGTGGGCCACGACTTCTTCCTCTTCGTCGACCGGGACAACGACCAGCCGTCGGTCGTCTACCGGCGCAAGGGCTACGACTACGGCGTCATCTCGCTCGAGGTGGGGTGACCCGCGCACGCGTGCCGAGACAATCGGTCACCTGACCAGGACACGCGACCGGACCTAGGTCCTGCGGGCCAGGGGTCCCTCGGTCACATGTCCTGGAACGCCTGAATTGACTAGCCCGAACGTGCCATGATTCGCGGGTGGTGATCCCCCAGCCTGCTCCGCGCGTCGGCCAGCCCGACATCCGCGTGCTCGTCGTCGACGACCAGGAGCTCTTCCGCCGTGGTCTCACCATGCTCCTCAACGTCGAGGACGACATCCAGGTGGTCGGCGAGGCCGCCGACGGCCTGGCCGCCGCGTCGCTCGCGGCGTCCACGACGCCCGACGTCGTGCTGATGGACGTCCGGATGCCGAAGCTCACCGGCATCGAGGCCTGCGTGGCCATCAAGGACGCCTCGCCCTCGGCCCGGATCATCATGCTCACGGTCAGCGACGAGGAGGCCGACCTCTACGAGGCGGTCAAGAACGGCGCCTCGGGCTACCTCCTCAAGGACTCCTCGATCGAGGAGGTCGCGCAGGCGGTCCGCGTGGTCGCCGACGGTCAGTCCCTGATCAGCCCGTCGATGGCGATCAAGCTGCTCGACGAGTTCAAGCAGATGTCGCGCACCGACCGCCAGCACGTCCCGACCCCGCGCCTCACCGAGCGCGAGCTCGAGGTGCTGCGGCTGGTCGCCCAGGGCCTCAACAACCGCGAGATCGCCAAGCAGCTCTTCATCAGCGAGAACACGGTCAAGAACCACGTCCGCAACATCTTGGAGAAGCTCCAGCTGCACTCGCGCATGGAGGCGGTCATGTACGCCGTCCGCGAGAAGCTGCTCGACATCCCCTGATCAGAACACCGTCCTCGTCACGGCCCTGATCCCGACCCAGAGCCCGATCGCTGCCGTGACGGCCGCGGCCAGGACGCCCCAGAGCACGTCGGTCGTGACGTCGCCGGCGAAGAGCGTGCGCTCGGGACAGCGCTCGCGTGTGGATCATGGTGCCTCCTGCTCGTACAGCGTACGAAGTAGCGTACATCATACGGTGTACGGAATACCAGGATCGGTGGCAGGATGCAGCCATGAGCGACGAGACCGCCGCGGCCCCGAGCGAGTCCGGAGACCCCGGCGCGTGGGGCACCCCCGAGGGGCGGGCCATGGTCGAGCTGCTCTGGAACCCCCCGACGCCCTCGACGCGGGGTCCCAAGCAGCGGCTCAGCCTCGACCGTGTCGTGGAGGAGGCGATGGCGCTGGCCGCCGAGCACGGCGCCGAGGGTCTCTCCATGCGGTCGCTGGCGCAGCGGCTCGGCGTCGGCGCGATGAGCCTCTACACCTACGTCCCCGGCCGCGACGAGCTGTTCGAGGTGATGATCGACCGCGCGTGGGCCGTGCGCACGAACGCCGACCCGGCCCTGCCGTGGCGCGCGCAGGTCGAGCACCACGCGCGGGAGGCCTGGGCGATGTACGAGCGCTTCCCCTGGATGATCCAGGCCAACCTGTGGCGGATGCCGATCGGCCCGCACGTCCTCGACAGCCAGGAGGACCTCTACCGCGCCGTGCGCTCGACGGGGCTGCCCGGCTGGGACGTGGCGCGGGTGGCGTCCCTGGTGGAGTCCTTCGTCTTCGGGGCGGCCCGCGCCGAGATCACCGACCGCGTCCGGGCGGCGCAGACCGGCGTCACCGCCGACGACTACTGGGCCTCGCGCAGCAGCTTCTGGACGACCTACTACTCCGCCGAGCGGTTCCCCGAGATGACCGCGCTGTGGGAGGAGGGTGCCTTCGACCAGGGCAACCTCGACGACCCGCTGGGCTTCGGCCTGCAGCGGCTGCTCGACGGCATCGAGCTCCAGGTGAGCAGGGCTGTCCGTACCGCCCCCTAGGGTGCCTGGCATGTCGTCGCGACCCGCCGAGCTGAGCCTCGCCCAGGCCCGCCGCATCGCGCTCGCCGCCCAGGGCTTCCTCGACCCGGCCCACGCGGCGCCGACGATGCGGACCTTCGCCCGCACGCTCGAGCGCACCGGCGTGCTCCAGATCGACTCGGTCAACGTCCTGCAGCGGGCGCACTACATGCCGCTCTACAGCCGGATGGGTCCTTACGACGTCGAGCTGCTGCGCCGGGCCTCGGAGCACAGGCCGCGCCGCCTCGTCGAGTACTGGGCGCACGTCGCGGCGTTCATGCCCGTCGACCTGTGGCCGCACATGCAGTTCCGGATGCGCAAGCACCGCGACGAGGGTCACGCGTGGATGGGCTTCCCGGACAGCGACGAGCTCGTCGCCTCCCTGCTCGCCGAGCTCGCCGAGGAAGGGGGACGCACCTCGCGGGACCTCGACGACGGCCTGCCGCGCACCCGTGAGCACTGGGGCTGGAACTGGTCGCGCACCAAGCGCGCCCTCGAGTACCTCTTCGCGGCCGGCCAGGTCGCCGTCGCCGGCCGCAACTCCGCCTTCGAGCGGGTCTACGACCTGCCCGAGCGGGTGCTGCCGGCCACGGTGCTGGCCACACCGACACCGTCCGACGAGGAGGCCCACGTCGAGCTCGTCCGCCGTGCGTCCCGGTCCCACGGCGTCGCGACGCTCAACGACCTGCGCGACTACTACCGCATGCACGTCGACGAGGTGCGCCCGGCGGTGCAGACCCTCCTGGACACCGGGGAGGTCGAGCGGGTGGCCGTCGAGGGGTGGTCGCAGGCGGCGTACCTCCACCGCGACGCACGCCGACCGCGCCGGGTGCACGCCCGCGCGCTGCTGAGCCCGTTCGACCCGCTGGTGTGGCAGCGCGCCCGCACCGAGAACCTCTTCGACTTCTTCTACCGGATCGAGATCTACACCCCGGCGGAGAAGCGCATCCACGGCTACTACGTCCTGCCGTTCCTCCTCGGCGAGCACATCGTGGCCCGGGTCGACCTCAAGGCCGACCGCGCGTCCGGGACGCTCCTGGTCAAGGGCGCCTTCGCCGAGCCCGGGGCGCCCGGCGGAGACGACGCTGGAGCTGGCCGAGGAGCTCCGGCGCCTTGCCGGCTGGCTGGGGCTCGACGACATCCGCGTCGAGCAGCACGGCGACCTCGCCGGACCGCTGAACGGCGCTGTGACCCGCGGGTAGAGTGGCGAGTCGGCGGGGCTCGGACGAAGTCCGGCACCTGCCGCCCCACCATCGTCGTCAAATCCAGGAGAGCACCGCACGTGCCTGCCATCGTCGACAAGATCCTTCGCATGGGCGAGGGCAAGATCCTCCGCCGGCTCGAGGCGATCGCCAAGGCCGTCAACGCGATCGAGGACGACTTCGTCTCCATGAGCGACGACGAGCTCCGCGCCATGACCGACGAGTTCAAGAAGCGCCTGGCCGACGGGGAGGACCTCGACGACATCATGCCGGAGGCGTTCGCGACGGTCCGCGAGGCCGCGAAGCGGGTGCTCGGGCAGCGCCACTTCGACGTGCAGATCATGGGCGGCGCCGCGCTCCACCTGGGCAACATCGCCGAGATGAAGACCGGCGAGGGCAAGACCCTCGTCTCGACGCTGCCGGCGTACCTCAACGCGCTCGAGGGCAAGGGCGTGCACGTCGTCACCGTCAACGACTACCTCGCGAAGTACCACGCGGAGTGGATGGGCCGCGTCCACCACTTCCTCGGCCTCACCACCGACGTGATCCTGCCGAACATGTCGAAGGGCGCCCGTCGTGACGCGTACGCCGCGGACATCACCTACGGCACCAACAACGAGCTCGGCTTCGACTACCTCCGCGACAACATGGCGAACTCCCTGGACGAGACGGTCCAGCGTGGTCACAACTTCGCGGTCGTCGACGAGGTCGACTCGATCCTGATCGACGAGGCCCGGACGCCACTGATCATCTCCGGCCCGACGCAGGACGAGGTGAAGTGGTACCCCGAGTTCGCGACGATCGCGAGCCGGATGGTGATCGACGAGGACTACGAGGTCGACGAGAAGAAGCGCACGATCTCGGTGCTCGAGAAGGGCATCACCCGGGTCGAGGACTACCTCGGTATCGACAACCTCTACGACTCGGTCAACACGCCTCTGATCTCGTTCATGAACAACGCGATCAAGGCGAAGGAGCTCTTCCGCAACGACAAGGAGTACGTCGTCCTCGACGGCGAGGTCCTCATCGTCGACGAGCACACGGGCCGCATGCTGCACGGCCGTCGCTACAACGAGGGTCTGCACCAGGCCATCGAGGCCAAGGAGGGCGTGAAGGTCCGCGAGGAGTACCAGACGCTCGCGACGATCACGCTGCAGAACTACTTCCGCCTCTACGAGAAGCTCTCCGGCATGACCGGCACGGCGATGACCGAGGCCAGCGAGTTCGACAAGATCTACCGGCTCGGCGTCGTGCCGATCCCGACCAACCGCCCGATGGCGCGCGACGACGCGTCCGACCTCGTCTACCGGACCGAGGAGGCGAAGTACAACGCGGTCGTCGACGACATCGCCGAGCGTTTCCGCAAGGGCCAGCCTGTGCTCGTCGGCACCGTGTCGGTCGAGAAGTCGGAGTACCTCTCGAAGCAGCTGCGCTCCAAGGGTGTCCCGCACTCCGTGCTCAACGCGAAGCAGCACGCCGACGAGGCGAAGATCGTCGCGCTCGCCGGCCACCGTGGTGCGGTGACCGTCGCGACGAACATGGCCGGTCGAGGCACCGACATCATGCTCGGCGGCTCGGTGGACTTCCTCGCCGACGACGAGCTGCGCAAGCAGGGCCTCGACCCGGTGGAGAACGCCGAGGACTACGACGCCGCCTGGCCGGCGATGGTCGAGCGGATCAAGGCGCAGGTCGCCGCGGAGCACGACGAGGTGCGCGACCTCGGCGGTCTCTACGTCCTCGGCACCGAGCGGCACGAGTCGCGACGCATCGACAACCAGCTCCGCGGCCGTTCCGGTCGTCAGGGCGACCCGGGCGAGTCGCGGTTCTACCTGTCACTCGAGGACGAGCTCATGCGGCTGTTCAAGTCCGACTGGGTCGACTGGGTGCTGACCACGCTCAAGGTCCCCGACGACATCCCGATCGAGAACAAGCGCGTCACCAGCTCCATCGCGTCGGCCCAGTCGCAGGTCGAGGCGCAGAACTTCGACTCCCGCAAGAACGTCCTCAAGTACGACGACGTGATGAGCCGGCAGCGCGAGGTGATCTACGGCGAGCGCCGCGCCGTGCTCGAGGGCGCCGACCTGCACGAGCAGGTCCGCCAGATGATCGACCAGACGGTCGCGGGCTACGTCATGGCCGCGACGCAGGGGTTCCCCGAGGAGTGGGACCTCGAGAAGCTGTGGACCGCGCTCCGCACGCTGTACCCGGTCTCCATGTCACGCGAGGCCGTCGAGGACGAGGCGGGCGGTGTCGCCGGGCTCGACCGCGACGAGATGATCGACGCGCTCCAGGCCGACGCGCAGGCGGCGTACGACGCCCGCGAGGCCGAGTTCGGCTCCGAGGTCATGCGCGAGCTCGAGCGCCGGGTCGTGCTGTCGGTGCTCGACCGCAAGTGGCGCGAGCACCTCTACGAGATGGACTACCTGCGCGAGGGCATCGGCCTGCGCGCGTACTCCCAGCGCGACCCGCTGGTGGAGTACCAGCGCGAGGGCTTCGACATGTTCAACGTGATGATGGACGCCATCCGCGAGGAGTCGGTCGCGTTCCTGTTCAACCTCGACGTCCAGGTCGACGACGACGAGGACGAGGCGGACGAGGTCGCCCTGGTGGAGCCCGAGGGCGCCGTCGAGGTGGGGGAGCCCGTGCCGGCGGGCGGACCTGCCCTGGCGCCGGCCGAGGAGCACCACGCCCCCTCGATCTTCGCGAAGGGTCTCGACCGTCCCGCGGCGCCGACCGGCCTGACCTACTCGGCGCCCGTCGGAGACAGGCGACACCGAGGTCAGCGGCGAGAAGCAGCCCGCGGCAGCCGACCCCTTCGCGAGCGTGGGTCGCAACGCGCTCTGCCCGTGCGGCAGCGGCAAGAAGTACAAGAAGTGCCACGGCGCGCCGGAGGGCCCGACCGGCAGCAGCGCGATCGTCGGTGACCTAGCAGAACTCCAGCGCGACGCAGCACCACCGGTCGCGCTTGCGCTCCAGCCTCAGGGCGAGGGCCCGGGACCGGTGACCGTGCCGGACGTGCACGCTGACCTCGGCGGCCTCGGACGTCGGGCGCGAGACGTGCACGCTGCGCACCTGCGGGTGCACGGCGCGCGCCCGCCCGTCGAGGGCCTGCCGGACCAGGAGCGCGCGCCGGTCGAGGTCGCGGTAGACCGCCGGGCTCGTCCAGCGGACCAGCTGGCTCACCGGCCGCTGCCCGCCGACGCTCTCGACCACGGCCTGGGCGAAGCGGGCCGACCACGCCCGCACCTCCGCGTCGTCGACGTGGCCGACCCGGGCGGTGCGGCGCGGGTCGAGCTCCGGTGTCACCGGGGGGCCTGGGCGGTGCGGGTCGAGGTCGAGCGCGAGGGTGCCCTGGAGCTCGTAGTCGCGGTCGTCGGCCTCGCGAGCCTGGGGCACGAGGTGGGTGACGGTCGCGCGGGGGAGCCGGGTCAGGGACCGGTGGTCGTTCCGGTGGTCGTTCACGGGGTGCCTCCTGTGGGGCGACGGGTGGGGAAGGCCGGGGCGGGCACCGTGAGCCGGGTGCCGGGCCGGAGCAGGTCGGGGTCGGCGCCGATGGCGGCGCGGTTGGCGCGGTAGACCGTGCGCCAGGCCCGGTCGACCTCCGCAGCAGTGGGCCTCCCGCCCAGGTGGGCCTCCGCGAGCGACCAGAGGCAGTCGCCCGCGTGCACGGTCCAGGACCGGTCTGCTGCGGACGCGGGTGCCCGCGGCGCACCGAGCGCTCCGACGGGCCGGTCCGGGACGCGGAGTCCGTCGAGCTTCTCGAGGGCGGGCCGCGCAACGTCGTCGGCGATCGCGGGCGCGGCCACGCCCAGGGCAGCGGCGACGAGCACCGGGATCGCCCTGGGCAGCCAGCGTGTCCGGACCGACCAGCCGCGCACCCCGGCAACGGCGCAGGCCAGCGTGCCGGCACCGAGCCCGGCCCAGGTGGCCAGGGCGCCGGTCGCGCACCCGGCTGCGACCAGCTCCGCAAGGGTCACGGGCCGCCCGCCCGGGTGCAGCACCGGGTCCAGCAGCGGACGCGCCGTCAGCCACAGCAGCAGTCCCCCCGCCGCGACGCCGACCAGCACGCCCAGCAGCACGATCCGGGCGCGGGCCGGCGAGGGTCTCGGCGGGGAAGGGACGGACCATGAGGGACTCCGACGCAGTTGAAGGCTGTTTGATGTCGTTTGACGACGTAGGACAGTTCTAGATCGGCTTTACCGTCATGCGTCAACGTCCCCGGTCGGGGCTGTGGAAGCCCTGTTGACGTCGCCGCAGGCGTCCGCGAGGGTGCGACGGTGAGCTGGGAGCGGGCGCTGTTCGCGCTGTTCGACGACCTCGAGCAGCAGGCCGAGGGCCTCGCGCTGGTGGCTCGGGACGCCGAGGTGGCCGAGCACGGCCGCGCGGAGTACTCCTCGGTGGACCTCGAGTCCCGGGTGCACGGGTCGGTCGGGTCGGTCGTCGCGTGCCACCTCCAGGGCGGTCACCAGGTGCGGGGGGTCCTCACGCGGGCAGGCGCCGGATGGCTCCTGGCGGACGACGAGAGCGGCGCCTGGGTCGTGAACCTGGGGTGCCTCACCCGGATCACCGGGCTCGGCTCCCGCGCCGTCGCCCCCGAGGCTCGGGGGATCGTCGCGCGCCTCGGTCTCGGCTCGGTGCTGCGGCGGTTGGCCGAGTCACGGGTGCCGGTGCAGCTGGCGCTCGCCGACGGCAGCCAGGCGCGCGGCCGGGTGGGGCGGATCGGAGCCGACTTCGTCGAGGTGCTCGACGAGACGGTGGACGGGGCGAGCTGCCTGGTCCCGTGGAGCGCGATCGCGGCCGTCCGCGGGCGCTGACGGTCAGGCGTCGAGCGAGGAGTCCTCGGCGGGGCGTCCGGCCCGGCGCTGCTGCTCGAGGTGCTCGTGGGTCTGGTCGTACATCCGCTGGATGAATGCCTCGAGCTCGGTGACCTCGACCCGCCACTGGCCGCGCCCGCCGAGCTTCATCGCGCGCAGCTCCTCGCGCTTCACCAGCGCGGAGACCTGGGCCAGCGAGGTGTTGAGGATCTCCGCGACGTCCGTCAGCGTCAGGAAGCGGGGGCCGCTGCTCATGGGCTTCACTGTCGCAGTCCTGGCCATGGACCGCACTATGGCACCGGACGCGCAGAAAGTTAAAGTTTGCCGCCTCTTGCCTGTGGAGAACCCCGCTGGGGTCGATTCGGCACCGTCGGGCATCGCATGATGACGCGGTGAGCACCCCGTCCGTCCGCACCACGGCGCGTGGCACCGACCCCTCCTCGCCGCCGGCGACCCGAGCGACGGCCCGCGCCGCGTGGCGCGACCCACGGCTGCTCGTCGGGATCCTGCTCGTCTGCGCCTCGGTCGTGGCCGGCGCGCGGGTGCTCGGCTCGGCCGACGACACCGTCCCGGTCCTGGTCGCCGCCGGCCCGCTGGCTGCCGGCGAGCGCCTCGGCCCCGAGGACGTCGACACCGTGCGGGTGCGCTTCGCGACCGCCGACGACGCCGACCGGTACCTCGCTGGCGACGTCGACGTGAGCGACGTCGTGCTGCTGCGCCCGGTGGGCTCGGGCGAGCTCCTGCCGCGGTCCGCCCTGGGGTCACCCGGGGACTCCGGCCAGGTCGCCGTGCCGCTGCCGGTCGACGCGACCCGCGTGCCGGCCGGCGTCCGTGCCGGGTCGGTCGTCGACGTCTGGGCCGGACCGGAGCAGCAGCGCGCCTCCGGCAAGGGCGGGACCGTCCGTCTCCTCGAGGACGCGGCCGTGCTGTCGGTGGACCGCCCCGACGGGCTGGGCCCAGGCACGGTCGTGCAGGTCGTCGTGGGCGTGCCCGAGACCGACGCCGACGCCGTCGCACGGACCCTGGCCGGGCTCAGCGGGGCGTCGCTGCTGCTGGTCGCGCGCGACTGAGCCGGAGGAGGGGGACATGAGCAACGGCACGCCGGACCGGGTGGCAACCCTCGTCGCCGCCGGAGCTGCCGCATGGGAGGCGCCGGTCCTCGACAGGCTCGCCGGCTCCTCGGGCCAGGTCGTCCTCGTCAAGCGCTGCCTCGACCTCACCGACCTGCTCGCCACCGCGGCCACCGGCACGGCCACGGTCGCGCTGGTCTCTCACGCCCTGCCGGGGCTCGACGCCGACAGCGTCGACCGGCTCACCCGCGCCGGGGTGCGCGTGGTCGCGGTCGTCGACGACGACCAGGTGGCCGAGGAGGAGCGGATGCTCCGGCTCGGCGTCACGCGGGTGCTGACGGCCGGCCGCCCCGACGACGCGGTGCCCGCCGTCCGCGAGGCCTCCCGGGCACCGCTCGACGCCGCCGCCCGGCTCGGGGTCGCGCTGCCCGGTCAGGGGGACGACGCCCTCCCGGACCGGGACCCAGGGCCGGAGGCGGAGGACGGCCGGCTCGTCGTGGTGTGGGGTCCCACCGGTGCTCCGGGCCGGACCACGGTCGCGATCGGCCTCGCGGCGGAAGCCGCAGCGCGGGGCGTCCCGGTGACGCTGCTCGACGCCGACCCTTACGGCGGAGCCGTCGCCCAGCACCTGGCCGTCCTCGACGAGGCGTCCGGGCTGCTGGCGGCGGCCCGGGCCGCCAACGCAGGCACCCTCGATCCCGAGCGGCTGGCAGCCCTGGCCCGCCAGGTCGGCCCCGGCCTGCGGCTGGTCAGCGGCCTGCCCCGACCCGACCGCTGGCCCGAGGTCCGGCCCCAGGCGTTCGTCGACGTGCTCGACGCCGCGCGGGACCTCGACCCTCTCGTCGTGGTCGACGCCGGCTTCGGACTCGACCGCGATGCCTTCGACCCGTTCGACCCCGTGCCGCGCCGAGACGCCGTCACCAGCGCGGCCCTGGAGGCGGCCGACGACGTGGTCGTGGTCGCCTCCGCGGACCCGGTCGGGCTCACCCGCCTGGCCCGGGGCCTGCTCGACCTCGTCGACGCGCTGCACCGGGAGCCGACGCTCGTCGTGGTCAACCGGATGCGACCCGGGCTGGGGTGGGCTCAGCGCGACGTCGTCGACATGGTCGCGCGCGTGGCTCCGCGCTCCGAGGTCCGCTTCCTGCCCGACGACCGCGAGGCCGCCGACCGCGCGCTCGTGGCCGGTCAGACGCTGGTCGAGAGTGGCGACAGCGCCCTGCGCCGGGCCCTCGCCGACGTCGCCCGCCACCTCCTCGGCGACGGTGTGGGGCAGCCCGCAGTCCGCCGTCGGCTGGTCAGACGGTGAGCAGCAGGTAGAGCCCGCCCACCGTGTAGGTGACCATCACCGCGAGCAGCGGGAGCTGGCCGGTCAGCTGGTGGCGCCGGGGGAGCAGCCTCATCGCCCGGTCGTGCGCGGCCACCACGCCGAGGACGTGGCCGCCGACGATCGAGAGCACCTTGACGTTCGCCAGCAGGGTCGGGTGCAGGCTCAGCCAGTAGCTCACCTGGAGGTCCGCGGTGCCGAGGTGGTCGGACCCGTCGACGAGCGGGTCGCTCAGGAACACCAGGGTCTGCTGGCCGACCTCGACGAAGTAGCTGAGGTAGTGCGCGGTCATGTAGCCGACCACGATCGGGATGATCGAGTGCGCGAACAGGTTCGGCATCTCGCGGCGGTCGACACCCGGGACCGGCGTCATGAGGGTCGTCGCGAGCGCGAACAGCCCGCCGACCAGGACGCACAGCGTGACCAGGCCGAGGGTGTCGAGCGGCACCGTCGGCACGTCGAGCCCGGCGCTGAAGCGCTGCCACGTCAGCGAGTCCTGGAAGCTGTCCCACGCCGTGCTGCCGACGAGCACCCCGACGGTCGCGGTCAGGCCGGCCTGCTCCGGCGTGCCGTCGAGGTTGCGCAACGGGCTCCGGGCGACGAGGACGCCGTCGGCCCGCCGTCCGAACGGCGACAGCCGGCTGACCAGGGTCGAGAACACCTCGAACGGGTCCGCGGCGGCGATCCAGCGGTCGCCGAACAGCGCGGCTCCGACCAGCACGATCGCGAAGTACGCCGCGAACCAGAGCCTGATCGTCCACAGGAACGTCGCGTCCGGTGACACCAGCTCCATCCAGACGAAGGCGAGCAGCCCGAGGGCACCCGGCCAGAGGCCGACCCGGTCCGGGAGCCGGACGACGCCCTCGGAGGGGTCGCCGCCGCTCACCCGGGACATGAGCCAGTGCACGGTCCGCACGGGGTTGACGGCCCGGTAGAACGGCCCGAACACCAAGGAGGCCGGCACGATGCCGACCCAGAGGATGACGTAGACGACGCCGAAGGTCGGGTTCGCACCGTTGTCCGGGCCCGCGACGGCGGCCCACGCGACGTACGCCGTGAACAGCACGCCGACCACGCGGAGCACACCGGTGAGTGCCCCGCTGTCGACGGCCCGGGCCACCGGCGCCGGCAGCGGGTGTCCCTGCGTGGCCGCGTCGAGGCGGGACTCGCGCCAGGCGAGGACGAGGACGACGAACGACACCGCAAGGGCGGCGGCGCCACCGGACAGCGCGAGCGGCACGGAGATCGGGAGGTCCTGGCTCCCGCCGATGCCGTGCTCGAAGACCATCCGGACCCCACTCCTGACGAGACGCCGACGGGCACCCGGTCGGGGCCTCTGTCAGAATCGCATGTCGGCCGCGCTGCCTGCGCGGCGATCGTGGAGAAGGGGTGAGCGTGGAGCGGCTGCGTCCGGGCGACATGGCACTCCTGGCCATCGAGTCGGTCGACACCCCCATGGCCCTGGCGACCGTCGAGGTCTTCGAGCCGCCGGAGGACGGCTTCGACTACCCGCGTCTCATCGCCCTGGTCGGCGACCGCCTGGCGTTCGTGCCCCGCTACCGCCAGCGCCTCCTGCAGGTGCCGGGCGGGCTGGCGCGACCGGTGTGGGCCGACGACGACGACTTCGACCTGACCTACCACGTGCGCCAGTCGGCGGTGCCGCGCCCGGGGTCGATGGCGCAGCTGCAGGACCTGGTCGCGCGCATCATCACGCGCCCGCTCGACCGCTCGCGTCCGCTCTGGGAGATGTACTTCATCGAGGGTCTCGAGGGCGGACGGTTCGCGATCCTGTCCCGGTCGCACCAGATGCTCGTCGACGGCGTCTCCACGATCGACCTCGGCCAGGTCGTCCTCGACAACGACACGGTGACGCGCGAGCGAGTCCCCGACGACTGGGCACCCCGCCGAGAGCCGTCGGCCGCGTCCCTGGTCGCCGACGCGGTGCAGGACCGGGTCAGGCATCCCGGCGACGCGCTCAGCACCGTGCGCGACGGAGCCGTGGCGATCCTCAAGGTCAACCCCGTGAGCGCCCTGCTCGGCTCGCGTCGGGCCGCCCCCGAGTCGCCCCTGGCGGCCGAGCGCTCCCAGCAGCGCCGCTACCTGACCGTGCGCACCCGCCTCGACGACTACCGCAAGGTCCGCCGGTTCCACGGCGGCACCGTCAACGACGTCGTCATGGCGACGGTGACCGGGGCGCTGCGCGCCTGGCTGATGACGCGTGCCGAGTCGGTGCACACCAGCCGGCAGGTGCGCGCGATGGTGCCGATGGGCGTGATCGACAAGGACCTCGAGCCCACCTCGCTGGGCAGCCAGGTGGTCGGGCAGCTGCTCAACCTGCCGGTCGGCGAGCCGAGCCCGGTCGTGCGGCTGCACCAGGTCTCCTACGCCCTCAAGGCGCACAAGGACACCGGCAAGGCCGTCTCGGCGCTCCGTCTCATCGGCGTCGGAGGCTTCGCGCCGACCACCTTCCACGCCCTCGGCGCGCGCGTGGCGGCCGAGAATCTGCAGAAGGGCTTCGGCCTGGTCGTCACGAACGTGCCCGGACCGCAGTTCCCGCTCTACGCCTCCGGCGCCCGGATGCTCGAGAGCTACCCGGTCCAACCCCTCCTGCCGGGCCACGCCCTGGCGATCGGCGTGACGTCGTACGACGGGGGAGTGCACTACGGCATCACCGCCGACCGCGACGCGATCCCGGACATCGAGGTCGTCGGCCAGTGCATCAGCGAGTCGCTCCAGGAGCTCGTCGACACCACCGCGGAGACGCGGATGCGCGCCCCGCGCGGTCGCTCGGCGAAGCAGCCCGGGGACCGGTGACCGTGCGCGTCTACCTCCCCGTCACGCCCCGCGCGCTCCGCGCCGCCAAGGAGCGCGGGTACGTCGGACCGGGGCCACTCGACGGCCACGCGGTGACGGCCGCCGTGCGCACCGTGCTCGACGACGTCGACGAGGAGGACCGGGAGTACCTCGTGCTGTCCTCCGCGTCCCTCGACTGCCTCTCGCTGCTCGAGGCGGACGAGACCCCGGTGCGGCTCGTGGTGGCCGTGGAGGTCGACGACGTGACGGATGCCGGAGACGTCGACACCCCCTCGGCGGTGCGCGTCGCGGGCGAGGTGCCACTGCGACGCGTGGCCGCCGTGCACGCCGACTCCGAGGACGCTCGCGAGGTCGTGGCCGCCGCCCGTGACGCCGTGCTGGCCGACTCCGAGGACGCGGACGGGCTCGCCGAGCGGTGCCTGGACCACGAGCTCGCGTGGTTCGCGGTGCAGGAGATCGACGACCTGCTGCGTGCCCTCGGCCCGGGATGATCGAGCGGTCGTCCTGTGACACGATCGCGGGATGGACGCCGTCACCACCCCTCCAGCCCCGGTCAACGAGCCGAACCTGACCTACGCCCCCGGCAGCCCGGAGCGTGAGGCGCTCCTCGCCGAGCTGGGCCGTCAGGAGTCGGTCGAGCTGGAGCTGACCACGGCGATCGGCGGTGCCCGCAAGATCGGGGGCGGCGCGGACTTCTCCGTGGTCCAGCCGCACGACCACCAGCACGTGCTGGGCGTCGGCCGGGCCGCGACGCAGGCCGACACCCGGGCCGCGATCGAGGCCGCGCGCGAGGCGGCTCCTGGCTGGGCGGCGCTCGACTTCGACGACCGCGCGGCGATCATCCTCAAGGCCGCCGAGCTGCTCGCCGGCCCGTGGCGCCAGCGCCTCAACGCGGCCACGATGCTCGGCCAGTCGAAGACTGCCTTCCAGGCGGAGATCGACGCGGCCTGCGAGCTCATCGACTTCTGGCGCTTCAACGTCCAGTTCGCCCGGCAGATCCTCGCCGAGCAGCCGATCGCCAACAGTGCGGGCATCTGGAACCGCACCGACCACCGCCCGCTCGAGGGCTTCGTCTACGCGATCACCCCGTTCAACTTCACCGCGATCGCCGGCAACCTCCCGACCGCGCCGGCGTTGATGGGCAACACCGTGCTCTGGAAGCCGTCACCGACCCAGCAGGTCGCGGCGCACCTGACCATGGACCTCCTCGAGGAGGCGGGCATGCCGCCGGGCGTCATCAACATGCTCCCCGGCGACGGCCTCGACGTCTCGGCCGTCGCGCTCACGCACCCCGACCTGGCCGGCATCCACTTCACCGGGTCCACGCCCACCTTCCAGCACCTGTGGCGCACGGTCGGTGAGAACATCGCCGGCTATCGCTCGTACCCCCGGATCGTGGGGGAGACCGGCGGCAAGGACTTCGTGGTCGCGCACCCGTCGGCGGACCCGGACGTCCTGCGCACCGCCCTGATCCGCGGCGCGTTCGAGTTCCAGGGGCAGAAGTGCTCCGCCGCCTCGCGCACATACGTCGCGCGCTCGGTGTGGAACAAGATCCGCGACGACCTGGTCGCCCAGACCGAGGCGATCTCGATGGGCGACGTCACCGACCTGTCGAACTTCATGGGTGCCGTCATCGACGACCGCGCGTTCGACAAGCACAAGAAGGCCATCGCCCGGGCGAAGCGGTCGAAGAAGCTCTCGGTCATCGCCGGTGGCAAGGTCGACGACTCGGTCGGCTGGTTCGTGCGGCCGACCATCGTGGAGTCCACCGCTCCCGACGACGCGATCTTCGCCACCGAGTACTTCGGGCCGATCCTCGCCGTGCACGTCTACGAGGACCGCGACTTCGAGACGGTCGTCGACCAGATGGAGTCCTTCGCGCCGTACGCCCTCACCGGCTCGATCATCAGCCAGGACCGCAACGTCGTCGCGTGGGCGACCGAACGGCTGCGGTACGCCGCGGGCAACTTCTACGTCAACGACAAGCCCACCGGCGCCGTGGTCGGTCAGCAGCCGTTCGGCGGGGCTCGCGCCTCGGGCACCAACGACAAGGCCGGCAGCGCGGCCAACCTCATGCGCTGGACGTCGCCGCGCAGCATCAAGGAGACGTTCGCGCCGCCGACCGACTACCGCTACCCGTACATGGGCTGACGCGTGGTCCCGCTCCTGGTCGTCGCCCAGGTGGTGGCGCAGCACCTGGGCAGGCTGCACCCGATCGAGCAGCTGCTCGTCGTCGTGGTGGCCTTCGGCCCGTTCCTGGTGCTGGCCTTCGTGGTGCGCGCGGGTCGCCGCCGGGCGATCGAGGAGGAGTCGGCGGAGGAGGAGGCGGGGCGCTAGCCGCGCTCGCCTGCGAGCCAGGCCGCGCCGCGGGTCTGCGAGCGCTCGAGCGACTGCACGATCATGTCGACGAGCAGCTTCTCGATCTTGCCGCCGACCAGCGGGATGCTCGCCTTCGCCTCGCCGCTGACCCGCTCGACCGCACCGTCGCCCTCCGCCTCGACCACGACGCTGCCGCGCAGGTGACCGGGCTTGCCAGGGATGCTGAGCTCGAAGGTGGCGTGGTTGCCCGTCCACCGCTCGCGCTGGACGAGCTGGATGGTCTCGCCGACCAGCTTCTGCGCGAACGACGGGATGCCTTGCGTCCTGAGTCGCTGGTCGACCTCGACCACGGTCGCGTCGCCCTCGTCGGTGACGGTCACGGAGTGACCGGCGGACCGGGTCCGGCTCTTCAGCGAGGCGCGGTAGGCCTGGTCGGTCTGCATCGCGACGACGTCGTCGGGAGAGGCGTCGTAGTGGTTCTCGTGCTGGAACCTCATCCGCGGTCCCCGGCGAGCCAGGCCGCGCCGGCGGCCTGCTCCTTGTCCTTGCCCTCGAGGAAGAGCTGCGCCATGAGTCCCTCGAGCTTGCCGCCGATGAGCGGCACCTTGGCCTTGACCTCGCCCTCGAAGGTCTGCGTGGTGCGTCCGCCCGTCTCCACGAGCGTGTACGTGCCCTTGATCTCCGTGGGTCGCCCCGGTGTCTCGACCGAGAGCGTGCCGCGCGACGGAGAGGCCCAGGTCTCCCGGAGGATCGCTCGCGTGGTCTCGCCGGCGAACTTCTTCGCGAAGGCTGGCACGCCCTCGGTGGGCTGCACCTGGTCGATCGTCACCACGTGGCCGCCGCCTGCCTCCTCGACCGAGACCTCGGCGGAGAGCGTCCCCGTCGCGGCGGACGCGTGCTCGCGGTAGGCCGGGTCGGTGATCATCGCGTAGACGTCGTCCGCGGAGGCGTCGTACGTCGCCGTGTGGGTGACCTTCATCGGGTCATCATGTCGCACGGTCCGCAGCGTCACTACGCTCTTCGGATGGTCGACGTGAACTTCGGTGAGCAGGGCGGTCTGCTCACGTACGGGTCCTACCTCCGGCTCGGCCGGCTTCTCGACGCACAGCACCCCGAGAGCGACCCACCTGCGCACGACGAGCTCCTGTTCATCACCATCCACCAGGTCTACGAGCTGTGGTTCCAGCAGCTCCTCCACGACCTGACGGTGGCCCGGGACGCCATGGTCCGCGGCGACCTGTGGTGGGCCGCGCACCTGCTCAAGCGCGCCCACGTGGTCGAGGGCGTGCTCGTCTCCCAGGTCGACGTGCTCGAGACGATGACCCCGCAGGACTTCCTGGAGTTCCGCCAGCGACTCGCTCCGGCCAGCGGCTTCCAGTCGGTGCAGTTCCGTGAGCTGGAGTTCCTCTCCGGTGCGAAGGACGCGGCGTACCTCCGCCGCTTCCGCGGGATCACCGACGAGGAGCGCGCCCGCCTGGAGCGCAGGCTCGAGGAGCCGACGCTCTGGGACGCCTTCGTCACCGTCCTCGAGGCGGCCGGCCTCTCGGCGGAGGACGAGGACGCTCAGCTCCACGCCGTGCGCACCGCAGCGCACGACCGGGCGGGGTACGCCGAGGTCTGGCAGCTGGCCGAGGCCCTGCTCGAGCACGACGAGAGGGCGGCCCAGTGGCGGGCCCGGCACGTGGTCATGGTCGAGCGGATGATCGGGGCGAAGACGGGCACCGGCGGGTCCACGGGGGCGGAGTACCTCCGCAGCCGCCTGGACCTCCGCTACTACCCGGTGCTGTGGAGGCTGCGCAGCGCCCTGTGACGTTCTAGGGTCGGCAGTGAGGGCACAACGACGTGCCGTTGAACCGTCAGGAGATGCGCTGTGTCCACCGTGGACGAGCCGAAGGACGACATCCTCGCCAAGGCAGCCGCGCTGGCCTCGTCACGACGGGGCAGCGGCGGACCGCCGAAGGAGATCGCCGAGCAGTTCCTGCGCCAGTACTACCGCCACGTCGCGGTCGAGGACCTCGCGGAACGCGCGGACGTCGACGTCTACGGCGCCGCGGTCAGCCAGTTCACGCTGGCCTCGGAGCGGCCGCAGGGCACCGCCAACGTCCGGGCGTTCACGCCGACCGTGGCCGAGCACGGCTGGTCGGCCGAGGGCCACAGCGTCGTCGAGGTGGTCACCGACGACATGTCCTTCCTCGTCGACTCCGTGACCATGGAGCTCAACGAGGAGGGCCGCAACGTGCACATGGTCGTGCACCCGCAGCTCCTCGTGCGTCGCGACGTGACCGGCCGGATGGTCGAGGTCATCGACGACGAGTCCCTCGACGTCGCCACCCAGCCCGACGTCGCACGCGAGTCGTGGATGCACGTCGAGATCGACCGCGAGACCGAGCAGGCGGACCTCGACCACATCGAGACCCAGCTCCGGAAGGTCCTCAGCGACGTGCGCGAGGCGGTCGAGGACTTCGATCGCATGCGCCAGCAGGTGCACGTCATCGTCGACGACCTGACCGAGCACCCGCCGCCGCTCCCCGAAGCCGAGATCGAGCAGGGCAAGGCGCTGCTGACCTGGCTCGGCGACGAGCACTTCACCTTCCTCGGCTACCGCGAGTACCGCCTCGACGACGCCGGGGGCGAGACCGTCCTGCGTGCCGTGGCCGGCACCGGCTTCGGGATCCTGCGCGCCGACCAGGACATGGCAGTGGCCTCGGGCAAGCTGCCGCCGCTCGTGCTGGAGAAGGCGCGCGAGAAGACCCTGCTGGTGCTCGCGAAGGCGAACTCGAAGGCGACCGTGCACCGACCGGTCTACCTCGACTACATCGGCGTGAAGACGTTCGACGCCCAGGGCGAGGTCATGGGGGAGCGCCGCTTCCTCGGCCTGTTCTCCTCCACGGCCTACACCGAGTCGCTGACCCGGATCCCGGTGGTGCGTGAGAAGGCGCTCGCCGTGATCGAGGCCGCCGGCGTGGAGAAGATGAGCCACACGGGCAAGGCCCTGATGGACATCCTCGAGACCTACCCGCGCGACGAGCTGTTCCAGACCCCGCTCGACGACCTGATCCCGATCGCCAAGGCGGTCCTCTACACGCGCGAGCGCCGGCAGCTGCGGCTCTTCGTCCGTCACGACGCCTACCGGCGCTATCTCTCGTGCCTCGTCTACCTCCCGCGCGACCGCTACAACACGGCGGTGCGCGAGCGGATCGCGCACCTCCTCAAGCGTGAGCTCGGCGGCGAGACCGTGGAGTACACCGCCCGCGTGAGCGAGTCGATGCTCGCCCGCCTGCACTTCGTGATCAGGCCGCGCAAGGGCGAGGTCATGACTGCGGACGTCGACGTGCCCGAGCTGGAGCACCGGCTGGCCGAGGCGGCCCGCTCGTGGCAGGACGACTTCGTGGCCGCCGTGCGCGAGGAGTACGGCGAGGCCAAGGGCGTCCGCCTGGCCCGGCTCTACGCCGACTCGTTCCCCGAGGCCTACAAGGAGGACTACCCGGCCCGGACCGGCGCGGTCGACCTGGCCCGCCTCGAGCTGCTCGAGGGCGACGAGGCCATCTCGCTGTCCTTCTACCAGCCGCTGGACTGCGGTCCCGGCGAGGCCCGGCTCAAGGTGTTCCGGATCGGCCGACCGCTCTCGCTGAGCAACGTGCTCCCGATCCTGTCCACGATGGGCGTGGAGGTCGTGGACGAGCGGCCCTACCAGCTCGAGGGGCTGCCGCGGCGTTCGCACATCTACGACTTCGGGCTGCGCTACTCGCGGCCGATCCCGCCGCACGCCCGCGAGCACTTCCAGGACGCGGTGGCCGCGGTGTGGGAGGGCCGCAACGAGGCCGACGGGTTCAACGGGCTGGTGCTCGCTGCCGGCCTGACCTGGCGGCAGGCGACGGTGCTGCGCGCCTACGCGAAGTACATGCGGCAGGGCGGCACGCCGTTCGCGCAGGACTACATCGAGGACGCGCTCAAGAACAACGTCGACATCACCGGGCTGCTCGTCGAGCTCTTCGAGTCCCGGTTCGACCCCGGCGACAAGGACCCGGACGGCCGGGCCGACCGGCTCGAGACGCTGCGGCAGAAGATCGTCAAGGCCCTCGACGACGTCGTCAGCCTCGACCACGACCGCATCCTGCGCTCGTACCTCACCGTCATCGGGGCGACCCTGCGCACCAACTTCTTCCAGCCCGGCGAGGACGACGCGCCGAAGCCCTACATCTCGCTCAAGCTCGAGCCCGACGCGATCCCCGACCTGCCCGAGCCGCGGCCGCGCTTCGAGATCTTCGTCTACTCACCACGGGTCGAGGGCGTGCACCTGCGCTTCGGCGCCGTCGCCCGGGGTGGCCTGCGCTGGAGCGACCGCCGCGACGACTTCCGCACCGAGGTGCTCGGCCTGGTCAAGGCGCAGATGGTCAAGAACACCGTCATCGTGCCGGTCGGGGCGAAGGGCGGGTTCTTCTGCAAGCAGCTGCCCGACCCGAGTGACCGCGAGGCGTGGATGGCGGAGGGCATCGCCTGCTACAAGACCTTCATCTCGGGGCTCCTCGACATCACCGACAACCTGGTCGACGGCGCGAACGTGCCGCCGACGCAGGTGGTCCGTCACGACGGTGACGACTCCTACCTCGTCGTCGCCGCCGACAAGGGCACGGCGACGTTCTCCGACATCGCCAACAGCGTCGCGAAGGACTACGGCTTCTGGCTCGGGGACGCGTTCGCCTCCGGCGGCTCGGTCGGCTACGACCACAAGGCGATGGGCATCACCGCCAAGGGCGCCTGGGAGTCCGTGAAGCGTCACTTCCGGGAGATGGGCGTCGACTGCCAGAACGAGGACTTCACCTGCGTCGGCGTCGGCGACATGTCCGGCGACGTGTTCGGCAACGGCATGCTGCTCTCCGAGCACATCCGCCTGGTCGCGGCCTTCGACCACCGCGACATCTTCCTCGACCCCGACCCGGACCCGCAGTCGTCCTTCGCCGAGCGCAAGCGGCTCTTCGAGCTGCCCAGGTCGAGCTGGCAGGACTACGACCGCGACGCCATCTCGGCCGGCGGCGGGGTGTTCTCCCGGCACGCGAAGTCCATCCCGATCACCGACGAGGTGCGGACCGCGCTCTCACTGCCCGCCGACACCACCTCGATGCCGCCCAACGAGCTGATGCGCGGCATCCTGCTCTCCGACGTCGACCTGCTCTGGAACGGCGGCATCGGCACGTACGTGAAGTCCAAGGAGGAGTCGCACGCCGACGTCGGCGACAAGGCCAACGACGCCATCCGGGTCAACGGCGGCCAGCTCCGGGTGCGGTCCGTCGGCGAGGGCGGCAACCTCGGCCTCACCCAGCGCGGGCGCATCGAGTACGCCCAGCACGGCTGCGGGGGTGAGGGCGGTCGGATCAACACCGACTTCATCGACAACTCGGCGGGCGTGGACACGTCGGACCACGAGGTCAACATCAAGATCCTGCTCGACCGCGTGGTGCACGACGGCGACCTGACGGAGAAGCAGCGCAACGACCTGCTGGCCTCGATGACCGACGAGGTCGGCCACCTCGTGCTGCAGGACAACTACGAGCAGAACGTCGCCCTCGCCTCCGCGAGCCTGCAGGCACTGCCGCTGCTGCACGTCCACGAGGACTGGATGGAACGGCTCGAGCGCAAGGGGCTGCTCGACCGGCAGCTCGAGTTCCTCCCGAGCAGCGAGCAGGTCGCCGAGCGCCTCGAGACCGGGGTCGGCCTCAGCGCACCGGAGCTCGCGGTGCTGATGGCCTACACGAAGATCGTGCTGGCCGACGAGATCATCGCCACCGGGCTGCCCGACGACCCCTTCCTGCTCGAGGACCTGCACGAGTACTTCCCGACGACGATGCGGGAGCGCTACCAGCAGCAGATCGAGGCGCACCCGCTGCGCCGCGAGATCGTCACCACGCAGGTGGTCAACTTCCTCGTCAACGGCGCGGGCGTCACGTTCTTCCACCGGCTCTCCGAGGAGACCGGCGCCACTGCGGAGGAGCTGGTTCGTGCGAACTTCGTGGCCCGCGAGATCTTCGGGTCGCGCCCGTTCGTCGACCGCGTCTACTCCTACGACAACCGGATCGACGCGGTGACCCAGATGCGGATGCGCATCGAGATGCGCACCCTCGTCGAGCGAGCCTCGCGATGGCTGATCAACAACCGGCGTCCGCCGATGGACAGCCGGGCGACCGTGAACTTCTTCCGCGACGAGGCCGAGAAGCTCATGCAGGCCATGCCCGACCTCCTCGGCGGGGTCGAGCAGCAGGCGTTCGCCCAGCGTCGCGACGCCCTCGTCGACAAGGGTGTTCCCGAGGACCTCGCGGAGCGGGTGGCGGTCCTGCCGCCGGCGTACGCCATCCTCACGGTGGTCGAGACGGCCAAGCGGGACGACGTCGACCCGCTCGAGGTCGCGCGCGTCCACTACGCGCTGGGCGAGCGGCTCGAGCTGTCCACCCTGGTGGCCCGGATCCTCGCCCTGCCCCGCGACGACCGCTGGCAGACGATGGCCCGGGCGGCGCTCCGTGACGACCTGCACGCCGTGCACGGGACCCTCACCGCGCAGGTGCTCGACCGGACCTCCGACCAGAAGTCCGCCGCGGAGCGCATCGCGGACTGGGAGGATCGTGACGAGGTCCTCGTGCGCCGGGCCGTGGAGACGCTGCAGGAGATCTGCAGCGACGACAGGGCAGATCTGGCCCGCATGTCCGTCGGCCTCCGGGTCGTGCGTACGCTCCTGTCCAACCCGGGTGCCAGCTGAGCCCGGCCGTAGGAGAGGAAACGGGTGAACGCGACCGTGCTGCTGCTGCGGCGCCTGTGAACGCTCAGGCGGCGATCGAGGTCTCCGGGCTCAGGAAGACCTACGGGTCGATCAAGGCGGTCGACGGGGTGGACCTCTCCGTGCCCACCGGGGCGTTCGTCGGCATCCTCGGGCCGAACGGCGCGGGCAAGACCACGCTGCTCGAGATCATCGAGGGCCTTCGCCGACCGGACGCCGGCGACGTCACGCTCCTCGGCGCCCGCCCGTGGGGCCGGCCGGCCGCGCTCGCCCGTCGCGTGGGCGTGCAGTTCCAGGCCTCGGCGTTCTTCGAGCGCCTGACCGCACGGGAGCAGATCCGCACCTTCGCTTCCCTCTACGACCTCGGGCACGGTCCGGCCGACGCGTGGCTCGACCAGGTGGGACTCGACGAGGTCGCGGAGTCGAGGACCGAGGACCTGTCCGGGGGGCAGAAGCAGCGGCTCGCGATCGCCTGCGCCCTCGTCCACGAGCCCGAGCTCGTGTTCCTCGACGAGCCCACGGCCGCCCTCGACCCGCAGTCGCGTCGCAACCTGTGGGACCTGCTCCGCTCGCTGCACCAGTCGGGCCGCACCGTGGTGCTCACCACCCACCACCTCGACGAGGCCGAGTCGCTGTGCGACCGCGTCGCGATCATGGACCACGGCCGGATCCTCGTCGACGACACCCCTGCCGCGCTCGTGCGTGGGCTCGACGCCCCCGTGCGCATCACGGTCGCGTCCGGCCGGCTCTCCGAGGAGGACACCAAGCGGCTGCCCGGCGTGGAGCGGGTCGAGCGCGAGGAGGAGGGCGTGGTCCTCACCACCCGGGCACCGTCCGACGTGCTGCGCAGCCTCGCCGACCTCGACGCCCTCGAGGGACTGCGGGTCCGCGGTGCCACGCTCGAGGACGTCTTCCTCCAACTCACCGGCCGCGAGTACCGAGCATGACGGCCTTCCGGGGGATCGCCCTCGCGCTGGTGAAGGGATTCGTGCGCGATCGTGCCTCGGTCTTCTTCTCCCTCGTCTTCCCGTTGATGTTCCTCGTGCTGTTCGGCGGGATCTTCAACTACGACACGAGCCCCAAGCTCGACCTCGTGCAGATCGGCACGGTCTCGCTGATCGACGACATGCCCAAGGGCGCGAAGGACGCGTTCGAGAGCTCCTTCGAGATCGAGAAGACCGGCGACCGCGAGAAGGCTCTCGACGAGGTGCGCAAGGGCGATGCCGACGTCGCCGTCGAGATGGACGGTGACACCTTCATCGCGCACTACACGCAGACCGACCAGGTGCGCGCGGCCACCGTGCAGGGGACGCTCGCGGCGTACGTCGACGCGGCGAACCAGGCCGCCAGCGGGGTGCCGCCGAAGTACACCTTCAAGCCCGAGCGGGTGGAGGACGCCTCCCTCGACACGATCCAGTTCGTCACGCCGGGGCTCCTCGGGTGGGCGGTCGCGATGAGCGCCGCGTTCGGCGCGGCCGCGACGCTGCAGGGCTGGCGGAACTCGCAGCTGCTGAGCCGGCTGCGGCTCTCGCCCGCGTCGTCGAGCACCATCGTGTCGGCGCGGGTCGTGGTCACGGTGCTCATCGCCCTGGTGCAGATGGCCATCTTCGTCGGGCTCGGGGCAGCGGCGTTCGGCCTGAAGCTGGCCGGTGCCTGGTGGGCCGGCATTCCGCTCCTGGTCCTGGGGACGCTCTGCTTCATGATGCTCGGCCTGCTCGCCGGCGTGGTCGCGAAGACGCAGGAGGGAGCAGTCAACCTGGCGAACTTCTTCGTGCTCCCGATGGCGTTCCTCAGCGGCTCGTTCTTCCCGCTCGACGGGGCGCCGGGGTGGCTCCAAGCGGTCTCCAAGGTGATGCCGCTGCGGCACCTCAACGACGGCATGCTCGACGTGCTCGTGCGCGGGGAGTCGCCGACGGCGATCCTGCTGCCGGGGCTCTACCTCATCGGCTTCAGCGTCGTCGTCGGACTGCTCGCCGTGGGGGTCTTCCGCCGGGCGCGAACCTGAGCCCGGGCGGGCGTCAGGGTTTCGTGCCGGTCACGACGAGCATCTCGCAGGGCCCGACGAAGCCGTCAGGACCTTCGAACTGCGCCAGCGTCTCCTCGATCTCGCGCCATGCTGCCGCCCGCTCCTCCTCGGTCACGCCCGAGAGCATCTGGTGCAGGGCGCCGAAGGAGTCGTGCTCGAAACGGACGCACTCGGCGGCGCTGGTCATCCGGACCGGCGACGGGACCGCCGTGACAGTCACGTCGACCAGGCCGGCCGCGGTGTAGGCGGACACGGCGACCCCGGGCGCGCCGAGGCTGAACGGTCCGGGCAGCCCGGGACCCGGAGCCGGCAGGTCTGCGATCCGCCGGATGATGCCGACCGGGAGGGCGAAGAACCCGTTGCGGTCCGGCGTGGAGTAGACCACGGCAGACACCCGACCTCCCGGGCGCAGCGTGCGGACGAGCTCGGTGAGCGCTCTGTGCTGGTCGGGGAAGTAGATCAGTCCGACCCGCGAGATCGCCGCGTCGAAGGCGCCGTCCTCGACGGCTCCCAGGTCCTCGCCGTCGGCCTCGAGCACGTCGACCTGGGAGAGCCCGGCCTCGGTGGCCGTGCGCGCGGCGTACTCCAGGATCGTGGGGGAGATGTCCGTGGCGAGCACGCGTCCCGTGGGGCCGACCCGGTGGGCCGCGTCGATGGTCTGACCGCCGGCGCCGGCGGCGACGTCGAGGACGCGCGAACCGGGGCCGACGCGGACGTCGTCGAGCATCCGTGCCGTCGCCGCGCCCAGCCAGTCCTCGATGGTGGGCCCCCAGCGGTGCCAGGCCTCGGCGGCGGACTCCCACTGGGCGCGAGTGGTGGTCTTGAATGCCACGGGGTCGAAGGTCTGTGCCATGGTCCTGCCCTCCTCGGAGCTGTCTCGGTCCTGTTCCACTGTCGCGCTCTGGGGACGGATGCTCCAGGACGGGTTCTGGACCGGGCAGGGACAGATTCTGGACTCGCGCCGGGAGTGAGCACAGGATGGCGGGATGAAGGACTACGCGCAGTACTGCCCCGTGGCGCTCGCCAGCTCGGTGATCGCCGAGCGGTGGACGCCGCTCATCGTGCGCGAGCTGGTGCTGGGCGGTCGCCGCTTCAACGAGATCGACCGGGGCCTGCCCGGCATCTCGCGGTCGCTGCTGAAGCAGCGCCTCGACCACCTGGAGCGCAAGGGTGTCGTCGACCGCGTGGAGCTCGGGCACGGCCGGGGTCACGAGTACCACTTGACCCCGGCAGGGCGCGACCTCGAGGGCGTGATCATGGCGGTCGGGGAGTGGGCGGTGCGCTGGATGTTCAGCGAGCCGGAGCCGCGGGACGTCGACCCGGTGACGCTGACGTGGTGGATGTCGCGCCGGTTGGTGGCCGACGAGGTCCCCGACGACCGCACCGTCGTCCAGTTCGACTACGCGGGTGACGACCCGACGCGGATCTGGATCGTCCTGGAGCGCGGCGACTCCTCGGTCTGCACCGACCCACCCGGTTTCGAGAGCGACGTCGTCGTCGCCACCGATCCCGTCGCGCTGATGCGCGTGTTCTCCGGGATCACGACGTACGCCGACGCGCTCGCAGGCGGTGCCATCGTCCTGACCGGCCCGTCCCGGCTCACCCGCGCGCTCCCGCGCTGGTTCGCCTGGAGCCCGTTCGCGCCGGCGGTGCGGGAGCGGCTGAGCCAGGGCGTCTGAGGGTCCGCTACCGTCTGGCGCGTGCCTGACGACCTGCTCTTCGCGGGGGTGCACGGACAGGCGGAGGCGGTCGCCTCCGGTGCCGTGACCGCCGCCGACCTGACCGAAGCCGTGCTCGCCCGGATCGCCGAGGTGAACCCCCGGCTCAACGCCTTCACGGTGGTGCTGACCGAGGCGGCCCGCGCCGACGCGGCCGCCCGGGACGCGGCCCTGGCGGCGGGGGAGCGGCCCGGACCGCTGCACGGCGTCCCCGTCGCCATCAAGGAGGAGAACGTCGTGGCCGGGACGGTCACGACGTTCGGCGGCCGGGCCAACCACCGCGTCGCCGAGACCGACGGGCTGGTGGCGCGGCGGCTGCGCGAGGCGGGCGCCGTCGTGGTCGGCAAGACGAACATGCCGGAGTTCGGCCAGTTCCCGTTCACCGAGTCCGCGCGCTACGGCAACACGCGCAACCCCTGGGACCTGGACCGGACCCCGGGCGGATCCAGCGGCGGCACCGCGGCCGCGGTCGCGTCGGGAATGGTCGCGATGGGCATCGGCGGCGACGGCGGCGGATCGATCCGGATCCCCTCCGCCTGCTGCGGTCTGTTCGGTCTCAAGCCCACCCGGGGCCGGGTCTCGTCCGAACCCGCCGCCGACCTGTGGTGCGCGCTCGGCACCGTCGGTCCGCTGACCCGGACGGTCCTCGACAGCGCGCTCGTCTACGACGTCATCCGCGGCAACGGACCGGGGGACCGCTACACCGTCGCGGACCCGGACGTCCCGTTCGCCGAGTCGGCGCGACTCGCCCCTGCCGCGTCGCAGCGCACCTTGCGCATCGGTTGGTCGACGACGTCGCCGTCGAAGGGGCAGCGCCCCGACAAGGAGCACGTGCGTGCCGTCGAGGAGACCGCGACGCTGCTCGAGGGCCTGGGCCACGAGGTGTTCGAGATCGACCCGCGCTACCCGGAGGCGACCTCGGCGTTCCTGCCGCAGATGTTCCGCGGGGTGCGCGAGGAGGCCGACGAGATGGACGATCCCCACCTGCTCGAGGCGCGCACCAGGCAGGCGCTCGTGCTCGGGCGGTGGGCGACCCCGAAGGTCGCCGGGTGGGCGGTGGCGCGGGGCGAGAAGCTGCGGCACAAGGTCGACGAGCAGGTGTTCTCGCGGGCCGACGTGCTGCTCACCCCGACGATCACCAAGCGGCCGAACCCGATCGGGGTGCTCGGGCGGGCTCCGCAGCCTGTCGCGCTGCTCAAGTCCATGCCGATGGTCGCCTACACCGCGATCTGGAACGTCACCGGCCACCCTGCTGCCGCGGTGCCCTCAGGCTTCGGCGCCGACGGACTGCCGACCTCGGTGCAGCTGGTGGCGCGCCACGGCGACGAGGCGACGCTCTTCGCGGTCTCGGCGCAGCTCGAGTCCGTGCGGCCATGGGCCGACCGGAGACCTCCGTCGTGAGGGCGCCGTGATCCCACGGCTGCTCCCCGGACGGCTGCACCGGCGGCACCGGCCGCTCGCGGGGCGCCGGGTGATGGTGACCGGGGCGTCGTCCGGCATCGGCGAGGCGACCGCACGCGAGGTCGCGCGCCGCGGCGGCGTCGTGCTGCTGGTCGCACGCCGCGAGGACGAGATCATGCGGGTGGTGGGGTCCATCCGGGAGTCCGGTGGCTCGGCATCCGGCTACGCCTGCGACCTCACCGACGACGCCGCGGTCGAGAAGCTGCTCACCGAGGTCCTCGCGGAGCACGGTGGGGTCGACCTCCTGGTCAACAACGCCGGCCGCTCGATCAGGCGTTCGCTGTCCGCGTCGTACGACCGGATGCACGACTTCCGCCGCACGATGGAGATCAACTACTTCGCGCCGGTGCGCCTCATGCTCGGCGTGCTGCCCGGAATGGTCGAGCGCGGCGACGGCCACGTGGTCAACGTGCTGAGCTGGGGCGTGCAGGTGAAGGCGCCGAAGTTCACCGCCTACCTGGCCTCGAAGACCGCGCTCGACGTGTTCTCGCGGATCGCCGGTCGAGAGCTGTACGGCGACGGGGTGACGTTCACGAACATCCGACTGTCACTCGTGCGGACCGCGATGATCGGGCCGACCGACGTCTACCGTCGTTCGCCGGCGATGACCCCGGAGCAGGCGGCAGACGTCGTCGTGCGCGCTCTCGAGGACCGGCCGGTCACGATCGACACCGTCGTGGGCAAGGTCAGCGAGGTGCTCAACCTGCTGGCGCCGCGGACCAGCGACCTCGCCAGCTTCCGGCTCTCGCGGCTGTTCCCCGAGTCGAAGGCGGCTCGTCGGAGCAGCGGGTCAGGGGCGTGTGGTTCCGGTGGCGTCGACGCGGTAGCACTGGCCGAGCGGCGAGGTCCAGTGGAGTGACTGGTCGGAGTGGCGTCGGTAGGTCCAGTCCGAGTGGGTCTTGACCCGGTGGTGGAAGCGGCACAACCTCGCGAGGTTGTCAGTGCTGGTCTGGCCGGGTGGTCCGCCGTCGTCGGGAGGCTCGTACTCGACGATGTGGTCCTTGTCGTATCGGCCGCGTCGACCGCACCAGGGGAACTGACAGACGTGGTCGCGTTCGTCGACCTGGTCGGCGAGGCGTCGAGGTGCCTCGTAGGCGTCGACGGCGACGCGGTCATCGAGGTCCACGACGGGCGTGATGGTGATCCGGGTGCCGGGGGCGGCGTCACGCAGCCAGGTGTCCACCGCGGTGATGGAGACGGGCCGGTGGATGCCGGGTGCGTCGACGCGGACGACGGGATCGAGCTCCCAGCCGGACACGGCGACTTCGGACAGCGAGGCGTGCACGTGCAGGTGCAGGGTCGGCCCGTCCGACGCTCGACGCGGCGCGCGCTCCGCGCCGGCGTCGAGCGACGCGGTGAGGTCGAGAGCAAGCTGAGGGTCGGCGAGGATCCCGAGGGCCTTGGCACGACGGACGTCCAGCTCGTCCGCGTCGCCGAGGGCGGCGAGCGTGGACGCCATCTCCGCGACGGCGGCGTCGAAGGCACGAGCGTCTGGTGTCGAGGTCTTCGCGGTGATCCGGGAGGTGCCGTCGACGTCGTGCTCGGTCCACACTCCCCGGGTCTCCGCGGCGTCGCGGGCCTTCTGGTCGGCGAGGTCGGGCTCGAACCGGCTGATCGCGGCCTCGACACACGCCCTGACACGGCCCAAGGAGATCTTGTGGGCGAACTCCGCGAGCTGGGCATCGACCCAGCCGGCGGTCTCATCAGCCAGGGGAATGGTGTGCTCAGCGATCTTGCGTGCCTTCCACGCCGGCAAGTCCCCGGTCATCACCCTGGCCCACAGCCGGGGGAGCCGGTCGCGGGTCTCGAGGGCCTGTCCCACGTAGTGACGGGCCGCGGTCTCGGAGAGGGCGAGAGTGGCGGCGAGCTCGGTGATCGCGAACTCGGCGACCAGGTAGGCGTTCTGTCCGCAGAGTCGCAACGTCCCTTCGATGCCGTCCGGGCCGGCGAAGCTCCACCCGAAGATCCGCTTGTGGCGGGTGCGAGCCACCTGGTCGAGCAGCTCGTCGACCTCGGGATCGACCGCACCCAGACACTCCTCGGGGTTCTCGACGCGGTGCAGGTCGGCCCAGGCGGTCACCGCCCGCATCTCCCGCGCCGCGGCAAGGTCCTGAGCACGCCGCTCCTCGCAGATGGAGCCCAGCACCTCGCCGGCGGTCATGCCGAACACGTCCTGATCGACGTCACCGGCAGGTGGCGTCAGGGGTGTTGACGGCTTCCTCATGCCCCGAACGCTAGACCTGGCCACCGACAGTCCAGGCCCGGAAATGGGCCCAATCCCCAATCCTGGCTGAGGATCGTCAAACCTTTACCTTGGCGAGAGAGAGCCTGGCGGCGACGACCCGCGAAGAGAGGACGCCCGGAAGTTCTGCGCCCTGGCGGCTGATCGCCTCGTCCCGGGTGCGGTGGGATGGCCCTAGGCCGACTTCTTGACCTTCTCGGAGGTCTTCTTGGAGGCCTTCTTCGCCGCAGCCTTCTTGGCCGGCTTCTTCTCGGCCTTCTTCGATGCCTTCTTCTTCGCGGGCTTCTCGTCCTCGTCGGACTCCTCGCCCCGCGCGGTCTTGGCAGCGGCGACCGACTTCTGGAGGGCCGCGAGCAGGTCCACGACCTCGCCCGCCTGAGGCGCCTCCTCCTTGGTGCGCTTGACCTCGCCGCCCTCGAGCTTGGCCTTCACGAGCTCCTGCACGGCCGCGGCGTAGTCGTCCTCGAACTCGTCGGCGTCGTAGTCGCCGGCCAGGGTGTCGAGGAGCATCCGCGCCATGTCGAGCTCCTGCTTCTTCGGCTTCTCGACGTCCTGGAGCGAGCCGAAGTCGGCAGCGCGGATCTCGTCGGGCCAGAGCATGGTCTGCATGACGAGGACGTCGTCGCGGACCCGGAGCACGGCGGGGGTCATGCGCGTGCGCAGCGACACGGTGACGACGGCGACGCGGTCGCTCTCGTGGAGGGCGTCACGGAGGAGGGCGTAGGGCTTGAGGCCGCTCTTCTCGGGCTCGAGGAAGTAGGGCTTGTCGAGCATGATCGGGTCGATCTGCTCGCTCGGCACGAACTTCTCGACGGAGATCTCGCGGCTGCTGTTGGCGGGCAGCTCGGCCATGTCGTCGTCGTCGAGGATGACCATCTCGCCGTCCTCGGTCTCGTACCCCTTGGCGATGTCGGCGTAGGCCACCTCCTCGCCGTCGATCGAGCAGATCCGTTGGTACTTGATCCGGCCGCCGTCCTTGGCGTGGACCTGACGGAACGAGATGTCGTGGCTCTCGGTGGCGGAGTAGAGCTTCACGGGCACGCTGACCAGCCCGAAGGAGACCGCACCCTTCCAGATCGCGCGCATGGCTCCACGGTACCCACAGGCTCCGTCAGCAGTCCCGCATCGGGTTGGATGGGCCCATGCGTCCGATGCTCGCCTCCCGCGGCACCACCGTGCCGTCGGGACCGCGCTGGACCCACGAGGTGAAGTGGGACGGCATGCGGGTGATCGCGACGATCAAGGACGGCCGGCTCCGCCTCACGTCGCGCAACGACAACGACGTGACGGTGTCGTTCCCCGAGCTCGCGGGCCTGGCCGACGCCAAGGTCACCGGCGGGCGCGACCTCGTGCTCGACGGCGAGATCGTCGCCTTCCTCGACGGCGTCCCCCGCTTCGGCGGCCTGGCGGACCGCATGCACGTCAAGGACAAGCGACGGGCCGAGACCGCGGCGCAGCGCAACCCGGTGACCCTGCTGGTCTTCGACCTGCTCGCCATCGACGGCCTCGACGTCACCTCGCTCCCGCTCAGCGACCGTCGCTCGGCCCTCGAGCAGCTCGAGCTCGACGGCGCCCGTTGGCAGGTCCCGCCGACGTACGACGACGGGGAGCTGCTCCTTCAGGTCACCGGCCAGCAGGGGCTCGAGGGCATCGTGAGCAAGCGGCTGTCGTCGCCGTACCGCCAGGGGCAGCGCTCGGAGGACTGGCGGAAGTTCCCGCACCGCCCCAGCTCGTCGTACGTCGTCGGTGGCTGGCGTCCGGAGACCGGGGCGAGGAACCGGCTCGGCGCGGTGCTGGTCGGGGAGCCGACCCCTGACGGCCTCGTCTACCGCGGCCGGGTCGGCAGCGGCCTGGCCGGCAAGGCGAGCGAGCGGGTCATGGCCCTGCTGGCGCCCCTCGCCGCGGACGAGGTGCCGTTCGTCGACGAAGTGCCCAAGGAGGACGTGCTCGGCACCCACTGGGTCCGTCCCGAGGTGGTCGTCGAGTGCGCCAGCCTCGGTCTCACCCCGCAGCAGCGGCTCCGGCAGCCTGCCTTCATCGGCGTGCGGACCGACCTGCGTCCCGAGGACCTGCTCGAGCTGGAGCCCACGGATGGCTGAGAAGAAGGCGAAGGCCGAGGAGGTCCGCGTCGAGGTCGACGGCCGGACGCTCGGGCTGAGCAACCTCGGCAAGGTGCTCTACCCGGACACGGGCACGACGAAGGGCGAGGTGCTGAACTACTACGCCCAGGTCGCCCCGGTGCTCCTGCCGCACCTCGAGGGCCGCGCCGTGACCCGGATCCGCTGGCCCCACGGCACCGGTGACATGTCGTTCTTCGAGAAGAACGCCCCCTCCGGGGCACCCTCGTGGCTGCGCACCGTGCGCGTCTCCACCACGGGCTCCCGGGGCGAGTCCCGGCACGGCGACACGTTGCTGTTCCCCGTCGTCGAGTCGCTCGCCGACCTGACGTACCTCGCCAACCTCGCCTCGCTCGAGCTGCACGTGCACCAGTGGACGGTCGACGAGGACGGCCACGCCCTCAACCCCGACCGGATGGTCATCGACCTGGACCCCGGCCACCCGGCGGGCCTGCACGAGTGCGCCCAGGTCGCGCTGCTCGTGCGTGAGCGGTTCGAGACCCTGGGCCTGTCCGCGGCGCCGGTGACGAGCGGCAGCAAGGGCCTGCACCTCTACGTCCCGATGCCTGGCGACCTCACCACCGACCAGGTCCGCGACGCCGCCAAGCAGGTCGCCGAGGCGCTCGAGAAGGAGCACAAGAAGCTCGTCGTCTCGCAGATGACCAAGGCCAAACGCCCCGGCAAGGTGTTCCTGGACTGGTCGCAGAACACCGGCTCGAAGACCACGATCAGCCCCTACTCGCTGCGCGGCACCACGACGCCGTACGCCGCGGCCCCCCGCACCTGGGAGGAGATCGAGGCAGGCGCGGAGGACCTCGGTGAGCTGGTCCAGCTGCGCTTCGACGAGGTGCTTCGGAGGGTCGACGAGCAGGGGGACATCTTCGGGGAGCTGCTCGGAGGCTGAGTCGGACTCAGGACGCGAAGGCGACCTCGCGCTCACCGGCAGGAGCCATCTCGTCGACCACGGCGTTGAGGTTGTGGATGAGCGTGCGCAAGTCGGTGGCGGCCTGGTCGAGCTGGAAGCCGATCGCGCTGGCTGCGTGTGCCTCCGTGGCGTCCAGCCGTCGCTGCAACATCTGCAACCGCAGGCCGGCGGCGAACAGTCGCTGCAGGACGTTGTCGGTGGCGTCGCGGACGGCGATCGTGTGCTCCCGGCGGACGTCCAGCTCATGAGAGAACCGGTCCCCGGCCTCCTCGTGGTCCATGAGGCTGAGCCCGAGGGAGTGGCGTGCGGTGACGTCGGTGGCGACGCCGTCGACGAACAGCTGCCCACCGAGCTCACGGGGAACTGCGCGCCAGGACACCCACCGGGTGGATCCGTCCAGTCCGACTACGCGGATCTCGACCTCGGTGCGCCGCCCGGTCGCCATGGAATCGAGGAACGTGTCGATCGTGGACCCGTCCTCGGCCTTGGCGTGCTCCCGCATGAGGCGAGGAAGCGGGAGCGTGTCGCTCACCGGACGGCCGAAGACGGTCTCGGAGTTGGGGCCGAAGTAGAGCCACGCGTAGTCGCCGGCGGCATCGACCCGCACGGTGAACGCGAAGACGTCGACGCGAGCGATCGCCTCGTGCGGCAGCGTTGTCATGGAAGCCCCCTGGGTGCGATGGCAGGTGTGTCGGCCGTGGCCCGATGCACGGACCGCCGTTCCTCAGGGTGGCGACCCGGGAAGCCAGTCGGCGAGGAGAAATACGGTTCTCAGGACCAAGGTCCCTCCAGGTTTGGCCAAACGGACAAAAAGCCCGGATCCGACTAGGCCAGAACTGGATATAAGACTCGAAACAGGCGCTTCTTGTCGTCAGAGTGGGTCCTCAACGCACGACGCACAAGGGGCTGGGGATATGCACAAGCGTGGGGCTCGGATCACCATCACGGCGCTGTCCGTGACGGCGGTGACGGCGATGGGAGCCGGCACCGTCCTGTCGGCGTCACCGGCGGTGGCGAAGAAGCAGCAGCAGTCGGGTGGCGACGCGGTCGTGAGCACCGACTGGGGCGACATCAGCCGCCGGGAGGAGAAGGGCACGCTCGACAGCGGCGTCTGGGACGCGACGCAGGACCCCGGCTCGATGTTCTCGCTGACGGCCGGCTACGGCGTCCAGCGCGCCTGGCTCACTGGCGCGACCGGTCACGACGTGACGGTGGCGGTCATCGACACGGGTGTCGCTCCCGTGCCGGGACTCACCGCTGCCGACGACAAGCTCGTCAACGGCCCGGATCTGTCCTTCGAGGGCCAGAATCCCGACCTCCGGTTCGTCGACGGCTTCGGCCACGGCACCCACATGGCCGGGATCGTCGGCGGCGAGGACGACGCCTGGAAGAAGGACGCGCCCAACCCCGCCGTCTTCGCCGGCGTCGCTCCTGAGTCGCAGATCCTCAACATGAAAGTCGGCTCCGGAGACGGCGGCGTCGACGTCTCGCAGGTCATCGCGGCCCTCAACTGGGTCGTGCAGCACCGCGACGACGGCGGCATGCGCGTTCGCGTGATCTCACTGGCCTACGGCACCATGTCGCCGCAGGCCTGGCAGGTGGACCCGCTGGCCCGGGCCGTGGAGGACGCGTGGAAAGCCGGGATCACCGTCGTCGTGGCCGCCGGCAACGACGGCAACGGCGCCGACCGGCTGCTGATGCCTGCGCTCGACTCGCACGTGCTGGCGGTGGGCGCTGCGGACACCAACGGCACCGTCGACCCGACCGACGACACGCTCGCCGACTTCACCAGTGGCGGCTCGGACGCGCGTCGCCCGGACCTTCTCGCGCCCGGCAAGTCCGTGGTGTCCTTCCGCGTCGCAGGAGGGTACGCCGACACGTTCAGCCCCGAGGGCCGCGTCCAGGGCGACGCTTCCGGTCGGTTCTTCCGGGGCAGCGGCACCTCGCAGGCCACCGCGTTCGCGGCCGGCGTCGTGGCGCTCCTGCTCGACGTCAAGGGAGACCTCAAGCCCGACCAGGTCAAGGCTCTGCTCATGGCGACCTCGCGGCCGGTCGCGGGCTCGGCCGCCGGCATCGTCGACGTACCGGCGGCACTGGCACTCGCCAAGGACGTCAAGACGACGTCGTCCGGTGCCGTGATCGACGACAAGTCGAAGCGCGTGCTGGCCGGGCCCAACAACGACCCGTGGTCGACCGGCGCAGGCTCGCTCGAGGCTGCCCGTGGCGGGGAGCACGTCGTCGACCCGGTGACGGGTGCCGAACTCAGCGGCGAGGTCGACGCACAGGGCGCACCGTGGTCCGGCACTGCCTGGGCGGCGCTCTCCGCGGACAAGAAGGCGTGGAACAAGGGTGCTTGGAACGGGCAGCCCTGGACCGGCGACAACTTCGACAAGCGCAGCTGGAAGTTCGCGCCGTGGTCCAGCACCACGTGGACCGGAATTCCCTGGAACGCCCACGGGAACAGCGCGAAGTGGGAGGCTCGTAGCTGGCGTGGCCAGGACTGGAAGGCCCGCAGCTGGCGCGAGGACTCGTGGTCGGCGCGCAGCTGGCGTGCTCTGTTCTGAGGTGATTCGACCAGGGACGGTCACGGAGGCCGACATGGAGATGGCTGAGATGGGCGGCGACGAGCGGCGTCCGCCGTACGTCTGGCTCTTGGTGCTCGGCATCGCCGCCGCCGCGCTCGCCGTGGCGTCCCCGGCTTTCGTCGAGGACCCGGCCGCCGCCGGCATCACCCTCGCCTGCCTGGCTCTGCTCCCGGCCTTCGGTCTCGCCGAGATCGTGGTGATCCACCTCCCGACCCTGCGCAGTGCCCACGGACACACCCTCCGCGAGGTGCCGGCCGTCGTCGGGTTGACGTTCCTCACCCCGCAGGCATACCTGTGGGTCTACGTGCTGGGTGCGATCACCGCCCTTGCCGTCGTCACTCGGATGCGTGGTGTGAAGCTGGCCTTCAACTCCGCCCTCTTCGGTCTCGAAGCCGCTGTCGGCGCCATGCTCTACCACGCGATCCTGCGTGGAGGCGACCCGCTGGATCCCCGAGGCTGGCTCGCGGCGCTGGCGGCCGTGATGGTCACCGACCTGCTCTCGGCCGCAGCCGTGACGTTGGCGATCACCTTGACGGAGGGCGAGTTCGACGGCGGCGTGCTGCGCGAAGCCTTGCGCTCGGGCCTCGCGGCGGCGTGCATCAACACCTGCGTCGCGCTCCTCGTCGTCACGCTGATCATCGTCCGGCCGAGCTCGCTCCCCCTGCTCGGAGTCGTCCTGGTGCTGCTCGTCCTCGGGTATCGCGTGTACACCGGCCTCGCCCGCGGCGGTGCGCGAACGCAGCTGCTCTACCGGTTCGTGGAGCGCACGGCGGCGGCCCAAGAGCCGGACGACGTGCTCCGGGAGGTCCTCTCGGAGGCTGCCGGACTCATGCACGCCGACTCCGCGCACCTCATCGAGGTCGTCGATGAGTCGCCTGAGCGTGTCCTTCGCTGCCGCACCTTCTCCGGTGGAGAGGCGATCTCCGACCTCCTGCACACCCCGTCGGGTGACGACGAATGGTGGGAGCGCGCCCTGAGTGGGGAGTCCGTGCTCCTGCGCAACACCGGCGACCGGGCCGTCTCCGGAGCACCGAGCGACGACACGCCGTCACTGCTGGCGGCCCGGGACGGGGTCGCGGCCCCGCTGCGCATGAAGGACGGGGTGCGGGCCGCCCTGGTGGTGTGCGACCGCTCCTTCGAGAAGGAGACGTTCGGGACCGAGGACCTCCAGGTCTTCGAGACCCTGGCCACGCACGCTGCGGTGGCGCTGGAGCGGGCCGACTCGATCGGACGTCTCGAGCGGCTGGTGGAGCAGCGTGCGTACGACGCACTGCACGATCCTCTGTCGGGACTGCCCAACCGACGAGCGTTCAACGAAGCCGTCGCGCGTGCCATGGACGAGATGACCTGGGGCGGCCTGGGCCCCAGCGGCGTCGTGCTCCTGCTGGACCTCGACGACTTCAAGGACGTCAACGACACGCTGGGCCACAGCGCCGGGGACCGGCTGATCACCGTGAGTGGCGAGCGGCTGCGCGACCACGCCGGAGGCATGGTCGCCCGCCTGGGCGGGGACGAGTTCGCCGTCCTGCTGCACGGGCTGACCCTTGACGAGGGCGTCGCGCACGCCCGACGGCTTCACGACGTCCTGTCGGCGCCCGTCCCGCTGGACGACGTCGAGCTGATCGTCTCCTCGAGCATAGGCGTCGCCGAGCTGAGCTCGTCGGCCACGACAGCCGAGGAGCTTCTGGCACAGGCGGACGTGGCGATGTACACCGCCAAGGCGGACCGCTCGGGCGTCGCGGTCTACAGGCCCGAGGCCGGCGACTCCGTCGCGCGTCGGCTGGCCCTGGCCGCGGACCTTCCGAACGCCATCGAAGCCGGTGAGATCGACCTGTGGTTCCAGCCCCAGGCGGACGCGCGGAGCGGCCGGATCACCGGGCTCGAGGCGCTGTTGAGGTGGAAGCACCCGGTCTTCGGCATGGTGCCTCCTCCGGAGGTCATCGCGGTGGCTCAGCGGACCGGGCGCGTCCGCCTGCTGACCGATGCTCTGATCCGGCAAGCCCTCGAAGCGCGCGAGTCCTGGGCGAAGGCCGGCTTCCCCGTGGCCGTCTCGGTCAACGTGACGCCGGGCGACATCTGCGACCCGGCCCTCGTGGCTCGCGTGGAGCACGAGCTCAGCCGTTCCGGCACGAGCGCGAGCGCCCTCGTTCTCGAGGTGACCGAGAGCGACGCGATGAAGGACCCCGAGCGCAGCGTCGAGGTGCTGCGTGCACTCGCCGACATCGGTGTCACGCTGTCGATCGACGACTTCGGGACCGGCTACTCGTCGTTGTCCTACCTCGACAGGCTTCCCGTGCACGAAGTCAAGATCGACCAGTCGTTCGTCTTCCGGGTCGAGCGGGGTGAGGCCGACGTCACCATCCTGGGTGCCACCGTCAGCCTGGCCCACGACCTGGGCCTCCAGGTCGTCGCGGAGGGGATCGAGACCGACCAGGCGCGAAGGCTCGTGCGCGAGCTCGAGGTGGACATCATCCAGGGCTACGGTCTCGCCCGTCCGATGCCAGGACCCCAGGTGCTGGGCTGGCTCCAGCGTCAGGCGGAGGCGCACGAGTCCGAGTCCGCCACGCCACCGGCGGCGGACCCCACGGCAGTGCAATCGCGCGTGATCGCTCCCGTCTGACCGAGACGCTGTCGTCGACGTCAAGGCCTTGACCGGAACTGCTCGGGGCGGCTAGACAGCCGGCGTCCTCGGTCGGGGGACCCTGACCCCGTTATCCGGACACCACGTTCGTCCGAACGGAGGATGGTCCTCGCCGAGTCGTCGGGGAAGGGTGCTTCCCGAGGACCCGGCTCCGGGTCGGGTGCGGATCACGTCCCGGGTCGGGAGGCGCCCACCTCGCGGGGGCGGCGGTGGGCGCCACCCTCTTCCTGTTCAGGGGGCGCACCCGGCGTGACCAGAGGGACCGTGGGGCACTGCCTCCCGATCCGGGTCCGTCAGGCTCAGCGGCCGACGTAGCCGTCCTCCATGGCCCGCTGGATCAGCTCCACGCGGGTGCTCACCGGCCGGCCCAGGGCGGCGTACTTCCCCCGGATCCGCTTGAGGTGCTCCTTGACGGTCGACTCCTGGAGCTCGAGCTTGCGGGCCACCTGCTTGGTCACCAGGCCCTCGAAGAGCAGCCCCAGGACCTCGACCTCGCGGTCGGTCAGGTGCGGGCGCGACGACGTGGCTCGCGCCAGCATCTCGGCGAGCTCGACCGGGAGGAACGAGCTTCCCGTGCCGACGGCGTGGACCGCCTCGACGAGCTGCGCGGGGGTCTGGTGCTTGAGCACGATCCCGCGGGCGCCGGCGCTGACCGCCTCCGACATGAGCGGCACGTTGGTCCGGTCGGTGAAGACCAGGCACGCCATGCCGAGGTCGAGCAGCCGGCCGACGTTCTCCTTCGGCCGTGACCCGTCCGAGAGGTGGAGGTCGAGCAGGGCCACGTCGGCCTCGCCCTGGTCCACGTCGAGACCGTCGACGGTCCGTGAGGACGCGACGAGATGGAGCGGCACCTCGGCGGCGCGCGCAGCTTCCTTGATGCCGAGCAGCATCACCGGGTGGTCGTCGATGGCGGCCACCCTGATGCTTGCCGGTCGTTCCCCCGTTGCCAATGTCACCCCCGTGCGATGAACGGATCAGACCACAACTACCCAGAGGGGGGACGCAGAAACCGCCGAGGCCCGCGAGGTCACGTAAAAAGTCTGGGAACCCCTGACGCGCTGACGTGTCCCCAGCGCGGAACTCGGAGGCGAGATCAGGAGCAGGCAGCGATCAGATGGCGGCTCGCCGGTCGCGGAGGGGCAACCCGGCGAGCCTGGCCGCGGAGTGGATCGAGCACTGCCGCGGTTGACCATCCGATACCCGCTCGGTCACGAGGATATCCGGGCCGAAAGTCCTCACGTTCCTGTCGAGGCGCCTCCGCGCACTGATCCGCGAACTGACCCGATCGCACTAGTCAGCGGGTCGGACATTCTCCTCAGATCCGCGGGCTGATGCGCACAGCATGGCGGTGAGGCCCGCGACCAGGGCCTGCTTCACGGCCCGAGATGTCATGCCTCGGTCCGTGTGCATGCGATCGATCGAGGCGAAGTGAGTGAGCAGCTCCGTGCAGATCAACGCTGTCGCGGCGGCATCCTTGCTGAGGCCGCTGAGCTCCGGGTCGAAGTGCTCTTGGATCTGGCTGCGGATCCGATCCTCCTGGTGGGCAACTCGTTCAGCGACGAGCGGCATGGTGTCGACGACCAGGGAAGGGATGCGGATCGTGCCCCTCGCCTCTCGGTAGATCGCGAGCCGGTTCGAGACGAGCCGCTCGATCCGCTCGGAGAGCGTGCCCATGCCGACGCGCTCGAGCTCGACAAGGCGCTCATCGACGCGAATCTGGTGGTCGAGCGCAGCCACCATGAGGTCTTGTTCTGTCGGGAAGTACCGGTTGATCGACCGTAGCGACACCTGGGAACGTGCAGCGATCGCTTCAGAGGTGGGCAACAGGCGGCGTTCGTCGAGCATGGCGAGGACGGAGTCGAGCACCGCGTCCCGATTGCGGCTTCGCCGCGTGGCGCGCCCATCGGTCTTGCCGGTCGTCGGCTCGTCGGCCTGGCAGCTGGATTCTCGATCGGGTTCCGGTTCGATGGAGTGGCGGGGCAAGGTGTCGTCCTCGTCGGTGCGGAGTTTGGACAGGCAGCCCGAGAAGCGTGCGTGGTTGCCTAATGTGCCTACCCGGTTGTCGCGGGACAGCAAACACGCGGCGCCTATCCCCAACCAGGGGGCTCTCGGCTGAGCGTTCTAGCCCAACTCGTGGCCCGCCGGTTGTCGCCGGGGCGGATGGTGCTCACGACGCTCAACCTCGACACCCGCGCGGCGACGGCGATTCGGCACGGCGTAGCCCTGCTGTTCGAGGACACGGACTCACAAGGTAAAGCCCCCAGACTTGTCCACAAGCCGGGACATCGGAGGCGAAATCGGAAGTAAAAACGCCGAGGATGGCCGGACCGGCAGGAAGGCCTCGGGGGAATGAGCCTGACCCACGCCTCGGTCGACGAGGAGATCATCGCGGCGCTCGACGCGCAGGTGCGCGACGAGGTGCAGCGCGACGGCGTGGATCCGCAGCGGGAGAGCAGTGCCGTACGCCGGCTCGCCGAGCGGGTGGTCCGCGACCACGACCGACGCAGCCTGACCGGCGCCGTGCCCTCGATCAGCGACCACGACCAGGTCGTCGACGTGCTGGTCGCCAACGTCGCCGGCCTCGGCCCGCTGCAGCGCTACCTCGACGACCCCGAGGTCGAGGAGATCTGGATCAACGATCCCGCGCGCGTGTTCGTGGCGCGCAACGGGCGCCACGAGCTCACTCCGGTCGTGCTGACCCGTGCCCAGGTCGGCGAGCTGGTGGAGCGGATGCTCAAGACCAGCGGCCGTCGCGTCGACATCAGCCAGCCGTTCGTCGACGCCCTGCTGCCCGGCGGCCACCGGCTGCACGTCGTGCTCGAGGGCATCACGCGCGGCTTCAGCGCCGTCAACATCCGGAAGTTCGTGGTCAAGGCGGCCCAGCTCGACGAGCTGGTCGCGCTCGGCAGCCTCACCGTCGACGCCGCGAGGTTCCTCAACGCCGCCGTGGTCGCCGGCCTCAACATCGTGGTCAGTGGCGGCACCCAGGCGGGCAAGACGACGATGCTCAACTCGTTGGCGGCAGCGATCCCCGGCGGGCAGCGCGTGGTCAGCGCCGAGGAGGTCTTCGAGCTGGACTTCCGCCACCCGGACTGGGTGGCGATGCAGACCCGCCAGCGAGGACTGGAGGGCACCGGCGAGGTGACACTGCGCCAGCTGGTGAAGGAGACGCTCCGGATGCGGCCCTCGCGGATCATCGTGGGGGAGGTCCGGTCGGAGGAGTGTCTCGACCTGCTCCTCGCGCTCAACGCAGGCCTGCCGGGCATGGCGTCGCTGCACGCGAACAGCGCACGTGAGGCGCTGGTGAAGATGTGCACGCTGCCCCTGCTGGCCGGCGAGAACATCTCGGCCAGGTTCGTGGTGCCGACGGTGGCGGCCTCGGTCGACCTGGTGGTGCACCTCGACCTCGGCGCCGGAGGCAGGCGCACCGTGCAGGAGATCGTGGCCGTGCCCGGACGGGCCGAGGGCGACACGATCGAGACCGAGCCGCTCTACCTCCGCACCGACGGCCGCCTCCAGCGCCAGGGCGGGCAGCCGCCCCGCCCCGAGCGGTTCGAGCGGGCGGGCATCGACCTCGCCTCGCTGCTGCGAGGGAGCGACTGACGTGGGCGTTGTTCTCGGGCTCGTGCTGGGCGTCGGTCTCCTGCTCGTCTGGCGTGCCTTCACCGCGCCGCCGGGTCGGCGACGTCCCCGCCGTCCGTCACGCCTGCGCGAGCAGCTCGACCGGGCAGGGTTGTCCGGTGTCTCGGTGGGGTCGCTGGTCGCCATGAGCACCGTCCTGTTCGTGGTGACGCTGGTGGCCGTCCAGGCGGTCTCGCGAGCGGCTCCCGTGGCCCTGGCGTTCGCCGCGCTGGCGTCGTACTCGCCCTACACCGTCGTGGCCGGCCGTGCCCGGCGCCGCCAGCGCGAGCTGGCCGAGGTGTGGCCCGATGCGGTCGACAACATCGCGAGCGCGGTGCGCGCGGGCCTGTCGCTCGCCGAGGCGGTGAGCGGTCTGGCTGACCGAGGGCCGGAGCCGCTGCGTCCGGCGTTCTCGTCCTTCGCCGCCGACTACCAGGCGTCCGGGCGCTTCGGCGACGCCCTCGACCGGCTCAAGCGGCGACTGGCCGACCCCGTCGGCGACCGTGTCGTCGAAGGGTTGCGGGTGGCCCGCGAGGTCGGGGGCGGCGACCTCGGCCGTCTGCTGAGAAACCTGTCCGGCCACCTCCGCGACGACGCCCGCACCCGCGCCGAGCTCGAGGCCCGGCAGAGCTGGGCGGTCAACGGAGCGAGGCTCGCGGTGGCAGCCCCGTGGCTCGTGCTGCTGCTCATGTGCTTCCAGCCGGACGTGATCGGCCGCTACGCCTCGCCGGCCGGCGCCCTCGTGCTGGCCCTCGGCGCAGGGCTGTGCGCGGTGTCCTACCGCACCATGCTCCGGATCGGACGGCTCCCCGTCGAGCGTCGCGTCCTCTCGGACCAGGCGCCATGAGCGCGCTCGCGACGGGAGCAGTCCTGGGCGGCGCCGCGGGCACCGGCCTGTGGCTGGTGACGACACGGGTCGTGGCGCTCCGGCGGAGCGACCTGCGCGCGCGGGTGCTCGTCCACCTGCGTGACATCCCTCAGCTCGCGCCCGTGGCCACCCCGGGGACGGGTGCGTGGGGTCAGGTCTTCGGACCGGTGCTGCGTGGTCTCGCCGGCCTGCTCGAGCGAGTGGTGGGCGGAGCTGGCTCCATCGCGCGTCGGCTCGACCGGGCTGGGCTCGACCGCACCGTGGCGGAGTTCCGTGTCGAGCAGGCCGTGTGGGGTCTGATGGCCTTCGCGACCTCGGCCGCGTTCGCGGTGCTGATCTCGCTCCGGAGCCCGGATCGCGTTGCTCCGTTGACGATTCTCTGCGTGCTGAGCTTCGTGCTCGGCGTGCTTCTCCGCGAGAACCGGCTCACCGCGCAGGTGCGTCGGCGCGAGCGCGACGTGCTCGCGGAGCTCCCCGCGGTCGCCGAGCTGATGGCCTTGGCCGTAGCCGCCGGCGAGGGACCGGGTAGCGCGTTGGAGCGCGTGGTGTCCCGGAGCAACGGCGCCCTCTCCGACGACCTGCGACGCGTCCTCGCCCGGGTGCGCACCGGCACGCCGGTGTCCGTCGCCTTCGACGAGTACTCCGCACGCACCGGCCTCCCGGTCGTCGCACGGTTCGCGAGCGGCATCGCGGTCGCGATCGAGCGAGGCACCCCTCTCGCCGACCTGCTGCACGCGCAGGCGGGCGACGTGCGCGAGGCGCAGCGTCGCGAGCTGATCGAGTCGGGCGCGCGGCGTGAGGTCCTGATGATGGTCCCCGTCGTGTTCCTCGTCCTGCCCGTCACCGTCCTGTTCGCGTTCTGGCCCGGAGTCATCGGCCTGCACCTGGTCACCCCTTGAACCACCTTGAGTCGCACACGAGGAGACACACATGACTGCACACCTGAGTGGACGGATGCTGGCCCGTCTGCGGCGCTTCGCCGAGGGACGGAGCCGCGACGAGCGGGGCGACGTGCCGGGCTGGGTGCTCATCACCGTGATGACCGCGGGGCTCGTGGCAGCGCTGTGGGCCGTTGCCGGCCCCGAGCTCGAGAGCATGCTCCGCGAGGCCCTGCACTCCGTTGGCTGAGCGACGGGCGCGCACCGAGCAGGGTGCGGCCGTCGTCGACTTCGTGCTGGTCCTGGTCGTCCTCGTGCCGCTCTTCCTGGGTGTGCTGCAGGTCGGCCTGGTGCTCTACGTCCGCAACACGTTGACCTCGGCGGCCTCCGAGGGCGCGCGGTACGCCGCGACGCAGGACCGCGACCCGGCGGCCGGGGCGGCGCGCACGCGGGAACAGATCCAGGGCGTGCTCGCCGACCGGTTCGCCCGACAGGTCACCGCCCGGGCCACGACCGTCGAGGGCGTCCCCGGCGTGGTCGTCGAGGTCCACGCCGAGGTGCCTCCGCTCGGGCTCTGGGGGCCGGCGGTGCGTCTCGACCTGACCGGGCACGCCGTGGAGGAGACGCCGTGAGGCGCCGCACGCGTGACGAGCAGGGGTCGGCGCTCGTCGAGGTGGTGTGGCTGTCGTTGTTGCTGCTGGTGCCGCTGGTCTACCTCCTGGTGTCGGTCTTCGAGGTCCAGCGGGCCTCCTTCGGCGTGAGCGGTGCCGCGCGGGCGGCGGCCCGTGCGTACTCCCTGGCGCCGGACGAGTCCTCGGCACGCGCTCGTGCGGTCGCTGCTGCCGCGGTCGCGCTCAAGGACCAGGGCGTGGACCCGAGCGAGGTCGCGATCGAGGTGCACTGCACGCCGACGCCGGGGAACTGTCTCTCGCCCGGAAGCCTGATCGAGGTCGACGTGCATCACCAGGTCAAGCTCCCGCTGGTGCCGTCCGCGCTCGGCGGTGGTGCGCCGACCTTCCGGGTCGAGGCGTCGCACACGGTCGCCTACGGGACCTTCCGGGAGGACCGGTGAGCGGTCCTCGCTCGGAGCGCGGGCAGACCAGCGTGCTGATCATGGGCTTCTTCCTGATCGCCGCGCTGCTCACCGTGGTGGTCGTCGACGCATCGGCGGCGTTCCTGCGTCGCCAGCGCCTGGACGCGGTCGCCGACGGTGCCGCGCTGGCTGCCGCCGACGGGGTGCAGGGGGAGCAGGTCTACGAGGGCGGGCTGGGCGAGCGGGCGCAGATCGACCCGGTGGTGGCGCGGGCCTACGTCGTCGACTACCTCGCCCGCATCGGAGCCCACCGCGACTACCCGGGCCTCGTCTGGACGATCAGCACCTCGCCCACGGCCGTTCAGGTGACGGTGACGACGCCGCTCGACCTCCCGCTGGTGCCGCCCGGGTGGACCGGCGACAGCCGGGTGACCGGCCGCGCCGCGGCGTACGTCGAGGTGAGCGACTGACCCCGGCTTTCCTCAGGGAAGGATCAGGACGCGTTCCGTGATCATCTCCTGGAGGCACAGGACGCAGGTGACCCTGTCGCCGAGCGGGCCGAGGTCCCACTTGTCGGTGGCCTCGTCCTCCACGTTGATGCAGTCGCTGTAGAAGTGGATGCGCATGATCGACCTCCCCGTCGAAAAACTCCCCAGGGTGTCCCCACACCCACTCGCCGAGGGTGTCCCGTGCGCGCGGCGAGGGAAAGGCCTCACAAGGTAAAGACTGGGAAAGGGCGGATGGTCCTGGGGCCTTGGTGCCATGCCTCGCCGGCGTCATCCTTCGGGCCAGCCGTCGGTACCTCAGGCTGAGGCGGTCGAGGGGCTCGCGCCGGGAGCGTGGAGCCATGACGATCCTTCTCTCGGACCCGCGGGTCGCGGCCGTTCCCGTCCAGGAGTGCGACGAGCCGCTCGTCGCCCTCGACGCCCGCTTCGGGCCGGCCCGGGCGCTGGTGCGCGCGGGCCTCGCCGGTCGTCTCGAGTCCGCAGCCTCGCGGCTGCCGCGCGGGGTCCGGCTCCGCGTGGTCGAGGGCCATCGGTCGGTCACTGCCCAGCGCGCGATCATCGCCGCGTACTCCGCCGAGGTGTGCCGAGCACGGCCGGGTGTCTCGCCGTACGACCTGCACCACCTCGTCTCCCGCTTCGTCGCCCCGGTCGACGTCGCGCCGCACGTCGCGGGCGCGGCGGTCGACCTGACGCTGGTCGACGCGTGCGGCGACGACCTTGACCTCGGGACCCGGATCGACGCGACGCCGGAGCGGTCGGCCGGTGCGTGCTTCACCGCGGCCACGAACATCTCGCCCGACGCCCGGGCGCACCGGCTGCTCATGGCCGAGGTGCTCGGCCGGGCCGGGCTGGTGAACTACCCGACCGAGTGGTGGCACTGGTCGTACGGCGACCGCTACTGGGCGTTCTTGACCGGGGCCGGCCGAGCCGTCTACGGCCCGCTCGAGGGCCTGGCGCACGAGGGGGCGGCATGAGCGCGCTGACCGCGCCGGTGGCCGGTCGCGCCGCCGGGCCGAGGCTCCAGGTCGACCTGACCGCCGTCGCCGCGAACACCCGGCTCTTCGCCGAGCGCGCCACCGGCGAGCTGATGGCGGTCGTGAAGGCTGACGGGTTCGGCCACGGCGCGGCCGACATGGCACGGACCGCGCTCGCCCACGGTGCCACCCGACTCGGGGTCACGAGCATCGACGAGGCACTGGCGCTGCGCGCCGAGGGGGTCGCAGCGCCGGTGCTGAGCTGGCTGAACCCGGTCGACGCGGACTTCCGGGCCGCCGTGGCGGCCGGTGTCGAGGTGGCGGTGCCGACCCGGCGGCACCTCGAGGCGCTCTCCTCCCAGGCGCCCGGTGCACGCGTGCACCTCCACCTCGACACCGGCATGGCGCGCGACGGGGCCGCGCCCTCGGCGTGGGGCGACCTGTGCCGGGCGGCCCGACGGGCGGAGCGGCAGGGGCAGCTGAGCGTCGTCGGCCTGATGGGGCACCTGCCCGACGCGGACGTCCCGGGGGAGCCGAGCAACGCGCGAGGGCGGCTGCGCTTCGCCTGGGGGCTGGAGCAGGCACGGGCCGCGGGGCTCCGGCCGCGCGACCGTCACCTGGCCGCGACGGCCGCCACGCTCACCGACCCGCTGAGCCACCACACCATGAGCCGCGTCGGCGCCGGGCTGGTCGGCATCGACCCGTCGCGGACCACCACCTTGCGCCCGGCGCTGACCCTGACCGCGCCGCTGGTCGAGGTGCGCCGGGTGCGCGCGGGGACCCCGGTCGGCTACGGCCACACCTGGACCTCGCCGGCGGTGACCGACCTCGGGCTGGTTCCGCTCGGGTACGCCGACGGTCTGCCGCGCGTGGCCTCGGGCCGGGCGTCGGTCCTGGTCCGTGGCCGTCGACGACCGCTCGTCGGCCGGCTGTCCATGGACATGGCCGTCGTCGACCTGGGGGAGACCCGGGCGGCCCCGGGCGACGTCGTCACGGTCTTCGGACCCGGCGACCACGGCGAGCCGACCGTCCGCGAGTGGGCCGACTGGAGCGACACCATCGACCACGAGATCGTCACCGGCCTCGGCTCGCGGCTGCGCCGCACCACGAGCCACGTCACCCTGCGTTCGGTCAGCCTGGGGAGCGTCCGATGAGCACCCGGGTGGCTGTCATCGGCGGAGGTCAGAGCTGCGAGCACGACGTGTCTCTGGCCTCGGCCGCGGCGATCGTCCGGGCGCTGGACCCGTCACACGACGTCCTCGCGCTCACCATCGGCCGGGACGGCACCTGGTCGGACGGCGACCGGGACCTCGACCTGGCCACCGCCGTCGACCTGCTCCGCACCTGCGCGGTGGTGGTGCCGGCGCTGCACGGGCCTCGTGGGGAGGACGGCACGGTCGCCGCGCTGTGCGAGCTCGCCGGGGTCCGGTACGTCGGCTCCGGGGTCGGGGCCGGGGCGCTGGCGATGGACAAGTGGGCCACGAAGCTCGTCGCCCGCGAGGTCGGCATCGGGGTGGCCCCGGGCGTGCTGCTCACGGCAGCCACCGCACCGGCGTACACCTGGACGAGGCCGGTCGTCGTCAAGCCGGTGGCCGCCGGCTCCAGCCACGGCGTCACGCTCGTGCGCGAGCCCTGGGACCTCGCGGTGGCGATCAAGGAGGCGCTCACCCTCGACGACCGCGTGCTCGTCGAGGAGCTGGTGGTCGGTCGCGAGGTCGACCTCGCCGTGCTCGGACGGCCGGACGGCACCCGTGTCGTCGCGCCCGCGCTGGAGGTCGTGGTGGACGGGATCTTCGACTTCGGCACGAAGTACGGCGGCGGCGCCGACTTCCGGATCCCTGCCCGGCTGTCCGAGCGGGAGCAGCAGGACCTCGAGGTCGCGGCGGTGGCGATGTACGACGCCCTCGGCTGTGCCGGCGTCGCCCGGGTCGACTTCTTCGTGACCGACACCGGCATCGTCCTCAACGAGGTGAACACGATGCCGGGGTTCACCGAGCAGTCCCAGGTGCCGAAGATGTTCGCCGCGGCGGGCACGTCGTACGCCGATCTTCTCGACGTGCTGGTGCGGGACGCCCTTGTCACGGCATGACGTCGGTCAGGATGGGCGGGTGAACGACCAGGTCCGCGCATGGATGCCCGAGGCAGGGCTCGGCGTCGCCGTGCTCTTCTTCGGGTTCCTGGAGGTCCTCAACCGACGGCCCTACGGCCTGTACGAGTTCGTGGTCCAGATGACCGTCGTCGGCGGCGTCGCGGTCGCGGTCGCCCTGTCCCGGCGGCAACCGGGCGCGGCACTCGGGCTCCTCTGGATCACCGCGTTCTTCCACGTCGTGACCGGCACCTCGGTCCTGACCGCGGAGTTCGCCGTCGCGGTCGTCGCCTTCGCGTGCGCACGATGGGGTCAGACCATCACCGTCGTGCTCAGCGGTCTCTCGATCCCCGCGGTCGCCGGGGTGGGCGTGCTGCTCGTCTCGAACGGCAGGTACGGCTTCTTCGACGACATCGTGGTCCTGCGCGAGCTGATCGACAGCGCCTACCGGTTCAGCGACACCCTGCTGATCGGTGCCGTCGTGCTCGGCCTCTTCACGCTGGCGGTCCCGTGGCTCGCCGGACTCCTCCTGCGCGCCACGGCACGGGCGCAGCGCTCCGAGGTGCGCCAGGAGCAGGCCGAGGCCGACACCGCCCGCGCCGTCCGGGAGACCGAGCAGGCCCGTGAGATCGCCGAGCTGCGCGACCAGCAGGCCCGGATGGCCCGCGACGTGCACGACGTCGTGGGGCACTCGCTCGCGGTGATCCTGGCCCAGGCGGAGTCGGCGCAGTACCTCCCCGACGACCCCGAGAAGCTCAAGTCCACGATGGCCACGATCGCGACGTCGGCGCGCTCCTCGCTGCAGGACGTACGCCGGGTGCTGGCCGGCCCCGAGACCTCGAAGCCGGCGACCGGAGCGTTCGAGGCCATGGTCGAGGGCGTCCGCAGCAGTGGCACCGAGGTGGTCGCCACCGAGGCGGGCCAGCCGCAGCCGCTGCCGCCCGAGCTCGAGGTCGTGGCCCACCGCGTCGTGCAGGAGATGCTGACGAACGCGATGAAGCACGGACGCCACGACCGACCGGTCATCCTCGAGCGGCACTGGCCCGAGGGCAGCTGGGAGCGTGACCTCCGCATCGAGGTCCGCAACGCCGCTCCCTTCCTCGCCCCGGACCCGGCCTCGGACATGACCCAGCCGATCCGGATCGACGCCGAGCCACCCGGCCAGGGCCTCGAGGGCATGCGGCGAAGGCTCGAGTCGGTGGGCGGCCGGCTCGACGTGCGCCGGCGCGACGAGCCCGACGGTCCGACCTTCACCGCCACCGCGTGGGTGCCGGTCAGCGCGGTGGGCCCGTGACCGCCGCCCCCGACATCACGGTGCTCCTGGTCGACGACCAGGAGCTCTTCCGCGAGGGCGTCCGGGTGATCGTCGACGCCCAGGACGGCATGTCCGTCGTCGGGTCCGCCGGCGACGGGCTGGAGGCGGTCCGGCTCGTCGACGAGCTCGAGCCCGACGTCGTGCTCATGGACATCCGGATGCCCGAGATGGACGGCGTCGAGGCCACCCGCCAGGTGTTCCAGCCCGAACGCGTCGCCCGCCGCACCTCCCCCGTGCGTGTCGTGGTGCTGACGACGTTCAACCTCGACGACCGCGCGGCCACGGCGATCCGGTACGGCGCGAGCGGCTTCCTGCTCAAGGACACCACCCCGCTGATGCTCCGCGACGCCATCCGCACCGTGCACGCCGGCAACGCCGTGCTCGCGCCCTCCGACCTGTCCACCCTTCTCGACGCCCAGTTCCGCGAGACGAGACCCGCCCCCGCGGCGTACCTCCAGCTGACGGAGAAGGAGCGCGAGGTCTTCCACGCGGTCGCCCGCGGCCTGTCCAACACCGAGATCGCCACGCTGGTCTTCGCGAGCGAGTCGACGGTCAAGACCCACGTGGGGGCGATCCTCCGCAAGCTCGCCCTGCGCGACCGCGTGCAGATCGTGGTGTTCGCGCACGAGCACGGCCTGGTGAACGTGCCGAAGCGCAAGGCCTGAGCCGTCACGAGGGGACCAAAGCCACCGAATTACCTCTCAAGGGGCCATGCCCTGCTTGGTAAAACGGGCCTACCTTGCGCACATGGGGTGGCGCCGGGGGTTGCTGTTGGTCGTGCTGTGCTCGCTGCTGCTCGCGGGCGCAGCGACGGGCGCGCCGTCACCGACCCACGTCCACGTCACGATCAACGGGGACATCGACTCGAACGTCACCCGCAGCGGCGGCGTCCTCACCTCGATCGCGGCTGCCAACCCCGATGCCCACTTCGTCGTCGGGGACCTGTCCTACGCGGTCACCGGTCAGGAGCAGGCCTGGTGCGACCTCGTCACGAGCCGCGTCGGCGCCGGCTTCCCGTTCGAGCTGCTCTCGGGCAACCACGAGAGCAGTGGCACCCTCAACGGCAACATCAACGACTTCTCCGCCTGCCTGCCCAACCAGCTTCCCGGGCTGGTCGGCACCTACGGGCGGCAGTACTACGTCGACGTGCCGCAGCAGAACCCGCTGGTGAGGTTCGTGATGATCTCGCCGAACCTGCCAGTACCCCGACGGCATGTGGAACTACGCCGCCGGCACGCCCCGCTACAACTGGACCGCGAGCACCATCGACGACGCCCGCACCAAGAACATCCCGTGGGTCGTGGTCGGCATGCACAAGCCCTGCCTGAGCACGGGTGAGTACAACTGCGACGTGCCGAAGGCGCTCGTCGACCTGCTGATGACCAAGAAGGTCGACCTCGTGGTCAGCGGCCACGAGCACCTCTACCAGCGCACCAAGCAGCTCGCCCTCGGCCCGGGCTGCACGACGCTGACGCTTGGCTCCTTCAACCCGGCCTGCGTCGTCGACTCCGACAACGACGTGGCCCGCGGCGCCGGCACGGTCTTCACGGTCGTCGGGACCGGTGGCGTGCCGCTGCGTGACGTCAACACCTCCGACCCGGAGAGCGCCTACTTCGTCACCGCGATGGGCGCCAACCTGAACCCCACCTACGGCTTCAGCGACCTCGACGTGACCCCCGACCAGATGAGCGTGAGCTTCGTCAGGGGCGCCTTCAGCGGCAACGGGACCTACACGGACTCCTTCACCATCACCAAGGGTGCGCCGCCGCCGAAGCAGGACCCGGTGGCCGCCTTCACCTCGCAGTCCACGGGACTGCAGGCGAGCTTCGACGGCACCGGCTCCGCCGACCCCGACGGTGGCTCGATCGCCGGCTATGCCTGGGACTTCGGCGACGGGCAGACCGGCAGCGGTGCCACGCCGACGCACACCTACGCGCTCGCGAACACCTACCCGGTCGGCCTCACGGTGACCGACGACGAGGGTGCCACCAACACGATCACCAAGAACGTCACGGTGACGTCAGGACCGCAGGTCATCGGTGCTGACGCCTTCGAGCGCACGACGACCAGCACGTGGGGCACGGCCGACACCGGCGGTGCCTGGACGACCAGCACCGGCGCCTCGGTCTCCGGAGGTCTCGGCCGGCTCGTCATGAGCGCCGCGGGCAGGGGAGCCACCGCGAACCTGAGCGGCGTCAGCACCACCGACCTCGACCTCTCCTTCGAGCTGTCGCTCGACAAGATCCCGGCCGGGACCAACGCCGGGGTGGACGGCGCCACCGTGCTGCGCCGTACGGCGGGAGGCGTCTACCAGGCGTTCACCCGCGTCAAGGCCAACGGGTCGGTCCGCGTCGACTTCAACAAGGTCGTCGGCGGCACGACGACGGCGATCGGCAGCGCGCTCACGGTCCCGGGCCTGACCCTCACCGCCGCCGACACCCTCGAGGTGCGCGCCCAGGCGACCGGCACGGGCCCCACCACGTTGCGGGTGAAGGTCTGGAAGAAGGGCTCCGCCGAGCCGGCCGCCTGGCAGGTGGTCGTGACCGACTCGACGGCAGGCCTCCAGGCGCCGGGCAGCATCGGGCTGTTCCCGTTCCTCAACAGCTCCGCGACCAACGCCCCGATCCAGGCCCGCTACGACGACCTCCGTGCGGCGATCGCCTCGACCGTGCCGTGACCGCGTGATGCGGGAGCACGGGTAGCCTTCGTCCCGTGGCAGGCCCCGACTTCGACTCACGCATCAAGCAGCTCCAGGCGACCATGCACACCATCGAGCAGGTGCTGGACCTGGGGAAGATGCGCGCCGAGATCGAGGACCTCGGCGAGCAGGTCGCCGTGCCGGACCTCTGGGACGACCAGTCCAACGCGCAGCGCGTGACCGGCCGGCTCTCCATCCTCCAGGGCGACCTCGAGCGCTTCACCGGGCTCCAGCAGCGGCTCGACGACCTCGAGACGCTCGTCCTGCTCGCCACCGAGGAGGGTGACGCCGACACGATGGCGGAGGCCGAGACCGAGCTCGGGCGCGTCTCCAAGGCCGTCGAGGGTCTCGAGGTGCGCACCCTCCTCTCCGGGGAGTACGACGCACGCGAGGCCCTGATCACGATCCGGTCGGGCGCGGGCGGCGTGGACGCGGCCGACTTCGCCGAGATGCTCATGCGGATGTACACACGCTGGGCCGAGCACCACAAGTACTCCGTCGAGGTCTTCGACACCTCCTACGCCGAGGAGGCCGGCATCAAGTCGGCCACCTTCGCGGTGCACGCCCCCTACGCCTACGGCACCCTGTCGGTCGAGGCGGGCACCCACCGCCTGGTGCGGATCAGCCCCTTCGACAACCAGGGCCGTCGCCAGACGAGCTTCGCTGCCGTCGAGGTCGTCCCGGTCATCGAGCAGACCGACGAGATCGAGCTCCCGGAGGAGGACGTGCGCGTCGACGTCTACCGCTCCTCGGGGCCTGGTGGCCAGTCGGTGAACACCACCGACTCCGCGGTGCGGCTCACGCACATCCCCACCGGCATCGTCGTGTCCTGCCAGAACGAGAAGTCGCAGCTGCAGAACAAGGCGTCCGCGATGGTGATCCTCAAGGCCAAGCTCCTCGCGAAGAAGCGCGAGGAGGAGAAGGCACACCTCGACGAGCTGCGCGGTGACGTGCAGGGGTCGTGGGGCGACCAGATGCGCTCCTACGTGCTGCACCCGTACCAGATGGTCAAGGACCTGCGCACCGAGCACGAGACCGGCAACACCACCTCGGTGTTCGACGGCGACATCGACCCGTTCCTCGAAGCAGGCATCCGATGGCGCCGCGGCGCCGACAAGGCAGCGCAGAACTGACGCGGCGACGATGACGCCAGCATGACCCTCGTCGCCGGGGTCGACTCCTCGACCCAGTCCACCAAGATCCTTGTCTGCGACGCGTCGACCGGTGCGGTGGTGCGCGAGGGCCGCGCCGACCACGTCGACGCCACCGAGGTCGATCCCGAGGTCTGGTGGCGCGCCTTCCTGGAGGCGTCCTCCGGTGGCCTGCTCGACGGGGTCGACGCGATCGCCGTCGGTGCTCAGCAGCACGGCATGGTCGCCCTCGACGCCGGCGGGACCGTCGTACGACCGGCGCTGCTGTGGAACGACACCCGGTCCGCGCACGCCGCTGCCGAGCTGGTCACCGAGCTCGGCGGTCCCGGCGCCTGGGCGGAGGCGGTCGGCTCGGTGCCGCTCGCGTCGTTCACGGTCGCCAAGCTGCGCTGGCTCGCGCACCACGAGCCCGACCTGGCGGCCCGGGTCGAGGAGGTGGTCCTCCCGCACGACTGGCTCACCCAGCGGGTCCTCGGCGAGGACGTCGTGCGACCGGGGACGGCCACCACCGACCGCGGCGACGCGTCCGGCACCGGCTACTGGTCGCCGTCGACGGGGGAGTACCGCACGGACCTCCTCGAGCGTGCGCTCGGCCGCAGCGTCGGGGTGCCGCGAGTCCTCGGACCTGCCGAGACGGCGGGCACCACGCCCGACGGTGTGCTCGTCGCGGCCGGCACCGGCGACAACATGGGCGCCGCGCTCGCGCTCGACCTGCGGCCGGGCGACGTCGTCGTCTCGCTCGGGACCAGCGGCACCGTCTTCGCCCGCCACGAGGCGCCGACCGGCGACCCGGCCGGTCTCGTCGCCGGGTTCGCCGACGCCACCGGGGCCTTCCTGCCCCTGGTCTGCACGCTCAACGCGGCGCGGGTGCTCACCGCGGCGGCCGGCATGCTCGGCACCGACCTGGCAGGGCTCGAGCGTCTGGCGCTCGACGCGCCGTCCGGCGCGGGCGGCCTGGTGCTCCTTCCCTACCTCGACGGCGAGCGGACCCCCGACCTCCCCGAGGCCACCGGCTCGATCGGTGGGCTCACCCGGGCCAACGCGACGCCGGCGCACCTCGCCCGCGCCGCGGTCGAGGGCATGCTGTGCGGCCTCGCCGACGGCGTCGACGCGCTGACCAGCCACGGGGTCCCGCTGCACCGGGTGCTCCTCATCGGCGGCGCGGCCCGGTCGACAGCCGTCCAGCGGGTCGCCGCTGACCTGTTCGGCGTGCCCGTCACGGTGCCTCCGGCGGGGGAGTACGTCGCCCTCGGCGCCGCCCGGCAGGCCGCGTGGGCCCTCGCTGCGACGTCGGGCGGGGGCGCCCCGAGCTGGCGGACCGGTGAGCCGGTGGTCGTCGAGCCCGAGGACGTCGAGGCCGGTCGAGCGGTGCGCGAGGCCTACGCCGCGTTCCGCCGCACGGTGCACCCGTCGACGGTCTGACCGGTCAGGGCGTCGCCGTGGCGCCGGTCACCTCGGTGATCCAGCGGTCCCAGGCCGCGTTCTCCACCTCGTTGAGCCGGGTGACCTCCGCCCGCGCGGCGTCCGCCCCGGCCTGGTCGGTCGCGAGGTAGCCGAGGGCTGCCGCGTGGTACTTCCCGGCCGCCGCGTCGAGCGCCGACAGTGCCACCTCGTGCGCTGCCACCAGACGCGCGTCGTCGGTGCGCGGGTCCGTCCACTGCTCCCGCAGCGCCTGCACCCCGGTCACCACCTCGGACTCCATCCGCGCCGCCCGGCTCGTCGGGTCGAGGGAGGTGTCCGCGTCGATCGCGACCGCCCGGTCGCTCAGAGCCTGGTAGGCGCTCGACAGCGGCAGCATCACGGCAACGCGGTAGGCGGCGGTCGGGTCTTCGCTGCTGACCAGGTCGACCGACGCGAACGGGTTGTAGCCGACGAGGTACGAGCGCGCCGCCACCGCCGTGGCCGCAGCGCCCCCACCGAGCACGAGCGTGGCCGCCACGAGCACGGTGGCACCGGCCCGACCGACGCTCGCGGGCAGGGTCACCAGCCGGCCCACGAGGTACGCCGCGGGCGCGACCGCCCAGGACACGTAGCAGGCGAGCACCAGGGTCGGCCGGGCGACGAGCCACACGAAGCTGATCGCGAGGTCGCCGCCGAGGACGGTGTTGAAGACGAGGTAGCCGACGACGCCGGTCAACGCCGCGACCGGCACCGCGAGGAGCGCCGCGCCACCACCCCGGTGCGGGTCGCGGACGAGGAGCACGGCGCCGACGGTGGCGCCCGCGACCGCGATCGCCCACTGGAAACCCTCGAACCGGTCCCACGTCGCGGCGTCGGTGCCCGAGGGTCCAGAGACGAGGCGCACCGTCACGATCACTGCCACGGCGGCGAGGCCCCCCGCCACGGCGAGCCCGAGCGTGCCGACGACCCCCGGTCGCGACGCAGTCGGCCACGGCTCGGGGTCCGCCTCCTCGAGCTGCCAGTCGCTGGTCGCGGTGGGGGTGCGGAGGGCCAACGCCACTCCCGCGACCACGGCGAGGGCCACCTCGACCACGAGCACCTGCCACGTCGTCAGCAGGTCCATCAGCACGATGCGGCCGGTCGTCCAGCCGCCCACCTCGATCATCGCCTGCAGGACGTAGCCGGCCCAGAACACCGAGGAGAACAGCGCCGCGTTGACCACGAGGGTCAGCAGCCGGCACACGCCGGCGCTGCGGAAGCGCGGGGCGAGGTCGGCGCACACATGGGCGAGGCCGGCCGAGAGCACCGTGGCGCCGGCGCAGGCGAGACCCGGGAGCGCCAGCCCCCGAGGGTCGCCGATGCCGTCGAGCCCCGGGAGGCCCGCCGTCGCGAGAGACACCCCGAGACCGATCGACAGCCCGACGCCCGCCCCGAGCGCCGTGGTCAGCACGTCCGCCACCTCGCCACGCACCCGGGCGACGAAGGCAGCGCGCCAGACGGACAGCCCGACCGACGACCCCACGAGAGGGCCGAGGACGAGTGCTGCGACGACGTAGGACTGCATGGAGCGGCCGCTCGAACCGAGCGCGGGGGAGAGCGCCGACACGATGAGCGGCCCTGCCGTGCCGGCCAGGAAGGCGCCGACCAGGCCGTCCCACAGCTCGAGCCGGGCGACGTGCTCGGGGGCGTGGAGCACCTCGACCCGCTCGTCCGGCGTCGGGTGCCGCGCGACCATGCCCCGCCAGCCGGTGCCCGGGACCACGCGCGCGGAGCCCACGACACGCGCCATCTCGTCGACGTCGCCCTGCCACCGGCAGGCACGCAGGTCGGCCGCGTGCTCACGGGCGCGGAGCAGTGCCGCGGAGAGCAGTGCGAAGGAGCCGGCCAGCAGCGCCGCGCGCCACAGGTACGACGGCAGGATCGACAGGTCGCCCGACACGACGCCCTGGAGCACCGGGGCCAGGAGCAGCGGCACCACGGCGTACCAGACCGAGCGCGTCAGCCAGGCCAGCGCGATGTCGCGGTGCCGCGCGTGCGCGAGCTCGTGACGGACCAGCGGGTCGAAGAGCGCCTGGTCGCGCCAGCGGACCGCCAGGGCCGGCGGCAGCGCGACGAGATACCGCCCCGGTGCCCCGAAGCTGAAGGCGTCTCGCAGCGTCGACGACCCGATCAGGGGCGTGACCCGTGACGACACCTGCGCCTCCTCGGCGAGCGCGGAGAAGCGCTCGGCGGTGCCGGTGAGGTGGGGTCCCAGCGGGCGCAGGCGGCGCCGACGGCGCACCACGAGCGGAGCCGCGAACATCACCGCCACCGCGACGACGACGGCGAAGGCCGCGCCGCCCAGCGCGTAGTAGGTGCGGGTCCGCTCGACGTCCGCGGTGCAGGTGGCGGTCGCGGCCTGGTCGGCGAGCAGCTCCGCCGCGGTCGCGCCGTCGCCGCTGAGCCGCATGCAGGACAGCAGGGTGCTCGCCCACTCGTCGCCGTGGACCTGCGTGTAGAACCAGTTTCCGACGAAGAGCCCGACGGTCAGCAGCGCGCCGACGAGGACCAGGTAGCGCGCGGTCGCCGGGCTCGGGTAGGCCAGGACGTCCGGGCGGCCGGTCGTCTCGGACATGGCACCAGGCCCTCCGGTCTCAGGCCGGAGCGACGTTGAGCCCACCGACGACGGCATCCGCGAGGAGCCGGGCGCGCTCCGCCGTCAGACCCAGGTCTGTCGCCCGCGCCAGCGCCACCTCGCGCACCTTGCCGATCTCGGCGGGGGACAGCTCGATGGGTGGTTCCTCAGGCTCCTTCTCGGCGTCACCCTCGCCCTTCTCGCCGTCTTTCTGCTTGCGGTGGAAGAGGCGGTGCACGAGGTTCTTGATGACCGGCCCGGCCTCCGACTTCGCCGCCTCGGCCACCGTGTTGAGCAGGTAGGTCAGCACGGGCGCCGCCACCGCGAGGACGTACGGCGTGAGCAGGGCGAGGTCGACGCCGAAGCCGACCGCCTCGTCCTTGCCCGTCGCGGACAGCACCTTGTCGGGATCACGGTGGTACTCGTCCGAGGTCTCGTCGAAGATCGCCAGCTCCTCGGGGGCAGCCGCGGCCAGCACCTCCTGTGCGAAGGCGTCGACGAGCTCACGGTCCGGAGTCACGCTCATGCCTGCCATCGTGCTCCGGTCCGGCCGGGGTCGGAATGGGTCAGCAGGGGCTTGACTAGACGTGCGGGGGTCCCCGGGATCGTTCCGGTGGTCGCCTAGACTCCGATCACCGTGATCACCTTCGAGAACGTCTCCATGACCTATCCCGGACAGCAGCGCGCTGCCCTCGAGAACGTCACGGTCGAGGTCGAGAAGGGCGAGTTCGTCTTCCTCGTGGGAGCGTCGGGCTCCGGCAAGTCGACCTTCCTGCGCCTGGTGCTGCGCGAGACGCGGGCCACGCACGGCAAGGTCTACGTCGCCGGCAAGGAGATCAACCGGCTCGCCGGGTGGAAGGTGCCGCAGCTGCGCCGACAGATCGGCACCGTGTTCCAGGACTTCCGGCTGCTGCCGAACAAGACCGTCACCGACAACATCGGGTTCGCCCTCCAGGTGATCGGCAAGCCGCGTGCCCACATCAAGCAGGTGGTCCCTGAGGTCCTCGAGATGGTGGGCCTGGAGGGCAAGGGCGAGCGGATGCCGGACGAGCTCTCGGGCGGTGAGCAGCAGCGGGTGGCCATCGCCCGCGCCTTCGTGAACAAGCCGATGATCCTCATCGCCGACGAGCCCACCGGCAACCTCGACCCGAACACCTCCGTCGGCATCATGAAGCTGCTCGACCGGATCAACCGCAGCGGCACCACCGTCGTGATGGCCACGCACGACTCCAGCATCGTCGACCAGATGCGCAAGCGCGTCATCGAGCTGTCGGGCGGTCACGTCGTGCGCGACCAGGCCCGCGGCGTCTACGGCTACCAGCACTGACCACTCACCAGTCACCACCGCGACGTACAGGAAGCGGAGGATCGCCATGCAGCTGACCTACGTGTTCTCCGAGCTGGGCAACGGGCTCAAGCGCAACGTGTCCATGACCATCGCCGTCATCGTGACGATGTTCGTCTCCCTGACGCTCGTCGGGCTCGGGCTGCTCCTCAACGCCCAGGCCACGAAGGCCGAGCAGTTCTGGGGCGACCGGCTGCAGATCACGGTGTTCCTGTGCACGGACAGCTCACCCGGCGCCAACTGCATCGACGGTGGCGCCACCCCGCAGCAGAAGGCCGCGGTCGCGAAGGTGCTGGGCGCCAACCCCGAGGTCGAGAAGTTCCACTACGAGTCGAGCCAGCAGGCCTACGAGAAGTGGCGCGCGGTCTACTCGGCCGACGACTCGACCTCCCGCCAGGTGATCGACGCGATCAAGCCGAGCGACCTCGCGGAGTCCTACTGGGTGACCCTCAAGGACCCGCGCAAGTTCGAGGGCGTGAAGTCCGAGGTGACCGGGCTGCCCGGGGTGGGCACCGTGCGCGACCTGCGCGAGGTGCTGCAACCCATCTACTTCTGGATCAGCGCCTTCAAGTGGGGCGCGATCGTGATCGCCGGCTTCCTGCTCTTCGCGGCGATCCTGCAGGTCGGCAACACGATCCGGCTCGCTGCCTTCGCCCGACGGCGGGAGATCGGCATCATGCGCCTGGTCGGCGCCTCCAGCCTCTACATCCAGATGCCGTTCCTGCTCGAGGCGCTCTTCGCCGCCGTGGTGGGCGTGCTGCTGGCGTCCGGCGCGATCGGGTTGTTCCTGTACGTCGTCGTCTACAAGCTGCTCAGACCCAACTCGAACCTCGTCGCCTGGGTCGACTGGGGAGACGGGGTGGTCGCCATCGTGGCGATCGCCGTGGTGGGGCTCGCGCTGACCCTCATCCCGACCCTGCTGCTTACCCGGAAATACCTCAAAGTATGAGTTTCCTCCGCTACCTTCGAAACAGCTCGCTCATCTGACCCTCCAGCACCAGGGCCAGCTCTGCCCGACTCGCACCGAAGGTTGGCCTGGTGGTTCGTCCCTTCCCCCGTACCACTCGGCGGTCCCCGCACCGTCGTCCCGCAATCGCGATCATCGCCGTCGGCGTGCTCGCGGCCGGGATCGTGCCTGCTGTCTCGTCCGCGCAGGACCTCGAGGACCGCAAGAAGGACAACAGCAAGAACCTGGGCCAGGCCCAGGAGGACCTCGACGAGTCCGCCGCGAGGGTCCGCGAGGCCACGCAGGCCCTCCTGCAGGCGCAGTCGGACCTCGCCAACGCGCGCTCGTACCTCGCGCAGACCGAGTCCGACCTCGCCGCCGCCCGGGCGCTCGACGAGAAGATGCAGCGCAAGCTCGAGGACGCCGTCGCGCGGCTGAAGCTCGCGCGGGCCGACCTCCGGGCCGGGCTGAAGGACGTCGACGGTCAGCAGCAGCAGCTCCGCCGTGTCGTGGTGGGCAACTACCAGCAGGGCGACCCCAGCCTCATGGGCCTGTCGATGGTGTTCACCACCCAGGACCCCGCGCAGCTCGCCGGCACCATGAACACGAGCTCGACGGTCGTCAACCTCGAGACCGCGATCCTCGACCGGCTCGAGGCGGCCGAGGTGCTGCTCACGGTCCGCAAGCAGGAGATGAACGCGGCCAAGCTCGACGTCGCCCAGCAGCGCAAGGAGGCGGCGGAGAACCTCGTCCGCAAGCAGTCCCTCGAGGAACAGGCTCGCGTCGCCGAGGCGCAGGTCTCCGAGATGGTCGACCTGCGGGTCCAGGCCAGGGCGGTCGCCGCCCAGGCCAAGAAGCAGGACCTCGCGTCGATCCAGCGGCTCCAGGCCGAGCGCGACCGGATCGCGGCCCTGATCGCGGCGCAGGCATCCGTCGGTGGTGCCTACACGGGCCCGAGCACCGGCAACGGCTTCCTGGACTATCCGGTCCCGGGTCCGATCACCTCGCCGTTCGGCTGGCGCACCCACCCGATCTACGGCTACCGCTCGCTCCACGACGGCATCGACATCGGCGCCGCATGTGGCACGCCCATCAAGGCGACGGCTCCCGGCACGGTGCTCTCGGAGTACTACCAGACCGCCTGGGGCAACCGGATCATCATCGACCACGGCGTCCACTTCGGCGTCGGCGTGGCCACGATCTCCAACCACCTCAGTGGATACGCCGTCTCCGAGGGCGACCACGTGAAGCGTGGCGAGACCATCGGGTACGTCGGCACGACGGGTTGGTCGACGGGCTGCCACCTGCACTTCACCGTGCTGCAGAACGGCACCGCCGTCGACCCGATGCGCTGGTTCTGAAACCCCTGGCACCGCCTGACACAATCACCGGCATGGCCAAGGAGACCGGGCGGAAGCTCGTGGCGCAGAACCGCAAGGCGCGCCACGACTACCACATCGAGGACACCTTCGAGGCCGGCCTGGTCCTGGTCGGCACGGAGGTGAAGTCGCTGCGCGCCGGCCGCGCCTCGCTCGTCGACGGCTTCGCCGAGGTGCACCAGGGCGAGGCGTTCCTGCACGGCGTGCACATCCCGACGTACACCGAGGGGACCTGGACCAACCACGAGCCGCGGCGGGTCCGCAAGATGCTCCTCAACCGTGCCGAGATCGATCGGATCGACAGCAAGGTCAAGGAGCGCGGCTTCACGATCATCCCGCTCTCCCTGTACTTCAAGGACGGTCGCGCCAAGGTCGAGATCGGGCTGGCCCGCGGCAAGAAGTCCTACGACAAGCGACAGGCCATCGCCGAGCGCACCGCGAAGCGTGAGGCCGAGGTCGCCATCGGGCGTCGCGCCAAGGGCATGGGGTGACCGCAGACCCTCCGGTGCTCGAGGACGACGACGTCCCGGCCTGGTGGCAGCGGCTCGGCCTTCCCGGGCTCTTCGACGTGCACGTGCACTTCCTGCCGCCGCGCATGCAGACCAAGGTGTGGGAGCAGTTCGACTCAGCCGGTCCGCTGATCGGCAGGCCATGGCCGATCCGCTACCGCGGCTCCGACGAGGAGCGGGTCGAGCACCTGCGCGCGCTCGGCGTACGCCACTTCTCCGCACTGTCCTACGCGCACCGGCCCGCCATGGCGGAGTGGCTCAACGACTGGGCCTCGTCGTTCGCCGACGAGGTGCCGGAGTGCCTGCGGTCGGCGACGTTCTACCCGGAGCCCGAAGCGGAGTCGTACGTCGCGGCGCGGCTGTCCGGCGGGGTCGATGTCTTCAAGGTGCACGTGCAGGTCGGTGGCTTCGACCTGCGAGACCCGCTCCTCGATCGGGTGTGGGGCCTGCTCGCCGAGGCCGGCACCCCCGTGGTGATCCACGCGGGATCAGGGCCGGTGCCGACCGAGCACACCGGGCCCGCGCCGCTGGCGGCCGTGCTCGAACGGCACCCGGCGCTGACCGCGGTGGTCGCGCACATGGGGGCTCCGGAGTACCTGCCCTTCCTGGAGCTCGCCGAGCGCTTCGAGCGCACCCACCTCGACACCACGATGGCGTTCGTGTCGTTCTTCGAGGAGGCGGCGCCGTTCCCGCGGGACGCGCTGTCCCGGGTGCGCGAGCTGGGCCTGGCGGGGAAGGTGCTGCTCGGCACCGACTTCCCGAACATCCCGTACCCCTACGCCCACCAGCTCGAGGTGCTCGAAGGCCTCGACCTCGGGGACGACTGGTTGCGCGCAGTCTGCTGGGACAACGGGGTTCGCCTCGTCGCGTAGCGTCGGGTCATGGATCTGTTCGTCGTCCTGCTCGCCGTCGGCGTCGTGCTCTTCATCGTGTACCAGCAGCGACAGCGCCAAGGCTCCGTGACCGGCGGGGGCGCTCGGAAGCGGGTGAGCGCCGCCGACGTCGACGCTGCGCGCCGGGCCGCCGAGGAGGACGTCACCCGCTTCGGCGAGGAGCTGCAACGCCTCGACGGTGACGTGACGCTCACCGGAGCGGACGAGGCGCTGCTCCAGGACTGGCAGCGCGCGCTCGACTCCTACGAGTCCGCGAAGCGCTCGCTCGAGATGGTGCAGCAGCCCGACGACGTGCGGAACGTGACCACGGCCCTCGAGGACGGGCGGTACGCCATCGCGTGCGTGCGGGCCCGACGCGCCGGGGAGCCGCTGCCCACGCGTCGGCCTCCCTGCTTCTTCAACCCGGCGCACGGACCCTCGACCACCGATGTCGACTGGGCGCCGCCGGGCGGGCAGCCGCGCCAGGTCCCCGTGTGCGCCGCTGACGCCGACCGGCTGAGCCAGGGCGCCGAGCCCGACATCCGCACGGTGCCCCGCGGCAACGGGCGGGTGCCCTACTGGCAGGGCGGGCCGGCGTACTCACCGTGGGCGATGGGCTACTTCGGGGCCTTCGCGGCCGGCGGGCTGCTCCCGGCCTTCATGCTCGGCACGCTGCTCGCGCCGGACTGGGACGGCACACCGGCCGACGGCTTCGACACCGGCGACGGTGGGGATGGCGGGGGCGACGGAGGGGATGGCGGGGGCGAGGAGGCGACGGCGGAGGCGACGCCGGTGGCTACGACGGCGGCGGTTATGACGGAGGTGGCTACGACGCCGGAGGCGACGTCGGCGGCGGCGGGGACTTCGGGGGAGACTTCGGTGGCTTCTGACCGCGATTCAGTCCGAATCCGTCGGGTTCAGGCGTCCACGGGGACCGATTCGAACTGAATCGCCGGGAGAGGGTGCGCTCTGTAGACTGAAGAGTCACAACTCAAGAGGGGCTGATTGGTTTCGACTTGGGACGTCATGTTCCAGGGGAAGCGGGTCGAGGATCCAGGGTCATCTCGTGAACGATCTCTGGGAACTAATAACTGCCAACGCTAAGCGCAGTTCGTTCGCTCTCGCCGCCTGACGGCGACAGTGACGGGTCAGACTGAGGGCGCCTCCGCCTCAGAACCTGGCCTCATCTAGGAGGCTTGCTGGGTCGCTCTGGCCGGAGGGGCGACTCGGGACTTCACACCGGCTGGGCCTGTCGGCGACGTGTCTGTACGAGCGCCGGGGCCGAGAAAACGCTTTGCAGACTGCACCCGGAGAAGACCTGGCACAGCGCTCGAGGACGCGGGTTCGATTCCCGCCAGCTCCACCAGCCCGAACACCGGCTCCACCTGCTCCCGCAGGTGGAGCCGGTGTCGTCCCAGGACCCGCGCAGGACGCTCCCGGTTTGCATCTGTCCTTAAAGTCGATCAACCTTATCGACAATGACGGTTGCGTGAAGACGCCGGCGATCCCGGCTGACGCGCGGGCGGGGCGGCCTGGGCCGCCCGGGACAGGAGCTTTCGATGGAGGGTGCCCCGGCACGACCGACCGTGGTGGTCGCGGGAGCGGGTGCCGCGGGCACCCTGACCGCGGTCCACCTGGCCCGCACGGCGAGCCGCCGTGCGACGGCCCTCGACATCCTCCTGGTCGACCCCGTCGACCGGTGGGCTCGCGGCACCGCGTTCGGCACGCCCGACGAGGCGCACCTCCTCAACGTCCCGGCCTCCGGCATGAGCGCGCTGCCCGAGGACCCCGGCCACTTCGTGTCCTGGCTCGGAAAGCAGGGCGACGGGGTCGTGGCCGACCCCAACGCGTTCGTGTCGCGCCGCCGCTTCGCGCTCTACCTCGACGACGTGCTGACCCGCGAGCTCGCCGCGGCCGAGGGGCTGGTGTCGCTGCGGCACCTGCGCAGCGAGGCCACCGGCGTCGTGCGGACCGCCGGCGGCTGGGCCGTCGTCACGCGCGCCGGGTCGATCTTCGACGCCGATGCGGTCGTCGTGGCCACCGGGCTGCCCCAGGTGGGCGCCCACTGGGCGCCGCCGTCGCTGCTCGAGTCGCCGTTCTTCGTCGCCGACCCGTGGGCTCCCGGTGCGCTCGACGTCGTACGCCGGGCGCGCTCCGGACCCGCCGACGTGCTGGTCGTGGGCACGGGGCTGACCATGGTCGACGTCGTGCTCTCCCTCTCGGCGGAGGGCAACCGGCCCGACCGGCTGCTGCACGCCGTCTCGCGGAGCGCACGCATGCCGCGCCGTCACCTCGCCGAGCCGAAGCTCGCCGCCATCCCCGACATCGGAGACTGGGGGAGCGACCTCGCCGGGATGCTCGAGCGCAGCGAGCGCTACCTCCACGAGGTGCGCACCACCACCGGCGACTGGCGCCCCGCCGTCGACGGCCTCCGCTTCCGGCTCGCCGAGCTCTGGGACCGCCTCGACGAGGACGAGCGCCTGACCTTCCTGACCGAGCACAGCGGCTCGTGGGGGATTCTGCGGCACCGGATGCCGCCCTCGAGCGACGCGCTGATGTCCGCGCTCCGGGCGTCGGGGCGGCTGCACGTCAGTGCCGGCGAGGTGCACGGCGCCGAGCCGTTGAGCCGGGGCGGCCTCCGGGTCGCCCTGTCCGACGGCAGCACCCGTGAGGTCGGCTGGGTGGTCAACTGCACCGGTCCCCGCCTCGACGTGCGCGACCTGGGCAACCCCCTCATCGACGACCTGCTGCGCCCCCGCGCGGGGGCGTCCCTGGCCACGCTCGCCACGGCCGGCATGGGCTTCGCCACCCGGAGCGGCCGGCTCGTCGACTCGGCCGGCGCGACCGACGCTCCCCTGTGGACCCTCGGAGCGCTGCGCCGCGGCGAGCTCTGGGAGTCCACCGCCGTCCCCGAGATCCGCATCCAGGCCCGCGCGCTCGCGACGTCCGTGCTCGACGACGTCGCGCCGCTCCCCCGTCGTCTCGAGGACGGCCGTCTGGTCGGCGGGCACCACCCCGTGGCGCGACCACGCGACCCACTCGGCCTGCCGCTCTCCACGACCGCCGAGGCGGCCGCCTCGTTCAACGCGGGTCTCGAGCGCGTGATGCGGCTCCAGTCCGGCGGCGAGGACCTGATCCGCGAGGCGGCCACGATCGACCCCGACTTCGCGGTCGCCCACGCGGCGCTCGCGATGCTCGGTCACGAGGCCGGCGCGGACGTGGCGGTTCAGGCATCCCTCGACGACGCCCGTGAGGCCATCCGCCGTCGCGGTGACGCGCGGGAGGCCAGCCTGGTCGACCTGGTCGGCCGCCGCGTCCAGGACGTGCGCGGCACCGGCGCGAAGGCGCTCATGGCCCACATCGCCACCTACCCGCGTGACGTCCTCGCCGTGTCGGCCGCAGTGCCCACGATCGCCTTCTCCGGCGTCACCGACGTGCAGCGGGAGGCCTGGGACCTCGTCGAGGGGCTCGCGCCGGCGTACGGCGACCACTGGTGGTACATCTCCCTGCTCGCCTTCACCCGCCAGGACCAGAGTCGCTTCGACGAGGCCGGCCTGCTCGCGGAGAGCGCCCTGTCCTGCGAGCCGTCGTCCGGGCACGCGGTGCACGCGCTCACCCACGTGCTCTACGAGACCGGTCAGCACGAGGCCGGCCGCGTGTGGCTCGACCACTGGGTCACGGAGAGCGGCCGGTCTGCCAGCCACCGCGCCCACTTCTCCTGGCACGCGGCGCTCCACGAGCTCGCGCTCGGCGACACCGAGGCGGTACGCCGGCGCTACTACTCGCAGCTGGCTCCGCCGGCGGTCGACGGGGTCCGCTCGCTCATCGACTCGGCGTCCCTGCTCTGGCGCTGGCAGCTGACCGTTGCCGGCTGGGACGACGCCGCGATCGCAGCATCCGGTGCTCCCGCCTTCGAGGGGGAGGGCCCGCCGCCGCCGATCGTGCCGATCCTGGACTCGCTCGACGACGCTCTCGTCCTCCGCCCGGAGACCCCGTTCGTCGCGCTGCACGCCGCAGTGGCCCTGGCCGCCGCCGAGCAACGCCCACGCCTTCAGCTGCTCCACGACCACTGCTTGCGTCGGGAGGAGCCGGCGATGCGCACGGTCGTCGCCCCGGTGTGCGAGGCGTTCCTCGCGGCCCTGGACTCCGACTGGCGCAAGGCCGCTGCCCTGATGTCCGACGTCCTGCCGGTGCTGGTCAAGGTCGGCGGGTCCGCCGCCCAGCGCGAGATCGTGGAGGAGGCGCTGCTCTACAGCCTCGTCCGCGCCGGTCAGGCCGAGGAGGCAGCCCGGGTGCTGGACGAGCGCACCGAGCGCCGCCCGTCCCCGTTGGACCGTCGACGGCTCGCCTCGCTGACCCCGCCGTCGCCCGCAGGGGTGGCGTGACGCTCCGCGCCGAGCAGTCCGCCCTCCTCGCCGCCGCGCTGGTCACGCTCGGCGTGCTGGCGCTGGCCGAGGAGTTCGCCCACGTGCCGCCCGCGATCGTGGCCTTCCTCGCGGCCCACGTCGTGCTGCGGCGCACCGACCCCGGAAAGGGTCAGGACCAGACCGACGCGACGTTCTTGCGGTAGCTGCGACCGAAGACGCCGGTCAGCACCTTGATGACCGGGCCGGGCACCGTGGCGCCGAGGGAGGCACGCGCCTCGGGGGAGGCGTCGTCGAGCAGCCACGCGAAGAAGTGGCCACCGCGTGCCGGGGACACCTTGGCGAACTTCTTGCCCATCTCCTGGATGGCGGGAGCGTCGTGGTTGGCCTGGTAGACGGGCTCGAGCTCGGCCTCCTCGTGTTCGAGGTGGCGGAGGGTGACCTCCTTGAGGTGCTCGAACGCCGCGAGCGCCGCGCGGGACTCCTCGATGCCGGCGGTGCGGGTCAGCGCCGTCATCGACTCGCCCGCGTCGACGAGGGCCTGGCCCATGACGGCGTGCTCCTCGTCCATCGTCGCGAGCAGCTCACGGCTGACGCCGACCTGCTCCAGTGCCGGCCACGCCGTCGCGTGCTCGCCCTCGTGGTGGTAGGTCAGCTCGAACTCGAAGTTCTTCCACGCGGTCCCGAGCTGCTTGGCCCGACCGAGGTCACCCGGCGGGAACGACGACAGGGCGCCGATGAACCTGTCGAGGTCACGACGGAACGCGCTGTGGATGACCTTGTTCATGCTCATCTCGCTCATGCGCGGCAGCCTAGGACCGTCACGCGCGGATTCCCACACCCGAAGGCGGCGCGTCCGCTCTCATGGGCACGTGGCATCAGCCCTGATGGCCTGGGTCCGTTCTCGCCCCAGCCATTGACGCCACGTGTGCCGATTTGTGAGGGTCATGGGGAATCGCACCCCACCACTCGGGTGGTGCCACGAGAGGACAACTGCATGAGGAAGATCCCTGTCGCCGTGCTTGCCGGCGCCCTGATGACCACGGGGCTGCTCGGCCTCGGCGGTCCCGCGGACGCCCGTCAGGCCGAGACCAAGACCGATCGCTCACCGGTCGTGTCGCACCGCACCGCCGCAGCCGCCTCGCCGGCCGCGCAGAAGCAGGTCCGGCAGTACTGGACCAAGGCTCGGATGCGCCACGCCGTGCCCAAGACGGTCGCCCCGACCGGGCAGGCGTCCCAGGTCGAGACCGGCGCCCCGACTGTCGTGAGGGGCAAGCCGCCGAAGCCGCAGCCGAACGGCGGCTTCCTCGGCGGTCCCTGGACCGGTGGCGGCAACGTGGTGAAGACGACCGGCAAGGTGTTCTTCACCGAGGCCGGCTCCAACTACGTCTGCTCCGGCAGCGCGGTGACCTCGGCCAACCAGAGCCTGGTCACGACGGCCGGGCACTGCGTCAACGAGGGCCCGGGAGCGTTCGTCACCAACTTCGCCTTCGTGCCCGCCTACGACCACGGTGCGCGCCCGTACGGCACCTTCGCCGCGACCCAGCTGTTCACCACCTCGCAGTGGCAGACCGCGGGCGACTTCGACTACGACGTCGGCATGGCCAAGGTCGGCACCGTCAACAGCAAGACGCTCACCGCGACGGTGGGCAGCCAGGGCATCGGCTTCAACCAGCCCCGCGGCCAGTTCCTGTACTCGTTCGGGTACCCGCAGGCCGCGCCGTACGACGGCACCACGCTGGACTACTGCTCCGGCACCGTCACCAACGACACGACGGGTGGCAGCAACGACATGCGACTGGCCTGCAACATGACCGGCGGCTCGTCGGGCGGCCCGTGGTTCCAGGGCTTCAACGGCAGCACCGGCACGCAGGTGTCGGTCAACTCGTTCGGCTACCGCGGCGAGAAGAACGCGATGTACGGGCCGTACTTCGGCTCGGTCATCCAGACGCTGTACACCACCGCTCAACAGTGATGTCGACGCGCTGAGACGCAGGAACCCCTGGCAGGCAAGGCCTGCCAGGGGTTCCGCACGTCAGGGGTCAGACGCCGATCTTCTTCCAGTCGCCCCAGACGGCGAAGGTCTGGCCGGCGCTGGCCTGGATGTTGACGAACAGCGTGTGCCCGTCGTGGCTGAACGTCGAGCCGGCGAACTCGTCGCCGTAGCGCGGTGCGCCGGCCGCGTTGGTCAGCCGGTTGAGCGCGATGTTCCAGAGCTGGCCACGCGGTGTCAGGCCCCGCACGTAGTTGTCCCCGGTGCTGTCCTCGCAGATGACCAGGGTGCCGCGCTTCGACGTGGTCACGTTGTCGGGGAGGTCGAGCGTGTCGACCCCCGGTGACTGGAACAGGCAGGTGAGCTTCTGCCGCTTGGTGTCGTAGGCCCAGACCTGGCCGAAGCCGTTGCCGTAGCCCTCGACCGGCTCGGGGCCGGTGCCGGACTGCTCCGCTCCGCCGCCCTGGGTCGAGGTGAAGAACACCAGGCCGTTGTCGTAGGCCTGACCCTCCAGCCGGGAGAAGGAGGCCGCGCCCTGGGCGCGGCCCTGGTTCCCGACGAACACGACGGCCTCGTCGTTCGTGGTGGGCGCGGGCTGGCCCGGCGTGTGGTCGAACTCGACGTCGGGCTCGTCGATCCGGACCCACTCCACGTCGTACGTCGCCCCACGCGTCTGGGCGCCCTCGAGGTGCTTGTTGGGCTGACCCTTGACCGCGAGCATCTCGAGCACACCGTCGTTGTCGAGGTGCCCGGTGCGCATCGGGTTCTGCTTCGGCGTGTAGCGGTAGAAGCCGGAGGCGAAACCGAAGTTGTCCTCGGTCAGGTAGAGCCGGCCCTCGCGCGGGTCGAAGGAGACGGCCTCATGGGCGAACCGGCCGGCGCTGGTGAGCGGCTGCCGGTTCGACTGGCCACCGACCGGGACCTCGAACACGTAGCCGTGCCGCTTCTGCAGCCCCGTGTTGGGGTTGCCGGTGAAGTCGGCGCCGACGTCGGGGCCGTTGACGGTCTCCTCGCAGGTGACCCAGGCGCCCCACGGCATCCGGCCTCCGCTGCAGTTCATCATCGTGCCGTTGAGGCTGGTGAAGGAGGAGAGCACCTCACCGGTGCGGGTGGTGCGGATCGTCGTGGTGCCGCCGCCGGTGGCGGTGTCGTACGGCGTGCCCGGTCCGAAGAAGCCGGGGGTGCCGTTGACCTCGTGGTTGCGGACCAGGACCACGGTCTTCCGCGAGCCCGGGAAGGCGCCCATGCCGTCGTGGCGCCCGGGGAGCCGGGTGCCGTCGTCCAGGACGACCGGCGACTCCGTGTCGTGGAAGGAGCGGTACTGGAACCCGGCGGGCAGGTGCAGGCGCACCTTGCCGTCGCGCAGGTCGGGGACGGGGCCGAGGGGTGCGCCCGGTGTCGGCCGCCCCTTCGCCGCCGCGGCGGCGTGCGGGGCGAGCCCGGCGAAAGGCCCGCCGACGAGCGCGGCGGCGCCGGCGGATTTCAGGAGGGTGCGTCGTTCGAGAGTCATCCCCGCACCCTAGGCGCGACACGCACGAGGAGTACCTACTTGGTATGCACCTACGGAGTATGCATACTGCGTATATGTCGATCAGGCACGGGCTGCTCGCCCTTCTCGAACGCGAACCGATGCACGGCTACCAGCTGCGCTCCGAGTTCGACGCGACCACCGGTTCCACCTGGCCCCTCAACGTGGGGCAGGTCTACACGACGCTCGCGCGCCTCGAGCGCGACGGCCTCGTCAGCACGGGGGAGGACGACGGCGAGGGTCGGGTGCCCTACGCGATCACCGACGCCGGCCGGGAGGAGCTCCAGGGCTGGTTCGCCACACCTGTGGTCAGCGCCGACCGCCCGCGCGACGAGCTCGCGATCAAGCTCGCGCTCGCGGTGACGGTCCCCGGTGTCGACGTCGGGGGAGTCATCCAGCGGCAGCGCGCCGCGTCCATGGTCGCGATGCAGGACCTCACCCGGCTCAAGAAGGCGGGTGACCCCGACGACCTGTCGTGGACCCTCGTCCTGGAGTCGATGCGCTACCAGCTCGAGGCCGAGGTCCGCTGGCTCGACCACTGCGAGACCGCCCTGTCCAGGGCCGCCGCCCGTCGAGGGGACGCGGGTGGCGCCCGGGGCGCTTCCGGGAGCACCACCACCACGACAGGAGCACGCGCATGAACGAGCCCGCCCTCGAGGTCATCGACGTCAGCCGCATCCACGGCCGCGGGGACGCGGCCGTCCACGCGCTGCGCGGCCTCTACCTCACCGTCATGCCCGGTGAGCTCGTGGCCGTCATGGGGCCGTCGGGCTCCGGCAAGTCCACGCTGCTCAACCTCGCCGGGGGCCTCGACCAGGCCACGGCAGGACGCGTGCGCGTCCAGGGCGAGGAGCTCGGCTCGCTGTCCAAGGGCGACCTCGCCAGGGTCCGGCGTCGCCGGGTCGGCTACGTCTTCCAGGACTACAACCTGATCCCGAGCCTGACCGCCGCCGAGAACGTCGCGCTCCCGCTCGAGCTCGACCGCGTACGCACGCGCGCCGCGATGGAGCAGGCGCATGCCGCGCTCGACGAGGTCGGCCTCGAGGGTCTCTACGACCGCTTCCCCGACGACCTGTCCGGCGGTCAGCAGCAGCGCATCGCGATCGCCCGCGCGGTCGTCGGCGAGCGCAGCCTGATCCTCGCCGACGAGCCGACCGGCGCGCTCGACTCCGAGACCGGCGAGCACGTCCTCGCCCTGCTGCGCGCGCGCTGCGACGCGGGCGCGGCTGCGCTCCTCGTCACGCACGAGGCCCGGCACGCCGGCTGGGCCGACCGCGTCGTGTTCCTCCGCGACGGCGCGGTCGTCGACGAGGCGGGATCTGCGGTCTCGCCGGAGGCCTTCGTCGCAGGGCGGGTCCTCCGGTGAGGCACTGGAGACCCGCGCTGCGGATGGCCCGGCGCGACCTGCGCCGCCACAAGGTCCGCGCCCTGCTCACCTGCGTGCTCGTGGCCCTGCCGGTGGTCGTGGCCACGGTGGCCGCGCTGGCGTCGTACAACTCACGCTGGGACACCGAGCGCGAGGCGCGCTCGACCATGGGCGGCGCGGACGCACACGTCATGGTCAGCGGCTTCACCAAGGTGCGGCTGCGCGACGCCCTGTGGCTGAGCCCCACCAAGGCCGAGGGCGCCGAGCGCCGTGACGCCGCGGACGTCGACCTGGCCACCTTGCTCCCCCAGGGGAGCGTGCTCGTGCCTGCCGGGATCTCGGCGACGACCGCGGTGCCGCTGGCGTCCGGCGGTCAGAGCTGGGTCAGCGTCGTCGACTTCTCCTCCGACATCCTCGACCCGCTCGTGCACCTGGCCGCGGGGAAGGCCCCCGTGGGACCCGACGACGTGGCGCTCGATGCGACCACCGCCGACCAGCTCGGGCTGCTCGGGGCCGACGGTGCCCCGACGAAGGACGCGCGGGTGGATCTCGCCGACGGGTCGAGCCTCGCGGTCGTCGGCGTCGTCACCAGCGACAGCTCCTACGACAACGGGGGCCTCACGCTCGTGACCGGTCCGGACACGCGGCTGCTGAACGACCGTCAACGCACCCGTCTCGCACGGAGCGCGTTCGTCGACCTCCCGGACCTCACGTCCAGCCAGCTGCACGACCTTGCCAGGGACCTCGCGGCCACCGGCGTGATGATGCAGCCGCGCGACGCGATCGTGCACCCCGAGGCGTGGCACCTCGGGGAGCGCAGCGACGTCGACGTCACGCCCATCCTGGTCGGCGCGCTCTGCATCCTGGTCGGCCTGCTCGAGGTGGTGCTGCTCGTCGGTGCCGCCTTCGCCGTCGCGGCCCGTCGCCAGGTGCGCGACCTCGGCCTGCTCGCCGCCAACGGCGGCGCCGGCGGCGACGTCCGCCGGGTGCTGCTGGCCCAGGGCATCGTGCTGGGCATCGGGTCCTCGCTCGTGGGCGTGGCGGCCGGGCTCGGTGTCTTCCGCGTCGGCATCCCGCTCTGGGAGGGGATCTCCGGGTCGGAGATGTGGCGCCAGGAGATCGACTGGCGGGCCGTGATCGTGATCGCCGTGCTGGGCTCCCTCACCTCCGTGGCCGCAGCACTGCTCCCCGGCTGGAACGTCGGCCGGCTCACCCCGGTCGCCGCGCTGTCCGGTCGGTTCCCGGTGCGATCGGGCGAGTCCAAGGCACACCGCGGCGCCTTCGTCCTCGCGGGCCTCGGGCTGCTCCTCGTCGCCGGTGGGGGCTGGATGACTGCCCGTGCGTTCGCGCCGCGCGCCTCCGAGTCGCCGCTCGGCGCCTACCTCGTGTTCCTCGGCCTGGTGCTCATGGTCGCCGGCACGGTGTGGGCGACGCCGTACGTCGTGCGACAGGCGGCACGCTCGGGGCAGGCACTCCCGCTCGCCGGGCGCTACGCGTTCCGTGACGCAGGGCGGCACCGCTTCCGCTCGGCCGCGGCCACCATGGCGCTCACCATCACCATCGGGGGCGCGGTGCTCGCCGGCTTCGGCTTCAGCACCGCGGCCCGGGCGGTCGACGCCACGGGGGACATGGCCGCGAACACCATGACGGTGTCGGTCTACGACGGTCAGGTCGAGGACGCCCGCCTCGCCAGGGTCGAGGCGACGGTCGAGGACGTCGTCGGGGGAGACCTGCGCACGTTGAGCTCGTCGGGACTGCAGACCCGCGACCACCGTGAGGTCACGGTCGACGGCCGCTACTCCGGCGTCGCCTCGATGTCGGAGGACGACCTCGCCGAGCTCCTCGGTCCCGGCAGCGACGAGGCCCTCGCGGCGTTCCGGGACGGCAGCGTCGTGCTCGTGGACCCGCGCAGGCCCACGGACGAGGCCGACCTCGTGGTGCGCCCCAGGAGCAAGAACCCCGACGGCGCCATGACGCTCCCGGCGGTGTCGGTCAGCAGGGTCGAGGGCGCCGGGAACAACGGGATGCTCGGCAGCGCCTTCGTCAGCCCGCGGACGGCGGAGGAGCTCGGCCTGCGCCCGGTCTACGGCCAGATGCTCGTGCACGCCGACCAGCCGTTCACGCAGGACATGATCGACCGGCTGCGTGTGTACGGCATCGACGGCTACTCCTACGACCCGGAACGCTCCCGTGTCGACCTCATGCAGTTCTCCGGCCTGGCCGCCGCCGGGCTCCTGAGCGCGCTCGTGGTCGGGGTCGCCGTGGCCCTGGCCGCTGCGGAGAGTCGTGACGACGTGGCGACGCTCGCCGCGGTCGGGGCGGGTCCGTGGCGCAGGAGGTCGCTCGGCGCCATGCACGGCCTGTTCCTCGCGCTCGTCGGCTGCGTCCTCGGCCTCGCCGTCGGTCTTCCGACCGGCCTCGCCTTCACCCAGCTCGACGGCGCGTCCGGGGTGGACGTGCCGTGGCTGGCGACCGCCGGCACGTTGGCGGCGGTGCTCGTGATGGCCCCGCTCGCGGGGTGGGTCGTCACGCCGTCACGGCTCAGTCTCACGCGACGGGCGACCTGAGGGGGTCGCTAGCCTGAGCCGATGACACGACCGGCCGGGTGCCTCTTCTGCGCGATCGTCGCGGGAGAGGCACCGGCCGCCGTCGTCCTCGACGAGCCCGACTTCGTCGCGTTCCTCGACATCCGTCCGGTCTTCAAGGGCCACACGCTCGTGGTGCCGCGGCAGCACGTCGAGACGCTGCCCGACCTGCCGGCGGGGCTGCGGGACCCCTTCCTCGAGGTGGCGCAACGGCTGAGCCAGGGGGTGAAGGACGCGCTCGGGGCGCAGGGGTCGTTCGTCGCGATCAACAACACGGTCAGCCAGAGCGTCCCGCACCTGCACCTGCACGTCGTGCCGCGCACGAAGGGCGACGGGCTGCGTGGCTTCTTCTGGCCGCGCACGAAGTACGCCGACGATGCCGAGCTCGCGGACTACGCGACCCGGCTGGCCGGTGCCGTGACGACGGTCGGCTGAGCCGCCGGGCGGCGGCGCCGGAACGCGTTTCCGGTGCCACGGGCGGCGATCCAGACGCCGGCGGTGCCGAGGGCCGCGCCGCCGAGGGCGTCGACGAAGTAGTGCCACCCGAGGTAGACCGTCGCGAGCACGGTGAGGGCGAGGAACACCCACAGGAACACCCGCAGCGCCTTGTGGAGGCCGAGCAGCTCGGCCATGAGACACATCGTCACGCAGATGCCGACGTGCAAGGACGCGAAGGCCGCGATCGTCTGCACGGCGTCGGTGGTGAACGGGTTGACCAGCACCTCGTGGCGCTCGGACATCATCGTGCGCTGGAGGCCGGTGACGTCGGTCTGGGCGAGCGCCTGGAAGGACTCCGGGCGCGCGTAGATCGGGCCCAGGGTCGGGACCGCGAAGTAGGTGGCCACGCCGAGCACCCAGTCGACCGCGACCGCGGTGACGTACCAGGCGCCGGCCCGGGTGTCCCGGGTCCACACCAGGGCCACGACCAGGGAGACCGGGACGAAGACGATCCACGCGATGTAGATCAGCGAGAAGACATGAGCGGCCAGGCCGGTGCCGAGCCACTGGTGCAGGACGACGGCGGGGTCGTGACCGAACCAGATCAGCCGGTCCACGTCCTCGAGCAGGCCGTCCCAGAGGTGCCCGTTGACGAACGGGACGTAGGACTTGAGGTTCCGGAACGACGCGTAGGTGAGGTACCAGGCCCCGAGCCCGACCAGGGCGAAGCGCACGTGCGTCATGCCCCAGCGCTCCCGGACCACGGACATGAAGCGGGCGGGGACCCCGTGGATCCCGCGGGCACGCCACAGCGTCCGTGGCACCACGTCGGCGAGGAAGGCCAGCAGCAGGATCAGAGGCAGCCTGACGAAGGTCGGCCCGGCCACGGTGTGGTCCGGGTCTCGCACCGGCAGGTCGTAGATCCACGCCATCACCAACGTGGTCGCCGCGAGCGCCAAGGACAGGAGCACGGCGAACCTGAACCCTCCCTTGTGCATCCCCCCAGAATACCCGTGCCAGACTCAGCCCCGCCGCACGCCGACACGAGGAAGAGGACTGATGAGCCGCTACGAAGGACGCGTCGTGATCGTCACCGGGGCAGCCCGGGGGATCGGAGCCGGCACCGCCAAGCGGTTCGCGTCCGAAGGGGCGTCCCTCGCGGTGCTGGACCTCGACGAGGGCGCTGCGAGCGAGACCGCCGCCGGCCTGGGCGCCGCGCGGGCCATCGGGGTGGGCTGCGACGTCAGCGACGAGGGTGCCGTCGAGGCTGCGGTCACCCGGATCGTCGAGGAGCTCGGCAAGGTCGACGTGCTCGTGAACAACGCGGGCATCACCCGCGACAACCTCCTGTTCAAGATGACCACCGACGACTGGGACCTCGTCCTGGGCGTGCACCTCCGCGGGGCGTTCCTGATGAGCCGCGAGGTCCAGAAGCACATGGTCCCGGCGAAGTACGGCAAGATCCTCAACCTCTCGAGCGTCTCCGCCCTCGGCAACCGCGGCCAGGCCAACTACTCCGCCGCCAAGATGGGCGTCCAGGGCTTCACCAGGACGCTCGCGATCGAGCTCGGTCCCTACGGCATCAACGTCAACGCCATCGCGCCCGGGTTCATCGTCACCGAGATGACCGACGCGACCGCCGTACGCCTGAAGCTCGAGCCGGAGGAGCTCCGCCGGCTCAACGCGGAGGCCAACCCCGTGCGTCGGGTGGGCCACCCCGAGGACATCGCGGCGGCCGCGGCTTTCCTCTGCAGTGACGAGGCGTCGTACATCACCGGGCAGACGCTGTACGTCGACGGCGGCGCGAAGGTCTGACCGAATCTCCTGACAGGTCTGCCGATGCGCGGCAGGGTGGTACGTCATGCGCCGCCTCGCCCCCCTCCTCACGACCGTCCTCGTCGTCGTCCTGCCGCTCGTCGGAGCAGGCCTCGCCGCCGCTCCGGCGTCCGCGGACACGACCCGTCAGGAGCGCGTGAAGCACGTCCAGGAGGTCGCGCTCCGACAGGTGGGTGACCGCTACCGGTACGGCGCCGAGGGTCCGAACCGCTTCGACTGCTCGGGGCTCGTGTGGTTCAGCACGCACCGGGCCGGCTTCACCCGGGTGCCGCGCACGTCGGCCCAGCAGGCCCGCTACATGAAGCGGGTCACGCGGGCGCACATGCGGCCCGGTGACTTCGTGTTCTTCCGCAACTCCGGCGGCGTGTACCACGTGGGGATCTACCTCGGGCGCCACGACGGGCGGCGCACGATCGTGCACGCACCCTCGCCCGGGCGGAAGGTGCAGCGGGACCCGATCTGGACGAACCGCTGGTTCGCGGGCACGCTGCGGCACCGCTGAACAGCGCGTGAGATGTCGCACGCCGCAGGCGTGCCGCTCGCCGGATGGGGGCATCGGCGCTGCCATGCTTGGGGAATGTCTACCGCGCTCCTACGCTTTGGCCGCCTCCGCACGCTGACCGCCCTCGCGCTCGCGTCGTCGCTCGCGCTCTCCGGGTGTGGCGGCGGCAAGGACGACGAGGAGCCGGCCGGCCAGGAGAGCCAGGGCATCGAGGGCGACACCACGCTCGGCGCCACGTCGCCGCTGACGGGGCTCGACCTCTCCGAGGTCCCCGACCACCCGGTCGTCACCGTCAAGATCGACAACTCCGGGAACAGCGCGCCCCAGATCGGCCTCGGCGACGCGGATCTCATCACCGAGGAGCTGGTGGAGGGCGGGATCACCCGGCTCGCGGTGTCGTACTACTCGACGATCCCGGCAGAGGTCGGCCCGGTCCGGTCGATGCGCGCCACCGACATCGGCATCGTGCAGCCCCTCGACGCGACGCTCGTCGCGAGCGGTGGGGCACCGGTCACCATCACCCGGCTCAAGGGAGCCGGGATCCCCACGGTCACCGAGGGTGGCCCCGGCTACTACCGACGCACCGACCGCGTGGCGCCGTACAACCTGTTCAACAAGCTCCCTGAGCTCGTGAAGACGCTCAAGGGCGTCGACCCGGTCAAGCCGTACCTCCCGTTCGGCGCGGACGGGCTTCCGAAGGGGGTCCCCGCGCGCGGCCTCACCGCGGTGTTCTCCGGCGGCAGCTCCACGGCGTGGCAGTTCCGGGACGGGCACTACCTCAACACCGACTCAAACGCGGACTCCGCCGATCAGTTCACGCCGGACACCGTCCTGGTGCTGCGCGTGCAGGTCGGCGACGCCGGCTACCTCGACCCGGCGGGCAACCCGGTCCCCGAGACCAAGTTCACCGGCACCGGGCCGGCGATGGTCTTCCACGACGGCAGGCTCGTGCGCGGATCGTGGAACAAGGACGGTCTCGACGCGGACCTCACGCTCGCGCAGGGCAAGAAGGAGCTCGCCCTTCCGGCGGGCAAGGTGTGGGTCGAGCTGGTGCCGGCCACCGGCGGCAACGTGACGGTGGCCCGCTAGGACGCGTCCTCGGACCCGTCGCGGTCCCGGGCGAGGCCGGGAGCGAGCTGCTCCGCGGTCGGCAGCTCCGCATCGCCCTGGACGAGGGAGCGGATGCCGGCGAGCACGAGCACGATGGCGCCCTCGGCGTCGTCCGCTGCCTGCTGCGGGTCCTCGGCCAGCGAGACGGCCGAGCCCGTGGCCGACATGGCACCGAAGAACAGGCGCGTGAACACCTGCACGGTGCTCTCGGGCAGGGCGTAGGGCTCCAACAGCGACGCGACGATGTCGTGGACCAGACCGAAGGTGCTGCGCTCCTCCTGCTCGCGGAAGCGCTCGTAGCCCAGGACGGAGGGTCCCTCCTGGATGACGATCCGGCGGTACTCCTCGGTGCGGGTGACCGAGAGGAACTCCCGGAGCCCGGTGATCGCGCGCTCCCAGGGGTCGTCCACGGTGCGGATCGCGTCCCGGATGCGGTCGGAGGCGGCGTCCTCGACGGCCTCGAAGGTCGCCTCGAAGAGGTCCCGCTTGCCCTTGAAGTGGTGGTACAGCGCGCCCTTGGTCACGCGGGCGCCGGCCACGATCTCGTCGAGGCTGGTGCCGGCGTACCCCTGGGTCGCGAAGCGCTCCCGCGCGACGTCGACGAGGGCCCGCTTGGTGGACGCGGAGTACTCCTGCCGGCGCGAGACCCGCCCGGCCCGCTTGAGCAGGTCGTGCGCGGCCTTGGTCGTCATGGCCCCACCCTAGGTGTCGACGGTGTGGGCGGGATCACGACGCGCACGTTTGGGGAACGCCCGGTCGGTTCCATACTCTGAGTACGTACCGTTGGTACGTCAACACAGAGAGGGCACTGCGATGATCCACAGCTCGCCCACCTTCACCGAGCGGCTCCGGTCCGCTCTCGGCCTCACGGAGACCCCGTCGGCCGGATCCCACCGCACCGCCCGTCCGACCGGCTCGCCGCGCCAGCGCGGCCAGCTGTTCGCCGAGCGGCTGCGCCAGGCGCTCGACCGGGACTGACTCCCGGCCGGCGCCCCACCGACTCGGGTCCCGGGCGCGGTCGCCCGACTCCGCACGGTCTTCTCCCTTTGGCCGTGCGGCCCTCCTCCCAGGTGCGACCGCGGCCGGGGCCCGGCCCCACCGCTCGGCCCCCCGGGCGGGGGCGTGACACGATGCTGCCGTGGCAGCGACGCCGAGCATCTCCTACTCGATCACCGTGCGACTCGAGCTCCCGTCGGGCGGGTCCGCCATCAGCGCGTTGACCAGCGCCGTCGAGCAGGCTGGCGGAGTCGTGACCGCGCTCGACGTGAGCGCGTCGGGCCACGACCGCCTGCAGATCGACGTCACCTGCGCGGCCATCGACACGGCGCACTCGGAGCGCCTCGTCGAGACGCTCCGCGCGCTCGAGGGGGTGACGGTCGGCAAGGTCTCGGACCGGACCTTCCTGATGCACCTCGGCGGCACGATCAAGATGGAGTCCAAGCACCCCATCCGCAACCGTGACGACCTCTCGCTCATCTACACCCCCGGCGTGGCCCGGGTGTGCCAGGCGATCGCCGCGAACCCCGACGACGCGCGGCGCCTGACCATCAAGCGCAACGCCGTCGCGGTCGTGACCGACGGCTCCGCGGTGCTCGGCCTCGGCAACATCGGCCCTGCCGCCGCCCTGCCCGTGATGGAGGGCAAGGCCGCGCTGTTCAAGCGGTTCGCCGGCATCGACGCCTGGCCGATCTGCCTCGACACGCAGGACCCCGACGCGATCGTCGAGATCGTGCGGGCGCTCTCGCCGGGCTTCGCGGGGATCAACCTCGAGGACATCTCGGCACCGCGGTGCTTCCAGATCGAGGCGAGGCTGCGAGAGATCCTCGACATCCCGGTCTTCCATGACGACCAGCACGGCACGGCCATCGTCGTCCTGGCCGCCCTGCGCAACGCGCTGCGGGTCGTCGACAAGGAGCTCGGCGAGGTCCGGATCGTCATGTCGGGGGCGGGTGCGGCGGGCCAGGCGATCCTCCACGTCCTCCTCGCAGCGGGCGCGACGAACGTGCTGGTCGCCGACGTCGACGGGGTGATCCACCGGAGCCGGCCGGACCTGCACGAGTCCCTCGAGTGGCTGGCCGACGTCACCAACCCCGACGACTTCACCGGGTCGCTCGGCGCGGCGATGGGCGGCGCCGACGTCTTCATCGGCGTGTCCGCGCCGGACATCCTGACCGGGGACGACGTCGCCTCGATGGCGGCCGACAGCATCGTCTTCGCGCTCGCCAACCCGGTGCCCGAGATCGACCCCGGGATCGCCCGTCAGCACGCGGCCGTGGTCGCGACCGGACGGTCCGACTACCCCAACCAGATCAACAACGTGCTGGCCTTCCCGGGGGTGTTCCGCGGCCTGCTCGACGCGTCGGCGACCAGCATCGGGACCGACCTGCTCATCGCCGCCGCGAAGGCCATCTCGGACTCCGTGGCTCCTGAGGAGCGCAACGCGAACTACATCATCCCCAGCGTCTTCCACGGCGAGGTGCACACCTCCGTGGCGGCTGCGGTCCGGGCCGCGGCACGATGACGGACCCCGGCGCCGTCGCGGCCGGCCACCTCCTGGTGGCCACCCCGGCGCTGGTGGACCCGAACTTCGCGCGCTCGGTCGTGCTGCTCCTCGACCACGACGACGACGGCAGCCTGGGGGTGGTCCTCAACCGGCCCACCGCCGTCGAGGTCAGCTCGGTGCTGCCCGACTGGGTCGCCACCGTGGACCCCCCGGAGGTGCTCTTCGAGGGCGGGCCGGTGAGCCCCGACGCCGCGCTGGCGCTCGCCCTGGTGCCGCGTCTCGACGGCGTGGAGCCGATCGGGTTCCGCCGGCTCTTCGAGGGCACCGGCATCATCGACCTCGACACGCCGGTGGAGGTGCTCGCGCCGGCCGTGACGCGGATGCGGATCTTCGCCGGGTACGCCGGCTGGTCGAGCGGTCAGCTCGACGGCGAGATCGAGGAGGGGTCCTGGTACGTCGTGCCGTCGACGGCGCACGACGTCTTCGACGAGGACCCCGGGCGGCTCTGGCACACGGTGCTCAAGCGCCAGCCCGGCGAGCTCGCCTGGGTGTCGACACGCCCCGTCGACCCCACCCACAACTGACCTAGACTCGACCCTTGTGACTACCCAGCTCAGCCCCGGGACCCAGACGGTCGAGGACCGACGTACCCAGACCACGGACGAGGGCGACCACGAACGCTTCTCGCACTTCGTGGACAAGGAGAAGCTGACCGAGGCGATGGTCATGGGCACCCCGGTGGTGGCCCTCTGCGGGAAGGTCTGGGTGCCCAGCCGGGACCCGGAGAAGTTCCCGGTCTGCCCGGAGTGCAAGGAGGCGTGGGAGACCCTGCGCGGCGAAGACAAGGAGTGAGGTGACCTCCACCCCCGAGAGTCATCCGCCCGCCCTCCCTCCCGCTTATCCCGACCGTGCCGCCTGGGGCACCGCTGCCAAGCTGCGCGCCTGGCAGACCGAGGCGATCACCCGGTACTTCGCCGCCTCGCCCCGTGACTACCTCGCGGTCGCGACGCCCGGCGCCGGCAAGACGACGTTCGCGCTGACGGTCGCCGCCGAGCTGCTCGCGCAGCGCAGGATCGAGCGGGTCACCGTCGTCGCACCCACCGAGCACCTCAAGACGCAGTGGGCCGAGGCCGCGAGCAAGGCGGGGGTCCCGCTCGACCCGGCGTACTCCGGCGGGAAGGGACGGACGTCGAAGGACTACCTCGGCATCGCGGTGACCTACGCCGGCGTCGCAGCCAACCCGCTGGCGCTGCGGATCCGCACCGAGCGCTTCAAGACGCTGGTGATCCTCGACGAGATCCACCACGCGGGCGACGCGATGTCGTGGGGCGACGCGGTGCGCGAGGCGTTCGACCCGGCGCACCGTCGCCTGGCGCTGACCGGCACGCCGTTCCGCTCCGACGTCAACCCGATCCCGTTCGTCCGGTACGCCCCCGACGAGGACGGCGTGCCGCGCAGCCTCGCGGACTTCACCTACGGCTACGGGCACGCCCTCGCCGACCACGTGGTCCGCCCGGTGCTGTTCATGGCGTACTCCGGCGAGATGCAGTGGCGCACGCGCGCTGGTGACGAGGTCGCCGCGCGGCTGGGCGAGCCGCTCACGAAGGACCTGACGGCGCAGGCGCTGCGCACGGCGCTGGACCCGGAGGGCGCGTGGATGCCGTCGGTGCTGGCCGCCGCGGACACCCGGTCTGACGGAGGTACGCCGGCACGTGCCCGACGCCGCAGGCCTGGTGATCGCCTCCGACCAGGACTCGGCGCGTGCCTACGCGAAGCTGCTCCAGGCCTCGACCGGTCACAAGCCGGTGCTCGTGCTGTCCGACGAGAAGGCCGCCTCGAAGCGGATCTCGTCGTTCTCGGAGGGCGACGACCGCTGGATGGTCGCGGTGCGGATGGTCTCCGAGGGCGTCGACGTCCCGCGCCTCGCCGTCGGCGTCTACGCGACGACCACCACGACGCCGCTCTACTTCGCGCAGGCGATCGGCCGCTTCGTGCGTGCCCGCGCCCGGGGCGAGACCGCGTCGGTGTTCCTCCCGTCGGCCCCGCACCTGCTCGGGCTGGCTTCCGAGCTCGAGCTCCAGCGCGACCACGTGCTCGGCCGTCGCGTCGAGGACGAGGACGACATCTTCGCCGCGGAGCAGGACCTGCTCGCCGCCGAGCAGGCCGCGGAGCAGGCCTCGGGCGAGGAGCTGCTGATGCCGTTCCAGGCGCTCGGGTCGGAGGCGCGCTTCGACCGGGTGCTCTACGACGGCGGCGAGTTCGGCCACGCCGGCGAGGTGCACGTCGGCTCCGAGGAGGAGATGGACTTCCTCGGCATCCCCGGCCTGCTCGAGCCCGACCAGGTGCGCGACCTGCTCCACCACCGCCAGTCCGAGCGCGCCAAGCGCCAGCGAGGGCAGGGAGGCGCGACCGCTGCGCAGGCGCCGCGGGACGTCTCGACCCACGAGCGGCTCGGCGTCCTGCGCCGCGAGCTCAACGGCCTCGTGTCGGCCTGGAACCACCGCACCGGGCAGCCCCACGGCGTCACCCACGCCGCGCTGCGCCAGGAGTGCGGCGGGCCCCTCGCGGCGATCGCGACCGCCGACCAGCTCCAGGAGCGCATCGACAGGATCCGGGCCTGGGCGACGTCGCGCTCCTAGGGTGCGGTCTGTGCCTGGTCGCGCTTCAGGCGGCCAGGAGGAGGAGCGGTCGCTGGGCCGGCTCCCCGCGTCTGCTGACTACTGCTCGTCTGCTGGTTTCTCGAGCTGTATTCCCGCAGACGAGCAGTATTCAGCGCCATGCGGTCTTCGAGCGCTTCGGCTGCTTCGGAGGCAACCTGACGGTCGTCGGCGTGGAGGGGCTGGCCTGGTACCGTGCCGGCGCTCGCACCGCGACCCACGCCGGTCGAGTAGATGCAGGCGGCGGCGGTGACGTACTACCTCAGCGGCTTCGACAAGCAGGCGTTCCGCGAGGCGGCGTCCGCCAGGACCCGCAGACCCATGCCGGCTGGTCGGCAGGAGAGCGGTGGCGGGAGCGCGGCGGCCCTGTCCGTTCAGTCGGGGTCCGCGCTCCCGGACGTCGACCTGGCCGCGGTCAGGGCCGAGCTCGGCCGTCAGGGCGTCCGCTACCGCTGACGTTCAGTCGAAGATGCCGGAGTAGGCGTTGAGCGCCTGCTGCCCGCCGAGGTGCGCGTAGAGGACGTTGGAGTCCTTGCCGATCTCGCCGCTGCTCACCAGGTCGACGAGGCCGGCCATCGACTTGCCCTCGTAGACGGGGTCGAGGATCACGCCCTCGAGCCGGCCGGTCAGCCGGATCGCCTCGACCGTGGACTCGACGGGGATGCCGTAGAGGTCGCCCGCCCAGCCCTCCAGCACCGTGATCTCGTCGTCGCGCACCCCGCGGCCGAGGTCGATGAGGTCGGCGGTGTGCCGGGCGATGCGGGCGACCTGGTCGCGGGTCTTGTCGAGCGTGGCCGAAGCGTCGATGCCGAGGATGCGCCGGGGCCTTCCGCCCGCCTCCTCGAGAGCCGCGAAGCCGGCGATCATCCCGGCGTGCGTCGAGCCGGTGACGGTGCACACGACGATCGTGTCGAAGAAGACGCCGAGCTCTTGCTCCTGCGCCGCCACCTCGAACGCCCAGTTGGCGAAGCCGAGCCCGCCGAGGCGGTGCTCCGACGCGCCGGCCGGGATGGCGTACGGCGTCCCGCCCGCGGCCTCGACCTCGGCGAGCGCCTCCTCCCACGACTGCCGGATGCCGATGTCGAAGCCGTGCGGGTCAAGGCGTACGTCGGCGCCCATGATCCGGGACAGCAGGATGTTGCCGACCTTGTCGTTGACCGGGTCGTCCCAGTCCACCCACTTCTCCTGGACCAGCCGGCACCCGAGGCCGAGGTGCGCCGCGACTCGCCGCGACCTGGCGCGTGTGGTTGGACTGGTAGCCACCGATCGACACGAGGGTGTCGGCGCCGCTGGCCAGCACGTCGGGGACGATGTACTCCAGCTTGCGGATCTTGTTGCCGCCGTAGGCGAGCCCGGCGAGCTCACGTCCTCGCGCTTCGCCCACACCGCTGCGCCACCGAGGTGCTCGGTCAGCCGCCGCATCGGGTGCACCGGGCTCGGGCCGAACGTGAGCGGGTGCCGAGGGAAGTCCTCGGAGGCTCGTCCCGGGAGTCTGGACTACGCGTGCTCCCGCCGAGCAGCGGCAGGACGCGGTGCCGGATCTGCGTGGCGAGGGCGATCACGGCGGTCGAGCGGACCACGCCGTCGCAGCCGAGCACGGCGTCGATGACGCGTTGCAGGTCGAGGTTCGAACGCGCCACGACGCGGCACCACATGTCGCCGACGCCGGTGATCGTGCACGCCTCGAGCACCTCGGGGATGCCGCGCGAGCTGTTCGGCCACGTGGTCGTGGCCCGCGCCCTGCTTGATCTCGAGGGTCAGGAACGCCGTCACCGGATAGCCGATGGCCTCCGGGTCGAGCGTCGGCGCCCAGTCGACGATGACGCCGCGCTCGACCAGCTTGTCGAGGCGCGACTGCACCGTGCCCCTCGCGACGCTGAGTCGTCGCGAGGCCTCCAGGACGCCGATCCGGGGCTCTTCGGAGAAGAGGCGGACCAGGGCCGCATCGAGCTCGTCCACGGTGTCCCTCCAGTCAGTCCAGGTCGCCGACGGCGACCAGCTCGGCTTCGTCGACAGTGTCCCCCTGGGTGGAGGCCTGTCCTTCCTCGTCGACCGGGCGCACGGCGCTCCGGAACACCAGCAGCACCGCCGTACCGACCAGGACGGCGGCCGCACCCATCCAGAACGGCGCGTGCACGTTGATCTCCTCACCGAGACGTCCCGCGAGCCACGGTGCGACGGCGCCGCCGGAGAACCGGACGAAGGAGTACGCCGCGGACGCGACCCCGCGCTCGACCGGAGCGACCCCCATGACGGACTGGGTGATCAACGTGTTGTTGACGCCCATGAAGGCACCGGCGACGACGATGCCGGCGACGAGGACGGTCTTCGAGTCGGTCCAGATCGCCATCACCGCGAGGTCGAGGGCGAACAGCACGAGCGCGCCGACGATGCTCGGCAGCAGGCCGATCCGCTCCTCGAGCCAGGGCGCGCCCCACACGGAGGTGAAGGCGAGCAGCAGGCCCCAGCCGAAGAAGATCCAGCCGACCTGCGACGCCGTCATGTCCAACGGGAACGGCGCGAACGCGAGCAGCGTGAAGAAGCCGACGTTGTAGAACAGGGCGGTCAGCGCGATGACCAGCAGGCCCTTGTGCCTGAGCGCCCGGAACGGATCGGCCAACGAGGTGGGCCGTGGCGCCTTCGGGGTCGAGGGGAGCAAGAACGTGGTCGCGACCAGCGCGATGAACATGAGGACCGCGACGCCGAAGAACGGCGCGCGCCAGGAGATCGAGCCGAGCTGGCCGCCCACGATCGGACCGGCCGCGATGCCGAGGCCGAGCGCGGCCTCGAAGAAGATCACGGCCTGCTTGGCCGACCCGCTGGCCGCGGTGACGATCGTGGCCAGTGCGGTGGCGATGAAGAGGGCGTTGCCGAGACCCCACCCGGCACGGAAGCCGACGATCTGTCCGACGGTGTCACTCATGCCGGCGAGGGCGGACGACACGATGATCAGGACCAGGCCGCTCAGCAGCGTGCGCTTGGCGCCGATGCGGCTCGACACCCAGCCGGTGATGAGCATCGCGACGCCCATGACGGCCATGTAGCTGGTGAACAGCAGCGAGACCTGGCTGGGACCGGCGCCGAGCTGGTCGGCGATCGGCTTGAGGATCGGGTCGACCAGGCCGATGCCCATGAACGCGATGACGCAGGCGAAGGCGACGGCCCAGACGGCCCGGGGTTGGCGGAAGGTGGACGACAAGGTTCCTCGGTTCTGGTTGATCAGGTGCTGGGGTGGTCGGTCAGGGTGCGGAGGACGTCGATGGCGCGGGCGACCTCGGCCCGGTCCACGCCGCGCTCGTCGATGAGCCCGTCGAGCACCTCGCCGTACCGGTCGCGCGCCGACGCGAGCGCTCGTCGGCCCTGGTCGGTGAGGCTGACCAGCGTCGAGCGGGCGTCCGCGGGGTGCGCCTGCCGGGCGACGAGGTCCTGGTCCTCGAGGCTCCGGAGCGCGGCCGACACCGTCGGCTGCGCGGTGCGGTCGGCCCGGGCCAGGTCGGTGACCGTGCTGGGGCCGAGCTCGTCGAGCTGGGCCAGCAGTCGGAGGGCAGCGGGGGAGTCGCTCGAGACCTGCCGGCCCACCACCCGGATCAGCCGTGCGGCGTACGTGACGAGCTCCGAGGAGACCACGGAGGGGTCGAGCAGGTCCTTCTCCATGCCTCGATCATACTTAGGTGTCCTATGCAGTTGTGCTCGGGGGCGCAGTCCGGACCCTGTGGCACCTCGGCATTGGGCAAGATGCTCGATCGCCGCGCCGTGCGTTGCGCGGATCGTCCACCTGTCGGCACTCTGAACGCATGACCACACAGCTCACCGGTGACGAGATCAAGGCCGACCTGACGCTCGAGCAGCTCCAGGAGCTCGTCGGCCTCGTCGAGTACGACGCCAGCCGCGACCCGTTCCCGGTGACCGCGATGGACGGCATCTCCTTCGTCGTGGGCAACGCGACCCAGACCGCGACGTTCTACCAGCTCGCCCTCGGGATGGACCTCGAGGCCTACCGCGGTCCCGAGACCGGCCACCGTGAGTCGAAGTCCTACGTGCTCCGCTCCGGCAGCGCTCGTTTCGTCTTCACCGGCGCGGTCACCCCCGACAGCGCGCTCGCCGACCACCACCGCAGGCACGGCGACGGCGTCGTCGACCTCGCGCTCGAGGTGCCGGACGTCGACAAGTGCATCGAGCACGCCCGGGCGATGGGCGCGACGATCCTGGTCGAGCCGCACGACGTCAGCGACGACAACGGCACGGTCCGCACCGCCGCTGTCGCGACGTACGGCGAGACCCGGCACACCCTCATCGACCGCAGCCGCTACACGGGCCCCTACCTCCCGGGCTACGTCGCCCGCGAGACCACCGTCGCTCGCCGCGAGGGTCACCCGCGTCGCCTCTTCCAGGCCATCGACCACGCCGTCGGCAACGTCGAGATCGGCCGGATGGACGAGTGGGTCGAGTTCTACAACAAGGTGCTCGGGTTCACGAACATGGCCGAGTTCATCGGCGACGACATCGCCACCGACTACTCCGCCCTCATGTCGAAGGTCGTGGCGAGCGGCAACCACCGCGTGAAGTTCCCCCTCAACGAGCCCGCGATCGCGAAGAAGAAGTCGCAGATCGACGAGTACCTCGAGTACTACGACGGCGCCGGCTGCCAGCACATCGCACTGGCCACCAACGACATCCTCCGCACCGTCGACATCCTGCGGGAGAACGGCATCGAGTTCCTCGAGACGCCGGACTCGTACTACGACGACGAGGAGCTGCGCTCGCGCATCGGCAAGGTGCGCGCGCCGATCGAGGAGCTCAAGAAGCGCAAGATCCTCGTCGACCGGGACGAGGACGGCTACCTCCTCCAGATCTTCACCAAGCCGATGGGCGACCGGCCCACGGTCTTCTTCGAGTTCATCGAGCGCCACGGCTCCCTCGGCTTCGGCAAGGGCAACTTCAAGGCGCTCTTCGAGGCCATCGAGCGCGAGCAGGAGCTCCGCGGCAACCTCTGACCGATCCCCCTTGTTGGTCTTGGAGAATCCTCAACCAGGGTTGGGGGAAACCCCGGTTTCTGGGTCAGGACTGTCGGTGGTCGCGCGTAGCGTTTCCTCATGGCGATCGACGAGGAGCGCACCGGCACCCCGGTCGCTGAGCGTCGCCATCGGGTGCACTCCTTCGCGGGTCGTGCCCACGAGGTCCTCGACGACATCCTCGGGCGGGACGGGTCCGCTTACGTGTCGGTCTCGGACCTCGGGGTGGGTGCGACGCGGGAGACGATCGTCGAGATCACCCAGCTCCAACAACGCCTGGAGTTCGTGAAGTGCCGCCTGCTCGACCACGGTGAGCAGCTGAGGATCGGCACCGCGGTCGACGAGGACGGCCAGACCCCGCCGGTCCCTGCGACGACCACGGCGGGGTGGTTGGCCGACGCGGTGACCACCCCGGTGCCGTTGGCGAAGAAGACCGTCAAGCTCGCGAAGCGGCTCGAGGACTCCTTCCACCACACCGCCCACGCCCTGGCCGCCGGGGTGATCGACCGCGACCAGGCGATGGTGATCGTCGAGGCCGTCGACGCACTGCCCGACCTGGTCCTCGCGCGTGAGCGTCGGGCTGCGGAGGACCACCTGCTGGCCCAGGCGCGGGTCCATGACGCGTGGGACCTCAAGAGGCTCGGCAAGCACCTGCTCGAGGTGATCGACCCCGACGGCCTCGATGAGCACCTCGCCACCCAGCTCGCCGCCGAGGAAGCACGCGCCGCGCGGGCGACGTTCTTCGAGATGCGTGACGACGGCCACGGCACCGTCCGGGGCCGGTTCGCGATCCCCGGCCTGGCCGCCGACCTGCTCGCCGTCGCCCTGCACGCGATCGCCTCCCCAAGCGCCCCGACGCCCTCGACCGCGGCGAGGACCACGCGCGACCCACCCCGGAGGTGCTGGGCCTGGCGTTCCGGGAGTACATCGAGCGCTACCCCACCGAGAGCCTCCCGACCGCGGGTGGGATCAACACCGCCGGTGAGGCCCGACGCCTCGCCTCCCAGTGCGGAGTCATCCCCGCCGTCCTCGGCACCCGGTCCGAGGTCCTCGACCTCGGCCGCAAGGTCCGGCTGCACACCACCAGCCAACGCCTCGCCCTGCGGCTGCGACACCCGTCCTGCAGCGCCGAAGGATGCACCGTCCCCTCGGCCTGGTGCCACGTGGACTTCCCCGGTTCTCACGGACACCGTCACAGTGGTCTTAGCGGCCACGGAGAGGTGTCTGATGGCGACGTCGTATTCGCAGGAGTTCAAAGATCAGATCGTCGAGCAGCATCGACGAGGTCGCTCGTTTATGGAGCTGGGCAAGGAGTTCAATCTCGCGCCCACCTCGATCTCGAATTGGGTGCGTGCTGCAGATCGCCGTGAGGCCGCAGCCAAGCGCTCCAAGAGCAACGCTCGGAACGCGGGTGGTGAGGCAGGTGCGGAGTCGGATAAGGCCAAGATCCGACGCCTTGAGCGGGAGCTGGCTCGCAAGGAGGAGGAGCTCGAGATCTTGGGAAAAGCGCTGGCCTTCTTCGCACGCAAGACGGACCGGTAGCGGTCTACTGCTACATCGCGGCGGAGAAGGCAGCCGATCCTGAGCTCAAGATCAGCGTGATCTGCCGGGTGCTCGGAGTGTCGAGGTCTGGCTACTACGACTGGCTGCACCGCGTCGAGGCGCCCTCGGAGCGCGCAATCGCACGACTTCAGCTGATCGAGCAGATTCAGCAGATCCATCGCGAGCACCGCTACTACGGGTCCCCGCGGATCCATCAGGAGCTGCTCGGCCGCAACGTCCGCATCGGCCGGCACAAAGTCGCCCGGCTGATGGCCTTGAACGGCATCTGCGCGTGGCGCGGGAAGATCAAGGACCGGCCCCGCGCCGCGCCACCCGCCCGCCGCCCTGAGATCAAGGACCTGGTCCAGCGCGACTTCGGTGCCGAGGTCCCCGACGCGTTGTGGTTCACCGACCTCACCCAGGTCCGCACCGGCCAGGGCTGGCTCTATGCCGCAGCGATCCTCGATGCGTTCAACCACGAGATCGTCAGCTACGCCGACGCCGACCGAGACACACCCCAGACCGCACTACGGGCACTGCGCGAGGCGATCCGGGTCCGCAGGCCACCGGCGGGGTGCATCATCCACTCCGACCGCGGCTACCAATTCACCTCCCGCGACTGGCTCGACACCGCTGCGTTGGCCGGGCTCAGCGTCTCCATCGGAGAACGCAAGAGCGCACTAGACAACGCGATGATGGAGTCCTGGTTCGCCTCCTTCAAGAACGAGGCGATCTATCCCTACGGAGTCCCAGCGACTCGACCCGAAGCCCGAGCCACCCTGTTCAGCTACGTCTGGGACTACAACCATCACCGGCGACACTCATCGCTGGGCTATGTCGCCCCGATTCCCTACGCAGCAGAATCAAGTATCTGTCCGTGAAACCCGGGCAAGTCCAACGCCCACCACAAGACCCCCTGGGCACGAGGCGGCAAGACCACCCTCAAGGACGGCACCCTGCTCTGCCCCCGACACCACCGCGCCATCCACCAACCCGGAGCGACCGCCACCTACACCCACGACGGACCACCCACATCACCCGCACCGTGAAACGACGCCAATAGGCCGTACGCGGGCGGTTCATGAATGCGCGGATCTGCCGAGGTCCGCGCGGGCCGCGCGTCCCTGATCTGCCTACCCGGTTGATTGTTCGCGCCTGGTGCAGACGATCAACCGGCTAAGCCCCAGCGACCGCTCATGCCGCAGATTGCGTGCGCTGCGGCAAGCGGATCTGCTGCTGACGGGTGAGAACACGCCCGAGTGCGAGGGCGCACGCACACGACTGACAGTGGGACGGATCCCAGTCACCTGGTGACTGGGATCCGTCCCACAGGCGTTCTTCTGCGTGAGGTGTCGCGCGGATCTGCCGCGGGCGCGGAGGAGCAGAGCGCTCGATCGGTCTCACGTTCGGGGGTGGTTCCCCGTGAGCTCGCGACTCAGGTACCGGACCGGCTTGCCGAGGGACTCGGCGTAGGCGATTTCCCGTCGGGTCGACTCACCGACATAGCCGCCCGGATCCACGATGAACACCTCGTCGACCATACGAATCTTCTGGAGGTGCACGCTGCCGAGCCGCTGGTTGACCTCCGCGAACTCAGCCTCGAACGTGGTCGAGCCGCAGAGCGTGATGACCTTCGCCTCACCCTCGGCCGACTGCGGCGCCTGCTGGCCCTCCATGAGGGCCATGATCGGTGAGCGGCAGCACGAGGCTTTTGCCGGCCCCTGGACGTGAGCTCGTGCGACAGCGTGTCCGCATAGGGTGCGGACATGGCCGAGCTGCTCCGCACCAACCAGATGGGCATCATCGCCGCGGTCGAGGGCGTGCTGACCGGCGAGGAGATCCCGTACTACGTCGCCGACCGCAACATGAGCGTGCTCGAGGGGTCGATCGGTGCGATCCCGATGCGGGTGCTGGTCTCGCAGGAGTACGAGGACGTCGCGCGCGCCCTGCTGACCGACGCCGACCTGGGGGAGTGGCTGCGGCCGCTGAGGTAGCGGTCAGACCGGGAACGGCGGTCGGCCCTGGCCGGCGAGCCGGAAGCGTCCCCACGGGTCGCGGTCGGAGAGGCTGCCGGTCGCCTCGCCGTACGACGTGCGCACGGTGACCGTGGCGCCGGAGCGCATCGTGTCCGCCAGAAGCGCCGAGCCGCTCGCGTCGACCCGGCCGTACCAGTGGAACGTGCCGTCGAGCGGCTCGAAGCGGCCACGGAGGTCGACGTCCACCTCGACCTCGCGGTCGTCCAGCACGACCGCGGCAGAGCCCTGGTAGCCCTCGTCGCTCATCGGTCGACCTCGAGGGGAGCGGTGGGGTTGGAGGTGAAGTACTGCTGGCCGATGCCGTCGAGCGCGTGCCAGATGAACGCGGTGAGGTAGTCGGCGACTGCCTGCTTGCTCATGGTCTGCCGCTCGAGCCACCACTCGGCGGTCGAGACGCCGAGGCCGACGAGGGCGTGTGCCCAGGGCTCGGCGCCACCGGCGTCGAAGCCTGCTGCTCTGAGCTGGTCGCCGAGGGTCCGCGCGAACACCGCGGCCATGGCGGCCTTGCCGTCCGCCACCGGCCCGTCCATCGCCTGTCCGTGGTGACGCACGGCGAGCAGGAACAGGTTGCGATGCTGCTCGACCTCGGAGAGGTAGGCCTGCACCGCGCGCTCGACACGCTCCCTCGGTGTGCCCGCGGTGGCGATCGCCGCGGTGACCACCTCGATCAACCGGTCTGCCGCGGTCCGTGCCGTCGCGGCGAGGAGGTCGTCCTTGTCGCTGAAGTAGCGGTAGAGCACGGGCTTGGAGACGCCGGCCGCAGCCGCGATCTCGTCGAGGTGCGCGTCCGGACCGTGCTCCTCGATCGCGGTCGTGGCGGCAGCCACGAACTCGGCGCGACGCGCCTCTCGGTGGGCGTCCCACCGGCTGCTCCTGCCGTCCCCTCGGTCGCCGCGTGGGGGCTTGACGCTCGGTGCCATGTCGGCGAACCTAGCAGACAGGTGTTACTAGGAGTAACACTAACTGCCCGCCGACCGACGAGGGGACCTCGATGACCGTCACGGACACGCCGACCCGGCTGCTGAAGGCCAGCGCCCGGCGCAGCTACGACCCCGACGTCGACATCGACTGGGCGGCCGCTCCCGACGACGAGCTGTGGTGGATGCAGCCGGAGCGCACCTCGCTCTACGGCACGGACCTCTGGCACGGCCTCGACCCCCAGCAGCAGCGCGAGGTGGTGAAGCACGAGACCGCGAGCATCGTGCACATGGGCTGGTGGTTCGAGGTGCTGCTCATGCAGGGACTGCTCAAGGAGGTCTACGCCGGCGACCCCCGGGACCCGCGCACCCAGTTCCTGCTCACCGAGATCGGCGACGAGTGCCGCCACTCGACGATGTTCGGCCGCGCCATGGAGACGGCCGGCGCCACGTCGTACGGCCCGCCCCCGGTCGTGCGACGCCTCGCCCAGGTCGGCGGCTTCGTGCTTCGCGGTCCGACGTTGTACGCCGGTGCGCTGCTCGTCGAGGAGACGCTCGACCGTTGGCAGCGCGACTCGATGAACGACGAGCGGCTCCAGCCGCTGACCCGCATGGTCAACCGCATCCACGTCACCGAGGAGGCCCGCCACGTCACCTTCGCGCGCGACGAGCTGGCGCGCACCATGCCGCGGATCGGCAGGACGGAGCGCCGCTGGCACCAGCTCGATGACCGCCCAGAACGCCTACGTCGCCATGCGGTGCCTCGTGAACCCGCAGGTCTACGCCTCGGTCGGGCTCGACCCGTCCGAGGCCCGCGCGGTCGCGATGCACAACCCGGCATACCGCGCGACCATCGCCTGGATGGGCGAGAAGGTGATGCCGTTCCTGGACGAGCAGGGGCTGGTGAACCCGCGCGACCGGAAGATCTGGCGGGGCTCGTTCCTGCTCCCGGGGGCGTCGACCGCTTAGCATCACGGCATGGAGGGCCAGTCGACCCAGGCCGTCCGGTTCTGCCGCGCACCCGACGGAACTCGGATCGCGTTCGCCACGCACGGCAGCGGACCGCCGCTGCTCGTCAGCACGTGCTGGCTCAGCCACCTCCAGCACGACTGGGAGAGCCCGGTCTGGCAGCACTTCCTGCGGGACCTGGGGCGCATCGCCACCGTGGTCCGCTACGACGAGCGCGGCCACGGCCTGTCGGACCGCGACGTCACCGATTTCTCCCTCGAGGCACGCATCGGCGACCTGGAGGCCGTGGCGGACGCCGCCGGGTTCGACACGTTCGCGCTCATGGCCATGGCCCAGGGTGGTCCGCCGTCGATCCACTACGCCGTGCGGCACCACGAGCGGGTGTCGCGGCTCATCTTCTACATCAGCACCGCGTGCCTGCTTCCCGACCCGACCCCCGGGGACCTCGAGCTGGAGGACGTCGTCCAGCAGATGATCCGCGTCGGCTACGGCCGCGAGGACTCGACCTTCCGGCGCGTCTTCACCTCGCAGATGATCCCGGACGGCTCCGAGATTCAGATGCGCTGGCTCGACGACCTGATCCGGCACGCCTGCACGGCCGACCTCGCCTACGAGTTCCGTCGCCAGGCGGCCCTCGTCGATGCGCGGCCCCTGCTGGGTGACATCGCGGTCCCCACGCTCGTCCTGCACTCCACCGAGGAGAAGATCCTCAGCTTCGACGCGGGGCGTCAGCTCGCGGCCGCGATCCCCGAGGCCCGCTTCGTGGCGCTGGACAGCCGCAACCACATCGTGCTCGGGGACGAGCCGGCCTGGCAGGTCGTCGTCGAGGAGGTCGAGAAGTTCCTCGCCCCCGACCGGCGCACCGGTCGTCGACAGCGGCACCGAGGCGTTGTCGACGCGAGAGCGCGAGGTGCTCGAGCTGGCCGCGACCGGGCTGGGCAACGACGACATCTCCGCGCGGCTGCACCTCAGCATCCGCACCGTCGAGCGGCACCTCCAGAACAGCTACAACAAGCTCGGCGTGAGCGGTCGTACCGCGCGCGCCGCCGCGGTGTCCCGCCTGCTCTCGCACGCGCTGACCGCGCGTCCCCACGACGCTCCCACTACGCACTGCTACGTAGTGCCGCGGTCCGTGGCTGTCCCGGTAAATGGGCGGCTCGTACCGATGTGGCGACCTGCCCCTGGTTCCTAGCGTCATCTGCATGACGAACACCCACCGCAGGCACCACGACGTGGTCGTGGTCGGCGCCCGATGTGCGGGCGCCGCGACCGCGATGCTGATGGCCCGAGCCGGGCCACGACGTGCTGCTCGTCGACCGGGCGAACCTCCCTCGCGACACCGTGTCCACCCACTCGCTCGTGCGCGGCGGCGTGGTCCAGCTGTCCCGGTGGGGGCTGCTCGACGAGGTGCTCGAGTCGGGCGCCCCCGCGATCCGCTCGGTGTGGTTCCACGAGCACGGCCAGGACGCACCCGAGCCGGTGCGCCGCACCGTGCGCGACCGGGCCGGCGTCGACCTCCTCGTCGCGCCGCGCCGGCAGGTCCTCGACGAGATCCTCGCGGACGCGGCCGTCCGGGCCGGCGCCACCCTGATGACCGGCACCACCGTCAACGGCGTGCTGCGGGACGAGAGCGGACGGGTCACCGGAGTGGCCGGCCGCGACCGCGACGGCAGGCCCCTGGAGGTCACCGCCCGGCTGGTCGTCGGTGCGGACGGCGTCCGCTCCCGCATGGCCGGGTACGTCGGCGCGACGACCCTCGAGGCACGGCTGCCGGCTCGCCCCTGCTTCTACGCCTACGTCGGAGGCGTCCCCTGGGACGGCTTCGAGCTGCACGTGGCCGACGGCGCCTACGCCGGGCGTGTTCCCCACCCACGACGGCGAGGCGAACGTCTGGATCTTCCCGGACGACGAGATGGTCGAGAAGCTGCGCCGGGCCGGCCGCGACCGCTACGACGTGTGGCTGCAGGCTCTGCACGGCTCGACCCCGAGCCTCGCCCACCGCGTCATCGACGGCACCAGCGACGAGGTCGTGCGCGGCGTGACCGACCTCCCCAACCACGTCCGCCAGGCCCACGGCCCCGGCTGGGCGCTCGTCGGCGACGCCGGTTACCACCGCGACGCCATCTCGGGGCACGGCATGACCGACGCCTTCCGGGATGCGGAGCTGCTCGCCGACGCGGCCGACCAGGTCCTCCGCGGCCTCGTGGAGGAGCACCGGGCGCTCGCGGCGTACCAGGCGGGACGCGACCTCGCGATCAAGGACGTCTTCGCGATCACGACCGCCCTGAGCGCGATGCCGCCGAGGGCCCGCTTCGTCGAGCTGCAGAAGGAGCTGGCCGTCGCGCTCGAGATCGAGGCCGAGGCGCTCGCCCGCCGACCCGTCAGGACCGGCGCCGCGCTGAGCCTCTGCTGACGCCGCCACCACACCACCGGACCACCGCACCCACACCACCCACCACCCCACAGAGAGGGACGACCATGTCCACCACGCAAGAGCGGCACCTCAACGGTGTCGACACCGCCACCCTGTTCGCCACCATCGACGCGGTGCGTCAGCAGCCGGTGGCCGCGCAGTTCCAGTTCCGCACCGAGACCGAGTGGGTCGCCGGGGTGCACTCGCGCACCCGCTTCCCGGGCTTCTTCGGCGCCGGCCAGGAGCACGTGCACGCCACCGACACCGTGGTCGACGCCGACCACCCCGCGGTGCTCGTCGGCACCGACCAGGGCCCGACGCCGGCCGAGCTGCTGCTCAACGCGCTCGCGGCCTGCCTGACGGCAGGGCTCGGCAACATCGCCTCGGCCCGCGGTGTCGAGCTGCACGGCGTCCGTTGCCGGGTCGAGGGTGACATCGACCTGCGCGGGATCCTCGGCATCGATCCCGAGGTGCGCAACGGCTTCCAGGACATCCGCGTCGTCTTCGAGGTCGACGGGGACGCCGAGGCCGAGAAGCTCGCCTCGCTCGTGGAGCAGTCGCGTGCCCGCTCGGCGGTGTTCGACGTGCTCACCCACGGCACCCAGGTCAGCGTCGAGGTCGCGCGGTCATGACGCAGGCACCGGCCCGGGAGCCGGTCGGGAGGCCTGCCGCACTCGCGGCAGGCTTCCTCGCGCCCCCGGAGATGAACGAGCAGGTCCAGGCCATGTACGACGGTGACCGCGACGGACAGGGCTACGTCGCCGAGCTGACCAAGGTGTGGGCCTACTCGCCGGGCGCGCTCGCCGCCCTGTCCCACGCGATGGCGGTCGCCGTCGACATGGGCGAGCTCGACATGCCCACGCGAAGCCTGCTGGTCACCGCGGCGGCCTCGGCCATCAACGACTCCTACTGCTCGCTGGCGTGGGGCTCCAAGCTCGTGCGCTACGCGGGAGCGGAGGCGACGGCGAGCATCGTCGCGGGCGACGACAGCGTCCTCGCGGAGGAGGGCCGTGCGCTTGCCGCCTGGGCCCGCAAGGTCGCCCGCGACCCGAGCGCCCTCGAGGCCGCCGACGTCGACGAGCTCCGTGCCGTCGGGCTCGACGACCGGAAGGTCTTCGCCGTCACGCTCTTCGTCGCGCTGCGGGTGGCGTTCTCGATGGTCAACGACGCGCTCGGGGCCTCGCCCGACGCCGAGCTGGTCGCGCGTGCCCCGCGGGCGCTCCTCGACGCCGTCGACTTCGGCCGCCCACCCCTCGGTGGCTAGAGGCTGACCAGGCCCAGCTCCACCAGGTCCTCGAGCGGGTCGTGCACGCCACAGCAACCGAAGGACGTGAACCAGCGGCGGGTGCGCGTCAAGGCGTCCGTGCCGAGCTCGGTCGGCACGAGCGACGAGGACCGCCGGGTCCTGCTCCTCGAGCACGCCGATGACGTCGTCGCCGTCGAGCGCGGCGCGGGTGGCGAGGAGCACGTTGAGGAACCCGTGGTGCTCGAAGCCGGTCTCCGGGTCACGGTGCCGCACCGCCTCGTGCAGACCCGCGGTCGCCTTGAACGGCAGCTCGCGGTCCAGCGCCGCGTCGATCGCGGCGGCGAGGTCGGGGGCTCCTGGGAAGAGCTCCGCGCTGGTGCCACCGGTGCGCCACTTGAGCCGGAGGTCCGCCGCCGCGACCTCGTCGAGCGCCGCCCGCCACTGGTGGGAGCCGGCGGCCGCCCCGAGGACGGGCACCTCGACGAACGTCGCCACGTCGAGGCCGAGGTCCGCCGCGGCCACCGTGCGTCGGGCCGCGCCCACCAAGTCGTCGAGGTCCCGCAGCGCCACCTCGAGGCCACGCAGGTCGAGCCGCGGTGACCCCTCGGCCCAGCGCGCCGCGGGTTCCACCGACCCGGCGCCGCCACCCACGACCACGGTCACCGGCAGTGGCGCCTCCGGGTCGATGCCGTCGAGCACCTCGATGAGCTCGGGAAGCCGTCCGTCGTTCACGACGAACGGGCCCACGAAGGAGGCGTACGGCGCGGGGCCGTGCGCGAGGTAGTCGCGGACGGCGGTGTCGAGGGGCGCGTTGCCGGGCGGGAAGATCGCCGCGTCGTCGACCAGCGCGGCGTACTCCGGAGGAATCGGATCGCTCATCGCACCGACGCTAGCCGAGGCCGGACGGTGAGGCACTTTCTGTAGTCGATCACAATCTATAGTCAGACTCCAGTAAGGGTGTTACCGTCGATCGATGCCCGACCTGACCGCCTTCGACGGCGAGCTCGTCGTGGCCTCGGTGCGACCGGCCGCCGAAGGTGTCCTGCTGCTGGAGCTGCGTCGCACGGACGGCGACGCCCTCCCCGCAGGAGCACCGGGCGCGCACGTCGCGCTGGACCTCACGCCGGAGGTCACCCGTCCGTACTCCCTCTGCGGACGACCCGACGACGTCACCTGGACCGTGGCGGTGCTGCGCGAGCCGAACGGACGCGGCTCGTCGCACGTGCACGACCTGCGCCCCGGTGACGTCCTCGCCGGCCGCGGCCCCACCAACCGGTTCGAGCTCGAGCCCGCGGAGGCGTACGTCCTCGTGGCCGGGGGCATCGGCATCACCCCGATGCTCCCGATGGTGCGCGACCTCGCCGGGCGAGGCGCCCCCTTCCGGCTGCTGTACGGCGGACGCAGCCGCGCGTCGATGGGCTTCGTCGCGGAGCTCGAGGCCCACGGCGACCAGGTGCTGGTCCACCCGGAGGACGAGCGGGGACTGCTCCCGCTCGGCCGAGGAGCTGGAGGGTTGCGCACCGGGGACCGTGGTCTACTGCTGCGGCCCGACCGCCCTCATGGAGGCGACGGCCGCGCTGTGCGACGAGCTCGGCCTGCCGCTGCGCACGGAGCGGGCCGGTGCTCCAGGCGCACGAGGAAGCGCTGGTCCTCGAGCCGGCCTGACTACGCTGAGGCCGTGGCGTACTACCGGCAGCTCGGCCAGGTGCCCCCGAAGCGGCACACGCAGTTCCGTGACGACTCCGGGGCGTTGTACTACGAGGAGCTGATGGGGGAGGAGGGCTTCTCCTCCGACTCCTCACTGCTCTACCACCGGGGCGTTCCGTCCTCGATCGTCGACAGCCAGGTCTGGGAGCTCCCGGGCCTGGGCACCAGCGCGAACCACCCGCTGCGCCCGCGGCACCTCAAGCTGCACGACCTCTTCGACGACAAGGGTGAGGGCCGTGACCCGGTCACCGGGCGCCGGCTGGTCCTGGGAAACGGCGACGTACGCATCTCCTACGTCGTCGCGGCCGAGACGTCGCCGTACTACCGCAACGCGGTCGGCGACGAGTGCGTGTACGTCGAGGCGGGGACCGGTGTCGTCGAGACCGTCTTCGGGGCGGTGCCCTACCGCGAGGGCGACTACGTCGTGATCCCGCGCGCCACCACGCACCGCTGGGTGCCCGACGGCTCGAACAGCCTCTACCCGATCGAGGCGAACAGCCACATCCATCCGCCGAAGCGCTACCTCTCCCGCTTCGGACAGCTGCTGGAGCACGCGCCGTACTGCGAGCGCGACCTGCACGGACCCACGGACGTCCTGATCTCGACGGGCTCGACCGGCGAACCCGTCGAGGACGTCGAGGTGCTGGTCAAGCACCGCGGCAACGGTCCCGGCGGTCTGGTCGGCACCCGCATGACCTACGCGACGCACCCCTTCGACGTGGTCGGGTGGGACGGGTGCCTCTACCCGTACACCTTCAACATCGAGGACTACATGCCGATCACCGGCAAGATCCACCAGCCGCCACCTGTCCACCAGGTCTTCGAGGGCTGGAACTTCGTGGTCTGCAACTTCCTGCCGCGCAAGGTCGACTACCACCCGCTCTCCGTGCCGGTGCCGTACTACCACTCCAACGTCGACAGCGACGAGGTCATGTTCTACGTCGCCGGTGACTACGAGGCCCGCAAGGGCAGCGGCATCGGCCTCGGCTCGATCTCGCTGCACCCTGGTGGGCACGCGCACGGGCCGCAGGCCGCCGCGATCGAGGCGTCGCTCGGCGTCGAGTACTTCGACGAGTCGGCCGTCATGGTCGACACCTTCAAGCCCCTCGAGCTCGGTGAGGGCGGGCTCGCCTGCGAGGACCCCGGCTACGCCTGGACCTGGTCGGGTCGCGGTCCGGAGGCCTGAGCCGCCCCTGCTCCGACGGTGTCCGGATCGGGACCCTACGCGGCTAGACATGGTCCTTTCGGATCATGCGGGCGGACGACGACCCCGCCATGGTGACCGGGTCCGGCCGACCTGCCGGGCACGACACATCGGGGGTAGCGATGTCGCGTCGCACACTGTCCAGCTTCCTCACCGTCGCGCTCGCCGCAGCGACTCTTGCGGTCCCGGTCGCCGCCCAGGCGCGGCCCGAGGAGCCCGCTGCTGCCGGACATCGGTCCGCGGCACGGGCGGCCGCCGACCGCACCGGTCTCCGGGTCCGGTGGGACGCTGCCGGTGACGCTCGCCGGGTGACCCCGACGCGCTCCAGGCCGGTCCGCGGGAACCTCGGGGTCGCCGCCCTCGCCTGGCTGCGCTCGAACCACGTCGCCCTCGGCCTCGACAGCGCCGACCTCGCGGGCGTGAGGGTCGAGCGGGTGCTGCGCAGCCACGGCGCCCACTACGTCTCCCTCCAGCAGTACGACGGGGCGCGCCGCGTCCTCGACGCGACCGCCGTCGCGGTGTTCAGCCGCGACCGCCGGCTCGTCTCCTGGTCGGGACGCCTCGTGCACAGCGTGGCTGCGGGGCCCGCGACCCTCGGGCTCGACGCGGCCGTCCGCACGTCGGCCTCGCGCCTCGGCCTCGGCTCACGCGCGCCGCGGACGTTGCCGCGCGCGAAGGGCGTCGACCGGGTCAGCAACCCCTACGCGGCCGGCCTCCGGCGACCGGACCCCGTGTCGGGTGAGCGCATCGTCTTCCACACCGGCAGCGTGCGCTCGGGCAGCGACCGCGCGGCATGGCTGGTCGGCCTCGAGGTCAGCCCCGTGAGCTACCTCGACCTCGTCATCGACGCGCAGACCGGTGCCGTGCTCCGCAAGACCAACCGCTACAGCAACGCGGCGCAGGGCACCGTGTGGACCAGCCAGAACCCGACCACGACCCGACAGGTGGTCCCGTTCACCGGCTGGGTCAGCGGGCGCACCCTGTCGGGCAACAACACCAACGTCTACGAGGACCGCGACGGCAACAACGCCTCGGACTACCAGCCCCAGACGCCGGACACCCCGGACCCGGCGTACCAGCACTTCGACTACCCCTTCACCAACGCGTGGCAGACCAACGCGGACGGGACGGCGGCGAGCCTCGACGCCGACCGCGACGCCGTGCTGACGCAGCTCTTCTACTGGGTCAACTTCGCCCACGACCGCCTCTACGGCCTCGGGTTCAACGAGGCCTCCGGCAACTTCCAGGTGGACAACTTCGGCCGCGGAGGCACCGGCGGCGACGCGGTCCAGGCAGAGGCCTTCGACCAGTTCAACGACACCACCAAGCGGTGCAACGCGAACTTCAACACCGGCTCGGCGGACGGCTCCGCGGCGCGGCTGCAGGTCTTCGTCAGCACCGGCGTCGGCACCTGCCCCTGGGTGTTCAGCGAGATCGAGGGCGACACCGTCGTGCACGAGTACGGCCACGGCGTCTTCGCCCGCCTGATCAACGGCGGGATGGGGGAGGGAACCGGCGTCCAGAAGGGCGGCATGGACGAGGGCATCGGCGACTACCTCGCCGCCTCGTTCTTCAACGACCCGATCCTGTTCGAGTTCGACTCGGGCAACGCGACCACGGGACTGCGGCGCGTGGCCTACGACACCAGTGGCTGGACCTACCAGAGCGTCTGCAACGCGGGCTGCGAGGTGCACCGCGACGGCGAGGTGTGGGCAACGGCGCTCTGGGACCTCCGTGAGGTGCTCGTCGCGAAGTACGGCGCCGGGGGCGCTGCTCGGACCGACCGGCTCGTCCTCGACGGACTGCGCTCCACGCCGGCGTCGGCCTCCTTCCTGGACTGGCGTGACGGGATCCTCGCCGCCGACGCAGCGGCCGGCGGAGCCGACAAGTGCGCCATCTGGGGCGCCTTCGTGCGCACCAAGATGGGCGTCTCTGCCGCGACCGCCGCCGACCAGCAGACGGTGACCGAGGCGACCGACGTCCCGGCCGAGTGCATGCCCACCGCGGAGGCAGGAGGGCCGTACACCACGCCCGAGGGCACCGACGCCGCCCTCAGCGGCTCCGGATCGAAGGGTTCCGACGCGAGCGCGGGCGGCATCGCGTCGTACGCCTGGGACCTCGACAACGACGGCGCCTACGACGACAGCACCGCGGCGAACCCGTCGTTCACCAACGTCGGCGACAACGGCTCCTTCACCGTCGGTCTCCAGGTGACCGACGCCTACGGGCAGACCGCGACCGACACCGCGTCGGTCTCCGTCACGAACGTGAACCCGACGGTTGCCCCGGACGGGATCACGAGCAGGCCCGAAGGCACAGCGGTCCGGCTGACCGGCAAGGTCACCGACCCGGGGTGGCTCGACAGCCTCAGCGCCACGGTCGACTGGGGCGACGGCGCGGGAGCACAGGCGCTCGGAGGCACCGGCGAGAACACGCGCCCGGACGCGACGCTGTCGTTCGACACGACCCACACGTACGGGGACGACGGAAGCTTCACGGTGAAGGTCTGCGGCACCGACGACGACACGGGCTCGTCCTGCGCGACCACGGTCGCCGTCGTCACGAACGTGCCGCCCACCGCGGTGATCGACAAGACGGCCACCGTGGTCGTCCAGGGCATCCCGACGTTCTTCGCCCACGTGGGGCAGGTCGTGCCGTTCTCGATGCGCACCACCGACCCGGGCAGCGACGACCTGCGGGTGACCTGGGACTGGGGCGACGGGGCGCCCTCGCCGGACCTCACACGGAACTATCCGGTGAACGCGGGGACGACGGATCCGGACCCGAGCCCGAGCATCCAGCCTCGCGACCTGGTCGACAGTGCGCCGCACGCGTTCACCGGCGCCTGCTTCTACACCGTGACGGCCGCGTCTGCGGACGACGACGGCGGCTCGGCGGCGGACAACGTCGCGGTGATCATCACGGGCAACGTCGACCGGTCCCGCGGACACGGGTGGTGGAAGACGCACCTCAACAGGCCGGCCGACTTCAGCACCGCGAAGGCGAACTGCCTGCTCGCGATCGTGGGCCACTACAGCGCGGTCTTCCACGAGAAGAAGGACGCCTCGACCGTCGCCAAGGCGATCGCCGTACTGACGACGTCGGGCACCAGCAACGCGCGCGACATCATGGCGACGCAGCTGATCGCGGTGTGGCTCAACTTCGCGAACGGTGCCCTCGACCCGGGAGAGCTGGTCGACACCGACGGCAAGAAGGGTGTGGACACGCCGTTCCTCACCGCGGTGACGACGGCCGAGGCCGTCTACAACAACCCGAACGCGACGCGGGCCCAGATCCTGGCGCAGAAGGACATCATGGAGCGCATCGCCCTCCGCGACGGCGGCTAACCTCGGCGGCATGCAGTCGTTCAGGAGTGCCATCGAGTCCCGCGACGTCGAGGCGCTGGTGGCCACCCTCGCCGAGGACGTCGTCTTCCGCAGCCCCGCCGTGCACAAGCCCTACCAGGGCAAGGCCGAGGTGCAGGTGATCCTGCGCGCGGTGATGCGGACCTTCGAGGACTTCCGCTACACGAAGGCGTGGGGCGAGGGGGCGGACCACGTGCTGCTCTTCGAGGCGACGGTCGGCGACCGACAGGTCGAAGGGGCGGACTTCCTGCACACCGACGAGGACGGCCTGGTCGACGACCTGCGGGTGATGATCCGACCGCTGTCCGGGCTCAACGCGGTGGTCGCCGCGATGCAGGAAGCCATCCCCGCGGTGCTCGCCGAGCTGGGCGTCGAGGTCTGAGGATGCCGTCGTACGTCGCCCTGCTCCGGGCCGTGAACATCGGCAAGCGCCAGGTCAAGATGGCCACGCTCCGCGACTGGCTCGAGGACGAAGGTTTCACCGACGTCGAGACCTACATCCAGACCGGCAACGTCAAGGTCTCCACGCGGATGCGCTCCGCCGCCCGCGTCGAGGCGAAGCTGGAGAAGATCCTGGCGGAGCGGTGCGGCTTCGAGGTGGTGTGCATCGTGTTCACCCCCGAGCAGCTGAGCAAGGTCCTCGACGACGCCGAGGCGCTCGACGCGCCGTTCGGCAAGGCCGCCGACCAGCGCCGCTACGCGGTGTTCTTCAAGGACCCGGTGCCGGCGTCGCACGTCGAGGCCATGCAGGACTACGCGCCGAGGACCGAGCGCATCTGGGGCAAGGGACGCGCCGTCCACGTGTGGATCACGGGCAGCTTCCACGAGGCCAAGGTGTTCGGGAAGTTCAACAAGGAGCTGACCGCCGGCACCAACCGCGACCTCAAGGTGGTGCGGACGCTCGTGGAGAAGTGGGGCGCCTGAGCGCCCCGCTCCTCACGTCGTCAGCCGGTGACCGGCACGTTGCCCTGGCACCGGGGTCGGGGTGGGTGCGATCGACTCCGTCGGCAGGACCTCTGCCACCCGAGCCCCGCACGTCACCGAGCCCAGCGTCGCCACCTGGGTGCCGTCGCCGAGGCTCACCTCGAGCGCCGACACGGTGAACGACCCGTCCGGGTTCGAGGTCTGCTTGTTGACCGTCAGCTGGATCAGCGGGTTCGCCGGCGTCTGCGTGTTGGGCGCGGGGTCCGGGACCGGGACCGCCTGGCCCGCCACCTCGAGGCCCACGACGCGCACCGCGCCCTGGTCGCCGTCGCAGCTCACCTGGACCACGTCAGCCGACACCAGTGCGTCGGGCGGGGTGAGGATCAGCTGGCACAGCGCCCGGAGGTCGTCGGCCGGCAGGTCTTCGGGGGACGGGAGCGGGATCGGCAGGCCGGGGTCGGGCAGCGGGTTGTCCGGCAGCTCGGGCAGCCCCTGGTCGGGGAGCTGCTCACAGAAGGCGAGCAGCTCGGCCGGCGGTGCCGGCAGGTCGCCCCCGATCGTCGCGTCGACGAGCTTGACCGCGGCCTCCCCGTTGCCGGCCGTGAGGTTCGCGATCTCGCCGGCGACCAGCGGGTTGTCCGGGATCTTGCCGCCGCCGGTCGACTGGGCCGAGCCGTCGGTCGACTCGACGTACGGCGTCTTGGGGATCGGGATCGGACCCTCCGCGGCCACGCCATAGGCGGACGAGGTCGTGGCGGCGGCGTACCCACCTCCGGCGGTGCCGGCCAGCATCGCGACGGTGGCGACGCAGGTGGCCGCGGCCAGGGTGGCGGCGGCGGTGCGGGTGCGGTTCATGTCAGTTCTCCTGTCGGGGGGTCACGCAGGTCAGGCAGGTCAGTGGTTGTCGACGATCACGAGCGAGCCGAGGGGCACCTGCCGCAGCAGGTCGAGCGCCTCGGCGGGGACGCGGACACAGCCGTGGCTCACGGCCTGTCCGAAGACGGAGGTGTCGGGCCACCCGTGGAAGGCGACCGTGCCGGGACCGCCGCCGTAGGTGTCGAGGGTGTCGCTGTGCGAGCCGAGCGGAAGGATCACGGGGGAGAAGCCCTGCTGGTCGTCGACGACGGAGCCGAGCACGAACGTGCGTCCGGTCGGTGTCGGCGTCCCCGGCGCACCCACGGCGACGTCCCAGGTGCCCGCGGTGGCGCCGTCCTTGACCAGCTCGAGGGTGCGCGACCCCAGGTGCACGCGCACGAGGTACGGCGTCGTCGCCCGCTCGAGCAGTGCCGTGCGGACCCACCCGCTGGCGCCGTTGGGCCGCGAGGGAAGGAGCACCTTCGACCAGCCACCCCGGCGGTCCACGACAGGCAGCCACGTGGGGCCGAGCTGACGGGGGCCGACCTTCGCGAACGGCCGGCGGCCCGGTTCGGCGTACACGGGCACGGAGCGTCGGGGGTGCGCGACCTCGCCGTCGGTCGGATCGACACCGCGGTCGCGAGGGGCGTCGGCCAGGGTCGTGTGCGTGGTCGCGGCGGTGAGCTTCGCCAGGTCGACCTGCTCGACGCGGTGCGCCGACGCCTTGCCACCGGGCAGTCCCAGCGACAGGAACAGGGCCACGGCGAACAGGACCAACGTCAAGGACGCCAGCTTGGACGCGACGCTTCGCGCCACGTGCTCGACAGCAGTCGCACGCACGGTTTCCCTCCACTCCCTCGAAAGGACCAACGAGGCGGGAGGGAGCGTGGTCACGGGGGTGGACTGGACCAGTTCTCCTCTAGGGTGCCGCCATGACCCAGCACCTCGAGACCAGGCGGGCAGACGGCGTGCTCACCGTGACCTTCCGCCGCCCGGAGGCCTTCAACGCCCTCAGCGACGAGATGGCGGCCGGGTTCGTGACGGCCCTGACGGACGCGCAGACCGACCCGGAGGTGCGCGTCGTCCTGGTGCACCGGCACCGGTCCCGCCTTCAGCGCGGGCGCCGACCTCGAGGGTGACGACCCTGTCCAGGGCTTCGGCGACCACACCATGCAGGGCGCGAACGCGATCACCCGCTGCGTGGTCGACCTCGACAAGCCGGTCGTGGCCGCGGTCAACGGCATCGCCGCGGGCATCGGCGCCTCGATCTGCTTCGCCGCCGACCTCGCGGTGACCACCGAGTCCGCGGCGTTCCTGCTGGCCTTCTCCCAGGTCGGGCTGATGCCCGACGGCGGGTCGTCGCTCACCGTGGCCGCGTCGGTGGGACGGGCGAAGGCGATGCGGATGGCCCTGCTCGCCGAGCCGCTGCCCGCCCGCGAGGCGTTCGACGCAGGGCTGGTGAGCCACGTGGTGGCCGACGACGAGTTCGAGGCGACGGTCGCGAAGATCGTCCGCCGCCTCGCCCGAGGTCCGTCGGTCGCGTTCGCCGCGACCAAGAGGGCGATCAACGCCGCCACCCTCGGCGGGCTCGAGGACGCCCTCGAGCGCGAGCGCACCGGTCAGGTGGCGCTGTTCGGCACCGAGGACGCGGCCGAGGGCATGCGGGCCTTCGTGCAGAAGCGCCGGGCCGAGTTCACCGGGCGCTGATCGCCGGGCGCGTAGCTGATCGTGGCGCCGGCCGTGCGGATCTCCTCGATCGCGTCGGCCGAGGTGCCGGGTGCGACACCGGCGCAGAGCTCGCTGAGCACCCGCACGGTGAAGCCCTCGCGGATCGCGTCCAGCGTGGTGGCCCGGACGCAGTAGTCGGTCGCGATGCCGCAGATGTCGACCTCGGTGACGTCCTTGCCGCGCAGCCAGTCGGCCAGGGTCACGCCCTCGGGGTTCTTCCCCTCGAAGCCGGAGTACGCCGCCTCGAACTCGCCCTTGAGGAAGATCGCGTCGAAGGGCTGCGGGTCGAGGTTGGGGTGGAAGGCCACCCCGTCGGAGCCGACGACGCAGTGCGCGGGCCAGGAGTCGACGAAGTCGGGGTTCGGGCTGAAGTGGTCGCCCGGGTCGATGTGGTGGTCCTGGGTGGCGACGGCGAAGGCGTAGTCGGGCGCCTTCGGGTCGCGCCCGGTCCAGTGGTGCAGGAGCTCGCTGATCTTGTGGGCCACGGCCGCTCCGCCGTAGACGGGAAGGCTGCCGCCCTCACAGAAGTCGTTCTGGACGTCGACGACGATCAGTGCGCGCTTCATGCGTCAGATCCTAGGGGCCCGAGGAGCACCGTCGGGATCACCGGCTCGCCGCGTGACATCGAGCGTGCCTGCAGCGGCAGCTCGGCCCGCGAGGCGAGGTGGCGGGCCCGGGACTCCTCGATGGGCTCGCGTCCGACCACCTCGCCGTCGGTCACCAGCGGCACGAGGATCGACCGGTCGTCGCCGTCGTTCTCCGGTGGCGAGCCGATGCCGATCACCTCGGCCTCGGCCACGCCCCGGGGATTGCGACGCCGGAGCGCGAACTTCCGCCCGCCGATCGAGATCTTGTCCTTGCTCTTCTTCGCCACGTCGACCATGTCGCCGTCGTCGTCGGCACGCGAGACAAGCTTGTAGACGAAACCGCACGTGGGGTGACCGCTGCCCGTGACCAGGGAGGTGCCGACGCCGTACCCGTCGACCGGGGCGGCCGCGAGCGAGGCGATCGCGTGCTCGTCGAGGTCGGAGGTCACCACGATCCGGGTGGCGGTCGCGCCGAGCCCGTCGAGCTGTGCACGCACCTGGTGGGCGAGCACACCGAGGTCGCCCGAGTCGATGCGGACCGCACCGAGGTCCGTGCCGGCGATCTCGACGCCGAGGCGCACCGCCTCGGCGATGTCGTAGGTGTCGACGAGCAGCGTGGTGCCCTTGCCCAGGGAGCGCACCTGCGCGGTGAACGCGTCGCGCTCCGAGTCGTGCAGCAGGGTGAAGCTGTGCGCGCTGGTGCCCATCGTGGGGATGCCGTGGCGACGCCCGGCCTCGAGGTTGGAGGTGGCGCTGAAGCCGGTGAGGTACGCCGCGCGGGCCGATGCCACGGCCGCCTCCTCGTGCGTGCGGCGGGTGCCCATCTCGATGCAGGGGCGGTCGCCCGCGGCCCACGTCATCCTGCTGCCGGCCGAGGCGATGGCGGAGTCGTGGTTCAGGATCGAGAGCAGGAGGGTCTCGAGGAGCACCGCCTCGGCGAAGGTCGACTCGACGACCATGAGCGGCGAGGACGGGAAGTAGATCTCCCCCTCGGGATAGCCCCAGATGTCGCCCTGGAACCGCCAGCCCGCGAGGTGCTCCAGGGTGGCGTCGTCCACCACGCCGCGCTCGCGCAGGAAGTCGAGGTCGTCGGCGGCGAAGGAGAACTCCGTCAGGGCGTCGAGGGCCCGCTGGACGCCGGCGACGACGCCGTACCTCCGGCCGGCGGGGAGCCGTCGCGGGAACAGCTCGAAGACCGAGCGACGCAGCGCGGTGCCGGCCCCCAGGGAGGCCTGCAGCATGGTCAGCTCGTAGTGGTCGGTGAGCAGGGCCGTGGACACGCGGCCCACCCTAGGACGTGCGGTTGCACCCGGTGCCGCGCACTAGGCTGTGTGCCGTGTCCGCCCCCATGCCCGTCGAGCTCGAGGAGACCTTCGAGGAGGACCTCACCGCCGTCGACAGGCCCTGGCAGACGGTGGTGTGGAACGACCCGGTGAACCTGATGTCCTACGTCACGTTCGTCTTCCAGCAGTACTTCGGGTTCACCAAGAAGAAGGCCGAGAAGAAGATGCTCGAGGTGCACCAGGACGGCCGGTCCACGGTCGCGTCGGGGAGCCGCGAGGAGATGGAGCGCGACGTCCAGGCCATGCACGAGTACGGCCTCTGGGCGACGCTCGAGCGAGCGGAGTGATCGGGGTGGCTGACGGGTTCCACCGCCGCCGCAAGGGCGGGGCGGTCGCCACCTTCAGCGGCTTCGAGGCCGACCTGATGCGCTCACTGGCCTCGCAGATCATCGAGCTGCTGCGCAACGAGGCGGCCGTGCCTGCGACCGTGGTCGACCCGCTCGAGGCGATGCTCGACTTCTCGGGCCCGACCACGGTGCCCGACGACCCGGTGCTCGCCCGGCTCTTCCCGCAGGCCTACCGCGACGACGAGGAGGCGGCGGGGGAGTTCCGCCGGTTCACGGAGACCGACCTGCGCAACGGCAAGGCCGCCAACGCTGCCGCGGTGATCGACACGCTCGAGGAGGCCGGGCTCCCGGCGCAGCTCGAGGAGGACGGCCTGGTCATCGACGTGGAGCTCGACAAGCCGCAGGCGCTCGTGTGGATGAAGGCGATCACCGACATGCGTCTCGCCCTCGCCAGCCGGCTCGGGATCGAGGATGACGACGAGGAGGTCTGGGACGCCCTGCCCGAGGACGACCCGCGCGTGCACGTCCACGACATCTACGACTGGCTGGCCTACCTGCAGGAGACCCTCGTCCACGCAGTCGCGGCCTAGGAGCGAGAGCGAGACACTCCTCGAGGTTCGCCTACTCACCACGGATACCCTGGTTCGGTGCTCGTCATCGACCGTGCGACCCACGACGCGATCGTCGCCCACGCCAAGCGGGACCATCCCGACGAGGCGTGCGGCATCGTCGCGGGCCCGGAGGGCTCCGACCGCCCGACACGGCTGGTGGAGATGGTCAACGCCGCCGGCTCCCCGACGTTCTACGAGTTCGACTCGACCGAGCTGCTCGACCTCTACAAGGAGATGTGGGCGAAGGACGAGGAGGCGGTGGTGATCTACCACTCGCACACGGCCACCGAGGCCTACCCCAGCCGCACCGACATCGGTCTGGCCAGCGAGCCGGGCGCCCACTATGTGCTGGTCAGCACACGCGAGAACGGGAATAGCGAGGGCCCCGTGGAGTTCAGGTCCTACAGGATCGTCGACGGCGAGGTGACCGAGGAAGAGGTCGACGTCGTCGAGGTCCTTCCCGCCTGACCACCCCCAGACCGACCAGACCGACCGAACCAAGGAGCAAGCACCAGATGGCGATCGAGGTCCGGATCCCGACGATCCTGCGTACGTACACCGACGGCGAGAAGGCCGTCCCCGGTGCCGGCGGCACGCTCGCCGAGCTCATCGACGACCTCGAGTCGAACCACCCGGGCATCAAGGAGCGGCTGGTCGACGGCGAGGACCTGCGCCGGTTCGTCAACGTCTACGTCAACGACGAGGACGTCCGCTTCACCGGCGGCCTCGGCACCGAGCTGAGCGACGGCGACCAGGTCGTCGTGCTGCCGGCCGTCGCCGGAGGCTGACACCCGCCATGCGCTACGACAACCTGCTGGCCTCCGTGGGCGGAACCCCGCTCGTGGGGCTGCCGAGGTTGTCACCCGCTCCCGACGTGCGGGTCTGGGCCAAGCTCGAGGACCGCAACCCGACGGGATCGATCAAGGACCGCGCCGCGCTCGCGATGGTGGAGGCGGCCGAGAAGGACGGCGAGCTTCGTCCCGGCTGCACGATCCTGGAGCCCACGAGCGGCAACACCGGCATCTCGCTCGCGATGGCCGCCAAGCTCAAGGGCTACCGCCTCGTCTGCGTGATGCCGGAGAACACCTCGGTCGAGCGCAAGCAGCTGCTCCGCATGTGGGGCGCCGAGATCGTGTCGTCGCCCGCGGCCGGCGGCTCCAACGAGGCGGTGCGCGTCGCCAAGCGGATCGCCGAGGACCACCCCGACTGGGTGATGCTCTACCAGTACGGCAACCCCGCGAACGCCCAGGCGCACTACGACGGCACCGCTCCGGAGATCCTCGCCGACCTCCCGTCGATCACGCACTTCGTGGCCGGCCTCGGCACCACCGGCACGCTCATGGGCGCCGGACGGTTCTTCCGCGACCACAAGCCGTCGGTGCGCATCGTCGCCGCCGAGCCGCGCTACGGCGAGCTCGTCTACGGGCTGCGCAACCTCGACGAGGGGTTCGTCCCCGAGCTCTACGACGCCGAGCTCATCGACAGCCGCTTCTCGGTCGGTCCGCGCGACGCCGTACGCCGGGTGCGGGAGCTGCTCGAGCTCGAGGGGATCTTCGCCGGCATCTCGACCGGCGCGATCCTCCACGCCGCGCTCGGGCAGGCTGCCAAGGCGGTCAAGGCGGGCGAGCCCGCCGACATCGCCTTCGTCGTCTGCGACGGCGGCTGGAAGTACCTCTCGACCGGGGCCTACGAGGGCACCCTCGACGAGGCCGAGGACCGCTTGGAAGGCCAGCTCTGGGCATGACCGCGTCCACGATGTTCTTCGACTTCATGCACAAGGCGATCCCGCCGGTGGCGCGCGCCGTCTGGCGCCCGAACATCGAGGGTGTCGAGAACATCCCGAGGAGCGGGCCGGTGCTCATCGCGAGCAACCACCTGTCGTTCTTCGACAGCGTGGTGATCCCCGTCGTGGTCCCGCGCAAGGTCGTCTTCCTCGCCAAGGCGGAGTACTTCGAGGGCACCGGCATCAAGGGTCGGCTCCAGCGCGGCTGGTTCGAGGGCACCGGCATGGTCCCGATCGACCGCGACGACACCCGCGCGGCCGTCGACTCGCTGCAGATCGCCCTCGACGTGCTCGCGAAGGGCGAGGCGTTCGGCCTCTACCCGGAGGGCACCCGCTCGCGCGACGGTCGGCTCTACCGCGGCAAGGTCGGGGTCGCCGAGCTCGCGCTCCGCTCCGGGGCGCCGATCGTGCCGACCGCGCTCATCGGGACCGAGAAGCTCCAGCCCGTCGGCTCGCGCTACCCGAAGCTGGTCAAGGTCACCGTGCGCTTCGGCCCGGCGGTCCAGGTCGCGGGGGAGTACGACGGTGTCGCACCCGGCAAGGCCCGCCGGCAGATCACCGACAAGGTGATGGAGGAGATCCAGCGGATGTCGGGCCAGGAGCCCGCCGGGATCTACAACGAGAGGCCCGCCGACTCCTGAGCACAGGAGCCGACGGGCCTGGGGTCGAACGGTCGGTCGGACCGGTCAGCAGCGGGCGTTGCGGGCGCACACGTCGATGCCGCCACCGGGCTGCAGGAACCCGTTGACCCGCAGGGAGTAGCCCGCCTGGAAGCGTGCGTCCTCCTGGGGGTCGTCCTGCCCGACGATCGCCGCCACCGTGGTGGCGCCCGAGCCGATCGCGTCGGTCAACGCCTGCCCCGAGAGGCTGGCGGCGTGGTCGCCGTCCAGCTTCAGGGTGTGCCGCCAGACCGGCTGCCCCTTCGCGCCGTAGGCCACCAGCTGCACGGCCCAGTCGTCCACCGCGTCGGGGTGGATCTCGGTCTGCGTCTGCCAGCCGTCCAGCGTGTTCGGGAACGTGGTGGTCCCGACAGTGACGTCCCGCAGCCACCAGCCGGACTCGGCGAAGCCGCTGTCAGTCAGGTAGCGGAACGCGATGAGCACCGTCTCGCCGGCGTACGGCGTCAGGTCCGCGGTCTCGTGCTTCCACGTCTCCGAGTCGCCGGTCAGACCGGGGAGGTACTGCTCCAGGGCGGTGTCGAACCCGTCGTTCTCGTCCGCGTGCTCCGACGTGGTGTCCTCGGTGTCGAGGCTGGTCCACGTGTCGCCACCGTCGTCCGACACCTGGATGACGCCGAAGTCGTAGCCCTCCTCGATGTCGTAGAGCGTGTCGAACTCCAAGGCGGCGTCGGGGCCGGTGCCGACGGTGACCTCACGGGAGATGCTCCGGTCGAGGTTGTCGTCACAGCCGGAGTAGAGAGCGGGGTCGCCCGTCCCGGCCGCCGGCGGTGTGAAGCAGGCGTCGTCCTCGGTCGTCCCGTCGGGCGGCGTGCCGTCGACCGTCCACTCGACCGGCTCGCCGAGCGCTGTCGGCTCGCCCTGGAAGTCGATGGACGTGACGTCGCCGGCCCCGAGCGGGCCGCTGCCGTCGCGCAGGCGGACGTAGTCGGCGCCGTTGGCCGGCGCCCCGGGGTCGCCGTACGCCTCGGGCGTGCGCCAGCTGATGTGGAACCGGAGGCTGCGGGCGGTGTACTGACCCGCGTTGCCCGCCCTCGAGGTCGCCGCCGTTCTGGTCGAGACGCTTGTCGACGGCGACCGTGGACTGCCAGCGGTGCAGCACCTGCATCGCGCTCGGCTTGGCGCCCACCGCGTCGAGGGCCTTGTCGAGCCCCTTGAGGCCGTTGGCGTCGAGGCGGTGGAGCTTGGTCATGATGGGGTCGCCCCAGTGGCTGTGGAGGTACTCCATGAAGGTGTAGGTCGCGCCGTAGTCGCACAGGGTCTCCGGCGCCCCCTGCTCGTTCCACTGCGTGAGGGAGTTCTCCGGACCGCCGAAGTCCTCACCGAGGTAGCCGGCGAAGCACGCCATGTGACCGTCGGCGTCGTCCGCAGCAGGGTCGATCGTCGGGTCCACGTAGCCGGTGAGGCTCTGCGCCCAGTCCGAGACGCCTTCGTTGATCCAGCTCACCTCGTCGGTGTCCTCGTAGTACTCGAGGAGGTGCTGGTACTCGTGGGCGAAGGTGCCCTCGTAGTCACGAGCGCGCGAGCTGCCCAGTCCTTCGCGACCCAGCGTCGTCGGCGCATGCCTGGTAGGCGGGGTCGTCGCTGTCGTCGGGCGGGTTGGCGCCCGTGCGGTGCAGCCAGTCGAAGGCGTCGATCGTCATCACGTTGCGATCGAAGGCCTCGTTGAAGAAGTCGAGGAAGAAGCCGCCGATGAACGTCTTGCCGTCCACGTCCTGCGGGTCGTAGTAGTTCATGTCCCGGACGTTGTCGATGAGCGCGACGATGTCGTCGGACTGCTTCTTGCCGACCTTGAAGTAGTCCGAGGGAACGTCCAGGAAGTCCGTGGCGAAGCTCGCGCCCGAGCCGTTGCGGTCAGGCGGGGTCGAGAAGACGCGCGACTCCTTCGGGTACATGTTCGAGTCGAACTGCTTGATGAAGGAGTCGACCTGCTTCTGGGTGATGTCGGTGAGGCCCAGGTCGTTGCGGCAGTCGTCGGTGGGGAAGGCGCGGTCGTTGGACACCCAGACCTGGATGTTGTCGCCGAGGCCCTTGAGCACGTAGCGCTTCGGGTAGATCACGTCGGGGTTGAGCTCGTCGTAACCCATCCAGGTGCGGGTGTCACCGACCTCGGGGGGCGTGCTCGGGTCTGCCTGGGCCGCCCGGATCGCGGGCCGACCCGCCTTGCGGTCGCCCTCGAAGGACTTCGAGCGGATGCCGGGATCCAGCTCGCGGACGTCCGAGGTCGGCAGGGCCCGGGGCTGTGCCTGCGACTTTCCGTGGGGGGCCGCGCCGGCCTGGCTGACAGGTGTCAGCACGAGGGCCAGCGCAGCGGCGGAACCGGCCAGGACGGCGGTCCACGCGCGAGTTGTGCGCATGCGAGTTCTCCTCCGAAGGGGGATGTGGCCGTCCGCACGGGAACCGCGAGAGCGTCCACGAGATCCTGCGCAGTCAAACAAGAAACGCGGTCCGGGGGAAGCATCGCCGGATGGAAAGGCTGCGCCCGCGTGTGTCGCCCGTCTGACAGACCGGCGGGTCGCGCGAGGTCTAGGCTGCTCCGCGACATGGCGGACGCTCCGATCGGGATCTTCGACTCAGGCTTCGGTGGACTCACCGTGGCCCGCGCCGTCATCGACCAGCTGCCCCACGAGCCGGTGCTCTACCTCGGTGACACCGCCCGCCAGCCCTACGGCCCCAAGCCGATCGGCGAGGTGCGCGAGTACGCCCTCGAGTGCCTCGACCACCTCGTCGACCGCGGCGTGAAGCTGCTCGTCATCGCGTGCAACTCGGCGAGCGCGGCGGTCCTTCGCGACGCGCGCGAGCGCTACCCGGTGCCGGTGGTCGAGGTGATCTACCCGGCCACCCGACGGGCGGTCGCGGCCAGCCGCACCGGCAGCATCGGCGTCATCTGCACCCAGGCGACCGCGGCCTCGATGGCCTACGACGACGCCTTCGCCGCCGCTCCGCACGTCACCCTGCACACCCAGGCGTGCCCGCGGTTCGTGGAGTTCGTGGAGGCCGGTGTCACCAGCGGTCCCGACCTCCTCCAGGCGGCGCACGGCTACCTCGACCCGCTGACGTCGGCAGGCGTCGACACCCTCATCCTCGGCTGCACGCACTACCCGTTGCTCACCGCGGTCCTGGCCTACGTCATGGGCGACCAGGTCACCCTGGTCAGCAGCGCGGAGGAGACGGCGAAGGACGTCTACCGGACCCTCGTCCGTCGCGAGATCGAGCGCGACCCCGACCTCGGACCGCCGTCGCACCAGTTCCTCACGACCGGCGACCCCGAGGAGTTCCACCGCATCGGGCGACGCTTCCTCGGCCCGGAGCTGCAGACGGCGCACCAGTTCGCGTGGGTGCGGGCATGAGGGGGACGGACGCATGAAGATCACGGTGATCGGCTGCTCCGGGTCGTACGCCGGCCCGGACTCGGCGGCGAGCTGCTACCTCGTCGAGGCCCCCGACCTGGAGGACCCGAAGCGCACCTGGAGGCTGCTGCTCGACCTCGGCTCGGGTGCCCTCGGCGCGCTGCACCGCCACGTCGACCCGCTGACCATCGACGCGATGCTGATCAGCCACCTGCACGCCGACCACTTCTTCGACATCAGCGGCTACTACGTGATGCGCAAGTACCACCCCCTCGGTCCCCAGCCGCGCATCCCGGTGTGGGGGCCGCGGGCGACGCGCTCCCGGGTCGCGCGGGCCTACGGCCTTCCGCTCGACCCCGGCATGAACGAGGAGTTCGAGTTCAAGCGGCTGCGCAAGGGCACGCTGACCATCGGCCCCTTCGAGATCACCGCGAAGCGGATGGACCACCCGGTCGAGGCGTACGGCTTCCGCATCGAGTCGGGTGGCCGCACGCTGGCCTACAGCGGTGACACCGCCGCGTGCGACAACCTCACCGAGCTGGCGCACGGCGCGGACCTCCTCCTCGCCGAGGCGGCGTTCCGCGACGACGCGGACAACCCCGAGCACATCCACATGACGGGGTCGCAGGCCGCCGCGACCGCACGCGAGGCCCGCGTCGGGATGCTCGTGCTGACCCACATCCCGCCCTGGCACGACAAGCAGGACGCCATCCACGAGGCGGCCGGGGTGTACGACGGTCGCGTGCTCCTCGCGTCCGAGGGATCGACGTACCAGGTCTAGGGTGACCGAATGCTCCTGCGTCTCGCGGTCGCGACCACCCTGGCCGTAGGCCTGGTCGCCGGCGGCACCGTCGGCACCCCGCCGCAGCAGGAGACGCGGCGGTCGTCAACGACGTCCCGCCGGCGGTCACCGGCGACCCGGGCTTCGGCTCGACGCTCACGGCGGACCCCGGCACCTGGACCCCGTCGGACGCGACGTTCGGCTACCAGTGGCTGCGTGACGGCGAGCCGATCGCCGGTGCCGACGACTCGACGTACACCCCGCGGCTTCGAGACATCCAGCACGAGCTCTACGCCCGGGTCACCGCGTCGGCCACCGGCTTCACCGACGGCCAGGCGACGTCCGGACCCGTGACGGTGGTGAAGGGGACCCTGGTCGCGGAGGACGACCCCCGGGTCGCGGGCGTGGCTCGCTTCGGTCGCGTGCTGGTCGCGAAGCCCGCGACGTGGAGCCGCAAGCCCGACAAGGTCGCCTACCAGTGGCTGCGCGACGGCCAGGTGGTCAAGGGCGCGCACGGCCCGCGGCACCTCCTCGGCATCGCCGACTTCGGCAAGCGCATCAGCGTGCGGGCCACCGCGACCCGTGAGGGCTACCGCCGCGCGGACGCCACGTCGCAGCTGACGCACGCCGTCGACCACCGGGTGCCGGTGAGCAACGTGGTCCGCTACCACGTCGAGACGCGCGGTCACGTCGTCGCCGACCTCGGCGTCTTCAAGAACCAGGCGCAGCAGACCCTCGACGACCCGCGCGGCTGGCGCGGCTCGGGCGTGCAGTTCCGCCGGGTCGCCAGCGGAGGGTCCATGACCCTGGTGCTCGCCGAGGCCTCCGAGGTGCCGCGGTTCTCGTCCGGCTGCAGCGCCGACTGGAGCTGCCGCGTCGGTCGCTACGTGATCATCAACCAGACCCGCTGGCTGCACGCGTCCCCGATGTGGCACCGCGCCCACCGGTCGCTGCGCGACTACCGGAACATGGTCGTCAACCACGAGAGCGGCCACTGGCTCGGGTGGGGTCACCGCGGCTGCCCCGCGCGCGGCGCCCTCGCACCGGTGATGCAGACCCAGTCCAAGGGCCTCGACGGCTGCCGCCCGAACCCGTGGCCGACCGCGGGCGAGCGCAACGTCCCGCGCTTCTAGGCCACGATGACCGGGCGCGTCGTCGGCGTCGATGTCGCGCGCTGCCTCGCGCTCGTGGGGATGATGGCGACCCACATCCTCCCGGGGGTCGTCGACCACCAGGTGCCGGTGCTCTTCCAGGCCGCCGCAGGACGCGCCTCCGCGCTGTTCGCCGTGCTCGCCGGGGTGAGCCTCGTGCTCGTCGGCGGTCGCGCGCCGCTCCGCGGCCGTGCCTGGTCCGGGATGGCGGCGGGCACGGCCGTCCGGGCCGGCGCGCTCGGCCTCATCGGGCTGGCCCTCGGCGAGCTCGACACCGGCATCGCGGTGATCCTCTGCTCCTACGCGCTCTTCTTCCTCGCGACGCTGCCGTTCCTCGCGCTGCGCACCCGGTGGCTCGTCGGCGTCGTCGTGGTGTGGGTCGCCGTCGCACCGGGCCTCAGCCTCGCGGTCCGCCGCGACCTGCCGCTGACGAGCTACGACGTCCCGTCCTTCGAGGTCCTGTCCGAGGCGCCGGGCGCGATGGTCCGCGAGCTCCTCGTCACCGGCTACTACCCGGCGCTCACGTGGGTGCCCTACCTCCTGGCGGGCGTCGTCATCGGTCGGCTCGACCTCCGCTCGCCCAAGGTGGCGGCGCTGCTCGCGGCCGTGGGCGGGGTGGCGGTGGCGGCCTCGGTGGTCGCGACCGAGGTGCTCCTCCAGCGGCCGGGAGCTCGCGCCGCCCTCATCTCGTCGTACGACATCGCCGGCTGGCGCGGTGACCTCGACACCACCCTCGCCCACGGCCTCTACGGCGTGACACCGACCGGCAGCTCCTGGTGGCTGGCGGTGCGCGCGCCGCACAGCGGCACCACGCGGGGACCTGCTCATGACGCTCGGCAGCGCTGCCCTCGTCCTGTCCCTCTGCCTGCTGCTCGGCCAGCGGGTGCCACGGTTCAGCAGCGTGGTCTTCGGGGCGGGCGCCCTCACGTTGACGCTCTACACGCTGCACGTCGTCCTGCGCTCCGCCGACCTGTGGGACGCCGACGGCATGGCGACCTTCCTCGGGCAAGCCGCACTGGTGCTGGCGATCGGCGCACTGTTCCGCTGGGGGTCGCACCGCGGCCCGCTCGAGGTGCTCGTGGCGGAGCCGAGTGCAGCCGTGCGCCGACGCGTGGGCGGCCGTCGGTAGGGTCCGCAGCCATGACGCAAGCAGACGGCAGAGCTGATGGACGGGCCGACGACGAGCTGCGCCCGGTGAAGCTGACCCGCCACTGGCTGGACCACGCCGCGGGCTCGGTGCTCGTGGAGTTCGGGAAGACCCGCGTGCTCTGCGCGGCGTCGGCGTCGACCGGGGTGCCGCGCTGGCGCAGGGACTCCGGTCTCGGCTGGGTGACCGCGGAGTACGCCATGCTCCCGTCCTCGACGCACACCCGGTCCGACCGCGAGTCGGTCAAGGGCCGCATCGGCGGTCGCACCCACGAGATCTCGCGGCTGGTCGGCCGGTCGCTCCGCGCGGTCATCGACTACAAGGCGCTCGGCGAGAACACCATCGTCCTCGACTGCGACGTCCTCCAGGCCGACGGTGGCACGCGCACCGCCGCCATCACCGGCGCATACGTCGCCCTCGTGGACGCGGTGACCCACCTGCGTGCCGAGGGGGCGCTCAAGGGCGAGCCGCTGACCGGCTCCGTGGCGGCGATCTCCGTCGGCATCATCGACGGGGTGCCGCGCCTCGACCTCCCCTACGAGGAGGACGTCCGCGCCGAGACCGACATGAACGTCGTGATGACAGGGGACGGCCGCTTCGTCGAGGTGCAGGGCACCGCGGAGGCGGAGCCGTTCGACCGCGGCATGCTCGACGCGCTGCTCGACCTGGGCGCGAAGGGGTGCGCAGACCTCACCACGATCCAGCGCGCTGCCCTCGATGCCTGACGGGGCGCCGCAGGTCTTCCTCGCGTCACGCAACGCCAAGAAGCTCGAGGAGATGCAGCGGATCCTGGCTGCGCACCTCCCGGGCATCGAGGTGCTCGGGCTCGACGACGTCGCGGCGTACGACGAGCCGGCCGAGACGGAGCCGACCTTCCACGGCAACGCGCGGATCAAGGCGCTCGCGGGAGTCGCCGCCACCGGGCTGCCGTCCCTGGCCGACGACAGCGGGTTGTGCGTCGACGCTCTCAACGGCATGCCCGGCGTGCTGTCGGCCCGGTGGGCCGGGGTGGCCGACGCGGACACGACGACGAAGGACAGGGCCAACAACGAGCTGCTCCTCGCGCAGCTCGGTGACGTGCCCGACGAACGCCGGGGCGCCCACTTCACCTGTGCGGTCGTCCTCGCGGTCCCGGCGGGTGACGAGGTGCGCGAGGAGGCGGTCGAGGGCACGATGGCCGGCCGGGTGATCCGGGAGATGCGGGGGAGCGGCGGCTTCGGCTACGACGTGCTCTTCTGCGCCGACGGCCACGACGTCACGACCGCCGAGCTCCCGCGCGACGAGAAGGACGCGATCTCGCACCGTGGCCGTGCGCTCCGCGCGATCGCCCCGCTGGTGGCTGCCGCCCTCGCGTGATCGTCCGGGTGCGCCCGGTGAGACTCGAACTCACACTGGCACGGACCTAAACCGTGTGCCTCTGCCAATTGGGCTACGGGCGCGCCGGGACAGTGTAGGGAGCCCCGGCACGCAGCGTCAGCCGACGTCAGCCGGCGTCACGCAGCCAGCCCCAGGTCCCGCTTGAGCTTCGCGACGTGGCCGGTGGCCTTGACGTTGTACTGCGCGAGCTCGACCTTGCCCTCCTCGTCGACCACGAACGTCGACCGGAGGACACCGACCACGGTCTTGCCGTAGCGGTTCTTCTCGCCCCAGGCGGCGTAGGCCTCGAGCGCGGCGTGGTCGGGGTCGGAGAGCAGCGTGATGCCGAGGGTCTCCTTGTCGCGGAACTTCGCGAGCTTCTCCGGCTTGTCGGGGGAGATCCCGAGCACCTCGTAGCCGTGCGCCTTCAACGTCACCAGCGACTCCGTGAAGTCGCACGCCTGCGTGGTGCAGCCGGGCGTCATCGCGGCGGGGTAGAAGTACACGATCACCTTGCGGCCACGGAGGCCGGACAGCGAGACCTCCTCCCCGGTGTCGCTGGACAGGGTGAAGTCGGGGGCGGTGTCTCCAGGGGCGAGGCGGCTCATGCGACGAATCTAGTCGGCGGGTGGCCACGGGGTTTCCCCGGTCCGCGACCCGGTAACGTTCGGGACTGACGTCCGAACCACCGACGAGGAGCAGCCGTGGCCGAGGAGCGCACCCAATCGCTGGAGCGCGAGATCGAGGAGACCCGCGAGCGCCTCGCGTCCACGATCGACCAGCTGGTCGACCGCACCAGCCCCAAGAACGTCGTGCGCCGTGAGATCGCCGCGGTCAAGGGTGTCTTCGTCGACGACGACGGCAACCCGCGCACCGAGAACATCCTCAAGGTCGTCGGCGGGGTGGCCGGTTTCGTCGGTCTGCTCGTCGTGATCCGCCGCGTCACGCGCTGAGCCCGCCGGGACCATGTCGGACAAGAGCCCCATCCGGATGCTGCACGACCGCGTCCTCGTGGCCCTCGACAAGGAGGCCGGGGAGCGCCGGTCCACCGGCGGCATCGTCATCCCGGCCACCGCGGCACTCGGCAACAAGCGGCTCGCCTGGGCGAAGGTCATCGCCATCGGCCCGCACGTCCGGGCCGTCGAGCTCGGCGACCGGGTGCTGTTCGACCCCGACGACAAGGCCGAGGTCGAGGTGAGCTCCGAGAGCTACATCCTCATGCGCGAGCGGGACGTCCACGCCGTGGCGGCCGAGCGCGTCGACGAGGCCGAGACCGGCCTGTACCTCTGACGCCGGTCGAGCCTGTCGAGACCTACAGGGCGTAGCTCCGGTAGGACCCACCCGGCAGGGGATCGCGGTTGACCGTCGCGAGCTCCTCGAGGTCGTCCGACGTCGGCTCCCACCCCGCCGCGGCGACGTTGCTCGCCACCTGCTCGGGGCGGCTGACCCCGGCGATCACGCTGGCCACGGCGGGCTGGGCAGCCAGGCCCCCCAGGGCCACGTCGAGAAGGCCGAGGCTGCGGGCCTCGGCGTACTTCTGCAGCGACTCGACACGGTCGAAGTCGGCGTTCTCGAGACGGTGACGCTGGTTGTCCAGCTCCAGACGGGTGCCCTCGGGGGCGGCGGAGCCGCGGGTGTACTTGCCGGTGAGCAGCCCGTAGGCGAGCGGGAAGTACGGCAGCACGCTGACGCCGGCGGCGAGGCAGGCCGGGACGAGCTCGTCCTCGGCCAGGCGGTTGTAGAGGGAGTACTCGTTCTGTGCCGTGACGTAGCCCGGCACCCCGAGCTCCCGCGCAAGGTGGTGGGCGTCGGTGACCTCCCAGGCGGCGAAGTTCGAGCAGCCGACGTAGAGCACCTTGCCCTCGTCGACGAGCTCGCCGAGGGCGGTGAGGGTCTCCTCCACGGGGGTCACCAGGTCGGGCTGGTGGAGCTGGTAGAGGTCGATGCGATCGGTGCCGAGCCGCTGCAGGCTGGCCTCCACCGCGCGGCGGACGTAGCGCCGCGAGGCCCGGGCACCGTGGTCGGGGCCGTTGCCGCCCCTCATGTCCATGCCGAACTTCGTGGCGACCACGACGTCGTCGCGGCGTCCGCGCAGGGCGACGCCGAGGGTCTCCTCGCTGGCGCCGAACCCGTAGACGTCGGCGGTGTCGAAGAACGTCACCCCGGCGTCGAAGGCCGCGTCGACGACGGACGTCACCTGCTGCTGGTCGATGCGGGCCCCGAAGGCGTTGCAGCCGATGCCGACGTGGGACACGACCAGGCCGCTGCGGCCGAGCGGGTGGTACCTCACCCGGCCACCAGGATCCGCACGACGAGGGTCTCGCTCTCGTGCTCCTCGACGTCGACCGAGCCGGGCTTGTCGAGCGTGATCGGGAGGTCGGTCTCGCCCTCCTCGAACTCCAGCTCCTGCTCGGGGCTGGAGTGGACGTGCAGCTCGCCGGCCCGGTCGGACGTCACGTGCAGGGTCACGGTGTCACCCACGCCGATCTCGACCTGCTCGTTGGTGGGGGAGATGGAGTCGCCCTCCACGTCGATGTCGAGGTCGGTGCTCGACGAGCCCGACGAGTCGGACGAGCCTGAGGTGGCCGGCTCGTCGTCGCCGCAGCCGGCCAGCAGACCGCTGCCGAGGACGAGCGCGGTGGCGGCCGCGAGACGCAGGAACATGCGGTCCATTGTGTCGTGGGCCTCGATACGCGGGTATCGGGGTCGTGCCCGGAGAGTCGCCTGTATCGTCATGGCTCGTCTGTTGCGCGCGACGGCGCCTCCGCGCACACGATCCGGGTTCGTCCACTCCACCGCTCGACCGAGGGGGACTTCGCGCATGACCACGCTGAGCTCCGGCTCCACCGGCACGAGAGGCCGGCTGCCGGTCACCCGGCGTGACCGCAGGCCGGCGCTGGCGGCACTGGCGGTGCTGCTGATCCTGGTCGGGGCGCTGGCCAGCGCCCTGGTCGCCTTCCGCAGCGGGTCCCGTGTCGACGTGCTGGTCGCTCGCCAGGACATCCAGGTCGGACAGGTCGTGACCCGTGCGGACTTCACGACCGCGCGCGTGGCGGCGGACAGCGGCCTGACGATCGACTCGGACGCGATGGCGAACTTCGTCGGCACGCACGCCGCGTCGAACATTCCGCAGGGCACGCTCGTCAACGGCAGCATGTTCCTGGCCGGCGAGGTGGTCCCGAAGGGCGCCCAGGTCGTGGGCGTGGTCGTCGACGTGACGCGGCGCACCATCACGCGGCCGGTGACGGGCGACGTCGTCCGCCTCATCTACGTGAGCGGCGCGGGCGGTCAGCCGGTCGGCAACCTGTCGCCGGGCGACACGATCGTCGAGGCGGCGCGGGTCGTCGACACGGGCAGCGGCAGCGGGTCCGGGAGCAGCGGCCTGTCGGTGCTGGTCAGCGACGACCTCGCGGGCCAGCTGGCCGACCTGGCCTCCTCGGGCTCCGTCGCGGTGACCGTGCTCCCCGCCGACACCAAGCCCGCCGTCGACCTGATCACGGAGTGACGCGGGATGGCTCTGGTCACCGTCGTCAACGCCAAGGGCGCTCCGGGCTGCACCACGACCGCGATGCTCGTCGCGGCGCTGTGGCCCCGCACCACCGTCCTCGTGGACGCCGACCCCGCGGGGGGTGACGTCGCCCTGCGGCTTCCCGGGCTCGACGGCCGCGCGCTCGACCGCGACCGGGGGCTGTTGTCCCTGCTGCCGGCGGCCCGTCGCGGGCTGACCACCGACGCCGTGCTCGAGCACGTGCAGACCGCGATGGGGGGCCAGCCCCTCGTCGCGGGCCTGGCCGGTCCCGAGCAGTCCGCCGCGGTCGGTCCGCTCTGGCGGGTGCTCGCCGACGCGTTCGCCTCGGTCCCCGGAGCCGACGTCGTCGTCGACGCGGGCCAGGTGCACGGCCAGTCGCCGCACCTCGCCCTCCTCGAGCGGTCCGACCTGGTGCTGTGGGTCTACCGGCCGACAGCGTGGAGCGTGCTGCACACCCGCCGCCGGCTCGAGGGCCTCACCTCGCTGTTCACCGAGTCCGCGGCCCGGGTCGGGTGTCGTGGCCGTGGCGCCGTTGGACCGCGAGACCGACGTGACGTCGGGCCAGACCGCGCTGCGTCAGGACTGGGACTGGCTCGCCGGGTACGGCGCGATCGCCGAGGACCGCAAGGCCGTCGTGATGTTCGAGGGCGGAGAGGTCCACCGCCCGGAGCGGTCGATGCTGGCCCGCAGCGGCCGCACCCTGGTGAGCACCTTGTTCGACGAGCTGCCCGCAGCCGCTCGCGACGACGCGTCGTTCGACGAGGGCGCGCGGACCGGTGACGAGGACGGGAGTCGCGAGCTCGAGACCGCAGGCGCCGGCAAGCGGCGCCGCCGGAAGTCGCGGAGGAACCGATGAGCGCGAGCCGCACCGCCGACCCCCGCCTCGTGCGCGCGCTGCGTGGCCAGGTCGCGGACCGGCTCAACCAGCAGCGCCGCAGCGACGAGGTCATGGGCCGGACCCCGATGTCCGCCGAGGACGAGCGGCAGTTCGCCCGCTCCCTCATCGTGCAGGTGCTCGAGGACCATGCCCGCTCCGAGATCGCCGACGGACGCACCCCGCCGAGCGCCGAGGAGGAGGAGCTCGTCGCCTCGGCGGTCCACGCAGCGCTGTTCGGGGTCGGCCGCCTCCAGCCGCTGCTCGAGAACCCCGACGTCGAGAACATCGACATCAACGGCAACGACCGGGTCTTCGTCAGCTACGCGGACGGGCGTGAGGAGCTCGCGGAGCCGGTGGCCGACAGCGACGCCGAGCTGATCGAGCTCATCCAGATCCTCGCCGCCAGCGTCGGGCTCGCGTCCCGGCCCTTCGACTCGGCGAACCCCCAGCTCGACCTGCGGCTCCCCGACGGCTCCCGCCTGTCCGCGGTGATGGCGGTGTGCGCGCGCCCCAGCATCTCGATCCGGCGTTCGCGCCTCGGTCAGGTGAGCCTCGACGACCTGGTCGGCAACGGCACCGTCACCCCGCAGCTCGCGCAGTTCCTCAAGGCCGCGGTGAGGGCACGCAAGAACATCATGATCGCGGGCTCCACGAACTCCGGGAAGACGACGCTGCTGCGCGCGCTGGCGGGCGAGATCCCGCCGCACGAGCGCCTGGTCACCGTCGAGCGGGCGCTCGAGCTCGGGCTCGACAAGTTCGAGGACTCGCACCCCAACGCGGTGGCGTTCGAGGAGCGGCTGGCCAACTCCGAGGGCCTCGGTGGTGTCTCGATGGCCGAGCTGGTGCGCCGCTCGCTGCGTCAGAACCCGTCCCGCGTCATCGTCGGCGAGGTCCTCGGCGACGAGATCGTCACCATGCTCAACGCGATGAGCCAGGGCAACGACGGCTCCCTGTCGACCATCCACGCGAACTCCTCGATGGAGGTCTTCAACCGCATCGCGACCTACGCTCTCCAGGCCGAGGAGCGACTGCCCGTCGAGGCGACCCACATGCTCATCTCGGGCTCGATCAACTTCGTGGTCTTCCTCCGCAAGCGCAACGACTACAGCGAGGGCGGCTCGCTGCGCCGCGTCGTCGAGAGCGTGCGCGAGGTGACCGGCGTCGACGGCCGGGTGCTGTCGAGCGAGGTCTTCGCCCCCGGCCCGGACGGCTCCGGCGTCCCGCACGCGACGATCACCTGCGCCGACGAGCTCGCCGCCCAGGGCTACGAGTCCGCGACGCTCGCCCGCTGGGCCTGAGGCGACGATGGTGGGGATCGACTCGCTCTACGCCGTGCTCGCCGGTGCGGTGGTGGGCGCGGGCCTGTTCGTGGCCGTGCTCGCCGTCGTCGGCCTGCCCGAGCCTCGCGTGGGCAAGCCGCGCAGGCACCGGCGCAACGTGCTCGAGCACGGCACCCGGCGGATCGTCTGGGGTGTCGGCATCGGGCTCGTGGTGCTCCTGGGCACCGGATGGCCGGTGGCCGCCATCGCCCTCGGCCTGCTCGCGGCCTACTGGGACCGCATCGCCGGCAGCTCCGGCGCCGAGAAGCGCGGCATCCTCCGGCTCGAGGCGCTCGCTACCTGGACCGAGTCGCTGCGGGACACGATCGCGGGAGCGATCGGGCTCGAGCAGGCGATCCCGGCGACCGCTGCGACCGCCGGCTCGGCGATCCGTCCGTCGCTCAACCTGCTCGTCGACCGGCTGCGCATCCGTGAGCCGCTCCCGGTCGCCCTGCTCGCCTTCGCCGACGACCTCGACGACCCGAGTGCGGACGTCGTCTGCGCCTCGCTGATCCTGAACTCCCGGCTCCGCGGCCCCGGCCTGCGCGACGTGCTCGGTGCCCTCGCGGTGTCGATCCGCGAGGAGCTCGACATGCGGCGCCGCATCGAGGCCAGCCGCAAGAGCATCCGCCGCAGCGTGAAGATCGTGCTCACCATCGTCCTCGGCGTCATGGGTCTGCTCAGCGTCTTCAACAAGCAGTACGTCGCGCCGTACGACTCGGTCGCCGGGCAGGTTGCCCTGGTCGTCGTGGCCGTGCTGTTCCTCGGCGGGCTGCTGTGGCTCCGCAAGCTGGCGACCCCGGCGAAGATCGACCGTTTCCTCGTCAGTGACGTGGCGCTGTCGAACCCCACGATCATGGAGTCCTCCCGATGACCTGGGCCCTGCTCGCGGGAGCGCTCACCGGGCTCGGCGTCTACGCGCTGGTGCGCGTCTTCGTGCGGCCGCGTCCCGGCGTCGCCACCATGCTGGCCCGCATCGAGGGCGGCCAGAAGTCGATGAGCACGCACACCGTGCTGGCCACCGACTCCTCCGGCAGCCTCGTGCAGTCTGCCCTGGACCGGCTGGGGGACCGCCTCGAGGTGATGGCCGTCGACCGCGGCTGGGAGCTCGGCCGGATGCGTGCCGACCTGGCGCTGATGGGCCGCACCCGGGGCTCGCACCTCGCGATGAAGGTCGCCCTCGGGGCGTTGTTCTTCCTGCTGGCTCCGGTCGCCTGGTCGATCATGCGCCTCGCCACGGTCCCGCTGCCGGCCGCAGTCCCGGCGGTGGCCGCGATCGGGTTCGGCGCCTTCGGCTTCTTCCTGCCCGACCTGGCCCTGCGCAGCGAGGCGGCCGCCCGGCGACGCGACTTCCGCCGCAGCGTGGGCGTGTTCCTCGACCTCGTCGCGATGAACCTCGCCGGCGGCCGCGGTCTTCCCGAGGCGCTGCTCGCCGCGGCCACCGTGAGCGACCACTGGACCCTCGTCCGGATCCGGCAGGCGCTCGCGAACGCCCGGCTCTACGGCACGACGCCGTGGGTGGCCCTCGGCGACCTGGGGCGCGAGATCGCGCTCGACGAGCTCCAGGACCTGAGCGGCGCGCTGTCCCTCGCGGCCGACGACGGCGCGAAGATCCGGTCGTCCCTCTCGGCCCGGGCCGCGACGATGCGTCGCAAGGAGCTCGCCCAGGCCGAGGGCGAGGAGGGCGAGAAGTCGCAGTCGATGCTCGTGGCGCAAATGCTGATCAGCACGGCATTCCTGATATTTTTGGCTTATCCGGCGGTCGCCCAGCTGCTTGCGGCGTGACCTGGATGGGTATGACTCGTTTCGCCGCAGGGAGCGGCACCGTCGAGACCTTGAACCACCTTCACTGGGGGGAGCACACCAATGCCCTTGTCCACCATCGTGCAGCGGCGCCTGACGGCGGCCGCCCGGAGGGAGCACGACGAGCGCGGAGCGACGGTCCTGGAGTGGGCCCTCATCGCCGCCGTGGTCGTGGTGGCCGCGTCGATCATCGCCGCGGTGATCTTCAGGATCATCGACCAGAAGGGCAAGGGTCTCGAGGACTGCGCGAACAAGCCCGCCAACGTGGCGTGCACGCCCTGACCCGATCCTTCTCCCGCCTCCGCCGGCGTGACGAGAACGGCGTCAGCGCCGTCGAGCTGAGCTTCCTCGCGCCCGGCCTGATCTTCCTGATCTTCTTCGTCATCCAGGCCGGGCTGTTCTTCTACGGCAAGTCCGTGGCGATCCAGGCCGCCCGCGAGGGGGTCTCCCAGCTGCGCCTCGCGCAGGACGCCGCGACCTACCAGGACGTCCGGGGACGGATCGTCCAGAACACCGAGAACTTCGCGACCTCGGTCGGCCGGGAGGCCCTGCTCGACCCGCAGGCCACCGCGTCGTACGACGAGGTCGACGGGCGCGTGACCATGGAGGTCCGGGGCGGCGTCATCTCGCTGGTGCCCGGACTCCACCTGGAGGCCAGCGCCGTCGCCGAGGGCGCCGTCGAGCGGTTCGAGCCGGAGCTGCCATGAGGCGGCGTCTGTTCGCGGGCCGCGACGAGCGCGGGTCGCTCGCGGTCGAGATGGCGGTCGTGGTGCCGTCGCTGCTGCTCATCTTCGGGCTGATCTACGCCTACGGTCGGGCGGCGACGGTCAACGGGACACTCGAGTCGGGGACCCGCGACGCCGCACGCAGTGCCACGATCGCCCGGTCCTACGACGACGCCCAGGAGCGGGCCGAGAACGTCGTGCGCGCCGCGATCGTCGACCTGCCGCGCTCCTGCCAGAAATCCCTCGTCGTGACGGTGTCGGACACCTTCTTCGCGGGGGAGCCGGTCACCGTCGACGCGGAGTGCACCTACAGCCTCTCCGACATCGGTCTGCCCGGCGCACCGGGGTCGATCACCCCGCAGTCGTCGTTCACCTCGATGCTCGACCCCTACCGGGGGATCGAGTCGAGGGACGAGCGCGGCTCGATCGCGCCCTCGGTGCCGATCATCGCCATGGCCCTGCTGCTGCTGGGTGGCCTGACCATCGACGGCTCGCGCCAGCTCAACGCACGCGGCGAGGCCGTCGCCTTCGCCGAGGAGGCGGCGCGTGCGGGGGCGCAGGGCGTGGACATCGACGCCGACGAGCTCGTGCTCGACGAGGGCCAGGCGCGTCAGCGCGTCGCGCAGTACTGCACCCGGGTGCTCCAGCTCGGGCAGGTGACGGAGTGCCGGTTCGTCCGGGTCGAGGAGGTCTCCGGGACGGACCGTCGCCGCCTCGTCGTGGTGACCCACGTGGGGACCGAGATCCAGACCTCGCTGCTGGGCCTGGTGGGCAAGTACACCCTCAGCGCGTCCGGCGACGCGCGTGCCCGCCCCTACGAAGGGATCGAGGAGGCGATCGAGCCGTAGCCGACGTGTGATTCGAGAAGGACCAGGGAACAATCGCCGCACGACCAAAGTCTTGAAAGCCCTGTATTAGGCAAATACCGCGTACAGGTCTTTTCGCTTATGATCGGGTCGTTGCGCGACGAGGGAAGGCAACGGGGGGAAGGGGCAAGGCTGATGGGTCGCACCTGGCGTGCGAGCGTTCTCGTGGCTCCGGCCCTCTGCGGAGCTCTGGCGCTCACCTCCTGCTCCGGCGACGACACCTCCGCCGACGAGCCGGTCGACGCCTCCTCCTCGACCTCGGGCTCACCGACCGCGACCGCCTCCGACGAGCCGTCGGAGAGCACCTCGGACGAACCGACCGCCGAGGCGTCGCCGCTCTCGCGCTTCGAGGGCGACCCTGCGGTCAAGGGCGCCCGGGCCTGGGCCGCTGCGACCGCCCGCGCCATCAACGCCCGTCAGCGCGACCTCGCGGGGGCGAAGCCGTTCATGACCACCGACGGCGCCTCGCAGGTGCCGCGCGCTGGCCGACGGCGAGATCGGCCTGGAGTACCCCGGGCCGGTGCCGTTCACGCCGACCGACGTCAACCACAACGGCTCGAGCGCCACCGTCTACCTCTGTTTCTGGTCCTCCGGCTTCGCCCTGGACCGCAAGACCGGGCAGCCCGCGACCGCCCGCAAGATCGTCCCGATGCAGTTCGCCATGGTCCGGCAAGGGGGGACCTGGAAGCTCGACGCCATCTACTCGTCGGACTCCAGCTGCGGCCGGGTGCCAGTGAAGGGAGTCGGCTTTTGAGCCGCCACGCTCGTCTGTCCGTCATGACCGTCGTCCTCGCGGTGGCCGCGATGCTGCTCGCTGCGCTGCCCGCTTCCGCGGACGACCCGCCCGGCTGGGGCGACCCGCCGCCCCCGCCCGGGAACACCGACCCCCCGCCGCCGCCCGCCGGTGGTGGGGACACACCCGGCGACGCCGTCACCGGGCCGACCTCCGGCCAGGTCGGCGACTGCTCCGTCGTCTCCTCCCCGTCGTTCCTCGGCCTGGCCTGCGGGTCGGGCTCGTCGCAGAACCTCACGGTCAAGCAGATCCTGCACGGGGACCCGCTGCCGGACTGCTGGCACGAGCCGCTGACCGACGCCGAGCTGCACGCCCTGGGCCTGGTCAACACCGACGGCACCGACGGCTCGGCGTGGTACTGGGAGCGCTGCCTCAAGGGTGTCCAGCCGGACAACCTCGACGTGAGCCCCAGCAACATCCACATCACGATCGGGCTGGTGTCGATCCCGAACGGTGGCGAGGTCAAGCACCTGCACGGCCACCAGATCGACCTGCTCAACCTCGCGAGCGACGACAAGCAGGTCCCGGCTCCGGTCGCCGTCACCTCGCCGTCGGTCCGCCCCCGGGTCGGCTCGTGGGTCTCGTTCTTCAACGGCACGGACGACACCGTCACCGCGAGCGCGGGCGGGGTCACCCTCTCCGCGGGGATCACGAAGATCACCGTCAAGCCCCTCGGCACGGGCAAGCCCGACGAGGTCAGCTGCCCAGGCTCGGGCTACCGCGCGCGTCCGGGTGAGACTCCGGAGAGCGACCCGACGGCGTGCTGGTACCGCTACGAGCGGTCGTCCGCAGGCCAGCCGATGGTCACCAACGAGCAGCAGCCGGCGTACCCGGTGCTGATCACCGCGACGTGGGGCGTCGACGTGACGTTCAACGGCGTCACGACCCCGTTCAACACGTTCACGAAGTCGCAGGTGACCGCGCTGCCGGTCACCGAGATCCAGGCGATCGTCATCAACTGACGAGAGCCGCACACGCGCCCCGGGGAGGGGCACGCAGCAGAGGGAGAGGGAGCACATGTCAGGCGTCACCACTCGTCCGGACAGGACGGACCGGAGTCCGGTCGCACGCGACGTGGACACGCTGCCGCGCCACGGGTCCGGGCAGCCGCACAGCAAGCGCACCGTCCTGCTCGGGATCCTCGGGTCGCTCGTGCTGCTCATCGGCGTGCCCGTCGGCCTGGTGATGTTCGTCGGCAACCCGCTCCCGACCGAGGCTCCGTCGAGCTCGTGGCTCACGGCCGACCTCACCGCGACCCTCCTGGTCAACGTGCTCGCCGTGCTCGTGTGGCTCGTCTGGGCCCACTTCGTCGTGTGCTTCCTGACCGAGTGGCGCGCCCTGCGCGCCGGCCGCATGCCCGGTCGCGTCGCCCTCGGCGGCGGCTCCCAGACCGTGGCCCGCCAGCTCGTCGCGAGCATCCTCCTGCTGAGCGGCGGCGCCTCCATCGCGAGTGGCGTCTCCGCGATCACCGCGCCGGCAGCCGACAGCACCACCACGAGCACGAGCCCGGCCGTCGTCCAGACCGTCGAGCCCGAGGTCGTGATCCACGCGACCACCGACGTCTCCACATCGGACCGGACGAAGCACTACGAGGTGCGGCCGCCGGACGGCCGTCACCACGACACCCTCTGGGACATCGCGGACCGGACCCTCGGGGACCCGCTGCGGTGGAAGGAGATCTACGGGCTGAACAAGGACCGTCTCCAGGCAGACGGCCGGCGGCTCACCGACGCCGACCTGATCATGCCCGGCTGGCAGCTGCGCCTCCCCGCGGACGCGAAGGGTGCCGGCGTGCAGGCCACGCCGGTCTCGACACCGGCGCCGGGTGCGCCGACCGCCGAGCGCGGCACCGGCTCGGAGACGAGCCCGCGCGCCGACCGCGGCGACGACGTCCGCGCCCAGACGGCTGCGACCGCCGACGTGGCGCGCGAGTCCGGCACCGGCAGCCAGTCGGGCACCGGCAGCGGCATCGGAACCCTCGTGCTCGGCGGCGGGCTGGTGCTCGCCGGGATCCTGCGTGCCCTGACGGCCCGCCGCGGACCCTTCGGCGAGCCCGACCCCGCGGCCGCCGAGCTGGCCGCGCACGCGGACCTGCGTCGCTCCGCCTTCCTCGACGCCGCGCTGCGCGGTCTCGCCGAGCAGCGCACGGCCCAGGGCGAGCAGATGCCCGAGGTGCTCTTCGCCTACGTCGACGACCGTCAGGTGGTGCTCCACCTCGGCCGGTCGGCCACGGCCCCCGAGCGCCCGTGGACCGTCTCCGAGGACGGCATGTCCTGGACGCTCTTCGAGGACGAGATGGTGCAGGCGAGCTCAGGGGTCGCCGCGCCGTACCCCTGCCTGGTCAACGTGGCGACGTCGCACGGCTTCGACCTGCTCGTCGACCTGGAGATGGCACCCGGCCTCATCGCGCTCGGCGGTCACGCCGACGTCGCCCGCGAGGTCGCGATGTCGATGGCGGTCGACCTGGTCACCCACGTGTGGAGCGACCGCACCGAGGTGGTCATGGTGGGCTTCGGCGACGAGCTCGCGGACCTCACCGGATCCGGTGTGCGCCACGTGCGACACCTCGACGAGGCACTCGCCGACGCACTCGCCGACCAGGCCCGGGTCAGCACCGTGGCCCAGCAGCTCGGCGTCCGTGGTGTCCTCCAGGGCCGTCAGCGCGGTGCGGCCTCGCACTACGCACCGACCGTCCTGCTGCTGTCAGGCCCGCCCACCGCGGAGCAGGCGCAGCAGCTCGCCCGCCTGACCTCCGGCGGCCGCACGGCCCTCGCGGTCGTCTGCGTGGGCGACTCGGCCAGCGCCCGCTGGCGCTTCGTCCTCGATGCCCAGGGCGGCATCGACGCCGGTGTCCTCGGGGTCCGTGGCGAGGCGAGGCGTCTGACCCGCGAGGGCCAGGACCGCATGCACGTCCTGCTCGCCGAGGCCGTCCGCCGCCGCGAGGAGGGCGAGGCGCTCCTCGCCACCCCTGCGGAGCGACTGCCCGAGGAGCTCGCTGCGGCCCGCCCGCAGGCGACCGCGTCCGCAGCGCCGTCCGGCCCGAGCGTCGCCGACCTGGAGAGCGCGCCGGTCAAGGTCCGCCTCCTGGGTCCCGTGACCGTCGACGCACCGGGCCACGTCGAGCCGGCCCGCGTCGAGCTGCTCACCGAGGTGCTCGCGATGGCGTCGCTGCACCCCGAGGGACTGCACGAGGCCGTGCTGCGCGCCAGCCTCTGGCCGCGTGGGGTCGAGCGTGACGTGGTCGACGCCCGGCTCGCCGACGCGCAGGCCTGGGTCGGCAACGACGCCGAGGGCAGGCCCCGTCTGCTGCTCGCCGAGGACGGCCGCTGGCACCTCTCGCCCGAGGTCGCCAGCGACTACGCCGCCCTCACCCAGGTCCTGGCCGACGAGACCGCCGACACGGCGAGCCTCCGTGCGGCCCTCGGGCTCGGCACCGGCGAGGCGTTCGGCGCCCACTACGGCTGGCTGGCGTTCGCCCGCGAGGCGCGCAACGCCCGCCTGATGGTCACGTCGCTGGCACGTCGCGCGGCCGAGCGGGCCACGAGCCCGACGGACGCCGAGGACGCGCTGGTCGCTGCTCTGACGATGGTCCCCACCGCCGAGGTGCTGTGGCGCGACCGGCTCCGGCTGGTCGCCCGGCACGAGCCGGCGAGGGTGGGGGCGGTCGTCACCGAGATGTACTCCGTGCTCGAGGCGCGCGGAGTGAGGCACGAACCGGAGACCGACGCTCTCGTGGCAGAGCTGGCGCCGGAGCTGGGACGTGTCGCCGGGGCCTGAACCCGGCAGCTCACCCCGTGGACGCAGGGTCCAAGGGCTGGACAACGAAGGAGATCCACGTGTCGAACCTCAACGTGACCTACGAGGAGATGCACTCCGCGGCTTCGCAGCTGAAGGCCGGACGTGCAGAGATCGAGGGTCAGCTGAGCAAGCTGAAGAGCATGGTCGACGGCCTGGTGGCGGGTGGCTACGTCACGGACAAGTCGTCCAAGGCGTTCCAGACCTCGTACGAGGAGTTCAACACCGGCGTCAACAAGACCATCGAGGGTCTCGACGGGATGGGCGAGTACCTCACCCAGGCCGCCAAGGCGCTGCAGGACACCGACGAGCAGCTGGCGTCCGCCCTCAGCAAGTGACGTCGCTGATCCCGCGGAGGACCCGAGTGGTCCTTCGCGGGGTCACGCGTCCCCTCCTGGAGGAACCACATGCCTGACCTCTCCGTCGACCTCGACGGCCTCCGCACGCTCTCCAGCACCCTGGGCTCCGTCCGCTCGACCCTCGACGCGACGCGCGACGTCATCGAGGCGACGCGGGACGACCTGGGCAGCGACGACGTCTACGACGCCCTCGACGACTTCGAGGAGAACTGGGACGACGGGCGTGGCCAGATCGACAAGAACATGGAGGCGATGACCGAGATCCTGGACGAGTCGGTCCGTGCCTACGAGCAGACCGACCAGGAGCTCGCCGACGGCCTGAACGAGCAGATGCAGGGCGAGGGGTGACCGGTCCCGCCGTCGCCGGGCTCGAGGGCAAGGTCGGCTTCTCGCTCACCGTCCCGGAGTCCTGGTTCGAGCTCGACGTCCACCCGGCCACCCGGGACGACAGCATCCGCCGCCTCGTCGAGGAACGAGTCCGCGGCAACGACGCCATGTGGGAGGCCCGCCACGGCGTGACTCGCATCCTGCGTCAGGAGGCGCGCAAGGCGTGGGACGCCGGCGCGGCCTACTCCGCGTGCATGGTGCATCCCACCGACGACGGGCCGATCACGGCCAGCGTCGTGGTCTCCCTGGTCCGCGGCCCGGTCGGCGCGACGGCCGACGGCGACCCGACCGGCTTCGTCGCCGAGCGGCTGACCGTCGTACCGAAGAAGGACGACGACGACCTCTTCACCTCCGTCACCACCGTGGAGATCCCGGACGCCGGGCACTGCGCGCGCTCGTACGGCGTGGAGGACCTCCAGGTCGACTCCGGCTTCATCCGCACCGCCTTCATGCAGACGTTCGTGCCCGTGCCGGGGGCGAACAAGGTCTTCATCGTCTCCGCGAGCTCGCCCGTCGTGGCCCTGGCCGCCGAGCTGCACGACCTGTTCGACGCGGTCACCGGCACGTTCCGGCTCGTCGACGTCAGCCGGGGAGCGGGGCCTGCAGAAGCCTGAGCTCACCGTCGCCGAGGTTGGCGAACACGCGGCCGGCCTGCGCCTGGTTGCCCAGGGAGCTGCGGGGGACCCGGACGCCGATGAGCTCGCCGTCGGTGATGCCCTGCGGGTTGATGAGCACGCCCTGACGGCCCTTCGCGTCGACCTGCCAGCCGCTGAAGCCGCTGCCGACCTCCGAGGAGTCACCGCCGAGCACGAGGGCGCGTCCGCGGTCGCCCCCGGTGCGCTGGAGCGCGCGCAGGTAGTCCTTGGCCTCGACGTCCTTGAGCAGCTCGCCGTCGTCGACGACGAGCACCACGGGGACCTCGCCCTCCTCCATCAGCGGCCTGAGCTCCTCCTCGGTGAGCTCGACGCCGGTCAGCACCGCACGGACGCCGGGGCGGCCGGCCAGGTCGCGCAAGGGTGAGGGTCTCGGCGCCGCGATCACCACCTCGGCGCCGCCGCGGAGGACGGACTCGACGACGGACAGCAGCACGGTGGACCTGCCCGAGCGCGGGGGACCGGCGACCACCGCGGAGGGGGACCGGACGAGGTCGAGACCGCAGGCCACGAGCTCGTCGCCGCCCACGCCGACCATGGCCCAGAGCGCGCTGTCCTCGGCCGGGTCGCGCAGGGCCCAGGCGTCCTCGAAGGTGATCCTGGTGGGCAGCACGTCGACCCGGAACGGCCGCAGGCTCCTCGGCACCGACTCCCAGCGCGCCGTGGCCTCGGCGGCGACGGAGCGGAGGACGGCGGCCTGGGCCTGCGCGCTCGGCTGGGCGGTGAGCAGGGCGAACTGGAGCTCGGTCGCCGACTCGGAGCGGAAGCCACGGCCCTCGGGGATGTCGTCGGGGAGCTTGCGCGGCTGCAGGGAGACCAACGCGTAGTCAGCGCGGTCGGGCAGGCGGAGCGCGATCTTCTCCTCGACCAGCGCCCCCATCCTCGCGTTCACGAGCTGTCGGTCGCCGGTGATGACCAGGTGGATGCCGACCGAGGCACCTTCGCGCAGCAGCGCCTGCACCTGCTCGAAGGGCGCCCCGCCGTCCGCCTCCGCGAGGCTGCCGAGGAAGCCCTCCCAGCGGTCCAGCATGAGCACGATGTGCGGCAGCCGGTCCGCCTCCTCGACCGAGGAGCGCTGCTCCCCGAGGTCGGCGTAGCCCCCGGTGCCGAGCACGTCCTGGCGTCGGGCGAGCTCGGCCATCAGCCGGCCCAGGAGCCGGGTGGCCCGGTCGGCCTGGGTGCGCTGGACGACCGCGCCGCAGTGAGGCAGCTCGGCGAGCGGCAGCAGCGCGCCGTTGCCGCAGTCCAGCCCGTAGAGGTGGAGGTCCGCCGGGCTCGTCAGCCGCCCCAGCGATCCGGCCATGGTGCGCAACGCCTGGGAACGTCCGCTCCGCGGGCCACCGACGATCGCGAGGTGGGAGAAGGTGCGGAAGTCGATGACGGCGTTGCGGCGGTCCTGCTCGGCGGGGTGGTCCTCCACGGCGTACGGCGCTGCCGGGAGCTCGACCCCGTCCGGGTCGGCCGGGGCGGACGTCGCGAGGAGCTCGTCGAGCAGCACCTCGGTCGTGAGCGCCGGGAGCCACGGGCTGTGCTGGGGTGCGAGGCCGAGCTCGTCGTTCGCCTTCCGGATCGCCGCCACCAGCACCGTGAGGTCCGTGACCTCGGCGTCGTCGGTCGCCTCGCTCTTGGGCGGGGTCGGCGCCGGCTGTGCCAGCGCACGGGCCGGCAGGGTGGTCATCCACGGCGGCGCGGTGCTCACCGCCACGGCGCCGGGCCGACGGCCGCCGACGCGTCCGGACTGGAACGGGACGAGTGAGTTCGCTCCGAGGCGCACGTAGGCGCGGCCCGGGGTGCTCTTCGAGATCGCCCCGGCATCGGGGGCGTCGATGACGTCGGAGCTCTCGCTCGAGTCGGTGACGCGCAGGGCGATGCGAAGGTTGGTGTTCGCCCGGATCTCGGGTGACACGACACCACCGGGTCGCTGCGTCGCGAGGATCAGGTGGATGCCGAGCGAACGGCCTCGCTGCGCGACGTTGACCAGGCCCGTGACGAAGTCCGGAAGCTCGCGGGCCAGCGACGCGAACTCGTCGATGACGATGAGCAGGCGAGGCATGTCGGGGAGCCCCGGGCGCTTCACCTGGAGGTCGACGTAGTCCTCGATGTCCTTGGCTCCGACGTCGGCGAGGATGTGCTCGCGACGGGTGAGCTCGGCGCCGAGCGAGACCAGCGCCCGCTCGACGAGGTGGGTGTCGAGGTCGGTGACCATGCCGACGGTGTGCGGCAGGTCGACGCAGTCCTTGAACGCCGCGCCGCCCTTGTAGTCGACGAGCACGAACGTCATGCCGTCCGGGCGGTTGGCGACCGCGAGCGACGCGACGAGGGACTGGAGGAGCTCCGACTTGCCGGCGCCCGTCGTACCCGCGATGAGGCCGTGCGGGCCGTCGCGGCGCAGGTCGATCGCGAAGGGTCCGTCGAGGGAGACGCCGACGAGAGCCTCGGTGGAGCGCGGGGACGTCGCCCAGCGTGCCTTGATCAGGTCCGGCTCGGGCGGCTCGATGCCCATCACCTCGGTCAGCCGCGCGGCCGCGGGCAGTGCGGAGTCCTCGCCGGAGCCCGAGATGTCGCGGACGGGGGCGAGCGCCCGCGCGACCCGCTGCAGCCACGGTCCCTCGACCAGGTCGGGCCGGACGTCCTCGACGACGGTGACCCGCTGCTGGCGCAGGGTGATGCCGCTGGCCGTCTCGACGACGACCGCGGAGGCCTCCTCGGGCAGCAGCCGCTCGTCGGCGTCGAGGCAGATCGACCGGATGCCGTAGACCGGGCCCTCCTTGAGGATCGCGACGACACCCGGGAGCGAGCGCAGCCGCCGTGCGCCGTCGAAGACGACGACCACGTCGGGGTCACGAAGCTGGGTGCCGCGTCGCTCGGCGAGCGCCGAGCGGCGGTCGCCGAGCATCTGGGTGAGCTCGGCGATGCGCCGGGCGCAGGTCTCGGTGTCGACGCCCAGCGTGACCACGGTCGACTGGCCCTGCTGGGGGCGGCAGTGCGGCAGCCAGCGGACCCAGTCCCAGTCGTCGACACCCTCCTGGTCGGTGAGGACGTAGATCACCGTGTCGCGGGGACTCTGCAGCACCGCGAGCTGGGCGACGGCCCAGGCGCCGAGGCGGCGGGGGAGCGACCCGCGGCCGGCGATGCCCAGCACGCCCCGCTCGCCGAGCGGGACGGTCACCGGCACGTCGTACGCCGTGCGCGTCGTCGTCCGCCGGTGCTCGAGCTGCTCGGGGTCGTCGACGGTGACCTCGGACTCGAGGTCACCGACGCCGAGGCGGACCGACAGGTAGTCGGGGTCGGTGCGCCGGCGCTCCCACAGCCGTGCGCGCGGACCGTTGGCGACCAGCAGCGTCATCGCCGGGTCGGGGGCCTCGATGCGCCGCGCCAGCCGCTCGTCGACGAGCGCCTGCTCCGCGTCCGCCTCGATCCGCGCCTTCTTGTCCTTGTAGTCGGCGAGCTGCTGGCGGTAGGTGACCTTGCCCTGCTTGCGGCCCTGGAAGTACGAGCCGAGCATCATCATCGGCGAGAACAGGCCCATCATCAGCATGTACGTGCGCTGCAGGGCGAGGGCGAGCACGACCGAGAGCGCGAGCGGCATGAGCATGACCAGCCAGGGCAGGCCCATCCTGGCGCCCTCCGTCGGCGGCGCGGGGAGCTTGAACGTCGTCTGCCGCAGCGGCGGCAGGAGACGAGGCGGACGGTTGTAGTCGAGCCACCCCGGCTCTGCGCTCGCCTGGACCGCCGCGTCCGGGGGCAGCACGTGCTCGAGCTCGAGCAGGAACCCGCCCACGGTGAGCTGGGCGCCGGGCTCCCAGGTGGTGCTGTTGTCGAACGACTCGCGGTCGAGCGCCAACGGCCGTTCCTGGTAGGGGAAGGCGTCGGCGAGGGACGCCGAGGCACCCTCGAACGGCGCCACCTCGACCGTGCCGTCGGGGGACACCGACAGGGTGACGGCGACGGGAGGGACGCGGGCGTCGGCGAGCGTGATGACGCAGGCGGGGTCGGACCCGATCGTGGCCTCGCCGACGACGAGGCGGTGGACCGCGCCGGCACCGCTGCCGGAGACCTGCCGCACCTCGACCAGCCCGTCCGGCTCCTCGAGGAACGACCCGGTGGGGTCACCGACCGAGAGCAGCGCACCCTCGGTCAGCCCAGACTCGCCGAGCGTCAGGTCGAGGTCGAGCGCCCGGCCGTGGTGGAAGAGCATCCGCGGGGCATCGCGCACCGTGACCGGCGCGCGCCGGGACGCGAGCGAGACGACGTCGGGGTCGGACTCCGGCGAGGCGAGGACCGAGAGCAGCTCCCCGACGACCTCGCGGAGCGGGGTGCCGTCGTCGCTGTCGACCAGGACGTCCTCGCGCAGGTCCCAGCGCGGGTCGACGAGGGTGACCGAGACGCGCACCCATGCATCCTAGGGTCGCGGGAGGGCCCGGAAGGGGCGAAACGGGCGGGCGATCAGGCGGTCAAGCGGCGGATCAGGCTGCCGGGCTCGGGTCCTCGATGCGCAGCGCGTAGATCTCGGCGTAGATGTCGTAGGCGTCGTGGCGACCGCGGGTCTGGACCGGCACGACGTGCGCGGTGACGTCGTCGGTGGTGTCGTTCTCGCCGGTCATGTCTGTGCCCTTCGCCTGGAGGTGCTTCGCCGGACCCCTACCCGCGGGTACCTCACCCAAACGCGCCTCTGACCTGCACGGAAGGGTGGGCCAGACCACCTGGCCGACCGGCAAGCGTCCGCTGCCGGACACGTCGGCTCCACCGTCCGGACACCTCGTCACGTCACCGTCGGAGCATGGCGTCGGCCCCCGTCCTCGCAGTCGCGCACCGCGGCGCCAGCGACGTCGCCCCCGAGAACACGCTGTCCGCCGTCCGGGGGGCCCTCGCCGCCGGCGCGGACCTGGTCGAGGTCGACCTGCGCCGCACGCGCGACGGGGCGCTGGTCGTCCTCCACGACGCGACCCTCACCCGCACCACCGACGCGTCCGGACGACTCCCCGGCCGCGGTCCGTGGCGCGTGGAGGACCTCACCCTCGACGAGGTGCGGCTGCTCGACGCCGGCTCGTGGAAGGACTCGCGCTTCGCCGGGGAGCGGGTGCCCACCCTCGACGAGGTCCTCGAGGTCCTCCACGGCGGACGTGCGCGGCTGCTGCTGGAGGTGAAGGACCCCGTCGACGCTCCCGGACTGGTCGCCGACGTCGCCTCGGTGCTGACCGACCCGGCGCACCCCGGTCGTGCCGACCGTGTGGTCGTGCAGTCCTTCGACCATGGCGCCATGCGGGAGCTGCACGCGCTGGCGCCCACCCTCCGCGTGGGCGCGCTCGGGCGGCCGCCGCGTGAGGAGCTGCGGTGGTACGCCGAGTGGGCCGCGATGGTGAACCCGTCCTCGCACCGCCTCGACCGCGCGTACGTCGACGAGGTGCACCGGTGGGGCCTGCAGAGCCTGGTGTGGACCGTCGACCGGCCGCGGGCGATGCAGCGCGCCGTCGACGCCGGCGTGGACGGGGTCATCACGAACCGCCTCGGCGTCCTGCACGGCGTCCTGGACCGTCGCCGGACCCGGAAACCCTGGCAGCGGACGGCGGCCGCAGTACGGTAGGTCCTCTGGGCCTGCCAGCTCGTCCTGGCAGGAACGCGCACAGCACACACTTCCCACGTGCGCGTTCGTGACAGGAGTGCACGATGACGGAGCTGCGCGCGCGCGAGGATGCCGCGCCCTCCGCCGTCCCCGAGCCGGCTTCGCCTGGCGGCTCGCGGCACCGCCGCGCCCGTCGTCTCCGCGGTGCCCTGGGCGTCACGCTGCTCGGCACCGTCGTCCCGGGCGCGGGTCTCGTCTGGACGCGTCGCCGCTGGGGATGGCTGCTCGTCCTCGCGTTCGTCGGCGGTCTCGCCTGGCTCGCGCTGTCCTTCCGCGACCTCCAGTCCGTCCTCGACCTGGCGTTCGACCCCGACCGGCTCCGGGCCGTGGCCATCGGCGGCGCGGTGGTGCTCGTGCTGTGGACGGGCTCGGTGCTCCTCACCTACCTGTGGGCGCGGCCGAGACCGATGGGATGGCCGCGCCACCTCCTCGGCTTCGTCGTGACGCTCGCCCTCTGCGCGACCGTGGCGGCACCGATGGCGCTCAGCGGCCGCTACGCGACCACGCAGGCGGACCTCGTCGAGCACGTCTTCGAGAACAACGAGAGCGCGACGGCCCCCACCGACGTCACGGTCACCGACCCCTGGGGTGGGCGGGACCGGGTCAACCTGCTGCTGCTCGGCGGCGACGGCCAGGTCGGCCGCTACGGCATCCGCACCGACAGCGTGATCCTCGTGTCGATGAGCACCCGCACCGGCGACACGGTGATGTTCAGCCTGCCGCGCAACATGATGAACGCCCCGTTCCCGGCAGGCAGCCCGCTGCACGCCGCGTACCCCAACGGGTTCAGCGGCTCCGGAGACCCGGCGGCGTACATGCTCAACGCGATCTACGGCCAGGTGCCCGCGCTGCACCCGGGCATCCTCGGGAAGTCGTCCAACGAGGGCGCCGACGCGGTGAAGCAGGCCGTCGAGGGCACCCTCGGCGTGCCGGTCGACTACTACCTCCTGGTCAACCTCGACGGGTTCAAGGAGATCGTCAACGCCATGGGCGGCGTCACGGTCAACATCAACGAGCCGATCGCGATCCAGGGCGACACCGACGCCGGCATCCCGCCCGTCGGCTACCTCCAACCGGGCCCGAACCAGCGGCTGAACGGCTACGAGGCCCTCTGGTACTCCCGCGGCCGCTGGGGCTCCAACGACTACGAGCGGATGCTGCGCCAGCGCTGCATGGTCGACGCGATCATCGACGAGGCCAACCCGTTCAACCTGCTGCGCCGCTACCAGGCTCTCGCCGCGGCGGGTCGCGAGCTGCTGCGCAGCGACGTGCCGAGCAAGCTGCTCCCGGCGTTCGTCGACCTGGCCATGCAGGTCAAGCGTGCCGATGTCCGCTCGGTCGCCTTCGTGCGCTCCGACAACTTCTATCCCGAGGCGCCCGACTTCGCGTGGGTGCACGCGCAGGTCCAGAAGGCGCTCCAGCCGGTCGACCGGCCCCAGGCCGAGCACAACGACGGCGGTCGCGACACCGACGGAGGCACCGGCGGTTCCGGAGGCGGCACGGGTGGGGCGGGCGGTACGGACGGCACCGGCGCCGCCGTGCAGGTGCAGGACTCCTGCGGCTACGCCCCGGTGGGCTGACCCACCTGCTCGCGGCCGTGCACGGCCGCCTCGACCCGGTCGCGGGGACCGGCCACGAAGACCAGCTCGGTGTTGCGCAGGTGGGACACCGTGCCGACCCGCTGGCCGGCCGGGTTGTGGATGCCGATCTGGGCACCGACGTACCGCTTGCTGTCGAAGGCCAGGACCCGCACGTCCTCGTGCCCGGCGTCGCGCAGCCAGGTGACGATGTCGTCGGGGCGGATCCACGCCTCGTCGTTGTAGGAGAGCAGCACCACCTCGGCGCGGACCCGCTGCACCAGGTCCCTCAGTGCACGCCGGCATCTCGGCCTTGCGGTTGAAGACGCTCTTCGTGGCCGGGTCGCGGGCGTCGATCCGCTTGCAGGCCACGCCGTAGTGCTCGGGGGCGTCCCAGCGGACGAGCGTCTCCCACACGTGGTAGTTCGTGAAGTAGCGGTGCTGGTTGTACGGCGGGTCGAGGTAGGCGAGGTCGACCTGCTGCAGCTCGTCGACCACGGCCGTCGCGTCGCCGACGACGGTGCGACCGGGCCCCGGCAGGAGGGTGGGCGGCTCGAGGACCAGGTCGCGCAGCGCCCGAGGCGCCCACTGCTTGAGGTAGGCCATCTGCAGGCCGGTCGTCGAGTCGACGCGGTCCGCGCCGAGCAGCAGGCTGGTGAGCAGCAGCGGCCGCAACGGTGAGTCGGCGAAGTCGCTGTCGATGGCGTCGCGGATCGCGTCGACCCGCATCCCGTTGCGGGGCTGGAGGTAGCGCGACTGCTCGCAGAACGTCTCGGTGAAGTAGCCGCGACGACCCGGTAGGGCACCGAGGTGGGCGAGGGCGGCGGCGAGCTCGGACGGGTCCACCTCGTCAGCGTCGGTCGCGACGAAGCAGTCGCTCAGCACCCCGGAGTACGCCGCGACGTCGACCGCCGTGACGTGCAGGTCACGGCGCTTGAGCTCCTGCGCGACACGGGTCGTGCCCGTGAAGAGGTCCAGGGCGGTGCGGGCGCCGGTCGCGGAGGCGAGTGCGCCGAGCACGGGTACCAGGGTCCGCTTGGACCCCAGGTACTTGATCACGTTCGGAGGCTAGCCGCGCGGCAGGCTGCGCTCGGGGAGGCGGGACTAGTGTCGAGGGATGCGCTATCGAACCCTCGGCAGCACCGGCTGCGCGGTCTCGTCCCTGGCCCTCGGCACCATGACCTTCGGGGCGGAGAGCGACGAGGCGGAGTCGCACGCCGTGCTCGACCGCTACGTCGAGGCGGGCGGGACGCTCGTGGACACCGCGGACGTCTACTCCGCCGGCGTGTCGGAGGAGATCATCGGCCGCTGGCTGAAGGACCGCCCCGCCGACGTCACGGAGCCGGTCGTCCTGGCCACCAAGGGCCGCTTCCCGATGGACGACTTCCCCAACGGCTCGGGCCTCTCGCGACGGCACCTGACCCGGGCGCTCGACGCGTCGCTGTCCCGTCTCGGCGTGGAGACGGTCGACCTCTACCAGGTCCACGCGTTCGACCCGCACACCCCGCTCGAGGAGACCGTCCGTGCACTCGACGACCTCGTGCGCGCCGGGAAGATCCACTACTACGGGCTCTCGAACTTCACCGGGTGGCAGCTGACGAAGACGGTCATGCTCGCGCGGCAGCTCGGCCTGGCCGAGCCGGTCACCCTGCAGCCGCAGTACTCCCTCATCGTCCGCGAGATCGAGTGGGAGGTCGTCGCCCGCGGTGCTCGACGCCGGGATGGGGATGCTGCCGTGGAGTCCCCTCGGCGGCGGCTGGCTGTCGGGCAAGTACCAGCGCGACCAGCGCCCGACCGGCGACACCCGGCTCGGTGACGACCCGGAACGTGGCATGGAGGCATGGGACCGACGAGGCACCGAGCGCACCTGGACGATCATCGACGCGGTCCAGAAGGTCGCCGAGAGCCGCGGTGTGTCCATGGCGGAGGTCGCGCTGTCGTGGGTCAACGACGCTCCCGGCGTGACTGCGACGATCCTCGGTGCCCGCACGGTGGAGCAGCTCGAGGCCAACCTGCGCTCCGACGACCTGCGGCTGACCGACGACGAGCGGGCGGCCCTGGACGAGGCCAGCGACCTCGGCGCCTCCGACTACCCCTACGGGCCGATGGGCATCGAGCAGCGGGGTCGCAACCTGAGCGGTCGTTGACCTAGGCGGTGACGTCCGCGTGCCAGGACTCGGTGCGGTGCTTCTCGCCCCATCCCATCGCGGTGTAGAGCCCGTCGGCTCCGGTCGGTGAGTCCGCGTCGACCTCGAGGTCGACGCGGTTGCGACCGCGCTCGTGCGCGTCGCGGATCACGGTGTGCAGGAGCGCCTTGGCGACGCCGCGTCCCCGGGCCCGGCGGTGGACCCCGATGTAGTCGACGTAGCTGCCCTCCGCACCCGAGGGGTCCGGGGCGAGCACCGAGCCGACCAGCGCACCGCCCGGCAGCGTCTCGCCGTCGACGTCGATCTCCGCGACCCACCAGTGGTCCCAGCGATGGCCCGGGTCCTCGCGGAGCCGCTGCAGGAACTCCGGGAAGCTCTCGCGGTAGGAGTTGAAGTGGTCGGCGAACGACTCCTCGAGCATGCGGTGCACGACCTGGATGTCGTGGGCGAGCGGCATGCCGTCCTCGTGCCGGGCGACCGGGCGGACGGTGACTCCCGGCCGGGGTGCCGGGAGGTCGTCGGCGTCGTCGACGGGCCGCGTCATGTGCAGCCAGGTGCGGGTGTGCTCGTAGCCGGCGCGCTCCAGCCAGGTGAGCTGACGGTCGTCACCGGTGTACGCCGAAGCGTCGAGCTGGGTGCTCTCGAGGAGCCGCAGCTGTGCCATCTCGCGGCCGACCTCGCGGGCCCACGACAGCAGCACCTCGGCGACCGCGTCGGACGCCGGCTGGGCCAGGTCGGGCGCGACGGTCAGCTCGACGATGGTCCGGCCCGCCGCGCGGTCGTGCACCCACACCCAGGCGACCAGCCGGCCGGAGGGGTCCTCGGCGACCAGCTGGCGGCGCGTCCAGGACCCGGAGCCGGTCACCCACGCGGCGACCGTGTCCTCGTCGGCCGCGGCGGCCCCACGCGCGACCTTCTCGTGGGCGTTCACCACCTCGAGGATCGACGACACGTCCTCGGCGAGGGGCACCCGTGCCGTCCAGCCCTCGGGGAGCGGGTCGGGGGTGGGCGCCGGGTCGGATGAGACGGTCACCCGGTCAGTCTGCCCGGTCAGTCTGCCCGCGCCTCAGGCGGTGTCGGGCATCCGGGTGAGCACCCCGAGCACGCGGGCGACCGCGTGCTGGGCACCGATGACGCGGACCTCGCAGCCCGCATCCTGACCGCGCTGCACGAAGTCGAGCAGGTGGCAGGCACCGCGGGCGTCGGAGAACGTCAGCTCAGCGAGGTCGAGGTCCGCCTCCGCCGAGCCGCTCAGGTCGACCGCGTCGAGGAGCTGCCTGAGCTCGTGGTGGTTCGCCAGGTCGAGCTCGCCCAGGACGCTGATCTCGAGGACGCCGTGCCGACGCCCGGCGCGCACCTCGAGCCAGGGGCTGACGGAACGGTCGGCGGGCATGGTCACCAGGGCTTCTGGTCGGGCCGTCGGCGGCAGGGACGTGGGGAGGTGCTGGCTCGACGCGTACGGGGCGGGAAGCGACCGGCCCAGGGACTCCCGGTCCGCCGGGCAATGCCGATGGTCGAGTCCCGTCAGGGCCTCTCAGCTCGTTCGCGGAGGCCTGCGGCCATCCCCGCGACCGTCAGCAGGTCGAAGGCGCCGCCCAGTCCCTCCGCGATCCGGGTGTGGCGGACGGGTCCGAGCCGCAGGCGCAGGTGGACGCGGGTCCCGGGACGGTCCTCGGTCGGGCTCAGGGCGAGGACCCAGGTGACGTCGGTGTGCCCGCGGCGCGAGGTGTAGAGCAGGTGCCTGACCTGGTCGATCGCTGCCACCGTGAAGGTCTCGTCCTTGCCGCCGTAGTCGGGGATGACGTCGCCCACGGCGAGCCCCTGCCAACGAGGGTCGATCCGGCGCAGCCCACGCCGCCCCGGGGGGATCAGCCGCTCCACCGAGCGGGGGAAGTACCAGCCCGCCCGTCGCTTGCCGAGCTGCACCAGCCAGGGCCAGACCTCCTCGGTGGGCGCGCGCACGGTGAAGGCCCGGTCCATGACCACGTCGGCGTGCGGGAGGACGTCGTCGCCGGGCAGCGGTCGCGCGACCTCCTCGGGTGTCGGGTCGACGAGGGCGAACGAGCGGGGACGGAGGGCCACGACCCGATCCTTGCCCACGGCTGTGCGCCGTGGCACCGTCGCGCGGGTGACTGAGCCCGATCGTGCGTCCTGCCGAGCAGCCGGACAGCCCCGCCCTCGTCGCCATCGACGTGGAGACCTGGAGCACCCTGGTCACCCCGGGGCCGCGCCCGGACGGTTCGGGGTCGTTCTTCAGCGAGCGCACGCCCCCTGAGTCGGTGCTCGTGTGCGAGGTCGACGGTGTGGTGGCTGGCTACGTCGTGCTCCGGCAGGAGTTCCCGATGCCCTCGCACGCGCACGTGCTCGAGATCGGTGGCCTCGCGGTGGGCCCGGGTGCGCAGGGACGCGGGGCGGGCCGCGCGCTGGTCGAGGCCGCGGTCGCCGAGGCCCGGAGCCGCGGCGCGGTGAAGCTGTCGCTGCGCGTCCTGGGCGGCAACGTCGGTGCCAAGCGGCTCTACGAGCGCTGCGGCTTCGTCGTCGAGGGTGTGCTGGTGGGGGAGTTCGTGCTCGACGGGGCCGAGGTCGACGACGTGCTCATGGCACGACGGATCGGCTAGCGGCGAGGGCGTCCCTCACAGCTCGACGCAGAACTCGTTGCCCTCCGGGTCCTGCATGACGACCAGGTCGTCCGGGTCGTCCGTCGCGTGGAGCACCGTCGCGCCGAGTGCCTCCAGCCGGCGTACCTCCTCGCCGACGGTGCGAGGCGCCCGCAGGTCGAGGTGGAGGCGGTTCTTGGCGACCTTGTCCTCGGGGACCTTCTGGAACCAGAGGTTGGGCCCGCCCCACCCGGGGGCCTCCACGAAGGACTTCTGCGAGGTCGAGTCCTCCTCGAGCTCGCCGCCGAGGGCTGCCGCCCAGAAGCGCCCGACGACGAGGGCGTCGGCGCAGTCGAAGGTCATCGACTTCACGTACGAGGTGTCCATGGGTACGCCACGTAGGACTTGAACCTACAACCCGCTGATTAAGAGTCAGCTGCTCTGCCAATTTCGAGCTAGTGGCGCCTGAAGCGCGGCCCAGATTACCAGCGCATGGCCGACGCCCGAAATCGGCGTGATCCCGGGCCATCCGGGGGATGATCCTGGACGAACTACACATGGATCCCGCACGCGACGGGGGCGTGGTCCATCTCAGTCAGGAGGACGTCGTGGTGGGAGAGGACCCAGGTCTACGGCTGGTGCACGCGCGCCGGCCGCACGACGTCGACCACCTGGTCGGGCAGGTGGCGCGGGGTGACTCGAGCGCGTTCGAGAGCCTCTACGACGCGATGGGCGCCTCGGTCTACGGCGTCGCCAGGCGCGTCGTCCGCGACCCGGAGCGCGCCCAGGACGTCGCGCAGGACGTGTTCCTCGACGTGTGGCGCAAGGCCCCCAGCTTCGACCAGGACCGCGGCTCGGCGCGCACCTGGATCATGACGATCGCGCACCGACGCGCGGTCGACGCGGTTCGGCGCAACGAGGCGCAGAAGCGGTACGACGAGCACGCCGGCATCGACGAGGTCAGCCACGACGAGCCGGCCGACCAGGTGCTGAAGGCAGAGGAGCACGGATCGGTGCGCGAATGCCTCGGGACGCTCACCGACCTCCAGCTGGAGTCGGTGCGCATGGCGTACTACAACGGCTACACCTACGCCGAGGTCGCGACCCTGCTCGAGAAGCCGCTCCCCACGATCAAGACCCGGATGCGTGACGGTCTCATCCGCCTGCGTGACTGCCTGGAGGAGACCCGATGACCACCGACGTCCACACCCTGTCCGGTGCGTACGCGCTCGACGCCCTCAGCGAGCAGGAGGCCGCGTCGTTCCGCGAGCACCTGCGTGGCTGCCAGGCCTGCCGCGTCGAGGTCCGTGAGCTCCGTGACGCCGCTGCCCGGATGGGCTCCTCGGAGTCCCTGGTGCCCCCGGCCGCCCTGCGTGCCCGCGTGCTCGCGGCCGCCGAGCGGACCCCGCAGCAACCGCCCGTCGTCACTCTCGCCTCGCGGCGCGCGCAGCGTGCGCGCGTCAGTCGTCGCTGGCTGGGCGGCCTCGTCGCCGCCGTCGTGCTCGTGGGTGGTGGCGTCATCGGCGTCAACGCCCTGAACGGCACCGACACGCCAGGGCTCGGCCCCGGCCCCAGCGAGGTCTTCTCCGCGAGCGACGCGAAGATCCTGACCGTCGACACGTCCAACGGGGGGACGCTGCGCGTCGCCCTGTCGAAGAGCGACGGTGACATGGCCGTCGACACGCGCGGGCTGCCGAAGCTCGACGACGGCCACTCCTACCAGCTGTGGTCGATCCAGAACGGCGTCGCGCGGAGCGTCACGGTCTTCGCCGTCGATGACACCGGTGCCTCGATGCCGCTGCCCGGTGACGGGGCCGAGGTGGCCATCACCGTCGAGCCGCACGGCGGGTCCGACATGCCGACGACCAAGCCCATCGCGACGATCGACCCGACCGCGGTCTGAGAACTGTGGGGGCCCTACTCGTCCCCGGCGTCGCTGCCGGGGCGGGGGGTTCCCATGGCCTCCATGACGGCCATCGCGGCGTTGTGCCCGCCGATGCCGGAGACCGCACCGCCACGGACCGCGCCCGCTCCGCACAGCAGCACGTTGGGCAGCGCGGTCTGCACGCCCCACCGCTCGGCCGGCGTCTCGAGGCTCGCGCGGTTGCTGGCCCACGGCCACGACAGCGGCCCGTGGAACATGTGGCCACCGGGCATCGCGAGCTGTGACTCGATGTCCTGCGGCGCCTTCGCGGTGAGGCAGGGGTTGCCGTCGCGGTCGAGGGCGACGAGCGTCTCGAGCGGTTCCTCGAGGTAGACGTTGATCGCGTCCAGCACGCGCAGGACCGTCTCGTCGCGCTGGGCGTCGACGTGACCGGAGAACAGCCGGGCCGGGCTCTGGACGCCGAAGTACGTGAAGACGTGCTTGCCCTCCATCGCCAACGGCCCGAGGACCGACGGGTCGGTGAGGCTGTGGCACAGCAGCTCGCCGGGAGGCACCTCGGGGATGAAACCCTCCTGCGCCTCCAGGAAGGCCTGCTGGAGCTGGTCGTAGCTCTCCGCCACGTGCACGGTGCCGGCGAACGCCATCGGCGGCGACACACCCGACCGCAGCCGGGGCAACCGCTCGAGCACCATGTCGACCTGGAGCTGGGACCCCTCCGGCCGCGGTCCGGGGTTGTCCCCGAGCAGGATCTGCATCACCCACGGCGCGACGTTGCCGAGCACCCAGCCGCACTCGACGCGGTGCTCCTCGCCGTCGTGCTGGAAGGTGACCCGGGCCGCCGAGCCGTTGGTCTCGACCCGTGTCACGAACGCCTTGGTCACGACCTCCGCACCGTGCCGGTGGCAGGCGCGCTCCAGCGACGTCGTCAGCGCACCCATCCCGCCCAGCGGCACCCGCCACTCGCCGCTGCTGTTGCCGAGCACGTGGTAGAGCATGCAGCGGTTGGGCTCGAGCCCCGGGTCGTGCAGGTCCGCGAAGGTGCCGATCAGCGCGTCCGTCGCGACGACGCCGCGCACCACGTCGTCGGCGAACGTCCGCTCGATCACCTGACCGATGGGGGACTCCACGAGCTCCGCCCACGTCGAGGGGTCGACGAGCTCTTGAACGGCGCGCTTCGGCTGCAGCGGCTCGAGCATGGTCGGCGCCACGGCCTTCGAGAACTCGGCCACGCGTCCGTAGAACGAGCGCCAAGCGTCGTACTCGCGGTCCGAGCCGGTGAGCGCCTTGAACGAGTCCGCGGTCTGTTGACCCGGGTTGCGCTCGATCATCAGTCCGGTGTGGCGGCCGCTGCGGATCACGGGGGTGTACGACGAGGTGCGGCGCGCCCGGAACTGCGTGTCGACGCCGAGCTCCTTGGCGATCTGCTCGGGGAACAGCCCGACGAGGTGGGCGTAGGGCGAGATCTTGGCCGGGACGCCAGGGAACATCTCGAGGGACACGGCGGCGCCGCCGGTGCGGCCGAGGCGCTCGAGCACGACGACGGAGAGGCCGGCGCGGGCAGCGTACGCAGCGGCGACGAGGCCGTTGTGGCCACCGCCGACCACGACGACGTCGTACCTGCTCTCCTGCAGTGGCCCGGTCATTGATCGAAAACGTACTAGAGCATCGCCCACCGGGAATGCGCGACGATCATGTCGGCGTTGCACGACCACGGATCCCGCTACCGGGAACCACCAGGAGGAACCCATGCCCGCCGTCACCGTCGACGACCTGTCCGTCCTGCCGCGCCTGCGTGGCGTGGGGCTCGGCGACACCGTCCGCCCCGTCGTCTCGCTCACCACGGCGCCCCACGGCTTCGAGGGCGAGGGCTTCCCTGTCCGCCGCGCCTTCGCCGGCGTCGACCTGCGACTCCTCGACCCGTTCATCCACCTCGACCAGATGGGTGAGGTCGACTACGCGCCGGGCGAGCCCAAGGGGACGCCGTGGCACCCGCACCGCGGGTTCGAGACCGTCACCTACATCATCGACGGCGTCATGGACCACCAGGACAGCGAGGGCGGCGGCGGTTCCATCACCGACGGTGACACGCAGTGGATGACCGCCGGGTCGGGACTGCTGCACATCGAGGCGCCCCCGGAGTGGCTGGTCGCGCAGGGTGGCCTCTTCCATGGTCTGCAGCTGTGGGTGAACCTGCCCCGCGACCAGAAGTGGGCGGCTCCGCGCTACCAGGACCTGCGCTCGTCCCAGCTCGGCCTCACGACCACCGACGACGCAGGCGCCCTGGTGCGCATCATCGCCGGTGACGTGGGTGGCCTCACCGGTCCCGGGTCGACGTACACCCCGATGGCCATGGTCCACGCGACGATCGCGCCGGGGGCGCAGATGGACCTGCCGTGGGACGTCGAGCACAACGCGCTCGTCTACGCCCTGGCGGGCGACGGCTGGGTCGGTGACGACCAGCGGCCGCTGACCGGCGGACAGCTCGCGGTGCTCGGCCCGGGCGACTTCGTCCGCGTCGGCGCGTCCGAGCGGCAGGACTCCCGGCACAGCGCGCTCGACGTGGTCGTCATCGGTGGGCGGCCGATCCGCGAGCCGGTCGCCTGGGGCGGCCCCTTCGTCATGAACACGAAGGCCGAGGTGCTGCAGGCGTTCGAGGACTTCCAGAAGGGCAAGCTCGGCCGGATCCCGGCGCTGCACGGCGATCCGCGGGACGTCCACGAGGGCTGATCCGGCATGCTGACCGGATGATCGACGAGGCCGTGGCCGGCGACGTCCGCCGACGCCGGTGGGAGTCGGCCATGGGGTGGCCGCTCATCGCGCTCGCCGCGGTGTTCCTCGCCGCCTACGCCTGGTCGGTCCTCGACACGGATCTCTCTGCCGGCGCCAAGCGGGCGTGCGACGTCGTCATCTTCGTGGTGTGGCTGGCGTTCGCCCTCGACTACGTCGTGCGCTTCGTCCTCGCGGAGCACAAGCCGAGCTTCGTCCGCCAGCACCTGCTCGACCTCGCGAGCGTGGCGCTCCCGTTGCTTCGCCCGCTCCAGCTGCTGCGGCTGGTCCGCGCGCTCACCATCTTGGAGCGCAAGCTCGGGGAGAGCCTCCAGAGCCGGATCGCGATCTACGTCGGCGCCGTCGTCACCCTGATCATCACCATCATGTCGTTGGCGATCCTCGACACCGAGCGCGAGGCAGCGGGCGCGAACATCACCACCATCGGCGACGCCGTGTGGTGGTCGTTCACGACGATCACCACCGTCGGCTACGGCGACCAGTTCCCCGTGACCACCACCGGGCGTGCGATCGCCGTGGCCCTGATGATCAGCGGCATCGCGCTGCTCGGTGTCATCACCGCGTCCCTCGCGTCTGCGCTGATCAACCGCTTCGGCGAGATCGACGAGGCCTCCCAGCAGGCGACCCGGCGCGACGTCGAGGCGCTGGCCGAGGAGGTCCGGCGGCTCCGCGCCGAGGTCACCCGGAGAGACCAGGCCTAGCGCCGCCGGGTGAGCCCATGGAGAAACCCCCGGGGCCTGCGCATTCCTGCGCCGACCTCGGGGGTTCGATGGGGTGAATGACGGGACTTGAACCCGCGACCCCCTGGACCACAACCAGGTGCTCTACCAACTGAGCTACACCCACCAAGAGCGCCTCGGACCCGCCGAGGCTCCGCGAAAGTGTACCTGCTGTCAGGCCGTGTCCTGCTCCGGGCCCAGGCCGGTCAGCTGACCGCCGTACTGCGCCGCGAGCTGCTTCGCCTCGGCCGACGTGGGGCCGGGCGAGGGTGAGAACACGGCCGCCCGGTAGTAGCGCAGCTCCTCGATGCTCTCCTGGATGTCGGCGAGCGCGCGGTGGTTGCCGCGCTTCGGCGGGGAGTTGAAGTAGACGCGCGGGAACCAGCGTCGCGAGAGCTCCTTGATCGACGAGACGTCGACGACGCGGTAGTGCAGGAACGTGTCGAGCGCGGGCATGTCGCGGGAGATGAAGGTCCGGTCGGTGCCGATCGAGTTGCCGGCGAGCGGCGGGCGGCTGCCCTCGGGGCACTGCTCGCGGATGTGCGTCGAGGACCTGGACCTCCGCGGTCTTCAGGTCGACACCGCCGTCGAGCTCCTTCAGGAGACCCGAGGCAGTGTGCATGTCCCGCACGAACGGGTCCATCTGCTCGAGCGCCTCCGGCGGCGGCTTGATGATCACGTCGAGCCCGTCGCCCAGCACCTCGAGCTCGAAGTCGGTGACCAGCACCGCGATCTCGACCAAGGCGTCGGCGACAGGGTCCAGCCCGGTCATCTCGCAGTCGATCCACACCAGTCGGTCACTCACCGGGCCGACTTTACCCAGGTGCCTGTCGCGGGTGAGAAGGTCGGGGGATGACTCTGCCCTCCGGACGCCACCACGACTTCGTCGCGGGCCTGCCCAAGGCCGAGCTGCACGTGCACCACGTCGGCTCGGCGTCGCCGCGGATCGTGTCCCGCCTGGCGGAGCGGCACCCCGGGACGGTGCCCTCCGACCTCGACGAGCTGAAGGAGTTCTTCACCTTCCGCGACTTCGCGCACTTCATCGAGGTCTACCTCGCGGTCGTGGCGCTGGTGAGGGATGCCGAGGACGTGCGCATGCTGACCTACGAGGTCGCCGCGGACATGGCTGCGCAGAACGTCCGGTACGCCGAGCTCACCTGCACGCCCTTCACCAACGTGATGAACGGGATCCCGATCGAGGCGTTCGTGGAAGCAGTCGAGGACGCCCGGGTCGCCGCCGAGCGCGACCTCGGTGTGCGCCTGCGCTGGATCTACGACGTGCCGGGGGAGTTCGGCGTCCCCGCGGCCGCCGAGACCGTGACCTACCTCGACGCCTCGCCCCCGACGCTGGTCGGCTTCGGGCTCGGCGGTCCGGAGATCGGCGTGCCGCGACCGCAGTTCAAGCCGTACTTCGACGCCGCTCGTGCCGCGGGCCTGCACTCCGTCCCGCACGCGGGCGAGACCACCGGTCCCGAGACGGTGTGGTCGGCGCTGCTCGACCTCGGCGCAGAGCGCATCGGCCACGGCACGTCCTCGGCGCAGGACGACCTGCTGCTCGCCCACCTGGCTGAGAACGGCATCCCCCTCGAGGTGTGCCCGACCTCCAACATCGCCACGCGCGCTGTACCCACGCTGGAGGAGCATCCGCTCCGGACCTTCGTCGACGCCGGCGTGACGGTGACGATCAACAGCGACGACCCGCCGATGTTCGGCACCGACCTCAACCGCGAGTACGAGATCGCCGCCGACCTGCTCGACCTCGACGAGGCCGGCATCGCCGACCTGGCCCGCACCGCGGTCGACTGCTCGTTCATGAGCGAGCCCGAGAAGGCCGACCTGGTCGCCGAGATCGACGCCTACGCGACCGGGCGTGCGGCACCGGCGCCGGGCTAGGCTGAGGTTTCCGGCCTCCCTAGATGTAGTTCCCCGTGACGTTGTGAACGCGGTCGGCGGGGACGAGGCCTCCGATGCCGGTGTGGGGTCGGTGATGATTGTAGGTGTGCAGCCAGGTGGCGTAGGTCGCGGCGCGGTCGTCGTTTGAGGAGTACTCATCGGCGTAGGCCCATTCGTTGTTCAGGGTGCGGTTGAACCGTTCGACCTTGCCGTTGGTCTGGGGTCGGTAGGGCCGGATGCGTCGGTGCTTGGCCGGGCCGAGGGCTTCGGCGAAGGCGTTGGATCGGTAGCACGCTCCGTTGTCGGTCATGACTGCGGTGACGGTGATCCCGGCAGCGGCGAAGAATGCGTTCGCGCGCGTCCAGAAGCCGGCGGCTGTCTCCTTGCGCTCGTCCTGGAGCTGCTCGGAGTAGGCGAGGCGGCTGTGGTCGTCGACTGCGTGGTGCAGGTAGATGTAGCCGCGCGAGGCCTTCGCGCCGCGCCGGGCCGCTCGGTCGCGCGCTGCTCCGGCGCGTCGATCCTGGGCTGAGCCGCGGCCGTGGATCCGCCAGCCGCCACCATCGGGGATCCGACCGAGCTTCTTGATGTCGACGTGGACCAGTTCGCCGGGAGCTGCGGCTTCGTAGCGGGTCGGACGTGGCTTGCGAACGGGGAGCCCGGTTGCCTGGTCCAGGTGGGCCAGCAACGGCATCCGGTAGCGAGCGAGGACCCGGCCGACTGTGGAGCGAGGGACACCGAGGTGGTAGCCGATCCGATGCGGCCCCCAGCGTCTGCAGTGGCGCAGCTTGACGATCCGCCGCTCCAGGCGCCGCGCCGATCGTGTCGGGCACGAATGCGGGCGCGAGGAGAGGTCGGTCATCGGCTCCCCGAGGCGGTATCGAGCGGCCCACTTGGCTGCCGTGGCCGGCGAGACCTGAAACCGCTCGGCAGCGCGGCGAACCGGCCAGCCGTCCTCAACGATCAAGACGGCCAGACGACGACGCCCTTCGGGCGTCAACGGAGCATTAGCGTGAGTCATGAAGACCTCCAGTCAGAGGGTGGCGTGGTAACCCCCTCCGTACTGGAGGTCTTCGCTATTCGTCTATGCCTCGACGTTCACAACCTGCCGGGGAACTACACCTAGACCTCGGTGGCGCCGCCTCCACGTTCCGCCGGGGTTCTCATGCCGTCACCTGTCGCTCCTCCGACCACCGTCGTCCCTCTCGGTGGGTACGCCGACCTCGCCTCGGAGGTCCGGCGCCTCGGGCTGATGGATCGACGGCCGGTGTTCTACGCGGTCCTCCTCGCCGTCCTCCTCGTCGCGGGCGCCGCCGTGGTCGCCGGACTGGTGGCGCTCCACGACTCGTGGCGCGCGCTCCTCCTGGCCCCCGTGCTCGGCGTGGTCTCCGCTCAGCTGGGGTTCTTCGGACACGACGCGTGCCACCGGCAGATCAGCCGTCGGGAACGTCCCAGCCGGTGGCTCGGGCTGCTCACCGCTGACCTCCTCAACGGCCTCAGCTACGGGTGGTGGCTGGACAAGCACAACGCGCACCACGCGCACCCCAACGACCTCGACTCCGATCCCGACGTGCACGCCGGTGCGGTGCTCTTCGATGCGGGCCAGGCCGTCGGCCGCCGCGGAGTCCCGGGATGGGTGACCCGGCACCAGGCGTGGCTCTACGCCCCGATGCTCACTCTCGAGGGCCTGAACCTGCACGCCTCCAGCGTCCGAGCGGTCCTGCGACCGGGACTGAAGCACCGCGGTGCCGAGGCGGTCCTCCTCATGGCGCATGCCGCTGCCTACCTCGGAGTCGTCTTCACCTTGCTGACCTGGCCGCAGGCGGTCGCCTTCGTCGCGCTGCACCAGGCGGTGTTCGGCGTGTACCTCGGCCTCTCGTTCGCGCCCGGTCACAAGGGGATGCCGGTCCTCGACGCGGAGCAGGCGTCGGACCCGCTGCTGCGTCAGGTGCTGACCTCGCGCAACGTCCGAGGTGGTCGGTTCCTGTCCGCCCTGATGGGTGGGCTCAACTTCCAGATCGAGCACCACCTCTTCCCGAGCATGCCCCGACCGCAACTGCACCGTGCGCAGCACGCGGTCCGCAGGTTCTGCCAGGAACGGGGCGTCGCCTACACCGAGGTGTCCGTGACAGCGACGTACGCCGCTGTCGTGCGGCACCTGGACGCGGTGGGCGCGGACCTGCGCTCGGAGCGGGCCGCAGCCCTCACGGCTCCCGGCGGACCGACGGGGCGACGCCGTGGATGAGCTCGAAGAGCGTCGACTCGTTGAGGTCGGCACTCGCGATGTGGATGATCAGCACGCCGTCGCGAGGTGCGCCGAAGCGGGCTGAGACCCCGGAGAGCTTCAAGGTGAGGAGGGCGTCGGACATCTGCTGACTGGTGGCAACCGAGAACGTCAGCATGTCTCGACCCTACGCCGCGTTCCCTGGCTGAGCGCCCCCGGCAGGATTCGAACCTGCGACCAACAGATTAGAAGTCTGTCGCTCTGTCCAGCTGAGCTACGGGGGCCGACGGCACCGGCCGGATCGGGCCCCAGTATGCCGCGCCCGCTGGTGCCGACCCGGCCCGGATGCGCAAGAGTGAGGCATGCCCTGGACCCAGGCCGACATCCCGAACCTCCACGGCCGCGTCGCGGTCGTCACCGGCGCGAACGGCGGCCTCGGGCTCGAGACCACCGCGGCGCTCGCGGCCGCGGGCGCGCACGTGGTGATGGCGGCACGCAACCCGACCAAGACCGAGTCGGCCGTCCGCGAGGTGCGCGAGCGCGTGCCGGACGCAGACCTGGAGGTCGTCCCGCTCGACCTGGGAGACCTCGCGTCGGTGCGGGGAGCCGCGGCCGCGGTGACCGGCGCCCACGAGAAGGTCGACCTGCTGGTCAACAACGCCGGGGTCATGGCGATGCCCGAGCGGCAGACCGCCGACGGCTTCGAGATGCAGCTCGGCGTCGACCACCTCGGCCACTGGGCGCTCACCAGCCTGCTGCTGGAGCCGCTGCTGCGCGCCGAGGCGGCCCGGGTGGTGACGGTGACGAGCGTCGCCCGCTTCCAGGGACGGCCGGTCGACCCCGACAACCCGCACCTGCACGGACGCTACGGACCCTGGCGGTCCTACGGCCAGGCCAAGCTCGCCAACTACCTCTTCGGACTCGGGCTGGAGCAGGAGTTCCGCAACGCCGGTGTGGCCGCGCAGAGCCTGGTCGCACACCCGGGGCTGTCGCACACCGAGCTCCAGGTGCACACGGTCAACGAGGGCGGGGGCGGCGTGATGGCCCCGGTCTACGCGTTCCTCGCCCGGACCAGCGGCATGTCGTCGTACGCCGGGGTGCGACCGCAGCTGCGCGCGGCCACCGACCCGGAGGCCCACGGCGGCGCGCTCTACGGACCGCTGCTGGCGACCAACGGGCCGGCGGTCCGCCGACCGGTGCTGCGCCGGCTCGGCCTGGACCGGCGCGTGCGCGAGCTGTGGCAGGTCTCGGAGCGCGAGACCGGCATCGCCCTCGATGTCGCAGGGGCGCGCGACCGGCTCAGCTGACCACCTCGGCCTTGGTCGTGCGGGCGTGCTCGGTCGACTTGCCCATCAGCGCGGGGCCTCCTACGAACGGAGGGAACCCATCCACGCCTCGACCGCGTCGGGCTCCCGCGGCAGTGACGCCGAGAGGTTCCGGTGGCCGTCCGCGGTGACCAGGATGTCGTCCTCGATCCGGATGCCGATGCCGCGCATCTCCTCCGGGACGAGCAGGTCGTCCTCCTGGAAGTACAGCCCCGGCTCCACGGTGAGGACGTAGCCCTCCTCGAGCGTGCCCTGGTGGTAGGCCTCCGGTCGCGCGCTCGCGCAGTCGTGCACGTCCATGCCGAGCATGTGGCTCGTGGAGTGCAGCGTCCACCGGGCGTAGACCTTGCTGTCGGGTGCCAGCGCCTCCTCGGCCGAGACCGGGAGCAGGCCCAGGTCCTCCAGCCCGTGCGCCAGGACGTTCATCGCGGCGTGGTGCGGCTCCATGTAGCCGACACCCGGACGGACGGCGTCGATGCCGGCCTGCTGGGCCTGGAGCACGAGGGAGTAGAGCTCGCGCTGCAACGGGGTGTAGGTGCCGTCGACGGGGATCGTGCGCGTCACGTCGGCGGTGTAGAGGGTCTGCGCCTCGACGCCCATGTCGAGCAGCAGCAGCGTCCCCGGCGTGACCGGGCCGGTGTTGTCGATCCAGTGCAGCGTCGTGGCGTGGCTGCCGCCGCCGACGATCGAGTCGTAGCCGATGTCGTTGCCCATCGCGCGGGCCCGACGGAAGAACGTGCCCTCGATCCAGCGCTCGCCGAGCTCGAGGACGCGGTCCCACTCGCGCACGGAGTCCTCGAACCCGAGCGCGGTGATGTCGCAGGCCTCCTGCAGCTGGCCGACCTCGAACTCGTCCTTGGTCAGACGGAGCTCGGACAGGACGGTGGCGAGCTCGTGGTCGCGCGCCTCGTCGCCCTGGACGAGGGCGTCGACGCGGGAGTCGACACCGCGGAGCACGCGCGTCTTGGCCGAGGTGCCGAGAGCTCCGGCGAGGTCGTCGATGTGGCGGCACTCGATGCCGAGGCTGTCGGAGATCTCGTGCAGTGACGGGCGTCGGCCCACCCAGAGCTCGCCGTACACGCGGTCCCGGAAGAACTCGTCGGTGTCACGGTCGGAGCGCGGCCGCGCGTAGAGGACGGACTGACCGTCCTCGATCACCAGCACCGCGTCGGAGGTCTGGTTGCCGCAGAGGTGCGTGTGCGCGGTCTCGGGCCGGAAGCGGTAGTCGGTGTCGTTCGAGCGCACCTTGAACTGTCCCGACGGGCACCACCAGGCGCTCGCCGGGCAGCAGCTCGGCGAGCCGCTCGCGACGGCGTGCGGCCCACGGCGCCAGGGGGTGCGGCGGCAGGTCCAGCTCGCGGTCGCCCCAGCCCTGGCGCATGAAGGTGGAGTACGCCGCAGGCACCGGCTGGTCGTGGGAAGCGGTCGATGTGATGTTGTTCTCGTCCACCTCGCCACTGTACGGCGCGTCGTCGGAGTGTCGCTCCCTCACGTGGTCGGCAAGGGTTTTCCGGGTGCGCCCCTGGTTAACCTGACCGCATGAACCGGACCGCCTACGACGGCCCAGAGCCGCCGTTCGGTCCGGTCTCCTGCCTCCCGCCGGTCCCGCCTGCGCTCCCGCGCAAGCACGGCGTGCGGGGCACCGTCTTCACCGTGCTGGTCTGGGTCGCGCTGCTTGCCGGTGCCGTGGTCATGGGCCTCGTGCTGCTGCTCAGCGGACGTCCCGAGGCGATCGCGATCGGTATGGTGCTCGCGGTGCTGCCGGTCGGCCCGCTGGTCGCGTGCTACCTCTGGCTGGACCGGTACGAACCCGAACCGTGCGCCTGCTCGTGCTCTCGTTCGCCTGGGGAGCCCTGGTCGCGACCGCCGTCGCGCTGGTCCTCCAGAGCCTCGAGCAGTGGCTCAACGGCCCCGACCTCACCTGGTCCGCGGTGGTCGTCGCGCCGATGACGGAGGAGGCCGGCAAGGGCCTCTTCGTGCTGCTGCTGCTGTGGTCGCGGCGGCACGTCATCGACGGCGTCCTCGACGGGCTCGTCTACGCCGGGCTGGTGGGGATCGGCTTCGCGTTCAGCGAGAACATCCTCTACTTCGCCGGCGCCTACACCGGAGGCCCCGACTTCGGTCCCGGCGGCCTCGAGTCCGCGACGGCCCTGTTCGTGCTCCGCGGCGTCTTCAGCCCGTTCGCGCACCCGCTGTTCACCTCGGCGATCGGCATCGGGGTCGGGATCGCGGTCGCGACCCGCGGGCGCGGCTGCGCGTGGTCGCCCCGCTCGCCGGCTACGTCGTCGCGGTCGCCTGCACGCGGCCTGGAACGCCTCGGCGTTCCTCGAGGACGGCCAGTTCTTCGTGCTGACCTACCTCTTCGCGATGGTGCCGGGGTTCTTCGTCCTCGTCGGGCTCGCGATCTGGTTCCGGGTCCGCGAGGGCGGGATCCTCGCCCGCTCGCTCACCGACCTCGCGCGCTACGGGTACCTCCCCCTCGAGGAGGTGCCGTGGCTCGTCCGGCTGCCCGCGCGGCGTACCGCCCGGCACAACGCCGCCCTGCGCGGCGGCCCGCAGGCGGAGAAGGTGATGCGGGAGTACCAGCAGCAGGCGATCGAGTTCGCCGCCCTGCACTGGCGGGTGATGCGTGGCACCGCGCCCGACGACTTCGTGCACCGCGGCGAGCTCATGGCGCAGCGACTCGCCGCCCTGCGGGCGCACCTGATGCTTCCCCAGCACGCCGCGGCGGCACCATGTGGCCGCGCCACTCCTGATCCACCGCGGGTCGGACTCCCGCGCTCTCCACCGGCGCGAGGCCGTGACGCGTGGGGGCGGTCCTGCCGCGACACCCTGCTCCGGTCAGCAGACGACCCGACGGTCAGGCAGAGGACCAGGCAGGAGAGAGCCATGAACGACACCATGGTCACGTTCCACGGATGGGTCGGCGGGGACGTGCGGCACCGCAAGCACAAGGACGTCTCCGTGGCCACCATCCGTGTCGGGGTGACGCCCCGGATCAAGCGCGACGGCGACTGGGTCGACGGGGAGACGGTCTGGTACGCCGTGACTGCGTGGCGCAGCCTCGCGGAC
>CAVXBM010000002.1:0-8278 GCA_963759965.1 uncultured Actinomycetota bacterium
CCGACGACCTCGTCCGCGACGCCCTCCGCGACTTCGACAAGGGCAGGTCGATCTCGATCCCCAGCAAGCGCTACAAGGCGATCACGACCGTGGCCCGCTACACCCCGACCGGTCTCCAGGCCCGCTTCCAGTCGATGGGTCGCCGCTGACAATTCCCATGGTATGCAGAAGAACTGGCGCTTCCCACGATGAATTGCTCGTGGGAAGCGCCAGTTCTTCTGCATCCCTTGGGGTTCTGTCAGCCCTCGCCGGCGATGAAGGCGCGGACGGAGTCCGCGACCAGCTGCACGGCGATCGCCGAGAGCAGGAGACCGGCGATGCGGGTGACCAGGACGACGCCGCCCTCGCGGAGGATCCGCAGCAGGGGAAGGGCGAAGCGCATCGTCAGCCACAGCGACACGTGGACGAGCAGGACGCCGAGCGCGACGGCCACCAGCTCGGAGGCGTCGTGGACGCTCTTGGAGAACACCATGGTCGCGACGATCGCGCCGGGGCCGGCGAGCAGCGGGGTGCCCAGCGGGACGAGCGCGACGTTGACGTCCGCGTTCGCGGCCGGCGTCTCCTCCTTGCCGGTGAGCAGCTGGAGGGCGACGAGCAGGAGCAGCAGTCCGCCGGCGCCCTGGAGCGCGGGCAGCGAGATGTGCAGGTAGCCCAGGATCCCCTGGCCGAAGAACGCGAACACGGTGATGACGCCGAACGACACGGCCACTGCCTGCCACGCGGCGCGCTTCATCGTCCGCGGCGACCGACCCCGCGTGAGCGACAGGAAGATCGGGATCGTGCCGACCGGGTCCATGATCACGAACAGGGTGACGAAGACCGACGTCATCAACGTCAGGTCGATCACGGGAGCCCCACCAGTCCGGGGGTACGGCGGTCCGCGCGGCGGGCGGACTCGGCGGCGAGGGCGAGCAGCCGCTCGAGCTGCTCGGGCTCGGTGGTGTTGCAGCCGAGGTCGTGCCCGACCTTCCCGGTGCCGTGGTAGTCGCTGGAGCCGGTGACGACGAGCCCCAGCTCACGGCCGATCGCGTGCAGTGCCTCGCGCTCGGCCGGCCCGTGGTCCTGGTGGTCGGCCTCGATCCCGACGAGCCCCTTCGCCTTCAGGTCGGCGAGCACGGTGGCGTCCATCGTGGTGCTGCCGTAGCGGCCCCACGGGTGCGCGACGACGCAGACCCCACCGGCCCCGGCAGCGGTCGCGAGCATGTCCCCGAGAGGCTCGGCGTAGCGCTTCACGTAGCCGGGGCGGCCCGGGGAGAGGTACTTGTCGAAGGCCTCGTCGCGGTCCTTGACCACGCCGCGGCGTACCAGGGCGTCGGCGATGTGCGGCCTCCCGACGGCGGCGGCACTGCTGGACTCGGCCTCGACGTCCGCGAGCGAGAGGTCGATGCCGACCTCGCCGAGACGATCGAGGATCAGTGGGGTGCGCTGGTCGCGCCCGTCGAGCACCCGCTGGAGGGCCTCCTGCAGGGGCACGTAGGTCGGGTCGGGCAGGTACACCAGCAGGTGCACGCCCCGGTCCAGGTGCGTGCACGAGACCTCGATGCCGCGGACCAGGCCGATCCCGATCTCGAGCGCGGCAGCCGCAGCGGCGTCCCACCCGACCGTCGTGTCGTGGTCGGTGAGGGCGAGGACGTCCAGCCCCGCCCGGTGCGCCTCCGCCACCACGTGAGCCGGCGGCGACGTCCCGTCCGACACGTCGGAGTGGGTGTGGAGGTCGATGCGCACCGCGCAAGGCTAGTCGCGAACCCCGATTCGTCTGTCTCCTGGATCAAGAACCTGAGCGTGGCGACCACAGACGAATCGGGGTTCACCAGGCGCGGGGGACGGATCCGAAGGGGAGGGTGACGAGCTCGGGGCCGAGGTCGGAGACGTCGTGGAAGGCGCCCATGTCGTGGAGGAGGAGAGCGGCGGAGGCGGGTCGGAGGACCAGCCACAGCCACCGACCCATCGACTCCCCGGCGAGCACCGACCGGTCCAGGACCTCGTCGGCGTCGTCGGTGTCGACGGCCCACACCGGCACCGACGCGGCGTCCAGCCGCAGACGGGCGGGGAGGGCGGACGACGACCCGATCTCCCGACCCGGGTCGGTGTGCGTCACGCCGGCGATCCGGGCGCCGAGACCCACGCCGGGCTCCTCCGCCACGACGGTGACCTCGACGACGCCGTCGAGCTCGGTCGGGCCGGAGCAGCTGACGAACGCCGCACGTGGCTCGGCACCCTCGTGGCCGACGCACCCGAAGTCGGTCACCTGCCAGCCGGGCGGCAACGGCCACGGGAGCCAGGTCGGCAGGCTCCGGGAGAGGACGAGGTACTCGGCGAACCCGTCGTACTCCGGCTCCACTGCGCGCCACAGCGGCACGGTCTCGCCGTGCACCGAGCAGGTCCAGCGGTCGCTGCTCGACGAGACCATCGAGGCGCAGCGGGGGCAGCCGGCCTCGAGTCTCATCCCGAGACTGTGCTCGGTCGCGCCGCGGCCCGTCAACAGCCCGGGCTAGCGTGGGGCCGTGGTGGGCGAGCAGGTGACGCGGGTGCCCTGCGTCGGCGCGATCGTGCGCGACGACCGGGGCCGCGTCCTCATGATCCGGCGAGGCACCGAGCCCGGCCGCGGTCTCTGGTCGATCCCCGGTGGCCGGGTGGAGGCGGGCGAGACCAGCCGCGAGGCGGTCGTGCGCGAGGTCGAGGAGGAGACCCACGTGCGGATCACCCCGAACGGGCTGGCCGGGGTCGTCGAGCGCGACGGTCCGGGCGGCGTCGTCTACGTCATCGAGGACTGGTTCGCCCGCGTCGAGCCCGGCACGGACCCGCGCTCCGTGCGAGCCGGCGACGACGCGGACGAGGCGCGGTGGGTGTTCCCCGACGACCTCGCGAACCTCGCGTGCGTCGACGGACTGGTCGAGGCGTTGCGCGAGTGGAAGGTCGTCCCGTAGGGGTCAGCCGTTCCAGAGGCGTACGACGCGGCTGTCGCGGTCGTAGCCGAGCATGCTCACCGTCGCGGTGTCGAGGAAGAAGAAGCGGCCCTCGGCGACCGGCTGCTCGATCCAGCGGGCGGCCAGCGCGCGCAGCGCGTGCCCGTGGCTGAAGACGAGCACCCGCTCATGGCCGTCGGTGCGGGCGATGACCCGGTCGAGCCGCTCGGTGACCTCGTCGGCGGTCTCGCCGCCGGGCGTCGGGTGGGTCCAGATCGTCCAGTCGGGGACGGTCTTGCGGATCTCGACGGTCGTGATGCCTTCGTACTCGCCGTACGCCCACTCCGCGAGGTCGTCGTCCACCTCCGCGTCAGGGAAGCCGGCGAGCTCGGCGGTCACGCGGGCGCGCACGCGCGGGGAGGTCAGGACGAGCGAGAACTCCTCGCCGGCCAACCGGTCCCGCAGGGTCCTGGCGACGTCGACGCCGTGCTCGGTGAGCTCGAGCTCGGTGGTGGACGTGTGCTGCCCCGACTTGCTCCACTCGGTCTCGCCGTGACGGACGAGCCAGACCTCGGGACCTTGTGCGACCGACACGACGTCACTCCTGACTGGCGGGCCCGGGCCAGTTCTTGTCGGGCTGGGGCACGGGACGGCCGGGCTGCTCGCCGCCGCGCTCCTCGAGGTAGCTGTTCTTCGGGACCATCACCTTGCGACGGAAGATGCAGACGACCTTCCCGTCCTGGTTGTAGCCGATCGTCTCGACGTGCACCACCCCCCGGTCGTCCTTCGACTTCGACTCCCACTTGTCGAGGACCGTGGTCTGGCCGTACAGGGTGTCGCCGTGGAAGGTCGGCGCGACGTGGCGCAGCGACTCGATCTCGAGGTTCGCGATCGCCTTCCCGGAGATGTCGGGCACCGACATGCCGAGCAGGATCGAGTAGACGTAGTTGCCCACGACCACGTTCTTGGCGAACTGCGTGGTCTCCTCGGCGTAGTGGCTGTCGAGGTGCAGCGGGTGGTGGTTCATCGTGAGCAGGCAGAACATGTGGTCGTCGAACTCGGTGACGGTCTTGCCGGGCCAGTGCTTGTAGGTCGCGCCGACCTCGAACTCCTCGTAGCTCCGACCGAACTGCATGCTCACTCCTGAGGCTGGGGAAGTTTCCGCCTCATCCTGCCCGCAGCCGGGAGGTCAGCACACCGCGCACGGGGTGGGATTGCTCACGACCCGCCGCCGCCGGCCTTGCGCCGGTGCATGTGCACGCCGCCCTGGGGACCGTGCGTCTCCGGTGGCTTCTCCTTCGCGTGCTCGTCCCCGTCGTCGACCCGGTCGTGGGCCTGCTTGCGCTCGAGCGCCTCGCGCATCTTCGCCTTCAGATCCTCGTTCGCCATGCGCCCAGCCTCGCACGCCCGCCCAGTGAACGGCCACACCGTGTGCGGGCTCGGCAGAACCGAGCACCCGACACACGGGAGCAGGTTTGAACTTTCAGGCCTTTGTCTATCAATCTAGTCGACTTAAGTCCCGGTCTCGGCGGGACCACCGCACCCATCGGTCGACCGGAAGGCTCCACCACCCATGTCCACCACCCCTACACCTCGTCGGGTCGCGGTCGCGGCGTCGGTCGGCGCCACCATCGAGTGGTACGACTTCTTCCTCTACGGCACCGCGGCCGGCCTCGTGTTCGACAAGCTCTTCTTCAACGGGCTCGACGGGGCGGCCGCGCAGTTCGCGTCGTTCGGCACGTTCGCCGTCGGTTTCCTGGCGCGTCCGGTCGGCGGCCTCATCTTCGGCCACTTCGGTGACCGCATCGGCCGCAAGACGATGCTGCTGCTGACCCTGTTCATCATGGGTGCGGGCACGGCGGCGATCGGGCTGCTCCCGTCGTACGACTCGATCGGCGTGTGGGCTCCGGTCCTCCTGGTGGCGCTCCGCATCCTGCAGGGCATCGGCGTCGGCGGGGAGTACGGCGGTGCCGTGCTGCTCGCGACCGAGTACTCACCTCCGGAGCGCCGTGGATTCTTCGGCAGCTTCGCGCACATCGGCGTGCCCGGCGGGCTGTTCCTGGCCAGCGGTGCCTTCTCGATCGCGAGCATGCTCCCCGACGAGGCGTTCCTGTCGTGGGGCTGGCGCGCGTGCTTCCTCGTCAGCGTCGTCCTGCTGGCGATCGGCGCCTACATCCGCCTCCAGGTCATGGAGACCCCGGCGTTCACCCAGCTCCAGGAGCGTCGCGAGGTCTCGCGCCTCCCGCTCGGCGACCTCCTCAAGGCACAGCCCAAGCGGCTCCTGCTCGGCATGGGGACGCGCTACATCGAGGGCTTCACCTTCAACTTCTTCTCCGTCTACCTGCTGGCGTACGTCGTCGAGCAGCTCGACGTGCCCAAGTCGACCGCGCTGCACGGCGTGGTCATCGGCGCTGCGCTCGGCGTGGTCATGGTGCCGATCGCCGGCGCCCTGTCCGACCGCGTCGGCCGCAAGCCCGTCTACCGCGCCGGCACCTGGGCGGCCCTGCTCTTCGCGTTCCCGGCGGCCGCACTCGTGCAGACCGGCAGCACGCTCGCGATCACCGCGGTGTTCATCATCGGCCTCGGCGTCCTCTACGGCGCGGTCTACGGTCCGCTCGCGGCCTTCTGGGCCGAGCTGTTCGACACCAGGTACCGGTACACCGCGCTGTCGGCGCTCTACCAGCTGTCCGGCGTCGTCGCGTCCGGCTTCACCCCGCTCATCGCTGCCTGGCTCGTGGTCCGCGCCGACGGCTCGCTGTGGTGGGTCGCCGCCTACAACGTCGCGATCGCCCTGCTGAGCCTGCTCTCCGCGCACCTGCTGCCGGAGACGCGCGGCAGCGACCTCGACGGACGAGTCTCGAGGCACGTGCCCACGCACAAGCGCGAGCCCGTGCCTGCAGGCGCCTGATCCCGGTTCAGGCGCCCAGGGTCGCCGAGACCAGCTCGCGGGCGGCCTGCTGCACCTCGGCGAGGTGGTCGGGCCCGCGGAACGACTCGGCATAGATCTTGTAGACGTCCTCGGTGCCCGACGGGCGCGCAGCGAACCACGCGCTCTCGGTCGTCACCTTCAGGCCGCCGATCTTCGCGCCGTTGCCGGGTGCACTGGTGAGCTTCGCGGTGATCTCCTCGCCCGCCAGCTCGGTGGCGGTGACGTCGTCGGGCGAGAGGGCCGCGAGCCGCGCCTTCTGGTCGCGGTCCGCGGCCGCGTCGACCCGGGCGTACGCCGGGGAGCCGTGCTTCCCGGTGAGCTCCGCGTAGTGCTCGCTGGGGGACTTGCCCGTGCGCGCGGTGATCTCGGAGGCCAGCAGGGCAAGGAGGATCCCGTCCTTGTCGGTCGTCCACACCGACCCGTCGCGGCGCAGGAACGACGCACCTGCGGACTCCTCGCCGCCGAAGGCGATGGTGCCCTCGAGCAGGCCGGGGACGAACCACTTGAAGCCGACCGGCACCTCGGTCAGCTCGCGGCCGAGGTCCTCGGCGACGCGGTCGATCATCGAGGATGACACCAGGGTCTTGCCGATCGCCGCGGCGTCCGGCCAGTCAGGTCGCGCTCCGCCGTACAGGTAGTTGATCGCGACCGCGAGGTAGTGGTTGGGGTTCATGAGCCCGCCGTCCGGGGTGACGATCCCGTGGCGGTCCGAGTCGGCGTCGTTGCCGGTGGCGACCTGGTACTCGTCCTTGCGCGCGATGAGGGAGGCCATGGCGGACGGCGACGAGCAGTCCATGCGGATCTTGCCGTCCCAGTCGAGGGTCATGAAGCGCCAGGTCGGGTCGACGAGCGGGTTGACCACGGTGAGGTCGAGCTTCAGACGCTCGGCGATCTCACCCCAGTAGTCGACGCTGGCGCCACCGAGCGGGTCGGCCCCGATGCGGACACCGGCGTCCCGCACCGCGTCGAGGTCCAGCACGTTGCCGAGGTCCTCGACGTAGGTGCCCATGAAGTCGTAGCCCTGCGCGTCCCCGCGCGCCCGCCAGAACGGGACGCGCTGGACGCCGGCGAGACCGGCCTCGATGTAGTCGTTGGCCGCGTCGGCGATCCACCCCGTCGCGTCGGTGTCGGCAGGACCGCCGTTGGGCGGGTTGTACTTGAAACCGCCGTCACGCGGCGGGTTGTGCGACGGCGTCACGACGATGCCGTCGGCAAGACCCGAGGCCCCGGATGCCTTGCCCTTGTTGGCGCGCAGGATCGCGTGCGACACCGCCGGCGTCGGCGTGTACCGGTCCCGGTCGTCGACCAGCACGGTCACCTCGTTGGCGACGAGCACCTCGAGTGCCGACGCCCAGGCGGGCTCGGAGAGCCCGTGGGTGTCGCGCCCGATGAAGAGCGGACCGTCGTACCCCTGCTGGGTGCGGTAGTCGCAGATCGCCTGCGTCGTCGCCACGATGTGCGCCTCGTTGAACGCGGTGTCCAGGCTGCTCCCGCGGTGCCCCGAGGTGCCGAACGCGACGCGCTGGGAGATCTCGCCGGGGTCCGGCTGACCCGTGTAGTACGCCGTCACCAGGTGGGCGACGTCGACGAGGTCGGACGGCTGTGCGAGCTGACCTGCGCGGGAGTCGTTCATGCTCCTGACCCTAGTGACCGCCGGTCCCTCGTGCACGAGACGCGGTCAGCGCTGCTTGTAGTCCTCGAGCAGCCGGCGGCCGATGATCATCCGCTGGATGTCAGCCGTGCCCTCGCCGATGAGCAGCATCGGCGCCTCGCGGTAGAGGCGCTCGATCTCGTACTCCTTGGAGAAGCCGTAGCCACCGTGGATCCGGAACGAGTCCTCGACGACCTGGGAGCAGTACTCCGAGGCGAGGTACTTCGCCATGCCTGCCTCGAGGTCGTTGCGCTGGCCGGAGTCCTTCTTGCGGGCAGCGCGGACCATCATCTGGTGCGCGGCCTCGACCTTGGTGGCCATCTCGGCGAGCCGGAACAGCACCGCCTGGTGCTCGGCGATCTTCTTGCCGAAGGCCTCGCGCTGCTGGGAGTAGGCGACGCCCAGCTCGAAGGCTCGGTGGGCCACACCGCAGCCGCGGGCGGCGACGTTGACGCGGCCGACCTCGACGCCGTCCATCATCTGGTAGAAGCCCTTGCCCGGCGCCCCGCCGAGGACCTGCTCCGCGGCGATCCGGTGACCCTCGAACACCATCTCGGTGGTGTCGACGCCCTTGTAGCCCATCTTCTCGATCTTGCCGGGGATGGTGACGCCCTGCGCGGTCTCGCCGAAGCCCACCTCCTTCTCCACGAGGAAGGTCGTCATGTTCCGGTAGACGCTGTCGGCGCCCTCGTCGGTCTTCACGAGCACGGCGACGAGGTTGGCCGACCCACCGTTGGTCAGCCACATCTTCTGACCGGTGATCGTGTAGCCGCCGGACCCTTCACCCTCGGT
>CAVXBM010000003.1:0-21565 GCA_963759965.1 uncultured Actinomycetota bacterium
TGCGCCCCCGATGAGCTGGACGCGTGAGGAGATGGCCGCGCGGGCGGCCTCGGAGCTGACCGACGGCTCGTACGTCAACCTCGGCATCGGCCTGCCGACGCTCGTGCCGAACTACGTCGCCGACGACGTCGAGCTCGTGCTCCAGTCGGAGAACGGCATCCTCGGGGTCGGCGCCTACCCCTACGAGGGTGAGGAGGACCCGGACCTCATCAACGCGGGCAAGGAGACGGTGACCCTGCGCAAGGGCTCGTCGTTCTTCGACTCCGCGACGAGCTTCGGGATGATCCGCGGCGGCAAGATCGACGCCGCGATCCTCGGCGCGATGCAGGTCTCGGCCGCGGGCGACATCGCGAACTGGATGATCCCCGGGAAGATGGTCAAGGGCATGGGCGGCGCGATGGACCTCGTCCACGGCGCCAAGCGCGTGATCGTGCTCATGGAGCACGTCGCCAAGGACGGCACCTACAAGATCGTCAACGAGTGCTCGCTTCCGTTCACCGGCAAGGGCGTCGTCCAGCGGATCATCACCGACCTGGCGGTCATCGACATCACCCCGGCGTCCGAGGGCGGCGGTCTCACGCTCGTCGAGTGCGCTCCGGGCGTGACCCGGGAGCAGGTCGTCGAGGCGACCGAACCCCCGCTCTCCTGAGCCGGGAACGGGCTCCTCCCCACCCCATCGAGGGTAGGGATTTGCCCGATGTGGGACTGGTGGCGCGCGGCGTACAGTGCTGCAAACGCCCTGGAAGGGGGGCATCGTGCCGCGCACCCAGCACCCTCGCACGACGTCGTTGGTCGACGCCGTGTGCGCCTCGCTCGACCCCTCCGTCGCCCCGGTGGCCCGTGAGTCCGTCGAGTTCTTCCTCGCCAACCTGGACGCCAGCATGGCGCTCGGCGACCCGTCCCTGCTGGCGGAGCAGATCCGCTGGCAGACGCGGAGGTTGGGCGTGCTGGCCCCCGAGATCGACGTCGAGCAGCTGGCCGCGGTCACGCACGAGGTGATCACCGAGCAGCTGCGTCCCGGCGAGGCAGCCGCTACGGCCGACCACCTGGCCACCGCGCTCCAGCAGGCCCGCGAGATCCGGAGGGCTGCCGGCCGCGCCGAGGCTCCCTCCCTGTCGCCGCTGGCGCAGTCCTACCTCGACCTCGCACTCGCGGGGGAGGCGGACCTCGCGTCGGCGGCCGTCCTCGCATCCCCTCGCGACGCCCTCACCCTGCTGCTCGAGGTGCTCGAGCCGGCGCAGGTCGAGATCGGCCGGCTGTGGCTGGTCGGCGAGGTCACGGTCGAGGACGAGCACCGTGTCACGGCCTGCACCCAGCGGGTGATGAAGGAGCTGGCGGCACGCCGTCACGCCCCCGAGCCGTCCGGTCGCCGCCTCCTCGCCGTCACGGTGGGCGAGGAGGCGCACGGCCTCGGCCTCGCGATCGTGACGTACGCCCTCGAGCAGGCCGGCTGGACGACGCAGCGGATGGTCGACGCCCGCGATCCCGGCGCCGTGGTCGAGGCGCTCCTGCACCACGAGGCCGACGCGCTCGCGATCTCGGCGACGATGCTCGACCACGTCCTCGACGCGCGGGCCCTGGTCGAGACGGTCCGCGCCGACCCCCGCACCGCGCACGTCCCCGTCGTCGTCGGTGGACGGCCCTTCCGGGAGGCGCCGCGGCTCGCCGCGATGGTGGGTGCAGACGACTGGGCGGTCGACGCTCGCGGCGCCATCCGGGCGCTCGACCGTGCGCTCCAGAGCCAGGCGGACAAGCTCGTGCACGATGCGGGGCTCTTGGCCGAGTTCACCCGCCTGAACGACGAGCTCGTCACCTCGCAGCGCGACGCCGCCCGCGTCAACGCCCAGATGTCGTCCCGGGCCGAGGAGGTCCGACGGCTGGTCGGCATGGTCGCGCACGACCTGAGCTCGCCGCTGCACACGATGCTCGGCTACGCCGGACTGCTCAACGGCGACCACAGCCTGACCCACCACCAGCGCGACCTCGCGTCCCGCATCATCAAGGCCGGCCGCGAGATGCTCCTGCTCGTCGACGACCTCGGTCAGGGCCTCGTGGTCGACGTCGACGCCACGCAGGAACGCGCCCTCGTCGACATCGACGAGCTCGTCGGCTCGGTGCTGTCGCACCACCAGGTCGCCGCGGGGCGCCGCGACGTCGCGATCCGGCACATCCTGATCCCGCCGGGTCGCACCCCGGGGCTGGTCCAGGGCGACGTGACCCAGCTCGAGCGCGTCATCGAGCGGCTCGTGTCCAACGCGCTGCGCGTCACGCCCGACAGCGGGCTGATCCTGGTCAGCGTGACGGTCGACGCGGACGCCGTGGCGATCGAGGTGGCCGACGAGGGCCCGGGCCTCGACGCCCTGCAGGTCGCCGAGGTCTTCGCGCCCCTGCAGGAGACCCACGCCTCCGCCCCCAGCCCCGGCACCACGCTCGGTCTGTCGGTGTGCCGCCGCATCGCGGAGCAGCACGGCGGTGCGCTCGACGTGACCTCCGAGCCGGGCAACGGCGCAACGTTCACGCTGGTGCTGCCGGCGTCCACCGGGGAGTCGGTGCCCCTCGCGGTGCCGCCCAGCGGCCCGCCGGCCCTGCCTGCCGCGACCCCGTCCCTGCACAGCCGTCAAGCGCCTCCGCAGGGACGGCCGTTCCTCTCGGTGGTGCAGGACCCGGTGGAGGAGTCGGAGGGCTGAGGCCATGATCGAGGACGCAGCCTGCAACGCCCCCGCCGACGCCGTGAGGGCGACGGCGTAAGGCGCTACTAGAGTCGCCCGCATGACCAAGTGGGAATACGTCACCGTGCCCGTGCTGGTGCACGCGACCAAGCAGATCCTGGACAACTGGGGCGAGGACGGCTGGGAGCTCGTGCAGGTCGTCCCGGGCCTGAACCCCGAGAACCTCGTCGCCTACTTCAAGCGGCCGAAGTCATGAGCACCCCGGAGGAGCGCCTCGCCGAGATGGGGCTGTCCGTGCCCGAGGTGGCCAAGCCTGTCGCGGTGTACGTGCCCGCGGTCCGCAGCGGCCAGCACGTCTTCACGGCCGGCCAGCTGCCGCTGAGGTCCGGGGAGCTGATGGCGACCGGCAAGGTGGGCGGCTCGGTCACCCCGGAGCAGGCCAAGGAGTGCGCCCAGCAGTGCGCCCTCAACGCCCTCGCCGCGATCAAGGCGGAGGTGCCTCTCGAGCAGGTACGCCGGATCGTGAAGCTGGTCGTCTTCGTGGCCTCCACGCCCGACTTCACCGGGCAGCCCGGCGTGGCCAACGGCGCCTCCGAGCTCGTGGGCGAGGTCTTCGGCGAGGCGGGCGTGCACGCGCGATCGGCCGTCGGGGTTCCCGTGCTGCCGCTCGACGCCCCCGTCGAGGTAGAGATGATCGTCGAGGTCGGCTGAGTGGACCCGACCGCGCGGCTGCCCGAGCACCTGGTGCAGCACGCGCGCGAGTTCGCCGACGGGACGAAGACCCCTGTCGAGCCGAAGGACGCCAGCACCGTCGTCCTCATGCGTGACGGTGACGGTGGGGAGGGCGGCATCGAGGTCTACCTCCTTCGCCGCACCCGCGGGATGGCGTTCGCCGGCGGCTTCTGCGTGTTCCCCGGCGGCGGTGTCGACCCGCGTGACTTCGCCCAGGAGATCGCCTGGGCCGGACCCGGCGCCGAGGAGTGGGCGGACCTGCTGCGCACCACGCCCGAGCACGCTCGTGCGCTCGTGTGCGCCGCCGTGCGGGAGACCTTCGAGGAGTCCGGCGTCCTGCTCGCCGGTCCGACCGCCGACACCGTCGTCGAGGACACGACCGGCGACGACTGGGAGTCGGACCGCCGGCGGCTCGAGGCGCGTGAGCTCGCGTTCACGGAGTTCCTGCAGCGACGCGGGCTGGCCCTGCGGACCGACCTCCTCGGGTACTGGGGGACGTGGGTCACCCCGGTCTTCGAGCCGAAGCGCTACGACACCCGCTTCTTCGTCGCGGAGCTCCCGCGCGGCCAGGTCACCCGCGACGTATCCACCGAGTCCGACCAGGTCGTGTGGCTGCCGGTCCGGGAGGCGATCGCGGCGGTGGACGGCGGCTCGATCGCGATGCTTCCCCCGACGTACGCCACCTGTCTGGAGCTCTACGACCACCGGTCCGCGGGCGACGCCGTGGCGGCTGCTGAGACGAAGGACCGCACGCCGATCCTGCCGGAGATGCAGGTCGACGACGACGGGGGCTACCTCGACCTGCCGCACCGGCTGGTCGAGCTCGGTGAGTCGGTCGCCCGCCGGCGGGCCGCCTCGTGACCCCTTGGGAGGGCGGGACGTTCGGGGCGCACGCCCGGTGCGTGCTGGCACCGAACCCGAGCATCATGACGCTCGACGGCACCAACACCTGGATCCTGCGGGCGACGCCCGAGGGGCGGTCGCTGGTCGTCGATCCAGGTCCGCTGGACGACGGCCACCTCGACGCCGTCGCGTCGCTCGCCGGTGACGTGGCGGGAGTGCTGCTCACCCACGGACATCCCGACCACAGCGACGGCGCCCGTGCCTTCGCCGAGAAGGTCGGCTGCGGGGTACGAGCGCTCGACCCCGCCTTCCGCCTCGGCGACGAGGGCCTGCACGACGGCGACGTCGTGAGCGTGGACGACCTCGAGGTCCGCGTCGTCGGCACGCCCGGCCACACCTCGGACTCGCTGTCCTTCGTCGTCCCCGAGGACCGTGCCGTGCTCACCGGTGACACCGTCCTCGGTCGCGGCACCACCGTCGTGGCGCACCCCGACGGCAAGCTCGGCGCCTACCTCGACTCGCTCGACCGGCTGCACGCCCTGGCCGCCGAGCGCGAGGTGCAGGCCGTGTGGCCGGGCCACGGCCCGGTGCTCGACGACGCCCTCGCCGTCCTGGACTTCTACCTGTCCCATCGCCGGGACCGCCTCGAGCAGGTCCGCGAGGCGATCCGCGTCCTCGGTGCCGACGCCACCCCTCGCCAGGTCGTCGAGCACGTCTACGTCGACGTCGACCCCGTCCTCTGGGGCGCCGCCGAGCTCTCCGTCCGCGCCCAGCTCGACTACCTCAGATCCTGATACGCCGAGTCGGCAGAAACGCGCCCAAGAAAGTGCGCGAGTCGGCAGAAGTGCGCACCGCCGGAGCAGCTGGAGCGCCGTTGTGCGCGCACTTCTGCCGAATCGGCATCGCGCTCGTGCGCGTTTCTGCCGACTCGGCGTCAGCGGGCGGAGCCCGCTAGCGGGCGCGGCGGGCGAGGCGCTCGATGTCCATGAGGACGACCGAGCGGGGCTCGAGGCGGAGCCAGCCCCGGGAGGCGAAGTCGGCGAGCGCCTTGTTGACCGTCTCGCGGGAGGCGCCCACCAGCTGGGCGAGCTCCTCCTGGGTGAGGTCGTGGTGCACGTGGACGCCGTCGTCGGCGGTCCGGCCGAAGCGGTCGGCGAGGTCGAGCAGCGCCTTGGCGACCCGGCCCGGGACGTCGGAGAACACGAGGTCGGCCACGACGTCGTTCGCCCGGCGCAGCCGCGACGCGAGCTGGGCGAGCAGGCCGTGCGCCACGTCGGGGCGGCCGTCGAGCCAGCCGAGCATGTCGTCGTGCGACAGCGAGAAGAAGGCGGTGTCCGTGACCGCGGTGACGGTGGCGGAGCGCGGGCCGGGGTCGAAGAGCGAGAGCTCGCCGAACATCTGGCCGGGGCCGAGGATCGCGAGGAGGTTCTCGCGGCCGTCGGAGGAGGTGCGGCCGAGCTTCACCTTGCCGTCGGCGACGATGTAGAGCTTGTCGCCGGAGTCGCCCTCGTGGAACAGGACCTCGCCGCGGCGCAGCTTGACCGTGCCCAGGGACGACCTCAACGCGGCAGCGGCCTCGTCGTCGAGAGCGCTGAAGAGCGGCGCCTGACGGAGCACGTCGGTGTCCACGTACTGCCTCCTTCTCGGGCGGGCCGGGGCCCCACCCCTCACCTGCAGAACGACACCCACGACCGGTCTCGTCGGGCGTGTCTCAGGTCACATCCTTGCGCATTCCGGGCCGGAGCGCGCATGGGGCTGCCGAATCTTTGGTCGCGGCAGGCGGCGGGGGACCGTGCTCAGGCACTGTCCCCGCCCGCACGTACCCTGACGGAGTGCCTCGCCCGACCACGCCGTCGCCCGCTCCGGAGCGGCCTGACACCTCGTTGGTGCGCCGGGCGCGCAAGATCGACCGGGCTCTCGCCGAGCGCTATCCCGACGCCGGGATCGAGCTCGACTTCCGCACCCCGTTCGAGCTGCTCGTGGTCACCGTGATGAGCGCGCAGACCACCGATCGCCGGGTCAACGCGGTGAGCCCGATCCTCTTCGCGGCCTACCCCGACGCCACCGCGATGGCCGGGGCCGAGCGGGAGAAGGTCGAGGCGATCATCCAGCCGACCGGCTTCTTCCGCGCGAAGACCGAGTCGATCCTCAAGCTGTCCCAGGCCCTGGTCGAGCGCTTCGACGGCCAGGTGCCCGGCAAGCTGGACGACCTGGTGACGCTGCCCGGGGTGGGTCGCAAGACCGCGAACGTGGTCCTGGGCAACGGGTTCGGCAAGCCCGGCATCACCGTCGACACGCACGTCGGCCGGCTCTCGCGCCGGTTCGGCTGGACCACGGAGACCGACCCGGTCAAGGTCGAGCACGAGGTCGGAGCGCTCTTCCCGAAGCGCGACTGGACGATGCTGAGCCACCACCTGATCTGGCACGGCCGCCGCATCTGCCACGCCCGCAACCCGGCCTGCGGAGCCTGCCCGGTCGCCCGCCTCTGCCCGGCGTACGGCGAGGGGCCGACCGACCCGGCGAAGGCGGCGAAGCTCGTGAAGACCCAGGGGCGGGCGTGACACCTCGCCTCCTGGCCGCGGCCCTGGCCGTCCTCGTGCTGGGAGCCTGCACCGGTGCGCCCTCGCCCCAGGCGCCGAGCTTCGAGAGCAGCATCGAGGTGGACAATCCGCAGCTGCGCTCGGCCAAGGCGGAGGCCGGCATCGAGGACTGCCCGCGCCCGGCTGACGACGCGGGGAGCCAGCTGCCCGACCTCACGCTGCCCTGTCTCGGGGGTGGCCGGTCCGTGGACCTGTCCACGCTCGCCGGCCCGACGGTCGTCTCGCTCTGGGCACAGTGGTGCGGCCCTTGCCGTCGTGAGCTCCCGTTCTTCCAGAAGCTGGCCGACACGCGCCTGGTCGACGTGGTGGGGGTGGACTGGAAGGAGACCAGCCCGTCGGGGGCGATCGCGCTCCTCGACGCGACGGGAGCGACGTACCCGCAGCTGGTCGACCTCGACGGCAAGATCAGCGACGACTACCGCGTCGTCGGGCTTCCCGGGATCCTGTTCGTCGACGAGGCCGGCGAGGTCACCTTCAGGGCGGGCGAGATCCGAAGCTATGACGACCTCGTCACCCTCGTGCGGGACCACACCGGTGTGGACGTCGCCGGTGGGTAGGCTCGGCCCGTGCCGTCCGACCCCGACCTGCCGGAGTGGCTCGTCCCCTTGCGAGACGGACTGCGGACGATCACCGCGGAGGACCTGAGCGGCTTCGTGCCGCCGGAGGAGCCCGCCCCCCGCGAGGGCGCGGTGCTGGTGCTCTTCGGCGACGGGCCCGGCGGCCACGACCTCCTCCTCACCGAGCGCGCGCACACGATGCGCTCGCAGCCGGGCCAGGTGTCCTTCCCGGGCGGCTCGCTCGACGACGACGAAACGGCGGTCGAGGGGGCGCTGCGCGAGGCGGAGGAGGAGACGGGTCTCTCCCGCGACCACGTCGAGGTCTTCGCGGTGCTCCCGCGCATCTGGCTGCCGCCGCGCAACTTCGCCGTCGCCCCGGTGCTCGGCTACTGGCACGAGGCCGAGGCCCCCGAGGTCGTCAACACCCGCGAGGTGCACGCCATCTTCCGCGAGCCGCTCGACGAGCTCCTCGACCCGGCCCACCGGTTCAGCATCAAGCACCCGCTGGGGTGGGAGGGCCCGGGCTGGATGGTCGGCCCGGACAAGGACGTCCTGCTCTGGGGGTTCACCGCCGGCATCATCGACGCCATCTTCGACTTCGTCGGGTGGACCCGGCCGTGGGACGAGGAGGACGTACGCCGGCTGCCCGACCGGCTGATCGAGTGGAACCGGGTGGCGAAGTTCCTCGGCATCGACGTGCCCGAGGGTGAGGACTTCGACCCGGTGGCCGCCGGGCTCGTGACGCCCGACGAGGCCGTCGAGGCCGACCGCGAGCACAGGCGGGGCCGATGAACGCCCTCGACGTCATCTTGCTGGTGCTCCTGCTGGCGTACGCCGTCTCCGGCTACTGGCAGGGCTTCATCACCGGCGCCTTCGCCACCGTGGGGCTGCTGCTCGGCGGCCTCCTCGGCATCTGGCTGTCCCCGGTGCTCCTGGGCGACGCCGACCCGTCGGTGTGGGTCTCGCTCGGAGCGCTGTTCATCGTGCTGATCTGCGCGTCGTTCGGCCAGGCCCTGCTCCAGTTCGTCGGGGCCCGCCTCCGCGAGCAGATCCCGTGGCAGCCGGTCCGGGCCGTCGACGCCGTCGGTGGGGCCGCGCTCAGCGTGGTCGCGGTGCTGGTCGTCTCCTGGGCCCTCGGCGTCGCCGTCAGCGGCGCGAAGCTGCCGTGGGTCACCAAGGAGGTCAACGACTCCACGATCCTCGCCCGGGTCAACGGTGTGATGCCGTCCCAGGCCGTCGAGGCGCTGAGCTCGTTCAACGAGGTCGTGGGCTCGAGCTTCTTCCCCCGCTACCTCGAGCCGTTCGCGCAGGAGCGCATCGTCGCGGTCGGCCCGCCACCGCCGAAGATCGCCGAGGCGCCCGGCGTCGAGGCGGCCGCCGAGAGCGTCCTCAAGATCCATGGCGAGAACAAGTGCGGCCGTGGGGTCGAGGGCTCCGGCTTCCTCATCTCACCCGACCGGATCATGACCAACGCGCACGTCGTGGCCGGGGTCGAGACGCCCCGGGTGGTCGACGGGGACGAGGAGAAGGACACCACGGTCGTCTACTACAACCCCGACCTCGACGTCGCCGTGCTCGCGGTCGACGGGCTCGGCCGGCCCAACCTGGCGTTCGACCTCGAGGGCGCGGAGCGTCAGCCGGGCGCCGTCCTCGGCTACCCGCAGGACGGGCCCTACGACGTCGAGGGCGCCCGGATCCGCTCCGAGCAGCGGCTGCGCAGCCCGGACATCTACGGCGACGGCACGGTCGTCCGCGAGGTCTTCTCGCTCCGCTCGACGATCCGCCCGGGCAACTCCGGCGGCCCGCTGGTCTCCCGCGAGGGCAAGGTGCTCGGTGTCGTCTTCGCCGCCTCGGTGACCGACTCCGCGACCGGCTACGCGCTGACCGCCGACCAGGTCTCTGAGGCCGCCGCCCAGGGCCTCAGCACCGACTCCGAGGTCTCGAGCGGCCGCTGCGCCTGAAACCCCGATTCGTCTAGCGGAGGATCAAGATCGCCCGCAGGGCGACCACAGACGAATCGGGGTTGGTCAGTCCCTGCGGAGCAGGGTGTTCTTGGTCTCCTGCGCCTGGTAGATCGCCCGCTCGGGTGGGCGGACGGCGCGGACCTTCTTGAAGCCGACGAACCCGAGCCCGCCGGCGATCAGCAGGTAGAGCACGAACACGAGCAGGAAGCACCACGCCAGGTCGAGCCCGGTCATGTGGAAGAAGTACGCGATGGCGACCGACAACATGATCACGCCGAGGAGCAGCAGGAAGCCGGCGGCGGCGAAGAGGGCGGCGCCGAGGCCGCCGTTCTTGACGCTGACCTTCACCTCGGACTTGGCCAGCGCGATCTCGTGCTGGATCAACGACGAGACGTCACGGGACATGTCCGCGACGAGCCCACCGATCGACGGCGGCTCCTCCGGCTTCGTCAGGGGCGCAGGCGCGCGCCTCACCGGTGCCCTGTCGGAGGTGTCAGTCATCAGATCTCCCTTTCGCTCTGCCGAGGTCGAGCCTAGGGGAACCCCTACCCAGGTCAGGCGGCGCCGTCACCTGCCGCCCCATGGACAAGGCTGCGACGGCGCAGCACGACGGCTGCGAGGAGGGCTGCCCCGACGGATCCCACCAGCACCGCCGTCTTCGCCGCGTCGGCCTCCCCGACGCCGAACGACAGGTCCGACACGAGCAGCGCGACGGTGAAGCCGACGCCAGCGAGCAGCGCGACACCGAAGAGGTCGCGCCAGCCGATCTCGTCGCCCAGCTCGGCGTGCGTCAGTCGGGTCACCAACCAAGCCCCGCCGAGCACGCCGAGCGGCTTCCCGACCACGAGACCGAGCACGATGCCGAGGGCGACCGGATCTCCGAAGAGCTCACCTCCGCCCGAGAAGGACACGCCGGCGGCCGTCAACGCGAAGAAGGGCACGGCGAGGCTCGCGGACGCGGGTCGGAGCAGGTGCTCGAGCCGCTCGGCGGGACTCGCGGCCTCGCCCTCGTCGGGAAGCACCCGGGTCGCGAGACCCATCGCGACGCCGGCGACGGTCGCGTGCACGCCGCTCTCGTGGGTGCACCACCAGATCGCCAACGACAGCGGGACGTAGAGCGCCCACGGCTCACCGCGGAACCTCTGGAAGAACACGAAGACTCCGAGGAGCACCACGGCGGCGGCGAGCCACAGCAGGTCGATCGCGGAGCTGTAGAACACGGCGATGATCGCGATCACGACGAGGTCGTCGACCACGGCCAGGGTCAGCAGGAACGCCCGAAGCTGGTCAGGGAGGCCCCTGCCCACGACAGCCAGCACCGCCAGGGCGAAGGCGATGTCCGTCGCTGCGGGCACGGCCCAGCCGCCGAGGTCCCCGTCCCCGATCAGGTTGACCACGGCGTAGAGGAGAGCAGGGGTCGCCACACCGGCAACGGCGGCGACCACCGGCACGAGGGCGTCGGCCGGCCGTCGCAGCGAGCCGACAAGCAGCTCACGCTTCAGCTCGAGCCCCGCGATGTAGAAGAAGAGAGCCAGGGCGCCGTCAGCGGCCCAGTGCTCCACGTCGAGCGGACCGAGCTCGAGGTGTCGGAGGTCGTCGTACCCCTCGGACCAGGGGCTGTTCGCCCACAGGAGGGCGATGAGGGCAGCGACCAGGACAATCGCGCCACCCACGGTCTCGGTGCGCAAGATGCTGCCGAGGAAGGTCTCCTCACCGGTTCCCGGCTTGGGGAAGAAGGGTCGGCGTGGGGAGTCGGTCACGCACCCATCCTGACTCTGAAGTCAGCCGCCTCCCCTCCCAGGGAGAGGCGGCCGACAACTGAACACTACTGAGGTCAGTCCCCTTTTCGGCGGAACTTCAGTCCTCCGAGGAGCTCGACATCCCGTCCTTGATGAGGTCCATGACGGTCGAGTCGGCGAGGGTCGTGACGTCTCCGACCTCGCGGTTCTCGGCCACGTCACGCAGCAGGCGACGCATGATCTTGCCGCTCCGCGTCTTCGGCAGCTCGTCGACGATCATGATCTGCCGTGGCTTCGCGATCGCGCCGATCTCCTTCTGCACGTGCTTGCGCAGCTCCTCGACGAGCGAGTCCGGTGCCTTCTCGCCGTCCTTGAGCGCCGACTCCCGGAGGATGACGAACGCGCACACGGCCTGGCCGGTCGTCTCGTCGTTGGCGCCGACGACCGCGGCCTCGGCGACCTTCGGGTGCGACACCAGCGCGGACTCGATCTCGGTCGTCGACAGCCGGTGGCCCGACACGTTCATCACGTCGTCGACGCGGCCGAGCAGCCACACGTCGCCGTCGTCGTCGAGCTTCGCGCCGTCGCCGGCGAAGTACAGGCCCTTGAAGCGCGACCAGTAGGTCTCCTTGAAGCGGTCGTCGTCCCCCCAGAGCGTGCGCAGCATCGCGGGCCACGGCTCGGTGAGCACGAGGTAGCCGCCGTTGCCGTTGCCGACCGGCTTGCCCTCGTCGTTGACCACCTCGGCCGAGACGCCGGGCAGCGACTTCATCGCCGACCCCGGCTTGCCGGACGTGACGCCCGGCAGCGGACTGATCATGATCTGGCCGGTCTCGGTCTGCCACCACGTGTCGACGACAGGGCAGCTGTCGTTGCCGATGACGTGGCGGTACCAGACGTACGCCTCCGGGTTGATCGGCTCACCGACCGATCCGAGCAGCCGCAGCGACGAGAGGTCGGACCCGTTCGGGATCTCCTCGCCCTGCTTCATGAAGGTCCGGATCGCCGTCGGTGCCGTGTAGAAGATCGTGACGCCGTACTCCTCGACGATCTTCCACCAGCGGCCCTTCTCCGGGTGGTCGGGCGTGCCTTCGTACATCACCTGCGTCGCGCCGTTCGTGAGCGGACCGTAGACCATGTACGAGTGGCCGGTCACCCAGCCGACGTCCGCGGTGCACCAGTAGACGTCGGTCTCCGGCTTGAGGTCGAACACCGCATGGTGCGTGTACGACGTGCCCACGAGGTAGCCGCCCGTCGTGTGCAGGATGCCCTTGGGCTTGCCCGTCGTGCCGGACGTGTACATGACGTAGAGCGGGTGCTCGGAGTCGAAGGCCTCGGGCTCGTGCTCCGGGGACGCGCCGTCCACGGCGTCGTGCCACCACACGTCGCGGTCGTCGTCCCAGGCCACGTCCTGGCCGGTACGACGGACCACGAGCACCTTCTCGACGATGCCGTCGGCCTTCTCGCAGGCCTCGTCGACGGCGGGCTTGAGGGCCGACGGAGCACCGCGGCGGTAGCCACCGTCGGAGGTGATGACGACCTTCGCCTCGCAGTCCTTCACGCGGCTGGCGAGGGCATCGGCCGAGAAGCCGCCGAACACCACGGTGTGCGGTGCGCCGATGCGCGCGCAGGCGAGCATGGCGACCACGGTCTCCGGGATCATCGGCATGTAGATCGCGACCCGGTCGCCCGCGGCAACCCCCAGGTCGGTGAGGGCGTTGGCCGCTTTGCACACCTCGTCCTTCAGGTCCGCGTAGGTGAGCGTGCGCTTGTCGTCGGCGGGCTCACCCACCCAGTGCAGCGCCACCCGGTCACCGTTGCCGGCCTCGACGTGCCGGTCGACGCAGTTGTAGGCGGCGTTGACCTTGCCGCCGACGAACCACTTCGCGAACGGCGGGTTCGACCAGTCGAGGACCTCGTCGAACTTCTCCGCCCAGGTGATCCGGTCGGCCTTGTCGGCCCAGAACGCGAGCCGGTCCTTGTCGGCCTCGTCATAGGCGTCCGCCGTCACGTTCGCGTGCTTCGCCAGCTCCTCGGGCGGGTCGAAGTGCCGCTCCTCGCGCGACAGGTTCGACAGCGTCTCCTCGCTCATGCGGGCTCCTCGTTCATCGACTCGTCCACTTTTCCTCTGCACCTTAGATCGGCAGGGTCGCGGCGGGCACGTTGCAGGAACGTCGCGGCACCGCCGCAGGTCTCCTGCGGCGGTGCCGGACGCCACCGTCACCCCTCAGTGCGCAGTGGCCTTCTCGGCCCCGGCCCCGGTGAGGGACCGCACCTCGAGCTCGTCGTAGCGGTCCTCGGAGGACTTGTCCTTCGAGGTCACCGTGCCGAGCCAGCCGAGGAAGAAGCCCAGCGGGATCGAGATGATGCCGGGGTTCTCCAGCGGGAACCAGTGGAAGTCCACGCCGACCGGGAACAGCGACAGGCTCGCGCCGGTCACCGGGTTCTCACCCTTGCCCGAGACGACGGGCGAGAAGAACACCAGCAGCACGCTGGACAGCAGACCGCCGTAGATCGACCACGTGGCGCCGCGCGTGTTGAAGCGCCGCCAGAACAGGTTGTAGATCAGCGACGGCAGGTTCGCCGACGCGGCGACCGCGAAGGCCAGTGCGACCAGGAAGGCGATGTTGAGCTTCTGTGCCGGGATGGCCAGCAGGATCGCGACGCCGCCGATGACGAAGGCCGCGATGCGTGCCACCTTCACCTCGTCCTTCTCGGTCGCGGTGCCCCGCTTGAACACCGTCGCGTAGAGGTCGTGGGCGACGCTCGACGCACTGGTGAGCGTGAGCCCGGCGACCACCGCGAGGATCGTCGCGAAGGCGACCGCGGAGATCAGTGCCAGCAGGATCGCTCCTCCGGTCGAGCCGTCCCCACCACCGACTGCTTCGGCGAGCAACGGTGAGGCCAGGTTGCCCTGGGTGGCCGCGACCTCGCTGTCCGCGCCGGTGTCGAGCAGAGCGGCCGCGCCGAAGCCCAGCGCCAGCGTCATCAGGTAGAAGGCGCCGATCAGGCTGATCGCCCAGAACACCGACTTCCGCGCGTCCTTCGCGGTGGGCACCGTGTAGAAGCGGATGAGGATGTGGGGAAGTCCCGCGGTGCCGAGGACGAGTGCCAGCCCGAGGCTGACGAAGTCGATCTTGCTCGTCGTGGTGACGCCGTAGCGCAGGCCGGGCTGGAGGAACTCCTCGCCCTTGCCGGTCTTCTCGGAGGCAGCGCCGAGCAAGTCGGAGATGTTGAACTGGAACTTCGCGAGCACGAGCACCGTGATCAGCACGGTGCCGCCCATGAGCAGCACGGCCTTCACGATCTGCACCCAGGTGGTGCCCTTCATGCCGCCGACGACGACGTAGAAGATCATCAGCAGACCGACGCCCACGATCACCCAGGCCTTGGCGGCCTCGCTGGTCACGCCGAGCAGCAGGGTGACCAGCGCACCCGCGCCGACCATCTGGGCGAGCAGGTAGAAGATCGAGACAACGACGGTCGACGTCGCAGCCGCGGTGCGGACGGGACGCTGCCGCATCCGGTAGGCCAGCTGGTCGGCCATCGTGTAGCGGCCCGAGTTGCGGAGCAGCTCCGCCACCAGCAGGAGCGCCACGAGCCAGGCGACGAGGAAGCCGATCGAGTACAGGAAGCCGTCGTACCCGAAGAGCGCGATGGCACCGGAGATGCCGAGGAACGACGCGGCGGACATGTAGTCGCCGCTGACGGCGAGGCCGTTCTGGAAGCCCGAGAAGGACCGGCCGCCGGCGTAGAAGTCGGCGGTCCCGGAGTTCTGCCGGCTCGCCCAGAAGGTGATGCCGACCGTGACCAGGACGACGCTGATGAAGAGGACGGAGGTGAGCGCCTGGGTGCTCATGCGGTGACCCCCTCGTCGTCGCCGGGGCGGCTGGGAGCCTCGCCACCGGTCTCGCGCTCGTACTGGTCACGCAGCTTCTCGGCGAGCGGGTCGAGCTCCCTGTTGGCATGCGTGGCGTAGAGCCGCGCGATCGCGAAGGTGGAGACGAACTGCAGCACGCCGAAGACGAGGGCCACGTTGACGTGCCCGAAGAGCTGGTGGGACATGAAGTCATGCGCCCAGTTCGACATCACGACGTAGAGCAGGTACCAGGACAGGAAAGCCACGGTCCACGGGATGGCGAACCTGCGGTACCGCCTGCGCAGCTCCCGGAAGTCGGCGGTCGCGTGGAGGCGTTCGTACACCTCGTGCTTCGCGCCCTGGTCGACGGTCTCGGCCACGGGGGATCCCCTCTCGTGCGCGCCGGCCGGGATGGCTCGGCGTGTGACGGCCATCACCGTAGGAACGCCGGAGCCCGTCGGGGCAGGGGTGCGGTCGGGCGCCGCGACGGGCGGGGACGCCGGATCGGCGGGCGGTCGGTCCGGTACGACGAGCGGTCCTCGGGTCGTTGTTTGCATCGGACAACTATTAAATGTATAGTTGGGCTAAGCAATCAAATGGAGGACGCGTGACGAGCACGATGAGCACCACGACCCGCGAGGACGCGGCCCTCGAGGTGCTGCGGTCGCTGTTCGACGTGAAGGGCTGGTTCCGCGATCTCGGGACGTGGATGCAGCTGCCCCACCCGACCAGTGCGGTGATGATCCTGTCGCTCGTGGAGCGCCACGGCCCCGCCCGCGTCGGGGAGCTCGCCGACGTCGCCCACGTGGACGCGTCGGTGATCAGCCGTCAGCTCGCGCACCTCGAGCAGGAAGGCCTGGTCGCGCGGTCGCCCGACCCGCGCGACGGACGGGCCCACCAGATCGGCATCACGACCTCAGGAGCGCTCGCGCTCTCCGAGGGCCGCCGCCGGCTCGAGGACCTCGTCACCGAGCGGCTCGCCGGCTGGGACACCGACGACCTGACCGCGCTCGCCGACGGCGTCCGTCGCCTGCTCGCCGACCTCCATGGCTGACCGACCACAACGACCAAGGACAGACATGACCACCGCTGCACCAGCAGACGTGCGCCCCGACACGGGCGCCGCACCGATGAGCCACCGCGAGATCCTGGAGGCCTTGTCCGGCCTGCTTCTCGCGCTGTTCGTCGCGATGCTCTCCTCGACCGTCGTCTCCAACGCGCTCCCGCGCATCGTCTCTGACCTCGCGGGCAGCGAGTCCGGCTACACCTGGGTCGTCGTCGCGACCCTGCTCACCACGACCGCGTCGACCCCGATCTGGGGCAAGCTCGCCGACCTCTTCGACAAGAAGGTGCTCGTCCAGTCGGCGCTCGTCATCTTCGCCGTGGGCTCCGCGCTCGCAGGCTTCGCCCCCTCGATGGGCTTCCTCATCGGCGCCCGGGCGCTGCAGGGCGTCGGCGTCGGCGGCCTCACTGCCCTCGTCCAGGTCGTCATCGCGTCGATGGTGTCGCCGCGCGAGCGCGGTCGTTACTCCGGCTACATCGGCGCGACCTTCGCGGTCGCCACGGTGAGCGGCCCGCTCATCGGCGGCCTCATCGTCGACACCCCGTGGCTCGGCTGGCGCTGGTGCTTCGGTGTCGGCATCCCGGTCGCCGCGCTGGCCTTCGTCGTGCTGCAGAAGACCCTGCACCTGCCGGTGATCAAGCGCAACGTCTCGATCGACTACCTCGGCGCCGGCCTCATCACCGGTGGCGTCTCGACCCTGCTCATCTGGGTCTCCCTCGCCGGCACGCAGTTCGACTGGCTGTCCGTCACGACCGCGTCGATGGTGGGCCTCGGCGTCGCGCTCCTCACCGCGGCGATCGTCACGGAGCTCACGGTGCCCGAGCCGATCATCCCGCTCCACCTCTTCCGCGACCGGACCACGAGCCTCGCCACGTTCGCCTCGATCATGGTCGGCGTCGCGATGTTCGGCAGCACGGTCTTCCTGTCGCAGTACTTCCAGATCAGCCGTGGCATGTCCCCGACCCACGCCGGCCTCATGACCGTGCCGCTGGTGATGGGCCTGATGATCTCGAGCATGCTCACCGGGCGTCGGATCAGCGCGACCGGTCGGTGGAAGCACTTCCTCGTCGGCGGCATGGTGCTGGTCGTCACCGGCCTTTCCCTGCTCAGCACCATCGACGAGTCCACGAACCTCTGGGTCGTCGGCACGTTCATGGCCACGCTCGGTGTCGGCATGGGCGCGACGATGCAGAACCTCGTGCTCGCGGTGCAGAACAACACCGCGCAGCGGGAGATGGGTGCGGCCTCGGCCGTGGTCGCCTTCTTCCGCACCATGGGCGGCTCCGTCGGCGTCTCGGCTCTCGGCGCGGCACTCGGGCACCAGGTCAGCGCCAAGGTGATCGCGGGGCTGAGCGACCTCGGCGTCAGCTCCACGGGGAGCGACAGCCGGTCGATCCCCGACATGGCCTCCTTGCCGGCTCCCGTGCGGGCGGTCGTCGAGCAGGCGTACGGCGAGTCGACAGGCCACATCTTCCTGATCGCCGCTCCGGTCGCGGCCCTGGCTCTCGTCGCGGTGCTGTTCATCAAGGAGAAGCCGCTCCGCCTCACGGTGCAGCGCGAGGACGAGCTCACCCCCGAGCTCAAGCCCGCCTGATCAGTCGACCATCCGGCGCACGACCCGGCCTCGGTCCAGCTGCACACTCTCCGGGGTGTGCAGCCGGACCATGTAGGTGCCGACGTGCGCCGGCACCCGTGACGAGGTCAGCAGCGAGACCACGACCATCGTGAGGAACGCGGCCGGCACCGTCCACGCGGCCGGCTGCGCGAGCAGCGCGCCGAGCCATCCTTCGTGGTCGCGCCCGACGAGGCTGTCCAGGACGGCGCCGCCGCACAGCAGCCCGCCGACGAGCATCCCGGCCACCGCCCCCGGAGCGGTGAGCCGTCGCCACCAGATGCCCAGCACGATCAACGGGCAGAACGTCGAGGCGGCGAAGGCGAACGCCAGCCCGACCGCGCGGGCGACGCCGACGCCCTCGGTGAGCAGGGTCAACGCGAGTGGCAGCGCGACCGCCACCACCGCGCCGACCTGGAAGGTGCGCACCCCGCCGAGACGTCGCCCCCACGCGCTGCGGCCCAGCACGTCCTGGCCGAGCACGCCGGCGACCGCGATCGTCAGGCCGCTCGAGGTGGAGAGGAACGCTGCGAAGGCACCGGCCGCCGTCAACGACGAGAGCAGCTCCCCGACCACCCCGTCGACCATCCGGCTGGGCAGCTCGAGCACCACCGTGTCCGTCTGCCCGGCAGCCACCAGGTCGGGGGCGTAGAGCCTCCCGAGCGCGCCGTACACAGGAGGCAGGACGTAGAAGATCCCCAGCAGGGCAAGGACGACGAGCGTCGTGCGGCGCGCGGCGTTGCCATCGGGATTGGTGTAGAAGCGCACCACCACGTGCGGCAGCCCCATGGTGCCGAGGAAGGTTGCGACGATGAGGGAGTACGTCGTGTAGAGACCGTGCTCGCCGGAGACCGTCGGGTCGGCCCAGGCGCTCCCGGCGGTGCCGGCCACCTCCGTCGCCATGGGACTCGTGCCGCCGTCGCCCAGCCAGACCGCGAGCAGGAAGAAGACCGGCACGAGCAGGGCGGTGAGCTTGAGCCAGTACTGGAAGGCCTGGACGAACGTGATGCTCCGCATGCCTCCGGAGAGCACGTTGACGAGCACCACGACCGCGACCAGCACCCCGCCCGCCCACGCAGGGGTGCCGGCCACGGTGCCGAGCGAGAGCCCGGCCCCGTCGAACTGCGGCATCAGGTAGAGCCAGCCGACGGCGACGACGAGCAGCGCCGAGACCCGACGTACCGCCGCCGACTCGAGGCGGCTCTCCGCGAAGTCCGACAACGTGTAGGCGCCCGACCTCCGCAGTGGCGCGGCGACGAGCACGAGCAGGACGAAGTAGCCGGCGGTCCAGCCGACCGGGTACCAGAGCATCTCGGCGCCGAAGGCGAGCACCAGCCCGGCGACGCCGAGGAACGACGCAGCGGAGAGGTACTCCCCGCCGATGGCGCTGGCGTTGAGGGCGGGGCGCACCGAGCGCGAGGCCACGAAGAAGTCGCTCGTCGTCCTCGAGAAGCGCCAGCCGTAGGCGCCGATCGACAGCGTCGCCACGGCGACGAGCACGACCGCGACCACGCCGTACGTCGGGCTCACGCGCCGGCCCGTCCGGGTCGCTCGCCCTCGTCGGACCCGGAGGGCTCGAGGACCGCGGCGAAGTCGCGCTCGTTGCGCTCGGCCCGGCGGACGTAGAACCAGCCGCCGAGCACGAGGAGCGGGTAGACGCCGAACGCCAGCACCGCCCATGAGACGGGCACACCGAGCACCAGCTCGCGGGACAGCGCGGGCACGAGCCGGAAGAGGAGGGGGAGCGCGACGAGCGTGCCGACGACGACGAGGAGCACGCCCGCAGCGAGGCGGAGCTGGACCCGGAGCAACGACGACACGTAGATCTCACCGAGCCGCGTGCGCCGGTCGATCTCGGCGCTCGGCGTGAGCCGGCGCGACCGGGTGCCCGACGTCCTCGGGCTCGTGACCCGGACCCGCTTCGTCGGGTCGACGGTCATGTCCGGCCGCCCTGCCCCGGCCGCGAGCGGCGGACCAGCAGGTCACGCAGCTCGCGGGTGTGCCGCCGCGACACGGCGAGCTCCTCGCCGTCGACGACGACCGTGACCCGTCCGCCGTCGGTGCGGACCTCGCTGACGTGGGCGAGCGCGATCAGGTGCGACCGGTGGATCCGTACGAACCCGGCGTCGGCCCACTCCTGCTCCAGGGTCGCGAGCGGGACCCGGATGAGGGGACTGCCCGTCGGGGTGTGCAGCCTCGTGTAGTCGCCTTGCGCCTCGACGTACCGCACCTCGCTGAGGCGGACGAAGCGTGTGACGCCGCCGAGCTCGACCGGGATCGTCTCCTCGGGCGCCTCCGCCGTGGGCCCTCCGGCGTCGACGACCCTGCGGACGGCCTCGGAGAGGCGGCTGTCGCGGATCGGCTTGAGGAGGTAGTCGACGACGTCGAGCTCGAAGGCGTCGACCGCGTGCTCCTCGTGTGCCGTGACGAAGACGACGCGGGGCGGGTGGCGGAAGCGGTGAAGGACCTGGGCGAGCTCGAGACCGGTGAGGCCCGGCATCCTGATGTCACTGAAGACAGCGTCGACCTCCTCCTCCTGGAGCACGCGGAGCGCCTCGGCGGCCGACGACGCCACCACGACCGAACCGACCCGAGGGTCGTGCTCGAGCAGGTACGCGATCTCGTCGCGTGCCGGCTTCTCGTCGTCGACGACGAGCACGCGCAGGGGGGCCGGGTCGTTCACGAGTGCACCCCGGGGGCGAACTTCGGCACCCGCACGGTCACCTTGGTGCCGGCGTCGGGGGCGGTCTCCACGACGAGGCCGTACTCGTCGCCGAAGGCGGAGCGCAGCCGCGCGTCGACGTTCCCCAGGCCGACGGAGTCGGTGTCGGTGTCCGCGGCGAGCGCGGCGCGCACGTGCTCGGGGTCGTCGCCGATGCCGTCGTCCTCGACCCAGATCACCGCCTCCTGGTCGTGGTTCTCGGCGACGATCTCGATCCGGCCTGGTCCCGACTTGGCCTCGAGGCCGTGCCGCACGGCGTTCTCGACGAGGGGCTGCAGACACAGGAACGGAACCGTCACGGGGAGCACCTCGGGGGCCACCCGGAGGGTGATGTGGAGACGGTCGCCGAAGCGCGCCTTCTCGAGCACCAGGTAACGCTCGATCGAGCGGAGCTCCTCGGCGAGCGTCGTGTACTCACCGTGCCGCCGGAAGGAGTAGCGCGTGAAGTCGGCGAACTCGAGCAGCAGCTCGCGGGCGTGCTCGGGGTCGGTGCGGACGAAGGAGGCGATCGCGGTCAGGGAGTTGTAGATGAAGTGCGGGGAGATCTGGGCCCGGAGCGTCTTGACCTCCGCCTCGACGAGGCGGCGCCGGCTGGCGTCGAGCTCCGCGAGCGCCAGCTGCCCGGCGACCCAGGCAGCGACCTCCTCGACCGCGCGGACGAGGCCGGCGGTCACGGACGGGGTGAACACCTGGAGGGTCCCGACGACGATGCCCTCGACCGCGAGCGGGCTGACGACCGCCGACTCGACAGGGCACGAGGGGCACGGGAAGTGGCCCCGGTCGTGGACCATCGTGACCTCGGGGTCCTCCCGCGCGAACCCGGCTGCGAGGTCGCGGTGGTGGTCGAAGTCGCCGTCCCACGCGAGCACCGCTGCGCTGTCGGTGAGCACCACGGACGGCGTCCCGAGCAGGGCTCGCAGGTGGCGGACGGACTTCTCCGCGGAGGCGGTGGTCAGCCCGCTCCGGAGGGCCGGCGCCGCCAGCGACGCGGTGTGCAGCGTGCGGAAGGTGGCCCGGTCGGCCTCGCTCCCGAGGTCACGGCCCCGTCGGCTCAGGCGCTCCCACCGCGTCATGGACGAACACGAAGCGCGGCAGGCTCTGCGTAGGCTCCGCCGCATGGGGCCGATCCACTTCGCTTCGCGCGAGGACTCCGACGAGCTGGTCAAGGCGCTCGAGGCCAAGCCCCTCGCTGGTCGAGCCTGTCG
>CAVXBM010000004.1:0-15550 GCA_963759965.1 uncultured Actinomycetota bacterium
CGAAGACGCAGTACTCCTTCTCCTCCGACGCGACGCTTCGCGGGGCACCCTCGGGCCACGCGCTCAACGTCCGCGAGGTCCGCCTCTCGGCCGGCGCCGGGTTCGTGGTCATGGTCTGCGGCGACGTCATGACCCACGCCCCGCTCCCCGTCGTCCCGGCCTCCGACCACATCGACCTCCTCGACGACGGCACCATCGTCGGCCTCTCCTGAGACCGCCGAGACGGGAGAAACTCGACGAAGATCGACGCCGAGACGGGAGAAGCTCGACGACACGCGTCTTGCTTCTCCCCGTCTCGGCGTCAGAGGGTGCGGGAGAAGAAGGCCTGGAGCTCGGTGAAGTGGCGTTCGGTCGCGGACTCGTCGAAGACGGCGGTGTCGGCCATCGTGTAGCCGTGGCCTGCGCCGGGGTGGACCTCGTTGGTCGCGGTGAGGCCGGCTTCGGCGAGGGCGGCGCCGAGGGCCTCGACGGCCTCGGGCGGCATCGAGCGATCGTTGTCGGCGTGGCCGAACACGAACTCGGCCCGCGCCGCGGGCAGTCCCCGGTGCGGGCTGTCGTCGTCGTCGATGACGAGGCCGCCGCCGTGGAAGCCGCCGGCGGCGGCGACGTCGTCGGGGTGGCCGGTCGCGGCGCGGACGGCGAGCCGCGCCCCCATGCAGTAGCCCGTGGTGCCGACCGGCCCCGCCCCGACGTCCGGGAGCGTGCGCAGCGCCTCGAGGTACGCCGCGATGTCGGGCACCGCCTTGTCCGGGGTCAGCGCCCGGACCCTCCTCATGGCGCCCTCGAAGAACACGTCGCGGGCCTCGCCGTCGAGGAGATCGACGTCCGGGGAGGTCTCCGCGGCCGAGCCGTCGCGGTAGAGCAGTTGGGCGCGAGCACGACGTACCCCCACGACGCGATCCGGTCCGCCATCGCGGCGATCTGCGGGCGCAACCCGATCGCGTCCATGAAGAACAGCACGCCGGGCCCGTGGCCGCTCGGGGGGCGGGCGACGTCGCCTCGGCCGTGCCGTCCGGGACCGAGATGTCGATGAGCTCCATGCGGCCAGGCGACCAGGTCACCTGTACCTTCCTCCGACCTGACGACGAAAGGCTTAGTAGGTTGTCCGGCCGCCCGCGACAGACGATTCGCCTTGTTTGATGGGGCATCGGGCGACTCGGGGGTCGAGGAACACGGGGCAGGTCAGGGGTCGGCGCTGGGCCGTCACTGCTGCGGGCGCGGTGCTCGCGGCGGTCGCAGGCCTGGTCACCGTCGTCGCCGTCGGCGCGTCCAGCCACGCCCAGCCGACCGCGGCCGAGCGCTGCCACACGATCGCCGTCGACTCGAGCAGCGCCGAACGGCCGTCGAAGGCACCGGTCCGACCGTGGCCGTGATCGGCGACTATGACTCCAGGGCCTCGGCCTCGAGGACGCGCGCGTGTCCTGGCCGTCGCGGCGGACCGGAACGTCGTGGTCGACGGTCCGCCGGGTCCGGCTTCTCCGACGCAGCGAGCCCGTGCAGGGACGAGGCCTACTACCACCGCGTCGCTCGCGCGCTCGGCGCCGACCCGTCGCTGGTCGTGCTCCAAGGCGGCCTCAACGAGTACGACGTGCCCAACGCGGAGGTCCGGAAGGGACTCGTCGAAGCCCTGCACGAGCCGTCGGGCAGCGCGTGGTCATGGTCGGTCCGCCGATGGCGCCGCGCCGCGCGTACGCCGTGGGCCGCGTCGACCACCTCCTCGCGAAGATCGCCGAGAGGCACGGCATCCCCTACGTGCGTACGGCGTCGTGGTCGCTGTCCTACCTGCCGGACGAGCTGCACCTGACCCAGGCCGGCCACACCGCCTTCGGCGACCGGGTCCAGGACGCGATCCTCGCGGTCGGCGCCGTGCCCGCACTCAGGTCGTGACCTGCACCCACCGGTTGATCGCGGCCTCGACGTCGGCGGGCGTCACCGGCTTCGACACATAGTCGTCCATCCCGGCGTCGAGGCACTTCTCCCGGTCGCCCTCGACCGCACCGGCCGTCATCGCGATGATCGGCGTGTGCCGGGAGGTCCCCTCGGCCCGGCGGATCTCCTCGGTGGCCTGGAAGCCGTCCATGACCGGCATCTGGCAGTCCATCATCACCACGTCGTACGGCGTGCGGGCCCACGCGTCGAGCGCCTGCTGCCCGTCCTCGACCAGGTCGACGGTGAACCCGAGGTGCTCGAGGATGCCTTGCGCGACGAGCTGGTTGATCTCGTTGTCCTCGACCACGAGCACGTGTCCGCGACTCGGCGTCCTGGCCACCACCTCGGCGACAGCCTCGTCCTGGGAGCGCGCCACGTGCAGCACGTGTCCGAGGGCCCGGTGGAGCTGGGAGAGCCGCACCGGCTTGGTGAGCCGGGCGCCGATGCCGGCGCCGGCCGCCTCGTGGCTCGCGATGTCGGCGCCGCTGGTCAGCAGCACCCTCGGGACGTCCCGGAGCTGCGGGTGTGCCTGGATGAGGCGGGCGAGCGCGAGGCCGTCCACGTCGGGCATGCACATGTCGAGAACGACGAGGTCGAACGGACTGCCCTCGCGCACGGCGTCCTCGAGCCGCTCGATCGCCGCGGTGGCGCCGTCGACGCCGGCCGACCTCATGCCCCACGCTGCGAGCTGGTCGGCGAGGATCAGCCGGTTGGTCTGGTTGTCGTCGACGACCAGCACCCGCGACCCGGCGAGCTCGTCGTCCCTGGTCTCACGGCGGAGGTCGGGGGCGTCGCCGAGCGGGGTGACCGTGAACGGCAGGGTGAACCAGAACACCGACCCCTCGCCGGGGGTGCTGTCCACGCCGATCTCGCCACCCATGGCCTCGACCAGCTGGCTGCAGATCGCCAGGCCGAGCCCGGTGCCGCCGTACTTCCTCGTCGTGGAGGAGTCGGCCTGCGAGAACGGGTCGAAGAGACGGTTCTGGTCCTCCTGGGCGATGCCGATGCCGCTGTCGGTGACCTCGAAGCGGACCAGGACGGCGGGCTCGCCGTCGACCTCGGTGTCGCCGTCGAGGTGGGCGGCGACCACGACCTCGCCCACGTCGGTGAACTTCACCGCGTTGGACGCGAGGTTGAGCAGCACCTGGCGGAGCCGGGAGGGGTCGCCGCGGAGCGCGACGGGGAGCGCGGGCGAGCAGTAGGCGAGGAGCTCGAGGTCCTTGCTCTGCGCGGCGGCGGCGATGAGCTCGCCCACCTCCTCCACCACCTCGACGAGGGTGAAGTCGATCGCCTCGAGCGTCAGCTTGCCGGCCTCGATCTTCGAGAAGTCGAGGATGTCGTTGAGGATCGTGAGCAGGGCCTCGCCGGCGTTGCGGACGCCGTCGGCGTACTGGTGCTGACGGTCGTCGAGCGGCGTGTTGAGCAGCAGCCCGGTGAGCCCGATGACGCCGTTCATCGGGGTGCGGATCTCGTGGCTCATGTTCGCGAGGAAGGCCGACTTGGCGCGGGAGGCGGCGAGGGCGGCGTCGCGTGCCGAGGCGAGCTCGTCCTCGATCTCCTTGCGGGCGCTGATGTCGGAGAGCGCGACGACGATCCCGCGCATGTCGCGGTCGTCGAGCAGGTTGACCAGGCGCATCCCGACCCAGTGCGCACGCCCGGCGACCTCGGGGTCGGACACGAGCACCTCGGCGACGACCACCTCGCCGGGGGAGTCCAGGGACGTCGCGAAGGCACCGGCGACGCCGGAGGGGTCCGCGACGTTGAGCACCTCGGCGAGGTCGACGCCCTCACTGGTGCCGCGGTAGCCGAGCAGCGCCGCGAGCTGGGGCGAGTGCTCGGTCACGTGCCGGTCGGCCCCGACGACGATCACGGCGTCGGAGCTGTTGGCGGCGAGGCGCGCGTGGTGGCGGCGGCTCGCGTGGGCATCGGCGCGCGCCTGCGCCTCGGAGCGCAGCAGTCGCATGGTGCGCACGAGCGCGAGGCCGACCAGCACGGTCATGCCGGTGAGCGGCGCCCACGGGCTCGCCCCGTCCCCGCGAAGCGCGCTGACCAGGAGCAGGATCGGTGGCACCAGGAGCGGCAGGATCGCGATCGCGACCTGCTCGAGCACCCGGCTGCGCGTCTCGTCGCGGAGCACGCTCGGGGCGGTCTCGACGGGACGACGCCAGGCGCTGCCCGTCATCAGCGCGGCGCCCACCATCCAGCCGGTGTCGAGCAGGGCCGAGAACGACCCGGACATGTTCAGCGCGAGGTAGGCGGCGTCGGACGCCAGCCAGCACCCCACGCCGAGCGCGAAGGCGAACCCGACGACCGCCCGGGTGTTCCGCCGGGTGAGCGCGCGCAGCACGAGCGCGAGGAGGACGGCGTCGAGCACCGGGTACGACGCCCACACCGACCGCACGAAGGGGGACACCGAGGTGTCGCTGACGATGTCGTCGATCGACACGTACCAGAACACCAGCACGCTCACCGACACGACCGTGAGCGCGTCGATGAGGCCGTCGACGTCGATGTGGCGGGTCCGTGAGCGGGTCAGCCCGAGGAGGACGGCGCCGATGAGGACGACGTAGCTGAGGAGGTACGGCGCGTCCGCGACCGACACGTCCGGGGCGGCCCCCCGCCACGCGTAGACCTGCCAGAGGAAGTCGCCCGCGGCCGAGAGGCCGAGGCCGGCCGCGACCATGAACGGGAACGGCGTGGTCGCACGGGTGCGCAGCGCGCCGATGCAGGCCACGACGGCGGTGCCGATGATGACCGTCTGGTACGCCGCCGGGCGGACGGCTCCGTCGGGGTCCGGGTAGAGCAGCACGAGGGCGCAGCCGACCGCCACCGCGAGGCCGCCAACGGCACGGAGCCAGGCCTGGTCTGCGGTGCTGCCGTCGCTGCTCGGCCCCCGCGCGGGGGTCACCTGCGTCATGCACACCTCTCGGACCGCGTGGCCCTACCTCGGTCGACGGGGTGGTGCACGACGAGGTGACCGGGTGCGGTACTCCTCCCCAATCGTCCCAGCGGTCACGTGTCGTGTCCCGGTTTCGGCGCATTGCGGCGCGTGCTGCTCAGGGGGTCGCGGCCCCCGTCGGAGACGGCTCTGAGGTGGGTGGCGCCGCGTCATCCGCTGGGTCGGTCGACGTCGAGGACGGCGACGCACCCGAGCTCTCGTCCGGGGTCTGCGAAGCCTGCTCGGGCGACCCGTCGCTCCCTGACGCACCCGGGTCGCTGCCGGTGCCGGCCGAGGGGGCGTTGCCGTCGGGTGTCGCCGACGGGATCGCGGAACCCGTCGCGGAACCCGTCGCCGAGTCGGTCGGCGTGCCGATCGGTGTCGGCGACGAGGACGGCGTCAGGGTGGGGATGCCGGACTCCTCGGTGACGATGCCCAGGATGTCGAGGACCTGCTGCTGGTAGTCGGCCAGGTGCGCCTGGACGTCGGCCAGGCTGAGCGTGGGGATGGTGCCGGCGAACGCCACGATCTCCTGCCAGAGGTCCTGGAGTGCGACCATCTGCTCCTCACCGGGGAGGGCGTCGACGGTCACCACGAGCTGGCTGGCGATGGCGGCGGTGATGCACCGGAAGCAGTCGTAGTTCACGGCCGTGGCGAGGTTCTGCGGGACGACCACGTCGGCGTCCCCGACGATCACCACCACCTGGAAGGCGACCGCCACCGCGGCACAGTCCGAGCAGCTCGCGGCGGCCATGGCCTCGTTGGTGTTGTCGACGTCCTCGCCGGTGACCCACACCATCGCGACGGCGACGTCATGGGTGACGGTGCCGTCGGTGGTGTTGACGGCGAGGGCCTGGTTGTCGCCCTCACCTGGGGGCAGCGGCTGGTCGAACGGGAAGACCCAGGTCGGCGCCTCGACGCCGCCGGTCGTCGCGCCGTGCCCGGTCGCGGCGTCGTCACCGGGCTCTCCCGCGACGCCGTCGTCCGTGTGCGGCACCAGCACCAGCGCGGGCATCGGGTGGTCCTGCGTCGGGAGGGGCGTGTCCGCGGGGAGGACCGTGGTGGCGTAGCCACCCTCCAGGGAGGAGGACCCGCTCGGCACCGTCACGCCCGCTCGGGCCAGCGGCGCTGTCGCTGCCTGCGCGAGCGTGCCGCCCTCGAACGGGAGCACGGGCCGGTAGCGCTGCTCGTCCGGCCACCACGCCCAGACGAGACCGGCGAGGAGAGCCAGCGCCAGCACCCCGGCCGTCGCCCGACGGGCCGGCCGGCCCTCCGTGGCGCGCAGCGTCGAACGCGCGGCGCTGCGTCCCATGCGCGTCAGCAGGACGCCGACCGCGAGCACGGGGAAGCCGAAGGCGATCACGCCGACCAGCGCCGCACCCGCGTCGACGAGCTCCATGTCGCCGATCGCGGCGGTGAGCACGTCCCACTCGCGGGACACGCTCGCCCACGCCGTGCCGACGATCCGCGGCAGCGTGAGCACCATCGTCAGCAGGGTGAACGCCAGCAGCGGCACGACCGCCACCACCCACACGGTGATGACGGTGCGGGCCCAGGGCTTGAGCTCGGCGGCCTTGGGGTCGTGCCACCTGGTCGGCCAGAGCGAGGTCAGGGTCGGACCGATCCGCGGGTAGAGGTCGGGCACCCCGGTCAGGTCGGCCAGCACGTGGTAGCCGTCGAAGCGCACGAGCGGGGTGAGCTGCCGGACCATCTGCAGCACCTGCGTGGCCACGACGAGCAGCAACGCGTCCCACCCGGTGCCCCACCACGCCGCGGCGATGGCCACCGCGACGACCGCGTTGAAGTACAGCCCGCCGAGGTCCGTCCGCAGCCGACCCACCCGGCCGAGTCGGTAGCTGTCGGTCACGTCGGTGTAGAACGCCGGCCAGACGAGGTACACCCCCGCGCCCATCACCCCCGGCTGCGCGCCGCCCTTGCGTGCTGCGGCAGCGTGCCCGAACTCGTGGAACCCCGCCGACACCACGGTCACCGCGACGACGAGCAGGAGCAGCCCGGGGCTGCGGAAGGCCTGGTACGTCGCCGACGCGAGGCCCTTGTCGAGCAGCAGCCACCACGAGACCCACCCGAAGACCGCGAGCAGCGGCACCCACACCAGGGGGTGGAACAGGACGCGGAACGGGTCGGTCAGCCGTCGCGTCGCCGCCGGGTCGGTGACGGCGACCTTCATCCGCAGTCCGAGGAGCGGGTTGCTGCGACGCAGCTCCGGCTGCTCCCCGTCGGCCCGCATCAGCAGCCCGAGCGGGCGCAGGTGCTCGTCGACCAGGGTGTGCACGTTGTCGGTCGAGACGGTCTTCCCGAGGCGCTCCGAGACCGCGTGGGCGATCTGCTCGCACGAGCGGGCGCCGTCCGTGGCCTCGAGCACGGCGTACAGCAGGGGCGTCAGCTGCAGCGTCTGGCCGTCACCACGGCGCACGAGCGCCGGCGGCACGCGGTAGCCCGAGCCTGGCATCTCGCCGATGAGCTGGAGGTCGTCCGGGCGGACGGGTACCTCGTCGATGAGCGTCACGCGGTCCCCCGAACCGAGGAGTCAGGCAGCGGCGGCGGGCAGGATGCCCGACCGCCGCTCGTCGGCCAGGATCACTGAGCGGCGCCGGCGTCGTCGGCGGGCTGCTGGATGTCCGACTGCTGCGAGGTGGTGGCGTCCGCGCTGCCGGTGATGTCCTGGTTGATGATCGCGTCCTGCTGGGCGACAGCGACCGCGTCCGAGTCGACGGACCCGATGTTGGCGGCCACGGCGGCGTCGATGGGCGCGGCGACGTTGGCGTTGGCCGCGACGGCCCCCGCGATCGGTGCCGAGATGCCGGCGTCGGCGTCCACGTTGACGTTCACGTCGAGCAGGTTGCCGCTCAGCGCCCCGGACGCGTCGACGCCGGAGATCGTGTCGCCCACTCCGTCGACGGCCCCACCGACACCGTCGGTGACGTCGCCGGGCACGTCGCCGGGCACGTCGCCGGGAAGGTCGGCCGGCAGGCCACCGGTCACGTCGCCGGTGTCCGGCAGCACACCGGCGGCAGCGCCGGAGTCGTCGCCGGCCACGAGAGGCTCGACCGGCGTGGCACCGGCCGCCGCCCCGTCTGCCGCGCCGTCTGCCGCGCCGCCCTGGTCGATGACCGAGTCCTGGGCGGAGCTCGCGGTGGCGTCCGCGTCGAGCCCCTGGTCGATGATGACGCCCTGGTCGGCGAGCGCCTGCGCACTGGAGCCGACCGAGAGCACGTTGGCACCGACAGCGGCGTCGATGGGTGCGGCCACGTTGGCGTTGGCCGCCACGGCGAGGTCGATCGGTGCGGCGGCGTCGATGGCCAGGTCGATGTCCGCGTTGAGGTCGAGGATCGAGACGACCTCCTTGTCCGGGAGCGCGGTCACGCCCTCGGTGGCGAGCTCCTCGGCTGACAGGCCCTTCTCGTCTGCACTCATCGTGCGTCCTCTCCTGGTGTCCACTGGCGGGTGCGCGCCGGCATCAGGAGCACGGGGATGTCCGAGACCCAGGTGCGGCACATGGGAAATGCCCGATTCGCGAATTCGCGAAACCCCTGGCCGGGTCACCCTTCCGAGGAGCGGTGGGGGCAGACTTGTGCGGCGATCACCCAGGACAGGAGAGGGTCATGAGATTCGGACTCGTCGGCACCGGCCCCTGGGCAGAGATCGCGCACGGCCCCGGCCTGCTGGCCGCCGAGGGGCAGGAGCTCCGCGGAGTGTGGGGACGCCGGTTCGGCCGTGCCCAGGAGGTCGCCGGGGCCCTCGGCGTCCCGGCCTACGACGACCTGGGTGCTCTTCTCGACGACGTCGACGCCGTGGCGTTCGCCGTACCTCCGGACGTGCAGGCCACCCTCGCGCTGCGGGCCGCGCGGGCCGGCAAGCACCTCCTCCTCGACAAGCCCGTCGCGACCACGGTCGACGCCGCGCGCGAGCTCACCGCCGTGGCCGCCGAGAACGACGTCCGGTCCGTCGTGTTCTTCACCGACCTCTTCTCGCCCGGCTCGCGGCCGTGGTTCGACGCGGCCGCGCAGGCGGGAGGCTGGCTCGGCGGCACCGCGCAGTGGCTCGGCGACCTCGACGCGCCGGGCAACGTGTTCGGGGAGTCGTCCTGGCGGCGCGACCAGGGCGCGCTGTGGGACCTCGGCCCGCACGCCCTGGCGTGGTTCACCTTCCTGCTCGGACCGGTCACCCGCGTGCACGCCGTCGGCGGTGCGGCCGACCTGGTGCACCTCGTGCTCGTGCACGACGGCGGCGCGACCAGCACGGTGTCCCTCACGCAGTTCGCCCCGCCGTCGGCAGGCGGGGTGTCCATGAGCGTGTGGGGCGAGTCCGGGGTGACGGCGATGCCGTCGCGCTCGTCCACCGACGAGGTGACCGCGCTCGCCGTGGCCGCGCAGGAGCTGGCTGCGTCGGTCGAGGCCGGCCGGCCGCACCCGCTCGACGTCCGGCTGGGGGCGCGGTTCGTCGAGATCCTGGTGGAGGCGGAGGGTCAGGTCAGCACCCGCCGCTGACCGCGCTGGAGGGGCGCGATCGGGGCGCTGGTGACGGCTTGGTGCGGTGTGGTGTGCTGGCCCCGTGTCCGACGCCATGAGGGTCGAGGTCGCCGAGAGCTGGCACCGCTCGGCGGCTGCGGGGGTGCTCGTCGACAGCGACGCCGCCCCGATCACCCTCCCCGAGGACGAGCTGGGGGACTACCGCGAGGCGCACCCGCTGGCCGAGGTCTTCCCGGTGCTCGACGACGTGCTGGGCCAGGCGGCCCGCGACACCGGTGCGATCATGGCGGTCTCCGACGCCGCTGGGCAGCTGCTCTGGGTGTGCGGCGCGAACGACACGCTCCGCAAGGCCGACTCGATCGGCTTCGTCGAGGGCTCCAACTGGGACGAGCGCGTGGCGGGCACGAACGCGCCCGGGCTGTCGCTGGCCCTGGACCGGACGACCACGGTCCTCGGCGCGGAGCACTACCGCGAGAACGTACGCCGCTGGAGCTGCGCCGCCTCGCCGATCCACGACCCGACGACGTCGCAGATCCTCGGCGTCCTGGACATCACCGGGGGCGTCGAGGTGGTCGGCCCCCAGGCCGTGGCCCTGGTCCGTGCCGCCGCGCGGATGGCGGAGTCGGAGCTGGCGCGCACCCTGCTCAGCCGGGTCCCCGCGGTCCACGAGCAGGCGCACGGACTGCGCGTCGACCTCCAGTCGCTCGGCCGCTCGGAGGCCCTGCTCACCGTCCGCGCGGGCCCGGGTGACGGACGCACCCTGCGGCTCAGCCCGCGTCACTCCGAGATCCTGCTGCTGCTGGCGTGCTCGCCGGCGGGCCTGAGCGGCGACGAGCTGGCCGCTCTGCTCTACGAGGACGGCAACGCCGACTCGACGCTCCGTGCCGAGATGAACCGGCTCAAGCACCTCCTGGGCGAGGACCTCCTCGCGTCGCGCCCGTACCGCCTGCTCGCGACGCTGGCCGGCGACTGGCTCTCGGTCGAGGCCACGCTCGCGACGGGCGACGTCGCGGGAGCGATGCGTGCCTACCGCGGACCGCTGCTGCCGCGCTCGGGCGCCCCGGGGGTGGTCCGCCTTCGTGAGGAGGTGGAGACCGCCCTGCGCTCCGCGGTCCTCGAGCAGCGCTCCCCGGACCTGATGGCGCGGTGGACCCGGTCGACGTGGGGGAGCGACGACTACGAGATGTGGATCGCGCAGCGGTTCGCGATCGGCGCAACGAGCCCCCTGCTCCCGCTGATCAACGGCCAGATCGCCCGGCTGGACGACGAGCTCGGCACCTGAGCCGACCCCGGTCTCGCACTTTCTGCACAGAAGTTGGGGTTAGGGGTCCGCCGGACGGGGTACACCCTGCCTGCGAGCCCTCCGTCGGGCCGCCCTCCGACCCCAGGGAGTCCACGTGCTGGTTCGAGAGATGGCCCTGCTCCTCCGTGACGTCGTCAAGGGCGTCGTGACGATGGCGAGCCGCCCCGCCTGACCCCCTGAGCGTCGCCGAGCACCGCGACGCCAAGAACTAGAACCTGTTACAGTTTTCGGGTGCTGCGCCCGTCCGTGCTGGACCCCGTCACCCTGGGTCCGCTGACGCTGCGCAACCGGGTCGTCAAGGCGGCCACCTTCGAGGGCCGGACGCCGGACGGGCTCGTCACCGACGAGCTCGTCGACTTCCACCGCACGATCGCATGCGGCGGCGTCGGGATGACGACGATGGCCTACGTCGCGGTGTCGCCCGAGGGGCGCACGCACCGCGAGCAGGTGCACCTCCGCGAGGAGGCACTGCCCGGGCTGACCCGGCTCACCGAGGCCGTCCACGAGGAGGGCGTCGCGGCCTGCGCCCAGATCGGGCACGCCGGCGCGGTGGCCAACGGACGGTCCAACGGGGTGCACGCGATCGCGCCGTCCGCGATGCCGAGCCCGCTGAGCATGCAGATGGTGCGCAGGGCGAGCGAGGCCGACCTCGACCGGGTGCTGCGCGACTACGTCGCCGGCGTCCGGCTCGCGGTGCGCGCCGGCTTCGACGCGCTCGAGATCCACCTGGGCCACGGCTACCTGCTCAGCTCCTTCCTCAGCCCGAACACCAACCGGCGCCGCGACCGTTACGGCGGCTCGCTCGACAACCGGGTGCGCTTCCCGCTCCGCGTGGTCCGGGCGGTGCGAGACGAGGTCGGCGACGAGGCCGAGGTGCACGTGAAGCTCGGCATGACCGACGGCGTCCGCGGCGGGTTGCGGGTCGACGACGCTCTCGAGCTCGCCTCGATGCTCGAGGAGCAGGGCACCCTCGACGCCATCCAGCTGTCCGCGGGCTCGAGCCTGATGAACCCGATGTACTTCTTCCGCGGCCCGGTGCCGCTGCGCGAGTTCACCGAGCAGATGCCGCTGCCGGTGAGGTGGGGGATGCGGACCGTCGGCCGGGGCTTCCTCAAGGAGTACCCCTACGAGGAGGCGTTCCTGCTGCCCCACGCACGTCGCTTCCGCCAGCGCGTCGACCTGCCGCTGATGCTGCTCGGCGGCATCCACACCAAGGCGTCGATGGACCTCGCGATGGAGGAGGGCTTCGACCTGGTGGCGATCGGCCGCGCGCTGCTCCGCGAGCCCGACCTCGTCAACCGGATCCGCTCCGGTGAGGCCACCGGCGCCACCTGCACGCACTGCAACCGCTGCATGCCCTCGATCTACACCGGCACGCGCTGCGTGCTCGACCAGCCCGAGCCCCTGACGATCGGAGTCCCCTCATGAGCATCCTCGACCGCTTCCGGCTCGACGGGCAGGTGGCCGTGGTCACCGGCGCGGGCCGCGGCATCGGCGCCGGTACGGCGGTGGCTCTCGCGGAGGCCGGGGCCGACGTGCTCATCTCCTCGCGCACCGACGCCCAGCTCAAGGACGTCGCGCAGCGCATCGAGGCCACCGGTCGACGGGCCGTCGTGGTGCCGGCGGACCTGTCCGACCTCGACGCCGTCGCCGGGCTGGCCACCACCGCCTTCGAGGAGCTCGGCCGGCTCGACGTCGTGGTCAACAACGTCGGAGGCACGATCCCCAACGCCTTCCTGGACACGACGCCGGACTACCTCGAGGAGGCGTTCCGGTGGAACGTCTCGACAGCACACGCGTTGACGCGCAGCGCCGTACCCCTGATGCTGCGGCACGCGGACCGCGACCACGGCAGCGCCGGCGCGGTGGTCAACATCTCGTCGGTGATGGGCCGGTTGTCGGGGCGCGGCTACCTCGCCTACGGCACCGCCAAGGCCGCGCTCGCGCACTGGACGCGGCTGGCCGCCCGCGACCTCGACCCGCAGATCCGGGTCAACGCCATCGCCGTCGGGTCGGTCATGACCTCCGCGCTGGAGTTCGTCGCGAGCCACGAGGAGACCAAGCAGGGCATGGAGGCGGTCACGCCGCTGCGGCGCATCGGCGACGTCGAGGACATCGCGGCGACCGTCCTCTACCTGGCCAGCGCAGCCGGTGGCTACGTCACCGGCAAGGTCGTCGAGGTCGACGGCGGCCTCGACCAGCCCAACCTCGACCTCGGCCTTCCTGACCTGACCCCGCAAGAGGAGAGCTCATGAGCGACAAGCTGCGCGTGGTCGCGTGGTCGACCGGCACCGTCGGCAAGCACGCGATCGCCGGCATCCTGGCGCGACCCGACCTCGAGCTGGTCGGGGCGTGGTGCTCCAGCGACGCCAAGGAGGGCGTCGACGTCGGCGAGATCTGCGGGATCGAGCCGCTGGGCGTCACCGCCACCCAGGACAAGGCGGCGCTCATCGCGTCGGAGCCCGACGTGGTCCTGCACACGGCCATGACCGACGCCGACCCGTTCGGTGCCCTGGACCTGTTCGAGGAGCTCCTCGCCGCCGGCATCAACGTCGTGTCGAGCGGGCCGGTGTTCCTGCAGTACCCGCACGGCGTGATCCCCGCTGACATGCTCGAGAAGATCACCAAGGCGGCCGAGGCCGGGCAGGCATCGCTGCACGTCAACGGCATCGACCCCGGGTTCGCCAACGACGTGCTGCCGCTCGTGATCACGTCGCTGTCGCAGCGCATCGACCAGGTGCGCGTCTCCGAGATCGCCGACTACTCGACGTACTTCCAGGAGTTCGTCAACCAGACCCTCTACGGCTTCGGCAAGCCGCTCGACGACGTGCCGTACCTCTTCTCGCCCGGCATCATCTCGCTCGCCTGGGGCTCGGTCGTGCGCATCATCGCGGCGGGCCTGGACCTCACGCTGGACGAGCCGCTCGACGAGGCGATCGAGCACGCGGAGGCGGAGCGCGACTACGACACCGTCTCCGGGGCGGTGCCGAAGGGCACCCGCTGCGCGGTGCGGTTCGAGGTGATCGGCAAGGTCGACGGAGTGGCCCGCGTGGTGCTCGAGCACGTCACCCGCACCCATCCCGAGCAGCGTCCCGACTGGCCGCAGCCCGTCGGCGGTGACGGCTGCTACCGCGTCGAGGTCACGGGCGAGCCGATGATGACCGTCGACTTCCAGCACAAGGGCGAGCACGGCGACCACAACATCTCCGGGATGATCACGACCGCCATGCGGCTCGTGAACGTCGCTCCCGCCGTCGTCGCCGCCGAGCCCGGCCTGGTCACCGCCCTCGACCTCATGCACGTCACCGGCGCCGGCCTCGTCTCCACCTGATCAAGGCATCCCGGGCAGCCCAGCCGGCGTGACCCAGACGTAGCCACCGACGACCTCCCGGCCGATCGACATCGAGTTGCGCAGCGAGGGCGCGTTGTCCGGGTGGATCGTGCCCCACAGGACGTCACCCTCGCCGGCCGGCAGCGCGTCGAGGAGGTGCCGCAGGACCGCCGGTGCGAGCCTGCGGCCGAGGTGGCGCCTGTCGAGGCAGATCTCCTGCACGCAGAAGCCGCTCATCCCGTGGTCGTCGTCGCGGACGGCGCAGACCACCCCGGCCGGCTCCCCGTCGGCGAGGACCTCGAGGAGCAGGCCTTGCTCCGCACACTCGGCGAGGGTGTCCCTGCTCTCGGGCCGTGCCCACTCCGCGAGGTCGGGGTTGGCCTCGTCGAGCTCCGCGTAGATCGCGTCGACCCGCTCCGCAAGGACGTCCGGCTCCCCGGGGCGCAGGCCCACCTGGGGGTATGACGGGACGCTCTCGCGCGCTCGGAGCTCGGACACGAGACCGGCGACGACGAGCTGGTCGACGCGGTTGGTGCCGAAGCGGTCGTCGGCGTCGAGGGCCTCGACGAGTGCGTCCGGGTCGGGGGCGTCGACACGGAGGCAGAGCGGGTCGAAGGCCGCGTAGCGCGGCAGCACCACCTCGGCGACGGCCGCGACCGTGTCGGGCGTCGGCAACCCGGTGGTCGCCACCACGTCGACGAACGGTCGCTTCAGGTCGCGCCCGCGGAACCGGATGCCCACGACCGCCCAGCCGCCGTCCGGGAGGTCGACCACGCGGTTGGCCCAGTCGAGGGGCTCACCGATCTCCAGACCGACGCCGTCCCGGAACCCGGCCCCGAACGCCTCGTCCCCGACCCGGCCCGACTCGGGTGCCAGGCCGTCGGCGAGCTGACGTGCGAGGCGCGGCTCGTCGTACCAGGAGCGCAGCGTCGACGACAGCCAGGGGAGCCGCGCCTGCACCAGGTCAGCCAGGACGTCCGTCATCGTCCGAGAGCCTGCCAGACCTGAGTAGGCGTGCGGATGCCGGGAGCGTCGTGGATCCCGACACTTGAGCCATGCGCACCTTCTTCCGTGTCGTCGGCCTCGGCTTCCTCGGACTCCTCGCCCTCGTCGTCCTCGTCTACGTCGTCAGGGGCGTCGTCGGCACGGTCGCGGTCGCGTCGGCCCAGCACCAGGCCCGCTCCGACATCGAGGAGGCGTTGCCCGTGTCCCAGCACAGCGCGGAGCTCGACAGGGACGCGGTGCGGGCCGCCCTCGCCGCCGCGGAACCGGAGCTGGGAGAGCCGGTGCACTCCTTCACCGAGCTCTCGTGCGAGATCGCGTCGCACGACTCGGGCTGGATCGCGCACGACTACTACCAGGACTGCGAGGTGCGCACGGTGGACCTCTACGCCGTGGCCGACGCGCCGGCGCAGTGCGACTTCGACATCGTCGAAGCCGCGGACGTCGCGATCAACGGGGTGAGCGTGCACCGTGGCCAGGCGACTTCGTTCGACCGTGCGGAGCCGTGGGAGCGCTCCTGCCCCGACGGCGTCGTGACGCCGTCGCGGTTCGGCGCC
>CAVXBM010000005.1:0-17743 GCA_963759965.1 uncultured Actinomycetota bacterium
GCGCGCCATCGGCGTACCCCTCGCTCCACCAGATTCGTCTAGCGGAGGATCAAGGAGCCGAGCGCAACGACCGCAGACGAATCGGTGTGTCAGCTCTTCCAGTGGGTGAGGTCGAGGAGGAGGTGGGCGCGGGGGGAGGAGGCGAGGACGAGGGTGGCGTTGGGTTGGTCGACGCGGGCGATCCAGGCCTCGGCGGCGGGGAGGGACTTGCCGAAGGCGGCGTGCCGGGTGACGAGGCGCTCGAGACGGAGCGCGTCGTCGGTGCGGACGAACCAGACCTCGTCGAGCAGGCGGCGGGCGGCGTCCCAGGCGGGGTCGTCGAGCAGGAGGTAGTTGCCCTCGGTGACGACGACGTCGACGGACGGGTCGACCGGCACGGCGCCGGCGAGGGGCTGCTCGAGGTCGCGCTCGAATCCGGGGGCCAATCACGACGTGGTCGGGGCGCTCGCGCAGCCGGCTGAGGAGCGCGGCGTACCCCCAGGAGTCGAAGGTCTCCGGCGCACCCTTGCGATCGCGGAGGCCCCGCCGGTCGAGCTCGACGTCGGCCAGGTGGAACCCGTCGAGCGGGACCGCGGCTGCGCGAGGACCGAGGCGGTCGACCAGCCATGCGGCCAGGGTGGACTTGCCGGCACCGGGTGCGCCGACGATCCCGAGGAGGCGCCGCTCCCCCGTCCGGGGCGCGAGCCGGTCGGCGAGGGCGACGAGCTCGGCACCGTCGGGCGAGACGCGCACCTCTTCCACGGCGGCTACGCCGAGAGCCAGGTCTCGAACGCGTCGAACGCGTAGGGCCGACCGAGGAAGTCGGCGACCAGGTCGGCCGCATCCTTCGAGCCACCCGGCACGAGCACCCGGTCGCGGTAGCGGTGCGCCGCCTCGATGGCGAAGAGGTCGCCGGGGTCGAACGCGGAGAACAGGTCCTTCGCGATCACCAGCGACCACATGTAGGTGTAGTAGCCCGAGGAGTAGCCACCCAGGTGGCCGAAGGACGCGTGGAAGTGCGTGTCGGGGACGTGATCGAAGACGTCGTAGCGGTCCTGCAGCTCCCGCACCGTCGCTGTCAGGTCGTCGGGCACGTCGCGGTGCAGGACGTAGGAGACCGCGGCGTAGAACATCTGGGTCCGGGCGTACGCCCCCTTGCCGAACTCGTCGCCCGTGCGCATCCGGTCGACCAGCTCCTCCGGGATCGGGGTGCCGTCGGTGTCGGTGGCGAACGTGCTCAGCACGGCGTGGTCCCACGCCCACTCCTCGAGCATCTGCGACGGCGCCTCGACGAAGTCCCACTCGGTGGCGACACCGGAGAAACGCGCCCACCGCTGGCGCCCGCCGAGCACGTGGTGGAGCAGGTGCCCGAACTCGTGGAAGAGGGTCGTCACCTGGTCGTGCTCCATCAGCCCGCGAGGGAAGTTGCACACGAGCACGCCCTCCGGAAGCAGCCGCCCCTCGACGCCGGAGACGAGGTCGAACTGCGCAGCGTGGGAGTACTTCCCCTCGCGCGGGTGGAGGTCGAGGTGGATGCGGCCGAGGCGTTCGCCGCCGTCGGCCGCCAGCACGTCGTACGTCGTGACGTCCGGGTGCCAGGCAGGGGCGTCGTCGACAGCGGAGTACTCCACACCGAAGAGCCGACCGGTCACCTCCAGCAGGCCGCGCCGGACCTTGGAGAAGTCGAGGTAGCGCCGGACCTCCTGGGCGTCGACCTCGAAGCGCTCGCGCCGGACGACCTCGAAGTAGAACATCTTGTCCACGCCGTCGACGGCATTCGCCTCCGGTCGGTCCTGACGCACGCGCTCGAGCAGCAGCGCGACGTCGCGACGAGCGGGCTCCTCGGAGAGCGCGGTGATCCGGTCGACGAAGTCGATGATCGCCGTCCCGTCGCCGATCCTTGGATCGAGCAGGCGAGCTTGCGAGCCGGCCGCCGAGATCATCTTCACCTCGGCGTCGTACGCCGGCCAGCCGCTGTAGCCGAGCACGCCGGCGAGCTCGCGCCGGATCTCGAGGAGCTCGCGGAGCACCGCGTCGTTGTCGGGCCAGGCACGGTCGAGGAACGCCGCGAGCATGTCGGCGCGGAGCTCACGGTCGGTCGCGAAGGTCATCACGGGTCGGTAGTCGGGGTAGTCGGTGGTGAGCTCGACCAGACCGTCCTCACCGGGCTCGTGGGCCTCGCGGAAGTCGTCGGGCAGACCGTCGAGACGGGAGGGGTCCACCCGGAACCGGCGGACGCCCTCACGGATGTTCTTCGAGAAGCGCTGCCCGACCTCGGTGTGCCGTTCCGACAGCGCGCGGACCCGGTCGCGCGTCTCGTCGTCCTGGTCGACACCCGCGCGGCGGAAGTCACGCAGGGTCTTCTCGAGCAGCCGACGTGCCGGGGCGTCGAGGTCGGACGTGTCGACGGCGGCGAGCACGTCGTAGAGCCCGCGGTCGAGGCTGAGGTCGGTCATGAGCCGTCGCGCGTCCTGCTCGACACCCTCGGCCTGCTCACGCAGGGACGCATCGGGATGCACGTTCGCGAGCAGTCCGGCGGGAGCGGACGCGGCACCGAACGCGATGCCGATGTCGTTCCAGGTCTCGAGCACCTCGACGGCCGACGCGTCGGTCTGGCCGCGCAGCTGCTCCGCGAGGGTGCGCACCCGGTCGAGCTGCTCGTCGACGCGGGCCGCCAACCAGGCCGGGTAGCCGTCGGGAGCGGGAAGGCGGAGAGGTGCGACCACGCCGCTCAGGCGGTCTTCTTCTTCTTCTCGACCGGCCGCGGGACCAGCGTCGGGTTCACGTTGTCGCGGACGACCTCCGCGTTGACGACGACCTTCGCGATGTCCTCGCGGGAGGGCACGTCGTACATCACGTGGAGGAGGACCTCCTCGATGATGGCGCGCAGCCCACGGGCACCGGTGCCCCGCACCGTGGCGAGGTCGGCGACCGCCTCGATGGCGTCGTCGGTGAACTCGAGCTCGACGCCGTCGAGGTCGAAGAGCTTCTGGTACTGCTTCACCAGGGCGTTGCGCGGCTCGGTGAGGATCTGCACCAGCGCCTCGCGGTTGAGCTTGTCGACCGTGGCGATGACGGGGAGCCGGCCGATGAACTCGGGGATGAGCCCGAACTTCAGCAGGTCCTCCGGCATGACCTCGGAGAAGATCGTGTCGAGGTCGCGCTCCTCCTTGGTCGGCAGCGTCGCGCCGAACCCGAGGGTCTTCTTGCCGATGCGCTGCTCGACGATGTGCTCCAGCCCGGCGAACGCGCCGCCCACGATGAACAGGATGTTCGTCGTGTCGATCTGGATGAACTCCTGGTGCGGGTGCTTGCGACCACCCTGCGGTGGCACCGACGCGGTCGTGCCCTCGAGGATCTTGAGCAGCGCCTGCTGCACGCCTTCGCCGGACACGTCCCGGGTGATCGAGGGGTTCTCCGCCTTGCGGGCCACCTTGTCGATCTCGTCGATGTAGATGATCCCGGTCTCGGCCTTCTTGACGTCGTAGTCGGCGGCCTGGATCAGCTTGAGCAGGATGTTCTCGACGTCCTCACCGACGTAGCCCGCTTCGGTGAGGGCGGTCGCGTCGGCGATCGCGAACGGGACGTTGAGCATCCGCGCCAGCGTCTGGGCGAGGTAGGTCTTGCCGCATCCGGTGGGACCGATGACGAGGATGTTCGACTTGGCGAGCTCGACGCTGTCCTCGCCGCGGTGCCGGTGGTTGACCACACCGAGCCCCGCCTGGACCCGCTTGTAGTGGTTGTAGACCGCAACGGCCAGGGACTTCTTCGCGGTCTCCTGGCCGATCACGTAGGAGTTGAGGAAGTCGAAGATCTCCTTCGGCTTGGGGAGCTCCTCGAGACCGACCTCGGTGCCCTCGGAGAGCTCCTCCTCGATGATCTCGTTGCAGAGGTCGATGCACTCGTCACAGATGTAGACGCCCGGGCCGGCGATCAGCTTCTTGACCTGCTTCTGGCTCTTCCCGCAGAAAGAGCACTTGAGCAGGTCGCCCCCATCACCGATGCGTGCCACAGGCACTGCTCCTTCTGTGCTCCCCGTTGCGAACGATCACGAAATTACCTTCCCGGGCCGCCGAATGGGATGGGGACACGGCCACAGATCTGTGCGGTTCACGGATCTGCACCGCGCCACCCCCGAACGGTGGACGCTCAGGCGACCGGCAGCGCACCCTTGCGCGAGTCGAGCACCGCGTCGATGAGGCCGTACTCGACCGCCGCATCGGCGGTGAGGATCTTGTCGCGCTCGATGTCGCGGCTGACGTCCTCCTGCGACTTGCCCGAGTGCTCGGCGATCATCTTCTCGAGCAGCTCGCGCATGCGGAGGATCTCGTTGGCCTGGATCTCGATGTCGGACGACTGTCCGTAGGTGCCCTCGGTGTAGGGCTGGTGGATCAGGATCCGACTGTTCGGCAGGGCCAGCCGCTTGCCGGGCGCACCGGCCGCGAGCAGGATCGCCGCCGCCGACGCCGCCTGCCCCAGGCAGACCGTCTGGATGTCGGGCTTCACGAAGCGCATCGTGTCGTAGATCGCGGTCAGCGCCGTGAACGAGCCGCCGGGGCTGTTGATGTAGATCTGGATGTCGCGGTCGGGGTCCATCGACTCCAGGCAGAGCAGCTGGGCCATCACTGCGTTGGCGATGTCGTCACTGATCGGGGTGCCGAGGAAGACGATGCGGTCCTCGAAGAGCTTGGCGTAGGGGTCGATCCGGCGGAAGCCGTACGACGTGCGCTCCTCCCACTGCGGGATGTAGTAGTTCATGTCGCTCACTTCCGGGCCGGGCGGCCGTCGTCAGCGGCCTGGCGGGCGCTGCTGATGACCTGGTCGATGAATCCGTAGTCCTTGGCCTGCTCCGCTGTGAACCAGCGGTCGCGGTCGGCGTCCTGCTCGACCCGGTCGAGGGGCTGGCCGGTGTGCTGGCTGATCAGCTCGAAGAGCACCTTCTTGATGTGCAGCGACTGCTGCGCCTGGATCTTGATGTCCGACGCCGAGCCGCCCATGCCGCCCGACGGCTGGTGCATCATGATCCGCGCGTGCGGGAGGGCGTAGCGCTTGCCCTTCGCGCCGGCGCAGAGCAGGAACTGGCCCATCGAGGCGGCCAGGCCCATGCCGACGGTGGCGACGTCGTTGGGGATGTAGTTCATGGTGTCGTAGATCGCCATGCCCGAGTCCACCGAGCCGCCGGGGCTGTTGATGTGCAGGAAGATGTCGGTCTCGGGGTCCTCGGCGCTCAACAGCAGCATCTGCGCGCAGATGGCGTTGGCGTTCTGGTCGCGGACCTCGGACCCGAGGAAGATGATGCGCTCCTTGAGGAGGCGCTGGTAGATGTGTTCTTCGAGCCCGTACGACGAACCGCCGCCGTTCATCTGGATGTCAGTCACGGGTCGACCCTAGCCGGATCGACGGACACTTCCAGGGGTGACCCGGGGTTGTTCGCGGACAGCGGACGACACGCCGCGAGACGCCCGCGGGCGAGGTCAGGACGTGGTCTCGACCGCTGCCTTGAAGCGATCGAGCGTCGTGGCCATGCCGGCCTCCAGCTCGTCGTCGTGCCCGGCGACGCCGCCGAGCAGCGCCCCGGCGAAGAGCCGCGCGACCACCGGGGGCGGCCCGGGGACCGGCCGGGTGAGCGAGAGCCGCGTGCCCTGCTCCCCCTCCGGCGCGAGCTCGTAGATCCACCGCGCACCGCTCGACGTCGTGTCCCAGACCATGGTGCGGCCGGGGGTGACCTCGCGGACGACGCTGCGGGTCGGCCAGACGACGGGGCCGCGACGGTTGAGCCCGAGGTACCACTGCCCGACCCGGAGGCCGTGCCGCTTCAGCGGCACCATGCGCACCAGCTCCGGGCTCCACTCCGGCATCCGGGAGAAGTCGGTGAGCACCTGCCACACGCGGTGCGGGGTGGCGTCCACGACGACCTCAGCGCGGAGCTCACGGTCGCCCTCGGGAACGGCGTACCTCGACGTGCGGTCCTGCGTCATGCGAGCCACTGTTCCATGGCGCGGTAGACGTCGGGATGGTTCAGCAGCGCGAAGTGGCCGGCGTTGGGCACGTGCAGCAGGTCCGCGTCGGGGAAGAGCCGCAACGCGCGGCGGCGACGGGAGCTGGCGGTCGCCGAGGGGCGTCGGACCAGCAGGTCACCCAGCAACCAGCTCAGCGGGTTGCGCGGCGAGCCGATCTCCGCGGAGACCAGCCGGTAGCGCACGTGCGGCAGCGGTGGAAGCTCCGGGAGCCCGCGCTCGAGGTCGCGGATGCCGGGCGAGCGCTCGTCGAGGATGCGGCCGAAGCCGGCGCTCTCGGGCGACAGGCCGAGGAGCCGGGCGCCGTGCCGGACACCGAGCGCCAGGTCGGCGCCGTGGTGCGGGGTGCCGAGCGTGACCACGTCGCTGAGCAGCTGCGTCCAGGGCCGGGGGTGCTCGGTGGCGACGGCGCAGCCTGCGCGGATCATGAGCCCGCCCATCGAGTGCCCGACGAGCGCGACCCGGCGCACCTCCGTGGGCCAGGCGTCGACGAGCTCCTGCATCAGCGCGGTCAGCGCGACGCCGTTCTCCGCGACCGACAGTCCGGTGTTGACCCGCAGGTACACCGGGGTCCAGCCGGCCGCGGCCTCGAGACGCGAGCCGTAGGTGCCGCCGAGCTCATAGCTCTTGGCCTCCCAGTGCCGTTCGTGCTCGCCGAGGCCGTGGAGGAAGACCACCAGCCGGTCGCCCGCGTGCGGGAACGCGGCAGCGAGAGCCTCCGGCTCCAGGGGTACGGCGTTGCCGCCCACGCGCACGGTCATGGCCAGCGCCAGGTGCGGGTGCTCGTCGCGGAGCCGCTCACCGATGAGCCCGTTGACGGCGGACTGGAGGACGCGGCCCCGCGGACCGGCGTCGAGCCGGGGTCCCACCCCGCGGGCACCGAGGGCCGAGAAGCCGGAGCCGGCGCCCTGCAGGAGCCGGCTGATCGAGCCGTAGACGAGCCCGGCGATGCCGTCGTGCACCGCCTGCGGCGCCGGGCCGAGGACGCCCGCACGCGTCGCGGCGCCGAAGAAGCGGTCGGCCACCGCCCGGTGGGTGTCGCGCGCGGTTCCGACGAGCAGCTCGTCGGCGAACAACGCGGCCAGCCCGAGCGCGTCGACCAGCCCGGGGTCGGGCTGCGCAGGACGCACCGCGCCGGGCGCGGGGGTCACCGTGGGGACGACAGCGGCGGGAGGGAGGCCCGAGGTCATGCTCCGAGTCTGTTCAGTGAACAGGTGTTCACGCAAGGCGCCACGCGGGCGCGCTCACTCCTCGGACTGGGTCTCCTCGGGCGCGGTCTCCTCGGAGGCCTCGAGCTGCCCTGGCCGCCTCGGCCGCCTCGGCCTCCGGGTCGCCGATGGTGCCGTCGGGGCGCAGGTTCTTCAGCTCCACCACGGTGCCGGACTCGTCGGTCACGACCGCCTGCTCCACGACCAGGGCGAGAGCCTTGCCCCGCACGACCTCGGTGACGAGCTCGGGGATGTGGTTGTGCTCCATCATGTGCTTGACGTACTCGTTCGGGTTCTGACCCGACTGCTGGGCCCGGCGCAGCATGTGCTCGGTGAGCTCCTGCTGCTCGACGCCGATCTCTTCCTTCTTGGCGATCTCGTCGAGGACGAACTGCGCGGCCACCGCGTCGCGGACGCGCTTCTCCAGGTCGGCCTCGAACTCGTCGACGGTCTGCTTCTCGGAGTCGAGGTACTGCTCCATCGTCATCCCCGCGAACGCGAGCTGCTGCTCGACGTTCTCGCGGCGGGCGGTGAGCTCCTCGGCGACGACGGCCTCGGGGACCGGGACCTCGGTGAGGTCGAGCAGCTTCTCGAGGACCGCGTCGCGCGCGGCGGCGGCCTGCTCCAGGCGCTTGCCGTTGGCGAGCCGGCTGCGGAGGTCCTCGGTCAGCTCGTCGACGGTGTCGAACTCGGACGCCATCTGGGCGAAGTCGTCGTCGAGCTCGGGCAGCTGCTGCTCCTTGACCCCGAGGACGCTGGCCTCGACCTGGACGTCCTCGCCCTCGCTGTCACCACCGGCGAGCGTGCTCGGGAAGGTCTTCGCGTCACCGGCGGCCATGCCGACGAGCGCCTCGTCGAGGCCGTCGATCATGCCGCCGCGACCGAGCTGGTAGCTCACGCCGGCGGCCTCGCCACCCTCGACGAGCTCGCCGTCCTGGGTGGCCTTGAGGTCGAGGGTCACGAAGTCGCCGTCGGCGGCCGGACGCTCCACGTCGACGAGGGTGCCGAAGCGCTCGCGCAGCCCCTGGAGCTGCTCCTCGACGTCCTGGTCGGTCACCGCGATGTCGTCGACGGTGGCCTCGAGGCCGGCGTAGTCGGGCAGGGTGATCTCCGGCCGCACGTCGACCTCGGCAGTGAACTCCAGCGCGTCGTTGTCCTCGAGCCGGGTGATGTCGATCTCCGGCTGGGCCAGGGGCTGGAGGTCGTTCTCCTGCAACGCCTGGACGTAGAGACGCGGCAGCGCGTCGTTGATCGCCTCGTCGAGGACGGCGCCACGGCCGACCTGGCGGTCGATGATCGTCGCGGGCACCTTGCCCTTGCGGAAGCCGGGCACGTTGATCTGCTGCGCGATCTTCTTGTACGCCGAGTCGAGGCTCGGCTTCAGCTCCTCGAAGGGCACCTCGACGGTCAGCTTGGCCCGGGTGGGGCTCAGGGTCTCGACGGCGCTCTTCACAGGGGTGTCTCCTCGGTACAGGGTGCAGCCGCGCACGTGCGCGGACGATCATGGGAATTCGGGGTGGGGCGCGGTCGGGGCGACAGGACTCGAACCTGCGGTCTCCTGCTCCCAAAGCAGGCGCGCTAGCCACTACGCTACGCCCCGGTGGAACCCGGGCGAGTCTAGTGTTCGGCCTCTCGCCTGTCGAAACGACGAGGGTGCCCGTGACCGGCCTCACTGCTGTGGCACGATGGCCCCGGCGTCGGCCGGACAGGGCCGTCAGACCGCGCGGATGTAGCTCAATGGTAGAGCCCCAGTCTTCCAAACTGGCTACGCGGGTTCGATTCCCGTCATCCGCTCCAGCTGGCCGATCAGGGCTCGACGGTGACCTTGATCGCCTCGCCGTTCTGCACGATGGAGAACGCGTCCATCACCCGCTCGAGCGGGATGTGCTCGGTGATGAGGTCCTTCACCGGGACCTGTCCGGTGGCGATGTACTGCAGCGCACGCTTGTTGTGCTCGGGCGCCGAGCCGTTGGCTCCGTGGATGTGCAGCTGTCGGTAGTGCACGACGTTGGAGTCGCACGTGATCGTCGGGTTGGTCTTGGGCAGACCGCCGAAGAAGGAGATGCGGCCGTTGCGGGCGGCCATGGCGATGGCCTGCTCCTGGGTGATGTTCGCCGCCGTCGCGGTGATGACGACGTCCGCGCCGCGGCCGCCCGTCAGCTCCATGACCTTCTCGACGACGTCGACCTCGGCGCCGTTGATCGTCTCGTCGGGCTGGGCGGCGTCCGCGGACATCTTGAGGCGCTCCGCGTTGACGTCGACGAGGAAGACCTTGCCGACCTTGTGGACACCGCGCGCGATCCGGATGTGCATGCAGCCGATCGGACCGGCGCCGAAGACGACGACGGAGTCGCCCTCCTCGATGCCCATGAGCTCCTGGGCGTTGATCGCGCAGGCCATCGGCTCGGCGGCGGAGGCCTCGTCGTAGCCGACACCCTCGGGGATGAGGTTGAGGCCGTCGACCTTGAGGACCTGCGCGGGCACGATCATGTACTCCGCGAAGCCGCCGTCGTACTGGTAGCCCACCGAGGTCTGGTTCTGGCAGACCGCCATCCAGCCCTTCGTGCACTCGTAGCACTCGCCGCAGGGAACGGCGGCGATGACCTGGACGCGGTCGCCGACCGCCCAGGACGAGCCGTAGGTGCCGTTGACGTCGGCGCCGACCTCGACCACCTCGCCGGCGATCTCGTGGCCGGTCGTGCGCGGCGGGGTGAGGTTCTGGTGGCCGTTGTGGAGGATCTTGACGTCGGTGCCGCAGGTGGAGCAGTTGTGCACCTTGAGCTTGATCTCACCGGGCCCGCACTCGGGCTCGGGCACGTCCTCCAGGCGGAGGTCCTCAGGGGCGTAGAAGCGGAGAGCTCGCATGCGCCCGACCCTACACCACCGAATCTCTGCCTTTGTGTTTGATTTTGTGGGCTTGTTGGTACTTGACGCGCGAAATCGAGGGGGATACAAAGGTATTCACAGATCGGTATGACGGGCGTCACAGGCCCCCGAACAGCCGATGAGCCACTGCTGCCGGCATCGAAGCCGGTACCCCGAGAAGGGACGAGTATGGCGACGGCCACCACCTCCGCGGCACCGCGCACGAGCGCGCGGATCCGCGTCCAACAGTTCGGTACGTTCCTGTCCAACATGATCATGCCGAACATCGGCGCGATCATCGCCTGGGGCCTCATCACGGCGTTCTTCATCCCGGTCGGGTGGATCCCGAACGAGAAGATCGCCACGATGGTCGGCCCGACCATCACCTACCTGCTGCCGATCCTGATCGCCTACACCGGCGGCAAGATCGTCTACGACACTCGCGGTGGCGTGGTCGGTGCAGCCTCCGTCATGGGCGTCATCATGGCGACCAGCGACCCGATCTTCGTCGGCGACCAGGGCGGCTCGCCCATGTTCCTCGGCGCCATGATCATGGGCCCGCTGACCGCCCTCATCATGAAGAACCTCGACGCCCTCTGGGACGGCAAGATCAAGCCGGGCTTCGAGATGCTCGTCAACAACTTCTCCGCCGGCATCACCGCGGCGGCGATGGCGATCATCTCGATGTTCACGCTCGCCCCGGTGCTGCGCCAGGTCATCGAGTGGCTCGGCAACGGTGTCGAGAGCTTGGTGAACAACAACCTGCTCCCGCTGACCTCGATCTTCATCGAGCCCGCGAAGGTCATGTTCCTGAACAACGCCATCAACCACGGCGTGCTGACCCCGCTCGGCATCGACGAGGCCGCGGAGAAGGGCCAGTCGGTCCTGTTCCTCCTCGAGGCCAACCCCGGCCCGGGCCTGGGCCTGCTGCTCGCCTACTCGGTCTTCGGCCGCGGCATGGCGAAGGCGTCGGCTCCCGGTGCCGCGATCATCCAGTTCCTCGGCGGCATCCACGAGGTCTACTTCCCGTACGTGCTCATGAAGCCGAAGATGATCCTCGCGACCGTCCTCGGCGGCATGACCGGCGTGTTCCTCCTCGTGCTGTTCGACGTGGGCCTGCGCGCCCCGGCAGCTCCGGGCTCGATCTTCGCGGTCTACGCCCAGACGCCGAAGGGTGACTTCTTCGGGATCACGGTCGGTGTCTTCGGCGCCGCTCTCGTGTCCTTCCTGGTCGGATCGGCGATCCTGAAGTTCGACAAGACCGACGACGACCTCGCGTCGGCCACCGCCGACATGGAGTCGATGAAGGGCAGGAAGTCGCTCGCCTCGTCGCTGGTCGGCACCGACAACCAGGGCCCGATCAAGGACATCGTGTTCGCCTGCGACGCCGGCATGGGCTCGTCCGCCATGGGCGCCTCGGTGCTCCGCAAGAAGATCCACGACGCCGGCTTCAAGGACGTGAAGGTGACCAACCTCGCCATCGCGAACCTGAAGGGCGGCCACGACCTGATCGTCACGCACCAGGACCTCACCGGTCGTGCGCAGCACATGGCCCCCACGTCGATCCACGTCTCCGTGGAGAACTTCATGGGCAGCCCGCGCTACGACGAGGTCGTGGAGCTGGTCCGGGAGCGCAACGGCGCCGGCTCCGGCGCCTCAGTCCCGGGGCAGGCCACGGCCACTGAGGAGAAGGCGTCTGACGTCACGCTCCGCGAGCAGGACATCGTCCTCGGTGGCCAGGCCCGTACCCGTGACGACGCCATCACCGAAGCCGGTCAGCTGCTCGTGACGAGCGGTGCGGTCGACCCGGCCTACGTCGACGCGATGCACGAGCGGGAGCGGTCGGTGTCCACGCACATGGGCAACCTGCTGGCCATCCCGCACGGCACCAACGAGGCGAAGGGCTCGATCAAGCGCACCGGGATCTCGTTCATCCGGTACGACGAGCCGATCGACTGGAACGGCAAGGAGACGAAGTTCGTCATCGGCATCGCCGGTGCGGGCAACGACCACCTGGCCCTGCTCGGCAAGATCGCCAAGGTCTTCGTCGACAAGGAGAAGGTGGCCGAGCTCGAGCGGGCGCAGTCCGCTGCCGAGGTCTCCCAGCTGCTCGGCCTGTCGTCGGCGGACCGCACCACCGCCTGACGTCACCGACAGAGGAGCCCCGCACCCTTGGGAGGGGTGCGGGGCTCCTTGCTGTGTCCGATCGCCTTCCGGGTCGTGCACTCAGACGACGATGACCTTCACGCCGGCGTTCTCCAGCGGCTCGATCTGCTCCGGGGTCGCCCGTCGGTCGGTGACCAGCACGTCGACGTCGCGAAGCTCGGCGAACCGCATCGTCTGCTCCTGACCGAGCTTCTCCGCGTCGGCGAGCACCACGACCTGCCGCGCGCAGGCGACGATCGCGCGCTTGACCGCGGCCTCGGCGGTGTCGGGGGTGGTGAGCCCGTGCTCCGCGCTGATCCCGTTGGTGCCGACGAAGGCGACGTCGGCGCGGTAGCGGCGCAGGGCCTCGACGGTGTCCTCCCCCACGGCCGCGTGCGTGGTGGCCCGGACGTTGCCGGGGAGCAGGTGCAGCTCGAGGGAGGGCCGCCCGGCGAGGCGGGCCGCGATCGGCACCGCGTGGGTCACCACGACCAGGTGCAGGTCCTCGGGGATCATCCCCGCGAGCCGGGCCGTGGTGGTGCCGGCGTCGAGCACGACGCAGCCGCCGTCGGGAAGCAGGTCGAGCGCGGCGGCGGCGATGTGGTCCTTCTCGTGCGCGCTGCGTCGGTCGCGGTCATTGACGGCGAGCTCGAGGGCGCTCAGCGCGGAGGTGCGCACCACGCCGCCGTGCACGCGGCGGACCAGTCCGGCCCGCTCGAGCGAGGAGAGGTCGCGGCGCACGGTCTCGGTGGTCACGCCGTAGCGGAGGGCGAGCTCGTTGACGGAGACCCGGCCCGTGCTGCCGACGAGGGCCGCGATCGCCTGTCGTCGCTCCTCGCCGTACATCGCTGCCTCCGCCTCTCCGTGGTTTGGACGTGTTGGTCTGTGCCCGAGCGTGTTGACTCTGCTGCGAGCGTACCTGTCCGTGCCCGGGCGTGCCCGGGAAAGCGGTCGCAGGTGTCGGGCCGTCAGCCGCGGCGGTGCACGATGACCAGCGCGCAGTCGTCGCCGGTGTCGCCGAGCCGGCTCACGATGCCGTTGGCCGAGCCCTCGAAGCCGCGCTGCACGACCCGCTCCCCCATCCCCAGCAGCTTGTCGATGCCCTGGCTGATGTCGCGCCGACTGCGCTCGACGAGCCCGTCGGTGTAGAGCAGGACAGCGTCGCCGGCGCCCAGGACGCCGGACACCCCGGGGTACTCCGGGTCCCTCAGCACCCCGAGCAAGGGCCCCTCGGTCGCGTGCACGATCCACCGACCGGCGCTGGCACGGAACTGGGTGGCCGGCGGGTGCCCGGCGCTGCGCAGCTCGAACCGACCGTCGACGAGGTCGACCCAGAGGTGGATGGCGGTGGCGAACCCCTCGGGCCAGTCCTGACGGAGCAGGAAGGCGTTGGCGGAGGCCAGGAACCTGTCCCGCGGCACCGCGCCGAGCAGCCCGCTGAACGCACCGGACAGCAGCATCGAGCGCGACCCGGCGTCGACGCCCTTGCCGGAGACGTCGACGAGCACGACCGAGAGGTCCCGACCGTCGTCGCTGCGGTGCGCGACCAGGAAGTCGCCGGCGAAGGACGTGCCTCCGGACGCGCGCAGCGCCACGTCGGCGTACCAGCCGACCGGGAGGGCCGGGATGCGTCCCTGCGCGTTCATCCGCTCGCTCGCGTCGAGCAGGATCGCGTCGCCGCGGAAGCCCGTGACGCCGAGCTTGGCGCGGCTGGCGGTCGCGTAGAACGTGAACGCGGTCGTGGCGACCAGCAGGGTGATCGCGACCCACCGCCGGGCGGGCAGGTCACCGTCGTTGTACTCCGCGATGGTCTCGACAAGAAGCAGCAGCAGGAGGATGAGGATGTACGACGGCAGCCGCCGCGGGCTGAGCAGCACCACCGCCATGAGCAGGGGCATCAGCAGTGCGGTGGCGGTGACCGCGTCCCAGACGTAGATCGCCACGCACAGAGCCGCCGTCAGGCCGATCAGGACCAGGAACACGGCCCCGTCCTGGCCGACGTTGCGGCGCCCGGCGAGGAGACGTGCGCGCGTCGCGGAGAGGGTGCTCCCCGACTGGCCGGGACGGTCGGTCGCCACGCGCGAACGATAGCGGCAGCGGAGCCCTCGCGGGACGGGTCGGCCGTGGTCAGGCGGTGGCCACTGCCGGCACCCGGCCGACCCGGCGCCGCCGCACCACCATCACCGCGAGCAGCCAGGACAGCCCCGCCCAGAAGAGGAGCACCGTGACCACGCCGCCGAGCGAGCCGACCGATCCCCCGCTGACCAGCTGGCTGGCGCCGTCGACGTAGGCCGGGAGGGGCAGGACCCCGTTCAGCGCCTGGAGCGGAGCCGGAGCCGTCTCGAGCGGGACGACGTTGCCGAGCGCCGCCGCCTGGAGCAGCAGGAGCAGCACGAACGCGACGACCCCCGCGCCGCCCAGGGCCCAGCGCAGGGCGACGCCGAGCAGGGTGAACGTCACGGCGGCGAGCAGCGTGAGCAGGACCAGGTGCACCGGCTTCGCGAGGCTCACCTGGACCAGGGGCAGCGCCACCAGGACCGCGACCCCCTGGAGCGACCGCGAGCCCGGTCGCCGGTCGCAGCTCGACCGACGGTCAGCCGCCCCGACGAGAGCGGCGCCGACGCGCTGCGCAGGGCCCGGGCGATGTCGCGGACCAGCACGCCCAGGAGCGCGGCCAGCCACAGGACGACACCGAGCACGAGGCCGAGCAGCCAGCCGTTGCCGTGGTCGGTGTTGTCCACGCTGTTGGTCAGCAGGACCGGCTCGGCCACCGCGGTCTCGAGCGCCTTCTTCTGGTCCTTGTCGTACGTCGGTGACTCCTTCGCGCCCTTGGCCAGGCCCTGGCTGAGCTGCTGGGCGCCCTGGTTCGTGGAGTCGGCGCCGCTGGAGAGGGACTTGCTGCCCGAGGCCAGCTCCTCGCCGGCCACCGAGGACGACGCCGCTCCGGAGGCGAGGCGGCTCGCTGCCTGGTCGGTCTCGCCGGCGCCCCGGGCGAGCGAGGACGCGCCCCCGGACACGTCACGCGGCGCCCCGCGCCGACCTGGCCGCTCGCGCGGGCCAGCGAGCCGGCCCCGCCGGCGAGGCGACGGGACCCGGCGGCGAGACCGGCGGACCCGGCGGCCAGGCGCACGTTGCCGCGGGCCACCTGCCCGGTGCCCCGGGCGACCTCCCCGACGCCGCGGCCAGGCTGCCCGCCTTGTCGCTGGCCCGCGCGATCGCGTTGCACAGCGCCTGCGGGGCACCGCGGTCGACGCAGGCCGGTCGCCAGGGCACGCGACCTTGCGCGCCATCACGCGCGTGCTCGAGCGCGAGGCCGGTGCGCGCCGGCCGAGGTCGCCACGGCGCCGCGGGCGAGCTCGCGCGACTTCCGGGCGAGCGTCGGTGTCCTTGCGGGCGAGGGTGCGGGCGCTCCCCGCCAGCTTCGTGGCACCCGTGTCGAGCTGCCGGGCCCCCTGCGGCGAGACCGCGCGCGCCCTGCGCGAGGTCGTCGGCGCCTGAGGCGAGCGAGTCGGTGCCGCCCTGGAGCTGCCCCGCGCCGTCGGCGAGCTGGCCGAGTCCCTTGGCGAGGTTGTCGGCGCCCGCGTCGAGGTTCTTGGCCCCCACGGAGACCTGGCTGGTCCCCTCGGCGAGCTGCGCCGGCGCTCGAGGCCGCCTTCTGGTTCGACGAGGCGATCTGGTTGAAGCCGTCGTAGACCTGACCGAGGTAGCCCTGGGTGGCCTGGGTGCCGAGCGAGGTCGCCGCGGCCGAGGCGATCGCGTGGCTGATGTAGGGCACCGTGGTGCTCGCGGCCCCGTTGCTGACCAGCGTGCAGCTTGCCCTGGAACGGCTTGTCGCTGCCCGGGGAGAGGATCGCCTGGGAGAAGTCCTGCGGGATGGTGAGCACCGCGTAGTAGTCGCCGTTCGCGAGACCCTGCCTTCGCGTCCTCGGTGTCGGCCAGCGTCCAGTCGAGGTTGGTCTGGTCCGAGCTGGGCTCGGTCGAGGGCGCCGGCCAGCGCCCGGCCGGCGGCCATCGGCTGCGGCTTAGGGATGATCTTGTCGTTGTTGACGACCGCGACCGGGACCTTGTCGAGGTTCTTCGCGATCGGTGGTGGACCACACCAGCACGGTGGCCGCGACCAGCGGCAGGAGCAGGCCGACCAGCACGAGCCGGCGGGTCATCGAGCGAGCCTCCTCGGGAGTCGTGTCGGTGATCGACCCGTGGCGCGCCTCGGGGTCGGCCCCGTGTCGCCCGACCGCCCTGGTCCGGGCACGCCGGCACGTTCGGGCCGGAGCAGCACCGCGGTCACGCCCTCACGGGCCAGCGCGGCGGCCAGGACGCGCTGCCGTGCCGGCGGGGACGTTGCTCTCCGGGCCCTCCTCGGTGAGGACCAGGAGCGACGCCGCCCGCGACCGCCAGGGCCGCCTCCAGGACCGCGCGCCCGGACGGCGCGGCCGACCGGTCCGGAGGCCCGTCCACCGCGTCCGCGGCGGCGTGCAGCGTGTCGAGCAGCTCCGCCGGCCGGGCGCGAAGGCCGTCGCGGTCGGCCACGGGTCGCGGCGGTGAGCCGGGCGCGGTCGGCATCTGCTCGGCGTCGCTGCGGGTCGTCGTCACCTGGTCGACCGACCTCGACGTACGCCGTCGGTCGGGTGCACGGCGCCCTCTGCTCCGGGCAGCAGCAGGCCACCGACGACCAGCTCGCCGTCGGCCGGGCGGCGGCGGCCCACCAGGACGTCGGCGAGGTCCGACGGGCGCCAGGCCGTCGGGCACGTCACCACGGTGACCCCCCTGGCGGGGCCTCAACCTGGACGGCTGTCGGTGCGCCGGGCGCCATCACGACGTCGCGCGACCAGTGCCGCGGTGCCGTTGGTCCTCTCCCAGTCCTCGTAGGCGACCTTGCGGTGCATGGCGGCACCCTCGACGTCGACGGCGGGCAGCGCGCGGTCGAGCCAGCGCGGCAGCCACCAGGCCTGCGGCCGAGGAGCACCAGAACCGCTGGCACGAGCGTCATCCGGACCAGGAACGCGTCGACGAAGACACCGACGGCCAGGCCGAACGCGATCGGCTGGATGGTGTTCGAGCCGCCCGGGATGAAGGCGAGGAACACCGAGGTCATGATCAGCGCGGCAGCGGTCACGACGATCGAGGAGGCCCCGAACCCCTGTAGACCGCGTCGCGTCGGGTCGCCGGTGCTCGACGAACTCCTCGCGCATCGCCGACACGAGGAACATCTCGTAGTCCATCGCCAGGCCGAAGAGCACGCCCATGACGAAGATCGGCAGGAAGCTGACGATCGGGCCGTCGCCAGCCCGGGCAGACCACCCGCCAGCCACGCCGTACTGGAAGACGGGACGACGGGCCCGAGCGCGGCGCCCGACGGAGAGCAGGTAGCCGAGCGTGGCCTTGAGCGGCACCGCGACCGAGCGGAACACGATCATCAGGAGCACCAGCGACAGGCCGATGACGATCGCGGCGAAGGGAAGCAGCGTGGCGCCGAGCCGTTCGGAGACGTCGATGTTGATCGCGGTCGGGCCGGTCACGAGGATGTCG
>CAVXBM010000006.1:0-5552 GCA_963759965.1 uncultured Actinomycetota bacterium
TCACTCCCACTGGCGACGCATCACGGTCGTCACGTCGAAGGGGTCGCTGCCCGCCTGCGCGGCGAGCACGCCGGCCCCTTCGGGGGAGCCCGTGTAGAGAGCACGGCCGCCGCCCACCCACCGGCGCCAGCCTGCGCTGAACGCGCGCACCCGGTCGGCGTTGGCGCCGACGACGGTGGGTACGCCGTGCCACGCCTCCCCGGTCGGCCGGAATCCTCGACGCGCCCGCTCCATGGCGCCCTTGGTGGGCAGGACCCACGTCGGCGACTCCGGGGGGTCGGTGACGTAGCGGGAGATCACGTAGCGGGGTGACCCGATCGGCGCGACGAGCTCCTCGAGAGCCGTCGCGAAGACCGCGCTGTCCTCCTCGCTCACGCCCCCGAGCAGGACCCGGTGCTCGCCGTCGGCGGTCACCTCGAGCTCGAGCGCATCGGATCCGCGCTGGGTGAGACCGGCCTGGTGGAGGCCGTCGGCGAGGGCAGACGCCACCTGGGCCAGGCTCGGCCGCACGGCGGAGTCGACGGCCTGGCGACGGGTGACCGCAGCGGTGAGCCGACCCGACAGCACGACCCCGGCGACGAGCAGCGCAAGGACGACAAGGCCGAGGAGGACGGGCACGACCACGGACACGTCGAGCGTCGCGACCCGGATGCCGGCGACGAGGAGGAGCACGGCGGCGGCGAGTCCTGCGAGCAGAGGTGCGCGCTCGGGGCCGACCTCGCTGGTCGGGCTGGCCGGGACCACGACGAGCCCCGTGTCGGTCAGTGCCGCGTCGCGGGAGTCCGTCGTGTCCGGCATGGCCGCGATGCCCTGGCCGGTGAGCCGGACCGCGACGGCGGTGCGGTCGTCGTACGGCTGACCGACCCGCCAGGCGCTCGCGATGTCCTGGCGCCGTTGGGCGCGCTCGAGCATGCGCGCGTTGACCGCGTCGAAGGTGTCGACGGGTGGCGGGGCGTACGGCGAGAAGGTGCCGTCGAGGTGTGCGACCCCGTCGGCGACCGTGCCGTCGGCGTCGACGCCGAAGAAGCCGGTGTGCTTGCGGACCAGACGGTCCCAGTCGTTGCCGCCCTTGGGGTGCCGGTCGCTGACACAGGTCACCGTCCAGGTCACGGCGACCTTGTCGGGCCAGCCGCGGTCCAGGCGCAGGGCGCGTCCGCGGGTCTGCACGACGGCGGTCAAGGACGTGGCGGTGGTCAGGTCGACGAGGCCGGAGAGGCAGGCGGCGTCCCAGCCCTCACCGAGCAGACCACGGGTGCCGACGAGGACCTGGGTGTCGCCGTGCATCAGGTGCTCGGTCACGGTGCGGACCCAGGTGCGGGAGGACCAGGGGCCGTCGAGGCAGTGCACCGGACCGTCGGGGCGTTCCTCGTCGAGCGGCACGATCGCGAGCTGCTGGGCGAGCGTGGCGTCATGGGCTCCGACCCGGGAGCGCAACGACACCAGCGCCTGCTGGCTTCCGGCGACGCTCCGGCCGGTCACGAGGATGGGCCGCAGGTCGGCAGTGACGGGGTCTTCGAGCAGAGCCTCCAGCGCCGCGATCGCGGAGCCGGACTGCTGGTCGAGCACGCCGACGAGGGTGGCCGGCACCATCGCGCTTGCCCGTTCGTGGTCGCAGAGCACGAGCATCCGCAGCCGGTCGCCGAGGGCGAGGTGCTCGGCGGTGACGATGTCGACGGTGGCGTCGGCCTTGGCGGCGCTCCGGGCGAGCACCCGGTCGGTGGTCGAGCGGCCGCGGCGTACTCCCCGGCGGGTCCACTGGTAGCCGACCGACGGCAGCGCCTCGCGCACGTCGTCGATGACCTCGTCGTCGCCGGTGCCCTCGAGCCAGTCCTCGATGAGCGCGACCCAGTCCTCGACGGTCGGCTCGCGGCGGTGCTGCTCCTGGATCCGCGCGCCGTCGGGGAGCGCCAGCAGCCCGTGGTGGTGCATGCGCAGCGCCGCGTCGGCCAGCTCGGGCTCGCGCTTGACCAGGTCGGCCCAGGTGAGGACGTCGGGGACCGGGTCGACGAAACGGCGGGTGATCCAGGTGAGGAAGGGCGTGCTTCCGTACGCCGGGTCGGTGAGCGCCGTCGTGAGCTCGGTGAAACGGACCGCCTGCGCGTCGAGCCAGTCGCCCTCCTCCGACGTCGGCTCGACCAGCCAGGCGAGCTCGGCGAACGGCACCAGGTCGCCCTCACGGACCACGGCCGGGATGGTCGCCGAGAAGGCGACCTCGCCGAAGAGCTCGTCGACCAGCGCGGACTGCTCGACGCCCAGTGCGTCGGGCGGGGTCGCGGTGAGGCCCAGGACGCGGGCGTCGGGGATCGTCTGGAGCACCTCGGCGAGCAGCCGGCCCCACACCTCCAGCAGGTGGTGGCACTCGTCGAGGACGAGCAGCAGCCCGCGGGTGTTGCGCATCCGGTGCAGCAGCGCCAGCCCGTTCGGGTGCAGGTCGTCGATGAGGCGACGGCCCGGCAGCGGCCCCTCCGCGTTGCTGCCGTGCGCCTGCTCGGTCTCGTCGGGGTCGTCGGCCACCTCGTCGTCGGCGTCGAAGACAGCCAGCGACTGGTAGGTCAGGCTCGTGAACGCCGCCTCGAGCTCGCGGTGGTCGTCGACGTCGTCGAGGCCGTACGCCGTGGCCTGGCGGAGCCACTGACCCTGGATCGCGGTGTTGGGGCTGAGCACGACCACGTGGCTGACCTCGCTGGTCTCCAGCAGCTCGGCCGCGGTGACGATGCCGACGAGGGTCTTGCCGGCGCCGGGCGGCAGCACCACCCAGCTGCGCCGCTCCCCCGCCGCCTCGCGGGCCCGGAGCGCGTCGAGCGCCTCGGCCTGATGCTTGCGAAGCGTCAGGTCGTCAGGAGGCACGGCCCCGACGATGTCACACTGCCCGGATGCGGACTCTCCTGATCTCGGGCATGGTGCTGGCCATGACAGCCTCGGCCGCTCCGGTCGCGTCAGCGGGCGGAACAGGCCCCCTTGTCACCGCCTGGGCACTCCCCAGTGCGAGCAACAACCTCATCGAGCGCAACGCCGGCGGGCTCGACACCGTCACCGCGGTCGGGATCACCCTCGACTCCGACGGCCGCTCGGTCAGCGGCGTGCCCGGGAGCACCGACCGGATCCGGCGTACCTCCCAGGCCAACGGGCTCCGCGCCGAGCTCTTGATGAACAACTGGAGCAACGAGCTCGAGGACTTCGACCCGCACGCACTGCACCTGCTGCTCAGCCATCCCCAGCGCATCGACGCGGTCGCCACCAAGGCCGCCCGGCTGGTCCGTCAGGACGGGTGGGACGGGCTCAACGTGGACTTCGAGAGGTACCAGGCCGCTGACGGCCCCGCGCTCGTCACCCTGCTCGAGAAGCTGCGGGCGAGGCTCCCTGACGACGCGTCCCTGTCGATCGACGTGTCGGCGCGGACCAGCCTGAAGGGCTACCGCCAGGCCGGCTACCGGCTCGGCGGCATCGCCGACGCCGTCGACCTCGTGCAGCTGATGACCTACGACCAGCACGGCCCGACGTGGTCGGGACCCGGCCCGGTCGGCGACGTCCGGTGGGCGAAGAACTGCATCGACGCGGCCCTGGAGAGGGTGCCGCGGGCCAAGCTCGACGTGGGGGCCGCGGGCTATGGCTACACCTGGCCCGAGGTCGGCACCGGCCACACGGTCACGGTGAAGCAGGCGCGCAGCCTCGTGGCCGACGACGGCGCGACCGCCGAGTGGGACCAGGACGCAGCCGAGTGGACCGCGACCCTGAGCGACGGCACCGTGATGTGGTGGTCGGACAAGGACTCCTACGACGTCCGCTTCGAGATCGCCGCGGAGATGGGGCTGCACGGCGTCGCCGTGTGGCGGCTCGGGCTCCGCCGACACCTTCCAGGCGCCGGACGCGCCCTGACTCAGACGTCCGCGGTGTCGTCCGCGAGGAGCTTCGCCCAGAGCTGAGGGTCGGTCGCGGCCACGATCTTGCGGGCGGCTCGGCCGATCGTCTGCAGCTCGTCCTCGTCGAGCACGTCGACCACGAGGCGCCGCGCCTCCGCGACGTGGTGGGGAGCGGCCTTCTCCAGCGCCCGCAGGCCCTTGCGGGTCAGGTGCGCCGCCGTACGCCGTCCCGCCTCCGTGCAGGAGAACCGCTCCACGAGACCGTCGTCCTCGAGGCGGGCGACCGCGTGACTCAAGCGAGACGGTGAACCCTGCGCGACCGCGGCCAGGTCGACCATCGGAAGGCGGTGGTTCGGGGCGCCCGAGAGCGCCGCCAGGATGTGGTACTCGAACGTGTTCAGTCCCGAGTCGCGGCGCAGCTGGGCGTCGATGGCAGGCGGCAGCGTCATCACGAGGGCCATCAGGCCCTTCCACGCGTGCTGCTCCGCCGGGGTCAGCCAGCGGGGCTCGTCGTCCACCATGCGACACATCCTACCGGCCGTGTTGAATGTTCAACTTCAATGACCTACTGTCGGTGTTGAACATTCAACAACGTCAGGAGCACCCCATGACCCTGCTGCGCGTGGACGCCAGCATCCAAGGCCCCCGCTCGTCCAGCTCGGCGCTCGCCGACCTGGTTCTCGGGGAGTACGCCGCCGCCCGTCCGGGCGAGGCCGTCGTCACCCGTCACCTCGGCGAGCACCCCCTCCCCGCGGACGCCTGGGCCCTCGCCCTCTCGGCGAACGCGACACCCGAGGACGAGCGCACCGCCGCGCAGGTCACCGCCCTCCGGCTCGCCCACTCGGTTGCAGCCGAGCTCCGCGAGGCCGACCACGCCGTGCTCGCGCTGCCGCTGTACAACTTCGGTGTCTCGCAGCACGTGAAGGCGTGGTTCGACCTCGCCATGGCGCCGGACGCCGGTGCGGAGCTGCTCGCCGGCACCCCGACCGTGCTCGTGACGACCCGCGGCGGCGCCTACGGCCCGGGCACGCCGCGCGAAGGCTGGGACCACAACACCGACTACCTGCGCCGGATCCTCGTGGACAAGTGGGGCGCCGACCTGACCGTCGTCGAGCGGGAGTTCACCCTCGTCGGCGTCAACCCGGCCCTCGACGCCTTCACCGAGGACGCCGAGATCATGCGCAAGGTCGCCGAGGAGGCAGCGGTCGAGGCCGGGCGCCTGCTCGCCGGCTGACCTAGTCCAGCACCTCGACGTTGACGGTCGGGATGCCGCCGCCGGCCCGCGCGATCACGGCCAGCGACGGCATCTCGCCGGGGTTGCTCTCCCGATGGACGGTGAACGCGGGCACGTGCACGAAGTCGCCGGCGAACGCGTCCAGCCAGCCCTCGACGCCCTCGCACTCGAGCCGCAGGATCCCCGAGACGACGTAGAGCGAGGACTGGTTCCTGTCGTGGTGGTGCCACCCCGACACCGCACCCGGGGCCGTCTCCACGTGCCCGGCCGAGATCGGCTGCTCCAACGCCTTCTTCCTCAGCATCCCCTGCGTCGGGTCCGCGGGCTCCATCTCGGAGGCCCGGATCACCCGGATCGGCTCTGGCATGCCGCCAGTCTGGCCCGCCTGGGCCATGCCGACCAGCACCTGCGCGCGTACCCGCTGGGCCCAGGGTCCCTCGGGGCCGCACCTCCACGAT
>CAVXBM010000007.1:0-24172 GCA_963759965.1 uncultured Actinomycetota bacterium
TGCGAGCGTGAGCCCGGCCATGTCGGCCGAGACCGCGAGCCCGGCCAGGTCGATGTCCCATGCCTGCGGGTTGAAGAAGTCGTCCTTGCTGACGAGGTAGGTGATCTGGAGGTCGTCGACCTGGCACTGCAGGCCGAACAACGACACCGAGCCGTCGATGAGCAGCGAGATGCTCTCCACCCGGCGCTGCGGCATGACGACGCCGAGGCCGAGCTGCTCGAGGTAGAGCGGGCCGAAGCCCTTCTGGATCGCGATCCACCACGGTCCGTCGCCCGCACCGGCGCGGAGGGTGACCTCGACGTCGCCCGACCCGTGCTTCTGGATGGCGAGCGCGGGGGAGAACGCCGGCCGCGGAGGCTGAGGTCCGGTGTCGCGGACGATGCCCGAGGCGATGCTGTTGCCCCCGCTGGCGCCGGCCACGGACAGGGCGAGGTTGGTGAGCTCGAGCTGGACACCGCCGGCCTTGGCCCCGCCGAGGTCGAGCTCGGCATAGGTGTGCAGGGCGACCGACTCGATGGAGACGCCGGCGTCGAGGAGCGGGCCGGAGGACTTGCCGATGCGCAGCCCGACGCCCCAGATCGCCAACGAGGGCTTGAAGCTGAGTCCCGCGGAGGTGTCCAGGAACCCCACGAACAGGCCACCGTCGCCCGCGGGGTTGCCGTCGATCCAGGAGTCGTCGTTCTCCAACCACAGCGTGACGTCACTGCCGGGGTTGAGCTCCCACCGCGTGACGAGCCCTGCACGCAGCCCCACGACGTCGTCCTGCTCCGCGAGCGCCAGCTCGAGCTGACCGTCGACGGTGAAGGAGATGTTGGCCGCGGCGATGTTGCCGAACAGCTTCGCCAGCCGGTCCTCGATCGTGGTGACGTCGAAGATGCCGTCGAGCAGGGCCACCGGGTTCGCCACGTCCTCGAGCACGACGCCGCGTAGCAGCGTGCGCACCGTGCTGTCGAAGACCGCGGTGTCGAGCAGGTCCGTGACCGCATCCGTGGCCATGGCCACGGCGACGACGAGGTCGGCCAGCACCTCGACGGCTCTCAGGGCAGCCGTGCCTGGGTCGTCGACCGGCAGCGCGAGCGGACCGTCGCTGCCGACAAGGGAGAACGACGGGGGATCGAGCAGCCAGCGTGCGGCGAACCGGTGGTCGTCGTCGACCGCCAGGCCCACCAGCACCCGGCGGCCTCCGGCGGGTGAGCGTCCGGCCGCGACGGTCGCGAAGGGTCGCAGGGTGGCGGTGTCCGCCTGGATCTCTGCCGGACCGACGGTGACGGTGAGCTCGTCGAGTCCGGCCGCGGAGACGCGCACCGTGCCGGAGACCTTCTCCACGCCGGGTACGTCGATCTCGTCGGCGGTCAGTCCGACCGAGCCGGCGACGGGGTCCCACGAGAGCGTGAAGGCACCGACCGTGGCGGTCACCTTCCCGCCGGCCGAGCCGAGCACGACGTCGTCCGGCGTGAGGTCGTCGACGAGGCCGGCCAGAGCCGGGAGCCCGGTGGAGACCAACCGGGACGCGCTGGCGCCCAGGGCGGCGACAGGGTCGGCGGCGAAGGTCGCGATCAGGTCGCCGTCGAAGTGCGGCGCCGGTGAGGAGGCACGCAGGCCGAGGCCGTCGCCGAGCTTCTCGACCAAGCCACCGACCGGGTCGGCCGTCTCGGCGAGCTTGTCCAGGACGAAGGGGAGCACGCGGGTGGCGGCCTGGGCGAGACCGCCGAGCCCGGCGAAGGGGAGGAGCACGATGTCCGGCCCGGAGGCGGGTCGGAGGTAGAGGCTGACCACGCCGCTCGCGTCGACGGAGGCGTGCACGGCCTGCTGTCCGTCGGTCCCGCCGGGGAGCCCGAGGTGCGTGTCCAGGCCGAGGCGTGGCGGACCGGCGGCTCCGACGGTCAGGGTCGCGGCCAGGCCTCCGGTGACGCGGTCGCCCGCGCCGTCCCAGCCGCTGCTGTCGATGCCCAGGGCCAGGCGGACGTCGGCGCCGTCGGCGGTCGCGGTGAGCGTGACGCCGTCCGCGACGGACCACGCGTCGCCCGGGTTCCCGGCGATGCCGAGAAGCGGCCGCAGGGCGTCGAGGAGCCCCTGGACCTTCGCGGGCGAGGACGCGAGCGAGTCGGCGCTTCGTAGCCATCCGGCGGGGTCGGCGAGCAGCCCGGCGAGAGGCCGTAGGTGCCGTTCCGCGTCGCCGACCGCCCCCGCGAGCAGGCCGAGCGCGTCCAGGGCGGCGTCGATGACGGGCTGCGCGGCCTCGTCCGCCCGCCGCATGATCTCGAGGGCGACGTGACCGGCGAGGCTGGGTGCTGAGGCGGCCACGGCGCGGGCTACGGCCGCGCCGTCAGGGTCGGGCCACAGCGGCACCACGTCGGTGCCGCGGCCCGGGTGGCGCCACTCGAGGCGAGCGGTGAACGGGTCGAGGTCGACGAGCACCTGCACCGAGCCCGCGGGCGAGGTCGATGCCGACGGGCCGAACCGGAGGGTGCCGGCGAGCCCGCTGGGGGAGACCTGCACGTCGGCCGCCCAGCCGAACAGCCCGCTGCCGTCGGACCCCGCCTCCACGGAGACGGAGCGGCCGCCCAGCGAGAACGACGCCCCGACGGGCCCGAGGAGCCCGTCGATCGCGGCGGAGAGGGCGGCAGCGGTGCTGGTGAGGCGCGCGCGGACCAGTCCGGCGGGGTCGTGGACGAGCTGGTCGAAGGCGTCGAGAGCGGCGCCGCCGCCCTGGATCAGACCGAGGGCCTCGAGAAGGTCGCACAGGGCCGCGGAAGCCAGTCCCTCGGCATCGGTGACGAGGCGCTGGACCGCGGCGGCGAGCAGGACCCGGGCCTCGGGCAGCAGCGGCTCGGTCCCCGGTCCGGTGCCCAGCACGAGCCGCTCCCACGAGCGTCCGAAGACGCGGGCGTCGTGGAGCACCAGCGACGCCGTACCGGAGCCCGGGCCGCTGAGCGGGAGGGTGACGTCGACGGACACCTTGCGGAGCTCGACGTCGGCGGTGGACGTCAGCCACCCGAGCCGGTCGGCAACGGTGCAGCGGACCCGGAGCGCGCGCTCGAGGGAGAGGCCGCCGGTGTCGTCGAACGACGCCAGGGTGAGCACGGCACTGCCGCGCACCGAGAGCGAGCCCGTGGTGGCGGCGGGGACGGCGAGCCGCAGGCCGGCCTGCACCCCGGTCGCGGGCGGCAACGGCCGCGCGGCCCGGTCGCGCGCTCGTTGCGCGAGACCCGCGGCGACCGCGGCGGTGACCGCACGCTCCACCTGGGTGCGGTCGACGACGCCGAAGACCGCGGTGACGGTCAAGGTGGCGCGGGGCGCGGGAAGGGCCGTGGCGGGCTGACGGAGATCGAGCGCTGGGTCGGTCCGGGCCGCGAGGGGGACCAGGGCGTCGACGAGCGCCCGCGCGAGCGGGAGGTCGGAGTCCGACTCCTCGTCGTCCTGCGCGACCGCCGGCGCCGCGGGCAGGAGCCGGTGCAGCAGCCGCAGCGCATCGGCCTCGGGCTGGTGGTCGAGCACGGTGAGGGAAACGGGACCGATCGGCGTGCCGAGCGTGACCACGTCGGACACGTGCTCCTCGCCCTGGGCGGCAAGGCGTGCCGCGTGGCCGGCGCCGCCGTGGCCGACCACGACGAGGTCGTTGCCGAGCCCGGCGAAGGCGTTCAGGACCACCGCCAGCCGAGCGGCCTGCCCCGTGGTGCCGTCGTCGTCACCGGACGCCAGGCGGCAGGCGGTGCGGGTGCCGAGGGCGACGAACCAGTCGCCGGCCGATGCGGTCGGCGGACTCACCATCGTCGGCGTGAGGCCGGGCGCGGTGAGGTCCACGCGGTGGTCGGCGGGGGCGTCGGGCCAGACCGTGGTGGCGTCGTCGCCGATCGCGACGTGCACCGTGGTGGTCGGGGCCCGGCCCAGCAGGTCCTCCAGGTCGAGCTCTGCGGCCAGCTGGTCGAAGGCGAGTCCGCGCCGCCGTACCGTCACGCCGGGCACGTCGCCGGCGGCCGGGACGATGCGTCCGTCGCTCCCGACCCAGCGGGTCACCAGCGCCGACAACCCGGCCGCGACCGGCCGGTCCTCGACGAGGTCGCGCAGCTCCGCGGAGACGGCGGCCTCCGCAACCAGGGCGTCGGCGAGCCGGGTCGGGTCGAGGCCCGGCTGCCCAGGGCTCCAGGCACGCAGGTCGTCGGGGACGGCCGTGAGCTGCGGCACCAGCCCCTCGGGAGGGAACCACACGGCCAGCTCGGGCACGGGAAGACCGGGGTGGAGGTCCAGGACGAACGGGTCGTCGGGGTGCCCGGTGCCCCGCAGGAGACCCGAGGCCGGACCCGCGGCGGTGAGCAGGTCCGACAGCACGGCGAGGGCGCGCGGACCGAGCTCGGAGACGAGGAGCCGGGGCAACCAGGCCCCGAGGGCAGCCGCCGGGTCGGCGACGAGGTCGGCGAGGCGCAGGACCACGGCGGACGTGGTCGCAGGACCGGACTCGGCCCAGCCGAGCATCGCCATCAGGTCGCCCAGGAACGGAGGCAGCACCGGGGACACCCGGGCGACGAGCTCCTGCAGCGCGTCCCACGCCTCGGGTGGCAGCGTCACGGTGCCGTCGGCGGCGATCACGGGAAGGGCGATCGGGAGCTCGTCGTCGTCGAGCACCAGGCGGAGCCCGGGCAGGTCGGCACCCGCGGACAGGCCACCGGCCGGCGTCCAGCCGAACCGGATCCCGACGTGAGACGCCTGCACGGCGACGCCGTCGACGAGGTCCAGCCGGGCCCGGCTCGGCTCGACGCCGTTCTCGTGGCCCATCAGCCGCGCCTCGATGCCCGCGAAGAGGCTGGCCGTGCGGTGCTCCAGGTCGAGCTCGGCGAGGCGGGCGGCGAGGTGCGTCTCGATGGTCGTGCAGTGCTGGCCGAGCGTCGACACGCTCGTCCCGACCACGACGTCGAGGGAGACCCGTGGGCCGTCCGCGGTCACGTGGAGCGCCAGCGGGCCGAGGAGGGGGACCCGCCACGGGTCGTCGGCGGTGCCGGTGCCGGAGACCGCATCGGCGGCCGCGTCCGACAGCGCGTCCTTGAGCACGGCCAGCACGTCGTCGACCTGGGGGCGGTGGGCGGTCAGCACGGCGCGCCAGTGCGCGGTCACGGCGGCCAACGGGTCGGTGAGGAGCTCGGCGATCGAGACGGTCGGGAAGCCGCCGGGTGCTCCGGCCGGTGCCTCCAGCCCGAGCAGGACCTTGACCGGCGTCAGCGCGGCACCGAGCCCGCCGAGGAGGTCGTCGGCGACCTCCTCGAGGGCCTTGCCGACCGCGTCCATGACGGCGTCGGGGGAGGTGAGGTCCAGCGTCGGGTACGGCGGTCGCGTGCCCACCGCGACCTGGTCGGCGGCGAGCACGAAGGTGAGCCGGCGGGCCGCGTCGAGGGCGAAGCCGACGCGGAGCGCGTCGACGGTGATCTTCGGTGTCGGAGGCGAGGCGGGCAGGTCGAGCACCCGGTGGCCAACCCCGGGACCGCCGGTCGACGCCCACACGCCGAGCGAGGGAAGGGCGGCCGCGGAGCCGGTGACGAGGTCGAGCATGCAGAGGACCGCCTGCACCTCCACGCGCTGGTCGCCGTCGGCGACGACCGCGCTCACCGTCGGCCGGATCACCGGGTTGCCGGTCGGGCCGGTGTCCACGACGAGCCGGAGCCGCACGGTCGCCGGCCCCAGGTCGATCTCGACGGCATCGGCGTCCGCCGCGACACCCAGCAGAGCGGCGAGGTACCCCACCCAGGCCTCCCGCTGCGCCTGCACGGTCAGGAGGTCGTGCAGCCACGTCGCCAGCGCAGCCACGCCCTGCTGGGCGATGCCCGTGATCGGGAAGTCGGGAAGTGCGTCGCCCTCGACGAGCCCGAGCATCCCGCCGATGGCGTGCAGCGGTGTGCCCCCGGCTCCGTCGAGCTGGGCGCGGACCAGGGAGAGGACCAGGTCGAGCACCGCGTCGTCGAGGTCGTCGAGACCGGTGCCGCCGACGGTCACGTCACGCGGGGCCGCGGCGCCGGGGAGCTGCAGGGCGCGCAGGGTGAGGGAGAAGACCGGGGGGTCGTCGGCCGGGTTCGTCGGGACGTCGAGGCTGAGGCCGATCGCGCCGAGGTGGGCCTGGCCCGGTGTCGCGGGTGCGGTGTCGACGGTGACCTCGGTCGAGACCGCGATCCGGCCGCCGTCGGCTCCGAGGAGGAACGGGTCGGGCACCGAGCGGTCCTTCTTGGCCGCCCGGAACAGCGGCACGTGGATCGTGGTGCGTGAGCGAGGATCGGTCGTGCTCACCCCGAGGCCGAGCCCGAGGGCGACGTAGTCGTCGCTGAGGGTGTCGTCGATGGTCACCGAGACGTCGAGCGGCGGGTCCGGTGCCTGCAGCTTGACGATGGGCAGCCACACCGCACCCGAGGCGTCGGTCGTGCGGTCCTCGCCGCCGAGGGCCTCGTCGACGAAGGAGACGAGGGCGTCCCGCTGTGCCGGCTCGGCGAGGATGGTCGCGAGGTAGTCGTCGGGGTGGCCGAACCACGCCGGGTTGGGGTCACCGCCCGGCGTCAGCAGGCCGAGGGCGGTGGCCAGGTCCGAGACCGGACCGAGGTCGAGGGTCATGGCCGGGTCATGGCGTGAGCCCTGACCCTCCGTAGAACCGGTGCCGTGCCATCGGCGTGACGAAGAGGCCGTCCGCGTTGGCCGCGACCTCGACCGGCACCAGCAGGTTGCCCCGGTCGTCCTTGCCCACCGCGCCCGTGAGCCCGCTCATCAGGCCGAGCAGGCACTGCCAGGCGAAGGCGACCAGGGCCTCACCCCACGCGTCGACGACGACGGCAGGTCCGCGGGGACGGCGCTCGGCGGCGGCGTAGAGGCCGGCCGGCCGGTCCTCGGACCCGACCGCGAAGGACACCGTCACGACGTCGTCGCCGGCCTGGTCGCAGCTGACCGGGAGGTGCACGACCACGAGCCCGTGCCCGGTCTCGACCTCGATCTTGCCGACGATGATCGCCAGCTCGCGGCCACCCTCGGCCCACACGATCGTGTCGCGCGACGTCTTCCAGTAGATGCCGGCTGCGCGGAGGGCCGCTGTCTGCATCAACCGACCGGCCGAGCCCGGGTCCACGTGCAGCCGGTCGACGACGCGACCCTCGGCCAGCGCCTGGGGCGGCGGACCCATCAGGTCGGCACGGCGCAGGTCAGCGACGAACCGTGCGTACTCCGGCGCTACGACGCTCGGCGTGCTCATGTGACCCCCCCGACGGGCCCCCTCAGGCGATTTTCTTTACCTTTCGACTCAAGCGCTTGCGGTCAGCGCGTCGCCATAGCCCCAACGGACCATGGGTGACGGGACCGGGTTCCCTTGTCCCGTCCGGGTAGGAATCATCGTGACCTCTCATCCACGCTGTGTCCCCCGATGACCGCGGACCTCGTCTACCTCGTGGTCGGCGGCGCCCTGCTCCTCGCAGTCGTGCTGCCCCAGGCGCTGAAGGGGCACGCCGTCTCGCCACCGATCGTGCTGCTGGTCGTCGGCCTGGTCGTCGGGTTGATGCCCTGGACGGGCGAGGTGCTGGCAACGCCGATGCGGCACCGCGCCTTCCTCGAGCACCTCACCGAGCTGACGGTCGTGGTCGCGCTCATGGGCGTGGGGCTCGCCATCGACCGGCCCCTGCAGTGGATGCGCTTCGACAGCTGGCGGACCTGGGGCGCCACGTGGCGGCTGCTCGCCCTCGCGATGCCGCTGTGCATCGCCGGCGTGGCGTTCCTGGGTTGGTGGGTCATGGGGCTCGCGCCGGCGGCGGCCCTGCTGCTCGGTGCCGTGCTCGCCCCGACCGACCCCGTCCTGGCTTCCGACGTGCAGGTGGCCGGACCGACCTCCTTCGACGGGGGCGACGACGGGATCGACGAGGAGCAGGAGGTCCGGTTCGCACTCACCTCGGAAGCAGGCCTGAACGACGGCCTGGCCTTCCCGTTCGTCGCAGCGGCGATCCTGCTGGCCTCGGCTGGCGCGGTGTCCGACTGGGCCGTGCGCTGGGCCGCGTGGGACCTCGTCGGCAAGCCGCTCCTCGGTGCGGTGATCGGCACCGTGGTGGGCTGGGGGCTGGCCAAGCTCGCCTTCCGCGTCCCGTTCGCGAGCATCCGCCTGGCCGAGAGTGGGGAGCCCCTGCTCGCCCTCGCCGCGGTGCTGCTCTCCTACGGTCTCGCCGAGGTGGCCCAGTCCTACGGGTTCGTGGCCGTCTTCGCCTGCGCCATGACCCTGCGGTCCTCGGAGAGGGGGCACGAGTACCACCAGCGCATGCACACGAGCATCCAGCGGCTCGAGCACATCTTGACCCTCACGGTGCTGCTCCTGCTCGGAGCTGCGCTGAGCAACGCGCTGGCTGAGCTGAGCTGGCGTGGCGCGCTCGTGGGCGTGCTCCTGGTCCTCGTGGTCCGGCCGCTGGCGGGATGGGTGTCCCTGCGCGTGGGCGCGGGCTGGGACCGGGCCGGAGGACAGCGCTGCCTCACGTCGGGGGAGAAGGTCGCGGCCGCCTGGTTCGGTGTGCGCGGCGTGGGGTCGCTGTACTACCTCGCGTACGCCGCAGGGGAGGCGACGTTCGACGGGCTCGAGCAGCTGTGGGCGACCGTGACCTTCACCATCGCCCTGTCGGTGGTTCTGCACGGCGTGACGGCCACGCCGGTGATGCGACGGCTCGAGTCCGTCTGAGCTCAGAGGACGCTGCGGCCGTCGTACCCGCCGCGCGGGGCGTCGAGCCCGAACAGCTTCCCGACGGTCGGGGCGACGTCCATCGTTCGCGCCACCTTCGACGAAGAAGTACCCCGCGGGACCCGGTCGGAGCCGCCGCCGACGAAGAACGGGATCGGCCGGGTGGCCGGGTGGCCGTGGTTGCCGGGGATCGGGTTGTCGACGTACTCCGGGTCGGAGAACCGCCACCCTGCCTTGCACCAGACGACGAGGTCGCCGGCCAGCGACGAGAGCCTGAGCGATGCGGGTGTGTGCACCGACAGCACGCCCTCGGTGGCGAGCGCAGCCTGGCGCATCGCGTCCACCGCGGCCGCACGACCCGACGGCGCGCCCGTCCAGTAGAGGAGGTCGGCACCGCCGTTGTCGGCGATCTCGACCTTGCCCGCGAGCGACGGGACCGCCTCGAAGACCGAGTGCAGGTTGATGATCTTGTGCGGCAGCGACCAGTCCATCGAGTGGTCGGCGAGCACGATCACGACGGAGTGCTCCCACCGACCCGACTCCTTGAGCAGGTCGACGAAGCGGCCGACGTGCCCGTCGGTGTCGGCCAGCGCCAGCCGCCGGGCGACCTGCAGCGTGGTGCCGGTCAGGTCGCTGTGGCCGAACCGGTCGATGTCGCCGAGGTTGACGAAGACGAAGTTGGGGTCGAGCTCCTCGACCATGGCGATCGCGGCGTCCATCGTGAACTGGTCCGGGGCGTGGCCGCTGACCGGGATCACCGGCGACGGCTCCCACCGGTGCGTGGCGCGGTCGCCGAAGACGCCGTAGAGGTACTCCTTCGACAGCACCGTGCCGGTGGTGAATCCCGCTCTGTTGAGCCGTTCGATGACGGTCGGGAACACCAGGTCGGTCTCGCGGTCCAAGTCGCGCACCTCGCCGGCGGTGCGGTCGAAGATCGAGTTCGCCGGAACGCCGGAGCGGTCCGGTCGCACCCCGGTCATCATCATCACGTGGTTGGGGATGGTCTCCATCACGGGCATCGAGTGCGCGGTCGGGTAGTTGCGCCCGTTGCTGCGAAGGGACGCCAGCCGCGGTGTCAGGTCGGTCGAGATCTCACCCGGCTTGCAGCCGTCGACCACGAGCACGTAGACCCGGCGCTTCCCCTTTGCGGCGTACGCCGGTGCGCCGAGGGCCGAGGAGAAGAGCAGCGTCGCGCCCGCCGCCCCGGTCGCCGTCAGCAAGGTGCGGCGCGTCAGGTCAGGGGAGCCCATCAGTCGTCGATGCCCTTCTGCACGGTGTGCACCTTCTGCGAGTTGACCCGCGTCGCCCAGCTCGCCGTCCTCGTCGCGGTGGCTCGTTTCTGCGCGCGGTCGCTGATGATGAAGTAGTCCATCTGCATGCGATCGCGGGTGATGTCGACGACGGAGTAGCCGTGGTCGTCGAAGTTCAGGTACTTGATGTGCCGGTTGACCGTGGTGATGCCGGCCTCGACGGCCAGGCTCGTGGTGCGCGCCGGGCTGCCGGTGATGTCCTTCAGGTTGTTGCTCGTCACGCTGGTGCACACGAACTCCGTTCCGACGGTCTCGCTCGCCGGGTAGGTGCCCGCGTCGACCGGGAGGTCGCACGCCCACGCCGAGTGGATGTCGCCGGTGAGGAAGACCGCGTTCTGCACGCCGTGGTCGCGCAGGTGCTCGAACAGCTCGTGGCGGTCGGCGGTGTAGCCGTCCCACTGGTCGACGTTGTAGGGCAGGCCGTCCTCGGGGTAGAGGCCGGCCACGTCCTGCACGTTCGCGAGCACCTCGGTGGGCAGCGGCGGGAAGACGACCGGCGCGATCATCACCGGGTTGCCCACGAGCTTCCACAACGCACGTCCGTTGCGCAGCGACTCCTTGAGCCAGTCCATCTGGCGACCGCCGGTGATGGTCCGGTCCGGGTCGCTGATCTCCGGGTCGGGGGAGGGGACCGGCGTCACGGCGCCCTGCACCTGCTGCGACCGGTAGGTCCTGAGGTCGAGCATCGACAGCTCGGCGAGCTTGCCGAACCTCAGCCGCCGGAAGAGCTGGTCGCCGTCACCGATGGCGGTGGTCCCGCCCATGCGGACCGGCATCCACTCGTCGTAGGCGCGGTGCGCCTGCGCCCGGCGCTCGTGGTAGTCGCCCTCGGTCTCGGGCTGGTGGTTCTCGGCCCCGTCCTTCCACTGGTCGTTGGTGACCTCGTGGTCGTCCCAGGTCGCGATGAAGGGGACTTTCGCGTGCAGGCGTTGGAGATCCACGTCCTCCTTGTACTGCGCGTGCCTCTGCCGGTAGTCGGCCAGGCTGACGATCTCGTGGGCCGGCTGGTGCTTGCGGATGTCCTCGTTGGACATGCCGTAGCCGTACTCGCCGGGTCCGTACTCGTAGATGTAGTCGCCCAGGTGCAGGACCGCGTCGAGGTCGTCGCGGTCGGCGAGGTGCCGGTACGGCGAGAACCACCCGGCCTGGAGGTTGGCGCAGCTCACGACACCGAACCGAAGGCGGCCGTTGTCGGCGTTCTCCGCAGGGGCGGTCAGCGTCCGGCCGGTCCGGCTGGCCACACCGCCGTACAGGAAGCGGAAGAAGTAGCGCGTCGCCGGACGGAGCCCGGTGGCGTCCACCTTGACCGTGTGGTCACGGCTCGGGCCGGTCGGGAAGCTGCCCTTCGACACCACGTCGCGGAACGCCGCGTCCTTCGCCACCTCCCAGCGCACGGTGACCTGCTTGCCCTTGCCCGAGCCGGGCGTCGCCTCGTCGGTGGGGGTCACCCGGGTCCACAGGATGACGCTGGTCGGCCGCGGGTCGCCCGAGGCGACACCGTGCCGGAAGTAGCGGGCGGCGGCCCTCGCGGCCGTCACGTCGACGGCGGTGATGGCCACGGCTCCGACGGTGCCGGCCGCCAGGAGGGTGCGCCGGTCCACGGCCAGGCTCGTCGGTGGGCTCGTCGGTGTCATGACTGTATGAACGCTCCTCGGGCCCCGGGGTGACGGTGGAACGCGCCACGTTCATCCAGCGTTCACGGTCCCGGCCGACCCCGTGAGCGAATCGCCCGCTCTTTACCCGTCGGAGCCTGTCTCGTCAGGCGGCCTTGGCCAGTCCCACCGCGCACGCGGGCCCGCACGGGCGAGGGGTACCCGTCCACCCGAGCCCCTGCAGGAGACGCGCCAACGCGGCGGCCACCCGGCAGGGGTCGAGGACCTGACGCCAGCCGACCCTGATGGTGACAGCGCCCTCGACAGCCGCCTCGATGTCGCGGTCGAAGTCCGCCCAGCGATCCTCGGTCCACTCGTGCCCCAGACGCCCGTCCAGCTCGACCACGAGTCGGCCGCGCAGGTAGAGGCAGTCGCGCCAGGCACGCCCGCCGCGGCCGTTCCCTCCGGCCTGCTGACGCTTTCCGCGAGGGAGCCCGTGGGCGCGCTCGACGTCGCGCGCGTAGCGACGCTCGAGGACCGAGTGCACGCCGGTCGCGACATCGTCGAGGATCGCGAGGAGCAACCGTCGCCTCGGCATCGTTCCCAGTGCGAGCAACGTGCGTCCGAGCCGCGTGGCCGTCGTACGACGCGTCTGGCAGGCGTCGGCGAGCACCGCGACGGCAGCCGCCTCGTCGCGTGCCGCCGAGGCGACGTGCACGACTGCGTGCTCGAGGCGAACGCGCCGCGGTCGGCGCGACGGGTGGACGACGTCGTGGAACGAACGGAGCCGGTGGACGACGACGCCAGGGAGCTTCGTCACCCGGCGCTCGTGTGGGACCGCGACGTGCACCTGTCCACCCGGCGTGTGCCCTGACATCCCCTCGAGGGCGAGCGCCGTCGACCCGAAGGCGGCCGCCTCGCCGTCGGCCTCCCCGTAGAAGAGCAGAGCCGCCCACACCTGTTGCTCCCAGCCCAGGGGACCTGTGTGGCCGACGTAGACCCCACGGTGGACGCGTCGCCAGTCCTTGCGGCGCAACCGCGTCTCGATGTGGTCGTCGTCGAGGCCGGCGGCCAGGACCTGGGCGCGCGTGATGACGCCTCCTTGCCTGGCCATCACGTCCTCGAGGTCCATGCCTCGAGGCTCGCCGACCCCGCCGGCCAGGGGCACCGGGTGCGGCGGACCGGTGGAGTGCGCGCTGGACGCGGCGGGTTGGGGAGAGTTGTCGGCCGTAGGTGCCGGAAAGGCTCCCCAACCGCAGCAAGCGTAACGGTCGTCACCACCGCTCGTTGACTCATCGGTAACTTCGACCGACCTGGGAGTCCCGATGAAGCGCCGTCCCCTCGTGGCCGCTGCGGTGAGCGCCGCCCTGCTCGCCACCGCCCCGCTGGCCGTGCTCGGCGGTGCGCCGGCGCAGGCAGCCACCGGCCCGACCGTGACCGACCAGTGCCTCACCAGCGTGCCGGACCCGGGGACGACGGCCCCCGTGAAGATCTGCTACACGCTGTTCAAGCCGGCCGGGGCGAGCGCCTCCAAGCGCGTCCCGATGCTGCTGCACAGCCACGGCTGGGGCGGCTCGCGGACCACGGACCCGGCGAGCTTCCAGAAGTTCCTGGACGCGGGCTACGGCGTGCTGTCCTTCGACCAGCGCGGCTTCGGCGAGAGCGGTGGCACGGCGTACGTCGAGAATCCCGACGTCGAGGGCCACGACGTGCGTTCGCTGGTGACCCTGGTGAGCAAGCTCGACTGGGTCAAGCAGGACGCACCGGGTGACCCGCGCATCGGCGCGATGGGCGGCAGCTACGGCGGCGGCTACCAGTTCCTCGCGGCGTTCGAGGAGCTCCGCGTGACCGGCAAGCAGGTCTTCGACGCGCTCGCACCCGAGATCACCTGGAACGACCTCAACACCAGCCTCGCCCCCCAGGGCGTGCCGCGAGGCGAGTGGGCGCTCGCGCTCAGCGCGGCCTCCGTGCCCTCGCAGGCCCTCCCGACCAGCGTCTACAAGGCGCTCGCCGAGGGCGTGGCCACCGGCAGCTGGCCCGACGGCAGCATCCAGGGCACCGAGAACCTCGTGAAGTTCTTCCGCAAGAACGGCCCGGCCTGGCACGTCTCGCAGGGCCGCCGGCTCGACATCCCCGTCCTCTTCGGCCAGGGCACGACCGACTCGCTGTTCGACCTCCGTCAGGGCCTCACCAACTGGCGGACGGCCATCACCGACCGGGCGCGCAAGCACAGCATCTTCGTCGGCTACAACGGCGGCCACGTGCTCCCGCAGGTCTTCCCGCGCGGCATCTCCGTCTCCTCCGACCCGTGCTCGGAGAAGCTGGCCGGCGGCACCTTCTCGGACCTGTCGCTGCGGTTCTTCGACGAGACCCTCAAGGGCAGGAGCACCGGCCTCACCGGCTGGGGCCGCTACCACCTGGCGACGCCGGGCGACACCTGCACGACGGTCTCCTCGGTCGCCGCCAACACTGCCCTCGCTGCGGGGACGGTCGCCACGACCGCCGCGGCCGGCGCCCCGATCGCCTACGAGGTGGCCAAGGGGCCGATCCGCATCGCCGGGTCGCCGTACCTCACCGCGAAGCTGACCACCCTCACTCCCGGCAGCCGTGCCTTCTACGGCCTCGGCATCGGCACCTCGCCCGCAGACGCCGAGCTCGTGCAGGGCAACGTGCTCCCGCTCGACGTCCCGGACGCGGTGACCGCGAAGGCGACCACCATCGACCTGCCCGCCGTGGCGGTGGACGTGCCGGCCGGCAAGTCGCTGTTCGTCATCGCCAGCCCGATCAGCGACTCGTTCGTCGGCATGAGCAGCCGCGTCCCCGGAGCCGTGCTCCTCGACAGCACCGTGGTGCACCTGCCCGTCGTGCGCTGAGCGTCCGGCGGTCTACCCTGACCGCATGCGGGCGAGGGTGCGTGGTCTCGGTGTGCTCCTTGCTGCGCTGACCCTGCTTCTGGCCGCGTGCGCGGACAAGGACGAGCCCGGCACCACCAGCGCCGAGGCGCAGCCCAGCGCGTCCTCCAGCCCCTCGGCCGACACGACGACCTCCGAGGCCGACGAGCCGTACCACGACGACCACAGCGACGCCCGGACCCCGAAGCCGCGGCCGCTGCGCCCCGGCGAGGAGCGGCTCGAGGTCGAGATGCCCGAGGCGTACACACCGTCCGCCCCCACCGGTGTCGGCACCGACGACTACCGCTGCTTCCTGCTCGACCCCGGCCTGACCAAGGACGCCTTCCTGACCGGCACCGACGTCCGGCCCGGCACGCCGTCCGTCGTGCACCACGTGATCCTGTTCCAGGTGCCGGCCGACCAGGTCGCCGCAGCCGAGCAGAAGGACGCGTCGTACGACGGTCAGGGCTGGACCTGCTTCGGCGGCACCGGTCTCGGCGCCAACCAGGGCCTCGACGACCCGTGGCTCGGTGCCTGGGCGCCCGGGTCGCGCGAGTCGATCCTCCGCCCCGGGTACGGCGTCCCCCTGTCGCCCGGAGCCCGGATCGTCATGCAGGTCCACTACAACCTGCTGGCCGGAGCGGAGCCGGACGTCTCGGCAGCGAGGCTGCGGATCGCCCCGGCCGCCGAGGACCTCACCCCCGTCGACACGATGCTGCTCCCCGCCCCCGTCGAGCTCCCGTGCCGCCCGGGTCACACCGGGAACAAGCTGTGCGACCGCGACGCCGCGCTGGCCGACGTGAAGGACCGCTTCGGGGACGGCCCCGGATCGACGGCCGACCTGCTGCACCTGCTCTGCGGCACGCCCATCGAGGCCAACCCGGTGCAGACCTGCGACCGGACCATCCACGAAGAGACCACCGTCCTCGGGGTCGCCGGGCACATGCACCTGCTGGGCAAGTCGATCACCGTCACGGCCAACCCAGGCACGTCCCGCGAGCGGACCCTCCTCGACATCCCCGTCTGGGACTTCGACAACCAGGGCGCGAAGCCGATCCGGCCCGAGCACCTCCACCCCGGCGACACCGTGCGGGTCACCTGCAAGCACGGCCAGGGCGTGCGCGACGTGCTGCCGTCCTTCGAGGGCACCACGGACCGCTACGTGGTGTGGGGCGAAGGAACCACCGACGAGATGTGCCTCGGCATCCTGCAGGTCACGACGCCGTGACCGCGGGAGCGGAGCGCAGCTCGGTCCTGCCTGAGGAGGGCGAGCACCTCAGCACCGGATGGGAGCCGGGGGTGTCGCCCGGCGACACGCTCGTGCGGCGGGCGGTGCTCGTCCACGCGTCGTGGACGCTGGCGGTCGCCGACTCGCTCGGCCGACCGCTCGGCCGCACGGACCGGTGGGCGGCCGGCTACGTCGGCGACAGCGGCGCGCTCACCAACCCGGTGATCCTGCTGCGCCCCCTCCGGGACGCCGAGTGGGCCGAGGTGCTCACGGAGGTCACCGAGGTGGTCCCGCGCCCCGCGCCGTACTTCCTGCTGAGCCCGTTCCCCACGCCCGACCTGACGAGGTACGGCCTCGCCCTCGTCGGACACCCGCCGCTCATGGTCCGCCCCGCCGGGGGAGCCGCGCCCGACCTGGCACCCGGCGTCGAGCTCCGCGAGGTCGGCACAGCCGACGAGCTCGCCGTCGCCGAACGCGTGCTGATCGAGGGCTACCCGATGCCCGACGCGAAGCCGGGTGGCGTCTTCGCGGCGCCGGTGCTCGACGGCCCCACTCGCGTCTGGCTGGCGTACGTCGACGGCGAGCCTGCCGCCGTGGCCGCCGCCCACCTGGCCGGCGACGCGGTGCTCGTCGAGTACGTCGCCGCTCTCGCCTCCGCCCGAGGCCGCGGCGCCGGTGCGGCCGTCACCTGGGCAGCCACCCTGGCCGCGCCGGACCTCCCCGCGGTCCTCGTGGCGAGCGACGACGGACGACCGCTCTACGAGCGGATGGGCTACCAGGCCATCGAGCGCTGGACGGTCTGGCTGCGCCCCTGAGCCCATCCCCGAGACCTGAGCAGGACTGCTCACGACCCGGGGACCGCGCCGACATACCCTGGAATCACCCTGAGACCGCAGGTCACAGCGTGGATCCGGCCCTGTGATTGCTTAGGATCTGCGCACAGCACCGACTTTGGAGTTCCCATGTCACGCATCACGACCCAGCTCAAGGACATGGTCCGTTCGCGGATCATGCGCCGGGTCGGACCGATCGACCTCCGGCAGATCCACAAGGTCCCCGACCGGCTGATCTGGCCCCTCCTCCGCGACGGCTACGACCCGCTGCCCCGTCTCGGCGAGGTGCGCGAGAAGAGCCCGGTGACCAAGCACACGTCCTTCGTCGGCCTCACGCTCTGGCTGGTCACCGGCGACGCCGAGTGCCGCCAGGTGCTGGCGAACTCCGCGGACTACAGCAACGACATCCGGCACCTCGTCGGGCAGGAGCCGGGCCAGGACTCCGGGGTCATCGGTGGTCTCGGCTTCACCGACCCGCCCGACCACACCCGGCTGCGGAAGTACCTCACGCCCGAGTTCACGATGCGCCGCCTCGAGCGGCTGCGTCCGGGCATCCAGCGGATCGTCGAGGAGCGCCTCGACGCGCTCGAGGCCGCCGGCCAAGACGCCGACCTGGTGCGCGACTTCGCGTTCCCGGTGCCGTTCCTCGTCATCTGCGAGCTGCTCGGCCTGCCCGACGAGGAGCGCGAGACCTTCCGCTCCCTCACGTCCGCGCGCTTCGACGTGACGTACGGCGGTGCCGGCACGTTCGGGGCGATCTCCGGCTCTCGGCAGTACCTCATGGACTTCGTGGCCCGCCAGCGCCAGGACCCCGGTGACGGACTCGTCGGCCAGATCATCAAGGAGCACGGCGACGCGATCAGCGACTTCGACCTCGCCGGCCTCGCCGACGGCGCCTTCACCGGGGGGCTCGAGACCTCCGCGAGCATGCTCGCGCTCGGCACCGCCGTGCTCGTGGAGCGACCGGACCTCTACCGCCAGCTCGCGGACGACCCGGCCCTCGTCAACGCCACCGTCGACGAGCTTCTGCGCTACCTCAGCGTCGTGCAGATCGCCTTCCCCCGCTTCGCGAAGACCGACCTCGAGGTCGGGGGCCAGCAGATCAAGAAGGGCGACGTGGTGATCTGCCACCTCGCCGCCGCCGGTCGTGACCAGCGGGTCGGCGCGGACGACGAGTTCGACCCGCGCCGTCGCACCGCTGCCGTCCACGCCTCTGGCCACCTCGCCTTCGGCTACGGCTTCCACCGGTGCGTCGGCGCCGAGCTCGCGAAGATGGAGCTCCGCATCGCCTACCCCGCGCTGGCCCGCCGATTCCCGGACCTGGCCACCCGCGGCGAGGACCACGAGTTCCGCGAGAAGTCGATCGTCTACGGGCTCGAGTCGATGCCGGTCGACGTCGGCGCCTGAGGCCGGCGGACCAGCATGGCCGACGACGTCCCGATCAGCACCTGGCTCGGAGAGAGCCCGACCGACCCCGCCGTCGTCGCACAGCGCTACGACGAGTGGGCGCAGAGCTACGACGGCGACCTCGCCTCGTGGTCCTACCGCGCGCCCGAGGTGGTGGCGGACATCGTGACGTCGCGGGAGCCCACCGTGGACTCCGTGCTCGACGTCGGGTGCGGCACCGGGCTCGTCGGTCGCGAGCTCCGCGCCCGCGGCTTCACCGGCCCGCTGCGCGGGCTCGACCTGTCGCAGGCGTCGCTCGACGTCGCCGGCCAGGGTGACACCTACGACGCGGTCGAGCAGGCCGACCTGCAGCAGCCGCTCGCCGTCGAGGACGACAGTGCCGGCGCGGTCGTGTGCGTCGGCGTGATGACCTACCTCCCCGAGGTCGAGGCGGTGTGGCGTGAGCTGGCCCGGGTGACCCGGCCCGGCGGGATCGTCGTGCTCACCCAGCGTGAGGACCTCTGGGAGTCCCGCGAGTGCCAGGCGGTCGTCGACCGGCTGCGCGACGAGGGCATCTGGTCCCCGCTCGACATCACCGGCCCCGCGCCGTACCTCCCGGAGGGCTACGGCGGCACGGACCCGGTCGGCTGCTACTACCTGACCGCCGTGGTGGGTTGATCCCTTCCGGGTGTCGGATCGGGCCGTTCCCGTTCGTGGAGATGGTGAGAGGCAGCCGTCCGGGCTGTCCGTGAGCAGAGGAGCTGGAATGGCGCACTACCTGATCGCCTTCAACGACGAGTGGACGCCTGACCTGCCGATGGAGACGTTGCGCGAGCGCGGTGTCCGGGGCCGGGCCGTGATCCAGGAGATGACCGACCAGGGCGTCTTCATCTTCAGCGACGGCGGTCTCGACGCCTCGACGGCCCTGTGCAGCGTCGTCCCCACCGACGGCTCGCCCGTCTTCACCGACGGGCCGTTCGTCGAGACCAAGGAGCACCTCGGTGGGTTCGCGGTCATCGACGTGGCCGACGACGAGGCCGCCCGCTACTGGGCCGGTCGCATCGCCGTGGCGGTCGGCTGGCCGCAGGAGCTGCACAGGTTCCCGCACCGCGTCCGCCTGACCGGCGAGGAGGGCTGATGACGGCGCAGCACCCCGAGCCGGTCGCCCGGCGGATGTTCGAGCTCATCGAGCCGATCTCGCTCGTCAACTTCTTCTCCGACGAGCCCAACGACGCGATGGCGGCGCTCGGGTTCCGGAACTACTGGGACGGTTACTTCGCCGGACGCTCCGCGCCGCTGGGCCGGGTCCCGGCCGAGGTGGTGGACGCGGCCTTCTACAACTTCGCCGACGGCGAGGTCGCCCGGCACATCCCCACGGTGTGGGACACGACCACCCCCGAGGCCGCACACGCCGCCCGGCAGCAGGGCTGCGTGGCGGCACTGCGAGCGATCCTCGGCGACCTCGTCGAGGGGCCCGGGTTCGAGCGCGCCGCCGAGCTCCTCGCGAAGGCCTCCGTGAGCGCGCCGACGGAGGGACGCGTCATGTACGCCGGGCTGCGCTCGCTGCCCGTGCCGGAGGAGCCCGTGACGCGGCTCTGGCACGCGGCCAACATGCTCCGGGAGCACCGCGGGGACGGTCACGTCGTGGCCCTGGTCTCCGAGCGGCTCGGTGGCACCGAGGCCCACGTGCTCAGCGCCCTGGACGCCGGCATCCACCCGGCCGAGACGTTCGGCAGGATCCACCACCTGCCGAAGCCCTACCTGGCCTCGGTCATGGGCGGCCTGCGCGACCGCGGGCTCCTCGACGAAGCGGGCTGCTTCACCGACGCCGGCCGTGCGACCAAGGACCGGGTCGAGGCCTTGACCGACGTGCTCGCCGAGGCGCCGTACGAGGGCCTGGAACCGGCTGAGCTCGACGAGCTGGTCGCCCTGCTGGAGCCGATCACCGCCAGGCTCGAGGCCACCGGGTCGAGCTCGGAGAACGCCGCCTGACCTAGGCGGTGGGCTTCCGCCAGACCGAGACGTGCTTCTCGCTGTCGCCGGTGAAGGGGGAGCGGTCCCAGTCGGCGAATCGGTCCTCGAGGTCGAGACCGGCGAGCTGGGCCATCAGGTCGAGCTCGGAGGGCCAGACGTAGCGGAAGTTGTGCACGCCGTGCTCCCACAGGCCGTCGGGCCGTCGCCAGTAGTGGTGCGACTGTGCTTCCTGCGTGGCCAGGTCGTGGGTGTCGAAGCCGAGACGGTCCTCGCCGATCGCGAACGGCACGGCAGTCTGCCCGGGCGGGAGGCGGCGGAGACCGGGCACGCCCACCTCGATGACGAAGCGTCCGCCGGGTGCGAGGTGCCGGGCGGCGTTGCGGAAGCAGGCGACCTGCGCCTCCTGGGTACGGACGTTGCCGATGGTGTTGAAGACCAGGTAGGCCAGCGAGAACTCGCCGGGCACGGTGCTCGTCTCCATGGCGCCGACCACGACCGGGATGTCGCCCGTCTTCGCGAGCAGCTGGTCCACCATCGGCTGCGACAGCTCGATGCCGGAGACGGCGATGCCGCGGGCCGCGAGGGGGACCGCCACCCGCCCGGTGCCGATCGCGAGCTCGAGAGCCGGACCGTCACCCGCCAGCGAGGCAAGGAAGTCCACGGTCGGGTCGAGCACCTCGGGCGCGAACATGTCCGCCGAGCCCTCGTCGTACGCCGCGGCCGTCGCGCTGTCCCACAGGTCGCTGCTGGTCATCGCCCCACCCTTGCCGACGGGGCGCGGGGACTCCACCGATTTCTCGTCGTCAGGGCGGGTCAGGGCGGGGGGTCGACCGGCATCACGACCGGGGGCGCGCGCCAGACCATGGTGTGGTCGGGCTCGTCACCGGGACGGGCGATCGCGTTGGCGTGCCGAGGGGAGTCCTCACGCCCCCAGCGGTCGTCACCGATCCAGACCGGGGGTCCATAGGGAAGGTCGGCGGGCGGGATCCGCGCGTAGTCGACCTCGGTGATCTCGCTGCCGTAGCCGGGTCCCGACTGGCCGCCGCCGGGGTCGGGCGTGACGGCCGAGCGTGCCGCGGGAAGGGCCGCAGCCCAGGCCGCGGCGAGGGCGACGCCGTCGTGGGCGGACGGGTGCGGGATCTCGAACGTCGGGACGTCGGGTGCGTGGTCCCACAGGTGCAGCGCCGCCTGGGCGGTCCCGCCGAAGGCGATGACCGCCTCGAGGCTCGAGTCGGTGATGAGGTCGTAGAACCGGTTGCGCCACGCGAGGTGATCGGGGCGTGACAGCAGCGGGATCGCCTTGCTCATGTCGCTGGGGTGCACGGCGTGCGGGAAGGCGTTGACGAGTGCGTAGCTGCTGGTGAGCCCGAGCTTGGTGAGGAAGCCCTGGACACGCTGGCCGGCGTCCCCCACGAGGGTGCGTCCGACGAGACGCTCGGTCGGACCGGGGTCGGAGGCGATGCCGAGGACCTTGGCGGAGCCGTTGAGACGTCCGCGGTAGAAGACCGGGCCCCAGTCGTACCAGAACAGCGGCCGGAGCTCGACGGGGACCGGCGGCAGGGCGGCGAAGTGGCGGGCGAGGGCGACGGGCGGCCCCTTGTCGAACTCCGCGCTGGGCGCTGCGCCGGGGTCGAAGTCGATCATGGGCTCGTCCTCTCTCGGGGTGTGCCTAGGCGAAGACCGGGCCGACCGCGGGGTAGCGGGCGATCAGCTTGGCCCGCATCTCCGCGAGCCGGCGGGGCGGTCCGTCGACGCCGGCGTCCTCGGGCGACCCGAACCGGGTGTCGAGCAGCATCGGCCGTCCCCAGGCGATGACCGGCTCGTAGTCGGCCGGCGTGGACACGAGGGTGACCCAGTCGGCGCGGCCGTAGACGACGTCGCCGCCGATCATCACGAGGTCGACCCACGAGGGATACGCCGAGACGACGTTGTCGTAGGGATCGTCCATGCGCTTCTGCAGGATCGTCAGGTCCGCGGCGCGGCCCACCTCGAGGGTGCCGATCTTGTCGCCGAGGCCGGCGATCTCGGCTGCTCCGCTGGTGACCATCCGCACGAGCTCCCGGGCGTCGACGTCGACACCGGGGCTCTGGCTGATGGTCTGCCGGGCGATCTTGAGCTCGTGCAGGAGGCTCGGGCTCCCCGACGGCGTCCAGTCCGCGCCCAGCGCGACGGGCACGTCGGCGTCCAGGGCCGCGCCGATGTCGGTGGTCTCGTTGTAGAGGCGCAGGTTCGACTGCGGCGACCAGACCAGCTTGCCGCCCTTCGCGGCGAGCTGGTCGAAGTGCTCCCTGGCGAGCGCGGTGCCGTGGATGACCACGGTCGAGGAGCTGAAGAGCGGAGAGGCGGTGAAGTCCACGAACTCGTTGACCGAGGTCTCGTTGGTCTTCTGCCCCTCGGCCAGGTGGACGTAGTGCGCCTTGACCGTCCCGGTGTCGAAGATGCCCTTGCGGATGCTCTCGACGTCCTCGTCGTCGAGCCGGTCGAAGTCGACCGTGCTGCGGGCGACCTGGGCGCCGAAGACCAGGAGGTCGACGTTGCGGACCAGGGCCTCGGCCTTCTTGGGGTAGTCCTGCGACGCGCCCTGGATGGCGGTCACGCCGCCGACAACGGCACGGACCTCGGCGTACCGCGTCATGGCGGTCTTCACCGACACCGACTTCCCGCCCGAGGTCAGCTCGGCCCACGGCTTCTTGATGAGCTGGTCGTACTCGTCGCTGTCCCGCCACCGGCCGCGGTTGATGTACACCTTCGGGGGCTCCCACGCGGCGAACACGTTGTACTCCGGGTGCCCGTGCAGGTCGATGAGGCCAGGCAGGACGACACCGCCGGTGTTGACGGCCTTCTCGACGTCACGAGGCTTGGTCGACCGGATCGAGACGATCACTCCGTCCTCGACGACCACCCACCCGTGCGAGATCGACCCGTCGCCCTTGAGCACCGAGCCGCCGAACGCCACCGGCTCGCCCGGCGGTGCCGGTGCGGCTGCCCGCGGCGATGTCGACCGTGGGGGACGGCGGACGGCTCGTGACACCCCGCGGCCGTATGCCTCGTTGAACGCATCTCGTCTGGTCATCGTGGACACCCGGCCCGAGAGCCTCAGCATCGCGTCGGCCAGGGTCCACGGCAACGAGGTCTAAGCCAGTCGGTCCCCGGGGACGCCGTACGTCGTGGTGCGCTGGCGCACGGGGCGGTCGATGCCGGCGGCGATCTCGGTGAGCTCGGCGACCGTCTTCGCGGACCCGTGCTCGGAGCCGGCCATCCGGGAGATCGTCTCCTCCATGAGCGTGCCGCCGAGGTCGTCGGCGCCGGAGCGGAGCATCGCGCGGGTGCCCTCGACGCCGAGCTTCACCCAGGACGTCTGCACGTGGTCGATGCGACCGTGCAGCATCACCCGCGCGGTGGCGTGGACCGCGAGGTTGTCGCGGAGCGTGGGCCCGGGTCGGGCGACGCCGGCGAGGTAGATCGGCGCGCTCGTGTGCACGAACGGCAGCGGCACGAACTCCGTGAAGCCGCCTGTCTCGTCCTGGATCCGTTGCAGGACACGGAGATGGGTGACCCAGTGCTCGGGACGGTCGACGTGGCCGTACATCATCGTCGAGCTCGACCGGATGCCCAGCTGGTGCGCGGTGGTGACGACCTCGACCCACTGGCTGGTCGGCAGCTTGCCCTTGGTGAGGATCCAGCGCACGTCGTCGTCGAGGATCTCGGCCGCAGTGCCCGGGATCGTGTCGAGGCCGGCCTCCTTGGCCTTGAGCAGCCAGTCGTGGATCGACAGCCCGGTGCGCGCGGCGCCGTTGACGACCTCCATGGGGCTGAAGGCGTGGACGTGCATCTCGGGCACGCGCTTCTTCACGGCGGTGGCGATGTCGAAGTACGCCGTGCCGGGGAGCTCGGGGTCGATGCCGCCCTGCATGCAGACCTCGGTGGCGCCGAGGTCCCACGCCTCGGCGGCCCGGTCGGCCACCTCGTCGAGCGACAGCGAGTAGGCGTCGGCGTCGGTGCGCCGCTGCGCGAAGGCGCAGAAGCGGCAGCCGGTGTAGCAGACGTTGGTGAAGTTGATGTTCCGGTTCACGACGTAGGTGACGTCGTCGCCGACCACCTCCCGTCGGAGCTCATCGGCCAACGCACACAGGGCTTTCAGGTCCTCGCCGTCCGCGGTGAAGAGGGCGAGTGCCTGCTCGTCGCTGAGTCCCTTCGGGTCCGACTCCGTCTGGCGCAGCGCGGTGGCGAACGCGGATCCTCTGAGGACCGAGGGCGCCTCGGCCGCCTGCTCGCGGAGCAGGG
>CAVXBM010000008.1:0-48122 GCA_963759965.1 uncultured Actinomycetota bacterium
ATGACCCACCACGTCGAGGTCGTGGCCGTGCTGGGGCGCGAGGCCTGACCGGCTCTTCCGTCCGAGACCGTCGTCAGGTATCTTGATATCAAGATACTTTGAGGGACGGTCGCCGCCGCCACGTCGATTCGGCAAGATGGCAGCGGGTATGACCCCTCGGGACGCTGACGAGAGGAACGCACATGGCGAGCCAGGACAGCTTCGGGGCCAAGGCCACGCTGGACGTGGACGGCAAGCAGTACGAGATCTTCCGGCTCGACGCCGTGACCGGCGACGGGCTCGACGTGGCCTCGCTGCCGTACAGCCTCAAGGTCCTCCTCGAGAACCTGCTGCGCACGGAGGACGGCGCGAACATCACCGCCGACGACATCAAGGCGCTGGCCGGCTGGGACGCGGACGCGGACCCCAGCAAGGAGATCCAGTTCACGCCGGCGCGCGTGATCATGCAGGACTTCACCGGCGTGCCGTGCGTCGTCGACCTCGCCACGATGCGTGAGGCGATGGAGGAGCTCGGCGGGGACGCATCGAAGATCAACCCGCTGGCGCCGGCCGAGATGGTCATCGACCACTCCGTGATCGCCGATGTCTTCGGCACCCCGGACGCGTTCGAGCGCAACGTCGAGATCGAGTACGAGCGCAACCGCGAGCGCTACCAGTTCCTGCGTTGGGGCCAGGGTGCCTTCGACGACTTCAAGGTCGTCCCGCCCGGCACCGGCATCGTGCACCAGGTCAACATCGAGCACCTGGCCCGCACCGTCTTCACGCGCGAGGTGGACGGTGAGCTCCAGGCCTACCCCGACACCTGTGTCGGCACGGACTCGCACACCACGATGGTGAACGGCATCGGCGTCGTCGGCTGGGGCGTCGGCGGCATCGAGGCCGAGGCCGCGATGCTCGGCCAGCCCGTGTCGATGCTCATCCCGCGCGTCGTCGGCTTCAAGCTGTCGGGCGAGCTGCCCGAGGGCTCGACCGCCACCGACCTCGTGCTGACCATCACCGAGATGCTGCGCAAGCACGGGGTGGTCGGGAAGTTCGTCGAGTTCTACGGCGACGGCGTCACCGCGCTGCCCCTGGCGAACCGCGCCACGATCGGCAACATGTCTCCGGAGTTCGGCTCCACGATCGCGGTCTTCCCGATCGACGAGGAGACCACGAAGTACCTCGAGCTCACCGGCCGCTCCGAGGAGCAGCTCAAGCTCGTCGAGGCCTACGCCAAGGAGCAGGGCCTCTGGCACGACCCGTCGGCCGAGCCGCGCTACAGCGAGAAGCTCGAGCTCGACCTCGGCACCGTCGTCCCGTCGCTCGCCGGCCCGAAGCGCCCGCAGGACCGGGTGTCCGTCACCGAGGCCAAGGAGTCCTTCCGCGGCGCCCTCGCCGACTACGCGTCGGGCGAGGCCGAGCAGGAAACGGGGTACGACGAAGCGGTCGCCGAGTCGTTCCCGGCCTCGGACTCCCCGAGCCACGAGGGCGGCAACGGCAAGCCCCGCTACTCGTCCGCGCCCAAGGACGGCGGCCGGCCGAGCAACCCGATCCGGACGACCATCGACGGCGAGGAGGTCGAGCTCGACCACGGCGCCGTCGTCATCGCGGCGATCACCTCGTGCACCAACACCTCGAACCCGTCGGTGATGATCGGCGCGGCGCTGCTCGCCAAGAACGCCGTCGAGAAGGGCCTCACCCGCAAGCCGTGGGTCAAGACGACGCTGGCTCCGGGCTCCAAGGTGGTCTCCGACTACTACGAGCGCGCGGAGCTCACGCCGTACCTCGACAAGCTGGGGTTCAACCTCGTCGGCTACGGCTGCACGACGTGCATCGGCAACTCGGGCCCGCTCATCACCGAGGTCAGCGACGCCGTGAACGAGAACGACCTCGCCGTCGTCTCGGTGCTCTCCGGCAACCGCAACTTCGAAGGCCGGATCAACCCCGACGTGAAGATGAACTACCTCGCGTCGCCTCCGCTGGTCGTGGCCTACGCCCTGGCCGGCTCGATGGACGTCGACCTGTTCGGCGACCCGCTCGGCCAGGACAGCGACGGGAACGACGTGTTCCTCAAGGACATCTGGCCGTCGCCGTCCGACGTCGAGGAGACGATCGGCCGCGCCATCACCTCCGAGATGTTCACCAACGACTACGCCGACGTGTTCGCCGGTGACGAGCGCTGGCGCTCGCTTCCGACCCCCGAGGGCGACACCTTCGAGTGGGACGAGGACTCGACGTACGTCCGTCGTGCGCCGTACTTCGACGACATGCCGGAGAAGCCCGAGCCCGTCGAGGACATCAGCGGGGCTCGTGTGCTGCTGAAGCTCGGCGACTCGGTCACGACCGACCACATCTCGCCCGCCGGTGCGATCAAGAAGGACAGCCCCGCCGGGAAGTACCTCGCCGAGCACGGCGTCGAGCAGCGGGACTTCAACTCCTACGGCTCGCGCCGCGGCAACCACGAGGTGATGATCCGCGGCACCTTCGCCAACATCCGGCTGCGCAACCAGCTGGCTCCGGGCACCGAGGGTGGCGTGACGCGCGACTTCACCGCGGGTGGCGACGTGACCACGGTCTTCGAGGCGTCCGAGAACTACGTCGCGGCCGGCACGCCGCTCGTCGTGCTCGCCGGCAAGGAGTACGGCTCCGGCTCGTCGCGCGACTGGGCGGCGAAGGGCACGGCCCTGCTGGGCGTCAAGGCGGTCATCGCCGAGTCGTACGAGCGGATCCACCGCTCGAACCTCATCGGCATGGGCGTGCTCCCCCTGCAGTTCCCCGACGGCGAGACCGCCGAGTCCCTCGGCCTCACCGGCGAGGAGGAGTTCTCCTTCGAGGGCGTGACCGGTCTCAACGACGGCACCACCCCCCGGACCGTCAAGGTCACCGCCGGCGACACCACCTTCGACGCCACCGTCCGGATCGACACCCCCGGCGAGGCGGACTACTACCGCCACGGCGGCATCATGCCCTTCGTCCTCCGCAACCTGCTGTCGGCGTAGCGAACGCCCGCGAGGACGGGTCCTACCGCTACCTCGACGAGCTCGGGGAGCTCGGTCCGGACGCAGTGAGCCTGTCGCCGGACGGCCGGTATGTCGCGTTCCCGCACTTCGCGACCGACGACCCGCACGGCACCGGTCCCGCGGAAGGCTTCTCGGTGTACGACGCCACGACCGGCGAGGCCCACACCGTCCCGTTGAACGCGGAGTACGGACTCGGCACGACGTGGCTGACGTTCCCCTGGTCCGCCGACTCGTCCGCGGTGTACGCCGAGGTGTGGCGCAACACCTCGGCCGACGGGTCGTCGGGCCGGTTCGAGGACGTGCTGAAGATCGACCCCCGGTCGGGACGCGCCTCGTCCGTCCCGGGTGCGAAGCCCGGGGCCGTGCTGTTCGGCGACCAGCTCGTCCGGCAGGCAGGCGCCTGGCTGAGGCAGGCCGGGTCGGGACCCGAGGGCAACCTCGTCCGGGTCCCTCAGGACTGAGCCAGCTGCACGGTCGCGACGGCGAACCGGGCCCAAGCCCCGGTTCGCGTGTACCTAAGCCCCGGTTCGGCGTTGGTGGAGGTGCTTGTGGATCAGGGTGACGACGCGGGCGCCCTCGCCGACGGCGGCGGCGACGCGCTTGACGGCGCCGGAGCGGACGTCGCCGACGGCGAAGACGCCGGGCATCGAGGACTCGAGCTCGGGGCGGGTCGGGTCGCCGTCGGGGAGGTCGTCCCCGGTGAGGATCTCGCCGCCGGGGTCGAGCTCGACGGACCCGGCCAGCCAGTCCGTCCTCGGCTCGGACCCGATGAGCACGAACAGCACGCCCTCGCGGGTCTCCTCCAGACCCGTGTCGAGGTCCCGGACGACCACGGCCTCGAGGAAGTCCTCGCCCTTGCCGTCGACGACCTGGACCCGGCCGCGGACGTCGACGTTGGGCAGTGCGTCGAGCTCGCGCACGAGGTAGTCCGACATCGTCTCCTCGAGCCCGGCGCGGCGGACCAGCAGAGTCACCGAGTCCGCCTCGCGCGACAGGAACACGGCGGCCTGGCCGGCGGAGTTGCCACCACCCACGACGAACACGTGCCGGCCTCGCATCGCGCGCGCCTCCGACACGGCGGCGCCGTAGAAGACGCCGCGGCCCACGAGGTCCTCGAGGGCGGGCACGCCGAGGCGGCGGTACGTCGCACCCGTGGCCACCACGGCCGTCCGCGTGGTGATGGCGCTGCCGTCGGAGAGCCCGAGCCGGAGCACGTCGCCGTCGCGCTGCAGCGACGCGGCGTGCCGCATGAACTGGAAGTCGGTGCCGAACGCCCAGGCCTGCTGGTAGGCCGCGAACGTCAGCCGTCCTCCGGACAGGCCGGTCGGGAAGCCCAGGTAGTTCCGGATGAGGGAGCTCGTCCCCGCCTGACCGCCGATCGCCTCGGCCTCGACGACGAGTGTCCGCAGGCCCTCCGACGCGGCGTACACCGCGGCGCCGAGCCCCGCCGGACCGCTGCCGACGATGACGACGTCGTAGACCGTCTCGGGGTCCACCTGCTCCATCAGACCGAACGCGATGGCGATGTCCAGGTCGGTCGGGTCCTGGAGCACCTGCTGCTCGGGCGTGAACCGCAGGACGACCAGGGGCAGCCCCGGCTCCTCCACGCCGAGGGCGCCGAGCATGTCGGAGCCGGCCTCGGAGTCCGAGTCGACGAACAGCAGCGGGATCCGGTTGCGCCGGAAGGTGTCGCGCAGCTCCTGGCACCGCGGCAGCCAGGTCGGCCCGATGACGCGGACGGCGTGGAAGCCGGAGCCGGTGCGCGAGCGCCACTGCTCGAGCATCTCGGTGACGTTGCGATGGAACTCCTCGTCGGGGTCGACCTCGGGCCGGGTCAGCCACTTGTCCAGGCGTCCGAGCGCGATCGCCTCGAAGATCGGTTCGGCCGTCTCCCAGTCGCCCCACCGCACCGCCGCGACGCGCGACGGGTCGCCGTGGCTGCGTCCGACGGAGGCCAGGACGTCGAGGCCGTCCTCGTCGCCGGGGCCGAAGCCCACGAGCACCAGGGCCACCATGCAGCCCGACGCGGTGATCGAGGTCAGCGCCGCGTCGACCGCGCCGGGGTCGTCGAGCACCTCGACGCGGTAGTGGTGCCGGTAGCGGGGCTCGAGCGCCGCACGGAGCTGGTCCCGCGCGAGCGCGTCGCGGCTCGCGACGAGGAGGACCGGGCGGTGGTCGGGCCCTGCGGATCCCGAGGCGGGCGCGGGGTCAGCCGGCATGACGGCGCGAGAGCACCACGGCGACGGCGCCGGTGAGCGCGACCCAGGCCGAGCCGATGAGGAACAGCGCCACCGCGGGCCCGCCCTCGAGGTCGCCCCGGTAGAGGGCGACGGCGATGATCTCGGCGGCGCCGAACACGAGGTAGCCCGCACCGGCTGGGCCGAGCAGTCGCAGGTCCTCGCGTACGGCGAGCACGGCGGCCACCGCGAAGGCGAGGAGCCAGGCCGCGGTGACCTGGGCGACGAGCGGGGTCAGTGCCCAGGGCCACGCGGTGACGACACGGTCGACGCCGAGGAACAGGCAGAGGCCGAGCACCCCCATCACGACGCCCTGGACGAGCAGCGAGGCCTGGAACCACCGGGGCTGCCGGACTGCCGGGCCGTCGAGCGCGAGCCCGCTGCCGGCACGCTCCTCCCGGACGATCACGACGGCCATGCCGACCGGCACCACGACGTACACCGCGAGCCAGAACCACGCGGCGACCGTCGCGAGCCCGGTGTCGCCGGGGAGGTGGAAGCGGTCGAGGTGGAGCAGCGTCGCCGCCAGGGTGACGACCGTGAAGACCAGGATGGTGAGCAGCGGCCACCGGGCCTGGGCCCACGTCCCGGCCCGCAGCGTGAGCAGCACGAGGACGCAGCCGGAGGCGTAGCCGGCGCCGAGGAAGGCAGCGCCGAGAGGCGGCTCGATCGTCCAGGCGAAAGCCTCGGCGGTGCGGGTGGCGCCGCCGAGCAGCGCGACGACCGCGAGCGCGGTGAGCACGCCGAAGGTCATGAGCAGCGCGCGCGTCGGGAGCGTGAGGGCAGCAGGCGTGGCCGCGGGAGCGGTGCCGGTCACGTCCGGACGGGTGCTCTGGCGCGGCACCTGCGAGGAACGGGTGATCTGCACGGCCGGGTCATTTCGTGGGGTGGAGGGGTCTTGTCACCAGTGAACCGGGGAACGTCGGGGGAGTCACCTGGGATTTTTCGGGACAGTCCACCCGGAGCGGACATCTGCCCGTGACGGGAGCCCGACGGAACGGGAGGCTGCTCCTCATGGACGTGCTGGAGCCGGTGGTCCCGTCATGGGACCGGCGCGTGCGCGTCTTCGTGTCCTCGACCCTGGAGGAGCTCGCTCCGGAGCGCGCCGCCGTGCGGGCGGCGATCGAGCGGCTGCGCCTCACCCCGGTCATGTTCGAGCTCGGTGCGCGGGCGCACCCCCCGCGCGAGCTGTACGTCTCGTACCTGCGGCAGAGCGACATCTTCGTCGGGCTGTACGGCGAGTCGTACGGCTGGGTCGCGCCGGACTCGAGCGTGTCGGGCCTGGAGGACGAGTACCTGCTCTCGGCCGACCACCCGCGACTGCTCTACGTGAAGACACCGGCGCCGGGACGTGAGCGCCGGCTCACCGAGATGATCGAGCGGATCTGGGAGACCTCGGGGGTCTCGACGGCACCGTTCCGCGACCCCGACGAGCTGGGGCAGCGGGTGGCCGACGACCTCGCCGTCCTGCTGACCGAACGCTTCCGCGCACCGGCCGAGGCCCAGCTCGCCATCGACCCGGCGCCGTTGCCGCACCCCACCGGCCCGCTGGTCGGGCGAGCCGCGGAGCGTGACCGGCTCGTGCGCATGGTCACCTCCGACGACGCCCGCCTGGTGACGCTGCTCGGACCAGGCGGCATCGGCAAGACGCGGCTCGCCCTTGCCGTCGCCGAGGCGTCGCGTCCCGACCTCGAGGCGGTCTGCTTCGTCGACCTCAGCGGGGTCGGCGACGTCACCGGCGTGCTTCCTGCCCTGGCGGCGGCTCTGCGCGTGCAGCCGTCGCCGCGGCCGTGGCGCGACGTGCTCGTCGACCTGCTCGCCGGGCACCGGGTGCTCATCGTGCTCGACAACGTGGAGCACCTGCTCGGGGCGGCACGGGAGGTGGGCGAGCTGCTCAGCGCTTGTCCGTCGCTGCGGGTGCTGGCGACCAGCCGTTCGGTCCTGAGGCTGCACGGCGAGCAGCAGGTGCAGCTCGAGCCGCTGCCCGCCGACGCCGCGACGGAGCTCTTCGAGCAGCGGGCTCGCCTGGTGCGACCGGACTTCACCGTCGACGCGCGCAACCGGGCCGAGGTGGCATCGGTGCTGCGCCGGCTCGAGGGCATCCCGCTGGCGATCGAGCTCGCCGCTGCCCGGATGCGGCTGCTGCCGGTGGCCGGCCTGCTGCCCCCGCCCGGTGAGGAGCTGGACCTGGGCACCCGCGACGTCGACGTACCCGATCGGCAGCGGACGCTCCGCGCGACGATCGCCTGGAGCTACGGCCTGCTCAGCGAGGAGGACCAGCGGCTGGCGCGCTGCCTGGCCGTGCTCCGTTCGACGTGGACGGTCGCCGCGGCCGAGGCCGTCGCAGGCCCCGACGTCCTCGACGGCGTCGGCCGGCTGGTCGAGCACAGCCTGCTCGGCGTCCAGGTGGACGGGGGCGGTGAGCCGCGGCTGCGGATGCTGAGGACGGTGCAGGCCTTCCTGGACGAGGAGCTTCGCGGCAGCGGGGACCGGGACGGCGCGGTCGACCGGCTCAAGGCGTACGTCGTGCGCCTCGCCACCGAGGCCGGCGTGGGCATGCGCTCGGGCGAGTCCCGGGTGTGGCGGGCGAGGGTCGACGCCGAGATCGACGCCGTGCGCGCCGTGCTGGACCAGGCCGTCGCTGCGGACGACGCCGAGCTGGCGGTGACGGTGGCCGCGCCGCTGACCTGGTACTGGTGGAGCCGCGGCCTTCTTGTCGAGATGCTCCAGCGCGCCGAGCGGGTCGCCTCGCTCCCGTCGGCCGCCGACCTGCCGTCCGACCTGGCCGGCGTCCTGCTCTGGTGCCGCGGGACGATCCGGATCGCGACGGGGGAGCTGGAGGCGGCGCGACCTCTGGTCGAGCAGCTGATCGCCGATGCCGAGGCGCGAGGGGACGACCGGCTGCTGCCGCTGGCGCGATTCAGTGCGGCGCTGGTGCTCCCCACCGAGGCGGGCGACGAGGCGGAGGCGCTGCTCGTCGACTCGGCGCGCCTGTTCGAGCAGCAGGGCGAGCACTGGGGGCATGCCCTCGCGCTGGCGCCGCTCGGTGGCCTCCAGCTCCTGCGCGGCCGGCCCGACGAAGGTCGCGCCTCCCACGAGCGCGCCCTCGAGGCAGCAGAGGTGATCGACGACGACCACATGCGCGCGGTCGTCCTCGACCAGCTCGCGGCGGACTGCCTCGTCGCGGGGGACGACCAGGAGGCAGCGACGATGCTGTGCCGGGCCGCGTGGACGCACCTCGAGGTGCACGACGACGAGGGCGTGGCGAACTGCCTCGACGCCTTCGCCGCGTTGTCGGTCCTGCGGGGGGAGCCGGACTGGGCGCTGCGCTGCCTCACCGCAGCCGACCGGGTGCGGCGCATCGCCGGCGTCGTGGTGTGGCCGTTCCTCCAGCCGCTGCGCACGCAGCTCGAGGCGATGGTGCTCGCCGCAGCCGGGTCCACCCACGACAGCAGCCAGGACGACGCCGACGGGCTCACCACCCTCGCGGCCGTGCGCGAGCACTTCCTCGTGAGGGGCTAGGCGTCGAGGCGCGGCGCCACGGCGTCGAAGACGCGTCGGGCGGCGGGGTCGCCATCGACGACGGCCTCGAGGCGCTCGCGGACGCCGGGTTCGCGGATCGCGGGGACGTCGAGGAGCTGGTGGACCTCGTCGACGGTGAGGCTCTCGAGGACCGGCCGCAGCGCCTCCCAGGCGTCGTGCTCGTGGACCGCGCGGATCAGGGCGTCCCGGACGCCCTCGTCGAGACCCTGGGCGACCTTGACCACCCGGACCCGCGAGGAGACCGAGATGAGCTCGAGGAGGGTGAGTGCGTCGGCGAGCTCGTCGGCGCCGTCGGCGGCGACCAGCACGTCCGCCAGCCGGTCCTCGGGGACCTCGGCGATCAGCGCGTCCAGGGCATCGAGGTCCTCGGCGTACAACGCGGTGCGCAGCAGGTCGAGCGGCGGCGCGTCCGCGACCACGCGCAGGGCCCACGACACCGGCACGTAGGAGATGAACCGCGCCAGCGGGATGTACTCCTGCCGCTGCACGGTCAGGTGCCCCACCTCGACCACCAGCTCCTCGTCGAGGCGGGACACGATGTCCGCGACCCGCGAGGGGTCGAGGTACGGCGTCATGCGGCTCAGGAAGGCCGGGCTGATGTGCCCGGAGAGCTTGACCGCGAGGTCGACGTCGGCGGCCGCCGCCACCCGCGCCGCGACGAGCGGGCCGAGCGCGACCTGCGTGCCCTTGGCGGCGACGGGCACCGGGACGAGCCTGCCGAGGGAGGCCAGCCGGCGGAAGCGGTGCTCGTGCGGTGCGTAGACCGCCCGCGTCACGTGGGCCCGCAGGTCGCGCAGCCGGTCGGGGGAGAGGCGGTCGAGGAACTCCACCTCGGCCGGAGGTACGCCGAGCTCGTGGGCGAGCTTGACCAGCTCGATCCGGACCAGGAGGCCGGTCATGGCGACTCCGGGAAGAGCATCTTCTTCGCGCGGCCGCGCAGCGGCCGGGGCACGAAGCGGACCGTCTCCTCGACCGCCGCGGTCACCGTGGCCTCGTCGCGCTCGAGGGCGTCGCCGACGAGCGCGTCGAGCCTGCCCAGGGCGGGGGTGTCGAGCGGGGAGACCGCCTCGAGGTCGGCCGGGTCGGCACCCAACGTGGCGGCGAGCCGGCCGAGCGCCTCGGTGCGCGCCTTGCTGTTGCTCGGGGTCACGGGCACGGAGACTAACCTGTGGACCTGTTCGAACAGGTGTTCGATCAGGATGTATCCTGGCGGCATGGCTGCGCTCGTCACTCCACCCGGCTGGCCGGCCCGGGTCCGACCGCCCGGAGCCCCGGGGTGGGAGCGCACCGCTGCCCAGTGGCTGCTCGACCTGTGCCCGCCGGAGTTCCGGGGCCACGGCGTGCTGCGCCGGCACGACGTGGTGCTCGCGCGGTTCGCGGTGCTGCACGTCGAGGCGTGCCAGGCAGCCGCGCGCCAGGGGCTGAGCGAGGCCCGGGCGGTGCTGCGCGACTACACGGACACGGACACCATCGAGGAGGCGATCACGACCTGGCACGCCGAGGAGGCACGGCTCCTCCAGGCCCGCCGCGCGGTGGGGCTCGTCGAGGAGGCGCTGCGCGGGCGTCGCTTCGTCGCCCGCCTCTGACCCGCCCCGGTGCCCCGGCTAGCGTCGCGGTGTGCCCGAGACCGCGCTGCCGTTGCTCAACGTCGTCCCCGTCCCCGGTGGCGGGTGCGAGGACGTCGTCGTCGATGCCGACGGCCGGGTCTACACCGGCACCGACGACGGGTCGATCTGGTGCCTCGAGGACGACGGCGCCCGGATCCGCAAGGTCGGCACGACGGAGGGCCGACCTCTCGGCCTCGAGCTGCTTCCCGACGGCCGGCTGCTCGTGTGCGACGGCGAGCTCGGTCTCTACGCCCTCGACACCGGGACCGGCGACCTCGAGACGCTGGCCACCGAGGCCGACGGCAAGCCGCTCCTGGTCTGCAACAACGCCGCCGTCGCGGCTGACGGCACGATCTACTTCTCCGACTCCTCGGCGGTGCACCCGCTCTCCCGGTGGCGGGCCGACCTGGTGGAGGACACCCGCACCGGCCGCCTCCTCCGGCGCAACCCCGACGGCAGCATCGACACCCTGCTCGAGGGGCTGGCCTTCGCCAACGGCGTGGCCCTCGCCGGCGACGAGTCCGCCGTGTTCGTGGCCGAGACGACCGCGCGCACCGTCGTACGCCTGCGCCTGACGGGGGAGCAGGCGGGGCAGCGCGACCTCCTCGCCGGGGACCTGCCCGGGCACCCCGACAACATCGCGCGCGGCAGCGACGGCCTGATCTGGGTGCCGATGGCATCACCGCCTGTGGGGATCCTCCCGCTGATGCACCGGCTCCCGCTTCCGCTGCGTCGCGCCGCCACCAGGATTCCCGAGCGCCTGCAGCCGCAGCCCGGTCGGGTCGCGCGCGTGCTCGCCTTCGAGCCCGACGGCCGGCTCGTCCACGACGTGGAGCACGACGCGAGCGACTACCACGTGGTCACCGGGGTCCGGGAGCACCAGGGACGCGTCTGGTACGGCAGCCTGGTCGAGCCGGCCGTCGCCTGGTTCGACCTGCGAGCGACACTAGACTGAGCACCCGCTCCGAACACGGGAAGGCACCGCCTGATGGGTTTTCTGGAGTCGATCACGGGGCCGCGCGACCTGCGCGCGCTCGGTGACGACGAGCTCGACGAGCTCGGCCGGGAGATCCGCGACCTCCTCGTGCGGACCTGCTCCTCCCGGGGTGGCCACCTCGGCCCCAACCTCGGCGTGGTCGAGCTGACCATGGCGGTGCACCGCGTCTTCGACTCCCCGCACGACCGGGTCGTGTTCGACACCGGCCACCAGGCCTACGTCCACAAGCTGCTCACCGGCCGCGCGAGCGAGTTCGCGGGCCTGCGGACCGAGGGTGGCCTGTCCGGCTACCCCAGCCAGGCGGAGTCACCGCACGACATCGTCGAGAACTCCCATGCCTCGACCGCGCTGTCCTACGCCGACGGGCTGGCCAAGGCCTACTCGCTGCGCGGCGAGGACCGCCACGTCGTCGCCGTCATCGGTGACGGCGCCCTCACCGGCGGCATGGCCTGGGAGGCGCTCAACAACATCGCCTCGACGGACGGCGACGCCGAGCAGCGACGTCTCGTCATCGTCGTCAACGACAACGGCCGCTCCTACACGCCCACCGTCGGTGGCCTCGCGAACCACCTCACCGCGCTGCGGACCAACCCCCGCTACGAACCCGTGCTCGACACCGTGAAGCGGCGCCTCAACGGCGTGCCCGGTGTCGGCCCTGCCGTCTACGACGCGCTGCACGCGGTGAAGAAGGGCATGAAGGACGCCCTCGCCCCGCAGGGCCTCTTCGAGGACCTCGGTCTGAAGTACGTCGGTCCCATCGACGGCCACGACCGCGCGGCGATGGAGCAGGCGCTCACGCAGGCCAAGCGCTTCAACGGCCCGGTCATCGTGCACGCCCTGACGCGCAAGGGCTTCGGGTACGACGCGGCCGAGAAGCACGAGGCCGACCAGTTCCACTCAGCCGGGCCGTTCGACGTGGCGACCGGGCAGGAGGCCGCTCGCGGCCTCATCTGGACCGACGTCTTCGCCGACCACATCGTGCGCATCGGCGAGAAGCGGCCCGACGTCGTCGCGATCACGGCCGCGATGCTGCACCCGGTCGGGCTCGACGCGTTCGCCCGCCGGTTCCCGGAGCGCACCTTCGACGTCGGCATCGCCGAGCAGCACGCGGTCACCTCCGCGGCCGGCCTCGCGATGGGCGGGCTGCACCCGGTCGTCGCGGTCTACGCCACCTTCCTCAACCGCGCCTTCGACCAGGTGCTCATGGATGTCGCCCTGCACCGGTGCGGCGTGACGTTCGTGCTCGACCGAGCGGGCGTCACGGGCGACGACGGTGCGTCGCACAACGGCATGTGGGACATGTCGATCCTCCAGGTGGTGCCGGGACTCCGCATCGCCGCCCCCCGCGACGCGGTGCGCCTGCGCGAGCTCCTCGACGAGGCCGTCCTGGTCGACGACGCACCGACCGTGGTCCGCTTCCCGAAGGGTCCGCCGACGCTCGAGGTCGAGGCCGTCGGCAAGGTCGGCACCGGCGACCTGCTCGTCCGTGAGGGCGCGCGCGACGTGCTCGTCGTCGCCGTCGGCGCGATGGCCGCCACCTGCGTCGAGGTCGCGGATCGCCTGCAGGCACAGGGGATCGGCGTCACCGTCGTCGACCCGCGCTGGGTCAAGCCGGTCGATCCCGCCCTCGTGGAGCTGGCGGCGCAGCACCGTCTGGTGGTGAGCGTCGAGGACAACGGCGAGGTGGGCGGCTGCGGCTCGGTGCTCCTCCAGACCCTCAACCAGCGAGCGCGTCGAGACGCCCGTGCGGATCTTCGGCATCCCGCAGCGGTTCCTCGACCACGCCAAGCGCGCCGCGATCCTCGACGAGATCGGGCTGACCCCGCAGGTGCTGGCCCGGCGCATCGTCGAGGACGTCACCGCCCTCGACCACGGCGACCACCTCGTCGACGTGGAGTGACGGATGACCGAGCCACGACCTGAGTCCCGCTGGGTGCACATCGTCGACGACGTCACCGAGCTCGGCGCCGAGCCGTCCGACTCCGGGCCGGTCCTCCTCGTCGCCCTCGACGGGTTCCTCGACGCCGGCAACGCAGGCCGCCTCGCGGTGGAGCACCTGCTCGGCTCGCGTCCCGGCCGGGTCGTGGCGAGCTTCGACCTCGACGCCTTCTACGACTACCGCGCCCGGCGTCCGCCGATGGCCTTCGTCGAGGACCACTACGAGGCCTACGTCGCCCCCCGGCTCGTGGTGCGCCTCCAACGTGACGGTCGCGGAGCGCCGTACCTCCTGATGCACGGGCCCGAGCCCGACACGCACTGGGAGGCCTTCGCCGGAGCCGTCCGTGAGGTCGTCGAGCACTTCGGCGTCCGCCTCGCGGTCTCGCTCGGGTCGGTGCCCATGGCGGTGCCGCACACCCGGCCGGTGATGGTGACCAACCACGCGACGCGTCCCGGGCTGCTGCTGGGCGAGAACATCTGGCGCGGCACGATCCAGATCCCGTCGAGCGCCCAGGCCCTGCTGGAGCTGCGCCTCGGTGAGTGGGGGCACGACGCCATGGGGTTCGTCGCCCACGTCCCGCACTACGTCGCGCAGTTCGACTACCCGGCCGCGTCGGTCAAGGTGCTCGAGTCGGCCGAGGTGGTGACCGGGCTCGAGTGGGAGCTCGAGGCGCTCCAGACGGCCGCCGCGCGACGCGAGGGTGAGATCGCCGAGCAGATCGCGGACTCCACCGACGTCCGCGACGTCGTCACCGGCCTCGAGCAGCAGTACGACGCGCTCGCCCGGGGCAGCGAGGACGGCGGACTGCCACTGGCCGAGGAGCGCAGCCTCCCGACGGCCGAGGAGCTCGGCGACGAGTTCGAGCGATTCCTCGCCGGGCTCGACTCCGACGAGGACTGACCGGAGAATCCCCATGCCAGCAACGGCTGCCGAGCTCGTGGACCTGCTCGACCTCGAGACCATCGACCTCAACCTCTTCCGCGGCAAGCAACCCCGGACACAGATGCAACGCGTCTTCGGCGGACAGGTCGCCGCGCAGGCGATGGTCTCCGCGGCGCGGACCGCGCCCGACGACATGTCGGTGCACTCCCTGCACAGCTACTTCCTGCGTCCGGGCGACACCGCGGTGCCGATCGTCTACGACGTCGACCGCGTCCGCGACGGACGGTCCTTCGCCACCCGTCGGGTGCTCGCGCGCCAGCACGGTCGGCCGATCTACGCCCTCACCGCGAGCTTCCACGTCCAGGAGGACGGCTTCGAGCACCAGGACGCGATGCCGTCGGTCCCCACGCCCGACGAGGCCTTCGACGTCTCCGCGGCGATGAGCTCGGAGCAGAGCTCGCGGCGCGAGGAGTGGCTGCGCGAGTGGTCCGCGCTCGACCTGCGTCACGCCGGCGACTCCAAGCCCGGCGGCGCGCTCGAGGGCGGCGACCACCCGGCGCAGGTGCGCTACTGGATCCGTGTCTCCGACCGGCTCCCCGACGACCCGCTCGTCCACCAGGCCGCGCTGACCTACATCAGCGACATGACTCTCCTCGGCGCGACCTTGCTCCTCCACGGCGAGCACCCGAGCAGCAGCGGGGTGCAGGCGGCGTCCCTGGACCACACCATCTGGTTCCACCGCCCGTACCGCGCCGACGAGTGGCTCCTCTACGACCAGACCTCGCCGACCGCGAGCGGCGCCCGCGGCCTGGCCTGGGGGCGGATGTTCACCGAGGACGGCCGGCTCGTGGCCTCCGTCGCGCAGGAGGGCCTGATCCGGCCGCGGCGTTAGCCTGGACCATGCCGGACGCGTTCGACGTCTACACCGTCGTGGTGCTGCGCCGCCCCGACGACGCCGTCGAGCTGGGGGAGGCCGAGCTCGACGAGCTCCAGGCGCGTCACCTGGCCTACCGGGCCGAGCTCCGGCGTACCGGCGCGATCGTCGCCAACGGCCCGTTCGACGAGCAGACCGACGACTCCCTGCGGGGGATGGCGATCTTCGCCTGCGACCCGGTGGAAGCCGCCCGCCTGTCCGACGCCGACCCGTCGGTCGTCGCGGGCCGGCTCGTGTACGACGTCATGGAGTGGTGGGTGGCCGCGGGCACCGTGGGGTTCCCGCAGGCCCGAGGAGCGGTCGGCGACCGGCGCGCCATGCCGGACTCCTGAGGCCCGCTCCGCCACCGGCTTCCGACGCGCCGCGACCAGACCACCCCTTGCGCGAAGTGACGGCCCTCACCTATGGTCCGAACATACGTGACGCACATCTGCACAAATGTGCATAAGGAGTCTTGATGAGCAGCTCGCCTCTCGCGGGGCCGGACAGCGCGCGGCACGCGCTGTACACCATGTGGTCGATCCGCCGGTTCGAGGAGGCGGTCGACGACCTCTTCGCCCGCGGCCTCATGCACGGCACCATGCACCTCTCGATCGGGCAGGAGGCGTCGGCCACCGGCGCGTGCCTGGCGCTGCGTGAGGACGACGCGATCACCTCCACCCACCGCGGTCACGGCCACTGCATCGCCAAGGGCGCCGACCTGACCCGGATGATGGCCGAGCTGCTGGCCAAGGAGACCGGCTACTGCCGCGGACGCGGCGGCTCGATGCACATCGCGGACGTCGCGACCGGGAACCTCGGTGCCAACGGCATCGTGGCCGGCGGCATCCCGATCGCGGCCGGCGCGGCGCTGGCCTACCAGCTGCGTGGCGAGGACCGCGTCGTCGCCTGCTTCTTCGGTGACGGCGCTGCCAACGAGGGCGCCTTCCACGAGGCGGTCAACCTCGCGGCGATCTGGAAGCTCCCCGTCGTCTTCATCTGCGAGAACAACAAGTACGGCATGTCCTTCTCCACCGAGAAGTCCTTCGCGATCGAGAACATCTCCGAGCGCGCGGCCGGCTACGGCATCCCCGGCGTCACGGTCGACGGCAACGACATCGTCGCCGTCTACGACGCGGTGACCGAGGCGGTGGAGCGCGCCCGGCGCGGCGAGGGCGCGACCCTCGTGGAGAACGTCACCTACCGGTGGAAGGGCCACAGCAAGTCCGACAAGAACCTCTACCGCACCCGCGAGGAGATCGCGGAGTGGCGGGACCGCGACCCGATCATCCGGTTCGAGACCGTGCTGCGCGAGCAGGGCGTCCTCACCGAGGACGACATCCAGGCCACCCGGGCGCGCGCCATGGAGGACATGCGCGCCGCGGTCGTGGAGGCCAACTCCGCGCCCGACGCCGACCCGTCCGACCTGCTCGACGCCGTGTTCGCACCGGCCTGACCCGAGGGATCATCACGTGAGCGACCAGCCCCGTTCCATCACCTACTCCGAGGCCGTCCGCGAGGCGATCGGCCAGGCCATGGAGGCCGACGACCGCGTCTTCATGCTCGGCGAGGACATCGGCGTCTACGGCGGCGCCTTCGGCGTCAGCGGCGACCTCTACCACCGCTTCGGCGGCGACCGGATCCGAGACACCCCGATCTCCGAGCTCGGCATCGTCGGTGCCGCGGTGGGTGCGGCTCTCGCCGGCATGCGGCCGATCGTGGAGATCCAGTTCTCGGACTTCACCAACCAGGCGATGGACCAGATCGTCAACCAGGCCGCGAAGATCCACTTCATGCTCGGTGGCGCCGCCACCGTGCCGATGGTGCTCCGCGCCCCCCTCGGGTCCGGCACCGGCGCGGCTGCGCAGCACTCGCAGAGCCTCGAGGCGTGGTTCGCCCACGTCCCCGGCCTCAAGGTCGTCATGCCGGCCACGGCCGAGGACGCCAAGGGGCTGCTGCTGTCCGCGATCGACGACCCCAACCCGGTGATCGTGCTGGAGCACAAGCTGCTCTACCGCACCTCCGGCCCGGTGGCCGAGGAGGCGTTCCGCATCCCGCTCGGGAAGTCCGCCGTACGCCGGCAGGGGAGCGACCTGACCATCGTCGCCACGGGCGTCATGGTGTCGCGGGCGCTCGAGGCCGCGGAGACCCTCAGCGGGGTCGGCATCGACGTCTCGGTCATCGACCCGCGGACGCTGTCCCCGCTCGACGACGCCCCGATCCTCGAGGACGTCGCCCGGACCGGGCGCGCCCTGCTGGTCCAGGAGGCGCCGGGCCACGTCGGCTTCATGGCCGAGATCGCCGCGCGGATCACCGAGTCGCCCACGATCTACCGGCTGCTCGCGCCGATCCGCCGGCTCAGCGGCCTCAACGCCCCCATCCCGTACGCCCCCAAGCTCGAGACCGCCTCGGTCCCGCAGGTCGACGACATCGTCGAGGCCGCGCAGACGCTGATCAAGGAGTCCTGATGGCTCGCCTCGCCATCCGCATGCCCAAGATGTCGATGACCATGACCGAGGGCGACGTCTCGACGTGGCTGGTCAAGGTCGGCGACACGGTCGCTGAGGGCGACGTGGTCGCCGAGGTGATGACCGACAAGGTCGACATGGAGGTCGAGAGCACGGTCTCGGGTGTGCTCGTCGAGATCGTCCACGAGACCGGCACCGTCGAGGTGGGCGAGCCGATCGGCTGGGTCGAGGGAGAGGACGGCGGCGGTGGCTTCGGCGACCTGCTCGCGGCGCCGGCTCCCACCGAGGACGTCGTCACGCGGGCCCCGGAGCCCGAGCCCACCCCCGCCGCGCTCGAGGAGTCGGTCGAGGAGGCCTCGGGTCCGTCCGAGATCCCGGCCGCCGTCCCGCGTGCCCGCGGCCTGGCCCGGGAGCAGGGGATCGACCTCGCGAAGGTCAGTGGGAGCGGGCCCGAGGGCCTGATCACGGTGGCGGACGTCGAGGCGAAGGTGTCCGGAGGTCTCGGTACGCCGCTCGCAAGCTCGCGGCACTCGACCAGCGAGGAGGCGCCCTCGACCACCGAGAAGGTGGCCCAGCCTGCGACCAAGCCTGCGCAAGCCCCTCAGCAGCGACCGCAAGGCTGCGATCCGCGCCGCGGTCGCCCGCAAGATGACGCCGAGCGCGGCGATCCCTCAGTTCACGGTGTGGCGGGAGGTCCACCTCGACGCGGCGAACGCCGAGCGGCGTGGCCTGTCCTGGACGACCGTCCTGCTCCGCGCGTACGCCGCGGCGCTCCGCGACGTCCCGGACCTGCTCTGCCGCTGGGAGGACGACCGGGCGACCGACTCCGGCCCGCCGGCCATCGCGCTCGCGGTGGCCACGGACCGTGGGCTGCTGGTCCCGACGTTCCAGGAGCCCGACCTCGCCGACCCGCACGAGCTCGACGCGGAGATGCGCGCCGTCGTGAAGGCGGCCCACACGGGCAAGCTCGACCGCCGCTACCTCGGCATGGCCAACGGCTCCCTGTCGAACCTCGGGGGGATGGGCGTGGACCGCTTCCAGGCGCTGCTGACACCTCCGCAGGCCAGCGTCCTCTCCCTGGGCTCCATCCAGCAGCGGCCGGTCGCCGTGCCCGGCGGCGTCGGTCTGGCACTCACCGTGCAGGCCGGCCTCACCGCGGACCACCGGGTCGCGGACGGCGCGCACGCGGCGCAGCTCCTCCAGGGATTCGCCGCGCGCCTGGGCGCGACCCCCTGACCCGAAAATCTGCGCGACACGGGCGTCTGGTCCCTTGACGTGACCGCGGTCACACCTCTAGAAAGGGTGTGCACGCATGTGAACAACATCTGCACAAACGTGATTGAGGAAATCCGATGCCCCTGCCCCGCGACCCCGCCACGCTGTTGGCGGCCGCGCGCCTGTACTACCTCGAGGGCAGGTCGCAGGCGGAGATCGCGGAGCAGCTGCAGACCAGCCGCTCCAACGTCTCGCGGATGCTCAGCGAGGCACAGAAGCAAGGCATCGTCGAGATCCGGATCCACGACCCGGGCGGTCGCGTGACCCAGCTCGAGGACGAGCTCGTGCAGCTCTTCGGGCTCCGCGAGGTGCGAGTCGCCCAGGCCGCCCCCGGCCCCGGGGTCCGGGTCGCCGACCAGGTCGGCACCCAGGCGTCGCGCCTTCTCATGGACAACCTCAAGGACTCCATGACGGTGGCGCTGTCCTGGGGGCACGCACTCCAGTCGATGGTCTACGCGACCACCGCCGACCTCGACCACCAGGGGCTCAACCTGGTCCAGCTCGTCGGAGGCCTGTCCGCGATCCGCAACGAGATCAGTGGCCAGGAGCTGGTCCGCGAGCTCGCCGTCCGGCTCGGTGCCGGCTATCGCTTCCTGCACGCCCCGGCCACCCTCGAGTCCAGTACCTCGCGCGAGGCGCTGCTGGCCGAGCCGTCCATCGCCGACGCCCTCCGCGCCGCCCGCCGCGCCGACCTCGCCATCGTCGGCATCGGCGTCCCCACGCACGGCTCCTCGGGCGCGATCCTCGACTCGCTCAACCTCACCAAGGACGAGCGCACGGCCTTCTGGGACGCGAAGCCGGTCGGTGACATCGCGGCCCGCTACTACGGCCCCGCCGGCCAGCCGATCCACGACGCCGTCGAGGCCCGCATCCTCGGCGTGACGCTCGAGGACCTCGTCGCGATCCCGCACGTCATCGGCGTCGCCGAGGGACGTGCGAAGGCTCCCGGCGTGCTCGGTGCCCTGCGAGGACACCTCATCGACTCCCTGGTGTGCGACGAGTCGCTCGCACGCCACCTGCTCAGCGAGGCGCGGTCGTCCGCGCCCGGTACCGGAGGTGCCTGATGCCTTACCAATGGATCCTCGTGCTGGTCGCCGTGGTGGCCGGCTGGGTCGTCCAGCTCGCCCTGGCCTACCGCCAGTCGATGGCCTTCACGGCCGACGCCCGCACGCTGCGCGGCTCGGGCACGGTGACCGTCGGCGTGGGAGGCAGGCGCTACCGCGGCGGCCGCGCGTACGTCGCGATGGCCGTCGACGACGACGGCGTCGTCCGCGACGCGATCTCCTTGCGCGGCTTCACCACCTTCGCTCGCACGAAGGCGGCGCCGCAGCTCGTCGGGCTCCGGGTCAACCGGATCGCCGGCGAGCGTGACGTGGAGGGGCTCACGAGGCCCCAGCGCGAGGCCGCCCGCCAGGCGGCGACCTTCGTACGGCGCGGGACGCCGTCGGAGGAGCTGAGGACCCAGGAGGTGCCCGGCTGAGAAGACTCCCTGCGCGTCGGGACGGGGTGGAGCCCGTGACCCGACATCGCAGGGCCATCGAGCGGGGTGGCCCGCCGATGAAGCAACACGATGCCCGGCAAGCATCACGAACCGGCCCGGACCCGGGCCCACTCGATGAGGAGCAATCATGCCATTCACCCCGTTGGCGGCCCTGGCCGCCAGCCAACCGACGGTCGATGACCCGTCCGGCTTCTTCGGCGCCCTCGCTGATGCCGCCGAGTGGTTCATCGGTCTGTTCCAGGCCGGCGGCGAGGTCTTCATGGGCCTTGTCACCGGCATCATCCCGACCCTGGTCGTGCTGCTGACAGCGGTCAACGCGCTGATCCGGCTGATCGGTCCCGAGCGGATCGACAAGCTCGGCGAGGTCGCCGCCCGCCCCGGCATCGTCTACTACCCGGTGCGCTACCTGCTGTTCCCCGCGATGTCGGTGTTCTTCCTGACGAACCCGATGTGCTACACGATGGGGCGCTTCCTCCCGGAGCAGTACAAGCCGGCGTTCTACGACTCGGCGGTCAGCTTCGTGCACCCGATCACCGGCATCTTCCCGCACGCCAACGCCGGTGAGCTGTTCGTCTACCTCGGCATCGCCGCAGGCATCACGACGCTCGGTCTCGGCACCAGCGACCTGGCCGTGCGGTACCTGATCGTGGGCCTCGTCGTCATCTTGATCCGCGGCGTCGTCACCGAGTTCATCACCGCGCGGATGCTCGCGCGTCGCAGCGCCACCGAGGAGGTGCCGGCATGAGCAGCACCCAGTCGAAGCCCGGTGGCAAGCCCAGCGGGAGCGCGATGGACAGCATGAACAAGGTCCTCGTCACGGTGGGCAAGGCCGTCGGCGGCGTCGTCGGCACGCTCTACCAGGCGGGCCGCGACACGATCGACACCGTCATCCGCAACATCCTGCCGTTCATGGCCTTCATCGCCGTGCTGATCGGCATCATCAACAAGACCGGTCTCGGCGACTCGCTCGCGCACCTGATCGAGCCCCTCGCCAGCAACCTGATCGGTCTGCTCGCCATCAGCATCTTCTGCGCGATCCCGGTGCTCTCGCCGGTCCTCGGCCCCGGTGCCGTCATCGCGCAGGTGGTCGGCGTCCTTCTGGGCACACGCATCGGCAAGGGCGACATCCCGCCGCAGTACGCGCTCCCCGCGCTGTTCGCCATCGACCCGCAGGTCGGCTGCGACTTCATCCCCGTCGGTCTGGCCCTCGGCGAGGCCGAGGAGAAGACTGTCGAGGTGGGCGTGCCCGCCGTGCTGATCTCGCGATTGATCACGGGACCGCTGTCGGTCGTGCTGGCGTACCTCGCCAGCTTCGGGCTCTACACGTCGAGCAGCAACTAGCGACCAACGAAAGGGAACCGATTCCATGACCGAGTACAAGTCTGTCCGTGTCACCAAGGGTCGCGGCGGCTGGGGCGGACCGCTCACCATCACTCCGACCGACGAGCGCCCGCTGGTCGCGTCGATCACGGGCGGCGGGATCCACCCCGTCGCCCAGCGGATCGCCGACATGACGGGCGGGGAGGCCTTCGACGGCTTCTCCAGCTCCGCTCCGTTCGACAAGATCGCCGTCGCCGTCATCGACTGCGGAGGGACCGCCCGCGTGGGCGTGTACCCGATGAAGAAGGTCAAGACGGTCGACATCCACGCCACCAGCCCGGCCGGGCCGCTGGCGCAGTTCATCACCGAGGAGCTGTTCGTCTCCGGTGTGAAACCAGAGGACGTGGAAGAGGCATGACCGCATCCGACTCGACAGTCCTGTACGAGTCGGAGGTCACGCAGGTGGGCGGCCAGGTCGAGGCGTTCCTCGGCCATGGCCTGCTCATCTTCTTCGGAGACGGTTCGCCCGCGGAGCTGCACGACATCTCGGTGCTCCACAAGGCGACCGTCGCCGAGGACGGCCCCCAGGCCGGAGACGTCATCGAGGTCGGCGACACCGCCCTCGAGGTGCTCGCCGTCGGCCCTGTCGTGCGCGACAACCTCCTCAACCTCGGACACCTCGACCTCAAGGCCGACGGCCGCACGGAGCCCAAGCTCCCCGGCGACGTCTGCGTGCGGGTCGGCGACCTCCCCCTCCTCCACGTGGGAGACGCGTTCCGCATCTCCCGCCCGACTTCCCCCGCCAGCACCACGAGCAAGGACAACGACTCATGACCAGCTACAGAGAAAGGCTGCAGCAACGTCTCGACGAGACGGGGCAGCCGCTGAGGGTGGGCCTGGTCGGTGCCGGGCAGATGGGCACCGGCTTCGCCGCCCAGCTGCTCCGGATGCCGGGCATCGCGCTCTCCGCCGTCTTCGACGTCGACCGGGACCGCGCCGTCGACGCCCTCGGCCAGGCGGGGATCACTCCGTCGGACGCCACCGACGTCGACCGCGCCAGCCAGGCGATCGAGAGCGGCGGCAGCGTCGCGCTGGCCGGGGTCGACGACCTCGGCGGACTTCCCCTCGACATCGTGGTCGAGGCGACGGGCGTGCCGGACGTAGGGGCGCGGGTCGCCATCGAGGCGCTGGCCTCGGGCAAGGGCATCGCGACGCTCAACGTCGAGTCCGACGTGACGATCGGCGCCTACCTGGCCCGGCTGGCCGACGAGTCCGGCGCGATCTACTCCGTGTGCCGCGGCGACGAGCCGGTGGAGACGAAGATCCTGGTGGACTACGCCCGCGACCTGAACTTCGAGGTCATCTGCGCCGGCAAGGGCAAGAACAACCCGCTCGACCCGCACGCGGGCCCCGAGCAGCTCGCCGCGCAGGCGAAGGCCAAGGGCATGAACCCGAAGATGCTGACCAGCTTCGTCGACGGCTCGAAGGCCATGATCGAGATGGCCGCCCTGGCCAACACGACCGGCCTCGAGGTCAGCAAGCGGGGCATGCACGGTCCCGCCTCGACGGTGCCGACGCTGCACCAGACCTTCGCGCTGACGAAGGACGGCGGCATCCTCGAGAAGGGCGGCGTCGTCGACTACTGCACGGGTCCGGTCGCTCCGGGCGTGTTCGTGGTCGTCCGTACCGACGACCCGTACGTCCACCACGAGATGACCTACCTGCAGATGGGTGACGGTCCGTACTTCGCGCTCTACCGCCCGTACCACCTGGCCAGCCTGGAGGCACCGCTCACGGTGTACGAGATGGCGCTGGACAAGCGGGCGAGCCTGACCTCGGAGCACTGGACCGCCGAGGTCGGCGCCGAGGCGAAGCGTCCGCTCAAGGCTGGCGAGCGCATCGACGGCATCGGCGGATCCATGGTGCGGGGTCTGATCGACCCGGCGGAGGACTTCGCTCGTGACAACGCCGTCCCGCTCGGTGTGCTGCAGGGGGCGACGCTCACCCGCGACGTCCCCGTCGACGCGATGCTGACCTACGACGACGTGGAGCTCGTCGAGGACTCGACCATCGTGCAGATGCGCCGGATCCAGGACGCCATGTCGAAGGACGCGACGCCGCCGACGCTCGCCGAGCTGCGGGCCCAGCTCGCCGGCTGACCGTCACGGTGATCGGGATCAGGGGCACGGCGCTAGCATCGGCCGGTGCCGTCCCCCTCGTCCCGACCCGCGGACCCGCGCCCCCCGCGGGCTGCGGTGGTCATGCTCGCCGCGGGTGACGGCACCCGCTCCGGAGCGCACACCAACAAGGTCCTGCTCCCCCTCGCCGGCCGCCGCGTCTTCACGTGGTCGATCCGCTGGGCACGGCTGCTGCCCGAGGTCTGCCGCACCCTCGTCGTGATCCGCGAGCAGGACCGTGACGTGGTGACGCGGGCTCTCGACCGCGAGGTCGGACCGCCGGACGTCGAGGTCGTGGTCGGCGGCGCCACCCGGCACGGCTCGGAGTGGGAGGCGCTGCAAGTGTTGGCTCCGGCGATCGAGTCCGGCGAGGTCGACGTGGTCGTCATCCACGACGCGGCCAGGCCGCTGGCCGGCAGCGACATGTGGGCCGACGTGATCGAGACCGCGGCTCGCACCGGCGGCGCGATCCCCGCCGACGACCACGGCCACCTGGCGACCCTCGACGGCAGCCCACCCCCCGACCACCGGGTCGTGGCGGTGCAGACCCCGCAGGCTTTCGCCGCCAGGCCGCTCCTCGAGGCCTACCGCAAGGCGCACGGCGAAGGCTTCGTCGGCACCGACACCGCGAGCTGCATCGAGCAGTACGACGTCGCGTCCGTGCACTGCGTTGCCGGAGACCCCGGCAACATCAAGATCACCTTCCCCGACGACCTCTTCATCGCCGAGCGGCTGCTCGCCCGGGCGCGCTGGGACCTGTCGGGCGGACGCGAGGAGGGTGGCCGATGAGCACGGAGCTGGCCGAGCTGCACTGCGAGACCTGCGACCGGGTCACCGAGCACGAGCTGCGGTACACCGGACGACTGCTCGACTCGGTGCGCTGCACGGTCTGCGGCGCGCACCTCGACGTCCCGGCGCGCGACATGTTCCCGTCCTACCTCGCCGACCTCGAGCAGCGCGTGGCCAGCAAGCCCGGCCGGATGCTGCGCCGAGCCGCGAAGGACCCCGCTGCCTTCGTTCGTCAGCTTCCGGGGGCGGTCGCACGCCAGCCGGGGAAGATCCTGGGCGAGCTACGGTCGATGTTCCGCCGCTGACGGACCGGTCGGGTGCCCGGCCTCGGTCCGGATCCGGTGGCCCACCTGGTCGACGTACTCCAGGAGGTGCACGGCGCGCGCGTGCTCGACGCGGCGCCCCAACGACGGGGCGCGCACCAGCTCTACCTCGCCGCGCGCGCGGAGCCACGTGACAGCCTCCGCGAAGTCGTGGACCGGGGGAGCCTCGTCGGCGGCATCGAGCACGGGCGGCGCGACGACGAGAGGCGAGGTGACGGCGGCCAGTCCGTTGCGGTCGATCGTCTGCTGGATGCGGCCGTCGACGACCGCCTTGAGCGTGTCGGTCACGGGCCGGAATGACACCAGTGACGTCGCCGGTCGTTCAGCGGCCCGGGTGAGGACGGAGCGGAGGAAGTCGGTGGTCACCAGCGGGCACAGGACGTCGTGCACGACCAGCCCGCGGCCGCGCTCGTCGTGCACCTCGCTCCACCACTCGTCGCGCACCAGAGGGGTCGCTGCGAGCCGCCACCGCGCGATGTCGCCGCGCACCCGCTCGAGGTCCTCGCGGTCCACGTCGACGAGGACCGGCCCTGCTGCCTCGGTGAGGGCCCGGAGCGCGTGCGCGTAGAGGGGCTCGCCGTGCAGCTGGCGGAACGCGAGCGCCGAGCGCCCGCCGACGACGAGCAGCGCGTGGGGGCCGGCGGTCACCCGACGGCCAGGGTGTCGAGGTCGGGGAAGTCGATGATCTGACCGGACCTGCTCGAGAGCAAGGTGTCGAGCGACGCGCGTGCGATGCGCAGGGAGTCCGCGCCCTCCGCGCCCTCGGGGTTGATGACGCAGTTGATCCGGACCTCGTCGGCGGCCCACTCGTCGGCGAGCGCCTGGGTGAGGTTGACCACCGCGGCGTTGGCGGAGGACTGCAGCCCGAGACCGCCTCGCCCACGCGTGTAGGAAGCCGACGAGAAGAGCAGCAGGCTGCCGCCGCTGTCGCGCAGGGCCGGGAAGAACTCCTGCGCGATGAGGAGCGGTGCGAGGTAGTTGATGTCGACGACGCTGTAGAGCGTCTCGTCCGAAGCCTCGAGCACCGTGCCACGGGGAACCACCCCGGCGGTGTTCACGACGAAGTCCACGCCGCCGTGGGCCTGGAGCGTCGCCTCGAGGGCGGCGCGCACGTCGGCACGGCGTTCCACGTGGGTGCCGGTGGTGGACCGTGCGAAGGACTTCACGCGCGCGCCGTACGACGTGGCCAGCTCGGCGATGTCGGTCCCGGCGCCGGGACCACCGCCGAGCACCACGAGCGACGTCCCGTCGAAGGCCGCGCGGTAGGCGTCCTCGTCGTGCCCCGCGATGACGGCGTCGCGGCTGGCCATCTGCAGCAGCTTGTCGGCGAGGAAGATGTCGATCGGCTGGGTGACCTTCATGTTGCGCTCCTCGCCGGCGACCACCCAGATGGGAACGTCGGGCAGGTAGCGGTGCATGACGGTGCAGTCGTCGGCGGGCTCGAAGTCCGGGTCGGCCATCGCGTGGGCGTAGGCCCGGCGCAGCGCCGACATGCGGAAGGCCTGCGGGGTCTGGCCACTGCGCACCGTGGCCCTCGGCAGTGCGGAGGGGACAGTGTTGTCCGGCCCCACCTCGATGATCGTGTCGCGCAGCGGGATCGCGACGTCCACCGCGTCGTACGTGTCCAGGGCCGTGAAGCAGTCGCCGATGATGCGCGCGGAGACGAACGGCCGGACCGCGTCGTGCGTCAGCACCTTGGGGTCGCCCTCGATCCCCAGCGACTCCACGGCGTCCAGCGCCTTGAGCGTCGTGTGGCTGCGCGACTCGCCGCCCTCGAGGATGAGACGGACCTTGGTGTAGCCGCCGTTGTCGACGATCGCACGGGCTGCCTCGACGTGGCCCGAGGCCATCATGATGACGATGTCGTCGACGGCGGGGTGGCCGTCGAGCGCGGCCAGGGAATACTCCATGATCGGCTTGCCGCCGACCTTCACCAGCTGCTTGGGGAGCTGGAGGCCGACCCGCGTCCCGATGCCGCCTGCCAGGAGAACGGCGGCGTTCCTCTGACCGACCACGGCAGGAGTCTGCCACAGCGGTTCGCGCCCGCGGACGGCTCCTGGCGGCTGCCATGCTGAGGTCGTGCGACTCCATCGGGGGCCCCTCGGCAGGGGCGCGGCGGCGGAGCTCGCCACCGCCCAGGCCATGGTCAGGAGGGCGAGCCGAGGTGAGGTCCCCGAGACGTTGAGGGTCTACCGACCGGAGGGTCCGGTGGTCGCCCTCGGCCGTCGCGACACCAGGTTGCCGGGGCGTGACGCGGCGGTCGGGCTCGCCCGCGATGAGGGGTTCACCCCGGTGGTGCGGGCTGTCGGCGGTCGCGCGGTGGCCTACACGTCCGCTGCGCTCGTGGTGGACCACGTCGGGGTGGGCAGCGACAACGTCGAGGGCCTCGACCGTCGCTTCGACGAGTTCGGCCGCCGCTTCGTCGGCGTGCTGCGCGATCTCGGGATCGACGCGCGCCTGGGCCCGGTGCCGGGGGAGTACTGCCCGGGTGCGCAGAGCGTCAACGCGCGGGGCGAGGTCAAGCTGGTCGGCACCGCGCAGCGGGTGGTCCGCGGCGCGTGGCTGTTCAGCTCCCTGATCGTCGTCGGCGACCACCGACGTCTGCAGCCGGTCATCGGCGGCGTGTACGAGCGCCTCGGCCTCCCGTTCGACCCCGCTTCGGTGGGCTCGGTCGAGCAGGAGGCGCCGGGGGTCGACCTCGACGCGCTCGAGGAGGAGGTGCTGCGCGCGTGGTCGCAGGACGTCGGGCTCGACGAGGCGCCCCTCGACGAGGACACGCTCGCACTCGCGCAGGAGCTCGAGCCCGACCACCGGCTCTGAGGGTCGTCACCGGACCCGTCGACGCGCAGATGATCAAGGACGGTGTGCTCACCGATGCGCCCTCCGTCGCGGCGTACCGCCTCTGGACGCTGCACGGCTAGGTCGCGCGCCACTCCCGCCTGAGGAGCCCGTAGACCCACGAGTCCGACACGTCGCCGTTCACGACGCAGTCCTCGCGCAAGGTCCCCTCGAGCACGAACCCGAGCTTCTCCAGCACGCGCGCGGAGGCCACGTTGCGCGTGTCCGCCTCGGCCTGGACGCGGTTCAGGTCCAGCGTCCCGAACGCCCACTCCAGCAACGCGCCCGCAACCTCCGTCGCGTAGCCGTGACCCCACGCCGACTCGCCGTAGCAGTAGCCGAGCGACGCGCTGCGGAAGTCCGGGTTCCACCGGCTCAACCCGCACCAGCCGACGAAGGACCCGTCGGAGAGCCGGTCCACGGCCACCCGCGCCCCGGAGCCCTCCTCAGCCATCTGACGGCTCGCCGCGAAGAACCGCTCGGAACGCGCCGGGTCGGTCCACGGAGGCGAGTCCCAGAAGCGGAGCACGCGGGCATTGCTGTGCAGGGCGTAGAGGTCGTCCGCGTCCCGGTCCTCGAACGGTCTGAGCCGGAGACGCTCGGTGACCAGCGTGGGCGTGGGCAGCGACATGGGTCCATGCTCTCCCGGCTGCGGTGGAGCGACACCGGCATGTGCGGATGATGCACTCGGCGACGATGTCCCCTTCATCTGGCGTGCGTGGCTTAGCCGCCCGCGCCCGGCGTGGTGTATCTCTGCGCCTGCTCCCAGCCGTCCGGCCCCTGCTTCTTGAACTTGCGCAACTTGCCACACCGGTCGCAGGTCTTGAACATGCCTGCGCCATCCCCGCCCCAGTCACCAAAGTGGTGAACACCAATGAAGCACAACACCCGCATGCGTCTGGACTACTCCAATCAGACACAAGCTGGAAGGGACCTGATGCCTGGTGTCTGGCAGGACGCCGAAGAGTCGAAGAGGTCGAGGGGTCGCTACCGCCGCGCTCACGTCGATAGGACATCCGCACATCGGCAAGGCCGCGCAAGTCGCGACATGATCTGATCCTTGTCGAAGGAATCGCTCGCGGCCCCACGGCGCGCCCCCTACGGTCGCAGAGGACGTAGCACCCAGCGGGAGTGGCGGGTTGCACAGAGTTGCGGGTTCGAGTCCCGTCGCCTCCACCCTCTGCGGGCGTAGCTCAACTGGCAGAGCACCTTGGCGCCGCCGAGAGCCGGCGCCAAGGTATTGCCGTCTCGCGGGCGGCGAGCCCCGTGGCCCGTGGCCCCTTGTGCGAGGGGAAGAGCACATTCGAGTATGAGGTGTGCAGTCGCATGACCGGAGACAGCTCGCCATGGGCGTCTGGCTCACCCGGGCCTCGATCGTGGCGTCGTTGTCGAGCCTCGCGGTCTTCGGTGCGTCGGTCTGGGCGGACGCTCGAGCACTGGGGTTGTGGATCGGTGTTGCCGTGGCGCTTGCCGTGGCCGGCGCAGTGATGTCGTGGTACGCCATGGACCTGGTGTGGAGCGGCAGAGATTCCTTTCACGACGTTGCCGTGGGCGCGTTCAAGCTCGCGTGCATGTGCCTCATCCTGATGGTTCTGCTTCTTGTCTTCGCCAGCCTCTACTTCACCAGGGACGCGTGCTGCGGGTGATGCGCAGGGCGCGTCGCTGAGTCATCGTCGACAGCCTCCCTGAGGCTGCCGACTAGGCGATGCGGCAGATCCGCGCGCGTTGCCGCGCACACCAAGCGGCATGAGAGTGCGTTTCGATCTCGCTCATGATGATGCGTTTCGCCGTCGGCATCAGCGTCGCAGGGTCAGGCGAAAGCGGGTCCGAATGGAATCAGATCGTCGACCGCCCTGAGGACAGTTTCGGGCAGTTGCAGGTCGGCAGCGCTTGCGTTTGCCCGAACTCGCTCGGGGTTGCCTGAGCCGGCGATGGCCGACGCGACACCTGGCTGTCGCAGCACCCACCCGAGAGCCAGCAGTGAGACCGAGATCCCCAGCTGCGCGGCTATCTCCCTCAGGCCGTCGACCACCTTCTGGGTGCGTGGCCCCGTATCTGGACCGAACATCAGGCGGAAGTACCCGGAGTCCTCCCATGGTGTGCCGACGTACTTGGCTCGGACCTGGTCGAAGGGTGTTTCAGTGAGTACGCCGCCTGCCAACGGCTCGTAGATCGTGACTGTCATCCCCTGGTGGCCGCACCAGGCGACCAGGTCTCGGTCCTCGAGATAGTCCACAACACTGAGGCCCGTTTGGATGACCTCGACCTGACGTTGGGCGTGGCATGCGGTGATGTCATCGCGGCCGTAGTTCGACAAGCCGATGGCTCGTACCAGTCCCTCGTCGACCAGCGCCGCCATGGCTCCCCAGGTGTCGGCCAGCGGGACGCCGGTGTCGTCCGGCCAGTGGAGCAGGTACACGTCGAGGGCCTCAACCCCCAATCGCGCCAGGCTCGCCTGACACGCGCTGCGGACCTGCTCGGGCCTGAATCCGCTGCCGCCACCGCTGGCCTTTGCTCCGGGAGCCACCTTCGTGCAGACCTGGATGGCACTTCGGACATCTCGCAGCGCGGCCCCGAGGAGCGCTTCGTTGCCGGTGTCGAAGTAGTTCTCCGACGAGTCGACCCAGTTCGTCCCAGCCTCAGCGGCTGCCTCAAGGGCCGCCGTAGCACTGGAGACCTGTGAGGCGCTGGAGGGGTCGTTCCCGAGCGGCACACCACCAAGACCTATCGCCGACAGCGAAACGCCCGAGGCTCCGACCTGGTGCACGTCCATCCGAACCCCCTTCCGCCCCGCATCGTCTCGACCATCCATCGACGCAGTCAACGGGCAGATGGCCGCACGCTCATCGCCAGATCCGTGCGCTGTCAGCGGATCCGGCCGTCGGTATGTGCCGGTTCCTATTGGCGTCGTTTGACCGTGCGGACGATGTGGGTGGTGCCGTTCTCGGTGTAGGTGGCGGTCCAGCCGGGTTTGTGGATGGTGCGGTGGTGGCGGGGGCACAGCAGGGTGCCGTCCTTGACGGTGGTCTTGCCGCCTGTGGACCAGGGTGTCTTGTGGTGGGCGTTGGACTTGCCCGGGTTTCACGGACACGATCACTGTGATTCTGCTGCGTAGGGAATCGGGGCGACATAGCCCAGCGATGAGTGTCGCCGGTGATGGTTGTAGTCCCAGACGTAGCTGAACAGGGTGGCTCGGGCTTCGGGTCGAGTCGCTGGGACTCCGTAGGGATAGATCGCCTCGTTCTTGAAGGAGGCGAACCAGGACTCCATCATCGCGTTGTCTAGTGCGCTCTTGCGTTCTCCGATGGAGACGCTGAGCCCGGCCAACGCAGCGGTGTCGAGCCAGTCGCGGGAGGTGAATTGGTAGCCGCGGTCGGAGTGGATGATGCACCCCGCCGGTGGCCTGCGGACCCGGATCGCCTCGCGCAGTGCCCGTAGTGCGGTCTGGGGTGTGTCTCGGTCGGCGTCGGCGTAGCTGACGATCTCGTGGTTGAACGCATCGAGGATCGCTGCGGCATAGAGCCAGCCCTGGCCGGTGCGGACCTGGGTGAGGTCGGTGAACCACAACGCGTCGGGGACCTCGGCACCGAAGTCGCGCTGGACCAGGTCCTTGATCTCAGGGCGGCGGGCGGGTGGCGCGGCGCGGGGCCGGTCCTTGATCTTCCCGCGCCACGCGCAGATGCCGTTCAAGGCCATCAGCCGGGCGACTTTGTGCCGGCCGATGCGGACGTTGCGGCCGAGCAGCTCCTGATGGATCCGCGGGGACCCGTAGTAGCGGTGCTCGCGATGGATCTGCTGAATCTGCTCGATCAGCTGAAGTCGTGCGATTGCGCGCTCCGAGGGCGCCTCGACGCGGTGCAGCCAGTCGTAGTAGCCAGACCTCGACACTCCGAGCACCCGGCAGATCACGCTGATCTTGAGCTCAGGATCGGCTGCCTTCTCCGCCGCGATGTAGCAGTAGACCGCTACCGGTCCGTCTTGCGTGCGAAGAAGGCCAGCGCTTTTCCCAAGATCTCGAGCTCCTCCTCCTTGCGAGCCAGCTCCCGCTCAAGGCGTCGGATCTTGGCCTTATCCGACTCCGCACCTGCCTCACCACCCGCGTTCCGAGCGTTGCTCTTGGAGCGCTTGGCTGCGGCCTCACGGCGATCTGCAGCACGCACCCAATTCGAGATCGAGGTGGGCGCGAGATTGAACTCCTTGCCCAGCTCCATAAACGAGCGACCTCGTCGATGCTGCTCGACGATCTGATCTTTGAACTCCTGCGAATACGACGTCGCCATCAGACACCTCTCCGTGGCCGCTAAGACCACTGTGACGGTGTCCGTGAGAACCGGGGAAGTCCACGTGGCACCAGGCGGCGGGGACCGTGCAGCCCTCGACGGCGCAGGTCTTGTGCTTGACCCGCAGCGCGGTGCGTTGGGCAGCGGTGTGGAGGCGGACCTTGCGACCGAGGTCGAGGACCTCGGACTGGGAGCCGAGGACGGCGGGGACGACGCCGCACTGGGAGGCGAGGCGTCGGGCCTCCTCGGCGGTGATCCGCCTGCCGGTGTCCAGCACGGCGGGAGAGAGGTCACCCAGCAGCGAATCGAGGGTCATGGTGACGACCACGGTGGCGTTGATCCCACCCGCGACCGGGAGTGCCTGGGCGGGGAAGCGTTCGATGTACTCGCAGAACGCCTGACCCAACACCTCCGGGGTGGGTCGCGCGTAGTCCTCGCCGCGGTCGATCGCGTCGGGGCGCTGGGGCGAGGCGATGGCGTGGAGGGCGACGGCGAGCATGTCGGCGTCCAGGCCGGGGATCGCGAACCGGCCGTGCACGGTGCCGTGACCGTCGTCGCGCAGCTCGAAGAACGTCGTCCGCGCGGCACGAGCCTCGTCAGCGGCGAGCTGGGTGGCGAGGTGCTCATCGAGGCCGTCGGGGTCGATCACCTCCAGCAGGTGCCGGGCCAGCTTCTTGAGGTCCCACGCGTGGTGCACCCGCGCCTCGGTCAGCAGGTGGTCCTCCGCACTCCGGCGCTCGGCCTCGAGGACGAAGTCCGGCAGCGCGTCGACGGCCTCGACGATCACCACGGCCTGGTCGCGGTCGATCCGGCCGGACGCGAGGGCGTGGGCCGTGTGGTGGAACGAGTCCTCGAGCCGCGTGGCGAGCTTCACGGTCTTCTTCGCCAGGGGTAGAGGTGTGGTCACTGCGTCGGCCAGCCAGCCGGCGGTGGTCGTGGCGGGAACCGTTGGGGGCTCTCCGTGCTCGTCGGTCGCGGTGCCGATGGAGAGACGCTCGCCCTGGTCGAGCAGCCGACCCTGCAAGGCGTGGAGGCGATTGATGATCCGGTCCAGGTCGGTGATGCTCTCGCGGGTGTCACCGACCCCGAGCTCGCAGAGCGACACGAACCCGGTGCCGTCCGGGCCGAGGATGTCGTCGAGCGCAGCGTCGACACGACCTACGAAGGCGTGGACTCGATGGCGACGCTCAGCGACCGGGGTGCCGGTGCGCTCGTCGATCGCCATGACAGAACGCTAGAGGCAGGCACCGACAGTTCTGACTCTGGAACAGGGGTTTTCCCCAACCCTGGTTGAGGATTCTCGATTCTGTACCCCAGGAGGTGGTCTCGACGGGCGCTCCTCGGCTAGCGCCTCGTCGCTGCTCGACCACCGGGGGCGCCTCGTCGCTGCTCGACCACCCGCTAGGTGCTGAGGCGGCGTTGCAGGAGGGTCTCCAGCGCGACGGCGTCGCCGTCGCGGCCACCCTCGCCGACGATGAGTGGCGGGGGAGTGGGCTCGAGGTCGACGTTGCGCAGGCGGCCGAAGCGCACCGGCGGCACCAGCAGGACGTAGTACGCGCCGTCAGCGCTGACACCGACGGACTGGTCGTTGCGCAGGAACCAGCCCTGGACACCGGTGCGGTAGCGGCCCTTCCCGTTCCAGGGCCGTGCCGTCAGCTCCTCGGTCGCGAGCCCGCCTTCGCGCGCGGACTCGAGGAACTCGTCGATGAGGGCTTGTGCCTTCCCCGACTCCTTCTCCTTCTGCTGCCGCTGCGCCTCCTTGTGCTGCTCGGCCCGGGCGGCGCGTGCGGTTCGGCGATCGTCGGCGTCGCTCATCAGAAGCCGACCGCGACGGTGGGAGCAACCGGGGTGCGCATCGCCTGCGACAGCGACGCCACCGCGCCAGGCGTGCGCTCGAGAACCTGACCCGCACGGTGCTGAGCGACGAGGTTCCCCGCGCCGAGGTACGCCGCGCCGAGCGACTCGACAGGCAGGGCGAGGTCGGGCTGGGCGTCGGAGCGCTCCACCTCGGCGGTGCCGTCGGCTGCGCGGATCCGCCACGTGCCGTCGTTCCACGGCGCCGAGACGTCGGTGACCTTCACGACCACGTCGCACGACGCCGACCACGCCCGTGCCGTCAGGGCGGCCGGGACGTCGACGAGGCGAACCCAGAGGCTGTCGTAGGTCGCGACGTCGGACGTCGCCCGCGGACCACCGGCCCACAGCAGCGGTGGGTCGTCGACGCCGACCGGGACCTTCACGCTACCCATCAGGTCGAAGTCGACCAGTCGCCTCAGCAGCGTGAGCCTGGCCGCGGCATCGCCTTGGAGGTTCGACACGGTGAGCTCGCCGGACGGCCTCGCGTTCTCCCACTTGTGCGTGCGCCGGAACGTCGCGAACCCGACGTCCTCGCCGTGGCGTCGCGCGTAGAGGATCCGCCCGGGTTCCTTGTCCCGCAGCTGCTCCGGGAGCATCTGGCAGACGCGTTCGTAGTAGCCGACCTCGCCGACCACCGATCCGAGCCAGGCCTGCGCGAGGTGGCAGGCCCGCATCCGTTCGGGGGTGCCGGGATCCGAGATGGTGCCGAGCTGTGTGGTGGTCGACCCCGCGAGCTCGTCGAGGTGCGGAGCGGTCAGCGTGGTCCCGCGGCCGAGGGAGAGCTCGAGCTCGAGGGACGCGAGGCCGTACCCGTACCGGCCGTAGATGGCCGGCTCGCTCGCGTGCAGCGCGCTCAGGGCGACGCCGTCGGCGTGCACGCGCTCGAGGTGATCGCGCATCATCGCGGTCAGGACGCCCTTACGGCGGTGGTCCGGGTGCACGCCCACCCAGGTGAGACCGGCGCACGGCTGGCGGACGGTGCCGCCGTCCGGTCCGGGCACCGGCAGGGTGAGCGGGAAGACGCCGTAGACACCGGCGTACGTCGCGGGGTCGGCGTCGTCGACGACGGCAGCGAACCGCTGGTCCTCCGGGATGCCGATGGCCATGTCCTCGGCGGTGGCGGTGGCGGAGTGCTCCTGGAACCACACCGTGAAGTCGGTCTCGACGAAGCGCTCGACGTCCGTCGTGGGCCCCACCCTGATCTCCGTCACCCCGACAGCCAACCGCGCCCACGCAGGGGTCACAACCCGTTAACCGGCCCGGACGACGAACAGCCACCCTGACGGGGCTTACCCCGCGGGTGGCTGCTCGACCACCGTGGAAGGCTGCTCGACCAGCGACGTCGTGCGGCCGCTCAGGTGCGGGGCGCCGGAGCGTGGGTTGGTCAGGCTGAAGCCGAGGCCGTCGTGCGTCGCGTCGGAGGCGAAGCGCACGGTGCCGGGCAGGAAGACCGGGGTCTTGAACGCAACCTCGACCTTGACGGCGTCCGGGAGCCGGTTCTCGACGGCCGCGACCGAGCGTGCCTTCGTCCACATGCCGTGCGCGATCTGACGCTTGAACCCGAACGCCTTCGCGGTGGCCGCGTAGAGGTGGATCGGGTTGCGGTCACCGGAGACGGCGCCGTACTTCCGGCCCAGGTCGCCGGGCAGCCGCCACTCGACACCGCCGTGGGTCACGAGCGGGATGTCGAGACCGGCCGGAGCGGCCGCGTCGCCCTTGCCGCGGCGGAGGTACGTCGAGACCTCCTCCCACACGGTCTCGCCACCGACCGTGACGGTCGTCAGCATGTCGAAGACCTTGCCCTTGGCGTGATCACGCAGGCCCGCTGCGGCGACGCTGACGTCGTACCGCTCACCCGCGGTCGACGGGCGGTGCTGCGTGATCGTGTTCTCGAGGTGCACCATCCCCATCGCCGGGAACGGGAACGACGAGTCGGTGAGCATCGTCATGTGCAGCGGGAACGCCAGCATGTGCAGGTACGTCAGCGGCAGGGTGTCCTTGCGCGGGAAGCCGCACACCGATGAGTACGCCGCGACGTGCGCCGCGTCGACGGCCACGTCCTCCCGCACCAGCGTGAGGTCGGGGAGCTCCTTCGACGACGTCTTCCGCAGCCCGGGCAGGGCCGACAGCCCGGGGACCACCGGGGCCGCCGCCTTGAGCATCAGCCCCAGCGAGCCAGGGGAGCTGTCGAGCACGCGGGTGTCGCCCACGGCTCAGGCCCCCAGCATCATCTGGCCGCAGACGCGGACGACGTTGCCGTTCACGGCGGTGGAGGCCGGGTTGGCGTACCACGCGATCGTCTCTGCGACGTCCACCGGCAGGCCGCCCTGCGACATCGCGTTGAGCCGACGTCCGACCTCGCGGGTCATGAACGGCACGGCCGCGGTCATCTTGGTCTCGATGAAGCCGGGTGCGACGGCGTTGACCGTGATGCCGTTCTTCAACGTGGGAGCGGTCGCATCGACGAAGCCGATCACGCCGGCCTTCGAGGCGGCGTAGTTGGTCTGGCCGACGTTGCCCGCGATGCCGGCGATCGACGCGACGCCGATGATGCGGCCGTTGGGCTTGATGGCCTCCTCCTCGAGCAGCGTCGCGGTGATGCGCTCGGGCGCGGTGAGGTTGACGGCGATGGCCGAGCCGAAGACGTCGTCCTTCATGTTCGCGAGCTTCTTGTCACGGGTGATGCCCGCGTTGTGCACGACGATGTCGACGCCGCCGTGCTTGGTCTTCACGTGGTGCGCGATGCGCGCCGGCGCGTCCTTCGCGGTGATGTCGAGCGTGAGCGCCTCACCGCCGATCGACTTGACGACCGTGTTGAGCTCCTCGGCGGCCTGCGGGACGTCGACGCCGATGACCAGGGCGCCGTCACGGTGCAGGACACGCGCGATCTGCTCGCCGATGCCACGGCTCGCGCCGGTCACGAGCGCGACCTTGCCGGCGAGCGGCTGGGTCCAGTCGGCGACCTTCTCGGCCGGCGACGTGGAGCCGACCGTGCCGATCCGGACGACCTGGCCGGAGACGTAGGCGGACTTGGGCGACAGCAGGAACGCGAGGGTCGAGGCGATGGCCTTGTCGGCACGCGGCACGACGTACACGAGCTGGACGGTGCCGCCGCGGCCGACCTCCTTGCCGAGGGAGCGGGTGAAGCCCTCGAGCGCACGCTGTGCGATGCGCTCGCCGGTGCTCTTGGTCTTCTCCGGGGGAGTGCCGATGACGACGATGCGGCTGCACTCCTCGAGGCTGCGCAGCTTCGGCGTGAAGAACTGCTGGAGCTCGACGAGATGCTCCGAGGAGGTGATGCCGGTGGCGTCGAAGACGAGGCCCTTGAACTTCTGGTCGGGGGAGATGTCGTCCACCGACGCGATGCCCAGGTCGTCGAGCGCGAGCTTGAGTCCGGCGCCGAGACGGCCGTTGCCGCCGACCACGACCGTGCCGTTGACCAGCGGGTCGCCCGTGGCGTAGCGCTCGAGCTCGACGGGGTTCGGGAGACCGAGGTTCTTGGCCAGCACCTGCCCCACCGAGGTGTGGATCAGGCTCTGGTAACGGTCGTTCATCGTGTTGCCTCCTGGGGCCGCGCGACAGGTGGAACCCAAAATGTAACTAGGGGTGTAACTCAGAGTCCACATATCGTGATCTCGCTCTCGTTACGTTCCCTTCCGCCCTGTGGGGGCAAACAATGGAGGGGCGCGCAGCCGTCGTGAGCCTACTCACGGGCGCGCCCTTCCCGGTCCTGCTGGACCGGACCGGTACGCCCGCTCAACCGAGGAGTCCCATGCAGTCCAAGACCCGCCGCGTCGCCGTCATCGGCGGCAACCGGATCCCGTTCGCCCGCTCGAACACCGTCTACGCCGACGCCTCCAACCAGGAGATGCTGACCGCCGCGATCGACGGCCTCGTGGCGCGGTACGGCCTCGAGGGCCAGCGGATGGGCGAGGTGGTCGCCGGCGCCGTTCTCAAGCACTCGCGGGACTTCAACCTCACGCGTGAGTCGGTGCTCGGCTCCAAGCTCTCGCCCGAGACTCCGGCCTACGACATCCAGCAGGCCTGCGACACCGGGATCCAGGCAGCGGTCGCCGTCGCCGGCAAGATCGCGCTCGGCCAGATCGAGGTCGGCATCGCCGGCGGCACCGACACCACGTCGGACGCCCCCATCGCGCTCAACGAGAAGCTCCGCAAGATCCTCCTCGAGGCCAACCGGGCACGGACCACGCAGGGTCGGATCGCGGCGTTGGCGAAGATCCGCCCGCAGCACCTCGCGCCCTCGATCCCCCAGAACAGCGAGCCGCGCACGGGTCTCTCCATGGGCGAGTCGGCCGCGCTGACCGCGCTGGAGTGGGACATCGACCGTGCGTCGCAGGACGAGCTCGCCGTGCGTTCGCACCACCACCTCTTCGCGTCCTACGAGTCCGGCTTCCAGGACGACCTCGTCACGCCGTTCCGCGGTCTCGAGCGCGACCAGAACCTCCGCGGCGACTCGTCGCTGGAGAAGCTGTCCACCCTCAAGCCCGTGTTCGGCAAGGGTGAGACCGCGACGATGACGGCGGCGAACTCCACGCCCCTCACCGACGGTGCGTCCGTGGTGCTGCTTGCCTCGGAGGAGTACGCCGCGGCGCAGGGCTGGGAGCCGCTGGCCTACATCACCGACTACGAGACCTCCGCGGTCGACTTCGTGCACGGCGGCGAGGGCCTGCTCATGGCGCCGGCGTACGCCATGCCGCGCATGCTCGACCGGGCCGGGCTCACCCTGCAGGACTTCGACTTCTACGAGATCCACGAGGCCTTCGCCTCGCAGGTGCTCGCCACCCTCAAGGCGTGGGAGGACCCGATCTTCTGCAAGGAGCGCCTCGGCCTCGACGCGCCCCTGGGCACGATCGACCGCGAGAAGCTCAACGTGCACGGCTCCTCGCTCGCGGCGGGTCACCCGTTCGCCGCGACGGGTGGCCGCATCGTGGCCAACCTCGCCAAGCTCCTTGCCCAGAAGGGCTCCGGGCGTGGCGTGATCTCCATCTGCGCCGCCGGAGGGCAGGGCGTCACCGCCATCCTCGAGCGCTGATTCAGGGGTCGACCAGGGTCGTCACCGATGGGGTGCGGCCCGGGTCGGCGTCATGCTGGAGGGGTACCGAACACCACCTCTCCACGAAGGACAGCCCCCATGAACGACCTCCAGAGCCGGATGGCCCGCCAGGGCCTCGTACGACCCACCCAGGGCCGGGTGCTGGCAGGTGTCTGCGCCGGGCTCGGCGAGCGCTTCGGGCTCTCGCCCTGGACAGCGCGGCTGCTGTTCGTGCTGCTGCTCATGGTGATCCCCGGCAGCCAGATCCTGATCTACCCGATCCTCTGGATCCTGATGCCGAGCCAGGAGCGAGCCGGATCTGGTTACGTCGCCACCTCGCCGTAATCCGGTCGGCTTGTCGGACGGCCCGGCCGCCGGCAGATCAGGACTGACACCCGCGATCGGCAGAGCCCACCGGTAGCGTGGTTCGCGGGTGCGACGAGGTCCGTGGCGCCTTCCACCAGGACGCTACGGGGGCTCGCCTTGGACGAGATTCAGCTCATCAGTGATGGCGATGGTCTTGCGGTTCTGGGCGAGCCTGCCGCCGTCGAGCGATTCCTCGCAAACGAGGGACTGCCCTCCAAGAGCCTCGATCTTCCGCGTCTGAGCAATGTGCTGAGCACGGCCTCCGGGGCCGCACAGGCAGGTTCTGAGATTTCCGCAAACTCAGCGCGCTGGGTGAAGTTGACCGAAGACTCGGCCCAAGCGGTCAAGAAGTTCGGCTTGCGAGAGAGCAAGAAGACCGGCTTGAGCACAGGTGTCGTGAAAGGCGACAAGGGCCAAGTCAAAGGCTTTGTCGAGTTCGTCAAGGGGCCTGGGACGCTCGTGAACAATCCGGCCATCCTCGCCGGGGCTGCTGGCATGATGGCGCAGCTCGCGATGCAACAGACGATGAACGAAATCACCGACTACCTGGCGACGATTGAAGCCAAAGTCGACGACGTCCTCCGCGCTCAGAAGGACTCGGTGTTGGCACGCATGATCGGAATCGGCTTCGTGGTCGAGGAAGCCATGACCATTCGGGACAGCCGAGGAAGGGTCGACGAAGTCACGTGGTCGAAGGTGCAGAGCGCTCCGGCCACCATCGCCGAGACACAGGCCTACGCATTGCGCCAGTTGGATGCGCTTGCGGAGCGGTTGGAGCGCAAGAAGCGAATCCGCGACCTCGCTGAGGAAGGCGACGAGGCGCGCGCCAAGACCGAGGAGTGGCTTGCCGTGCTGGCTCGATGCTTCCAGCTTCAGGACGCGATCGCAGTCTTGGAGCTCGACAGAGTCCTCGACGCCTCCCCAGAGGAGTTGGACGGCCACCGACTCGGGCTGCACGCGGCACGTCAGGGTCGTCTCGACCAGATCGCGCGCACCACGGATCGGCTCATGGCTCGCATGGTTTCGGCTGCGGGCAAGGCAAACTCCAAGGTGCTCACTCATCCGTCCAAGGCGCCCGAGATCGTCGCTTCGGGCTCTCAGGTGTCCGCGTCGATCGACGAATTCCATGAACGTCTTGGCATCGAGCGGGGAGGAGCCTCGCTCGAGGCGAGGCGATGGTCGGAAGCGGCGACGGACGTCGGAGCCAAGGCCTTCGAGACCGGAGCAGAAGGCGTCGACGTAGCGCGACGCATTGGCAGCGGAGCGTGGTCACAGGCGAGGTCCGTGACCGGGCGCCTGTCGAATCGTGTTGCCGAGCGAAGGCGAACTGGCGTGCATGAAGACGGCGCGTCTGTCGACGACGACTGAACTCAATACTGTCCCCGCGCTGGTTCTGAACCGCGATAACCCGCCGTAGAGCAGGATCGGCGCTCAGGAACGCACGAGCGCGAGGCTCGACTCGACCAGGTGACGCTTCACCTGGGCGAGGTCGAGGCTCGTGACCACGGGGACGCCCGGGCTCGCCTCGCGCACCATCACACCGAGGCGGGCCAGCTGCAGGCCACCGAGCCCGAGGGCGTAGAGCATGTTCGCGACCAGGTCGACGTCGTCGACCTCGAAGTCGCCGCTCGCGCGACCGGCCTCGATCACGGCGGTCACCCGCACGAGGCAGTCGGTCATGCCCTTGCCGAGCCGGAACAGCGCGGACTGGCTGAGCTCGTCGAGCAGGGCAGGGCCCATGCGCAGGATCGTCACGCCGCAGTCGACGAAGGCCGGGTACGTGATGCCGAAGTCCACGAAGGCCTCGGTGATGAGCCGCAGCCGCTCGGCCGGGGCCGCCGACTCGTCGTCCGCCTTCGCGAGCCGCTCCTCGAGATCGACCAGGTAGTCGACCTGGGTGAGGGCGAACAGCTCCTCCTTGCCGGTGAAGTGCCGGTAGATGATCGCGCGGTTGATGCCGACCGCTCGGGCGACGTCCTCGATCTGGGCGTCGCGCACCCCGCGGGCGTCGAACAGCTCCCGGGTGGCCGCGATGATCCGGCTCTCGCGCTCGCGACGCCTCTCGGCAGCCGCCGAGCGCCGCTGGCGCCCGGGCGTCGGGGGAGCGTGGTGGTCCGACATGCGCGCCATCGTACGTGTATGTAACTCGGAGTTGCACTTGGTCGTGGGCGGGATCACGCGGGCGCGCCGTCGATAGCCTCCGGTCATGGTGGACCCGCGGCTGGCTCCGGCCCCCGAGGTCGAGGCGCTGGCGCACGCGATCGAGGACCTCGTCGTCGGGCTGTACGTCGCGGGCTCCCTGGCGACCGGGGACTACCGCCCGGGCATCAGCGACATCGACGCCGTGGCGGTCGTCGAGCGGCCACCGCGTCCGGCGGTGCGTGAGCGCCTGGTCTCGGTGCACGAGGAGCTCGCGGGTTCCGGCCACGGGGACGCTGTCCACTGCGGCTACGTCCCGCTCAGCGACTCCGCCGATCCCGAGCGGCCGCACTGGACCTGGGCGTTCGGCGAGCTCTTCCGACGTCCGCTCAGCCGCATCGCGCGGGTCGAGCTGCTCCACGACCCGGTGGTGGTCTTCGGCCCCGACCCCCGGTCTTGGCTGCCGCCTGTCACCGAGGTCGAGCTGCGCGACGCGGCACGGGCCGAGCTGACCGGGTACTGGAGCCGGGCGCTGCGCAAGCGGGCAATCTGGCGGCAGGACGTGTACGTCGACCTCGGGCTGACGGTGTGGGCGCGCGCCGAGGCCGCCATCGACGAGGGTCGCCTGATCACCAAGACCGAGGCGATCGACCGGATGCGCGGCCGTGGGCTCCCGGAGGAGATCGTCGACGGCGTGGCCCGCCGACGCGCCGGCGAGGCCGTGGAGATCACCGACGACGAACGCGAGGAGCGCGGTCGCACGGTTCGGCAGTTCCTGCGGGAGGAATTCCCTCGCCTCACAGAAGAGCCCGGAGCGTGCTGACCTCCTCGGCCTCGTCCGCCGTCTTGTCGTCGCGGTAGCGCAGCACCCGCGCGAAGCGCAACGCCATCCCGCCGTCGTAGCGGGTCGAACGCTGCACCGCGTCGAACGCGATCTCCACGACCTGCTCGGGACGGACGAAGACGACATGACCCTCGCGGTGCGTCTCGAGCGCGAGGAAGCGCTCGGTCTGCCACTGGAGCATCTCGTCGGTCATGCCCTTGAACGTCTTGCCGAGCATCACGAACCCTCCGCTCTCGGGGTCGCGGGCACCGAGGTGGATGTTGGACAGCCAACCCTGGCGACGCCCGCTGCCCCACTCGACGCCGAGCACGACGAGGTCGAGGGTGTGCCGTGGCTTGACCTTCACCCAGCCGGAGCCACGGCGTCCGGCGGCGTACGGCGCTGCCAGCGACTTCATGACCACGCCCTCGTGCCCGGCGGCGATCGTGTCGTCGAAGAACGCCTGGGCCTCCTCGGCGGAGCCCGTGACGAGACGGGGGACCAGCAGCGCCTCCGGCACCACCTCGCCGAGGGCAGCCTGGCGGGCGGAGAGCGGGTCGTCGAGGTGGTCGGTGCCGTCGACGTGGAGCAGGTCGAAGAAGTAGACGGTGAGCGGGACCTTGCGCACCAGGTCGTCCTCGGCCGCGCTGCCCGTGCGGGAGCCCGTCTCCTGGAAGGGTCGCGGGCGGCCGTCCTCGCGGAGCGCGATCACCTCGCCGTCGAGCACGACGGTGCTCGCCGACAGTCCAGCGACCGCCGACACCACCTCCGGCAGCCGCGCGGTCACGTCGTCGAGGCTTCGGGTGAAGACGCGGACGTCGTCCGGTGTCTTGTGCACCTGCACCCGGATGCCGTCGAGCTTGCGGTCGACGAGCACGGCTGCGTCGGGCGCCTCCTTGGCGACGAGGGTCTCCAGCGCGGTCGCGACGTCGGGCGCGGAACCGGCGAGCATCGGGCGGACGGGCCGACCCGGCACCAGGCCGAAGGCCTCGAGGCCCCCGACCCCCTCGCGGCGCGCCGCCAGCGCCACCTCGCCGGAGGAAGGTGTGAACATCGCAGCCTGGCGCACGGCCGCGAGCGGCACCTGGGACGCCTTCGCCACCGCGTCGAGAAGGATCGAGTCGAGGGCGCCTTGCCGCAGGTTCTCGAAGATCAGTGCCCGCAGGAACCGCTGCTCCTCCTCGGTGGCCCGGCCGAACAGCGCCGCGACGGCGTCTGCCCGTTTCGCCTTCGACCCGGCACCACCGATGCGGCTGATCGCCTCGAGCTCGGCGTCGACCTCGCTCACCCCGAGGGACGGCTCGTCCGCGGGAGGCGGGAGCTCCGAGAGTCCCCGCCAGCCGACCCCGAGGCGCCGCTGGCGAGGTGCACCGGCCAGGTAGGCCGCAACGATCTCGAGCTCGTCGTCGTCCGCCGTGGCGAGCGCCTCGGCGACCAGCGTGGTCTTGGCGGTGCGCGACCGGGTCGCGGACACCGCGGAGGAGGTCTGGACGAGGTCGGCGAGCAGCACCCCGTCATTGTGCAGAGGCCATCCGACAGGTCTCGACGGGCGGTCCTCGGCTGGCGCCTCGGACCTGCTCGACCAGCGAGTACGTCGGATGCGCGACGTATCGTCGTGCCCGTGCCGAGCCAGCCGGATGACCGCCCCCAGGAGCGGGTCTGGAAGCCGCACTGGCCGTGCCCGGTCCCGCAGATGCTCGGCACGCTCCGGCATGGCGGCGGCGACCCGACGTACCGCGTCGACCCCGACCGGACCATCTGGCGGGCGATCCGCACGCCGGCCGGTCCCGCGACCATCGCGACCCGGCCGATGGACGCGGCCGGCGAGGTGCTCTCGAGGGCCTGGGGCCCGGGCGCCGACTGGGCGCTCGACCAGCTGCCCGCGACCTGCGGTGCCGAGGACGACCCGAGCGGCTTCCGGCCGCAGCACGACGTGCTCGAGGAGGCGTGGCGGACACACCCGCACTTCCGGGTCCCCCGGAGCGGGCTGGTCCTGGAGGCACTCGTGCCGGCCGTCATCGAGCAGAAGGTCACCGGCAAGGAGGCGTTCGGTTCCTGGCGCGCGATCGTCTGGAAGTACGGCACGCCCGCCCCCGGCCCGGAGGCGGAACGTCGTCGCCTCCTGCTGTCGCCGAGCCCGGACACGCTGCGGGCGATCCCGTCGTGGACCTGGCTCAATCTCCACGTCGACCCGGCCCGATCGCGCACCGTGGTCACCGTCGCCAAGCACGCCCGCGCCCTCGAGCGCATCGTCGACCTGCCGCTGCCCGAGGCCGACAAACGGCTGCGGTCCCTGCCCGGTGTCGGCGTCTGGACCTCCGCCGAGGTGCGCCAGCGGGCGCTGGGAGACGCGGACGCGATCAGCTTCGGCGACTACCACGTCGCCAAGGACGTCACCTGGGCGCTGACCGGTCGTCCGCAGGACGACACGGTGATGGAGCGGCTTCTCGAGCCCTACGTCGGGCACCGCTTCCGCGTCCAGGTCCTCGTCGGGTCCGGCGGCCTGCGGCGGCCCCGCCGGGCCCCGAGGATGACCCTGCCGACGCACCTGCCGTCCGGTGTCGGCCGCCCCACTCACTAGGTTGTGTCGATGAAGGTGACCCCACGACGCGTCGCAGGCCGCGTACGACGTGCCGTGACCCGTCGCCGGACGCCGCTCGACGAGCGGACGACCCTGGTGACCGTGGCGCATGGACCCGCACCACGGGTGCGGAAGCTCGGCGCCGGTGCCTGGCTGGTCACCCAGCCCGCGAAGGGCCGGCGGGGGATGACTGTGCAGCCCTTCGGCGGCAGGTCCTGGGTCCTCCGCCGAGGCCCGCAGCCCGCCGTGCACCGCATCGGGCCACCACGCATCGACACGCACCTCGTCCTGGACGAGCAGGCCGCACGCAAGCGCATGCCCGTCTACGAACGCAGCGTCCTGCACTTCATGGCCGACGAGCACGTCGCCTGGACGTTGCGTCGCCTGAAGATCAGCTGCGTCCTCGACGTCGGCGCGAACCGCGGGCAGTACGCCAAGAAGCTCCGGGCGCACGGCTACACCGGGCGGATCGTGTCGTTCGAGCCGGTCCCGCACCTGGCCGACCACCTGGAGCAGGCCGCGGCGGCCGACCCCGACTGGCAGGTGGTGCGCTGCGCCCTCGGCGAGGAGCCTGCGGAGACCGAGATCGAGGTCGCCGGCGGTCAGGGCCGGATGAGCTCGCTCCTGCCGCCCAGCGACTTCGGGAAGTCCTGGACCGACAAGCTCGGGTCGGACGGCGCCGTGACGGTGTCCGTCCGCCGCCTCGACGAGCTCTTCGACCAGGTGCTCGAGGGGCTCGACAAGCCGCGGGTCTACCTCAAGCTCGACACCCAGGGCTTCGACCTCCAGGCGTTCGCCGGGGCGGGCGACCGCATCCAGGAGGTCCTCGGCATGCAGTCTGAGGTGTCGGTCATGCCGCTCTACGACGGAACCCCGCCGATGACCGAGCAGCTCGCGGTCTACGAGGCGGCGGGCTTCGAGCTGACCGGCATGTTCCCGGTGATCACCGAGAAGAAGACCATGCGGGTCATCGAGTTCGACGCGATGATGGTCCGCGTCAAGCGCTGAAGGTGTAGGCGCTGGCCCGTCACTGCACCTCGACGTGCTCGCAGCCGTGCAGCTCGTCGTGGGTGTCCTCGACGTTGATGAAGTAGACGTGGTCGTTGTCGATCCCGCAGTACACCTGGTCTCGCTGACCGTCGTTGCGGAGGTAGATCGAGTCGTTCCCGGCGCCTCCGTCGACCCAGTCGACTCCTTGCTCGAGCGTGATGTTGTCGGCGCCCGTACCGCCGTACACGGTGTCAGCGTCCTCACCGTCGTAGATGAAGTCCGCACCTGAGCCGCCCTTGACGAGGTCGGAACCCTGGTTGCCATTGAGGAAGTCGTTCCCACCCGCGCCGACGATTCTGTCCGCTCCGTAGCCGCCCGTCGCGTAGTCGTGGCCCTCCCCCAGTGCGAGGAAGTCGTTCCCGGCGGCGCCCCCTACGGAGTCCGGTCCACTCTTGGCGTAGACGTCGTCGGATCCCGCTTTGGCGTGGATGGTGTCGGCCCCGCGGGTACCGAAAAGCCGGTCGCGGCCGTCCGTTCCGTTGATGTCTCCGTAGGCCGTCGCGCTCGAAACGACCAACAACACAGCCGTCGTGATGCCGACCAATGATCCTCGACGCATGCTTCCCCTCGTCCCCGATGCCTGGGCTCCGAGGGACGATACGTGGGGGCGCGGTCGTCACCCACGGACCGAGGTCCCGCCCTGTCAGTCGAGCCGGAGCAGCCCGAGAGTCTCGCTCACGGCGGTCTCCGGGAGCTTGACGACCTCGCGGTCGTAGGTCATGAGGCCGTTGACCTCGTCCTCGACGTCGGACAGCTGCGTGTAGACCACGGCGCTGAGGCCGGCGTTCACCGCCGGCACGATCTCGTCCTCGTGCAGCCGCACGAAGGCGGCCTGCAGCTCGTCGGCGCTCTCGAAGTGCCGGTAGCCGAAGCGCTCGGGTCCCCACAGGTGGCCGGGGACGGAGAGGTCGAAGCCTCCGTACTCCGACAGCACGAGGGCGCGCCGCTCCTCGGGATCGCGTGCCGGCACGTGGAACGGCCGCCCGTACACGTGGTGGCTCCACAGGTCGCCGCCGCCCTGGTCGTGCCACCCGCTGGCCTGGTCGATGCTGCGAGTGGCGTCGAGGCCCCGGAGCTTCTCCGTCACGTCGTTCGCGTCGAACTGGCCCCAGCCCTCGTTGAAGGGCACCCAGACCGCCAGCGAGGTCACGTTGCGGAGCAGCGCGACCGTCCGGCGCATCTCCCGCAGGAACTCGCGCCGACCCCGCTCGTCCTCGCGCGCGAACAGCCGGTAGCGGTCGTCGGGAAAGTGCCCGCTGGTCACGCGACGCTCGTCCGGGTGCTTCATCACCCTGGGCTTGTAGCGCCCGCCACCGTTGACGAAGTCCTGCCACACGAGCATCCCGAGCCGGTCGCAGTGGTGGTACCAGCGCAGCGACTCGACCTTGATGTGCTTGCGCAGCATGGTGAAGCCGAGCGCCTTCATCGTGGCGACGTCGTGGACCAGCGCCTCGTCCGAGGGTGCCGTCATCAGCCCGTCCGGCCAGTACCCCTGGTCGAGGACACCCACGTGCAGGTACGGCTCGCCGTTGAGCAGCAGCCTCGGCACGCCCTGCTCGTCCGCCCCGATACCGAAGCTCCGGATGCCGACGTAGCTGCGCACCTCGTCCCTGCCGAGCGTGACCTCGACGTCGTGGAGGAACGGGTCCTCGGGCGACCACGGCCTGAGGTCGCCGAGGGGTACGACGGTGGGCCGACCGACCGCGACCTTCGTGCTCGCCACCTCGACCCCGTCGGCGGACACGGTGACCCGAGCTCGGCGGCGACCCGGGTCCGCACCGGCGGTGTGGACGGTGACCTCGACCGCCTGCTGCTCGAGCAACGGCGTGAGGGTCAGGCGCTCGACGTACGTCGCGGGCACCGCCTCGGCCCAGACGGTCTGCCAGATGCCGGACTGCGCGGTGTACCAGATGTTGCCGCGCTGCAACCTCTGCTTCCCGCTGCTCGGCCCGCGGCCGTCCGAGACGTCGCGCACCCGCACGACGAGCTCGTTGCCGTCGGCGCGGAGCGCGTCGGTGACGTCGAAGCTGAACGGCAGGTAGCCACCGCGGTTGCGGCCCACCTCGACACCGTTCAGCCACACGGCGCACGTCTGGTCGACGGCGCCGAAGTGGAGCAGGACACGGTCCGAGGACCGCGACCTGAAGCCCTCCGGGAGCTCGACG
>CAVXBM010000009.1:0-30175 GCA_963759965.1 uncultured Actinomycetota bacterium
GGTGCGGCTGCTTCACGGCTCGAAGCGGTAGCCCATCCCGGGCTCGTTGAGCAGGTGGGCGGGCCGCGCCGGGTCGGCCTCGAGCTTGCGGCGGAGCTGGGCCATGTAGAGGCGCAGGTTGCCCTGGGCGTTCTCGTAGCCCGGGCCCCAGACCTCCTGGAGCAGCTGTCGCTGGCTGAGCAGCCGGCCCGGGTGGCGCACCAGCACCTCGAGCAGGTGCCACTCGGTCGGCGTCAGCCGGATCTCGTCCTCCCCGCGGTCGACCTTGCGGGCCGCGAGGTCGACGCGCGCCTGACCGACCATGACCACCGGCTCCTCGTCCTTGGCGACGGCACGTCGGGTGAGGGCCCGGAGCCGGGCGAGCAGCTCGTCCATGCCGAAGGGCTTGGTGACGTAGTCGTCCGCGCCCGCGTCCAGCGCCTCGACCTTGTCGCTGCTGTCGGACCGGCCGGACAGCACGAGGATCGGCACCTCGGTCCAGCCGCGCAGGCCGGCGATCACCTCGGTGCCCTCCATGTCGGGGAGCCCGAGGTCCAGCACCACCACGTCGGGCTGGTGGACGGCGGCCAGGTCGAGGGCCTCGGCTCCGTTCGCCGCCGCGCGCACGTCGTACCGCCGAGCCCGCAGGTTGATGGTGAGCGCGCGCAGCAGTGCCGGCTCGTCGTCGACGACCAGCACGCGAGTGCCCGTGGGGCTCACGGGGCCACCTCGTCGCGCTCGCGCCGACCCGGTTCCAGGGCCTCGCCCGCGACCGCGGGCAGCGTCACCACCATGGTGAGCCCGCCACCGGGCGTCTCCTCCGGGTCGAGCGAGCCGCCGGTCGCCTCGGCAAGCCCGCGCGCGAGGGCCAGGCCGAGCCCCACGCCGTTGGTGTTGTCGTTGTCGCCGAGCCGCTGGAACGGGAGGAAGACCTGGTCCCACTGCGCGCGCGGGATCCCCGGGCCCCGGTCCACCACGCGCACCTGCACGGTGTCCGCGAGACAGCTGCCGGTGATCCTCGGCGGCGGGCCGTCACCGGAGAAGCGCAGGGCGTTGCCGGCCAGGTTGGCCACGACGCGCTCGAGCAGGCCGGCGTCGGTGAGCACCAGCGGGAGGTCGGGCGGCACCTCGACGACGAACGTGGCCGCTCCCTCGCCGAGGTCGTCGAGCGCGCGGGCCACGACGTCCTCGACCGCGGTGGGCTGCACCACGACCGTCATCGCCCCGGCCTGCAGCCGGCTCATGTCGAGCAGGTTCTCGACCAGGCGGGCCAGCTTGTCGAGCGAGTCCTCCGCCGAGGCCAGGAGCTCCTGCCGGTCTTCCTCGGCCAGGTCGAGGTCGGGGCTGCGCAGGCTGCTCACCGCGGCCTTGGCCGCTGCCAGCGGCGTGCGGAAGTCGTGGCCGACCGCGGCGAGGAGCGCGGTCCGCACCTTGTTGGCCTCGGCCAGCGGGCGAGCGGCGGCCGCCTCCTCGGCCAGGCGCAGCCGCTCGAGGACGACCCCCGTCTGAGCCGCGAAGGCGCCGACGAGCCGTTGGTCCTCCGCCTGGAGGTGGCCGCCGTCGAGGGCGAGGACGACCCCCTTCACCACGGGTACGTCGGTGTGGGCCTGGCCGGGCGCCGCGACCGCCGGGCCGGCGGACGCGACGGCGCGCCACGCGTCGTCGACGCGCTCGAGCAGGGTGACCGACGCCAGCCCGAAGGTCTCGCGGACCCGGTCGAGCATCTCGGCCAGCGCCTCCCCGCCGCCGAGCACGCTCCCGGCGAGGTTCGCCAGGGTGCGCGACTCGGCAGCGGCGCGGGCTGCCTGACGCGTGCGTCGCGCCGCGAGGTCGACGGTGGAGCTCACCATCGTCGCGACCAGGAGGAAGACGAGCAGTGCGAGGGCGTTGTCCGTGTCCCTGATCGTCAAGGTGTGCAGAGGCGGCGTGAACCAGTAGTTCAGGAGGCCCGAGGCGAGCACGGCCGCGACGAGGGCGGGGCCCATGCCGCCGACCAGGGAGACCAGCACCGTGGCCAGCAGGAAGAGGAGCACCTCGCTGGAGAGGTTGAGGTTCTCGCGGAGCGGCGAGAGCACGAGGGTGAGGACCAGAGGCAGCGCCACGGCGAGGACGTAGCCGACGGCCCGCCGACGCGTGCCGACACTCCCCGCCCCTGCGGCAGCGCGATGCCACGACCACGGTGCTCGTGCGTGACGATGTGGACGTCGATGTCACCGGACCGGCGCACCGTGCCCAGCGCCGTACCGGCCCCGAGCAGGCGCGCCCATCCACGCCGGCGGCTCTCACCCAGCACCAGCTGCGTCGCGTTCTCAGCCCGGGCGAAGTCGAGCAGCGCCTCGGGTACGTCGTCGCCCAGGATCTGGTGGTAGCTCCCGCCCAGCTGCTCGACGAGGGTCCGTTGGGCGGCCAGCGCGCCCTGGCTCGCGCCGCCGAGCCCGTCCGAGCGCGCGACGTGCACGGCGAGGAGGTCACCACCCGAGGCGCGTGCGGCGATGCGAGCGGCCCGGCGCACCAGCGTCTCGCCCTCGGGGCCGCCGGTGAGTGCGACGACCACGCGCTCGCGGGCCTCCCAGGTGCCGGTGATCTCGTGCTGCTCGCGGTAGGCCTGCAGGGCGTCGTCCACGCGGTCAGCGGTCCAGAGCAGGGCGAGCTCGCGCAGTGCGTTGAGGTTGCCGGCCCGGAAGTAGTTCGCGAGCGCTGCGTCGATCCTCTCGGGCGGGTAGACGTTGCCGTGCGCCATCCGTCGCTGCAGGGCCTCGGCCGTCATGTCCTCGAGCTCGATCTGGTCGGCAGCGCGCACGACGGAGTCCGGCACCGTCTCTCGTTGCGGGACACCGGTGATCTTCTCGACGACGTCGTTGACCGACTCGAGGTGCTGGACGTTGACCGTGGTGATGACGTCGATGCCGGCCGCCAGCAGCTCGTCGATGTCCTGGTGTCGCTTCGCGTTGCGCGACCCCGGGGCGTTCGTGTGCGCGAGCTCGTCCACCAAGCGCCACCTGGGGGTGCCGGGCAAGAACCGCGTCCAGGTCCATCTCCTCGAACGCGGTCCCGCGGTAGTCGACCGACGCGCGTGGCACCACCTCGAGACCCTCGATCTGCTCCGCGGTGTGCCGCCGTCCGTGGGTCTCGATGAACCCCACGACGACGTCCGTGCCGCGCTCGGCACGACGGTGGCCCTCGTTGAGCATGGCGAAGGTCTTGCCGACCCCGGGAGCAGCCCCGAGGTAGACCCTCAGCCTTCCGCGCGTGCCCACGAGATCAGTGTGCCGCGCGGCCGAGGGCGTCGAGCGCGAGGTTGAGCAGGAGGACGTTCACGCCCGGTTCCCCGAGGAAGCCAAGACCACGCCCGTCGGTGTTCTGCCGGACCAGCTCCTCGACCACGCGCTCGCCAAGGCCGCGGGCCTCGGCCACTCGTGCCACCTGCTGCCGCGCGTACTCCGGGCTGACGTGCGGGTCGAGGCCGGAGCCGCTCGCAGTCAGCGCGTCCGGCGGTACGTCGGTGGGGTCGGTGCCGTCGAGCACGGCCACCGCGGACCGGCGATGCTCCACGGCTTCGAGCAGGTCGCGGCTCTCCGGCCCGAGGTTCGAGGCCCCGCTCGCCAGGGGGTCGTAGCCGTCGCCGGCCGCGGAGGGACGGCTCTGGAAGTAGCGTGGGTCGCCGTCGAACGACTGGCCGACCAGGGACGACCCGACCACGGTGCCGTCGCGCTCGACGAGCGAGCCGTCGGCCCGTCCGGGGAACAGGACCTGGGCGACGCCGGTCACGACGAGCGGGTAGGCGACGCCGAGAACGACGGTGAGCACGGCCATCATGCGGACCGAGGCCCAGGCCTGGCGGGCCAGAGCAGGGGCGTGGGTGCGGGACACGGTGGTTGCCTCTCAGCCGATGCCGGGGATGGTGGAGACGACGAGGTCGACGAGCTTGATGCCGATGAACGGCGCCACCAGGCCCCCGAGGCCGTAGACGGCCAGGTTGCGGCGGAGCATCGCTGCCGCCGACGACGGCGTGTAGCGGACGCCGCGCAGCGCGAGGGGCACGAGGGCGACGATCACGACCGCGTTGAAGACGACGGCCGACAGGATGGCCGACTCCGGCGTCGCCAGGTGCATCACGTTGAGCCGGTCGAGGCCCGGGAAGACGCCGGCGAACATCGCGGGGATGATCGCGAAGTACTTCGCCACGTCGTTGGCGATGGAGAAGGTCGTGAGCGACCCGCGGGTGATCAGCAGCTGCTTCCCGATGCCCACGATCTCGATGAGCTTGGTCGGGTCGGAGTCGAGGTCGACCATGTTGCCGGCCTCCTTGGCCGACGAGGTGCCGGTGTTCATGGCGACGCCGACGTCGGCCTGGGCGAGGGCTGGTGCGTCGTTGGTGCCGTCGCCGGTCATCGCGACGAGGCGCCCGCCCTCCTGCTCGCGCTTGATCAGCGCCATCTTGTCCTCGGGCGTCGCCTCGGCGAGGAAGTCGTCGACGCCGGCCTCCTCCGCGATGGCGCGGGCGGTGAGCGGGTTGTCGCCGGTGATCATGACGGTGCGGATCCCCATGCGGCGCATCTCCTCGAAGCGCTGGCGCATCCCGTCCTTGACCACGTCCTTGAGGTGGATCACGCCGAGGGCGTGGGCCGGGCTCCCCTCGACCCACTCCGCGACGACGAGCGGCGTGCCGCCGCCGGTCGACACCGCGTCGACCGTGCTGCCGACCGCGGCGCTCGGGTTGCCGTCGTGCTCACGGACCCAGGCGATGACCGCCGCGGCCGCACCCTTGCGGATCTGCCGGCCGCCGTCCAGGTCGACGCCGGACATGCGGGTCTGCGCGGTGAACTCGACGAACTGTGCGTGGTCGAGCTCTCCTTCGGCTCGCTCGCGAAGGCCGTGCTCCTTGGCCAGCACGACGATCGAGCGACCCTCCGGCGTCTCGTCGGCGAGGCTGGCCAGCTGGGCGGCGTCGGCGACGCGGCGTACCTCCACGTCGTCGACGGCGATGAACTCCGACGCGCGCCGGTTGCCGAGCGTGATGGTGCCGGTCTTGTCGAGCAGCAGCGTGTCGACGTCACCGGCGGCCTCGACCGCGCGGCCGGACATGGCAAGCACGTTGTGCTGGACCAGCCGGTCCATCCCGGCGATGCCGATCGCCGCGAGCAACGCACCGATCGTGGTCGGGATCAGGCAGACCAGCAGTGCGACGAGCACGACGGTGCTCTGCTCCGCGCCGGAGTACACCGCGAACGGTTGCAGGGTGACGGTGGCCGCCAGGAAGACGATGGTGAGGCTCGCGAGCAGGATGTTCAGTGCGATCTCGTTGGGGGTCTTCTGCCGGCTCGCGCCCTCGACGAGCGCGATCATCCGGTCGATGAAGCTCTCGCCAGGCTTGGCGATGATCCTCACGACGATGCGGTCGGAGAGCACCTTGGTGCCACCGGTGACGGAGCACCGGTCGCCACCCGACTCGCGGATCACCGGGGCGGACTCGCCTGTGATCGCTGACTCGTCGACGCTGGCGATGCCCTCGACCACGTCGCCGTCGCCGGGGATCACCTCGCCCGCCTCCACGACCACGAGGTCGCCGACCCGGAGCCGGGTGGCGGGCACCTCATCCTCGACAGCACCAGGCTCGGTGCTCGCCACGCGACGTGCGGCCGTCTCGGTCTTCGCCCGCCGCAACGAGGCCGCCTGGGCCTTGCCGCGTCCCTCGGCCACTGCCTCGGCGAGGTTGGCGAAGACGACGGTGAGCCACAGCCACGCGACGACCGTCCACGCGAAGACGCTGGGGTCGGTCACGGCGGAGACGGTGCCGATCACCGCGCCGACCTCGACGAGGAACATCACCGGGTTGCGCACCATGGTGCGCGGATCGAGCTTGCGCACGGCGCCCGGGAGCGACGCCGCGAGGAGTGCCGGAGTCATGAGAGACCTTCCGCGAGCGGGCCGAGGGCAAGGACGGGGAAGAAGGTGAGCCCGGCGACCACGAGCGTCACGGCAGTGAGCATCGCGACGAACAGTGGGCCGCTCGTCGGGAGCGTGCCGGCGCTGCGGGGCACCCGCGGCTGCGCGGCGAAGGACCCCGCCAGCGCGAGCACGAGGACCAGGGGCACGAAGCGACCGACCAGCATCGCCACCGCGAGTGCGACGTTGTAGAAGGTGATGTTCGCGCTCAGCCCGGCGAAGGCGGAGCCGTTGTTGTTGCCCGCTGACATGAACGCGTAGAGCACCTCTGACAGGCCATGCGGGCCGTCGTTGAGCATCGAGGCTCGTGGTCCCGGCCGCGACACCGCCACAGCCGTGCCGACGAGCACCACGAGCGGCATCGTGAGCACCGACAGGGAGATGAGCTTCATCTCGCGGCCGGTGACCTTCTTCCCGAGGTACTCCGGGGTACGCCCCACCATGAGCCCGGCGACGAAGACGGTGAGCAGGGCGAGCACGAGGATCCCGTAGAGCCCGGACCCGACGCCGCCCGGCGCCACCTCGCCCAGCCCCATGTTGAGCATCAGCAGGGCGCCGCTGACGCCGGTGTACGACGAGTGGAAGGAGTCGACGGCCCCGGTCGACGTTCCGGTGGTCGACACGGCGAACAACGTCGACCCCCACTCACCGAAGCGCTGCTCCTTGCCCTCCATCGCCGCTCCTGCTGCGAGGAGCGCGGTGCCGTGGTGGTGCACCTCGAGCGCCGTCACCGCTGCGACGAGTCCTCCCCAGATCACTGCCATCGCGCCGAGCAACGCGTGTCCCTGCTTCGTGTCGCCGACCATCAGGCCGAACGTGCGGGTGAGGCACACCGGGATCAGCAGGAGCAGGAGGATCTCGAGGAGGTTGCTGCTTCCGCCGGGGTTCTCGAACGGGTGCGCGGAGTTGGCGTTGTAGAAGCCACCGCCGTTGGTGCCGAGCTCCTTGATGACCTCCTGCGACGCCACCGGTCCTCCGGTGAGGTGCTGCGTGCCGCCGACGAGGGTGGCGGCGTCCGTGCCGGAGGACAGGTTCTGCACGACCCCGAGTGCGACGAGGACCAGCGCGCCCACCACCGCGAGCGGCAACAAGACGCGGATCACGATGCGGGTGAGGTCGACCCAGAAGTTGCCGAGGCGGTCGGTACGGGCGCGCACGAACCCGCGGACGAGAGCGACGGCGACCGCGATGCCCACGGCGGCGGACACGAAGTTCTGCACGGCCAGCCCCGCCATCTGCACGAGGTGGCCCATGGTCGCCTCGCCGGAGTAGGCCTGCCAGTTGGTGTTCGTCACGAACGAGACCGCGGTGTTGAAGGCCAGCGCGGGCTCGACGCCCGGGAACCCCAGCGAGAGAGGGAGGTGCGCCTGCACACGCTGCAGGGCGAAGAGCAGCACCACGCCGACGAACGAGAACGCCAGCACGGACGCGGCGTACACCGGCCACCGCTGGTCCGACCTCGGGTCGACGCCGACCGCGCGGTAGACGAGCCGTTCCGCGGCCAGGTCCTTCTCGCTCGTCAGGACGCGGTGCATGTAGCCCCCGAGCGGCCGGTAGGCCAGCGCCAGCAGGGCGACGAGCAGCCCGACCTGCAGGAGCCCGGCGACGGTGTCGGACATCAGAAGCGCTCCGGGAACAGGAGCGCCACGACGAGGTAGCCGAGGAGCAGCACGCTCAGCACGAGGCCCACGGCGTTGTCGGGTGTCATGCCGCCATGGAAGCCCCGCTTCGCACCCTTCCGGACCGCCCTAACGGAGCCCTAACGCGGCGACGTCATTCCCTCACGCGGTTCTGACGCGCGAGCCCGCGGCGGTGCGCGCACCGAATCCCTTCGCGATCAGCCAGATCGGCAGGACGAAGGCCTCGAAGAGTCCGCCGGGGACGAGGAGCAGGAGCCCGTTGCCGGCGCTCATGTCGAGCACGCCGAGGAGGTCGAGCGGCACTCCGACGGTGAGCGAGGCGTAGCCGACGAGACCGAGCAGGGCGATCGGCCGGGGGACCAGCCGCCCCACGAGGAGGAGGTAGGTGAGGACGATGCCGCCGAGACCGGTCGGGACGTAGACCCACAGGAGATCGTTGGTGACGATCTCCAGCTGGGTCAGGAGGTAGACACCGCAGGCCGCGGAGACGACGAACTCGGTGCTCCTGAGGATCGGGTACCACACGGCGAGACGCGGGTGGACGTTCTTCAGGACCGGGTACATCAGCAGGCCGATGGCGACGACGGCGAGGCCGGAGCACATCATCAGCAGGACGCCGACGGTCATGGCGGCCGTGTCGGTGTCGCCCTCCACGAAGGCCTGGATGCTGGAGGTGCCGAACATCGCGGTGACCATCTGGACGATGAACAGGATGCCCACACTGGTCGCCGTCCGTCTTCGCGACAGTCCCGTCTTGCCCTTGCTGCTGAACGTGCGATCCGGGGTGCTCAAGATGGTCATGGCGTGCCTCTCGGTAGCGTCAGGAGCGCGTGTCCGAGCACGGTTTCTAACGGCGTTAGATTAGGCTTCGAACGTAACCTAACGTCGTTAGATTGTCCAACCCGCGAGAGGTGGAACACCTGTGGGCCGTAGACCAGCCGCGGTGGCGAGCAGTGCGCCGGTGAACCGGGAGCGGACGCTGAGCGTCGCGCTGGCCGTGGCTGACGCCGACGGCATCGAGTCGGTGACCATGCGCCGGCTCGCTCGCGAGCTGGGCGTCGAGGCGGCCTCGCTCTACCACCACGTCAACGGCAAGGAGGAGATCCTCGACGGGCTGGTCGAGGCCGTCGCGGCCGGGATCGAGCCCCCCGAGGAGTCCGCGGGCTGGCGCGAGGCGATCAGCCAGCGGGCGCACCACACGCGCGCGGGCCTTCGACAGCATCCGTGGGCCGTGAGCCTCATGGCCTCGAGGACCACTCCCGGGCCCGCCACCCTCCGCCTGCTGGAGACCGGGATCAGGTGCTTCCGCGAGGGCGGTTTCTCGGTCACTCTGGCCGCCCACGCCGTCTCGGCGGTCGACAGCTACGTGCACGGTTTCGTGCTGCAGGAGGTCAACCTGCCGTTCCGTGACGAGTCGGAGCTCGCAGCCATGACCGGGGCCATCATGGAGACGTTCCCGGCAGCGGAGTTCCCCTACCTCTTCGAGCTGACCGTCGAGCACGTCCTCCAGCCGGGTTACGACTACGGCAACGAGTTCGACTCCGGACTCGACGTCGTGCTCGACGGCATCGCGGGACTGAGGGCGTGAGCCCGGAGCGCGAGCAGGTCCTCGCCGAGGTCGCGCGACACGTCCTGTCGTTCGCGCCCGGACATCCCCTGCGCGTCGGTGTCGACGGTGTCTGCGGGGCGGGGAAGACGACGTTCACGCGCGAGCTCGTGCAACGACTCGGCGCGACGGGACGAGCGGTGGTGCACGTGGACTCCGACGGGTTCCACCACGTGCGGGAGCGCCGTCGGCGCCGGGGCCCGATGTCGGCGCGCGGTTACTACGAGGACGCCTACGACTTCGAGACCCTCCTCCAGCGCGTGCTCCTGCCGCTCGGTCCAGGCGGCTCGCGCGAGGACGCCGTGCGCGTCCACGACTTGGCGACCGACGAGATCGTCATCGACGAGACGGACACCGCCCCGCCGGACGTCACCACCACCCGGGGCGTGGCTCGAGACGCGGCTGCCCTCGGCGGCGACGAGGCCGCCCGGGCGGCGTACGACTCCCGCTATGCGGCGGCTTGCGCGATCTACCTGGCCGAGGAGTCCCCGGAGGAGCGGGCCACGATCGTGGTGCAGCACGACGACCCGTCCCGCCCGCGGATCATCCTGAAGAGATGACCACCAGCGGCACTGGTGTGGACCAGTTGGCGTCCAGGGGCCTTCGACCGTGCCGGGGAGTCTCCCGACGCCGCTAGCGTCCGGCTCGGAGCGGCCAGGCCCGGCGCCCGTCGGACCGCCGCCTCGGGGAGGCACGTCATGCCAGAGGAGCTCCAGCCCGCCACCGACAACGTGGTGACCGTCGACCCGGCCCAGCCGGAGGAGCACCACCTCTTCGAGGTCTCCCCCACGCTCGACGAGTCCCGGTCGCTTCAACCGCACCCGGTCTACCTGTCCCTCGGTCTGCCGCCCTCCGCGTTCCCGGCGCAGCTGGGCGGCTTCCCGGACGGCACGCCGTCGCCGTTCTCGCGCCCGAAGAGCGTCCTGGACTCTGCGCTGCGGGCACCCAGCGTCGAGGGGGCCGGCACCGACCTCATCTGGTTCTTCCGTGGAGACTCGTTCCTGAAGTACGAGGAGGGACCGGACGGTGAGGACGAGCTGAGCGATCCGGTCCAGCTGGCCGACGGTAGTGGCTCCTCCTTCGCCGGTGGCGACTGGCCGGGAGCCTTCGCCTCCGGTGTCGACGCCGTCATCCAGGGCACGTCGGGTTTCGGTGGGAAGCTCTGGTTCTTCAAGGGCCCCCGCTATTTCCGCATCCGGCTCAGCGACGGCGTGATCGACATCCCGTCCACCCCGATCACGGACGGATGGCGCGGCACCGAGGCCTTCGCGTCGGGCATCGACGCGGGCATCCACGGCGTCGGCGACTTCTTCGGGTTCACGTGGCTGTTCAAAGGCAGCCAGTACGTCCGCTACGACCTCGCGGCCGACCAGGTCGACGTCGGGCCACGTCCCATCGCGGAGACCTGGGGGCAAGGGGGCTGGCCCGCCGAGTTCACCGACGGCATCGACCTCGCGATCTACGGCACGGGCGACCAGTCGGAGAAGATCTACTTCGTCCGCGGCGACCAGTACCTCCTCTACGACCTCGCGACCGACAGCGTCGAGGAAGGGCCGAAGCCGCTGATGGAGGTCTGGCCGCTCTTGTCGAGGTTCAGCCCGCCGCCGCAGCTGTTCTTGCGTGAGCAGTACTCGCTGAGGACCTTCCGCGGAGAGCTGGGCGCGGGTCCGCTCGTCCCTGGAGCGAGCACGCACGTGCCGGCACACGGGAAGACCACCTTCTTCATCCTGACCAGACGCAGCGAGACGATCACCGAGGCGACCTCGAGCAACATGCTCGAGAGCCAGTCCTCCCTCGCCGTCGAGGCGTTCTCTCGCAGGACCTCGAAGCAGGAGGTCGAGAGCGGGGAGAAGGGCGGGTACGACTACCAGGTCGACGCGTCGTACCGCGGACATGCGCAGCTGACCCTTCTCCCCTTCGCAGGCGACGGATCGGACTCAGCGGACCAGAACACGAAGGTGCATGCCCAGGACGCTCGCGAGGGATTCACGCGTGCCGGTAGCGAGGTGGTCAACGACCTGTCGAACGAGACCCACGAGACACACAAGCAGCAGGTGACGATCGCCGACGCAGGTCACGTCGTCAACGTCGAGGTCGAGACAGGGTTCAGCCAGACGATCGACAACAGCGCGAGCGACGACAACCTGAACATCGAGCTCTTCCAGCTCACCCAGGAGTACGTCGTGGTGACGTCACTGGTGGATGCCCAGCTCGTGTTCCGCAACAACGACCCTCGCGACGCTCGTGTGGCCAAGGTGTCCGACATGGCATCGCTGCTGGACGAGTGCATCGTCGATCCGGTGGCGCGCCGGCGCATCGCCGCGACGGTCGTCGACGTGCTCAGCCACGTCGCGGACCACCAGGGTGCCGATGTGAGCCTGGTCGCCCCTGCTGCCGTCGGCTCCGACCTGTTCCGGGTCGACCCGACCGTCCACAGCGTCTTCGAGGTCAAGGACAGCCAGGGTCAGCACCTCCGCGACGTCGACGTGCCCGGCATCGTGGTTCACGTCGATCGCCCCGTCGTGCTCACGCCCAACACCGAGATGGCCCTCGTCCACGTCCCCTAGTCGCCGGACGTGACATCCGTGGTGGGCTGGAGGATCTGCAGCACGGAGTAGGTGCGCCGACGCGGGTCGCGGCCTCGGGTGCGCTCGTTCCACCGGTGCAGCAGGTCGCTCGACTCCTGGCTGAACTGCTCGGCCTCCTCCCTGGTGAGGCGCAGGGCGCCGTCGATGATGCTGCGGTGCACGCCCTTCTCGCGGACGTCGCTGAACGCCTCGTCGACCATGAGGTGCGCCTCGGCGGCTCGTTGGTGGCGGAAGACCGTGGAGGCGGCCTTGCCGCCGGGCGCCTTCTCGATCTCCCCCAGGTCGATGTTCCAGCCCTCCTGCTGCGTGAGCCGCCACACCCGGTCGCGTCGGTCGCGCGCGGCGGCGGGGTCCTCCTCCACGAGCCCGTACTTCGCCAGGGAACGGAGATGGAAGCTCGCCTGGTTGGCGGGGATCCCGAGGTCCGCCGCCACGTCGGCGGCGCGCAGTGGTCCGCTCGCACTCAGCTCGTCGAGGATCCGGTTGCGCACGGGATGGGCGAGGGCGCGCAGGACCCGGGGGTCGTGCGTGGACTTCGAACGGGGCTGGTCGGCCATGCCGTCAGCCTACCGAATTGCGCACGCACTATTGCGCAACACTAGTTGCGCACTATATGTTGCGCATATGACCGGCTTCCGCGACCTCCGCCAGAACCACGACTTCACCGCCCTCTGGGTGGGCTCGACGGTGAGCGAGCTCGGCACCCGCGTGAGCATGTTCGTGTTCCCGCTGGTGGCCTACGGGCTGACCGGCTCGACCGTCGTCGCCGGCCTTGCCGGGGCCACCGAGTTGCTCGGCATGGCCGCGGTGCTGCTGCCCGCCGGGGTCGTCGCCGACCGCGTCCACCGAGGACGACTGATGCGCTGGACCGCGGCGGCGGGCGTGCTCGCGTACTCCTCGCTCGTCGTTGCCTGCGTCCTCGACGCCCTGACCATCCCGCACCTGATGGCGGCCGGCCTCGTCACGGGCGCCGCTGCCGGCTTCTTCGCGCCGGCGGAGTCGTCGGCCCTGCGCGCCGTCGTGCCGGTCGACCAGATGACGACCGCCCTGAGCCAGGTCCAGGCCCGCCAGCACGTGGGCTCGCTGGTCGGCGGACCTCTCGGCGGTGCGCTCTACTCGATCACGCGCTGGGCTCCCTTCCTCTTCGACGCGGTCACGTTCGCCGTCTCCTGGGTCCTGCTGGGTCGCCTGCGCACCGACCTCTCCCCCGCTCCGCGCCCCGCCGTACGCCGCGCCGCCTGGCACGACCTGGCCGAAGGGCTCCGGTTCACCTGGCAGCGCCCCGTCTTCCGCACCCTGCTGCTGTGGAGCCCGTGCGCCAACTTCGCGATCAACGCACTCTTCGTGGCCGCCACGCTGCGGCTGATCCAGGCCGGCTTCCCCGCCTGGCAGATCGGCCTCGTCGAGACCGCCGCCGGCGCGTGCGGGATCCTCGGCGCCCTGGCCGCGCCGTGGTTGACCCAGCGCTTCGCGACCGGCCTGCTCACCGTCGCGGTGGCCTGGAGCTTCGTGCCGCTGCTGCTGCCGCTGGTGTTCTGGAACCACCCCGCCGTGGTCGCGGCCTCGCTCTCCATCGGCGTCTTCCTCAACCCTGCGGGCAACGCCGGCATCGGCGCCTACAAGATGGCGATCACGCCGCCGGAGATCGTCGGCCGCGTGCAGGCCGTGAACCAGTTCGTCAGCTGGTCGACGATGCCGGTGGCACCCGTCGTCGCGGGCGTCATGCTCGCGGCCCTGGGCGGCCCCGCCACCATGGTCGCCCTCGCCGGGCTGGTCGCCCTCGTCGCGCTGGTCCCGACCCTGAGCCGCAGCGTGCGGTCCGTGCCGCGGCCCGCGGAGTGGGTTGTCGAGCACTCGGCCCCGGTCCGACGCGAGCTGGCCGAGGTCGGCTGACAGGAGGCTGTCCCCCTTGCGCGCTCACGTCGCTGGGACTACAATCGTACGTATGTTCGATATGACGATCGACGTGGACGAGGAGAGCGTGGCAGCGTGTGCCGACGCCCTGAGCGCCTCGGTCCTGGACGAGCGCCGGGTGGCCGCCACCAAGATGGCGCGGGTCGCGCGATGGGCGGACACCCATCCACCGGAGACGATGACAGGCCTGGGCGGCCGAGGGCGGAGCCCCATCCACAACCCGGACCTGGGTGAGATCCGCGGGGTGCCCCGTGGCCGGAGCCGCTCGGTGCCGGTCCAGGTCGGGGGCGACGGAACGCCGCTGGTCTCCGAGGAAGGAGTCGTCGAGCTCGGTCCCCTGCTGCAGACGACCACGAGCTCCGCCCAGGCACTGCTGCGCGACGTGCTCGACCTGCAGCACCGCCTCCCGTCGGTGTGGCACGCGGTGATGACGGGCGCGGTCGAGGACTGGAGGGCGCGCAAGGCGGCCTGCCTCACCCGGACGCTGAGCTTCGAGCAGGCGCGTGTCGTGGACCGGGAGGTTCTCGAGGCACTGACCGGCCTTCCCTACGCCCGAGCCATCGACGTCATCGAGGCCCGAGTCATCGCGGCGGACCCCGCGGCCCACGAGACGCGCCGCCAGCTGGAGCAGGAGCGTCGCTACGTCGCCCTCGGCCGACGACCCAACGCCGCCGGGCTGCGCACGGTGGTCGCCCAGACGAGCGCGGGCGACGTGGCGCGCTTCGATGCGATGGTCGACCACGTCGCGCGCCTCCTCGCGGAGGCCGGCGACACCGACAGCCACCAGGTCCGGCGGGCGAAGGCGATCGGGATCCTCGCCGACCCCGCCCAGGCGTGCCTGCTCATGAGTGGACTGACCGGGACGAGCGACGGGAACGACGAGCCGCAGCGCGATGAGACAGCGCCCGGACGCGCAGCGACGTGGGGTGAGGCCCTGCGTTCGCTCGGCGTGAAGGCGATCGACCGGCTGAGGCCGCGCACCGTGCTCTACCTCCACCTCAGCGAGGAGGCCTTGCGCACGCACGGCGGCAACCAGGTGGCACGCAGCAACCTCGGCCCACTGGGTCTCGAGCAGCTCGAGGAGTGGCTCGGCGCCGACCGTCTCGTGGTCAAGCCGGTGATCGACCTCCACGAGCAGGTCTCGGTCGACGCCTACGAAGTGCCGAAGCGGGTGGCTGAGCGCCTCCGCCTCCGAGAGCCCTACGAAGTCTTCCCGTACGGCACGGTGAGAGCCGACCAGGCGGACGTCGACCACACCGTCGCTTACGTGCCGCCCGACGAGGGAGGACCTTCGGGGCAGACCCGCACCGGCAACCTCGGCCCCCTCGGTCGACGACATCACAACGTCAAGACCTTCGGCGCCTTCCGGTGCCACCAGCCGCTGCCCGGGCTCTACCTGTGGGAGCTCCCGTGCGGCTTGTGGTTCCGGGTCGACCACACCGGCAGCACGCCGCTGGGGCGCGAGACACCCGATGTCATCCGCCAGCTCCGGCCCGCGGAGCGCACCAGGGCCGAGCTCGCCTGGAGCAGCCTCATCGTGGCTGCCTGACCCGTACGCTGGGTCGTCCGGGACACCGATCGAGGGAGCTGCCGAGCCGTGGAGTGGCTCTACCTGACTGCCTCGGTCGTGCTCGTGGTCGCGTGCGGCGTCTTCGTCGCCGCCGAGTTCGCCTTCGTCACCGTCGACCGCAGTGCCGTCGACAAGGCCGCGGCCACGGGCGACCGCCGCGCCCAGGGCACGCTCCGGGCGCTGTCGTCGCTATCCACACAGCTCTCAGGCGCCCAGGTCGGCATCACGGTGACCAACCTGGCGATCGGCTTCCTCGCGGCGCCCGCCATCGCCTCCCTTCTCGAAGGCCCGCTGACCTCGGCCGGCGTCTCCCCCGACGCCGTCCCCGGCATCGCGATCGCGATCGGCATGGTCCTCGCGACCGTGGCCACGATGATCTTCGGCGAGCTGGTCCCCAAGAACCTCGCGATCGCGCGCCCGCTCGGCACCGCCCGCGCGACCCAGGGGCCGATGCGCCTGTTCACGGCCGTGATGGCCGGCCCCATCCGCGTCCTCAACGGCGCGGCGAACGCCCTGGTGCGTCGCCTCGGCGTCGAGCCTCAGGAGGAGCTCCGCTCCGCGCGCAGCCCGGAGGAGCTGGTCTCCCTCATCCGACGGTCCGCGAGCCAGGGCACCCTCGACACCGCGACCGCGGCGCTCATGCAGCGCTCGGTCGCCTTCTCGGAGCGCACCGCCGGGGAGATCATGACGCCGCGCGTGCGCATGGTGGCGGTCGACGCCTCCGACCCGTGCTCGACGGTGGTCCGCCAGGCGCGGACGACCGGACGCTCGCGCTTCCCCGTCATCGACGGCGACGCGGACGTCGTCGTCGGCGTCGTCCACGTCAAGAACGCGGTTGGTGTCCCGCGCTCCGAGCGAGGTCACACACCGGCCCGCGACGTGATGGCACCGGTCCCCGAGGTCCCGACCAGCCTGCCGCTCGACCCGCTGCTCCAGGTCCTCCGCCGCGAGAGCTTCCAGCTCGCCGTCGTCGTCGACGAGTACGGCGGCACCGCCGGCGTCGTCACCGCGGAGGACGTCGTCGAGGAGATCGTCGGAGAGATCAGCGACGAGCACGACTCGCTCGACGCGTCGGTCCGGGCGCGTCCTGACGGGTCGTGGACGATGTCCGGCCTCCTCCGTCCCGACGAGGCCAGGAGCCTGACCGGCTTCGACCTCCCCGACCGCGACGAGTACGACACCGTCGCCGGGCTGGTGCTCTGGGTGCTCGGACACCTTCCCGAGGTCGGAGAGCACGTCGACGTGGACCTCCCTCTGGTCGTCGACGACGAGGGCAACCGGGAGCCCCGTCACCGCGCCCGCCTCGAGGTCGAGCGGATGGCGGGCCGCCGCATCGACAGGCTGCGCGTGACGCGCGTCGCCGTACCGGACGAGGAGGTGGGCCGCGGTGGGTGACCAGGGCGCTCTCCTCCTCGGCCTCGGGCTGCTCGCTGCCAACGCGTTCTTCGTCGGCGCGGAGTTCGCGCTGATCTCCGCGCGCCGGACCCAGATCGAGCCTCGCGCCGCTGCGGGGTCGCGCGCCGCCCGCATCACGCTGCGTGCGATGGAGCAGGTGTCGCTCGTGATGGCGGGAGCACAGCTCGGCATCACGGCTTGCTCCCTCGGCCTCGGTGCCGTCGCCGAGCCCGCGCTGGCGCACCTGATCGAGCCGCTGTTCGAGGACGTCGGCCTGCCCGAGGGCGCCGTCCACCCGGTGGCCTTCGTGCTCGCGCTCACCGTCGTCGTGGCCCTGCACGTGGTGCTCGGCGAGATGGTGCCGAAGAACATCGCGCTGGCCGGACCGGACCGTGCGGCCATGATCCTCGGTCCGCCGATGATGCTCGTCGTCCGGATCCTCAAGCCGGTCGTGGTGGCGCTCAACCTGGTGTCCAACGGCCTGCTCCGGCTCGTGCGCGTGCAGTCCCGCGACGAGGTGGCCTCGACCTTCACCCGCGACGAGGTCGAGTCGCTGGTCCAGGAGTCACGGGACGAGGGCCTGCTCGACGACGACGAGTACGACCGGCTGGCCGGCGCGCTCGGGTTCACCGAGCGCACGGTGGCCACGGTGCTGCTGCCGCTCGAGGACGTGGTCACGCTCCCCTCGGGCTGCCTCCTCGACGACGTGGAGGACCGCTGCGCCGAGACCGGCTTCTCGCGGTTCCCGGTCGTCGACGACGACGGTGACCTCGAGGGCTACGTGCACATCAAGGACGTGCTCTCCGAGAAGCCGCAGCCCGGCGAGCGCCTCGAGGACAAGTGGGTGCGTCCGTTCGCGACCGTGCGGTCGGGTCACCGGCTCCACGAGGCGCTCGCCGCCCTGCGTGCGCGGGGGTCGCACCTCGGCCGGGTCGTCGACGACGAGGGGCGGATCACCGGCATCGTCACCCTCGAGGACGTCATCGAGGAGCTGGTCGGCGAGATCAGGGACGCCGCGCACAGCTGAACCTCGGTGACCCGAGCGCTCGCCCCGCAGTACCGTCCCGTCATGAGCGAGGTCCGCGGGCACGTCCTGGCCGCGATCGAGGAGCACGGGTTCACCGGCGCGATCCGCGTCGACCGCGACGGGCGCACCGAGCTCGCCGAGGCCTTCGGCCACGCCGACCGGGCGCTCGAGGTCCCGAACACCCTCGACACCCGGTTCGGCCTGGCCAGCGTGGGCAAGGGTTTCACCGCCCTCACCACCGTCAGCCTCGTCGCCGAGGGACGCTGGGACCTCGGCACCCGGGTCCGGACGTTGCTGGGTGACGATCTGCCGCTGATCCCGGACGACGTGACGCTCGAGCACCTGCTCGCGCACCGCTCCGGCATGGGCGACTACCTCGACGAGGACCAGCACAGCGACGTGACCGACTACGTCATGACGCTCCCCGTGCACCAGCTCCTGAACACCGAGGACTACCTCCCCGCACTCGAGGGACACCCACCGGTGTTCACCGCCGGCGAGCGCTTCCTCTACTGCAACAGCGCCTTCGTCGTGCTCGCGCTCCTCGTCGAACGCGTCACGGGTCGTGGCTTCCACGACGTGGTGCACGAGCGCGTCCTCGGGCCCGCCGGGATGGCGGACACGGCGTACCTCCGCTCCGACGAGCTGCCGGGCGGCAGCGCCCGCGGCTACCTCTCCCACGACGGCCTGCGTACCAACGTGCTGCACCTGCCCGTGCGCGGCAGCGGGGACGGCGGCGTCTACTCGACGCTCGAGGACCTGGCCCGCTTCTGGAGCGCCCTGCACGCGGGCGCGATCGTGCCCCTCCCATGGCTGGCGGAGATGACACGGCCGCGCAGCGACGTGCCCGACGAGGAGCGCCGCTACGGACTGGGGTTCTGGCTCGACGACGTCACCGACGGCGTCCTGCTCGAGGGGTACGACGCAGGCGTGTCCGCCCGGACCTTCCACTCCCCCTCGGGGGGCTTCACGTGGTCGGTGGTCGCGAACGCGGGGGACGACGCGTGGCCGATCGCCAACGGGCTCGAGGAGCTCCTTCGCGGCTGAAGGGCAGCGGTGGCTGCTGGAGCGGGTTGACGGCGGCGACGTCGACCATCGCGGCGACGATGTTGCGCAGGTTCACGAGCAGCGCTCCGTGCTCCGCCCAGTTGCGCATCGAGTGCGGCGTGGCCGCGAGCTGCGTGGCCACCTCGCCGATCTCGTCGCGCACCCGGCTGATGGCCGCGGGGTCCGCGTCGCCGATCGCGTGACCCGCACCGAGCACCAGTGCCGGGAAGCGTCGGCGGAACACCGGGTCCCACGGCTCTGCCGACGACGCGCCGTGCGCGAGGGTCCTGGTCAGGCTCCGCGTGTCGGCGCTGGCCTGCTCGAGGTGTTGCAGGAGGTCGTGCCACGACGACGGGTCGCGGACGGCGGCCGCCGTGCGCCGAGGGTTGAGTCGCGCACTCTCCCGCGCCTGCCGGACCAGTCCCCAGGCCCGCTCGATGCTGTCGTCCAGCTGCCGGGTCCGCTCGGCCCAGAGCGCCAGGTCCTCGTCGTCGAAGGACGTCTCCAGTCCGCGTCCGATGTCGCAGAGCAGCTCGCCGAGGTCGTCGTCGAGCGAATCGAGGGCGCCGATCGCCGTGCGACGGCGCAGCGGCGGCCACACCACCAGGTTGACCACCAGTCCGACGACGATGCCGATCCCCGTGTCCAGGAGTCGCGACACCAGCATGTTGTGCTGGTCGGAGAAGCCGGTGGTCAGCACGATGAGGGCGGTGGTCGCGACGACCCCGACCTCGTCACCGAAGAGTCGGTGGGTGCCGACCACGAGCCCGACGCTGAGGACCACGGCCACGGCCAGGGCGTCGAGACCGAGCAGATTGCCCACGGCCCACGCCAGCAGCACCCCCAGCACGGCACCGGCGACCTGTCGCGCGCCGCCCGAGAAGGTCCGGTAGACGGTCGCGTGCACCACCAGGAGCGCGGCCCACGGGGCGAGGAACGACTGCGGCAGGTCGAAGACCTCGGTCGCGACGAGCCACGCGAGGACCCCCGCGAGCACGGTCTTGAGCAGCTGGACGACACCGGTCCAGAAGACGGGGTCACGCACGCGGTCGCGTGCGCCGGTCTGGGCTCGACGCATGTCTGGTCACCTCCCTCCCCCGTGACGGCCCTTACCCTGCCGGGGTCGCGCGACGCATGCGGAGGTGGGGCCGTGAGAGGCGCGTCAGACGGCCGCGAGGTCCTCGGCCCGCCCGAGCACGTGCGCGCGGGGCTCCCCGACCGGATTGGCTCGGACGACTAGGCTCGCGAGCACAGGCACCTGAGACAGAACCAGCACACGAAGGGCGGCACGAGCGCCATGGCGCGGGGAGACCACGTCTACGTCCGCCGTGGGCGCCGTTACACGCACCACGGCGTCGACTGTGGCGACGGAACGGTCATCCACTACGCCGGCCCTCGAGGCACGGTCCGCCGCGTCGCCCGCACCTCGTGGGACGACTTCGCGGCCGGCGACCAGGTCAAGGTCCGCCCGTACGACCAGCGGCTCGACATCGACGAGACCGTCCTCAACGCCGAGTCCCGCCTCGGGTCCGTGGGCTACAGCCTGGTACGGAACAACTGCGAGCACTTCACCGCGTGGTGCTGCACCGGCCGCGCCGTGAGCAGCCAGGTGCGCGGCTGGATGCTCGCGACCCAGGGCACCCTCGCGTCGTTGTTCGCCGCCCAGAGCTTCGGCCCGCACGTCGCGATCGTGAGCACGATCGGCGCCGGGGTGTACGCCGCGTCCCGACCGTTGCGACGTAGGTGACCGGCGACGATGACCCTGGACCGCAGTCCTGGCCGGACCCGCCACCTCCTCGAGGAGGTGGCGCGCTTCCTCGTCGTCGGCGGCGTCGCGACCGTGGTGTCGTTCGTCGGCTTCAACGCCTTGGTGCACGGGGCCTTCCTCCCGACCGCGCCGATGCACGCGCACCCCGTCGAGGCCTACGTGCTGGTGAACGTCCTCGGCGGGATCGTGGCCTACCTCGGCATGCGGTGGTGGGCCTTCAGCCACCGCACCGTGAAGGAGGGCACCGGCGTCGCCAGCTTCTTCGCGCTCGGGGCCTTGACGATGGTGATTCCCGTGCTGTGCCTGGCGATCAGCCGCTACGGCCTCGGCCTCACGAGCATCTGGGCCGACAACATCTCGGCCAACGTGATCGGGCTCGGGCTCGGCACGGCCACCCGGTTCTGGGTGTTCCGCCGGTTCGTGTTCCTCGACGTCGGCGCCCCCGTCACCGAGTCGCGCGGCATCTGACTCAGGGACCGGGGAAGACCGCGCGCAGCTGGTCGAGCTCCTCGAGGTCGCCGGCCACGGACGCTGGCGTGTGCTCCGCGTCGAGGCGCCCGTAGACCAGCCGGACGAACGACTCCGCCGGCATCGTCAGCGTCGTCACCGCGGGAGTCGCACCGGCCGTGAAGGTCACCGCCTCCGGTCCGATGTCGATCGTGAAGGCGCGGTCAGGGTCGGTGGTCTCCACGGTGACCACGCGCGGCGTACCGGTCGCCCTGGCGGTCCACCCGGCGACCAGTGCGAGGTTGTCGACGACGTGCTCCACGCCGTCACCACCGAGCGTCGCGGTCGGGTCGACGGCGACGGCGACGTCCCACTCGTGCAGCACCTGCTCGTTGAGGCGGAGGCTGAGGAACGCGTCCCAGTCGAGGTCGAGCGGGCCCAGGTCGAGCCGGAAGGCCTTGCGCTCCTCCTCGGGCATCGTGAGCAGCCGGTCGAGGAACGCGCGACCCGCGGCGACCCCGTCGTCCGCCTTCGCGCGTGCCGACTTCGCGTCCCACCGGCTCCAGACCTTCGAGGGGAAGTCCTCGGGCGTGCTCCCGCCGGCGAGCGCGTCGTCGATGCGCCGGGCCCAGATCTCCGCGCCGGACCCGAGGTGGGAGAGGACGTCCGCGACCGACCACGCGGTCGGGTAGGCCTGCTGCGCCACGCCGTCGTCGTCGAGACCTGCCACCAGGTCGGACAGCCGGTCGACCGAGGAGCGCAGGGCCCCGAGAGCGTCGGACATGAGAAGCCTTCCGTCGAGCCGCCAGAAATTGTTGATCTTTCAATCAACCTAGGTCGACGACGGGCCCGGATCAAGGCGGTGCCCGGACACAGGTGCGGGGCCCTTCGCACGGGGGGCGTGCGAGAAGGGCCCCGCAAGGTGGGTATCGACCAAAGGCGCGTCAGGGGTACGGCTCGGCGCGGATTGTTCTGGGTGGTCCAGTCAGCGGTGGAGCTGCTTCTTCGCGAGCCCGGGCGGCAGCGGCCTCTCGCAGTCGTCGTGACCGGCCTCGACACAGGTCCCGAAGGCGCGCATGCCCTGTCGGTGCTCGCGGGCCAGCCGCGTCATGGTGCGCTCGCGCTGGTCCGGCGACATGGCCTTCCACGCCGCCTTCCAGGCCTTGTCCTTGCCGACGTGCCCCTTCGCGTGCGCCCACGCCGGCGGCCCGTGACCCTCCCCGTCGTGGCCCTTCTCGTCGTCGGCCTTGGCCTCGTCGTGGCCCTTCTCGCCGTCGGCCTTGGCCTCGTCGTCGCGCTGCTGGGTCGTGCTGCCCGACGAGGACGGAGACGCCGCCGTCGGAGCACCCATCGTCACGCCGAGGAGCACGGCGGTGCAGGCCACGACCGCCAGCGAGCCCGGGGCGATCCAGCGCTTCATGGCTCCAGTCTGGGGCCAGAGCGGCAGCTCTCGCGACAGCCTTTCGGACAAATTCGAGGGGCTCGCGGGGCCGCCGGACAGTGGTGGAGCTGAGGGGATTCGAACCCCTGACCTTCTCATTGCGAACGAGACGCGCTACCAACTGCGCCACAGCCCCAGGTGGACCGCCGCGGCGGACCGAGGACAGAAGATACCACCCGGTCGGCGGCCTTCCGAATCAGGAGCCGACGGCCCTGCGACCCTCGTCGGCGTCGGGCTGCGAGGTCGCGGCGTCGGCCACGAGAGCGCTGTCCGCGGCGTCTCGACCGGAGCTGGAGACCCCCGCCGCGGCCAGGTCGATGGTGCGCACCGAGCGGCTGGCGCGCGGCTTGGTGACGTACGTCGGCAGCGTCACGGGCAATGGGTCCCACAAGGCTCCCGCGTCCATCGTGGGCTCGAGCTCGGCGACCAGGCCGACCGGGATCGACGAGGTGTCGTCGAGGCCGGTCACCACGGTGAGGCCCTGCTCGTTGCGGGCGGCAGGGGCTGCCGGGGTGGTCTCGACAGGCTCGACCGGCGACCGGGTCTCGACAGGCTCGACCAGCGGAGCGGGCTCCACGCGACGCTGCGCGGCGGAGGTGCGGTCCCCGCGCTTCTGGTCGCGGCGCACGGTGATCCGCGCGACGACGAGGAAGAGGAGGGTGAGGCCGACCGGGACCGCCGGCGCCCAGGCCAGGAAGTAGCCCAGCGGGACACCGGCGCCGACCACGACGTCGGCGAGAAGCAGCACCGCGAGGATGCGACGGCGGCGCTTCGCGGCGGCGCGGGCTGCCAGACGGCGGGCTGCGTGTGTCGTGGTCTCGACGGGCGCTCCTCGCCTGGCGGCTCGTCGCTGCTCGACCACCGAGGAGGCCGCGTGCTCGACCAGCGGGGGCGCGGCTGCGGGTGGCGTGCGGCCGACGACGAGCCGGGACTCGCGGTCGCTGACCGCCTCCCGCCGGGCGAGCACCCGCATGTCGTCGGAGAACTTGTCGACGGAGCGCGTCTTGGCGACCTCGTCGTGGTGCTTGAGCGCCATCGGGATGAGGACGATGGCCCACACCAGGGCCAGGGCGACGAAGATCAGGCCGGACAGCTCCACGGGGGACACGCTATGAGTCACGGGGGTTCGTGGGGCGGATGAGGAGCGGTGTGTCGTCAGTCAAGTACTGAGACTCTTGTGACGACAGGGATTCACGCGTTGTTCGGCCGCTGCTCCGTCATCCCGGTCCAGCGCCGCAGGAGTCCGCCCGGGACGTCCTCGATCGTCAGCGCGAACAAGCGGTGGTCGCGCCAGTCCCCGTCGATGTGGAGGTAGCGCGGCGCGTAGCCGACCTCGGCGAAGCCCAGCTTCTCCACCACGCGCAGCGACGCGGTGTTCTCCGGCCGGATCGCGACCTCCATCCGGTGCAGACCGAGGCCGAACCAGCAGTAGTCCACCGCCATCGCGACCGCGGTCGGCATCACGCCGTGCCCGGCGTGCCGCTGGTCGATCCAGTAGCCGATGTTGCCGAAGCGCGCCGAGCCACCCGTGATGTTGCTGACCGTCAGCTGGCCGGCGAAGTGCATGTCGACGGTGACGACGAGCGGGAGGCAGCGTCCCTGCCGGGCCTGCTTCCTGAGGTCGCGCACCATCCCGCGGAACGTCACCGGCGTGGACTCGTCGTCCGGTGGCCGGGTCGCCTCCCACCGCCGCAGCCACGCCGCGTTGCGTTGCCGGACCTCACGCCACGAGCGACGGTCGCCCACCGTGATCGGCCGCAGCCCGACCCGGCCGTGCCGCAGGTCGACGCTCTGCCAGGGGACCGGTCCGTAGCTCAATGGTCGCTCCCCGCGATCTGCTCGACGGCGTGCCGCAGCAGGGGTACGACGACCGCGAGGCCGTCCTTGACCCCACCCCGCGACCCGGGGAGGTTCACCACGAGGGCCGACCCACTGACCCCGACGAGCCCGCGGGACAGCGCCGCCGTGGGCACGCCCTTCGCGAGGCCGTGGGCCCGGATCGCCTCGGCCACGCCCGGGACCTCTCGGTCCAGCAGCGGTCGCGTCACCTCCGGCGTGAGGTCGGTCGGGGTCAGCCCGGTGCCCCCGGTGGTGACCACCGCACGCGCTCCCCCGGCGACGGCGTCCCGGATCGCGAGGCCGACGGGGTCGCCGTCGGGCACCACGACCGGCGGCTCGACGGCGAAGCCGGCCTCGGTGAGCGCCTCGACGATGAGCGGCCCGGTGGTGTCCTCGTAGACGCCTGCCGCGGCACGGTTCGAGGCGACGACCACGACCGCCTTCACGACCGGCTCCAGTCGCCGCTCCGGCCCCCGGACTTGGCGAGCACCCGCACGTCGCTGATGACGGCGGCCTTGTCGACGGCCTTGACCATGTCGACCACGGTGAGGCCGGCGACCGCCACGGCGGTCAGCGCCTCCATCTCGACGCCCGTGCGATCGGTGGTGCGCACCGTCGCGGTGATCTCGACGGCGTCGTCGGTGACGTCGAGGTCGACGGTGACCCCGCTGATCGCGAGCGGGTGGCACAACGGCACCAGGTCGGGCGTGCGCTTGGCGGCCATGATCCCGGCCACCCGCGCGACCCCGAGCGCGTCGCCCTTGGGCACGCCCTCGCCCCGGAGCAGCCCGACGACCTCGGGGCTCACCAGCACCCGGCCGGCAGCGGTCGCCGTCCGCGTGGTCACGTCCTTGTCCGAGACGTCGACCATGCGCGCGGCGCCGGACTCGTCGACGTGGGTCAACCGGGTCTCGTCGGCCATGGCGTTCCTCGTGGTCCTCGGGCGTGCCTAGTAGGGGCGGTCCAGCAGGAGCACGTCGACCATCGCCCCCGCCTCGAGGCTCTGGGTGTCCTCGGGGACCACGATCAGCGCGTTCGACGCGGACAGGTCACCGAGCAGGTGGGAGCCGTGACCGCCGACCGGCGCCACGTGGGCACCGCGACCGTCGTACTCGTGGACGGCACGCACCATCTGCTGCTTGCCCGCGATCGAGCGGATCGGGTGCGAGAGCTGGGCGACGGTGTGCGGCCGCTGGTAAGGGGTAATGCCCATCATCCGGCGCAGCGCCGGCAGGACGAAAAGCTGGAAGGAGACGTACGCCGAGACGGGGTTGCCCGGCAGGGCGAAGATCGGTGTCGTGTCCTCGCCGACGTGGCCGAAACCCTGCGGCTTGCCCGGCTGCATGCGCACCCCGCCGAACCACACGGTGCCCAGCTCGGAGAGCACCTCCTTGACCACGTCGTACTCCCCCATGCTCACGCCGCCGCTGGTGACGACGACGTCCGCACGGACGAGCTGGTCGGAGAGCGCGTCGCTGAAGTCGGCGGGGTCGTCGGAGACGACCCCGACGCGGTAGGCGATCGCGCCGGCCTGCCGCACCGCGGCGGCGAGCATGTAGGAGTTCGAGTCGTAGATCGCGTCGTGCGACAGCCTGGTGCCCGGCTCGCGCAGCTCGGCGCCGGTCGACATGATCACCACCCGCGGACGCGGTCGCGAGCGCACCTGGGCGCGCCCGACGCTGGCGAGGAGGGCGAGCTGCCGCGGACCGACCAGCGTGCCCTCGTCGAGCAGCACATCGCCCTCGCGCACATCCTCGCCCTTGTGGCGGACGTGCTGGCCGTGCTCGGGAGCCTTGGAGATCCGCACGGTCGCGGCGCCGCCGTCGGTCCACTCGACCGGCACCACCGCGTCGGCACCCTGCGGGACCGGCGCCCCGGTCATGATCTTCACCGCGGTGCCGGGTGACATCGCGAACAGCTTCGTCTGGCCGGCAGCCGCCTCGCCCACCACGGGCAGGTTGACCGGCTCGGACTCGCTGGCGTGCGCGACGTCGGAGCCCACGACGGCGTAGCCGTCCATCGCGGAGTTGTCGAAGACGGGAAGGTCCAGCGGCGCGACGACCTGCTCGCAGACAGGGAGCCCGAGGGCTTCGAGCAGGGGCTGCTCGTAGGGCGGCAGCGGCTCGACGCCGCCCAGGACGCGCTGCACATGCTCCTCGACGCTGACCGACGGCTCGCGGGAGTCGGGGACGAAGGGCATGGCTCGACCCTAGCGCCGGAGGGCGGCGCGGGCGGTCAGCCCAGGCGCGTGCCCGCCGCCACGTGCTCCTGCGTGCCGGTGTCCTCGAGCTCGACCTCGCCGACCACGGTGACGCCGGCGCCGAACACGTAGTCGCCCTTGACGACGAACGAGCTCGCCTCGCCGAGGCTGGGCACGCCGTCGGGGAAGCGCTCGTCGAAGCGGCCCACCAGCTTGTAGGCACTGCTCAGGTCGATGAACGGGATGCTCGAGGGCACCTGGGTGAGCACGGCGTCGTCGTCGAGCTCGTAGCAGTCGCTCCTCAGCACCAGCAGGTCGTTGGTCGTCTTGACCGGCACGAACCGGTCGCGGCCGACCTCGATCGTGGTGGCGCCGTCGAAGACCTCGATGGCCGCACCCATCGCCGTCTCGATCTGGATGACCTCGGGGCTGTCCGCGTCGGACGGGTCGACCGTCTTGGCGTTGCGGATCATCGCCAGACCGAGGATCCCGTCGCGCTCGTCCAGCTCGTCGCGCATCGCGCGGATGTCGAACCAGAGGTTGTTGGTCGAGCAGAACCGGTGCCGGTCGAGGTCGGCGAGCGCGTCCTTGTCCTCGTCGAGGGTCTGCGCGGTCTCGCGGAGCACGATGCGTCCGTCGCTCTTGCGTCGGGCGAAGTGACCGCCCTTCCGGTCGCTCGGAGTCCGGCGCACCGCCTCGATGGCGAAGGGCGCGCCACTGGACGCGAACCAGCCGGCGACCCTCGGGTCGGCGACGGCACCGAGGTTGTCGGAGTTCGACACGAACGCCTGCGTGAAACCGGCGTCGAGCATCGCGTCGAGGAGCCCTTGGGAGCGCAGCACCGTGTAGAGGTCGCCGTGCCCCGGCGGGCACCACTCCAGGCTGGGGTCCGGCGGCCAGCTCGCCGGGGTGAGGTCCTCGGCGACGAGCTTCGGCTCCTTGTTCTGGAGGAAGTCGAGCGGCAGGTCCGCGTCCTCGAGCCCGTCGTACGACGCGAGCGCCGAGAGCGTGTCGTCGCGGGTCCGGAAGCTGTCCATGAACAGCAGCGGCAGGCGCACGTCGTACGTCGTCCGCAGCGCCAGCACCTGGCGGGCGATCACGTCGAGGAAGGACAACCCGTCGCGGACCTCGAGCAGCGACTTGGCGCGGTCCAGCCCCATCGACGTGCCGAGCCCGCCGTTGAGCTTGATGACGACCGTGGACGCCAGCGCGTCCGCAGCGGTGACGTCCGTCGACCTCGACGTCGGCGAGCGCGTCCATGTCGAGCGGGTCGATCGTGCTCTCCGGCACCATCCCCGTCTCCCCCGACTCGACGAGCCGGTAGTAGTGCGCGAACACCTCGACGGCCAGCTTGTCGACCCCGTCGGCCGCCATCTTGTCGCGCGCCTGCTGCAGCCCCTCGTCGCTCATGGCCCCGATCGTAGGCTGAGCCTCGTGGACGACAGCCTGGACCCGGCAACCGCGTCCGCCCGTGCCCAGAAGATCGCGCTGCGCGACCAGCTGACGACGCAGCGGCGACGGATCGCGCTGCCCGAGCTGCGGGAGCATGCGGAGGCGATCGCCCGGCACCTCCTCGCCTCGGACGCCGTACGCCGGTCGGCGACCGTCGCGGCCTACGTCTCGGTCGGCACCGAGCCCGGGACCGGTCCGCTGCTGGAGGGCCTGGCGGCGGCCGGCAAGCGCGTGATCCTGCCCGTCGTCCTTCCCGACCTCGACCTCGACTGGGCCGTGCACACCGGCGCTCTCGCAGGGCGTCGCGGGCTGCTCGAGCCCGAGGGGTCGACCCTCGGGGTGGATGCCATCGCCACCGCGGACCTGGTCATCGCGCCGGGCCTCGCCGTCGATCCCCGAGGCATGAGGATGGGCAAGGGCGGTGGCTGCTACGACCGCGCGCTCGGCAGGGTCCCTGTCGGCACTCCGGTGTGCGTCGTGCTCTTCGACCACGAGCGCGTCGCGCGGGTGCCGGCCGAGCCGCACGACCGACCGGTGAACGCCGTCGTCACTCCGGCGGGGTGGACGCCCCTGCCGATGGCTTGAGGGTCAGCCGGTCCTGCGTGGACTGGTCGACCGCGTCCTCGGTGAACGCCCACGGCCGCGTGCGACCGTCGGCCCACAGCTCCGCCTGGTCGGTGTAGTGCGGGCTGAACGCGTGCCCGCTGGCCCCGGTGAGGTTCACCCACGTCGAGTCGTCGAGGTCGGCCAGCGAGACGACCATGCGCATGGACGGCACCCAGTCGACGTCGTAGCCGACGGAGGCGTCCCAGCCTGTCGCGTCGACGATCGCCGAGCCGCCACCGAGCTCCCACGGCCCGCGGTTGAGCAGCGCCGCACCGATCCAGCTGTCCGACTCGCCGATCGTGCTGTTGCGGAGCTCGAGCGTGTGCTGGTGGCCCCAGGTCCAGTTGGAGGGCCGGCGCGACTGCAGCCGGACGAGCTCGTCACGCGCCTCGCGCACCGCCTCCCGCAGGATGTCGTCGCGACCCTCCTTGACCCCGTCGGTCTCGACGTCGTCCCACCAGCGGTCGCTGGGCTCCTTCAGGAGGCCTGCCACCACGTCGAACCAGCGTCCCCCTCCTTCGACGACGACGCTGTCGGGCAGCTGGTCGTCGAAGGTCAGGTGCAGCAGGTTGCGCCACGCCGCGTTGTAGTACGCCGCGGCTGCCGAGTCGGCCTCCTGCTGGAAGTCCCAGTCGCGCAGCAGGGTCTGGCCGCCTGAGTAGTAGTGGTTGCCTGCATCCACGTCGAGCAGGTAGGGCACCAGCGTCGGCGCGAACGGGTCGAGCACGTCGAGCTGGATGTCGCTCATGTCCTCGATGCTGAGCTTGCCCTTCTTCTCCAGCAGGTCCCGGATGCGCTGCGAGCGTTGGCCGGGGTCCCAGGCGTCGCCGAGGAACCACGAGTACTCCGGCCCGACCGGTGCCTGGTTGGCCGTGGCGACGAAGCCGTCCTCCGGGTCGAGGACGCTCGGCAGCTGCTCGAACGGGACGTACTTGCCCGTCCAGTCGTACTTCTTGTCCCAGCCGGGGCTCGGGACGTCGCCGGTGTTGGCCGGCCTCCGGATCGGGATCCGGCCGGGGGCCTGGTAGCCGATGTGGCCGGCGCGGTCGGCGTACACCATGTTCTGGCTGGGCGCGGCGAAGTGCCGGGCGGCGGCACGGAACTCGTCCCAGCTCTGCGCGAGGTCGACGTCGAACACTGCCTCGGCCGTCTTGGACGGCTGCAACGCGGTCCAGGCGAGGGAGACGGCATAGCCGTCACCGCGGGTCGGTGCGTCGGCCTTGACGCGGGCGTTGGCCCCGACCGAGGCGAGCTCCGTGCCGACGTCCGACAGCAGCGGACCGTGCACCGACGACCGGACGGTGAAGGTGAAGGGGTCCTCGCCGGCGATCTCGATCGTCTCCGTGCGCCGCTGGAACCGCTCCCACTCCTTGCCGCGCTTGTAGCGCTCCCCGTCGACCGCCTCGAGGTAGAGGTCGGTGACGTCGGGGCCGAGGTTGGTCAGGCCCCACGCGATCTCCTGGTTGTGGCCGATGATCACCCCGGGGAACCCGGCGAAGGTGAAGCCCGCGACGTCGAAGGGGCACTCGTCGGAGACCTCCCGGCAGTGCAGGCCCATCTGGTACCAGACGCCCGGGAGCGACGGAGCCAGGTGCGGGTCGTTGGCGAGGATCGGCTCACCGGTCGTGGAGTGGTCTCCGTCGACGGCCCAGGAGTTGCTGCCGATGCCCTCGCCACGGCCGACCATCGCCGGCATCGCGTCCAAGGTCC
>CAVXBM010000010.1:0-14100 GCA_963759965.1 uncultured Actinomycetota bacterium
GGCACGACCGCCTGGGCGACGATCGGCCCGGTGTCCACGCCGGCGTCGACCACGAACAGCGTCGCTCCCGTGACCTTCACCCCGTGGGCCAGCGCGTCGGCCGCGCCGTGCATGCCGGGGAAGGACGGGAGCAGTGCCGGGTGCGTGTTGACGTAGCGACCCTCGAACGCCTCGAGGAACGCCGGGCCGGCCAGCTTCATGAAGCCGGCCGAGACGACGAGGTCGGGGGCGTAGCCCTGGCAGGCGTCGGCCATCGCCAGGTCCCAGGCCTCGCGGTCGTCGAAGTCCTTCACGCGGTGCACGAAGGTGGGGATCCCGGACCGCTCCGCGCGGGTCAGCCCCTCGATGCCGTCCCGGTCCGCGCCGACGGCGACGACCTCGGCGCCGTACGCCGGGTCCGCGGTCGCGTCGAGCAGGGCCTGCAGGTTCGTGCCGCCCCCGGAGACGAGCACGACGAGGCGCGCGGAACGCGGGGAGGCCAGGGACACGCGCACACAGTAACGAGTCAGTCGTGCGGGGGCAGGTGCACGGTCACCGTGTGCTCCTCGACCGGCTCGTCGTCCGGCTCCGGTTCGGAGCGCTGCGCCGGCAGTGCGGACGAGGTGGCCTCCGACGGGTGCGGCGTGCGCCGACCCAGGAGCCGGTCACGGAGCCGCTCGGTGAGGCGAGGAGCGCCGTAGATGCTCACCACCGGGTCGCGCCGGTCCCGAGGACGCCACGACGGGAGCTCGCCGGGCTCTGCCTCGTCGAGCTCGTGACGGCGGGCCCACCAGGTGCCCGCCAGCCCCCCGACGAGGCCGCCGAGGGCGAAGGACCCCAGCGACCAGACCAGCACCGCCCCGAGAGGTGCGCCGAGGTCGGCCATCCGGCCGGAACCGATGTCGCCACCAGCCCAGGAGATGACCAGGGTCAGCAGCACCGCGCCCGCGGCGCCGCCACCCAGGCCGCGCAGGGCGCCGTCACGCCAGGACGTCGTCGGCAGGGCACGGGCGGTGAGGAACGCCGCCGCCAGCGCCAGCAGAGCGGGCACCGCGAGGAGCACCGAGACCCAGCCGGGAGCCGCGCCGTCGGCAGGCACCGCTGCCAGCACGGGGAGCGCGGGCACGGGGCCGAGGTCGACCTCGGCAGGCGAGACGACGGTGCCGGTGCCGAGCGCGAACCCCGGACCGACCAGGTAGGCACTGCCGAGCAGGGCGACGTTGGGACCGATCAGTGCGAGCAGCAGCAGCGACATCACGCCGCCGAGGAGGTCGAGGTCGAGACGGTCGGCGACCTCGACGGCCGCCGGTCCGTGGAAGCCGAGCGAGACCGCGGTGAGGACGGCTCCGGCGGCCACGAGCAGCAGGACGGCGCCGACCGCGGTGTAGGCGACGGAGAGCGCGGGGACCGGGACCATCCGGCGCAGCGCCCCGAGGTGACCGGTGCCGACGACGAGGCCGGCTCCTCCGGCGACCCCACCAGCCACGACCCCGCCCAGCAGGGCCAGGCCCGGCCCGGGCGAGGCGCTCGGTGCGCCGGCGAGGAACGCGGTGACGAAGGCGACCGCGCCGTACACCCCCGCCAGGACGACCGCGGCAAGCCCGACGCCGACGAGGTCTTCCTGCATGGAGGCGCGACCGGCCCAGCGCGCGAAGCGGTAGACGAGGAACAGGCAGAGCAGCGTGAGGCCGAGGGGCGAGGCCGAGATCGTGGCCGGGCCGTGCGGGGTCGTGACGTCGAGGTGCGCGCCGTGGGCCAGCAGCCAGGCGTCGGCACCGACGCGGAGCACCGAGCGCGTGGTGCCGGTGCTGCCGCCGTTGGTGGCGAACCAGCCGACCAGGCCGACCACCCAGATCAGGAAGAGCGCGAGCGCCGGAGCCGCGAGTCCGGCTGCCGCGGCGCTCAGGCTCAGCGGTCGACCGCCCGCGGGGGACGACGACGGCTGGGCGGACCGCTGCCCCGAGGAGGACAGACGCGTTCGCGGTGGGCTCAGCTGGTCGGTCATCCTCGCCAGTCTCGCCCAGGGGCGAGCGGCCCCGGCGCTGCCACGCCGCGTAACCGCGCAGTGCGCTCGGGCGTTGTCCCAGCATGCGCACCCGCCGCCACGTCGTGGCCGTCCTCGCTGCTGCGAGCCTGTTGCCCGTCGTCGTGCTGACCCAGGCCGCCGGTGCCGCCGGGTCCACCACGACCTCCGACGACGGCTCGCTCGACGCGACCACGCGCGCCGCGGCGCGCTACCAGGCCACGATCACCCGCACCGCTCACGGCATCCCGCACGTCGTCGCCGACGACTGGGGCTCGCTCGGCTTCGGTCACGGCTACGCGTCGGCGGAGACGAACCTCTGCAACCTCGCCGACACCCTCGTCACCGGCAGGGGTGAGCGGTCCCGTTGGTTCGGGCCGGACGAGCGGTACGAGGACCACGTCACCCTGTCGGCGACCAACCTCGAGACCGACGCGCTCTTCACCGACATCCGCAACCGGCACGTGGTCGAGGACCTGCTCGCCGACCCGGTGCGCGGCCCGGGCACGCAGGCACGCGCGATGGTGCGCGGCTACGTCGCCGGCGTGAACCGCTACCTCGACGACATCGGCGGCCCCGACCAGGTCAGCGACCCGACCTGTCGCGGAGCCGGCTACCTCGCGCAGGAGGCGACAGCCAGGGACCTCTGGTACGGCGTGTACGCCGCCAACCTGCTCGCCTCGACCGGGGTGTTCGTGCCGCAGATCGTCGGCGCCGACCCGCCGACCGCCGACGACCCCGGCCTGCCCGACCCCGCCGGCTTCGCTCCCGTGCCCGCGGCACTCCCGTCGGAGGACGACCTGCTCGCCGGGCTCGGCAAGGACCCGGACAGCCCGTTCGGCTCCAACGCGACCGCCGTCGGCGGCGACGCGACGACCACCGGGCGCGGCATGCTCCTGGGCAACCCGCACTTCCCGTGGCGGGGCCGCTACCGTTTCGCCCAGGTGCAGCTGACCATCCCCGGCAAGTACGACGTGGCCGGCGCCAGCCTGCTCGGCTCCCCGGTGGTCAACATCGGCTTCAACAAGGACGTCGCCTGGAGCCACACCGTCTCGACGGCGTACAGGTTCACGCCCTACGAGTACAAGACGGTTCCGGGCCAGCCGACGACGTACCTCACGACCTCCGGCCCGCAGACGCTGGAGAAGCGCACCGTCTCGATCGCGGTGAAGAGGGACGACGGCTCGCTCGGCACGGTGGACGAGGACCTCTACCGCACACCGCAGGGCTACGTGCTCGACGACCCGAGCGTCCTCATGGGCTGGACGCCGCTCAGCTTCTTCGCCCTTCGCGACGCCAACGGCGAGCAGCTGCGCACCGTCGACACCTTCCTCGACATGGGCAAGGCGACGAGCGTGCGCGACCTCCTCGCCCGGCAGGACAAGGGCGGTGGCATGCCCTGGGTGAACACGACCGCGGCCGACCGCCACGGCGACGTCGTCTACGCCGACCACTCGGTGGTGCCCAACGTGCCGGACGCGATGGTCCAGCAGTGCGCCACCCCGATCGGTCTCGTGCTCTACCAGATGGCCGGCCTGCCCGGGCTCGACGGCACCCGCGCCGACGGCGACTGCGCGTGGAAGACCGACGCCGACGCCAGCAGGCCTGGCATCTTCGGGCCCAAGAACCTGCCCGAGGCCTACCGGCGCGACTGGGTCGCCAACGCGAACGACTCCTACTGGCTGCCGAACCCGAAGCAGCGGCTCGAGGGCTACGCCGGGATCATCGGCTGCGAGAAGTGCGAGCGCACCCTGCGGACCCGGATGGTCTACCGCTACGTCACCGACCGGCTGGCCGGCAAGGACGGGCTCGCTGCGGGCGACAAGGTCAGCCAGCGCACCCTCGAGGCCTTCGAGCACGAGAACCGCGTGTACGGCGCCGAGCTCGCCGTGCCCGGCAACGACCTCAACGAGGTCTGCGCGGCCGCGGACGGTGGCGAGGCCTGCCAGGTGCTGCGCGACTGGGACCTCCGCAGCGACACCGACAGTGTGGGAACCCACATCTTCCAGGAGTTCTGGAAGCGTGCCGACGCTCTCGACGGGGAGCAGTGGAGCGTCCCCTTCGACGCCCGCTACCCGACCGAGACACCCCGCAACCTCGACGAGAACGACCCGCAGGTCGTCCAGGCGATGCGCGACGCGCTGGCCTACCTCGACGAGGAGGGGATCGCCTACGACGCACCCTGGGGCTCGCTCCAGGTGGCCGGCGACGACGGCGCCCCGCCGATCCCGATCGGTGGCGGCGAGGGGTACGCCGGCAACGCGAACGCCGTGGCCAGCCGGATGCCGGGGGCGAACACGGACCACCCCTACCCGGTGTCCTACGGCTCGTCCCACATCCAGGCGGTCGCGTTCGGCGCATCCGGGCCGACGGCGGACACGATCCTGACCTACTCCCAGTCGACCGACCCGACCTCGCCGTTCTCCTCCGACCAGACCCGGCTGTTCTCGAAGGAGAAGTGGGTGCGGTGGGCGTTCACGCCGGCGCAGATCGCCGCAGGCGCGATCAGCAAGGTCCGTGTGACCGGCTGAGCACACCGCATAGGCTCGGCAGCATGACGGCAGACGGGGTGGCGCGAAAGCACCTGTTCGACCTCCCCGAAGACGTCGTGTACCTCTGCGGCAACTCCCTCGGCGCGCTGCCCCGGGCCGTGCCGGACCGTCTCGCGCGGGTGGTCCGGGACGAGTGGGCGCAGGACATCGTGGCCGGCTGGAACTCCGCAGGGTGGACGGGTCTGTCGGCCAGCGTCGCCCGGCGGATCGCCCCCCTCGTCGGGGTCGAGGCACGCGACATGGTGCTCGGCGACTCCACGAGCGTGACCCTGTTCAAGACCATGGTGGCTGCCGCCCGGCTGCGTCCGGACCGCAACGTGCTCGTCGTCGAGGCCACGACCTTCCCCACCGACGGCTACGTCGCCGCCGGTGTCGCGCGCACGCTCGGCCTGGAGCTGCGCTGGTGCGACCCGGCCGACCCTGCGGCCTCGCTGGACGACGACGTCGCCGTGCTGTCGCTGACGCACGTGGACTTCCGCACCGGCGCGATGTTCGACGTGGACGCGGTGACGGCCGCGGCGCACGACGCCGGCGCGGTCGTGATCTGGGACCTCTGCCACACCACGGGCGCCGTGCCCGTCGACCTCACCGCGGCCGACGCGGACCTGGCCGTCGGCTGCACGTACAAGTACCTCAACGGCGGCCCGGGCTCCCCCGCCTTCGTCTGGGTCGCGCCCCGGCACCAGGACGTCCTCGACCAGCCGATCACCGGCTGGTGGGGACACGCGAGACCGTTCGACATGAGCCTCGACTTCGAGCCCGCCGCCGGTGCCCAGCGCATGGTGGTCGGCACCCCACCCGTGCTCGCGCTCTCGGCCCTCGACGCCGCGCTCGAGGTGTTCGACGGCGTCGACCCTGCCGATCTCCGCTCCGCGTCACTCGCGCTGACCGACCTGTTCATCGAGCAGGTGGAGAGTCGCACCACCGGCTTCGAGCTGCTGACGCCGCGGGAGCACGGGCGTCGAGGCAGCCAGGTCGCCTTCCGCCACGACGACGCCTACGGCGTGGTGCAGGCGCTCATCGCCCGCGGCGTGGTCGGGGACTTCCGGAGCCCCGACGTCGCCCGGTTCGGGTTCGCTCCCCTCTACGTCACCCCGGAGGACGTGGTCACCGCGGTCGACCGTCTCGTGGCCGTGCTGGCCGCCGACGAGCACCGGGCACCGGCGTACCGCACCCGCAACGCGGTCACCTGAGCCGCCGGCCCGGTCGCATGGACGCCGCGGAGTTCGACGCGTTCCACGCCGGGAGCCACCCTCGGCTCCTGGCGTCGGTCAGGAGCGTCACCGGCGACGCCGACGGTGCCGAGGAGGCGTTGGAACGGGCGTACGTGCGCGCCTGGGCCCGCCGGCGCCAGCTCGGCCGAGACGTCCCTGCGGAGACCTGGGTGCGGGACGAGGCGTTGCGCCTCTCCGGCCACGAGCCCGGCGTGCTCGTCGACGACGTGCCCGGCGTGGACGAGATCACCGCCGCCCTCGGGGAGCTGGCCGAGCGACCGCGAGGCCCCGAGGAGCTGCGTGGCCTCGGCGACCGACGCGCCGGGCGACGCACGGGCGCCGTCGTCGCCGGGGTCGTCGTCGGGCTCGTCGCCGGTGTGGTGGGGGTCGTGCAGCTCCTGCCCGGCGGGTCCGGAGGGCCGGGGCCGGGCCCGGACAACGAGCTCCAGGTCAACCCGACGCCTCTGCCCGAGCGACCCGGCGAGGTCGCCCAGGACTTCGACCTCGCCGCCGGGCTGTCCCAGGACGGGCGCACCGGACCTGCCTACGACCTCGACGCGTTCCCCGGGTGGGAGGTGTGCGGCCGGCCCTACGAGCTCGGTGGCCTGACCAGCCCCCCGCTCGCCGTACGGTCCGACGACTTCGGCATGGAGAGCGGGCGCGTGCTCGTGGTCGCGCGCGAGCTCGACCTGTCCGACGCCGACCTCAACGCGCACGGGATCGCCGAGCGCTACGTGCAGCGCTTCGAGCGGTGCGCGACCGGGTCGGACGCGGCGGCCGGTGTGCAGACCCTGGTCGAGCGCACCCTGGTCGGCGACGAGGCCTGGACGGTGGTCCGCGAGAGCGACGACGGCGCCCGCGAGATCGTGCAGGTGGTCCGGGTCGGGTCCGCGATCCTCGTCTCGGGCACCCGCAACGTCGGGGGCGACGCGATCGCCCTGGACAGCTTCAAGCGCGCCGAGTCCTACGCGATCGCCCCCGTGGTGCAGCGCATGTGCGTGTGGAACGACACCGGCTGCCCTTCCTGAGAGATCCTCACGGTGATGCAACCGACGCACCCGCCCAGGCGTAGACACCTCGTGAACATCCTGACGCGAAGGGTGGTGACGGGGTGACTCCCGAGGAGTTCGACGAGTTCTACGAGAACAGCTTCGCGCGCCTGGTCGGCCACCTCCAGGCCATGATCGGCAACCGCGACGAGGCCCAGGAGTGCGTCCAGGAAGCCTTCGTCAAGGCCTGGTCCCACCGCGGCAGCCTCGACAAGATGCACAGCCCCGAGGCGTGGGTCCGCACCGTGGCCTACCGCCTGGCGGTGAGCCGCTGGCGGCGCACCGTCCGCAGCCGCCGGGCGCCGGACCGGGCCGTGCAGCCGAGCCTCTCCGCCAGGGCACCGGACGAGTCGCGGGTGGCGCTGATGGCTGCCCTCGAGAAGCTCCCGGCCGACCAGCGCCGCGCGCTCGTCCTCCACCACCTGTGCGACCTGCCGGTCGCCGAGGTGGCCGCCGAGGTCGGTGCCCCCGTCGGCACCGTCAAGGCGCGGCTCTCGCGGGGCCGTGCCGCACTCCAGACCTTGCTCGACGACAGCCTGACCCCGGGAGGGGGCCGCCATGTCTGACCTCTTCGACCCGCTCCGCGACCTGACCCGCGAGCCCGTCTCGTCCACGCCCGCCTCGGAGGTCCGCCGCCGCGGCGACCAGCAGCGTCGTCGGCGTACGGCGGTCCAGGTCCTCGGCGGAGCCGCCGCGATCGCGGCGATCGCCCTCGGTGCAGGTGCCCTCGCGAACGGCTCCCCCACCACCAGCCACGAGGTCCCGCCGGCGTCGCAGGACGTCTCGCCGACACCCAGCCCGGCGCCCTCGGAGAGCACCGGGACCGACACCCAGGTCGGCGACGCCTGGATCGTACGGATGCCTCAGGGCTTCCCGCTCGATGCCGGGATGCTCGATCTGGACGAGGTCGAGGGACCGTCGCGCACGGTGTCCTGGTTGACCGAGGCCACCCTGTGCGGAGACGTCGCCTCCTACTCCCCCGCCGATGTGCAGACCGACAGCGTCGGCGTGAACCACACGGCCCTCGAGTCGGGAGGCACCCAGCGGCGCGTCCTGATGGTCTACCCGGACGCCGCGACGGCGCGGAGCATGGCGCACGACCTGATCGGCAAGTTCGAGGCGTGCCCGCGCTACCCGACGGACACCGGTGACTCCGGTGCCGGGGAGGCGACCAACGAGGTGACCTCGCGCGACGCGGGCGACGAGGCCTGGACCGTCAAGACGGGCAACCTCTTCGACGGCGAGCCGAACATCGGCCAGGCCGTCTACGTCGTGGTCCGCGTCGGCAACGCCGTGGTCTACCAGATGCTGTCCACCGAGGGTCCGGGGCTGACCAGGCCCGGCTACTTCGAGAAGACGGCGCTGGCCGAGCTCGGCGCCATGAGCGACACCGTCGCGGCCATGTGCGTCTTCCGGCAGGGCGGCTGCGGCGAGAGCACCGACACCACGTCGGCGCCCACCTTCGGCCCCGACGGGTACGGCGACGTCCGGCTCTACCTGACCCCCGAGGAGGTCGTGGACACCGGTCAGGCCACCGTCAACGACGACGGCAACGGCCCGGACGCGTGCGACTCGCTCACCTACACCGGCCACGAGGCGGGCCTCGTCGACGGCTACGCGAACACCTTCGGCGTCGTGGTCCTCTTCGCCCCCGAGGGCGTCACGACGCCCGAGGGTCTCGGCCTCGGCTCCACCGAGGACGAGCTGACCAGGCTCTACCCCGACGCCGAGAAGATCACGTCGGGCTACCTGATCCCCCTCGACGGCGCCAAGCGCTACGCCACCGTCATGGACGCCGGGGAGGTCGTCACCCTCAGCCTCGAGTCGGACGACCAGACCTGCATCCGCTGAGGGCAGGAACCGTCAAGCGCCCTGGAGGATCTCCCGCATCAGCTGGGCGGTCTCGGAGGGCGTCTTGCCGACCTTCACGCCGACGGCCTCGAGGGCTTCCTTCTTGGCCTGGGCGGTGCCCGAGGAGCCGGAGACGATGGCGCCGGCGTGGCCCATGGTCTTGCCCTCGGGGGCGGTGAAGCCGGCGACGTAGCCGACGACCGGCTTGGTCACGTTGCCCTTGATGTACTCCGCGGCCCGCTCCTCGGCGTCGCCACCGATCTCGCCGATCATGACGATCGCCTTGGTGTCGGGGTCGGCCTCGAAGGCCTCGAGCGCGTCGATGTGGGTGGTGCCCACGATCGGGTCGCCACCGATGCCGATGGCGGTCGAGAACCCGAAGTCACGCAGCTCGAACATCATCTGGTAGGTCAGCGTGCCGCTCTTCGAGACCAGGCCGATCGGACCCTTGCCCGCGATGGTGTGCGGGGTGATGCCGGCCAACGACTCCTCCGGCGTGATGATGCCGGGGCAGTTCGGGCCGATCATGCGCGTCGACTTGCCCTCGAGGTACGACCACACCTCGGCGCTGTCCTGGACCGGCACGCCCTCGGTGATGACGACCAGCAGGCCGATGCCCGCGTCGATCGCCTCGATGCAGGCGTCCTTGGTGAAGGCCGGCGGCACGAACGCGACCGACACGTCGGCGCCGGTCTCGGCCATGGCCTCCTCGACCGAGCCGAAGACCGGCAGCTCCTGGCCGGCGAGCTCGACGCTGGTGCCGGCCTTGCGGGCGTTGACCCCGCCGACGATGTTCGAGCCGGCCTCGAGCATGAGGGTGGTGTGCTTGGCGCCCATCCCCCCGGTCATGCCCTGGACGATGATCTTCGAGTCCTTGTTCAGGTAGATGCTCATCGGTCCGTTCCTCAGGCGCTCTGCTTGTCGGAGTTGGCCAGCTCGGCGGCCTTGTCGGCCGCGCCGTCCATGGTGTCGACCTGCGTGACGAGCGGGTGGTTCAGCTCGTCGAGGATCGCTCGTCCCTTCTCGACGTTGTTGCCGTCCAGGCGTACGACGAGCGGCTTGGTCGCCTCGTCGCCGAGGATCTCGAGCGCACCCTTGATGCCGTTGGCGACCTCGTCGCACGCGGTGATGCCACCGAACACGTTCACGAAGACGCTCTTGACCTGGGAGTCGTTGAGGATCACGTCGAGGCCGTCGGCCATCACCTGGGCGTTGGCGCCGCCACCGATGTCGAGGAAGTTGGCGGGCTTGACCCCGCCGTGCGCCTCACCGGCGTACGCCACCACGTCGAGCGTGGACATGACGAGGCCCGCGCCGTTGCCGATGATGCCGACCTCGCCGTCGAGCTTGACGTAGTTGAGGCCCTTGTCCTTGGCCTTCGACTCGAGCTCGTCCTCCTCCTCGCGGATCACGAAGCCCTCGTGGTCCGGGTGCCGGACCTCGGAGGCGTTGTCGTCGAGGGAGATCTTGCCGTCCAGTGCCTCGAGCTTGTCGCCCTCGAGGCGGGCCAGCGGATTGACCTCGACCAGCGTCGCGTCCTCGTCGGTGAAGACCTTGTAGAGCGCCTCGATCATGGTCACGGCCTGCTCGAAGACCGCCTCGGGGAACTTTGCCTCGGTCGCGATCTCGCGGGCCTTGGCCTCGTCCACGCCGGCGCCTGGGTCGATCGCGATCTGCTTGACCGCGTCCGGGTTGGTCTTGGCGACCTCCTCGATCTCGACGCCACCCTCGACGGAGGCGATGCAGAGGTACTGGCGGTTCGAGCGGTCGAGGAGGAACGAGAAGTAGTACTCCTCCTGCGGCGGTGTCGCCGGCGTGACCAGCACACGGTTCACCGTGAGGCCCTTGATCTGCATCCCGAGGATGTTCGAGGCGTGCTCGAACGCGTCGTCAGGGGTCTTCGCCAGCTTGACACCGCCGGCCTTGCCGCGACCGCCGGCCTTGACCTGCGCCTTGACCACGCAGAAGCCGTACTCCTCGGCGGCCGACCGTGCCTCTTCCGGCGTGGTGACCACCGTGCCGAGGGTGGTGGTGACTCCGTGCTTGGCGAAGAGCTCCTTCGCTTGGTACTCCATCAAGTCCACGGTGCAGCGCCTGTCTTCTCGAGAGTGTGAGGGCCGGAACCGACCCTAGTACGTCGGTGCGGGCCGACGATCAGTCGGAGTCGGTGACGGACGACCGCAGCGCGCTGCGGAGGTCGCGGTTGAGCTGCGAGATCACGTCGAGCGGGATCTCCTTCGGGCACACCGCGGCGCACTCGCCGATGTTGGTGCAGCCACCGAAGCCCTCGTGGTCGTGCTGCGCGACCATGCCGAGCACGCGCGAGTGCCGCTCCGCCTGGCCCTGCGGCAGCTCGCCCAGGTGGGTGATCTTGGCGCCGAGGAACAGCGACGCCGAGGCGTTCGGGCACGCCGCGACGCAGGCGCCGCAGCCGATGCACGTCGCGGTGTCGAACGCGCGGTCCGCATTGTGCTTGGGCACCGGGATCGAGTGGGCCTCCGGGGCGGCACCGGTGTTCACGGAGATGTAGCCGCCGGCCTGGATCATCCGGTCGAACGCGGAGCGGTCGACGCAGAGGTCCTTGAGGACCGGGAAGGCGTCGGCCCGCCAGGGCTCGATCGTGATGGTGTCGCCGTCCTTGAACGACCGCATGTGCAGCTGGCAGGTCGTCGTCCGCTCGGGGCCGTGCGCGTAGCCGTTGATGAACAGGCCGCACATGCCACAGATGCCCTCACGGCAGTCGCTGTCGAACGCGACGGGCTCCTCGCCCTTGCCGTTCAGCTCCTCGTTGAGGACGTCGAGCATCTCGAGGAACGACATGTCCGGGGAGATGTCGTCGACCTCGTAGGTCTGGAGGGAACCGGCGCTGGTCTTGTCGTCCTGGCGCCAGATCTTGAGGGTCAGCCTCACTTGTAGCTCCGTTGCTTCATCTCGACGAACTCGTAGGTCAGCTCCTCGCGGTGCAGCACGGGAGCCTCGCCCGCCCCCGTGAACTCCCACGCCGCCACATAGGCGTAGTGGTCGTCGTCGCGCAGCGCCTCGCCGTCCTCGGTCTGCGACTCCGCCCGGAAGTGGCCACCACAGGACTCGCGGCGGTTCAGGGCGTCGATGCACATCAGCTCGCCGAGCTCGAGGAAGTCGGCGACCCGTCCGGCCTTCTCGAGTGACTGGTTGAGGCTCTCGGCGCTGCCGAGCACGCGCACGTTGCGCCAGAAGTCGTCGCGCAGCGTGCGGATCAGGTCGATGGCCTTCCTCAGTCCGTCCTCGGTGCGCTCCATGCCGCAGAACTCCCACATGATGTTGCCGAGCTCGCGGTGGTAGGAGTCGACGCTGCGGGTGCCGCCGGTGGTCATGAAGTGCTCGACCCGTTGCGCGACGGACTGCTGCGCCTCCAGCACGGCGGGGTGGTCCTCGGGCACCTTGTCGAAGGGGCCGTCGGCCAGGTAGTCGCGGATCGTGTTCGACAGCACGAAGTAGCCGTCGGCGAGGCCCTGCATGAGCGCCGAGGCGCCGAGCCGGTTGGCGCCGTGGTCGGAGAAGTTGGCCTCCCCGGTCACGAAGAGCCCCGGGATCGTGGACTGGAGGTCGTAGTCGACCCACAGCCCGCCCATCACGTAGTGCACCGCGGGGTAGATGCGCATCGGCACGGAGTACGGGTCCTCGCCCGTGATCCGGGCGTACATGTCGAAGAGGTTGCCGTACTTGTCCTCGATGGCGCTGCGGCCGAGGCGGTCCATCGCGTCGGCGAAGTCGAGGTAGACGCCGCGGCGTACGCCCTCGACCTCGGGACCGACGCCGCGTCCTTCGTCGCACATGTTCTTGGCCTGCCGCGACGCGATGTCGCGAGGGACCAGGTTGCCGAAGGCGGGGTAGATCCGCTCGAGGTAGTAGTCGCGGTCCTCCTCGGGGATCTCCCGCGGGTCCTTCTCGCAGTCCGCCTTGTTCTTCGGCACCCAGATCCGGCCGTCGTTGCGCAGCGACTCGCTCATCAGCGTGAGCTTCGACTGGTGCGCGCCGGAGACCGGGATGCAGGTCGGGTGGATCTGCGTGTAGCAGGGGTTGGCCATCAGGGCGCCCTTGCGGTGCGCGCGCCAGGTGGCGGTGACGTTGCAGCCCATGGCGTTCGTCGACAGGAAGAAGACGTTGCCGTAGCCGCCGCTGGCCAGCACCACGACGTCGGCGAAGTACGTCTCGAGCTCGCCGGTGACGAGGTCGCGGACGATGATGCCGCGCGCCCGGCCGTCGACGATGATCAGCTCGACCATCTCGTGGCGCGAGTAGCAGCGCACCGTGCCGGCCGCGACCTGGCGCTCCAGTGCCTGGTAGGCCCCGATCAGCAGCTGCTGCCCGGTCTGGCCGCGGGCGTAGAACGTCCGCGACACCTGCACGCCGCCGAAGGAGCGGTTGTCCAGCAGTCCGCCGTACTCACGGGCGAAGGGCACGCCCTGGGCGACGCACTGGTCGATGATGTTCACGCTGACCTCGGCCAGCCGGTAGACGTTCGACTCCCGCGACCGGTAGTCACCGCCCTTGATGGTGTCGTAGAAGAGCCGGTAGACCGAGTCGCCGTCGCCCTTGTAGTTCTTGGCCGCGTTGATGCCGCCCTGGGCAGCGATCGAGTGGGCCCGTCGCGGGGAGTCCTGGTAGCAGAACGACTTCACGACGTAGCCGGCCTCGCCGAGCGTCGCGGCTGCGGACGCGCCGGCCAGTCCGGTGCCCACGACGATGACCGAGAGCCGGCGCCGGTTCGCCGGGTTGGCGATGCGCGCCTCGAACTTCCGGGTCTGCCAGCGCTCGTCGACCGGACCGCCGGGGGCCTTGGTGTCCCTGACCGGGTCTCCGAGCGTGTAGTAGCCGGCGGCGTCGTCGAACTCGGGCGCCGCTTCGGCCGTGCGGGACGGGTCGAAGGTGTTCGTGGTGTCGGGCATGTCCGGGCCCGGCTGCGTCGTCATGGCTGTCTCCCTCCGGTCAGTCGACGATGCCCACCAGCACGGCGAGCGGGACGAGTGCGAACCCCCCGGCGATGAGGATCGCCAGGGTGTAGCCCGCGAGGTTCGCGAACCGTCGCGTGGCGGGGCTGTTGGTGAGGCCCAGGGTCTGGGCGGCGCTCCAGGTGCCGTGGCGCAGGTGCATGCCGAGCGCGGCCATCGCGAGCAGGTAGATCACGGCGACCCACCAGCTCTCCGGCGCGAAGCTCGTCACCACCCGGTCGTAGGGGCTGTCCTGGGCACCGCCGGGGTTGATCGTGTGGGTGGTCAGGTGGAGCAGGTGGAAGACCACGAAGAGCAGGAGGAACAGGCCGCCGTAGCGCATCGTCCGCGAGGACCAGGTGGCCTGGAGTCGCTTGGTGACGGAGTAGCGCTGGGTGCGGGCCCCGCGGGCCCGGCGCCACAACGTGACGGCGCAGCCCACGTGGACCACCAGGGCGGCGA
>CAVXBM010000011.1:0-10328 GCA_963759965.1 uncultured Actinomycetota bacterium
CCGGAGGCGCCCAGGTGGTGGGCGGTGCGGCAGGCCGAGCGGGCGCCGGCGCTGCGGCCGCCCAGCACGAGCGGGGTGCGCGCGCGGAGCTGGTCGGCGACGGCCACCAGCGCCTCGTCGAGGATCCGCGGCGCCGACGCGACCTTCTTGCCGGCCACCCGCCACGGCTGCTCGAGCCGGATCACGGTGATTCCCTCGCGGGGCAGCTCGGAGGCCAGCGCGACCAGGTCCCTGGCGTCCGGACCGCCGCCGGCCCCGTGACCGACGAGCAGGGTCGCCAGCGGGCGCCGCGAGCGGTCGGTGTGCAGGCGGGCCTCGCCGTGCGGGGTGTCGAGGGTGCGCACAGTGGTCACGCCTCGCCCCCCACGGCTTCCAGGGGTACGACGAGGTCGGGGCCGTTGTTGCGGACGTTGTTGACCTCGGTGGAGACCGGGAAGGCCTCGAGCAGGCCGGGCGCCGCGGGCACGAGCAGGCCGCGGAGCGCGTCGGGGTCCTTGGCGGCGGGGTCGAGCCACGCGGCGTAGCGCTCCGGCTCGACGAGCAGGGGCATCCGGTCGTGGATCTGGCCGGCGACGTCGGTGGCCGTCGTGGTGAGGACGGTGCAGGTCCACATGAACCGCTGCGGGTCGTCCTCGTCGCGGGTGGGGTCCTTCCAGATCTCGTAGAGACCGGCCATCGCCATCACCGACTCGTCGGAGGGGTGGATGTAGAACGGCTGCTTCAGCGGCTTGCCGTTCTTCCCCAGCTGCTCGGTGGGGTACCACTCGTAGTACCCGTCGGCGGGCAGCAGGCAGCGGCGCTTGGCGAAGGCTTGCCGGAAGGCCGGCTTCTCGGTGACCGTCTCCATCCGGGCGTTGATCATCCGGCTGCCGATCTTGGGGTCCTTGGCCCAGAAGGGCACCAGGCCCCACCGAAGGGTCCGCAGCTGTCGTTGCGCCTCGTCGTCCTGGGCACGCTCGACCACGGCGTAGACCTGCTTGGTGGGTGCCACGTTGAAGTCCGGCTGCAGAGGCTCCTGCACGGTCTCCTTCACCGAGGCGGCGTCGATCTCGAACTCCTCGGCGAGGTCCTCGGGCTTCCGGCTGGAGGCATAGCGACCGCACATTCCTCCACCTTAGGGAACGCGGGGGACAGCCTGCGCTCCGGCGACGACGGTGCCGATCAGCCAGGCGACGTCGTCGGCGGTGTCGCCGCGCGGCCTCGACGGCTGGGTGACGTGGCTGAGCACCAGCCGCACCACCGTCTCGAGCGCCACGGTGAGTCGCTCGCCCTTCAGCGGCAGGTCGGGGAAGCGCACCACGACCAGCTCGTAGAGGAAGTCGGTGGCCCGGTCGATGAGTCCCTGGCTCTGGAAGATGTAGGGCAGCAGCTCGGTGTCGCCGGTGTGGCCGCTCTCCAGCACCGAGCGGAGCAGCGCGTTGTCCTCCGCCAGCCCGAGCGCCCCGTCGACGGCCGCCCGCACGCCGGCGGTGAAGTCGTCCTCCTCCGAGAGGCGCTGCCGGACCACGTCGAGGAACTTGTCGAGCTCGCGCATGACGAGCTGCTCGGCCAGCGACTGCTTGGAGCCGAACTCGTTGTAGACGGTCTGCCGGCTGACCCCGGCACGGTCGGCGATCGTCGACATCGTCAGCCGCCGCCAGCCGTCCTTGCTGAAGGCGTACGCCGCGGCGTCGAGCAGGCGGTCACGCAGCATCGACCGGACCGTCGCCCGGAAGGGCTCGGGAGTGGAGGCGGAGCTGCTCATGGCTCCATCCTCACACCGGCACGAAGTCCTGCTGCTCGCGCACGCCGCAGTCCGGGCAGGCCCAGTCGGGATCGATGTCCTCGAACGTCGTGCCGGGAGCCCAGCCCTCGCGAGGGTCGCCGGCGTCCTCGTCGTACACGTAGTCGCAGCCGGGGCAGCGGAACCGGGCCATGGTGAGGAGCCTTCCAGACGTCCGTCAGGCGGCGGCGCTGTCCGCGCCGGACGGGGCGGGGAAGCGGGCAAGGTACGTCGCCTGCTTGCGCGGCAGCACGTTGGCGAGGGAGACGTCGCCGGCGTAGTGCGAGACGACGCGGCGGTCCATCACGCGCCGCCACAGCGCCGGGACCCAGGTCAGCACGATCATCCCGGCGTAGCCGGTGGGCAGCACCGGGGCCTCGGGGTAGTCGCGCAGCGCCTGGTAGCGCCGGGTCGGGTTGGCGTGGTGGTCGCTGTGTCGCTGCAGGTGGTAGAGCAGCACGTTCGTGCCGATGTTGTTGCTGTTCCAGCTGTGGCTCGGGTTGACCCGCTCGTAGCGTCCGCTCTCGGTCCGCTGACGGCGCATGCCGTAGTGCTCGAGGTAGTTGACCGACTCGAGCAGCCAGATCCCGACGACGGCCTGGATGAGGAGGAACGGCAGCACGCCGACGCCGAAGGCGATCATCAGCCCGCCCCACAGCACCGCCGACATGGCCCAGGCGTTGAGCACGTCGTTGCGCAGCGTCCACGGGCTGAGGCCGCGGCGCTGCATCCGGCGCTTCTCCAGCCCCCAGGCGCTGCGCAGCGAGCCGAGGACGGTCCGCGGGAGGAAGGCCCAGATGGTCTCGCCCAGCTTCGAGCTCGCCGGGTCCTCCGGGGTGGCGACGCGGACGTGGTGGCCGCGGTTGTGCTCGATGAAGAAGTGGCCGTAGAAGGTGTGCGCCAGCGCGACCCGGGACAGCCAGCGCTCGGACTTCTCCTTCTTGTGGCCCAGCTCGTGGGCGGTGTTGATCGCGATCCCGGCCACCATGCCGGCGCTGATCGCCATGCCGATCCGGTCGGCGACGTCGTACTGCGGGCGGGTCACCATCCAGGCGGTCCACACGATGCAGACGTACTGCAGCGGGAGGAAGGCGTAGGTGATCCAGCGGTAGAACTTGTCGTTCTCGAGCCTGTCGAGCACCTCGTCGGGCGGGTTGTTGGGGTCGAGCCCGGCGATCAGGTCGAGCAGCGGGATGACCACGAAGACGAAGACCGGGCCGAAGTACCAGAACACGTCCCAGCCGGTCCACTCGACCAGGCCCCAGGCGAGGAACGGGATGAGCGGGATGACCGCCCCGAGGAGCCACGCGTAGCGCTTCGTGTCGCGCCAGTCCAGGACCGGGGTCGTCTCGACCGGGATGCTCGCTGCCATCGTCGGATCTCCTCACCGCGTCGTTGCTTTACAAGATAGTAGAACTTGTAAAGCAGATCGGCAAGAGGTCGCGACTTGTCAAAAGCCCAAGAGGCCCGGACCTCAGGTCCGGGCCTCCTCACAGTGCGGGGAATGCACTGCGTCTGGTGGGTGCGAGTTCGTGGTGGCTCAGCGCGCCAGCTCTCCCAGCAGGCGTACGCCGGAGTCCGGGTGGCCGGGCAGGCCCTCGATCCACATCCGGGTGTCGGCCGACAGGTCGAGGTCGTCCAGCATCAGCCGGAGCATCGCGACCGTCTCCCCGAGGTCGCTGCCACGGCGGACCAGGGCGGTCAGCCGGTCGACACCGAGGCGCGCGATGGTCTCCTCGCCGGAGAACACCGTGCGGACCGTGTCGGCCACGGCCGCCAGGCGCAGGGCTCGGGTAAAGGGGTCGGTCTCGCCGTGGAAGGGGGTCGACGCGGCCCGGGCCTCCCGCCCGGGTTGCGTCGTGCTCCCCTCCGGTCGTGCTCGGCCGGCCTTGGTCTCGATGACGACCAAGGCGTAGCCCTCGCGCACTGACGTCCCGCTCCGCTCCGCCTCCCGGTAGATCTCGGCGAGTCGGGTGCGCAGGTGCGCCGTGCTGGCCAACCCGGTCAGCGGGTCGTCGCACGAGACGTCGTGGAGGAACTCCAACGTCGCCTCGGACCACGCCACGCTCAGGGCCTCGACGGCTGTGAAGTCCGGCATCGCGCCTCCCAGCGCGGTGTAGGTCTCCTTCAGCCCGGATAGTGCCTCTCCCAGGGAGGCACCGTCACCGGCCAGCACTCGTCCGGCGACCGCGCAGGCGGCCAACGGACTGCTCCCAGACACCAGGGCCTCGGCCACCGCGTCGAATCCCAGCGGCAAGATCTGCCGTTCCGACGTGGTGAGCTCTCTCCCTGGTGTCTGGGAGTCGACCGCGCGTCGACGAGTGAAGGACGTCAAGCTGCCGCGCATGGCGTCCTCCTCCCCTCCGTTGGCCGTCCCTCCCAGGTCCGGCCGATGTCGATCGCTGTCTGCGGAGGAGACGGGTGCCCTGGGGGGTCATGACGCGGTTCCGGAGGTTTTTTCCGACTTTTTTCCGAGTCGGGCCGTCCGGCACGTTCCCGGCACACCAGGCGTCACACGAGAAGACTTTGGCTCCTTTCTCCACAGGAGCGGCAAGAAGGGGTAATTTGCGTGACAACGCACCCCCACACGGCGTCTCGAAACGGACGGCCCCCCGTCACATGAGCAGCACCACATGACCGAGCTCCTGCATCCCGTCGACGCTCCCAGCGACGCGGAGCTGATCTCGCGCGTCCGCGGCGGGGACGTGGAGTCCTACGGGTTGCTCTTCGAGCGCCACGTCGACGCGGCCCGGCGGCTGGCCCGCCAGCTCGTCCGCGGACCCGACTCCGACGACCTGGTCTCCGAGGCGTTCGCCAAGGTCATGACCGTGCTCGCGGGCGGCGGCGGCCCCGACATCGCCTTCCGCGCGTACCTCCTCACCGCGGTGCGCCGGCTGCACGTGGACCGCGTGCGAGCCCAGTCCCGGCTGACCACGACCGACGACCTGACCCCGTTCGACCCGGGCGTCCCCTTCCAGGACACCGCCGTCGAGGGCTTCGAGAGCGGAGCGGCCGCCAAGGCGTTCGCCTCCCTGCCGGAGCGCTGGCAGCTGGTGCTGTGGCACCTCGAGGTCGAGGGCCAGAAGCCCGCCGAGATCGCGCCGATCCTCGGGATGAGCGCCAACTCCGTCTCCGCGCTCGCCTACCGGGCCCGCGAGGGCCTGCGGCAGGCGTTCCTGTCCGCCCACCTCGCCGACACCTCCGAGGCGAACTGCCGATGGGTGACCGAGCACCTCGGCGCCTACGTCAGGCACGGCCTCGCCAAGCGCGACGCCGCGAAGGTCGAGGACCACCTCAAGGACTGCCGCGAGTGCACGGCGATGTTCCTCGAGGTCACCGAGGTCAACTCCAACCTCGCCGGCATCATCGGCCCGCTGCTGCTGGGCTCGCTCGCCGCGGGGTACGCCGCGACCGCCGGCGGCGCCACCGCAGCGGGGGGCGCGCTCGTCATCGTGGGCCGGGTCCGCGACTTCGTCGTGAGCAACGCCGTCCCCGTCGCCGCGGGCACCGCGGCCGCCACCGTCGCCATCGCCACCGCGATCGCGATCGGGGTCAACAACGGCGACAACGCCCCGGTCGCCTCACCGGGCACCACGCAGCCCTCGACCGCAGCGCCGGCCGACACCGAGACCCCTTCGTCCGCCCCGCCGAAGCAGCGGCGGTCACCGGACCCGGTCGAGCGCACGGCCCGCCCGTTCGAGACCTCGACGGCTGTGCCGGTGCTCGCCACCCTGGCTCCCTCGGTGACGCCGACCCTGGTTGCCTCGGCCACCCCGACCGAGGAGCCGACCGAGGAGCCGACCCAGGGCCCGACGGACGAGCCCACCGACCCGCCGACGGAGCCGCCGGGCGACCCCGAGGCGGACGTGACGCTCGCGTCGGCCCAGATCTCCGACGACTCGCTGGTCATCGGGATCCGCAACCTGCCGGCGGACGCCTTGAGCGTCAGCGTCGACCTCGCCTCGAGCTCCGGCCGGGTGCGCTTCCAGGCTCGTGAGGGCACCTGCACCGTCCACGAGGGCAACCGCACCCACGCCAGCTGCGTGACCACGAACGCCGCCGCCCGGACCGCCGTGCTCGTGCGCGCCCCCAGCGACTTCCAGGCCGTGATCCCGATCGACTTCCCGGCCGACCTCGACGCGGACACCCTCAAGGTCACGGTGCAGGTCGACGGCTACAAGGACAACCACGCCGACGACAACACCCTCACCTTCGACTACAAGCCGGACCGGCCGACCCAGACGTCGTCGCCCACGGACGACCCCACACCCACGGACGACCCGACGCCGACCGACGACCCCACCCCGACCGACACCAGCACGCCGACCGACGACCCGTCGCCGACCGACACCAGCACGCCCACGGACGACCCCACACCCACGGACGACCCGACCCCGACCGACGACCCCACACCGACCGACGACCCGTCACCGACCGACTCCAGCACACCGACCGCGCCCCCGGGCACGGCGTACGACCTGGGGCTGGACCTGTCCCGCAACGGGATCGGCCACGGCATCGGGCGCTTCCGGGTCCAGGTCGACGGCCTGCCCACGAGCGGCACCCGTCCGGCGGTCCGGCTCGAGATGAGCTTCGACGACGGCCGGGTCGACCTCGAGGGCATCCCCGGTGAGTGCTCCTACGTCAGTGGGGCGCGCCGTGCCGTCACCTGCTCGACGACGGGCCAGAGCTGGAACGGCATCTTCGACGCCGACCTCCGCGGCACCGACCTGGACGTGACCGTCACGGTGCGGGTGTCGATGCCGGACAACGACGACCCGAACGGCTCCAACGACGTCCGTGTGCTCCCGTTGGGCCGCGACTGACCCCGCCCTCGGGCGACTAGGCTCGCGTCGATGACCGAGCAGGGGACCGCGCCGTGGCCGGCGCCGACGCCAGCGGGTCCCGTGCGCGCCGAGGTCGTGCTCCCCGGGTCGAAGTCGCTGACCAACCGGGCCCTGGTCCTGGCTGCGCTGTCCGACTCGCCGTCGACCGTGCGCGCGGCGCTGCGCTCGCGCGACACCACGCTCATGGCCGCGGCGCTGGGCTCGCTCGGCGCGCACGTCGACACCTCCGGTGACGACTGGGCGGTGACACCCGGTCCGCTGACCGGCCCCGCCGAGGTCGACTGCGGCCTGGCCGGGACCGTGATGCGCTTCGTGCCTCCGGTGGCTGCCCTGGCCGACGGCACCGTCTCCTTCGACGGCGACCCGCACGCCCGCACGAGGCCGATGGGCGAGATCCTGGTGGGCCTGCGCGGGCTGGGCATCGAGGTCGCCGACGAGGGCCGCGGCACGCTGCCGTTCGACGTGCACGGCGCGGGGAAGGTCCGCGGCGGCCAGGTCGTCATCGACGCCTCCGCGTCGTCGCAGTTCATCTCGGCGCTGCTCCTCGCGGGTGCGCGGTACGACGAGGGCGTCGACGTCCTGCACGACGGGAAGCCAGTGCCCTCGCTCCCCCACATCGACATGACGGTGGCCGCCCTGCGCGAGCACGGCGTCGAGGTCGACGACAGCGAGCCGAACCGGTGGCGGGTGCTGCCCGGGCCGGTGCGCGCGGTCGACGTCACGATCGAGCCCGACCTGTCCAACGCCGCGCCGTTCGTGGCCGCGGCGGCGGTGACCAGGGGCTCGCTCACCGTGCTCGGCTGGCCGCGCACCACGACCCAGGCCGGCGACCGGCTGCGTGAGGTGCTCGGCCTCATGGGCGCGGAGGTGTCGCTCGACGACCGCGGACTGACCGTCACGGGCACCGGACCCCTGCAGGGCGTGGACCTCGACCTGCACGACGAGGGCGAGCTCACCCCGGCCGTGGCCGCCCTGGCCGCGTTGGCGCAGTCGCCCTCGGTGGTGCGGGGGGTCGGGCACATCCGTGGCCACGAGACCGACCGGCTCCATGCCCTCGCCACCGAGCTCACGCGACTGGGAGGCGACGTGACGGAGCGTCCCGACGGCCTCGAGATCCGGCCGGCCGCCCTCCACGGCGGGGTGTTCCGGACCTACGCCGACCACCGGATGGCGCACGCCGGCGTGATCCTCGGCCTGGTCGTCCCCGGGGTCGAGGTCGAGGACATCGCGACGACGTCCAAGACGTTCCTCGACTTCCCCGCCGCCTGGACGAACGCCGTCGGAGCCTGACGTGCCCGGACGCTACGACCACATCGAGCAGGAGGACTTCGACCGGCCCCGGCGGCGCACCCGGCCCCGGACGAAGGACCGCCCGACGTACGACGACGCGACCGAGGCCCGCGTGGTGACCGTCGACCGCGGCCGGTTCACCTGCCGCCTGGTCGAGGACGACACCCTCGTCATGGCGATGAAGTCACGCCCGCTCGGCCGCAAGGGCGTGGTCGTGGGCGACCGGGTCCGGATCGTCGGCGACGTCTCCGGCACCGAGGGCACCCTGTCCCGCATCGTCGAGGTCGACGAGCGCGCGACCGTGCTGCGGCGCACCGCCGACGACTCCGACCCCGTCGAGCGGGTGGTCGTCGCCAACGCCGACCAGCTCGTCGTCGTGGTGGCGCTCGCCGACCCCGAGCCGCGCACCGGCCTGGTCGACCGGGCACTCGCGGCGGCGTTCGACGCGGGCATCGACCCGCTTCTCTGCCTGACCAAGGCCGACCTGGCCTCGCCCGACGCGCTCGTGGAGGTCTACCGGCCCCTCGACGTGCCCTACGTCGTGACCAGCCGCGGTGCGGACGTCGAGCCGGTGCTGGCGCACCTGCGCGGCCGGACCAGCGTGATGCTCGGGCACAGCGGCGTCGGGAAGTCGACGCTCGTCAACGCCCTCGTCCCGGGCACGGACCGCGCCGTCGGGGTGGTCAACGACGTGACCGGCCGAGGCCGGCACACCTCGACGTCGGCGCTCATGCTCCAGCTGCCCGACGGGGGCTGGATCGTCGACACCCCGGGCATCCGGTCCTTCGGCCTCGCGCACGTCGACGCCGCGCAGCTGATCGGCAGCTTCCCGGACCTCGAGGAGGCCAGCGACGACTGTCCGCGCGGCTGCACGCACGCGGCGACCGAGCCCGAGTGCGGTCTCGACCTCGCGGTCGAGGAGGGCCGTCTCGACCCGGCCCGCGTGACGTCGTACCGGCGGCTGCTGAGCAGCCGCGAGACCTCCGTCTAGGTCGACTCCGTGCGGTCACCCGCCGGAAACTGGTGCCACTTTCCGCGCGATGACGCGTGCGACGCGAAACTGGTGCCACTTGCCGCGCGGTGTCGCGTGCGATGCGAACTGGTGCCACTTGCCACGCGGTGTCGCGTGCGACGCGAAACTGGTGCCAATTTTGAGGCTCGAATGCCCGAGTCGCGAAAGTGGCAACAGTTGCACCTTGGTCAGGGCCGGGACTGGTCTCGATAGGAGTCCTCGCGCCATGCCCGCAAGTTGAGTCGTTGCTGGAAGAGCTTCTGGCCACTCGGGGTGAACAGGGACTCGGCCAGGAGGGCGTGGAACGGCCGGATGCGCTCGGGACGGTGGGGGCGACCCACTGCTCGGTCCGCGTCGCGCAGGATCGAGACGGCTTGGTGCAGGACATCCGGCGCGGTGTAGCCGCGACGCACGTAATCGTGGTCGTTCAGGCGTCGCAGCCTCGCCAGGTCCTTTCGTTGGCGTGCGCGGGGCAGGTGGTCCTCTCCGTCGTACTCGTGGAGGTACTTCGTTCCCGTCAACCACAGGTCCGCTCTCCCGAGCGGCTGCCCATCAGGAGTCCAGAGCTTCTTCTGGGGCTCGACGGAGATCCCGCAGGAGTCGTGGAGCATTCGGAGCACGGTCTCCCACGCCGACTCCGATCGACCGTCGCAGAGGAGCACCGCCCGTCGCAGGAGCGGCGCGCCGCGGCGTCTTGGGGCGGCAGCGGCCACGATGTCCTCGCGCGTGCAGTCCTCAGCGAAGAGAGCTGCGTCGCACAGCACCACCATGTCGAGGAGCGACAGGTGACGCGCGCACCTGAGGAGACACTCGGCGGCGGTGTCTACGCGCAGTCCGTGATGGGTGACGTGCTCGGCGAGCTCTCGGTGGCGGGACACCACCAGGCCATGCCGCTGGGGCCGGCTCTGCTCCTGGTTCATCGCGGCGAAGACGGGAAGGCCTGCGGGAAGCGGCGGCAGCCACCAACCCCGCAGCTCAGCTCCGGTCAGGTGCGTGAAGCGAGCCGAAGACGGGAGCACGAGCTCCCATGAGCTCAGGTCCTCCCGAAGATCGCTGGGTCGGTGGAGCCCGTGGCTCACCGAGGTCCAAGCGTGCTTCGGTCGACGACCACGGAACGGCAGGACGGTCATACATGGAGCGTCTGCTCGATCGGACAGCGTGAGCTCGTGGCCGACGGACCTGTGCACAGCCACAAGGTTGCTCAGAGAGTATGTGGTTTCCGGCTGATGGCGTTCCGTCGCGTGCCGGAGCTCGCGGAAACTGGTGCCCGTTTAGTCCTCCGGAGCCGCTCAGACCAGCAACTGGTGCCAGTTTGGTCCGCCGGCACTGCCGAGCCCGGAAACTGGTGCCAGTTTCGGGCCTGCGCAGCCGCAACCCGGCAACTGGTGCCAGTTTCGCCCAGGGGCGCCAGGACCTA
>CAVXBM010000012.1:0-188978 GCA_963759965.1 uncultured Actinomycetota bacterium
CGGCCCAGTACGAGTCCGAGGTCGTCTACCACAAGATCCGCGAGGACCTCGAGGAGCAGGGCGTCCTCTTCCTCGACACCGACACCGCGCTGCGCGAGCACGAGGACCTGTTCCGCGAGTACTTCGGCACCGTCATCCCGGTGGGTGACAACAAGTTCGCGGCGCTGAACACCTCGGTGTGGTCCGGTGGCTCGTTCATCTACGTGCCGAAGGGCGTGCACGTCGAGATCCCGCTCCAGGCCTACTTCCGGATCAACACCGAGAACATGGGCCAGTTCGAGCGGACGCTGATCATCGTCGACGAGGACGCCTACGTGCACTACGTCGAGGGCTGCACCGCGCCGATCTACAAGTCCGACTCGCTGCACTCCGCGGTCGTCGAGATCGTCGTGAAGAAGGGTGCTCGCTGCCGCTACACGACCATCCAGAACTGGTCGAACAACGTCTACAACCTCGTCACCAAGCGCGCGACGTGCGAGGCCGGCGCCACCATGGAGTGGGTCGACGGCAACATCGGCTCGAAGGTGACGATGAAGTACCCCGCCGTCTACATGCTCGGTGAGCACTCCCGCGGCGAGACGCTGTCCATCGCGTTCGCGGGCGAGGGGCAGCACCAGGACGCCGGCGCCAAGATGGTGCACGCGGCTCCGCACACCTCGAGCTCGATCATCAGCAAGTCCGTGGCCCGTGGCGGCGGCCGCACGTCGTACCGCGGCCTCGTGCAGGTCAACGAGGGCGCCCACCACTCCGCGAGCATCGTGAAGTGCGACGCGCTGCTGGTCGACCAGATCAGCCGCAGCGACACCTACCCGTATGTCGACGTGCGCGAGGACGACGTGTCCATGGCGCACGAGGCGACGGTCTCGAAGGTCTCCGACGACCAGCTCTTCTACCTGATGAGCCGGGGCATGGAGGAGGACGAGGCGATGGCGATGATCGTCCGCGGCTTCGTCGAGCCGATCGCACGCGAGCTGCCCATGGAGTACGCCCTCGAGCTCAACCGGCTCATCGAGCTGCAGATGGAGGGCGCGGTCGGCTGACCGCAGCCCCGCTGGTTGAGCTTGCCGAAACCACGCGGGTCCCTGGTCTCGACAAGCTCGACCAACGATCTAGGAAGAAAGCATCACGTGACTGTGACCGAGAGTGCTGCCCCTGTGCAGGAGGCAGTCGAGACGAAGGTGGCCAGCCACCTCCACCCGGAGGGGTCGTTCGACCTCGCCGACCACCCCGTGCCCCACGGGCGCGAGGAGGTCTGGCGGTTCACGCCGCTGAAGCGGCTGCGCGGCCTGCACGACGGCACGTTCGAGCCCGGAGGCAAGAACACCGTCGAGGTGAAGGCCCCTGAGCAGGTCGGCGTCGAGCTCGTCGGTCGTGACGACCCCCGGCTCGGCAGCGTGCACACGCCCAACGACCGCGTGTCGGCCCAGGCGTGGGCGTCCTTCGAGACCGCCCGCGTCGTGACCGTGCCCGCGAACACCGAGCTCGACCGGCCGATCATCGTCACCATCACCGGCGAGGGCGGGGGAGCCGAGTTCGGCCACCTGTACGTCGAGGTGGGGACCCACGCACGGGCGACCCTGGTCGTCCGGCACAGGGGGTCGGCGACCCGCGCGGCCAACGCCGAGATCGTGGTCCGCGACGGCGCCGAGCTCAACCTGGTGACCATCCAGGACTGGGACGACGACGCGGTGCACCTCGTGCACTTCCACGCCCAGGTGGGTCGCGACGCGACGTACAAGCAGGGCGTGGTGTCGATCGGCGGCGACCTCGTGCGGATCAACTCGAGCGTCGACTACGCAGGTCCCGGCGGCTCCGTGGAGATGCTCGGCCTCTACTTCGCCGACGCCGGCCAGCACCTCGAGCACCGGCTGTTCGTCGACCACAACGCGCCGCGGACCCGGAGCAACGTCGACTACAAGGGCGCCCTGCAGGGCAAGGGCGCGCACTCGGTCTGGGTCGGCGACGTGCTGATCCGCAAGGTCGCCGAGGGCATCGAGACCTATGAGTCCAACCGCAACCTCGTGCTCACCGACGGCTGCCAGGCCGACTCGGTGCCGAACCTCGAGATCGAGACCGGGGAGATCGCGGGCGCCGGACACGCCTCGACCACGGGTCGTTTCGACGACGAGCAGCTGTTCTACCTGCAGTCGCGCGGCATCCACGAGGACGAGGCCCGTCGGCTCGTGGTGCACGGCTTCTTCAACGACATCATCCGTAGGATCGGTGTCCGCGAGATCGAGGACGAGCTGCGGAGCACCGTGGAGGCGGAGCTGGCCAAGAACGTCACCGGGGTCGCCCGATGACCTTCAGCAAGGCTGCGTCGCTCTCCGAGCTCAAGGACGCCGAGCCCCTCGCCGTCACCGTCGGCCAGGTCGACCTGGCCGTGGTGCTCAGCGGCGACGAGGTCTTCGCGATCCAGGACGAGTGCTCGCACGCCAACATCCAGCTGAGCGAGGGCGACGTCGAGGGCTGCCTCATCGAGTGCTGGCTGCACGGCTCGACGTTCGACCTGCGCACCGGAAAGCCCACCACCCTGCCGGCCTTCGCGCCGGTCCCCGTCTACCCCGTCCGCGTCGACGGCGACGACGTCCTCGTCGACGTGGAGAACCCTCTGAACAAGGAAGAGACCGCATGAGCACCTTGGAGATCAAGGACCTGCACGTCAGCGTCGACACCGAGGACGGCCCGAAGGAGATCCTCAAGGGCGTCACGCTGACCATCAAGGCCGGCGAGACCCACGCGATCATGGGGCCGAACGGCTCCGGCAAGTCGACGCTCGCCTACTCCGTCGCCGGCCACCCGAAGTACAAGGTCACCGGCGGCACCGTCACGCTCGACGGCGCCGACGTCCTCGCGATGAGCGTGGACGAGCGGGCGCGCGCGGGGCTGTTCCTCGCGATGCAGTACCCCGTCGAGGTGCCGGGCGTCTCGGTGTCGAACTTCCTGCGCACCGCAAAGACCGCGGTCTCCGGTGAGGCTCCGAAGCTGCGGACGTGGGTCAAGGACGTCAACGGCGCGATGGAGCGGGTCAAGATGGACACCGCCATGGCCCAGCGCAACGTCAACGAGGGCTTCTCCGGCGGCGAGAAGAAGCGTCACGAGATCGTGCAGCTCGAGCTGCTCGACCCCAAGGTCGCGATCCTCGACGAGACCGACTCCGGCCTCGACATCGACGCGCTCAAGATCGTCTCCGAGGGCGTCAACCGCTTCAGCGAGGACGCCGACAAGGGCGTCCTGCTGATCACCCACTACACGCGCATCCTGCGGTACATCAAGCCGGACTTCGTCCACGTCTTCGTCGACGGCCACATCGCCGAGGAGGGCGGTCCGGAGCTCGCCGAGAAGCTCGAGGCCGAGGGCTACGAGGCGTACACGCACGTGGGGCAGGCAGCTGAGGGCTGACATGACCACAGCGCAGACGCAACCAGGCAGCACCACGCAGGGACGGACGGACCTCCCCGGACTGCTCGACGGGCTCGAGCTGATCCGGCAGGACTTCCCGATCCTCGGCCGCACCCTCGCCGACGGGTTCCCGCTGGTCTACCTCGACAGCGCGAACACCTCGCAGAAGCCGCAGGTCGTCATCGACACGATGGTCGACCACCTGGAGCGGCACAACGCGAACGTCGCGCGTGCGGTGCACCAGCTCGGCGCAGAGTCGACCGAGGCGTTCGAGGGTGCCCGCGACAAGGTCGCGGCGTTCCTCCACGCGCCGTCACGCGACGAGGTGATCTTCACCAAGAACGCATCCGAGGCGCTCAACCTGGTCGCGAACACGCTGGCGTGGAAGGGCGACCTCCAGGTCGGGGAGGGCGACGAGGTCGTCATCACCGAGATGGAGCACCACTCCAACATCGTCCCGTGGCAGCTGCTCACCGAGCGCACGGGCGCGACCCTGCGCTGGTTCGGGCTGACCGACGACGGCCTGCTCGACACGTCGAACATCGACGAGCTGATCAACGAGCGCACCAAGGTCGTCTGCCCTCACCTGGGTGTCGAACATGCTCGGCACGATCAACCCGGTCGCGGAGATCGCCGCGAAGGCGCACGCGGTCGGCGCGATCGTGGTGGTCGACGCCTCACAGGCCGCACCGCAGATGCCCGTGGACGTCGTCGCCTCGGGCGCCGACCTGCTGGCCTTCACCGGTCACAAGGTCGTCGGCCCGACCGGCATCGGCGTGCTCTGGGGCAAGCGTGAGGTGCTCGAGAAGCTGCCGCCGTTCCTGGGCGGCGGCGAGATGATCCGCACCGTCGCGATGGAGAGGTCGACCTACGCCGACATCCCGCACAAGTTCGAGGCCGGCACCCCGCCGATCGTCGAGGCCGTCGGCCTCGGCGCTGCCGTGGAGTACCTCGGCCACGTGGGCCTCGACAACGTCCGCGCGCACGAGGAGGCGGTCACCGGCTACCTCCTGGAGCGGCTCGCCGAGGTCAAGGGCGTGAGCATCCTCGGTCCGAAGGACCCGACGCTGCGCGGGGGAGCGGTCAGCTTCGAGGTCGACCAGGTGCACCCGCACGACGTGAGCCAGCTCCTCGACAGCCGCGGCGTCGCCGTACGCGCGGGACACCACTGTGCGAAGCCGGCGCACGCGCGCTTCGGCGTGCAGTCGAGCGTGCGGGCCTCGTCGTACCTCTACACGACGCCGGCCGAGATCGACGCGCTCATCGAGGGGTTGGAGTACACCAAGAAGTACTTCCGGGTGGACTGATGAACAACCTCGACGCCATGTACCAGGAGATCATCCTGGACCACTACAAGCACCCCCACCACGCGGGTCTGCGCGACCCGTTCGGCGCGGAGGTGCACCACGTCAACCCGACCTGCGGCGACGAGGTGACCCTGCGCGTCCAGCTCAAGGGCGAAGGCACGGACGCCGTCGTCGAGGACGTGTCGTACGACGCGCTGGGCTGCTCGATCAGCCAGGCCTCGACGAGCGTGCTCACCGACCTGCTCATCGGCAAGACGGTCGTCGGAGGCCCTCGCGGTGCACGAGGAGTTCGTCGAGCTGATGCAGGGCCGTGGCACCGTGGAGCCCGACGAGGACGTGCTGGAGGACGGCATCGCCTTCGCCGGCGTGGCGAAGTTCCCGGCGCGCGTGAAGTGCGCGCTGCTCGGGTGGATGGCGTGGAAGGACGCGACCGCGCAGGCGACCTCGCTGGTCGAGCCTGTCGAGACCAAGGAGACCGCATGACGACCGACCACAGCGACCTGCCCGAGGTCGACACCTCGGGTGCGGCCACGGCGACGGTGACCAAGGAGGACGTCGAGGAGGCGATGAGGGACGTCGTCGACCCCGAGCTCGGGATCAACGTCGTCGACCTCGGCCTGCTCTACGACGTCGACATCGACGCGGAGAAGAACGTCACGCTGGACATGACGCTGACCTCGGCGGCCTGCCCGCTGACCGACGTGATCACCGACCAGACCAACCAGGCGCTCGAGGGCATCGTCAACGACGTCGTCATCAACTGGGTCTGGATGCCCCCGTGGGGCCCCGACAAGATCACCGACGACGGCCGCGAGATGCTGCGCGCCCTCGGCTTCAACGTCTGACCGCGTGACCGACGCGCGGACCGTGCTCGTGCCTGCGGGCCGCGTGGTCCGCTGGTGCGAGAACTTCGAGGGACGCCACGACGGTGCGTCGTACGACGTCCGTGACGGAGCGCTCCATGCCCTCGGCGGCGACGGGGCGACCGCGACGCTGCGGCCCCCCTTCGACCGGCTCGTACGGCGGTCCGCCGACACCGGCGCGGCTGGCCGAGGACGGAGGCCCCCCGGCGTCATGGGGCGTGCTGCTCGTGCGCAAGGGCGGCTTCGCCGTGGCCCGGCTGGCCGGGCCAGACCTCGTCGAGCACAAGATCGGGCAGCGCCACGTCCAGGGCCGGACCAAGGCCGGAGGCCAGAGCCAGCAGCGCTTCGCGCGACGCCGCGACAACCAGGCCAGGCAGGCCTACGAGGCGGCCGCGGACGCACGCCGCCCGCATCCTGGTCGGCGACCTGGTGGCCGTCGTCACCGGCGGGGACAGGGCCGCCGTCGACTCCGTCCTGGAGGACCCGAGGCTGCGAGCCGCGGCCGCGGCCCGGACGTCCCTGTGGCTGCCCGTGCCCGACCCGCGTCGCGCGGTGCTCGACCAGGCGGTCAGGGACGCCTGCTCGGTCGCCGTGACGGTGACCGACTGAGGCTCGCCGCGGTGCTGGCCGGACTAGAGGTGCAGGTCGTCGGCCTTGAACGTGTCGCAGGCCGCGAGGGTGCCCTGCTTGAGCCCCACCTGGAACCAGTAGACGCGGGCACCCGCGGAGCCGTGCGTCCACTGGTCGGGGTTGACCCGCCCGGAGGACCTCTTCTGGATCCGGTCGTCCCCGACCGCCTGCGCCGAGTCGATCGCGCGGGCGATGTCCTCCTCGGTCAGGTCGAGGATCAGGATCTCGCCGTCCTCGTTCTCGACCGTGGTGGCGTTCTTCGCCCAGATGCCGGCGTAGCAGTCGGCCTGCAGCTCGAGCCGGACGGCGTCGCTGGTCGGCCCCTGCTGGGTGCGCACCTTGCTCATGGTGCCCAGGAGGTCCTGGACGTGGTGGCCGTACTCGTGCGCAAGCACGTAGGCCTCGGCGAACGGCCCGCCCTTGGCCCCGAGCTGGCCCTCGAGCATGTCCGCGAAGAAGGTCGAGTCGAGGTAGACGGTCTTGTCGACAGGGCAGTAGAACGGCCCGACGTCGGAGGTCGCCCCGCCGCAGCCGGTGTCCACCGAGCCCGAGAACAGCACGGTCGTGCTCTTCTCGTAGCCGGGGCCTCCGAGGTCCTGCAGGTTGTCGCCCCAGAAGGCCTGGATGCTGTTGACGTCGGCCACGAGCGCACACTGCTCGTTGCTGTTGGCGTCCTCGCCGGTCTCGCAGTTGTCCACGCCCTCGACCTGCGAGGCGTCGACGCCGTTGCCCGAGCCGCCGCCCGACCCACCGCCCCCCGTGAGGGCGCCGCTGAGGAACAGCACGACGACGAGGATGATGAGGCCGCCGATCCCGCCACCGATGCGTCCACCGGCGCTGGCCGGGATCGGGAGCGGCATGCCGCCGCCGGAACGCCCGCCACCGCGGCGTACCTGCACCTGGCTCCGGTCCAGCCTTGCCTTCGGGTTGAAGCGCACGCGTCGACCTCCTGTGTCGCTCGTTAGACTAGGGCGGTTTGCTCCTGCGTCCGCGCACCCTCACGGAAAGCCCCATGATCACCCTCCACGACCTCGAGGTCCGCGCCGGTGCGCGTCTGCTGATGGAGCACGTCTCCTTCCGGGTCGCCGCCGGCGACAAGGTGGGCCTCGTCGGCCGCAACGGCGCCGGCAAGACCACGCTCACGCGCATCATCGCGGGGGAGGGGCTGCCCGCCGGTGGCACCGTGCAGCGCACCGGTGAGATCGGCTACCTCCCGCAGGACCCGCGCAACGCCGACCCCGAGGTGCTCGCCCTGCACCGCATCCTCAGCGCGCGCGGTCTCGACGACGCGATCCGCCGCCTCCGCGAGGCCGAGCAGGAGATGGGTGCCGAGGATCCCGACGTGCGCGAGCGCGCCATGCGCAAGTACGAACGCGCCGACGCGGCCCTCCACGCCGGAGGTGGGTACGCCGCGGAGGCCGAGGCACGGCAGATCGCCTCGAGCCTCAACATCGCCGACCGGATCCTCGCCCAACCCCTCGGCACGCTGTCCGGTGGCCAGCGGCGCCGGGTCGAGCTGGCCCGCATCCTGTTCTCCGGCGCCGAGACGCTGCTGCTCGACGAGCCGACCAACCACCTCGACGCCGACTCGATCGTGTGGCTGCGGGACTTCCTGCGCTCCCACAAGGGCGGGCTGGTCGTGATCAGCCACGACGTGGCCCTGCTCGAGGCCTGCGTCAACAAGGTGCTCCACCTCGACGCCAACCGGGCCGAGGTCGACGTCTACAACATGGGCTGGTCGGCGTACCTCACCCAGCGCGAGACCGACGAGCGCCGCCGCAAGCGCGAGCGCGCCAACGCCGAGCGCAAGGCCTCGACCCTGATGGACCAGGCGAACAAGATGCGCGCCAAGGCGACCAAGGCCCAGGCCGCGCAGTCGATGATGAAGCGCGCCGAGCGCCTGATGCAGGGTGTCGAGGCGGAGCGCCGGTCCGACCGCGTGGCGAAGATCGCCTTCCCGCAGCCGGCACCGTGTGGCAAGACGCCGCTGACGGCGAGCGAGCTGTCGAAGTCCTACGGCTCCCTCGAGGTCTTCACCGACGTCGACCTGGCCGTGGACCGCGGGAGCCGTGTCGTCGTGCTCGGCCTCAACGGCGCCGGCAAGACGACGCTGCTGCGCATCCTCGGCGGCGTCGACAAGCCGGACACCGGCACCGTCAACCCGGGCCACGGGCTCAAGCTCGGCTACTACGCGCAGGAGCACGAGACCCTCGACACGTCGCGCACCGTCCTGGAGAACCTCCGCACCGCCGCGCCGGACCTCACCGACACCGAGGCACGCAGCGTGCTCGGGTCGTTCCTCTTCAGCGGCGACGACGCGATGAAGCCGGCCGGGGTGCTGTCCGGGGGCGAGAAGACCCGGCTCGCCCTCGCGATCCTTGTGGTGTCGAGCGCGAACGTGCTCCTTCTCGACGAGCCCACCAACAACCTCGACCCCGCGTCACGCCAGGAGGTGCTCGGGGCGATCCGCGCGTACGCCGGGGCGATCGTCCTCGTGACCCACGACGAGGGGGCGGTGCACGCCCTGGCCCCCGACCGGGTGCTGATCCTCCCCGACGGCGTCGAGGACCTGTGGTCGGTCGACTACGCCGAGCTGGTGGAGCTGGCCTGAGGCGTCGACGCAGGCACTACGTTCGGCACATGCCGAACCCAGATCCCGACCTGCTCACGCGCGGAGGAGTCCGCCTGGAGGTCGACGGAGCGGTCGCGACGGTGACCCTGGCCCGTCCCGAGGTGCGCAACGCCCAGACCCGGACCATGTGGGACGCCCTCGCCGCGATCGGCGCAGGCCTGCCCGACGACGTGCGGGTGGTGGTCCTGCGCGCCGACGGACAGTCCTTCTCGGCCGGGCTCGACCTGCGGCTCGTCGACGGCCGCGGGGTGGAGGGCGAGGACGACGTGCCGTCGCTCATGACACGGTCCGACGAGGAGATCCAGGAGTGGATCGCCGGCTGTCAGGCCGGGTTCACCTGGCTTCGCGACCCACGCTTCGTCAGCATCGCCGTGCTCCAGGGTCATGCCTACGGCGCGGGGTTCCAGCTGGCCCTCTCGTGCGACTACCGGATCGCCACTCCGGACGTCCTGCTGTGCATGAAGGAGGCCGCGCTCGGCCTCGTCCCGGACCTCACGGGAACAAAGCCACTGCTCGAGCTGGTTGGGTACTCACGAGCACTGGACATCGTGGCGACCGCCCGGGTCGTGGAGGCCGAGGAGGCCCTCGCTACCGGGATCGTCAACCGGGTCGCCGACCCTGCCGACGTCGACACCGTGCTGGCCGAGGTGGTCGCCGCGTTCACGGCGCCCATGGCCGGAGCGGTGCGCGGCTGCAAGCAGCTCATGCTGACCGCGGCGGACAACGACCTCGACACCCAGCGCTCGACCGAGAGGCAGGTGCAGGTCACGAGGTTCCGAGACCTGGCCACGCAGCTCGGCTGACACGGGCCGGACGGCCCCCACCCACGGAAGGCGGCACAGGATGTCGATGGGCTCGGCGATGGGTCCGGTGTGGCGGCACATGCGCACCGACCGCAGCGCGGCGTCCTCGCACGTCAGCCGGGACACGGTCCGGCGGGTGCTCGCGTTCGCGCAGCCGCACCGTCGCCTGATCGCGATGTTCCTGAGCATCACCGTGCTCGACGCCGGTCTCGTCGTCGCCACGCCGCTGCTGGTCAAGCACATCGTGGACGCCGGCATCACGCCGGGCGACGTCAGCGTCGTGGTGTGGTTCTCGATCGCCATGGCCGGCGTCGCCCTCGTCGACGCACTCTTCGGCCTCGGCTCGGGCTACCTCTCGTCCCGGATCGGGGAGAGCCTCATCCTCGACCTGCGCACCGCGGTGTTCGGCCACGTGCAACGCCTCTCACTGGCGTTCTTCACCCGCACCCAGACCGGTGCGCTGGTGAGCCGGCTCAACAACGACGTCATCGGTGCTCAGCGCGCATTCACCTCGACGCTGTCGAGCACGGTGTCCAACTCCATCTCGGTGCTGGTCGTCGGCGTCACGATGCTGTTCCTCTCCTGGCAGGTGACCCTGCTCTGCCTGCTCACGTTCCCGCCGCTGGTCCTCGTGGCGCGCTGGGTGGGGGAGCGACTCGCTGGTCTCACCCGCGACCAGATGGACGGCAACGCCGCCCTCGGCAACGCGATGACCGAGCGGTTCAGCGTCTCCGGATCGATGCTGGTCAAGCTCTTCGGCCGCCGCCGCGAGGAGGACGAGCAGTTCGCCGCGAAGGCGACCGTCGTGCGCGACCTCGGCGTCCGCATCGCCCTCATCACCCGCATCTTCGGTGCCGCGCTCATGCTCATCCCCGCCATCGCGACGGCGGTGGCGTACGGCGTGGGCGGCTACCTCGTGATCAACGGCAACCTCAGCATCGGCACCCTGCTGGCCCTGGCCACGCTGCTGCTGCGGCTGCTCGCCCCGCTGCAGGGGCTCTCCAACGTGCGCATCGACGTGATGACGGCGCTGGTCAGCTTCGACCGCGTCTTCGAGGTGCTCGACCTCCCGACGACCGTCCCCGAGAAGCCGGACGCCATCGACCTGCCCCGCGGCGCCGCCACGGTCGAGTTCGACCACGTGCGGTTCCGCTACCCGCGGGCCGACGAGGTCTCGCTGGCCAGCCTCGAGGTCGTCGCGCGCAAGGAGACCAAGGACAGCGGTGAGGTCCTCCACGACATCACCTTCTCGGCGGCACCCGGCGAGATGGTCGCCCTGGTCGGCCCGTCGGGTGCGGGCAAGACGACGGTCACCCACCTCGTCGCGCGCCTCTACGACGTGGGCGGCGGGGCAGTCCGCGTGGGTGGCCACGACGTGCGCGACCTGACCCTGCAGTCGCTCGAGGACGCCGTCGGCTACGTCACCCAGGACGCGTCGATGTTCCACGACACGATCCGGGCGAACCTCCTCTACGCCCGCCCGGACGCGACCGAGCAGGACCTGTGGCACTCCTTGGACGCGGCCCAGATCCGCGGACTCGTCGCGTCCCTGCCCGAGGGCCTCGACACCGTGGTCGGCGACCGCGGCTACCGGCTGTCCGGTGGTGAGCGCCAGCGGCTGGCGATCGCGCGGCTGCTGCTCAAGGCGCCGCCGATCGTGGTGCTCGACGAGGCGACCGCGCACCTCGACTCGGAGTCGGAGCACGCCGTGCAGGTCGCGCTCGACACGGCTCTCGAGGGACGCACCTCCCTGGTCATCGCGCACCGCTTCTCGACCGTGCGCGACGCCGACCGCATCCTGGTCGTCGACGACGGCCGCATCGTGGCCTCGGGCACCCACGACGAGCTGATCCGCGAGGGCGGGCTCTACGCGCACCTCTACCGCACCCAGTTCACCGAGACCGTGACCGTCGACGCAGGGAGCTGACCAGATGGACCTCGGACTGACCGACCGCGTGTACGTCGTGACGGGCGGATCCAAGGGCCTCGGGCGGGCCACGGCGGACGCCCTGGTCGCCGACGGAGCCCGGGTCGTCGTCTCCTCCCGGAACCAGCTCAACGTCGACAACGCGGTCGTCGCGCTCGGGCGTGATCGAGCCGCAGGCGTCGCCGGTGACGTGGCCGACCCCGACCTCCCGCAGCGCCTGGTCGACACCGCGCTGGAGCGCTTCGGCCGACTCGACGGCGGCCTCGTGTCGGTCGGCGGGCCTCCCCAGGGCACCGCGATGGAGATCACCGACGACCAGTGGAGCGCCGCGTTCCAGTCGGTCTTCCTCGGCACGGTGCGCACCATGCGGCACCTCGTCACGCACCTCACCGGGTCGGAGGGCGGCTCCGTCGCCGTGGTGCTGTCCACGACGTCGAAGACACCGGCCGGTGACCTCGCGATCTCGAACGGCTTCCGGCCCGGCCTCGGCATGGTCGTCAAGCAGCTCGCCGACGAGGTCGGTCGCCAAGGCGTGCGCGTCAACGGACTGCTCCCCGGGCGGATCGCCACCGACCGGATCCGCGAGCTCGACGCGGGCAACCCGCACACCGACCGCGTGGCCGAGCGCAACGCCGGCATCAGCCTCGGTCGCACCGGCGAGCCGGCGGAGTTCGGTCGCGTGGCGGCGTTCGTGCTCTCGCCGGCGGCGTCCTACGTCACGGGCTCGATGATTCCCGTGGACGGCGGAGCGATCCGCGGACTGTGACCCGCGCCCGGGCCGTCAGCGGTCCTTGGCCTTGCCCCACCCGTGGTAGCGATCGATCTCGATCCACGCGCTGAAGCGCTTGCTGTCGCGGACGGAGTAGGGCTTGCCGGTGTAGTGCTTCGAGATCCGGTCGATGTCGGCGAGCCCCTCGTCCTCGACCATCTCGACGACCCGGCCGACGAGGCTCACGTGGGTGTACCAGCCGGCGTCGTCGAGCACCGTCAGCGAGACGCGCGGGTCGCGCTCGAGGTGCTTGAGACGCACCCGGGTGTGGTCCATGTTCACGAGCACCTGGTCGCCGTCCATGACGTACCAGGTGGCGACGGAGACCGGGTGGCCGTCCTTGCGCACGGTGGCGATGACGGACGGGTTCGGCTTCTCCAGGAGCTCACGCAGGTCGTCGGGCAGGGGTGGGCGCGGCACGGTTCCTCCTCAGGTGCGGGACACAGGACGCCTACCCGCCGGCGGTCGTGCCGAACCCGGGCGGGACTTCTTGAGCTCGTCGTAGACGAGGTAGCAGAAGCCGAAGAGCGCCAGCGCGCCGAAGAACCACCACTGGATGCCGTAGAAGAGGTGCGGCCCCTCGCCGAGGTCGGGCGGCTCGACGGGGACGAGCGGGGTCGTGGCCGGAGGCGTCTCCGTCTCTGCGTCGACGAATCCGCCGTACACGGGGTAGCCGAGGCCCTCGCCGATCGCGACGCTCGAGATGGCGCGCGTCGACCGGTCGTCGACCTGCGTGCTGTCGCCCGTCGCGTCCACACGGACCCAGCCGACGACGTCCACCTTCCCCGTCGGGGGCAGCGGGAGGTCGTCGGGCGTGGTCCCGGTGTTCTGGGTGGCGACCCAGCCGCGATCCACCAGGACCGCCGGGCCGGCGTCGGTCCGGAGCGGTGTCACGAGGTCGACCCCCGACTTGCCGTCCCGTGTCTGGTAACGGACGACCACGGTCTCCTCCGCGTCGTACGTCCCGGAGACGCTGACCTGCGTCCACTCCGTCGACGTCGGCACGACCGCGCCGACCGTGAGCACGTCGGCGACGGGCGCCGGGTCCGCGGCCATGTTGCGCTCGGCCCAGGCGTTGCGCTGCTCCTTGTCGTGAAGGCGGTGGAACTGCCACTCGCCGAGGCGCACGCAGCCCAGGGCGAGGACGACGACGGCGAGAAGGAACAGGATCCAGCGCCTGGTGAGCAGGAACCGCACCCCCCGAACCTATCGGCCGGGCCTCGGCGTCAGGTCCGCCACCTAGACTCGACAGGGTGACGGCACAGATGACACGGGCAGGAGGTCTCGCGGACGGCTATGGCCGGGTCGCGACGGACCTGCGCGTGTCCCTGACCGACCGGTGCAACCTGCGCTGCACCTACTGCATGCCGGCCGAGGGTCTCGACTGGCTGCCCGACGAGCAGGTGCTCACCGACGACGAGGTGGTGCGGCTGGTCCGCGTCGCCGTCGAGCACCTCGGGATCCGCGAGGTGCGGTTCACCGGCGGCGAGCCGCTCGTGCGCCGTGGCCTGGTCGACATCGTCCGACGCTCGGCCGAGCTCGACCCCCGGCCCGAGCTGTCCCTCACCACGAACGCCCTGGGGCTCTCGCGCAACGCGCAGGCCCTCGCGGACGCCGGCCTCGACCGGGTCAACGTCAGCCTCGACACCGTGCGCGCGGAGACCTTCGCGCAGATGACGTTGCGGGACCGTCTCAAGGACGTCGTGGCCGGGCTCGAGGCCGCCCACGACGCAGGCCTGCGCCCGGTCAAGGTCAACGCCGTGCTGATGCGCGGCGATCAACGACGACCAGGCACCCGAGCTGCTGCGCTGGTGCCTCGACCGCGGCTACGCGCTCCGGTTCATCGAGCAGATGCCGCTCGACGCCCAGCACGGGTGGCGTCGGGACACCATGGTGACCGCGGAGGAGATCCTCGCGTCGCTCCGGACCGAGTTCGAGCTCACCGACGCGGTGGAGCCTCGGGGGAGCGCACCCGCGGAGCTGTTCCGCGTCGACGGCGGACCCGCCACCGTCGGCGTCATCGCGTCGGTCACGCGCCCGTTCTGCGGTGACTGCGACCGGGTCCGGCTGACCGCCGACGGCCAGGTGCGCAACTGCCTCTTCGCCCGCGAGGAGTCCGACCTGCGCGCGGCACTCCGCGGCGGTGCGACCGACGAGGAGCTGGCCGACCGCTGGCGCCTCGCGGTCGTGGGCAAGCGTCCGGGGCACGGCATCGACGACGTGACCTTCCTGCAGCCGTCACGCCCGATGTCCGCCATCGGCGGCTGATCCACGAGGGTGAGCCACACCGACACGGGACGGAAGCTCCTCAGCGCGCCGCCGACGGCTGTCTTCGCGGCTCTCGTCGACGCCGACGCGAGGGCGCAGTGGCTCCCACCGACGGGCATGTCCGGCAGGTTCGAGTGGTTCGACGCACGCGCCGGTGGTGGCTACCGCATGGTGCTGACGTACGACGACCTCACCATCGCCGGCAAGTCGGAGGACAACGCCGACGTGGTGGACGCCCGCTTCACCGTGGTGGAGGCCCCGCACCGCGTGGTCGAGGAGGCCGACTTCGTCTCGGACGACCCCGCGTTCGCCGGGACCATGACGATGACCTGGTCCCTCGAGCCCGCGGACGCAGGGACGCTCGTCACCGTCACCGCCACCGACGTCCCCGACGGCATCGGGAGCGCCGACCACGTCCAGGCCTTCGAGTCGACTCTCGGCAACCTCGGGGCCTACCTGACCGGCCGTTGAGGGGTCTCGACACGCCGCTCGTACCTCGCGGCTACTCGACCACCGGAAGGGTGTCCTTGAGGAAGCCGCGGGCGCTCAGGAACCGACCGAGGCTCTCGCGGTGGTCGTCGCAGGCGAGCCACTCCTTGCGTCGGTCGGGCGTGTGCAGCTTCGGGTTGTTCCAGAGCAGCCGCCACACGGCGGGTGCAGTGCACCCCTTGGCGGAGCACACGAGGGTCTCGTCCGTCACGCGTCCGGTTCCTCGGGGCGGTCCCGGATCGCCCGCCGGTCGGGGTCGTACTGGTAGCCCCCTGGATCGGGGTCGGTCTGCGCGCCGGCGTTGGCCATCACCACGGCGACGTACGGCAGGAAGACGGCCCCGACGAGGAAGACCCACATGAACCAGTGGCCGATCGAGACCACGGCCAGCACGACGCACGCCGTCCGGACCGCCATCGAGATGAGGTAGCGCTTCTGCCGCCCGTCGACGTCCTCGCTGTGCGGTCGCTGGGCGGAGGTGATCCGCACCGAGTCGTCCTGCTTGCGCCGCATGTCTCCACCGTACGCCGGGGTCTAGGATCGGCACGCCCGCCGCCCGACCAGTCTCAGGAGTGCCCCATGTCGAACCGCACGTACCGCGTCACCGAGATCGTCGGCACCTCGCCGGACGGCATCGACCAGGCCATCCGCAACGGCATCGAGCGGGCCTGCGAGACGCTCCGGCACGTCGACTGGTTCGAGGTCACCCAGGTGCGCGGCCAGGTCCACGACGGGGGCGTCGAGCACTTCCAGGTCGGCATCAAGCTCGGCTTCCGGCTCGAGGACGACTGACCCCCCAGGGGCGTCCGAGCCGATTTCGGGTACCCGTGGGTAGCCCCTAGCGTCGTGAGCGTCCCGACCGGCAGTCGACGACGGAGAGGGGAGACGACGTGTCCAGATCGGTGCTCGTCACCGGCGGCAACAGAGGGATCGGCAAGGCCATCGCCGAGGCCTTCAAGGCGCAGGGTGACCAGGTCGCCATCACCTACCGGAGCGGCGAGCCGCCCGAGGGTTTCCTGGCCGTCCGTGCAGACATCACCGTCGCGGAGGACGTCGACCGGCTCTTCTCGGAGATCGAGGAGAAGCAGGGTCCCGTCGAGGTGCTCGTCGCCAACGCCGGCATCACCAAGGACACCCTCCTGCTCCGGATGAGCGACGACGACTGGCACGACGTCATCGAGACCAACCTCACCGGGACCTTCCGCGTCACCAAGCGCGCCGCCAAGGGCATGCTGCGCCTCCGTCGCGGCCGCATCGTGCTGATCTCGTCCGTGGTCGGCCTCCTCGGGTCGGCAGGCCAGGTCAACTACGCGGCCAGCAAGGCCGGCCTCGTCGGCATGGCGCGCTCGCTCGCCCGCGAGCTGGGCAGCCGGTCGATCACCACCAACGTCGTCGCCCCGGGCTTCGTGGAGACCGAGATGACCGCGGTGCTCCCCGAGGAGACGCAGGCGAAGTACCTCGCCCAGATCCCGCTCGGCCGCTACGCGCAGGTCGACGAGGTCGCCTCCGCGGTGACCTGGCTCGCGTCCGACGGCGCCGCCTACGTCACCGGCGCCGTGATCCCGGTCGACGGCGGCATCGGCATGGGGCACTGACCCCCACCACCCACCCTTGAGCACCTGATCGAAGGAGACGGCATGGGCATCCTCGACGGCAAGCGCATCCTGGTCGCCGGCGTCACGATGGACTCCTCCATCGGCTTCGCCGTGGCACGGGTCGCACAGGAGCAGGGCGCCACGGTCGTGGTGTCCAACTTCGGCCGCGCCCTCGGCATCACCAAGCGCATCGTCGGCCGGCTGCCGCAGACGCCACCGGTCATCGAGCTCGACGTCACCGACCCCGAGCACCTCGAGCGGCTCCCGGCGCTGCTGGGCGAGCACATCGACGGCCTCGACGGCGTCGTGCACTCCATCGCGTACGGCAACCCGGAGACCCTGCTCGGCGGGAAGTTCCTCGAGGGCCCGTGGGACGACGTCGCCCAGGCGGTGCACGTGTCGGCGTACTCCCTCAAGGCGCTGTCGACCGCCTGCCTGCCGATGATGAGCCCTGGCGGGTCGATCGTCGGCATGACCTTCGACGCGACGATCGCGTGGCCGGCGTACGACTGGATGGGCGTGGCCAAGGCCGCTCTCGAGTCCACCTCGCGCTACCTCGCCCGGGACCTCGGCCCCCAGGGCATCCGGGTCAACCTCGTCTCGGCCGGACCGCTGAAGACCCTGGCCGCGAAGGCGATCCCCGGCTTCGAGGACCTCGAGTCGTCCTGGAAGGAGCGCGCCCCGCTCGGCTGGGACGAGTCGGACCACGCACCGACCGCCCGGGGCGTGGTCGCCCTGCTCAGCGACTTCTTCCCGGCCACGACCGGCGAGATCGTGCACGTGGACGGCGGCTTCCACGCGATGGGCCTCTGAGCCCGTGGCACGCACCTTGGTGGTGATGCGGCACTCCAAGGCGGAGGCCCACGGGGGCGTGGACTCCACGCGCGTCCTGGCCGACCGCGGTCACGTCGACGCCGCTGACGCCGGTCGCTTCCTCGCCGAGGCGGGCGTGGTTCCCGACCACGTGCTCGTCTCCGCCGCCGCGCGCACCCAGGAGACCTGGGCCGAGGTCTTCGACAAGGTCGGCGGGGACCCGCTGGTCGACGTCACCTGGGACCTCTACTCCGCCGGGCCCGACGAGATGCTGGCCGCCGTCCGCACCGTGCCCGACGACGCCGCGACCGTGCTGGTCGTGGCGCACAACCCGACGGCGGCGCAGGTCGCCTACGTCCTCGACGACGAGACCGGCGACGAGCACGCGCGCCAGGTGCTCGACGAGGGCTTCGCCACGTCGGCGGTCGCCGTCTTCGAGGTCGACGGGCCCTGGGCCGACGTCGGCCAGGGGTCCGGGAAGCTGCTCTCGGCCCACGTGGGCCGCGGCTGAACGAGGCGAGTCAGACCGGCGGAGCGGGCGTGACGTAGCCGGCCTCGGCGTCGGCGGCCTCGACCTCCTCGCGGGAGATCCCGAGCAGGTAGATGATCGCGTCGAGGAACGGCACGTTGACCGTGGTGTGAGCGGCCTTCTGGACCACGGGCTTGGCGTTGAAGGCGATGCCGAGACCCGCGGCGGCGAGCATGTCCAGGTCGTTGGCGCCGTCGCCGACCGCGACCGTCGCGGCCTCGCTGACACCGGCCTCGGCCGCGAACCGTCGCAGCGCCTCGGCCTTGCCGGCCCGGTCCACGACGGGCCCGACGATGCGGCCGGTCAGCCGCCCGTCGACCACCTCGAGCTCGTTGGCGGCCGAGAAGTCGATCTTCAGGCGGGCGGCGAGCTTGTCGGTCACGTGGGTGAAGCCGCCCGAGACGATGGCGAAGCGGTAGCCGAGGCGCTTGAGGGTGCGGACCAGGGTCTTCGCGCCCGGGGTGAGGACGAGGGCGTCGAAGACGTCGTCGAGCGCCGAGGCGTCGAGCCCCTCCAGCAGCGCCACCCGTTGGCGCAGCGACTCCTCGAAGTCGAGGTCACCCCGCATCGCCGCCGCCGTCACCTGCTCCACCTCGGCGAGACATCCGGCCCGCTCGGCGAGCATCTCGATGACCTCTCCCTGCACGAGGGTCGAGTCCACGTCCATGACGACGAGGCGTACGCCGTGGCGCAGCATGGTCGCCGGCTGTACCGCGATGTCGACCTGCTGGCGTGCGGCCTCCTCGGCAAGAACGAGCCGGAGCCGGTCGGGGTCGGCGCCCGACACGTGCAGGTCGATCGCGGTGACGGGGTAGCGGGCCATCCGCTCGATGCGGTCGATGTTCGCCCCGAGGTCGGCGATGCGGCCGGTGACCGCCGACATGGCCCCGGCGGTCAGCGGTGTGCCGAGCACCGTGACGTGGCTGCGACCGTCGCGGCGCGACAGGTTGTCACCCTGGCCCTTGGTGACCTCGACGGCCATGTCCAGGTCGACGCCCAGCTTCTCGACCGCGTCGCGCAGGGTCTTCCACGACCGCGGCGCGGACACCAGCACGCCGAGGATGAGGCGGCCCCGGAGCACGATCTGCTCGACGTCGAGCACCGCGACGCCGAAGCCGGCCAGGGTCGCGAAGACCCCGGCGGTGACACCTGGCCGGTCGCTTCCCGTCAGGGTGAGGAGCAGGGTGTGGGGCGCCTCGTCGGCGTCGAGAGCCACGTCAGACCTTCCAGGGGTGGGAGCACGCGGCGACCAGCGCCCGTCTCGCGGCGGCGTCCAGGCGCACGAGCGGTTCGCGGCGCGCCGAGGACTCCGACACCGTGATCGCACCTCCGTCGTCCTGCATCGCGAGGTCCACGACGTGGCGGCAGCGGTCGGCGAGGTCGACCATCCGGGCGACGCGCGGGTCCGCTCCCGGAGGCAGCAGCAGCGGGTCGCCGGAGCGCAGCGCCATGAGCTCGTCGGCGACGTCGGGGCGCCACCGTGCCACCTCGAGGTCGGCGAGCGCGTCGGCGACGCGGGGGAGCGTGGCCCGCAGGTCGGTGTCGGCCTCGGCGATCGAGGGCACCTGGCGCCACGACGTCGCAGGGAGGCACCGCCACACCACGCCGGCTCCGGCCCGGACGGGCACGAGCCCGAGGTCGGCGCCCTCCAGCACGACCGCCTCACCGGCGTCGAGCGCCTCGGCGTTGAACTCCGCCGGGCCGCCCAGTCCCACCGGGTCGCCGGCGACCGGCAGGGCGAGGCCCGCGGCGGTGGCTCGCTCGGCACGCAGCACTCCGAGGGCCAGGATCAGGGGGACGGGCTCGTCGTGACTCGGTATGCCGACGACGTCGTGCGCCGCATCCGTGGCGACGATGCCGTCGCGGGCCTCGTCGAGGCTGACCGCGCCCGCGGCCCAGGCGTTGAACCAGATCACGAAGCGGACGGCGTCGCCCTCGGCGACCCGCAGCCGCGTGCTGCGTCGCGGCTCTCCGGGGCTGGGTGCCCGGCCGCGCCTCGCCCGGTCGTCGTCCACGGGGCACGAGCGTATATGCCCTGCCCGTGACGTAGGTTGTGACCGTCTGACAGACGGCCTCGAGGGGAGCGATGGATCCGGTCCTGCAGTTCGCCGGCGTGACCGTGCGACGAGGCGAAGCCGTCCTGCTCGACGAGATCGACTGGACCGTCGAGGAGGACGAGCGCTGGGTCATCCTCGGCCCCAACGGCGCCGGCAAGACCACGCTGGTCCAGGTCGCCTCGGCGCAGATCCACCCCAGCGACGGGGTGGCCGGCGTGCTCAACGAGGTGCTCGGCGCCGTCGACGTCTTCGAGCTGCGTCCTCGCATCGGCCTCACCAGCGCGGCGCTGGCCGAGCGGATCCCACGCCACGAGCTGGTCAAGGACGTGGTGGTCTCCGCGTCGTACAGCGTGATCGGCCGGTGGCGCGAGGTGTACGACGACCTCGACCACGAGCGGGCCGCCGCGCTCATGTCCGAGCTCGGCGTCGGGCGGCTGGCCGAGCGCACGTTCGGGACCCTGAGCGAGGGCGAGCGCAAGCGGGTGCAGATCGCGCGCGCGTTGATGACCGACCCGGAGCTGCTCATCCTGGACGAGCCCGCGGCGGGCCTCGACCTCGGCGGCCGGGAGGACCTGGTGTCGACCTTGAGCGTGCTCGCGATGGACGGCGTCGCCCCGGCGATCGTGCTCGTGTCGCACCACGTCGAGGAGATCCCGCCCGGCTTCACCCACGTGCTGATGCTCCGCGAGGGCAAGGTCGTGGTCGCCGGACCCCTCGACCACGTGATGACCGAGGAGAACCTCGCACGCGCCTTCGGCATGCCCCTGGTCCTGCAGCACGAGGCGGGCCGGTGGGCGGCACGCCGCCGCACTCGTTCCCGGGCTCGTGCCGTGTGACAGCACGCGAGCGCGACGCTCGGCGTCGCACAAGTACGCTCGGGACATGGACTGGATCCGGGACAACCTCTGGGCCGCCTGGCTCGCGGGGGCGGTCGTGCTCGGTGCCGTCGAGCTCGCGTCGCTCGACCTGGTCCTGGGCATGCTCGCGGTCGGCGCCGTCGTCGGCATGGGGCTCGACCTCGCCGGTGCCGCGCTCCTGGTCCAGGTGATCGGCGCGATCGTCGCTGCCGTCGCGATGCTCGTCCTGGTCCGCCCCAGTGTCGTCAAGCGGCTGCACTCCGGACCCGACCTGCAGCACGGCTTCTCCGCGCTCGTGGGTCGCGAGGGGTTCGCCACGGCGGAGGTCTCGGTGCACAGCGGCCAGATCAAGCTGGCCGGAGAGATCTGGACCGCCCGCCCGTACGACGAGGACGACGTCATCGCCGAGGGCTCGAAGGTCCAGGTCCTCCAGATCAAGGGCGCCACTGCCTACGTCACCGAAGTGCCCCAGCTGGGGTCCTGACCGTTCGCGGTCCTGAGGGAAGGAGAAGGGGATGGACGCAGGAACTGTGGTGGGGGTGCTGCTGCTCCTCATCGTGCTCTTCGTCGTGCTCGGCCTGTCGAAGACGATCCGGATCGTGCCGCAGGCGCGAGCGGCGATCGTCGAGCGCTTCGGGAAGTACCGCGCGACCCTGCCGGCCGGCCTGAACATCGTGGTGCCGTTCGTCGACAAGGTGCGCTACATGATCGACCTGCGCGAGCAGGTGGTCTCCTTCCCGCCGCAGCCGGTGATCACCGAGGACAACCTCGTCGTGTCGATCGACACCGTCATCTACTTCCAGGTCACCGACGCCGTGTCGGCGACGTACGAGATCGCCAACTACATCCAGGCGGTCGAGCAGCTCACCATGACGACGCTCCGCAACATCGTCGGTGGCATGGACCTCGAGCAGACGCTGACCAGCCGCGAGACCATCAACGGCGGCCTGCGCACCGTGCTCGACGAGGCCACCGGCAAGTGGGGCATCCGCGTCAACCGTGTCGAGATCAAGGGCATCGACCCGCCGCCGTCCATCAAGGACGCGATGGAGAAGCAGATGCGCGCCGACCGCGACAAGCGTGCCGTCGTGCTCACCGCCGAGGGTCAGCGGCAGTCCGCGATCCTCACCGCCGAGGGCAACAAGCAGTCCGCGATCCTCGTGGCGCAGGGAGCGCGTGAGGCGCAGATTCTCTCCGCCGAGGCTGAGCGGCAGGCCCGGATCCTGCGCGCGCAGGGTGAGGGGCAGGCCATCGCCACGGTGTTCCAGGCGATCCACGACGGTCAGCCCGACCAGTCACTGCTGGCCTACCAGTACCTCCAGATGCTGCCCAAGATCGCCGAGGGTGACGCGAACAAGGTCTGGATCGTGCCGTCCGAGATCGGGCGCGCGCTGGAGGGTCTCGGGTCAGCCATCGGCTCGATCCCCGGCATCCCCGAGGACACGGACGGCCCGCGGGTGCGCGTCGACTACGGCGAGCCGGTCGGCGAGCCCGACGACAGCAAGGACCGCGATCTGACCCAGGCCGACGAGGAGGTCCGCAAGGCCATCGCGGCAGCAGAGGCGGCACTGCCCAGCTCCGGGACCGGCGCGGCCACCCGGGCACAAGACCCGCCCGCCGACGAGCCCACGGCGGGACCGCCCACCACGTGAGTCCGTGGGAGCTCGTCGTCGTCGCCCTCGCGGGCGTCGCGGCAGGTTTCATCAACACCGTCGCCGGCTCAGGCACGCTCGTCACGTTCCCGACCCTGCTCGCGTTCGGCGTCCCCCCGGTGACGGCCAACGTCTCCAACAACATCGGGCTCGTCCCCGGCTCCGTCACCGGTGCGCTGGGGATGCTGCCGGAGCTCGCCGGCCAACGGTCACGCGTGCGCCGGCTCGCCTCGGCGTCCCTCGTGGGCGGGCTCGTCGGCGCAGTGCTGCTGCTCGTCCTTCCCGAGGGTGCGTTCAACGCGGTCGTTCCCGTCCTCGTGGGACTCGGGATCGCACTGGTCGCGCTGCAGCCGTGGATCAACAAGCGGCTGGCCGCGCGGCGGGCCGACCCGGGCGAGGTCGCCGAAGCGCGGCGTGACGCGCCCTGGATGTGGCCGATGACCGCTGCCGTCGGGGTGTACGGCGGCTACTTCGGGGCGGCCCAGGGGATCATCCTGATGGCCTTCCTGGGCCTCGGCCTCGACGAGTCGCTGCACCGGCAGAACGCGCTCAAGAACGTGCTCGCCAGCCTCGTCAACGCCGTAGCCGCCGTGGTGTTCGTGCTCGTCGCCCACGTCGACTGGACCCTCGTCGCGCTCATCGGCGTCGGCTCGGTCTGCGGCGGCCTCCTCGGCGCCCGGCTGGGACGCCGGATGCCGGCGGCGGTGCTGCGCGCGGCCATCGTCGTCATCGGCGTGACGGCGCTGGGCGTCTTCCTCGCCCGGTCCTAGGTCGGCGTCAGTCGACGTACGCGTCGAGCCAGCGCGTGAGCTCGTCGAAGACCCGGTCGCGCGCCGGCTGCCGGGAGAGCGTCACGTCGTGCAGGGCACCCGGCACGCGCGCCAAGGTCACGTGCCCGGAGAGCTTGTGCACCCACCGGGCCATGAGGTCGACGTCGAGGACGATGTCGCTGGCGTCGACCGCAGGCTCCCAGGCCTTCGGGTGGACGCTCTTGTCGGAGCTGAGCACCAAGGTCGGCGCGGCGAGCTGCAGGCCGCGGTGCACCGCGGCGTGACCGCGGCGGATCGCGCGGAGCCACCCGGCGAACACCGGCCAGCTCTCGACCGGCTTCCAGTCGAGGTTGAAGTCCCACTCGCCGTCGAAGTCGCGGTGGATGCTCTTGCCGTAGAGGCCGGAGACCGAGCGGGGGATCGACTGGTAGGGCCGGCGCGCCCCGACCTGGTCGATGGCCTTGGTGGCGGCGGTGCGCAGCAGGAACGAGCCGTTGAGGTCCAGCCACGGGGAGTTCAGGACCACCGCGGCAAGGGGCGCGTCGCGCTGCGCGGCCCAGAGCGACCCGATCAGGCCGCCGGTCGAGTGCCCGCTCAGGACGACGTGGTCGTGCCCGTCCCGCAGCCGCACGCGGGCGAAGGCCTCGTCGATCTCGGGGTGGTACTCCGCGAGGTCACGGACGAAGTTCGGGGTCTGGTGCGGTCGCAGCGACCGCCCGTACTTCCGCAGGTCGAGGGCGTAGAAGTCGTAGCCGCGGGCCACCCAGTAGTCCGCGGCGACGGTCTGGAAGAAGTAGTCGCAGAAGCCGTGCAGGTGCAGCACCGCCTTGCCGGACGGCTTGTCCGCACAGCGGCTGACGAGGGTGGCGACGACCTCGCCCTCGTCGTCCGGGGCGAGCTCGATCGTCTCGGCGACGTACGGCTTCCCGAGGACGTCCGTGACTCCCGCGCTCTTCGCCATGGCCAGAGTCTTGCGCATGGTCTCGACGAGCTCGACCAGCGGCCTGAGGCAGACTCACGGGATGAGTGATCCCATCCGCGTCGCCGGCATCTTCCTCGTCGACGCCCGGGGGTGGGTGCTCCTGCAGGAGCGCGACGAGCTCGCGCCCGTCGCGCCTGAGCAGTGGGGGATCGTCGGCGGGCACGTCGAGCCCGGGGAGGGCTGGCACGAGGCGATGCAGCGCGAGCTCGCCGAAGAGACGGGTCTGGTCCTGCCTGACGGCGTGCTGCGCCTGTGGCACGAGGTGGTCCGCGAGACGCCGCCCTCCGACCCGGGTCCCGTGCACTGGCAGGTGTGGGTGGGCCGGGTCGACCTCACCGACGACGACATCGTCGTGGGGGAGGGACGCCAGATCGTTTTCGTCGACCCCGCTGCCACCGGCCGGCTCGACCTGGCGGACTCGACGGGGCACTTCCTCCCGCTGTTCCTCGCCTCGGAGGACTACCGGGAGCTCAGGGGGTGACGTGCCGTGAGGCTCAGTGCCGGTAGGTGCCGTGCAGGATGGCCCGCGCCGCGGTCTTGAAGGCCAGGTTGAACGACACCACCGCGGCAGAGGCGTCGGCGTCCACACCGAGCTTCTCCTCCTTCACCGCGTGCACGACGAAGAAGTAGCGGTGCACCTGGTCGCCCTCCGGCGGCGCGGCGCCCATGAACGCCTTCGTGCCACCGTCGTTGCGGCACATGAACGCGCCGTCGGGCAGCCCCGCACCGCCGTCCGCGCCGGCGCCCGCGTCGAGCGAGGTCACCGAGGCGGGGATGTCGCAGACCACCCAGTGCCAGAAGCCGCTCGGCGTCGGGGCGTCCGGGTCGAAGCAGGTCACCACGAAGCTCTTCGTCTCGTCCGGGAAGCCCGACCAGCTGAGCTGGGGCGAGATGTCGCCGGCCGCGTTGACCTGGTCGTCCTTCAACGGCTGGCCGTCGGTCACGTCGTTGCTGGTGACCTCGAACGACGGCACCGAGGGGAGCAGGTCGTAGGGGTCGGGGGTGACCGGGCGGTCCAGGGACATGGGGCTCCTCGCGGGCTCAGGCGTCGTACGACGAGCCGACCCTATTCCGGTGGGTGGGCCGGGACCAGGTGGTCCGCCGGGTCGCCGCGACAATGGGCAGGTGGACCCCGAGCACCCTCCGTACCCCTCGGCGCTGCGGCTGACCGGCCGTCGTGTCGTGGTCGTGGGCGGCGGCAACGTGGCACAGCGCCGAGTCCCCGCACTGCTGGCCGCCGGCGCCGAGGTCGTGCTGGTGTCGCCCGAGGTGACGCCGGCGATCGAGGGACTGGCGACGGCGGGGGAGGTCGAGTGGCGTGAGCGCGGCTTCGAGCGCCACGACCTGGACGGTGCCTGGTACGTCATCGCGGCGACCGACCGGCCGGTGGTCAACGCGGAGGTCAGCGCGGTCGCCGAGGAGCAGCGGACCTTCTGCGTGCGCGCCGACGACGCCCGTGAGGCGAGCGCCTGGACACCGGCCTCGGGTCGGCACGCCGGAGTCACCGTCGCCGTCGTCGGCAACCGCGAGCCGCGGCGCTCGGCCGCGATCCGCGACCAGATCATCGAGGGCCTGCGCGACGGCGCCCTTCCCGTGCGGGAGCACGAGCACGGCCCGGGCGTGGTGCTCGTGGGTGGGGGACCGGGCGACCCGGAGCTGGTCACCGTCGCAGCGAGGCGGGCCCTGGCCGACGCCGACGTCGTGGTGGCCGACCGCCTCGCCCCGCGCGAGCTCCTCGGCGAGCTGGCCGCCGACGTCGAGCTGATCGACGTGGCCAAGCTGCCCCGTGGTCGCTCCGCGGCGCAGGAGGAGATCAACCGGGTCATCGTCGAGCGGGCCCAGGCGGGCAAGCGCGTCGTGCGTCTCAAGGGCGGCGACAGCTACGTCTTCGGGCGAGGCTTCGAGGAGGCGCTCGCCTGCGCCGAAGCCGGGGTCACGTGCACGGTGGTGCCGGGCATCACCAGCGCCATCTCGGTGCCCGCCCTGGCGGGGATCCCGGTGACGCACCGGGGGGTCGCCCACGAGTTCACCGTCATCTCGGGCCACCTCCCGCCGGACGACCCGGAGTCGCTCGTCGAGTGGTCCGCGGTCGCCCGGATGCGCGGCACGGTGGTCCTGCTCATGGCGGTGCAGAACATGCCGGCGATCGCTGCCCGTCTCGTCGCCGAGGGACGCGACGCCGCGACGCCGGTGGCCGTCGTGGCCGACGGCAGCATGGCCACGCAGCGCACCCTCTGGACGACGCTGGGCGAGGTGGGGGAGGAGCTGCCTGCGAGCGACATCCGTCCCCCGGCGATCGTGGTCGTCGGAGGCGTGGTCGCGGTGGCCAACCCCGGGCGCTACGCCTGATGGCCGACCTCGTCGACGTCACGGACCCGGCCGACTCCCGGCTCGCGGACTACCGCGACCTGAGGGACGTCGAGCTGCGCAAGCACCTCGAGGCCGAGCAGGGGCTGTTCATCGCCGAGGGCGAGAAGGTCGTGCGCCGGGCTCTCGAGGGCGGCTTCACCGCACGCTCGTTCGTGATGGCTCCTCGCTGGATCGACGGCCTGCGCGACGTCCTCGACGCCTCCGACGCACCCTGCTACGTCGTGTCCGAGGAGCTCGCGGAGCAGGTCACCGGCTTCCACGTGCACCGCGGCGCTCTGGCGTCGTTGCACCGCCGCCCGCTGCCCACGGTCGCCCAGGTGCTCGACGGCGCGCGCACGGTCGTCGTGCTCGAGGACGTCGTCGACCACACCAACGTCGGCGCGGTCTTCCGCTCGGCGGCTGCCCTGGGCGTCGACGCCGTGCTGCTCGCGCCACGCTGCGCCGACCCGCTCTACCGCCGTTCGGTCAAGGTGGCCATGGGCGCGGTGTTCACCGTGCCCTACGCCCGCCTCGACAGCTGGTACGACGCGATGCCAGGGCTGTCCGAGGCCGGGTTCACCACCATCGCCCTGACACCGGCGGACGACGCCGTACCGGTGGAGCAGGCGGTCACCGGACGCGACCGGGTCGCCCTCGTGATGGGTACCGAGGGGCACGGCCTCTCCGAGCGCTGGCTGGCGTCGGCGGACGTGCGCGCGATCATCCCGATGTCAGCCGGGGTCGACTCCCTCAACGTCGCCGCCGCCACGGCCGTCGCGTGCTACGTCGCCGCCCGCCGCTGACGGGTCGGCCCCTGTCGTCGGACCCGGGACACGCGCAGGAAGCGCCTGGTCCGTTGCGGGCTCGACCGCCGCCCCCACCGGCCAGTCGTCGGGGTACTCGTCGGCGGACGCCTCGTGCTGCTTCTTGAGCTTCCGGTACGCCGCGCTTGTTGAGCCGGTCGCCGAAGACGGTCCCCTGGCAGTGGTCGGTCTCGTGCTGGAGGCACCGCGCGAGCAGGCCGTCGCCCGCGTAGCGCACCTCCTCGCCGTCGAGGCCCTGGCCGTGCACCTCGGCCCAGTCGGGTCGGGCGCAGGGCACGAAGGCGCCGGGGTAGGACAGGCAGCCCTCGTCGGACTCGTCGAGGTTGCGGTCGGAGCCGACCGGGACGAAGAGGGTGGGGTTGCAGACCACTCCTGCGACGCGCTCGCCGTCCGCGTCCGGGCAGTCGAAGACGAAGATCGAGCGGTCGACGCCGATCTGGCAGGCCGCCAGACCGACCCCCTCCGCGGCGTACATCGTCGCGGTCATGTCCGCGGCGAGCTCCCGCAGCTCGTCGTCGTAGACCTCGACCGGCTCCTGGGTGCGGTGCATCACCGGCTCGCCCCAGCGCGTGATCGGCCGGACGGTGCCGCCGGAGGGGAGCGAGGACATGCGGGACATCGTAGGTCTCGACACGGCGCTCGTTCCTCGCGGCTGCGCGACCAGCGACCGAGGTGTGACCGTGGCCACGGCGAGTTCACGTAGCGCCGTGTGTAACCCGGAGTTACAGTGAACACATGTCCACTCCGAACCCCTCCAGCGCCCGTCGCCGGCGTGGCCTCGCCGCCACCGAGAAGGCGGACCCGATCGGCCTGGCCGTCGCGGCGCTGAACAAGCTCGCCCAGGCACCCCTCCTCGACCGGTTCGGTCTGCGCAAGCCCGCCGAGCAGGTCGTCTACAGCGCCACGCGCTCCGGCTTCACCGCCGTGGGCGCCGCCGGGCGGCAGTTCAAGCGCGCCGGTGGCAAGGGCGGCGGCTCGCGCGTGCCCTCCGCCTCCGCGACCGGGCTCTTCGACCTGACCCCGACCGAGGACGAGCAGATGCTCGTCGACGTCGTCACCGAGTACGCCGCCGAGGTGGTCCGACCGGCCGCCGCCGAGGCCGACGAGGCCGCCGAGGCGCCCGTCGCCGTCCTGAAGGCCGGCCTCGAGCTCGGCCTCCCCGTCCTCGGCGTCGAGGAGAGCCTCGGCGGCATCGCCACCGAGCGCTCGACCGTCGCCGGGGTGCTCGTGGCCGAGGCCCTCGCCCGGGGCGACATGGGCCTCGCCGTCGCCAGCCTCGCTCCGGCCGGCGTCGCCACGGCCCTCTCGCTGTGGGGCTCCGAGGAGCAGCAGTCGACGTACCTCCCCGCCTTCACCGGCGACGACGTGCCGGCCGCCGCGATCGCCCTCGGTGAGCCGCGGCCCCTGTTCGACCCGCTTGCGCCCGCCACGACCGCGACCCGCAAGGGCGACGGCTTCGTGCTCGACGGCGTGAAGTCGGGCGTGCCCCGTGGCCACGACGGCGAGCTGTTCGTCGTCGGCGCGATGCTCGAGGGCGAGCCGAGGCTCTTCCTCGTCGAGTCGTCGTCCTCGGGCCTCACCGTCGAGAACGACCCGTCCATGGGTGTCCGCGCAGCGGGCCTCAGCAAGCTCGTCCTCGACGACGTCGAGGTCGGCAGCATCGCGCTGCTCGGCGACACCGCCGCCTACGTCGAGGCGGTGCGGCTGGGCAGGCTCGCGTGGTGCGCGCTGGCGATCGGCACCTCGCAGGCCGTCCTCGACTACGTCGTGCCCTACGTCAACGAGCGCAAGGCGTTCGGCGAGCCGATCAGCAACCGCCAGGCGGTCGCGTTCATGGTCGCCGACATCGCGGTCGAGCTGCAGGGCATGCGGCTGCTCACCTACAAGGCGGCCTCACGCGCCGCCCAGGGCAAGTCGTTCGACCGCGAGGTCGCGCTGGCCCGCAAGCTCTGCGCCGAGAAGGGCATGAAGATCGGCCTCGACGGCGTGCAGCTGCTCGGCGGCCACGGCTACGTCAAGGAGCACCCGGTCGAGCGGTGGTACCGCGACCTGCGTGCGATCGGCCTCATGGAAGGAGGGGTGTTGGTCTGATGATCAACCTCGAGACCCCCAAGAAGCACCGCCAGCTCGTCGGCCAGGCCCACCAGGTCGCGATGAACATGCTGCGACCCAACTCCCGCAAGTACGACCTCGCCGAGCACGAGTACCCGGTCGAGCTCGACATGCTCGCCGCGATGATCGACGGCCTCGCCGAGTCCGGCGCCTCCGAGGGCGCCGGCGCGACCGGCGTACGACGGAGCGAGGGAGGCAAGGACGACGGCGTGAAGAACGGCGCCAACCTGGCCTCCGTGCTGTCCATCCAGGAGATGTGCTGGGGCGACGTCGGCCTCACGCTCTCGATGCCCCGCCAGGGCCTCGGAAACTCCGCGATCGCGTCGGTCGCGAACGACGAGCAGCTCGAGAAGTTCAAGGGCGTCTGGGCCGGCATGGCGATCACCGAGCCCGGCTGCGGCTCGGACTCCGCGAACATCCAGACGACCGCGGTGCTCGACGGTGACGAGTACGTCATCAACGGCGAGAAGATCTACGTCACCGCCGGCGGCCGCTGCGACGCCGTCGTCGTGTGGGCGACCCTCGACAAGAGCCTCGGCCGTGCGGCCATCAAGTCGTTCGTCGTGCAGAAGGGCACGCCCGGCATGACCGTCGAGCGCCTCGAGCACAAGCTCGGCATCAAGGCCTCGGACACCGCGACGATCATCTTCGACGACTGCCGCGTGCCGAAGGAGAACCTCCTCGGCTCCCCGGACATCGACACCAAGCAGGGCTTCGCCGGCGCGATGGCGACCTTCGACAACACGCGGCCGCTGGTCGCCGCGATGGCCTGCGGCGTGGCGCGCGCGTCGCTGGACCTCACCCGCGAGCTGCTGAAGGACGCGGGCGTCGAGATCGACTACGACCGTCCGGCCCAGGTGCAGGCCGCCGCCGCGGCGACCTTCCTCCAGCTCGAGGCCGACTGGGAGGCCGCGCACCTGCTGACCATGCAGGCGGCCTGGCTGGCCGACAACCGCAAGGCGAACTCCCTCGAGGCGTCGATGGCCAAGGCGAAGGCCGGCCGGACCGCCTCGGACGTGACCCTGCGCTGCGTCGAGCTCGCCGGAAGCGTCGGCTACAGCGAGCAGGACCTGCTCGAGAAGTGGGCCCGCGACTCGAAGATCCTCGACATCTTCGAGGGCACGCAGCAGATCCAGCTGCTCATCATCGCCCGACGCATCCTGGGCAAGACCTCCGCCGACCTCAAGTAGGCCGAGACGGAGAACTCGACGGAGCTTCTCCCGTCTCGACCTCGTTCTCGGTCGAGTTTCTCGTCTCGGCGGAATGCGGGTGCTGGGACGGGGAGTTGCACCGGGCATGGGACTCATCGGGATCACTGGCGCGACCGGGTCACATCGGCGGCGGGGTCGTCCGGCACCTGCAGGGCGAGGGACGGCAGCTCCGGCTGCTGGTCCGCGACCCGGCACGAGCTCCTCGCGTCGACGGCGCCGAGGTCGCCTCGCTGTCGTACGGCGACCCGGGCGCTGCCGAGGCGCTGCGCGGCGTCGAGACCTTGTTCATGGTGTCGGCGGCCGAGGACGCGGAACGGGTGGCCCAGCACCGCGGACTCGTCGAGGCCGCCGCCGAGGCAGGTGTGCGCCACGTCGTCTACACGAGCTTCGTCGGAGCCGGCGAGACCGCCGGCTTCCTGCTCGGACGCGACCACGGGGCGACCGAGGACCTGATCCGGGCCTCGGGCATGGAGCACACGTTCCTCCGCGACAACTTCTACGTCGAGGTGTGGTCCGGCTTCGGCGAGGGCGACGGCGTCATCCGCGGCCCGGGGGGCGACGGCCGGATGGCCGCTGTCTCCCGGCACGACGTCGCGGCGGTCGCGGCGCACGTGCTCCGCGACCCGGCCGCGCACGCCGGAGCGACGTACGACCTCACCGGCCCGGAGGCACTGACGCTGACCGAGGTCGCGGCTGTCCTGACCCGGGTGACCGGCAGAGCGCACTCCTTCGTCGACGAGACGATGGAGGAGGCCCGTGCCAGCCGCTCCACCTACGGCGCCCCCGACTGGCTGGTCGACGCGTGGATCAGCACGTACACGGCCATCCGGGACGGCGAGCTCGAGCACGTCAGCGACGACGTGGAACGACTGCTCGGCCGCCGCGCGACCACCTTCGAGGACGCCGTCAGGCGGATGACGAACGACGTCTGACGCTCCAGCGGCTTTCACATCGCGTTCACCCTCCCGACAGGCGGGCACGCCACCGTGGAGGTCATGAAGATGCAGATGGTCGCCCTCTTCGGACTGGCCGCCTATTTCGTCTGGACCTCGACCTTCGCCGGGGTGCTCGCAGGAGTGCTCCCCGCACCCGGCAACTGATCCCCGCTCGCTCTCCCGACTACGGTGGTCGGGGGAGCGACACCCATCCAGCCGCTCCTCCGGCCCGAACCACAGGCAGTCGACCGACCGGAGGATGTGCACGATGACGGCAACAGCGCCGACCGGAACGAGCCCGCAGGTGCAGGCACCGGACGGCGGAGCAGCCGCTCGTCTTGCCGAGATCGGCTCCCGTGCCTTCGGCGGCACGCTCCCGGTGCGCATCCGCGCCTGGGACGGCTCCGTGGCCGGTCCCGCGGACGCTCCGACGCTGGTCGTCCGGACACCCGACGCGCTCACCCGCCTGCTCTTCCGGCCCGGTGAGCTGGGCCTTGCGCAGGCCTACGTCACCGGCGAGATCGACGTGGAGGGCGACCTCCTCGACGGCTTCCGCCGCGTGTGGCGGACCGCGAGGGACCTCGACCTCACCGCTCGACCGGACCTGGCGACCGTGCTCGCCGGCATCCGCGCTGCCTTCGCGCTCGACGTGGTGGGCAGGCCCCCGGAGCCGCCGGTCAGCCAGGCACGCCTCCGGGGCCGGCTGCACTCACGGCGCCGTGACCGGGACGCCATCGCGCACCACTACGACCTGTCCAACGACTTCTACGCCCTCATCCTCGACCCGCACATGGCGTACTCCTGCGCCTACTTCACCAGCGGCGACCCGGCGTACACCCTCGAGGACGCGCAGCGCGACAAGCTCGACCTCGTCTGTCGCAAGCTCGGGCTCGACACCCTCGACGACCCGGCCTCGCACCGTCACCTCGACATCGGGTGCGGATGGGGGTCCCTGTCGATCCACGCCGCCAAGGAGTACGGCGTGCGTGTCGTCGGCGTGACCCTGTCGGCCGAGCAGAAGGCGTTCGTCGACGCCCGGGTCGAGGCCGAGGGGCTCCAGGACCGGGTGGAGATCCGGCTCCAGGACTACCGCGAGGTCGCCGACGGTCCGTTCGGGACGGTGTCGTCGATCGAGATGGGCGAGCACGTCGGCAAGCGCAACTACCCGACCTTCGTCGGCGGCATCGAGCGGCTGCTCGTGCCCGGCGGGCGGGTCCTCGTGCAGCAGATGTCGCGCACCACCAAGCCGGGCGGGGGCCCGTTCATCGAGGCCTTCATCGCGCCCGACATGCACATGCGTCCGGTCGGCGAGACCGTCGACCTGTTCGAGCGCGGTGGACTGGAGGTGCGCGACGTGCACGCTCTGCGGGAGCACTACGTCACCACGGTCGACCACTGGTACGCGACGTTCGAGTCCAACTGGGACCAGGTCGTGGAGATGGTGGGCGAGGAGGTCGGCCGCGTGTGGCGGCTCTACCTCGTCGGCGGCGCGCTGGCGTTCGAGGAGGGCCGCATGGGCGTCGACCAGATCCTCGCGGTCAAGGCGGGCCGGGACGGACGCAGCGGCCTGCCGCCCGTCCGCACCTGGTGATGGGGGACCTCGACGGGTCGTCGTTCGCGGCGGCCCTGCCCTGGACCGCCGGGTCCGTCGTCGTCGTGCTCGGCGTGACCTTCCTGGTCGCGCTGCGGATCGGCAAGCACGCCGTCATCGACGTCGCGTGGGGCCTGGGGTTCGCCGCCGTGGCGCTGACCGCCTTCCTCCTCGCGACCGGAGACGACACGCGTTCCCTCGTGGCCGTCCTGGTGACTGCGGCCTGGGGCATCCGCCTCGCGGCGCACATCGGCAACCGGTCTCGCGGCCACGGCGAGGACCCTCGCTACGAGAAGATCCTGGCGCGCGCCACCGGCAGCGCGAACCTGCACGTGCTCAAGCGCGTCTACCTGCCGCAGGCGGTCATCCTGTGGTTCGTGTCGCTGCCTGTGCAGGTGGCGATGTTCGAGCGGTCCGACCCGGGCCTGCTGCTCTGGGTCGGTCTCCTCGTCTGGGCGATCGGCATGTTCTTCGAGACGGTGGGCGACTGGCAGCTGCACCGCTTCCGGTCCGACCCCGGGTCGCGGGGCAAGGTGCTCGACACCGGCCTCTGGCGCTACAGCCGGCACCCGAACTACTTCGGCGACGCGACCGCCTGGTGGGGCATCTTCCTGGTCTCCGCCGACGGGGGAGCCGGGTGGCTGACCGTCCTCTCGCCCGTCGTCATGACGTGGCTGCTGGCCAAGGGCACGGGCAAGCCCTTGCTGGAGAAGGACATCGGCACGCGTCGTCCCGAGTACGCCGCCTACGTCCAGCGCACGAGCGGGTTCGTCCCGCTGCCTCCGAAGCGCGGCTGAGGGCCACCTACCCTGGTGGGGTGCGCTTCCTCGACGACCGCGGCGTCCCGCCGTACGACCTGACCTACGACGACGTCTTCATGGTGCCGCGGCGCTCCGGTGTGGCCTCGCGCGACGACGTCGACCTCTCCACCACGGACGGGACCGGCGCCACGCTGCCCATCGTGGTCGCGAACATGACCGCCGTCTCGGGCCGCCGGATGGCCGAGACCGTGGCGCGACGCGGGGGCCTGACCGTGATCCCCCAGGACATCCCGACCGCGATCGTGGCCGAGGTCGTGGGCTGGGTGAAGGACCGCCACCTGGTCTTCGACACCCCCATCGTCCTGGACCCGACGCACACGGTCGCCGACGCACTGGCCCTCATCCCCAAGCGCGCCCACCGTGCGGCTTTCGTCGTCGAGTCCGGCCGGCCGGTCGGGGTCGTCACCGAGGACGACTGCACGGGGGTCGACCGCTTCACCCAGGTGCAGCACGTCATGAGCCGGCAGGTCGACGCGCTCCACGACGACATCACCCCGCGTGCCGCCTTCGACGAGCTCGACACCGCGCGGCGCCGGGTCGCGCCGGTCGTCGACGCCGAGGGTCGCCTCGTGGGCGTGCTCACCCGGACCGGGGCCCTGCGGTCGACCGTCTACCAGCCCGCGCTCGACGGCAGGGGACGGCTGCGCGTGGCCGCCGCCCTCGGCGTCAACGGCGACGTGGAGGCCAAGGCGAAGACGCTGCTCGACACCGGCATCGACTGCCTGGTCATGGACACCGCCCACGGCCACCAGGACCGCATGTTCGAGGCGCTGCGGGCGGTCCGCTCCTTGACGCCTGACGTGCCCGTCGTGGCCGGCAACGTCGTCTCCGCCGAAGGGACGCGAGAGCTCGTCGAGGCCGGTGCCGACATCGTCAAGGTCGGCGTCGGCCCGGGCGCGATGTGCACGACCCGGATGATGACGGGCGTCGGCCGCCCGCAGTTCTCTGCCGTCCTCGAGTGCGCTCGTGCCGCCAAGGAGCTCGGCGGCCACGTCTGGGCGGACGGGGGAGTCCGGCACCCTCGCGACGTCGCCCTTGCCCTCGCGGCCGGGGCGGGCTCGGTGATGATCGGTTCCTGGTTCGCCGGCACGCACGAGTCGCCGGGCGACATGCACGTCGACGCGGACGGCCGCCGCTACAAGGAGAGCTTCGGGATGGCGTCGGCGCGCGCCGTGCTCCACCGCACCTCGACCGACTCGTCGTTCGAGCGAGCCCGGAAGTCGCTGTACCAGGAGGGCATCTCCACCAGCCGGATGTACCTCGACCCTGCCCGCCCCGGCGTCGAGGACCTCATCGACCAGATCTGCGCCGGCGTCCGCTCGTCGTGCACGTACGCCGGGGCCCGGAATCTCGCGGAGCTCGAGGAGCGCGTGGTCGTGGGCTTCCAGTCGGCCGCCGGCTTCCACGAGGGACGGCCGCTGCCCGCCGGCTGGTGACGAGACGGAAGGGCCGCCCGGCGTACGGACGGCCCCTCCTCGTCGTGTGGTCGCTGTCGCGACCGTGGTCAGTCGACCGTGACGATCGACCCGTTCGGCCCGAACACGTCATGGGCGACGTACAGCTTGCCGGCGTACCACTCGATCGCCGCGGGCTGCGAGACGTCGACGTAGTGCGTAGCGCCGGAGTCGGTCACCTTCGAGATCATGTCCGCGAACAGGTTCGTCGCGAAGATGCGACCCGCTCCGTTGATCGCGACGTTCGTCGCCGTGATGAGGCCGGAGGCCAGGGTCGTCGAGGTGCCGTGGTCCGGGTCGACGCGCACGACCGAGCCTCGTGCTCCGAGTGCCTCGTCCTCGGGACCACCCGGGAGCAGGCTGACGATGAGCTTGCCGCTGTCGGCGACCTCGACGTCGGTCGGCACCGGCTCGAAGAAGTAGCGACGTCCGACGGAGCAGTCGGGGAGCCCGAGGCTGTCGGCGGCGTCCTGCGAGATCTCCACGGGCTGCGGCTTCAGCACCGCGACCGTCTTGATCCTGCCTGCCGGACCGACCCACAAGATGTCGTTGCCGGCGGCCTCGGCGACGTACCAGCCCCCACCGGGCGCCTTGGCCACGCCGTACGGGTGCGAGTCGACGAGCCCGCTGTACGTCGGGGGACCGAACGACTCCACGGGCCACTGGTCGGCGCAGTTCTGCGGGATGTGGTGGAAGCCGTAGAGGTTGCCCTGGTCCGGGTTCTTGTTCTTCTCCCAGGCGCGCAGGTTGGCGATGTGGTGCTCGTTGCCACTGTTGCTGACGAACTTCAGGTACGACTTGCTCTGCTTGAACAGGCTGAACGTGTAGACGACGCCACGCCCGGAGAGCGAGACACCGGCGACGTCGCGGTTGTTCGGGTTGCCGGCCTCGGTGATGAGGTTGTTGAGAGATCCGTTGGGACGGACCTTGCTGATCGTGAGCGAGGCGCTCTGGGCGATCGCGATGCCGTGAGAGTTCACGTCGAACTGGAGTGGCGTCGCCAATCCTTCGACGATCGGGTCGGAGACGGTTGGTGCCCCGGCCTGTCCCGCGGATGCGGGCAAGGTGGTGGCGACGACCGCGGAGACCGCGAAGGCGGCGGCGGTGGTGACGATGGTGCGACTACGCACGGGAGTACCCCCAAAGCTCGGTGAAGGAAGCAAGCAGGTCGGGGCGAGACAACCACGTGGCAGAGAGGCTGACCAGGGACTGCTGGCCCGAGTGGGACAGAACGCACAGGACGGGCGCTTCCGACTTCGGGGCACACTGGTGGGGTGATCTCGCTCGACCTGGCTCAGCGCCTCGAGGACGCCGGCGTGACGTGGGCGCCTGCCCGAGGGGACCGGTTCATGGTGAGGGACCGGGACCTCGACGACGTCGTGTTCGTGGTGAGCGACATGGTGGTCGAGGTCCACGACCTGCCGACCGGGGCGCTCCTCGGCTTCAACGGCACCACCGAGTGGGCCCTCGACTCGGTCCAGCAGCGCGAGGCCCTCTGGCTCCCGCGCGAGGACCAGCTGAGAGAGCTTCTCGGCCAGACGTTCGTGGCACTCAGGGCCACGCCCGGGGGCTGGGTGGTCGTGATCGACGGCGCCCACGGGGAGGGGCAGCACATCGACATCGACGCGGAGTGCGCCTACGCCCGCGCGGTGCTGGCGACGCGGGCGTAGGCGGACTCAGGCGGTGGCTCAGGCCAGGTCGAACCGGTCGTTGTCCATGACCTTCGCCCAGGCCGCCACGAAGTCGCGGACGAACTTCTCGTTCGCGTCGTCGCCGGCGTAGACCTCGGCGAGTGCACGCAGCTGCGAGTTCGCACCGAAGACCAGGTCGGCACCCGTGGCCGTCCACCTCACGTCACCGCTCGCGGCGTCGCGGATCTCGTAGACGTTCTCGGTCGCCTGCGACGCCTTCCACTCGGTACCGCCCTCGAGCAGGTTGACGAAGAAGTCCGTGCTCAGCGTGCCCACCCGGTCGGTCAGGACGCCGAGGTCGGAGCCTCCGGCATTGGCGCCCAGCGCCCGGAGGCCGCCGACGAGCACCGTCATCTCCGGCGCCGTCGAGGTTCAGCATGTACGCCCGGTCCAGCAGCAGCTGCTCGGCAGGGACCTTCTCCCCGTCGCGCAGGTAGCTGCGGAAGCCGTCGGCCTTCGGCTCGAGCACCGCGAAGGAGTCGACGTCGGTGTCGTCCTGCGACGCGTCGGTGCGACCCGGCGAGAACGGCACCGTGACGTCGTGCCCGGCACTCTTGGCGGCCTTCTCGACCGCGGCACCGCCGGCCAGCACGATCAGGTCGGCGAGCGACACGGTGGCGCCGCCGGCCCCGTTGAACTCCTGCTGCACCTGCTCCAGCGCGGAGACCACGGTGCCGACACCGTCGTTGACAGCCCAGCTCCGCTGCGGCTCGAGGCGGATGCGCGCGCCGTTCGCGCCGCCCCGCTTGTCGGTCTTGCGGAAGCTTGCGGCTGATGCCCAGGCGGCGTTGACGAGCTGTCCGACGGACAAGCCCGTCTCGAGGGTCTTCGCCTTGAGAGCGGCGATGTCGGCGTCACCGATCGGCGTGCCCTCGGCCGCGGGGACCGGGTCCTGCCACAGCTGCGGCTCCGCGACCCAGGGGCCGAGGTAGCGGGCGAGCGGGCCCATGTCGCGGTGCAGCAGCTTGTACCAGGCCTTCGCGAACGCGAGCGCGAACTCGTCGGGGTTCTCGTGGAACCGGCGGGAGACCTTCTCGTACTCCGGGTCGAAGCGCAGCGCCAGGTCCGTCGTCAGCATCGTCGGCTTGCGCTTCTTGGCGGAGTCGAAGGCGTCCGGGATCGTCTCGTCCGCGTCCGCGGCGACCCACTGCTTGGCGCCGGCGGGGCTCTCGGTGAGCTCCCACTCGTGGCCGAAGAGGTTGTCGAAGAAGCCGTTGCCCCACTGGGTCGGCGTCGACGTCCAGGTCACCTCGAGGCCGCTGGTGATCGCGTCAGCGCCCTTGCCGCTGCCGTGCGTGCTGATCCAGCCGAGGCCCTGGTGGTCGATCGGGCAGCCCTCGGGCTCCGCGCCCACCAGGTCGGCGTCACCGGCTCCGTGGGTCTTGCCGAACGAGTGCCCACCGGCGATCAGCGCCACCGTCTCCTCGTCGTTCATCGCCATCCGTCGGAACGTCTCGCGGATGTCGCGCGCCGCAGCCAGCGGGTCCGGGTTGCCGTTCGGTCCCTCGGGGTTCACGTAGATGAGACCCATCTGCACCGCGCCGAGCGGGGCGGACAGCTCGCGCTCGCCGCTGTAGCGCTCGTCGCCCAGCCAGGTGTCCTCGGGACCCCAGAAGACCTCCTCCGGCTCCCACACGTCAGGGCGGCCGAAGCCGAAGCCGAAGGTCTCGAAGCCCATGGACTCCAGCGCCACGTTGCCGGCGAAGACCAGAAGGTCCGCCCACGACACCTGGCTGCCGTACTTCTTCTTGACCGGCCAGAGCAGCCGGCGAGCCTTGTCGAGGTTGGCGTTGTCGGGCCAGCTGTTCAGGGGTGCGAAGCGCTGGAGACCTGCACCGCCGCCGCCGCGGCCGTCCTCGATGCGGTAGGTGCCGGCCGCGTGCCAGCTCAAGCGGATGAAGAGGCCGCCGTAGTGGCCGAAGTCGGCCGGCCAGAAGTCCTGGCGATGTCGGTCATCACCGCGGTCACGTCGGCCTTGAGGGCCTCGACGTCGAGCCCGCCGAAGGCCTCGGCGTAGACGAAGTCGCCGCCGAGCGGGTCGGCCGCCGGGGGGTTCTGGTGGAGCACCCGCAGGTCCAGCTGGTTGGGCCACCAGTCCTGGTTGGTGCGCGGCCGTCCCGACGTCGCGGGCTCGGGCGCGTCGATGACCGGGTTCTCGCTCTCGCTGCCGTGCTCAGACACGTCCTTGTCTCTCCTCTGTCGGTTCGGCCCCTGACGGGGTGGTCGTGGTGGTGACGCAGGCGGGGCAGAGGCCCCAGTAGACGACCTCGGCCTCGTCGATCGCGAAGCCGTGGTCGTCGCCGGCGGTCAGGCAGGGCACGTCGCCGACCGCACAGTCGACGTCCGCGATGGTCCCGCAGGACCGGCAGACGACGTGGTGGTGGTTGTCCCCGACCCTGGCCTCGTAGCGGGCCACCGAGCCGGAGGGCTGGATGCGACGCACCAGCCCGGCGGTGGTGAGTGCCCTCAGCACGTCGTACACCGCCTGGTGGGACACCTCGCCGAGGTCGGCGCGCACGTCGCCGATCAACGCGTCGGTGTCGGCGTGGGGCGAGCGGTGCACGGCCGCCAGCACCGCCACCCGAGGGCGGGTGACCCGGAGCGAGGACGCGCGCAGCAGCTGCTCGAGATCGCCGGCGGTGCGCTGGTCGGTGCGGTGCATCGCTCGCAGTCTTCACCCTGTTCTTGAACGAGTCAAGAAATCGGAGAGGCGCGACCGGTTCGACTACCGGAACGCGAGGTGCTGCTCCGCCAGTGCCTCGTCGAGCCGGTCGAGGGCGATCGGCCCGACGCCGTGGAGGGCGGCCAGGTCGGCACGCGTCCACGTGGCCACCTGTTCCACGGACTCCACCCCCACCGCACGCAGCGCCCTGGTCGCGGGAGCGCCGATGGACCGCGGCAACGGGGTGCCCACGGGTCGGGGAGCGCGCTCCCGACGGGGTCCGCCGTGGTCGAGGACCGCCTCCCCACGGGGCGACAGGCGGTAGCCGATGGCGAGCGACTCGGTGAGGCCCTTCTCCTTCAGCTTGCGGACGTCGGTCTTCCACGGCGCGGTCTCGCGACCGAGCTCGGCGGCGAGCTCCGGTGCACGGACGCCTGGGGAGCGGTCGATGATCTCCAGCGTGCTCCGCGTCCACGGACCGTGCGGCGATGCGCCGTCGAGGCGGCCCATCCAGGCCAGGATCTCCTCGATCTCGGCCGCGGTCGGGACCGTGTCGCGGAGCTCCTCACGAGGGTCGCTCCCGGCGTACCGCAGCCCGACCTTGAAGAGCGGTCGGTCGGTGCGGTGGTTCACGGCGGTGCGAAGCGCAGCGAGGCTCGCTGCTCCTGCCCGGCCCGCGTCGGCCGCCCGGAGCGACGACACCGCGACCTGCTCGACGGAGACGACCTCGACCAGCCCGACCGGGGTCCGCATGCGCGTGCCCACCCGTACGCGCGGCCGGTCCCAGCGACGGAAGGCGAGGTCGACGTCGCCGGACTTGATCGCGGCGAGCTCGCCGGGACGGATCATCATGCGTCCATCATGGTGTCCGAGGGGGGACTTGAACCCCCACGCCCTTTTGGGGCACTAGCACCTCAAGCTAGCGCGTCTGCCTATTCCGCCACCCGGACGAGTGGCATTCGAAGCCCCTGGGGAGGGCGTCGAGTGCGGCGGCCACGATAGCAAAGCAGGGACCGATTCCTTGCATCGGGAGGGCGGCCCCCGGAGTGCGAGGATGGCCGGATGAGCGAGTCGACTGGCACCCCGTCGTACGACCCGACTGCGGAGGTCGTCGACCTCTGCCGCGACCTCATCCGCATCGACACCACGAATGCGGGCGACTCCGAGGGGCCGGGGGAGCGGAAGGCGGCCGAGCACGTCGCAGCGCTCCTGGCGGACGCCGGTCTCGAGCCGGAGATCTACGAGTCCGAGCCGGGCCGGGCGAGCGTGCTGGCGCGCTGGGGCGGCGACGAGGGCGAGCCGCTGCTGGTGCACGGGCACCTCGACGTGGTCCCGGCCGACGCGGCCGACTGGCAGGTCGACCCGTTCTCGGGCGAGGTGCAGGACGGCTACGTCTGGGGCCGGGGCGCGGTCGACATGAAGGACTTCGACGCGGTCGTGCTCAGCGTCGTCCGGGCGCGCGCTGCGGCCGAGCAGGTGCCGCGGCGGCCGATCGTGCTGTGCTTCACCGCCGACGAGGAAGCCGGTGGGCACAAGGGGTCGGAGTTCCTCGTCAACGAGCACCGTGACTGGCTCGAGGGCTGCACCCAGGCCGTCGGGGAGGTCGGTGGCTTCAGCGCGACGGTGCGCGACCAGCGCATCTACCTCCTGCAGGCCGCCGAGAAGGGCATGGCCTGGATGAACCTCACCGCCAAGGGGACCGCCGGCCACGGGTCGATGCGCAACACCGACAACCCGGTGACCCGCATGGCCGCCGCGGTCGCGCGGGTCGGCCAGCACCAGTGGCCGGTGCGACTCACCCCCTCGATGGAGGTGCTGCTCGCCACGGTCGCGGACCTGGCCGGCACCGAGGCGACGCCCGACAACGCCGAGGCACTGATCGAGGAGTTCGGCACCGCGGCACGCATGCTCAGCGCGGTCATCCGCAACACCGCCAACCCGACCGGCCTCGAGGCCGGCTACAAGGTCAACGTCGTCCCCGGCGCGGCACACGCGCAGATCGACGGCCGCTTCCTCCCGGGCTACGAGGACGAGTTCTTCGACACCCTCCGCGACCTTCTCGGCGAGGGCATCGACATCGACTTCATCTCCAACCAGGGTGCGGTCGAGACGCCCTACGAGGGCGACCTGGTCCGCCACATGGAACAGGCGCTCCTCGAGGAGGACCCGGACGCCCTCGTGTCGCCGTACCTCATGCCCGGCGGGACGGACGGCAAGCACTGGGCCAAGCTCGGGATGGACTGCTACGGCTTCGCGCCGCTGCGGCTGCCCGCCGACCTCGACTTCACGGCGCTGTTCCACGGCGTCGACGAGCGGGTGCCGGTCGACGCGCTCGAGTTCGGCGCCCGCGTGTTCGACCGCTTCCTCGACCTGGTCTGACCGGGACGAGGGAGGACCTGCTCGTGGACGACGTCGTGGTGAACCGCGCGATCGTCGTCCCGGACGGCGAGCTCGTGGAGCGCTTCTCGCGCTCGTCGGGTCCCGGTGGTCAGGGCGTGAACACGACCGACAGCCGCGTGGAGCTGTCCTTCGACCTAGCCGGCTCCCCGTCGGTGCCGAACCACCTGCGTGAGCGGATGCTGCAGCGCCTCGGCGCGAGACTGGTGGAGGGCGTCGTGACCGTCGTCGCCCAGGAGCACCGCACCCAGCTCGCCAACCGGCGCGCGGCCCGGGAGCGCCTCGCGCAGCTCCTGCGCGAGGCATCCGCCCCGCCACCGCGACAGCGCCGCGCCACCCGACCGACCCGCGCGTCCAAGGAGCGGCGGCTCGACGCGAAGCGTCGCCGGGGAGAGACCAAGCGGTCGCGCCAGGGGCGGTTCGACTGAGCGCCCTCGTGGGCAGGCGCGCGGTCCTGCTCGGCGGGGTGGCGGCCCTCGGCGTCGTGGCAGGCTGCGCGCAGGACCCGGAAGGAGACAGCGTGGAGCCGGAGCGGTTCACGTACGGCGACGACTCGTCGCAGTGGGCCGACCTCTACCGCCCGAACGGCGATCCACGTGGCGTCGTGGTGGTGATCCACGGCGGCTTCTGGAAGGCCATGTACGGCGCCGACCTCGGGTCCGGCCTCGCCGCCGACCTCGCTCGCCGGGGCTGGGCCGCCTGGAACCTGGAGTACCGGCGGGTCGGCGACGGCGGCGGGCACCCGCAGACGTTCGACGACGTGGCCGCCGGCATCGACCGCCTCGCCGACGTGACCGGGCTGGACCTCGGCACCGTCGTCACCCTCGGCCACTCGGCCGGCGGCCACCTCGCCGCCTGGGCTGCCGGCCGCGCGGCGACGACCCGCTGGTCGGACGTGCGTGTCCCGGTGACCGCGGTGGTGTCGCAGGCAGGCGTGCTCGACCTGGCGTCCGCGGCGAACGAGCACCTGGGCTCGGACGCCGTCGCCGCGATGCTCGGGGAGCCCTGGGCCGACGTGAGCGACGCCGAACGAGGGGACGTCGACCCTCTCTCGCAGGTGCCGTTGGACGTGCCGGTCTGGTGCGTGCACGGCCAGAGCGACGACACCGTGCCGATCAGCCAGTCCGAGGCCTATGTCGACGCCGCGCGCGACGCCGGAGGTCGCGCCGAGCTGGTCTCCGTCGACGGCGACCACTTCGTCGTCATCGACATCACGTCCGAGGCCTGGACCCGGACGATCGAGGTCCTCGACGCCCTCTGAGGGGTCTCGACAGGCTCGACCACCGAAGTACAGTTCCTGCATGTCTCGCCCACCGCTGCACACGACCAGCCGGTCAGGTGCAGCGGGCACACGGACGGCCGCGGAGTACGAGTTCCAGCGCATCACGATTCCGCGCGACTTCTCCCGCAACGTCGTCACGAGGATGCTCGTGGACCGTGCCGAGCACGGCGGCTGGGAGATCGACCGGCTCCGTGTCCTGCACGACGGCACCCGCAAGGTCGTGCTGCGACGCAGGATCATCCGGCAGCCGCGACCGGCGCTGTCCGTCGTCTGACGCGTCAGGACGCGGAGGAGACGTCCTCGAGCGCGGTCCGGATCTCGTCCGGCAGCACGCACTCGTCGACGGTGAGCGAGCCACGCAGCTGCGCGGCGGTGCGCGCCCCGACGACCGCCGACGCGACGCCCGGACGGTCCCGGACCCAGGCGAGCGCCACCTCGAGCGGTGACCACGAGAGCCCCTCCGCGGCACGAGCCACCGCCTCGACGACCTGCGCCGAACGGGGCTCGAGGTAGGTGCCGACGTAGTTCCCGAAGTGGGGTGACGCGGCCCTCGAGTCCGCGGGCGTCCCGGTGCGGTACTTGCCGGTGAGCACACCGCGGCCGAGGGGTGCCCACGCGAGCATCCCGAGGCCGAGCGACTGGGCCGCGGGGACGAGCTCCTGCTCCGGGCCGCGGTTGAGCAGGGAGTACTCCACCTGCACCGAGGCGAGCGTGGCCCGCCCCGGCACGGCGCGCTGCCAGGTCGCGGCCTGCGCCACCTGCCACGCGTTGTAGTTGGAGACGCCGACGTACGCCGCGCGCCCGCTCGACACGGCGTAGTCGAGGGCCGAGAGGGTCTCCTCCCAGGGGGTCTCGTCGGACCAGACGTGCACCTGCCAGAGGTCGACGTGGTCGGTGCCGAGCCGGGACAGGGAGGCGTCGAGCGTGCGGATCAGCTGTCCGCGGGAGACGTTGACCTCGCGCGTGCCGCGGGCCCGGGTCACGCCGGCCTTGGTCGCCAGCACCACCTCCTCGCGCGCCACGACGTCGCCCAGGAGGGCGCCGATGAGCTCCTCCGAGGCGCCGTCGCCGTAGCCGGCCGCGGTGTCGAGCAGCGTGCCCCCGGCCTCGACGAACGACTTGAGCTGGTCGCGAGCCTCGTGCTCGTCGGTGTCACGACCCCAGGTGAGGGTCCCGAGCCCCAGGGCGGACACCTTCAGCCCGGTCCGGCCCAGGTTGCGCTGCTGCATGGCTTCACGGTAGACCGCACGCGCCTCGTCCCAGGCGAGCCTCGCCGGGAGGCACAAGCACGACCCGTAGGCTGACCGCCGCACCCGAACGGCCCCGCAACACGGGCCCCCGACCGCGAGAGGCCCATGGACTACTTCGACGCTGTCGTGCTGGGGATCGTCGAAGGACTCACCGAGTTCCTCCCCGTCTCGAGCACCGGCCACCTGACGATCGCCGAGAAGTGGCTCGGGCTCCAGGTCGACGACCCGTCCGTCACGGCGTTCACCGCCGTGATCCAGATGGGCGCCATCGCCGCCGTCCTCGTCTACTTCTGGCGCGACATCACGCGGATCGCCGCGGCCTGGTTCCGTGGCCTGGCCAAGCCCGAGCACCGCGGCGAGCTCGACCACCGGATGGGCTGGTACATCATCGTCGGCTCGGTCCCGATCGGGCTCGTCGGCTTCCTCGCCCAGGACGCGATCAAGGGCCCGCTGCGGTCCCTGTGGGTCGTCGCCGGCGCTCTTGTCGTGTGGTCCGGCGTGATGCTGTACGCCGAGCGCCGCGGCCGGCAGGCCAGGGGAGAGTCGGCGATGACGATGCGCGACGCGCTGGTCATGGGCCTCGTGCAGTGCGTCGCGCTGGTGCCGGGCGTCTCGCGCTCCGGCGCCACGATCTCCGCCGGCCTCCTGGTCGGCCTCGACCGGGTCGCTGCGACACGGATGGCGTTCTTCCTCGGCATCCCGTCCCTGACCGCCGCGGGCCTCTACGAGCTGAAGGACGTGCACGGCGTCGGGATCGGACCGACCCTGGTCGGCACCCTGGTCAGCTTCGTGGTGGCCTACGCGTCGGTCGCCTGGCTGCTCAAGTTCGTGTCGGGCAACAGCATCGCCAAGTTCGTGCCCTACCGCCTCGCGCTCGGCGCACTCCTGCTCGTGCTGCTCGGCACCGGCGTGATGACCGCGACCTAGAGCCAGCCGGACTTCTTGAACAGCCGGTAGAGCCCTGCCGACAGCACCACCATGAGCCCGATCGCGAGCGGGTACCCGAGGTGCCACTTCAGCTCGGGCATGTAGCTGAAGTTCATCCCGTAGATGCCGGCGACCAGGGTGCCGACGGCGGCGATCGCCACCCACGCCGAGATCTTCCGCATGTCCTCGTTCTGGTCGACACTGATCCGCGCCAGGTGCGCCTCGAAGGCGGTGGAGAGCAGCTGGTCGAGGGTCTCCACGGTCTCGCTCACCCGGACGACGTGGTCGGCGATGTCGCGGAAGAACGCCCCGGCGTCGGAGTGGATGTAGGGGTAGGCCGCGGAGGCGAACCGCTGCATGGGCACCTTGAGCGGCTGCACGGCCCGCCGGAACTCGGCGATCTCGCGCTTGAGCACGTAGATCCGGTGGGAGTCCTGCGTGCGGTCCGGGGAGAACACCGACGCCTCGACCTCGTCCACGTCGATCTCGAGCTCGCCCGCCACCTCCTCGTAGCCGTCGACGATCCGGTCCGCGACGGAGTAGACGACCGCGGAGGGACCGTGCCCGAGCAGGTGGGACTTCTGCTCCAGGTCGTGCCGTACGCCGGACAGCTCGATGCCGGAGCCCTGCCGGACCGTCACCACGTACTCCTCGCTGACGAACATCGAGACCTGCCCGGTCTCGACCTCGTCGCGCTCGTCGACGTACCAGAGCGTCTTGAGCACGATGAACAACATGTCGTCGTAGGGCTCGACCTTGGGCCGCTGGTGCGCGGACATCGCGTCCTCGACCGCCAGCGGGTGGAGCCCCAGGGCGTCCGCGACCGCCTGCATCTCCTCGTCGTCGGGCTCGTGGAGGCCGACCCACAGGAAGCTGTCGGAGTCGCCGATCTTCTCGCGGGCCGCCGCCACGTCGGTGAGGTCCACGGGGTGGCGCTGCCCGTCCCGGTACAGGGCGCTGTCGACGATCATGCGCCCACGATAGGGAAGGTCCTCTCGTAGGGTTGCCGACATGGCAACGGTCCTCCTGGTACGGCACGGACGCACGACTGCGAACACCTCGGGTGTCCTCGCCGGGCGCACGGCCGGTGTCCGGCTCGACGAGCTCGGCGAGCAGCAGGCCACCAAGGCCGGGGACCGCCTCGCCGCGCTGCCCCTGCGGGCGGTGGTCAGCAGTCCGCTGGAGCGCTGCCGCCAGACCGCCACGCACGTCGCACGGAAGCAGCAGCAGCCCCCCAGGGTGTCCCGGGAGAAGGGGCTCTCGGAGGTCGACTACGGCGAGTGGACCGGGAAGACGCTCAAGGTGCTGGCCAAGGAGCCGCTCTGGCGCACCGTGCAGGGACAGCCGTCCGCGGTCACGTTCCCGGGCGGCGAGTCGATGGCCGGCATGGCCTCCCGCTCCGTCGCCGCCGTACGCCGGTGGGACGCGGCCGTCGAGGCGGAGCACGGACCCGGCTCGCTCTGGGTGGCCGTGAGCCACGGCGACGTCATCAAGGCGATCCTCGCGGACGCCCTGGGGCTGCACCTCGACGCCTTCCAGCGGATCGTGGTCGACCCCGCCTCCGTCTCGGTCGTCCGCTACACGCCCGGCCGACCGTTCGTGCTCATGACCAACACCCACGAGGGCGACCTGTCGTTCCTCGTCCCGCCGCCGGCGAAGGCGAAGGGCCGCACCAGGAAGGCCGCCGACAGCGACGCGGCCGTGGGCGGCGGGGCGGGACCGGCCCGGGGATAGGGTCGATTCATGCCTGTCGTCCACCGCTACGACCCGCCCGAGCGCTTCGTCGCCGGCACCGTGGGTCCGCCCGGCTCGCGCACGTTCTTCCTCCAGGCGCGAGCAGGCGTGCGCATCACGAGCGTGGCCCTCGAGAAGCAGCAGGTCTCCGTGCTCGCCGAGCGGGTCGACGGCCTCCTCGACGACGTCATGCGCGCCGAGGGCGGCGAGGGCCCGGTGCCCGCACTCACGCCGACCGGGCTCGACGACGACGCGCCCCTCGAGCAGCCCATCGACGAGGAGTTCCGCGCCGGCACCATGACCCTGGCCTGGGACGGCGACGCCGAGCGGGTGGTCATCGAGGTGTTCCCGATCGACGACTCCGAGGAGGCCGTCGAGGACCCCGAGTCGCAGCCGGAGCCCGACGAGATGCTCGTGGTGAGCCTGCCGCCGGCGATCGCGCGCGCCTTCTGCAAGCGCGCCCAGGCCGTCGTGGCCGCCGGTCGCCCGCCCTGCCAGTTCTGCGGCGGACCGCTCGACCCGGAGGGCCACCTCTGCCCGCGTGCGAACGGCTTCCGGCGGCGCTGAGCAGGTGAGCGACCCGACCACCGAGCTCGACGCCACCGAGGCGCGCGCGGTCCTCACCGAGGGCGACCTCGAGATCCGCGGACGCATCATGCCGGCGTCCAACGCCACCTTCCTCGCCGAAGCCGTGATGGGCGACGTCCGGCTCCCGTGCGTCTACAAGCCCATCGCCGGGGAGCGGCCGCTGTGGGACTTCCCCCACGGCACCCTCGCCGGCCGCGAGATCGCGGCGTTCCTCGTCTCGTCCGCCCTGGGCTGGGACGTCGTCCCCCTGACCCTGCTGCGCGACGGCCCCCAGGGACCCGGCATGGCCCAGGTCTGGTGCGAGCCGGACCCGGAGATCGAGGCCGTGGACCTGTTCCCGGAGGGAGAGGTCCCCCCGGGCTTCCTCCACGTCCTCGACGCCACCGACGCCCACGACCTGCCCGTCTCCCTGGTCCACGAGGACAGCGAGGCGCTGCGCCGGATGGCGGTCTTCGACATCGTGGTCAACAACGCCGACCGCAAGGGCGGCCACGTCCTGGCCATGACCGACGGGCACCGCTACGGCGTCGACCACGGCATCTGCTTCCACGAGGAGCACAAGCTCCGCACCGTCCTCTGGGGCTGGGCGGGGGAGCCGCTGGTGCCCGAGGACCGCAGCGCCGTCGAGATGCTCGTACGCCGGCTCGACGAGGACGAGCGCTTCGACGCGGTCCTCGGCGAGCTGCTGACCGAGGACGAGGTGGTCGCCCTGCGACGCCGCTGCAGACGGCTGCTCGGCAAGGGTCGGATGCCGGTGCCCGGCAACCACTGGCCGTCCATCCCCTGGCCCGCCTTCTGACCCGACGGACCCGAGGGAGTCCTGCACCGGCTCGGGACGGTCTCGGTAGCATTCGGCCCATGCGTTCGTGGGAGAAGGTGTCCGTTCCCTCCCTCGAGCGTTTCGGTCGGGCGCCGGCGGTCCGCATCCACGACACCGCTTCGGGACGCCCTCGGACCACCGACTCCTCGACCCCCGCGGGCCTCTACGTCTGCGGCATCACGCCGTACGACTCGACGCACCTGGGCCACGCGGCGACCTACGTCGCCTTCGACCTGCTGCACCGCGCGTGGCTCGACGCCGGCCGCGAGGTCCGCTACGTGCAGAACGTCACCGACGTGGACGACCCGCTCCTCGAGCGCGCGGTCCGCGACGGCGAGGACTGGCAGGTGATCGCCGAGCGCGAGACCGAGCAGTTCCGCGGCGACATGGAGGCGTTGCGGGTGATCCCGCCCGACGACTACATCGGCGCGGTCGAGTCGATCCCCATGGTCGTCGAGCTCGTGCAGCAGCTCACGCACCTCGGGCACGCGTACGACGTGGACGGCGACGTCTACTTCTCCGTGCACAGCGACCCGGCCTTCGGGTCGGTCTCGAACCTGATCGAGTCCGAGATGATCGAGCTCTTCGCCGAGCGCGGGGGAGACCCGGAGCGCCCCGGCAAGAAGCACCCGCTCGACTGCCTGCTGTGGCGGGCCGAGCGTCCCGGCGAGCCCGCGTGGGACTCACCTCTCGGGCGCGGCCGTCCCGGGTGGCACATCGAGTGCAGCGCGATCGCCCTGAGCCACCTGGGCGAGAACTTCGACGTGCAGGGCGGCGGCAGCGACCTGATCTTCCCGCACCACGAGATGAGCGCGGCGGAGTCGCAGGCGGCGTTCCCCGGCATCGTGTTCGCCAAGGCCTACATGCACACCGGGATGGTCGCCTACGAGGGCGAGAAGATGTCCAAGTCGCTGGGCAACCTGGTCTTCGTCTCACACCTCCGCGAGGAGGGCGCCGACCCCGAGGCGATCCGGCTGGCCCTGATCGCCCACCACTACCGCAGCGACTGGGAGTGGACACCGGCCGACCTGACCCGCGCCGAGCGCCGCCTGGCCAGCTGGCGGTCGGGCCTGGCGATCACCAACGTCACGCAGGCCGAGCAGCTCGTGAGCACCGTCCGCGCGGCCCTCGCCCAGGACCTGGACACGCCGCGGGTCGTGAAGATCCTCGACGACTGGGCCGAGGGCTGGCACCGCGGCGACGGCTCCGGCGCCGACATCGTCCGGGACCTCGTCGACGCGAGGCTCGGCGTCCGGCTGTAGGTGATCGGCCCGGGTGCGGTCGGCGCGTGGTCGGGTTTCAGGCAGCAACGACGACAGCGCGGCCTCGATGCGCGCCCGTCTCGCGATTCCACGTGGTTTTCCGTGGTCCGGAGGAGCTTTCCGACGTCAGGACGCAATTCAACGCGCGATCGGAGTCCTGACGTCGGAAAGCTCCGCAGCCACCGTTAAGTGGTGACGAGTGGCAGGAAACCCAGCCCCAGATCGGTCACTCGTCACCACTTGCTGTCGGGAGGCGACCGCAGGACCAGACCCGGCGCCCGACTCTTCGTCCTTGCTGCTTGTGGGGTGCCGCACCGGACACCTCAGTCGTCGGGGTTCTCGCGGCGCTTGAGGTAGCGCTCGAACTCGCGGGCGATGGCCTCGCCGCTGGCCTCGGGGAGCTCGGCGGTGTCGCGGGTCTCCTCGAGGGCCCGGACGTAGTCGCTGATCTCCTCGTCCTCCTCGGCGAGCTCGTCGACGCCGCGCTCCCAGGCACGGGCGTCCTCGGGGAGGTCGCCGAGCGGGATGCTGATCTCGAGGAGGTCCTCGAGCTGGCCGAGCAGCGCCAGGGTGGCCTTGGGGCACGGGGGCTGGGCGACGTAGTGCGGCACCGCCGCCCAGAAGGAAACAGCCGGCATGTCGGTGCGGACGCAGGCGTCCTGGAAGACGCCGACGATGCCGGTGGGACCTTCGTACGTCGACTGCTCCAGCTTGAGACGGTCGGCCAGCTCCGGCTCGGTCGTGGTGCCCGAGACGGGGACCGGACGGGTGTGCGGGGTGTCGGCCAGCAGCGCTCCGAGGGTGACCACGATCTCTGCTCCGAGCTCGTCGGCCGCGGCCAGCAGCTCGGCGCAGAACTGGCGCCAGCGCATGTTCGGCTCGATGCCGCGCAGCAGGATCACGTCGCGCAGGGCTCCTGGGGGCGACGCGACGGACAGCTGCGTCGACGGCCAGGTGATCCGGCGCATGCCCTGGTCGTCGGTGCCGACGATGGGGCGGTTCATCTGGAAGTCGTAGAAGTCCTCGGGGTCGATGACCGCCACCAGCGTGGAGTCCCACACCCTCAGCAGGTGGTCCAGCACCCCGGACGCCGCGTCGGCGGCATCGTTCCACCCCTCGAACGCGGCGATCAGCACAGGGCTGCGCAGCGGAGGGACGTCCTCGATCTCGATCACCTCACAAGCCTATGCCGACAGCGCCCGCACGCCGGGGACCTCGGGGCGTTGGCCAGCATCCGGCAAGGCGCCGAGCCGAGCCGCTCGGTCTCCTACAGTGGGGGGCCGTGAACGACGACTCCGCGCACCCCGACCCCGACCTCGTGAGGCCCGACCTCACCGAGGAGCTGTCGGCTGCCCTGCGCGAACGCATCCTCGTCATCGACGGCGCCATGGGCACCCTGATCCAGCAGCACGGGCTGGGCGAGGCGGACTACCGCGGCGACCGGTTCGCGGACCACGACCGCGACCTCGGGGGCAACTCCGACGTGCTCGTCCTGACCCGGCCGGACGTCATCAGGTCGGTGCACCGGGAGTACCTCCAGGCCGGCGCCGACATCATCGAGACCGACACGTTCAGCGCCCAGCGCATCTCGCAGGCCGACTACGGCCTCGAGGACGTGAGCTACGAGATGAACGTCGAGGCCGCCCGGCTCGCGCGTCTCGAGGCCGACGCGATGACCGCGGAGACCCCGGACCGGCCGCGCTACGTGGCCGGCGCCCTCGGTCCCACCAACTCGACGGCGTCGATCTCGCCCGACGTCAACGACCCGGGCGCCCGCAACATCTCCTTCGAGCGACTGGTCGAGGCCTACCTCGAGCAGGCCCGAGGGCTCGTCGACGGCGGCTCCGACCTGCTGGTCGTCGAGACGATCTTCGACACCCTCAACGCCAAGGCCGCGATCTTCGCCCTCGAGACGCTCTTCGAGGAGCGCGAGCGACGCTGGCCGGTCGTCATCTCGGGCACGATCACGGATGCCTCGGGTCGCACGCTGTCGGGCCAGGTGACCGAGGCGTTCTGGAACTCGGTCCGCCACGCGCGCCCCCTGGCCGTGGGCCTCAACTGCGCGCTGGGCGCCGCCGAGATGCGGCCCTACCTCGCGGAGCTCGCCCGGGTCGCCGACTGCTTCGTCTCGGCGTACCCCAACGCCGGACTCCCCAACGCCTTCGGTGAGTACGACGAGACACCCGACCAGACGGCCGACTTCATCGGGGAGTTCGCGTCGAGCGGTCTCGTGAACCTCGTCGGCGGCTGCTGCGGCACCACCCCGGAGCACATCAACGCGATCGGCAAGGCGGCCACCGAGCACAGCCCGCGGGTGCCGGAGGAGAAGGAGCCGGCGCTCCGCCTCTCCGGGCTCGAGCCCGTCAGCGTCAAGGCCGACTCGCTCTTCGTCAACGTGGGGGAGCGGACCAACATCACCGGGTCCGCACGCTTCCGCAACCTGATCAAGGCCGGCGACTACAACACCGGCCTCTCGGTGGCCCGGCAGCAGGTCGAGGCCGGGGCGCAGGTCATCGACATCAACATGGACGAGGGGATGATCGACGGCGTCGCGGCCATGGACCGCTTCACCAAGCTCATCGCCAGCGAGCCGGACATCAGCCGGGTGCCGCTGATGATCGACTCCTCCAAGTGGGAGGTCATCGAGACCGGCCTCCGCACCACGCAGGGCAAGCCGATCGTGAACTCGATCTCCCTCAAGGAGGGCGAGGAGGCGTTCCTCGAGCACGCCCGCGCCTGCCGGAAGTACGGCGCTGCCGTCGTCGTCATGGCCTTCGACGAGGACGGTCAGGCCGACACCCTCCAGCGTCGTCAGGAGGTCTGCGCCCGGGCCTACCGGATCCTCACCGAGGTGGTCGGCTACGACCCGACGGACATCATCTTCGACCCCAACGTCTTCGCGATCGCCACGGGCATCGAGGAGCACGCGACGTACGGCACGGACTTCATCGAGGCGGTGCGCTGGATCAAGCAGAACCTGCCCGGCGCCCTGGTCTCGGGCGGCATCTCCAACGTCTCGTTCTCGTTCCGCGGCAACAACGCGGTGCGCGAGGCGATCCACGCCGTGTTCCTCTTCCACGCGATCCGGGCCGGGCTCGACATGGGCATCGTCAACGCGGGTGCGCTCGCGGTCTACGACGAGATCGACGCCGACCTCCGTGACCGCATCGAGGACGTCGTGCTCAACCGGCGGCCGGACTCGACCGAGCGCCTCCTCGAGGTCGCCGAGCGCTTCCGCGGCGACGGCGCGGTCGCGCAGCAGGCCGACGAGGAGTGGCGTGCCCTGCCGGTCGAGGAGCGGATCACGCACGCCCTGGTCAAGGGGATCGACGAGCACGTCGAGCCCGACACCGAGGAGCTCCGGGCTCTCATCGAGGAGCGAGGCGGACGTCCGCTCGAGGTGATCGAGGGACCGCTCATGGACGGCATGAACGTCGTCGGCGACCTCTTCGGCTCCGGGAAGATGTTCCTGCCGCAGGTCGTGAAGTCCGCACGCGTCATGAAGAAGGCGGTCGCGTACCTCATCCCCTTCATCGAGGAGGAGAAGGCCAGGAACCCCGAGCTCGCCAAGCAGAAGAGCGCCAAGGGCAAGATCGTCATGGCCACGGTCAAGGGCGACGTCCACGACATCGGCAAGAACATCGTCGGCGTGGTGCTCCAGTGCAACAACTACGAGGTCGTCGACCTCGGCGTCATGGTGCCGGCACAGAAGATCATCGAGGCCGCGAAGGCCGAGGAGGCCGACCTCATCGGCCTCTCGGGACTGATCACGCCGTCGCTCGACGAGATGGTCGGCTTTGCCGCCGAGCTCGAGCGCCAGGGCCTCGACATCCCGCTGCTCCTCGGGGGAGCGACGACGAGCAGGGCCCACACGGCGGTGAAGGTCGACCCGAAGTACCACGGTCCCGTGGTGTGGGTGAAGGACGCGTCGCGGTCCGTGCCCACGGCAGCAGCACTGCTGTCGGACAAGCAACGACCGGCGTTCATGGAGAACGTCAAGGCCGACTTCGACTCGATCCGCGAACGGCACGCGAAGCGGCTCAACGAGCGGCCGATGACCTCGCTCGAGGCAGCCCGCAAGAACGCCGCGCCGATCGACTGGTCGTCGTACCACCCGCCGAAGCCGCGGCTGCTCGCCCGCCAGGACAAGGACGTCTGGTCGAAGGGCTGGTCGGGCAGCGCCACCCAGTTCGTGCGCGTCCTCCGCGACTACGACCTGTCGGAGCTGCGCCGCTACATCGACTGGCAGCCCTTCTTCAACGCGTGGGAGATGCGCGGCAAGTTCCCGGACATCCTCAACAACCCGGCGAGCGGCGAGACCGCCCGGAAGCTCTACGCCGACGCACAGGAGATGCTCGACCGCATCGAGCGCGAGGGCTGGCTGACCGCGAACGGCGTGGTCGGTCTCTTCCCGGCGAACCGTGTCGGCGGCGAGGACATCGAGGTCTACACCGACGAGTCCCGCGGGGAGGTGCTGATGACCCTGCACCACCTGCGCCAGCAGGGCGAGCAACGGCACGGCCGCCCGCACTACTCGCTCGCCGACTTCGTGGCACCGAAGGAGACGGGGCTCGCCGACTTCGTCGGGGCCTTCGCCGTGACCGCGGGCATGGGCGCCCAGGAGAAGATCCAGGAGCTCAAGGCCGACCTCGACGACTACAACGCGATCCTGGTCGAGAGCCTCGCCGACCGGCTGGCCGAGGCCTTCGCGGAGCGCCTGCACGAGCGGGTCCGCAAGCAGCTGTGGGGCTACGTACCCGACGAGCACCTCGACACCGTGGGCCTCATCAAGGAGCAGTACGCCGGCATCCGCCCTGCCCCCGGCTACCCCGCCTGCCCCGACCACACCGAGAAGGCGCTGCTGTGGGACCTGCTGCACGTGCAGGAGCACACGGGTGTCGAGCTGACCGAGAGCATGGCGATGTGGCCAGGTGCGTCCGTGAGCGGCTTCTACTTCTCGCACCCCGAGTCGCAGTACTTCACGCTGGGCCGCATCGGGCCCGACCAGGTGGCCGACTACGCGCGACGCAAAGGGATGACCGTGCGCGAGGCCGAGAAGTGGCTGTCGCCCAACCTCGGCTACGAACCGGAGGACTGACCCACCGTGGCCGATCAGGCACCGGCCGCTGTCCTGTGGGACATGGACGGCACTCTCGTGGACACCGAGCCGTACTGGATCGACGTCGAGCGCGCCCTCGTGGAGGAGCACGGCGGCACCTGGACCAACGCCGACGCCATGGCTCTCGTCGGCAACAACCTGGTCGACGCGGGGCAGTACATCCGGGACCACGGCGTCGACCTGACCCCCGAGGAGATCGTCGAGGTGCTGCTCGACGGTGTCGTCCACCAGGTGGAGCGCTCCGTCCCCTGGCGACCCGGCGCGCGTGAGCTGCTCCGGGGCCTGCGCGCCGACGGCATGCCGTGCGCCCTGGTCACGATGTCGTACGAGCGCTTCGTCGCCCCCGTCCTCGACCAGCTGCCCCACGGGTCGTTCGACGTCGTCGTGACGGGGGACCGGGTCAGCCACGGCAAGCCGCACCCCGAGCCGTACCTCCACGCCGCTCGCCTCCTCGGGGTTGACCCCACGCAGTGCGTGGCCATCGAGGACTCGAACACCGGGGCTCGCTCCGCCGAGGCTGCGGGGTGCCTCGTGCTCGTGGTCGAGAACCACGTCCCCGTGGCGCCGGGAGAGCGGCGCGTCTTCCTGGACACGTTGGAGGGGCTCGACGTCGCCGCGCTGCGTGACCTCGCACGCTCGGGAGCCGGGTCGTAGTACCACCGGACAATGGCTTCGGACGGCCAGGCCCCGGAGACTGGGAGCCCGACCGAGGAGGACAGATGAGGCTGCGTGCACCGCACCGCCGAGGACTCGCGACCGCGGTGACCCTGCTCGCCACCGGCGTCGGGTCGATCGTCGCGCTGAGCGTGCCGGCCGACGCCGGCGACCGCGAGGTGATCCGCCGCGGCAGCTGCTCGGGTTCGACCGACTGGAAGCTCAAGGCCAAGGAGGAGGACGGGCGCATCGAGGTCGAGGCCGAGATCGACAGCAACCGCACCGGCCAGTCGTGGAGCTGGAAGCTCCTGCACAACGGCGACGTGACCGCGCGCGGCACCAAGACCACACGCGCACCGAGCGGGTCCTTCGAGGTCGGGCGCCTCATGGTCGACCTGGCCGGTGACGACCACATCAAGATCCGCGCGACGCACGGGGGCGAGACCTGCCGAGGCTCGGTGGTGTACTGACCGCCGTGTCCGTCACCCGCAACCCCGTCGTGCTGTTCCTGGCGACGGGGTTGCTGGCGCTGGTCGTCATCGTCGTCGGCACCTCCACGCTCAGCGGCCGCGCAGCCTCCGACGAGGCCGTCGCGGGAGCACGGGCGACGACCAACCTGCTCGCCCACTCGGTGGCGGAGCCGTCCCTGCCCAAGGGCCTCGTCGACGGCGAGCCCGGCGCGATCGACCGTTTCGACCGCGAGGTCCTCCAGCACCTCATGGTCACCGACGTGAAGCGGGTGAAGGTCTGGGACGAGGACGGCATGATCGTCTACTCGGACAAGACCCAGCTCATCGGTGACGTCTTCCCGCTCGGCGAGGAGGAGCTCGACATCCTGCGCGACGGCGGGACGGAGGCGGAGGTCTCGGACCTCTCCGAGCCGGAGAACCGCTACGAGCGCGACTCGAACGGCCTGCTCGAGGTCTACACGCAGATCTGGTCGCCCGAGGGTCAGCCGCTCCTCTTCGAGGTGTACTACTCCGACGCGACCATCGACCAGCGCCGCAACGAGATCTTCGGCGCCTTCCGGCCGATCACCCTCGCCGCCCTCGGCCTCGTCGTGCTCGTCGCCACCGCGCTGCTCTGGCTGCTGACGCGCCGGCTGCGCCGTGGCGCGGAGGAGCGCGAGCGGCTGCTGCGGGCGGCTGTCGACGCCTCGGACGCCGAACGCGGGCGGATAGCCCGGGACCTGCACGACGGCGTGGTCCAGGACCTCGCCGGCGCGGCGTTCGCGGTGTCGGCGCTGGCCCGCGACGAGTCGGTCCCGGACCGGGCACGGGTCGACCTGGCGGACGCCGGCGACTCCATGCGGACCAGCCTGCGCGCGCTCCGCTCCCTCATGGTGGAGATCTACCCGCCCGACCTCACCGCCTCCACGCTCAGCGCGGCCATGCAGGACCTGCTCGCTCCCGCCGAGGCCCGAGGGATCGCCGTGTCGGCTCACGTCGACGACGTCGGCGACGCCCCGGCCGCCTCGGTGCGCCTGGTGTGGCGGGTGGCTCAGGAAGCGGTGCGCAACGCCTTGCGCCACAGCGGCGCGGAGCAGCTGACGGTGTCGGTCACCGACGAGGGTCGCGGCCTCCGCCTCGAGGTGGGCGACGACGGCGCGGGCTTCGACCCCGCGTCCCGGCCGGCCGGCTCGCAGTTCGGCCTCCGCGGCCTGGCCGGCCTCGTCGCCGAGGCCGGCGGCAGCCTCACCGTCACGTCGGCACCAGGCAACGGCACGACGGTGCTGCTCACCGTCGACGACCCCGAACATCCCGATGACCCCGGAGACGGAGAGCGACGATGAACGACGTGACCCCACCCGCACGGTGCGTGTCGTCCTGGTCGACGACCACGCCGTCGTACGCCGCGGACTGGCCGGCCTGCTGGGCGGGGCGGACGGCATCGAGGTGGTGGCGACGGCGTCGGACGGGGGAGAGGCCGTCGAGGTCGCCGCCGAGCACCGACCCGACGTGGTCGTGATGGACCTGCAGATGCCCCACGTCGACGGCGTCGAGGCCACCCGGCGGATCCTGGCCGCGGACCCCTCGACCCAGGTGCTGGTGCTGACCTCCTTCTCCGACAGCGAGCGGATCCTGGCCGCCCTCGACGCGGGTGCCGTGGGCTACCTCCTCAAGGACGCCGACCCCGAGGACGTGATCGAGGGCGTCCGCGCGGTCAGCCGTGGCGAGTCCCCGATCGACCCCAAGGCCGCGCGCGAGCTGCTGCTGTCCCGCAGCCACCGCGAGCAAGGAGCCCGTGCTGACCCCGCGCGAGACCGAGGTGCTGCGTCTGGTGCGCCTCGGCCTGGCCAACAAGCAGATCGCCCGGCGCCTCGACATCAGCGAACGCACTGTGAAGGCACACCTGACATCGGCCTTCCAGCGCATCGGCGTGGTCGACCGCACCCAGGCGGCGCTGTGGGTGGAGCGCCACGGCCTGTGACCTCTGGCCACGAGATCCTCCGGCCGGACCAGGGTCAGCGCCGCGAATCGTTGCCCAATCGCGACCTTCTGCACCCGTTCCGGCGTGGATTTCGGGGGACCGGTCGGCATAACTTCCTTGGGTCCCGGGCCGTACGGCGACCGGGGATGTCGTGACCCACGAGGAGCACAAGTGAAGTCATCCATGAACAAGAGGTGGCGGCTCGGCGCCGCTGTCCTGATGGTCTCAGCCCTGGGGCTGTCGGCCTGCGCGGACAGCAACCGAGACGGCGGCAACGGCGACTCGGGCGACAGCGGCGACAGCGGGGGTGGCGGCACCTTCGTGTTCGCCGGCTCGGCGGAGCCCGTCGCGCTCGACCCGTTCTTCACCTCCGACGGCGAGAGCTTCCGCGTCTCGCGACAGATCTTCGAGGGCCTGGTCGGCACCGAGCCGGGCACGGCAGACCCCGCGCCCCTGCTGGCGACCAAGTGGGAGAACTCCGAGGACGGCCTGACCTACACGTTCACGCTGCGCGACGGCGTGAAGTTCCAGGACGGCACGGACTTCGACGCCGAGGCCGTGTGCGCGAACTTCGACCGCTGGTACAACGCACCGAAGGGCGCCCAGTCGCCCGACCTGTCGTACTACTACGGCGCGCTCATGCGTGGCTTCGCCACGGGACCGAACGCCGACAAGGCGGTCTACAAGTCCTGCGAGGCCGGCGACGGCGAGGTCACCATCTCGCTCAACTCGCCCTTCGCGAACTTCGTGTCCGCGCTGTCGCTGCCGGCGTTCTCGATGCAGAGCCCGACCGCCCTGGAGAAGTACCAGGACGACGGCTCGGACGACCCGACCACCACGGACTACTCCACGGCGCACCCGACGGGCACCGGCCCCTTCGAGCTCGACTCGTGGGAGCGCGGCGACCGCGTCACGCTGAAGGCGAACCCCGACTACTGGGGCGAGAAGGCCAAGATCGACTCGCTGGTGTTCGTCGCGATCCCGGAGCCGAAGTCCCGCGCCACCGCGCTGCAGAACGGCGAGATCGACGGCTTCGACCTGGTCGGCCCCGCTGACGTGGATCCGCTCAAGGAGGCCGGCTTCCAGATCATGAACCGCGACGCCTTCAACGTGCTCTACCTCGGCATGAACCAGGCCCAGAAGCCGCTCGACGACATCCGGGTCCGCCAGGCGATCGCCTACGCGATCGACAAGCAGAAGGTCGCCGACGCCTCGATGCCCCCGGGCACCAAGCTCGCCGACGAGTTCATGCCCGACCTCGTCAACGGCTACGCCGACGACGTGACGAAGTACGAGTACAACCCGGAGAAGGCCAAGGACCTGCTCAAGGAGGCCGGGGCCGAGGGCGCGACGATCGAGTTCAACTACCCGAGCGACGTGAGCCGTCCGTACATGCCGTCCCCGGAGGACACGTTCAACGTGATCCGCTCGCAGCTCGAGGCGGTGGGCCTGAAGATCAAGCCGACCGCGGACCGCTGGGACCCGGACTACCTGAACAAGATCCAGGGCACCGCCAAGCACGGCATCCACCTGCTCGGGTGGACCGGTGACTACAACGACCCGGACAACTTCCTGGGTGTGTTCTTCGGCCAGAAGGCGCCCGAGTGGGGCTTCGACAACCAGAAGCTGTTCGACGACCTCAACGCGGCGCGGGCGATCCCGACCGCCGAGGAGCAGACGGCGCCCTACCAGGACATCAACCGGGAGATCATGGACTTCCTCCCGGGCGTTCCGCTGGCACACCCGGTCCCGTCCCTGGCCTTCGCGCCGGGCGTGGACGGCTTCCAGCCGAGCCCCGTCCAGGACGAGGTCTTCAACAACGTCACCATCTCGGAGTGACTTTCGGGCCTGTGCCCGGGCGGCGTCCTCGCCGCCCGGGCACAGGCTCGCGTACGTTCGGATGGCCCCCGTCCACCTCGAGGAGGTGTCGTGCTCCGGTTCGCGCTACGGCGACTGCTCCTGCTCGTCCCGGTCCTCCTCGGGCTGACCCTGCTGCTCTTCGTGTGGGTGCGCGCCCTGCCGGGCGACCCGGCCCGGGCGCTGCTCGGCGAGCGGGCCAACCCGGAGCGCATCGAGGCGGTCAACGAGCGCTACGGGTTCGACCAGCCGATCTTCGTCCAGTACTTCAAGTACCTCGGCCAGCTGCTCAGCGGTGACTTCGGCTCGTCGATCAAGACGGGGCAGGCCGTCACCAGCAGCTTCCTCGACCGCTTCCCGGCGACCATCGAGCTCGGCGTCACAGCCCTGCTCTTCGCGGTCGTGCTCGGGGTGCCGCTGGGCTACCTCGCCGCCCGCAACCAGGGCCGCGGTCTCGACACGGTCGTCATGTCGGGCAGCCTGCTCGGCGTCGTCACGCCGGTCTTCTTCCTCGCGATCCTGCTCAAGCTGGTGTTCGCCAACTGGCTGCACTGGCTGCCGACGACCTTGCGCCAGGACCCACGGATCGACGCGACCCACCTCACGAACTTCTACGTCCTCGACGGCCTCCTGACGCGCGAGTGGGACGCCGCCTGGGACGCGATCATCCACCTCATCCTGCCCGCCGTCGCCCTCGGCACGATCCCGCTGGCGATCATCGTGCGGATCACCCGCGCGTCGGTCTCGGAGGTGCTCAACGAGGACTACGTCCGCACCGCCGAGTCGAAGGGCCTCTCGTCCCGGCTCATCAGCCGTCGGCACGTGCTCAAGAACGCGCTTCTCCCCGTCGTCACCACGATCGGTCTCCAGGCCGGCCTGCTGTTCTCGGGCGCGGTGCTCACCGAGACGGTGTTCGCCTTCAACGGGATCGGGCAGTACCTCTTCACCGCGATCGGGCAACGCGACTACCCGGTCCTCCAGGGCTACATCCTCTTCATCGCGGTCATCTACGCGCTCATCAACCTGCTCGTGGACCTCGCCTACGGCGTCATCGATCCCCGGGTGCGTGTGTCATGAGTGCTCTCGACCTCACCCCGGGTGGCGCCAGCCCGTTCGACCCGGGCGAGGGCAACGAGCTGTCGGGCGGCCTGTGGCGCAACGCCTGGCGTCGGCTGCGTCGCAACCCCACCGCCATCGTGGGCGCGATCATCGTGCTGCTGTTCGTGCTCGTCGCCCTCGCGGCGCCGCTGCTCACGTCGTACCAGCCCGGCAGCGCGGAGTGGTCGGGCGACGTCACGCCGACGACCGTCCCCGGTCCTTCCGAGGGACACCTCCTGGGGCTGGACCGCTTCGGCAGCGACCTCTACACACAGATGGTCTACGGCGCCAGGCAGTCGCTGGTGTACGGCGTGGTGTCGACGCTCATCGGCCTGGTGTTCGGCGCGCTCCTCGGTGTCCTTGCCGGCGGCATCGGTGGCTGGGTGGACACCGCGCTGATGCGCGTCGTCGACATCCTGCTGTCGGTGCCGAGCCTGCTGCTCGCGGTCAGCGTCGCCGCCGTGCTCGGCCAGAACGCCTACTCGGTGATGATCGCGATCGGCGTCGCCCAGGTCCCGATCGTGGCGCGCCTGCTCCGAGGGTCGATGCTGTCGCAGGCCCGCGCCGACTACGTCCTCGCCGCCAACGCCCTCGGCATCAAGAGACGACGCATCGTCATGGGCCACATGCTGCCCAACGCCCTGGGCCCGACGATCGTCCAGGCCACGCTCAACCTCGCCACCGCGATCATCGAGGTCGCCGCCCTGTCCTTCCTGGGCCTGGGCGACTCCGACCCGGCGATCGCCGAGTGGGGACGCATGCTGGTCGCCGCCCAGGACCGCTTCGAGGCCGCGCCCCAGCTCGCGCTGCTCCCCGGCACGGCGATCGCGATCACGGCGCTCGGCTTCACGCTGTTCGGTGAAGCCCTCCGCGAGGCGATCGACCCACGGACCAGGAGGTGACCCGATGAGCAGCAACGAGACTCTCCTGTCCGTCCGCAACCTGTCGGTGGAGTTCGGCGTCCGCGGCCGGCGAGCGGTGACAGCCGTCGACGACGTCTCCTTCGACGTCAGCCCGGGCCAGCACGTCGGCCTGGTGGGGGAGTCGGGGAGCGGCAAGTCCGTCACCTCGCTCGCCGTCATGGGCCTGCTCCCGAAGCGGGGGGTGAAGGTCCACGGCGAGGTGCTGTTCGAGGGCGAGAACCTCCTCACGTTGTCGCGCAAGAAGCTGGCGAGCTACCGGGGCCGGGACATCTCGATGGTCTTCCAGGACCCGATGACCTCGCTCAACCCGGTCGTCACCATCGGCGTCCAGCTCGCCGAGGTGATCGAGGAGCACTTCGAGGTCAAGCGCAACGAGGCGATGCGGCGGGCCGAGGGCCTGCTCGAGCGGGTGAACATCCCCGACCCGCACCGCCGCCTCAAGGAGTACCCCCACCAGCTCTCGGGCGGGATGCGGCAGCGGGTGCTCATCGCCATCGCGCTGGCCTGCGAGCCGCGGCTGCTCATCGCCGACGAGCCCACCACGGCCCTCGACGTGACGATCCAGGCACAGGTGCTCGAGGTCCTCAAGCTGCTGGTCCGGGAGACCAACGCGGCACTGCTGATGATCACCCACGACCTCGGGGTCGTCGCCGGGCTGTGCGACGTCGTCAACGTGATGTACTCCGGCCGCATCGTCGAGAAGGCCGGACGGGGTGCGCTCTTCGGCACCCCGCGGCACCCCTACACCGGCGGCCTGCTGGCCAGCATCCCGCGGCTCGACTCGCCGCGCGGCGTCCCCCTCACGCCCATCCCGGGCTCGCCGACCAACACGCTGCCGTGGAGCCAGGGCTGCGCCTTCGCGCCCCGCTGCACCAACAAGACCGACGAGTGCACCTCCAGCACGCCGGAGCTGCGCGTCGAGAGCGACCGCGAGCTGCGGTGCTTCAACCCGCTCGTCCCCGCCACGACCTCCTCAGCGACGGGGGACGCCCGATGAGCGCGCTGGTGCAGATCGAGGGCCTCAAGGTCCACTACCCGATCACCCAGGGCCTGCTGCTCGGCCGCCAGGTCGGTGCGGTGCGCGCCGTGGACGGCGTCGACCTGACGATCGAGGAAGGCCGGACCCTCGGCCTCGTGGGCGAGTCCGGCTGCGGGAAGTCCACGCTCGGCAAGGCCGTGCTGAGGCTGGCGCCGGTGACCGCGGGCAAGGTCGTCTTCGACGGCGACGACGTGGCCACGCTCAAGGGCGAGAAGCTGCGGGCGAAGCGTCAGGACATGCAGATGGTCTTCCAGGACCCGCTGGCGAGCCTGAACCCGCGGCAGAGCGTCGAGACCCTGCTCACCGAGCCGTTGCGGGCGCACGGCATCTCCTACGACAAGAACAACCGGGTCAAGGAGCTGCTGGACCAGGTCGGGCTGCCCTCGTCGGCGGCGCAGCGCTACCCCCACGAGTTCTCCGGCGGCCAGCGGCAGCGCATCGGCATCGCCCGCGCCCTGGCCCTCGAGCCGCGGTTCATCATCGCCGACGAACCGGTCTCGGCCCTGGACGTCTCCATCCAGGCCCAGGTGCTCAACCTGCTCGAAGAGCTCCAGAACCGCCTCCACCTGACGTACCTCGTGATCGCCCACGACCTCGCCGTCGTCCGGCACGTCTCCGACGACGTGGCGGTGATGTACCTCGGCGGCATCGTGGAGCAGGCGACCTCCGACGCGTTGTACGACGAGCCGCTGCACCCGTACACCAAGGCGCTGATGTCGGCCGTCCCGGTGCCCGACCCGGTCGTCGAGGCGACGCGGGAGCGGATCATCCTGCAGGGCGACCTGCCCTCACCGGCCGACCCGCCCTCGGGGTGCCGCTTCCACACCCGCTGCCCGTTCCGGCAGGAGACGCGCTGCGACTCCGAGCTGCCGGAGCTGCGGGACCTCGGGAGCGGTCACCTCGTGGCGTGCCACTTCGCGGAGGAGATCCGTCGCGGGGAGATCCAGCCCCGCGAGCTCGACGTCGTCGCCCACTGACGTCGTCGGACGAGCCTGTCGAGAGCCTCAGTCGGTGTCCTCGGGCGCGAGCCCGGGGTCGGTGATCTGCTCCCGGTCGACGACCGGCAGCGGCGGGGGAGTGCCCCCGAACTCCGGGCAGATCGCCTGGTAGGAGCACCACGCACAGAGCGGGGTGCGGTGGGGCCGCCAGTCGCCGCTCTCGGCCGCCCGCGAGATCGCCTTCCAGATCGCCTCGACCTTGCGCTCGGTGGCGAGCAGGTCGCGCTCCTCCGGGCTGTAGCGGAGCACCTCGGAGTTGCCGAGGTAGATCAGCTGCAGCATCGCCGGGATCACCCCGGTGGTGCGCCAGTAGACCAGCGCGTAGAACTTCATCTGGAACAGCGCCTTGGCCTCGAAGAACTCGCCGGGTGACCGCCCGGTGTTGTGCGTCGGAACCATGCCCTCACCGCAGAGGTAGAGGGAGTCGACAGCGTCGACGCCTATGCACTGCGTGGGGACCGAGTCGACAGGCTCGACGTCGATGATGATCCGACGTCCCGCCAGGGATCTCTGCAGGTCGGTGACTCCCTCGACCAACGCAGCCTTGCGCGGCAGCGCGAAGGGGTTGAAGTCCCGCGGCGTGAACTCGATGACGTGCCAGTTGCGCGCCGGTCGCTTGGCGTTGACGTAGGGCTTCACGAAGTGACAGGGGCTGAGGCCGAGTGTGCGCAACAGCTCGACGACCCCCGCCGCGAGCCGATCGTCGGTCGTCGTGAAGCCGGCGCGCTTGCGATGCTTGTTGAACCAGCCGTCGGTGTCCATGAGACCGCGCAGGAGGTCGACGCGCTGCTGCCAGCCGGCCCGCAGGTAGACGAGAGGGATGTGCTTGTTGCCACGAACGCCGGCCCTGTCAAGCTCGGCGCCGAGCGAGAAGTTCCACTTGACCGAACCCCGGTGGTGCGCCTCCTGCGCGCATCGCCGCGTCGGGTGACCGGGAGTAGCCGAGCGGAAGTCCCTGTGCCCGAACGTGCAGCGATCCGGAAGTGCGGACAAGGTCACCCTGAAGCTCGCCCCGGACCGTCTGACGGACACGGTTCGTGGCCAGCGCTCCTTGAACAGCGTGGTCATGTCGTCGATGTCCTGCGTGCCGACCGTGACACCGTTGCCGCGGGTGTCACCGTCCCCGAGCCACGCGCCCAGGAGCCAAGGATCGATGGGCAGGCCGCCGACGTCCGCGTGCTCGATCCCCGAACCAGCGACGACCCACAGCGAGCGCGTCCTGCCGAGCGCCAGCAGCTCCTGGTGGCGCTGATGCAGGGCCCGGGCGTCAAGCACCTCGTGCGTCCGTTCCTGACGCCTCGAGGTCACCACCTTCCACAGGTGCACGTTGTCGCACACCACCGACGTGCCGTCGGCGAACGTGATGCGGAAGCAGGGTCGGTGGTGGATCCGCGACTTGCGGGTCACCCGGGTCGGTTCGCCGTCACTCCCGACGACCTCGTCCCCCACGCGGACGTCACCCATCGTCGTCCACCCGCTGGGTGTCGGCAGCGGCGTGTCGACCGCCAGTCCCTTGTAGTCCACCACTCTGACCTCGCCGGTCGGCGCGATGTCGAGACGATCCACGAAGCCCCGGAGCAGCAGCTTGCTCTCCAGCAGGGTCTCGACGTAGAGCTCCCGCTCGGCGGGCTCCAGGCGTCGTGGGTCCTCCAGGTCGAAGTACTTCTCGAGCCGCTCGCGGCACGACAGCAACCAGGCGGCGAGCTCGGGAGCGTCCTCCCCGACGAACATCTCGGCGACCTCGGGCTCCTCGGCGAGCACGGCCTCCCAGGCCGGCTCCAGCAGCTCGGCGGCCTGCTCCGGCGTCCGGTCGACGGCGGGCAGGTCGAAGAGGTCCTCGAGCACCTTGTGGACGACGGTGCCACGCAGCGCATCCGGCGAGGGCGACTCGGGCAGCCGGTCGATCGTCCGGAAGCGGTAGAGGAGCGGGCAGGTCATGAAGTCGCCCGCACGACTGGGCGAGAGCGAGCCGAGGACGTTGACGCCGTCGACCTTCGTCACGCCGCGCGCGTCCGCGGGCGACTGCACGTCCTCCACCATGCCCGCCAGGTTAGGCACCCGCACCGACACCGGTTGCGCCCGCCACGCACGCGCGTTGGATACGTTGGTGGGGTGGCCAACGGGAGCGGACTCGGAGCCCCGGCGCAGCGCAACGACCCCGGCGCGGTCCGGGTCGGCTCGATCGCCGGGATCGACGTCATGGTGCGCACGTCGTGGCTGCTCGTCGCTGCCCTGATCGCGTACGTCGCGGCGCCCGGCATCGAGCAGGTCTCGCCGGGCCTCGGCGCGCTGAAGTACGTCGCCGGCGTCGCGTTCGCCGTGCTCCTCACGCTGTCGCTGCTGCTGCACGAGATCTCGCACGCGGTGATGGCACAGCGCTTCGGGCTCCCGGTCCGCTCGATCACGCTGCACTTCATCGGCGGCGTCACCGCCATCGAGAAGGAGCCGCAGACGCCGAAGCAGGCGTTCTGGATCTCTGCGGTCGGCCCGATCACGTCGCTCGCGCTGGGTGGCGTGTTCTTCGCCCTCTACCAGGTGATGCCGGAGGGCCTGCTGGAGTTCGTGGTCGGCGCCCTGGCCGGCACCAACCTCCTGGTCGGCGTGCTCAACCTGGTGCCGGGCATGCCTCTCGACGGCGGGCTGGTGCTGCGCTCGGCGATCTGGAAGCTGACCGGCAACCCGCACCGCGGCACGCTCGTCGCCGGCTGGTCCGGTCGCGTGGTCGCCCTGCTGATGCTGCTGTCACCGGCGATCATGCGACAGCTCGGCATCCAGACCGGGCCCACCGACTACATCGTGGCGGTGCTGCTCGGCTGGTTCCTGTGGACGGCGGCCTCGCAGGCGATCGTGTCCGCCAAGGTGCGCTCCCGGCTGCCCGCGCTGCAGGCCCGGCCCCTGGCTCGTCGCACCCTGGCGGTCCCCGAGAACCTCCCTCTCGCCGAGACGATCCGTCGCGCCCAGGAGGCGCAGGCCGGGTCCGTCGTCACCGTCGACAGCGCCGACCGTCCCGTCGGCCTGGTCAACGAGTCCGCGGTCCTGGCGACCCCCGAGGACCGTCGGCCGTGGCTGCCCACCAGCGCCGTGGCCCGCACGCTCGACCCGGGCCTGTCCCTTCCCGCCGACATCGGGGGCGAGGAGCTCATCCGCGCCATGCAGGAGTCCCCGGCCACGGAGTACCTCCTTCTCGAGCAGGACGGCAGCGTCTACGGCGTGCTCACCACCCAGGACGTGGACAAGGCCTTCGCAGCGTCGCGCTGACCCGGCTCCTAGACTGCGCCGCATGCCCGCCCCCGACGAGTCCGAGCCCGACTACTCCGGCGTGCACCGAGGCCCTCTCCAGGAGGGCGAGTGGGTGCGGCTCACCGACCGCAAGGGTCGACGCCACCACCTGTGCCTCGAGGTGGGCAAGAAGTTCTTCAGCAACAAGGGCCACCTCGACCACGACGACCTGATCGGCCGCGAGGAGGGCTTCACGGTCACGTCGTCGCTGGGCATGGACTTCCTGGTCTTCCGGCCGCTGCTGCACGAGTACGTCGTGTCGATGCCGCGCGGCGCCGCGGTGGTGTACCCGAAGGACGCGGCCCAGATCGTCGCGATGGCCGACATCTTCCCGGGGGCGCGCGTCGTCGAGGCGGGCGTCGGCTCCGGTGCCCTCACCTGCTCCCTCCTCCGAGCCATCGGCCCCTCCGGGCGGCTGTCGTCGTACGAGCGGCGGGAGGAGTTCGCCGAGGTCGCGCGGCGCAACGTGACGCAGGTGTACGGCGAGCACCCGGCCTGGACGCTCACGGTCGGAGACCTGGTCACCGCGCTGCCGGAGTCGGGGGCTCACGACGTCGACCGCGTGGTGCTCGACATGCTCGCCCCCTGGGAGTGCGTCGACGCCGTCTGGGACGCACTCGTGCCGGGTGGCCTCGTGTGCGTCTACGTCGCCACCACGACCCAGCTCAGCAAGGTCGTCGAGACCTTGCGGGCGCACGGTGGCTTCACCGACCCGAAGCCGTGGGAGACGCTCGTACGGGAGTGGCACGTCGAAGGGCTGGCAGTGCGCCCGGCACATTCCATGAACGGCCACACCGGCTTCCTGGTCACGGCCCGGCGGCTCGCACCGGGGGAGCGGCCGCCGGTGAAGCGGCGGCGACCGGCACCCGGTGCCTACGGGGTCGACTACACCGGACCGCGCCCCGCCGACCTTCCGCCCGACGTGGCGGACGAGTCGTACGAGGACTAGGGAGACGCCCGGAAACACGGCGTAACCGTTCCGTAACCGGGAGGTGGCCTTCCGGCGTGAAGTGGGCGACGACACAGGGTGAATAACCTGGCAACTCGTCTCGGGCGACGAGTAGGTTGGAGATCCGGGAGCACTCCATCGCGGAGGTGAGCTGCAATGTCGATGTCAGGGAGCGCGGGGAGTTCTGGTCGCACGCCGGCCGACTGGGAGGCCCAGGTCTCCTATCTCGAGAGCGAGGTCGACGAGCTCCGTCGCCGCCTGGCGGACACACCGGGCTCGTCCCGGCTCATCGAGCAGCGCCTCTCCGACACGCAGCGCTCGCTCGCCGCGGTGACCGCGCAGAACGAACGCCTGGCCCAGACCCTCCGTGAGGCCCGCGACCAGATCCTCACGCTCAAGGAGGAGGTCGACCGCCTCGCCCAGCCGCCGTCAGGGTTCGGCGTCTTCCTGCAGCGCAACGAGGACGACTCGATCGACGTCTTCACCGGCGGCCGCAAGCTGCGCGTCAACGTCAGCCCGTCCGTCGACCTCGACGACCTGCGCAAGGGCCAGGAGGTCATGCTCAACGAGGCCCTCAACGTCGTCGCCGCCCTCGAGTACGAAACCGTCGGCGAGGTCGTGATGCTCAAGGAGGTGCTCGCCGACGGCGAGCGCGCCCTCTGCATCGCCAACGCCGACGAGGAGCGCGTGGTCCGCCTCGCCGACCCGCTGCGCGACGGCGCGTTACGTGCCGGGGACAGCCTGCTGTTCGACGGCCGTTCCGGCTACGCCTACGAGCGCATCCCGAAGTCCGAGGTCGAGGAGCTCGTGCTCGAAGAGGTCCCCGACATCGCCTATGAGAGCATCGGCGGCCTCAAGGGCCAGATCGACCAGATCCGTGACGCGGTCGAGCTGCCGTACCTCCACCCCGACCTCTTCAAGGAGCACGAGCTCAAGCCGCCCAAGGGCGTGCTGCTCTACGGCCCGCCCGGCTGCGGCAAGACGCTCATCGCCAAGGCGGTCGCGAACTCCCTGGCCAAGAAGGTCGCCGAGCGCACCGGCCAGGAGGGCCGCTCGTACTTCCTGAACATCAAGGGCCCCGAGCTGCTCAACAAGTACGTCGGTGAGACCGAGCGGCACATCCGGCTGGTGTTCCAGCGGGCCCGGGAGAAGGCGAGCCAGGGCACCCCGGTCATCGTGTTCTTCGACGAGATGGACTCGCTGTTCCGCACCCGCGGCTCCGGCGTCTCCTCCGACGTGGAGAACACCATCGTCCCGCAGCTGCTCAGCGAGATCGACGGCGTCGAGACGCTCGAGAACGTCCTGGTCATCGGCGCCTCCAACCGCGAGGACATGATCGACCCGGCGATCCTGCGGCCCGGTCGGCTCGACGTGAAGATCAAGATCGAGCGCCCCGACGCGGAGTCGGCCCGGGACATCTTCAGCAAGTACCTCACCGCGACGCTGCCGCTCCACGCCGAGGACCTCGCCGAGTTCCACGGGGACAAGGACGAGTGCGTCGCCGGGATGATCCGGGCGACCGTCGAGCGGATGTACACCGAGACCGAGGAGAACCGCTTCCTCGAGGTGACCTACGCCAACGGCGACAAGGAGGTCCTGTACTTCAAGGACTTCAACTCCGGCGCCATGATCCAGAACATCGTCGACCGCGCCAAGAAGATGGCGATCAAGGACTTCCTCGAGCAGGACCAGCACGGCATCCGGGTGACCCACCTGCTGCAGGCCTGCGTCGACGAGTTCAAGGAGAACGAAGACCTCCCGAACACCACCAACCCCGACGACTGGGCCCGCATCTCCGGCAAGAAGGGCGAGCGGATCGTGTTCATCCGCACGCTCATCACCGGCAAGCAGGGCACGGAGCCGGGCCGGTCGATCGACACGGTCTCCAACACGGGTCAGTACCTCTAGGCCGTCGCAAGCCCTCGGTAGAGGTAGCCGAAGGGCTTGCTCGGCCCGGGGCCGGGCAGGTAGCCGCGCTCGACGTTGCCGACCTCGAGGCCGGCAGCGGTGACGTCCGCGACCGGGTCGCGCGTGAGGTGGCACCCGCCGACGAGGCGGCGCTGGACCGGTTCGAGCCGGTGCTGCCAGGTGGCGACGCGCGCGTCGGGGGAGGCGCCGTGCTCCAGGAAGTGGAAGCTGCCCCCGGGCTTGAGCACCCGGCGCACCTCGACCAGGGCTGCGTGCTGGTCCGGGATGGTGCACAGCGTGAAGGTCGAGAGCACGCAGTCGTAGGCGCCGTCCGGCTCGTCGAGACGCTGCCCGTCCAGGCCGCTGCGCAGCACCGGCACCCTGGACGCCGCGACCTTCTCCCGGGCCATCCGCCAGCCCACGTCGTTGGGCTCCACGGCGTGCACCTCGGTCACCGCGGACGGGTAGAGGGGCACGTTGTGGCCGGAGCCGAAGCCGATCTCGAGCACCCGGCCGTGCAGGCCCGCCACGGTCGTCTCCCGGAAGGGGAGCACCTCGTCAAGGCCGCACCCCTTGTCGGTGATCCGCGGGACGACGTGGTCCTCCCACCAGCTCATCGCACACCTCCTGACGGGATCCGTCCCAGCGTCGCGTAGTCGTGCACCCCATCATGTGCCAGGCGGCGCAGCAGTGCGCGGGTGTCCGGCACGAACGTCCAGGCCGGGTCTCGCAGCCGCTCACCGAGCTCGGACAACGACGTCCACTCGCCCCAGACGACCTCGCCGTCCTGGTGGGTCATCACACCGTCGTACGTCGTCTCGAAGCAGTGGGTGAAGCATCGCACCGAGTCGTCCTCGTAGATCGCGGCGAGCAGCGGCACGAGCTCGACGCCCGTGACCCCCAGCTCCTCCTCGATCTCGCGGGCCGCGGCACCGGTCGGTTCCTCACCCTGCTGGAGCACCCCACCACTGCCCGCGTCGTACGCCGAGGGACACCAGTCCTTGTCCGGCGACCGACGGTGCACGTAGATCCGGTGCGCCGGGTCACGGACCAGCACCGCGGTGGCTGCGTGGAGGAGGTTCTCGCGGCGCATCCGGGAGCGCGGCGCGGAACCCACGACCACCCCGTTGCGGTCGACGAGCGCGACGGTCTCCTCCGAAGCCATGCCCCGAGGCTAGGCGAGGGCCGCGTAGGCTCGCCCCGTGAGCGTGCGACGGGTGATGGGCACCGAGACCGAGTTCGGCATCTCGGTCCAGGGACAGCCCACCGCCAACCCCATGGTGGCGTCGTCGCAGGTCGTCAACGCCTATGCGATGTCGACGCTGAAGGCCCGCCGCGCTCGCTGGGACTTCGAGGAGGAGTCGCCGCTGCGCGACGCCCGCGGCTTCGACATGAGCCGCGAGGTGGCCGATCCCTCCCAGCTCACCGACGAGGACCTCGGCCTCGCCAACGTGATCCTCACCAACGGGGCCCGGCTCTACGTCGACCACGCGCACCCCGAGTTCTCCACGCCGGAGTGCACGAACCCGCGCGACATCGTGCTGTGGGACAAGGCCGGCGAGACCGTGATGGTCGACGCCTGCCGGTTCGCGGCGCAAGTGCCGGGGTCGACGCCGATCGTGCTCTACAAGAACAACACCGACAACAAGGGCGCCTCCTACGGCGCGCACGAGAACTACCTGATGCGCCGCACCACGCCGTTCGGGGACATCGTGCGGCACCTGACGCCGTTCTTCGTGAGCCGCCAGGTGATCTGCGGTGCCGGCCGCGTCGGCAAGGGCCAGGACGGCCGCGAGCACGACTTCCAGATCTCGCAGCGCGCCGACTTCTTCGAGGTCGAGGTCGGCCTCGAGACCACGCTCAAGCGGCCGATCATCAACACCCGCGACGAGCCGCACGCGGATCCCGAGAAGTACCGCCGGCTGCACGTGATCATCGGCGACGCCAACCTGGCCGAGGTGTCGACGTACCTCAAGGTCGGGACGACCTCGCTCGTCCTGGCGATGATCGAGGACGGCTTCATCACGCGCAGCCTCGGCGTCGACCAGCCGGTGCGCAACCTCCGCGCGGTCTCGCACGACCCGACGCTCAAGCACCTCCTCACGCTCGAGGACGGACGCACGGTGACCGCGGTGCAGCTCCAGATGGAGTACCTCGACCTCGCCAAGAAGTTCGTCGAGGACCGCTTCGGCGCCGACACCGACGTGCAGACACGCGACGTGCTCGCCCGCTGGGAGTCGGTGCTCACCCGTCTCGAGACCGACCCGATGCTGTGTGCGCGCGAGCTCGACTGGGTCGCCAAGCTGAAGCTCCTCAACCGCTACCGCGACCGCGACGGTCTCGACTGGTCCGACGCGAAGCTCCAGCTGGTCGACGTGCAGTACGCCGACATCCGTCCCGGACGGGGCCTCTACAACAAGCTCGTCGCGCTGGGGGAGATCGACCGGATCCTCACCGACGAGGAGGTCGCCGACGCCGTCCACCTGCCGCCGACCGACACCCGCGCCTACTTCCGTGGCCGGTGCCTGGAGAAGTACTCCGAGCAGATCGCCGCCGCGTCCTGGGACTCCGTGATCTTCGACCTGCCCGGTCGTGAGTCGCTGCAGCGCGTCCCGACCATCGACCCGATGCGGGGGAGCCGGGCGCACGTCGGCGAGCTGCTCGACCGGTGCGACACCGCCGAGCAGCTGTTCCAGGCCCTCACCGCCAGCTGAGGTCCAAGGCGCTAGGTTTGCGGTGAGGCTCGCGAGAGCCGACGACGGGAGGCGCGCCATGGCACAGGAGCAGAAGCAGCCCCGCAAGGGCGGCGAGGACGAGGGCCAGGTCGAGCAGTCGGCCGAGTCCGACGTCACCGAGCGCAAGGAGCAGCTCGACGAGGACATCGACGCGATCCTGGACGAGATCGACGAGGTGCTCGAGACCAACGCCGAGGACTTCGTGAAGTCCTTCATCCAGAAGGGCGGCCAGTGACCTCCACCCCCCACCACGGCAACCGTCTGCCCCCGGCGTACCTCACGCCGGGATCGTCCTCCTTCACCGACTTCCTCGGCCAACAGGCGCCCGACCTGCTCCCGTCGCGACGCGCCACCGGCCCCACGCCGGTGACCGACCTGGCGCCGCACGGCACCACGATCGTGGCGGCCACCTTCGACGACGGCGTCGTGATGGCGGGCGACCGTCGCGCGACCATGGGCAACGTCATCGCGCAACGCGACATCGAGAAGGTCTTCCCGTCCGACGAGTTCTCGTGCGTCGGCATCGCGGGCATCGCCGGCCTCGCCGTCGAGATGGTGCGGCTGTTCCAGACCGAGCTCGAGCACTACGAGAAGATCGAGGGCAGCCCGCTGTCCATGGACGGCAAGGCGAACCGCCTGGCCACCTTGATCCGCAGCAACCTCGGCATGGCGATGCAGGGGCTCGCCGTCGTGCCGCTCTTCGCGGGCTACGACCTCGACGCCGACCACGGCCGGATCTTCAGCTACGACGCCACCGGCGGCCGCTACGAGGAGACCTCCTTCCACTCCGTCGGTTCCGGGTCGCTGTTCGCACGCGGCGCGCTCAAGAAGCTCTACCGCGGCGACCTCGACGAGGAGGGCTGCGTCACCGCCCTGGTGCAGGCGCTGTACGACGCTGCCGACGACGACTCGGCGACCGGGGGACCGGACGTCACCCGGCGCATCTTCCCGGTCGTGGGCGTCATCACCGCGAGCGGCTACCGACGCCTGGCCGACGAGGAGGTGGGCGCCATCGCCGACCGCGTGATCGCCGCCCGGATGACCCGACCCGACGGCCCGGCCGCTTCCCTCACGTGACCAGGAAGGTCTCCTCTCGATGAGCATGCCGTTCTACGTCTCGCCCGAGCAGCTGATGAAGGACCGGGCCGACTTCGCACGCAAGGGCATCGCCAAGGGCCGCAGCGTGGTCGTCGTGCAGTACACCGACGGCATCCTCTTCGTCTCGGAGAACCCCTCGGCGGCACTGCACAAGATCAGCGAGCTCTACGACCGCCTCGCGTTCGCCGCGGTCGGTCGCTACAACGAGTTCGAGAACCTCCGCATCGCCGGGGTCCGGCTCGCCGACATGCGTGGCTACTCCTACGACCGTCGCGACGTCACCGGCCGCGGCCTGGCCAACGCCTACGCCCAGACCCTCGGCTCGATCTTCTCCTCGGGCGGCGAGAAGCCCTACGAGGTCGAGATCTTCGTGGGCGAGGTGGGCGACAGCACCGACGGCGACCAGATCTACCGCCTGACGTACGACGGTCAGGTCGCCGACGAGCAGGGCTTCGCCGCGATGGGTGGCTCGGCCGAGCAGGTCACCCAGCACGTGCAGGAGGCCTACCGCCCCGGGCTCACCCTCGACGAGGCCCTCACGATCACGACCGAGGCCCTCGGCTACCACGAGTCCGGTTCCCGCGTGATCCCGGTGGAGTCGCTCGAGGCCGCCATCCTCGACCGCACGCGGACGCAGACGCGCAAGTTCAAGCGGCTCGGCGCCGCCCAGCTCCGCTCCGTCCTCGCGGGCCGCGACGAGGCTCCGGCTGACGAGACCCCCGCCGAGCCGGCGGCTCCTGCGGACGACGCACCGACCGCGCCGCCCGCCGACGACAGCGACCCGCCGATCGCGCCCCCGCTGGGCTGAGCGACGAGACACCCGCGCGCCCACCCGGTCATCAACCCGTGCTGCCAGGCCCCCGCGGCTAGGCTGACGGCGTGGACCGGCGGATCTTCGGGATCGAGAACGAGTACGGCGTGACGTGCACGTTCAAGGGACAGCGACGGCTGAGCCCCGACGAGGTCGCGCGCTACCTCTTCCGCAAGGTCGTCTCGTGGGGACGGTCCAGCAACGTCTTCCTGCGCAACGGCGCCCGGCTCTACCTCGACGTGGGGAGCCACCCGGAGTACGCCACCCCCGAGTGCGACGACATCGTCGACCTGGTCACCCACGACAAGGCGGGGGAGCGGGTCCTCGAGGGGCTGCTCGTCGACGCCGAGCGCAGGCTTCGCGACGAGGGCATCGAGGGCGACGTCTACCTCTTCAAGAACAACACCGACTCGGCTGGGAACTCCTACGGCTGCCACGAGAACTACCTGGTCGCGCGGCACGGAGAGTTCGCCAAGCTCGCCGACGTCCTGATCCCGTTCCTGGTGACCCGGCAGATCATCTGCGGCGCCGGCAAGGTCATCCAGACGCCGCGGGGCGCGATGTACTCCGTCTCGCAGCGCGCCGAGCACATCTGGGAGGGCGTCTCGAGCGCCACCACCCGGAGCCGGCCGATCATCAACACCCGGGACGAGCCGCACGCCGACGCCGAGCGCTACCGCCGGCTGCACGTGATCGTGGGCGACTCGAACATGTCGGAGACCACGACACTGCTCAAGGTGGCGACCTGCGACCTGGTCCTCCGGATGATCGAGGAGGGCGTGGTGATGCGCGACCTCACGATGGAGAACCCCATCCGCGCCATCCGCGAGATCTCGCACGACATGACCGGCCGTCGCAAGGTCCGCCTCGCCAACGGCCGCGAGGCGAGCGCGCTGGAGATCCAGACGGACTACCTCACCCGCGCCCGTGACTTCGTCGACCGTCGCGAGCTGCGCACCCCGGTCATCGACCGGGCCCTCGACCTGTGGGAGCGCGGACTCAAGGCCGTCGAGTCCGGGGACTTCGGCCTGGTCGAGCGCGAGATCGACTGGATCATCAAGTGGAAGCTGATCGAGCGCTACCGCGAGCAGCACGGGCTCCCGCTGAGCCACGCCCGCGTCGCCCAGCTCGACCTGGCCTACCACGACATCCACCGCGGCCGCGGCCTCTACTACCTGCTCGAGAAGCGCGGTGCGGTCGCCCGCGTGACCGACGACCTCCACGTGTTCGAGGCGAAGACCAAACCGCCGCAGACCACGCGGGCCCGCCTCCGAGGTGACTTCATCAAGCGGGCGCAGGAGCGCCGCCGCGACTTCACCGTCGACTGGGTCCACCTCAAGCTCAACGACCAGGCCCAGCGCACCGTCCTGTGCAAGGACCCCTTCCGCTCCCAGGACGAGCGCGTGCACAAGCTGATCGAGGGGATGTGAGCCTCGCACGGCTGCCTCTCAGGGTGAGGCGTTAGGCTCGCGGAGCCATTCCGGCCCCCACCCCTGATTGTCGAGGTGTTTCTCCATGCGTCGTCGGCTCGCCGTCGTGCCTGCCGTGCTCCTGCTCGTGACCGGACTGACCGCTTGCGGTGGTGACGACTCCGGTGACAGCCGCCTCCGGCGTCCATCGACGGCGTGACCGTCAGCGGTGACTTCGGCGAGGAGCCCAAGGTCAAGGTCGACGGTCTGGACGAGGCCAAGCCCACGTCCGACGTCGTGATCGAGGGCGACGGACCTGCGCTCGAGGACGGCGGCGCCGTCAAGGTCCAGGTGCTGCTCGCCAAGGGCACGGACGGGACGACCGTCCAGAGCAGCTACGCCAGTGGCGGAGCGGCCGAGACGCTGCAGCTGACCTCGGTCCCCACGTGGATCCAGGACGCGCTGAGCGGCGTGAAGGTCGGCAGCCGGGTCGTCCTCGTGGCCCCGGTCTCCACGGTCAACAACGGCCAGGCAGCCGACCAGATCGGTCTGAAGGCCGATGACGACCTGGTGTTCGTCTTCGACCTCGTCGAGGCCGCCGACCCGGTCCTGACCGGGCCCGAGGGCAAGGACGTCGAGCCGCCGTCGGACGCCCCGAAGATCGTCGAGCAGGACGGCAAGATCAGCACCCTCGACTTCTCCGGTGCGGGTGACCCCCCGAGCACGTTCGAGGTGATCCCGCTCGTCGAGGGTGAGGGCGACGCCGTCAAGGAAGGCGACAACATCCAGGTCAACTACATCGGGCAGGTGTGGGGCTCGGACAAGGCGTTCAGCAACTCGTACGCCGAGGGCCAGCCCGCGTCGTTCCAGCTCACCTACCCCGGGCTCATCAAGGGCTGGCTCAAGGGGCTCGAGGGCCAGAAGATCGGCAGCCGCGTGATGCTCGTCATCCCGCCGGAGGACGGCTACGGCAAGAAGGGCAACCCGCAGATCGACGTCTCGGGCAAGGACACGCTCGTGTTCGTCATCGACCTGCTGGGTGTCGCCGGCTGACCCGAACCTGTTGGATGGCAGGGTGGTGAGCGTGTCGGCACGGAAGAGCGAGCGTCTGCTCAACCTGCTCATCACCCTGCTCGTCAGCCGCACCTACGTCACGAAGCGCCGGCTCCGCGAGGTCATCCCCGACTACGCCGAGGCGGCCAGCGACGAGGGCTTCGAGAAGATGTTCGAGCGCGACAAGGAGGACCTCCGCGCGCTCGGCATCCCGATCGAGGTCGGCGGGTTCGACCCGCTCTTCGACGACGAGCAGGGCTACCGCATCAAGCGGGACGCCTTCGAGCTCCCCGAGATGTCCCTCGAGGCCGACGAGGCCGCGGTGGTCGGCCTGGCGGCCCGGGTGTGGCAGCAGGCCGGACTCGCCTCGGCGACCTCCGCGGCGCTGCTCAAGCTGAAGGCCGCAGGGGTGGAGGTCGACCGTGAGGCGCTCGACGTCGTCCAGCCGCAGGTCGCCTCCGACGAGCCCAGCTTCGACGTCTTCTGGGAGGGCGTGACGACCCGGCGCCAGGTGCGCTTCTCGTACCGGCGCAGCGACGCCGCGCGACCCAGCAAGCGCAGGCTCCAGCCGTGGGGGATCGTCTCCTACCGCTCCCGCTGGTACGCCGTGGGCCACGACCTCGACCGGGACGCGACCCGGCTGTTCCGGCTCTCCCGGGTCGTCGGCGAGGTCACCTTCGACGGACCCGCGGGCGCGTTCGAGGTGCCCGAGGGCGTCGACCTCCGCGAGCACGCGGCGTCGCTGGCCCCACGGTCACCCGAGCGCGTCGCCGTGGTGCGAGCCCGCCCCGACCGAGCGGTCGGCCTGCGCCAACGGGCCACGGCGGTGACCGACACCGGCGACGGCTGGGACCGCCTCGAGTACTCCTTCGGCCGCTTCGACGCGACCGCCGACGACCTCGCGTCGTACGGCCCCGACGTCGTCGTCGACGACCCGCCGGACCTGCGCGACGCCGTGGTGCTGCGGCTCCGCTCCGCCGCCCGGGACCCGCGATGAGCTCCGCGGGCGCAGGGGCGCGCGACCAGGTCAACCGGCTGCTCGCCCTGGTGCCCTACCTCCAGGGCAAGGGCGAGATCTCCGTCGAGGACGCTGCCCGCGAGTTCGGGGTCACCCCGAAGACGATCCTCGGTGACATCAACGTGCTGATGTTCTGCGGGCTCCCGGGCCTCGGCATGGGCGACCTGATCGAGGTCGACTTCGAGGCCCTCGAGGACGACCAGGTCATCCGGTTGACCAACGCCGACTACCTCGCCCGTCCGCTCCGGCTCGACACCCGCCAGGCGGCCGCCCTCGTCGTCGGTCTGCGGAGCCTGCTCGAGGGCAGCACCGGCTCGCAGCGCGAGGTGGTCGAGCGCACCCTGGCCAAGATCGAGGACGCAGCCGGCGAGGCAGCCCGGATCGCCGAGCAGATCGACCTCCAGGTGCCCGACGACGGCGTCGAGGCCGAGGTCCGCACCCGGCTGCTCGACGCCATCCGCCGGCGCCGCCAGGTGCGGCTCACGCACCGCTCGACGGTTCGCGACGAGCTGACCAGCCGCGTGGTCGACCCGATCGCGCTGCCCACGGCCGACGGCCGCACCTACCTCGACGCCTGGTGCCACCTCGCCGACGACCGCCGCCTCTTCCGGCTGGACCGCATCGTCGAGGTCGAGGTGACCGACGACGCGGTGACCCCGCAGGCCGACCAGCAGCCCCTCGACCTACGCGACGGGATCTTCCGCCCGACCGAGGAGTCCCTGCGCGCGAGGCTGCGGCTGCGCCCGCACGCCCGCTGGGTGAGCGAGTACTACCCCGTGGAGTCGACCAAGGAGGAGCGCAACGGCGACCTGACCGTCGTCCTCCGCGCGGGGGACCCGGCGTGGCTGGTACGCCTGATGCTCCGCATCGGAGACGGAGCCACCCTGCTGGAGCCCGCCGGCCTGGCCGAGGAGGTCAGCGCTCGTGCACAGGAGGCGTTGGCCTTGTATTCATGATCGTGTGCGTACGATGGCCAAGCAAGCGCTTCCCGGCCGGTCCACGGCCCGGTGGCGTGCGACGCTGAATGAGACGAGGCAGACCATGAACCTGGGCCCCCCGGAGATCATCCTCATCCTCCTGGTGCTGGTGCTCCTGTTCGGCGCGAAGAAGCTTCCGGAGCTGGCTCGCGGCAGCGGCCGCGCGCTCCGCATCTTCAAGGCCGAGACCAAGGGCCTCATGGACGATGACGAGGACGAGAAGTTCAAGACCGAGGAGCAGCGGCAGATCGACGCGCAGCGTCGCGACCCGGTCCGCTACGAGCAGCCTCAGTCGGACACGTCGACCGCGCCTCCGGCGGGGTCGTCGGACACCGACCGCTGACCGGCCCGACCGGTCCTTCCTGGCTGCCATGGGTGACACGGTGGTGAGGCGCGTCCCGTGAGTGTCGTCGCCTCCACCATCCGGCTGTTCCGTATCGCTCCGGCCAACCCCATCGGACCCGACGGCCGGATGGCCCTCGCGGACCACCTCCGCGAGCTCCGCGCCCGCGTGCTGAGGGCTGTCCTGGTGCTGGCCCTCGCCTTCGTGGCGGGACTGTTCTTCTACGACCAGCTCCTCGAGTTCGTCCAGGACCCGTACAACCAGGCCCAGGCGATGCTGGGCGACAAGGTCGACACGCAGGCCTACATCAAGGGCGCCGCCGGCCCCCTGCTCCTGCAGCTCAAGCTCAGCGGCATCGCCGCGCTCGTGCTCACCAGTCCCTACTGGCTCTACCAGATCTGGGCGTTCATCGTTCCCGGGCTGCACGCGCGGGAGAAGAAGTGGACGCGGGTGTTCATCGCGATCGCCGGGCCCCTCTTCATCCTGGGCGTCGCGGTCGGCTACTACGTGCTGCCGAAGGGCCTCGAGGTCCTCATCGGCTTCACACCGGCCAACCTGGAGAACCTGGTCGAGTTCGGCGAGTACTTCTCGTTCTTCACCCGGATGCTTCTGGTCTTCGGGATCTCCTTCGAGATCCCGCTGTTCGTCGTGCTGCTCAACCTCGCCGGCGTCGTCTCCGGCCGGGCCCTCGGCGAGCACCGCGCATGGATCATCGTCGGCGTCTTCGTCTTCGCAGCCGCCGCGACCCCGTCGACCGACCCGTTCTCGATGCTCATGCTGGCGATCCCGATGACGTTGCTCTTCTTCGTCTCCGAGATCGTGGCCAGGGTCGTCGACCGCCGCCGGGCGAGGGAGTCGTACGCCGGGATCGACGACGACGAGGCCTCGGACCTGGAGTACGACCGTGAGGACTTCTCCGCCAGCGACCTCGACGAGCCTGACGAGCCGGACCGCGGGCCCGACCGATGAGCCGCCACGAGGTCAGCCCGGTGGACGCCTTCGACCTCCCGGTGTGGGTGGGGGAGCAGGAGGTCAGCTGGGTGGCCGACAGCGGCCTGGCCGGCGCCTCCCTCGTCACCGGGCACCTCGAGTCCGGTGAGGACCAGGCGCCCTGCGACCTCCTCGCCTGCGACCGCGCCTATCCCGTCCCGGTGCTCGACGAGGCCTCCCGCGCCGACGCGCACCAGGCCTGGACCCTGGGCGAGGTCCTCCTGCTGGAGTACGACGGTCGTCTCACCCTCGTGGCCCCCGGCAGCCTGATGACCTCCGAGGTGGGTCTCGAGGCGATCCGTCGGCTCGCCAGGGCCGTCGGAGCCCCGACCCGGCGGTTCGCCGTCGTCCTGCGGCTCTGAGCGCCCTCCGCCCCTCTAGGCTGGGCCCGTGGCCAGGGAGATCGCGCTGCTCACGAACCCGACCTCCGGGAAAGGGCTCGGCAGCCGCACCGCCTCGATCGCGCTTCCCCGTCTTCGCGAGGCCGGGTTCCACGTCCGCCAGCTGGAGGGTCGCGACGTCGAGGAGGCCCGCGACCTCGCCCGCCAGGCCGTCGACGACGGCGTCGAGTCGCTCGTCGTGGTGGGCGGCGACGGCATGGTGCACCTCGGCGTGCAGGCGGTCGCCTACCGGGACACCTCGCTCGGGATCATCCCGGCGGGCACGGGCAACGACGCGGCCCGCTACTTCGGGATCCCGCGGCGCGACCCGCAGTCGGCGGCCGACGTGGTGGTGGCGGGCCGGGTCCGCACCGTCGACCTGGCCAAGGCGGGCCCGACGTACTTCCTGTGCGTCATGTCCGCCGGGTTCGACGCCATCGTCAACGAGCGGGCCAACCGGATGACCTGGCCGAAGGGGCAGATGCGCTACAACCTCGCGACGGTCGCGGAGCTGCGGGTCTTCGAGCCGCTCCCGTACACCCTCGACCTCGACGGGGAGACCCGGAACGTGCGCGCGATGCTCGTCGCCGTCGGCAACGGCCCGTCCTTCGGGGGCGGGCTGCGGATCACCGAGGGCGCGGTCCTCGACGACGGGCTGCTCGACGTCGTGTTCTTCCACCCGATCTCCAAGCCCGACCTGCTCCGCACCTACCCGAAGCTGTTCAAGGGCACCCACACCGACCACCCGGCGTACGAGCACCACCTCGTGCGCGAGGTCACCGTCGCGGCGCCCGGCATCGTCGCCTACGCGGACGGGGAGCGCCTCGGCCCGCTGCCGATCACGGTGACCGCGGCGCCGGGCGCGCTCAAGGTGCTGGCGGCGACGTGAGCACCCCGTCCGAGCGCTACGCGAAGTTCCGGGCAGAGCAGTCGTCGCCGGTCCTCGCGGACTTCCGGCTGCTCCACGACTTCCCCCTCGACGACTTCCAGGTCCGCGCCTGCGAGGCGGTCGAGAGCGGCGACGGCGTGCTGGTCGCCGCGCCGACCGGCTCCGGCAAGACGATCGTCGGCGAGTTCGCGGTGCACCTCGCGCTCCATGCCGGCCGCAAGTGCTTCTACACGACACCGATCAAGGCGCTCTCGAACCAGAAGTACGCCGACCTGGTGCGCCGCTACGGCGCCGACAAGGTCGGCCTGCTCACCGGCGACAACACCGTCAACGGCGAGGCGCCGATCGTGGTGATGACGACCGAGGTCCTCCGCAACATGCTGTACGCCGGGTCGCGGACCCTCGACGGGCTCGGCTACGTCGTCATGGACGAGGTGCACTACCTCGCCGACCGGAGCCGAGGGGCCGTCTGGGAGGAGGTGATCATCCACCTCCCGGAGTCGGTGGCGGTGATCTCCCTGTCCGCGACGGTGTCCAACGCCGAGGAGTTCGGCGAGTGGCTCGCCACCGTGCGCGGCTCGACGACGACGATCGTGGAGGAGCGGCGGCCGGTGCCGCTCTACCAGCACGTCATGGTCGGGCGTCGGCTCTTCGACCTCTTCGAGAACGGCACCGGCTTCGAGGGCCCGGACAGCAAGGTCAACCCCGACCTGATCCGCGTGGCACGCGACGACTGGCGCGCCCAGCGCATGGGACACCCGGTGGGCCGCCGCTCGGGGCCACGGCCCCAGCGCGGCGCCCAGCGACCCCGGCGGCACTCGCTGCCGTCACGTTTCGACGTGGTGGACCGCCTCGACCGGGATGCGCTGCTGCCGGCGATCTACTTCATCTTCAGCCGCGTCGGGTGCGACGCAGCCGTCCAGCAGTGCCTGAACGCCGGTTTGCGCCTGACCAGCGCGTCCGAGCGCGACGAGATCTACGGGTTCGTCGAGGAGCGCTGCTCGCACATCCCCGACGAGGACCTCCACGTCCTGGGCTACCACGACTTCCTCGACGGCCTCACCCGCGGGGTCGCGGCGCACCACGCCGGCATGCTCCCGACCTTCAAGGAGTGCGTCGAGGAGCTCTTCGCCGCGGGCAAGTGCCGCGTGGTCTTCGCCACCGAGACCCTCGCCCTGGGCATCAACATGCCGGCCAGGTCCGTGGTGATCGAGAAGCTCGTGAAGTGGAACGGCGAGACGCACGCCGACATCACGCCGGGGGAGTACACCCAGCTCACCGGCCGCGCCGGGCGTCGGGGGATCGACGTCGAGGGTCACGGGGTCGTGCTCTGGAACCCCGACCTGGACCCGAAGACCGTCGCCGGCCTCGCCTCGACGCGGACCTATCCACTCCGCTCGTCGTTTCGCCCGTCGTACAACATGGCGGTCAACCTGGTCCACCAGGTGGGCCGGACCACGGCCCGGGAGCTGCTCGAGTCGTCGTTCGCGCAGTTCCAGGCCGACAAGGCCGTGGTCGGGCTGGCCCGGCAGCTCCGCAAGTCGGACGAGGGCCTCGCGGGGTACGCCGAGTCCGCGACCTGCGACCGCGGCGACTTCCTGGAGTACTCCTCGCTCCGCGACCGGCTCAAGGGCGTCGAGAACGCCAACGCGAGGGCACGCAAGGCCGACAAGCGGCAGGAGATCGTCGACTCGATGGAGTCGCTGCGGCCTGGTGACGTCATCGAGGTGCCGCGCGGGAAGTTCGCCGGGTGGGCCCTCGTGATCGACCCCGGCACGCGGTCGGACCGCGACGACCCGCGGCCCTACGTCCTCACCGAGGACCGGCACGCGCGGCGGCTCTCGGTGGTCGACTTCAACCGGCCCGCGGAGTCGCTCGCCCGGATGAAGGTGCCCAAGACCTTCAACGGTCGCAACGCCCAGTCGCGCCGCGACCTGGCCAACGCGCTCGCGAGCCGGGTGCGCACGCTCGACCCCGAGGCGCCGTCGCGGCGCCGCCGACGGGACGACTCCCCGGCGGGGGAGGACAGCACGGTCACCCGGCTGCGGGCCCAGATCCGTGCCCACCCGTGCCACGACTGCCCGGACCGGGAGTCGCACGCCCGCTGGGCAGAGCGCTACCACCGGCTCTCCAAGGAGTCGGACACGCTCCGCAGGCGCATCGAGTCCAGGACGAACACGATCGCGCGGCAGTTCGACCGGGTCTGCGACGTGCTGACCTCGCTCGGCTACCTCGACGAGGACGACCGGGTCACCACCGCGGGGCAGACCCTCATGCGGATCTACACGGAGATGGACCTGGTCGCGGCCGAGTGCCTGCGCGCCGGGGTCTGGCAGGGCCTCGACCCGGCCGACCTCGCGGCTGCCTTGTCCGTGCTCGTCTTCGAGGCGCGCCGCGCGGACGACTCCGGCGCTCCCCGGCTCCCACGCGGTCGGGTGCGCGACGTCGTCTCGGACATGGTGTCGCTGTGGGCCGACCTCGACGCCCTCGAGCGCGACCACCGGCTGGAGTTCCTGCGGGAGCCCGACCTCGGCTTCGCGTGGGCCGCGTGGTCCTGGGCCTCCGGGGCCAGCCTCGACGACGTGCTGCGCGAGACGGACCTGGCCGCGGGCGACTTCGTGCGCTGGATGAAGCAGCTCCTCGACCTGGCCGGGCAGGTCGCCGACGCGGCGGGATCCGACCCTCGTCCGGCCTCGGCCGAGCTGCGCGAGACCGCCCGCCTGACCATCGGCGCCCTGCGTCGCGGGGTCGTGGCGTACTCGTCGCTGACCGAGTAGCCGACCTACACCTCGGCGCTCACCGCCACGCGCATCGCGGCGCACTACACAGCGTCGGGCAGCTGACCCGCCGGACCCGGCTCAGGTCGCGACCGGGCGGCTCTCGTAGGGCGTCGACAGCACGATCGTGGTGCGGGTGGACACGTTGGCCGCGGCCCGGATGCGGGCCAGGAGGTCCTCGAGGTCGGCAGGCGTGGCGACCCGGATCTTGAGGATGTAGGACTCGTCGCCGGCGACCGACCAGCACGACTCGATCTCGCCGATGTCGCGAAGCCGGTGGGGCGAGTCGTCGGGCTGCGAGGGGTCGATCGGGCGGATGGAGATGAAGGCCGTCAGGGGCAGGCCGACCCGGTCGTAGTCGAGCACCGCGGCGTAGGACGTGATGAGCCCGCGGTTCTCCAGCCGCTTGACGCGCTGGTGCACCGCCGAGGTGGACAGCCCGGTGGCCTTGCCGAGGTCGGTGAACGACATCCGGCCATCCGTCGCCAGAAGACTGAGGATCTTGCGGTCGATGTCCTCCACGGCACAGAGGTTATCGTCAGGGACCCCCGAACGGGCGGTACGAGAGGTCCGGCGATCACGGGGCTTTCGGACCCCAGTCCACGGGGGCGCCCCCCTGGAGGACGCTCCCGACCTCTCCGTCGAGCGAGAAGACCCGGACCTCGCTCGTGTCCGCGGAGTCCTGCGTCGCCACCGTGACCGCCACCAGCGACGACCCGTCGGGCGACCACGCGAAGCGCGGATCGGCCGTCTGCACGCAGACGCAGCGGCCCAGGTCCGCCACCTCGTGCACCTCGGTCCCGTCCCGGGAGGCGACCATGAGCCGGTAGTCCTGGGCGGCGATGCCGCTGCCGTTGTACTCCCCGGCCTCGATGTAGCCGACCTGCACGCCGTCCGGTGACCAGGTCACGTCGTAGATGAAGCGGCCGGGTGCGGACTCGGTGTCCGGAAGGGGGGTGCGCACCCCGGTGCCGTCGTCCAGCACGAACAGTCGCGAGCGCCGGGCGTCACCCCGGCCGAGCTCGCTGACACCCACCATGCTCAGCCGGTCGGGGGAGTAGCCGGAGGCCACGATGCCCTCGGGCAGCTTCAGCGCGCCGCGCGCCACACCGTCGTCGCCGTAGACCTGCGTGCTGGGACCCTGCGCGCCGAACGAGGTCACCAGCAGGATGCCGACCTTGAAGCCCATCCAGTCGACGAAGCGGCAGCGCAGGCACGGGACGGTGGTCGACGTGCGGTTGTCGCCGAGCCCGACGACCTGGAGGGTGTCCTCGCCGACGACGGCGAGCTTGTCGCCCTCCGGGGAGACCTCGAGGTCCACCGGCGACACGAGCGGGGTGCCGTCGTGCAGCTCGGACACCAGCACCTTGGAAGAACCACCCTCGACGAGCACCTCACCCGTGGTCCCGTCCGCGCGGAGCGTGCTCACCACGGCGCCGGACCCCGGAGGGTCCTCCGGACCGGGGGCCACGTCCTCGTCGGGGGAGGGCCCGCCCACGAACCAGAACACCGCGGTGACGACGGCGAGCACCGTGACCACGACGACGGCGGTCCGCACGCGATGACGACGACGGGCGACGGCGAGGTCCGCGAGCCCACGCTGCGGGTCGACGTAGCGCGCCTCGTCGCGCAGCGACCCGACCGCCGACCGTGAACCCGCGTGGTCGAGGTCGTCGGACAACATGGCCAGGGCCCGCTCCCGGGCCTCTCGGGAGGGCAACGCCCGGACCTCGGCGAACTGGCGCTCGGCACGCTCCGGAAGGGTCAGGACCGGACCGTCGACGCGTCGTGCGCCGGAGAGCACGCCGCGCCGCGACGTGGCGATCCGGGCGCAGGCGTCGCGCACCCAGACGTCCGGCCGAGCGAGCTCGGAGACGGAGCGCCATCGCCGCCACGCCAGGAGGAGCGACTCCTGGGCGACGCGGTAGGCGTCCTCAGGCCCCGCGAGGACGTGCGCCAGGGCCACCAGCTCCGGGAGCCGGGCGCGGTAGAACGCCTCGAAGTCCTCCGCCCCCGTGGACAGCTCCGTCGCGGTCACGCCGCCATCCTCGCAGCACGGGTCGTCGCGAGGGCGCTGATCGGCCGCTCAGCTCGCGCACGACGGTGCCGTCGAGATCGAGCAGCACGGCCTCAGCCGAGTCGGCGCTGTTGCGGTGCTCGAGGCGCACCGCAGCGAGCCGGCGGCCGTCCGGGGACCAGGCGAACGTCGGGGGCGTCTCGCGCACGCAGGAACAGGCACCCAGGTCGGCGACCTCGTGCACTTCGCCGGTGTCCGTCGACGCCACCATCAGACGGAAGGTCATGATCTCTCCGCCGTCCCCCTCCACCAACCTGGTCTGCAGGTAGGCGACGAGGTCACCTCGAGGCGCCCACGTCACGGAGGAGAGGTGCGAGCCGGGGTCGGTCCTGGTGTCCCGGAGCACGAAGCGGCCGCCGCCCTGGGAGTCCTGCACGAAGACCCGGTCACCCTTCCCGTCGCCGACGACCTGCTCGACGCCCGCGATCCGGTCCTGGCCGGGCGAGAGGCCGTCGACCCACGTCCCCTCGGCGAGGGTGGTGGTCCCGAGCCGGGTCCCGTGCTCGTCGTACACGACGGTGACGAGCCCGTTCCGACGCTGCTCGTCGACGTAGAGCTGTTCGTCGATCCGGAATCCGACGAACAAGCACGTGCACGCGACGTCCGCCACGAGCCGACGTGACTCCAGGTCGACCAGCTGGAGCCGACGGGTGTCGGTGAGGGCAAGGAGGCTCCCGTCCGGGGACACGTCCATGTCGAAGGGATTGACCAGATGGCCGCCGTCGAGCTCGGCGAGGACCTCGCTCTCGTCGGCCACGTCCAGCGACAGCGTCCCGGCACCTGCGTCCTTGCCGCTGAGGTCGATGATGATCGAGCCGGCGTCACCCGGACCGGCCGGTGCGGGTGTGCTGTCGCCGCCGAGGGGCAGCAGGACGGCCGCTGACACCGCCAGCGCGACGGCCACCGCAGCCGCCCCGAGCCGGGTCGCGGTCCGACGACGGCTGCTCCGGACGAGCGCATCCAGGCGCTCCTCGGCGCCGGTGTGGCGTGCGGCCTCGTGCAGCGCGTCGGCGGACTCCCTGGCCAGCGCGTCGAGACTCATGACTCCTCCTCGAGCCCGAGGGTGCGGGCGAGCGTCGCTCGGGCCCGCGAGAGATGGACCTTGACCGTGCCCGAGGAGACCTCGAGCGTCGCCGCCACGTCGTCGACGCTGAGGTCGAAGAGGTAGTGCAGCGCGACCACCTGGGCCTGTCGTGCAGGCAGCGCGCGCACGTGCGACCAGAACTCCTCCGCCGCGTCCGGCATCACGGCCGGCTCGTCGCGTCGTTGCTGGAGCCGGGAGAGTGCGCGGAGCTCGACCACCCTGCGGCGGAAGGTGGAGACCGCGAGGTTCGCGCAGGTGCGCCGGACGTACGCGTCAGGCCGTTCGAGGTCGCGCACCCGGGACCAGCGGCGGTACGTCGCCAGCATCGCCTCCTGGGCGACGTCGTCGGCGGCCGCTGCACCACAGAGGCCCCGGGCCAGCGCGACGAGGCGCGGCATCTCGGCGCGGTAGAACGCCTCGAAGTCGTCCTGGCCCGTCGCCGGGCGACCCCAGGTCAACGTCTCCGCGTCGTGCGGTGCCTCCATACCTCTCTCATCGTCAGGTGCGCTCCGGTTGACACGGGTCGACCCGCCCTATGCTCCGGGCCATGGCCTCCCGACCAGACCGGCTCATGCTGCTCGACACAGCGTCCCTGTACTTCCGCGCCTTCTTCGGCGTCCCCGACTCGGTCAAGGCGCCCGACGGCACGCCGGTCAACGCGGTCCGAGGGCTGCTCGACTTCATCAGCCGGCTGGTGGGGGAGTACGAGCCGACCCACCTCGCCTGCTGCTGGGACAACGACTGGCGGCCCGCCTGGCGCACCGACCTGCTGCCGTCGTACAAGGGCCACCGCGTGGTGAAGGAGAAGAAGGACGCGGTCGACGTCGAGGAGGTGCCGCACGCGCTGAACCGGCAGATCCCGGTCATCGAGGACGTGCTCTCCGCCTTCGGGATCACCGTGGTGGGCGCGGACGGCTACGAGGCCGACGACGTCATCGGCACCCTGGCCACGCACGCGACGATGCCGACCGACATCGTCACCGGCGACCGCGACCTCTTCCAGCTCGTCGACGACGACCGCGAGGTGCGCGTGCTCTACGTCGCCCGCGGTGTCGGCCGGCACGAGCGGGTCACCAACGACGTGGTGCGCGAGAAGTACGCCGTCGACGCCGGTCAGTACGCCGACTTCGCGACCCTCCGGGGCGACGCCTCGGACGGCCTGCCGGGGGTCGGCGGGATCGGCGAGAAGACCGCCGCGACCCTGCTCGGACGCTTCGGCGACATGGTCGGCCTGCTCGAGGCGGTCGCCGACCCCGACTCCGACCTGGCGCCCGGCCCGCGCGGCAAGCTCCGCGCGGCCGCCGACTACCTCGCAGTCGCACCGACCGTCGTCGCCGTGGCCAAGGACATCGACCTCGGCGCGCCTGACCTCACGCTGCCGCGCTCACCCGTGGACCCCGACAGGCTCGTCGAGCTCGCCGGGCGCTGGGGCATCGACAGCCCCACCGCGCGCCTGGTCGACACGCTGCGCGAGCTGCCGTAGGTCTCGGCAAGCCGAGAACTGGCACCAGTTTCGTGCCCGGGCGGGCGCCAGCCGGAAACCGGCACCAGTTTCGTGCCCGGGCGGGCGCCAGCCGGAAACCGGCACCAGTTTCGTGCCCGGGCGGGCGCCAGCCGGAAACCGGCACCAGTTTCGTGCCCGGGCGGGCGCCAGCTGCAAACCGGCACCAGTTTTGTGCGGTGGTCAGACCAGGCTGAGGCTGCGCTCTGCCTGCTCGCGCCACCAGGCCTGGCCGGCCTCGGGGAGCGTGTGGATCGGGTCGTAGTACTCGTAGTGCCGCGTCGTGGCCTCGGGGTCCGAGGCCTCGATGGAGGTGCGGTAGTTCTTCGTCCAGTACGAGATGCCCTTCTCGCGGTCGTACTCCGCGAGCTGGTGCACCCAGCGCTTCCCGACGAACGGCACGTCGCAGACGATGCGCGGCGTCGCGAAGCCGGGGAGGTAGCCCATGATGTGGTGCTGCAGCTGCTGCGCCTCGTCGACCGACACCCGCCAGTGCTCGGCGTTCGGGATCATGTCGCACATGTAGAAGTAGTAGGGCAGGATCTGGGCGCCGTCGAGGAGCGCGAAGCAGAGGTCGAGCAGGCTGTGCGCGTCGGCGTTGACACCGTCCATCAGCACGCCCTGGTTGCGCACGTCGCGCACGCCGACCTCGAGCATCGTCCGCGCTGCCTTCGCGACCAGCGGGGTCACGGAGTTGGCGTGGTTGACGTGGGTGTGGATCGCCAGCGAGACGCCCTGCGCCTGCGCCTTCTGCGCAACGCGGGCGACGCCCTCGACGACCTCGTCCTGGAGCCAGTGCTGGGGGAGACCCATGAGCGCCTTGGTGGCCAGCCGGATGTCGCGGATGTTCTCGACCTCGAGCACCCGGTCGAGGAACTCCTCGAGGCGCGCCCACGGCATGTTCGCCACGTCGCCGCCGGAGACCACGACGTCGCGGACCTCGGGGTGGCTGCGGAGGTAGTCCATCTGCGCATCGAGACGGGCGACGGGCTTGAGGTCGAACTTCAGCTTGTCGACGGTCGGCGTCGAGTTGCCGACCAGGTCCATGCGCGTGCAGTGACCGCAGTACTGCGGGCACGTGGGCAGCAGCTCGGCCAGCACCTTGGTCGGGTAGCGGTGCGTGAGGCCCTCGGCCACCCACATGTCGTGCTCGTGGAGGGAGTCGCGCGTGGAGTAGGGGTGCGAGGCCCAGTCGGCGCGCCGGTCGGAGAAGACCGGGATCATGTAGCGGCGCACCGGGTCGGCGTAGAACGCCTCGGTCAGCGACCCCGCGCCGCCCACCTCGACCTTGGCCGCCATGGTGTTCATCATCTGCGGCGGCACGAGCATCGACATCGTGGCGCGCTCCTGCTGGTCGCGCTCGAGGTCGGCGTAGAACGTCTCGTCGACCAGGTCGCCGAGCAGCTCGCGCATCTGCTTGAGGTTCTTGACGCAGTGGCTGCGCTGCCACTGGGCCGACTCCCACTGCTCGCGAGTCACGTCGGACCATCCCGGGAACCGGGTCCAGTCGGGCTCGACGAGCTCCTGTCGGCGGTACGGGTAGGGCTGACCGTCGTCGTGGACCGGGGTCTGGTCGGGGTGCTCCACCAGCATGGCTGCTCCTTGTACGAAACCTGGCGGGTCAGGTTTGTGCGTGATGACCTGTCTCTGCCAGGGTAGAGAGAGAATCTTCGGCATGTCCATTTGGACACAGCAATATTTACGGACCTGTCACGAAAGCAGAGGGAGACCTCCGGTGCACCACGACCAGATGACCCCCCAGGACCGTGACCTGCGTCACGACCCGGTAGGGCTGCACCGGGTCCTCGAGCCCGCGGGGGTCCTGCCCCAGGCAGCAGAGGTCCTCGACACCCGCCGTGAGCTCTGGCCGGACGAGGTGCGGGTCCGCGTCGAGCGCCTCAACCTCGACGCCGCGTCGTTCCGCCAGCTCGAGCGGACCCACGGCCACGACGGTGACGCCGTGCGCGCCGCCGTCCTCGAGATCATCGGCCGCCGCGGCAAGATGCAGAACCCCGAGACCGGCTCCGGCGGCATGCTCGTCGGCACCGTCGAGGAGGTCGGGCCCGAGTCTCCGCTGGGTCTCCGCGTGGGGGACCGGATCGCGACGCTGGTCTCGCTCACCCTCACCCCGCTCGTCATCGAGGACGGGCTGGTCGGCTGGGACGGTGCGAGCGAGCAGGTCCCCGCGGACGGCTACGCCATCCTCTTCGGCCGCTCCGTGGCCGCGGTCGTCCCCGACGACCTCCCCGCCGCGCTCAGCCTGGCGGTCATGGACGTCTGCGGTGCTCCCGCGCTGACGGCCCGCGTCGTGCAGCAGTACGCCGGCGCCACGGTCGTGGTGATCGGAGGAGCGGGGAAGTCCGGTTCGCTGTCGCTCGCCGCGGCCCGTCAGGCCGGTGCCTCGACCACCGTGGGCGTCGTTCCGACCCAGGCCGAGGCGGAGCTGCTCCGCGGGTCCGGCCTCGCCGACCACGTGCTCGTCGCCGACGCGCGCGACCCGGTGGCCCTCAGCGAGGCCGTCCGGTCGGCCGACCCCGAGCGGGCCCACGTGACCGTCGTGTGCGTCGACGTCCCCGGATGCGAGGGCGGCGCCGTGCTGTCGACCCGCGACGGCGGGACGATCATCTTCTTCTCCATGGCCACGTCGTTCTCCGCGGCCGCCCTGGGCGCCGAGGGCCTCGCCGCCGACGTGACGATGCTGGTCGGCAACGGCTACGCCCCGGGCCACGCCGACTACGCCCTCTCGCTGCTCCGCGCCTCCGACGGCGTGCGCGGTCTCTTCGAGCGACGGCTCTGACGCGGGATAGCGGGAGAATGGCACCGTGACCCGGCTCCACCTCTCCGACGGTCGTGTCCTCACCCCCGTCGGCACCGTGACGGACGTCCTCCTCGAGGACGGCCGCGTGCTGTGGTGCGGCAACGGGACGCCGCCCGGCGAGGCCGCCCGCACCGTGGACCTCGGTGGGCGGCTGGTGACGCCGGCGTTCGTCGACGCCCACGCGCACCTCGCGGCCACGGGCCTCGCGCTGCTCGGGGCCGACCTCGGCTCCGCACGCTCCGCCGAGGAGGCCCTGCACCTCCTCGCCGCCCACGCCCGCGCCAGCCGGCTCGAGGTCGTGCTCGGCCACTCGTGGGACGAGAGCGGGTGGCCGGACCAACGGGTGTTCACCAGGGCCGAGCTCGACGCCGCCGTGGGCGGCCGGCCGGCCTACGTCGGGCGCGTCGACGTGCACTCGGCCGTCGCCTCGACGGCCCTGGTCGACGCCGCGGGCGACCTCACCGCGAGGGACGGCTGGTCCGACCAGGGCCCCCTGACCCGCGACGCCCATCACGCCGTGCGCGACGCGCAGCGACGCCTCCTCCGCCCGGACGACCGGGCCGCCGCGATCCTGCTCGCCCTGCAGACGGCAGCGGCGCGGGGGATCGGCCTCGTCCACGAGCTGGGCGCCCCGCACATCAACGACCCCGAGGACTTCGCGACCGTCGAGCGGCTCCGTGAGGAGCACGCCCGGGACGGCCTGGCGCTGCCCGAGGTGGTGGGCTACTGGGGCGAGATGGATGCGCTCGACCGGGTCCGCGCGCTCGGCTGCGAGGGAGCCGCCGGCGACCTGTGCATGGACGGCTCGATCGGCTCGCGCACCGCGGCGCTCCAGGATCCGTACGCCGACGGCGACGGCCGGCACCCGCGCGGCCACCTCTACCTCACCGCGGACGAGGTGGCCGCCCACGTCGTCGCCTGCACCGACGCTGGCCTGCAGGCCGGCTTCCACGTGATCGGCGACCGCGCCGTCGCCGAGGTCGTGGCGGGCTTCGAGCAGGCGGCCGAGAAGGTCGGCGCGGAGGCGGTGCGCTCCGCCCGCCACCGGCTCGAGCACCTCGAGATGGTCAGCACGCCACCAGGTGACGGCCTTGGCCCGGCTCGGCGTGACCGCCAGCGTGCAGCCGATGTTCGACGGGCTGTGGGGTGCCCCGGGCGGTCTCTACGACCAGCGCCTCGGCGATCGTCACGAGGGCATGAACCCCTTCGGGACGATGCACGCGACCGGCGTACCCCTCGCGTTCGGGTCCGACAGCCCGGTGACGCCGTTCGACCCCTGGGCCGGCGTTCGCGCCGCCGTGCACCACCACGACCCGCGTGAGCGCCTCGACGTCGCCACGGCAGTCGAGGCCCACACCGTCGGCGGCTGGCGGGCGGCCCGGCGCGACGACGGCGGCCGCCTCGAGCCCGGCGCCCCAGCCCACCTCGCGGTGTGGGACCTGCCCGACGGCTCCCCGACCCCGGACGGCCTGCCGTCCCTCGACCCCGACCACTCGCTGCCCGTCTGCGTGCTCACGCTCGTCGACGGTGCCGTGGCCCACGACGCAGGAGGACTCCTCACGTGAAGCTCGACCTCGACCAGGCCCTCGTCACGCGGGCGCGCGACCTCGCCGTCACCGCGGGGCGCCCGATCGTCGACCTCGCCCAGGCGCACACGACCGTGTCCGTGGAGCGCGCCACCCTGCGGCTCGGCGGCATCACCGGCGCCGACCCCGACGGGACCCCGTGGGTCAACGCCCTCATGGATGCCGTCCGTGCCGACGTCGGCCTCGAGCACGGTGCCGCGCTGCCCGTGTACGACGCGCTGGTGCGCGGCGAGGCCGAGGACCTCACCACGCTGGCGCAGAAGGCGTCGGCCGGGTCGGTGCGCTTCCGGGTGCCGGAGGGCCGCGACCTGGTCCGGGCGCGCAGCCAGGCGCGCAAGCAGGTCGGTGCCGGGGTCAAGAAGGTCGACGCCCGCCGCCGCGAGCGCGAGCGCCTCGTGAAGAAGCTCGGCGACCCGCCGCGCAAGCCCTGGATCTACCTCATCGTCGCCACCGGCGACATCTACGAGGACATGCCGCAGGCGCAGGCAGCGGCGCGCGAGGGCGCCGACATCATCGCGGTGATCCGCTCGACGGGGCAGTCACTGATCGACTTCGTGCCCGAGGGCCCGACCCGTGAGGGCTACGCCGGCACCTACGCGACCCAGGAGAACTTCCGGCTGATGCGGGCGGCCCTCGACGAGACCAGCGCGGAAGTGGGCCGCTACGTCCGACTGACCAACTACGCCTCCGGCCTCTGCATGCCGGAGATGGCCACGATGGCCGGGCTCGAGCGGCTCGACATGATGCTCAACGACTCGATGTACGGCATCCTCTTCCGCGACATCAACCCGATCCGCACCTTCGTGGACCAGCGCTTCAGCCGGCAGATGCACGCGCGCGCCGGGATCATCATCAACACCGGCGAGGACAACTACCTCACCACCGCCGACGCCGTCGAGGCCGCGCACACGGTGACCGTGAGCCAGCTGCTCAACGAGTACTTCGCCAAGGAGGCCGGGCTCGAGGACTGGCAGCTCGGCATCGGGCACGCCTTCGAGATCGACCCGTCGATCAAGGACTCGTTCCGTCTCGAGCTCGCGCACGCCCTGCTGGCCCGCACGCTGTTCCCCGACGCCCCGCTGAAGTGGATGCCCCCGACCCGGCACATGACCGGCGACGTCTTCCGCGGCTACCTCCTCGACGCGTTCTTCAACCTGGTCGGCACGCTCACCGACCAGGGCATCCTGCTCGTCGGCATGATGACCGAGGCCGTCGTGACGCCCTGGCTGTCCGACCGCGACCTGGCCCTGCAGAACGTCCGCTACGTCCTCGACGCGGCCGGCGGGCTGCGTGAGGACTTCCAGCCGGCGCCGGACGGTTTCATCGCCCAGCGCGCGACCCAGGTGCTGCGGGAGTCGATCGACCTGCTCGAGAAGATCGCCGGCGACACCGACGAAGCGGGCCACCCGCCGCTGCTGGCCGCGATCGCCGACGGCACCTTCGGCCTGATGAAGCGGCCCCCCGACGGTGGCCGGGGCCTCGACGGCGTGGCCCGCAAGGCCGACGGCTACTTCAACCCCGCGACCGAGATCCTGGAGGGCTGATGGTCTCGACAAGCTCGACCAACGGACCCCACGTCATCCGCCCGTACGGCGACACCACGGGCGACGGCATGGTGCAGATGTCCTTCACGCTGCCGATGCCGCACAGCAAGGTCGCCGAGGGCGCCGCGCAGCAGCTGGCCAACAAGATGGGCATGGACCCGGCGCTCGTCGTGCACGCGAAGCCGATGGGGCCCGACTTCACCTTCTTCGTCGTGTACGGGCGGGTGCACCACCTCGTCGAGGTCGACAAGGTCCAGGTCGTCGAGCGCGACTACCCGCTGCTGTCGCCCAAGGAGGCCAACCTGGCCATCCGCAAGATGCTCCGACGGCGACTGGTCGTGGTCGGCGCGTGCATCGGCACCGACGCGCACACGGTCGGCATCGACGCGATCCTCAACATCAAGGGGTTCGCGGGGGAGAAGGGCCTGGAGTACTACCGCGAGATCAAGGTCGTGAACCTCGGCGCCCAGGTCTCCGTGCCCCAGCTCGTCGCCCGGGCGCAGGCCGAGAAGGCCGACGCCGTGCTGGTCTCCCAGGTCGTCACCCAGCGCGACGCGCACCTGCTGAACACCCAGGAGATGTCGGCCGCGTTCCGGGAGGCCTACCCCGAGGAGCGGCGCCCGGTGCTCGTCGTGGGCGGTCCGCGCTTCGACGAGTCGAGCACCAGCGAGCTCGGTGTGGACCGGATCTTCGCGCGGGGCACGACGCCGGCCGACGTCGCGTCGTACCTCGTGCACACCGTGAAGGAGGCCTCATGACCGAGACGGACAGCCGGACCGGGATGACGGTGCGTGCACCGGCGCTACGTGCCCTACAGCCACGCCCACTACGCCGGGAACCTCGTCGACGGCGCCTACGGCCTCGGCCTCTTCGGCGACGTCGCGACCGAGCTGTGCATCCGCAGCGACGGCGACGAGGGGCTGTTCGCGTCGTACTCCGACGTGCAGTTCCGCGCCCCTGTCCGGGCCGGGGACTGCATCGAGGTGACCGCCGAGCTGGTCCAGGTCGGCACCCGCTCGCGCACCATGGACTTCCGGCTCATCGTCGTGGCCCGCGGTCGCCCGGACCTCGGGGAGTCGGCCGCCGAGGTGTTGGACGACCCGGTGGTCGCGACGACCGCCCGCGGTGTCGTGGTGGTTCCCTCGCGGCGCGTTCAAGACGACACGCCGTGACCCTGCAAGAAACCTGAGAAATTCTTGGTGGCTCGCAGGTGACGACTGACCTGCGGTTTTCTGCGAACCAGCAGGTCACGTGGGGGTTGACGCGGCGCCCGCCAGTCGGCACGATCCACGACGTCCACCGAGCAGGCCGCAGTCGTGCGCCGGCGCCAGAGGTGGCTGCGAGTCCCGGTCGGGTTCCACGATCGAGGGAGGGCGCAGCCGTCCGGCACCGAGCAAACGTCAACGGGGTTGGAACGCCGGAGAGGTCCGGGACCCAGTAGACAACGGCGGGGGACTCGCGTAGCCAACGCGAGCACCGTCGGTCCGAAGGGTGCCGGGCCTCTCTGTGATTTTTCAGCACCCGCTCCCGGTAGATTCTGGGTGTGGCCCGCCGACTGCTTCTCGCTCTGCTCTCCGGGCTGGGAGTGGCCGCGTCGTTCGAGCCGCTGGCGTGGGTCTGGCTCCTCGTCCCGGCAGTCGCCGGGCTGTCGCTGGCCGTCCACGGACTGCGCGGCCGCCGTGCCTTCCTGACCGGCCTGCTCTTCGGCGCCGGCTTCATGGGTGGCCTGCTGCCGTGGATCTCCGTCATCGGGCGCGACGCCTGGGTGGGCATCACGGTCCTCGAGGCGGCGTTCTACGGCCTGCTGGGGGTCGTCCTGGGCCGGGTGTCCAGACTGGCCCTGTGGCCGCTCTGGACGGCCGCCTGCTGGGTCGGCGTCGAGGTCCTGCGCTCCTGGGTCCCGTGGGGCGGCTTCCCCTGGGGACGGCTGGCGTTCGCGACCATCGACACCCCGCTCGCCACGGCCATGGCCTGGGTCGGCACGGCCGGCACGACGTTCCTCGTGGCGCTGCTCGGCGCGACCCTCGCCTGGCTCGTCCGCGAGCTGGTCCGGCCCGACGCTCGTCGGACCCTCACGGCCGGGCTCGCCGCCCTCGGGGTGCTGGTGCTCGCCGCCGCACCCGCGCTCGCCGGCCGCGCGGCCGCGGACGCCGACGGCACCGTCCAGGTAGCAGCGGTGCAGGGCAACGTCCCCGGGGAGGGCATGGAGGCCTTCGCGGAGCGCCGCGCCGTCCTGAACAACCACGTCGAGGCCACCCTCGAGCTGGGCCGCGACATCGACTCCGGCGCGGTGCCCAAGCCCGACTTCGTGCTGTGGCCGGAGAACTCCACGGACATCGACCCGTTCGAGGACGCCAGCGTCTACGAGGACATCCAGCGCGCCGTCAACGCCGTCGGCGTCCCCGTGCTCGTCGGCGCGATGGTCGGCGGCCCCGGCCCGATCGACGTGAAGAACCAGAGCATCGTGTGGTCTCCGGGCACAGGCCCGGGGGAGCGCTACTCCAAGACCCACCCGGTCCCGTTCGGCGAGTACATCCCGATGCGCAAGCAGCTGGCGCAGGTGTTCGAGCGTCTCGACCAGATCCCGCGCGACATGGTGCCCGGCACCGAGCCCGGCGTGCTCGACCTCGCCGGCACCACGATCGGAGACACGATCTGCTTCGAGGTCGCCTACGACGGCCTCGTGCGTGCCGCCGTCGAGGACGGCGCCGGGATGCTCGTCGTGCCGACCAACAACGCCACCTACATGGGCACCGGACAGGTGGAGCAGCAGTTCGCCATCGCCCGGCTCCGTGCCGTGGAGACCGGGCGCACGGTCGTCGTGGTCGCCACCAACGGCGTCTCCGGGGTCGTGAACCCCGACGGGTCGGTCGCGCAGCGGCCGCCGGTGCGCTCCACCCAGGTCATGGACACCCAGGTCACCCTGCGCAGCGGCATCACCCCGGGAGTGCGGTGGGGCCGGTCGATCGGGCTGCCTGCTCTCCGCCGTCGCCCTGCTCGCGGTGGGCGTCACCGTCGTCACCGACCTCCGTCGTCGCCGCTCCGCGACCCCGCCCCCGGCCGGGCCCACCCCGGACGCGCAGCAGCAGCCCGACCCGGCCCCCACCGGCGGCGCCCGATGACCTCCCGGCCGCCGCTGGGCCGGATGGTCATGGTGGTCCCGACGTACAACGAGGCCGACAACCTGGAGTGGATCGTCGAGCGCACCCTGGTCGCCGTCCCCGGGACCGACGTCCTCGTGGTCGACGACGGCTCGCCGGACGGCACCGGCGACATCGCCGACGACCTCGCCGTCCGCCACGACCGGGTGTCGGTCGTGCACCGCACCGAGAAGGCCGGGCTGGGGGCGGCGTACCTCCACGGCTTCGCGGTCGCCCTGGAGCGCGGGTACGACGTGGTGGGGGAGATGGACGCCGACGGGTCTCACCAGCCCGAGCAGCTGCCGACCCTCATGGAGGCTCTGGCCGACGCGGACCTCGTCATCGGCGCGCGGTGGATCAAGGGCGGCTCGGTCGTCAACTGGAGCCGCTTCCGCAAGGCGCTCTCGGTCGGGGGCAACCAGTACGCCAGGCTCGCCCTGGGCATCCCCGTGCACGACGTCACCGCGGGGTTTCGCCTGTTCCGGGCGAGCACGCTGCGTGCCCTCGACCTCGCCTCGGTCGAGTCCGTCGGCTACTGCTTCCAGACCGACCTGACCCTGCGCACGTTGCGGGCCGGGCTCACCGTGCGGGAGGTCCCGATCGAGTTCCTGGAGCGGGTCCGCGGCGAGTCGAAGATGAACCGCTCGGTGGCCACCGAGTCGCTGCGACGCATCACCGTGTGGGGCCTGCAGACCCGGGCGGCGCAGGCCCGCGACGTACTGTCGAAGGTGCCGGGACTCCGCGGGAAGCGCGGCCGGCAGGAGGTGGCTCGATGAGGCGACGGTTCCCCTGGTGGGTGCTCGCGGTGCTGTTCATCGGCATCCCGGTGCTCGAGATCTACCTCATCGTGCAGCTCGGCCAGGTCGTCGGCCCGTGGTGGACCATCCTCATCCTGGTCGCCGACGGCGTGCTGGGGTCGTGGCTGGTGCGCCACGAGGGGGGACGGGCCTGGAAGGCGCTCCAGGAGGCGCTGGGCTCCGGGCGGATGCCGGCCAAGGAGCTCGCCGACGGTGCGCTGATCCTGGTCGGCGGCACCCTGCTCGTCACGCCGGGCTTCGTCAGCGACGTGGTCGGCCTCTTCTGCATCCTGCCGTTCACCCGACCCCTCGCGCGGCACGTGCTGGCCCGGGTCATCGGACGCCGGCTCAGCGTCGTGCAGGTCGGCCCGGCCATGACACGTCCCCGGCCCGGACCCCGACCGGAGCACGGCGACGTGGTCACCGGCGAGGTCGTCGACGACGACCCGCGCTGATCGACGCCCGGACGTGCCTCGTCGTGACGACAGGTGTCGCGGTCAGGCGGACTTGGACTTCGAGCCGCGGTGCAGGTGCGCCGGGCCGATCTCGCCGCCGCGGAGCAGCTCGAGTCGCTCGGTGAGGATCTCCTCGAGCTCCTTGATGGAGCGACGCTCCAGCAGCATGTCCCAGTGCGTGCGGGCCGGCTTCTCGGCCTTCGGCTCGGGGCGCTCCACGTCGCGCGCGAGCGCCTCGGCGCCGCACCGCGGGCACTCCCAGAGCGGGGGAACGTCGGCCTCGGCCGCCATCGGGATCTCGAACTCGTGGCCCTGCTTGCAGACGTAGGCGACACGCTGACGTGCGGCGAACTCGATGCCGCGCTCGTCCTCGAAGCTCTGACCACCGAGTCGAGCCCCTCGCAGTGTGCGCTCTGCCATGTCGTTGTCCTCCGTGTTGCCGTGACTGCCCTTGTGGGGCCTGGTCGAGGGAGGGCAGGCCGAACGGTCGTACCGTCGGATTCCCTCATACGTGACAACGTGATGAGGGTCCGAAAAGTTCCGAAATCCCCTCACGGGAACCTGCAGAAACCCTCGTTGTCAGGTTTCCCATGCTTTCGGGTCTTACACGCGAGGGCAAATCGGGCGGGTGCCCGGGTCAGACCACGACCGGCGGCGTGTTGCCCGCCTCGCGGATCCCGCGCTGTGCGTCGACCCGGAGGAGCAGGGCCAGACCGAGCCCGAAGAACACGATCAGCGCGACGATCGAGGGGCGGTAGGACCCGGTGAGCTGGAACATCAGGTAGAACACCAGGCTCCCGAACCACGAGGTTCCCCGCTCGAGGGCCTGGTAGAGGCTGAAGTACTCGCCCTCCCGGCCACGGGGGATGAGCAGGCTGAAGAACGACCGCGAGAGCGCCTGGGTGCCACCCATGACCAGGCCGATGCCGACCGCGAGCAGGAGGAACGGCACGACCTGCCCCTTCGGCAGGACGAACCCCGCGATCACGACGACCATCCAGAGCACGAGGCCCCACCGGATGAGGGTGATCGAGCCCCGCTTCTCGGCCAGCTTGCCGAAGAGCAGCGCGCCGGCGAAGGCGACGAACTGCACGAGCAGGATCGTCGCGATGAGCACCTCGGTCTCGAGCCCGAGCTCCTCCTCGCCGTACACGGCGGCGGTCCCGATCACGGTCTGGATGCCGTCGTTGTAGAAGAGGTAGGCCAACAGGAAGGTCAGCGTCATCGGGTAGCGCCGGGTCTCCTTGAGCGTCGCCACCAGCTGACCGAAGCTGCGCCGGACGAGCCCGCCCTCCTCGATCTCGACGAGGTGCTGGGGGGCGCGGTCCCTGAGGCGCAGGAAGGGGATCAGCGTGAACGCCGCCCACCAGATCGCCGCCGACAGCATCGAGAGGCGCACCGAGAAGCCGCGACTGATGCCGAGCGCGTCGTGGCCCAGCACCATGCCGAGGTTGACCACGAGCAGCAGGCCGCCGCCGAGGTAGCCCCACGCCCAGCCCCGCGACGAGACGCGGTCGCGCTCGTCCTCGGTCGAGATGTCGTTGAGGATCGCGTTGTAGGCGACCAGCGAGCAGCCGACCAGGATGTTGCTGGCCACGATGGCGACGGCGCCGATCTGCCACTTGTCGCCGGTCATGAAGAAGAGGGTCGAGGCGAAGGCGGCACCGGCCCAGGCGTAGCCGGCCATGTGCACGCGCTTGCGCGCCGAGCGGTCGATGACGGCCCCGACCAGGGGGAGCACGACCGCGCCGATCAGTGTCGAGGCCGTGACCAGGAAGCCACCCAGGCTGCCGGCCGCGATGCCCACGCCGAGCACGTCGACCTTCTCGACGCAGCCCTTGCCCGCACAGTCGGGGGCGGCGGCCTTGGAGACGGCGATCATGTAGGGCCCGAAGAGGACCGTGAGGATGGTCGTGAAGTACGCCGAGTTCGCCCAGTCGTACCAGTACCAGGCCTTCTGCTCCTTCTGCCGGGCCAACGGCGTCAGGTCCGCGAATCCTGTGCTCATCAGGGTCCCTCCCACTGGCCACGCTCGATGAGGACCTCCCGGAGCACGTCCGTGCGGTCGCTGATGATGCCGTCGACGCCGAGGTCGAGGAGGTACTCCATCTCGGCCCGGTCGTCGATCGTCCAGACGTGGACCTGCCGCCCACCGGCGTGCGCGAGCTCGACGAAGCGGCGGTCGACGTAGGTGATGCCACGGTGGACGAGAGGCACCTGGAGGGCGAGCCCGTGGTCGCGCAACAGCGGCGTCACCCGCTGGGCGAACGGCGCGAACTTCATGGCGCCGACCATGAGCACCCCGCAGCTGGTCACGACCCGCCCGTCGGTGAGCTTGCGGAAGCGACGCAGGATGCGCTCCTCGAACGAGCCGACGCACACGCGGTCCTGCACCTTCATCCGCCGGACGAGGTCGGCCATCGGCGCGACGCACGACCGCGCCTTCAGGTCCACGTTGAAGCGGACGTCGGGGAAGGACTCGAGCGCCTCCTCCAGCGTCGGCAGCGGCACCCGGCCGGCGACTCGCACGGACGTGAGGTCGGCGTGCCGGCGGGCCACGATCGGGCCCGCGCTGTCGGTGACCCGGTCGAGCACGTCGTCGTGGAACACCATGAGCACGCCGTCGCTGGTGGCCCGGACGTCGGTCTCCAGGTAGCGGTAGCCGAGGTCGACCGCGGAGCGGAACGCCTCGAGGGTGTTCTCGAGCCCCACGAGGTCGGGGTGCAGGGCACCGCCGCGGTGCGCGAAGGCGAGCTTGGCGCCCTTCTCCACGGGTTCGTCGAGGAACGCGAACCCCGTGCGTGGCGTGCTCACAGACCGCAGTATGTACCGACCTGGAGGAGTAGCGTCGGAGGCATGGACGAGATGACGTGTCCGAAGTGTGGTGGGGCGATGCAGACGCACACGATGCGTGAGGTGGAGATCGCCCGCTGCTCGTCCTGCCACGGGATCTTCCTCGAGCGCGCCGACGTCGGTCTGCTCAGCGAGGCCGAGAACGACTGGCACCGCGGCTCCGGTCCCGAGACGACCCCGCTGCCGCGCATCACGGCCGACATGACCGCCCCGCCCCCCGGCCCCAAGCGGGCCCGGAGCTTCATGGAGACGCTGTTCGGCTGAGGCTGGTCGTCGTCGGGTGCGGTTCGCGCCTGGTTGCGTTTCAGGCGGCAACGACGACGAGTCGGCGCCTGGTCCCCTCGGCGGTCGGCTCACGACAGTAAGTGGTGGCGAACGACAGATTCATGGCTGGGTTTTCTGCCACTCGTCACCACTTAGTGGTGGCTGCGGAGCTTTCCGACGTCAGGACTCCGATCGCGCGTTGAATTGCGTCCTGACGTCGGAAAGCTCCTCCGGACCACGGGAACACGGGCGAGACCGAGCGATAGCACCGAACCAGGCCGCGTTGTCGTCAAGAGCCGCCTGAAGGAGCGCCCAGGCACTCACCGCACCCGAAGACAGCCGCTCAGATGTCGCGGAAGGTCTCGATCGAGGCGCCGAGGTCGTTGAGGCGCGAGGCGAGGTCCTCGTAGCCGCGGTTGATGACGTAGACCGAGCGCAGCACCGAGGTGCCCTTGGAGGCGAGCATCGCCAGCAGGATCACCACGGCCGGGCGCAGCGCGGGAGGGCAGACGATCTCCGCGCCGGACCAGTGCGTGGGGCCCTCGATGCTCACCCGGTGCGGGTCGAGGAGCTGGACCTTCGCACCGAGCTTGTTGAGGTCGGTGAGGTAGACCGCGCGGTTCTCGTAGACCCAGTCGTGGAGCAGGGTCTGGCCCTGGGCGACTGCGGCGATCACCGCGAAGAACGGCAGGTTGTCGATGTTGAGGCCCGGGAACGGCATCGGGTGGATCTTGTCGATGGGGGAGTGCAGCACCGACATGTGCGTGGTCAGGTCGACCAGGCGGGTGTGGCCGTTCGCGGCGACGTACTCGTCGCTGCGGGTGTAGCGGAAGCCCATCTCCTCGAGAAGGGCGAGCTCGATCTCGAGGAACTCGATGGGGACCCGGCGGATGGTGATCTCGGAGCTGGTGACGATCGCGGCCGCCAGCAGCGACATCGCCTCGATGGGGTCCTCGGAGGGGGCGTAGTCGACGTCGACGTCGATGCTCTCGACCCCGTGCACCGTCAGCGTGGTGGTGCCGACGCCGTCGATGCGGACGCCGAGCCGCTGCAGGAAGAAGCAGAGGTCCTGGACCATGTAGTTCGGGCTGGCGTTGCGGATGACCGTGACGGCCGGGCGCAGGGCCGCCGCCATCAGGGCGTTCTCGGTCACCGTGTCGCCGCGCTCGGTCAGCACGATCGGGCGGATCGGGCCGTCGACCTCGGTGACGGTCGCCTGGTAGAAGCCGTCGGTCGCCTTGACCTCGAGGCCGAAGGGACGCAGGGCGGCCATGTGCGGCTCGACCGTGCGAGTGCCGAGGTCGCAGCCGCCGGCGTACGGCAGCGCGAACTCCTGCTCCCGGTGGAGCAGCGGGCCGAGGAACATGATCACCGAGCGGGTACGCCGGGCGGCGGACTCGTCGATCCGGCTCAGGTCCAGTGTCCGCGGCGGCACGATCTCGAGGTCGTTGTCCTCGTTGAGCCAGCGGGTGCGGGCGCCGAGGCTCTCGAGCACCTCGAGGAGGCGGTTGACCTCCTCGATGCGCGCGACCTTGCGCAGCGTGGTGCGGCCACGGTTGAGCAGCGTGGCGCAGAGCAGCGCGACGCCGGCGTTCTTCGAGGACTTCACGTCGATGCTTCCGGAGAGCGTCGTCGGGCCGGTGACCCGCAGGTGCGTGGGGCCGGTGCCGAACGAGACGATCTCGGAGTCGAGCGCCTCACCGATGCGCGCGAGCATCTCGAGGGTGATGTTCTGGTGGCCCCGCTCGATGCGGTTCACGGCGCTCTGGCTGGTGTTCAGCACCTCCGCCAGCTGGGACTGGGTCCACCCGCGGTGCTTGCGCGCGTCGCGGATCAGCATGCCGATGCGGGCCTTGTAGTCGAGAGTCACCGGGCGAACGTATCTCAGATATGAGATACCTCTGGTCGCGACCCGCTCGGGTTGGGACGGGGGTCACACCAGAGCCTCGCTCCAGCCCTCGGTCTAACCTGACGCCCATGCGCGCCACCATGCTCCACGCACCCCGGGACATCCGCTTCGGAGAGCACGACGACCCCACCATCGAGGAACCCACCGACGCGGTCGTCCGCGTCGTCGCCGCCTGCATCTGCGGGTCCGACCTGTGGTGGTACCGCGGCGAGAACGACCTCGACGGACCGATGACCATCGGGCACGAGATCGTCGGCGTCGTCGAGGCGGTGGGAAGCGCCGTCCGCGAGGTCGCCGTCGGCGACTTCGTGGTCGTGCCGTTCTGCCACTGCGACAACACCTGTCCGGTCTGTGCCAAGGGCATGCAGGCTGCCTGCCAGAACCTCGGGATGACCAGCACCGGCCAGGCCGAGCTCGCACGGGTGACCCAGGCCGACGGCAGCCTGGTCAAGGTGCCGGAGACGCCCGACGCCGCGATGCTGCCCGCCCTGCTGGCCCTGTCCGACGTCATGGCAACCGGCTGGCACGCGGCGGTGTCCGCCGCGGTCACGAAGGGCTCGACCGTGGCGGTCGTCGGCGACGGCGCGGTCGGCCTGTGCGGCGTCCTCGCAGCCCGCGAGCTGGGCGCCGAGCGCATCATCGCGATGTCACGCCACGCGCCCCGCCAGGCGGTCGCCCGCACCTTCGGGGCCACCGACGTCGTCGAGGCCCGCGGCAAGGAGGGCGTCGCCGCGGTCCGCGAGCTGACCGACGGGATCGGCGCCGACGCCGTCCTCGAGTGCGTCGGCACGCACGACTCGATGCGCCAGGCCCTCAGCAGCACCCGCCCCGGCGGGCACGTCGGCTTCGTCGGCGTCCCGCACGGGATCGAGCTGCCGGTGGGGTCGATGTTCGCCCGCAACGTCGGGCTGGCCGGAGGCATGGCCCCGGTCCGCAAGTACCTCCCCGACCTCCTCGAACGGACGCTGACCGGGGCGATCGACGCGGGCCCCGTCTTCGACCTCACGCTGCCCCTGGAGCAGGTGGCCGAGGGCTACGTCGCGATGGACGAGCGGCGGGCCATCAAGGTCCTGCTGGAGCCGTGAGGTGACGACCGACACGAGCACCGGGCCGCTCGTCCTCGGCCCGCTGCTCCGCCATGTGGACGAGACCTCGGCCGTCATCTGGGTCGAGACCCGCGACGCCACCACCGTGACCGTGCGGGCCGGCGACGGGGAGTGGAGCGCGCGCACGTTCGGCGTGCACGGCCATCACTACGCCCTCGTCGAGTGCACCGGCCTCGAGCCCGGTTCCATCACGCCGTACGCCGTGGAGGTCGGCGGGGAGGCGGTCTGGCCGCGCTCCGAGCCGGGACTGGACCTGCCGCCGAGCGTGATCCCGACGTTGAAGCCCGGCAAGCCGCTCCGGATGGCCTTCGGGTCGTGCCGGACCAGCGTCAGCCACGACGAGAAGGGCAACAGGACGCACGGCGTCGACGCGATGCGTGCCTACGCGCTGGCGATGGCCGGCATCACGCAGCCCGCGGACGAGCTGCCGTGGCCGGACCTCGTGCTCTTCCTCGGCGACCAGGTCTACGCGGACGAGACCACCGACGAGATGCAGGCCTTCATCGAGTCGCGGCGCGACATCGAGCAGCCGCCGGGGAAGGAGCTGAAGGACTACGAGGAGTACGCCCACCTGTACTCGCTCGCGTGGAGCGACCCGGCGAACCGGTGGCTGCTCTCGACGCTGCCGAGCTCGATGATCTTCGACGACCACGACGTCCGTGACGACTGGAACACCTCGCAGAAGTGGCGCGAGGAGATGGAGGCCACCTCGTGGTGGCACGAGCGCATCGTGGCCGGGCTGTCGTCGTACTGGGTCTACCAGCACCTCGGCAACATGTCGGCGGCCGAGCGTGCGGAGGACGAGAACTGGAAGCTCGTCGTCGCGCACGACGGTGACGACGAGCTGGACCTCACCGAGGTGCTCGACGCCTTCGGCGACCGCGTCGACCAGCACCCGGAGACCTACCGGTGGAGCTATGCCCGCGACCTCGCGGGCTCCCGCGTCGTCGTGGTCGACTCGCGGGCCGCCCGGGTCCTCGAGGAGGGAAACCGCTCCATCCTCGACGACGACGAGATGGCCTGGCTCGACGAGCAGATGCGCGGCGACGTCGACCACCTGTTCGTCGGCACGTCGCTGCCGTTCCTCATGCCCGCGGGGTTGCACCACCTCGAGGCGTTCAGCGAGGCGCTGGCCGACGGGGCGTGGGGCAGGCGCGGGGCGAGGATGGGTGAGAGGCTCCGCCAGGCAGTCGACCTCGAGCACTGGGGTGCCTTCCAGCAGGGCTTCTCCGACGTGGCCCGGATGGCCGTCGAGGTCGCGACCGGCAAGCGCGGCAAGGCGCCTCGCACGGTGACGTTCCTGTCCGGCGACGTGCACCACTCCTACGTCTCCCGTGTCGTGGACCTGCCCGGCGACGCGACGATCCTGCAGGCCGTGTGCTCGCCGATCCGGAACCCGCTGCCCCGGGTGTTCCGCTTCGCCACCGCCGCGTCGTCGTACCCCGTGGCCGGGGCGATGGGGCTCCTGGTCTCGCGGTCCGCGAAGGTGCCCGAGCCGCCGTTCCGCTGGAAGCGCGTGAAGGGGCCGTGGTTCGACAACAACCTGGCCACCCTCGAGGTGCTCGACCACGGCCTCGAGATGTGGTGGGCCACCGGCACCGTGCACGACGGCAACCACGACCGGCCGATCCTCGACCGCGTCGCCACGGTGCGTGTGTAGTCGGGGGAGACTCGGGAAGGTTGAAGATATGACTTCCCAGACCACTGTCCCGACCGTTGCCCTGCACGACGGCACCACGATCCCGCAGCTCGGCTTCGGCGTGTTCCAGGTGCCTCCGGCGGAGACCGCCGAGGCCGTGACACAGGCCCTCGAGGTGGGCTACCGGCACATCGACACCGCGGAGATGTACCAGAACGAGGCTGGTGTCGGTGAGGCGCTCAAGGCCTCCGGGCTCGCCCGCGACGACCTGTACGTGACCAGCAAGCTCAACAACGGTTTCCACCGGCCCGACGACGCACGGCGTGCGTTCGACGAGACCCTGGACAAGCTCCAGCTCGAGCAGCTGGACCTGTTCCTCATCCACTGGCCGCTGCCGACGCTGTACGACGGCGACTTCGTCTCGACGTGGAAGGTGCTCACCGAGCTCGTCGCGGACGGCCGGCTGCGCTCGGCCGGCGTCTCCAACTTCGAGCCCGCGCACCTGCAGCGGCTGGTCGACGAGACGGGTGTCGTCCCCGTGGTCAACCAGGTCGAGGTGCACCCCTTCTTCGGCAACGAGGCCGCACGCGCCGCGTCGCACGAGCACGGCATCAAGGTCGAGGCCTGGTCCCCGATCGCGCAGGGCGCGGTGCTCGATGACGACGTGATCGGCAAGGTCGCGGCCGCGCACGGACGCACGGCGTCGCAGGTGACGCTGCGTTGGCACGTGCAGCGTGGCGACATCGTGTTCCCGAAGTCCACGCACCAGGAGCGGATGCGCGAGAACTTCGCGATCTTCGACTTCGAGCTGACCGACGCGGAGATGGCGTCGATCACCGCGCTCGACCGGGGCGAGGACGGCAGGACCGGTCCGAACCCGAACACCTTCGACATGGTCCCCGACTGACCCGACTGACCTGACTGAGGAGACACCCGTGCCCAAGCTCGCCTCGACGACGAAGGTCGATCGTGACCAGCTGCTGGAGTTCGTGCGCCCGCGTCACCACGCCACCGTGGTGACGCGGCGCTCGGACGGCAGGCCGCAGATGTCGCCCGTGACCTGCGGCGTGGACGCCGAGGGACGCATCGTCGTCTCGACGTACCCCCGTCGCGCGAAGGCGGCGAACGCGCGCAAGGACCCGCGGGTCTCGCTGGTCGTGCACAGCGACGACTGGGACGGTCCCTACGTCCAGGTCGACGGCACGGCCGAGGTGCTGGACATGCCGGAGGCGCTCGAGCCGCTGGTGGAGTACTTCCGCTGCATCTCGGGCGAGCACCCCGACTGGGACGAGTACCGCGACGCGATGCGCGAGCAGGACAAGTCCCTGATCCGGATCACGCCCGAGCACTGGGGTCCGATCGCCGAGGGCGGCTTCCCGCCCGAGCAGGCCTGAGTCGCGGTCGGTAGGTTCTGCCCATGCGTGGATCCGTCACGGTGCACATGGCCGCACCGCCCGAGGCGGTCTGGGACCTCGTCAGCGACGTGACCCGGATCGGTGAGTTCAGTCCCGAGACCTTCGAGGCCGAGTGGGCCGACGGCGCCACCGGCCCCGAGACCGGCGCGCACTTCCGCGGCCACGTGAAGCGCAACGGCGTCGGGCCTGTCTACTGGACCAGCTGCAAGGTGACGTCGTGCGATCCCGGCAGGGAGTTCGGGTTCGCGGTGTACGGCGTCGGCACCCGCGCCAACAACTGGAAGTACGTCCTGGAGCCGCGCGACGGCGGCACCGACGTGACCGAGTCGTTCGAGCTCGGCTCACATCCGGCCCTCCGGGTCTACTGGCTCGCCCTCGGCTGGGCTCGCGGCAAGACCAACGAGAAGGGCATGCGACAGACCCTCGAGCGCATCCGCGACGTCGTCGAGAAGGAGGCCGCGGGCTCCTAGCCCGTCCTCACGGGCGGCAGAGGATCTCGCCGTGCAGCACCACGAACCAGCCGTCGTCGTCGGCCGCCCAGGCGCGGAACGCCTCGGAGATCCCCTCGAGGGTCGACCGGTCGGCGAGCCCGTCCCGCAGCAGCTGGTCGGTGAGGGCCGAGCCGAGGATCCGGTCCGCCCACATCCCGCCCCACCACGCGCGGTCCTCCGCCTCGGCGAAGCACCACGTGCCGGCGCCGGCCTCGACGTCGGAGAAGCCCGCCGCGTGCGCCCACGAGAGCAGCATCCGGCCCGCGTCGGGCTCGCCGCCGTTCGCGCGGGCGGCAGCCCGGTAGAGGTCGAGCCACGTGTCCAGCCGCGGGTCCGCCGGGAACCACGTGAACGCCTCGTAGTCGCTGTCGCGGACCGCCACGACACCGCCGGGCCGGCACACCCGCCGCATCTCGCGCAGCGCGAGCACCGGGTCGGCCACGTGCTGCAGGACCTGGTGGGCGTGCACCACGTCGTACGACGCGTCGGCGAGGTCGAGTGCGTGGACGTCGGCGACGACGAAGTCGATCGTGGTGATGCCGCGCCGTGCCGCCTCCTGGCGCGCGAGGTCGAGCGCGGCCTCCGTCGGCTCGACCGCCGTCACCCGGCCGGGGGCCACCAGGTCGGCGAGGTCGCACGTGATCGTGCCCGGGCCGCAGCCGACGTCGAGGAGGTCGAGCCCCGGGCGCAGGTGGGGGAGGAGCCGGGCGGCCGAGTTCTCCGCGGTGCGCCACCGGTGCGACCGCAGCACGGACTCCGCGTGGCCGTGGGTGTAGACACCCGACGGCTGGTCGTCAGCCAAGAGCGCGCACCCGGTTGCCACGCGGCTTGTGCTCCAGCTCCACGAGACCGAGCGCCTCGGCCAGGGGCGGGACGTACATCGCGAACCGGCCGCGGTAGCCCTTCCTCAGGCCATACCAGCCACCCACCGGGTTCGACTCGTCGCGCGCCCACGCCTCGACGGTGCCGTCCTTCGCCGGCTTCTGCTCGTCGGCGGCACCGAGCTCCATCCAGTCGCCGTGCTCCTTCAGCATCGCGACGAGGTGCTCGACGGCCTCGGCCCGGTAGGTCAGCCGGGTGCTGCCCACCTGGCACACGATCACCGGAGGGTCTGCGTCGTCGTCGCGGTGCATCGTGTACGCCGACGACCCCGGGGGAGTCGTCAGCTGCCAGGGGTCGTCCTTGGTCCCAGTGCCTGTCATGGCTCGAGCGTGGTCCGCGACGGCAACGCATGCAAGGGTGAGCGGCATGTCGCCGTCGTCGGCACGCGCGTTCCGCGACGTCGCTCCCGTCGCGGTCGTGGTGCTCACGGCTGCGGTCCTGGGCGCCCTGCACGGCGGGTTCACCGACCTCGACGTCTACCGGTACGGCGGTCGCGCCGTGATCGAGCAGCTGCCTCTGTACGAGCAGCGAGACCCGGTGTCGGACCTGCCGTTCACCTACCCGCCGATCGCAGCGCTCGCGATGGTGCCGCTCACTCTGGTTCCGGGCTGGCTGTGCTCCGCTCTCTGGACGGCGACGTCGGTGGCTGCGCTCGCCGGAGCGGTCGTCGTGGTCCGCCGGGCCCTCGGGCTTCCTGCCCCCGGCTGGTGGGTCGCCGGCGTCACCGGGGGAGCGGTGGTCCTCGAGCCGGTGTGGCAGAACCTCGCCTTCGGCCAGGTGAACACCCTGGTCCTGCTCGCCGTGCTGGTGGACGTGCTCGGCCCCCGACGACCGTGGTCGGGGGTGCTCCTCGGGATCGTGGCCGCGGTGAAGCTCACGCCGCTGGTGTTCGTGGTGCTGCTCCTCCTCGTCGGACGCCGTTCGGCGGCCTTCTGCGCGGTCGGTGTCTTCGGCGGCTGCGCGCTCGTCGGGCTGGTGGCCGTGCCGGGCGCGGCGTCGTACTGGTCCGACGGTCTGCTGCGTGCCAGTCGGGTCGGACCGCCGGCGCTCGCGCACAACCAGTCGGTCTACGGCGTCCTCACCCGCGCGCTCGGCCACGAGCCCTCGACGCTCGTGTGGGTCGCGGTCGCCGGACCCGTGGCGCTCGCGATGGTCCTCGTCGCCGCCGGGTGGTGGCGACGAGGTGATCGTTCGCTGGGTACGTGCCTCGCCGCGCTGGCGATGCTGCTGGCGTCCCCGGTGTCGTGGTCGCACCACTGGGTCTGGGCGGTCCCGGTCGCGCTCGTGCTCTGGGAGCGGAGCCGTGGGGGAGCCGTGCTGTGGACCGCCGTCTTCGTCGCCCGGCCGATGCTCTGGCCGCCGTGGGGCGACGGCGCCGAGCTCGACTGGGGTCCGGGGGAGCAGGTGCTGGGCAGCGCTTACGTCCTCTCCGCGCTTGCCGTCGGCGGGTGGGCGTGGCTAGCGCTCCGGCGCCCGCCTCAGGACACGACCTTGCGCACCTGCTCCGCGAGCACGACGTAGCCGAGCTTCTCGTAGAGCGCTCTCGCACCGTGGTTGTGGCCGAACACGTTGAGACCGAGCGCGCGGTGTCCTCGGTCGCGTGCCCACAAGGCGCCCGCCCGCATGAGGCCGCCTCCGTAGCCGCGGCGACGGTGCGCCTCGTCCACGACGACGTCGTAGACGAAGGCGGTGGAGCGTTCGCTGCTCAGCCAGAGCGTCCCGATCCTCTCGCCGTCCACGCGGCCTTCGAAGAAGTGGTGGTCGGGTGTGCTCAGGCCCTGGGGGAGCAGCTCGGCCATCTGCTCGCGGGACTCCTGGGCCGCGACCTCGGGCGACTCCCCGGCGGCCGCGCGTTCCTCGGCGTAGCCCTGCTCCTCCTCGGCCCGCCAGGTCGCGAAGACCGCTTCGTCCATCGGCACCAGCTCGACCCTGGTCTCGGCGGGCAGGTCGTCGTCGAGCTCGAGCCGCATCTGGGTGCTCGCCAGCACGTACCCGTCACCAGCCAGGCGCGCCACGACGTCGTCCCCGGCGTAGCCGCCCACGAACAGCGCCCGGAAGCCCTGCTCGGCCGCGAGGCGCTCCATCGCTCGGACGACTGCCGGCCTGAGGTCCGGGTCGACGACGCCGGGGTCGACCAGCTCGAGCTCGTCGTGGCGCGACACGGTCCAGACGTGCCCACGCGCCACGTCGTCCTCCAGGACCTCGACCCGGCTCGCCCGCGGTGCGACCCGCTCCAGGTTGCTCCCCAGCGCCGCGCGCGCATCCTGCTCGTCGTCGTGGTCGAGCCGGTGCCGCTTCTCCAGCAACCGCTCGGCGAGAGCCTCGTCGTCCAGGATCGATCCGGCCACCTGCCGGAGCTGCACCGTCGTCATGGGCCGACTCTCGCACGCATGGTCGTCTAGGTTGGCGCCCATGAACCTGCGTCGCGCCTCGCTCGTCGTCCTGGCCGCCGTCGCGGCAGTCGCCGCCACGCTGACCTTGGGCCTCGCCCCGGCCGGGGCCGACGGTCTCGGGTTCTCCGACCCCGAGGGCGACGACGCCGGGGGCCTGGACATCGTGTCGGCTTCCCTCGACAACGGGGACGACGCGATCGTCGCCGAGGTCGGCGTCGTCCGGACGCGCGCTGGACACGTGCTGGTGAGCATCGACCGCCGGGGTGGGCCCGGGCGGACGATCGTCGCCACCCAGCGTCGCGACGGCAGCCACCGGAAGTACCTGGTGCGCGGCTCTTTCCTGGACCAGGTCGACCACACCAAGGTGCGGTGCAGGGGGCTGCGGGTCACCTGGAACGACGCCGACGACGTGGTGCGGCTGCGCATGCCGGCCGGCTGCATGGACGACGGCGACTACCGGCGGGTGCGCTTCTCCGTGCTGACCGAGAGGCCGGGGGGCAGCGACTCCGACTTCGCCCCGGACGGAAACGGCAACGACCTCGCGGTCAGCGACTGGATCGGTCGAGGCTGACTAGCATCCAGGTGTGACCACGCCGGAGGAGGAGCAGCGGCTGCGCGACCTCGTGCTGCTGCGCCGGGTGCGTGACCGGATCGACCGGGAGCACGCCCAGCCGCTCGACGTCGAGGCCCTCGCTCGTGGCGTGCACATGTCGTCGGGTCACCTGAGCCGCCAGTTCAAGGCGGCGTACGGCGAGTCGCCGTACTCCTACCTGATGACGCGACGCATCGAGCGGGCGATGGCACTGCTGCGACGGGGCGACCTGAGTGTCACCGACATCTGCTTCACCGTGGGCTTCTCGAGCCTCGGCACGTTCAGCACCCGCTTCACCGAGCTGGTGGGGGTGCCACCGAGCACCTACCGGGCCGAGCACGTCCCGGTCGAGGAGCCGCCGTCGTGCCAGACCAAGGCCGTGACGAGACCGATCAGGAATCGAGAAGCGCCCTCGGAGGCGCCGCGCCTAGCGTGAGCGCATGACCGACACCAACGTCACCATCCACAACGCCTTCCTCCCGCACACCGACGCCGACGCGGCGCTCGCGTTCTGGCGCGACACCTTGGGCTTCGAGCTCCGCAACGACGTCGGCTACGAGGGGATGCGCTGGCTCACCGTCGGGCCCCCGAACCAGCCGGGGACCTCGATCGTGCTGCACCCGCCGGCTGCGGACCCGGGCATCACCGACGACGAGCGCCGCACGATCCTCGAGCTCATCGCGAAGGGCACCTACACCTCGGTCACCCTGGCGAGCACGAACCTCGACGAGACGTTCGCGAAGCTCGAGGCCAGCGGCGCCGACGTCGTCCAGGAGCCGACCGACCAGCCGTGGGGCATGCGCGACTGCGCCTTCCGCGACCCGACCGGCAACATGATCCGCATCAACCAGGTCGGCTGAGCCGGACGGCCGGGCGGGGTTGCCGCGATGTGCTGGGATGGTGAGTCCCGGATCCACGCTCTGAAAGGCCAGGTGACGACACAGGTGACGAACGGGTCCCACGCCGCCGACAGCCACGACCTCATCCGCGTGCAGGGCGCACGCGAGAACAACCTCAAGGACGTCAGCGTCGAGCTGCCGAAGCGCCGGCTCACGGTGTTCACAGGGGTGTCCGGCTCGGGCAAGAGCTCACTGGTGTTCAGCACGATCGCCGCCGAGTCGCAGCGGATGATCAACGAGACCTACAGCGCCTTCGTCCAAGGGTTCATGCCGTCGCTGGCCCGCCCCGACGTGGACCGGCTCGAGGGCCTGACCACCGCGATCATCGTCGACCAGGAGCGCATGGGCGCCAACCCGCGCTCGACGGTCGGCACCGCCACTGACGCCAACGCGATGCTGCGGATCCTCTTCAGCCGCATCGGCTCACCGCACATCGGTCCTCCGACGGCGTTCGCCTTCAACGTCCCGACCCGGGTGGCCAGCGGTGTCATGAAGACAGACAAGGGCGGCAAGGAGGAGAAGCAGGTCGTCCGGAACGCGGTGTACCAGGGCGGCATGTGCCCGCGGTGCGAGGGCATGGGCGCGGTCAACGACTTCGACCTCACCGCGATCTACGACGAGGCGAAGTCGCTCTCCGACGGCGCGCTGCTCGTGCCCGGCTACAGCATGGACGGCTGGTACGGCCGCATCTTCTCCGGCGCCGGACTCCCCATGGACAAGCCCGTCGGCACGTTCACCAAGAAGGAGCTGCAGAAGCTCCTGCACGGCGAGCCGGAGAAGATCAAGGTCGAGGGCATCAACCTCACCTACGAGGGCGTGCTCACCAAGGTGCAGAAGTCGATGCTGTCCAAGGATCTCGACGCGATGCAGCCGCACGTACGCCGCTTCGTCGAGCGGGCGGTCACCTTCACGACCTGCCCGGACTGCGAAGGCACCCGGCTGACCAAGGAAGCCCTGTCCTCCAAGATCAAGGGCAAGAACATCGCCGAGCTCTGCCGCATGCAGATCAGCGACCTGGCGGAGTGGCTGCGCCAGCTCGAGGAGCCGTCCGTCGCGCCGCTGCTGAAGGGCCTGCAGCACCTGCTCGACTCGTTCGCCGAGATCGGGCTGGGCTACCTCTCGCTGGAGCGGCCCGCAGGCACGCTGTCCGGCGGTGAGGCCCAGCGCACCAAGATGATCCGGCACCTGGGGTCGTCGCTCACCGACGTCACCTACGTCTTCGACGAGCCGACGATCGGCCTGCACCCGCACGACATCGAGCGGATGAACCAGCTGCTGGTCCAGCTCCGCGACAAGGGCAACACGGTCCTCGTCGTCGAGCACAAGCCCGAGACCATCGCGATCGCCGACCACGTCGTCGACCTCGGTCCTGGCGCGGGCACGAACGGCGGCACGGTGACCTACGAGGGGACCGTGGAGGGGCTGCGGGGGAGCGCGACCACCACCGGCAAGCACCTCGACGACCGCTCGTCGCTCAAGCCCGAGGTGCGCGAGGGGACCGATGCCCTCGAGATCCGCGGAGCCGACACCCACAACCTCCGCGACGTCGACGTCGACGTCCCGCTCGGGATCCTGTGCGTCGTCACCGGCGTCGCCGGGTCCGGCAAGAGCTCCCTGATCCACGGGTCGATCGCGAAGCGCGAGGGCGTCGTCGTCATCGACCAGGCCGCGATCCGTGGCTCACGACGCAGCAACCCTGCGACGTACACCGGAATGCTCGAGCCCATCCGCAAGGTGTTCGCGAAGGAGAACGGTGTGAAGCCCGCGCTGTTCAGCTCGAACTCCGAGGGCGCCTGCCCGGCGTGCAACGGCGCCGGCGTGATCTTCACCGAGCTGGGTGTGATGGCGACCGTCGAGTCACCGTGCGAGGAGTGCGAGGGCAAGCGCTTCCAGGCCTCCGTGCTGGAGTACACGCTCGCCGGACGCAACATCGCCGAGGTGCTGGCGATGCCCGTGGACGAGGCCGTCGACTTCTTCGGCGACGGCGACGCGAAGACGCCCGCCGCGCACAAGATCCTCGAGCGCCTCGCCGACGTGGGCCTGGGCTACCTCACGCTGGGCCAGCCGCTGACCACGCTGTCCGGCGGTGAGCGGCAGCGGCTCAAGCTCGCCACCCAGATGGCGGAGAAGGGCGACGTCTACGTCCTGGACGAGCCGACCACCGGCCTGCACCTCGCGGACGTGGAGCAGCTGCTGGGGCTGCTGGACCGCCTGGTCGACTCCGGCAAGTCGGTCATCGTCATCGAGCACCACCAGGCCGTCATGGCGCACGCCGACTGGATCATCGACCTCGGCCCGGGCGCCGGCCACGACGGCGGCAAGGTCGTCTTCGAGGGCACGCCCGCCGCGCTGGTCAAGAACAAGAAGACGCTCACGGGGAAGCACCTCGCGGAGTACGTCAGCACGTGAGCGACCGTCGCTTCCGCCAGGTCGACGTCTTCGGCCAGGAGCCCGGCACCGGCAACCCGGTGGCGGTGGTCCTCGACGCGGAGGGCGTCGACGACGACACGATGCGGCGCTTCTCCGTGTGGACCAACCTCTCGGAGTGCACCTTCGTCCTGCCGCCGTCCGCCGACGGAGCCGACTACCGCGTGCGGATCTTCAGCCTCGAGACCGAGCTGCCGTTCGCCGGCCATCCGACGCTGGGCACGGCCCGCGCCTGGCTCGACGCCGGCGGTGTCCCGTCCGAGCACGGGGTCGTCGTCCAGGAGTGCCTCGCCGGCCTGGTGCCGGTGCGCCTCGACGACGACCTGCTCGCCTTCGCGGCGCCGCCCCGCACGCGGTCCGGGAGGGTGGAGCAGCGTTATGTCAACCAGGTCATCGACGTCCTCGGCGTGGACCCGGCGGCCGTCGCGGACTCCGAGTGGCTGGACAACGGCCCCGGCTGGGTGGGCCTGCTGGTGGACAGTGCGGAGACCGTGCTCTCGTTGCGTCCGGACGCGTCACGGCACCCGGGCCGCTGGGACATCGGCGTCATCGGGCCCACGGGCGACGACGCCGAGCCGCTGGAGCTGCGGGCGTTCTTCAGCAACGGCGCGGACGGGATGCGGGAGGACCCGGTCACCGGCAGCCTCAACGCGGCCGCGGCGCAGTGGCTGCTGGGCACCGGCCGGGTGAGCGCGCCGTACGTCGCGCGCCAGGGCACCGCCATGGGCCGGCGAGGTCGCGTGCACGTCTCGGAGTCCGACGGCGACATCTGGGTCGGCGGGCGCACCCACGTCGCGATCAGCGGCACGGTCGACCTGTGAGGGCACCCCTGCCGGAGCCTGTTCCACGCCTGAGCGCATCGCCGATAATGTACATTATGTCAACTCGAACAGAACTGGTTGCGCTCGTCATGGACTGAGCGGGCGCCAGGTGCGACCGTGCCGTGGTGCACCCACTCTCCCCTCGCCGGCCCGGCCTGCGCCGTCTCGCCGTCGCCGCAGCCGCCGCCGTCATCGTTCCCGTCGTCATCGCGACGCCGGCCCAGGGATCGGCCCAGGGATCGGCCCCGGGTTCGTCTCGGGCCGGTGCGACGTCGTCCCGTGCGGTCGACGTCGTGGTCCGCCTCGGCGACCTCGACCGCCGCTCCAAGCCGCTGGAGCTGGCCTGGCTCGTCGGGCGCGTCCTGCACCGCACCGACGGGAGCACGCTCCAGCTGCCCTGGACGGTCGCCGGCGCACGGGAGCGCTCCCTGAGGCTCCTGGGCAAGACGGCGGAGGGTTGGCTGGTCAAGGACTTCACCGGCGACCGCTGGAACGTGTGGTCGGTGTCCCACGGCGAGCGGACCCTGTTGTCCGAGCACGGCGTGACCGAGGGCGACATCGTGGGGATCACGCTGTCGAGCGACCGGCAGCGCTACGCCGTCCGGTACTACAGCGGTGACCCCAGCGAGAACCTGGTCAGCGTCCGTGACCTGGACGGCGACGTCGTCGCGTCCCGCGACTTCCCCAACGACGCATCCGTGCTGGCCTTCTCGGGTGACCGGGCCGTGATCGGCACGGCCGACACCCAGGTCTGGGACGTCGACGGCGACACCTCCGAGGCGCTGGGCCGCGACGCCGGCGCCGCGGACCTCACCCACGGGCTCGCCTTCGTCTACACCACCGGGTCCGACGTGGGCCCGACGCCCGTGGACGCGCCGGACGACCCGACGTGGAGCGCGCCGATGGTCCAGGCCGAGGTCTCTCCCGGTGGCGGACTCGTGCTCAGCCGGCCCGCCCTCGGTCACCGCGTCTTCGTGGTCAGGGACGTGGAGACCGGCGCGTCCGTGATCTCCTTCCGCATCCGCTACCCCACCGGCCTGGCCGCGCTGTGGGAGTCGGACCGGGCGTTCGTGCTGGTCGGCACCGTCGACGGTCTCGGCGACAAGCAGGTGCTCGCGCGCTGCACCGTCACAGGCCACTGCGCACGGGTGAGCGCGGTCCAGAGCCGCGACACGATCTCCCTGCCGGCGATCGGCTGACAGGGAGGTCGCCCAGCGACTCGGCGACCTTCTCCCCCACGTCGACCTCGTCCGTTGTCTTGACGAGTGTCAAGAGATTCTCTGGACAACTGTCAAGAGAACGCCCGGCATCTCCTACACTCGGACCCGTGAGCCCTACCGCGACCCGCAGCCGCGAGGAGAAGTACGACGAGCGGCGCACCCAGCTGGCCGTCTCCGCCCTGGCCACCCTGGGCGAGCTCGGCTACGCCCGCACGAGCCTGCGGGAGATCGCCCAGAACTCCGAGTTCACCCACGGCGTGGTGCACTACTACTTCAAGGACAAGATCGAGCTCATCACCCACTGCGTGCGCTACTACAAGACGCAGTGCGCGACGCGCTACGACGAGATCACCGCGACGTCGACCACGGCGGACGAGCTCCGGGACCGCTTCGCGGACAAGCTCGTCGAGACGATGGTGGACGAGTCCCCCATGCACCGGCTCTGGTACGACCTGCGCACCCAGGGCATGTTCGAGGAGCAGCTCCGGCCGGACACCCTCGCGATCGACGAGACGCTCGAGCAGATGATCTGGCGGATCGTGGTCCGGTACACCGAGCTCGGCGGCACCAGCCCGGCGCTCACCCCCACCACGACGTACGCCGTGCTCGACGGCCTCTTCGAGAAGGCGCTGCTCCGGCACCTCGGTGGGGACGCGAGCGCCCCGGGCTTCCTGCGCGAGCAGGCCCGGGTGCTGCTGCCCATGCTGGTGCGCGAGACCGCCTGAGCCACGGCCGTCAGCGCTGTCAGAGCCGGTCGGCGTGCGAGCGCACGTACTCCCGGAGGTACGGCACCGTGAAGTCGACGTACCCGCGTCGAGTCGGCTCGATGATGCCCGCGACGAGGAGCCGGCTGCGGTAGCGCGAGACGTAGCCGTGGTCGCGCTCGAGGCGACGTTCGACGTCGGCGATCGAGGACTCGCCGTCGTCCTCGGCCATCGCCAGCACGAACTGACGGTCGGTCGCGGAGAGGTCGTTGAGCGCCGGCTCGTGGAGCAGGCTGCCGACCTCGCGCCTCGCTGCCCTCACCGCGGCCTCGACGTGCGCGGAGGTGATCCGCTTGACCGAGGTGTCCTGGCGCCACGCGTGGTCACCGACCAGCTGGACGAGGAAGGGATAGCCGAACGTCGCGGCAGCCGCGGCCCGCAGGGCACGGACCTCGATCGTGCGCCCTGCCTCCTGGATCGGACGCGCGAGGGCCTCCTCCGCGGCGACCGGGGTCAGCGGCTCGAGCACGTAGCGGCGGGCCCGGCGCAGGAACGTCGACACGTCGGAGGCGAGCAGGTCCTGCACCGCGGCGGGCAGCCCGGCGGCCGCGAAGGCGACCGGGCGCTCCTCCCGGAAGGCGTGCTGGACCACGGCGCAGACGTGCGCGACGTCCTCGCGCGCGTGCCGACTGTGCACCTCGTCGAGGGTGAGCAGGACGCCGGTGCCGTGCGGCGCGAGCTGGTCGGTGAGTGCGTCGAGCTGGGCACGGAGCCCACCCGGCGCCGAGGCGTCGGGCAGGTCGAACTCGATGCCGCCGATCCCGCTCACGGTGAGACCGCGCACCCGACGGGTCCGGGCCGGGGCCTGGCGCACCAGGTCCGCCAGCGCCGGCATCTCGTCGTGCGTCAGCCGGTCGAGCAGGCCGCTCGTCGCGGTCTCCGAGACCACCAGCCATCCCCGCTCGCGGGCCAGGGCCTCGGTCTCGTTGAGCATCACGGTCTTGCCGATGCCCCTGTTGCCGGTGAAGAGCACCGCGCGCCCTCGGGCACCCGGCCCGTCGTCGAGGGCGTCGCCGATCTCGCCGGCGATGGCGTCACGACCGGCGAGCACCGGCGGGCTGGTGCCGAACGACGGGCGGAAGGGACTGCGCGTTGCTTTCATCGTCTTTCATCATACAGCAACGGCTACATCATCCTTCATCAATCGGCGAACATCCCGGCGTAGGCCGACGCCTGCCCCGGGTAGTACTCATCCCACACCACGGTGCCGACATCACCGTCGCCGTGCGCGACCACGAGCCGGTCGAGGTAGTACTCCCACCCCGGCCCCACGTTCTCCGCCATCCGCGCCTCGGGCAGGCCCTGGGCGAACTCCAGCGTCGTCACGCCGTCGTCCTCTCGCAGGGTCAGCTCGATGCGCCAGTCGACGGCCACGTCGCTGTCGTACGGCGCCTGGCTGTCCACCACCAGCCGGGTCGGCGGGACGCACTCGCGGATCGTGAAGGTCTGCGCGTCGATGTCCTCGCCCTCGGCGGTCATCCGGAACTGCACCGACCCCTCGGTCGGGTCGCCGTCCCAGGTGCCGATCCACCGCACCAGCCGCTCGGGCTCGGTCACGGCAGCCCACACGTCCTCGACGGGCGCGCGGAACGTGCGCTCGAGCACGAGGTAGGCCTGGCCGTCCCGCTCCTCGCGTCGACCTGTCACCGCTGGGCCGGTCATCCTGCCTCCTCCTTGCTGCGACGAGGCGCAGCAGCCCGTCGTTGGCGCACCGTGCGCCGGACCTCGAGCTCGAGGGCGTCCAGGGCGCTCTCCGGGATCGGCGGCGCGGGCTCGAGCAGCCCGAGCCAGCCCTGCACCTCGCCCAGACCGGCGGGCTCGAAGCGGTAGTGCCGCTCCCTCCCCCGGTCCTCGGCCACGCACAGGCCGGCCTCCTGGAGGACGCGCAGGTGCCGCGAGACCGCCGGCCTGCTGATCGGGTGCCCGGCGGCGAGGTCGGCGACCCGCGTCGGCCCACCACGGGCGAGCCGCAGCACGAGGTCGCGTCGCACCCCGTCGGCCAGTGCCCCGAACACGTCCATGCTTATTGGTAACAGATCAGTTACCAGTTGTCGAGAGCCTCCGCGACCATCCGGTGCCCCTGCTGCTCGAACTCGTCGTCGCCGACCTGGTGGGCCCACACGGCGGTGCCCACCGCCTCGTGGACCAGAAGCCTCTTCCACGCCTCCGGCTCGCGCGGGTCCGTCCCGTACCCGTCCAGGAACGCGGCCTCGAGCTCCGGCGCGTCCCGGAACTGCTGGGCGGACAGCCGGGCGAGGTCCGTCATCGCCGGGCGCAGGTCGGCCCGACCCAGGTCGATGACCGACACCACGCCGTCGTCCACCAGCCAGTTGCGCGGCTGCCAGTCGCCGTGCGTCGGAACCAGGACCGCCACCGGGGTCGGCCAGGACGACACCAGGTCACGGAGCCGCGACTCCACGTCCGGCTCGATGCGGTGCGGACGGTCGAGCCAGCCCAGGGTCTTGTCACGCGCCGCCGCCTCGAAGCCGGGTGCCTCGTGGCGCTCCTGCCCGTGCAGCATCGCCAGCAGCTCGCCGGCCTGGCGGTAGGTCGCGGCGTCTCGCTCGTGCTCCGTCCCCTCGACCAGGACGCCCGGGAGGAAGCCGGTCACCAGGATCCGCGCGGGCCCGTCCGCGTGCACGAGCCGCGGTCCCCGACCGCGCGCGGCCCAGGGTGCGAGCCAGTCCCGGTGCGCCCGCAGCTCGCGGGCGAGGTGATGGTCGTGCTCGTCGGCGGCCTTCACGGCGTACCGCTCGCCCCTGTGCTCGACCTCGAGCACCGTCGTGCCGACGAGTCCCCAGCTGTGGTCGCGGACCACCACGAGGCCGGGGAGCCAACCCTCGACGAGCTCGCGCTGCGCGGCACTCAGCCCGGAGAGCCCACTCATGCGTGCCAAGGTAGCCGCATGGCCGAACCGGAACGCACCGGCCGCTGCCTGTGCGGCGGCGTCAGCATCACCACGCACGGCGAGCTGCGACCGGTGATCGACTGCCACTGCCACCGCTGCCGGAGGTGGAGCGGCCACCACGTCGCAGCGACCTCGTCGTCCCTCTCCGACCTCACCCTCCTCGATCCCGACGGCCTGGTCCGGTGGCACGACGTCCCCGGCGCGGCGTACGGCTTCTGCTCCCGCTGCGGATCGTCGCTGTTCTGGCGCAGCGACGAGCCCGACCGCCTCTCGATCTGCGCCGGCGTCCTGGACCCGCCCACCGGCCTGACCACCGAGATGGCGATCTTCGTGAGCGAGGCAAGCGACTACCACGTCCGGCAGGACGTCCCCGAGCACGCGACGGAGTGAGCCTCAGAAGTCCTGCGGCTGCGTGAAGAACGAGTGCGGGTCGTACGTCGCCCGCACCTCGGCCAGCCGGTCGGCGTTGTCGCCGAAGTAGGCCTGCTGATAGTCCTGGATCGAGGCGTCCGCGTAGTTGACGTAGGCACCGCTCCCCCACGACGGCGTCATCGCCTCGCGGAACCCGCGGACGTAGCGGGTCCCCGGCCCGGCAGGGCCGCTGTCGTACGTCGCGGTGTACTGCACCGTGGCCAGCGCACCCCGGTGGCCGAACGCCGTGTCGGTCGGTCCGACGTCGTCCACGGCACCGCCCAAGGCGTCCAGCGAGGCCCCTGCCTCCACCAGGCCACTCCCCTGCGCTGCGTCCGCGTGGTCGAGCAGCACCGCGACGTCCGCCTCGTCGCGATCGATGACGTGGGAGGTCGCTGCGAACGGTTGCCTCGGCAGGCTTCCGCCCGGCCCGGTGTGGCACTGGCTGAGCGGGATCGACTCGCAGCCGGCGTAGGCCAGCATCGTGTCGAGGTAGGTCTCGGTCTCCCGGGAGGACGCGCTGGGTCCGGGGACGTGCACCATCAGAGGCTGCAGCGCCGCGTCGACGCCGGCGGCGGGACCGGTCCAGGTCGAGGAGAGGACGAGCACCGGGCCACTGGTGTGCTTCTCGCCGCCGAGCAGCTTCAGCGTCGACCAGAGACGCCGGTCCGCGGTGGGTGCCGTCGCCAGCCACACGGGCACGACATCGGCGGCTGCGGAGAGCGGCCACTGGGCGAACGAGCGCGTGATCGTCGGAGCCTCGAAGGTGGCGAGCGTGAACGACGTGACCACCCCGAGGTGCCCGCCTCCCCCGCCGCGCAGTGCCCAGAACAGGTCTGCCTCGCTGTCCTTGCTCGCCGTGACCCTGCTCCCGTCGGCGAGCACGACCTCCATGGAAGTGATCTGGTCGCAGGTCAGGCCGTGCTCGCGGGTGAGGACGCCGACGCCACCGCCTTGGGCGAGTCCCGCGATGCCGACGGTCGGGCACGACCCCGCGGCGAGGCCACGTCCACGACCGGCCAGCGCGTCGTAGACCGGCAGCAGTGCGGCGCCGGCCCCGACCGTGGCCGTGGTGCCGTCGAGGGTGACCGCGTCGAGCGGGCGGACGTCGAGGACGAGGGCGCCGTCGCCCGCCGACCAGCCGGGGTAGCTGTGCCCGCCGGACCGGATCGCCACCCGCAGGTCGTGGTCCTGCGCGAAGGCCAGCCCCGTCGCCACGTCGTGGGCGTCGGCCACCGACAGCACCGCCATGGGGCGGGCACCGTCGTACCGCGGGTCCTGCACCAGCCTGACGCTGTCGTACGTCGACGAGCCCGGTCGGGCGAGCGTGCCCTGGACGTGCCGGGCCAGCTGCTGCCAGTCCGCGTCGGTCGGCGCGCTGCTGACGGTGTGCGAGCTGGTGGGACCGACCGTCGAGCGTGGGGACGGCGTCGAGGAGAAGGCGCTGTCCGACGACGAGCTGCACCCCGACAGGGCAGCAGCCCCTGCTGCCAGCAGGAAGGTCCGTCGATCGACGCGGGGCGTCACGCCCGGCAGCCTAGGTGAGACGGCCGCTCAGCCCTCGATCGACGCGTTGACCTTGCGCTCCAGCTCCTCCTCGGAGAGACCGCGGTAGACCCGGATGCTGTAGACGATCATCGCCAGCGCGATGAGGGCGGAGGCGATGAGCGTGACCCCCGTCGGCCACCCGCCGACGAGCCACCACTTGTCGTCGACCGGCCACCATCCGGGGGCGTCCGGCCGCGCGATCCAGAGCACACCCATGGCGATCAGCCAGGCGACGAGGAGCAGCGACAGCAGGATCCGGAACCACGACTGGACCGACTCGGCCGCCGTCTTCTTGGCCTGACGCTCCACGGGCCGCATGCGGCGCTCGGCCCACTCGTACTGCTGGGACAGGATCGCCAGCCCTGCCGCCAGGGCGAGCAGTCCGGGTCCGGGGAGGATGAGCGCGGCGATGCCGACGAGGACGAGCAGCCAGCCGGCGACCTCGAGGGCGATGCGCTTGACGCCGCTGTGCCGCTTCTCGTTCATGACGTCACCTTCGCAGAGCCGGGCAACTCCACGTCGCTCAGCGGCTCCGCTTGCGCTCGTGGCGGACCCGGCGACGGAGCTGGATGATCCGCAGCGACCCGGCCATCACCACGAGCAGCGCGCCGGCGGCCGAGGCGATGAGCAGCATCGCGGCGAGCGGTGCGGAACCGGTCCAGCCGAGGAACGAGATCTCGACGGAGCCGGTGTTCTGCAGGATGAAGATCGCGAGCAGGACCAGCAGCAGGGCGAAGCCCACGACGGCCAGCCAGATGCCGCTGGTCGCGGAGCCGCGCAGCGGGTCCTGGGGCTTGCGCTGCTGGGTCGCAGCGGCCTGCGGCTTGTCGGTCTTCTCGGGCGACTCGTCCGGCCCCGGCGCAGCGTCGGCCGGACGGGCGGGCTCGTCGGCCGGCGGGGTGGTGCGCGAGTCGCTCACTGAGGCTCCTGGTGTCGTGTCGTCATAGTGAGGGTGCCCGGGGGCCTACTCCCGAAACTAGACGGTCACCCGGTCGGGCCCTGCCACGACTCGTCGTCGATGGCCCGCGCGAGGTCCTCGGTGATCGCCGAGGCGGTCGGCGACGGTGACGACGGCGCGATCCGCTCCCACGCCCCCTCGACGGCAGCCCCGACGTCGATGACACGGGCCGCCTTGATGTGCGGCTTCTCGACCTCGCGCGAGACGTACGTCGCGACGAAGCGGCGCACCTCGTCCTCGACGCCCGCGACGACCTTGGTCACCGAGGCGCGCAGCCCCTGGGCCTGCAGGTTGAGCGCGATCTCGGACGGCTTCGGCGGGGTGACGTCGATGAAGACGAGCAACCCCTCGGCCGCACGCGCCGCCAGCACCAGGGGCACCAGGAGGTCGGCCTTGAAGCGGTGCACGTCGAGCCCGAGGTCCACCTCGAAGGACAAGGCCACCGGCAGCTCGACGCGGTAGGAGATCCAGTCGCCCGGCACCACCTCGATCCTGGCGGTGCCGATGCTGCCCCGAGCGGTGAGCCGGACCAGCCGACCCGGTCCCACACCCATCGGACCGACGTCGATCGGCTGGCCCGCGAGCAGGTTGACCGCCCCGACCACCCGGTCGGCGGTGACCGCCTGGTCGAAGAACTGCTGGCCGAACTCCGCGTAGCTGACGAACCGCAGCTCGTCGCTCATGCGACCACCCTCGTCGCGACGGGCGAGGCGACCGACACCGTGCGGCTCACCGTGCACAACCGCTCGCGCGACTTGTCGACCGCGTCGGCCAGCACCGCACGGGCCGCGTCACCGGCCTCGCCGTCGGGGAACGCTGCCTCGAGCTCGAGCAGGAGGTCGGCGAGCCGGTTGCCGAGGTCGTCCCGGATCTTGGTCCCGGTCGCGGTGACGTCGAGACGCTCGGCCTCGGCCCGCTTCGCGGTGATGTAGTCGACGTCGATCGCCATGCACCCGGCGAGCGCGACCAGCAGCAGCTCCACCGGCGTGAAGGTGCCGTCCTCGGCCTCGCCGACCTCGAGCACCCCACCCCGACGGTTGCGGGCGACGTAGCGCGCCTTCCGCACGCGGCTCAGCGTGACCTCGCGGTCGCCGGAGGGCCTCTCGCTCGACTCCATGCGGGTCACTCTCGCACGGCGTGTCCCGCGCCCCGCGGCGATCTACGCTGGCGACATGGATCTCGTGCGCCGCCCCGGACCGTCCGTCCGTGTGCGCGTGCACGAGGTCAACGACGCGGGCGAGCACGACCGCGAGGACCGGCTCGCGACCGAGGAGCCCCTCGAGGTCCGGCTGGCCTGGCCGGAGCACGACGCCGAGCGGGTCAGCGTCACGATGCGCACCCCGGGTCACGACTTCGAGCTCGCCGCCGGCCTGCTCCACGCGGAGGGGGTGCTCGTCCCGCACCACCTCGACCAGGTGGCGTACTGCACCGACGTACGCCTGACTCCGGAGGAGGAGTTCAACGTCGTCACGGTGACGCTCGACGCGCCGCCGGCACGGCTGCCGGCCACCCGCCCGGGCACCGTCACGTCGGTCGCCTCCGCCTGCGGGGTCTGCGGTGCGGAGAGCGTGGCGGACGTGGTCGCGATGACGGAGGTACGCACGCCCGCGCCCCCTGTCCTGGTCCCGCGCGACGTCCTCGCCGGCCTTCCGGAGTCGCTCCGGAGCAAGCAGCGGGTCTTCGACTCGACCGGCGGGCTGCACGCCGCGGGCCTCTTCGACGAGCGCGGCGAGCTCCTCGTGCTGCGTGAGGACATCGGCCGCCACAACGCGGTCGACAAGGTGGTCGGCTCCCGGATCCTCACCGGCCAGACGCCCGGCGGGCCCGTCCTGTGCGTGAGCGGGCGGATCGGGTTCGAGATCGTCCAGAAGGCTGTCGCGGCGGGGATCGGGCTCGTCGCCGCGATCGGCGCGCCCTCGTCCCTGGCGGTCCGGCTCGCCGAGGAGGCGGAGCTCGGCCTCGTCGGCTTCCTGCGCCGCGACCGGTTCGTCGTCTACACGGGTTCGGACCGCGTCGGCGTGTGACCTGAGAAGCGTCGGTGGACTCTCCTACCGTCGTGCTGTGCGCATCCTCCACACCTCCGACTGGCATCTCGGCCGGTCGTTCCACGGCGTCGGGCTCCTCGACGCCCAGGCTGCGTTCCTCGACCACCTCGTCGCCACCGTCGTCGAGGAGGAGGTCGACCTGGTGCTCGTGTCGGGCGACGTGCACGACCGCGCGCTGCCCCCGGTCGACGCGGTCCGGCTGGCCGACGACGTGCTCGCCCGGCTCGCCGACACCGGCGCCCGCACCGTGGTGACCAGCGGCAACCACGACTCCGCGATCCGCCTCGGCTTCAACGCCCGGCTCGCCGACCGTGCCGGGGTGCACCTCCGCACCCGCTGGCAGGACGTCGGCACACCGGTGCTCGTCGACGACGCCCACGGCACGGTCGCCGTGCACGGCATCCCCTACCTCGAGCCCGACGCCGTCCGCCAGGCGTGGGAGCTCCCCGTGCGCACCCACGAGGCCGCTCTCGGGGCCGCCATGGAGCGCATCCAGGACGACCTGGCCGCCCGTGGGCCGGCGCGGTCCGTGGTGATGGCGCACGCCTTCGTGGCCGGCTCGCCCGACGCGGCGCCCGCGATGGCGTCCGACAGCGAGCGCGACATCTCTGTCGGTGGTCTCCAGGTCGCGCCGACGGCACTGTTCACCGGGGTGACCTACGCCGCCCTCGGCCACCTGCACCGCGCCGCCGAGCTCACCCCGTCGGTGCGCTACAGCGGGTCACCGATGGCGTACTCCTTCTCCGAGGCCGGGCACACCAAGGGCTCGTGGCTGGTGGAGCTCGGCGCCGAGGGGGTCGAGCGCGCCGACCTCGTCCCCGCGCCGGTGCCCCGCGCCGTGCGTCGTCTGCGCGGACGTCTGGAGGACCTCCTCGCGGACCCTGCGCTCGCCGACGCCGAGGACGCCTGGCTGGCGGTCGCACTGACCGATGCCCGCCGGCCGCGGCTCGCGATGGAGCGGCTGCGGTCCCGGTTCCCCCACACGCTGACCCTCGCCTTCGAGCCGGAGGGCGCCCCCGCCGCCGGACCGATGCTGCCGCACGTGACCGGCCGCAGCGACCTCGACATCGCCCTCGGCTTCGTCCAGGAGGTCCGCGAGCTCGAGGCCACCACCGAGGAGGCGCTCCTCCTCCAGCTCGCCTGCGACAGCTGCCACAGCAACGCCGACCCGGACGCCGACGCGACGGTCGAGGCGGTCTGATGCGCTTCCACCGGCTCACCGTCACCGCGTTCGGCCCGTACGCCGGCACCGAGACCGTCGACTTCGACGAGCTCAACACCTCGGGCGTCTTCCTGCTCACCGGCCCGACCGGCGCCGGCAAGACGAGCATCCTCGACGCGATCTGCTTCGCGCTCTACGGCGTCGTCCCGGGCGAGCGGGGCACCAAGGCGTTGCAGTCCCACCACGCCGGGGCGCAGCAGCGGCCCGAGGTGACGCTGGAGGTGACGCTCGGCCAGCGGCGATTCCGGGTCGCCCGGTCCCCGGAGTGGGTCCGCCCGAAGCTCCGGGGCGACGGGCTCACGCGCGACCACGCGCGGGCCTCCCTGACCGAGGTGCACGACGACGGCACCGAGGTCCTCCTCTCGGCCCGGGCGCAGGAGGTCGGGCACGAGCTCGGTGAGCTGCTGGGCATGAGCTCCGACCAGTTCATGCAGGTGGTGCTGCTCCCTCAGGGAGAGTTCCAGACCTTCCTGCACGCGACGTCCGACGAGCGCCAGGTGGTGCTCGAGCGGCTGTTCCACACCCAGCGGTTCACGCGCATCGAAGGGTGGCTGCGCCAGCGCACCGCCACCCTGCGCGACCAGCTCGCCGACCACGAGCGCCTCGGAGGCGAGGTGCTGGCCAAGCTCGCGCACCGCGCTGGTGACGAGCTCCCCGCCGAGGTGCGGCTCCCCCGCACCGACACTGCCGACGCGGTCGACGCGGCTCGCGCCACCGCCCTGCGCTGGTCCGAGGGCCTGGTGTCGAGCGCCACGACCACCCTGGCGGGTGCCGGCGCGAGGTCCGCCGGGACGACCGCGCGGCTCGGCGCTGCCGAGGCCACCGACCGCGAGGCGGCACGGCTCGAGGACTCGCGGGCCAGGTGGCGTGACGCCCACGAGGCCCTCCGCCGCCTCGAGGAGTCCGCGGACCAGGCCGAGGTCGACATCATCCGACTCGCGGACCACCGGCGCGCGGCCGGGGTCGCGCCACGGCTGACCCTGGCCCGTGAGGCCCGGGTGCGTCGCGACCGCGCGGCCGCGGACCTCGCGATGGTCGCCGGTGACCACCTCACCGAGTCCGCGCTGGAGCGCGATCTCGAGCGCCTGACCTCCCGCTCCGCGACCCTGCGGTCACTGCTCCCGCGTGAGGCCGGCATCGTCGAGGTCCGTCGCCGGCTGGCGGAGCTGACCGAGCAGGCCGATGACCTCGCCGCCGTGCAGGCGGGCGACGGGGAGCGCGCCCGATCGCTCCCCACCGAGCAGCACGACGTCGCTGCCCGGCTCGCCGAGGACCGGCTGCTCGCCTCCGACATGCAGGACGCGGCCACGGCCGCCGAGGCCGCGACGCGGGCCTTCGACGCCGCGGTCGCGCTGCCCGAGGCGGTGGCCGAGCACGCCCTGCTCGCCGAGGCGGTGCGCGTCGCCCGCGACCGTGCCGCCGACGGGCGGGAGGCGCACCTGGCGACCTACGAGGCGCGCCTGTCCGGGTTCGCCGCCGAGCTCGCGGGTCAGCTCACGGACGGGACGCCCTGCCAGGTCTGCGGCGCCACCGAGCATCCCGCCCCGGCCCCCGCGGCGGGCACCGCCGTGACCGAGGCCGACCAGGAGCGTGCGCGCCAGGAGGCCGCCGGCCTCCGGGAGCGACACGACGACCTGGTGGCCCAGGCTGAGGTGTCCGACGAGATCGTGCGCCGGCTCGAGGCCACGGCGGGAGGGCTCGGCCCCCGGGAGGCGGAGGCCACCCTGCAGGACTCGCGGCGACGGGTCGCCCGAGCCGCGGCCGCAGCTGGTCGGGTGCCCCGCCTGGAGGCACGCGCCGTCGAGCTCGCCGCCGAGGGCGAGGCCCTCGCGACGCGTCGGGCGGAGCACGCGTCGTCGTCCGCCGGCGTCGAGTCCGAGCGCGCCACGCTCACCGAGCGCATCGCGTCGGTCGAGACCGAGCTGCGAGCCGCGCTCGAGCCGTCCGAGACCGACATCGCGAGCGCGCTCGCCGGGGTCGAGGACGAGCTCGTGACGACCCGCGCGCGGCTGGCCGCCGCCCACACCCTGTCCCGCGCCGAGGAGGACCTCGTGCGCGCGGCTGAGCAGGCCGACACCGCGGCCGCCGAGGAGGGCTTCGCCGACGCCGACGCGGCGGCAGCAGCCGTTCTTGCTCACGACGCGGCGACCCGCCTCGAGGGCTCGCTCCGGCAACGTGACCACCAGCGTCGCGCCGCGGAGGCGGTGCTCGCCGACCCGGCGCTCGCCGGCCACGACGCCGCCGGGCCCGACCGCGCCACGACCGCGGCAGCCCTCGCCACGGCACGGGACGCCGACCGGGCCGCCACCGGCGACCTCCGGGCCGCCGAGGAGACGCTCCGGTCGCTCACCGCCCTGTCCGAGGAGCTCGCGCTCGCCCTGGACGCCTGGGTGCCGGCCGCGACGGAGCACGGCGTGGCCGACGACATGGCTCGCCTGGTGCGCGGCATGGGGTCGGACAACCACCTCCAGATGCGGCTGTCGTCGTACGTCCTCGCCACCCGCCTCGACCAGGTCCTCGACGCCGCCAACGAGCGGCTCGGTCACATGCAGGACCAGCGCTACTCCCTCGCCCGCACCGACCGGTCGCGGAGGGGCGCGCGCGCCGGGCTGGGCCTCGAGGTGCTCGACGGCTGGACCGGGGAGACCCGCGACCCGACGACCTTGTCGGGCGGCGAGACGTTCGTGGTCTCGCTCGCGTTGGCCCTCGGGCTCGCCGACGTCGTCTCCCACGAGGCGGGCGGGCTCCGCGTCGACACCCTGTTCGTCGACGAGGGGTTCGGGATGCTCGACGCGGAGACCCTCGACGACGTGATGGACCGCATCGACAGCCTGCGGGCTGGAGGCCGGACGGTGGGCGTGGTCAGCCACGTCGCCGAGCTCCGCACCCGCATCCCCACCCAGGTCCATGTCGCCAAGAGTCGGACCGGCTCCACGATCGAGGTGCGTACGCTCGTCGCATGAGTGCCCGCGGCTACGCCGTCATCGACATCGACGGTGTCGTGGCCGACGTCAGGCACCGGCTCCACCACCTCGAGCAGCGCCCCAAGGACTGGCACGGCTTCTTCACCGACGCGCGTCACGACCCGCCGCTCGAGGTCGGCGTGGAGACCGTCCGACGGCTCGCCGAGGTCTACGACGTCGTCTACCTCTCCGGCCGGCCCGAGTACATCCGCCGGGACACCGAGCGGTGGTTCCGCAAGCACGACCTGCCCAAGGGACCGGTGCACCTGAGGCCCCGCGGCGACTACCGGCCCGCGTACGAGATGAAGCTCGAGGTGCTGCGCCGCCTCCAGCGCACCGCCCCCGTCCAGGTGGTCGTCGACGACGACGCGATCGTGATCGACGCCGTCCGCTCCGCAGGCTTCGACGTCCTTCCCGCCACCTGGATGGGCGAGGCACCCGCGCTGCTCGAGGCGCAGGAGGAGGACGGGCGCACCTGATCCCCGCGCCCAGCCGGCCCACCCGCTAACGTCGGCGCCATGCACGAGATCGACCCCGGCTTCGCCGCGCTCCCCTGTCGTCGGCTCGCGATCGTGGCCCTCGACCGGGCCCGGGCGCTCGGCGTCTCGCACGCCGACTTCCGTCTCGAGCGCATCCGGAACCAAGGCGTCCAGGTCCGTGACGGCCGCGTCGTCGGTGCCGGGGAGTCCGAGACGGTGGGTCTCGCGGTCCGCGTCGTGCACCGCGGGGCCTGGGGCTTCGCGTCCGGCGTCGTGCTCGAGGCCGAGGAGGCCGAGCGCCTCGCCGAGTCCGCGGTGCGCACCGCCGAGCTGGCCTCGGTGATGACGCGCCACGCCGTCGAGGTCGCGCCCGAGCCGGTGCACGCCGACGCAACCTGGGTCTCGTCGTACGACGTGGACCCGTTCACCGTGCCTCTGACGGACCGCGTGGGTCTCCTCGAGGACTGGACGATGCGGCTCCTGGGGGACGGCCGTGTCGACCACGTGGAGGCCTCGGTGGCGGCGGTGCTGGAGAACAAGTTCTACGCCGACCTCGAGGGCACCGTGACGACCCAGCAGCGGGTCCGGACCAACCCGCAGGTCGTCGTGCACGGCAGCGACATCAAGCGGGGCGTCTTCGACTCGATGCGCACGATCGCCGCCCCGACGGGGCGCGGCTGGGAGTACCTCACCGGCACCGGCCACGACTGGGACGCCGAGCTCGCCGAGCTCCCCGTGCTGCTCGACGAGAAGCTGCACGCGCCGACGGTCGAGGCGGGTCGCTACGACCTCGTGGTCGACCCGAGCAACCTCTGGCTGACGATCCACGAGTCGATCGGCCACGCCACCGAGCTCGACCGGGCCCTCGGCTACGAGGCCAACTACGCCGGCACCTCGTTCGCGACGCTCGACAACCTCGGCTCCCTCCGCTACGGGTCGGACCTGATGAACGTGACCGGCGACCGCACCGTGGAGCACGGCCTCGCCACCATCGGGTACGACGACGAGGGCGTGGCCGCGCAGCGCTGGGACATCGTGAAGGACGGCACGCTGGTCGGCTACCAGCTCGACCGCTCGATGGCGCACCTGCACCCCGAGCTCAACGACGGACGGTCCAACGGCTGCGCCTACGCCGACTCGCCGGGTCACATCCCGATCCAGCGGATGGCCAACGTCTCGCTCGCGGCCGACCCGGACGGGCCCGACACGGACGGACTGATCTCCCAGGTCGAGCGCGGCATCTACGTCGTCGGCGACAAGTCCTGGTCGATCGACATGCAGCGCTTCAACTTCCAGTTCACCGGGCAGCGGTTCTACGCGATCCGCGACGGTGCCCTGGCCGGCCAGCTCCGCGACGTCGCCTACCAGGCCACGACGACCGAGTTCTGGGGCTCGATGGCCGCGGTGGGCGGGCCGCAGACCTGGGTGCTCGGCGGCGCCTTCAACTGCGGCAAGGCGCAACCGGGTCAGGTGGCGGCGGTCTCGCACGGCTGCCCCAGTGCGCTGTTCCGTGGCGTCAACATCCTCAACACGACGGCCGAGTCCGGGAAGGGAGCCTGAGATGCCTGCACCGCTCCCCCAGGACCTCGTCCAGCACGCCCTCGCGAGCTCACGCAGCGACGACTGCGTCGTCCTCGTGCGCGAGAGCTCGAGCGCCAACCTGCGCTGGGCCAACAACACGCTGACCACCAACGGCGTCATGCACGACGTCTCGGTGTCGGTCATCGCCTTCCGGTCCCACGAGGACGGCGCGTCCGTGGGCTCGGTGAGCGGCAACGCCGCGACGTTCCAGCAGGTCGAGCGCATCGTCGCGGCAGCCGACGCGGCAGCCGAGACCAGCGAGCCCGCCGGCGACGCGCAGGAGATGGTCCGGGGCCCGGCCGCCGTCGACTGGCACGAGCCGTCCGAGGAGACCTCCGTCGCCGTCTACTCGGACTTCGCGCCGGCGCTCGGCGAGGCCTTCCACCGAGCCGAGGACGCGGGCCAGGTGCTCTACGGGTTCGTCGACCACGACGTGACCACGACCTACCTCGGCTCCTCGACCGGTCTGCGTCTGCGGCACGTCCAGCCGCAGGGCCACTGGGGTTGCACGGGCAAGACCGCCGACCTGGCGCACAGCGCCTGGGTGGGCGGTGCGACCCGTGACTTCCGTGACGTCGACGCGACCCGGATGCACGCCGCGCTCGAGCGCCGTCTCGGCTGGTCGCAGCGTCGGGTCGAGGTGGCGCCCGGTCGGCACGACACCGTCCTGCCGCCGACGGCCGTCGCCGACCTGATGATCTACGCCTACTGGACGGCGTCGGCCCGCGCCGCGCACGAGGGCCGCTCGGTCTACGCCCACCCCGGCGGGGGCACCAGGATCGGTGACACCCTGTCCCGCCGTCCGGTGCAGGTGCTCAGCGACCCGGCCTACCCGGGGCTGGAGTCGCAGGCGTTCGTCACCGCCTCGACCAGCGGCGACTCCGCCAGCGTCTTCGACAACGGCCTGCCCCTGACCCGGACCTCGTGGATCGAGGACGGCCGGCTCGCTGCCCTGGCGCAGACGCGGGAGACGGCCGGGCTGACCGGGCAGCAGGTCACGCCGGCGGTCGGCAACCTCGTCGTCGAGGTGACCGGGGCCGAGGTCTCGACGCTCGACGACCTGGTCGCAGGCGTCGACGAGGGGCTGTTGGTGACCTGCCTCTGGTACATCCGGGAGGTCGACCCGCAGATCGCTCCTGCTCACCGGTCTCACCCGCGACGGCGTCTACCGCATCGAGGGCGGCGAGGTCGTCGGCGAGGTCACCAACTTCCGCTTCAACGAGAGCCCGATCGACCTCCTGGACCGGTTCAGCCAGGCGTCGTTGACGGTGCCGACGTTCTCCCGCGAGTGGGGCGACTACTTCCCGCGCACCGCGATGCCCGCGCTGCGGGTGCCGGACTTCAACATGTCGACGGTCAGCCAGGCCCAGTAGCCGGGAGCCCGCGCACGAGGCCCCGGGGCTGGGTTCGGTCCCGCTGCACGATCGAGAATCGTGCACAAGACCGCTCATGCACGATCTGGAACGTTCCGATCGCGACATGACCGGTCTTGTGCGCGATTTTCCGTAGCGCAGCCACCCGGACCCGGCCTCAGGCGGGAGAGCCGCCCGGGATCGGCGCCCCGGGGTCGTACGGCGTCCGGGTGAGCACGAAGGTCGACACCTCCAGGTGGCTCACCGACCCGTCGTCCCGGCGTACGGCGGTGAGCGGCTCGCCGTCGTGGTAGCCGGCCACCCCGAGGAGCACCCCGTCGCGCAGGGCGAAGAGGTCGGCGCCCTGGGGGTCGAGGTCGAGGCCGGTCATGGCCACCACGTCACCGTCCCAGCGCAGCACCTGGGGCGTGTTGCCCCAGTGCCACAGGCCGAGGACCTCGGCGACCTCCGGCGGCACCGCCGTGACGGGCGTCCACGGCCGGCCGACCGCGGGCTCGACGGCCTCCAGGAGGTCGAGCAGGCCGGCCGTGACCGCGTCGGTGGCGAGGCCCGTGGTGCTGTTCGCGAGCACCACCGCACCGGCCCGACGTGGCCGGTCGACGAACAGCGAGGCCTGGAAGCCGGGCATCGACCCGGTGTGGCCGACGAGCGTGCCCGAGCCGCCCGCGACCATGCGCAGGCCGAGGCCGTAGGTGTCGCCGGCCCCGTCGGCGTACGTCCCCGCCTGCGGCGTGCTCATCTCCTCCAGCGTGCTGAGCGGAAGGACGTCGCGGTGGCCGTCGAGGAGGAAGTCGGCGTAGGTGGCGAGGTCGAGCACGGTGCTCCACACCTGACCCGCGGGCGCCATCGCGCCGGTGTCGGTGTGCGGCTCCCGACTGAGGGTGCCGGCCCACGGGTCGACGCTGTAGCCCTGGGCGTGGGGTTCGAACGGGTCGTGGCTGGTGCGCAGCATCCCGAGGGGCTCGAGCACGCGGGCGGACAAGGTCTCCCACCAGGTGCTGCCGCGGAGCCGGCCCACGAGCTCGCCGAGGAGTCCGTAGCCGAGGTTGCTGTAGTGGTGGGTCCTCCCGGGCGCGAAGACGTCGCGGACCGCGGCCACGCCCGCCGCGAGCTCGGCGAAGGAGCCGCCCGCCGTTCGCTCCCACCACTCGCCGGCGGGCTCGGCACCCAGCCCGCTGCTGTGCGAGAGCAGGTGCCGGACCGTGACGCCGGGGAGGTCGACCTCGTCGAGATACGTCGACGACCGGTGCGTTGAGGTCGAGCAGGCCCTCGTCGCGCAGCTGGAGGACGAGGACCGCGGTCATCGTCTTGGTGATCGAGCCGATGCGGTACTGCAGGTCGACCGGTCGTCCGTCGGCACCTCCGGTCGACGTCCCGTGGCTCCCGCGCCACACCAGCGCGCCGTCGCGGGTGAGGGCCGCCGCGACCGACGGCACCCGGCCTTCGCGCTGCGAGCGCGGCGAGCGACGCGTGGAGGCGGCGGGCGGTGAGGTCGCTGACCAGGGTCATGCGCCCCAGGATGTCAGTCCGCGAAGGCCTCCGGGGGCGGGCAGGCGCACTGCAGGTTGCGGTCGCCGTAGGCCTGGTCGATGCGCGCCACCGGGGGCCAGTACTTGTCGGGGTCGAAGCCGGACGGGAAGGCAGCGACCTCGCGCGGGTACGCCCGGTCCCACTCCTCCGCTGCGAGCACGCGGCCGGTGTGCGGCGCGTGCCGCAGCGGCGACTCCTCGGCGCTCCACTCGCCGGTGGCGACCTTCTCGATCTCCGCGCGGATGGCGACCATCGCGTCGACGAAGCGGTCCAGCTCGCGCAGGTCCTCCGACTCCGTCGGCTCGACCATCAGGGTGCCGGCGACGGGGAAGCTCATCGTGGGCGCGTGGAAGCCGTGGTCGACGAGCCGCTTGGCGACGTCCTCGACGGTGACGCCGGTGCGCTTGGTGAGCTCGCGCAGGTCGAGGATGCACTCGTGGGCGACCAGCCCGCCGTGGCCGCGGTAGAGCACCGGGAAGTGCTCGTCGAGCCGCTTGGCGAGGTAGTTCGCGCTGAGCACGGCGACGGCCGTCGCGGTCGTCAGCCCCGGCCCGCCCATCATCCGGATGTACGCCCACGAGATCGGCAGGATGCCGGCGGAGCCGTAGGGCGCGGCGCTGATCGGGCCGATGCCCTGGCGCCGGGTGTCGTCGGGGTGCGCCGGGTGCGAGGGGAGGTACGGCGCGAGGTGCTCGCGCACCGCCACCGGCCCGACGCCGGGACCGCCCCCACCGTGCGGGATGCAGAACGTCTTGTGCAGGTTGAGGTGCGAGACGTCCCCGCCGAAGGTGCCGGGCTCGGCGAAGCCGAGCAGGGCGTTGAGGTTCGCGCCGTCGACGTAGACCTGGCCGCCGTGGGCGTGCACGGTCTCGCAGAGCTGGGTGATGGTGTCCTCGTAGGCGCCGTGCGTCGACGGGTAGGTCACCATGATCGCCGCGAGGTCGTCGCTGTGCTTCTCGCACTGGGCCTGGAGGTCGTCGAGGTCGATCGACCCGTCGTCGCGGCCCTTCACGACCACGACGCGCATGCCGGCCATGACCGCCGACGCCGCGTTGGTGCCGTGCGCCGACGAGGGGATCAGGCAGACGTTGCGCTCACCCTGGCCGTTCGCGGCGTGGTACGCCCGGATCGCCATGAGCCCGGCGAGCTCGCCCTGCGACCCGGCGTTCGGCTGCACCGAGACGCGGTCGTAGCCGGTGGCGGCGGCCAGCCAGCCCTCGAGCTCCTCGACGAGGCGTTGGTAGCCCACCGCGTCGTCGGCGGGGGCGAAGGGGTGGAGGTTCGCGAACCCCGGCAGGCTGATCGGCTCCATCTCGGTGGTGGCGTTGAGCTTCATCGTGCACGAGCCGAGCGGGATCATCCCGCGGTCGAGGGCGTAGTCACGGCGGGAGAGCCGCGAGAGGTAGCGCAGCATCGACGTCTCGGAGCGGTAGGACCGGAAGACCTCGTGGGTGAGGAAGGCCGTGCCCCGGCGCAGCGCGTCGGGCAGCGCCGACTCGTCGGCGTCGCTCCCCTGCTCGACCCCGAAGGCCTGCAGCACCGCGGACACGTGGTGGTCGGTCGTGGTCTCCGAGACGGAGATCCCGACGTGGTCGGCGTCGACGTGACGCAGGTGCACCCCCGCCTCGCGAGCCGACTCGACGACCTCGAGGGCGCGGCCGGGGACCCGCGCCGTGACGGTGTCGAAGAACGAGTCGTGGACCACCTCGACACCGGCCGTGCGCAGGCCGGCGGCCAGCCCGGTCGCCCGGTGATGGACCGAACGGGCGATCGCGACGAGGCCCTCGGCACCGTGGTAGACGGCGTACATCGCGGCCGTGACCGCGAGCAGCACCTGCGCGGTGCAGATGTTGGAGGTGGCCTTGTCCCGGCGGATGTGTTGCTCGCGGGTCTGCAGGGCCAGGCGGTACGCCGGGCGCCCCTCGGCGTCGACGGAGACCCCCACCAGGCGGCCGGGAAGGTGCCGCTCGAGGCCGGCACGCACCGACATGTAGCCGGCGTGCGGGCCGCCGTAGAACATCGGCACGCCGAAGCGCTGGGTGGAGCCGACCGCGACGTCCGCGCCGAGCTCGCCGGGCGACTCGAGGAGCGTGAGGGCGAGCAGGTCAGCGGCGACGACCGCGAGGGCGCCGCGCTCGTGGGCGGCGTCGACCAGGGGCCGCGGGTCGAGGATCCGGCCCGAGGTGCCGGGGTACTGCACGAGCACGCCGCACAGCGGCCCCTCCGGGAGCCCGTCGCTCAGGTCGGCGACCGCGACCTCGATGCCCATCGCCGAGGCGCGGGTGCGCACCACCTCGATCGTCTGCGGGAGCGCGTCGGCGTCGACGACGAACGGGCCGGTGGCCGACTTGCCGACCCGCCGCACCAGGGTCATCGCCTCGGCGACGGCGGTGCCCTCGTCGAGCAGCGAGGCGTTGGCGGTGGGCAGTCCCGTGAGGTCGCCGACCATCGTCTGGAAGGTGATGAGGGCCTCGAGACGGCCCTGGCTGATCTCCGGCTGGTACGGCGTGTAGGCGGTGTACCAGGCCGGGTCCTCGAGGACGTTGCGACGGATCACGGCGGGGGTGACGGTGCCGTGGTAGCCGAGGCCGATCATCGGCTCGAGGGGCCGGTTGAGACTCGCGAGGGCGCGCAGCTCGCGCGCGGCGGTCTCCTCGTCGACACCGTCGGGGAGATCGAGCCCGTGGGCGCGGATGCCTCCGGGGACCGCGGCGTCCATGAGGTCGTCGAGCGTGGCGAAGCCGAGCTCCTTGAGCATCGTCTCCTGCTGCTCGTGGTCCGGCCCGACGTGCCGGTCGACGAAGGTGTGCGCGGTGGTGTGCGCGGTGCTGGTCACGGGCGAGGCTCCCTGTGTGGGCGGTGGCTGACGCCCTCCCCCTCTGTCACGTCCGGGGTCACCGGTGCTCCAGAGTTGCCTCGACCGCGCGGTCCGTGTGCCTGAGAGGTTCCGGGGAGGATTTGCCCCTTCGGCGCTCCGTGTGCGGAGGCTCTCCCGCGCAGCGTTGGTCAGCCCGGCCAGGATACCTGCTGGTCGAGCGTGTCCGGACCTAGGCGCCCCGGGCGCGCCGACGAGCGGCGAGCTCGTCGGTGGACTCGTCCTCGGCGCCCGCCTTCTCGCTGGGCAGCTCTGAGAGCGAGCCCTCGATCTCGCGCCACACCCCGCCGATGGCGATGCCGAAGACACCCTGGCCGCCCTGGAGCAGGTCGATGACCTCGTCGTTGGAGGTGCACTCGTAGACGGTGGCCCCGTCGCTCATCAGGGTCACGCGGGTCAGGTCGTCGGTGCCGCGCTCGCGGAGGTGCTGGACCGCCTTGCGGATCTGCTGCAGCGAGATGCCGGCGTCGAGCAGCCGCTTGATCACCTTGAGCAGCAGGATGTCGCGGAAGGAGTAGAGCCGCTGCGTGCCCGAGCCGGTCGCGCCGCGGACCGTGGGGTCGACGAGACCAGTGCGGGCCCAGTAGTCGAGCTGGCGGTAGGTGATGCCGGCCGCGCTGCACGCGGTCGGGCCGCGGTAGCCCACGTCGTCGGGCAGCGTCGACACGTCGTCGTCGAAGAGGAGCCCCTGCTCCCCCGCGGCCGCGGCCGCCTCCATCGCTGCGCTCTCGTCGCCGCGCGGGGCCACCTTGTCGCCCGAACCACTCACGGTCTTCCTCCGCTTCGGTCCTCCGCGTGCTGCTGTGGTCCCAGGGAAGCCGCTGACGCTCCTGTCTGGAGCACACCGGTGGAACTACAACGGAGACATCTCACCGTATGCCTCAGCATGAGGGTGGTCAAAGACATGTGCGCAGTTGTGACCGCGTGTCGCAACCTTCAACCTGTACTTGAAGGTCAGGGTGCTGAGGCGGAAAGTCGCAGGTCAGTGGCTCTCGAAGTCCTCCGGGGACACCGAGTCGAGGAACTCGCGGAACTTCTCGACCTCGTCCTCGTCCTCCTCGGGCACCTCGAGGCCGGCCTCGTCGAGCACGTCGTCGGCGCAGACGATCTTGCTGCCCGTGCGCAGCGCCAGGGCGATCGAGTCGGACGGCCGGGCGCTCACCTCGACGCCGGAGTCCAGCACGAGCATCGCGTAGAAGACGCCCTCGCGGACCTCGGTGATCCGGACCTCGGTGAGCTCGTTGCCGGTGGCCCCGAGGAGGTCCTTGAGCAGGTCGTGGGTCAGCGGGCGCGGCGGGACCACGCCCTGCTGGGCGAACGCGATCGCCGTCGCCTCGACGGCCCCGATCCAGATGGGCAGGTAGCGGTCCCCCGCCGTCTCGCGCAGCAGCACGATCGGCTGGTTCGACGGCATCTCGACCCGGACCCCTACGACGTCGACTTCGCGCACCTCGTCAGCCTACTCCCGGCCAGTGAGCCGATCGGGGAGGTCAGCGGAGGCTGCGCAGGCCTGCCCTCACCAACGCCGCGTGCAGCCGCACGGACAGCGCCGCGATCTGGCTCATCGCCTCCTCGGCTCGCCCCTCGGCGCCGGCCTCACGGCTGCGCCGGATCGGCGAGACCACCTGCTCGACCAGCCCGACCTCGCGGTCCGCGGCGGTCTTGAAGGCCCGCAGGTGACGCGGACCGATGCCGTACTGCGCGAGCTCGGCCACCGTGCGCGCCACCACGACCGCGTCGTTGTCGTACGGCGCGGAGCCGACCTGCCGGGGCTTCACCAGGCCGAACTCCTCGAGCTCCTTGAGCAGGTCCTCGGAGATCTCCGCCGCGGCGACCAGCTCGCGCCGGGTCAGCCGGAGCCGGGAGTTGTCGGCGTCGAACGCGCTCGCCTTGGGGAAGCCGTCGGCGGCCACCGCCAGGTGCGGGACCTGCGGGGCTCCCGGGAGCGGCGGCAGGTCCAGGCCCCGGTCCATCGCATCGAGGCGCTCGCGGATGATCTTCAGCGGCAGGTGGTGGTCGCGCTGCATGACCAGCGCGTAGTGCAGCCGCTCGACGTCCGCGCCGGAGTACTTCCGGTAGCCCGCGGGCGTGCGGACCGGGTCCACCAGGCCCATCGCCTCGAAGTAGCGGAGCTTGCTGAGCTCCAGGGAGGGGAAGTCCTCGCGCAGGCGCGCGTGGACCTCACCGATGTTCATCCGCCCCTGAGCCGGAGACACCTCGGTCATGCTGCGATCACCGACCGCCGGCCTGGCCGGCGAAGTAGACGAGCCGGTACTTCCCGATCTGCACCTCGTCGCCTCCCTGCAGCACGACGTCGTCGATGCGGTCACGGTTGACGTAGGTCCCGTTGAGGCTGCCGACGTCGGCGACCCGGAACCCGTCGGGTCCGCGGCGGAACTCCGCGTGGTGGCGCGAGACCGTCACGTCGTCGAGGAAGATCTCGCTGTCCGGGTGCCGCCCCGCGGTGACCACGTCGGTGTCGAGGAGGAACCGGCTGCCGGCGCTCGGGCCGCGCTGGACCACGAGCAGCGCGCTGCCCTGCGGCAGGGCGTCGACCGCAGCAGCGTCCTCGTCGTTGAGGGGACGGTCCTCCGGGTTCTCCGCCTTGGGCGGCGGCCGGAACGTGACCGTGTCGGTGGGGTCCGGGGCGGGCTCGGGCTCGACCGCGGTCGGCGTCGAGGGCGGGGTCGTCACGAGACGGGTCCCGCACTGGGAGCAGAAGCGCGCGTCGTCGGGGTTCTGGTGTCCGCAGGCGGTGCAGAAGGGCATCGGGCCAACCTTCAAGCACAAGTCGAGGTTCAGGGTTGGAGGTGAACCTACCAGGGTCAGTCCAGGGTCGCCTGGTAAGCCTCGGCACTCATGAGGCCCTCGACGGCGGTGTCGTCGGAGGGTGCGATCTCGAACAGCCAGCCCTCGCCGTACGGGTCGCTGTTGACCAGCTCGGGAGTGGCGTCGAGCGCCTCGTTGCGCGCGGTGACCTTGCCGGTGACGGGGACGTAGACATCGCTCACGGACTTGGTCGACTCGAGCTCGCCCACGGCCGACCCGGCCTCGACGTCGTCGCCCACCTCGGGCAGGGACACGTAGACGATGTCGCCGAGAGCGTCCTGCGCGTAGTCGGTGATGCCGACCCGCACCGACCCCTCCGCAGAACCGGGGTCCCGGACCCACTCGTGCTCGGCGGTGTACTTCACGTCCTCGGGGTACACGGGTCTCCTCCTGGTCGGTCGGTCGCCTGCCGCACGCTACTCCTCATCCCGCCTATTCCTCAGGCTGGGCGAAGCGCGCGTCGGGCGGGTCGACGGTCGTCTTGATCTCCACCGACTCGCTCTCGTTGATGTCCACGCTGCCGCCGACCTCCGAGACCTCCACGACGAAGCCGCCGTCGAACTCCAGAGCCGTGGCGAGGGTGTGCGGGTCGCCGATCGCGTCGATGACGTACGGCGAGCGGACCCGCCGTCCGTCGACGACGAGCCCGCCGTCAGAGGCGTCGGTGATGCCGGTCTGGGCGATCACCCTGACCTCGTCGTTGATCTCGATGGCCTCGGCACCGGCGTCGCGGAGCTCCTCGATGCCGTTGAGCAGCTGGTCGGTCCCGAGCACGCCGGACCGGGCCTCGACGGTGATCCGGACACCGGGTCCGACCACGGGGACGGTGCCGGCCAGGATCCCGAGGGTCTCGGCCTGTCCGCGAGCGACCGTGAGGGCGGTCTCGCTCGAGGCCGCGTCACCGCGCAGGGTGTCGCGGGTGCGCTGGAGGTCGGAGACCTCGGTCCGCGCGCGGTCGGTGGCCAGGGTGATGGAGTTGATGAGCGCGATCAGGTCCCCCTGACGGGCGCCGGTGAAGTTCGCGTCCTCGTCGTTGGCGCGGACCTGCACGACCGAGGCGAAGCCCAGCAGGAAGAGCAGGACGGCGACGACGAGCTGCGAGCGGGGCGTCGGGTGCCGGATGGCCTCGACGAGCCGTGCCCGGCCGCTGCCCGGCTCAGGCGTGGAAGACATGGCGCCGGATCGCGGCGACGTTGGAGAAGATGCGGATCCCGAGCACGACGATGACGCCGGTCGAGAGCTGTCCTCCGACGCCGAGCTGGTCGCCGAGGTAGACGATGAGGCCCGCGATCAGCACGTTGCTCACGAAGGAGACCACGAAGACCTTGTCGTCGAAGATCCCGTCGAGGTAGGCCCGGAGCGCCCCGAACACGGCGTCGAGCGCAGCCACGACGGCGATCGGAAGGTAGGGCTCGAGCCAGATCGGCACGTCGGGCTTCAGGAACAGTCCCATGAGCACCCCGGCGAGCAGGCCGAGTGCGGCGATCATCGGTTTCCCTTCATCGGCTCGATGTTGCGGAGCTGCGGGGCCTCCACGGCCGGCAGCGTGACGGAGTCCTTGCTGGTGAGGTCGAACCTCATGTCGTACAACGACTTGAGATTGAACCACCAGGTGCCGCCGTCGGATTCGACGAAACGCGCGGCGAGCTGGTCCGGGTCGCCGATCGCCGTGACGGTGTACGGACGGGTGAGGGACCGGAAGTTCACGGTGATCGCCTCGCTGGCCTCCCGGATCGCGCTCAGCGCGGTCAGCCGCTGGCCGTTGATGGAGATCGCCTCCGCACCGGCTGACCACAGACCGTTGACCAGGATCTGCAGGTCGCGGTCCATCACCTGTGACTTGGAGTGTCCTCGGGCCCGTCATCGGCGACGATCTCCAGGCCCGGGCCGGTGACCGGCAACGTGCCCGTAGCGACGCCGAGCCGGGTGAGCTGGTCCTGGAGCGCGCGGCCCCGCGTGCTGGTGCTGAGGTAGACCGACCGGATGTCGGCGACCTCCTTCTCGAGGCGGGTCGCGTCCGCGCGTACGTCCGCGAGACCTGCCCGCCCCTCGCGGATCTGGTCGACCAGCGACGCGCGCGAGGTCTGGCGCACGGTCTCCGTGCGGGCGGTCTGGTAGCCGGCGGTCATGAGCAGCAACCCGAAGGCAGCCAGCACCACGAGGGCCGATGGGGCCGGGGCCGGCGGCGGTCGCTGCGACGGGGTGCGCTCGCGCCGGGCCGACGCCGCGGCGTAGTCCTCGTCGAGCGCCGTCGCGGTGAGGTAGTTGAGCAGGCCCATCGTCGCCTGGGGCGGCAGCGGCCGTCCGGACGGGTCGGTGGCCTGCGGGGTCGACTCAGCCATGAGCAGCCATGGGATCAGCCGTGCGTGGCGACGGAGCGGCGGCGTGGCGTGGTGGCCAGCAGGGTGCGGACCTGCCAGGCGTAGAGGATGCCGGCCCACCAGTACATCCCGACGCCCCAGACCGCGAAGGCCCAGCCGAAGACGCGCGCGACGGTGGCGGCGGCGTTGTCGGCGTCCCCGAGCAGCAGCAGCGGGAAGGCGTAGAGCAGCGCCGCAGTGGCGGCCTTGCCCAGGAAGTGCACGGGCAGCGCGCTGTAGCCGCGGGTACGCAGGAACGGCACCAGGCCCCAGAGGAAGAGGTCGCGGGCGGGGAGGATGAGCACCAGCCAGACCGGGATGATCTCGCGGATCCCGAGCCCGATGACGGTCGCCAGGATGTAGAGCCGGTCGGCCACCGGGTCGAGGATCGCGCCGAGGCGCGACGTCTGGTCCAGCTTCCGGGCGAGGTAGCCGTCGAGGTAGTCGCTGAACCCGCTGAACATGAGGACCAGGACCGCGAAGCCGTCCTCCTCGGGCCCGAGCACGAGCCACAGGAAGAGCGGGAGCAGCGCGAGCCGGAGGAAGCTGAGGAGGTTCGGGATGGTGAGGATGCGGAGCCCCGGGGCTCCCCCGGGACCGCCCTCCGACGACGGGTCCACGTCGTGCGTGTCCACCTGTCCCCTCACCGCGTCCGGCCTCTCGAATGCGCCCTCACCCTAGGCCATCGGGGCACGCGGTTCCGGACCAACGGGCCCGGACGTGATGAGAGTCCGCGCCTTTGGGGGTATGCGCGGACTCTCGGCGCCGCGCGGAGGGGGGATCCGCATCGGCGCGCCGCCGGGACCGGGGAGCACCGACGGAGGTCGACCCGATCTCAGGACTGGTGGATGCTTCGGCCGCAGCGAGGGCAGTGCTGGCGGGTGCAGCAGTCCAGCTGCTGGCCGCACCGGCACGACGTGACTGCTGCCTGCCGGGCCGCCTTCGCCGGATGGCTCCTGCTCCCGTTTCCCATTGCCTTGCTCACCACGATGCCGACCTTCCCCATCAGCCCCCGTGATCGTTCAGTCCCAGTGGAGCAAGGACCTTCGCCTCGGGCGCCTCCCATGTGCGTGCTTTAGGCCGAATGTGGGCTGATTTCAGACGATCGGCAACGCGCCGCGCCCGTCGTGACCAGGACCGTTAGTCATATCGGGCCCTTGGTCCCGGTCCGACCGGCCCTTTGTAACCATCCCCGTAGTCAAACGACACCGTTTGGTGCAATATGCCCGATTCGCCTTGTCGGGTTCGGTGCCCCCAAGCGATACTGGAGCAGTGCTCAGGGGTGGGCACGGGCCGGAGCGGATGAGGGGTCATCCCCGGCGACCAGGGAGAAACAGGGGCGGAACTACATGGGGATCACCACTCTTCGCCGTCGCGACTTCATGCGCGCGGTGCTGACCAGTGCGCAGAGCACCGGCGACAAGATCGCACCGTGGCAGCGGGTCGGCGACGTCGACCTGCACTTCGACGACGAGGCCGACCTGCTGGTCGAGCTCCACCGCGAGTGGCTGCGGCTGCTCGTCGGCCGGCTGCACCGCGGCGAGATCGTGTCGCAGCGCACCGCGGCCAACGTCCGCGACCTCTACGACGAGATCAGCTCGGACAACCCGACGCTGCGCGGCATCCTCGACACCCACGTCGCCAACCCGGCGCTCTGGGAGCCCACCGCCCGCGAGCACGCCATGCTGGCGCGCATCGCCGGCCTGGTTCCCGACGAGGCCGACGCCGAGCACGCCGCCGTGCTCGGACGCTCGCTCGTCACCCAGCGCATCCCGGTCCAGCGGGGTGCCTTCAGCTGATCTCCCGCCGCTGCGTCTCGGTCGCCGCGCTCGCGCTCGGCCTGACCGGCTGCGCGGCGTCGCAGGACCGGACGGCACGACGCTGCAGCCCTCGCCGCAGCCCCCGTGTCGGGATGCTCGGTGTTCCCGGCCGACAGCATCTGGCACGCGGACGTGTCCGGGCTGCCCGTGCACGCCGCAGCGCTGCGTGGCTGAGCCACATGTCGACGGGGGTGGACCTCCACCCGGACTTCGGGCCGTCCTTCGGTGACGGGCCGAACTACGGCATCCCGGTCACCGTCGTGGGCAGCGACCACGCCCGCCAGAGGGTGACAGTTCCGCTACGCCGGGCAGAGCGACAAGGTCCGCTATCCGCTCGGGGCGGACACCCGGATCGAAGGTGGTCGCGGGTCGGACGGTGACAAGCACGCGGTGATCGTCGACAAGGACAGCCTGCCGGCTCTACGAGACCTGGCTGACGCGCAAGAGGTCCGACGGCTGGCACGCCGGGTCGGGCGCGGTCTGGGACCTCGACAGCAACGCGTTGCGCCCCGACGGCTGGACGTCCGCCGACGCCGCGGGGCTGCCCATCCTCCCCGGCCTGCTGCGCTGGAAGGAGGTGCGCGACGGCGAGGTGGACCACGCGATCCGCTTCACCACCGACGTCACCAGCACCCACCATCTGTGGCCGGCCCGGCACGACGCGGGCTCGCGCGACAGCCTGGACTTCCCACCGATGGGCGCGTGGTTCCGTCTCAAGGGCTCGTACGACGCGAGCAGCCTCGGCGCCCGGGCCCAGGTCGTCGTCGATGCCATGAAGACCCACGGCCTCGTGCTCGCGGACAACGGGTCGCCGTGGTACTTCCAGGGCGAGCAGAACGCCCATTGGCCGATCGGGCTCATCGAGGACCTCAAGGAGATCCCGGCCGACCAGTTCGAGGCGGTCGACGTGTCGGACTCACGGTCGACGCGGACAGCGGCGCCACTAACGTTCCGTAGGTGACCACCGCTCCCCCTCGCCGCAACCCGTCCGCCCTCGTCGTCGGCGCCGGCTTCGGCGGCATCGCGGCCGCCGTCGAGCTCCGCAAGCGCGGCGTCGACCTCGTCGTCCTCGAGAAGGCCGAGCGGGTCGGCGGGGTCTGGCGCGACAACACCTACCCCGGCGCGGCCTGCGACGTGCCCTCGTCGCTCTACAGCTACTCGTTCGCACCGCATGCCGGGTGGCCCCGCCGCTACGCCGGCCAGGCCGACATCCTCGACTACATCGACGCGTCGTCGCCGAGCACCACCTCGGGGACGCCTCGTCACCGGCACCGAGGTCGTCGAGCCACCTGGGACGAGGCCACGCGCCCGCTGGACGCGTGCACACGCGCCGAGGCGGTGCGAGGGACCGTCGTACGACGTGGACGTGCTGGTCACCGCGGTGGGGCAGCTGTCCGCCCGTCGGTCCCGGACCTCCCGGGGATCGACTCGTTCGCGGGACCGGCCTTCCACTCCGCCGAGTGGGACCACGAGGTCGACCTGTCTGGGAAGCGGGTCGCGGTCGTCGGCACCGGCGCGAGCGCCATCCAGTTCGTGCCCCACCTCCAGCAGGAGGCCGCCCAGGTCACGGTGTTCCAGCGGTCGGCGCCGTACGTCGTGCCCAAGCCCGACCGTGCCTACACGCGACTCCACCACCGTGCCTTCACCCGCGCGCCGAGCACGCAAGGGTTCGGCCGCGAGCTCACCCGCAACCTGAGCGAGCTGCTCAACATGGCGCTCGCCGAGCAGACCGTCGTCACCAAGGCTTCCTCGCGGCCTTCCACGTGCACCTGCGCCACCAGGTGAGGGATCCTGAGCTGCGGGCCAAGCTCAAGCCGGACTACCCGATCGGCTGCAAGCGGCTGCTCTTCTCCAACGACTGGTACCCCGCCCTCACCAGGCCCAACGTCTCGGTCGTCACCGAGGCCGTCGCTGGCGTGACGACCAGGGGGTTGACGACGGCCGACGGTGCCGAGCACCCCGCCGACGTGATCGTCTACGGCACCGGCTTCAAGGCCACGGAGTTCCTGGTGCCGATGACCGTGACCGGACGAGACGGGCGTGACCTGCACCAGCAGTGGAGCGACGGTGCCCGCGCCTTCCTCGGCGTCACCGTGCCCGGCTTCCCGAACTTCTTCGTCATGTACGGACCCAACACCAACCTCGGGGGCAGCTCGATCCTGCAGATGCTCGAGGGGCAGGCCGGCTACGTCGGACAGGCCGTCGACCTGCTCGCGGCCGGGCACCTCGACTCGGTGGAGGTGCGGCCGGATGCTGCCGAGCACTACGACCACGAGATGCAGGAGCGCCTCGGCGACAGCGTCTGGTCCGGCGAGTGCCACAGCTGGTACCGCACGGACACCGGCCGCATCACCACGAACTGGCCAGGCCTGGTCAGGGAGTACCGCGAACGAACCGCGACCTTCGAGCCGGCCGACTACGTCCCTGCGTGACGCCTCGTCAGCTCGCGCCGAGCACTGCATGGGCGCCTGAGCGCCTGCTCAGGCGACGAAGATGCAGAACGGGTGGCCGGAGAGGTCGGCGAGGACGTAGAGCGGCTCGTCCTCGTCGTCCGATCGGTCGAGCACCAGGGTCGCGCCCAGCGCGAGCGCCCGGTCGCGCTGCACCTCGAGCTCCTCCACGCTCGGCACCGTGAGGTCGAGGTGCAGCTGCATCGGCACGTCGTGCTCCGGCCAGGTGGTGCGCTCCAGCCGCTCGACCTCCTGGAACGCGAGCTTGCGAACCCCGTCGGCGTCCGTGAGCACCAGCCAGTCGTCGTCGTCCGCGCTCCCGTCCGTCGGCGGCTCGTCGCCTGGTCGGTACTGCAGTCCGAGCAGCTCGCGGTAGAACTCCGCGAGCGCGGGGGTCAGTCGTGTCCAGCACGGTGTGCAACAGCATCGGGTACGTCGCCATGACGGTCACGCTAGGCGGTCCGGGGCAGCAGGAGGTTCACCGCCCGGATCGCGCCGGAGCCGTCGATCCAGAGCTCGACCGTCCAGTCCTCGTCGCAGTCCGCGGGATCAGCGGCGAAGAGGGTGATCTGGTCCTCGACGTCGCCCAGCCCCGAGGGCAACCCTCCGAGGTCGGCCATCTCGCACTCGTAGCTGTCGCGCGACTCGTCCGCCTTCACCGCTCCGCTCGACGCGGCGGTCAGGGCGGACACGTCGCACAAGGACTCGTCAGGGCAGAGGTTCCACGACTCGGGGTCGTCGGCATCCTCCGCGCTGAGGGTCCCCTGCAGCTCGTAGCCGACCAGCTGCTGCACGTGCGGGGCCCAGGCAGGTGGCGGACCTCCCCTCGCGAAGTCGACGAAGGCGTCGGCTGCGGCAGCCAGGGTCGCGCAGTCACGGGTCGTCGACGGCACCTCGACGACGAGGGAGACGACGTGGGTCCAGTCGGGATCGTCCTCGCCGTCCTCCTCGAGGTCTCGCTGCGTCGGCGCCTGCTCGACGACGTCGTCGCGGGGGTCGCAGGTCTCCTGCTGCTCGACGCGAGCGATGTACCCCGCGGCGGTGACCGTGTCCCGGGCCTGCGCGACGCTCAACCCGACGACGTCGGGGACCGGGTCGGCCTCGGCGCCGGCTGGCCGAGGTCGGGAGGTCCACACGGCCAGGGCGTCGACCGCCCCGCCGGTCCGGTACACGGAGAGTCGGACGGGGCACCGCCCGGTGTCGACCGGCAGGTCGATCGTGATGGTCGAGGCCGAGCGCCCCGTGAGCTCGGCCGGGCGACGTGTCCCGCACACCACGTCCGGCGGCGTCCCGTCGTACGCCTGCATCGACGGAGGGAGCAGCTCGCCGTCCACCCCCACGACCTCCTCGACGGACTCGCGCAGCACCTTGAGCACCGGGGCCGTGGAGTCCGTCGCTCTCCCGTTGACGAAGACCGCGACGTGCGGGGCCATGGCGGGCGCCGGTCCGCGGCCCGTGACGAAGTCCAGCACCTCCCACGGATCCATGCGGCCACCGATGCAGTCGGTGTCCGGACCCTGGTGGGACAACAGCACCGTGACGGTGTCACCCGCGTCGACGGGCGTCCCGGTGGCCGGTTCGGTGCCCACCGGACGACCCGCCAGCTCGCAACCGACCTGTTCACCGAACCGCACCGAGAGACCCAGGTCCTCGAGGAGCCCGGTGGCCGAGGCGCGCGTGTGCGCGAACACCGAGGGCACGGTGCCGTCCGGGGCCCGGGGCAGGACGACCCCCTCGGAGGCACCGACGTCTCCGGCGTGGTCGGCGTGGTCGGCGACCCACGCGGCACGCAGGCCCACGACCCCCAGCGCCGTCACCGCCACCGCCACCGTCGCCGCGAGCGCGGTCCCCGCCTTCACCGTCACCACGATAGGACGGCGGAGGGTCAGGACCGGTTCCGCCGCGATTCCCTTGTCCCCGCCTGAGGGTTCGGACGAGACTCGGCCCATGAGCGCCTCCCCCGCTGCCCCGGCCGGCACCAGCCACACGCACGGGGTCTCCTCCCCAGCCCTGCTCGACGAGACGATCGGCGACAACCTCGACGCCACGGCGGCACGGTTCCCGGGCAACGAGGCGCTCGTCGACGTCCCGACCGACCGTCGCTGGACCTACCAGCAGCTGGTGGCCGACGTGGACCGGCTCGCACGCGCCCTCCTCACCCACGGCGTGAGGCCCGGCGACCGCGTCGGGATCTGGTCGCCCAACTGCGCCGAGTGGGTGCTCGTGCAGTTCGCCACCGCCAAGATCGGAGCGATCCTCGTCAACGTGAACCCGGCGTACCGCACGCACGAGGTCGGCTACGTCATCAACCAGTCCGGGATCTCGGTCATGGTCGCGGCCGAGTCCTTCAAGACCAGTGACTACCCGGCGATGCTCCGCGAGGTCGCCGACGACTGCCCGAGCATGAGGTCCGTGGTCGTGTTCGGCCAGCAGTCGTGGGACGACCTCCTGGCCGGGGCCGACGACGCGACCGTCGAGGCGCTCGCCGAGGTCCAGGCGGGGCTGGAGCCGGGCGACGCGATCAACATCCAGTACACGTCCGGCACCACCGGCTTCCCCAAGGGCGCGACCCTCAGCCACCGCAACATCCTGAACAACGGCTACTTCGTCGGCGAGGGCTGCCGCTACACCGACGCCGACCGGATCTGCATCCCGGTGCCCTTCTACCACTGCTTCGGCATGGTGATGGGCAACCTCGCGTGCCACCACGCACGGCGCGTGCATGGTCATCCCGGCGCCCGGGTTCGACCCGGCGCGCGACCCTGCATGCGGTGCAGCAGCGAGCGCTGCACCTCGCTCTACGGCGTGCCGACGATGTTCATCGCCGAGCTGGTCGCACCCTGACTTCGCCGAGCTACGACCTCTCAGCGGCTGCGCACCGGCATCATGGCCGGCTCGCCGTGCCCGGCCGAGGTGATGCGCAAGGTCATCGACGATGGACATGACCGAGGTGACCATCTGCTACGGCATGACCGAGACCTCGCCCGTGTCGACGCAGACCCGCGCCGACGACGCCCTCGAGCGCGAAGGTCGGCACCGTCGGCCGGGTGGGGCCGCACCTCGAGATCAAGGTCGTCGACCCGGAGACCCGGCGACACCCTGCCGCGCGGCGAGACAGGCGAGTTGTGCACCAAGGGCTACTCCGTGATGCTCGGCTACTGGGACAACCAGGAGAAGACCGACGAGGTGCTCTGCCGAGGGGTGGATGCACACCGGTGACATCGCGGTGATGGACGACGAGGGCTACGTCCAGATCACCGGCCGCATCAAGGACATGGTCATCAGGGGCGGCGAGAACATCTACCCCCGCGAGATCGAGGAGTTCCTCTACACCCACCCCGACATCCTCGACGCGCAGGTGATCGGCGTCCCTGACGAGAAGTACGGCGAGGAGGTCATGGCGTGGATCCGGCTCAAGGACGGGGCCACGGAGATCACGGCGGAGTCACTGCGCGAGTACTGCTCCGGCACTCGCCCACTACAAGATCCCGCGCTACGTGCACGTGGTCGACGAGTTCCCGATGACCGTCACCGGCAAGGTCCGCAAGGTCGAGATGCGTGAGGAGTCCTTGACCTTGATCAAGGAGTAGACCTTCGGATTCCGGGGTATTTCTCTCCGTCGATGGGGGAAACAGTCTGCCTACAGGCCGACCTGACAACGCACTGCCCGGCCACGAGCCGGGCTCAGGAGAGGGAAACACCTTGACATTCATTCTGTGGCTGATCGCCGTCGTGCTCGTGATCTGGGGCATCGTGACCCTGATCCGCGGCGGTGTCCTCATGGGCATCGTCCTCATCGTCGTGGGCCTGCTGGTCGGCCCCGGAGGCGTGAGCATCTTCAACAAGTAGCTGAGCTGAGAACTGGGTCGGACAACCCTGGAGGGCCCGGGCGACGCCCGGGGTCCTCCCGTTTGCCCGGCGGGTCCCGGGTAACCCCAGAACCAGGTGAGTGCACTTCCTACGACTCGGCGAAGGAGGAGTGCGATGCCCCGACTCCGGACGGTGTCCACCAACGAACCCGGGGTGGAAACGCGTCAAGCACGGCCGCGGCCACCGATACTTCGACGTCGACGGCACCACTCCCCTCGCGCCCGAGGACGTCGCCCGGGTCAAGGCCCTGGTCATCCCACCGGCGTGGAGCGACGTCTGGATCGCGCCGTACCCCCACGCGCACCTGCTCGCGGTCGGCACCGACGACGCGGGTCGACGGCAGTACCTGTACCACCCGGTCTGGCGGGAGAAGCGCGACTAGGCAAGTTCGACCGGGTCCTGGAGATGGCCCGGGCTGCCCGGAGCCCGCAAACGGCTCCGATCGAGCACCTGACCGACGGCGGGATCAGCGCACCAGGGAACTCGCGGCCGGGGCCCGGTCGTCGACTCGGCTGCTTCCGTCCGGGTACGACAGCTACACCGAGCAGACGGCCGCCGTGGGCTGACCACCCTGGAGCGCGGCACGTCCGCAACACCGACGCCGGCTGCGCGTACAAGTTCGTCGGCAAGTCCGGGATCGACCACGGATCCCCGTCGTCGACCGGAGGTCTGCCAGGTCGTCGACCTGATCACCCGTCGACGGGCCCCCACCCACCGCTTCCTGGCGTCAAGGCGGGCGGCGGTGCCTCGCGCCGCAGCCTGAGGACATCAACGACTACATCCGCGGGCTGTTCGGGCTCGAGGTCACCGCGAAGGACTTCCGCACCTGGCACGCGACCGTGCACGGCGCCGTGAGCTTGCGGCGCGAAGCCCCCGACACCAAGACCGGCCGCGCCAAGCTCGTGCGAGCCGCGATCGTCGAAGCCTCCGGCTCCTCGGCAACACCCCAACCGTGGCTCGGTCGTCGTACGTCGACCCTCGGGTGATCGACCTGTACGAGTCCGACACCACGATCGCCGCGACGCTGGCACCGCCTGGCCAAGGACGTCGACAAGGCGCGCGACCAGCTCGATCGCGCGGTCGTCAAGCTGCTCACCTCCTGAGGCGGGTCACTGCAGCGCCGCGGTGAGCCGCATGGCGTTGTCGACGTACGTCGAGCCGGCGCGACCGCTGCCCACTCCTCGAGCGTGAGCTCGCGCGACAGCGCGCGGTAGGCGTCCTCGACCTCGCGGAAGCGGGCGACGATGTCGGCGCCGGGCAGCATCAGCGACACCTCGTAGTTGAGCGCGAACGAGCGCATGTCCATGTTGCTGGAGCCGATGACGGCGACGTCGTCGTCGATCGAGAAGTGCTTGGAGTGCAGCACGGCCGGCGCCGGGTAGAGGTGGATCCGCACGCCCGGCCTCGAGCAGCGCCTGGTAGTAGGAGCACTGCGCGTGGAAGACCATGAACTGGTCGCCCTCCTCGCTGACGAACAGCTCGACCTCGACGCCGCGCCGGGCCGCCGTGGTCACGGCGTACAGCAGCGGCTCGTCCGGGACGAAGTAGGGGCTGGTCAGCGAGACGCGGCGCTGCGCCGAGTAGATCAGCGCGGTGAACAGCCGCAGGTTGTTCTCGGTGACGTAGCCCGGACCGCTCGGCAGCACCTGCGCGGCGACGCCCCGACCGCTCGGTGTCGGCGTCGGGGGTCGCCGGGACGATGTCGTCCTCGAGCAGCCTCGTGGGTCTCGATGTACCAGTCCTTGGCGAACACGGCGTGCAGCGCGCGTGACCGTCGGCCCGTCGATCCGGGCCACGAGCTCGACCCACTCGCGGCCCGCCGCGTGGTTCTTCGGCTTGTTGTAGCCGGGCTCGATGAGGTTCTGCGAGCCCATGAAGGCGATGCGGCCGTCGACGACCAGCGAGCTTGCGGTGGTTGCGCAGGTCGGGGCGCTGGAACTGCCCCTTCAGCGGCTGCGAGCGGCAGCATCGGGTGCCACTCGATGCCGGTGCCCTCCAGCCGCGCGACCAACTCCTGGTAGCCGGGGATGCCGCGCGACCCGAGGTGGTCGAAGAGCAGCCGCACCGTCACGCCCCGCGCGGCGGCGGCGACCAGCGCCTCGAAGAACGGGCCGGTCACGTCGTCCCAGGCCGCGATGTAGAACTCCACCTGCACGAAGGCCGCGGCCGCGCCGACCGCCTCGGTCATCGCCGCGATCGCGTCGTCGTAGTCCGGGGATCAGCTCGACGTGGTTGCCCGGCCAGGGGGGGCAGCGAGCCGAGGTTGCGGTTGAGCGTGGCGACCGAGCGCGAGGTACGGCGGCCCCGGCGCGCCGGGACGCCGGCTGGCGAGCTCGCTCGGTCGCGCCGACGATCGCCTCGTTGCGCCGACCTGCTGCGCGTGCCGCGTGCCGCCCGACGTTGGTGCGGCCGAAGAACAGGAAGACCACGAACCCGACGAGCGGGACGACCAGGATCAGGATCAGCCAGGCCATGCCCGGTGGACGGCTTGCGGTTTCCGGGGATCACGCCGAGCGCGGCGACGCGGATGCCGAGGTCCGCCAGCCACACGACCGACGCCAGCACCGCGCCGAGGACCAGCAAGCCACTGAGGGACGTCCACACCGGACATGAGTCCTCCTCCCTGGGCGACTACACCTCGCGCAGCTTGAGCACGTCGAGCAGGGACCGCTGCTGCCCTCCTCCCCTGCATCAGGGCCGCCGCCGAGAGCGTAGGAGACGGCACCGGTCATGTCGAGGTCGTCGGCCAGGGTGACCAGGGCTTCGGCGACCACCCTCGCTGGAGCCGGGCTCGTCCGGCACGGACGCAGCGGAGCGGAGGTCCGCGAGCTGCTTCGCCGCGTCCACGAAGACGTCCTCGGCGCAGTCCCAGGGCTTGGCCCACGACCGGCCGAGCAGCCCGAGGCGCATCGCGGGCGGCTCCTGCCGCTCGAGCAGGTCGGCGACCAGCACGAGGTTGCCGACGGACTTCGCCATCTTGCGCCCGTCGAGCCGCACCTCGCCGACCTGGAGCGCGACGCGCGCGAACGGCGCGACCGCCGTCGCGGCCTCGGCCATCGCGGCCTGGTAGGCCTGGTGCGGGAACGCGAGGTCCGGACCCGCCGATCAGACGTCGACCGTGCTGCCCAGCGTGGTCAGGGCCATCGCGGTGCACTCGGCGTGCCAGCCCGGACGACCCCAGCCCCACGGCGACGGCCAGGCCGGGTGGTCCTCCGGCGAGGGTCGCCACACGGGCCACGTCGAACACGTCCTCGCGGCCCGGGACGTCGTCCTGGTCGCCGTACTCCTGCGAGCGCGCCAGCGCGCTGTCGCGGTCGAGCCCAGTCGACCGGGCACGTCGGCGCCCCGGAAGTAGACGTGGCCGTCCGCCTCGTAGGCCGCGCCGCGCTCGAGCAGCGCCGTGGCGAGCCGGATGACCGCCGGCACGTGTCCGCGCGCCCGCGGGGTCATCGTCGGCGAGGCGACGGAGAGCGCGCTCATGTCGCGGTCGAAGAGGAACTCCTGGGTCGAGCGCGAGCTCGTCGTAGCGCCAGCCCTTGGTCTGCGCCGCCCGGGTGAGCACGTCGTCGACGTCGGTCACGTTGCGGCGGTGACCGTCGGAGCCCGCACGCGCGCGCCACCGAGCGGACCAGGTCGGCCCAGACGAACGTGGAGGCGTGGCCCACGTGCGTGACGTCGTACGGCGTGATGCCGCACGTGTAGGTCCGCAGCGGACCGACCGGCACCCACCGGACGGCCGCCGATCCGCAGCGGGAGGGCGGACACCTCACGGAGGGGGTAGCGACCCGGAGACATGGTCCGATGATGCGCATGCGTGGACGACGCCCGCTCGCTGCCGGCGACTACTCGGGCGCCATGCAGGACGGACGGGTCGTCGTCCGGGCGTCGCCAGGCCTCGTCCGGCCGGCTCGCGAGGACCGTGTCGATGTAGTCCTGGCCGGCGTCGAAGATGCCGATGTCGTGGCCGGCTCGCTCGGCGAGCAGCCACCGGTGCACCAGCACCTCGTGGAACAGCTGCGGGCCCTCGAGACGGGCCCGCAGCTCGGCGGGGACCATCCTCACCAGCGGCTCGTAGGTCTCGGTGACCCACCGCGTGGCCGCGGCCTCGCGCGCCCACTCCCCGAGGTCCTGGTGGGCGATGAACGACGCGATGTCGTTGAGCATCCGCCGGGCCTGCGCCTCCTCGACGTCGAGCCCGGTGAGCGAGCGGAGCTCGCGGGAGTGGTGCCCGGCCTCGACGACCCGGGGCTGCAGCCGGATGCGGTGCCCCTCGGGGTCGGGCTGGATGTCCATCTCGTCGACGTCGAAGCCGAGCTCGTTGAGCGACTCCACCCACTGCTGGATGCGCCACTGCTCGCCCTCGCTGGTCTCGAACTCGGCGGTGCTGGTCAGCGCCGTCCCACAGCGCGTCGTAGCGCTCGCTCAGCAGCTCGATCACGTCGGCCGGGTCGGTCCGCGCGTCGACGAACCCGCCGGCCTGGAGGTCGAGCAGCTCGGCGAAGACGTTCTCGGTCGCGACGGTGAGGTCGTGACCCGCGCTGGCCGTCGGTGATGCGCTCGTGCAGCTCGCCGGTCTCGGCGTCGACGAGGTAGGCCGCGAACTCGCCGGCGCTGCGACGGAAGAGCACGTTGGACAACGACACGTCGCCCCAGAAGAAGCCCGGACAGGTGCAGCCGGACCAGCAGCACGACGAGGGCGTCGACGAGCTGGCGGCAGGCTGTCCGCGCGCATCCCGTGGGAGAACAGCGACCGGTACGGCAGCGAGAAGCGCAGGTGCCGGGTGACCAGCGCGCTGGGCAGCCACTCCCCCTGCTTGTCCTTGCGGCCGGTGACCACCGCCTGGGGGACGACGGTGGGCAGCGCCATCTTCTGGAGGTCCCGGAGCAGGTGGTACTCGCGGCGGGCGATCGAGCTCGTCGGTCTCCTTGACCGCGCAGATGTGCTCGCCGACCCGCACGAAGCGGACCACGTGGCGCGACAGGCCGCGCGGGAGCTGGACGACGAACTTCTCCGGCCACTCCTCGAGAGGGGTGTCCCAGGGCAGCGTCACCAGCTCGGGGTTGGGCTTGGTGGCCAGGATGCGCATGGTCACGGAGCCACCCTAGGGTCTAGCGTCCGGGCCATGCGTCGCGTGCTGATCCCGTTGCTGGCCACCCTCCTCGTCCTGGGCACCTCGCCTGCACGGGCAGGCGATCCGGCGGGTCCGGTCGGGGGCGAGATCCAGCTGGGCAAGGCGGCCGGGCTGAAGTACGTCGCCGAGCAGCTCACCTCGGACGGCAACTTCGAGAACCTGTCGGTTGCCTGCGGCCCCGACAACAGCCCGTGGCACCCGACCGGCGGCGGGGTGCGCATGTCCGACGACCCCGGCGCCAACAGCATCAAGGCGCTGCGCCCGCTCGACCTCGCCGCGCCCTTGGAGTCACCGGACGACCAGGCTCTCGACGACTACTGGGAGTCGTCGGTCGGCGTGGCGGTCGGCACGCAGGTCACGGCGTGGGGCGTCTGCACCAAGCGGTCGACGAGCTACGTGCTCCACGACACGCCCGACGCCAAGACCAACGAGCGCACGGACACCGCGACCTGCCCCACGGGCAAGCACCTCGTCGGCGGCGGGTCCTTCATCGCCACCACCGGCAGCTACGTCAGCTCGTCGTACCCCTCCTCCGGGCAGACCTGGACCACGCGGATCTACGACACGGTCGGCGGCCTCGGGGGCATGCAGGTCTACGCCAGCTGCCGGACCCTCGGGAACGTGAAGATCGTGAAGCATTCAGCCACCGTCGCCGCCGGGGAGACGGCGACGGCCACCGCCGTGTGCCCCGCCTCCCGCCACGTGGTCGGCGGCGGAGGGAGGATCACCGGAGACATCGGTGAGGGCCGCATCGTCGCCAGCCTCCCCCGCGACTCGCTCGACCGAGGTGACGTCCCGGACGACCAGTGGCGCGCCAGCGCCTACAACTCCGGCACCCAGCCCCGGACGCTCACGGCGTACGCCCTGTGCGTCCGGAGGGGATGAGCCGCGGCGCGGGCTGCGGGGCGCGGGCTTCCGCGCACAAGACCGGTCACACGCGAGTTTCGAACGGTCCAACCACCGTCTGACCGGTCTTGTGCACGATGCTCCGGCGCGCAGATGACCGTTCGACGCATCGCGCTTGTGGAGAGGGCGCACACGCCGGGCGGTCCTCGTGACACATTCCGGCCGTGCAGCTGGACATCACGCGGCCGTTCACCAGGCAGCAGGCCCTTGCGGCTGGCCTCACCGACGAGGTGCTCCGTGGCCCTGGCTACGTGAAGGTGGTCGGAGCAGTCTTCATCTCCTCGCGGATCGGTCTGTCCCCGTTCGTGCGCACGTACGCCGGACTCATGGTTCATCCGCGCGGTGCGATCGCCACGCACACGAGCGTGGCGCGGCTCATGGGCTGCCCTGTTCCCTTGGACCCGCTCGAGCACATCACCGTCGCGCACCCGAAGGAGCGGCGCCAACGTCACGGCCTGCGGTGCCACGTGGCGGCCATCGCCAACGAGGACGTCCGGCTCCTGCAAGGGCTCCGCGTGAGTGCGCCGGCCCGCATGTTCCTCGAGCTGGCGGGTCAGCTCGGCCTCGTCGACCTCGTGATCGTGGGCGACTGGCTGGTCAAGCACGGGCACGTCACCCTCACGGAGCTCAGGAGGTACTGCGACCACTCCAGGCTGCGCTACGCACGGCGCGCCCGGGAGGCCGCGGCGTACGTCCGTGCCGACGTCGACTCACCGATGGAGACCAAGGTCCGAATGCTCATCGTGCTCGCGGGCCTCCCGGAGCCGGAGGTCGACGTCAAGATCGCCGACGAGAACGGGCAGGTGTTCCTCCGAGCCGACCTCGCCTACCGCTCCGTGAAGCTCGCCATTGAGTACGACGGGCGACATCACGACGAACCGGCGCAACGGTCGAGGGACAGTGATCGACGCGACGACTTCGAAGAAGGCGGCTGGCGCCAGCTGATCGTGAGGGCGGACGGCATCTACGGGAACCCGGCGAAGACGCTGTTGCGCGTCTGGCGCGCTCTAGACGCCAGAGGGTATGAGCCGCTCGAGCGACCGACCGAGGAGTGGCGGGCCCACTTCGGCCGCTGAGCACCCGCGGCGTGGTTGTCGTTGCCCGCACTTTCGTGCACAAGACCGGTCAGACGCGGATTTCGACCGATCCAACCACCGTCTGACCGGTCTTGTGCGCGATTCTCCGATCGCGCAGCCCACCCAGCCGAGCGTCTAGCCGATCACGAGCACCAGGTCGCCACCGTCGACCTGCTGGGTGCCGGCGAGCGCCACGCGCTCGACGGTGCCGCTGCGGGGAGCAGTGATGGACGCCTCCATCTTCATGGCCTCGATGGTGGCCACGGTCGCGCCGGCCTCGACCGTGTCACCCGCGGACACCTGCGGGGTGACCACACCACCGAAGGGAGCGGCCACGTGGCCGGGGTCCGACGGGTCGGCCTTCTCCGCGGACGGGGCGTCGTCGGAGACCGCGCGGTCGCGCACGTTGATCGGACGGAGCTGGCCGTTGATCGTGCACATCACCGTGCGGATGCCGCGCTCGTCGGCGTCGCTGACCGCTTCGAGGCCGAGGAGCAGCAGCTTGCCCTCCTCGAGCTCGACCCGGTGCTCCTCGCCGGAGCGGAGGCCGTAGAGGTAGTCCCGGGTCGCGAGGGCCGAGACGTCGCCGTACTTCTCCCGTGACTCCGCGAACTCCTTCGTCGGCCCGGGGAAGAGCAGGGCGTTCAACGTCGTACGACGGTCGGACTGGAGCCCGGCCTTCTGGTCGCTGCGTGAGCTCGGCGAGCCCCTGCTTCGACGAGCGGCCGGCGAGGGCCTTGGTGCGGAACGGCTCCGGCCAGCCACCCGGCGGGTCGCCGAGCTCGCCGGAGAGGAAGCCGATGACGGAGTCCGGGACGTCGAACTTGCCTGGCTCCTCGGCGAAGGCGGTCGGGTCCGCCCCCACACCGACGAGATGCAGGGCGAGGTCGCCGACGACCTTCGAGGACGGGGTGACCTTGACGATGTTGCCGAGGATGTCGTTCGCCGCGGCGTACATGTCCTCGATCTGCTCGAACTTCTCCCCCAGGCCGAGCGCGATCGCCTGCTGGCGCAGGTTGGAGAGCTGGCCGCCGGGGATCTCGTGGGTGTACACGCGACCGGTCGGAGCCGGCAGCCCGGACTCGAACGGCGCATAGACCCGACGCGTGGCCTCCCAGTAGGGCTCCAGGCTGTTGACCGCCTCGAGCGACAGTCCCGTGTCGCGCGGCGCTGTGGTCCGTCGACGCCACGAGGGACGAGAGCGCCGGCTGCGACGTGGTGCCCGCCATCGAGGCGCACGCGGCGTCGACCGCGTCGACACCGGAGTCGATCGCCGCGAGGAGCGTGCCGAGCTGACCGCCCGGGGTGTCGTGGGTGTGCAGGTGCACGGGCAGGTCGAAGCGCTCGCGCAGGGCGGTGACCAGCGTGCGCGCGGCCGGAGCGCGCAGCAGCCCGGCCATGTCCTTGATCGCCAGCACGTGCGCACCCGCGTCGACGATCCGCTCCGCGAGCCCGAGGTAGTAGTCGAGCGTGTAGAGCGTCTCCCCCGGGTCGGAGAGGTCGCCGGTGTAGCAGAGCGCGACCTCCGCCACCGCCGTGCCGGTGTCGCGGACCGCGTCGATGGCCGGGCGCATCTGGTTGACGTCGTTGAGGGCGTCGAAGATCCGGAAGACGTCGATGCCGGTGGCGGCCGCCTCGTGCACGAACGCGTCGGTGACCTCGGTGGGATAGGGCGTGTAGCCGACGGTGTTGCGGCCACGCAGCAGCATCTGGATGCAGAGGTTCGGCACGGCGGCGCGCAGCTTGGCCAGCCGCTCCCACGGGTCCTCGGACAGGAACCGCAGCGCCACGTCGTACGTCGCCCCGCCCCACGCCTCGATCGACCACAGCTGCGGCGTGAGGTGGGAGACGTGACCGGCGACCGCCAGCAGGTCGCGCGTGCGCACCCGGGTCGCGAGCAGCGACTGGTGCGCGTCGCGGAAGGTCGTGTCGGTGACACCGACCCGGTCCTGCTCCCGCAGCCGCCGCGCGAAGGCGTCGGGGCCGAGCTCGCGCAGCAGCTGTCGGGTGCCGTCCGGCGGCGGGCCGTCGGGAAGCGGAGGGAGCTTGGTGACCGGGTCGAGGTCGACCGGGTCGTCCCCGTGCGGCTTGTTGACCGTGACGTCCGCAAGGTAGGCGAGGAGCTTGGTGCCGCGGTCGGCGCTCGACCGCGCGGTCAGCAGCTGCGGGTGGTCCTCGATGAAGCTCGTCGTGAGCCGCCCGGCGGCGAAGTCCTCGTCGTCGAGCACGGCCTGCAGGAACGGGATGTTGGTCGCGACGCCGCGGATCCGGAACTCCGCGACCGCGCGCCGCGCCCGCTCGACCGCGGTGTCGAAGTCACGTCCTCGGCACGTGAGCTTGGTCAGCATGGAGTCGAAGTGCGCCGAGACCTCGGCGCCGGTGTACGTCGTGCCGCCGTCGAGGCGGATGCCGGACCCGCCGGGCGACCGGTACGTCGTGATCACGCCGGTGTCGGGACGGAAGCCGTTGGCCGGGTCCTCGGTGGTGATCCGGCACTGGAGCGCGGCGCCGCGGAGCGTCACGGTCTCCTGCGAGAGCCCGAGGTCCTCGAGCGTCTCTCCCGCGGCGATCCGCATCTGCGCCCGGACCAGGTCGACGTCGGTGACCTCCTCGGTCACCGTGTGCTCGACCTGGATCCGGGGGTTCATCTCGATGAAGACGTAGCGGCCCTGCGGGTCGAGGAGGAACTCCACGGTGCCGGCGTTGACGTAGCCGATCTCGGTCGCGAACCGGACCGCGTCGGCGCACATCCGGTCGCGCAGCCCGGGGTCGAGGTTCGGCGCGGGCGCGATCTCGACGACCTTCTGGTGCCGGCGCTGCACCGAGCAGTCGCGCTCGAAGAGGTGCATCACCCGGCCCTCGGCATCGGCGAGGATCTGCACCTCGATGTGGCGCGGGTCGACGACCGCCTGCTCGATGAAGACCGTCGGGTCGCCGAAGGCGCCCTCGGCCTCACGCATGCATGCCTCCACAGCCTCGCGGAGCCGTCCCCGCTCATCGACGCGGCGCATGCCGCGACCACCACCACCGGCCACGGCCTTCACGAACAGCGGCAGGTCCATGCCCGAGGCCGCCTCGACGAGGACGTCCGCGTCCGTGCCCGGGTCCACGCCGGCCAGCGTCGGCACACCCGCCGCCTTCGCCGCAGCGATGGCCCGGGCCTTGTTGCCCGTGAGCGTGAGCACCTCGGCGCTCGGCCCGACGAACGTGATCCCTGCCGCCGCGCACGCCTCGGCCAGGTGCGGGTTCTCCGACAGGAAGCCGTAGCCCGGGTACACGGCGTCCGCCCCGCACCGGACCGCCGCCCGGACGATGCCCTCGGGGTCGAGATAGGCGCGGACCGGGTGGCCGCGCTCGCCGATCTCGTAGGCCTCGTCGGCCTTGAGACGGTGCTCGGAGTTGCGGTCCTCGAAGGGGAACACCGCGACCGTCTGCGCACCCAGCTCGTAGGCCGCCCGGAACGCGCGGATGGCGATCTCACCGCGGTTGGCGACCAGCACCTTGGAGAACATGGGTCACATTCTCACGCGTCGACGCGGCCCCGGGCGTTGCGGTCCGCCACCCAGGCAGCGACCTGGGTGCGGGAGGTGAAGCCGAGCTTGCGCAGGATGTTCTGCACGTGGCCCTGGGCCGTGCGCTCGGAGATCCCGAGGTCGGTGCCGATGTCGCGGTTCGAGAGTCCTCGGCCCACCAGCTCGGCCACCGCGAGCTCCCGCGGGGTGAGGTGCTCCGCCTCGTCGGACGGGTCCGCGCGGCTCTCCAGGTCCTCGAGCGCGAAGCGGACCGCCGCGTCGTCGGTCATCTCGACGCCCTCCAGCCGGCGGGCGTCCAGACGGCGCTTGCCGAGCACCTGGGCGACGGCCTCCTCCGCGGTACGCCGGCGCGAGGCCGGGTCGCGCACCGCGGTCACCTCGACGGGCCGATGGTGGTTGCGCGCCCGACGGTCGCGGACGCCGAGGAGGGCGGCGGCGCGGTCGAGGTCGCCCCGTGCCGCGGCGACCCAGATCAGCTGGTCGACGGTGGCGGTGACGGACCCCTCGTCACCCAGCGCGACGTGCAGGCCCAGGGCGTCGCGGGCGAGCTTCTCGGCCCGCTCGGGCTCACCCGCCTCCAGGGCCGCCAGCGACAGCAGGGACAGCGCCCGGGCCCGGAGGTGGCTCTCCTGGACCGCCACGGTCAGCGCACACGCCTCGGCCGCGGCCTCCACTGCGTCGTCGACGCGTCCGGCGAGCCAGCGGGCACACGCCAGGAGGTACCACCCGGTCGCGGCCGCCTGGGTGTCGTCGTGGAGCACGGCGCTCTCGATCGCCTGGCGCAGCAGGGTCTCGGCGTCGTCGTAACGGCCCTCGAGCCCGGCCAGTGCACCGTCGAGCCGTTCGAGCGCGGCGGCGCCCAGCCCCGGGTCGGGTGCCAGCCGTCGGGCTTCGTCGAGGCGCAGCCGGCCCTGGACGTTCTCGCCCTGGAGAACGGCGAGCCAGGTGGCCACCAGCTCGACGCGGAGGAGCAGCCGGTCGCTGACCTGGCGGGAGGCGGCGCGGTCGAGCCAGGCGCGCCCCTCCTCGAGGTCTCCGCTCACCACCCACAGCGGGGCCAGGCCCGCCGCCAGCTCGGCCAGCTCCTGGTCGCGGCCCTCCTCGTCGGCATGGATGAGGGCGGCGCGCAGGTTGGACCGCTCGGCCCGCAGCTGTCGGCTGATCTCGGCCTGGCGCGGGCCGAACCACTGCTGCACCGCCGCGCCGACCCGGTGCCGTGAGGAGTCGAGGTTGCGGTCGCGGAGCCGGCCGGCCTCGGCCGGGTCGAGCCGCGTCGCGCCGTACGCCCGCAGCACCCCCGGCATGCGGTAGCGCACCTGGGCGGGATCGCTCTCGTCGCGGACGAGGACCCCCTTCTCGAGGAGGCCGTCGACGAGGTCGAGCACGTCGTGCTCCTCGATGCCGTCCCCCGCACACACCTGCTCGACGCCCTCGAGGTCGATGCTCCCGGCAAACACGCTCATCCGCGCCCACAGGAGCTGCTCCTCAGGGCTGCACAACCCGTGGCTGACCTCGACGGAGGCCACCAACGACCGTTGCCGTTCCGGGGAGTCCTGCGGCGCCTTGGTGAGGACGCGGAACACGTCCTCGAGCCTGCGCAGGAGGTCCTCCGGGGACAGCGCACCGACCCGCGTCGCCGCGAGCACGACGGCCAGCGGGTTCCCCTCGAGCAGGGTGCAGATCGCGGCGACCGCAGGTGCGTTGTCGTCGGTGATCCGGAACGTACGCCGCGCCTCGGTGGCACGGTCGACGAAGAGTGACACGGCCTCGGACGTCAGCGCCTGCTCCGCCTTGGGAGCAGGCTCGGTCGGGAGGGACAGCGGACCCACCCGGAGCACCACCTCGCCGCGCACGCCGAGGACCCGCCTGCTGGTGACCAGCACGCGGACCGAGGGCGCGTGGGTGAGGACGGCGTCGACGAGGGACGCGCACGCATCGACGTGTTGCTCGCAGCCGTCGAGCAGCAGCAGCGCCGACCGGTCCTCGAGGGCGCGGGCGACCTCCTCGTCCGTCGGCGCTGCCCCCAGCGAGACCTCGGTCGCCGCGGCGACGGCGTGCGCCACGTCCGGCGTCTCGAGGTCGGCCACGACGACCGTGTGCACGCGGTCGTGCTGCGTGCGGCCGAACTCCGCGACAGCAGCGGCGGCCAGGGTGGACGTGCCGCACCCGGGCTCGCCCGTGAGGGTGACCAGCCGGTCGGTGGGCAGTCGGCGGCGCAGGTCGGCCAGCTCGGCACGACGGCCGAAGACGGGTGCGAGCACGCCGACGGGCGCGCCGACGGCCGTCATCCGCGCAGCCCCCTGTCGGCGTCGCAGGCCATGTCGTCGTCCTTCCCGCGTGCTGCACAGACCTTAGGGCATGTCAGTCGCGGAAAAAGCAGGTATGCGCCCCCGCCGAAGCGCGCTGGGGCGAGGCGGCCGGACCGGGCACCGTAGGACATATCAGCTCCGTTTCCGCTGATGCGTGAGACCGGGGAAACCCCCACCGTCCGAGGACGGCCCCTGAACCTCACTCGACGAAGGCCCCCGCAGCCGCCCCTGACCCGCGGGGGCCTTCGTCATGTCCAGGCGGAGTGTGCGCCGGTGGCGCAAAACAGGTAGGCATCCCCGCCGACCGGCGCGCGGGACCGTCGCCCGGCGCGGGAAACGTCTTCCTGGGTCCCCGCCATGCCCCCGACCCGCGGGGACCTGTCGCCGGGTCCGGAGGGATACGACGCTCCGGGCACGGGCTGGGCCGCCCGGGTTGGACGCCGGGCGGCTCAGCACTGTCTGGAAGGGCGGTCAGTAGCCCCAGGGCGACGGCGAGCCGTACTCGTAGGCCATCGGCGCGCGGTCGTTCTTGTGCGCGGCGCAGTAGGCGTCGCGGCTCAGGGTGGACGTCAGCGGCGGCGTGTAGGCCTGGCTGAGGAGCAGGCCCTGCGCGATGTTGTTGGCGTCGTTCTCGATGCGGGCGGCGACCAGGGCGCGCGCGGCCGGCGACGGTGCTGCCAGCAAGGCCTCGGCGTTGCGCCAGGCGTTCTCGCGCCACAGCGAGACGAGCTGGAAGAGGGCGGCGTAGCTGAGCCCGAACGGGTCGTTGGCGTCGTTGAGCGTCGGGTCGAAGCGCTGTGAGGCCTCCTCGAGCATCGGCTCGGTCGCCGCGTTCAGCCACTCCTCGACCTTGTCGTAGTCGATCTTGCGGGTGGAGCCGTCCTGCGCGACGGTGCCGACCGACGCGACCACGAACGGGAGGTCGCGGTTGATGTGGGCACTCATCCCGAGGAGGAGGTCGCCGTTGCCGCTGACGGTCTTGTTCTTGGCGGCGTCGAAGGCGTAGAGCCAGGCCTGGGGCACCTCGGAGCGCTTGCCGTTCTTCCAGTTCCAGAAGGCGTCGGTGTAGTACCGCGCGAAGACGGCGTCCTGGTGGTTCGCGAACGGCACGTCCTGGTAGTAGCCGGTGAGGCTCCGGGTGAAGCCGTAGTACTGCGTCATGCGCAGGTAGGCCATCGAGAAGATCGCGTTGTGCGAGCAGCTCTGACCGTTGAGGTCGTGGATCTTCGCGAGCTCCTTGAGCGTCTGCTTCAGGCAGGTCGAACGTCCCGCCGTGCAGTCGTTGTCACTGCTCGGGGTGTAGGTGTCGCTCCAGCCCGGCAGCGAGGTCGACCAGGCGATGTAGATGCCGTCGTCGGCCTCTGCCGGCACCGCGACCAGGGGGACCGCGAGGACGCCACCGACGAGGGCTGTCGTGACGCGACGACGCAGCGTCGTGCGTGAGAGTCCGAGACTTGAGTGCAGCAAGGACATCAGCGACACGTGTGGTTCACCCTCCCAGGACGAATCCCCCCGTCCTGAAAGTGTGGCGGGCCCTGCCGAGACTCGTCAGCAGGTCATCGAGGATTTTGGTTTCGGGGCGCGTACCAATGGCCAGTTATTCGGACAAATCCGACGCAGGACCTTGGTTCCGGTCTAGACGGGCCGTTGGTGCTCCGCGACCCACGCCTTGATCTGCTCCCGCGTGGTGAAGCCGAGCTTGCGGAGGATCCGCGCGACGTGGCCCTCGGCGGTCCGCTGGGACATGAACAGCTGCTCCGCGATCTCGCGGTTGGTCAGGCCGTCGGCCACCAGTCCCGCGATCTCGGTCTCGCGCTTCGTCAGCCGCACCGGGGCCGCGGACGCTGCGCCGTCTGCCTCCGCGACGTCACCCCGGCGTCGGCCCAGCGCCAGGGCGACGGACTCGTCGAAGGACAGGTCCTCCCCCTCGCGGAACGCGCGGGCGTAGGCCTCCTCCCCCAAGGCCTCCCGGGTCTGGTGCACGCAGGCCTCGTGGTCCTCGAGCAGGTGCCGGAACAGGCTGCCGCCGATCGAGGCGAGCGCCGCCTCCACCGCGCCGAGCAGCAGCGCGGCGTGGTCGTGGCGGCCCTCCTCGGCCGCGGCCCAGGCGAGCATCTCCATCGACATCGCCATGCCGAGCCGGTCGCCGAACGGCTGCTTGAGCCGCAGCACCTCGCGGGCGTAGGTCTTCACCTTGGTGCGCCGGCCCGTCCGCCACACGACGAGGGCCTGGGTCCAGCGCGCCAGCCCCGCGCACCACTGCTCCCCGGTCACCTCGCTGCGGGCGATGCACAGCTCGGCGTACTCCAGGGCGCGGTCCTGGTTGCCCAGCGTGGTGTGCACCGTGGCGAGCTGGACCAGCGCGAGCGGGATGCCGAAGGAGTCCTCGCCGCCCTCGTGCAGCGCGAGCGCCTGCTCGAGGAGCGGCACCGCGTCGGCCGGGTCGCCCCAGAACATCGCCGCCAGTGCCTGGCCGTGCAGGGCCTGGGCCCGCCAGGTGGCGTCGTCGAGCGCGGTGGCCTCGGCAAGGGCGCGGTCGAGGAGCGGTCGGCCCTGGTCGACGTCGCCCTGCAGCACCGCGAGCCGGCCCGCGACCTCGAGCGCAGCGGCCCGGGGCACCGACGGCTCTGCCGCGCGCTCCAGGAGACGGTCGGCCCACAGGCGCCCCTCGGAGAAGCGGCTCACCATCACCCAGTAGTGCTGGAGGCGGCCGAGCGTGCGCAGCCCGTCGGCGACGTGCTCCGGCGCCCGCACCGACGCGTCGAGGACCGCACGCAGGTTGTCGTGCTCGGTGCGCAGGCGTTGGAACCAGTCGACGCCGGCAGCGCCGTACATCTCCCGCGTCGCGGTGGTCGTCAGGTCGCGGAAGTACGTGCGGTGGCGCTCCGCGAACTCGGCGGCGGTGCCGGACGACGCGAGCTGGGCGACGCCGTACTCCCGGATCGACTCGAGCATCCGGAACCGCGCGGCCGGGCCCACGCCGTCACGCACCAGGATGCTCTTGGCCGCGAGCGCGTCGAGCAGGCTGCCCGCCTCCGCGGGTCGTACCGACTCGTCGCACACGACCGCGCGCACCGACTCGAGGTCGAACCCGCCGCTGAAGACCGTCGCCCGGGCCCAGAGCAGCCGCTCGGCGGGGCTGAGCAGGTCGTGGCTCCAGTCGATGAGGGCACGCAGCGTCTGCTGCCGCGGCAACGCGGCGCGGCTGCCCCGGGTCAGGAGCGCGAAGCGGTCGGCGAGGCGGTCCAGGATCTGCTGCACCGACAGGGAGCGCACGCGGACCGAGGCCAGCTCGATGGCCAGGGGAACACCGTCGAGACGACGGAGGAGCTCGGCGAGCGCGACCTGGTTCCCGTCGTTGACCTCGAAGGGCGCCCAGCTCGCCGAGGCACGGTCCACGAACAGCCGCACCGCGTCGTAGGTCATGAGCCCCTCGGGCGAACCGGCGTCCCTGTCCTGCTGGGGGACCGGCATCGGCGGGATCGACAGGAGGTGCTCGCCGGGGATCGCGAACGAGTGCCGGCTGGTGGCGATGACGCGGACCCGGGGGCACGCCTCGAGCAGCTGGCCCACGAGAAGGGACGCGGCATGCTGGACGTGCTCGCAGTTGTCGAGGACGAGCAGGACCTCGCGCTCGGCGAGGTAGGAGACCAGCTGCTGGACGGGCGGCGTGCCGGCGTGGTCACGGAGGCCGAGGGCGGCGACGACCTCGTCGACCACCAGGTCGCTGTCGTGCACCGGGGCGAGCTCGACCACCCAGGCACCGTCCTCGTACGCCTTGGCCAGGTCGGCCGCCACACGGAACGCGAGCCGGGTCTTCCCGACGCCGCCGGGGCCGAAGAGCGTCACCAGACGTGACTCCGCCAAGGCTGATCGGACCTGCTGCAGCTCGTGGCGGCGTCCGACGAAGCTCGAGAGCTCGGACGGCAGGTTGCTACGCCGCATCAACGCGATACTCCCCATCCCCGGCTCAATCTACCGGCCCGGGCTCAGTGACGAGACGTGTCCCGAGGAGTCGTCACGAGTCAGGGTATCGGGAGAGGCGCCACCGGGGCTGAGCATGAGGGCGACGCAGGTGGTGTCGTCACGCTTCCAGTCGTCCGCGAACTGCCGGACCGCCTCCACGATCTCGGGCACGACGTCGCTGGGCTGCCACGCCAGGGCGGACCGGGCAGCGGAGAACACGCCCTCGATCCCGAACTCCCCCTCACCCGCCTGGCGCGCCTCGGTGACCCCGTCGGTGGCGAGCACCAGGAGCTGGTCGGGCTCCAGCCGGGTCTCCTCGACCGTCCACTTCTGGGCCATCGCGCCGATGAGCGGTCCGGTGGGGGCCAGCTCCCGTCCCTCGACCACGGAGCGGTGCCGGCGCAGCAGCATCGCGCCGCCGTGGCCGGCGTTGATCCAGCGGACGCCGCCGGTGCGCGGGTCGACCTCCACCAGGGCGCAGGAGAGGAAGCGCTCGGGGTCGGCGTCGAGGTCGCGGGCGGCGTACTCGAAGGCGGTGAGCAGCTCGGCGGGCGACCGCAGCAGCAGGGTGAGCCGCTGCTTGAAGCGGGAGGCGACCAGGCACGCGTCCGGGCCGTGGCCGGAGACGTCGGCGATGAGCAGCACCGTGCGTCCGTCTGGACGGCGCACGACGTCCCACCAGTCCCCAGCCAGGACGCCTTCGGCCGCGTGGAGGGCTCCGTGCACGACCACGCCCTCGAGGTCGTCGAGCGACGACGGCGTGAGCTCGCGCTGCAGCCCGGCCACCACCGGACTGTGCTGGTCGAGCGCCTCGGTCGCCGACCGCGCGGCGTCGAGCTCCGAGACGATCCGCCGTCGCATCGCCTCGGCGCCACGACCGATCGCGGCCACCTCGGGCGGTCCGCTCGCGACGACCGGGCGGCTCACGTCCTCGTCGGCGACCGCGCGCATGCTGGTCAGGAGCCTCGCCACCGGCACCAGCACCCACTGGCGCAGCAGCAGGCCGGAGACGATCAGGAGGGCGAGCAGCAGCACCGCCGTGAGGGCCAGGGTGTTGCGGACCCGGTCGAGCGCGGCGGCGCCCTCCTCCTGGGCGTCGGCGACCCGCCCGTCGATGAGTGACTGGAGACCCTCGACGGTGGTCCTGATCCGGTTGAAGTAGCGCTTCCCCGCCCCGTCGCTCACGAGACGCTCGGCCTCGTCGCGGTTGTCGGCCTCGGTCGCTGCGATCTCCGGTCGCACGGCGTTGCTCTTCCAGCGCGCGATGGCGACGGAGATCTGGTCCATGGCTGCGTCGAACTCGCGGTCGTCCGGGAACTCCTTGCGGAGGTCCTGGATCTCGCGGCCGGCGGCCTCCTGCCCCCGTCGGTAGGGCTCCAGGAACGAGGGGTCGCCCGTGATCACGTAGCCGCGCTCGCCGGTCTCCTGGTTGACCAGCGCGGTGAGCAGGTCCCGAGCGTTGCCCACGGCCGGCTGCAGCTGCACGAGGAGCACGTCGCGCTGGTCGTCGAACTGGACGAGGGCGCGGCCGACGGCCACCGCGGAGCCCAGCAGGATCGTCGCGAGGACGACCACCAGGCCCACGATTCGCGCACGCAGCGTCACGTCCGAACGCTACCGGTCCAGACCGTTCACGTCGGTCGGCTCGGGCGGCTCGGGTACCTCGGCGTGGAAGGTGGCGACCAAGGGCCCGAACCAGGCGGGCTCACCCGTTCAGGTGGACGACGTCGACGGTGTAACCGTCGGTGCTCGCGAGGCACGAGTCCGGCAGCCGTCGCCAGCGGGCGTCGTCGTCGAAAGGCTCCGACGCGAGGGTCACGCCGGTCCCGGTCTCGAGGCAGAACAGCGGGTCGCCGTACGACGTGGCGGCGGCCGTGGTGCCGTCGGTGGCGGTGAGGTTGACCCGGCCTCCCCCGTGGGCGGCCGCGGCGCGCACCGTCTCGGCGAGACCCGCGGCCAGGTCGGCTCCTGCCGTCCAGCTCGCCACCGCCACCCCGAAGAGCAACGCGGAGTCGACCGGGGCCGCAGCCTCGGGGACCTCGAGGGTGCGGTCGACCAGGCCCTTGCGTGCCCGGGGCCAGTCGGCGAGGGCGCCGCCGTGGCTGAACAGCCAGCGGCCGTGCGTGAAGGGGGCGGTGCAGGACTCGTCGGCAGCCGCGAACCCCGGGGTCGCGTCGCGCACCGCGGCCAGGACCGCCCGCGAGGTGACCGTCGGGGCCAGGGAGACGAAGGACTGGTCGCCCCAGATCGGCTGGGCCCGGCGGTAGCGGACCGGCTCGGGCCGGCTGCCGACGTACCACCCGGCCCCGAAGCCGTCGGCGTTGACGGTGCCGTGGGTCTGGTGCCGGGGTGCGTAGGCCTGGACCTGGAGCCCGTGCGGACGCTCCAGGACGAGCGAGGCCGGCGTCACCGGCTCGCCGACGTGGACCAGGTGCCGGCACATCAGGCGTCCCGGGCCGTGCGGAAGCCGACGAACACCTGACGGCGGATCGGGTGGTCCCAGTTGCGGAACGTGGCGCGGACGGCCAGCGGGTCGGTCGCCCACGAGCCGCCGCGGAGCACCTTGTAGTCGCCGCCGAAGAACACCTCGGAGTACTCGCGGTAGGGGAAGGTGCAGAAGCCCGGGTGGCCGACGAAGTCGCTCGAGGTCCACTCCCACACGTCGCCGAGCAGCTGGCGGGCTCCGACCGCGGACTCCCCCGCCGGGTAGGACCCGACCGGCGTCGGCCGGAACCTGCCCTGGCCGAGGTTGGCGTGCTCGGGCGTCGGCTCCTCGTCACCCCAGGGGTAGCGGCGCTTGGTGCCGGTGGCCGGGTCCCACGAGGCAGCCTTCTCCCACTCGGCCTCGGTGGGGAGCCGTCGCCCCGCCCACGCGGCGAAGGCCTCGGCCTCGAACCAGCAGACGTGCTGCACGGGCTCGTCGTCGGGGAGCGGCTCCAGCCGGCCGAAGCGCCGCCGTGCCCAGCCGTCGCCGTCGTGGACCCAGAAGGCGGGGGTCGTCCTCCCCGATCGGTGCCGCCAGTCCAGGCCGCGCTCGCTCCACCAGCGGTCGTCGTCGTAGCCACCGGCCTCGACGAAGCGGCGGTAGGCGGCGACGGAGACGGGCGTGGTGTCGAGCCAGTACGCCGCCAGGTCGACCGTCCGGGCCGGGCGCTCGTTGTCGTAGGCCCACGGGTCGGAGGACGTGCCCATCTCGAACTCCCCCGCCGGCACCAGGACCTCGGCAGGCAAGGGCTCGTCGTCGGTCGGCACCGGCGGCTCGGTGTCGAGGTCGAGCACCGGCTCGCCGCGACGCAGCTGGAGCGTCGCCAGCATCGTCTCGTCGTGCTGGTGCTCGTGCTGGAGCACGAGTCCGAAGACGAAGCCGTCGCGCATCAGCGGACGGGCCGGGTCGAGGGGCAGCGAGTCCAGGGCGTCGAGGACCTTGCGTCGGACCAGGCCGACGTAGTCGCTCGACTCGCGCGGCGACAACAAGGGCAGGCTCGGCCGCTCCGCTCGTGGGTGCTCGAAGGCGTCGTAGAGGTCGTCGATCTCGGGACGCATCGCCTCGACGCCGGCTGCCTCGCGCAGGAGCCACAGCTCCTCGTAGTTGCCGATGTGCGCGAGGTCCCAGACCAGGGGTGACATCAGCCGCGAGTGCTGACGGGTCAGGTCGTCCTCGTCGAGCAGGCGGGTGGTCAGCCGCTCCGAGCGGTCACGGGCTCGCTCGAGCTCGTCGGCGACCTGCTGCGCGAAGGACGGGGACCGGACGTCGGGCGTGGTCACGGGGACTCCCTCGGGTCGTCGTCGGCAGGACAGAGGCCACGGTCGAGGTAGCGGTCGCGGAAGTCCTCGACGAGAGCGCGCAGCGCGGGGTCGGCGACGCAGGGCACGACCGCGTCGAACACGGCTGTCGCGGCACGGCGGAGCGCCGGGTCGGCGACCCCGACGCGCGCGCCGACGAGCCACGCGCCGGAGACCGGCTCGCACGCGGCCAGGAGCGCGTCGTGGAGGTCGGGCCGGTCGAGGGCGGTCGCGAGAACCGTCACCGGCACCGGCCACCGGTCCACGGTCTGGGTGTCGAGGTAGCGGACCTCGAACCAGCCTCGCGCCCGGACCGGCGGGAACAGGGTCGTGAGGTGGTAGTCGAGGTCGTCCTCGGTCGGGCGGGCGAGACCGGGGACCCGGCCCTCGACCCACTCCTCGAAGGTGAACCCCGGCGCCGCGACCCACGGCTCGTCGTCACGCCGCAGCACCATCACCGGGGCCGCGAGGGCGAAGTCGGCCCACGCGGTGACCGGGTCGTCGCCGACCGGGGCGTGCGTGCGACGCGGCTCCATGCCCTGCCAGACCGCCTGCCGGGTGGAGCGCCAGCCGGTGAGGTGGCCCGCCCGAGCCGGGGAGTTCGCGAAGGCGGCGACGAGCGGCGGGCCGAGCGACCCGAGGAGCCGCCACCGGCGGGCGACGTCGGCGTCGTCGAGCCCGGCGTCGAGGTTGACCTGGACGGCGGCGGTCGAGCACATCATCACGCGGCCGAGCTGGTGGGGCAGCGTGTCGAAGTACGCCGCCATCGCGTCGTAGCGCGGGCTGGAGAGCTGGCGGACCGGCGGACGAGCCGGGTCGGTCGCGAAGGGGACGAGGGTGAGGCCGCCGCGGGCCAGGGAGCCGGCGAGGGCGTCGACGTCACCCGAGAGGTCCGCGCAGAGGGTGGTGAGGTCGCGGGCCGGCGCCGAGCTCAGCTCGACCTGGCCGCCGGGCTCGACGGTGAAGCTGCTCCCGCCCGGCAGGAGCGCCGGGTCCACCAGGGCGTGGACCTCGGCCAGGGGCACGACCTCGGTGGGGTCGGCCGCGCGGGCCACCATCCACTCGAGCTCGGCGCCGACCTGCTCCGGTGGGCCGGTCTTGAAGCAGATCCGGCGGACGTAGCCGTGCACCTCGGCCGCGCTGTGCAGCGGCCGGAAAGCTTCCCTGAGATCGGTGCCGGTGATCGTCGTGCCCATTTCTGTGGAGGTCCGTGACGGCGCTGGCCATCGTGACACCCGGCACCGACACTCACAAGGAACCCTGGTCCTCCATCCGGCCCTCCCTCCGGCGGAGCGCCTCCTCCTGGTGCCTGTGCCCGACCGTCTCGTAGCCGACCACCGTGACGACCGGGGCCAGCCCGACGACGACCAGGCACCACGCCATGGAGACCCCCGTCCCGGCCAGCACCACGGCGAGGACGAGGATCCCCGCCGTGCCGACCAGGAGACCGAGGTGGAAGGGGTCCCGGGTGCGCATGAGCCAGGCCCACAGGCCGTAGAGCATGACGTAGAAGACGCCGACGGGCACCGCGACGCTCAGCACCGTCCCGGCGGCACCGATCTCGGTGTGGTGCTCGAGGAAGTACGCGGCGACGTGCAGCCCGGCTCCGACAGCAGCGAGCGCGCCGAAGACGACGAGGTGGCCGTAGCCCCACGCGAAGACCCGGGAGCTCTCCAGCGCGAGGATCTCCCCGCTCGGCACGACGAAGTACGACCACCACAGGCCGAACGTGAGACCGATCCCGGCGATCAGGACCAGCGCGGCATCGAGACTCCATCCCGCCTCGCCGTGCACGACCGCGGACAGCGACGCGACCGTCCCGATGATCCCCTCGCCCAGCGTGATGATGACGAGCAGGCCGTAGCGCTCCGCGATGTGGTGCGGGTGCCAGGGCGTGCCGCCCTTGCGGGTCTGGGCGACGTAGGGGCCGCTGAGCTCGATCAGGTAGAGCACCACCGAGCAGACGAACGTGGTGCCGATCGGCAGCGACAGGAAGACGAGAGCGACCCAGCCGACCTGGGCGACGATGATGGCCCAGAAGTACGTCGTGGCCGCTGACTGGTGTGCCGGGTCGTGCCGCGAGGCGCGCCACCACATGAGCGCCATCGGCACGCGCATCACGACGTACCCGGCGACGACCACGCCGTTGTCGAGGGTGTCGGCGTGGTCGATGGAGGCGAACACCTCGGGGATGCCGAGGGCCAGGATGATCACGCCGACCATCTGCACCATCGTCGCCAGACGGCACACCCAGTCGTCCTCGTCGTACGCCGAGGCGAACCAGCTGTAGCTGATCCAGGCCCACCCGATCGCGAAGCTCGCGAAGGCGAACGCCATGACACCGGTGGCGACGTGGTCCTCGGCGACGGAGTGAGCCAGCTCGTTGGCGGCCTGCCCGAAGGCCACCACGAACACCAGGTCGTACAGCAGCTCCAGCGGCGTCGCAGCGCGGTGCGGCTCGCTCGGGTCGCGGCCGGTCAGACGTCGTCGGCGGTGGCCCAGGTCGGGGACGCTCGCGTTCACCCGCCTGATCTTGCCAGCGGAAGCGTGAAGGTCGAGCCCTGTCCTGTCTCGACGGTGAGCACGTCGGCGACCTTCGCGTTGTACGACGTCTGGTCGGTGCTGCACAGCACCAGCCGGATGCTGTGCCCCCTGGCGAAGCGGTGGGCGAACCCGGCCAGCTTGATCCGCACGGGGTCGCCGACGGCGTCGGCCGGGACCCGCACGGGAGCGATGAGCCGGTGGATCAGCGTCGTCTCGTCACCAGGGCCGACGTCGTACACCTTGGCGAAGAAGACCATGTCCTGGGCGTTGGTGTTGGTGATCCGCAGCCTTGCGGAGGGGACGCCGACGGCCACGAGGCGCTTGGCGAGCGGCGCCGAGGTGAAAGCCGCGAACTGGCCCTCCACCTCGGTCGGCGGCACGTCGCCGGAGCTGGGCTCGGCGTCGGGACCGGTGAAGTTGGAGGTCTCGGTGTAGGCCGCCGGCGAGCCCCCGGACGGGTTCACGAAGGACGCGGTGCCTGCCTGGGCAGTGCCGCCCGGACCCACGAGCGCGTCGGAGCCCGACAGGGTGAACTTGGTGGCGCGGCGGCCCGCCGGGAAGCCGTCGGCGCGGCCGTACTGCTCGTCGTCGGCGCCGTGACCCCCGTAGGCGACCCAGTCGCGGTACCAGGTGAAGGCAGGTCCGCGCCCGCCTGCGGTGCCGCGGAGCCAGTGGTCCATCCAGCCGAGCGAGCGCAGGCTGAGGTAGCAGTGGTCCATCCGTCGCACCGAGCGCAGCACGCCGTCGTAGGCCTCGCACTCGCCGGGCTGCGACGTGTACCCGCCGTGGCCGCCGGAGTTCCAGATCATGCCGACGGGCACGTGACGCCGGTCCAGGGCGGTGTAGGTGGCGGAGGCGTCGTTGAGGTTGAACAGCGTGTCGCTCTGGCCCTGCACGAGCAGCACCGGCACGTTCACCCGGTCGAGGAACGCGGACGCGGACGCACGCCGGATCAGCCGCCTGCCGTCGGCGTCGGAGTCCCCGGTCGAGGCCAGGCCCTCGTACGTGGTGCACAGCGCCAGGTAGTAGCCCGGGCAGCTCGCCGCACCCGCGATCTCCGTCGGGTCGCCGGAGGCGGTCTTCGCCTCGGGGCAGCCGCCCTTGTCGCTCGCAGGCTGGCTGTTGCCGGAGGCGTAGAACAGCGTCGTCCAGGCCTGCTTGAAGACGCCTTGCACGTTGAGGTCGTGGGTGAACCCCGTCGGGTCACCGGGCACGACCCGGTTGTTCGGGTCGAGCGAGTAGGCGAGGTCGTTCCAGGTCCGCCCGACGATGCTGGTGCGCACCCGCTTGTCCGCCGCCGCCAGGGGCAGCTGGATGCCACCGCCGTACGACCCCCCGATGGTGCCGACCACGACCCCCCGACGGTCGTGCCGCACGTCCTGGCGCGGCTCGAGGACCTTGTCGATCAGCTGCCGCGCGCTCTTCACGTCGTAGTCCGCGGACTGCAGCGTGATGCAGCCGCCACTCGCACCGAAGCCCGACGAGGAGTACGTCAGCACCACGTAGCCGTGCGCGGCGAAGAAGCGCGCGGTGCTCACGACCTCGTTCGAGGTCTTGTCCAGGCCGAAGCCGTGGGTCATGAGGACGGCCGGCTGCGGGTGCTGCTTCGACGCGTTGTCGGGGACGTACAGGCGTGTGTCGAGGGCGGTCTCGATGTCGTCGTCCGGCCCCGTCGTGACGGTGACCGTGCGGTCGACGGTCTGCCACGCGTGGGTGCCGTGCGCGGGACGCACATGGTCCGAGGCGGCGTCGGCACGACTGGGCCCGGCGACCACGAGCAGCGGGATCGTCAGCAGCAGAGCGATGCGGCGGGCCATCCGCTCAACGTACGCGCGGCGAGCGGCCCCGTCCGGTGATCGCCTCAGCGGGCGGTGAGCAGCTCGGTGAGCGCGCCCAGCATCGCCGGAGGTACGTCGAGCGCCTGGAGCTCGGCGAGCACGACGCCGGCCGGGACACCACGCTCGAGGACCGACCAGATCGCGAGCTTGCCCTCGTAGGAGAACTGCGCGCGGTCGAGCAGCCGGAGCATCCGGCCGCGCACGTCGTGGGTGCGCGGATCGACGCCTGCGGGCAGCTCCACGACGTGGTCGCGGTCCGTCGGCACGTCCTCCAGCCGGACCGTCGTCCGGCCGTCACCGTCCGGCCCGTCCGAGGCCAGCAGGGTGACCGTCCACGACCGGCGCCTGGGCACGACGCCCTCGGGTCCCAGTGCCGCACCGATCGTGAGTGTGCCGCTCCTCTGGTCCCAGCGCAGGGTGGTGGACGTCAGGGGGATGTCTGCGGGTGTCGACCCGGTGCCGTCGTCCTCGAGCAGGGTGAAGGAGCCGTCCGCTCCCGGGGCCACGACCACCTCGAGCTCCACCGGGTTGGTGGTCGCGTCGAGGTCGTCGGGTCCCGAGAGCGTGACGATGCCACCGGCAGGGAGGAGCACCGGGATCGACGTCTCGTCGCGGTGCAGCTCGAGCAGCCGGTCACCGTCGTACACCTGGCCGGTGAAGAGGTCGACCCACGTGCCGGGCGGGAGCCACGCCGGCGCAGATCCCCGCAGGGACCGGGGATCACGCGGCGTCGTGATCGGCGCGACGAGGAGCTCGGAGCCGAAGGCGTACTCGTTCGGCACGGAGTAGGCCTGCTCGACGGTGGGGTGCAGGTGGTACATCGGGCGGACCAGGGGCACGTCCTCCGTGGCGGCGCGCAGGTTCATCGTGTGCAGGTACGGCAGCAGCCGGTGCCGCAGCCGCAGGCTCTCGCCGATCAGCGCGCGGGCCTCGGTGCCGAACGCCCACGGCTCCTTGACCAGGAACGGGTTGTTGGACGAGTGCAGCCGCAGGATCGGCGAGAAGACGCCGTACTGCACCCATCGTGTCGTGAGCTCGTCGTCGCGCACACCGCCGAAGTGGCCGCCGATGTCGTGGCTCCACCAGCCGTAGCCGATGTTCGACGCGGTCGCGGTGAACTCCGGCTGGAAGTCGAGGGACGCCCACGAGATGACGGTGTCGCCGGAGAAGCCGACCGGGTAGCGGTGGCTGCCGGGCCCGGCGTAGCGCGACAGCAGCAGTCCCCGCCGACCGTCGCGGGAGGCGTCGAGGTAGTGGAAGTGGTTGAGCATCCAGAGCGGGTCGATCCCGGGGATGCGGGAGTACGACCCGGACTGCCAGTCGATCCACCAGAAGTCGACGCCCTGGTCCTCCAGCCGCCGGTGCACGATGCCGAGGTAGGCCTCCACGAACGCGGGGTCGGTGATGTCGAAGGTGATCGGCGCCTCGCCGGAGGTGTCGAGCCCCATCGCCGCGGCCGTCTCCTCGTAGGCGTCCTCGAACGCGCGGACGCCGTCGGCCGGGTGCAGGTTGAGGGTGACCCGCATCCCGCGCTCGTGCAGCGCCGCGAGGAATGCCTCGGGGTCTGGGACCAGGTCACGGTTCCACGAGTAGCCGGTCCACCCGCTGCCGTACGCCGGGTCGACGTCGGCCACCGGGTGCCAGTCCATGTCGAGGACGCCGACGGAGAAGGGAACACCCTCCTCGTCGAACCGGTCCATCAGCGCGAGGTACTCCTCGGCGGTGTAGGGGTAGTAGCGGCTCCACCAGTTGCCGAGCGCCCATCGAGGCAGCACCGGCTGGGACCCGGACACCGCGAAGAACGCCTTCACCGCCTCGGCGTGGTCGTGGCCGTAGGCGAAGACGTAGAGGTCGATCTTCGAGCCGTCCCGCGGAGCCACCCACCCGTCGTCCTCGAGCACGAGTGTCGTCGAGTCGTCCAGCTCGGTGACGCCCCACCGCGACACGATCCCGGGCTCGAGGGCGATCCGCCCGTCGATGTCGTCGAGGGTGCGGGCGGTGCCGCCCTCCCCCTCCTTCCACAACGCACCGAAGCGCCAGACGGAGTGGTAGGCCGAGATGTTGCCGCGGACCTGCACGCTCAGCCCGGACGCCGTGAACGGCCCTCGGTCGTAGATGAGGTGGAACCGCTCGGTGACGATCTCCAGCGACGCGTCACCGTCGACGACCCGGAAGTCGGGGACAGGAAGGTCACGACGCACCGCGAACGCCGACGCGCGGTCCTCGAAGACGCCGTCCTCGGCCCACTCGAGGCGCAGCAGCCCGTCGGTGAGCACGGTGATCCGCCACCGGTCACCCTCGACCACGGCGTCGGGACGGGCGACAGGAGCGGTGTCGAGGCGCAGGCGAGGATCCACGCGCCATCCCTACCACCCGTCGGGGGGACCCGGCAGGGGGTGACCAATCGGCGGCGCCCTCGTTGGACGTCCATGCGCACCCTCGCCACAGCCATGCTCGCGACGCTCACGCTCGGCGGCTCGATCGCCCTCGCCGCTCCCGCGTCGGCCCACGGGTCGCTCGACGACGCGTTGAGGCGCACCAACGCGCTCAAGGCCACGGCGGCCCCGGTGCAGAGCGGCAACATGGACCACGTCGCGGGCAACCCCGGCCAGCTCGCGATCTCGGGCTGCTTCATGCGGACCAAGCCGCTGTTCGTCACGAGCGGCGTCGACTCCGTCAAGGTGTGGAACGTCAAGGACGCGAAGGCGCCGCGGCTCGTCGGCACACTGCCCGATGCGGTCTTCGAGAACGAGGCGATGAACTGCGGCGAGCGCCGGACCAAGGACGGCGTCCAGCGCTTCGCCCTCATCGGCGTCGACTCGGTGCAGGCGAGCCCGACCGACCCGGAGCACGTCAACATCGGCGGTGGCGAGCTGATCGTCGTGGACGTCACCGACCCGGCCGCCCCCACGATCCGCAGCCGCACCCCTGGCTCCACGAGCACGCACACCGTCGCCTGCGTGGACGAGGGCAACTGCACCACGGCGTACAGCGCGGGAGACGACGGCGTCGGCTTCAGCGTCTTCGACCTGCGCGACCTGGACGCACCGAAGGAGGTCGACTCGGACGCGACGAAGACCGGCGTGCAGCCGTTCGCCTCCCCGACCGCAGGTCACAAGTGGAACTTCGACGCCGCCGGCTTCGGCACGCACACCGGCTTCGGTGGCGCGTCGATGTGGTCGACGGCGAAGCCGCGCGCGCCGCGCCTGGTGACCACGACCGGCGCGGCGGGTCGTGGCGAGGACCCGAAGTACGCCGGCTGGAACGACTTCATCCTGCACAACTCGTTCCGCCCGAACGCGACGAAGTTCAAGCCGATGGCCGCGCCGTCGTTCGCGAACGGCAACGTCCTGCTCGTCACCGAGGAGGACTACGAGCAGACGGACTGCAGCAAGGCCGGCTCGTTCCAGACCTGGTGGGTGAAGAGGCTCGACGGCACGAAGGACGCGATCGTGCCGCTCGACAAGGTGGAGCTCTCCGACCTCGGCACCTACCCGCTGCCGGTGGGGGCGTTCTGCTCGTCGCACTGGTTCGACTACCGCCCGGGCGGGCTGGTCGCGGCCGGCTTCTACGGCGGCGGCACGCAGATCCTGGACGTGCGGAACCCGAAGGACATCAAGACCTACGCCCACTCCGTGTGGGGCGCCTCCGAGGTGTGGGACGCGATGTGGGTCCCGGTCTACCGCCAGGGCACGATGACCGCCGCCCGGACCAACGTCGTCTACTCGATCGACCTGGCCCGCGGGCTCGACGTCTACACCGTCGACCTGCCGGGGGCCGCACGAGCCTCGACGTCCTCGCGCCAGGACGGCGGCCTCGACACGGCCAAGGTGGTGCCCATGGGCGTCGCGGGCGGTGCGCTCGCACTCTCCGCGCTGATCGGTCGGCTGCGTCGCCGCAGGACCGCCTGAGCTCAGGCCAGGCCGACCAGGCGCGCGCTCTCGGTCCGGAGCCGCGCGGCCACGTCGTCGTCGAGGGCGAGGTCGGCGGGGCGCTTGACCTTGTTGTTCTCGAAGTACTCCCCCGTGACGCCGTCGACCTCCGGGCTCGTCGCGAGGAAGGTGATGGTCCGGCCGCCCTCCTCCGGCGAGATCATGAACAACCTCTTCGCCACGTGCAGGGCCGGTCGCGCGAACCACGGCGCCCCGTCCCAGATGTCGGTGGCCACGGTGCCCGGGTGGAGACAGTTGACCGTCACGCCCTGGTCGGCGAGCTCGGCAGCGAGGCTGCGGGTGTAGAGCACGTTCGCGAGCTTCGAGCGTGAGTAGGCCTTCATGATCGCGTAGCCGTGCTCGAAGCCGAGGTCGTCGAAGTCCATCGTGCCGCGGTACTGCGCGACCGACGAGGTGAACACGACGCGCGCCGGGGCGCTCGCGACGAGCAGCGGCTTGAGCCGCTCGGTGAGGAGGAACGGCCCGAGGTGGTTGACCGCGAAGGTCGCCTCGATCCCGTCGGGGGTCAGCGTGCGGTCGGCGTGCACCGTGCCCGCGTTGTTCACGAGGACGTGCAGCGCGTCGTACGACGCCAGCACCTCGTCGGCGAGACCGCGGACAGCCTCGAGCGACGAGAAGTCGCACTGGAGCGTCTCGACAGCGGCCGCTCCGGCTGCCTGCACGTCCTCGGCCGCGCGGGCCAGCTTGTCCTCGCTGCGTCCGACGAGGACGAGGTGGTGGCCCTCCATGCCCAGCTGGGTGGCCGACTCGAGCCCGATGCCCGCGGTCGCGCCGGTGACCAGGATCGTCCGGGTCTCAGTCATGCGCGCCATCATGCCGGGTCCTGTCGTCGCAAGCAGACACGCCGACAACCCCTACTTTTTTGTCGGCGTGTCGCGTTGACTTTCGTTCAATCCAGTCACACGCGTCACATTCCGCCCCTAGGCTCTCGCGGGTGAGACGAGCCCTCCGCGTCATGTTGCTTGCCGTCACCGCGCTTCTTCTCGGTGTCACCACGACCATCCTGTCGCCGCTGCCCGCGTGGGCGACGGTGTACCGGCTCTGCTACGGCTACACCAGCTGCTCGAACGCCGGGATGGGCAACGCGGGCTACGCGCAGAACAACGGCACCATGTACTGGCGGATGTACTCCGGCCACAACTGCACGAACTATGCGGCGTACCGCATGGTCCGCAGCGGCATGGCGAACGAGCGGCCGTGGTCCGGTGGGGGGAACGCGACCTACTGGGGCTCCTACATGGTCGACATCACCAACCAGACGCCCACCGTCGGCGCGATCGCCTGGTGGCGGGCCGGCGTCTACCCGGCCGGCTCGGCCGGTCACGTGGCCTATGTCGAGAAGGTCATCTCCTCGACCGAGATCATCGTGTCCCAGGACAGCTGGGGCGGCGACTTCTCGTGGGCCCGCATCACGAAGACCGGCAGCGGCTGGCCGAGCGGCTTCGTGCACTTCCACGACGTCAAGATGGCCAACCTCACCCGACCGACGGTCAGTGGCAACCTCAAGGTGGGCTCGAAGCTCACCGCCACGGCCGGCACCTGGGACCCCGGGTCTCCCACCACGAAGTACCAGTGGATCGTCGGCGGGCTCAACGTCCAGGGCGCGACCAGCTCGACGCTGACGCTGACCGACGACATGGTCGGCAAGAAGGTCTGGGTCGAGGTCACCGCCACGAAGGACGGCTACCCGTCAGGCACCGCGACCTCCGAGAGGTCGACGAAGGTCCTTCCCGGCGAGCTCCGGGCCACGACCTCCCCGACGGTCAGCGGCACGCCGCAGGTCGGGGAGACCCTCACCGGGTCCGCCGGTGACTGGTCGCCGAACCCCGACGAGACCCGCTTCCAGTGGCTGCTCGACGGCGCCCCGGTCGACGGTGCCACCACGTCGACGTTCGCGCTCACGCCGACCGAGGCGGGCAAGCAGGTCGCCCTCAAGGTCGTCGCGGTCCGCGCCGGCTACAAGAAGGTGGTCGCGACCACGGCAGCCGAGGAGGTGCAGCCCGGCACCCTCGAGCCGTCCGGCGACCTCACGGTGACCGGAGACGACATGACCCCCGGCCAGAAGCTCTTCGCGGCCTCGGTCCCGACCGTGTCGCCGCGCGCGACGCGAACCGTCCAGTGGGTCCGCGACGACGAGCCGATCGCCGGTGCGACCGAGCGTCGGTACGTTCTCACCGACGCGGACCTCGGGCACCGCGTGCGCGCCCTGGTCCAGTGGGTCAAGGACGGCTACACCTCGGTGGAGATGCTCTCCGACCGGACCGCCCGGGTGCGGACCGAACCGACGCTCCAGGTCGACCTGTCCCGGACGAACCACCGCGTGGAGTTCTCGGTCGACCTGAGCGCCGAGGGCGTCGACGAGATCGGCTCGGTCATCGCGATCCGCGACGAGCGTGGTCGCGTCCTCAAGCTCAAGAACCTGCCGTCCGACGGGTCGGTGGTCATCCGGCTGCCGAGGCAGGAGCCCGGCGAGCACACCTACAGCGTCAGCAGCCGGCGTACGGACGCGACGCGACGCGTGATGGTCGAGAAGAGCATCACCGTCCGCTGACTCGTGACGAGCGTCCTCCCCCGGCGCATACTCAGCACGTGGGAGGACGCTCGGCAGTCGCGCTGTCGGCACTGGCCGCCCTGGTGTGCGTCGCCGCCCCCGGGGCCTCGGCGATGCCCGTCGACCCTCCTCCGGTCGCCGTACCCGCTCCCCTGCTGGTGCTCCCGCGAGCGCCGGTGACGTGCGTCGTGCCGGCAGCGGCCGGGCCGCACGTCGTCCCGGTCGACCCGGTCGGCCCGTGCGGCCGGCGGTCCGGGTCGCGAGGGGACCCGAGCGGCTCGTGGTGCCTGAGTCCCGTCATCTTCCGTGGATCGACTCTGCTCGTGGCCTGCCCCTCCCCCGCCCGACCCAGGGCTCCGCACGGCCTCGTCGTCCCTGCGCACCGATGACTTGCCATTTCGGCAAGAGGATTCGCCGTTTCGACATCGGCGGGGCATGCTCGCGGCATGACGTCTGAGCACGACCACGCGCACCACGACCATGAGCCCGCAGGCGACGCGGTCGACTACTTCGAGCCGGCCGCCTGGGAGGAGCGGTACGCCGGTGAGGGGAAGGTCTGGAGCGGCAACCCCAACCCGCAGCTCGTGGCGGAGGTCTCCGCCCTGACGCCGGGCACCGCTCTCGACGTGGGCTGCGGCGAGGGCGGCGACGTGATCTGGCTGGCCCAGCAGGGCTGGCAGGTCACCGGAGCCGACTTCTCCGAGCAGGGGCTGGCCCGGGCCGCCCGGCACGCGGGCGAGGCCGGCGTCGCCGACCGCACCGACTGGTGGCAGGTCGACGCGCGTGACCTCGCCCACGACGGGCGGACCTGGGACCTCGTCAGCACCCACTTCCTCCACCCGCCTGGCGGCCAGATGGTCGACGTGACCCGGCGCCTGGCGGAGCTGGTCGCTCCCGGTGGGCACCTGCTCGTCGTGGGCCACGCCCCGTCCGAGGCGTTCGCGAACCACTCCGGGGAGCAGCACCGCGCGATGTTCGTGGCTGCCGACCTCGTGCCGGCGCTGCCCGACGACTTCGAGCCGCTCGTCGTCGAGCAGCGCCCGCGCACGGTGGTCCGCGAGGGCGTCACGCACCAGATCGACGACTCGACCCTGGTGGCTCGCCGGAAGGGATGAGCAGGTCAGTCGCCCGGTGTCGGGACCTCGGCGCTCCAGCGGGCGCGACGCTCGGCGTCACTCTGCTCCCACCACGGAGTCCCGCGCTCGCCGAGAGCGACCTTGGTCGCCTGCACGCCCGCTCGGGCGGTGGTCTCCTCCGCCGTGCCCTTCGTGCGTCGCACCTCGCGACGCCACGCCATGAGCACCCGGGTGAGCTCGTCCCGGCGGTGTTCCGGGATGGCCGGATCCGTCGCGCGCCACCGTCGGCCGTCCACCACGACGTACCGGCCGTCGTCGGTCGTCTCCGGTCCGCTCACCCGACGCACGGTAGGTCACGGCGGTCGCGGTCCGCTGGAGCGGCACCACCGCGAGCGCCGTCCGCGCGCGGCGTCGCGCGGGAACGAGCTCGTGCCGCAGGAACCAGCCGAGCATGAACGCGGTGACCACCCCGTTGAAGCCGTGCAGCAGCCACACCGGCCCCGGCGGCAGGCTGAAGACGTACAGCGAGTGCACCGCGTTGCCCGTGTTGGCGAGCATGAGCTGGCCGAGGCTGTAGGACGCCATGTCCCGGGTGCGGACCGCCTTGATGATCATGGGCAGCGTGCTTCCCGCGAAGATCACCGTGGAGGCGATCCCCGCGAGCATCGGCACGCTGGTCATGGACATGCACCGAAGGTAGGGATCCGGAGAGGGTGCCCACATCGGTGGAGCTCCCTAGGTTGTGCCCGCGACACCTAGGTTCCGGCCGACTCCCGACCTCACTGCCGCCTGACCGTGCGCGTGATCCGGGTCGTTCCGCCCTCATAGGTGGTGGTCCGGCCGGGACGGTGGACCGCTCGGTGGTGGCGTCCGCAGAGCAGGGTGCCGTCCTTGACGCTGGTGCGGCCGCCCTGGGACCAGGGCTTCTTGTGGTGGGCGTTGGACTTGCCCGGGTTTCACGGACAGATACTTGATTCTGCTGCGTAGGGAATCGGGGCGACATAGCCCAGCGGATGAGTGTCGCCGGTGGTGCGTTGTAGTCCCAGACGTAGCTGAACAGGGTGGCGCGGGCTTCGGGTCGAGTCGCTGGGATCCGTAAGGATAGATCGCCTCGTTCTTGAAGGAGGCGAACCAGGACTCCATCATCGCGTTGTCTAGAGCGCTCTTGCGTTCTCCGATTGAGGCGCTGAGGCCGGCTAGACGCGGCGAGTGTCGAGCCAGTCGCTCGGGAGGTGAACTGGTAACCGCGATCGGAGTGGATGATGCATCCCGGCGGCGGCCTGCGGACTCGGATCGCCTCCCGCAGCGCCCGTAGCGCGGTCTGGGGTGTGTCTCGGTCGGCGTCGGCGTAGCTGACGATCTCGTGGTTGAACGCATCGAGGATCGCCGCGGCATAGAGCCAGCCCTGGCCGGTGCGGACCTGGGTGAGGTCGGTGAACCACAACGCGTCGGGAACCTCAGCATGGAAGTCGCGCTGGACCAGGTCCTTGATCTCAGGGCGGCGGATCGGCGGCGCGGCGCGGGGCCGGTCCTTGATCTTCCCGCGCCAGGCGCAGATGCCATTGGAGGCCATCAACCGGGCGACCTTGTGCCGCCCGACGAGGATGTTGCGGCCGAGCAGCTCTTGATGGATCCGCGGGGATCCGTAGTAGCGGTGCTCGCGATGAATCTGCTGGATCTGCCCGACCAGCTGCAGCCGTGCTGATGACGCGCTCCGAAGGCGGCGCCTCGATGCGGCGCAGCCAGTCGTAGTAGCCCGACCGCGACACTCCCAGCACCCGGCAGATCACGCTGACCTTGAGCTCAGGGATCGGCTGCCTTCTCCGCCGCGATATAGCAGTAGACCGGCTACTGGTCCGTCTTGCCGTGCGAAGAAGGCCAGCGCTTTTCCCAAGATCTCGAGCTCCTCCTCCTTGCGAGCCCAAGCTCGCCGCTCGAGGCGTCGGATCCTTGGCCTTGTCGGACTGCATCGCCCGCCTCCCACTCGCGCTCTCAGCGTTCACCTCTTGGACGCGCTGTCGCCGCGGCCTCGCGCCGGTCCGCGGCACGCACCCAGTTCGAAGATCGAAGTGGGCGCGATGATTGAACTCCTGGTGCCCAGCTCCATGAACGAGCGATCCTCGCTCGATGCGTGCTCGACGATCTGGTCCTTGAACTCCTGCGAATACGACGTCGCCATCAGACACCTCTCCGTGGCCGATAGGGACCACTGTGACGGTGTCCGTGAGAACCGGGGAAGTCCACGTGGCACCAGGCCGAAGGGACGCTGCAGCCCTCGACGGTGCAGGTCCGGTGCCGGAGTCGCAGCGCGATGCGTTGCGCGGTGGTGTGTAGGCGGACCTGGCGGCCGAGGTCGAGGACCTCACTCTTGGAGCCCAGGACCGCGGGGATCACACCGCACTGCGACGCGAGACGCCTGGCTTCACCGGCGGTGATCAGCCGCCCGGTGTCCAGGGTCGCCGGCGCTAGACCGCCCAGGAGCGAGTCCAGGGTCATCGTGACCACGACGGAGGCGTTGATGCCGCCGGTGGTCGGGAGCTTCTCGGTGGGGTAGCGCTCGATGTACTCGCGGAACGCCTGCCCCAACACCTCCGCGGTGGGCTTCGGGTCGTCGTGGTCGCCGCGGTCCAGGGCGTCGGGCCGGACGGGTGAGGCAATGGCGTTCAGGGCGACGGCGAGCATGTCCGCGTTGAGGCCGGGGATCGCGAAGCGGCCGTGGACGGTGCCGTGGCCGTCGTCACGCATCGTGAAGTAGGTCTTCCTGGACGCGCGGGCTTCTTCCTCGGCGAGCTGTTTCGCGAGGTGCTCGTCGAGGCCGTCGGGGTCGATGACCTCGAGCAGGTGCTTCCCGAGGCGTTTGAGGTCCCACGCGTTGTGGACCCGAGCCTGATCGAGCAGGTGGTCCTCCGCAGCCCGGCGTTCGGTGTCGACGACGAACTCCGGGAGGGCATCGACCGCGTCGACGATCACCACCGCCTGGTCACGGTCGATGGCACCGGCGGCGAGAGCGCGACCGGTCGCGTGGAACGAGTCCTCGAGACGACGCGCGAGCTTGACGGTCTTCCTCGCCAACGGAAGCGGTGTGGTCACAGCATCGGCCAACCACCCCGCCGTCGTGGTCGCCGGCACCGCGGGTGCCTCCCCATCCGCATCGACAGCGCTGCCGATCCTCAGCTGTTCGCCGTGGTCGAGCACCCGGCAGGAGATGGCGTCGATCCGGTCGCGGAGACGTGACAGCTCGACGAGGGTCTCCCGCGTCTCACCCACGCCCAGGCCGGAGACCGACACGAACGCGGATCCGTCGGCACCGAGGATGTCGTCGAGGACCTCGTGCGCCCGACCCGCGAAGGCGTGCACCTGGTGGCGTCGGTCGGCGACCGGGGTGCCGGTGCGCTTCTCGTCGATCGCCATGAGGAAACGCTA
>CAVXBM010000013.1:0-23063 GCA_963759965.1 uncultured Actinomycetota bacterium
ATCCGGCGGTACCAGAGCAGCTCGTCGGGCTGGAGCTGTCGACCGACGCCCGAGAGCGGAGCCTCGGGGGAGAAGGGGACCAGGATCTCGCCGTCCCACTCGTCCGGCGCCGACGCCGACGCCTTCTCATCGGCGGCGGTGAAGGCGTAGCTCCACCGGCCGTTGAGGTTCAGGTAGGAGCTCCGGACCAGCTGCGGGCGCGGGTGCTCCGGGAGGACGTGCTCGGGATCGAGCGCGCGGCCCCAGCGCGTCAGCAGGTCGGTCGGCACCGGGCCGAGCCTAGGACAACGGGTGGCACGGCGGTCGGGGGCATGGCGTCAGCCGCACTCGGGGCCGACGCAGTCCTGGAGCTTTGCGAGCCGGGCGAGCAAGCGGTCGCGTTCTTCGGAGGTCTCCGACCCGTCGAGCCCTCCGTCGAGCTGGTAGGGGTCCTCGTCGAGGTGGTACAGCTCGACAGCTCCCGAGTGCCACGCGATCAGCACCCTGTCGTCGGAGGTCCGCAACGCGGTGTAGAGGCGCCGCCCTCCGGTGTCGCGACCGGGACCGGCCTCGAGCACGAGGTCGCGGCCGGCGCCGGCATCGGGGTCGAGCGCCAGCGGTTGGAGAGGCCGCCCGTCCTGCACGAGTCCGGGTGAGGATCCTGCGGCCTTCACGATGGTGCTCGTGATGTCGGCCAAGGTGACGAGCTGGTCCCTGCGGACGCCCGCGGGGAAGCCGGGGCCGGACACCGCCAGCGGGACCCGCACGGACTCCTCGTAGGGGTACCGCTTGTTGTAGACCCAGTGCTCGCCGACGAGGTGGCCGTTGTCGGAGGCGAAGATGACCACCGTGTCGTTGCTCTCGCCGGAAGCCTCGAGAGCGTCGAGGAGACGGTCGATTGCGTCGCCGACCGAGAGGAGTGCCTCGAGCCGCTGCTGGTAGGCCTCCCGGTACTCCCACCGTGGACGGCGTCTGACATCGCGCAGCTCGGACTTGTCCTCCATGTCGCGCTCAAAGATCGACGGCTTGTCGGGCAGAGCGGCGTCCTCGAACGCGTCCTGGTACCGCGGTGCCACGGCCGCTGTCTGGAGGGCGTCGGAGCCGTTGACCGTGGCCGGGTCGTCGGGCTCAACGGGCGTGCCGCTGTGCGGGGCGATGAACGACGCGAACAGGAAGAACGGTGCGTCCTGCGCGGCATAGCGGGTGATCAGGTCCGCACCGCGGAGGGCGACGTGGGCGATCGGACCTCGCTGGTAGGACACCATCCGCCCGTTCTCGTTGATGGTGGACGACCGGTAGTCGTAGACCCCTTTCACCGCTGCTTGCCACTCCGACCAGCCGGGAGGCACGTACCGTTGCGCCACCTTGCCGTGGTAGCCGTTGAGGTACTTGCCGAGCAGGATGGTGTTGTAGCCGCTCCGCTGGAGCCAGACGGCCAAGGTCTCGTCGTCATCGAAGCGCGAGAAGCCACCGGCCGGCGCCACGTTGTCCATGACGCCATGGTTGTGGGCGTACTGCCCGGTCAAGATCGTGGCCCGGGACGGGCAGCACAGGGGGTACGTCGAGTAGGCACGGGTGAAGGTGGTGCCCTGGGCCTCGATCCTGGTCCTGACTGCCGGCAGGGCCCGCATGTCGGAGACCGTCTGGTCGTCGGTGAGCAGCAGCACGACGTTGGGGCGACGGGCCTCGAGGCGGGCCGGCTCCGTGAGGTCCTCGGACGCTCTGGGCGAGGCGAGACCGACCGCCATGGCTCCCACGACGATCGTCGCCAGGGATCCCGCTGGGCCACTGGGAAACTGCCTTGTGCCTCGCATGAGCCGAGAGTCGAGTCACGGCCGGCGCGCGTCGACCCGGAACAGAACGCGATCTGCCTCACCGGCGCGGAGGCGTCGTCCCGCCTAGGCTCGGGCCATGGCCGAGACGCCCGGACCGCACGCCGCAGGTCTTGCTGCGGAGCTGGAGTACGGGGTCGTCGACGGCTCGCCGAGGACGGTGCGCCTCCTGCCGGGTGACCTCTGGACGTTCGGTCGGAGCAAGGAGTGCTCCGAGACGCTGGCACTTCCCGCCCTGAGCCGAGTCGCTCTGGTGCTGCAGCACCTCGAGGAGGGCAGCCTGCGTGTGGTGTCCCGGCAGAGCAACACCGGGCGGGTGCTGATCGCGGCCGACGACGTGTCGGAGAGCCACGTGCTCAGTCGCGGGTCGGCGCCGGTGCTGCTGTCACGCGGGAACTTCACCTTGAAGGTCGAGCTGCCGCCGGTCGTGCTGCGCATGCAGCTCGCGGTTCCCGACGTCCGGCGGATCGTCGACGCCGCCGCGCCGGCACGGCACAGCGCCGGCGCCCTGGACCCGACGGGGCACGCGTGGGTGCCGGAGCCGGGTGAGCCGGAGGAGCATGCCTGGATCGCGGTCGCGGCGCTCGCGGTCGTGGCCAGCCGGTACCCCGAGGTGACCGGCCAGGCGGACGGCAAGGCGAGCGTGCGTCGAAGCAGAGGGCTGCGCGCCGCAGTGGCCGCCTGGTGCGGCCGTACCAGCACCTACTGGATCAACGAGCGGCTCAAGGAGGCCGCGGAGGCCGCCGACCTCGACGTGCCGGAGCGCGGCGAGCGTCTGGCCATCGTGGTCTCGCACTACGCCCAGTTCTTCCCGGACGCCACGATCCGGGCCGTGAGGGACGAGCTGGCGGGGCTCGTCCGCGCCGCAGATCGTTAGGGTGGACGCGTCGAGTCGTTCGGGGACCACGTCAGGCCCTGACGGGACCAAGAGGGGCGAGCGTGGTTGCCTACCCGGCCGTCGGCAGTACCTTCGGGCCTTACGAGATCACCGGGGTGCTCGGACACGGCGCCATGGGCGTCGTCCTGTCCGCCGTGCACGTGAAGCTCGGTCGCAAGGTGGCCGTCAAGGTGCTGTCCGCCGACCTGGCCTCGAGGGCGGAGTTCCGACGCCGCTTCGAGCGCGAGGCCGACGCACTGGCGCGCTTGTACTCGCCGCACGTCATCGACGTCTACGAGTGTGGTGAGGTCGACGGCTGGCTCTACATCGCGACGCAGCTCGTCGTCGGACGCGACCTCCGTGACGTGCTGGCGCAGGACGGCCCCTTGACGCCCGCGGAGGCGCTGGGCGTGGCCGCGCAGGTCGCCGGAGCGCTGTCGGACGCGCACGACGCCGGGATCATCCACCGGGACATCAAACCGAGCAACGTCCTCATGCGTCGCTCCACTGACGAGCTCTTCGTCTACGTCTGCGACTTCGGGATCTCGCAGTCCGAGGACGGAGAGCGGACCAGGACGGGCGGCGTGCTCGGGACGTACGCGTACATGGCCCCGGAGCGTCACGAGGGCACCGAGGCGACGGCTGCGTCGGACATCTACTCCCTGGGGTGCGTCCTGCACGCCGCGCTCACGGGGCGGCCTCCCTACGAGGGCACCGACGTGCAGGTCGCGATGCAGCACCTGCACGGTGACGTCCCCGAGCACACGGGCGACGCCCGGACGGCCGCGGCGGTCAACGGCATCTACCGGCGCTCCCTGGCCAAGGAACCCGCAGCCAGGTACCCGACGGCGCACGCGATGCGGCTGGACCTCGTCGCTGCCCAGCGCGCGCTCGAGGACCTGCCCGCGAGCGGGCCGGGAGTCGAGCCACCGTCGCCACCGTCGCGCACGCGCCCGGACGCCCACCACGGAGGCGCCGCCTCGCACCGAGCCCCCTCGCCGTGGACGGGGTCGACGAGCCGCCCTCGCTGTCCTCGTGGTGGGCGCCCTCGCGGCCGCCGCAGCCTTCCTCGTCCCACGACTCGTGCCGGACGGCCCGCTCCAGTGCTGGGACGGACAACGCGTCGATCGGCCCGAGGAGTGCTCGGCGCCCGAGGGGCCCGACGGGCTGCGCTGGATGTTCCCCTCGCTCGACCGCGACTTCGACGGCTGCTACCGGCAGACCGGGGACTCGCGCGAGGTCAACTCCGACGCTCTCGAGGACGCGTCGCTGTGGACGTGGTTCTGCCCGGTGGGAGCAAGATCGAAGGGGTCGGCTACACGGAGTGGCGCTCGCTCTCGGCGGCGAAGGCGCACTTCAACAAGGTGTTCGGTGAGCAGCCCACCCGGTTCGAGGTCGGCGGGACGACCGCCGGCTTCCACTGGGTCCTGCCCGAGCCCAACCGCAAGGGCTTCTACAAGAGCGCCTGGCTGCACCTCGACCATCCGTTCTCCGCGACGGTGTGGGCCAAGGACGAGGCGGACGTCTAGAGGTACTGCCTGTCGATCACCCTGCGGTCCATGCCCACGTTCCGCACCGAGCCGATGGTCTGCGACGCCGCCTGACCATCGCGCGTGACCCACGGCGGGGCCGCTCGTTGCTCGTCCAAGAGGTCTCGACCCTCCCCCTGGGCCGGTGCTACGTTCGCGGGCGCACCGAACTGGAAACATGCGTTGTCGATTACCTCCGTACCTGGGAAGGGTCTGCCGATGAGCAGCGTGGCCACCACCGCCCGCGCGACGTACGCGGACCTCTCCGACCGCGCCCGCACGGGCATCGTGACCGGCGGCGAGCTGGTGCTCCTGGCCTGGGACTCGGTCACCGGCGCGGTCGACGACATCGTCCGGCGCAACTTCTCCTGGCAGGAGTTCTTCCTCCAGGCCTGGTTCATGGTGCGGGTCTCGCTGCTGCCCACGATCCTCGTCGCGATCCCGTTCGGCGTCATCGTGTCCGTGCAGGTCGGCGGGCGTGGCGTCGCAGATCGGCGCCACCTCGTTCATCGGCGCGGTCAACGGCATCGGCGTGCTCCGCCAGGGTGCGCCGCTGGTGACCTCGCTGATGATCGCGGGCGCCGTCGGCTCCGCCATCACGGCCGACCTCGGCGCCCGTACAGGTGCGCGAGGAGATCGACGCGATGAAGGTGATGGGTCTCGACCCGGTACGCCGGCTCGTCGCCCCTCGCGTGGTCGCGGCGATCGTCGTGGCCGCGCTGCTCAGCGCGGTCGTGGCGACCACCGCGATCGTCACCGGCTTCGCCCTGGTCGTCGGGTCGGGCGACGTCGAGCTCGGGGACCTACCTCGGCGCCTTCGTCTCGTTCGGCCAGCCGACCGACCTGCTGCTCGCCGAGCTCAAGGCCGTGCTGTTCGGCTTCATCGCCACCGTCGTGGCGGCGCACAAGGGCCTCAACGCCAAGGGCGGCCCCAAGGGCGTCGCCGACGCGGTCAACCAGTCGGTCGTGCTCAGCGTGATCCTGCTCGCCGTGGTCAACGTGGGGCTCACCCAGGCCTACGTGATGCTCGTGCCGCAGAGGATCGCCTGATGGCGCGGGCGCAGGCGGATGGGGCGCGCTGTCGACGGCGCCAAGGACGCGACGGTCGGCGCGCTCGCCGACATGGGCTCCTTCGCGACGTTCTCGGTCGAGAGCGTCGCGGTGGTCCCCGTCACGCTGCGGCGCTACCGGCTCGAGGTGATGCGCCAGCTCACCGACATCGCCTGGGGCAGCGGCGCGATCATCGTCGGCGGCGGCACGATCGGCGTGATGGTGCTGCTGTCCGTCGCGGCCGGCACCTCGCTGGGCATCGAGGGCTTCAACGGCCTCGAGCTCATCGGCCTCGCTCCGCTCACCGGCTTCATCTCGGCCGCCGTCAGCACACGCGAGATCGCGCCGCTGATCGCAGCCCTCGCGCTCGCCGCCCAGGTCGGCTGCCGCTTCACCGCGCAGCTCGGCTCGATGCGACTGCACGAGGAGATCGACGCGCTCGAGGTGATGGCGGTGCAACCGATGCGCTACCTCGTGACCACCCGCGTGATCGCGGCGATGGTGGCGATCCTGCCGCTCTACCTCATCGGGCTGATCGGCTCCTACATCGCCGCGGAGCTCTCGGTGGTGTTCCTGTTCGACCAGTCCGAAGGCACCTACGACCACTACTTCTCGGCCTTCATCCAGGGCCGCGACATCTTCCTCTCCGTGGTGAAGATCGTGGTGTTCGCGTTCGCGGTCTCGCTGATCCACTGCTGGTACGGCTTCAACGCCTCCGGCGGCCCCCAGGGCGTCGGCGAGGCCACAGGCCGCGCGATCCGGGCCTCGATCGTCACCGTGGTGCTGCTCGACATGGTGCTGACCCTCATCTTCTGGGGCGCGAGCCCCGGGTTCCGGGTCTCGGGGTAGTCGCCGATGGGGGTCTTCCGCTCCGGCCGTCGAGGTCCGACGCAGGGTGAGCTCGCCGTGCGTGGGCTCATGCTCGTCGGCGCCTTCGGGCTCCTGCTCGTCGTGATGACGATGAGCGTCGGTGGTGCGTTCGCCGACACCTCGGCGGTCACCACGAAGCTCGACACGGCCGGCGGCTCGATCATCTCGGGGTCCGACGTGAAGCTCGACGGACTCGTCGTCGGCAGCGTCAAGGAGATCCGTGGCGACGAGGACGGGGTGGTCCTCGACCTCGAGCTCGACAACACGCTGCTGGACCAGATCCCGCGCACCGTGGAGGCCCGCGTCCTCCCGGCCACCGTGTTCGGCACCTCGTTCGTCGACCTCAACGCACGCGGTGGCGACCGCACCGGCCCCCACCTCGAGGCCGGCGACGTGATCCGCCAGGACACCAGCACGCCCACCCTCGAGCTCCAGAAGGCCCTCGACAGCATCGACAAGCTGGTGGACGCGCTCGGCCCCGCCGAGCTGTCCACCGCCCTGCACAGCCTGTCCAGCGCCCTCGACGGCCGCGGCGAGCAGATCGGCCGGACCCTCGACCTCGCGAACAGGTACCTCACCCGGCTCGGACCGTCGATGCCGCTGGTGGCCGAGGACATCCGGTTGCTGGCCACGAACGTGGAGATCGTCCGCCGTACCGCCCCCGACCTCCTCGACGCCGTCGACGACGCGTTGTACGTCGGAGGCCACCTGGTCGAGAACCGCGCCCAGGTGACGTCGTTGCTCCGCGGGGGCGTCGGCCTGGTGCAGGACACCGACACGTTCCTGGCCCGGAACGAGGCAGACCTCGTCCGGGTGGTCCAGCAGGCCGCCGTCGTCATCGATGCCGTGCACGACCAGCGGAGCGGGCTGCGCACCGGCCTGCTGTCCGTCGCCGACGTGACCCGCAAGATCCAGACGATCGGCGAAGGTCAGTGGTTCCGCGTCGACGGCACCGTCGTCGACCCGAAGTTCCCGTACTACTCGCGCGCCGACTGCCCCCGCTACCAGGGACGGCCCGGCGGCAACTGCGGCGGTGGTCGGCTGATGCGCGCGACCGTCGTCAAGTTCGGCATCTTCACAGTGGTGTCGCTGCTCTTCATGGCGCTGCTGTTCAACACCATGGCCAACAACGTGGACGGCGGCACCGTCGACTTCAAGGCGCAGTTCACCGACGTCAGCGGACTGCGGGTGGGCGACGACGTCCGGGTCGCGGGCGTCAAGGTCGGTCGTGTGCAGTCGATCGCGGTCGACGGGCGGAACGCCGCGGTCGAGTTCGCGCTGAGCAAGGAGCAGCCGCTCCTCTCGACCACCCGCATCGTGATGCGCTACCAGAACCTCCTGGGCCAGCGGTACCTCTCGCTGGTCCAGGTCGGCGAGCGCGGCAGCCGCCTCGAGGACGGGCGCCACGGTCCCGCTCGACCGCACCAGCCCCGGCTTCGACCTCACCGCGCTGCTCAACGGTTTCCGGCCGCTCTTCGCCGTCCTCGAGCCCGACGACGTCAACCGCCTCTCCGAGAGCGTCGTCAAGGTGCTCCAGGGCGAGGGCGGAAGCGTCGCGCAGCTGCTGCGACAGACCGGCGACCTCACCGACTTCCTCGCCGACCGCGAAGGCCTCTTCGACGAGGTCGTCACCAACCTGACGCCCGTGCTCGACAACCTCGCGGGACAGGGCACCGAGCTCCGGTCGACCGTCGTCGAGCTGCGCCGGCTGATGACCGGACTCGCGCGCAACCGGGTCGTCATCGGCGACAGCCTCGACTCGGTCAGCAACCTCGCGCGCACCACCACCGACCTCCTCCGGGACTCGCGGGTGCCCCTCTCACGCGACGTGAAGGCGCTGCGACAGGTGGCGACGATGTACGCCGAGCAGGGCGACCGCTTCGGGAGGTCCCTCCAGGCGTTCGGCGGGGTGCTTGCCTCGCTCGGACGCGCGATGTCCTACCGCTCGGCCATCAACACCTACTTCTGCACGCTCGACTTCACGATCCTCGGCGTCCCGATCGGCACGACCGTGACCGGCAACCAGCACTCCGAGGTGTGCCGATGACCGGGCCGACGCGTCGCTTCACGGTGCCCTCGCTGCGCGGGACCTTCGCGGAGCGGGACCCGTTCCGCATCGGGCTGCTCGCCGTGGCCGCCACCGTCCTGCTCGGACTCCTCGTGACCGTCATCAGCACCGTGTCGTTCGGGACGAAGGGCTACACCGCGCGGCTGGAGCACACCGGCGGGATCCGGGTGGGGGAGTCGGTCCAGGTCGCGGGAGTCGACTCCGGCAAGGTCACCGGGATCGAGATCGACGGCACGTCGGTGCTGGTCTCCTTCAACCTCGACCGCGGGATCCACCTGGGCAGCGACTCGACCGCCGAGGTGAAGGTCGCGACGCTGCTCGGCACGCACATGCTGGCGATCGACCCCCGGGGATCCGGGGACCTCGACGACGACCTGATCCCGCTCGCCCAGACCCAGGTGCCCTACAACCTCCAGGACGTGATCGACAAGGGCACCGGCGCGCTCGACGAGCTCGACTCGAAGCTGCTCGGGCAGGCGTTGAGCAGGTCGCGGACACGCTGCGAGCGAGCGGGCCCGAGATCCTTCCCGCCCTGGAGGGCGTCGACCGGATCTCCCGCGTCGTGAGCCGACGCAGCGGTCAGATCGAGCAGCTCCTCGACTCGTCGCGCACGGTGACCGACCAGCTGGCCACGAGCAGTGGCGACCTCATCGAGCTGATGCGCCAGACCAACCTCGTCGTCTCGGAGCTTCTCCAGCGGCGCGCGGCGATCCACCAGCTCCTCGTCGACGTCGCCTCGTTGTCCGACGCCGTCCGGGGAGTCATCCGCGACACGAACGCCGACATCGGCCCGACGTTGGACAACCTCGACCGGGTGCTGGTGGTGCTGCGCGGGCGGGACAAGGACATCCGGAGGGCACTGCACGGCCTCGCGGTCGGCTCCCGATATCTCGCCAACGTCACCGGCAACGGCCCGTGGGCCGAGCTCGTCGTGCCCGGTCTCCCGGACGACGTGTGGTGCCAGACCGAGGGCCGGTCGGGAGGTGGCTGCCGATGAGCACTCGCCCCACCACGTCGTGGCGTCGTCCCTTCGGACTGCTGCTCGCCGGCCTCCTGCTCTGCCTCACCGCGGCGAGCGGGTGCGGCTTCGTCGGCGGCGGGTCGATGACCATCACCGCGATCCTCCCCGACTCCGCAGGCCTCTTCACGGGCAACGACGTGGGGGTGCTCGGCGTGCCGGTGGGCACGGTCACGGCGATCGAGCCCGAGGGCGACCACGTCCGCGTGACCCTCGAGATCACCGACACCGACGTACCCATCCCCGCGGACGCGGGCGCCGCGGTCGTCGCGCGCAGCGTGGCCACGGACCGGTACGTCGAGCTCACGCCCGTCTTCCGCAAGGGACCCCGGATGGAGGACGGGGCGACGATCCCGCTGGAACGGACCGTCACCCCCGTCGACTTCGACCAGGTTCTCGGCTCCATCAAGCAGTTCGGCGACGGGCTGGTCGACAACCCGCAGGCCCGCAACAGCATCAAGGACCTGGTGTCCATCGCGGCCAGCACGTTGGACGGGAAGGGCGCGCAGTTCAACCGCACCCTGTCCTCGCTCGCGTCCGCGGTCGACACCGTGCACGGGCAGAGCGACGACATCGTGGGCTCGATGCGAGCGCTGGACCGGCTGACGAGGACCCTGGCGGCTGACCAGGGGACGGTCCGTGCGTTCGTGGCCAACGTCGCCGACGCCGCCGACCTGCTCGCCTCGGAGCGAGGGTCGCTGCGGCAGGGCCCTGGTCACGCTGTCGGCTGCGGCCGACGACGTCGCGGCGTTCACCAAGGCGCACCGCGGCGCGCTGCGGCGCAACATCGAGGACGCCACCGCGGTCGTGCGAGAACCTCGTGAAGGCCCGACAGCGACCTGGAGGAGACCGTCGAGGTGCTGCCCCTCGCAGCGGACAACCTCGCGCGCACGCAGGGTCCGACCGGAAACGTCCGGGTGCGGGCCAACGCGCTGGAGGCGCTGCCGGTCAACGACCAGCTCGACCAGCTCTGCGCCCGGCTCGGCTCGATCTGCGACGGCCTCACGTTCCCGCCCAACCTCGAGCAGCTGCTCGACGGGATCTTCGGGAGCACGCCGTGAGGCGCTGGGCCGGCGGCGCTCGCCCTGGCCCTCGATCGTGGTGCTGCTGTCGGCGTGCAGCAGCGGACCCGACTACGCCGACCTGCCGCTGCCCGGGTCGGGCGTCTCCGGCGACACCTACACGCTGACCGCCGTGTTCGACGAGGCCCTCAACCTCGCCCAGGGCGCCCCGGTGAAGGTCAACGGCGTGCCGGTCGGGCGGGTGCAGACCGTGACGGCCAAGGACTTCAAGGCCCAGGTCACGATGGACCTCAAGGCCAGCACCGAGCTCCGGCAGGGCTCCGAGGCACGGCTGCGCTACGACACCCCGCTCGGCGAGCTCTTCGTCCAGATCACACCGGCGAGGAAGGGCACCGTGCTCGAGGACGGCGACACGCTCGTCCCGTGAGGACACCACCACGGCGCCGACGGTGGAGGACACGCTGTCCTCGGCGTCGCTGCTCGTCAACGGCGGGGGGCTGGGTCAGCTCAAGACGATCACCGACGAGCTCAACACCGCGCTGAACGGCCGCGAGGCGACCGTCCGCGACACCCTCGACAAGACCAACGAGTTCCTGCGCATCGCGCAGCAGAGCACCGGTGACATCGACCGCCTGCTGCGCTCGCTCGCGTCGACCTCGAAGGTGCTCGAGGCCCGCAAGAGCACGATCAACAAGGCGCTCACCGAGGTGGTGCCGGTCTCGAAGGTGCTGCGCAGCAACACCGACGACCTGGTCCGGCTGCTCAAGGCCACCGATTCCCTGAGCATCCGCGCGGGCCGCGTGGTCGGGGCCACCAAGGCCGACCTCCTCCAGATCCTCGCGGAGCTCGGACCGATCCTCGACGAGGTGATCGCGACCCGGTCCCAGCTCGGACCGGGGCTCGCCGACCTCGTGAAGGCCGGCGACCTCTTCGAGCGCACCATCCCGGGCGACTGGATCCCCTTCCACGGGATCATCAAGCTCGACGAGACCGAGTTCCCCGGGCTGCCCGGCGGCGGGGGAGATGGCGGCGACGGGGACGGCGACGGGCTCCCCGACCTGCCGGGGCTGCCGGACCTGCCGGGTCTGCCCGGCGTTGCCGGGCGGCGGGAACGGCGACGACGACGGGGGCCTGCTCGGCGGGCTCCTCGGACGGGCCAGCTTCCGGTCCGATGCTCGAGGGGGTGCGATGAGCAGGAAGTACGTGCTCAGCGGCCTCAGCGTCGTGGTGTCGCTGGTGCTGTGCGTGTTCTACATCTTCGCGTCCGTGCTGAAGACGCCGCTCCTCCAGGACGCCCCCACGATCACGGTGTCGATGAACCGCACCGGAGGGCTCTTCGAGGGGTCGCTGGCGACGTACCGCGGTGTCCGCGTCGGCAAGGTCACGAAGCTCGAGCTGACCCCTGAGGGGGTCCGCGCCACCGTCAGGCTGAGCGGCGACGAGCAGATCCCGCGCGACAGCGACATCAAGGTCCGCAGCCTCTCGCCCGTCGGTGAGCAGTACCTCGACTTCCAGCCACGCAGCGCGAAGGGTCCGTACCTCGAGGACGGTGACGACGTCGCGGCGTCGGCGGTGGACCTGCCCCAGACCCTCGGCGGCATGGCGATCACGCTGAACAAGCTCATCGAGCAGGTCGACCCCCAGAAGGTCGAGACCGTCCTCGACGAGCTGAGCACGGGCCTGCAGGGCACCGAGGGCGACCTGCAGACCCTCGTCGAGGACGGCAGCGACCTCCTCGCCACGTTGGACGAGAACTGGCCCGTCACCGAGCGCCTGCTCGGCAACGGCCGCACGCTGCTCCGGATCGGCGTCGACCACTCGGCCGACATCTCGCGCATCGCGCGTTCCTCGAAGCTGTTCGCGGCGTGGCTGCGGGCGAACGACCCGATCCTGTTGCGGCTCCTGAGCCGCGCGCCCGGGCAGGTCGACGAGCTGCGCAGGCTCGTGCAGGACGTCTCCCAGACGCTGCCGCAGCTGCTCGACCCCCTCGGCCACGATCACCGACGTCCTCGCTGCCCGCGACCCGCACGTCCGGGAGCTGCTCATCCAGTTCCCGCGCGGCTTCGCCACCCTGGCCGGCGCGATCCGAGGCGGCACCGCGCACCTCGACGCGATCCTCCAGAGGACCAAGACCTGCGACTACCCCACGGCCGAGCGCGGGCCGCGGGAGACGTCGTACCGCCCGCTCCAGGACGCCGGCCACTGCAGCCGCTCGGGTCCCTACTCCCAACGAGGCGCGCAGTGGGCGCCGCCACCCCTGAGGTGACCAGCGGGTTCAGAGCAGGGGGCGGAGGGGGGCGAGGAAGAGCTCGGTGAGCTTCTTGTGGACGCCCCGGGCGGACCACTCCTCGGGGGTGAGCCGGACGCAGTTCTTCAGGTCGGTCTCGAAGATGCGCTCCATCTGGGCGGCCATCGCGTGGTCGATGAACTCGACGTTGACCTCGTAGTTGCCCGTCATGGAGAGGCGGTCGATGTTGGCGGTGCCGACGGTGGACCAGGCGCCGTCGATGGTGGCGGTCTTGGCGTGCACCATGGCGTCCTGGAAGCGGTAGATCTTCACGCCGGCGGCCAGGAGCTCGCCGTAGTAGCCCTGCGAGAGCCAGTCGGCGACCACGTGGTTGGAGACCTTCGGGACCACGACCTGGACGTCGACGCCCCGGCGGGCGGCGTCCTTGAGGACCTCGACGAAGTTGGGGTCGGGGATGAAGTAGGCCTGGGTCAGGTAGACGTGGCTCGTGGCCCGGTTGATCGCCTCGATGTACATCGATCGGATCGGGAACATCCAGAGGCGCGGCACGTTGCGGTGGATCCGGATGCGCGGCTCCCACTCCGACGGCGTCTCCAGCAGGAGCGGTCCGGCGTGCCGGCCGCGGCGGTGGAGGTTCCACATGTCCGCGAAGGCCCGCTTGAGGTCCCAGACCCCCGGCCCGGTGATCCGGACGTGGGTGTCGCGCCACTCGGTCGCGAAGGCCGCTCCGAGGTTGTAGCCGCCGACGAAGGCGACATGGTCGTCGACCACGAGGATCTTCCGGTGGTCCCGGCCGTAGCGGCGCAGGTCGAAGAAGGCCAGCCCGGCGGCGTACACGGGGTAGCGAAGCACCCGCACCGGTGGGCGGAAGTGCTTGAAGCGGGGGGAGACGACAAGGTTCGCGAACCCGTCGTAGATCGCGTAGACCTCGACGCCGCGGTCGGCCGCGTCGTAGAGCGCCTGCTTGAACCGCTCACCCAGCTCGTCGGACTTCCAGATGTAGGACTCGAGGAGCACCTGGTGCTCGGCTCGCGCGATCGCCTCGAGCATGTCCTCGTAGAGGTCCTTGCCGTAGGTGTAGCTCGTGACCGTGCCCTCGCCGATCTGCACGTCGGTCGGCGGGGTGGTCGCGAAGGGCTTGGGCTTCTTGCCCCGACGACGGTAGGAGTCGACCAGCGTCAAAGCGATGGCCAGGAGCACCTGGAGGCCGAACGTCACCAGCAGCGCGCGACGGACCCGGCCCCGCACCGTCGACAGCCACTCCCGCCTCACGGGTCCGAGGCTATCCGGCGAGGAATGGTGTGTCGGCGGCGCTGGTTACGCTCGTCGTCATGAGGCCCGTCACCGATCTGCAGCGCAGGGTCGCGCCCTTCCGCGTGGAGTCCGACTTCCAGCCGTCCGGCGACCAGCCGACGGCCATCGAGGACATCGAGAAGCGGATCACCGGCGGCGAGCAGGACGTCGTGCTGCTCGGTGCGACCGGCACCGGCAAGACCGCGACGGTGGCCTGGGCGGTCGAGAAGCTCCAGCGCCCGACGCTGGTCATGCAGCCCAACAAGACGCTGGCAGCGCAGTTCGCCAACGAGCTCCGGCAGCTGATGCCGAACAACGCCATCGAGTACTTCGTCTCGTACTACGACTACTACCAGCCGGAGGCGTACGTCCCGCAGACGGACACCTACATCGAGAAGGACTCCTCGATCAACGAGGAGGTCGAGCGGCTGCGCCACTCGGCGACCAACTCGCTGCTCACCCGGCGCGACGTGATCGTGGTGTCGACCGTGTCCTGCATCTACGGCCTGGGCACCCCGCAGGAGTACGTCGACCGGATGATCCGGCTCCGGGTCGGTGGCTCCTTCGACCGCGACCAGCTGCTGCGCGACCTGGTGGGGATCCAGTACACCCGCAACGACCAGGCCTTCACCCGCGGCACCTTCCGGGTGCGCGGCGACACCCTCGAGATCTTCCCGGTCTACGAGGAGCACGCGGTCCGCGTCGAGATGTTCGGCGACGAGATCGAGCGGCTGATGACGCTGCACCCGGTCACGGGCGAGGTGGTGACCGAGGACCAGGAGCTCTACGTCTTCCCGGCCACCCACTACGTCGCCGGTCCCGAGCGCATGGAGCGTGCGATCAAGGGCATCGAGCTCGAGCTCGAGGACCGGCTCGCGGAGTTCGAGCGTCAGGGCAAGCTGCTCGAGGCCCAGCGGCTGCGGATGCGCACGACGTACGACATCGAGATGATGCGCCAGGTCGGCAGCTGCTCGGGCATCGAGAACTACTCGATGCACATCGACGGCCGCAGCCGCGGCTCGGCGCCCAACTGCCTCCTCGACTACTTCCCCGAGGACTTCCTGCTGGTCGTCGACGAGTCGCACGTGGCCGTGCCGCAGATCGGCGGGATGTACGAAGGCGACATGTCGCGCAAGCGCAACCTCGTCGACCACGGCTTCCGGCTGCCGAGCGCCATGGACAACCGGCCGCTGCGCTGGGAGGAGTTCCTCGACCGGATCGGGCAGACGATCTACCTCTCCGCGACGCCGGGTCCCTACGAGATGGACAAGGTCGGCGGCCTCGACAACGTCGTCGAGCAGATCATCCGGCCGACCGGGCTCATCGACCCCGAGGTCGTCGTCAAGGGCACCAAGGGCCAGATCGACGACCTGATCCACGAGATCAAGCTCCGGGGCGAGCGCAACGAGCGGGTGCTCGTCACGACCCTCACCAAGAAGATGTCCGAGGACCTCACCGACTACCTCCTCGAGGCGGGCATCAACACCCGCTACCTGCACAGCGAGGTCGACACCCTGCGCCGCATCGAGCTGCTGCGTGAGCTCCGGCTGGGGGAGTACGACGTGCTCGTCGGCATCAACCTCCTGCGCGAGGGGCTCGACCTGCCCGAGGTGTCCCTGGTGGCGATCCTCGACGCCGACAAGGAGGGTTTCCTCCGCTCCGACAAGTCGCTCATCCAGACGATCGGCCGTGCGGCCCGCAACGTGTCAGGCCAGGTGATCATGTACGCCGACAGGATCACGGCGTCGATGGAGCTGGCCATCGAGGAGACCAACCGACGGCGCGAGAAGCAGGTCGCCTACAACACCGAGCGGGGGCTCGACCCCCAGCCGCTGCGCAAGAAGATCGCCGACATCACCGAGATGCTCGCCCGCGAGGACGAGAGCACCGAGGAGCTGCTGAAGACCTGGCAGCAGGTCGGCCGTTCGGACCCGAGCCGCAAGAAGTCCCCCGTGCCCGCGCTGTCGCGGATGGGCGGTGGCGCAGACGAGCGCGACCTGGCCGGGCTGCCGTCCGCGGAGCTCGCCGGGCTCGTGCAGCAGCTCACCGACCAGATGCACAACGCGGCCGCCGAGCTCCAGTTCGAGGTGGCGGCCCGGTTGCGCGACGAGATCTCGGACCTCAAGAAGGAGCTCCGCCAGATGGTCGAGGCCGGCGCCCGGTGATGACGCCGTGACGCTGGACGCAGCCGGCCTCCGGGCGCACGCCCTCGGAAAGCCGGGCGCCTGGCCGGACTCCCCGTGGGAGGGCGACCACGTCGCCAAGGTCCACGACAAGATCTTCGCGTTCCTCGGCGGCGAGGACCGGCCCGCGGTCGGCGTGAAGTGCGGCGCGACCCGCGAGGAGGCTGACGAGTGGCTGGCGCGCTACCCCGACGACGCCTCCGTGATGCCCTACATCGGCCGCTCCGGCTGGAACACGCTGCAGGTCGGCGGAGCGATCCCTGACGACGAGGTCCTCGAGGCCGTCGACGAGTCGTACGCCCTCGTCGTGGGCCGGTTGCCCAAGAAGCACCGTCCCGACGGGTGGGAGGGCTGAGAGCTCCGGCGCCGCCGTCTGACAGACTGGGGGATTGGAGGGGAGTATTCCTTCGCAGCGGTGTCGTCACCACGGTCACCCACCCGCTTCTCGGGTCGGGCCCCGGTGCCGCTGGTCAGGGTCAGCGATGACCCGGGCGGAAGAGACCTCCGGAGAACGGTTCTTGCCCACACTCCGGAGGTAACCCTGTGAACGTGCCCGCCTGGCTCTGGTGGTCCACCATCGGCATCACCACCGCCATCCTGGTCTTCGACGTCCTCATCGTCGGCCGCCGCCCGCACGAGCCGTCCAAGAAGGAGGTCTCGCTCGCGCTCACGCTCTACATCGGGCTGGCCATCGCCTTCGGCATCGGCGTCTGGGTCTTCGCGGGCCACCAGTACGGCACCGAGTTCTTCGCCGGCTGGCTCACCGAGTACTCCCTCTCGGTGGACAACCTCTTCGTGTTCCTGCTGATCATGGCCGCGCTCAAGGTGCCCCGGAAGAACCAGCAGGGCGCACTGCTCATCGGCATCGTGCTGGCACTGATCTTCCGCGGCATCTTCATCGCGGTCGGCGCCGCGGCGATCAACAACTTCAGCTGGATCTTCTACCTGTTCGGCGCCTTCCTCATCTACACGGGCGCCAAGCTCGCGTCGAGCGGGGACGACGACGACGAGTACCACGAGAACCGCTTCGTCCGGTACGTGCGGACGGTGCTGCCGCACACCGACGACTGGCACGGCGACAAGATCGCGATCCGGGTCGACAAGAAGTGGCTGTTCACGCCGATGTTCGCGGTCGTCGTGGCCCTGGGCACCACCGACCTGCTGTTCGCCCTGGACTCCATCCCGGCGATCTACGGCCTCACCCAGGAGCCCTACCTGGTGCTGACGGCGAACATCTTCGCGCTGATGGGCCTGCGCCAGCTCTACTTCCTGCTCGGCGACCTGCTGAAGCGCCTGGTCTTCCTCAGCTACGGGCTGGCGGTCCTGCTCGCCTTCATCGGCGTGAAGCTCGTCCTGCACGCCATGCACGAGAACGAGCTGCCCTTCCTCAACGGCGGGGAGCACATCGAGTGGGCCCCGGAGATCCCGACCCTGCTCTCGCTCGGCGTCATCCTCGTGATCCTCGTCGTGACCACGGTCGCGAGCCTCGTCGTGTCACGCACGAGCATCGGTCCGGACGTCACGAACGAGTCCTGACCGGTCAAGAGTCACGGCCGTCCTCCGAAGAGCTCGAATTCGCCGATTCCCGCCCGCTGACCAGGCCTGCGTGGTCTGATCCGACGAGGGCCGTGTGCGTGACTCCTGCCTGTCCGCGTCGTTGACCAGACCCGGGGGTGGCCACCGGCTCCAGGCTGGTGATCAGAGGTAGAACCTGTTCTAATACGGGGGCGGGTGGAGCACTCCCGCCCCGGGTCCTGGCGGAGGTGACGCGTGGCGCTGTCCATGTCGTCTGCCCTTCGTGGACCCGGTGAGATCGCCGTCATGGTGATGGACGTGACCCGCCGTTTCGGCAGGCGTCCGTTCCAGTGGGCGGAGTTCTTCGAGCAGGCCTGGTTCGTCACCAGCGTGACGCTGATGCCGACGATCCTGGTGTCCGTCCCGTTCGGCGCGGTGATCTCGCTCCAGGTCGGCAACCTGACCGGCCAGCTCGGCGCGCAGTCCTTCGCCGGCGCGACCGCCGTGCTCGCGACGGTCCGGGAAGCGGCACCGATCGCGGCCGCGCTCATCATCGCCGGAGCCGCGGGCTCGGCGATCTGCTCCGACCTCGGCGCCCGGAAGATCCGCGAGGAGATCGACGCCATGGAGGTCCTCGGCGTCGACCCGCTCTACCGCCTCGTCGTACCCCGCGTCGCGGCCACGATCTTCGTCTCGGTGATGATCATCGGCATCGTGATCGCGGCCGGCATCGGCGGCGGCTACTTCTTCAACGTCATCGTGTCGGGCGGCTCGGCCGGGTCGTTCCTGTCGTCGTTCACCACGCTCGCGTCCCTGACCGACCTGATCATCGCGATCATCAAGTCCGCGATCTTCGGGTGGCTGGCGGCGATCGTCGGCGCCTACAAGGGGCTCAACGCCGGCGGAGGTCCGTCCGGGGTCGGCCGTGCGGTCAACGAGGCCGTGATCATCACGTTCATGCTGCTGTTCTTCGTGAACGCGCTGATCACCGCGGTGTACTTCCAGGTCGTCCCGCAGCAGGGGCTCTGATGTCGGCGATCAGCAGCTTCGGCGCCAGCGTCGTCAAGGCGCGACGGGCCCGCATCGAGGAGTACGGCGACCAGCTGCTCTTCTACGTCCGGGCGATCGCCTGGACGCCGCGCGCGATCCGTCGCTACAAGCGCGAGGTCTTCAACATCCTCGCTGAGGTCGCCTTCGGGTCCGGCGGCCTCTCGGTCATCGCGGGCACCGTCGGCGTCATCGCCTTCCTGTCGTTCTTCGCCGGCACCGAGGTCGGCATGCAGGGCTATGCCTCGCTGAGCCAGATCGGCGTCTCGAAGTTCACCGCCTTCATCTCGGCGTACTTCAACACCCGCGAGGTCGCCCCGCTCGTGTCCTCGATCGCCCTCGCGGCGACCGTGGGCTGCGGCTACACCGCGCGGCTCGGTGCGATGCGGATCAGCGAGGAGATCGACGCCCTCGAGGTGATGGGAGTCCCGTCGCTGCCGTACCTCGTGACGACCCGGATGATCGCGGCGTTCCTCGCGGTGATCCCGCTCTACATCGTGGCGCTCTTCGCGTCCTACCTGTCCCCGCGACTGATCACGACGCTGATCTACGGACAGTCGACGGGCACCTACGACCACTACTTCAAGGTGTTCCTGCCACCCGAGGACATGATCTACAGCTTCCTGAAGCTGATCGTCCTCGCGGTGCTGATCATCCTCATCCACTGCTACTACGGCTACAGCGCCAGCGGCGGACCGGCCGGCGTGGGCCTCGCGGTCGGCAAGGCGATCCGCACCTCGATCGTCACCGTGGTCGTCGCGGACTTCTTCCTGAGCTTCGCGATCTGGGGCTCCACCATCACCGTCCGGATCACGGGGTAGCCGCCGTGTTCGTGATGGTGAGGCGGGAGAACGACCCGCGGGAGCACGCTCGGCTGCTCGTGGCCGGTGTCGTGTTCATCGCCGTGTCGGGGCTCCTCATCGCCCTCTCGATCGCGATCTACAACAAGGCCTTCCACGACTTCACGACCGTGACCCTGCGCGCCGACCGTGCCGGTCTCCAGCTCGAGAAGTACGGCGACGTCCGTTACAACGGCGTGCTGGTCGGCCAGGTGCGCAACGTCGAGCAGAAGGGCGACGTGGCGCTCATCGAGCTCGGCATCGAGCCCGCCAGCGCCCAGGGGATCCCGAAGGACGTCGGGGCCGACATCTTGCCGACCACCCTCTTCGGCCAGAAGTACGTCGCGCTGACCCGCCCCGACGACAACGGCCCCCTCGGCCTCACCGACGGCACGGTCATCCCGGCCGAGAAGGTGCACACCTCGGTCGAGCTGGGCCAGGTGCTCTCGCGCCTGTTCCCGCTGCTGCGCGCGGTCCGTCCGGCCGACCTGAGCGCGACCCTCGGTGCCCTGGCGACCGCGCTCAACGGCCGCGGCGAGCAGATGGGCGAGACCCTCGAGAAGCTCGAGCCCTACCTCGGCGTGATCAACGCGAACCTGCCGACCCTCCAGGAGGACCTGCGCCTGCTGGCGTCGGTGGCGGACACCTACAACATCGCCGCGCCGGACCTGGTGGCGACCCTGGGGAACCTCACGGTGACCTCACGCACGATCACGTCGAAGAAGGCCCAGGTGGCGAACCTCTTCTCCGACGTCACCGACCTCGCGAACGTCGGCACCCGGGTGCTCCGGGCCAACGAGGTCAACGCGATCCGGGCCACCGCGCTCTCGGTCCCGATCGTCCGGCTGCTCGGCCAGTACGCCCCGGAGTACAACTGCTTGCTCCGCGGCGCCGCGGCGTACAAGCCCCTGCTCCTCAAGACGTTCGAGGGCGGGATGGTCAAGCAGTACATCGAGTTCCCCGCCACGCAGGTGCGGGGCTACGACCGCCGCGACATCCCGGAGTACAACGACCACCGCGGTCCGGTCTGCTACGGCCTGCCCAGCAACGCGCCGGAGCCGTGGCCGGGCAAGGACTATGCCAACGGCACCGACCTGGACAGCACCCAGGGGCGCGGCAACTCCTACTTCCCGGGAGGCGGAGGCGCGCCGTCCGGCTTCCCGCCCGACCTGCTCGGCTCGCTCACCGGGCAGCGGACCTCCGCGACCGGCGTGGACCCCAGCAACACCCCCGAGGGTCGCCGTTCGACCGCCGCAGTCCTGAGCACGCGCACCGGTCGCCCGGCTGCCGACATCCCGACCCTCTCGACGCTCCTCTACGCGCCGATGGTGCGGCAGGGCGTCCCTGAGGACCCGGCATGAAGGCGAGCCGCAGCACCGTCCTCGCCGCGAGCAAGCTGGCGATCTTCACAGCCGTGTCCCTGCTGGTGACCGGCACCCTCGTCGCGATCATGGGCCGTTTCGGCAACGGCCCGACGGAGGAGTACTCCGCGATCTTCACCAACGCGAGCCTGCTCCAGGAGGGCGATGACGTCAGGGTCGCCGGCGTCGTGCTCGGCAAGGTCGAGAAGGTCGAGCGCTACCAGGACGACGACGCCAAGGTCACCTTCAGCGTCGCGAAGGACCTGCCGCTGACGACGCAGACGCAGGTCGAGATCCGCTACCTCAACCTGGTGGGTGACCGCTACCTCACCGTGCTCCAGGGCAAGCCCGGTGCGCCGACCATGAAGCCGGGCAGCACCATCGGAAGGGACCGCACGACGCCCGCCCTGAACCTGACAGCGCTCTACAACGGCTTCGCCCCGCTGTTCTCCGCCCTGGAGCCGCAGGACGTCAACGAGCTGTCGCTGAACCTGATCAAGGTCCTCCAGGGCGAGGGCGGCACGATCGAGGGCCTGCTCCAGCACACGGCGTCACTCACCTCCGCTCTTGCCGACCGCGACCAGCTCATCGGCCAGGTCATCACAACCTCAACGAGACGCTCGGAACGGTGGACTCCCGTCACCAGCAGATCACCGAGCTCGTCAAGGAGCTGCGGCGCTGGGTCGGCGGTCTCGCCGACGACCGCGTGCAGATCGGCCGCTCGGTCGTCAACATCTCCCGCCTGACCGAGCTGCTCGCCGACTTCATCACCGACGGCCGACCGCTGCTCAAGTCCGACATCGCCGCAGCTGCGCCGGCTGCTCGGGGATCCTGGCGCGCGGCGACACGCAAGGCGGTGCTCAAGAAGATCCTCACCAACCTGCCCGAGATGCTCGAGGACCAGACCCGCACCGGCACCTACGGCTCTTGGTACAACTACTACGTCTGCGGCGCCAAGGCTGAACATCGAGCTGCCGCGTGAGCTGGTCAAGGCCTCAACTGCCCTCACCAGCTGGCCAAGCAGCTGCGCAACGTTCACTCCACAGCTCAAGCGATGCCCTGGTGCGACGCCGATGAGGGGCTGCAGCGACTCCCAGATCATCCGCATCGGCGCGATCAGCGCTCGTCGTGGTCCTGCTGCTCATGGCCGCCGCGCTGAACCTGCAGAAGTTCCCCGGCTTCCGCGGCGCCGGCTTCAGGCCGAGTTCAGCGACGCCAGCGGCCTGCACAAGGGCAACATGGTGCAGATCGCCGGCATCCGGGTCGGCCGCGTCAGCGAGATCGAGCTCGCGGGCGAGTACGTGGTCGTCGCACTTCACCCTCGACCCGGCGTCGAGTTCGGCGAGGACAGTCGACGGCCGCCGATCGAGGTGCTCAACCTGCTCGGCGAGAAGTACATCGACCTCAACCCCCCGGGCAGCGGCAAGGCCGAGGCGGCTCCACGATCCCGCTGGAGCGCACGGACTCCAGCTACGACATCGTGCGGGTCTTCACCGAGCTGTCCGACACCACCGAGAACATCGAGATCCCGCAGCTGCAGCAGGCGCTGACCAGCGTCGGCGACACGATGAACCGCAGCAGCGACGAGGCGACGGCGACCTTCGACGGCCTGTCGCGGCTGTCGACAGCCATCGCCAGCCGCGACACCGAGATCGAGTCGCTGCTCGACCGCGCCAACAGGTGACCAAGCTGCTCGCCGACCGCAAGGGCGACGTCGTCGCGCTGATCAAGGAGGGCGACCTGATCCTCGGCGAGCTGCGAACCGCCGCGAGGCGATCCACGCGCTGCTGCTCAACACCGCGCGCCTCTCGCGGCGAGCTCGGCGGGCTGGTCGACGACAACCAGGAGCAGATCGGCCCGATGCTGCGCGACCTGCACGAGGTCACCCAGGTGCTCGTCAAGCGCCAGGACCAGCTCCAGGCGAGCATCCACAACCTCGGCCCCTACGTCCGGATCCTGTCCAACATCATCGGCACCGGGCCCGTGGTTCGACGCCTACGCGTACAACCTGCTCCGGTCAGTCAGGGAGAGTTCAAGCCCGGGAGGTACTGATGAGCCCTCACTCGTCGCCTCGCGGTCTCCCGCGTGCCCTGGCCACTCCGGTCGTCGTCGGACTGGCTCGGGCTGGTGATCATCGGCCACCGTCATGCTCGCTGGCGCGGGGGTAGCGGCAAGCGCACCGTGACTCGGCCGAACTTCAGCCGTGCCGTCGCAGCTCTTCCCGGGCACCGAGGTGCGCATCCTCGGGGTCCAGGTCGGTCAGCGTCACGGCGATCGTCCCGGAGGGGCAACACGGTGAAGGTCGAGATGGAGTACGACTCCGAGTACGACG
>CAVXBM010000014.1:0-256162 GCA_963759965.1 uncultured Actinomycetota bacterium
CCGTGCTTTGCCGCGGCTCACGCTACGCGGCAGATCCGGACGTTCGGCGGCGGCAGCGCCGGTTTCGCTCGTCTCAGTGACTGATTCGGGTCAGCCGGGAGCGTAGGTGTAGGCCACAGAGCCAGCGCCGAACCGGCGCACGTTCTCCAGCACAAGGTCCACCGGTCCACCGAAGAGCCGGTAGCCCTTGCCGAAGGCGATGGGGTGGACGTTGATGCGGTACTCGTCGACGAGTCCGAGTCGAGTCAGCTCCTGGGCAAAGGTGGCGCCGCCATACGTGAGGATGGGCCCGCCTTCCTGCGCTTTGAGCTCGGCCATGCCGCTCTCGAGGTCTTCATAGATCGTCGACTCGGGCCAGGTCGCCTCGGTCAATGTTCGTGAGAACACCGCCTTGGGAATCTCGTTCATCGGCTTGGCCAAGGGTTCGGTCGAGGACTGCCAGTACGGCGCCATCTCTTGGTAGGCACCACGGCCCATCGCGTGCACGCCCGCGCTGCTGATCAGGTCGAGGATCTCGGCGCCGAACTCGTCGTCGTAGAAGCTCACCGGCCACGCCGGAACCTCGTCGGGCTGCCCCACGAAGCCGTCCAAGGACATGTCCATCTTCAGTATCAAAGGTCGCATGCAAGGACAGACCACCCTGCTCGCTCAAAGTCATCGGAGACCGTGGTCATCGCGGCATGACCGGACGGGTTCCGCTTACCAGGACCTGCGCAACGATCCCGGCGGACATGACCCGGAGCCCGTGTGGGGGTTCGATGCCATCGACGCGGCACTGGCACGAGCCGAGCGTCGCGCTTTGCGATGAGGTCGTGCTGCGTTGCGTGACCTCGGAAGCCGACCGGATCTCGGCAGGGTTGCGGCATGAGCGGACGTTTGGCGAAGGCCTCGCCCTCCCGGACCTCGACCTGCCGCCGCCGGCGTGAGAACGAGGCGTTTAGGCCCGGGCGGGTGGAACGTGGGCAGCGAGGAAGGTGAGCTGGTCAGCGACAACAGTGTCGAAGTAGGGGTCGAGGTAGGGCTCGAAGTGCTGGCAGTCGTAGGTGCGGATCTCGCCCTTGGGGATCTGCTTGGCAGCCTTGAGTGCGACGTCGAACGGGGTGACGCTGTCGCGCTCGGCGATCTGGACGAGTGTTGGCGCAGTCACCTTGTGGGCTCGTCGGCCGGGTGAGTAGAACGGCACGTGCAGCGCGATCCGTGCCGCCACGTCGTTCTCCGCGAGCAGCTCCTCGTAGCGGTCGCCGGCCAGGCGAATAGCCATCGGCGCCGCGTCGGGTGAGGTCATCATGGCAACCTCGCCGGGGTAGCCGGCCGCGGGGACCCGGTAGGGCGGTCGCCCGGCCAACGCGCGGACCTGGTCCCGCACGCCGGCCGCGATCAGCCGCGCGACGAGCCTCGCTGGTTGCGAGAACGCAGACGCCAGCCCGCTGATGTGTGGGACCTGCGCAATGACCGCGGCGATGTCGTGGTCCTTTGCGGCAAGGTGCAGTGCGTGGCCGCCGCCGAACGACGTACCCCACAGCACCACTCGACTCGTGTCGACTCTGTCGAGGACGCGGGCGTAGGCGAGCCCGGCGCGCCAGTCGAGCTGCTGGGCGCCGATGTCGAGCACCCGCCGAGGCTCACCGGCGCTGTCGCCCCAACCCCGGTAGTCGAACACCAGCACCGCGTAGCCGGCCTCGGCGAACCGAGCGGCATACGCGTCCAGGCGCAGTGCCCGGATCGCGGCGAACCCGTGTGCCATGACGATGATCGGCGGATTCGTGGCGCCGGTCGGACGGTAGAGCCATGCCGCGCATGCCGTTCCGTGCGAGTCGAACGTGACGTCCTCACGGGTGTAGCCGGTCATTTTGTAGTCCCCACGAAGTTTGTTGAATGTCGATCAAGAAGCCGTCGACATCACCCTAGCGACGACCTTGAACAGGGTTCAAGGAAGTTCTTGAATCGTGTTCAAGACCACAGTAGGTTGTCGGCCATGCCCGCGAACAAGCGCCAGCAGGACCGTGAGGAGAAGCGGGCAGAGCTCCTCGCCGAAGCCCGCCAGCTGTTCGTCGAGGACGGCTACGAAGCCACCTCCATGGCAGCCCTTGCCAAGGCCGCGGGGGTCGCCGGGAACACCATCTACTGGTACTTCACCGACAAGGACGACGTCTTGGTCGCCGTGCTTGATGCCGTGCTGGCCGACGCGCTGGCCGAGTACGAGCAAGTTGCGGCCGCCCCGTTGGAGGACCAGCTCGGGTGGGTGGTCCAGCAGCTGCATCAGATGCATCGCCTGGTCAACACCGTCCACACGCGGGCGGCGCACTCACCGGCCGTCGATGAGTGGCACACCGGGTTCCACCTGGTCACCGAAGGGATGTTCCGCACCGCACTCGAACAGGCCGGCGTTGACCACGCCGACATCGACGCCGAGGTCAAGATCGGCGTCTTCGCCGTCGAAGGACTGCTCACCCACGGGCTCGACGAGGCCCAGCAACATGCGATCTGCAGGCGGCTCGCCCGACAGTGGACCCAGGCATGACCATATCGAGTGTGGCCCCCAGCCGGCGCGCCCTCTCATCGGCAAAGTCGAGCGGATCCCGATCAGGGAGTCTGGGACGCAGGATGAACACGCTTGGCCACTCGTCGCCGTGTTGGTGCCTTGGGGGAGTGAGGGCGGCCAACAGGGGCGCCATCACCCAAGGCGATCACCATGGTTGCCACCACCACCCGACGCCTCGTCTTGATCGGCGACGCGGCCGACACACTCGCCGTCTCGACCCGCACAGTCCGCCGCTACATCTCCGACGGCCAGCTCGAAGCGTTCGGCTCGACCGCAAGACGCTGCGGATCTAAGGTCGACTCGATCAAGCGGTTCATCGACGCCCGACCAGTCGGCAACTGGCGATGAGGCTTTCGACATGTCACCAGCGGGTCAGGAGCGGCCCAATGTGGCTGACTCTTGTTCCCCATTTGTTCCCTGAAACGGAAAGAGATCCCAGGAATGGGCCTCTGACCTGCATGTTTCTGGTGGGCGATACTGGGTTTGAACCAGTGACCTCTTCCGTGTCAAGGAAGCGCGCTACCACTGCGCCAATCGCCCTGGGTGTTTCGAGGTGGAGACGGGATTTGAACCCGTGTAGACGGATTTGCAGTCCGTTGCCTCGCCTCTCGGCCACTCCACCGAGGAAGGACCCGTCTTCTGGATCAGCGACCCTTCTCCGAGCGGACGACGAGGCTCGAACTCGCGACCTCAACCTTGGCAAGGTTGCGCTCTACCAACTGAGCTACGTCCGCCTGCAGGCGCCGTTCCGGGTCTCCCCGGGCTGGCGTGCGAGACGAAACTGTAGCCGACGAGCCCGGTAAGACCCAATTCAGTCCCGTCCCGCGTGTGCCGCTCCACGGGCGTTAGCGTGACCCGATGCGCGCGTGGGTGAACGGCACTCTCCTGGACGACCCGACGACCCCCGCGGTCCAGGTCACGGACCACGGCTTCACGGTCGGTGACGGGGTGTTCGAGGCGGTCAAGGTGGTCGACGCCAAGCCGTTCGCGCTTACGCGCCACCTCGAGCGGCTCGCCTTCTGCGCCAAGGCACTCGGGCTCGTCGAGCCCGACCAGGCGATGTTGCGCGCGGGAGTCGACGCGGTCCTCGACGGCGAGACGGCCGAGACGCTGCCGCTGGGTCGCCTGCGCATCACCTACACCGGGGGCGTCGCCCCGCTGGGCTCCGGGAGAGGCGACGCACCGCCGACCGTGGTCGTGGTCGCGGCGCCGATGCAGCACCGCGAGGGGCCTGCCCACCTCGTCACGGTGCCGTGGCCTCGCAACGAGCGGGGAGCCGTCGCGGGTCTGAAGACCACGTCGTACGCCGAGAACGTCGTCGCGCTGGCGTACGCCGCGGAGCACGGTGCTGGGGAGGCCCTCTTCACCAACGTCGCGGGCAACGTCTGCGAGGGGACCGGCTCCAACGTCTTCTACGTCGTCGGCGGCGAGCTGCGCACGCCGACCCTCGAGTCCGGCTGCCTCGCCGGCATCACCCGCGCCCTGCTGCTCGAGTGGTGCGACGTGGTCGAGGTCGACGAGCCGGCCGAGGTGCTGGCCACGGCCGACGAGGTCTTCCTGGCGTCCACGACGAGGGACGTGCAGCCGGTCGCGACGCTCGACGGGCGCGACCTCGGGGAGCCGGGGCCGGTCACGCTGGCGGCGGCGAAGCGCTGGGCGGAGAAGCAGGCCGAGAGCTCCGACCCGTGACGGTCAGGCCCGGAGCGTGTCCTTCACGACTCCGAACCGGGCGCAGATGAAGTCGCGGTTGCGAGCCACCTCGAGAGTCTCCAGCTCCACGTGGCGGGGGAGCAGCGGCCGACCCGCGCCGATGCTCACCGGCGCGTAGTAGACGATCAGCTCGTCGAGCAGCCCGGCGTCGGCGAACTGACCGGCGAGGTCTCCGCCACCGACGACCCAGACGTCCTTGCCGTCGGCGGCCGCGACCATCTCCGCGTGCGCGGTCGCGACGTCACCCTGCGCGAAGCGGACGGTGTCGGCCGCCGGCTCGAGGTCCGCGTGCGTCATCACCCAGCAGGGCTGGGGGTACGGCCAGGTGAAGTCGGGCTTGCCGCCCTCGTGGCGCAGCACCCACTCGTACGTCGTGCGGCCCATGACGAGGGCGCCGACGCCGGCGATGAACTCGCCGTAGTTCAGGGGCCCCTCGTGGTCCTGGTCGCGGGTGAACAACCAGTCGAGGGAGTCGTGCGGGTCGGCGATGAAGCCGTCCATGGTGCTGGCGGTGTAGTAGACGGTCCGCGGATGAGTGCGCTCGGCCATGAGGCGAGTGTCGTGCACGGCACCGACGGCGGAAAAGCACGGACGGCGCAGGCACGATGCCTGCGCCGTCCGGCGATGCTGGTGGAGAGGCTGGACGCTGGGAACGTCCTTCTCCCGTGGGGGTGCGACGAGCTGGTGCTGCGGTTCAGGCGGCCTCGGCGGCGAAGATCGCCGCGATCGCGCTGTCGATGTCCAGGTGCGCCGCCTCGGAGCCCGGGGCCACAGCCGCGGTCATCCGCTCGACGAACGCGGTGATCTCCGCAGTGCGGGCCTGCACGAGAGCCTCACCGTCGGGGGAGCACAGCTCGATCATCACGACCGAGTGGGCGTCGTTGTCCAGGCACGGCCACACGTGGACGTCGCCGTCGCCGGTGGGCTCGTAGAGACCGCCGATGAGGAGGTCGCGGCCGAAGGTCCAGCGGACCTGGCCGGCGACCGTCATGAAGGTCGCGGTGACCGCGAACGGGTCAGCGGGGTTGTACGCGAGCTCGGTCTCGAGCGGGGTACCGGCGCCGGTGGCGTCGATCAGCTCGAGGGTGACGAGCTGGCTGAGGGGGGTGTTCGTCGTGCTCTTGATGTTGGTGTTGAAGTCCATCGTGGTGCCTCTCCCTTGGCATTGACGTCATGGAGACGGCCTCCCAGTGCCTCTATGACGCGGATTCTGGAACTTTTCCGGGACTTTTTTCCCGGGCCCTTCGTCCGAGCAAAACTCTGCACCCGTCGGCGAGCCGCGGTCCACCGATCGCACTAATAATCGCAAGAGTTGAGCCGAGTTGACTAGTCCGAAGTGGCTACGGACCATACGGCGCCTGTCTGAACGGGTGAGGGATCAGATCGACTTAAGGTCTCTAAACGGACAAAATGGTTCAAAACGACCAGGCCCACGCGTGGAGCCGGCTGGACCAGTGCGTCGGTACCACGAGGGCTGCCCAGGCGATCTGGGACCTAGGTCCCACCCAGTGCGGGGGACGCAGAACCAGCAGCCTGTGAACGGTGCCCCGATCGGGCCTGACGGGTCCTGGTCATGTCCCGGGACGTCTGGCAGAGCGGCGTGAGAGCGCCCTGGATCCTGGGGTACCGTGTGCGTCGCACAGGGGGCGATTGGCGCAGTGGTAGCGCGCTTCGTTCACACCGAAGAGGTCACTGGTTCGAACCCAGTATCGCCCACCCCTCCGCCTCGACGGGCCCGCCGAGGCGATCCCCGGGAATCATCGGAGGCTCTCTCCGGTTGCCGGAGTCATGACGACACTCGGCCTCATCGGCGCAGGACACATCGGCAGCACCCTGGCGAAGCTGGCGGTCGCCGCCGGCTACGACGTCGTGCTCAGCAACTCGCGCGGCCCGCACACGCTCGCCGACCTGGTCGACGAGCTGGGCGACGGCGCGCACGCCGCGACGGTCGAGGAGGCCGCGCGGGCGGGGGACGTGGTGGTCGTGACCGTCCCGCTCAAGGCCTACCGGAGCGTCCCTGTCGAGCCGCTCGTCGGGAAGGTCGTGCTCGACACCAACAACTACTACCCGCAGCGCGACGGGCAGGTCGCCGAGCTCGACGACGAGTCCACGACCGTGAGCGAGCTGCTCCAGGCGCACCTGCCGGAGAGCCACGTGGTGAAGGTGTTCAACAACATCAACTACCGCACCCTCGAGCAGCTCGCCCGCCCGAGCGGCGACACGGAGCGCACCGCGCTGCCGATCGCGGGTGACGACGCAGGCGCCAAGAAGTCGGCGACCGAGGTGCTCGACGACCTCGGCTACGACGCCTTCGACGCCGGACCGCTGAGCGAGGGCTGGCGCTTCCAGCGCGACACCGTCGCCTACGGGTTGTACGTCGGTGAGGGCGGTCTGCTCGACCCGCGCCGGCGCAACGCCGACGAGGTGCGCGACGAGCTGGACAAGGCGGTCCGCTACCGCGACATGTGACGGCGGAAACCGGGCGGCGGACCCGGACCGGTCCTCGTTACGATCGAGGTTCCGTCCGGGACCGACCACACGAAGGGAACCCCCGTGTCCGAGATCAAGGTGACCGTTGTCGACGCAGGCGAGCGTGCCGAGCGCGTCGTGACGACGGGCACCAAGGCATGGGAGCTCTTCAGCGAGACCCCGGACGTGATCGCCGCGAGGGTCTCGACCGGCTCGACCGACGAGGCCCTCAAGGACCTCGCCTACGAGCTCGAGGACGGTGACCTCGTCGAGGGCGTCGGGATCTCGAGCAAGGACGGACGCGACATCCTGCGGCACTCGACCGCCCACGTGATGGCGCAGGCCGTGCAGGAGCTGTTCCCGGAGGCGAAGCTCGGCATCGGGCCTCCGATCGAGAACGGCTTCTACTACGACTTCGACGTGCCGGAGCCGTTCGTGCCGGAGGACCTCGACAAGATCGAGACCCGGATGCGCAAGATCGTGAAGGAGAACCAGCGGTTCTCCCGCCGCGCCGTCTCCGACGGCGACGCGATCGAGGAGCTCGCCGACGAGCCCTACAAGCTCGAGCTGATCGGTCTGAAGGGTGGTCTCGACAAGCTCGACCAGCGAGGGGTCGAGGGCGCCGCCGAGGGTGCGAGTGTCGAGGTCGGCGTCGGCGAGCTGACCATCTACGACAACGTGCGGCGCGGTGGCGAGCTGGCGTGGAAGGACCTCTGCCGAGGACCTCATCTGCCGACCACCAAGCGCATCCCCGCCTTCAAGCTCATGCGCAGCGCCGCGGCGTACTGGCGCGGCAGCGAGAAGAACAAGCAGCTGCAGCGCATCTACGGCACCGCCTGGGAGACCAAGGAGGCGCTGGAGGAGCACCTGCACCGCATCGAGGAGGCGGAGCGCCGCGACCACCGCAGGCTGGGCCGCGAGCTCGACCTCTTCTCCTTCCCCGACGAGATCGGGTCGGGACTGCCGGTCTTCCACCCCAAGGGCGGCGTGATCAAGCGGGAGATGGAGGACTACGTCCGCCGGCGGCACATCGAGGAGGGCTTCGAGTACGTCGGCACCCCGCACATCGCCAAGGAGGGGCTGTTCTACACCTCGGGCCACCTGCCGTACTACGGCGAGGGGATGTTCCCGGCGCTCGACGTCGACGGGATGGACTACCGCCTCAAGGCGATGAACTGCCCGATGCACAACCTGATCTTCCGGTCGCGACAGCGCTCCTACCGCGAGCTGCCCCTGCGGTTGTTCGAGTTCGGGCACGTCTACCGGCACGAGAAGTCGGGTGTGGTCCACGGGCTCACCCGGGTGCGGGGCTTCGCGCAGGACGACTCGCACTCCTACGTCACCAAGGAGCAGGCTCCGGCGGAGATCAAGCACCTGCTCGACTTCTGCCTGGGGCTGTTCCGCGACTTCGGCCTCGACGACTTCTACCTCGAGCTGTCCACCCGTGACGACTCCAAGCCCGACAAGTTCATCGGCTCGGACGACGACTGGGCGATGGCGACCCAGGTGCTGGAGGACGTCTGCGTCGAGTCGGGTCTCGAGCTCGTGCCCGACCCGGGCGGTGCGGCGTACTACGGACCCAAGGTCTCGGTGCAGGCGCGCGACGCGATCGGCCGGACCTGGCAGATGTCGACCATCCAGTACGACTTCAACCAGCCCTCGGCCGACCGCTTCGACCTCGAGTACGTCGCTGCGGACGGCAGCCGCCAGCAGCCGGTGATGATCCACTCGGCCAAGTTCGGCTCGATCGAGCGGTTCATCGGCGTCCTCGTCGAGCACTACGCCGGCGCCTTCCCGCCCTGGCTCGCGCCCGTGCAGGTGCAGGGGATCCCGATCGCCGAGCGTCACGAGGAGTACCTCCACGACGTGGCCGCGCAGATGAAGCAGGTGGGGCTGCGCGTGGAGGTCGACATCAGCGACGACCGCATGCAGAAGAAGATCCGCAACGCGCAGCTGCAGAAGGTGCCGTTCATGGTCATCGCCGGCGACGACGACGTCGAGGCCGGCGCGGTGTCGTTCCGCTACCGCGACGGCCACCAGGAGAACGGTGTCCCGGTCGCCGAGGCCATCGCGCGCGTCAAGGACGCAGTCGACCAGCGCACCCAGGTCTGAGCGTGGAGGAGCACGCGCAGGACGGGGTCGGGGACGCCCGACGACCTCGACCGGTTGTGGACCCCGCACCGGATGGCCTACATCTCGGGGGAGAACAAGCCGGCCGACGGCTCGGCGGATGAGTGCCCGTTCTGCCGGATCCCGCAGCGCGAGGACCGCGACGGGTTGATCGTCCACCGCGGGGAGACGGCGTACGCCGTGCTGAACCTCTACCCCTACAGCCCGGGACACCTCATGGTGTGCCCCTACCGGCACGTGTCGGACTACCCCGACCTGACGCCGGAGGAGACCGACGAGGTCGCGCGGCTGACGCAGGACGCGATGCGCGTGGTCCGCGCGGTCAGCGGCGCGCACGGCTTCAACATCGGCATGAACCAGGGCGCGATCGCGGGCGCCGGGATCGCCGCGCACCTGCACCAGCACGTCGTCCCGCGGTGGGCCGGCGACCAGAACTTCATGCCGATCATCGGGAAGACCAAGACGCTCGCGCAGCTGCTCACGGACACGCGCGACCTGCTCGCCGGAGCATGGCCGGTAGCCTGACCGCGCCATGCTTGATCGTTTCCGCGCCTTCTGGACCAAGGTCTTCACCCCTGTCGTCGACCTCCTGCTGCGGTGGGGCGTCTCCCCGGACGCAGTGACCCTCGTGGGCACCCTCGGCGTCGTCGCCGGTGCCCTGGTGTTCTTCCCGCAGGGGCTGCTCCTCGCCGGCGTGCTGGTGATCACCGCCTTCGTGTTCTCCGACCTCGTCGACGGCGCGATGGCGCGCAAGTCCGGTCGGGTGAGCGTGTTCGGCGCGTTCCTGGACTCGACGCTCGACCGGATCGGTGACGCCGCCATCTTCGGTGGGCTGGCGATGTACTACGTCGGCCCTGGCGACAACGACCTGCTCGCCGCGCTGGCGATCTACTGCCTGACCATGGGCTCGGTGACGTCGTACGCGCGGGCGAAGGCCGAGTCGCTCGGCATGCAGGCCAAGGTGGGTATCGCCGAGCGGTCGGACCGTCTCGTCGCGATCCTCGTGATGACGGGGCTCGGCGACCTCCTGCGCATCGCAGGCGTGGGCGACTGGCCGATGCTGTTCATCCCGATCACGTTGTCCGCGCTCGCCCTCGCCAGCACGATCACCGTCGTGCAGCGCATCCTCGTGGTCCGCCAGCAGGCGCAGGCGCTGGCCGCGGCACCGCCGGACTGACCCGGCGATGGCAGGTGACGGGCTGGCCTCCGCGATCGCGGAGCAGGCGGCGGCCTCGGGCTTCGGCACCGCGTGGCGCGTCGTACGACGGCTCCCGGAGGACCGGGCCCTCGCCCTCTTCGACCGCGCCGCCGCGATCATGCACGAGCGCGACGGACGCGGTGTCCAGCGGCTGCGGGCCAACCTCGCGCGGGTGCGGCCGGAGCTCTCGGACGAGGGCCTCGACGAGCTGGCGCGCGAGGGCGTGCGCTCGTACCTCCGCTACTGGTGCGAGGCCTTCCGCCTCCCGGCGTGGCCGATCGACGACCTCGTCGCGCGGACCCGGACGGTGGACGAGCAGCGCCTGAGGGAGCCGTACGCCGAGGGCCGCGGCATCGTCGTGGCCCTGCCGCACCAGGCGAACTGGGACTGGGCGGGTGCCTGGGCCTGCGCGACCGGGATGCCGCTGATGACCGTCGCCGAGCGGCTGCGACCGGTCCGGCTCTACGACCGGTTCGTGGAGTTCCGCGCCGGGCTCGGCATGCGGATCCTGCCGATCGACGGCGGTCCGCCGACCCTGCCCGTGCTCGCGGAGTCGCTGCGCGCCGGCGGCTTCGTCTGCCTGCTCGCCGACCGCGACCTGAGCCGCAGCGCCGTCGACGTCACCCTGTGCGGCGAGGCGGCGCGGATGCCCTCCGGACCTGCGCGGCTGGCCCGCGACACCGGGGCCGCACTGGTGCCCGCGACGTTGGCCTACCGCGGCCGCGAGCTCGAGATCACCTTCCACCCCGAGGTCGATCCCCGAGACGACGCCGTGGCGATGCAGACGGTGGCCGACGCGTTCACGGCCGGCTTCCGGGCGGACCCGCAGGACTGGCACATGATGCAGCGGGTGTTCACCGCGGACCTCGGCACCGGGGCCGCCTGATGCGTGTCGGTCTCGTCTGTCCCTACTCGTTCGAGGTGCACGGGGGTGTGCAGAGCCACGTGCTCGGGCTCGCGCACGCCCTGCGCCGACTCGGCCACGACGTCGGCGTGCTCGCGCCCGGGACCCGGCCGGCCACGTTGCCGGACTTCGTGAGCACCACCGGGCGCTCGACGCCGGTGCCCTTCAACGGCTCGGTCGCACGGGTCGACGCCGGGCCGACCGCGGTGGCGCGGGTGCGCTCGTGGCTGCACGCCGGGGAGTACGACGTGCTCCACCTGCACGAGCCGACGACCAGCCTGTCCGCGCACGCCCTCGGCGCCGCGAGCGCGCCGGTGGTCGGAACCTTCCACACCTCGCAGCGCACGACCCGGCTGCTCGAGGCGTCCGCGGCCACCGTGCTCCGGGCCCGGATGCGTCGGGTGCAGGCCCACATCGCGGTGTCGGAGGAGGCCCGGCGGACCCTGGCCCGCTACGACGGGGCTCACGCGACGGTGATCCCGAACGGGGTCGACGCCTCGCACTTCTCGGACGTGGCCCGGGTCGGGGCCGAGGGTCCGGTGCTGCTCTTCGTCGGCCGGGTGGACGAGCCGCGCAAGGGCCTCGGCGTCGCCCTCGACGCGATGCCGGCGGTGCTCGCGGCGTACCCCTCGGCCCGGTTGCTGGTCGCCGGGGGCGGCACCCCGGACCGTCGTACCACCCGGGCCGCGGCACGGCTCGGCGACCGCGTGGCGCTGCTCGGTCCGGTCGAGGAGCACGTGAAGTCGCGGCTGCTCGCGACCTGCGACCTGCTGCTCGCGCCGAACACCCGGGGCGAGAGCTTCGGCATCGTGCTCGCCGAGGCCATGGCCGCCGGCGCCACCGTGCTCGCCAGCGACCTGCCGGCTTTCGCCGACGTCCTCGGCCACGGCCGGCTCGGCGCACTCTTCGCCACCGGCGAGCCGCTCCACCTCGCGGCCCAGGCCGTCGCGCTCCTCGACGACGCCCCTCGCCGCCTCCGCCTCGCGGCCCACGCCCGCGAGGCCGCCCGCCTCCACTACGACTGGTCCGCCGTCGCCCCGCGCGTCGAGGCCGTCTACCACCACGTCCTCACCCGGGACGTCATACCGAGCGGTCGCCCGAGCAACCGCTCGGTATGACGTCCCCGGGGGACTTACCGGTTCGTCTCGCGAGGGGTTCCGCCCGTACGATGGGGGTGTCCGCAGACCCCGAAGAAGAGACTCCCGTGACTGACTCGCAGAACCCGCAGACCACCTCCGACGTCGCCCCCCACAAGGGCACCGACGGGGTGAAGCGCGGCATGGCCGAGATGCTCAAGGGCGGCGTGATCATGGACGTCGTCACCCCCGAGCAGGCGAAGATCGCCGAGGACGCCGGCGCCGTCGCCGTCATGGCCCTCGAGCGCGTGCCCGCCGACATCCGCGCCCAGGGCGGCGTCTCCCGCATGAGCGACCCGGACATGGTCGAGGGCATCATCGAGACGGTCTCGATCCCGGTCATGGCGAAGGCCCGCATCGGGCACTTCGCCGAGGCGCAGGTGCTGCAGAGCCTGGGCGTCGACTACGTCGACGAGTCCGAGGTGCTGACCCCGGCCGACTACGCCAACCACATCGACAAGTGGGCGTTCACCGTCCCCTTCGTCTGCGGCGCCACCAACCTCGGCGAGGCCCTCCGCAGGATCACCGAGGGCGCGGCGATGATCCGCTCCAAGGGCGAGGCCGGCACCGGCGACGTCTCGAACGCGGTCACCCACATGCGCACCATCCGGGCCGAGCTGCGCCGCCTCCAGACCCTCGAGGGTGACGAGCTGTACGTCGCCGCGAAGGACCTCCAGGCGCCGTACCCCCTCGTCAAGGAGGTCGCCGAGGCCGGCAAGCTCCCCGTCGTGCTCTTCACCGCCGGCGGCATCGCGACGCCCGCCGACGCGGCGATGATGATGCAGCTCGGCGCCGAGGGCGTGTTCGTCGGCTCCGGCATCTTCAAGTCCGGCAACCCGCAGCAGCGCGCCGAGGCGATCGTCAAGGCCACCACGTTCTACGACGACCCCGACGTCATCGCGAAGGTGTCGCGCGGTCTCGGCGAGGCCATGGTCGGCATCAACGTCGACGAGATCCCGCAGGCGCACCGGCTCGCCGAGCGCGGGTGGTGACGGAGGAGCAGCAGCCGACGATCGGCGTCCTGGCCCTCCAGGGCGACGTCCGCGAGCACCTCACGATGCTCCGGCAGGTCGGCGCGCAGCCGGTCGCCGTACGTCGTCCCACCGAGCTCGCCTCCGTCGACGGGCTGGTGATGCCGGGCGGCGAGTCGACGACGATCTCCAAGCTCGCCCGGATCTTCGACCTGCTCGAGCCGCTGCGCCAGGCGGTCAAGGACGGCCTGCCGGTCTTCGGCACCTGCGCCGGGATGATCATGCTGGCCGACCGGATCGAGGACGGCATCGTGGGCCAGGAGACCATCGGCGGGCTCGACGTCGTGGTCCGGCGCAACGCGTTCGGACGGCAGGTCGACTCGTTCGAGGCGGACGTCGCGGTGGAGCACCTCGACGACCCGTTCCACGCCGTCTTCATCCGCGCGCCGTGGGTCGAGGAGGTCGGCCCGGCCGTCGAGGTCGTCGCCACCATCGCCTCCGGACCGGCCGCGGGTAGGATCGTCGCGGTCCGGCAGCGACACCTGCTCGCCACGTCGTTCCACCCCGAGGTGACCGGAGACGACCGTCTCCACCGCTACTTCGCCGACATCGTCCGCGAGCGGGGTGCCTGAACAGGCTCGAGCGGACCACTCGGAAGACATCGCGAGGAGACAGACATGTCCGGCCACTCCAAGTGGGCGACCACGAAGCACAAGAAGGCAGTCATCGACGCCCGACGGGGCAAGATGTTCGCCAAGCTGATCAAGAACATCGAGGTCGCCGCGCGCATGGGCGGGGGAGATCCCGCCGGCAACCCGACGCTCTACGACGCCATCCAGAAGGCGAAGAAGAGCTCGGTCCCCAACGACAACATCGACCGCGCGGTCAAGCGTGGGTCCGGTGCCGAGTCGGGCGGCGCCGACTACCAGACGATCATGTACGAGGGCTACGGCCCCGGCGGCGTCGCGCTCCTCATCGAGTGCCTCACCGACAACCGGAACCGCGCCGCGATGGAGGTCCGCACCGCGACCACCCGCAACGGCGGCTCGCTGGCCGACCCCGGCTCGGTCGCCTACCTCTTCAACCGCAAGGGCGTCGTGGTGCTGGCCAAGTCGCAGGAGGCCAAGGAGGTCACCGAGGACGACGTCCTCGAGGCGACGCTCGACGCCGGTGCCGAGGAGGTCAACGACCTCGGCGACTCCTTCGAGGTGATCAGCGAGGCGGGTGACCTCATCGCGGTGCGTACGGCGCTGCAGGAGGCCGGCCTCGACTACGACTCCGCCGACGCGCAGTTCGTGCCCTCGATGGAGGTCACCGTCGACGCCGACGGCGCGGGCAAGGTCATGCGCCTCGTGGAGGCGCTCGAGGACCTCGACGACGTGCAGAACGTCTTCGGCAACTTCGACATCCCCGACGAGGTGCTCGAGGCGCTCGACGCCTGAGACCCCTCGGCGCGTCCCTCCCGGCGCCGGCCCGACTCCTCGGTTACGTTGGTCGTCCGAACACCTGTTCGGACGATTCTCGTACGCCGACGACGGGAGGCCCGATGCGCGTGCTGGGGATCGACCCCGGGCTCACCCGCTGCGGCCTCGGTGTCGTCGAGGGCTCCGTGGGTCGCCCGCTGCGCATGGTCGCCGTCGACGTGGTCCGCACCGCCCCTGACGCCCCGCTCGGCGAGCGGCTGGCCGTCGTGCACGCCGGGATCGACCGCTGGATCGAGGAGCACGCGCCCGACGTGGTCGCCCTCGAGCGGGTGTTCAGCCAGCACAACGTCAAGACCGTCATGGGCACCGCGCAGGTCAGCGGGGTGGCGCTGCTCGCGGCCGCCCACCGCGGCGTACCCCTCGCGATGCACACGCCCAGCGAGGTCAAGGCTGCGGTGACCGGCAGCGGCCGAGCCGACAAGGCCCAGGTGACCACGATGGTGACCCGGCTGCTGCGGCTCACCGAGGCGCCCAGGCCGGCCGACGCCGCCGACGCGCTCGCCCTGGCCATCTGCCAGATCTGGAGGGGCGCCGCCCAGTCGCGGATCGACGCCGCGGTCGCGGCAGGAGGGAGAGCACGGTGATCGCCTTCGTGCGCGGCACGGTCGCCCAGGTGGGGCTGACGTCCGCCGTCCTCGAGGTGGGCGGAGTCGGCCTCGAGCTGCACTGCACCCCCGGCACCCTCGCCACCCTGCGTGAGGGCAGCACCGCGATGCTGCCGACGAGCATGGTCGTGCGCGAGGACTCGCTGACCGTGTTCGGCTTCCTCGACGACGACGAGAAGCAGGTCTTCGAGATGCTGCAGACCGCCAGCGGGGTCGGGCCCAAGCTCGCCCAGGCGATGCTCGCGGTGCACTCGCCGGACGACCTGCGCCGGGCAGTGACCCGGGAGGACGTCCGCTCGCTGACCCAGGTGCCGGGCATCGGCCAGAAGGGCGCGCAGCGGATCATCCTCGAGCTCAAGGACCGCATCGGCCCGCCGGTCGGCGGGTCGGGCGTGCCGACGGTCGTCGTCGGCGCCGAGCCCGCCTGGCGCGGCCAGGTGCGCCAGGGCCTCACCGGTCTGGGCTGGTCGGTCAAGGAGGCCGACACCGCGATCGACCAGGTCTCCCCAGGTGACGACGAGCCGGCCGACGTCGGTGCCCTCCTGCGCGCGGCCCTGCGTGCCCTGAGCAAGGCGTGAGGCCGGTGCGCGACGAGGACCAGCTCACCGAGGCCGAGGAGACCTACCTCTCCGGCCGCGGGCTCGCCGACGCCGAGGCGCACGACGAGGAGCGGGTGATCGAGGCGGCGCTGCGTCCTCGCACCCTCGACGAGGTCATCGGCCAGGACCGGGTGCGGGAGCAGCTGTCGCTCGTCCTCGAGGCTGCGCGGGGACGTGGCCGCACCGCTGACCACGTGCTGCTCAGCGGTCCGCCCGGGCTGGGCAAGACCACGCTCGCCATGATCATCGCCAGCGAGATGTCCGCACCGTTGCGGGTGACCAGCGGCCCTGCGATCACCCACGCCGGCGACCTCGCGGCCATCCTCTCCGGGCTCAACGAGGGCGACGTGCTCTTCGTCGACGAGATCCACCGGATGGCGCGGCCCGCCGAGGAGATGCTCTACATGGCGATGGAGGACTTCCGGGTCGACGTCATCGTCGGCAAGGGCCCCGGTGCCACCGCGATCCCGCTCGACCTGCCGCCGTTCACGCTCGTCGGCGCCACGACCCGCGCGGGTCTGCTGCCGGGGCCGCTGCGCGACCGGTTCGGGTTCACCGCGCACCTGGAGTTCTACGACCCCTCCGACCTGGAGAAGATCGTCCGCCGCAGCGCTGGCCTCCTCGAGGCCGTCCTCACCGACGACGGCGCGGTCGAGGTCGCGACCCGCAGCCGCGGGACGCCCCGCATCGCCAACCGGCTGCTGCGCCGGGTCCGCGACTACGCCCAGGTGCGCGGCGACGGCACCTGCAGCCTCGACGTCGCCCGACGTGCGCTCGACCTCTACGAGGTGGACCGATCAGGCCTCGACCGGCTCGACCGTGCGGTGCTCGACGCCCTGTGCCGCCGCTTCGGAGGCGGGCCGGTGGGGGTGAGCACCCTCGCCGTCGCCGTGGGCGAGGAGCGCGAGACCGTCGAGGAGGTGGCGGAGCCGTTCCTGGTCCGCCTCGGGCTGCTCGCGCGCACGCCGCGCGGGCGCGTCGCGACCGCGTCCGCGTGGCAGCACCTCGGCCTCACTCCGCCCCGGGGGAGCCAGGCGTCGCTGTTCGACGAGGCCGGGACGCCCGAGGCGTCCGGCACCCCGGAACAGCCCTGACGTCCCGGTTCGTCCCCACCCTCCGGTTAGACTCCCCGACGAACGCAGCCCTTCCGGTTGCTGCGCCATGTCCATCCCCGCCCGCCGGTTCGTGCAGGGCACCAAACTCGAGGAGCGTCGGTCCGTGAAGGGTCTGGAGCAGCTGCTCCCGTTCGTCCTCATCGCGCTCGTGTTCTGGTTCATGCTGATCCGGCCCCAGCGCCGGCGACAGTCGGAGCTCGCCCGCACCCAGAACGCGCTCGACGTCGGTGACGAGGTGCTGCTGGGCGCAGGGATCCTGGGGAACGTCGCGTCGCTCGGTGACGAGTACGTCCAGGTCGAGGTCTCGCCCGGCGTGCAGGTGAAGGTCGCCCGACAGGCGATCATCCGCGTCATCAAGCCGTCGGAGCGGCCCGGCGACGACGTGATCGAGTCGCGGGACGACGACGTCGCCCCCGACGACGTACCGGACGACAAGCCGCCCGCCGGCGACCACTGACACACCCCGCACCCACGCACGAGCGTCCCTGACGCGGCACGGTCTCGACCACGAGGAGCAGCATGGCGAACAGAGCGCCCCGACCCGGGCGCACGCTCATGATCTTCGGGCTGGTCGTCGTCTTCATGTACGTCGGTCTCGCGATCAACGGGGTGTGGACGCCCAAGCTGGGCCTCGACCTCCAGGGCGGCACCCGGATCACGCTGACCGCGTCGACGATCACCGGTGAGGCGGTCACGGCCGAGAAGCTGGACGAGGCGGCCGGCATCATCGACAGCCGTGTCAACGCGTACGGCGTCGCCGAGTCCGAGGTGTCCACGCAGGGCGAGGACACGATCATCGTGGAGATCCCCGGACGCAACGAGAAGAACATCGTCGACTCGGTGAAACGGACCGCCCAGCTGCGGTTCCGGCTCGTCGCGATCAGTGCGCCCGACGCGGGGGCGGCGCAGCCGACGCCCAGCCCGTCCGGCAGCCCGTCGCCGAGCGCCACCGGCAAGGGCGACAAGGGCAAGACCGACAAGCCGAAGGACACGGCCTCGCAGTCGCCGTCCTCGCAGAACCGCGCGCTGTCGCAGGGCCTGCTGATGGCCGACAAGGCCGGCAAGAACGACAAGGGCAAGCAGGGCGGCAAGAACAACGAGGGTGGCGCGTCGCCCAGCGACCAGCCCACGGCGCTCCCGACGGACCAGCCGGCGAACGTCCCGGTCCCCACGGACAAGTCGTCGGTCGACGAGATGCTCCAGTGGACCCGCAGCCCAGACCAGGTCAACCAGGCCAAGTTCGCCGCCTTCACCTGCGACGACGAGGGCGACCAGGTCGACGACCCGGCCAAGCCGCTGCTCGCGTGCGACGACGAGGGGCAGAAGTACCTCCTGTCGCCCTCGATCATCCAGGGCACCCAGCTCGACGACGCCGGCTTCGGCATCCCGCAGAACCAGGTCAACTACGTCGTCAACCTCGACTTCGACGGCGACGCCACCAAGATCTTCGCCGACGTCACCCGCGCGATCGTCGGCACCAACGAGCAGTTCGCGATCGTCCTCGACGGCAGCGTGCTGTCGGCGCCCGTCGTCAACTCGCCCATCACCGACGGCAACGCGGAGATCAGCGGCAACTTCACCGCGTCGTCGTCGAAGTCGCTGGCCAACAGCCTCAAGTACGGCGCGCTGCCGCTGAAGTTCGAGGCGCCCGTGGTCTCCGAGGAGGGCCCGACCCTCGCGGCCGACCAGCTCTCTGCCGGTCTGCTCGCCGGTGGCGTCGGCCTCGCGCTCGTGATGGTCTACTGCCTGCTGTACTACCGCGGCCTCGGCCTGGTCATCTTCGCCTCCCTCGCGGTGGCGGGTGCGGTCACCTACGCGGCGGTCCTGTTCCTCAGCGAGAACGCCGGCTTCACCCTGACCCTGCCCGGCATCGCCGGCCTGATCGTGGCCGTCGGCATCACCGCGGACTCGTTCATCGTCTACTTCGAGCGCATCAGGGACGAGATGCGCGAGGGCAAGAGCCTCCGCGTCGCCGTCGAGGCGGGCTGGGCGCGAGCCCGGAACACCTGTGTCGCCGCGGACGCCGTGTCCTTGCTGGCCGCGGTCGTGCTGTTCATCTTCGCGATCGGCGTCGTCAAGGGCTTCGCCTTCGCGCTCGGCATCAGCACCGTCATCGACCTGCTGGTGTTCTTCTGGTTCACCAAGCCCTTGGTGACGTGGCTGGCGCGCTTCAAGTTCTTCGCCACCGGCAACAAGTGGTCGGGGCTCTCGGCCGACCACATCGGCATCCAGCGGATCGGGTCCGCCCGTCCGGCCGGCACCCGCCCGGCGGGAGGGATCGCGCGATGAGCAAGCTCTCGAGCATGGGCCACGCCCTCTACCAGGGCCAGGTCTCGATCGACTTCGTCGGCCGCAAGTGGCTCTGGTACGCCGTCTCCGGCCTCATCGTGCTCGTGGCCGTGCTGGGGCTCACCGTCAAGGGCCTCAACATGGGCATCGAGTTCGAGGGCGGCGTCGAGTACCGCGTCGCGATGCAGAGCGGCACCGACGGCGAGACCGCCGTCGAGGGGATCCGGGACGCGGTCTCCAACACCGGCATCGAGAACGCCCTGTCGCCGATCGTCAACACCTCCGGCGACAACCTCGTCCGCGTGCAGACCCAGCCGCTGACGATCGACGAGTCCAACGAGGTCGACACGGCGATCCGCTCGGTCGACGGAGTCAAGGACCTCAGCTCCGACCAGATCGGCCCGTCATGGGGCCAGCAGGTCGCCAAGCGCGCGCTGCTCGGCCTCGTGGTGTTCGTGGTCCTGGTCGTGCTGTTGATCTGGGCGTACTTCCGCGAGTGGAAGATGTCCGTCGCCGCGATGGTCGCGCTGGCCCACGACCTCGTCATCACCGTCGGCGTCTATGCCCTGTCGGGCTTCGAGGTCACCCCTGCGACGGTGACGGGCATCCTCACCATCCTCGGCTTCTCGCTGTACGACACCGTCGTCGTGTTCGACAAGGTGCGTGAGAACACCAAGGTGCTCAACCGCACGCACCAGACGTACGCCGAGGCCGCGAACCTCGCGGTCAACCAGACCCTTGTCCGGTCGATCAACACCTCCGTCGTGGCGCTGCTGCCCGTGGGTGCGCTGCTCTACGTGGGCGCGGTCTACCTCGGGTCCGGGTCGCTGAAGGACCTCGCGCTCGCGCTGTTCGTCGGCATGGCTGCGGGTGCCTACTCCTCGATCTTCATCGCGACACCGCTGCTCGTGCAGCTCAAGGAGCGCGAGCCCGGTGTCCGGGCCGGCGACAACCGGGCGCGCAAGCACCGCACGCGTCGCGATGTCGACCCGTTCGCCAACGTCCCGGCGTACTCCGACGACATGCCGATCATGGACGCCCCCGAGGGCGGCATCGAGGACGAGCCGCCGGCTCCCGGCGAGGAGCGCCCCGAGGGCCCGTCGGGCAACCGTGCGGTGTCGCCGGGAGCGCCCGGCCGCTACAGCGCGGGGGAGCGGGCACCCTCGTCGCGACCGGTCTCGGACACCACGGCTGCGGGCCGACCGCAGCCCACCCGGCGCCCGCGCTCGCAGCGCGGCAAGAAGTAGTGACCGACCCGGCGGTCGTCGCTCACCTCGAGCGGCTCATCCGCGACGTGCCCGACTTCCCGAAGCCCGGGATCGTCTTCAAGGACATCGCGCCGCTGCTCGCCGACCACGAGGGCTTCACCGCCGTGGTGGGGGCGCTGGCGGAGGCCGGTTCGGTCGACGGCCGGGTCGTGGACAAGGTCGTCGGCATCGAGGCCCGCGGCTTCATCCTCGCCGCGCCGGTCGCGCTGGCCTTGGGCGCCGGCTTCGTCCCCGTCCGCAAGGAGGGCAAGCTCCCCGGGTCGACCCACAAGGTCTCCTACGCCCTGGAGTACGGCGAGGCGACGCTGGAGATCCAGACCGACGCCATCGCGCCGGGCGAGCGGGTGCTCGTGCTCGACGACGTGCTCGCGACCGGCGGCACCGTGGCCGCGACGTGCCAGCTCGTCGAGGCCTGCGGGGGTGAGGTCGCCGGGGTGGCCGTGCTCATGGAGCTGTCGTTCCTGCCCGGCCGTAGCGCCGTCGGCGACGTGCCCCTCACTGTCCTGCACACCGTCTGAACCCCACCCCGCCCGTAGACTGGCGAGGGCGAAGGGAGCGGGCTTGGCAGACGAGCGGGTCATCGATGCCGCCACGGCGGAGGAGCCGCCTGCCCACACGGACTCGCAGCCCGTCCCGACCGCCGCCGAGAGTGCCGGTCCCGCGCCCGTCCCCGCACCTGAGACCGAGTCCGTCGGCGGCCCGTCGACTGCTGGCCGGATGCGTGCGCGGCTCGCCCGCATCGGCAGCACCCGGGCGACGTCCAGCAACCCGGTGCTCGAGCCGCTCTACCGCGCGGTCAAGGCCAACCACCCCAAGGCAGACCTGACGCTGCTCGAGCGTGCCTACGTCACGGCCGAGCGGATGCACACCGGCCAGAAGCGCAAGAGCGGCGAGCCGTACATCACGCACCCGCTGGCAGTGACGACGATCCTCGCCGAGCTCGGCATGACCGAGCCGACGCTCGTGGCCGCCCTCCTGCACGACACGGTCGAGGACACGCCGTACACCCTCGAGGACGTCAACCGGGAGTTCGGCGCGGAGGTCGCGCAGCTCGTCGACGGCGTCACCAAGCTCGACAAGGTGCAGTACGGCGAGAGCGCCCAGGCCGAGACCATCCGCAAGATGATCGTGGCGATGAGCCGGGACATCCGCGTGCTCGTCATCAAGCTCGCCGACCGGCTGCACAACATGCGCACCGTCCGTTACGTCAAGCAGTCGACGCAGGAGCGGCAGGCGACCGAGTCGCTGGAGATCTACGCGCCGCTCGCGCACCGGCTCGGCATGAACACCATCAAGTGGGAGCTCGAGGACCTCGCCTTCGGCACCCTGCACCCGAAGATGTACGACGAGATCGTCAGGCTCGTCGCGGATCGGGCGCCCTCGCGGGACAGCTACCTCGCCAAGGTGATCTCGCAGGTGGAGCGCGACCTCGCCTCCGCGCGGATCAAGGCGACGGTCACCGGCCGGCCGAAGCACTACTACTCGATCTACCAGAAGATGATCGTGCGAGGCCGCGAGTTCTCCGACATCTACGACCTCATCGGGATCCGGATCCTCGTCGAGGACGACCGCGACTGCTACGCCGCGCTCGGTGTGATCCACTCCCGCTGGAACCCGGTGCCCGGCCGCTTCAAGGACTTCGTGGCGATGCCGAAGTTCAACATGTACCAGTCGCTGCACACGACGGTCATCGGCGTCGAGGGAAAGCCCGTCGAGCTCCAGATCCGCACGTACTCCATGCACCGTCGCGCCGAGTACGGCATCGCGGCGCACTGGAAGTACAAGGAGGACATGCGGGTCGGCAACGACACCGACCGCCCTCTGGGCGACAGCAACAACGACATGGCGTGGGTCCGCCAGCTCCTCGACTGGCAGCAGGAGACGGAGGACCCTGGCGAGTTCCTCGAGTCGCTGCGCTTCGAGATCAACGCCTCCGAGCTGTACGTCTTCACGCCCGCCGGTGACGTGCTCGCGCTGCAGGCCGGTGCGACGCCGGTCGACTTCGCCTATGCGATCCACACCGAGGTGGGCCACCGGACGATCGGCGCCCGGGTCAACGGTCGGCTGGTGCCGCTCGAGTCGGCGCTCGACAACGGCGACGTGGTCGAGGTGTTCACCTCGAAGGCGCAGACCGCTGGTCCGAGCCGCGACTGGCTGACCTTCGTGAAGTCGCCACGGGCGCGCTCGAAGATCCGGCAGTGGTTCACCAAGGAGCGTCGCGAGGAGGCCGTCGAGCGGGGCAAGGAGCAGATCGCCCGGCTGATGCGCAAGGAGGGCGTGCCCCTCAAGCGCGTGCTCACCCACGAGACCTTGACGACCGTCGCGACCGAGATGCGCCTCGCCGACGTCTCGGCGCTCTACGCCGCGGTCGGCGAGGGCAACGTGGGTGCGCAGACCGTCGTACGCCGGGTCATGGACCTGTTCGGCGGCGAGGACGGGGCCGCCGAGGACCTCGCCGAGGGTGTCCAGATCACCGGCCGACGGGCACCCGCCCCCGTCGGCGGCGACGCCGGCGTCATCGTCAAGGGCAGCGCGGACGTGTGGGTCAAGCTCGCCAAGTGCTGCACCCCGGTGCCCGGCGACGACATCCTCGGCTTCGTCACCCGCGGCTCCGGCGTCTCGGTCCACCGCGCCGACTGCACCAACGCCTCGTCGCTGCGGTCCCAGCCCGAGCGCCTGGTCGAGGTGGAGTGGGCCCCCACCGAGCACTCGATGTTCCTGGTCAACATCCAGGTCGAGGCCCTCGACCGCGCCCGCCTGCTCTCCGACATCACCAAGGCCCTCTCGGACACCCACGTCAACATCCTCGCCGCCTCCCTGAACACCGGCCGCGACCGCGTCGCCAAGTCCCGCTTCACCTTCGAGATGGGCGACCCCAAGCACCTCGGCCACGTCCTCCGCGCCGTCCGCCAGGTCGAAGGCGTCTTCGACGCCTACCGCGTCACCACCTAACCCTCCAACCCCGCCGAGTCGGCAGAAACGTGCACGCACGGACTGCCGAGTCGGGCAGAAGCGTGCGCGGAGACGAGCGCTGAGTCGGCACAACGGCGCATCACGTCGGGCCAGGAGCTATCGCACAGGGCACGTCACTCCTCGGCTCTCCACAGGTCGGCGTCGCCGGCGCGTCTCGAGGTCGAGGTCTGGGGTGTGGTGGCCCGATGTCGACCTGCAACGTCCGAGGACCCGCTCCTGTTCAGGCTGCAATACCCCGTTCCCGGCGTGCCCTTCACGACGGCGTGGGCGGGGCAGCACGGCATACCGCCCCGGGCGCTCGCGCGTCTGGTCGAGGACGGGGTCGTGCGTCGACCGCTTCGTGGGGTCTACGTCGACGCCCTGCGTCCCGGACTCGACCGACCTGAGCATCCGTGCCGTCTCCCTGGTCGCGCCAGCCGGGCTCGGTCGTGTGCGACTGGACTGCGTGCTGGATCTGGACCGGGATGGACAGCCCGGGCAGCCACCTGGTGGTCCCTCGCCCTGCTGTCTTCATGTTCCGAGGGCAGGGCAGAACGCGGCACGGGGAGGTGCGCAGTGGCGAGACGATGGCTCTGGCCTCGGACGTGGTCCCGATCGCGGACGGACCTGATGGTCACGACGCCGATCCGGACCGCCTGGGACATGGGGCGGTTCGGATCATCGCTACGTCGCGATCGGCGCGATGGACGCGCTGATGCGGGCCGACGGCTTCGGCACCAACGAGCTGCTCCACGGTCTGGCGAGGTTCAAGAAGCAGCGTGGCGTCGTCCAGCTCCGTGAGCTGGCCTGCGTCGTCGATCCGCGATCCGAGAGCATCGGAGAGTCGGCAGTTCGCCTGCACTGGTTGGAGATCCCCTACGCTCCGGTGCCTGTTCCGCAGGTGCCGGTCATCGTCCGGGGTCGAGGAGCTGCGCCTCGACCTGGGTGCAGAGGAGATCAAGTACGCCGCGGAGTACGACGGCGAGGCATTTCACTCAGCGCCGACGAGCAGCGGGCGCACGACGAGGCGCGCCGCGAAGGCGGTCGGCATCGAGCACGGTTGGACATCGACGTGCTGCGGAAGGACGACGTCTTCGGCCAGCACGCCGACGTGAAGCCGCATCCTCGCCGCGGAATCGCCGAGGCCGCAGGCGGCGATGAGTGGACGCTCTGCCGACTCAGCTCGTCGATGTGCACGTTTCTCCCGACTCGGCCGGTCGGTGGTCGCACGTTTCTCCCGATGCCTCGGCGTTTCGGCTGGTCAGGTGGAGAACTCGGTGAGGGCTTTGCGGGCTTCGTCGAGCCAGGACTGGCGGGCGTCGATGGCGGCGGTGTGCTCGGTGGCCTTCTTGTCGTTGCCGGCGGCGAGGGCGGCGTCGCGCTTCTTCTCGAGGTCGGCGATGGAGGTCTCGAGCTGGGCGACGGTGTCGGCGGCGCGGGCGCGGGCTTCGGGGTTGGAGCGGCGCCAGGCGTCGTCCTCGACGCCGCGGATGGCCTGCTCCACCTTGCGGATCCGGCCCTCGAGCTCCTTGATCCGCTCGCGGGGGACCTTGCCGGCGGCGTCCCACCGGTCGGCGATGCCGCGGAAGGCGGACTTCGCCGCGGCCAGGTCCGTGATCGGCAGCAGTGCCTCGGCCTCGACGAGCAACGCTTCCTTCTTGGTGGCGTTCTCGGCGAACTCCGCGTCCGTCGCCGCCGTCGCCGCATCGCGGGCGCCGAAGAAGATGTCCTGGGCGCCACGGAAACGCTTCCAGAGCTGGTCGTCGACGCCCTTCGGCGCCGGGCCGGCGTCCTTCCAGCGGCGCATGAGGTCGCGGTAGGCACCCGACGTCGGACCCCACTCGGTCGACGCGGACAGCGCCTCGGCCTCCTTGACCAGCTTCTCCTTCACGACGCGTGCGCCCTCGCGCTTCTCGTTCAGCTCGGCGAAGTGCGCCTTGCGGCGCCGGGTGTACGTCGTGCGCGCGGTCGAGAAGCGACGCCACAACGCGTCGTCGGCCGACTTCTCGAGGCGCGGCAGGGCCTTCCACTCATCGAGCAGCGCGCGCATCCGGTCGGCACCGGCCCGCCAGTCGTTGCTGGTCGAGAGCTTCTCGGCCTCCGCGGCGATCGCGTCCTTCTTGCCCTGCGCCTCCTCGAGCTTCTTGGCTCGCTCCTCGCGACGGCGCTGACGCTCGACGTCGACCAGGCCGCCGAGCGCGGCCAGCCGGGACTCCAGGGTGTCGAGGTCGCCGACCGCTTGTGCCTCGGACACCTGGCCCCGGATCTGCTTGAGGGCATGCGTCGCGTCGTCGGGGCCGACGGTGCCGGACTTCACCCGCTGCTCGAGGAGCTCGACCTCGAGCACGAGCGCGTCGTACTTCCGGGCGAAGTGCTGCAGCACCTCGTCGGGATCACCGTCGGGCCACTGGCCGACCTGCCGCTCGCCGTCGGCGGTGCGGACGAACACGGTGCCGGCTTCGTCGACACGACCCCAGGAGGCCGACGGGCTCGCCCCTCCCGACCCGGTCTGGGGCACGGCACTGTCGGACATCGCGCCACCGGGAGCAGCCGCTGCCGGCGTGGGTCCGGGTGCGTGGCGCGGGGGACCCGGACGCGGGGCGCGCGGCGGCATCGGCCGGGGCGCGGGCGTGGGTCGCGGAGCCTCAGGTGACCGGCTCGGGTGCCGGTTCGGGTGCCGGCTCGGGGGAGGGACTGTCCGGAGCAGCGTCCGCGTCGGGGGCGGGGTCGGTGGGGGAGCTGTTCACGGAGGGTCACCTCGGATCGGCGCACCGGCAGGCCGGCCGCATGGGGTCGTGCGTGCCCGTCGCACAGGCGTGCGCAGGCGTCGAAGAGCCATGGTAGTCACTCCGGGAACTCGTTTCGGGAGCGCCTCCATGCGCTCGGTAGGCTGCCCCGGTCAGGGTGGCGCCACGTCGCCGCCGGCCGTCATCAGGAGTCGCCGTGTTCATCGCAGGCTTCCCCGCGGGACCGTGGGGGACGAACTGCTACGTCGTCGCGACCGGACCCGGCGCGGAGTGCGTCGTCGTCGACCCGGGCAAGGACGCTGCCGAGGGTGTGGCGCAGGTCGTCCGCGAGCAGAACCTCAAGCCGGTGGCCGTCCTGGTGAGCCACGGCCACATCGACCACATGTGGTGCGTCGCTCCGGTCGCGGGCAGCTACGACGCCACCGCGTACATCCACCCCGACGACCGACACCTGCTCAGCGACCCGATGGCCGGCATGTCGGCGGAGACCGCCGGGATGCTCCTGGGCGGCAAGTACGAGTTCGCCGAGCCGGACGACGTGGCCGAGATCGGCGACGGCGCCGCCCTCGAGCTCGCCGGCCTGACCTTCGCCGTCGACCACACCCCGGGCCACACGCCGGGCTCGATCACCTTCCGCACGCCGTACGAGCAGGACGGCGTCAGCGAGGTGATGTTCTCGGGGGACCTGCTGTTCGCCGGGTCGATCGGCCGCACCGACCTGCCCGGTGGCGACCACGAGCAGATGCTGCGCAGCCTGGCCGGCAAGGTGCTGTCCCTGGCCGACGACATCGTGGTGCTCCCGGGCCACGGCGAGCAGACGAGCATCGGCCGTGAGCGCGCCACGAACCCCTTCCTCCTGGACCTCGCCCGCCACGGCGCGAGCGACCAGGCCCCGAGCCGAGGACTCTGACCCCATGGCCAAGCTGACCCCGCTGAGCGGGTTTCCCGAGCTGCTGCCTCAGGAGAGGTACGTCGAGCAGCAGGTCGTCGCAAGCCTCGCGCGCACCTTCGAGCTGCACGGCTTCGTCAACATCGAGACGCGCGTCGTCGAGCCGCTGGACCGGCTCGCCAAGGGCGGCGAGATCGACAAGGAGATCTACGTCCTGCGCCGGCTCCAGGCCGAGTCCGACGACAGCGACTTCGGGCCTGGGGCTGCACTTCGACCTCACCGTGCCGTTCGCGCGCTACGTCCTCGAGCACGCCGGCAAGCTCGAGTTCCCCTTCCGGCGCTACCAGATCCAGCCCGCCTGGCGCGGCGAGCGGCCGCAGGAAGGCCGCTACCGCCAGTTCAATCAGGCCGACGTGGACATCGTCGGCCGTGACGAGCTCGGTTTCCACCACGACGTCGAGGTCATGCGCGTCATGGTCGAGGCGCTCGACGAGCTGCCCGTCCCGCCGTTGAGCTTCCAGTTCAACAACCGCAAGCTCATCCAGGGCTTCTACCGCGGTCTCGGTCTGGCCGACGTCACCACCGCGATCCGCACCATCGACAAGCTCGACAAGCTCCCGGCCGCGACCGGTCGCCGAGCTGCTCGTCAGCGACGCGGGCGCCACGCCTGAGCAGGCCGAACGCTGCCTCGAGCTCGCGACGATCCGTGTGCCGGACACGTCGTTCGTCGACAAGGTCCACGGCCTCGGGGTCGAGGACGACCTCCTCGAGGAGGGCCTCTCCGAGCTCGCCGCGGTCGTCGAGGGCTGCAGCTCCGGCAGCCGGAAGCGCGTCACCGTCGAGGCGAACCTCCGCATCGCGCGCGGCCTCGACTACTACACCGGCACGGTCGTCGAGATCTTCATGGAGGGCTACGAGCGACTGAAGTCGGTCGGCGGGGGAGGCCGCTACGACGCGCTCGCGTCGGACGGCCGCACCACCTACCCCGGTGTCGGCGTCTCCTTCGGTGTCTCCCGCACCCTCGTCCCCCTGATCTCCGACGGCGTGCTGTCCGGCGACCGCGCGGTGCCGAGCGCGGTGCTCGTCGCCCTGCCCGACGAGGAGTCGCGCAGCGCCAGCGACGGGATCGCCCAGCGCCTGCGCGCCCGCGGCATCGCGACCGAGGTCGCGGCCAGCCCGCAGAAGTACGGCAAGCAGATCCGGTACGCCGAGCGGCGGGGCATCCCCTTCGTGTGGTTCCCGGCGTCCGATGGCAGCCCGCACGAGGTGAAGGACATCCGCTCGGGAGACCAGGTCGAGGCCGATCCCGATGCGTGGCGGCCCCCGGCCGCCGACCTCCGCCCCGGGGTCGTCTCCGCCCACCGCGCGGACCCGACCGACGCACCAGACAGAGATGAGTGACCTTCCTTGATCCGCACGCATGACGCCGGCAGCCTCGGCGCCGACAACGTCGGCCAGACCGTGACCCTCGCCGGCTGGGTGGCCAGCCGCCGTGACCACGGCGGCGTGACCTTCATCGACCTGCGCGAGGCCAGCGGCGTCGTCCAGGTCGTCCTGCGCGACGACGACATCGCGCACCGGCTGCGCAGCGAGTTCTGCCTCAAGGTGACCGGCGAGGTGACCGCCCGCGAGCCGCGCAACGTCAACCCGAACATCCCGACCGGCGAGGTCGAGGTCGTCGCGTCCGAGGTCGAGGTGCTCAGCACGTCGGCTCCGCTGCCCTTCCCGATCGACGACCACGTCGACGTGGGGGAGGAGGCCAGGCTCCAGTACCGCTACCTGGACCTGCGTCGCTCCGGCCCCAACGCCGCGATCCGGCTGCGCTCCGAGGTCAACCACGCAGCGCGGAACGTCTTGCACGACAAGGGATTCGTCGAGGTCGAGACGCCGACGCTGACCCGGTCCACGCCCGAGGGCGCGCGTGACTTCCTGGTGCCGGCGCGGCTTCGCCCCGGCTCCTGGTACGCCCTGCCGCAGAGCCCGCAGCTGTTCAAGCAGCTGCTCATGGTGGGCGGCATGGAGCGCTACTTCCAGATCGCGCGCTGCTACCGCGACGAGGACTTCCGCGCCGACCGCCAGCCCGAGTTCACCCAGCTCGACATCGAGATGTCCTTCGCCGAGGAGGACGACGTCATCGCCCTCGCCGAGGAGGTGCTCAAGGCGATCTGGGCCCTCATCGGCGTCGACGTCCCCACGCCCATCGGCCGCATGACCTACGCCGAGGCGATGCGCCGCTTCGGCTCCGACAAGCCCGACCTGCGCTGTCGCCTCGAGCTGGTCGAGTGCACCGACTACTTCAAGGACACACCGTTCCGCGTCTTCCAGGCGCCGTACGTCGGTGCCGTCGTGATGCCGGGCGGGGCGAGCCAGCCGCGCAAGCAGCTCGACGCCTGGCAGGAGTGGGCCAAGCAGCGGGGTGCCCGTGGCCTCGCCTACGTGCTCGTCCAGGACGACGGCGAGCTCGGCGGCCCGGTGGCCAAGAACCTGTCCGAGGCCGAGCGTGCCGGCATCGCCGAGCACGTCGCCGCCAAGCCGGGCGACTGCATCTTCTTCGGTGCCGGCGCGGTGAAGTCCTCGCGTGCCCTCCTCGGGGCGGCCCGCATGGAGATCGGCCGCCGCACCGGCATGGTCGACGAGGCCGCGTGGAGCTTCGTGTGGGTCGTCGACGCCCCGTTGTTCGAGCCCGCCGACGAGGCGACCGCCTCGGGCGACGTCGCGGTCGGCAGCGGCGCCTGGACCGCGGTCCACCACGCCTTCACCAGCCCCAAGGCCGAGTCGCTCGACTCGTTCGACACCGACCCCGGCAACGCCCTGGCCTACGCCTACGACATCGTCTGCAACGGCAACGAGATCGGCGGCGGCTCGATCCGTATCCATCGCGAGGACATCCAGAAGCGGGTCTTCGAGGTCATGGGCCTCGCCGAGGCCGAGGCGCAGGGGAAGTTCGGCTTCCTCCTCGACGCCTTCAAGTACGGCGCTCCGCCGCACGGCGGGATCGCCTTCGGCTGGGACCGGATCTGCGCGCTGCTCAGCGGCACCGAGTCGATCCGCGACGTCATCGCGTTCCCGAAGACCGGCGGTGGCTACGACCCGCTCACCGCGGCACCCGCGCCCATCACGCCGGAGCAGCGCAAGGAGGCCGGGGTGGACGCGAAGCCCGCCGCGCCGAGCGCCGCGACGTCGGCTGCGACCGACGTGACGGATGGGGCGGAAGGCGCCTGACGAGTCGGGACCTCTGCCGGGAGAACGTCCGGCGAACCCCCCTGATCGCAGGTCCTTGAGACCAGATCGTTACCGTCACGGTGCCGGATTTATGCCGGCCGCGGACTACTCTCAACCGGCGGTGCACGGTGGCGTAGATCACGCGCCGGTGCCCGCACATTCGTGAGCAGGACCCCCGATCGGGTCCCGGTCGGAGCACGCGGAAAGGTGGCTATGGGAGTCAACGCCGGTGACATGGGCGACGCGATCGTCCACCAGGACGTGATCGTCGAGGTCAAGTCTGTTGCTGGACGGTCTCCCACGCAGATCGCCTTCGACCGCCTCCGGAAGGACAAGGTCGCCCTGGTCTGCACGATCATCATCGTGCTGATGATCGTGCTCGCGGCCCTCGCGCCGGTGATCACGAACGCGATGAACATCTACTGGGACATCAGCAACCCCAAGGCTCCTAACCCCAGCGACGTCCTCGAGTTCGACGGCTATCCCGCCATCGGCCCGCCCTTCCACTCGTTCACGTGGGACCACCCGCTCGGCCTCGCGCCGGCCACCGGCGCCGACAACCTGGCCCTCCTCCTGTACGGCCTGCGGACCTCGCTAATCGTGGCCTTCTCCGCCACCGTCCTCTCGACGCTGCTCGGCGTCGTGGTCGGGCTCGTCGCCGGCTTCTCGCGCGGTTGGCTGGACCGGGTTCTGTCCTTCATCACGGACCTGTTCCTCTCGTTCCCCTACCTGCTGGCGATGCTGGCGATGGCGCCGATCATCGCCGAGCGGTTCGCGCGCAACGAGGCGCTGCTGGGCAAGGCGCAGTTCCTCTCGCTGATCATCATCTTGGTGATGTTCGGCTGGATGGGCCTGGCGCGCCTGATCCGTGGCCAGGTGCTCTCGTTGCGTGAGCGTGAGTTCATCCAGGCGGCCGAGGTCATCGGCGTGCCGACGCGACGGATCCTGTTCAAGGAGCTGCTGCCGAACATGGTCGCGCCGATCGTGGTCGCCGTCTCGCTGGGTCTGCCCGGCTTCGTGGCCGCCGAGGCGGGCCTGTCGTTCCTGGGTCTCGGACTCACCGGCATCCCGTCGCTCGGCAAGATGGTGTCCGACGCCGTCGACTACTACAGCGACTACCCGCTCTACCTCTGGATGCCGGTCGGCACCATCGCGCTCCTCACGCTCTCCCTCAACCTCCTGGGCGACTCGATCCGAGACGCCTTCGACCCCAGAACTCGCCGTTGACGGTCGTCATCGCGGGACGCAGCACCACACAAGCACCACACATGGAAAAGAAGGGTGGACCATCAATGCGGTTCAAGAAACCGATCGTCGTGCTGAGCACGGCGGCGCTTCTTGCCCTCGCAGCCTGCGGCGGCGGCGGCGATGACGGCGGAAGCGGTGAGAAGGGCAGCGGCGTCGACAAGAACACGCTCGGCTCGCGCAGTGACGCAAAGGACGCGACCCGTGAGGGCCCGTACGAGATCGACGGCGCCGAGGCGGGTGGCGACGTCACCGTCCTCACCAACCCCGGTCTGACCACGAGCATCGACCCGACAGAGGCCTACTACTCCGACGTGCTGTCGATCCTCGAGGGTCTGATGACGCGTCAGCTGACGCAGTACGCCTACGACCCGCAGTCCGGCGGCCAGGTCCTGGTCCCCGACCTGGCGACGGACCTGGGCACGCCCAACGACGACTACACGGAGTGGAAGTTCACCCTGCGTGACGGCGTCAAGTGGGAGACCGGCGACCCGATCACGGCCGAAGAGGTCGCGTTCGGCATCTGTCGCTCGATGGACAGCGACACCTTCCCCGAGGGTCCCGGTCCGTACTACAGCGTGCCGTTCCTCGACGTGACCAAGGGCTACAAGGGCCCCTACTCCACCAAGGGCGCCTCGGCCGACAAGCCGGCGACCGACTGTGGTGCGGTCACCACCAGTGGCAACGACATCACGATCAAGCTGACGCAGCCGTTCCCGGACTTCGACTACTGGGCAGCGTTCCCGGCCATCGGCCCGGTCCCCCTGGACCCGAAGGTCAGCGACCCGGCGAAGTACCGCCTGCACCCCTGGTCCAGCGGTCCGTACAAGATCGACCAGTACACGACCGGCAAGACCCTGACCCTGGTCAAGAACGACCAGTGGGACCCGGCCACCGACCCGGCTCGCTCGCAGTACCCGGACTCCTACGAGTTCAAGGCCGGCGTCCAGAGCGCGCAGATCGACCAGATCCTGCTCGCGGACTCCGGTGCGGGCCAGACGACGCTGACCTACGACGACGTGCTCGCGAAGGACTTCCGGAAGTTCCAGACCGACTTCGCCGACCGCCTGGTCGTCGGTGGTGCGCCTGTGACGTACTACTACGCGCCGGACTACCGCAAGATCACCGACCGGGCCGTCCGCGAGGCGCTCATCTGGGCGACCCCGTACAAGGACACGACGATCGCCGCGGGCCTGCTGCCCGACATCAACGCGATCCCGGCCACGCAGCTCATGCCGCCCGGCATCCCGGGTCGCGAGGAGTTCAACATGCTGCCTGACCACCCGGAGTGGGCGACCGACCCGGACAAGGCCAAGCAGATCCTCGAGGACAGCGGGAACCTCGGCTTCGAGATCAAGTTCCTGTGGCGCACCGACAACGACACCGACGTCAAGGCGAAGGACGTCATCGTCAAGGCGCTGACCGAGGCCGGCTTCAAGCCTGTCCCGATCGCCACCACCGAGGCGAAGTACACGACCGAGCGTGACGACATCACGAACGACGTGAACTTCCGGTCGGCCGGCTGGGGATCTGACTGGCCGTCGGGCTCGAGCTGGGTCCCGCCGCTGCTCGGCACCAACCCGTCGAAGACCTCGGCAGGCACCAACTACGAGGTGTTCAGCGAGGCCGACATCGACGCGAAGATCAAGGCCGTCCTTGCTGGTGACCCGGAGAAGGCTCCGGCCCAGTGGGGCGCTCTCGAGAAGGAGATCCTCACGAAGTATCTCCCGATCATCCCGCGCTTCTACTCGGGTGCCGCCATGGCGCACGGGTCGGCGATCCAGGGTTTCGAGAACGACTCCAACAGTGGTGTCCCGACCTGGAAGGACCTCTGGGTCTCCAGCGAGTGATCAAGCTCGGACAACCGGCTACACAAACAGGAGGGCTGCTCTTCCGGCAGCCACCGAAAAGCACCATCCTGGTGTGGGGGTGGGCCTCGCGGCCCGCCCCCACACCCCCGCAACCTGCAATCCATCTGAGATTCGAGGCGTGAGCTCGTGATCGGGTACATCGTGAGGCGACTCGTGTCAGCCGCCCTCGTCGTCGTCATGACGTCGATGATTGTCTTCGCCCTCTTCTTCCTCGGGCCGAACAACCCGGCCCAGCCGCTGTGCGACCTCAACGGCAAGTGCACCCCGGAGAAGCTCGCCATCCTGACCGAGCAGCTCGGCTTCAACGACAACGTCGTCCATGCCTACGGCGTGTGGGCCCAGGGCCTCGTGGAGGGCCGCACGATCAAGTTCGGCGGCGAGTACGACTGCAAGGCGCCGTGCCTCGGCATCTCCTACAGCACTCGCACGGAGGTCACCGCAGACCTCAAGGAGAAGTTCCCAGCGACCTTGTCGCTGGCCGTCGGGGGCTCCCTCATCTACCTGACCTTCGGCGTCTTCCTCGGGACGATGGCCGCCCGGTTCAGAGGCACGGCGACGGACCGAAGTCTCGTCGCCTTCTCGGTGTTCGTGTCCTCCATCCCTTACTACGTCGTCGCCCTGCTGGTCTGGATCTTCTTCTCACTGACCTGGAAGATCTTCCCGGACACCAGCTATCACCCTTTGTTCGACAATCCAGCGGCCTGGGCCTGGGGCCTCCTCCTCCCGTGGTTGGCCATCGGGGTGACGCAGTCGACGTCGTACGCGCGGTTCACCCGCGGCCAGATGATCGAGACCTTGGGTGAGGACTACATCCGCACGGCCACGGCGAAGGGCATCGCTCCACGCAAGGTGATCTTCGGTCACGCGCTGCGCGCCGCGATCGTCCCCGTCATCACGATCTTCGGCCTCGACTTCGCGTTCCTGCTGGCCGGCACGGTGTTCACCGAGAAGATCTTCGACATCGACGGGATCGGGCGGTGGGCGATCGACTCGCTGCGTGCTCCTGTCGACTTCCCGGTGGTGGCGGCGACGACGCTCATCGGCGCCATGATCATCGTCGCGGCGAACCTCGTCGTCGACATCTTGTACTCCGTCATCGACCCGAGGGTGCGCCTGTCGTGAGTGGCTTCCTGACCGAGACCTCCAGCGCCGAGCGGTCCTCGGAGGTCGACGACGAGAATTTCCTGGTCGTGGACCACCTCTCGGTGAAGTTCCCCACCCACGACGGCCTGGTCCAGGCGGTCAGCGAGCTGTCGTACGCCGTGAAGCGCGGCGAGACGCTCGGCATCGTCGGCGAGTCCGGCTCCGGCAAGAGCGTCTCGTCCATGGCCGTGCTGGGCCTGCACAGCCCGCAGCAGACCAGGCTCGACGGCTCGATCCGGGTCGGCGGCACCGAGGTGATCGGCGCCAGCCACGAGACGATGCAGCGGCTCCGCGGTGCCGAGGTCGCGATGATCTTCCAGGACCCGCTGACCGCGCTGCACCCCTTCTACTCCATCGGGCGCCAGATCTCCGAGGCCTACCTCGTGCACCACCACGTCTCGAAGGGCGAGGCGAAGAAGCGGGCGATCGAGATGCTCGACCGCGTGGGCATCCCGCAGGCGAAGAGCCGGGTCGACGACTTCCCGCACCAGTTCTCCGGCGGCATGCGGCAGCGCGCGATGATCGCGATGGCCCTGGTCAACGACCCGAAGCTGCTCATCGCCGACGAGCCCACCACCGCCCTCGACGTGACCGTGCAGGCGCAGATCCTCGACCTGCTCCAGGACCTCCAGCGCGAGTTCCACTCGGCCATCATCATGATCACGCACGACCTCGGTGTCATCGCCGAGATGGCCGACGAGGTCCTCGTGATGTACGGCGGTCGCGCGGTCGAGACCGGCCCGACGAAGCTGATCCTCACGCACCCCGAGATGCCCTACACCTGGGGTCTGCTCTCGAGCGTCCCCGAGGTCACCTCGGACACCGAGGCCCGGTTGATCCCGATCCCCGGCAACCCGCCGAGCCTGCTCAACCCGCCGACGGGTTGCCCGTTCCACCCCCGGTGCACCTACAAGGACCAGGTGCCGGGTGACCTGTGCACGACCACCCTCCCGCCGTTGGCGCCGGCCGAGGTCGGGAACGACCACCTGCGGCGCTGCCACCTCCCCGACGCCGGTGCGATCTACGCGACGGAGATCCTGCCCGAGATCGCGCCCGACCTGATCGATCCGGAGACGGGGCAGCCGATCGCGGCCCTCGACGCGGTGATCGAGGACGCCACGGCGCCGAGCTCCACGGCCCAGCTCGCCGACGAGTCGGCGGGCAACGAGGATCTGCTCGCCAAGACCCGAGACGAGGGACCCACGTCATGACCGCGACGCAGACGAACCCTGCCGGCGCTCCCGCGGCCGCCGGAGGCGACAACATCCTCGAGGTCGTCGACCTCAAGAAGTACTTCCCGGTGAAGTCCTCCGGAGTGGTGCGCCGCACGGTGGCGCACGTGCAGGCCGTCGACGGCGTCTCGTTCTCGGTCCGCGCGGCGGGGCGCTCGGGCTCGTCGGCGAGTCCGGCTGCGGCAAGTCGACCACCGGTCGGCTGATCACGCGCCTCTACGACCCGACCGCCGGGGAGATGCGGTACGAGGGCCAGGACCTCGCGAAGCTGTCGAAGAAGCAGATGCTTCCGCTTCGCAAGGACATCCAGATGATCTTCCAGGACCCCTACAGCTCCCTGAACCCGCGCCACACGGTCGGGATCGATCGTCGGCACCCCGCTCATCGTCCACAAGCAGGTCGCGGAGAAGAAGGTCCTCGACCGGGTCCGCGAGCTCCTCGAGGTCGTCGGCCTCAACCCCGAGCACTACAACCGCTACCCGAACGAGTTCTCCGGCGGCCAGCGTCAGCGCATCGGCATCGCCCGTGCGCTCGCGCTGCAGCCCAAGCTGCTCGTGGCCGACGAGCCGGTGTCCGCGCTCGACGTGTCGATCCAGGCGCAGGTCGTGAACCTGCTCCAGGACGTGCAGCGCGAGTTCAACATCGCGTTCCTCTTCATCGCGCACGACCTGGCCGTCGTCCGGCACTTCTGCCCCGAGGTCGCGGTGATGTACCTCGGCAAGATCGTCGAGATCGCCGACCGCGAGACGCTCTACAACCACCCGCACCACCCCTACACGCAGGCGCTGCTCTCCGCGGTGCCCGACGTGAAGCAGGCCGCCATCGGTGGTCGTCGCGAGCGCATCCGCCTCCAGGGCGACGTGCCCAGCCCGATCAACCCGCCGTCGGGGTGCCGGTTCCGCACCCGGTGCTGGCTGGCCCAGGACATCTGCTCCAAGGTCGAGCCGCCCCTGCTCCAGATCGGCCCGCGCCACAAGGTCGCCTGCCACTTCGCGGGCGAGCAGGGCCACCCGGCGTCCTCGCCGGTGACGCTGGACGCGCTGGGCATCAACGACAAGGGTGACCCGGTCAAGGGCGCGACGCCGTCCCCAGACCTCGACAACCCGGGCTACGGCTCGAGCTTCTCCGACCTGGAGACGCACAAGCAGCGGTCGGCGCGGCTGGCCGGCCAGTGACCGACGAGCCGGTCCGCGACCTCGTCCCCCTCCCCGACGGGCGGGTGCTCGAGATCGCGGTCTCGGGCGTCGACGGCGGTCTGCCGGTGCTCTGGCACCACGGCACCCCCGGGTGCGCGCGCCAGTCGCGGCACCTGCGTCGTGACGTCGCCGAGCGCGGCCTGCGACTGGTGACCTACAGCCGAGCCGGCGCCGGTCGATCGACCCGCAACCCCGGCCGCACCGTCGGAGACGTCGCGGCAGACATGGAGGCGGTGCTCGACCACCTCGGCGCAGAGCGCTGCATCACCGGCGGCGGCTCCGGCGGCGGTCCGCACACCCTCGCGACCGGCGCGCTCCTGCCGGAGCGCGTGGTCGCGGTCGATGTGCGTCTGCGGCGTGCGCCCGTACGGCGACGGGCGAGGGCTTCCTCGACGGCATGGGCCAGGACAACCTCGACGAGTTCGGGCTCGCGCTCGAGGGTGAGGACGCACTGCGCCCCTACCTCGAGAAGCACCAGGGCGCGCTCGCGACCGCCGACGCGGCCGAGGTCATGACCGAGCTGAAGAGCCTGCTGCCGCCCCCGGACCTCGCGGTCCTCACGGGCGAGGTCGGCGAGGACATCGCGGCCGGCATGCGGGAGTCGGTGCAGACGATCGACGGCTGGATCGACGACGACCTCGCCTTCACGCGCGACTGGGGCTTCGACCCGGGCGGCATCTCCGTCCCCGTCTCGATCTGGCAGGGCACCGAGGACCTCATGGTCCCCTCGCACCACGCCGAGGCCCTGGCCAAGCTGATGCCGGAGGCGAGGGTCCACATCGAGCAGGGGGAGGGGCATCTGTCGATCGCGGTCGCCGCGATGGGTCGCGCCCTCGACGAAGCTCTGACGTTCCGCTGACCCGCTGTGGTGCGGGCGCTGCGCGCGCAACGCCGCGCACTCGCCGTGTCGTCCGACGGTGGGGAGCGGTGGTTGCGTCGGGCGACGTGACGCCACGCCTCCTGAGTGTGCGCGACGTTGCGCACTCCGCGCCCGCGTCTGCGCGTCTGGTCACGTCCGTGCCGGGGCATAGGCTCGGCAGGTGGACAGCCTGTTCGAGATCGAGAGTGCCCCGGGGAGGACCGACCCGTCTGGCGGGGCGACTCTGGCGGGGAACACGCATGCGTCGGCGCCGCTGGCGGTGCGGATGCGACCGCGCACGCTGGACGAGCTCGCGGGGCAGAAGCAGCTGCTGGCCGAGGGCTCGCCGCTGCGCCGACTGGTCGAGGGCGACCAGCCGATGTCGTTGCTCCTGTGGGGGCCGCCCGGCACCGGGAAGACCACGATCGCGTCGATCCTGAGCAACCAGACGCACCGGCACTTCGTCGAGGTGTCGGCGGTGGCCGCGGGGGTCAAGGAGGTGCGCGCCGCGATCGACGAGGCCCGCAAGCGGCTGGCGTCGAGCGGTCAGGAGTCGGTGCTGTTCGTCGACGAGGTGCACCGCTTCACCAAGGCGCAGCAGGACGCGCTGCTGCCCGGCGTGGAGAACCGCTGGGTGACGCTCGTCGCCGCGACCACCGAGAACCCCTTCTTCAGCGTGATCTCGCCGCTGCTGTCCCGGTCGCTGCTGCTCACCCTGGAGCCGCTCACCGACGACGACGTCCGCGGCGTCCTCGAGCAGGCGCTGCACGACGAGCGCGGCCTGGGCGACACGGTCAAGGTCGACGACGAGGCGATGGCGCACCTCGTCCGCCTCGCCGGGGGCGACGCCCGACGCGGGCTCACCTACCTCGAGGCCGCGACCGGGGCGGCGATCTCCAGGTCCCTCACGCACGTCGACCTCGGCACCGCCGAGACCGCCGTCGACCGGGCCGCGGTGCGCTACGACCGGCAGGGCGACCAGCACTACGACGTCATCAGCGCCTTCATCAAGTCCATCCGGGGCTCGGACGTCGACGCAGCGCTGCACTACCTCGCACGCATGGTGGAGGCCGGCGAGGATCCCCGCTTCATCGCGCGCCGACTCGTCATCTTGGCCAGCGAGGACATCGGCCTCGCCGATCCGACGGCTCTCACCACGGCGGTCGCGGCCGCCCAGGCCGTGCAGCTCATCGGGCTCCCCGAGGGCAGGCTCAACCTCGCGCAGGCGGTGATCGCCCTCTCCGTCGCGCCGAAGTCCAACGCGGTGATCAAGGCCATCGACGCCGCGTCCGCCGACGTACGCTCCGGCAAGATCGGACCGGTGCCGTCGCACCTCCGCGACGCGCACTACGGCGGCTCGAAGCAGATCGGGCACGGCAAGGGCTACCAGTACGCCCACGACGCGCCTTACGGCGTGGCCGCCCAGCAGTACGCACCCGATGTCGTCGCGGAGGCCACCTACTACGAGCCCACGAGCCACGGTGCGGAGGCGGCCGTCAAGGAGCGGTGGGAGCGCCTACGCCGCATGGTCCGGGGCGAGGAGCAAGGGTAGGGTCCTCTCCCATGGGTTCCCTGCCCCTGACGGTCGTCGTCGTGCTCGTCCTCGCCTGTGCGCTCGTGCTCGCAGCCGTGGCCGTCGCGGTCTTCGTGGCACGGTCGGGCCGGTCACGCAAGCGCCGTCAGGAGACCGACCTCACGCGGGCGCGCGCCGAGGTCGATGCCCTCCACGACCGCCTCGACCGGCTGTCGGACGAGGTCGCCCGCACCCGGGTGGAGGCGGAGGACCAGCGCCGCCACGACCGGGAGCAGCGGGAGTACGTCATCACCTCGCTCGCCGTGACCAAAGGCTCCCCGGACGACGTGGTCGCGGCACCGCGTCCCCCGGCCGGGCAGGTGCTCCAGGACCAGCTCGTCGCCACCTTGGCCCGCCAGCAGGGTCGCTCACCGCTGCGCAGCCGGGCCGTCGAGGTCGCGGTGCACACCGTCGCGCTGGGGCACGGCATCCGCCGCGCCCTGTCGCCCGAGAACCTCGACCGTGCCGCCGCGGAGTCGCACGTCGCCCGCCGGCGCTCGCGTCGCACCCGCAAGCTGGAGCAGCGCGAGGCGCGTCGTCTGGTGCGCGCCGTCCGCGCCCACCGCACCACCTCGGACGCCGGCCGGCACGCAGCATGAGCACTCGCACCAGGTGCCGGCCTACGAGGGGCCGGCCGTGAGGCGCGGCCTGTGGTTCGTGGCCGGCACGGCGGCAGGCGTCTACGCGACGACCAAGGCACGGCGGGCGGCCGAGGCCCTCACCGTCGACGGCCTGCACGACCGGTTCACGGGCTGGTTCGCCGGCGCCCGCGTCCTGCGTGACGAGGTGGACGCCGGCCGTCGCGAGAAGGAAACCGAGTTGCGCACCCGGCTTGCCCTCGGGCCTGATGGAGAAGGCGCCGACAACGTGCGCCAGCTGACCAGCATCCCCGCACCAACACCCAGGAAGGCCGAGGACTGATGGACACCGCGGAGATCCGGAGACGGTTCATCGCCCATTTCGAGAGCAACGGCCACACCCACGTGCCGTCGGCCTCGTTGATCCTCGACGACCCCAACCTGCTGTTCGTCAACGCCGGCATGGTGCCGTTCAAGCCCTACTTCCTCGGCCAGGAGACACCGCCGTACGACCGCGCGGTGAGCGTCCAGAAGTGCGTGCGCACCCTCGACATCGAGGAGGTCGGCAAGACCACGCGGCACGGCACGTTCTTCCAGATGTGCGGAAACTTCTCCTTCGGCGACTACTTCAAGGAGGGCGCGACCGAGCTGGCGTGGGACCTGGTCACCAAGAGCCAGGACGACGGCGGCTACGGCTTCGACGAGTCCGTCCTCTACGCGAGCGTCTACGAGGACGACGACGAGGCGGTGTCCTACTGGAAGACGGTCGCGGGGCTTCCCGACGACCGCATCGTCCGGCTGGGTCGCAAGGACAACTACTGGTCCATGGGAGTGCCGGGCCCCGGTGGGCCCTGCAGCGAGATCCTCATCGACCGCGGGCCCGAGTTCGGCGCCGACCGCGACTGGGAGGCCGGCGACCGGTACATGGAGTTCTGGAACCTGGTCTTCATGCAGGACGTGCTCAGCGACGTCCGCAGCAAGGAGGACTTCGACATCTCCGGCGGCCTGCCGAAGAAGAACATCGACACCGGCATGGGTCTCGAGCGCGTCGCGTACCTCCTCCAGGGCGTCGACAACATGTACGAGATCGACGAGATCTTCCCGGTCATCGAGCGCGCGTCCGAGCTGTCAGGGCGCGCGTACGGCCGCGAGCACGTCGACGACGTGCGCTTCCGTGTCGTCGCGGACCACGTGCGCAGCGCGCTCATGCTCATCGGCGACGGCGTCACGCCGGGCAACGAGGGCCGCGGCTACGTCCTGCGTCGGCTGCTGCGCCGGGCGATCCGCTCGATGCGGCTGCTCGGTGTCGAGGACCGCGTGCTGCCCGAGCTGCTGCCGGTCAGCCGCGACAAGATGAAGCAGTCCTACCCCGAGGTCGAGCTGCAGTGGGAGCGCATCTCGACGGTGGCGTACGGCGAGGAGGACGCGTTCCGGCAGACCCTCAAGGCGGGCACCCAGATCTTCGACCTCGCGGCCGACTCGGCGCGGACGGCGGGGGAGTCGCAGCTCAGTGGCGAGCGGGCGTTCGCGCTCCACGACACGTACGGCTTCCCGATCGACCTCACCCTCGAGATGGCGTCCGAGCAGGGCCTCAGCGTCGACGAGGACGGCTTCCGCCGGCTGATGGCGCAGCAGCGCGACCGGGCGAAGGCGGACGCGAAGGCGAAGAAGACCAAGCACGGCGAGGCGCACCACTACCGCGCGCTGGCGGACCAGCTGGGCCACGCGGTCGAGTTCACCGGCTACGACGAGGTGGTCAGCGAGGGCCGGGTCACCGGCATCCTGTCGGGTGAGGGAACCGCGACCTCGGCGCACGAGGGCCAGGAGATCGAGCTCGTCCTCGACCGCACGCCGTTCTACGCCGAGGGTGGCGGCCAGCTCGCGGACCAGGGCGTCATCGAGCTCTCCAACGGCGCCCGGCTGCAGGTGCTCGACGTGCAGGCGCCGATCAGCGGCCTGATCGTCCACCAGGTCAAGGTGATCAGCGGCGAGGTGACGGCGGGAGAGCCGGTGCAGTCGCTGGTCGACATCGAGCGCCGCCGCTCCATCAGCCGCGCGCACACCGCGACCCACATGGTCCACAAGGCGTTCCGCGAGGCGCTCGGCGACACCGCGACGCAGGCGGGCTCGGAGAACGCGCCCGGACGGTTCCGGTTCGACTTCTCGGCGTCCGGCGCGGTGCCCACGTCGGTTCTCCACGACGTCGAGGCGCGGGTCAACGACCTGGTGCTCGCGGACCTGCCGGTGCACGCGGAGATCATGACCCAGGCGGACGCGGTCCGGTCCGGCGCGATGGCGCTCTTCGGCGAGAAGTACGGCGACGAGGTGCGCGTCGTGAGCGTCGGCGAGTGGGCGCGCGAGCTCTGCGGCGGCACGCACACGGGCCGCTCGGCGCAGCTCGGCGTCGTGAAGCTGCTGGGCGAGTCGTCGATCGGTTCCGGCGTGCGCCGGGTCGAGGCGCTGGTCGGAGCCGACGCGTACCGGTTCCTGGCGCGCGAGCACGTGCTGGTCGCACAGCTCAGCGAGGCGCTGAAGGCGCGTCCCGAGGAGCTGCCCGAGCGGGTCAACGACCTGGTCGAGCGGCTCCGTGGTGCGGAGAAGGAGATCGAGCGGGTCCGGGTCGGTCAGCTGCTGGCGGCGGCGGGCGAGCTCGCGGGCTCCGCGGACGACGTCGGCGACGTCGCGTTCGTGGGTCACCGTGCCGACGGCGCGGGCGCGGGCGACGTACGCAAGCTCGTGCTGGACGTGCGCGGACGCCTGCCGGCGGGACGACCCGGTGTGGTCGCGGTGGTCGGCTCGGTCGACGGGAAGCCGTCGGTCGTCGTCGCGGTCAACGACGAGGCGCGGGCGCGGGGACTCTCCGCGAACGCGCTGGTGAAGGTCGCGACCGCGGCGCTGGGCGGCAGCGGCGGCGGCAAGGAAGACGTGGCGCAGGGTGGTGGCGCGAACGCCGGGCAGGCCGACCAGGCGCTCGCGGACGTCCGCGCCGAGGTCGAGCGGAACCTCGCGGGGTGAGGCGCGGCGCCCGTCTCGGCGTCGACGTGGGGGACGTGCGCATCGGTGTCGCCACGTGCGACCCCGACGGGCTCATCGCCACCCCCGTGGAGACCGTCGCCCGCGGCAAGGGAGACCTCGAGCGGCTCGCGGCCCTGGTCGACGAGCTCGCCGTGGTCGAGGTGGTGCTCGGACTGCCGCGCTCCCTGTCGGGCGGAGAGGGGCCTGCCGCGGCGAAGGCCAGGGAGTTCGGGGTGACCCTCGCGGGCGCCCTGGCGCCGTCCGGTGTGGGCGTCCGGCTGGTCGACGAGAGGCTCACGACGGTCTCCGCGGAAGCGGTTCTGCGCGAGCAGGGGCGGAAGGGAAAATCGCGACGTGCCGTCGTGGACCAAGCGGCAGCCGTCATCATCTTGCAGAATGCTCTGGACGCCGAGCGCGCTACCGGGCGCGCGCCTGGGGAGGCGGTGCCTGCGCCGGGGACGAGCGACCAGGGAGATCCGTGACCGACGACCGCGAGGACATCCGGTACGAGGAGTCCGACCTCGGACACCCCGACGACGGCTCCTTCTTCGACGACCCGGAGCAGCAGGACGAGCCGGCCGACGACCCGGGCCCCCGTCCGCGCCGGCGCCGCGCGTTCGCCAGCTGCCTGGTCATCCTGGTCATCCTGGGTGTCATCGCCGCGGTCGCGGTGTTCGCCGTCGGGCAGGGCCTCGACAAGATCAAGGACCTCTTCGCAGGGCCCGAGGACTACACCGGTGAGGGCACCGGCCAGGTCCTGTTCGAGGTCGAGGAGGGCGACAGCACGACGATCATCGCGCGCAACCTCAAGGCCAACGGCGTGACCAAGAGCGTCGAGGCGTTCACCGACCAGGCGTCGGAGGACGCCGTCAAGGCGCGCGGCATCCAGGTCGGCTTCTACGAGATGCGCAAGAAGATGTCGGCGGAGTCCGCGTTCGGCGTCCTGGTGGACCCCGACAACCTCGTCCAGTCCGCGGTGACCGTGCCGGAGGGTGCGCGCGTGCGTGGTGTCGTCGACGCGATCGCCTCCAAGACCGACATCCCGCGGAAGGCCGTGGTCAAGGCCCTCGCGAACCCGAAGTCGATCGGCCTGCCCGCCGCTGCCGGCGGCAACCCGGAGGGCTACCTCTTCCCTGCGACCTACCCCGTCGGCCCCAAGGACACGGCCACGGACCTGCTCTCCGCGATGGTCGCGAAGACCGAGGAGGTCGCGTCGAGCCTGGACATCGAGGCGGACGCGAAGAAGCTGGGGCTGACCACTGAGGAGGTGTTCACGGTGGCGAGCATCCTGGAGTACGAAGCCAACCGTGACGCGGACTACCCCAAGGTCGCCCGGGTGATCTACAACCGCATCGACCAGGGAATGGCGCTGCAGCTCGACTCCACGGTGTCCTATGCCAGCGGACGCGAGGGCGACGTGTGGACCACGTCGGCGGAGCGCGAGAGCGACTCCCTCTACAACACCTACAAGCACCAGGGACTGCCGCCCGGACCGATCGGCTCGCCCGGCGAGGCCACGTTGGAGGCGGCGCTGCACCCGGCCGACGGCAACTGGCTCTACTTCGTCCCGGACTTCGAGAGCGGCACCACGCTGTTCACCGACGACTACCAGGAGCACCTGCGCAACGTCGAGAAGGCGAAGGAGTACTGCCGCACCCACGAGGAGTGCTGATGGCACCGACCTGCGCTACGGGTCGCTGCGCGGTCCTGGGCAAGCCGGTCGCGCACTCGCTGTCGCCGGTGCTGCACCGCGCGGCGTACGCGGAGCTCGGGCTCGCCTGGTCGTACGACGCGGTGGAGGTCGACGAGGCCGGGCTGCCGGCGTTCCTCGAGGGGCTCGACGACACCTGGCGGGGGTTGTCCCTGACCATGCCGCTCAAGCGCGCCGTGGTGCCGCTGCTCGACTCGATGTCCGACCCGGCCGTGCTCGCCGGCGCCGCGAACACCGTCGTCCTGGCCGACGGCCGACGCGAGGGCCACAACACCGACATCGGCGGCGCCGCGGCCGCGCTGCGGGAGCGGTGGGACGGACCCGTGTCACGCGCCGTGGTGCTCGGGGGCGGGGCCACCGCCGCGTCGGTGCTGCTCGCGCTCGCCGACCTCGGGTGCGACGAGGCGCTGCTCCTCGTCCGGGACCCCGGTCGAGCCCAGGAGACCCTGGAAGCGGTCGGCCGTCACCCCTCGGCACCTCGGCTCGGGGTCGCGATCGCCGCCGACGAGCCTCCTCGCGCCTGCGACGTGCTCGTGTCCACCGTCCCCGACGAGGCCGAGGAGCCGCTCCGGGGCTGGGTGGAGGACGCGGGCGTGGTGTTCGAGGTCCGCTACGACCCGTGGCCGACCCCGCTGGCGCGCGCCGCGTCGGGGGCCGGCCGGCCCCTCGTCGGCGGCCTCGACCTGCTGCTCCACCAGGCCGCTGCCCAGGTGGAGCTCATGACCGGCTGTCCACAGGCACCTCTCGAAGCCATGCGTGCAGCCGGCGAACGAGCCCTAGGCTCCCGAGCGTGACCTGGCACGTCGACACCGCCGCAGCCGTGGGTGCGCTCTGCCTCGCGTCGGGACTCCTGGTGCCGACGATCGTGCGCCGGGTCCCGGAGCCGGCGACGCCGGAGGCGGAGGTCGACGAGGCGGACACCACCACGCCCGAGGACCCCACCGACCTGACGACGATCGTGTCGCCGGACACGGTGGCCGAGGAGCCCAAGGAGCTCTACGCCGACATCGCCGCGCTGCCCGGGCTGGCCTGGAAGAGCGCCCTCGCCGCCGGCGTCGTAGGGGTGCTGCTCGGCGGCAAGGTGGGCTGGCACTGGGAGCTGATGTTCCTGGTCTACCTCGTCCCGGTCGGGGTCGCCCTCGCGGTCGTGGACTGGCGCACCCGGTTGCTGCCGACGAGGCTGATCGCACCGTCGTACGCCGTCGTCATCGTGCTGGTCGTCGCGGCCGCGGTGCTGACCGGGGAGCGCGGCGACCTCGTCCGGGCGGGCTGGGGCTGGTTCGCCTACGGCGTGCTGTTCTTCGCGACCTGGTGGATCTACCCGCCCGCGATGGGGTACGGCGACGTGCGGTTGTCGGGCGTGCTCGGCATCGCCCTCGGCTACCTCGGGTGGGGCGAGCTCCTCGTCGGCATCTTCGGGGCCTTCCTCGTCGGCGGTCCCGGCGGCCTGGTGCTCAGCATGCTCAAGGTCGTGGACCGCAAGGCCAACCCGTTCGGTCCCGCGATGCTGATCGGCGCCGTCCTCGGGGTGCTGTTCGGGCCGTGGTACGCAGGCCATTACGTCGCGTGAGCGCGTGAAACACTGACGCCATGTCTTTGCGCTGGCTCACCGCGGGGGAGTCGCACGGCCCTGCCCTGGTCGCGATCCTCGAGGGCCTGCCTGCGCACGTGCGCGTGACGAGCTCCGACATCCAGGACGCCCTGGCCCGGCGCCGGCTCGGCTACGGGCGAGGCGCGCGGATGAAGTTCGAGCAGGACGAGCTCGAGGTCGTCGGCGGCATCCGGCACGGTGAGACCCAGGGCGGCCCGGTCGCCCTGCGCATCGGCAACAGCGAGTGGCCGAAGTGGGAGACGGTGATGTCCGCCGACCCCGTCGACCCCGCCATTCTCGAGGGGTCCGCGCGCAACGCCGCCCTGACCCGGCCACGCCCCGGCCACGCCGACCTCGTCGGCATGCAGAAGTACGGCTTCGACGAGGCCCGGCCGATCCTCGAGCGCGCCTCGGCCCGCGAGACCGCGGCCCGGGTCGCCCTGGGGGCGGTCGCGTCGGCGTTCGTGCAGCAGGCCACCGGTGCCGAGATCGTGTCGCACGTGGTCCAGATCGGCACCGCGAAGGCGCCCTACGGGTCCGTGCCGACGCTGGCCGACGTGGCCCACCTCGACGACGACCCGGTGCGCTGCCTCGACCCGGACGCGAGCAAGGCGATGGTCGCGGAGATCGACCAGGCCCACAAGGACGGCGACACCCTCGGCGGCGTCGTCGAGGTCGCGGTCCACGGGCTGCCGCCGGGTCTCGGCTCGCACGTGCACTGGGACCGTCGCCTCGACGCGCGCCTGGCGGGCGCGCTCATGGGCATCCAGGCGATCAAGGGCGTCGAGGTCGGCGACGGCTTCGGCCTGGCTGCCGACCCCGGCTCGCTGGCCCACGACGAGATCGTGTCCGACGGCGGCGTGATCCGACGTACCTCCGGACGCTCGGGCGGCACCGAGGGCGGCATGTCGACGGGCGAGACCCTGCGGGTGCGGGCCGCGATGAAGCCGATCGCCACCGTGCCCCGCGCCCTGCGCACCGTCGACCTGGCCACCGGCGAGGCGGCGGTGGCGCACCACCAGCGCTCCGACGTCTGCGCGGTGCCCGCCGCCGGCATCGTCGCGGAGGCGATGGTCGCGCTGATCCTGGCCGAGGCAGTGCTGGAGAAGTTCGGCGGCGACTCGGTGCGGGAGACGCGGCGCAACGTCGGCAGCTACCTCGACACCCTGAGGTTCCGGTGACGGACGCCGTCCCACCGGCGCCGGCCGGACCGCGGCCCCGTGTCGTGCTGGTCGGCCCGATGGGTGCCGGCAAGACGACGGTCGGGGGCCGCCTCGCCGCCGCGTGGGGCGTCGCGCTGCGGGACACCGACCAGGACGTCGAGGCCGTCGAGGGACGCGCCGTCTCGGAGATCTTCGTCGACGAGGGCGAGGACTACTTCCGCGAACGGGAGCGCGAAGCGGTGCTGTCAGGGCTCCGGGAGCACGACGGCGTGCTGGCGCTCGGCGGCGGAGCCGTGCTCGACGCCCGCACCCGCGAGGCGCTGGACGGTCATGCCGTGGTCTTCCTCCGGGTCGGCTTCGCCGACGCGGTCAAGCGCGTCGACCTGGGGGTGGGCCGGCCGCTGCTGCTCGGCAACGTCCGCTCCCGCGTGAAGCAGCTGCTCGACGAGCGGCTGCCGCTCTACCTCGACGTCGCGGCCGTCGTGGTCGACACCGACGGCCGCTCGGTCGACGAGGTCGTGGCCGCGGTGCAGGAAGCCCTCGCCGAGGTGGCGTCGTGACCGCCGAGCCGGCGACGACGCTGCGGCTCGGCGGGCCGGACAGCCAGGCGGGTCCGTACGACGTCGTGGTCGGTGAGGACCTCGTCGGCCGGCTGCCGGTGATGCTCGGCGAGACGGTGCGACGCGTGGCCGTGATCCACCCGGTCACGCTGGCGGACCGGGGCGAGCACGTCCGGGGCCTGCTCGCCGCCGCCGGGTTCGAGGCGCACGCGATCGAGATCCCTGACGGCGAGCGCGCCAAGGAGGCCTCCGTCGCGGCCTTCTGCTGGCAGGTCCTCGGGCAGAGCGGATTCACCCGGTCGGACGCGATCGTCACGGTCGGCGGCGGCTCGACCACCGACATGGGCGGGTTCGTCGCGGCCACCTGGCTGCGCGGCGTCCGGGTCGTGCACGTGCCGACCACGCTGCTGGCGATGGTCGACGCGGCGGTCGGCGGCAAGACCGGGCTGAACACCGACGAGGGCAAGAACCTCGTCGGGTCCTTCCACGAGCCGCACGGCGTGCTGTGCGACCTGTCCCTGCTCCGCACCCTCCCGCGACCCGAGCTGGTCAGCGGCATGGCGGAGGTCGTGAAGTGCGGGTTCATCGCGGACCCCGAGATCCTCGAGGTCGTCGAGCGCTCGCCCGCCAGGGCGCTGACCGTCGGCTCTCCCGAGCTCCGTGAGGTGGTCGAGCGGGCCGTCCGGGTGAAGATCGACGTGGTCTCGGCCGACCTCAAGGAGACCGGCGGCGTGGCAGGTCACCCGGGCCGCGAGGCCCTCAACTACGGCCACACGCTGGGTCACGCCATCGAGCGCGCCGAGGGCTACCGCACCCGCCACGGCGAGGCGGTCTCGGTCGGCATGGTCTTCGTGGCCGAGCTGGCTCGCGAGGCCGGGATGCTCGACGACGCCACGGTGGAGCGGCACCGCGAGGTGCTGTCCTCGGTCGGCCTCCCCACGACGTACGACGGGGAAGCGGGCTGGGCCGACCTGCTCGCCACCATGCGCATCGACAAGAAGTCGCGGGGCGACCTGCTGCGCTTCGTCGTGCTCGACCGGCTCGCCCATCCTGTCGTGCTGGAGGGTCCGCGCGACGCGGACCTCGTGGCAGCGTGGGAGTCGGTGTCCGAGCGCCGCGGACGGTTCCCGTTCTTCACGGACTGAGGCAGGATCGCTCGGGAGCGGAGAGGAGCCACGATGTCCGGTTGGCCGGGTGACCGTCCCGAGGTGGGACGGACCGCCACGCGCAGCAGGCTGGTGCGCGAGGAGGACATCGCGCTGTTCACCGACATCAGCGGTGACCGCAACCCGCTGCACTACGACCGTGAGGCAGCCGAGCGCACCCGCTTCGGCGGCATCGTCGTCCAGGGCGGGATCACCTCCGCGATCCTCAACGCCGTGGTCGCGGAGGACCTGCCGGGGCCGGGCACGGTCTTCATGAACGTCAGCTGGGACTTCCTGGCCCCGGTCAGCCCCGGCGACACGATCACCGGTGAGGTCACCGTGGTCGAGTCGCGCGAGGACAAGCCGATCGCGAAGCTGGAGACCCGGGTGCTGCGCGACGACGGGACCGTCGTGCTCAGCGGCACGGCGGTGACCTACACGATGGACGTCCGACCGCGATGACCTCCGGTGGGGCCGACCTCGCGGACTCACCTCTCGCCCGGCGGCAGCTGGTGCTCATCGCGGTCGTGCTGGTGCTCGTGCTCGGCTGCTGGTTCGCCGCCTCCGCGGTCGTGCCCGCGCTGCGCGAGGAGTGGGGGATCGGCAAGGGTCGCGCGACCTGGTTGACCGCCGCGGTGCAGCTCGGGTTCGTCCTCGGGGCGGTCACCTCGGCCGTGCTCAACCTCGCCGACCGGCTCCGCGTGCACGTGCTGGTCGGGGTCTCGGCGCTCGTCGCGGCCGCGACGACGGCAGCGGTCGCCCTCGTCGTCGACTCGTTCGGCCCCGCGGTGGCGCTGCGCTTCGTCACCGGCATCGCGCTGGCCGGCGTCTACCCGCCGATGCTGAAGGTGATGGCGTCCTGGTTCGACCGCGGCCGGGGGTTCGCCCTCGGGGTGCTCGTCGGTGCGCTGACCCTCGGCAGCTCGCTGCCGCAGCTGCTCAACAGCATCGCCACCCTCCCGTGGCGCGGTGTCCTGGTGGTGTCCGCCGCGCTCGCCCTCACCGGGGGCGTGCTGGCGCTGGCCGTCGTGCGCAGCGGCCCGAGGGCGGGGCCGACCCCACCGCTCGACCCCGGCTACGCGTTGCGGGTGTTCCGCGAGCGCGGTCCGCTGCTGGCCAACCTCGGCTACTTCGGCCACATGTGGGAGCTCTACGCCATGTGGACCTGGGTGCCGGCGTACCTCGCGGCGAGCTTCGCGCGCGACGGCACCTGGGACGGCTCCCGGACCGCCGTCGGGCTGGTCGCCTTCGCGACCATCGGGCTCGCCGGGACCGTGGGCTGCCTGGTCGGTGGCCAGCTCGGCGACCGGCTCGGCCGCGCTCGTGTCGCGGGCTGGGCGATGCGGGTCAGCGCGACGTGCTGCCTGCTCGCGGCGCTGGTGTTCGGGTTGCCGCCGTACGTCGTGGTCCCGGTGCTCCTGCTCTGGGGCGCCTCGGTGATCGCCGACTCCGGGCTGTTCTCGACCTGCGTGACGCAGGTCGTCGACGCGAGGTACGTCGGCACCGCACTCACCGTGCAGACCGCCGTGGGCTTCCTGCTCACCGTCGTCACGATCAACGCCGTGCCCTACGTCGTCGACGCCATCGGCTGGCGCGGCGCCGTCGCCCTCCTGGCCGTCGGCCCGGTCGCCGGTGCGGTCGCGATGGCCCGCCTGGCCACGCTGATGGAGGTCACAGGAGGTCGTGCACCAGCTCCGAGAGCTGGGTGAGGTTGCGGCACTCGACCATCGGGACGACCTCGCCGTACTCGCGCGCGGCGGAGTCGCCGGTGTCCCACTGGCGACGAGCCTCGGGGTTGAGCCACCAGGCGTGCCGCGACGCGTCGACCATCTCGCGCAGGACGTCGAGCTTCGGGTCGGTGTAGTTGGAGCGGGCGTCGCCGAGCACCAGCAGGCTCGCCTTGGGTCCGAGGGCGTCGGGGTACTTCTCGGTGAACTGCTGGAACGCGCGCCCGTAGCTCGTCCGCCCGAACAGCGAGGCGTGCCGGGCGCTGGCGGCCAGCCGGGTCAAGGTGTCCTCGAGGTCGGCCCCCGGGACGAACTCGTCGGTGACCTCGTGCACGTCGTCGACGAACGTGAACGCCCGGACCTTCCCGAACTGCTCGCGCAGCGCGTAGACCAGCAGCAGCGTGAACGACGCGAAGTTCGCCACCGACCCGCTCACGTCGCAGAGCACGACGAGCTCGGGACGGTGCGGCCGGCGCGGCCGGTGGTGCGTGACGAGCGGGACGCCGCCGGTGGACACCGACGCACGGACGGTCCGCCGGAAGTCCAGCGGCCCGCGCCGCTTGGCGTGCTGCTCCTTGGCGAGCCGGGCCGCGAGCCGTCGTGCGAGCGGGTAGATCTGCCGCCGCATCTCGTCGATGTCGCTCTGCCGTGCGTTGACGAACGCGATCTGGTCCAGGGGCGGGCGCAGCGTCGTGCGGGCGACCTGCTCGGGGTCCTTCTCCTCAGCGATCCGGCGCCGCACGTCGGTCTCGACCATGCGCCTCATCTCGTCGACCCGCCGCGTCGCACCGACCATCGCGAGCTCCTCGGACCGCGGCTCCCGGTCGTCCGAGCCCTGCATCAGCGCCTGCGCGAGCCGCAGCACCAACGTGTCGGGTCCGAGCCGCTGCAGCGTGTTGTACGACGACCACGAGGACATGCCCTGCGGCCGCCCCTGGAGCGCCCCGAACTCCTCGACGCTCTCGCGCACCAGCCGCAGCAACCCCTCCTGGTCCCCGGCCAGCATCGCCTCCACCAACCCCGCCCGCAGATCGTCGAACCGGGCCTCGGGTACAGGTGAGTCGGGGCTCGGGTCCGCCCGAGCCGGGTCGTGAGCACGCGCCCCGCTGCCCAGCAGCGCCGGGAAGAACAGGTCGAACACCGCGTCGAAGCTGGGCCGGTGGTTCTGCCGCTTCACCAGGGTGGCCGCCATCGCGGTGCGCACGTCCTCGCGGTTGCCGAGCCCGAGGGTGGTCACGGCCTGGACCGCGTCGAGGTCCTCGGCCAGGGACACCGGCAGCCCCGCCGTACGCAACGCCTCGACGAAGGCGACGTGCCGGTCGAGCAGCGGCACCGGACTCAGCGCCTCGGGCCGCGCAGCGCCTTGAGCGCCTTGTCGTGGTCGGAGGCGTGCTTGAGCACGACACCCAGGGTGGCGTCGACGGTCGCGGGGTCGAGGTCGTCGACCTCGAGCGCGACGAGGGTGCGGGCCCAGTCGACCGACTCGGCGATCGACGGCGCCTTCTTCAGCTCGAGCTCGCGGAGCTGCGCGACGAGGTCGACGAGGCTGCCGGCCAGCCGCTCGCTCACGTCCGGCACCTGCGAGACGACGATCGCCTTCTCGCGCTCGGCATCGGGGTAGTCGAGGTGCAGGAACAAGCAGCGGCGCTTGACCGCCTCGGACAGCTCACGCGTCGCGTTGGAGGTGAGCACCACGAAGGGCCGGCGTACGGCGGAGATCGTGCCCAGCTCGGGGATCGTCACCTGGAAGTCCGACAGCACCTCGAGCAGCAAGCCCTCCACCTCGACGTCGGTCTTGTCGACCTCGTCGACCAGCAGCACGGTCGGCTCGTCCCGGCGGATGGCGGTGAGCAACGGCCGGGTGAGAAGGAACTCCTCGGTGAAGATGTCGTCGTGGGTCTGCTCCCACGCCTGGTCCGCGCTCGTGGCCTGGATCCGGAGCAGCTGCTTCTTGTAGTTCCACTCATACAGTGCCCGGGCCTCGTCGAGGCCCTCGTAGCACTGCAGGCGCACCAGGTCAGCGCCCGCCGCGCGAGCCACCGCCTTGGCCAGCTCGGTCTTGCCTACGCCGGCCGGCCCCTCGACGAGGAGCGGTTTCTCCAGCGCACCCGCGAGGTACGCCGTCGTGGCGGTCGCCTGGTCCGCGAGGTAGCCGGCCTCGTCGAGGCGCTTGGCGGCGTCGGCGGGGGAGTCGAACCAGGTCACCCGGTCAGCCTAGGGGTGGCTCGGCGGGCATAAGTCGTTGGTGGGGTGGGGCGCGCGTCCTTAGGGTGGGGCGGTGACTGAGATCGGGAACGTGCGGAGCCTGACCCAGACCGAGGCGCAGGAGCGGGCAGCCCTGCTGGCCGTGGGGCGCTACGACATCGAGTTCGACCTGACCGGGATCCCGGAGGGGCCGGAGGTCCGGTCGGTGTCGACGGTGACGTTCACGAGCCGCGAGGTCGGGGCGACGACGTTCGTCGACTGCTGCGCGGACGTGGTGCGGGCGACGCTCAACGGCGTCGAGCTGCCGGCCGCGGCAGAGGGCCGGATCACCCTGCCCGACCTCGCCGAGCACAACACGCTCGTGGTCGAGTCCGTCCAGGCGGACACGACGGACGGCGAGGGCGTGCACCGGGCCGTCGACCCGGCGGACAAGGAGGTCTACCTCTGGACCTCCTTCGAGCCCGACGAGGCCCGCCACGTCTGGGCGTGCTTCGACCAGCCGGACCTCAAGGCCCCGCACGCGTTCACGGTCACGGCGCCGAAGGGCTGGACGGTCACGAGCAACATGGGCGACCCGCAGGTCGACGTCCTGGAGGACGCACGCCGGTGGACCTTCCCCGCGACGCCGCCTCTCTCGACGTACAACCCGGTCGTCAACGCCGGGCCCTTCCACGAGGTGCGCCGCAGCGTCGGTGGCTTCGACCTGGGGCTGTTCGCGCGGAAGACGCTCGCGAACGTGCTCGACCGGGACGCCGACGAGCTCTTCGAGGTGACCGCGCAGGGACTCGCGTTCTTCGGCGAGCAGTTCGGGATGCCGTTCCCCGAGGCGAAGTACGACCAGGTGTTCCTCCCCGAGCTGGGCGGGGCGATGGAGAACTACGCCTGCGTGTCGTGGTCCGACGCCTTCCTGTCCCGCCACGAGCCGAGCCCCGCCGAGCGCGAGCAGACCGCGAAGGTGCTGCTCCACGAGATGGCGCACATGTGGTTCGGCAACATCGTGACGATGCGCTGGTGGGACGACCTCTGGCTCAACGAGGCCTTCGCGGAGTTCGCCTGCAACTGGGCGGCCGAGCGCGCGACGCGCTACACCGACGCCTGGGCCAGCCACCTCGCCGGCGAGAAGCTGGACGCCTACCTCGCCGACCAGGGCCCGATCTCGCACCCGATCGCGCTGCCCGTCCGCGACGTCGAGGAGGCAGCGTCGATCTTCGACGCGATCACCTACCCCAAGGGCGCGTCGGTGCTCCAGCAGCTGATGACGTACGTCGGTGAGGAGGTGTTCAGGCGGGGCATGACCAACTACTTCGCCAAGAACGCCTGGGGGAACACCACGCTCCAGGACCTGATCGACGAGCTCGCCGCGGTGAGCGGACGCGACCTCGACGCCTGGCGTGAGGGCTGGCTGGCGACCGCCGGAACCGACCGGCTCACCCTCGAGCAGGGCGACGACGGCCCGGTGCTCGTGGCGCACGGACCGAACGGTCACGCGCCGCGACCGCAGGTGCTCGGCATCGGCGCCTACAAACGAGGCCCCGGCGGGCTCGACCGCGTCGCGCTCGCCCGGGTGGAGGTGGCCGGCGAGCGGACGCCCGTCGCGCTGGAGAAGGGCGCCGACGTCTACCTGGTCAACGACGAGGACCTGACCTTCGCGACCGCGCGTCCTGACGCGGACACCCGCGACGCGCTCTTCGCAGCAGCCTCCGAGCTGCCCTCCGCGATCTCCCGCGCGGTCGCGGTCGCGACGGTCTGGGACATGCTCATGACCGCGGAGGCCACAGCCGACGAGGTGATCCGCACGCTCACGTCCGTGCTGCGGGTGGAGACCTCGGAGGCGGTCATCGAGCCCTACCTCCAGCTGGCCTGCACCGGCTCGGAGCAGTGGTCGTCCGACGCCACCCGCGAGGCGATCATGGGCCAGGTCGCCGCGACCTGCCGTGAGCTCGCCGACGACGACACCTTGCGTCAGGTCGCGCTCAGGGCGATGGCCCGCACCGCCACGTCGACCGAGGACCTCCTGTGGGTCCACGAGCAGGCCGGCAACGACGTCGACGTGCAGTGGCGCGCGCTCGTGCGCCGGGCCGAGGTCGGCGAGGTCTCCGATGCGGAGATCCAGGCCCTCCTGGCGGCCGATCCCGACCCCGACGCCTGGGTCCGCGCCCTCACCGTGCGCGCGGCCCGGCCCAGTGCGGAGGACAAGCACGAGGCCTACGAGACCCTGCTCGCCCGCAAGGTGCCGATCTCGCAGAGCGGCCAGGTGGCCAGGGCGCTGTGGCGTCCCGGTCAGGGCGAGGTCACGGGGCCGTACGCCGAGCGCTACCTCGAGGGCCTCTCCCACTTCGACCGCGGCGGCATGATCCCGGCGATGATGCTGACCCACTGGCTGATGCCCATGTTCGGCATCGACGAGGAGTTCCTCGCCCGGGCCCAGGCGGTCGCCGACGCCGACGCGGCCCCCGTGGTCCGCAAGGGCGTCACCGAGCGCTCCGACGAGCTCCGCCGCATGCTCCGGGCCCGCACCGCCTGAGCCGACTCGACCTACATCTGGTCGGGGGTGGTGATGCCGAGGAGGGCGAGGCCCTGGGCGAGGACGTCGAGGGTGGTGGAGCAGAGGGCGAGGCGGGAGGCGCGGGTGACGTCGTCGTCGGCGCGGAGCACGGGGCAGTGCTCGTAGAAGGTCGTGAAGGTCTGCGCGAGCTCGAAGAGGTAGCCGCACAGGCGGTGCGGCTCGAGCAGGTCGCCGACCTGGACCACCACGTCGCCGAAGCCCAGCAGGGCGAGGGCCAGCGCGCGCTCGGCCTCCTCGGTGACCACGACCTCGCCGGGGGACCAACCACCCTCCGAGGCCTTCCGGAGGATCGAGCGGATCCGCGCCGCGGCGTACTGCAGGTAGGGGCCGGTGTTGCCGGTCAGCGACAGCATCCGGTCGAAGTCGAAGGTGTACTCGCTGTCGTGCGAGACCGACAGGTCGGCGTACTTCACGGCCCCGATCCCGATGACGCTCGCGAGCCGGCTGCGGGTCGCGGCGTCGAGCTCCGGACGTGACTCGTCGAGGACCGTCCCGGCGCGCTCGACCGCCTCGTCCAGCAGCGACATCAGCTTGAGCGGAGCTCCGCTGCGGGTGCGCAGGATCTTGCCGTCCTCGCCGAGCACGTTGCCGATCTGGACGTGCACGACCTCGACGCTGTCGGGCAGCCACCCGGCCTTCCGCGCGGTGTCCCAGACCATCCGCAGGTGCAGCGCCTGGGGCGCGCCGATCACGTAGAGGACGCGGTCCGAGTGCAGGTCTCGCACCCGGTGCCGGATGGTCGCGAGATCGGTGGTGCCGTAGCCGTAGCCACCGTCGCTCTTGCGGATGATGAGCGGCACCGGCTTGCCCTCACGACCGGTGTAGCCGTCGAGGAACACGCACAGCGCGCCTTCACTGACCTCCGCGATGCCGGCCTTCTCGAGCTCCTCGCAGACGTTCGGCGAGGTCGTCGTTGTAGGTGCTCTCCCCGGCGAGGTCGTCGTCGGTCAGCGTGACGTCGAGGGCGGAGTAGATGCGGTTGAAGTACGCCTTGGACAGCTCGACCAGCTCGGTCCAGAGGCGCATCGTCTCGGGGTCGCCGGCCTGCAGGGTGACGACGCGGCGTGCGCGAGCGGGTCGCGAAGGCCTCGTCACCGTCGAACTTCTCCCGCGCGGCCTGGTAGAACGCGTTCGGGTCGCTCTCCAGGGCGTGCGCCTCGGTCGAGTCCTCGCCGACGTCGAGGAGGTGCTCGATGAGCATCCCGAAGGGCGTTCCCCAGTCGCCGACGTGGTTCTGCCGGACCACCTCGTGGCCCAGGTGCTCGAGAGTCCGCGCCAGCGCGTCGCCGACCACGGTCGTGCGCAGGTGCCCGACGTGCATCTCCTTGGCGACGTTGGGCGCGGAGTAGTCGATCGGGACGACCTGCCGCTCCTGCGTCGGTACGCCGAGGCGCGCATCCAGTGCGCCGACCTCCGAGGCCAGCCAGGCCGGGGAGAGCGTGACGTTGACGAAGCCGGGGCCGCTGATCTCGACCGACGAGGCGAGGTCGTCGACCTCGAGTGCCTCGACGATCCGGTTCGCGACCTCACGCGGGTTGCTGCCCAGCCGCTTGGCCAGCGCCAGGGCGGCGTTGGCCTGGAAGTCGGCGAACTGCGAGGGACGGATCACCGGGTCGGCGTCGGCGTACTCCTCCCCGAGAGCTGCACCGAGCGCCTGCTGGAAGCGGGTGGTGATCTCATGAGCGGGGCTGGTGGACGGGCTGGGCACGGGCTCAAGGTTAGGGCCGAGGTGCGGGAAGCCGTTAAACTGCACCGCTGGCCCCCGGGAGCACGGGTGGCCCCACCCACTCCCTGATCCCGACGAAGGAACGCACGCGCGCATGGCGACGACGAACGACCTCAAGAACGGCATGGTCCTCAACCTCGACGGCCAGCTCTGGCAGGTCATCTGGTTCCAGCACCACAAGCCCGGCAAGGGCGGCGCCGTGGTCCGGACCAAGCTCAAGAACATCGAGTCCGGAAAGACCGTGGACAAGACGTTCAACGCCGACGTGAAGGTCGACGTGGCGAACGTCGACAAGCGCACGATGCAGTACCTCTACAACGACGGCTCGAGCTACGTGTTCATGGACACCGGCACCTACGAGCAGCTGGAGATCACCCCGGACCTCGTGGGCGGCGCGAGCAACTTCCTCCTGGAGAACCAGGAGGCGATCGTGGCCACCAACGAGGGCCGCGTGCTCTACATCGAGCTGCCGGCGTCGGTCGAGCTGCTCATCGAGTACACCGAGCCGGGCCTGCAGGGCGACCGCTCGACGGGTGGCACGAAGCCGGCGCGCCTCGAGACCGGGCACACCATCAACGTGCCGCTGTTCATCACCACCGGTGAGAAGGTCAAGGTGGACACGCGCGACAGCAGCTACCTCGGCCGCGTCACCAGCTGACCCGGACAGGAGCACGGACATGGCGGCCCGGACCAAGGCCCGCAAGCGTGCCCTCGACGTCCTCTTCGAGAGCGAGGTGCGCGGGCTCGCCCTCGACGGCACCCTCCAGGAGCGGATCGACGACCTGGAGAAGCCGATGAACGACTACACGCTCGTCCTCGTCCGCGGTGTGGCCGAGCACCGGCCCCGGATCGACGAGCTGATCTCGACGTACTCCGAGGGCTGGACGCTCGACCGGATGCCCGCCGTCGACCGCAACGTGCTGCGGCTGGGTGTCTTCGAGGTGCTCTACGTCGAGGACGTGCCCGACGCGGTCGCGCTGAGCGAGGCGGTCCACCTGGCGCGTGACCTGTCGACCGACGAGTCACCCGGCTTCGTCAACGGACTGCTCGGCGGCATCGTCCGCGACAAGACGACGCTCACCGCCTGAGCCCGCTGCGCCCTAGCGCGGAGCGGCCTTGAGGGACCGGATCTCGCGCAGCATCAGCGCGAGCTCGTGGCTCCGGGCAGCGATCTCCGTGACCGCCGAGTCCACGGGGTCCGTCGCCGACGCCCACCGCTCCGACGCTCCCTCGGGCGCGGGGTGCTCGCCGGGACCCGGCGGCGAGCCCAGCCGGGTGAGCCGGCGTACGCGCTTGTCACGGAGCTCCTGCAACCCGCGCACGGCGGCGTCGGCCGCGGCGAGCACCTGGTCTCGCGGGGCCGGGTGAGGCTGGGTCGGCAGGCTCGCCCGGCGCTGAGGATCGGGCTCGACGGGGAGGTCGTCGAGGTCGCCGACGACCTGGGCGCCGACCTCGACGACGGCGTCACGGACGGCGGCGTTCCACTGCAGGGCCCGGTCGTAGGCCGCCACGGAGAGGGTGGCGCGGTCCTCGGCGTCGGCACGCTCGGCGAGGATCTCGAGGGCGAGGCGCTCCTTGACGGTCCAGTTGTACTCGCTGCGTGAGATCCGGGGGAGCGCGACGTTCACCCTCCGCACCAGCTCCGTCGAGGCGTAGCCGATGGAGGCGTTCTCGTCGTCCGGTGCGTCCGTCGCGACCGCCGGATCCACCCCGACGACCTGCGCGAAGCGCCGCCAGAGCAGCGTCGGGTCGCCGGAGGCCCGCGGGACCGTGACCACGTGGAGCCGACCAGGCGGCACGGCGGGTGCCCACCGACGCAGGATGCGGGGCACGTCGACGGTGCCGCGGAGCTGGCCGCGCGGACCGCCGAGCGAGGGCACCGCCAGGCCGGCGAGGGGGCCGGCGCCCGGCTGCCAGGACAACGCGGCCTCCAGGAAGTCGTCCCAGGAGAAGGTCGCGTCGTTGTGGACCAGCGTCTGCCAGATCGCCGGCAGCACGCCGGCCATGTCCCGCACCGTCAGCACGACGTGGACGTCCTCACCGGCGAGCGAGTCGACGACACGGCGGACGTCCCGGCGTCCTGCCGAGCTCAGGAACTCCATGGACACGACTGACACCCGGTGATCCGGTCTCCCGATGTCGTCGACCAGCTCCTGCCAGACGCCCTGCGACTCGCCGCGGATGTGCCGGTCGCGGCGGTTCAGTCGCAGCACGTCCTGCACCCCTCGGACCTGACGGCCCCAGGAGGAGCCGGCCAGCAGCAGACCGTCGCCCTCGAGCGCCCCCTTGTTGGCGAACATGAGGCCCTGGAGGTACGTCGTGCCCGTCTTCATCGCGCCGATGTGCAGGAAGACCGGCCGGGGGCCCGGGGGTGTCACGCGTCGAGTATGGCGAGGTCGCTGCCCCACCGGACAGGGACCCGCCTGGCAGGCTGGGGCGATGAGCGCGAGTCCTGGGGAAGCGTCCGAGGTCGATGTCGTCGTGGTGGGACTCGGCCCCGGTGGCGAGTTCCTGGCGAACAAGCTCGCCCGTGCGGGCCTCGGCGTGGTCGCCGTCGACAAGCACCTCGTCGGCGGCGAGTGCCCCTACTACGGCTGCATCCCGAGCAAGGTGATGATCCGCTCCGCCGACGTCCTCGCCGAGGCGCGCCGCGTCGGCGCTCTCGCGGGTACGGCGTCGGTGGAGCCGTCCTGGGCTCCGGTGGCCGCACGGGTCGCCGAGCAGACCCACGACTGGGACGACCACGAGTCCGTCGAGCGCCTCGAGGCGTCCGGGGCCACCGTGGTCCGCGGCCACGGCACGGTCGTCGGCGAGCGGCTGGTCGACGTCGACGGCCGACGGTTCCGCGCCTCGAAGGCGGTCGTGCTCGCGACGGGCACCGACCCCGGCGTACCCCCGATCGAGGGGTTGGCGGACACGCCGTACTGGACCAACCGCGACGTGGTGAAGCTGACCGACCTGCCCGCCTCCCTCGCCGTGATCGGCGCCGGGCCGATCGGCTGCGAGCTGACGCAGGCCATCGCCCGGTTCGGCGTGCAGGTCACCCTGCTCGAGGTCGCCGAGCGGATCATGCTCGTCGAGGAGCCCGAGACGAGCGAGGTGATCGGGTCCGTGTTCGCGCAGGAGGGCATCCGGGTGATGCCCGACGTCACGATCGCGCGCGTCGACCATGCGGACGGGTCCTTCCGGATCACCCTCGACGACGAGGTGGTCACCGTCGACAAGGTGCTCGTCTCGGCCGGCCGGCACGCGAACCTCCCCGACCTCGGACTGGAGACCGTCGGCGTCGACGGTGAGGTCAAGGCCCTGGACACCGACGGCCGGATGAAGGTGCGCGACGCGGACGGCTCGACGGTCGACTGGCTGTTCGCGATCGGCGACATCGTCGGCAAGGGGCTCTTCACGCACACCGCGAAGTACCAGGCGGGCGTCGTGTTCCGCGCCCTCGTGGGCAAGGACGGCCCGGAGGCCGACTTCCGGGCGACCCCGCGGGTGACCTTCACCGACCCGGAGGTCGGGTCGGTCGGGCTGACCGAGGCGCAGGCGCGCGAGCAGGCGGGGGACCGGGGCGACGAGATCCGCGTGGGCGTGCTGCCGCTGTCCGCCTCCACTCGCGCGAAGGTGCACGGTCCCGGTGCCGAGGGCCTGATCAAGCTCGTCGCCGACGGCGACCTGCTCGTCGGCGGCACCGTCGTCGGTCCGATGGGCGGCGAGGTGCTCGCGATGCTCACCACCGCGATCCACGGCCGGGTGCCGGTGAGCACCCTGGAGTCGATGATCTACGCCTACCCCACCTGGCACGGCGACGTGCGGACCGCGCTGGCCAAGCTGGGCTAGCGGAAGGTCGGCTCCGCCAGGGAGAACGTGCACTCCTCGACCACCGCGCCGAGGTGCCAGCCGGGCTTGAGCCAACCGGCCAGGTCGCCGTCGGACTCGACCTCGACCTTCACGAGCGCGGGACGGATCCTGGCCTTGCCGTCGAGGCGGCTGTCGCCGACCCGACCGCCGGTCTCCTGCCGCGTGATCGCCTTCATCGACATCGGCACCCGCGGGCCCATGACCCGCGGGGTCGCGGTGACCCGCCAGTCCACGGCGTCGGCGCCGCGGGCGGTGATGGTGCGACCGCTGCCGATCTCGCCGTCGAAGGCGCCGAGGGTCTTGGGCATGCCCCAGTTGGCGCGTCCGCCGACGATGCTGGCCTCCGAGTCGACGGACATGAAGGACACGGTGCCGAAGCCCTTGCGGCCGTCGCGCGAGCCGACGAGGCCGAACACCTCGTCGTACGGCCCGACGGGGGTCTCGGAGTAGCTGACCACGCCGCCGACGACCGCAAGGCCCTTGTGTCCGGCGCGGATCGCCGGCGGGAGCGCGGCGGTCGCGGCGGCTCCGCCGCGTGCGTACCAGATCACGGCCTGGCTGCGGACCGTCCACGGTGCGGGGGCGTCGTTGGCCGGCAGCCGCGCGAGGAGCGCGTCGCTCACGAGGGTCTCGGGGACTCCGGCGACGCCGGAGAGCTCGGGTCGTACGGCGGTCATGACAGGCCTCTCTCGACGCGCTCGCGGTAGGCGGCGCGCCCGCTCTGGTCGATGTTCTCGGTCACCTTGTGGCCGCCCACGGCCCGGAAGAGCCGGTCACGGAGCGCGGCCGGCACCAGGCGGCTGGTGGCTCCGCCGGCGCCCGCCGTCAGGGGCACCGCGATGGTTCGCGAACGACCACCCGCGATGACGTCGGTGGTCGCTCGGGCGATGTCGTCGGGACCGACCATGAGGAAGCGGTCGATGACCGGGGTGGTCGGGAGCCCGGCGATCAGCTCGGTCCGGACGAACCCGGGACACACCGTCGACAGCGAGACGCCGGAGCCACGCCACTCCTGGCGCAGCGCGTCGCCGAGCCCGATGACCGCGGCCTTGGTGGCGCAGTACGTCGCTGCGTTGGGCGACGAGATCATGCCGAGCACCGACGCGATGTTCACGACGTGACCGTGCCCCTGCTCGCGGAACCTGCGTCCGGCGATCTTGCTGCCGATGAGGACGCCGCGCAGGTCGACGTCGACGATGCGGTCGGTGACCGCGTCGTCCTCGTCGAGGAACGGGCCGAGCGGCATGATCCCGGCGTTGTTGACGAGGACGTCGAGGCCGCCCAGCCGGTCGTGCGCGTCGTCGAGGAAGCCGGCGAAGGAGGCACGGTCGCTGACGTCGAGCGCGAGCGCGACGGTACCGGCGCCGATCTCCCCGGCGGTCTTCTCGGCCAGCGCGAGGTCGACGTCACCGATCACGACCCGGGCGCCTCCGGCGACGAGGTGCTCGGCCAGCGACCTCCCGATCCCCTGCGCACCCCCGGTCACCGCCACCCTGGTGCCTGCCACTGTCCCCGTCCGGCTCATCCCACGACAGTAGTGATGTGACAGTCCCGCTGTCATCGTGACCTCCCTTACGCCCCACCCCGCCGAGTCGGCAGAAACGTGCGTGCGTTTCTGCCGACTCGACGTCGTGGGGCGCACGTTTCCGCCGACTCGGCGTAGGGTCGGGGGTGATCGACATCCTTTAACGAGCCGTCCCGTGAGGCGGAGAAGGAGGTCCGGGCTGTCCATGCCTGTCCCGACGACACCCGAGTTCTCGACAGATCGACCAGACGCCGCAGGTCCAGCAGACGCCGCAGATCCAAGAGGTCCTGCAGATCCGGCTGGCGAGGTCCCCGAGTCGACCGGCAGACGCACGGTCCTCGATGCGCGTGACGTCTCCCGCGCACTGTCCCGCATCGCGCACGAGATCCTCGAGCGCAACAAGGGGGCCGGTGACCTGGTCCTCCTCGGCATCCCGTCCCGGGGCGTCCCGCTCGCCCAGCGGATCGCCGAGCGGATCGCGAGCGTGGAGGGGCTCGACGTGCCGGTCGGGTCGCTCGACGTGACGATGTACCGCGACGACCTCCGGCTGCGGCCGGCCCGGGCGCTCATGCCGACCGACATCCCCACGTCGGGGATCGACGGCAAGGTGGTCGTCCTGGTCGACGACGTCCTCTACTCCGGACGCACCATCCGGGCCGCTCTCGACGCCATGGGCGACATCGGACGGCCCGAGGCGGTCCGCCTCGCCGTGCTCGTCGACCGCGGCCACCGCGAGCTGCCGATCCGCGCCGACTTCGTCGGCAAGAACCTGCCCACCAGCCTCGCCGAGACCGTCGCGGTCCGGCTCGAGGAGTTCGACGGCGAGGACGCCGTCCTGATCACCGACGGGGGACCCCGATGAAGCGCCACCTCCTCTCGGCTGCCGACCTCACCCGCGACGACGCCGAGCTCGTGCTCACGACGGCGGAGGAGCTGCGCAGCCTCGCCGACCGGCCGATCAAGAAGCTGCCGGCCCTGCGCGGCCGCACGGTCGTCAACCTGTTCTTCGAGGACAGCACCCGCACCCGGATCTCCTTCGAGGCCGCGGCCAAGCGGCTCTCCGCGGACGTCATCAACTTCGCCGCGAAGGGCTCCAGCCTCAGCAAGGGCGAGAGCCTCAAGGACACGGCCCTGACGCTCGAGGCCATGGGCGCCGACGCGATCGTCGTACGCCACCACGCCAGCGGCGCCCCGCACCGGCTGGCCAACGCCGGCTGGACCCGGTCGAGCGTCATCAACGCCGGCGACGGCACCCACGAGCACCCGACGCAGGCGCTGCTCGACGCCTTCACGCTCTGGCGCCACCTCGGCGTCGGCGGCGGGCTCGACGGTCGCCGCGTCGTCATCGTCGGCGACGTGCTGCACAGCCGCGTCGCCCGCTCCAACGCGCTGCTGCTGCGCACCCTCGGCGCCGAGGTCACCATCGTCGGCCCGCCCACCCTCCTCCCCGTGGGCGTCGAGGGCTGGGACGCCGAGACGTCGTACGACCTCGACTCGGTGCTGCCCAAGGCCGACGCCGTGATGATGCTGCGGGTGCAGCGCGAGCGGATGAACGCGTCGTTCTTCCCGACCGTGCGCGAGTACTCCCGCCGCTACGGCCTCGACTCGCGCCGGATGGCGATGCTCCAGGACCACGCGATCGTGATGCACCCCGGCCCCATGGTCCGCGGCATGGAGATCACCGCCGACGTGGCGGACTCCGACCGGTCCGTGATCGTCGAGCAGGTCACCAACGGCGTCGCCGTGCGGATGGCCGTGCTCTACCTCCTCCTCGGGGGAGCCACCCCAGGACAGCCCGACCCCAGCACCGACCCCAGCACGACAGCCACGAGGGAGCCGACGCGTGACCGCGTACCTGATCACCGACGCCAAGCCCTACGGCGGTGCCGCCGTCGACGTGCTGGTCCAGGACGGCGTCATCGCCGCGATGGGGGACGGGCCTCGAGACCAGCCGAGGACGTCGGAGACCATCGAAGCCGAGGGAGCGGTCCTGCTGCCCGGCCTCGTCGACCTGCACACCCACCTGCGCGAGCCCGGTCGCGAGGACGCCGAGACGGTCGAGAGCGGCACCCGTGCCGCCGCGGCCGGGGGCTTCACCGCGGTGCACGCGATGGCCAACACCGACCCCGTTGCCGACACGGCCGGCGTCGTCGAGCAGGTCTGGCGGCTCGGACGCGAGGCCGGTCACTGCGACGTCTACCCGGTCGGCGCGGTCACCGTCGGCCTCGCCGGCCAGCAGCTCGCCGAGCTCGGCGCGATGGCCGACAGCGCAGCCCGCGTGCGGGTGTTCTCCGACGACGGCAAGTGCGTCTCCGACGCGGTGCTGATGCGGCGGGCACTGGAGTACGTCAAGGCGTTCGACGGGGTCGTCGCCCAGCACGCGCAGGAGCCCCGGCTCACCGAGGACGCGCAGATGAACGAGGGCGAGCTCTCCGGGCGCCTCGGGATGCGGGGCTGGCCGGCCGTCGCCGAGGAGGCGATCATCGCGCGCGACTGCCTGCTCGCCGCGCACGTCGGCAGCCGCCTGCACATCTGCCACGTCTCGACAGCCGGCTCGGTCGAGATCGTCCGCTGGGCGAAGAGCAAGGGCTGGAGCGTCACCGCGGAGGTCACCCCGCACCACCTGCTCCTCACCGACGACCTGGCCGCGACCTACGACCCGATCTACAAGGTCAACCCGCCGCTGCGCTCCGCCGCCGACGTGGAGGCGGTCCGTGCCGGCCTCGCCGACGGCACCCTCGACATCGTCGCCACCGACCACGCACCGCACCCGCACGAGGACAAGGACTGTGAGTGGGCGGCCGCGGCGTTCGGCATGCTCGGCCTCGAGACGGCGCTCTCGGTCGTGCAGCACACGATGGTCGACACCGGCCTCCTCTCGTGGGAGGACGTCGCCCAGCGGATGTCCACCAAGCCCGCCGAGATCGGACGCGTGGCGGGCCACGGTCGACCGCTCGCGGTCGGGGAGCCCGCCAACCTCGTGCTCCACGACCCGGCCGCGACGCGCGTCGTCGACGCGACGGAGTCGGCCTCGCTCAGTCGCAACACGCCGTACGCCGGCATGGAGCTGCCGGGGCGCGTCGTCGCGACGTTCCTCCGCGGGGTCCCGACGCTCCTGCACGGCAAGGTCGGCTGACCCAAGGGAGCCGACCGACAGGGGTCGGCATGGAGAGGACCGGTGTGGGGAGGTTGTCCTGGTGGACGCGCGCGAGTGGTTGTTGACGAAGGACGAGCGGGGCAACGCGGACACGCGGATCGACGGGCGCCACGAGGGTGACGCGGCCTGGTCGACGGGCAACCTGGTCACGCCGTTGATCCACGGTGCGACGTACTTCCCCCGTCTCTTCGAGGTGATCGAGGCGACCCGGGCCGGAGACCTCGTCTTCTTCACCGACTGGCAGGGCGACGCCGACGAGCGGCTCACCGGCGAGCCGGGCAGCGAGGTGGTCGAGGTGCTCGGCCGCGCCGACGAGCGCGGCGTCGACGTCCGCGGCCTGGTGTGGCGCTCACACTTCGACGGGTCCGGCTTCTTCGCCAGCGAGAACCGCCACCTCGGCGAGCAGCTCCAGGAGCGCGGCGCCGAGGTGCTGCTCGACATGCGCGTGCGCGCCGGCGGCTCGCACCACCAGAAGTTCCTCGTCGTCCGACACCAGGACGACCCCACGCGCGACGTCGCCTTCGTCGGGGGCATGGACCTCGCGCACAACCGTCGCGACGACGCGGACCACCTCGGGGACCCGCAGCCGCAAGCCCTGACCGAGGAGTACGGCGACCACCCGCCGTGGCACGACGTGCAGGTCGAGATCCGTGGACCCGCGGTGCACGACGTCGAGACCGTCTTCCGCGAGCGCTGGGAGGACCCGACCCGGCTGTCCAACCACCCGCTGCGACGGGTCAAGGACGCCCTCCGCCGCAACGACGTCACGCCCGACGCGCTGCCCGACCAGTGGCCGGCGCCGCCCGAGGCCGGCGACCACACCGTGCAGCTGCTGCGCACCTACCCCGACCTGAGGCTCGGCCGCGACTACCCCTTCGCCAACGGTGGCGAGCGCAGCGTCGCGCGCGGCTACTCCAAGGCGCTGGGGAAGGCGGAGCGGATCGTCTACGTCGAGGACCAGTACTTCTGGGGCCACGGCGTCGCCGAGCCGTTCGAGGCGACGCTGCGTGACAACCCGGAGCTGCGCGTCGTCGTGGTGATCCCGCTGGTCCCGGACATCGACGGGTGGAACCGCGTCCCGCAGGTGCTCGGCCGCGAGCGGGCCCTGCGACGGCTGATGGAGACCGCCCCCGGTCGCGTCGCGGCGTACGGGATCGAGAACCACGCTCGGGACTCCGGTCTACGTCCACGCGAAGGTCTGCGTGGTCGACGACACCTGGGCGAGCACCGGGTCGGACAACTTCAACCGGCGCTCCTGGACCCACGACTCCGAGCTCAGCGCGGTCGTGCTCGACGGGGACTACGCGCGAGACCTCAGGCTCACCCTCGCCGCCGAGCACCTCGACCGCCTCGGCGACGTCGAGGCGCGGGGACTGCACGACGTGATGGCCGACTGCGTCGAGCCTGCCGGGATGTACGACGCCTTCGAGGCCGCCGCCACCCGCCTCGAGGCGTGGCACCGCGGTGGCCGGGTGGGCGAGCGACCGCCCGGCCGGCTCCGGCCGCTGCCGTTGCCCGGCCTGTCGCGGTTCACCCAGGTCTGGGCCCGGCTCCCGTTCGCGACCCTGCACGACCCCGACGGCCGCCCGCGGCCCCTCCGTGGCACCACCGACTACTGAGACACGCTCAGGACCGTCCGAGGGGCGGGACCGGCGCTGGTAGGGTCGGCGAAGCTCGAACATCCTTTAAACGACCGTCCCGTGAGGCGGAGAAGGAGGTCGGCGTGCCGCTGCATGCGAACCCGGCGATGCTGGTCCTGGAGGACGGTCGCACCTTTCGTGGTGAGTCCTTCGGCGCCGAGGGCGAGACCTTCGGAGAAGCGGTCTTCTCGACCGGGATGAGCGGCTACCAGGAGACCCTGACCGACCCGTCGTACCACCGCCAGGTCGTGGTCATGACCGCCCCGCACGTCGGGAACACCGGCATGAACGACGAGGACCCCGAGTCCCGCCAGATCTGGGTGGCCGGGTACGTCGTCCGCGACCCTGCCCGGGTCCCGAGCAACTGGCGCTCGCAGCGCTCGCTCGACGACGCGCTGCGCGGACAGGGCGTCGTCGGCATCAGTGGCGTCGACACCCGGGCGCTCACCCGCCACCTGCGCGAGCGGGGCGCGATGCGCGTCGGCATCTCCACGACCGAGTCCGACCCCCAGGCCCTGCTCGGGCGCGTCCTCGCCTCGGCGCCGATGGAGGGCGCGGCGCTGGCCGGCGAGGTCACGACCGCCGAGGCCTACGTCGTGCCGGCCGTGGGGGAGAAGCGCTTCACCGTCGCGGCGCTCGACCTCGGCATCAAGGCGAACACCCCGCGGATGATGAGCGAGCGCGGCATCGAGGTGCACGTGCTGCCCAGCGGCTCGACCGCCGAGGAGATCCTCGCGGTGCAGCCCGACGGCGTCTTCTACAGCAACGGCCCGGGAGACCCGGCCACCGCCGAGCACAGCGTCGCGGTCCTCCGCGAGGTGCTCGAGCGCGGCGTGCCCTACTTCGGGATCTGCTTCGGCAACCAGCTCTTCGGGCGTGCGCTGGGCTTCGGCACCTACAAGCTGAAGTACGGCCACCGCGGCATCAACCAGCCGGTGATGGACCGCACCACGAACAAGGTCGAGGTCACCGCCCACAACCACGGCTTCGCGGTCGACGCGCCGCTCGACCGGCCGACCACCACGCCGTACGGCGAGGTCACGGTCAGCCACGTCTGCCTCAACGACGACGTCGTCGAGGGCCTCGAGCTGCGGGTCGAGGGAAGGCTCACCGCGTTCTCCGTGCAGTACCACCCGGAGGCAGCGGCCGGCCCGCACGATGCCGCCTACCTCTTCGACCGGTTCGTGGATCTCATGAGTGGTCTCGACAAGCTCGACCAGCGGGACGGGGACGCCTGATGCCGAAGCGCGACGACATCAAGAGCGTGATGGTGATCGGCAGCGGGCCGATCGTGATCGGCCAGGCCTGCGAGTTCGACTACTCCGGCACCCAGGCCTGCCGGGTGCTCATGGCCGAGGGCCTGCGGGTCATCCTCGTGAACTCCAACCCGGCCACGATCATGACCGACCCGGAGTTCGCCCACGCGACCTACGTCGAGCCGATCACCCCGGAGTACGTCGAGAAGGTCATCGCGGCCGAGCGCCCCGATGCGCTGCTCGCGACGCTCGGCGGCCAGACCGCGCTCAACACGGCGATGTCCCTTGCGGCCAACGGCGTTCTCGAGAAGTACGACGTGGAGCTGATCGGCGCGAGCATCGAGGCGATCGACCGGGGCGAGAACCGGGAGTCGTTCAAGAAGATCGTCGAGGAGCTCGGCGGCGAGGTCGCCCGCAGCTACATCTGCCACAACATCGAGGACTGCCTCGCCGGCGCCGAGGTGCTCGGCTACCCGATGGTGGTGCGCCCGTCGTTCACGATGGGCGGCACCGGCTCCGGGATGGTCTACGACGAGGACGACCTGCGCCGCATCGCCGGCGCCGGACTGGCGGCCAGCCCGACCACCGAGGTGCTCCTGGAGGAGTCGATCCTCGGCTGGAAGGAGTACGAGCTGGAGGTCATGCGCGACCAGGCCGACAACGTCGTCATCGTCTGCTCGATCGAGAACCTCGACCCGATGGGCGTGCACACCGGCGACTCGATCACGGTCGCACCGGCACTGACGCTGACCGACCGCGAGTACCAGTACCTGCGCGACCTCTCGATCGGGATCATCCGCTCGGTCGGTGTCGACACCGGCGGGTGCAACATCCAGTTCGCGGTCAACCCCGAGGACGGCCGCGTGGTCGTCATCGAGATGAACCCCCGGGTCTCCCGCTCCTCCGCGCTGGCCTCGAAGGCCACCGGCTTCCCGATCGCGAAGATCGCCGCCAAGGTCGCGATCGGCTACACCCTGGACGAGATCCCCAACGACATCACCGCGGAGACGCCCGCGAGCTTCGAGCCGACGTTGGACTACATCGTGGTGAAGGTGCCCCGCTTCGCCTTCGAGAAGTTCCCGGGCGCCGACCCGACGCTGACCACCCACATGAAGTCGGTGGGCGAGGCGATGGCGATCGGGCGCAACTTCACCGAGGCGCTGCAGAAGGCCCTGCGCAGCATGGAGGACAAGGCCGCGCCCTTCGACTTCGCGAGCCCGGTCACCGACGACCTCGAGGGCCTGCTCGAGCGCACTCGCACCCCGCACGACGGCCGCCTCCAGAAGGTCATGCAGGCGATCCGCGCCGGCGCGACCCCCGAGCAGGTCTTCGACGCGACCCGGATCGACCCGTGGTTCGTCGACCAGCTCTTCCTCATCCACGAGGTCGCCGTCGAGCTGGCCGAGGCGCCCGAGCTCGACCCGGCGACACTGCGCCTGGCCAAGCGGCACGGCTTCTCCGACGCCCAGGTGGCCGCGGTGCGCGGGCTCAAGGAGGACGTCGTCCGGGGCATCCGCTGGGCCCTCGGCATCCGGCCGGTGTTCAAGACCGTCGACACCTGTGCCGCCGAGTTCGCGGCGCTGACGCCGTACCACTACTCGTCCTACGACGAGGAGACCGAGGTCCGGCCGCGCGAGAAGCCCGCGGTCATCATCCTCGGCAGCGGCCCGAACCGCATCGGCCAGGGCATCGAGTTCGACTACTCCTGCGTGCACGCCTGCCTGGCGCTCTCCGAGGCCGGCTACGAGACCGTCATGGTCAACTGCAACCCGGAGACGGTCTCGACCGACTACGACACCAGCGACCGGCTCTACTTCGAGCCGCTGACGCTCGAGGACGTCCTGGAGGTCTACCGCGCAGAGCTCGCGGCCGGTCCGATCGCCGGCCTGATCTGCCAGCTCGGCGGCCAGACGCCGCTGGGTCTCGCCCAGGGACTCGAGGACGCGGGGGTGCCGATCGTCGGCACCAGCCCGGCCGCGATCAACCTCGCCGAGGAGCGTGGCGCCTTCGGCCGCGTGCTCGCCGAGGCCGGCCTGGTCGCCCCCAAGCACGGGATGGCCACCTCGTTCACCGAGGCGCGCGCCATCGCGGCCGAGATCGGCTACCCGGTGCTCGTGCGCCCGTCGTACGTCCTCGGCGGCCGCGGCATGCAGATCGTGTACGGCGACGACGCGCTGCGCTCGTACATCGAGGCGGCCACCGAGATCAGCCCCGACCGACCGGTCCTGGTCGACCGGTTCATCGACGACGCGGTGGAGATCGACGTCGACGCGCTCTACGACGGCGAGGACCTCTTCCTCGGCGGCGTCATGGAGCACATCGAGGAGGCCGGCATCCACTCCGGCGACTCGTCGTGCGCGCTGCCGCCGATCACCCTGGGGGCCGCGGAGATCGGGCGCATCCGGGAGGCCACCGAGGCGATCGCGCGGGGGATCGGGGTGTGCGGGCTGCTCAACATCCAGTTCGCGCTGGGCTCCGACGTGCTCTACGTCCTCGAGGCCAACCCGAGGGCCAGCCGCACGGTGCCGTTCGTGTCGAAGGCGACCGCGACCCAGCTGGCCAAGGCCGCGGCCCGCGTGATGCTGGGCGAGTCGATCGCCTCGCTCCGCAAGGAGGGACTGCTTCCCGAGCGCGACGGCGGCGAGCTGCCCGGCGACGCCCCCATCGCCGTCAAGGAGGCGGTGATGCCGTTCAACCGGTTCCGCTCCGCCGACGGCAAGCAGGTCGACACCGTGCTCGGCCCGGAGATGAAGTCGACCGGCGAGGTCATGGGCTTCGACCAGGACTTCGGCACCGCCTTCGCGAAGAGCCAGGCCGCGGCCTACGGCTCGCTGCCGACCTCCGGCAAGGTCTTCGTGAGCATGGCCAACCGCGACAAGCGCACGATGATCTTCCCGATCAAGGTGCTCGCCGACCACGGCTTCGAGATCCTCGCGACCCAGGGCACGGCCGAGGTGCTGCGCCGCAACGGGGTGCAGGCCACCGTCGTCCGCAAGCACTTCGAGGGCCCCGGACCCGACGGCGAGCCGACGACGGTCCAGCTGATCATGGACGGCGAGATCGACCTGATCATCAACACCCCGCACGGCTCCTCCTCGAGCGGGTCGGCGCGCATCGACGGCTACGAGATCCGCACCGCCGCCGTGCTCAACAACATCCCCTGCATCACCACCGTCCAAGGCCTCGCCGCGGCGGTCCAGGGCATCGAGGCCCTGCGGCACGGCGACATCGGGGTGCGGAGCCTGCAGGAGTGGGCGGCGAGGACCGGGGCCGCGCGCGCGTGAAGGCCTACGACGTCCTCTTCGACCGGGTGCTGACCCGGACCGATGCGGAGACCGCCCACCACGCCGCCTTCCGGGCGATCAAGCTCGCCCGTCCCGCACTCTCGCCGTACGGCGGTCAGGTGCGCGCAAGGGCACGGCCGGTGGAGGCGATGGGGCTGACCTTCCCGGGCGTCCTCGGCCTGGCGGCCGGGTTCGACAAGAACGCCGAGGGCATCGATGCCCTTGCTGCACTGGGCTTCGGGTTCGTCGAGGTCGGCACGGTGACAGGGGAGCCGCAGCCCGGCAACGACCGGCCGCGCCTCTTCCGGCTGCCGGCGGACAAGGCCGTGGTCAACCGGATGGGCTTCAACAACGACGGGGCCGAGGTCGTCGCGCGTCGTCTCGCCGCGCGCCAGGGGAAGCGTGGCCGGCGTCGCGACCCTTCGACGAGCTCAGGACACCGCGTCGTCCTCGGGGTCAACATCGGCAAGACCAAGGTGGTGCCGGAGTCCGAGGCGGTGCGCGACTACGCCAAGAGCACGCGGCTGCTCGCTCCGCACGCCGACTACCTCGTGGTCAACGTGTCCTCGCCGAACACCCCGGGCCTGCGCGACCTCCAGGCCGTGGAGAAGCTCCGGCCGCTGCTGGTCGCGGTCCGGGCCACCGCGGACAGCGTGACCGCGCAACCTGTGCCGTTGCTGGTGAAGATCGCTCCCGACCTGGCCGACAAGGACGTCCTCGCGGTCGCCGACCTGGCGCTCGACCTGGGGCTCGACGGCATCGTCGCGACCAACACCACGATCAGCCGTGAGGGCCTCGGCTCCGAGCCGGCGGCGGTCGAGCGGGCCGGGGCCGGTGGCCTCTCCGGTGCCCCGCTGACCGAGCGGGCCGACGAGGTCCTGCGCCTGCTGCGCGGCCGGGTCGGTCCCGATCTGACGCTCGTCGGGGTCGGCGGCATCTCCACCGCCGACGACGCGCGCCGCCGGCTCGCGGCGGGCGCGACCCTGCTCCAGGCCTACACCGGCTTCGTGTACGGCGGTCCGACGTGGCCGTCGCGACTGCAGAAGGCCCTCGCCGACGACCCCAGGAGGCACCTCGTGACCGCACCGTTCGGAGCCCGGCTGCACGCCGCCCAGGCCGAGCGGGGGCCGCTCTGCGCAGGGATCGACCCGCACGCCTCGCTGCTGCACGCCTGGGGGCTCACCGACGACGTGGCCGGCCTGGAGCGCTTCACGATGACCGCGGTCGAGGCGCTGGCGCCCACGGTCGCGGCGGTCAAGCCCCAGTCGGCGTTCTTCGAGAGGCACGGCGCCGCCGGCGTCGCGGTCCTGGAGCGCGCGATCGTGGCGGCCCGCGAGCTCGGCACCCTCGTCGTCCTCGACGTGAAGCGCGGCGACATCGGCTCGACGGCCCAGGCCTACGCGGACGCCTACCTCGACCCGGCCTCGCCGATGGCGGTCGACGCCGTCACCGCGAGCCCGTACCTCGGCGTCGGCTCCCTCGACCCGATGCTGGACACCGCCGAGAAGCACGGCACGGGCGTGTTCGTCCTGGCCCTGACCAGCAACCCGGAAGGTCCGCAGGTCCAGCACGCGCGGACCGCAGCGGGTCGGACCGTGGCCGGCGAGGTGCTCGACGCCCTCCGTGCCCGCAACGCCGGTGCGGACCCGCTCGGCTCCTTCGGGGCCGTCGTCGGCGCCACCATCGGCGAGACCGACGAGGACCTCGACATCCACGGCCCTCTGCTGGTGCCGGGCGTGGGCGCCCAGGGCGGCACCGTGGAGTCGGTCCGGCGGATCTTCGGCCCGGCGGCGCGCCTGATCCTGCCCTCCAGCAGCCGCGAGATCCTCGGCGCCGGCCCCGACGTACGCGCCCTGCAGGACGCCGCCCGCGCCGCGAACGACGGCTTCGCGGCGCTGGTCGGGTGATGAGACGGCTCGTCCCGTTGCTCGTCGGACTGGTCCTCGCGGCGGCTCTCACCGGGTGCTCCGACGACCAGGACGCCTACTGCGGCGCCCTGACGGACGGCCAGAAGAAGCTCGACGCGCTCGCCGACAGCAGTGCGAAGAAGGACAGCGACGACCCGGTGGGGCCGACCCTGACCGTCCTGGAGGGCCTGCGCGCCGAGGCGCCGGCGGAGCTCCAGGACGAGTGGGACACCGTGGTCTTCGCCTGGCAGGACCTCGACGACCTGGTCCAGACCCTCGGTGTGCTGCCCACGGACCTCGGGAAGGGCGCCGAACGGCCGCCCGGGGTGTCCCTGAAGGAGCTCCGGGACCTCCGGGCGACCGCCGCCAAGCTCCAGTCGCCCCGGGTCCTGGATGCCGCCCGGGGGATCGAGGACCACGCCCGCGAGGTCTGCGACGTCGAGTTCGACACCTAGGGGGCTCCCTCGACGAGGGGGTCGACCCCGCGTTGCGACCGGCAGGACGGTTGACTAGATTCCGCTGTGTTCCCCGCACTCCAGGTAACCGAGGTCAGACAAGTGGCATTGCCCCGGCTCACACCCGAGCAGAGACAGGCGAATCTCGACAAGGCGGCTGCTTCTCGACGGGAGCGGGCCGAGGTCAAGAACCGGCTGAAGCACTCGGGCGCCTCGATCCTCGACGTCCTGGAGCAGGGGCGTCGCAACGAGGTGATCGGGAAGATGCGGGTCCTCGACCTCCTGCAGTCCATGCCGGGCCTCGGCAAGGTCCGCGCTCGTCAGCTGATGGACCGGCTCGGGATCTCCGAGAGCCGCCGGGTCCGTGGTCTCGGCACCAACCAGATCGCCGCGCTCCGCAGGGAGTTCGGGGGCGACGCGCGCCACGACGAGGCGTGACCTCAGGCGCCACCCGGCCGGCCCGGCTCACCGTCCTGGCCGGTCCGACGGCGGTGGGCAAGGGGACGGTCGCGGCGTACCTCCGCGAGAACCACCCGGAGATCTGGATCTCCGTCTCCGCGACGACGCGGGCACCCCGGCCGGGTGAGGAGCACGGGCGGCACTACTGGTTCGTCGACGACGCCGAGTTCGACCGGATGGTTGCCGACGGCGAGCTGCTCGAGTGGGCGGTCGTGCACCGGGCGGCCCGCTACGGCACCCCGCGTCGGCCCGTCGACGAGGCGCTGGCCGACGGGCGACCCGCGCTCCTCGAGATCGACCTCCAGGGCGCCCGGCAGGTCCGCGAGTCGATGCCGGACGCGTTCTTCGTCTTCCTGGCGCCCCCCTCGTGGGAGGAGCTGGTCAGCCGCCTGGTGGGGCGGGGGACCGAGACCGAGGCCGAGCGGGAGCGCCGTCTCGAGACCGCGCGCGAGGAGCTCGCCGCCGAGGCGGAGTTCGACGTGACCGTCGTGAACAGCGAAGTTCACCGTGCTGGGGAAGAGTTGGTAGCCTTGATGGTGGACCCGACCGCCTGACCTGCGTGTCTGCGCCAATTCGGCGTTGAGGGTCCCACCGACCAGCCGCTTCGTTTCCGGCGCCCCGATGTAGAACCTGTGAGGCTCACCCACGTGTCTGTCACCCCCGTCGTCGCCGAGGGCATCACGAACCCGCCCATCGACGAGCTGCTCACCAAGACCGACTCGAAGTACCGCCTGGTGCTCTACAGCGCCAAGCGCGCCCGCCAGATCAACGCCTACTACTCCCAGCTCGGCGAGGGCCTGCTCGAGTACGTCGGCCCGCTCGTGGACACCCACATGCAGGAGAAGCCGCTCTCCATCGCGCTCCGCGAGATCAACGACGACCTCCTCACCTGCGAGGAGTACGACCCCGAGGCCGAGCCCGAGGTCGTCGTGACCGAGACGGCCAAGGCCGCCTCGGAGGACAGCTCCGAGTAGGTCCTCCGTGACCGACGCGGCGCCGCCGCCGCCCTCCGCCGTGACCCCCGCCGCCGACCGGCCCCGGGTGGTCCTCGGGGTCAGCGGCGGCATCGCGGCCTACAAGGCCTGCGAGCTGCTCCGGCGCCTCACCGAGTCCGGCCACGACGTCACGGTCGTGCCCACCGCGTCGGCGCTGAGGTTCGTCGGCGCGCCCACCTGGGCCGCGCTGTCCGGCAAGCCGGTGTCGACCGAGGTGTGGGACGACGTGCACGAGGTCCCGCACGTCCGGATCGGCCAGCACGCCGACCTCGTGGTCGTGGCGCCGGCGACCGCCGACCTCCTGGCCAAGGCCGCGCACGGCCTCGCCGACGACCTGCTGACCAACACGCTGCTCACCGCCCGCTGCCCGGTCGTGCTCGTCCCCGCGATGCACACCGAGATGTGGGAGCACGCCGCCACCCAGGACAACGTCGCGACGCTGCGCCGCCGGGGCACGCTCGTCGTCGAGCCCGCCGAGGGGCGGCTGACCGGCAAGGACACCGGCAAGGGCCGGCTGCCCGAGCCCGAGGAGATCTTCGAGCTGGCGCGTGACGTGCTCGCCCGCGGTGCTGCTGCCCACGTCCTCGACCTGGCGGGTCGCCACGTCGTGGTCTCCGCCGGTGGCACGCGGGAACGCCTCGACCCCGTCCGATTCCTGGGCAACCGCTCCTCGGGCCGGCAGGGCATCGCCCTGGCCCGGGCGGCGGCCGCCCGCGGCGCCGAGGTGACCCTGGTGGCCGCGAACGTCTCGCTCTCCGACCCCGCGGGGGTCAAGGTCGTCCGCGTCGAGTCCACGTCCGAGCTCCGCGACGCCGTGATCTCGGCGGCCACGTCCGCCGACGCCGTCGTGATGGCCGCCGCACCTGCCGACTTCCGGCCCGCCACGCCAGAGCAGCGCCAAGATCAAGAAGGCCGACGACGGCAGCGCGCCGTCGATCGAGCTGGTCCAGAACCCCGACATCCTCGCGGAGCTCTCCGCGCACCGGCCGTCCCCGGACATCGTGGTGGTCGGCTTCGCCGCCGAGACCGGCGACGAGCACGGGAGCGTGCTCGAGCACGCCACCGCCAAGCTCGCCCGCAAGGGCTGCGACCTCCTGGTCGTCAACGACGTCAGCGGCGGGAAGGTCTTCGGGAGCACCGACAACGAGGCCGTGGTCCTGGACCGCGAGGGCGGCTCCACCGGCGTACCCCACGGGTCGAAGACCGCGCTCGCCCACGTGATCTGGGACCAGGTCGCGTCCAGGTGGCAGACCCGGGGGATTTAGGCCGGGAACGACAGATATCGTGACCCGACCACCGCGGTCGGGGGGCGACCGCAGGCGACGCAGGAACGAGGGGCAACACGTGACCGGACGACTTTTCACCTCCGAGTCGGTGACCGAGGGACACCCGGACAAGATCGCGGACCAGATCAGCGACGCGGTCCTGGACGAGATGCTGCGACAGGACCCGAAGAGCCGGGTCGCCGTGGAGACCCTGCTCACCACCGGGCTCGTCGTGGTCGCCGGTGAGGTGACCACCTCCGGGTACGTCGACGTGAAGCAGGTCGTGCGCGAGCGCATCCTGAAGATCGGCTACGACTCGTCCGACAAGGGCTTCGACGGCCACTCCTGCGGCGTCATGGTCGCGATCGGCGGCCAGTCCGGCGACATCGCGCAGGGCGTCGACTCCGGCTACGAGCACCGCGCGGAGTCCTCCGCCGACGAGCTCGACCGCCAGGGCGCAGGCGATCAGGGCCTCATGTTCGGCTACGCCTGCGACGACACGCCCGAGCTGATGCCGCTGCCGATCATCATCGCCCAGCGCCTCGCCGAGCGGCTCTCCGAGGTCCGCCGCGACGGGTCGATGGCCTACCTCCGCCCGGACGGCAAGACCCAGGTCACCATCGAGTACGACGACGAGGACCGCCCGGTGCGCGTCGAGACCGTCGTGGTCTCGACCCAGCACGCCAAGGACATCAGCCTCGAGTCGATGCTGACCCCGGACATCAAGCAGCACGTCGTCGACCCGGTGCTCGCGACCTTCGACATCGCCTCCGACGGCTACCGCCTGCTGGTCAACCCGACCGGCCGCTTCGAGGTCGGCGGCCCGATGGGCGACGCCGGGCTGACCGGTCGCAAGATCATCGTCGACACCTACGGCGGCATGGCCCGCCACGGCGGCGGCGCCTTCTCCGGCAAGGACCCGTCGAAGGTGGACCGCTCGGCGGCCTACGCGATGCGCTGGGTGGCCAAGAACGTCGTCGCCGCGGGCCTGGCCCGTCGCTGCGAGGTCCAGGTCGCCTACGCCATCGGCAAGGCGCAGCCGGTCGGCTTCTACGTCGACTGCTTCGGCACCGAGTCCGTCCCGGTCGCCACGATCCAGAAGGCTGTGCTCGAGGTGTTCGACCTCCGCCCGGCCGCGATCATCCGCGACCTCGACCTGCTCCGGCCGATCTACGCCGCCACCGCCGCCTACGGCCACTTCGGCCGCGAGCTCCCCGAGTTCACCTGGGAGAACACGGACCGCGTCGACGCCCTCAAGGCCGCCGCCGGCGTCTGAGCGCGCGAAGCCCCCCACGCCGAGTCGGCAGAAGCGTGCACGACAAGACGTCGAGTCGGCACAAGTGTTCGCCTGGGCGCGCACGCTTCTGCCGACTCGGCGACCTCGGGTGCACGCTTCTGCCGTCTCGGCGAGTGGTGGGTGGGGGCTGGTTGAATCGCGGCGATGGCTGACGAGGAGCAGGGGGAGCTGATCCCGGGGCTCCGGGACCAGCTGGGTGCTGCCCGGGGGGTGGCGGCGGAGGCCACGGCGAGGACGAAGGCCTCGGAGCAGAAGCGGCCGGCGGTCGACCCTGCCGAGGTGGACCCGGTGGCGCGGGTGGTCGTCGACGTCCCGCTGGCGCACCTCGACCGGCCCTTCGACTACCTCGTCCCTGCGAAGCTGGCCGACACCGTCGTGCCCGGGGCCCGCGTGAAGGTGCGGTTCGCCGGACAGGACGTCGACGGGTTCGTCCTCGAGCGGGTCGCGGAGTCGGAGCACCCGGGACGGCTGGCTCCGATACGCCGAGCGGTGAGCACCGAGCCGGTGCTGAGCCCGGAGATCGCCGAGCTGTCCGCCCAGGTCGCCGCCCGCTACGCCGGCACCCGCTCCGACGTGCTGCGGCTCGCCGTACCCCCTCGGCACGCGACCGTGGAGAAGCAGGACACCCCCGATCCAGGACCCTGGCCGGGCTCTGTCGGGGCCGCCGAGGCCGCGGCCGGGTGGTGGGGCCGTTACGAGCGCGGGGCCGCCCTGGTGGCCGGTCTGGGCGCCGTGGAGGGTGCCCCACGTGCGGTGTGGACCGCGCTGCCGGGGGAGGACTGGACGCGCGGCCTGGCCCACCTGGCCGCCGCGACGCTCGCGGCAGGCCGGGGCTCGGTGCTGTGCGTTCCCGACGTGCGCGACCTCGCCCGCCTCGACGCCGCTCTCACCGAGGTGCTCGGCGACGGGCGCCACGTCCTGCTCACCGCCGACGTGGGTCCGGCGGCGCGCTACCGCGCCTTCCTCTCCGTCTCGCGTGGAGCGGTCCAGGTGGTGGCGGGCACCCGGGCGGCCGCGTTCGCACCCGTCCGCGACCTCGGGCTGGTCGCGGTCTGGGACGACGGCGACGACCTCTACGCCGAGCCGCGGGCGCCGTACCCCCACATCCGCGAGGTGCTGCTCCTGCGCTCCCATGCGACCGGCTGCGGCGCCGTGGTGGGCGGCACGGCCCGCAGCGTCGAGGCCGCCTCCCTCGTGCGCACCGGCTGGGCGGAGTCCGTCGAGGCGGCGAGGACCGTCGTCCGTGAGGCCGCGCCGACCGTCGCCGTCACCGGCGCCACCGACCGCGAGCTCGAGCGAGACCCGACCACCCGCTGGGCCCGGTTGCCGCACAGCGCCCACGTCGCCATCCGGGAGGCCCTCGAGCTGGGTCCGGTGCTCGTCCAGACCCCGCGCGCGGGCTACGCGACGTCGCTGGTCTGCGACACCTGCCGCGAGCCGGCGCGGTGCCGGGTGTGCTCCGGGCCGCTGCAGCAGACCCGGCCGCACCTGCCGCCCACCTGCCGCTGGTGCGGCTCGGGGGAGCAGGAGCGCGCCTGCGCCGTGTGCGGCAGCCGAGGGCTGCGGGCGCCGGTGCTCGGCGACCGTCGCACCGCCGAGGAGCTCGGCCGGGCCTTCCCGAGCGTCCCGGTGAAGCGCTCGTCGCGCGACCGGGTCCTCGACGAGGTCGACGCCTCGCCGGCCCTCGTCGTCGCGACTCCCGGGGCGGAGCCACCCGCGGTCGACGGGTACGCCGGTGTGGTGCTGCTCGACACCTGGCTGCTGCTCGCCCGTGCCGACCTCCGCGCCTCGGAGGAGGCGGTCCGCCGGTGGCTCAACGCCGCCACCCTGGCCCGACCGGGTGCCCGGGGCGGGCGCGTCGTCGCCGTCGGCGACCCCGCGCGTCCCGAGCTCCAGGCCCTCGTCCGCTGGGACCCCGCCGGGTTCGCCACCCGGGAGCTCGACGACCGGGCCGAGGCGCACCTGCCCCCGGGGTCACGTCTGGCCGTGCTGACCGGCCCGGAGGACGCCGTCACCGCCGCCGGGGCGGCCCTGGCCCTGCCGCCTGGAGCCGAGCTGCTCGGGCCGGTGCCCGCGACCGACGACCGCCCCCGCGCGGAGGGGACGGACGAGGTCGAGGAGCAGGTCCGCCTCGTCGTCCGCGTGCCCCGAGCGGCGGGCGGCGCCCTCTCGCGGGCCCTCGTGGAGATGCAGGGGGTGCGCTCGGCGAAGAAGCTCGCGCCGGTCCGGGTCCAGGTCGATCCGTACGCCTTGGGGTGACCCCGGGACCGCGCAGCCGCTCCGTAGACTTCTCGGGCCCAGCCATCGTCACAGCCACCGACGGAAGGACCCGCGTTGAGCATCCAGCCGATCCGGCTCTTCGGCGACCCGGTGCTCCGCACGCCCGCCGCGCCGGTCGTGGACTTCGACGCCGAGCTCCGGCGCCTGGTCCAGGACCTCACCGAGACCATGCTCGAGGCCCCGGGCGCGGGTCTGGCCGCCCCGCAGATCGGCGTCGGGCTCCGGGTCTTCACCTGGTGCGTCGACGGCGAGGTCGGCCACCTGGTCAACCCGCAGCTGCGGCTCTCGGAGGAGACCCAGGACGGTGAGGAGGGCTGTCTCTCCATCCCCGGCCTGACCTTCGACTGCATCCGGGCGGCGAACGTCGTCGCCCACGGCTTCGACATGCACGGCGAGCCCCTTGTCGTGGAGGGCTCGGAGACCCTGGCCCGGGCGCTCCAGCACGAGACCGACCACCTCGACGGGATCCTCTTCGTCGAGCGGCTGGACGCCGAGACCCGCCGGGCCGCGATGAAGGCGATCCGCGAGGCCGAGTGGTTCGGCGCAGCCCCCACGATCAAGGTGAGCCCGCACCCGACGCGAGGGCTGGGCTTCTGAGGTGCGGGTCGTCTTCGCCGGCACCCCCGAGGTCGCGCTGCCCTCGCTGCGCGCCGTCGCGGAGAGCGGGCACGACCTCGTCGGCGTGGTCACCCGCCCCGATGCCCGGGCGGGCCGGGGTCGGCGCCTGGTGCCGTCGCCCGTGGCCCAGGCGGCCGAGGAGCTCGGCGTACCCCTGCTGAAGCCGGAGCACCCCCGCGACGAGGACTTCCAGGCGGCGCTGACGCAGCTGGCCCCCGACTGCTGCCCGGTCGTGGCCTACGGTGCGCTGCTGCCGCAGAGCGCGCTCGACATCCCCGCCCACGGCTGGGTGAACCTGCACTTCTCGCTGCTCCCCGCCTGGCGTGGCGCTGCGCCCGTCCAGCGCGCCCTGTGGGCGGGCGACGAGGTCACCGGGGCGACGACCTTCCGGATCGTGCAGGCCCTCGACGCCGGACCGACGTACGGCTTCGTCACCGAGACCGTCCGGCGCACCGACACCGCGGGGGACCTGCTCGGCCGGTTGGCGGAAGCCGGGGCGCCCTTGCTCGTCGCCACGCTCGACGGCATCGAGACGGGCGCGCTCGAGGAGCGTCCCCAGCCGGCCGAGGGCCTGTCCCTCGCGCCCAAGATCACCGTCGAGGAGGCCGAGGTCCGCTGGCGCGACCCGGCCCACGCCCTCGACCGGGCGGTCCGCGCCTGCTCCCCGGCACCCGGCGCCTGGACCTGGTTCGAGGGAGAGCGGTTCAAGGTGGGACCCGTCGTCCCCGACCCCGAGGGACCCGCCCTCGCCCCCGGCGAGCTCGCGGTGGGCAAGAGCTCCGTCCACGCCGGCACCGGCTCGACCCCGGTCCGGCTCGGCGAGGTCAAGGCGCACGGCCGCAAGCAGATGCCGGCAGCCGACTGGGCGCGAGGCGTCCGCGTCGCGGCCGGCGCGCGGTTCGGGTCCTGATGGCCGACCCGCGCTCGCCCCGAGCCCGACGTCCGGGGGGCAGGCAACGGCCCCGGCGCACCGCGCCGGACCTGCCGCGCCTCGCGGCCTACGAGGTGCTGCGTGCGGTGTCCGCCGAGGACGCCTACGCCAACCTGCTCCTGCCCGCCCGGCTCCGCGCCCACGGGCTCTCGGGCCGCGACGCCGCCTTCGTGACCGAGCTGGTCTCGGGGACGCTGCGCCGCCAGGGGACGTACGACGCGGTCGTCGCCGCCTGCCTCGACCGGCCTCCGTCCAGGCTCGACCCGGGCGTCCTCGACGTGCTGCGACTCGGCGCCCACCAGCTGCTCGGGATGCGGGTGTCCACCCACGCCGCGGTCTCCACGTCGGTCGACCTGACCCGCGCCGCGATCGGTCCCGGGCCGGCCGGACTCGTCAACGCCGTCCTGCGCCGGGTCTCCGCCCAGGACCTCCCGACCTGGGTGCGCGCCGTCGCGCCCGACCCCGTCACCGACCCGGTCGGCTTCGCCTCGGTCGCCCAGGCCCACCCGCGCTGGGTCGTCACCGCGTTCACCGAGGCGCTCGGCGACCGCGCCGACGAGCTCGACGACCTGCTGGTCGCCGACAACCGCCCGCCCGCTGTCACGCTGGTGGCCCGTCCCGGGCCTGAGCGATCGCGAGGAGCTGCTGAGCGTCGAGGGCACCGAGCCGACCGACGCGTCACCGTGGGGCGTGCGGATGGCCGGGGGAGACCCGGGCTCCGTCCCGGCGGTCGCCGAGGCGAGGGCGGGCGTGCAGGACGAGGGGTCGCAGCTGGTGGCGCTCGCCCTGAGCCGCGCCGAGGTGTCCGGACGTGACGAGCGATGGCTCGACCTCTGCGCCGGACCGGGCGGCAAGGCGGCCCTCCTCGGGGCCCTGGCCGCCCAGCGCGGCGCGCACCTCCTCGCCGTCGAGCGGCAGCCGCACCGCACCGGCCTGGTGCGCCGGGCCACCGCGGCTGTCCCCGACGGCGTCGTCGGCGTGCTCACCGCGGACGGCACACGCCCGCCGTGGGACGGATCGTCCTTCGACCGGGTGCTCGTCGACGCCCCGTGCACCGGCCTCGGGGCGCTTCGTCGCCGGCCCGAGTCGCGCTGGCGGCGCACTCCCGCGGACCTGGAGGCGCTCGTCCCCCTCCAGCAAGCCCTGCTGACCTCCGCGCTCGCCTCCGTCCGGGTGGGGGGAGTCGTCGTCTACGCCACCTGCTCCCCGGTGCTCACCGAGACCCGCGGTGTCGTGGAGGCGGTCCTCGCCGCGGTGCCGGGCGCGGCGCTCGAGGACGCCGGCGCGCTGCTGCCGAAGCCGTCGGACCACAGCGGCCCCCTCGAGGGCACGGTCCAGCTGTGGCCGCACCGGCACGGCACCGACGCGATGTTCGTCGCGGTGCTACGTCGGAGCTCCTGAGAGGCCCGAGGAGCCGCTGGGGTCAGACCTCGCGGCGCTGCGGGTCGGTCCCGGGGTCGTAGTCGCCGGACCGGTGGTCCACGTCCGGATCCACCCGGTCCGCCTCACGCAGGTGGTCCTCGTGGTGGGCCTGCTCCTGCTGCGCGCCGACGCGCGCCTCCGCGGCCTCACGATCGGCTCGCTCGGCCTCGCGCCGCGCCAGGTCCGCGCGGGCCTCGGCCTCCTCGGCGTCCGCGTGCGCGGTGTCCACCGTCGCGGCGCGCTGGTCGGCCTCGCGACGGAGCTCTTCGGCTTCGGCGCGACGCTTGTCCTCGCGTCGCTTGTTCATCACCACGCCGACCACGACGGCGATGGCGAACACCACCACCAGGAGAACGATGATCCACACGACACTGCTGTTCACGGACTACCTCCCGAGCTGACCCCCCGTGCATCTGGTCAGGACATCTGTACCCGCCCAGCAGAGGGGCAACCTCGTCGGTGGCGCCGTGACCGTGCGTCAGGATCGACGGGAGCGCGACTTGTGCCGCTTCTCGCTGACCTCGCGCTGGACGGGCACGTCGCCCGCTGGGTCGGTCGGCAGGCGGTCCTCGTCCGTGAGCGGACGGGGTCGGCGGACCAGCAGCTGCGCCTCCTCGTGGCGGCGCCTGGCCTCGTGGCGGCGCACGACCTGGGACGCCACGAGCGCGGCCGCGGCCAGGCACCCGAAGACGGCGAAAACCCACATGCTGTCGATGACGACCCACTCCCCACCGTTCGGTCTTGCGACCGAGCAATTCCCTGCGTCCGTTGTACCCCGGGACGCCAACTCCGAACCAGCCCCGGTCCAGCCTGGGACCGCTCTAGACTGCCCACGCCATGGGAATCCAGATCTCGCCGAGCATCCTGTCTGCCGACTTCGCCGCACTGGGTGAGGACGTGGGGCGTGTCGCCAATGCGGACTGGGCGCACGTGGACGTGATGGACAACCACTTCGTCCCCAACCTCACCCTCGGGCTGCCCGTCGTCGAGGCCCTGGCGAAGGCCACCGAGCTCCCGCTCGACCTGCACCTGATGATCGAGGACCCCGACCGCTGGGCCCCGTCGTACGCCGAGGCGGGCGCCTCGTCGGTGACCTTCCACGTCGAGGCCGCGACCGCCCCGGTGCGCCTGGCCCGCGAGCTGCGCAACAAGGGGGTCCGGGCCGGCATGGCGCTGCGGCCGGCGACCCCGGTGGAGCCGTACGAAGACCTCCTGGGCGAGCTCGACATGCTGCTGGTCATGACCGTCGAGCCGGGCTTCGGGGGCCAGTCGTTCCTCGACGTGTGCCTGCCGAAGATCCGCCGTGCGCGCACCCTGCTCGACAAGCACGGGCTCGACCTGTGGCTCCAGGTCGACGGCGGGGTGTCCGCGGAGACGATCGAGCGGTGCGCCGAGGCCGGTGCGGACAACTTCGTCGCCGGCTCCGCGGTCTTCGGGGCCGACGACCCCGCCGCGATGGTCGACCATCTCCGCGACCTGGCGGCGCAGGCGCGACCGGCGGGGTGACCCACGCCACGGGGACGTGGGGTGGTGCGGTGTGGCACGCTGGTCAGGTCGAGCAAAAGCTCGCGTGCTCTGGGGTCGGTGAAATTCCGAGCCGGCGGTGACAGTCCGCGACCCGGTCACGAACCAGTGACCGGTTGACCAGGTGGAACTCCTGGACCGACGGTGAGAGTCCGGATGGGAAGCGCACGCGGTGCCTGCCGTACGACGGAGCGCGTGCTCCCCGTCGGCAGAGCCTGTGGTGTCTGCGTCTCTCCGCCCTCCGGGCCGTGAGCCGGACGAGAGAGGCACCACCCTGATGGCGCACGAGCCGCCGGTCATCACGCCGGCCGAGGAAGCCGCGATGCGTCGCGCGCTCCAGCTCGCGCTGTCTCCGGGCGTGCCTGCGGGCCCGAACCCGCGGGTGGGCTGCGTGCTCCTGGACGCTGCCGGGACCGAGGTCGCCGAGGGCTTCCACCGCGGTGCCGGTCACCCGCACGCCGAGGTCGAGGCGCTGGCCGCCCTCGACGGCCCCGCGACCGGCCTGACCGCCGTCGTGACCCTCGAGCCCTGCAACCACACCGGACGCACCGGCCCCTGCGCCGTCGCGCTGCTCGAGGCCGGTGTCCGCCGCGTGGTCTTCGCCCAGAGCGACACCAGTGCGACGGCGGCCGGGGGAGCGGAGACGCTCCGTGCCGGCGGGGTCGAGGTCGTCGGTGGCCTGCTCGCGGACGAGGCCCGCGCCCTCAACCGCGCCTGGACCTTCGCCTCCGAGCACGGGCGTCCCTACGTCACCTGGAAGCTCGCCACCTCCCTCGACGGGCGCAGCGCCGCCGCCGACGGGACGAGCCGGTGGGTCAGCAACGAGGCCGCCCGACGCGACACCCACCGCCTGCGGGGCGAGTGCGACGTGGTCCTGGCCGGCACCGGCACGGTGCTCGTCGACGACCCGCAGCTCACCGTCCGCGACGAGGTCGACGCACCCCTGCCGCGGGCACGCCAGCCGCTCCGCGCCGTGATGGGGTTGCGTGAGCTGCCCGCCGACAGGCGGGTGCTCGACGACGCGGCCGAGTTCGTGCACCTGCGGACCCGCGACCCGCAGGAGGCGCTCGGGACGCTGCGGGAACGCGGCGCCCGGCACGTCTTCCTGGAGGGCGGCCCGCACCTGGGGGCAGCGTTCCTCCAGGCCGGCCTCGTCGACGAGGTGATCGCGTACGTCGCGCCGATGTTCATCGGCGACGGCACCCACGCCGTCGAGGGGCTGCCCGTCTCGACCATCGCCGACGCCGTGCGCTTCGACGTCGAGGACGTCACCGTCGTCGGCCACGGTGCCGACCGCAACGTCCGGCTCACCCTGAGCCCCAGGACCCAGACCCGTACCCCCGAGGAGGACTGACGTGTTCACCGGCATCGTCGAGGAGCTCGGCACCATCACCGCCCTGGAGGACCAGGGCGACGCGCTGCGGCTCAGCGTCCAGGGACCCGTCGTGGTCGAGGACGCCGCCCTCGGCGACTCGATCTCCGTCAACGGCTGCTGCCTGACCGTCGCCGCACGCGACGGTGACGTGTTCACCGCCGACGTGATGCGGGAGACGTTGCTCAAGACCAGCCTCGGCGCCCTCGCGCCGGGCTCGCGGGTCAATCTCGAGCGCGCGGTCACGCCCACCACCCGCCTCGGCGGCCACGTCGTCCAGGGCCACGTCGACGGCATCGGCACCCTGGTGTCCCGGGAGCCCAGCGAGCACTGGGAGGTCGTGACCGTCAGCCTCCCGTCGGACCTGGCGCGCTACCTCGTCGCCAAGGGATCGGTCACCGTCGACGGTGTCTCGCTGACCGTCGTCGACGTCGACGACAGCACACGTACCTTCAGCGTCTCCCTCATCCCGGAGACGCTGGCCCGCACCACGCTCGGCCTCAAGCAGCCCGGAGACCCGGTGAACCTCGAGGTCGACGTCATCGCCAAGTACGTCGAGCGCCTGCTCGCACCCCGCCAGGAGGGAACCCGATGAGCCAGCACGACAAGCTGCGCCTCGACAGCGTCGACGCCGCCATCGCCGACATCGCGGCCGGCAAGCCGGTCGTCGTGGTCGACGACGAGGACCGCGAGAACGAGGGCGACATCATCTTCGCCGCGAGCAAGGCGACACCGGAGCTGATGGCGTTCACGATCCGCTACAGCTCCGGCGTCATCTGCGTGCCGATGCCGGGAACGATGCTCGACCGGCTCGAGATCCCACTCATGACGCCGCACAACCGCGACCGCATGCGCACGGCGTACACCCTCTCCGTCGACGCCCGCGACGGCGTCACCACCGGCATCAGCGCCGCCGACCGGGCGCACACCGTGCGCACGCTGGCGGACTCGGCGACCGAGCCCTGGGAGATCACGCGGCCCGGTCACGTCTTCCCGCTGCGCTACCGCGACGGTGGTGTGCTGTCCCGCCGCGGCCACACCGAGGCGGCCGTCGACCTGGCGCGGATGGCCGGGCTCACCCCGGTCGGCGTGCTCGTGGAGGTCGTCAACGACGACGGGACGATGAAGCGTGGGCAGCAGCTCCGCGACTTCGCCGACGAGCACGACCTCAAGCTCGTCTCGATCGAACAGATGGTCCACCACCGCCGGCGCACCGAGAGCCACGTCGAGCGCGTCGCGGAGACCCGCCTGCCCACCCGCTTCGGCGACTTCACGGCGTTCGGCTACCGCATCTCCATCGACGGCTCCGAGCACGTCGCGCTGGTGTACGGCGATCCCGCTGCCGTCCAGGGCGTGGATCCCGTCCTCACCCGGGTCCACTCGGAGTGCCTGACCGGCGACGTCTTCGCCAGCAGCCGCTGCGACTGCGGACCCCAGCTCGAGGAGGCCATGCAGCGCGTGGTCGACGAGGGCCGCGGTGTCGTGATCTACCTGCGGGGCCACGAGGGCCGGGGGATCGGCCTGCTCGCGAAGCTGCAGGCCTACCAGCTCCAGGACGGGGGCCGTGACACCGTCGATGCCAACCTCGACCTCGGGCTGCCCGCCGACGCACGGCACTACGGCGCGGCCACCCAGATCCTCAAGGACCTCGGGGTGACCTCGGTGCGGCTGATGACGAACAACCCCGCGAAGACCGAGGGCCTCGAGTCCTACGGCATCCCGGTCACCGAGCGGGTGGCGCTGACGCCGCACCCCAACGACCACAACCTCGCCTACCTCCAGACCAAGCGCGACCGGATGGGCCACGTGCTGCCCGACCTCCAGACCGTCGAAGGAGACCACGCATGAGCGGCGAAGGATCCCCGACCAGCAAGCCGATCGACTGCCACGACATCCGGGTCGCGATCCTGGCCGCGAGCTGGCACGAGCAGGTGATGGACGGCCTGCTCGCCGGCGCCCAGCGGGCGATGGCCGACTTCCGCGTGGAGGCACCGGTCGTGGTCCGGGTCCCCGGGTCGTTCGAGCTGCCCGTCGCCGCGAAGGCGCTCGCCGACACGGGCTACGAAGCGGTGGTGACGCTCGGCGTGGTCATCCGGGGCGGCACACCGCACTTCGACTACGTCTGCTCGGCCGCGACGGACGGCCTGACCAGGGTCGCGCTCGACACCGGAGTGGCGATCGGCTTCGGGCTGCTGACCTGCGACACCGAGGAGCAGGCCCTCGACCGGGCCGGTCTCGAGGGCTCGCACGAGGACAAGGGCTACGAGGCCTCGTCGGCGGCGCTGCACACCGCTGCGGTGCTCAAGCGGATCCGCCGAGGGGACACCGCCGAGAGGACGACATCCGGTTTCTCCCGGTGAACTCTCCGGATCTGGTCTTCCCTCCCGCCTGATCCTGATGCAGAGTTTGCGGCGTCGGTGCCAAAGTCCCGAAAAGGTGGCACCAACGTCCCGAACCGCCCCCCAGGGAAAGGCCCCCGTCCCGATGCAGCGCTCCCGGCTCCGTGCCGCCGTCGCCTTGTCCGTCACCGCCCTCGGCCTCGCCGGGATGTCCCTCGTGGGCACCTCCGCCACCGCGAAGCCGCACCCGCCCAAGCCGCCCAAGAACGACAAGATCGTGACCGGTCACCTGCTGGCGATCAACGACTTCCACGGCAACATCGACCCGCCGACCGGCAGCGGCGGCGTGGTCAACGGCGTCCCGGCTGGCGGCGTCGAGTACCTCGCGACGTACGTCAAGCGACTCCGCGCCGAGGCGATGCAGGACTCGCCGTACGTCTACACCGTGGGCGCGGGCGACCTCGTCGGCGCTTCCCCGCTCGTGAGCGCGGCCTTCCACGACGAGCCGGTCATCGAGGAGATGAACTCCCTCGGCCTGGACATCACCAGCGTCGGCAACCACGAGTTCGACGAGGGCGTCACCGAGCTGAAGCGGCTCGTCAACGGTGGCTGCCACCCGACCGACGGATGCCAGGACGGTGACGGCTTCGCCGGCGCCGACTACGACGTCCTCGCCGCCAACGTGGTGGACAAGCAGACCGGCAAGCCGATCTTCCCGGCGTTCACCATCAAGAAGATCGGCAAGGCCAAGGTCGGCTTCGTGGGCATGACCCTGGAGGGCACGCCAGGGATCGTGAACCCGGCCGGCATCACCAGCGTGAACTTCCTCGACGAGGCGGAGACCGCCAACAAGTACGCCAAGATCCTCAAGGACCAGTACGGCGTCAAGACGATCGTGCTGCTGCTCCACGAGGGCGGCCAGCAGACCCCCACCTCGTCGGGCGTGAACTCGTGCGTGAGCTTCACCGGACCGATCATCGACATCGTCAACAAGCTCAGCTCGCCCTACGACGCGGTCATCACCGGGCACACCCACCAGTGGTACAACTGCCTGCTCAAGGACGCCGCCGGCGAGGACACCCCGGTGACCAGCGCCGGCTCGTTCGGCCGCGTGGTGACCGACCTGGAGGTCGACGTCGACCAGCGCAGCAAGCGGATCGTCGACTTCGGGGCCGACAACGTCGTGGTCGACAACGGCGTGAAGAACCCGGACGGCAGCTACGCGAAGGACGCCGCCGGGAACTTCATCCGCAACGTCGCCCTCATCGACGCGGCCGCGAAGGCCATCGCCGACAAGTACCGCACCGCCGTCGCGCCGATCGCCAACCGCGTGGTCGGCACCATCACCGCGGACATCCCCTCGACCGCCGCGGCGAGCGGGGAGAGCCCGATGGGCAACACGATCGCGGACGCGCAGCTGGCCTACACGAAGGCCGACGGCGCTCAGCTCGCGCTGATGAACCCGGGCGGCGTGCGTTCTTCGCTCTCCTTCGCCAACTCGCCCGGTGGCGAGGCCCCCGGCCAGGTCACCTACGGCGAGGCCTTCACCGTGCAGCCGTTCAACAACCTGGTGGCCACCCAGACGCTCACAGGCGCGCAGATCAAGGAGGTCCTCGAGCAGCAGTTCGTCGGCTACAAGGGGCAGACCACGCAGAAGATCCTGCAGCCGTCCGCCGGGTTCACCTACAGCTACTCGACGTCGGCAGCACTCGGCTCGAAGGTCAGCAACATCGCGCTCAACGGCACGCCCATCGACCCTGCCGCGTCGTACCGCGTGACCACGAACGACTTCCTCGCCAACGGCGGGGACGGGTTCACCGAGCTGACCGGGGGCACGAACCGCACCACGGCTCCCGGGTTCGACGTGGACGCCCTGACGGCGTACGTCACCGCCCAGTCGCCGGTCGCCCCGGCTCCGACGAACAGGATCACCAAGCTGCCCTGAGGCCTGACGATCGAGCACGACGGCCGGCGCGGATGAGATCCGCGTCGGCCGTCGCGTCTGTCCCGACTACCCTGAGGGACGGCCCACCAGCACGGAACCGGCGTACCGAAGGCAGGACATGAAGACGTTCGACGAGCTCTGGACCGAGCTCAGCGACAAGGCACGCACCCGACCCGAGGGGTCGGGCACCGTCGTCGCCCTGGACGCCGGCGTCCATGCGATCGGCAAGAAGCTCGTCGAGGAGGCGGCCGAGTCCTGGATGGCCGCCGAGCACGAGACACCCGAGCGCGCGGCCGAGGAGATCAGCCAGCTGCTCTACCACGCGCAGGTGCTCATGCTCGCGACGGGCATCACGACCGACGACGTCTACGCGCACCTCTGAGGCCCCTGATGACCACCCAGAACAACGACACCGGAGCCGTCGCGCTCCGTGTGGCCGTGCCCAACAAGGGCTCGTTGAGCCAGGCCGCGTCGGACATGCTCCGCGAGGCCGGCTACAAGCAGCGGACCGACCCCAAGCGGCTGTCCGTCACCGACCCGACGAACCTCGTCGAGTTCTTCTACCTGCGTCCTCGTGACATCGCGCTCTACGTCGGGGAGGGCACGCTCGACCTCGGCATCACCGGCCGTGACCTCCTGCTCGACAGCGGCGCCAAGGCCGAGGAGTCACTGCAGCTCGGCTTCGGCCGGTCGACCTTCCGCTTCGCGGCCCCGGCAGGGGTGCTCGCCGAGGTCGACGACCTGGCGGGCAAGCGCATCGCCACGTCGTACGCCGGGGTGGTGCAGCGCTACCTCCAGGAGCGCGGCATCGAGGCAACCGTGGTGCGCCTCGACGGTGCCGTCGAGACCAGCGTGCACCTGGGCGTCGCCGACGTCATCGCCGACGTCGTCGAGACCGGGAGCACCCTGCGCGCGGCCGGGCTGGAGATCTTCGGCGACGTGATCATGGAGTCCGAGGCCGTGCTGGTGAGCCGGGTGGGCGCCGCCGAGCACCCCGGGCTCGAGGTGTTCCTCCGCAGGCTGCAAGGCGTTCTCGTGGCCCGGTCCTACGTGATGATGGACTACGACATCCCCGAGTCCCGGGTCGAGGAGGCCGTGGACCTCACGCCCGGCATCGAGAGCCCGACCGTCTCCCCGCTTCATCGGGAGGGCTGGGTCGCCGTGCGGTCGATGGTGCCGCGCGACGAGGCCCAGCGGGTCATGGACCGGCTCTGGGAGATCGGGGCCCGGGGGATCCTCACGACCGACATCCACGCCTGTCGTCTCTGAGATGACCTCGTCGCTGCCGCAGGACTTCCGTCCGCTCGGTGTGCGGATCGCCGTGCTGGCCTTCGGGGCTGCGCTGCTCGTGACGTCGGCCGCGATCTGGTTCACCTTCCCCGACGAGGTGCAGGACCAGTTCACGCCGATCCAGCGGCTCACGGTGCTGATCATGGGGCTGGGTGTCGCCGCCATCGGCTTCGCGCTGGCCCGCTGCCGCGTCCGTGCCGAGACCGGAGGGGTGACGGTCGTCAACGGCTACGTGACCCGCCACTTCGCCTGGGAGGAGGTCGTCGACGTGACGCTGCGCCCCGGGAACCCGTGGGCGGTCCTCGACCTCGCCGACGGCACCTCGCGGTCCGCGCTCGGCATCCAGGGCTCCGACGGAGGGCGCGCCCTGCGCCAGGTCCGCGAGCTCCGGGCGCTCGTCGAGCAGCATGCGGGCCACGAGCCGCCGGAGCGGCCCGGGCCGGACGAGGGCCCGGATGAAAGCCCCGATGAGAGCCCGGAGCAGGGTCCTAGCTGATCCCGTGCTTGCGGAGGATCTCCTCGATGTCCTCCATGCCCTCGAGGCCCGGCGTCGCCTGCTTGGCGGGCGGCTTTCCCCGGGAGGCGACCTGGGTGCGCTCGGGCGAACGCTTGGCCTCTGGTGGACTTGGCCTTCGGGCCGGGGCCCTGCCGGCGCCGCACCACGCCGGTGACGACGAAGAGCATCAGCGAGACGCCGGTGACCACGATGCCGAGCCAGACCACCGGGCTGAACACGAGCCGCGTCGCCCAGTGCCCGATCGAGTCGAGGATGTCCCAGGCCAGCCGCAGCGTCCCGGTGAGCCCCGCCGCCAGCGGGAGCAGGCTCCACGCGACGGCTCGCAGGCCGCTGACGGCCCCGCGCCGCATCCACACGAATGCCGAGGTGCCGAGCCCGAGCAGCGTGAGCACCAGCCCGAGGGCCTGCCACGTCGCGTTGTCGAACCCACCCATGCTTCGAGAGTACGTGGCGCTTGGGACCATGGAGCCGTGCGGAGCATCCCCGATCCCGGATTCGCGGGCGACGACGGCGCGGTCGCCGACGAGGTGGCGCAGGCGCTCGCGGCGTACGACGTGGACCCGGATGCCCGGCACGCGGCGACCCTCGCGGTGCTCCAGCACACGCGGGTGCTGGTCCCCGTGGTCGCGGTCCTCGGGGAGGTCGAGGTCGACGAGGCCGGGCTGGCCCACGACAAGACCTCGGACATGGCGACCGTGCTCATGACGGGCCAGGACGGCAGGTCCGCCCTGCTCGCCTTCACCGGCAGCGCCTCGATGGCGCGGTGGGACCCCACGGCCCGGCCCGTCCCCGTGCTGCTCCCGGACGCCGCCCGGGCCGCGGTCCACGACGGGGCCGACGCGCTGCTCCTCGACGTCGCGGGCCCGGTGATGATGGTGGTCGAGGGCGACGACCTGCGCTCGCTCGCGGACGGCTTCGTCCTGGCCGACGTGGCCGGGAAGATCGCCTGGGTGAAGCCCGGCTAGCGGTTCGCCTGTACCGGAGGCGCGGTTCGCCTGTACCGGAGGCGCCGTTCGCCTGTACCGGAGGCGCCGTTCGGCGGATTTCGTGGGTCCGGGGGCGGGTTGCTATCCTGGACCAGACCGATCTGCGACCGACGGGTGACACCGGAGGACGCAGGTCCGACAAGCGGAGACCTGTCTCCCACCCGCATCGACCGCACCAGGTCGTCGGGTCCGGTCACGAAGGCCTGTTCCGGCAGGTCCTCGAGGGCTCCATCGGAGCGCAGCAGTGATGCTCGCGCGCGGTGGGCCGACTGGGCTTCCGCTGTCGCTGACGCGGGAGCCCTTCGTTGTTGTGGGGCCAGGCGAACGGGTCGGCACACCAGACAGCCCCAGGAGGACACATCAGCACAGAGCTGCGCATCAACGACCGGATCCGGGTTCCCGAGGTCCGGCTCGTCGGACCCAACGGTGAGACCGTCGGCATCGTCCGGATCGAGGACGCCCTGCGACTCGCCCAGGAGGCGGACCTCGACCTGGTCGAGGTGGCGCCCCAAGCCAGGCCGCCGGTCTGCAAGCTCATGGACTACGGGAAGTTCAAGTACGAGAACGCCCAGAAGGCCCGTGAGGCACGCCGGAACCAGACCAACGTGATCATCAAGGAGATGAAGCTCCGCCCGAAGATCGACGCGCACGACTACGAGACCAAGAAGGGTCACGTCGTGCGGTTCCTGAAGCAGGGCGACAAGGTGAAGATCACGATCATGTTCCGTGGTCGTGAGCAGCACCGCCCCGAGCTGGGGCTGCGTCTCCTCGAGCGCCTCGCGGACGACGTGGACGAGCTCGGCTTCGTCGAGTCCTCGCCCAAGCAGGACGGCCGCAACATGATCATGGTCCTGGGCCCGCACAAGAAGAAGGCCGAGGCCAAGGCCGAGGTCAAGGCTGCGAAGGCAGAGCGGGCACTCGAGCGCCAGGCCGAGCAGGACGCGGAGCACGAGGAGCGTCGTCAGCACGCTGCCGCAGCTGCCGCCACGCCGAAGGTCGAGCGCCCGAAGCGTCGCGCCGAGAACCTCGACGAGATCTGACCAGCACCACCGAGACCACCGACCGGCGCGAGCCGGTCACCAGCAAGTCATCAGCACGTGATCAGTGAGGACGATCGAATGCCGAAGAACAAGACGCACTCCGGTGCGAGCAAGCGCTTCCGGGTGACCGGGTCGGGCAAGCTCCGCCGCCAGAAGGCCGGTCTGCGCCACAACCTCGAGAGGAAGCCCTCGAAGATGACCCGGCGCATGTCGGGCACCACCGAGGTCTCGAAAGCCGACACGAAGACCGTCCGCAAGCTGCTGGGTCGCTGAACCCGCACCGATTCACGAAGGAGTAACACGTGGCACGCGTGAAGCGGGCGGTCAACGCCCACAAGAAGCGTCGGGTGACTCTCGAGCGCGCCTCCGGCTACCGGGGCCAGCGCTCGCGTCTCTACCGCAAGGCCAAGGAGCAGGTCACCCACTCGCTCACCTACAGCTACCGCGACCGTCGCGCCAAGAAGGGCGACTTCCGCAAGCTCTGGATCCAGCGGATCAACGCCGCTGCGCGCCAGAACGGCCTCACCTACAACCGCTTCATCCAGGGCCTCAAGGCCTCGGGTGTCGAGGTCGACCGCAAGATCCTCGCGGAGCTCGCGGTCAACGACGCGCCGGCGTTCGCGGCCCTCGTCGAGCTGGCGAAGGCGAACCTCCCCGAGGACGTCAACGCCCCGGCCTCGGCCTGAGCGACAGCAGCAACAGCACCACGTGGCGAGCCACCCCGCCGACGACCAGGTCCTCTCTGCGAAGAGCGGACGGGTCCGTACGGCGAGGAGGCTCGCCCGTCGTGCGTCCAGGACCGAGCTGCGGCTCTTCCTGGCCGAGGGGCCGCAGGCCGTCCGTGAGGCGCTCGCCGTCCCCGGCTGCGTCCGCGAGGTGTTCGCCGTCCCCGGTCGCCACCAGGACCTCCGCGCCCTCGCCGGCGACGTCCCGTGGCTGCTCGCCGACGAGGCGGCGCTCGCGGCGCTGAGCGGCACCGTCCACCCGCAGGGCGTCGTCGCCGTGTGCGAGTCCGTCGACGTCCCCCTGACCGACCTCCTGGGCACCGAGCCCCGCTTGGTCGTGGTCTGTGCCGACGTACGGGACCCCGGCAACGCCGGCACCGTGATCCGGTGCGCGGACGCGGTCGGCGCGGGAGGCGTCGTGCTGACCGGCGACAGCGTCGACGTGCACAACGGCAAGACGGTGCGCGCCTCGGTGGGCTCGGTGTTCCACCTCCCGGTCGCGGTCGAGCGCGACCCGGCGTCCACCGTCGCGTCGCTGCGGGCGGCCGGGCTCACCGTGCTCGCCGCCGACGGGTCGGGGGAGACCGACCTCGACGACGCCGCCGACTCCGGCCTGCTCGCCGGCCGCACGGCCTGGCTCTTCGGCAACGAGGCCTGGGGCCTGCCCGGCGAGCTCGCGGCCCTCGCGGACCACCGTGTCCGGGTGCCGATCCACGGCCGGGCCGAGAGCCTCAACCTGTCCACCGCTGCGGCGGTGTGCCTCTACGCCAGCGCGAGGGCGCAGCGTCACTCGTAGTAGAGCTTCTGGGGGCCGGGGTACACCCACGAGAGGGCGTCGCGGAGGAGGTCCCGCCAGTTCTCCCAGTTGTGGCCGTCGCGGGCCTCGACGAAGCGCACGGTCATGCCCGCCTGCTCGAAGGTCGGCACCATCGAGCGGTTCGGCGTGATCAGGGGTTCATAGGTGCCGCAGCTCATGAAGATCCGGTCCGCGACGTGCGTCGGCCGGGCACGGTAGCGGTTCACGAACTTCACCACCGGGTCGAAGAGCGGGCCGCCGCCGTGGTCGGCGCCGGCGATGTCGGTGAAGACGAACGAGCCGGACATCAGCACCAGCGAGCCGTACGTCGTCGGTGACTTGATCGCCGTGGACAGCGACGCGACGCCACCGAAGCTCGACCCCAGCAGGGCGCGGCCGGCGGGGCGGGCCATGAGCGGGTACTCGGTCTCCAGCTTCGGCACGAGCTCGTCGGTGACGAAGCGCGAGTGCGCCGTGGAGTTGGCGTACTCCGTGAGCCGGTCCTGCGGGTGCAGCAGCGCCACGACGGTCTCGGCGACGTCGAGCCGGTCGATGAGGTTGTCGAGCACGGTCTTCATCGCGGCGTACTGCACGAAGTCGGGGCCGTCGTGCACGACCAGGAGCGGGTACGTCGCGGTCCACCGGAACCGGGCCGGCAGGTAGAGCGTCACCGGCACGTCACGCCGGAACGCCTTGCTGGGCACGGTGATCTCGACCAGCTCGCCCTGCCGCGCCGACGGGTCGTGCTGGGTCCAGGACGGGGTGACGTAGCCGTGCGCGAAGCACACCGACGACGTGCCCACCGGGGAGTAGGAGACCTTCGGGTTCAGCGGGTCGTTGACGGTCTCGACGTGGTCGCCGTGGCGGACCTCGAGCTGGTAGTTGATGCGCGAGCGCTCGGGGAGCTCGAGCACGAGGTACCACAGGTCGGTGCCGTGCAGCCGGCGCAGCGGGAGTGACCCGGCCAGCCCGACGATGCGCTGCACGAGCCGCACCTCGTCCGCGTCACCGCGCCAGAGGAACGTGCAGCGCGCCCCCTCCACGATCGGCACCTCGTGGCGGCCCAGGAAGGTGTCGACCGCGGCGTTGTCGAGGGTCTTGCGGTCGCGCAGGCGGTTGATCGCGAGCTTGCGGGAGGGCGGGCGGTTCGCGGCGGGGCTCATGCGGCTCCCTGCGGGGCGACCGTGGTGATGGACCCGTCCTCGGCGACCACCTTGGCGTCGGTGGGGACGGAGCCGCCGGGGCCGAGGTCGACGCGGGCTCCGTCGTCGAGGACGACGCAGCGGGCGGGCGCGAAGCGGCGCGACAGCACCGACATCCGCACCGGGTCGTCCACGCGCAGCCGTCGGCGCGCGTGGGGCAGCACCACCATGCTCCGCACGAGACCGATCCCGTCGCCGAACACCTCCGTCTGTGCGACACCGTGCGGCACGAAGTCGTGGAAGAGCACGAGCCTCTCGGTCAGCGTCATCGCGCCGGCCGACCAGGCGACGACGTGCTCGGGCAGGTGCGGTCGCACGTGCATCAGGTGCAGCACCCGGGCGAGCTGGCCGACGTGGCCGCCCGCGATGACCAGGGCGTCGGCCGACTCGAGCGTTCGTCGTACCTCCTCGCGGTGCCGTGCCAGGGCGTCCCGCTCCTGGGGCACCCAGGCGGCGTAGAACGCCTCCTGCGCCTCGCGGACGCGCTCCTCGTGCTGCTCGTCGAGCAACCGCACCACGGCGATCGCGTCGGAGAGCGCCCGCTCGCGAAGCCTGGGTCGCGGGTCCTTGTGCTGCGCGACGCCGTACGCCGCCCGCAGCGCGTGGTCGAGCTGCTCGAGGTAGAGCTGCCGGAGCTCCGCGAGGGCGGCCTCGTGCTCACGCTCGGCGTGGCCGTACTCGCGGTCGCTGTCGAGCACGTCGAGCCAGCGGGCGTGCAGGGCCAGGTTGACCGTGCGCCGGCCGATCAGGCCGTCGAGCTCGGCGTCGTCCGGCTCGCGCTCCTGCCAGCCGGCGGTGACCGTCGCGACGAGCGCGTCGTCGGGCAGGTCGGCCACGGCGTGCTGCACCGTGGGCCGGCGTTGCGGCCCGAGGAGCGTGATCGTCACCGGTGCATCACCGGATCCATCACCGGGCGTGCACCTTCACGGTGCTGCCGACGTCGTCCAGCATCCGGCGCAGCTCGTCGTAGTCGGGGTGCCGCATCCGGACGTAGGCGTTGGCCATGTAGCCCGCCTCGACGGGCTGGGTGCCCGTGCCCGGCTCCGGCAGGTGCGCGTCGATCACCCACTCGCCGTACCGGCCCTGGATCTCGTCGATCCCGGAGTAGCCGGAGATCGTCCCGTCCTGGTCGGGACGCAGCGCGATGATGCCGGCAGCGAAGCGGCGCGACGGCTTCGTCGCGACCTGGCCGTGCACGATCGCGTTGGCCCACTCGCGGTAGATGTCGACGTCGTTGCCGGCGGCGTACAGGTCCCAGGCTCCGACACCCGGCGGGCGGCAGCCGATCTCGGAGAAGCGCAGGCCCTTGGGGCCGAAGAACCACTCCATGTGGGTCGCGCTCGTGTCGATGCCCAGCGCCTCGTTGACGCGGCGCCCCATCTCGCGGAGCTCCTGGTAGTCGGTCACCGAGTCGACACGGTTGGTCGCGACGAACTGCGGGGAGATCCAGCGGGTCCGCATCGCCTCGAGCACGTTCGGGTAGTAGTGCGAGACGAAGTCGAGCGCCGGACCGCCGTTGATCGAGAGCGTGTCGTAGAAGCCCTCGTGGCCCTCGACGAACTCCTCGACGGCGATGGACGACACCCCGCTCCTGCCGAAGGAGGCCAGCGCGGCCTCGAGGTCCGCCTTGCCGTCGACCCTCATCGTGTCGGCGGCCCCGGCGCCCGCGCGGGGCTTGAGGATCAGGGGGAACCCGACGGTGTTGGCGAAGGCCCAGACCTCGTCGGCGGTGTCCGCCCCGGTCGACGCTGCGGTCGGGACACCGGCCTGGCGCAAGGCCTCCTTCATCGACGGCTTGTCCCGGCACAGCCACGTGGTGTGGACCGAGGTGCCCGGGATCGAGCAGTTCTCGCGCACCTGCGCCGCGGCGAGGGTGTGCGACTCGATCGTCGCCTCGAGACGGTCGATCCAGAGCTTGTCCTGGAGCCAGCGCACCGCATCGGTCATCACGCCGACGTCCGTGACGTTGCCGACCTGGTGGTAGTGGGTCAACCAGCCGCGGAGCTCGTCGTCGAGCCAGTCCTGCGGACGCTCGCCGATGCCGATGACCTCGGCGCCGGCCTGCGCGAGACCGCGGACGAACTGCCGCTGGTTGTTCGGGAAGGCGGGTTCGATGAAGACGACACGCATCCGGCCATGCAACCACGCCCGGTGCGGGCGATGCACACGGCGCAGGGTGGACGCGGCCCCGAGCACCCCCGGTAACGTGCTGGCGCATGGTTGCCGTCGTGTTCGTCGCGCCCTACCTCCTCGAGGCCACAGCACGTTTCGTGTCTCTCACAGCCGACATCCCCGGCGTGAGGCTCGGAGTCGTGACCCACGAGCCGCTCGACAAGGTTCCACAGCCCCTCCGCAGCAAGCTGGCAGGACACTGGCGCGTCGACAACGCCCTCGATCCACGGCAGGTCGTCGACGCCGTCCGCGGCTTGTCCAACCAGATCGGTCGGGTCGACCGGGTCGTCGGCGCGCTCGAGCAGCTCCAGGTGCCGCTCGCCGAGGCGCGCGAGGTGCTGGGCATCCCCGGGATGGACGTCTCCACGGCACACAACGTCCGGGACAAGTCGCGGATGAAGGAGGTGCTCCGTGCCGCCGGCATCCCGTGCGCGCGGCACGCGCTGGTCCACGACGCGCACCAGGCCCGCCGCTTCGCCGGGGAGGTCGGCTTCCCCCTGGTCGCCAAGCCACCGGCCGGTGCCGGGTCGCAGGCGACCTACCGCCTCGACGACGGCAACGCCCTCGAGGGCTGGCTGATCGCCGTACCCCCGCGGGGCGACGAGCCCGCCCTGCTCGAGGAGTTCCTGGTCGGCCAGGAGCACACGTTCGACAGCATCACCATGGGCGGCAACACCGTGTGGTCGTCGATCGCCGACTACCGCCCGCCGCCGCTCGAGGTGCTGCGGAACCCCTGGATCCAGTGGACGGTGCTGCTGCCGCGCGACATCTCCGGGCCCGACTACGCCGAGATCCACCGCGTCGGCCCGGACGCGATCAGGGCGCTCGGGGTGACCGACGCCCTCACGCACATGGAGTGGTTCCGTCGCCCGGACGGCTCGGTCGCCGTCTCCGAGGTCGCCGCGCGCCCGCCGGGGGCGCAGCTGACGTCGATGCACGGGTACGCGCACGACTTCGACCTCTTCCGGGCCTGGGCGGAGCTCGTCGTGCTCGACCGCTTCGAGCCGCCGCCCCGGCAGTACGCCGCGGGCACGGCGTACCTCCGTGGCCAGGGGCACGGCAGGGTCCGCACCGTGCACGGCCTCGAGGGCGTGCAGCGCGACCTCGGCCACCTCGTCATGGAGGCCAAGCTGCCGCAGCCGGGCCAGGGCGCGTCGGGGGAGTACACCGGTGAGGGCTACGTGATCCTCCGGCACCCCGAGACCCAGGTCGTCGACGAGGCGCTCTCGAGGATCGTCTCCCAGGTCCATGTCGAGATGGTGGAGAGCCTGTGAGCCCGGCGAGCAAGACCGTCGTCATGCTGTCGCCGGGCTACCCGATGGAGATGGCGTACTTCACCCGTGCCCTCGCCGCGGTCGGTGCGCGTGTCGTCGGCGTCGGCGACCAGCCGCCGCACGCGCTGCCGGAGGCCGCCCGCTCGGCGATGGCCCACTACGAGCACGTGTCGCTCGCCGACGACGAGGCCGTGCTCTCCGCGCTGAGGGGGCTCGCCCAGCACGTCTCCTTCGACCAGGTCGAGTGCCTGTGGGAGCCGTACATGCTGCTCGCCGCTCGCATCCGCGAGGAGTTCGGCCTGCCCGGCATGACGATCGCGCAGACCGTGCCCTTCCGCGACAAGGAGGACATGAAGCGGGTCCTCGACTCGGCCGGCATCCGGACGCCGTGGCACTTCCGGGCCACGAGCGTCGCCCAGATCTGGGAGGCGGTCGAGCAGATCGGCTACCCGATCATCGTCAAGCCGATCGCCGGCGCGGGCTCGGCGGACACCTACCGCGTCGACTCCGACGAGGAGCTCAGCGACGTGCTCCCGCTGCTCCGGCACGTGCCCGAGGTGAGCGTCGAGGAGTTCGTGGACGCCGAGGAGCTCACCTACGACACCGTCTGCGCCAACGGCAACGTGCTGTTCGACCACGTGCTCTGGTACCGCCCGCGACCGCTGCAGATGCGGATGCACGAGTGGGTGAGCCCGGTCGCGATCTCGCTGAAGGACCTCACCGTCGACTACGTCGCGGACGGCAAGGCGATGGGGCTCGCGGTGCTGACGGCGCTCGGCTTCGAGAACGGCTTCACCCACATGGAGTGGTACCGCAAGCCGGACGGCGAGGTCGTCTTCGGCGAGATCGGGGCCCGGCCGCCCGGCGCGCGCGTCGTGGACCTCATGAACTACAACACCGACGGCGACCTCTACGTCGGCTGGGCCGAGGCCGTCGTGCACGGCGGCATGTCGCAGCTCACCCACACCTACAACGCGGCCAGCATCACCAAGCGCGCCCGAGGTGCCGGACGGATCACCGGCGTGACCGGCCTCGACCCCATCCTCCGGGAGTACGGCGACCGCGTCGTCGTCGTGGACCTGCTGCCCGTCGGGGCACCTCGGCGGGACTGGCGGGCCACGACCATCGGTGACGGCATCATCATGGTCCGCGACCCCGAGCTCCAGACCGTCATCGAGATGACCGAGCGGATCGCCTCCGGAGTCGAGCTCTACGCCGGATGACCGGACACCAGGGCGAGGCACCCGGCTGGCGCCCCGACCTCGAGCGGCTGGTCCGCATCCCGTCGGTCTCGTCCGACCCGGCCGCACGGTCACACCTGGACGAGAGCGCCGCCGAGGTCGCGCGACAGCTCACCGCGGCCGGGCTCCCCGAGGTCTCCGTCGTGTCGGCGGACGGCGGGCTCCCCGCCGTGATCGGCCGCCGCCCGGCGGCACCGGGGCTGCCGACGGTCCTCCTCTACGCCCACCACGACGTGCAGCCCGTCGACCCTGCGGACTGGGCCTCCGTCCCGTTCGAGCCGGACGAGCGCGACGGCCGGCTCTACGGCCGCGGTGCCGCCGACGACAAGGCCGGTGTGGTGCTGCACGCCGCTGCGGTCCGCGCGCTGGGGGAGTCGGGGCCGGAGTCGGACCTGGGCATCACCGTGCTCGTCGAGGGCGAGGAGGAGATCGGCTCGCCGACCCTGGCCGCGCTCATCGCCGCCCACCACGACGAGCTGCGGGCGGACGCCCTGGTGCTGGCCGATTCCACGAACTGGCGGGTCGGCGTCCCGGCTTTGACGACGTCGCTGCGCGGGGGAGTCGCGGTGACCGTCGAGGTGCGCACGCTCGAGCACGCCGTCCACCAGGGCGTCTACGGGGGGCCGGTCCCGGACGCCCTCACCGCGCTCGTACGACTCCTGGCGACGCTGCACGACGACGCGGGCGACGTCGCCGTACCCGGGCTGGTCCGGACGGACTCGGACCCCCTGGACCTGACCGAGGAACGTCTCCGCGCCGATGCCGGCGTCCTCGACGGCGTGCAGCTCGTGGGCACCGGGTCGCTGACCACGAGGCTGTGGACGGCGCCGGCTCTCACCGTCCTCGGGATCGACGCACCGTCGGTCGACGGCGCGGCGGGAGTGCTCCTCCCCACGGCGCGGGCCGTGGTGGCGTTGCGCACGGCTCCCGGGGAGGACCTCGCCGGCGCCCGGCAGGCTCTGGTCGACCACCTCGAGGCGCACGCCCCCTGGGGCGCCCGGGTCACCGTGTCGTCGCAGGGCGGCGTCGACTCCTACCGCGCCGAGACCTCAGGACCCGCGTACGCCGCTGCGCACGCCGCCTACGCCGAGGCCTGGGGCACCGACGCGGTCGAGATCGGCGTCGGCGGCTCGATCGGCTTCGTCGCGATGTTCGCCGAGGCGTTCCCCGACGCCGAGGTGCTCGTCACCGGCGTCGAGGACCCCGACACCCGCGCCCACGCAGCCGACGAGAGCCTCCACCTGGGTGACTTCCAGAAGGCGATCGAGGCCGAGACGTTGTTCCTGCGGAAGATGGCGGGCGGCTAGGTGCAGCTCCTGCCTGGTCGCGTCACAAGCGGCCAGGACGACGGCGGAGGGACGTGCGCACGGCCGGGTCCGTGCGGCCGCGCTGGCCGCGGTGACCCGGAACTGGTGCCGGTTTCGCGCGCTGGCCGCGGTGGCCCGGAAACTGGTGCCGGTTTTCGCGCTGCCGCGTCCCAGACGGTCTCAGGGACACACCTCGTCGAGGTAGCCGGGGAGCATCTGCCACCAGGTGGGCCAGTCGTGCTTCCACTCGGTGCCCCAGGGGTCGACCCGGTTGGGGACGCCCTTCTTGCCGAGGGCGTCGGCCATCGTCCAGGACTCGCCGATGTTCTCCCACTCGCCCTGGCCGGACGCGAGGATCACCTGGCGCTGGCGCAGCAGGTCGAGCTGGGTGCCTTCCAGGCCGGGGAGGAAGTGCAGCGGCGAGGAGAAGTACAGCTCGTCGGTGAACTGCCCCTCCAGCCACTTCTCGAGGTTGTAGGTGCCGCTCATCGCGACCGCCGCGTCGAAGACGTCGGGGTAGCGGGCGAGCACGGCGACGGCGTTGAAGGCCCCGATGGAGGCGCCGGCCACGACGATCCGCTGCTCGCTGCCCTCCATGTCGGCGTGGATCGCCGGCACCACCTCACGGCGTACGGCGTCGTGGAACTGGTTGAGCAGCCACATGCGGTACTGCGGGGAGCCGGTGCCGTTGGCGATGGCCCGTCCCGCGACGCTGTCGCAGCTGTAGATCTTGATCCGGCCCGCCTCGAGGAGGTCGCCGCACGCCGAGACCAGGTGGTTGCGCTCGACCTCCTGCTCATCGCCTCCAGCGGTCGGGAACAACAGGACCGGGGTGCCGAAGTGGCCCCACCGGGCGACCCCGAAATGCTGCTGGAGCCGGTCGGACCACCACCGCTCGTGCGCCTTCACGGGTTACTCCTGACCTCATAGGGGATGAAGGGGGATGTATAGCATCCAACAGTTGCGCCACCCGATGTCGACGAGGAGGTCGCATGGCGGATCATCTGATCGGACTGCTACTCGGAGCAGAGGAAGACTGGCCACGAGCGTTCGAGACCGTGCTGGACATGGTCGGACCCGTGGACTACGGCGGCGAGAAGCACACGCTGTCGACCGAGCGGCTCACGATCGAACCGTTCCGGCTCGACGACCGTGTGCGGACCCCGCTGGTGATCGACCGACTCGCGCACTGGTACTACCACCCGCGTGAGTGGCTCAAGAAGGCCGCGCTGGTCAACGGCACCTACCTGCTGAACAGCCCCTTCACCTTCCAGTCGATGGAGAAGCACAGTGCCTACTGCGCGCTGGTGCGGATGGGCCTCAAGGTCCCGCCGACCACGCTGGTTCCTTACAAGAACCCGGTCGACAACGTGCGCTGGGCGTACACCTCGGAGAAGTACAACCAGTCCTTCGACCTCGACAAGATCGCGCAGGACCTCGGCTACCCGCTGTACATGAAGCCCTTCGACGGCGGCGGATGGCGCGGGGTGTCGCGGATCGAGAACCCCGACGACCTGCACCGCTCGTACGACGGTTCGGGCGAGATGCTCATGCACCTGCAGGCCACGGTGGACTACGAGCACTTCGCCCGGGCGCTGTCGATCGGTCCCGAGACCATGGTCATGGACTTCCGTCCGGAGCAGCCGATGCACAACCGCTACGCGGTCTCGCACGGCTTCCTGTCGGAGTCGGCGGGGGAGCAGGCCGTGGCCATCAGCCGGATCGTCAACGCGTTCTTCCACTGGGAGTTCAACTCGGCGGAGATGCTCGTGACCGGCGACGAGGTCTACCCGATCGACTACGCGAACGCGTGCCCCGACGTGGCGATCACGTCGTTGCACTACTACTTCCCGTGGGCGATCACGGCGCTGGTGCGCTGGTCGGCGTACTGCGCGATCACGGGCCGCAAGCCCAACGTCGACCTCAAGATGACGCCGTACTTCGAGATCGCCGACGAGCCGGGCATGACCTACGACGAGAAGCTCGTCGAGTACAAGCGGCTCGCCGACGAGCACTTCGAGACCGAGCGCTACTGGGACTTCGTGGAGACGCACCTCTCGCACGTGCCGGACCTGGTCGACGAGTGGGTGGCGTCCGACGAGTTCGACCGGATCCTCAAGGACACGGTCGCCTCGACGTACCCGCCGCACGAGCAGGACCAGTTCATGGCCCACTTCCGCGGGCTCATCGGGCTGCGCAACACCACGAGGGTCTAGCACCACGCGCGCCGGGCGGTCCGCACCACGAGTGCGGGCCGTCCGGCGAGTGGGTCCACCCCTTCAGAGGAGCCGGGGCCGTGGTCCGTCCCTTTACTCTGAGCACATGCCAGAGGCTGCCCCCAGGGACGAGCTCCTCGACAGCCTCCCGGACGGGGTGCTTGTCGCGGACGCGGACGGTGTCGTCACGCACGTGAACGCCGAGGCCCGCAAGCTCGTCGGCGAGGGCGCCGAGGTCGGCCGCACGCTCGAGGCGGTCATGGCGCTGCAGGACCTCGACGGGCGCGACTGGTTCGAGGTGACCGCGCCCTACACCGGGCTGTCGACGCGACGGCTGGCCGCCGAGCAGTCATGGCGGCTGGGCGACGGCACCGAGCTGCTCGTCACGGCCCGCTTCGTGCGGGCCAGGCCGACGTCGCCGGTGGAGCGGGTCACGGTGTCGCTGCGGTCGGCCCGGTCCCGCGAGCTGCTCGACCGCGAGCGCTCCGACCTGGTCGCCACGGTGGCCCACGAGCTGCGGTCGCCGTTGACCGGCGTGAAGGGCTTCACCGGCACGCTGCTCGAGCGGTGGGACCGCTTCAGCGACGACCAGAAGAAGCTGATCATGCAGTCGGTGCACAACGACACCGACCGGCTCACGCGGTTGATCGCGGACCTGCTCGAGGTGGCCCGCATCGACACCGGGCGGCTCTCGCTCATGGCCAGACCCTTCGACGCGCTCGAGGAGATGGACCACATCCGCGACTCGGTCCGCGCGGGCTCGGGTCGCGAGATCCTGCTCGACTCCCCGGCAGAGGTGCCCGACATCCTCGCCGACCCGGACCGGTTCGCGCAGGTGATGACGAACATCGTCGACAACGCCGTACGCCACGGCGACGGGACCGTGAGCATCGAGGTCCGGCCGGTGGTCGACGGCGGCCGGGACTTCGTCGAGATCGTGGTGGCGGACCAGGGCGCCGGCATCAGCCCCGAGATCCGCAGCCGCGTGTTCACGAAGTTCTGGAAGCACGGCCAGCGTGGCGGCACCGGCCTGGGGATGTACATCGCCCACGGCCTCGTCCTCGCCCACGGCGGGCAGATCGACCTCGGCGACTCACCGGGCGGCGGCGCCCGGGTCACCGTCCTGTGGCCCACCGGCCCCGTCCTGGACGCCCAGTCCCTCGCGGGCTGACTCTCCCGATACCCGGTCGACCCCCTCACCCGCCCCTTCCTAGACTGACCCCCGGCGCCCAACACCGATTCGTCTGTGCTCGCCTCGCGGGGGATCTCGATCCTCCGCTAGACGAATCGGTGTTCCCTCCGCGAAAGGCAGCGATGTCCGGCCCGAACACCGAGTACGACCCGGTCGAGGTGACCCCGCTCAAGGCCGACGAGGTCGAGCGGATGCGTGACGACGCGGTGTCAGCGATCGAGGGCGCCGCGGACCTGGACGCGCTCAAGCAGGTGCGCCACGACCACGCCGGGGACCGGTCGCCGCTCGCGCTGGCCAACCGCGAGATCGGCGCGCTGCCGCCGCAGGCCCGCAAGGAGGCCGGCCAGCGGGTCGGCCAGGCGCGTGGCGCGGTGAGCAAGGCGCTCGCCGAGCGCCAGGCCGTCCTCGAGGAGGAGCACGAGGCGCGGATCCTCGTCGACGAGGCCGTCGACGTCACGCTGCCCTGGGACCGCACGCCGGCCGGTGCACGGCACCCCGTCACCACGCTGTCCGAACGCATCGCCGACGTCTTCGTCGCGATGGGCTGGGAGGTCGCCGAGGGTCCGGTCGTGGAGGCCGAGTGGCTCAACTTCGACGCCCTCAACCTCGGCCCCGACCACCCGGCGCGCACCATGCAGGACACCTTCTGGATGGAGCCGCAGGAGAACGGCGTCGTGCTCCGCACGCACACCTCCCCGGTCCAGGCGCGCACGATGCTGACCCGCACGCCGCCGATCTACGTCGTCTGCCCGGGCCGCGTCTTCCGCACCGACGAGTACGACGCGACACACAGCCCCGTCTTCCACCAGGTCGAGGGACTCGCCATCGACGAGGGCATCACCATGGCCCACCTCAAGGGCACCCTCGACCACTTCGCGACCGCGATGTTCGGCGACGGCATCACCACCCGCTTCCGCCCGTCGTACTTCCCGTTCACCGAGCCCAGCGCCGAGGTCGACCTCGTCTGCTTCGTCTGCCGCGGTGTCGACAGCGACGCCTGCCGCACCTGCCGGGGCGAGGGCTGGATCGAGTGGGGCGGCTGCGGCGTCGTGAACCCGCGGGTGCTCGTCGCCTGCGGGGTCGACCCGGAGACCTACACCGGCTTCGCCTTCGGCATGGGCATCGACCGCACGCTGATGTTCCGCCACGGCGTCGAGGACCTGCGAGACGTCTTCGAGGGCGACGTCCGATTCACCACGGCCTTCGGGACGGAGATCTGATGCGCGCCCCCGTCTCCTGGCTGCGCGAGTACGTCGAGCTGCCCGACGACCTGACGCCCGAGGCCCTCGCGGCGAAGCTGACCGCGCTCGGTCTCAAGCTCGAGGCCCTCGAGAGCGCCGGCGGCGACCTCACTGGTCCGCTCGTGCTCGGACGCGTGCTGTCCTTCGACGACGAGCCGCAGAAGAACGGCAAGACCATCCGGTGGTGCCAGGTCGACGTGGCCGACGCCAACGGCACCGGCGAGCCGCAGGGCATCGTCTGCGGCGCCCACAACTTCGCGGTCGGCGACCTCGTCGTCGTGGTGCTCCCAGGCGCCGTCCTCCCCGGCGGGTTCGAGATCAGCGCGCGGAAGACCTACGGCCACGTGTCGGCCGGGATGATCTGCTCGACCCGCGAGCTCGGCATCGGCGACGAGCACGACGGGATCCTCGTGCTCCCCGCCGACGCGGGCGCTCCCGGCGACGACGCCTTCGACGTGCTCCAGCTCCGCGACGACGTGATCGAGATGGAGATCAACCCCGACCGCGCGTACGCCCTCTCGCTGCGCGGGGTGGCCCGCGAGGCCGCGCTCGGGTTCGACCTGGCCTTCACCGACCCGACGGACCGCGAGACCCCACCCGCGAACGACGACGGTCACCCGGTGGTCGTCGATGACGCCGAGGGCTGCCCCGTCTTCGTCGCCCGCACGGTCACCGGCTTCGACCCGGCCGCCCCGACGCCCCGCTGGCTGGCCCGTCGCATCCAGCTCGCCGGCATGCGACCGATCTCGTTGGCCGTCGACGTCACCAACTACGTGATGCTCGAGCTCGGCCGTCCGATCCACGGCTACGACCTCGACAAGCTCAGCGGCGCGCTCGGCGTGAGGCGCGCCACCCAGGGCGAGCACCTCACGACGCTCGACGGCGTCGACCGGGTGCTGTCGAAGGAGGACCTCGTCGTCACCGACGACTCCGGGATCATCGGGCTCGGCGGCGTCATGGGTGGCGAGACCACCGAGATGTCCGGGTCGACGACCAACATCCTCGTCGAGGCCGCGCACTGGGACGCCGTGTCGATGTTCCGCACCGGCCGCCGCCACAAGCTCACCTCGGAGGCGGGCAAGCGAAACGAGCGCGGCGTGGACCCGACGATCTGCGAGGCCGCCGCCGACCGCGTCGTCGAGCTGCTCACGACGTACGGCGGAGGGACGGCGGCTCAGGGCGTGACCGTCGTCGGGACTCCACCGGAGCCGAGCACGATCACCATGGCCACCGACCTCCCGCAGCGCATCACCGGGATGACCATCGACGAGGACACGACCCTCGCCCACCTTCGCGCCGTCGGCTGCGACGTCGAGGTGGTCGAAGGGACGCTCACCGCGACCGTGCCGCCGTGGCGTCCCGACCTCAGCGACCCGTTCGACCTGGTCGAGGAGGTCGCGCGCCTCGTCGGCTACGACCAGGTGCCCTCGGTGCTGCCGACCGCACCGGCCGGACGTGGCCTGACGGCAGCGCAGGCGCTGCGTCGCCGCGTCGGGCGCACCCTGGCCGGCGGTGGCTTCGTCGAGGTGGTCAGCTTCCCGTTCGTGGGGCCGTCCGCGTTCGACGCCCTCGGCCTGTCCGAGGACGACCCGCGCCGGGCTGCGATGCGGATCGCCAACCCGATCAGCGCCGAGCAGCCCGCGATGACCACGACCCTGCTTCCCGGCCTCCTCACCGCAGCCGGCCGCAACGTCGGCCGCGGCACGACGGACCTCGCGCTGTTCGAGACCGCGACCGTGACCCTCCCGCGCGGGTCGACGCCGGCCCCGATCCTGCCTGTCGACCGCCGCCCGACCGAGGGGGAGTGGGACGACCTGCAGAAGGCACTTCCCGACCAGCCGCTGCACCTCGGCGTCCTCGTGTGCGGGGACCGCGAGCGGCCGGGCTGGTGGGGCGACGGACGCCGCGGGTCCTGGAGCGACGCCATCCAGGCGGTCCGCGACGTCGCGACCGCCCTCGGGGTCCAGATCGATGTGCGCTCCGCCTCGCGGGCGCCGTGGCACCCGGGTCGCTGCGCCGAGGTCCTCATCGGCGAGCACAGCCTCGGCTTCGCAGGAGAGCTGCATCCCAAGGTCTGCCACGCGTACGGCGTTCCCGCGCGCAGCGCGGCGGCCGAGGTCGACCTCGACCTCCTGCTCGCCCACGCCCGGCCCGCCACCGGCCCGGCCTTCTCGTCGTTCCCGGTGGCCAAGGTCGACGTGGCCCTCGTCGTCGACGAAGCGGTGACCGCGCAGGCTCTGGCCGACGCGCTGCGTGAGGGAGCCGGACCGCTGCTCGAGTCGTTGCGGCTGTTCGACCTCTACACCGGCGACCAGGTCGGGTCGGGGAAGAAGTCGTTGGCCTTCGCGCTGCGGTTCCGGGCCCCCGACCGGACGCTCACCGACGCCGAGGTGACCGAGGCTCGCGACGCGGCTGTCGCCCTGGCAGCCCAGCTCCACGGGGCCACGCTCCGCGCCTGACGCCGAGCCGGGAGAAACTGCACGCATGTCGAGGTCGAGCCGGGAGAAGGTCGACGAAGTTTCTCCCGACTCGACGATCAGGCTGCGGTTGCTCGACCGGGTGTCGTGGGACGGGCGTCCGGTCACGAGCGACCGCGCCCAGGCGCTGCTGGCCGGGCTCGCGCTCGCACGTCGGCCGGTGTCGGACAGCGCACTGGTCGACGCGGTGTGGGCGGACGAGGCCCCGGAGCATCCCGTGAAGGCACTCCAGGTCCTCGTGTCCCGGGTCCGGTCGCTGACGGCGGCCGAGACCGTGGGGCGCACCGACGCCGGGTACCGCCTCGACCTCGACCCCGCGCTGGTCGACGTCCTGCTGCTGGACCGGCTCACCGACGAGGCCGCCGACGCCGAACGCCGGGCCGACCTCACGACGGCACGCGACCGAGCGCTGACCGCCCTGGCGCTCCCTGCTCCCAGCGCCGGCGGCGACCGGCGCGCTGGCGACCCTGCGCGGCGAGGCCAGGACCCATCGCCTCCGTGCCTCCACCGTCCTCGGCCGGGCGTCCTCCGCCCTGGGCGACCACGACCGCGCGGTCGCGGTGCTGGCGGCGCTCGACGACGCGGGGACACCGCTCGACGAGGCCACCCTGGAGGCGTTGCTGCGCAGCGAGGGCGTGGTCCGGGGAGCCCCCTCGGCCCTGGCCCGCTACGAGCGCTACCGGGAGGCACTGGGCGACCGCCTCGGCGTCGACCCCGGCCCGGGCCTCCAGGCCCAGCACGCCGAGCTCCTCCGTGCCGACCGCCCGGTCCGCACCGGGCTCCGCTTCGACTCGACCAGCCTGGTGGGCCGCGAGCACGACCTCGAGGCGCTGCACGGCCTGCTGCGGACCTCCCGGGTGACCACGATCCTGGGCGCCGGCGGTCTCGGGAAGACCCGGCTGGCCCACGTGCTCGCCCGCGGCTCCGAGCAGTCGGTCGTGCACTTCGTCGAGCTCGTCGGAGTCACCGCTCCGGACGACGTCGTGGGTGAGGTCGGCTCCGCGCTCGGCGTGCGCGATTCGGTCAGCGGTCGCACCGTGCTCACCCCCGCCCAGCGCCGGGACGTGCGCGGCCGCATCGCGCAGCACCTCGGCCAGGTGCCGACCCTGCTGGTGCTCGACAACGCCGAGCACGTCGTGGAGGCGGTCGCGGACCTCGTCGCCTTCCTCGTGGCCTCGGTGCAGGACGTCCGGGTGCTCGCCACCTCCCGGTCTCCCCTGGCCATCGCCGCCGAGCGGGTCTACCCGCTGGGTCAGCTCGCCTCGGACGAGGCAGCCGAGCTCTTCGGGCAGCGGGCGCGTGCCGCGCGGCCCGGTGTCCACCTCGACGAGGCCGTGGTCTCAGCCGTCGTCGAGCGCCTCGACGGCCTCCCGCTGGCGATCGAGCTGGCCGCCGCCAAGGTCCGGGTCATGTCGGTCGAGGAGATCGACCGTCGCCTGGACGACCGCTTCGCCCTCCTGCGCGGAGGTGACCGCAGTGCGCCCGACCGCCACCAGACCCTGATGGCGGTCATCGACTGGTCGTGGGCACTGCTGTCCGAGCCTCAACGCCGCTCCCTGAGCCGCCTGTCGGTGTTCAGCGACGGCTTCGCCCTCGCCGCGGCCGAGCACGTGCTCGCCGGCGTCCTCGACGGGGAAGCCGCGTCCGACCTGGTCGCCGCGCTCGCCGACCAGTCGCTCGTGTCCGTGCTCGAGGAGGAGGGCGGCCTGCGCTACCGGATGCTCGAGACGGTCCGCGAGTTCGGCCACCTCAAGCTCGTGGAGCACGACGAGGAGCAGGCCGCGCAGGACGCCCAGGTCGCGTGGGCAGTAGCCCTTTCCCAGGACGCGTCCCGTCGCATCTACTCACGGGAGCAGATCGAGGTCGTGGACACCCTCGTGGTCGAGGAGGTCAACCTCGCCGACGTGCTGCGTCGGGCGATCGCGCACGGGGACCAACCCACCGTCGCGAGCGTCTTCGCGGCTCTCGGCACCTACTGGACGATCCGTGGCGACCACCCTCGCGTGTTCACCCTGACCGGGGCGGTCGACGCCGCGCTGCAGGGCTACCGGCCCGACCCTTCCGAGGTCGACGCCGCGCTGGGTGCCGCCGCGATCACGGTCGTCAACGGCTCACTGGCCTCGGTGACCGACCCGAAGGAGAGCCGCGCACTGCTCCAGGTGTACGCCGATGCCGCCACCGACCCGCAGCTCCAGGCCCTGGCGATGGTCCTCGGCAGGGGCAACCCCCTTCACCCCGGCACCCCGTCGACGGAGCTCGAGGAGCTCGCTGGGCACCCCGACTCCCGGGTGTCGGCCGTCGCGCTGCTCTGGCTCAGCCACCTCTACGAGAACTCCGGCGATCCCGACGCCGCCCTCGACTTCGCCACGCGGGCCCTCGACCTGACGAGCGACGACGTCGGCCCCTGGAACGCGGCGTCGCTGCGCACCCTGCTCGCCACGCTGCACTCCCAGCTCGGCAACCACCAGGAGGTCGAGGACCTGGCCCGCGAGGCCTTGCCGGTCCTCGAGCGGCTGCGAGCCGACGACGACGTCCTCCAGGTGCGGGCCATGCTGGCCACCGCCGCGATCCGGGAGGGGCGCCTCGACGACGCGGCCGCGCTCGTGGACCAGGTGAGCGTGGCGTCGCGGCGTACCAGCGGGCTCGGCGCCGTCATGGTCGTCTCCACCGCCGAGGCCGAGCTCGCACTCGCGCGCGGCGACATCGACGGCGGCCTCTCCCAGCTGCGGCGGGCCGCGGAGGAGGCTCGCCAGCTCCGCTTCCCCGGCATGGTCGAGCCCACGGGCATCGAGCCGTGGACGATCTTCGTGGAGGCACTGGCGGTCGTCGCCCATGCTTTCGCAGGCCCGGAGCACGCCGCCCTCATGGCCGACTCGGCGGCACGTCTGCGGCACAAGGCCGGCACCCTGCTGTCGCCGGGGCAGACCTGGCTCGACTTCCCGATCACCGGGATGGTGCTGTTCGCGATCGGCGCCTGGGGGTTGGCGCAACACGACCTGGAGCCCGCGACAGCGGTGCGCTGCCTGGCTCTGGCCGACCGCTTCTCCTACAGCCGCTTCGCCCCGACGTTCAGCTGGGAGCGGGTCCAGGCGCTGGCCGACAGCGTCCTGCCCGGTGAGCTCGACGCACGACTGGAGGAGCTCGGGACGCGACGCGGCCCGGACCTCCTCGAGGAGGCCCGGGCCGCGACGGCCGGGTTCCAGGGCTAGCGCGTCACATGCTCCTGCGGAAGCTCCGCACGGACAGCGGCGCGAAGACGGCCACGAGAGCCGCGCAGCCGAGCAGCGCCCAGCCGACCTCCGCGGTGACCGCGCCGTTGTTGGCGAGGTCGCGCACCGCGGAGACCACGTGCGAGACCGGGTTGATCCGGACGAACGTGGCCAGCCAGCCCGGCAGCGAGTCGACCGGCACGAACGCGTTGGACAGGAACGTCAGCGGGAACATGATCATCATCGAGATGCCCTGCACGCCTTGGGCGCTGTGCATGACCGTGCCGACCCAGGTGAAGACCCAGGCGAGCGACCAGCCGGCGACGATCGCGACCAGGATCGCGCCGAGCACACCGAGGACGCCGCCCCCGGGGCGGTAGCCCATCGCCAGCCCGGTGGCGAAGGTCAGCGTCGAGGCGATCAGGAATCGCAGCACGTCGGCGACGACCGGTCCGGCCAGGGGGGCGATCCGGGAGATCGGCAGCGACTTGAACCGGTCGAAGACGCCCTTGTCCATGTCCTCGCGCAGCTGCACGCCCGTCGCCATGCAGGTGGTGAGCGTGGTCTGCGCGATCATGCCGGGGATCAGCAGCGGGAGGTACGCCGACACGTCCCCCGAGATGGCGCCGCCGAAGACGTAGGCGAACATCGCGGTGAAGAGCAGCGGCTGGATGGTCACGTCGAAGAACTGCTCCGGGTTGCGGCGCATCTTCTTGGTCGCCCGCCAGGCCATGGTCATGGTCTGGCTGACGGTGTCGGCGATCGTCACCCGGGGCCGCAGCGCGGGGCGGGTGGTGCTCGTGGTCACCGGGGGAGCGGTGAGGGTGGTCATGACGCCTCCTGGGCGGTGTGGTCGGTCTCGTCGTCGGTGTGGTGCTCCTCGGTGCCGTGCCCGGTCAGCGCCAGGAACACCTCGTCGAGGGTCGGCTTCTGGACGGTGGCGGCGGCGATGCTCAGGCCCGACTGGCGCAGGCCGATGAGCACGTCAGCGGCCTGGTCGGCGGTGGCCAGGGCGACGTTGAGGCCGCCCGACTCGGGCGTGAGCACCGGCTCCTCGCCGAGCAGCCGCCGCACGACGTCGGCCGCGTCCGTGGTGCGCGAGGGGTCGCTCATCCGGACGTTGAGCGTGGAGCTGCCCACCGAGGTCTTCAGCTCGTCGGGCGTGCCCTGGGCGACCTTGACGCCACGGTCGATGACCGCGATGCGGCCGGCGAGCTGGTCGGCCTCGTCGAGGTACTGCGTGGTGAGGAGCACCGTGCACCCGTCGGCCACCAGGCCGCGGATGGTGTCCCACATCTGCCCGCGAGTGCGCGGGTCGAGGCCGGTCGTCGGCTCGTCGAGGAAGATGAGGGGCGGCCTGGTGATGAGGCTCGCGGCGAGGTCGAGGCGGCGGCGCATGCCCCCGGAGAACTGCGCGATGGTCTTGTCGGCGGCGTCCTCGAGGCCGAAGCTGCCGAGGAGCTCCTCGGCGGTGCGCCGGGCCTGGGCGGAGCCGATGCCCTGCAGCCGGGCGAAGAGCCAGAGGTTCTCGCGGGCGGTGAGGTTCTCGTCGACCGAGGCGTACTGCCCGGTCACCCCGAGGAGCTGGCGGACCATGTGGCCCTCACGACGCACGTCGACGCCGAAGATCTCGGCCTCGCCGCCGTCGAGCGGGAGCAGGGTCGCGAGCATCCGGAGCATGGTGGTCTTGCCGGCGCCGTTGGGGCCGAGCACGCCGAACACCTCGCCCCGTCGCACGTCGAGGTCGATCCCGTCGACGGCGCGCTGGTCGCCGAAGACCTTGACCAGGCCGCGGGCGCGGACGGCGGCGTCGGGGTCGCCGACGCCGTCGAGGTCGATCTGCTGGAGGCCGGTGGGCCTGATGTCGAAGCTGTCCATGAGGACACCGTGGGCGACCGCGGCTTCGTCCCGGCTTCACACCGGTTTCACGGGTCAGTTCAGGGGCTGCTGCAGCAGCGCGCTGAGGCGGCCGGCCACCTCGTCGTCGCCCTCGACGGTGATGCCCTCGTCGTCGCGTCGGTGCCAGAGCCAGGCGTCGAGCGCGGCCGCCTCGCCGGTGACGACCACGTCCGGCGTCGCGTCGGGGTCGGCGGACCTCACCGACAGGTCCTGCTCGTCGGCGTAGACGTGGCCGTCGTCGGGGTCGGTGCCGTTGAAGCGGCCGAGGGCCACGGGGACGACGAGGCCCGTGTCGCTGGTGCGGACCGACGCGGTGCCCTCTCCGGGCGTGAACCCGCCCCACGACGGGTGCACCGCCCAGCATCACGTCGAGGACCTCCAGCACGCCGTCGGCGGCCAGCTCGGAGTCCATCGGGGCCTCGGCCACCCCCGCCGCCTGCTCGGCGTCGAGGCGGTGGATGAGCGCCTCGTGGGCCTGGCGGCGCCGGATGTAGCCGACGGTCTTGTCGCTCGCCCACATCCACACCGCCTCGGCCGGATCGGCCTCGCGCAGCGACCGCTCGAGCCGCTCGGTCTGGGTCTCGAAGAACTCGAGCAGTCCGGCGCGGCTGTCGGGCCGGGCGGACTTCTGGTCCTCCGGGGGCTCCTGAAGGCGGCCCTCGACGACCAGTCCCCAGAACTCCTGCACCTCCCCGAGGTGCCACAGCAGGTCGTCGGCGTCCCAGTCCGGGCAGGCGGGGACCCGCGAGGACGGGTCGGCGTCGCGCAGGACGGAGAGGAAGCGGTCGGACTCGGTGCGCAGGTGCGTGAGGTAGTCGAGGGCCATGGTCGCGACCCTGCCACCGGACACCGACACCCGCCATTCGAATGAAGTTGCGGAGTCTTGTATAGTCATGCACATGACGGTGCGGGTCGCAGTCGCAGGTGCGAGCGGGTACGCCGGAGGCGAGGTCCTCCGGCTGCTGCTGACGCACCCCGAGGTCGAGATCGGGGAGGTGACGGCCGGGGCCAACGCGGGGGAGCGGCTCGGGTCGCTGCAGCCCCACCTCGTCCCGCTGGCCGACCGCGTGCTCGCCGAGACCTCGCTGGAGACCCTGAGCGGGCACGACGTGGTCTTCCTCGCGCTTCCCCACGGCCAGTCGGCGGCGATCGCCCAGCAGCTCGGCCCGGAGGTCGTGGTCGTCGACTGCGGCGCCGACTTCCGGCTGACCGACGCGGACGCCTGGACGACGTTCTACGGGTCCGACCACGCGGGCTCGTGGCCCTACGGCCTGCCGGAGCTCGGTGACCAGCGCTCCCGGCTCGAGGGCGCGCGGAGGATCGCGGTCCCCGGCTGCTACCCCACCGTCAGCACCCTGGCGCTCGCGCCCGCCGTGGCCGCGGGGATCGCCGACCCGACCGACCTCGTGGTCGTCGCCGCGAGCGGCACCAGCGGCGCGGGCAAGTCGGCGAAGACGCACCTGCTCGGGTCAGAGGTCATGGGCAGCGTCAGCGCCTACGGCGTCGGCGGGGTTCACCGGCACACCCCCGAGATCGTGCAGAACCTCGGGCTGCTGACCGACGCCCAGGTCCGGGTGAGCTTCACCCCGCTGCTGGTGCCGATGAGCCGAGGCATCCTCGCCACCTGCACCGCGCCGACCACGGCGACGGTCGACGAGGCCCGTGAGGTCTATGCGACGGCGTACGACAAGGAGCCGTTCGTGCACCTGCTCCCCGAGGGCCAGTGGCCGGCGACGCAGAGCGTGCTGGGCTCGAACAGCGTGCACCTCCAGGTCACGGTCGACGCAGCCGCAGGCCGGCTCGTCGCGGTGGGCGCGGTCGACAACCTGACCAAGGGCACCGCCGGCGCGGCCGTGCAGTGCATGAACCTCGCCCTCGGTCTCCCCGAGACCACCGGGCTCCCCCTGGTAGGAGTGGCCCCATGAGCATTCTCAAGCGGTACGCCGAGCAGCTCGCCGTCGTGCGCCTCGGCCCCGGAGCCGACGTCCCCTCGTGGGCCACCTCCGCGACCCTGTTCTCGGTGACCGCCACGGCGACGGAGACCTCCCTGGTGTGCGGCATGGCCGGCGTGCCGCGGAAGGCGCGGCCGGAGGGGCCGTTCACCGCCTTCGAGGTGGAGGGTCCGCTCGACTTCGCCCTGACCGGCATCCTCAGCGCGCTGCTGGCTCCGCTCGCGGAGGAGGAGATCTCCGTCTTCACGATCTCCACCTTCGACACCGACTGGGTGCTCGTCGGCACCGACGCCGCCGACCGCGCGGAGGAGTCCTGGCGACGATCGGGCCACGACGTCACCCGCGCCTGACCTCGATCTTTGTCGAAGGAACAAGAATGAGCATCACCCACCCGAAGGGCTTCCGGGCCGCTGGCGTCCCCGCCGGGCTGAAGTCCACCGGTGCCAAGGACCTCGCCCTTGTCGTCAACGACGGGCCGCAGCACGACTCCGCGACCGTCTTCACTGCCAACCGCTGCAAGGCCAACCCCGTGCTGTGGAGCGAACGCGTCGTCGAGGACGGCGTGGTGCGTGCGGTCGTGCTCAACTCCGGAGGCGCGAACTGCTACACCGGACCCGAGGGCTTCCAGACCACGCACGCCGTGGCGGAGCAGGTCGCGCAGCAGCTGGGCATCGGCGCGATCGACGTCGTCGTCTGCTCCACGGGTCTCATCGGCCTGGCCAACCCCCGGGAGAACCTCCTCGCCGGTGTGGACGCGGCCGCAGCCGCCCTCGCCGAGGACGGCGGCACCGCGGCGGCGGAGGCGATCATGACCACCGACACGGTGAGCAAGCAGGTGGTCGTCGAGGGCGCCGGCTGGTCGATCGGCGGCATGGCCAAGGGCGCGGGCATGCTCGCCCCCCAGCTCGCCACCATGCTCGTGGTCCTCACGACCGACGCAGTGGTGTCCACCGAGACCGCGGACCGGGCCCTGCGCAGCGCGACCCGGGTGAGCTTCGACCGTCTCGACTCCGACGGCTGCATGTCGACCAACGACACCGTGTCGTTCCTGGCCAGCGGCGCCAGTGGCATCACCCCGACCGAGCAGGACCTGACGGACGCCCTGACCCGTGCTTGCACGGACCTCGCGATGCAGCTCCTCGGTGACGCCGAGGGCGCCGACCACGAGATCGCCATCACCGTCCTCAACGCCGCGACGGAGGACGAGGCGGTCGAGGTCGGCCGGAGCATCGCGCGCAGCAACCTCTTCAAGGCCGCGGTCTTCGGCAAGGACCCCAACTGGGGAAGGGTGCTCGCCAGCATCGGCACCACCCAGGCTCAGTTCGACCCCGCCGACCTCGACGTCGCGATGAACGGGGTGTGGGTCTGCCGGGGCTCGGTCCCGCACGGCTCGCGCGACGACGTGGACCTGACCCCGCGGGAGGTCACGGTCACCGTCGACCTCAAGGCCGGCAGCGAGCGGGCCACGATCTGGACCAACGACCTCACGCACGCCTACGTGCACGAGAACTCCGCCTACAGCAGCTGATCGGGAGCAGAGGACCGGGATGGACGACCACTGGAAGAAGGCGACGGCCAAGGCCGCGACGCTCGCCGGTGCGCTGCCGTGGCTGATGACCTACCACGGCAAGACGATCGTGGTGAAGTACGGCGGCAACGCGATGACCGACGAGAAGCTGAAGCGTGCCTTCGCGCAGGACATCGTGTTCCTGCGCTACGCCGGCTTCAAGCCCGTCGTGGTGCACGGCGGCGGACCGCAGATCTCGTCCATGCTCGACCGGCTCGGCATCGAGTCGGAGTTCAAGGGCGGCCTGCGGGTGACCACCGAGGAGGCGATGGACGTCGTACGCATGGTGCTCACCGGCAAGGTGCAGCGCGAGCTCGTCGGCCTGCTCAACGAGCACGGCCCGCTCGCGGTCGGCCTGTCCGGCGAGGACGCCGGCCTCTTCACCGCGGCCCGCACCAACACCGTCGTCGACGGCGAGGAGGTCGACCTCGGCCTCGTCGGCGAGGTCGCGAAGGTGCGGCCTGAGGCGGTGCTCGACCTGGTCGACGCGGGCCGCATCCCGGTGATCTCGTCGGTGGCCCCGGACACCGACGGCGTCGTGCACAACGTCAACGCGGACACCGCGGCCGCGGCGCTGGCCATCGCGCTGGGCGCCGAGAAGCTGCTCGTGCTCACCGACGTCGAGGGCCTCTACGCCGACTGGCCGACCTCGACCGACGTCATCGGCGAGATCAGCCCGGAGGCCCTGGGCGAGCTGATGCCGTCGCTGTCGACCGGCATGGTGCCGAAGATGCAGGCCTGCCTCCAGGCGGTGCAGGGCGGGGTCAAGCGGGCCACGGTCGTCGACGGACGCGAGGAGCACGCGGTCCTGCTGGAGATCTTCACCGAGGAAGGCGTCGGCACCCAGGTGCTCCCCGGCGTCCCCACCAAGACCCGGTCCGCGCTCTACCGGACCAGTGCCGTCCCCGACGGACCCGGCGAGACGGGAGCCCCGGCATGAGCGACCAGTACGGCGCGCGCTACCCCGACGCGCTCATGAACACGTTCGGCTCGCCGCGGCTCGTGCTCACCAAGGGCGAGGGCCCCTACGTCTGGGACGACACGGGCAAGCGCTACCTCGACCTCCTCGGCGGCATCGCGGTCAACGTCCTCGGGCACGGCCACCCGGCGCTCGTCGACGCGGTGACCACGCAGCTGCAGACGCTCGGTCACGTCTCCAACTTCTTCGCCACCGGACCGCAGGTCGAGCTCGCCGAGAAGCTCCTGGCTCTCCTCGGGCACGACGGCCGCGTGTTCCTCACGAACTCCGGCACGGAGGCCAACGAGGCCGCCCTCAAGCTCACCCGGCGCACCGGTCGCACCCATCTCGTCGCCGCCGAGGGCTCGTTCCACGGCCGCACGATGGGCGCGCTCGCGCTGACCAGCAAGGCCGCGTACCGCGAGCCCTTCGAGCCTCTGCCGGGCCACGTCACCTTCGTCCCGTACGGCGACGTGGCCGCCCTGGAGGCAGCGGTGACCGACGAGACCGCCGCCGTGGTGCTCGAGCCGCTGCAGGGCGAGGCCGGTGTCGTCGTCCCGCCGGTCGGCTACCTCGAGGCCGCCGGCCGCATCGCCCACGAGCACGGGGCCCTGCTGTGGCTCGACGAGGTGCAGACCGGGGTCGGCCGCACCGGCCACTGGTTCGCGCACCACGACACCGCCCTGCACGGGGAGGTGGTTCCCGACGTCGTCACCGTGGCGAAGGGTCTCGGCGGGGGCTTCCCGATCGGCGCCTGCATCGGGGTGGGCGAGGTCCGGCCACCTGCTGGGCCCGGGCAACCACGGCTCCACCTTCGGCGGCAACCCGGTGGCAGCGGCCGCGGCCCTCGCGGTGCTCCGCACGCTGGACGCCGACGGGCTGCTGGACCACGCGACCAAGCTGGGGGAGCGGCTGAAGCAGGGGCTCGCACAGCCCGGGGTCACCGAGGTCCGTGGCGCCGGACTGCTCATCGGCCTCGACCTCGACCCCGTCTCGCTGGTCGAGCCTGTCGAGACCATCTCGTGGGCCAAGCAGGTCGTGGCCGTGGCGGCCGAGAAGGGCTTCATCGTCAACGACTGCACGCCCGACCGCATCCGCCTCGCGCCTCCGCTGGTGCTGACGGAGGGTCAGGTCGACGACTTCCTGGCTGCGTGGCCGATGATCCTCCAGGACGCCCGACCGGCGCCGGCCACCGAGGAGGACAAGACATGACCCGCCACTTCCTGCGCGACGACGACCTCACGCCCGAGGAGCAGCACGAGGTCCTCCAGCGTGCCCGCTACCTCAAGGGGAAGCGGGACGGCTACCAGCCCTTCCAGGGTGCGAAGTCCGTGGCGCTGATCTTCGACAAGCCCACGCTGCGCACCCAGGCGTCGTTCTCCGCCGGCGTCGCGGAGCTCGGGGGCTCGCCGATGGTGGTCGACGGCAACCTCGCCCAGATCGGCACCCGCGAGTCGATCTCCGACACGGCCAAGGTCCTCGGCCGGCAGGTCGCGGCGATCGTGTGGCGCACGTACGGCCAGGAGCGCATCGAGGAGATGGCCGCGCACGCGGGCGTCCCGGTCGTCAACGCGCTCACCGACGAGTTCCACCCCTGCCAGCTGCTCGCGGACCTGCTCACGGTCACCGAGCACAAGGGCGACCTCGCGGGCCTCAAGCTCGCGTTCCTCGGCGACGCCGCCAGCAACATGTCGCACTCCTACCTGCTCGCCTGCGCGCTCGCCGGGATGCACGTCGTCGTCTCGGGACCGGCCGGCTACGCCCCCGACCCGGCGATCCTCGACAAGGCGGAGCAGATCGCGGCGCAGACCGGCGGTTCGGCCCGCGTGGATGCGGACGCGGTGTCCGCCGTCTCCGGCGCCGACGTCGTCGCCACCGACACCTGGGTGTCGATGGGGAAGGAGGGCGAGGCGGACTCGCGCGTCGCGCCGTTCCTGCCCTACGCCCTCGACGCCGAGCTGCTCGGCCACGCCAAGGCCGACGCCATCGTGCTGCACTGCCTGCCCGCCTACCGCGGCAAGGAGATCGCAGCCGAGGTCATCGACGGCCCGCAGAGCGTGGTCTGGGACGAGGCCGAGAACCGGCTGCACGCGCAGAAGGCGCTGCTGAGCTGGCTGCTGGAGCACCGTCGGGACACCCAGCCTGAGGAGGGCTCGCCATGACCGAGGTCGGCACCCCGGTCGTCCCGGGCACCAAGACCGCACGTCAGCAGAAGATCGTCGACCTGCTGACCCGGCAGGAGGTGCGCTCGCAGTCCGAGCTGGGCGACCTCCTCGCGCAGGACGGGCTGACCGTCACCCAGGCCACGCTGTCGCGCGACCTGCTCGAGCTCGATGCCGTCAAGGTACGCACCTCGTCGGGCTCGCTCGTCTACGCCGTCCCCGGCGAGGGCGGCGACCGCACCCCGCGGTCGGGGGAGACGCACGCGACCGAGGCCCGCCTCGAGCGTCTGCTCGGAGAGCTCCTCGTCTCCGCCGAGTCCTCGGCCAACCTCGTGGTCCTGCGAACACCGCCGGGCGCCGCGCAGTTCCTCGCCTCCGCAGTCGACAAGGCGGAGCTGCCCGCCGTGCTCGGCACCATCGCCGGCGACGACACCGTCGTGGTCATCAGCAGGGGACCGACCGACGGTCCCGCGGTGGCCGACCGGTTCCTCGCCATGGCGGCGCACCAGCCGCACACCCCTCTGACCATCCACAGAACCGAAGGAACACGACCGTGAGCAAGGTCCTCACCTCCCTGCCCGTCGGCGAGCACGTCGGCATCGCCTTCTCGGGCGGCCTCGACACCTCGGTGGCCGTTGCGTGGATGCGGGAGAACGGCGCGATCCCGTGCACGTACACCGCCGACCTGGGGCAGTACGACGAGCCCGAGATCGAGAAGGTGCCGAGCCGGGCGATCGCCTACGGCGCTGAGATCTCGCGCGCGGTGGACTGCCGCAGCCAGCTCGTCGAGGAGGGCCTCGCGGCCATCGCCTGCGGCGCCTTCCACCTGCGCAGCGCCGGCCGCATGTACTTCAACACCACGCCGCTCGGCCGCGCCGTCACCGGCACCCTGCTCGTGCGTGCGATGCACGAGGACGGCGTCGACATCTGGGGCGACGGCTCGACCTTCAAGGGCAACGACATCGAGCGGTTCTACCGCTACGGCCTCATGGCCAACCCGCAGCTGCGCATCTACAAGCCGTGGCTGGACGCCGACTTCGTCGACCCAGCTCGGCGGTCGCGCCGAGATGAGCCAGTGGCTGACCGAGCGCGACCTGCCCTACCGCGACAGCAAGGAGAAGGCGTACTCCACCGACGCCAACATCTGGGGCGCCACCCACGAGGCCAAGACGCTGGAGCACCTCGACGTCTCGCTCGAGACCGTCGACCCGATCATGGGCGTGAGGTTCTGGGACCCCTCCGTGGACATCGCGAGCGAGGACGTCACGATCCGCTTCGAGCAGGGCCGTCCCGTCGCCATCAACGGCAGGCGGTACGACGACCCCGTCGCCCTCGTGCTCGAGGCCAACGCCATCGGCGGCCGGCACGGGCTCGGCATGTCCGACCAGATCGAGAACCGCATCATCGAGGCGAAGTCGCGCGGCATCTACGAGGCCCCCGGGCTGGCGCTGCTCTTCATCGCCTACGAGCGGCTGCTCAACGCCACCCACAACGAGGACACGATCGAGAACTACCACGCCACCGGCCGTCGTCTCGGGCGGCTGCTCTACGAGGGCCGCTGGCTCGACCCGCAGGCCCTCATGCTCCGGGAGTCGCTGCAGCGCTGGGTGGCCTCCGTCGTCACCGGCGACGTGGTGCTCCGGCTGCGCCGCGGCGAGGACTACTCGATCCTGCACACCGAGGGCCCGAACTTCTCCTACCACCCGGACAAGCTCTCGATGGAGCGCACCGACAACGCCGCCTTCGGCCCGACCGACCGGATCGGCCAGCTGACGATGCGCAACCTCGACATCGCGGACTCGCGCTCCATGCTCGAGCTGTACGCCGGCCAGCCGATCGACCAGGGCCAGGTGCTCGTCGAGAACGGCGTGCTGCTCGGAGCCCTCCCGGCGGGCGGCGGCGACACGATCACCGCCAACCCGGGGGGCGACCTCGACGAGGAAGCCCTCGAGAGCGCCGCCATGGAGTTCGGCACCGACTGATGAGCGACGAGACAGCAGGCCAGACAGCGGGGCAGACCGGCCAGGGCAAGCTCTGGGGCGGACGCTTCGCCGGCGGCCCGAGCCCCGAGCTCGAAGCACTGTCGAGGTCCACGCACTTCGACTGGCGCCTCGCGGCGTACGACCTCGAGGGCTCCCGCGCCCACGCCCGCGTGCTCCACAAGGCGGGTCTGCTCACGCGACGAGGACCTGCCGACCCTGCTCGCGGGGATCGACGAGCTCGACCGCGCCGTCGCGGCCGGTGAGTTCGTCGCGGCTGAGTCGGACGAGGACGTCCACGGGGCTCTCGAGCGCGGGCTGGTCGAGGTGCTCGGTCCCGAGCTCGGCGGACGCCTGCGTGCCGGCCGGAGCCGCAACGACCAGATCGCGACGCTGTTCCGGCTCTACCTCCGCGACCATGCCCGCACGGTCGCGGGACTCGTGCTCGACCTCGTCGACGCGTTGGCCGGTCAGGCCGAGACGCACCTCGGCGCGGTGATGCCCGGGCGCACCCATCTCCAGCACGCCCAACCGGTGCTGCTGTCCCACCACCTGCTGGCGCACGCGTGGCCGTTGCTCCGCGACGTCTCGCGGATCCGGGACTGGGACGCGCGGGTCGCCTCCGACTCGCCGTACGGCTCCGGAGCCCTCGCCGGTTCCAGCCTCGGCCTCGACCCGGAGAGCGTCGCGCGGGACCTCGGCTTCACCGGCTCGTCGGCGAACTCGATCGACGGCACGGCGTCGCGCGACTTCGTCGCCGAGCTCGCGTTCGTCCTCGCTCAGATCGGCGTGGACGTCAGCCGGCAGGCGGAGGAGGTGATCCTCTGGAACACCAAGGAGTTCGGCTTCGTCGCGCTCGACGACGCGTACTCGACGGGGTCGAGCATCATGCCGCAGAAGAAGAACCCCGACATCGCCGAGCTCGCGCGCGGCAAGTCCGGCCGGATGATCGGCAACCTCGCGGGTCTGCTCGCCACCCTCAAGGCGCTGCCGCTGGCCTACAACCGGGACCTCCAGGAGGACAAGGAGCCGGTCTTCGACTCGGTCGACACCCTCGAGGTGCTGCTGCCGGCGTTCGCCGGTCAGACCGCCACGCTCCGCTTCGACACCGCGCGGATGGCCGAGCTCGCCCCGCAGGGGTTCTCGCTGGCGACCGACGTCGCCGAGTGGCTGGTGCGTGAGGGCGTGCCGTTCCGTGTCGCCCACGAGCTCGCCGGCGCGTGCGTGCGGGTGTGCGAGGAGCGCGGCATCGAGCTCGCCGACCTCTCCGACGACGACTTCGCCGCGATCGACCCGCAGCTCACCCCCGCCGTGCGCGAGGTCCTCACCGTCGAGGGCTCGGTCGCGAGCCGCGACGCCCGGGGCGGCACCGCGCCGCGCCGCGTGGTCCAGCAGCTCGAGGAGCTCAGGACCGTCGTCTCCGATCACCGTGCCTGGCTCGCCTGAGCTCGCGGGGCTCCTCGCCGCCCCGGCACCCGAGGCGGCGCTGGTCCTGCTCGGCTGCACGCTGTCGCACCGCACGCACCACGGCACCGTGACCGTGCGCATCACCGAGGTGGAGGCGTACGCCGGCGAGGACGACCCGGCCTCGCACGCGTGGCGTGGTCCGACGCCGCGGACGGCCGTGATGTACGGGCCTGCCGGCCGGCTCTACGTCTACTTCTCGTACGGCATGCACTACTGCGGCAACGTCGTGGTCGGTGCCGACGGCGCCGCGTCCGCGGTGCTCCTGCGCGCCGGAGCCGTCGTCGAGGGCGAGGAGCTCGCTGCGGCGCGCCGTGGCCCGACCGTGAAGCCCGCCGTGCTCGCCCGCGGCCCCGCCAACCTCATGCAGGCCCTCGGCGTCGACCGTCGCGACGACGGTGCACCCCTTCTCGACGGCGGTGCGCTGGCCCTCGAGCACCACGGTGCCGCGGACCCCGCCCTCGTCCGCTCCGGCCCCCGCGTCGGCGTCAGCCGTGCCGCCGACGTCCCCTGGCGGTTCTGGCTCGACGGCGAGCCCTCCGTCTCGGCGTACCGCAGGAGCGCCCGCGCCTGACCGATGAGTCTCGCCGCGTGCGAGGGTCGGTAGTGCAGGAGGTCAACCATGGACATCGCACTCTTCGCCGGCATCGCCGTGAGCGACTACCCGCGCGCGCTCGACTGGTACGAACGCCTGGTCGGTAGGCCCGCGGACTTCGAGGCACACGCCACCGAGAGCGTCTGGGACCTGGCCGAGGGCCGCTCGTTCTACGTCGTCCTCGACGACGAGGACGCCGGCCACAGCAGGCTCCTGTGGTTCCCCGAGGACCTCGACACGGCCGTCGCCGCAGCCCGGTCGCGAGGCATCGAGCCGGACACCGAGGAGACGTACGGCAACGGCGTCCGGAAGGCGACGTACCGCGACCCCGACGGCAACGAGGTGGGCCTCGGCGGGATGCCGCTGGAGGCCGACGAAGGCTCCTGAGCAGGCACGTGCGTTTGTGAACGCCCCTGACGGGGGTAGAGGTCTCTCGGAACACCGTCGAATCGGGGACGAGGTCTCGGCCATGGCTTTCAGCGTGCTGGAGCGGGAACGCACCGTCGCATCCACGTCGTACAACCGGTGGCTGATCCCGCCGGCAGCGCTCGCGATCCACCTCTGCATCGGGCAGGTGTACGCGACGAGCGTCTACAAGAACTCGCTGGTCGCGCACTTCGACACCTCGCTGACCAACATCGGCCTCGCGTTCTCCATCGCGATCGTGATGCTCGGCCTGTCCGCCGCGGTGCTCGGCACCTGGGTCGACACCGGCGGCCCGCGCCGGGCCATGGTCGCCTCCGCGCTGTGCTGGTCCGCCGGCCTGCTCGTGGGGTCGGTCGGCATCGCGACCAGCCAGCTGTGGCTGCTCTACCTCGGGTACGGCGTGATCGGCGGCATCGGTCTCGGCATCGGCTACATCTCCCCGGTGTCCACGCTCATCAAGTGGTTCCCCGACCGCCCCGGTCTGGCCACGGGCCTCGCGATCATGGGCTTCGGCGGCGGAGCGCTCGTCGCGTCCGCGGTCTCCAGCAAGCTGCTCGGCCTGTACGACGGCGGGTTCGACCCGAGCGACCCGACGTCGGTCGCCGACGGGTCGGCCGTGTCGTCGCTGTTCCTCACGCTCGGCCTGGCCTACCTGGTCGTCATGCTCTTCGGCGCCTGGCTCGTGAAGGTGCCGCCGGAGGGGTGGAAGCCCGAGGGCTGGGACCCCGACCAGGTGGAGGAGAAGGAGCTCGTCACCACGGAGTCGGTCACCGCGGGCAACGCGGTGCGCACCCCGCAGTTCTGGCTGCTGTGGGTGGTGCTGTTCTGCAACGTCACCGCCGGCATCGGCATCCTCGAGCAGGCCGCGCCGATGATCCAGGACTTCTTCCGCGAGAACGGTGACTCGACGGTCGCCGCCACCGCAGCAGCCGCGTTCGTCGGCTTCCTGTCGCTGTGCAACATGGCCGGCCGCTTCATCTGGTCGACGACGTCCGACAAGCGTCGGGCGCAAGCGGAGCTACATGGGCTACCTCGGCATCGGCATGGTGCTCTACGCGCTCCTCGCGATCGGCGGCGACAGCTCGACCATCGTGTTCGTGCTCCTCGCCGGCGTGATCATCTCGTTCTACGGCGGTGGCTTCGCGACCGTCCCGGCGTACCTCCGCGACCTCTTCGGCACCCTGCAGGTCGGCGCCATCCACGGTCGCCTGCTCACCGCGTGGTCCGCCGCGGGGATCGCCGGACCGCTCATCGTCAACGGGTTCCTCGACGCCGAGGGCACCCCCGGTGAGCTGACCGCTGCGGCGTACCGCCCGGCGCTGCTCACCATGGTCGGCGTGCTCGCTGTCGGGTTCGTCGCCAACCTGCTGGTCCGCCCGGTGTCGTCGTCGGCGCACGTGCGTGAGGACGAGGACGTCATGGCGCACCTCCACGACGGCTCGATCCAGACCGAGCCGGCCGGCGCGACCGGCAGCACGGCTCTCCTCGCGGTCGCCTGGCTCGTGGTCGGGCTCCCGCTCCTCTACGGGCTGGTGCAGACGCTGTCGAAGGTCGCGCCGCTGTTCGGCGGCTGACCGCCGGGCGAAACCGGTTCACCTCCACCGGGGCCGATGAGGCAGGCTTGGACCGCATCGACCCCACCAGAGAGGCTCCGCGTGCCCACCGACCCGAACCTGATCGACGACCTGCAGTGGCGCGGCCTGCTCGCGCACACCACGGATCTCGACGCCCTGCGCGACGAGATGACGAGCGGGCCCGTCCGGTTCTACGTCGGCTTCGACCCGACCGCGCCGAGCCTCCACATGGGCAACCTGGTCCAGATCCTGACCGCCCGCCGGCTCCAGGACGCCGGCCACGTGCCGTTCCTGCTCGTCGGCGGGGCGACCGGACTGATCGGTGACCCGCGCGACAGCGGCGAGCGGACCATGAACCCGCTCGAGACCGTCCACGAGTGGGTCGCCGGCGTGCAGAAGCAGATCGAGCCGTTCCTGTCCTTCGAGGGCGACAACGCCGCGACGATGGTCAACAACTACGAGTGGACGGCGAACCTCTCGACGATCGACTTCCTCCGCGACATCGGGAAGCACTTCCCCGTCAACCGGATGCTGGCGCCGCGAGGTCGTCCGCTCCCGGCTCGAGAGCGGCATCAGCTACACCGAGTTCAGCTACGTGCTGCTGCAGTCCATGGACTACCTCGAGCTGTTCAGGCCCACGGCGTGCGTCTCCAGTTCGGCGGCAGCGACCAGTGGGGCAACCTCACCGGCGGCGTCGAGCTGATCCGCCGAGCCACCGGCGGGCAGGCGCACGCGTTCGCGACGCCGTTGGTGACCAAGGCCGACGGCACGAAGTACGGCAAGACCGAGGGCGGTGCCCTCTGGCTCGACCCGACGATGATGTCGCCGTACGCCTTCTTCCAGTTCTGGCTCAACGTCGAGGACACCAAGGTCGGCGAGCTGCTGCGGGTCTTCACGTTCCTGCCGCGCGAGGAGATCGAGGCCCTCGAGCAGCAGACCGAGGAGAAGCCGTTCCTGCGGGCCGGGCAGAAGGTGCTGGCCGAGCAGGTCACGTCCGTCGTGCACGGCGCGGAGGAGACCGAGCGGATCAAGGCCGCCTCGGCCGCGCTCTTCGGCGGAGGAGACCTGCACGCGCTCGACCCCGCCACGCTGGGCGCTGCCCTGCGAGAGGCCGGGGGAGGGGAGGTACGCCGCGACGCGGAGCTGCCCACGATCGTGGACCTGCTCGTGGCCGCCGGCCTCTCCGAGAGCCGTGGAGCCGCCCGCCGCACCGTCAACGAGGGCGGCGCCTACCTCAACAACGAGCGGGTGTCCGACCCCGAGCAGCGGCCGACCGACGGTGACCTCCTCGGGGGCGACTGGCTGGTCCTGCGTCGGGGCAAGAAGACTCTCGCCGGCGTGCGGGTGGTCTGACCGGTGCGCCTACCTCGACGCGGTGGAGGAGGGCGCGCGCGCTGTCCTCGACCCGGAGGTGCACCGGTACTTCCGGCAGGGCGCTCGTGACGGCGTCACGGCGGCCGAGGCCGCGCCGGCCTGGGACCGCATGCGGCTCGTCCCGCGGGTGCTGCACGACGTCACCGAGGTCGACCTGGGCACCGAGCTGCTGGGCACCCGGCTGGCGACCCCGTTCGCGGTCGCGCCGACGACGCTCCAGCGTGCGGCCGACCCGGAGGGCGAGGTGGCGATGGCGCGCGGCGCCGCCGCCTGCGGCGCGCTCCTCGTCGTCTCCAGCAACGCGGGGTCGCCCTTCGAGGAGATCGCGGCCACCGGCGTCGACTGGTGGCTCCAGATGTACGTCACCGCCGACCGCTCCAGCACGCTCCCGGTCGTCGAGCGCGCCGTGGCTGCCGGGGCGCGCGCCGTCGTGCTGACCGCGGACACCCCGGTGGTCGGCACGAAGTACGAGTCGGGCGCCTCGGTGTGGGACCGCGTCGACCCTGCCTGGCTCCGGGCGAACTTCCCGGACCCGCACGGAGCCGATGCGGGGGAGAAGGCCACGGACCTGGGTCCCCAGGACATCGCCTGGCTGGCCCGTCGCTTCGACCTGCCCGTCGTGGTCAAGGGTGTGCTGCACCCGGCGGACGCGCGCCGCTGCGTCGAGGCCGGAGCACGCGCGGTCTGGGTCTCCAACCACGGTGGACGCCAGCTCGACCGTGCGGTCGCCACCGCGGACGTCCTCGAGGGCGTCGCCACGGAGGTGGGTGACGACGCCGAGGTGTACGTCGACGGGGGACTGCGTCGAGGCAGCCACGCCGTCGCTGCCGGGGCCCTCGGCGCCCGGGCGGTCTTCCTCGGCCGGTTACCGCTCTTCGCGCTCGCCTGCGACGGCGAGCCGGGGGTACGCCGTGTCCTCACCGAGCTCGGCGAGGAGCTCGGTGAGAGCCTGCGCCTGGTGGGCAGCACCCGGCTCGGCGCAGTACCACGAGACGTCGTCGCGACGCCGGCGACGCCCCGGATCCCAGGCCCTGAGGGCGTGTGAGCGCTCCGCACCACCCCCCGATTTGACCCGCCTTTGGACTGGTCCGTAATGTTCTTCCTGTCGCCAGGGAGCGGCGGGACGCAAGGCCTCGGGCCGGGCGGCCGGCCCCGGGCGGAACCCTTCACCAGACCTCGGAAGAGGCGGTGTCTGCGTGTGGCCCTGAGGGTCTGCAGCACCGTGGCCACGCGAGGCGCGGAGGGAGCCGGATCAGGCGGGAACCAGTTTGACTGGGCCTCCCAGAACCGGTAAGTTTCATCAGGTTGCCCCGAGCCGAGGCCGAGAGGTCAGTGTTCGGTGCGCGCTTGATCCTTGAGAACTCAACAGTGTGCCAAAAGTCGACGAATTAATTTGTAACGCCCCGTCGGCAGGCTGCGTGGTCCGGACTCGTCCGGTTCCTCGATGTTTGCCAACGGTTCCTTTGGTAAGAACCTGGTCCCTGATTTTCAGGGACCAACTCTTGCCGGGATACTCCAAGAGTCGATGAAATCGGTCTTCGGACCGACCATCAGAAGATTTCAACGGAGAGTTTGATCCTGGCTCAGGACGAACGCTGGCGGCGTGCTTAACACATGCAAGTCGAGCGGTAAGGCTCCTTCGGGAGTACACGAGCGGCGAACGGGTGAGTAACACGTGAGCAATCTGCCCATCACATCGGGATAACTCCGGGAAACCGAAGCTAATACCGAATACAACCACTTCAGGCATCTGACGGTGGTGGAAAGTTCTGGCGGTGATGGATGAGCTCGCGGCCTATCAGCTTGTTGGTGGGGTAATGGCCCACCAAGGCTTCGACGGGTAGCCGGCCTGAGAGGGTGACCGGCCACACTGGGACTGAGACACGGCCCAGACTCCTACGGGAGGCAGCAGTGGGGAATATTGGACAATGGGCGAAAGCCTGATCCAGCAACGCCGCGTGAGGGATGACGGCCTTCGGGTTGTAAACCTCTTTCAGCAGGGACGAAGCGAAAGTGACGGTACCTGCAGAAGAAGCACCGGCCAACTACGTGCCAGCAGCCGCGGTAATACGTAGGGTGCGAGCGTTGTCCGGAATTATTGGGCGTAAAGGGCTCGTAGGCGGTTTGTCGCGTCGGGAGTGAAAACTCAGGGCTTAACCCTGAGCCTGCTTCCGATACGGGCAGACTAGAGGTATGCAGGGGAGAACGGAATTCCTGGTGTAGCGGTGAAATGCGCAGATATCAGGAGGAACACCGGTGGCGAAGGCGGTTCTCTGGGCATTACCTGACGCTGAGGAGCGAAAGTGTGGGGAGCGAACAGGATTAGATACCCTGGTAGTCCACACCGTAAACGTTGGGCGCTAGGTGTGGGACTCATTCCACGAGTTCCGTGCCGCAGCTAACGCATTAAGCGCCCCGCCTGGGGAGTACGGCCGCAAGGCTAAAACTCAAAGGAATTGACGGGGGCCCGCACAAGCGGCGGAGCATGCGGATTAATTCGATGCAACGCGAAGAACCTTACCTGGGTTTGACATATGCCGGAAAGCCATAGAGATACAGCCCCTTTTAGTCGGTATACAGGTGGTGCATGGCTGTCGTCAGCTCGTGTCGTGAGATGTTGGGTTAAGTCCCGCAACGAGCGCAACCCTCGTCTTATGTTGCCAGCACGTAATGGTGGGGACTCATAAGAGACTGCCGGGGTCAACTCGGAGGAAGGTGGGGATGACGTCAAGTCATCATGCCCCTTATGTCCAGGGCTTCACGCATGCTACAATGGCCGGTACAAAGGGCTGCGATATCGCAAGATGGAGCGAATCCCAAAAAGCCGGTCTCAGTTCGGATTGGGGTCTGCAACTCGACCCCATGAAGTCGGAGTCGCTAGTAATCGCAGATCAGCAACGCTGCGGTGAATACGTTCCCGGGCCTTGTACACACCGCCCGTCACGTCACGAAAGTCGGCAACACCCGAAGCCGGTGGCCCAACCCTTGTGGAGGGAGCCGTCGAAGGTGGGGCTGGCGATTGGGACGAAGTCGTAACAAGGTAGCCGTACCGGAAGGTGCGGCTGGATCACCTCCTTTCTAAGGAGCATTTGGCAGCAGTCCTTCGGGGCTGGCTGTCCATCGTGCTGTTGATCGGGCGAACGTCCCGGTGCAGCACAGCTCACTAGTGGAACGTCGATTATTTGGCTCTCGATCGACGATCGCTCGTCAGTACAACCAGGTCCATTCGGTGGGCCGGAGTGGAAACGCGAGCAGGAAGCGAGAGGGAGTCAGGCACACTGTTGGGTCCTGAGGGATCGAGTGATCGATCATCTCGTCGGGCCGCCTCCACCGCGAACTTCCACCCCTCGGGTGGCAAGCGCGGACTCGGAGACGGAGCCGCCCGTAACTTGAGAACTACACAGTGGACGCGAGCATCTTTAGTAGTAAATGACAAGCTACTAAGGGCACATGGTGGATGCCTTGGCACCAAGAGCCGATGAAGGACGTAGAAGCCTGCGATAAGCCCCGGGAAGTTGGCAACCGAGCTGTGATCCGGGGATTTCCGAATGGGGAAACCCAGCTGGAGTCATGTCCAGTTACCTCTGCCTGAACACATAGGGCAGTTGGAGGGAACGTGGGGAAGTGAAACATCTCAGTACCCACAGGAAGAGAAAACAAAAGTGATTCCGAGAGTAGTGGCGAGCGAAATCGGAAGAGGCCAAACCTCGTACGTGTGATAGCCGGCAGGCGTTGCGTGTGAGGGGTTGTGGGGCCGTCAAGCCAGTTCTGCCGATCTGGCACAGAGTAAGAAACCATCGTTGAAGTTGAAGCGGACTGGAAAGTCCCGGCGTAGAGGGTGATACCCCCGTACACGTAAGACGATGGCTCTGCGACGTCACCCCAAGTAACACGGAACCCCTGAAATTCCGTGTGAATCTGGCGGGACCACCCGTTAAGCCTAAATACTCCTTGGTGACCGATAGCGGACAAGTACCGTGAGGGAAAGGTGAAAAGTACCCCTGGCGGGGAGTGAAATAGTACCTGAAACCATGTGCCTACAATCCGTCGGAGCTAGTCTTCGGACTTGTGACGGCGTGCCTTTTGAAGAATGAGCCTGCGAGTTTGCGTTGTGTGGCGAGGTTAACCCGTGTGGGGCAGCCGTAGCGAAAGCGAGTCCGAATAGGGCGATTGAGTCGCACGACCAAGACCCGAAGCGGAGTGATCTATCCATGGGCAGGTTGAAGCGCGGGTAAGACCGCGTGGAGGACCGAACCCACTAGGGTTGAAAACCTGGGGGATGACCTGTGGATAGGGGTGAAAGGCCAATCAAACTCCGTGATAGCTGGTTCTCCCCGAAATGCATTTAGGTGCAGCGTTGCATGTTTCTTGCCGGAGGTAGAGCACTGGATGGCTAATGGGCCCTACAAGGTTACTGACGTCAGCCAAACTCCGAATGCCGGTAAGTGAGAGTGCGGCAGTGAGACTGCGGGGGATAAGCTCCGTAGTCGAGAGGGAAACAGCCCAGACCATCAGCTAAGGTCCCTAAGCGATAACTAAGTGGAAAAGGATGTGGAGTCGCAGAGACAACCAGGAGGTTGGCTTAGAAGCAGCCACCCTTGAAAGAGTGCGTAATAGCTCACTGGTCAAGTGATTCCGCGCCGACAATGTAGCGGGGCTCAAGTTATCCACCGAAGCTATGGAATTCACGCATATATCCCGGCCAGGGTCACACCTGGTCCAGGAGCGTGGATGGGTAGGGGAGCGTCGTATGGCGAGCGAAGCGGCGGAGTGATCCAGCCGTGGACGCCATACGAGTGAGAATGCAGGCATGAGTAGCGAAAGAAGAGTGAGAAACTCTTCCGCCGAATGATCAAGGGTTCCAGGGTCAAGCTAATCTGCCCTGGGTAAGTCGGGACCTAAGGCGAGGCCGACAGGCGTAGTCGATGGACAACGGGTTGATATTCCCGTACCGGCGAAATAGCGCCCATGACGAACCTGATGATGCTAAGTGCCCGAAACCGCGGGACTCCTTCGGGAGGCCGTCGGTGGAGCGCGCGACCCAAATCCGTAGTAGTCAAGCGATGGGGTGACGCAGGAAGGTAGCCCAACCGTGGCGATGGTAGTCCACGGCCAAGGGTGTAGGGCAGACGGTAGGCAAATCCGCCGTCTATGTGCCTGAGACCCGATAGGGAGCTCTTACAGAGCGACTGGGTAATCCTATGCTGCCGAGAAAAACCTCTAGCGAGCTATGCGCCGCCCGTACCCCAAACCGACTCAGGTGATCAGGTAGAGAATACCAAGGCGATCGAGTGAACCATGGTTAAGGAACTCGGCAAAATGCCCCCGTAACTTCGGGAGAAGGGGGGCCGGATTCGTGAGCAGGCTTGCCCTGCAAAGCGATGATGGCCGCAGAGACCAGGCCCAAGCGACTGTTTACTAAAAACACAGGTCCGTGCTAAGTCGCAAGACGATGTATACGGACTGACTCCTGCCCGGTGCTGGAAGGTTAAGGGGACGGGTCAGCTCTTCGGAGCGAAGCGCAGAACTTAAGCCCCAGTAAACGGCGGTGGTAACTATAACCATCCTAAGGTAGCGAAATTCCTTGTCGGGTAAGTTCCGACCTGCACGAATGGAGTAACGACTTGGGCGCTGTCTCAACCGTGGACTCGGCGAAATTGCACTACGAGTAAAGATGCTCGTTACGCGCGGCAGGACGGAAAGACCCCGGGACCTTTACTACAGTTTGGTATTGGTGTTTGGTTCGGTTTGTGTAGGATAGGTGGGAGACTGTGAAGCATGGACGCCAGTTCGTGTGGAGTCAACGTTGAAATACCACTCTGATCGTATTAGATATCTAACCTAGGTCCGTTATCCGGATCAGGGACAGTGCCTGATGGGTAGTTTAACTGGGGCGGTTGCCTCCTAAAATGTAACGGAGGCGCTCAAAGGTTCCCTCAGCCTGGTTGGCAATCAGGTTTCGAGTGTAAGTGCACAAGGGAGCTTGACTGTGAGAGTGACAACTCGAGCAGGGACGAAAGTCGGAACTAGTGATCCGGCGCTGGCATGTGGAAGCGGCGTCGCTCAACGGATAAAAGGTACCCCGGGGATAACAGGCTGATCTTCCCCAAGAGTCCATATCGACGGGATGGTTTGGCACCTCGATGTCGGCTCGTCGCATCCTGGGGCTGGAGCAGGTCCCAAGGGTTGGGCTGTTCGCCCATTAAAGCGGCACGCGAGCTGGGTTTAGAACGTCGTGAGACAGTTCGGTCCCTATCCGCCGCGCGCGTAGGAAACTTGAGAAAGGCTGTCCCTAGTACGAGAGGACCGGGATGGACGAACCTCTGGTGTGCCAGTTGTTCTGCCAAGAGCACGGCTGGTTAGCTACGTTCGGAAGTGATAACCGCTGAAAGCATCTAAGCGGGAAGCACGTTTCAAGATGAGGTTTCCCACCGGTTAACCGGGTAAGGCCCCCAGTAGATGACTGGGTTGATAGGCCGGAGGTCGAAGGCAGTAATGCACGCAGCCGACCGGTACTAATAGGCCGAGGGCTTGTCTTTACTTCAATGATGTTGCGCGTCCACTGTGTGGTTCCCGAGTTACGGTCGGGAATCGAGCTCATGAGCTCTTTTCGACCCGGATAACTCCATAGAGTTTCGGCGGCCATAGCGAGAGGGAAACACCCGGCTCCATTCCGAACCCGGAAGTTAAGCCTTTCAGCGCCGATGGTACTGCAAGTGAGAACTCGTGGGAGAGTAGGACGTCGCCGGACATTCTTTCGTAGAGGCCACCTTCGGGTGGCCTCTACCATTTTCGAGCATTTGTTGAGCACGCTGCAGGACGAGGAAGGGTGACGACGGCCATGGCCGAGCGAGGGCGAGGCGACGGACGGGGCAACGAGCGAGCCGGCGGCCGCGAGGGCGGGCGTCCCGGCAGTCGTCCCGACGCGCGCTCCGGCTCCTCCCGCGGCGGCTCCAGCCGGGACGACCGCCGCGGCGGTGACCAGCGTGGACGCGCTCAAGGTGGGCGCAGCCAGGGCGGCTACCAGGGTCGGGACCGGCGTCCTCCGCGCGACGACGTGCAGCGCAGCGAGGACCAGGCGAAGTACGACGGTCCGCCGATCCCCGAGGAGGTCACCGGCAAGGAGCTGGACAAGAACGTCTACGCCCAGCTGAGGGGTCTCCCGGAGAAGCTCGCGGCCCGCGTGGCCCGGCACCTCGCCGCCGCGGGCCTGATCATCGACGAGGACCCGGAGACGGCGTACCAGCACACCCTCGCGGCCCGGGCACGTGCGGCCCGCGTGGCCGTCGTGCGTGAGGCGAGCGGAGAGGCCGCCTACGCGGCAGGTCACTTCGCCGAGGCGCTCTCGGAGCTGCGTGCCGCCAAGCGGATGAACGGCTCGAGCGCGTACCTCGCGGTCATGGCCGACTGCGAGCGGGCGCTCGGACGTCCGGAACGCGCGGTCGCGCTGGCGAAGAGCCCGGCCGTGGAGAAGCTTCCGCAGGACCAGCGGATCGAGATGACGATCGTCGAGGCCGGTGCCCGCTTCGAGCTCGGTGAGACCGAGGGTGCCCTGCGCACGCTCGAGAACGCGCCACTGCGCTCGATCGCCCGTGAGGACTGGGTGGTCCGGCTCCGCTACGCCTACGCCGACCTGTTGCTCAAGGCCGGCCGCCGCGAGGACGCCGTGGAGTGGTTCCACCGCACCGCCGGCATCGACGGGTCGCAGATCACCGACGCCATGGAGCGGATCGAGGAGCTCGACAGCCCGTCGGAGTGAGCCGGTCGGCGTGCACAGGCGCGCCGACACCGCCGTCGTGCACAGGCGACCCGGGTCGTCCTCGTCCAGGGGGTGGCCCGCGTGAGCCTGGGTGCATGACAGGGAACAGCGCGACGAAGAGCACGACCACCGGCACCACCCCGGCCAACCTGGTGCGCCTCCGCGGCCGGATCTCCACGGCGCCCGAGGAGCGCGTGCTCCCCAGCGGCGCGGTGATCCTGACGCTGCGCGTCTCCGTGCCTCGCGAACCCACGCCGATGACGCAGGGTTCGAAGCAGCAGTCCGACTGGGTCGACTGCTCGGTGTGGTCCGCCCGGATGAGACGGACCGCCGGGCGCTGGCGAGCCGGTGACACCGTCGAGGTGGAGGGCGCGGTCAGACGACGCTTCTACCGGGGTGGCGAGGGCACGTCGACGCGTCTCGAGGTCGAGGTGCTCGCCGGTCGCCTGGTGTCCCGGGCCGGTGTGACAGGCTGACCGGATGGGAGAGGCCCGCATCCTCGCCGCGTGCGGCGCGCCGCTGCAGCAGGCCTACGACCTGGCGATGCTCGACCTCGATGGCGTGGTGTACGTCGGTCGGCAGGCCGTCCCGGGCGCGGCGGAGCACCTCCGCGAGGCTCGGAGCGCGGGCATGAAGCTCGCCTTCGTCACCAACAACGCCTCGAGGCCGCCGCGCACCGTCGCCGAGCACCTGACCGAGCTCGAGGTCGAGGCGGCTGCGGAGGACGTGGTGACCTCGGCCCAGGCCGCGGCGCGCGTGCTCTCGGAGCAGCTCGACCCCGGCGCGAAGGTGTTCGTGATCGGCGGCGAGGGCCTGTTCGAGGCGCTCGAGGAGCGTGGCCTCAGGCCCGTCCAGCGGTTGTCGGCCGACCCGGCGGCCGTGGTGTCCGGCTTCCACCCCGACCTGCGCTGGTCCACCGTCATCGAGGGCGCGATCGGGGTGCGCAACGGCCTGCCGTGGGTGGCCTCGAACACCGACATGACGGTCCCCACGCCCTCCGGTCCCGGGCCGGGCAACGGGGTGCTGGTGCGCGCGGTGGCGGAGTTCGCCGAGGTCAGCCCCACCGTGGCCGGCAAGCCCGAGCCGCCGTTGTTCCACGAGACCCAGCGCCGGGTCGGCGGGGAGCGACCGCTCGTCGTCGGCGACCGGCTCGACACCGACATCGAGGGTGCCAGGCGGGCGGACTACGACAGCCTCCTGGTGATGACCGGCGTGACCGACCTGGCCGTCCTCGCGGCGGCTCCCGCGGAGCAGCGTCCGACGTACCTCGCGGCGGACCTCGGTGGTCTCGCGGTCGCGCATCACGAGCCCGCTCGTGAGGGCTCGACCTGGACCAGCGACGGCTGGTCGGCGGGCGTCGAAGGACGGACGACTGGAGGTGGACGGCGACGGCACCGTCCACGCCTGGTGGCAGGCGGCGGCCGCTGCGTTGTGGGCGCACCTGGACGACGAGGGCGAGCCCGCGTCGGCGGAAGGACTCGCCCCGCCCGAGGCGTAGCCGCAACAGGGAGGGCAGGCCTCCGGCAGGTAGCCTGCGTTGCGTGAGCGAGTTCGAGCAGCACTCCGAGGCCGCGGTGCCCACCCCGGTGCCCAGTCCGGTGCCCAGCCAGCCCTCGATCTCGGTGCCCGCGACCGGGCACGCCGCGGTCGACCGGATCCTCGGTCGGCTGGAGGGTCTCGACGAGCTCCCGGTCTCCGAGCACGTGCGCGTGTTCGAGGAGGTCCTGACCGGTCTGCGCTCCGCGCTGGCCGACGCCGGGGAGCCGGCCGACACGTCCGCCTGATCCGGGCCCAGCACCGTGCCGCGACGACTCCGGCTGGACGCCGAGCTGGTGCGCAGGGGCCTGGCCCGCTCGCGTGACCACGCCGCCGAGCTGGTCCGTGACGGCCGGGTGAGCGTGTCCGGAGTCCGCTGCGACCAAGCCCGCCACCCAGGTCACCACCGACGTCGCGATCGTGGTCCGGGACGACCCGGGCCGACCCGACTACGTGTCCCGCGGCGGCCACAAGCTCGCCGGAGCGCTGGCCGCGTTCACCCCGCTCGGGCTCGCCGTCGAGGGTCGCCGCTGCCTTGACGCCGGTGCGTCGACGGGCGGCTTCACCGACGTCCTGCTCCGGGCCGGGGTGAGCGAGGTGGTGGCGGTCGACGTCGGCTACGGCCAGCTCGCCTGGTCCCTGCGCTCCGACGACCGGGTGCAGGTCCATGACCGCACCCACGTCCGCGACCTCACCACCGAGCTCATCGGGGGGCCTGTCGACCTGGTCGTGGGCGACCTGTCCTTCATCTCCCTGGTCCTCGTCCTCGAGCCGTTGCTCCGCGTGGTCCGTGACGACGGCGACCTCGCACTCATGGTCAAGCCGCAGTTCGAGGTGGGCAAGGACCGCGTCGGCAAGGGCGGGGTGGTCCGTGACCCGGCGCTGCGCGCCGAGGCGGTCACGGCGGTCGCCGACCACGCAGCCGGGCTGGGCTGGGGGGCCCGGGCCGTCGTGACGAGCCCTCTCCCCGGCCCGTCGGGCAACGTGGAGTTCTTCCTCTGGCTCCGGCGCGGGCCGGCCGGGATCGGACCCGACGACGTCGCGGACGAGGTGGCCCGCGGTCCGCAGGGGGGCGCGCACCCGGCCGGTGACGAAGATTCGGCGGTGCCGGGTGAGAAGGTGGAGCCGTGACCACGACCGGCCCGGAGACCACCGACACCGAGGTCCGTCGTGTCTTCGTCGTGGTCAACAACCGGCGTGACGACGCGCTCGACGTCGCCGCCAAGATGTGTGCGTCGTTCAGCCGGCACGGGATCGTCGTCCGGGTGCTCGAGGAGGACGCCGAGGCGCTCCGGCTCACCGCCGAGCGGCACTGCGAGGTCGTCCCCACCGGCTCCGACGTCTGCGCCGAGTGCGAGCTCGTCGTCGTCATCGGCGGCGACGGCACGATCCTGCGGGCTGCCGAGCTGGCCCGCGAGTCCGGCACCCCGCTGCTCGGGGTCAACCTCGGCCACGTCGGCTTCCTCGCCGAGGCCGAGCCGGAGGACATCGAGCAGACGATCGCCGCGATCGTCGACCGGGCCTACCGCGCCGAGGAGCGCGTGACCCTGGACGTCGCGGTGTTCGAGGGCGGTCGGCTCGGTGAGCTCCACCTGGGCCCTCAACGAGGCGAGCGTCGAGAAGGCGGCTCGGGAGCGGATGCTCGAGGTCGTCGTCGAGATCGACGGCCGGCCACTGTCGCGCTGGGGCTGCGACGGCGTCGTGTGCTCCACCCCGACCGGCTCGACGGCGTACAACTTCTCGGCGGGCGGTCCTGTCGTCTGGCCCGAGGTGGAGGCCCTGCTCGTGGTGCCGATCTCGGCGCACGCCCTCTTCGCGCGTCCCATGGTGGTCGCGCCGACGTCGGTCCTCGCCGTCGAGGTGATCGCCGGCACCAAGGCGGCCGGCGTGCTCTGGTGCGACGGTCGCCGCACCGTCGAGCTGCCGCCGGGCGCGCGCATCGAGGTACGCCGCGGGCACATGCCCGTCTACCTCGCCCGACTGCACGACCGACCCTTCACCGACCGGCTCGTCGCGAAGTTCGACCTGCCGGTGTCGGGCTGGCGTGGGGCGGGAGAGCGTCGCCGTCAGGCCCGCCGGGGCGAGGACGGCTGACGTGCTCGAGGAGATCCGGATCCGGTCGCTCGGGGTCATCGAGGAGTCGGTGCTCGAGCTCGGACCCGGATTCACCGCGATCACGGGTGAGACCGGCGCCGGCAAGACCATGGTCGTCACCGCGCTGGGGCTGCTGCTCGGCGGCCGCGCCGACTCCGGAGCCGTGCGCAGCGGCGACAAGCAGGCCCGCGTCGAGGGGCTCGTGCGCGTCGACGGGGTCGCCGACGTCGAGTCGCTGCTCGAGGAGGTCGGCGGCGACCTCGAGGACGACCGGCTCGTGCTCGCCCGCCAGGTCTCCGCGGAAGGACGCTCACGGGCGTTCGCCGGGGGAGTCGGGGTGCCGGCCACCGCGCTGAGCCGGCTGGCCACCTCGCTCGTCGCGGTCCACGGCCAGTCCGACCAGCACCGCCTGCTCCAGGCAGGCGCCCAGCGCGACGCGCTCGACCGGTTCGCCGGCGAGGCCGCGCTGGACCCTGCGCGAGCGCTTCGCCGCGGACCACGCGACCCTGCGGGAGGTCGAGGAGGAGCTTGCCGACGTCGTCGCCCACGCCCGTGAACGGGCCCGCGAGGCCGACCTGCTCCGCTTCGGGCTCCAGGAGATCGAGGAGGTCTCGCCCGCGTCGGGCGAGGACACCGAGCTGGCCGCGGAGGAGAGTCGGCTCGGCTACGCGGAGGAGCTGCGCACCGCCGCCGAGCAGGCCCGCGGCGGCGCTCTCGGCCGACGAGGGCCCCGACGCCCTGGGTGCCGTGGCGGCCGCACGGCGGCTGCTCGACGGGGTCCGGGACCACGACGCGCAGGCCGCCGGACTCGCGGATCGGCTGGCAGAGCTCAGCTACGTCCTGTCGGACCTGGCGGCCGACGTGGCGTCGTACGCCTCCGGCCTGGAGGCAGACCCCGCCCGCCTCGCCGCGGTCTCGGACCGCAGGGCAGCGCTGGTCGCCCTGACCCGGAAGTACGGCGCGACCGTCGACGAGGTGCTCGCCTGGGCCGAGACGTCCGCGCAGCGCCTCGACCGCGCTCGACGACACCGACGGCGAGATCGCCCGGCTGACCGCCCGGGCCGACGGAGCTCCGCGCCGCCCTCGCGGAGACCGGCGCCGCCCTGTCCAAGGTCCGCGTCGACTGCCGCCAAGACCCTCGGCAGCCACGTGACCGACGAGCTCGGCGCGCTGGCGATGCCGCACGCCCGGGTCTCCGTCGCCGTCACCCAGCACGACGACGCCGCAGGGACTCACGGTCGGCAAGCGCCGGCTGCGGACGACCTCGACGGGGCTCGACGACGTCGAGCTGCTGCTGGCGGCCAACGTCGGCGCCGACCCGCGGGCGCTCGCCAAGGGCGCCTCCGGTGGCGAGCTGTCGCGGGTGATGCTGGCGCTCGAGGTCGCGCTGGCAGGCACCAATCCCGTGCCCACGCTGGTGTTCGACGAGGTCGACGCGGGTGTCGGCGGCAAGGCTGCCGTCGAGGTGGGGCGACGGCTGGGGATGCTCGCCAAGGACGCTCAGGTCCTCGTGGTCACCCACCTGCCCCAGGTCGCGGCCTTCGCCGACCGGCACGTCGTGGTCGACCAAGGCCAGCGACGGCAGCGTCACCACCTCGGGCCTCACGGTGCTCGACGACGAGGGCCGGGTGAAGGAGCTGTCTCGCATGCTCGCGGGCCTCGAGGACTCCGACACCGCACGCGCGCACGCCGAGGAATTGCTCGCCACCGCGCGGACCTCGCTCGACTGACCCGCCCGGGGTTCCGCCTCCCCGGATCGGGCGTGCCCCCGTGTCACGATGGCCGGGCCATGAAGCTGCACTCCCGCCAGTCCTCCGTGTCCGGACGGCCCGGCGCCTCGGGCACGGCTCGCATGGACCGCCGGCTCGGAGCCGTGCTCCGCAAGGTGAAGCACGGCGACGTCGCGGTCATCGACCACCTCGACCTGGACCGCTCCAACGCCGAGGCCCTGCTCGACCACGGTGTCGTCGCCGTGGTCAACGCGTCACCGTTCATCTCGGGGCGCTACCCCAACCTCGGCCCCGAGCTGCTCGCCCGCGCCGGAGTGCTCCTCGTCGACGACGTGGGCGCGGACGTGTTCGCGAACCTCCGGGACGGCGCGACCGTCAGCATCGCCGACGGCATCGTCTACGCGGGCAACCAGGAGGTCGCCCGCGGGCGGACCCTCGGTGTCGACGACGTCGTCTCGCTGATGGACCAGGCCCGCGGCGGGCTGGCCACGCAGCTCCAGAGCTTCACGCACAACACCACGGAGTTCCTCCGTCGCGAGCAGGACCTCCTGCTCCACGGCCAGGGCGTGCCGGCGCTCAAGACCAAGATCAACGGCCGCCCCGTCGTCGTCGTGGTGCGCGACTTCGACCACGAGGCCGACCTGCAGCGGCTCCGCCGCTTCATCTCGGACCAGGGCCCGGTCCTCATCGGCGTCGACGCCGGCGCGGACGCTCTCCTGGCGCAGCGGCTCACGCCCGACCTCGTGGTCATCGGCGAGGACGGCCTCCAGCGCGGGAGCGCGGGGGTGCAGAGCCGCGCGGTGTCGGACAAGGCGCTGACCAAGGCACGCGAGGTGCTCGTCCACGCCGACGCGTCCGACCGACTCCTCGGCGCCGACCGGCTCGAGCGGCTCGGGGTGCGCGCCCAACGCATCGCCGCGAGCGGCACCTCGGAGGACATCGCGCTGCTGGTCGCCGACGCCAAGGGTGCCTCGTTGATCGTCACCGTCGGCACCCACGCGACGCTCGACGAGTTCCTGGACCGGCAGCGCGCCGGCCTCGCGTCCACCTTCCTGACCCGGCTGCGCGTCGGCCCGAGGCTCGTCGAGGCCAAGGCGGTCCCGGTGCTCTACTCCGGACGCCTGCGCGCCTTCCACCTCGCCCTCCTGCTGCTCGCGGCCTTGCTCGTCCTCATCGCCGCCGTCGCCACCACACCGGTGGGCGAGGAGTGGTGGGCGAACGTCGAGGACCTGGCGCGCGACACGTGGGACTGGCTGAAGGGCACGGTCACATGAGGTCGATGCGCTACCGCATCGTCACCCTGTGCTCGGTGGTGCTCGCGCTCGCCGCCGGCATCATCCTGGGCGACGGGCCGCTCCAGGGCGACGACGCCGTGGCTGCCGTCTCGGGCTCGGGCGACACCGACGAGCTCGCAGCCGCCCAGAGCACGATCCAGGCGCAGCAGGCGGACCTCGACCTGGCCGACAGCTACGCCGCGGCGACCGGCGTCGCCCTCGCGGACCGCTCGCTGGCCGGACGTGCGGTCACGATCGTGACGTTGCCCGGAGTCGCCCAGGCGACGGTCGACCAGCTCATCTCGACGATCGGCACCGCCGGCGGCTCGATCGCCGGCCAGGTCGCCCTCGCCGACGACTTCCTCGACGTCTCGCAGCGCCAGCTCGTCTCCGAGCTGGCCCGCCAGATGGACGTCGGGCCTGCGAGGAAGGCCGTCGGCGTCCCGCGCGACGCCGGCGACTACACCCGGGTCAGCCGGATGCTCGCCTACGCCCTGGTCACCCAGGACCCCGGCGGCGACCAGCCCGACCGCGTCGCCGGCGGCATCATGGCCGGCCTCACCACCGCGAAGCTGCTGACCGTCGAGGGTGCCACCGAGGGGGAGAGCGGCGGCGCCGCGACGGTCACCCGACGCGGCAGCGTCGTCATCGTGCTCGGCGGCGCGCCCTACGGCTCCGCCGACGAGCGGTCCGGAGCCGGGAGCATCGTGGCCGAGCTGCTCGCCGCGTTCGACCGTGCCGGTGACGGCACCGTGCTCGCCGCCCCGGTGAGCGCCTCGGACCCCGACGGCCTCGTCAGCGCCGTACGCCTGGACCGGAAGGTCTCCGAGGCCGTGTCCCTCGTCGACGTCGCGGACGAGGCGGCGGGCTCGGTGATCACCGTCTTGGCTCTGGCCTCCGACATCGACGGTCGGTCGGGTGACTGGGGCTCGTCGGCAGCCGCGGACGGCACGTTGCCCCCGGCCGGACGCCGCGGAGAGTGACGGAGGTCGAGATGGTCGGCGTGGATGCGACCAACCCGGCCGGGGCTTGCTAGCCTAGAACCCCATGGACCGGTGAGTGTTTCGCCGTCATCAAAACCATGGGAGCCCTCTTTGGCCGCCGCGCTGACCAACAACCAGGCCACGAAGCACGTCTTCGTCACAGGCGGCGTCGCCTCCTCGCTCGGCAAGGGTCTCACCGCCTCGTCGCTCGGCAACCTGCTCAAGGCCCGTGGACTCCGCGTGACCATGCAGAAGCTCGACCCCTATCTCAACGTGGACCCGGGCACGATGAACCCGTTCCAGCACGGCGAGGTGTTCGTCACCGACGACGGCGCGGAGACCGACCTCGACGTCGGCCACTACGAGCGGTTCCTCGACACGAACCTGCACGGCATCGCCAACGTCACGACCGGCCAGGTCTACTCCCAGGTGATCGCCAAGGAGCGCCGCGGCGACTACCTCGGTGACACGGTCCAGGTGATCCCGCACATCACCAACGAGATCAAGGACCGGATCAGGGCGATGGGCGAGCCCGACGACCGCGGCCACATCGACGTCGTGATCACCGAGATCGGCGGCACCGTCGGCGACATCGAGTCGCTGCCCTTCCTCGAGGCAGCCCGCCAGGTGCGCCACGACGTCGGCCGCGACAACTGCTTCTTCCTCCACGTCTCGCTGGTGCCCTGGATCGGCCCCTCCGGCGAGCTCAAGACCAAGCCCACCCAGCACTCCGTGGCCGCGCTGCGCTCCATCGGCATCCAGCCCGACGCGATCGTGTGCCGCGCCGACCGGGAGATCCCGGCCGGGGTGAAGCGCAAGATCTCGCTGATGTGCGACGTCGACCAGGAGGCCGTGGTCGCCGCGGTCGACGCCCCGTCGATCTACGACATCCCCAAGGTGCTGCACCGCGAGGGTCTCGACGCGTACGTCGTGCGTCGGCTCAACCTGCCCTTCCGCGACGTCGACTGGGCGAGCTGGGACGACCTGCTCCGCCGGGTGCACCACCCCAACGAGGAGGTGACCGTCGCGCTGGTCGGGAAGTACATCGACCTGCCCGACGCCTACCTCTCCGTCGCCGAGGCGCTGCGTGCCGGAGGCTTCGCGCACGAGGCCAAGGTGCACATCACCTGGGTGCCGTCCGACGAGTGCGAGACGAAGGACGGCGCCGCGAAGCACCTCGCCGACGTCGACGCCGTGCTCATCCCCGGCGGCTTCGGCATCCGCGGCATCGACGGCAAGATCGGTGCGCTCGAGTACGCCCGCACCCACGGCATCCCGACGCTCGGCATCTGCCTGGGACTGCAGTGCATGGTGATCGAGTACGCCCGCAACGTGGTCGGTCTCGAGAAGGCCGGCTCGACGGAGTTCGACCCCGACTCCCCGGAGCCGGTGATCGCGACGATGGCCGAGCAGCACGCGTACGTCGAGGGCGCCGGTGACCTGGGCGGCACCATGCGGCTCGGGCTCTACCCCGCTGACCTGACGCCCGGCAGCGTCGTCGCCGAGGCCTACGGCGCCACGTCGATCCAGGAGCGGCACCGGCACCGCTACGAGGTGAACTCCTCCTACCAGGAGCCGCTCGCCGAGGCAGGACTCGTCTTCAGCGGGATCGGACCGGAGAACAAGCTCGTCGAGTTCGTCGAGCTGCCGCGTGACGTGCACCCCTACTACGTCTCCACCCAGGCGCACCCCGAGCTGCGGTCGCGGCCGACGCGGGCGCACCCGCTGTTCGCCGGTCTCATCGGCGCCGCGGTGTCACGCCAGCGTGAGCTCGAGATCCCGGTGGGGGAGGCGGGGCGCCGCGCAGGCGCCGGCGCCGACGACTGACGCGTCCCCTGGGAAGGACCGGGCAACGTGACCTGCCCGGGTGCGGTTCGTTGAGCACCGTGAGTGTTCGCTCGCACCCAGGAGACCCCCATGCCTCACCGGTCCTTGTCCTCCCGCGCCCGCACGCGTGTCCTCGGCACCGCCGCCCTCATGGCCGCGTCCTCGCTGGCCTTCCTCCCGGGAGCCGGCACCGCCGAGGCGACCAGCGACGTCTTCGCGCCTCGGCTCGTCACCGTCGAGGCGCACACCCCGCTGGAGCGCAGCCGGCTGCAGTCCCTGGGTCTCGACCTCACCGAGCACGCCGGGCACGACTACGTCGAGGCGCTCCTGCACACCCCGGCCGACCTCGCGGTCCTGAAGGCCAGCAAGCTCGACTACGACGTCCGCATCCCCGACCTCGTGGCCCGCGGCGTCCAGATCGCGAACCTCGACGCGCAGTACGCCGCCACGGTGGCGCGCTCGCCGATGCCGTCGGGGCGCACGACGTACCGCACCCTCGCCGACTACAACGCGGACATGACCGCCCTGGCGAAGAACCACCCGACGCTCGTGAAGCGCTTCGCGCTGAAGCGTCCGACGCTCGACGGCAAGACCGTCTACGGCGTCGAGATCGGCCGCGACGTCACCAAGCCCAACACGGGTCAGCCGACCTTCTTCCTGATGGGCCTGCACCACGCCCGTGAGTGGCCCTCGGGCGAGCTCGCGATGGAGTTCGCGGTCGACCTCGCGAAGAACTACGGCAAGAACGCGCGGATCACCGGCCTGCTCGACAAGGCCCGCGTGATCGTCGTGCCGGTCGTGAACGCCGACGGTTTCGACCTGTCCCGCACCGACGGCGAGTACTCCGACCTGCGCGACCTCAACGACAGCGACCCGCTCGACGGGACGGCGTCCGTGCTCGCGACGCCGGGACAGACCTACAAGCGCAAGAACTGCCGCGTCGTCGACGGCCAGGACATCCCTGACGGCTCGTGCAAGGCGACGGCAGCGAGCCCGGGTGGGTTCGGCGCCGGCGTCGACCTGAACCGCAACTACGGCGGGTTCTGGGGCGGCCCGGGTGCCTCGGGTCCGCAGCCGAACGCCGACGACGGCGCCCAGGGCGGCGTGCTGGACCCGACGTACCGCGGCGCCTCGGCCTTCTCCGAGCCGGAGACGCAGAACATCAAGGACCTCATCACCAGCCGCCAGGTCACGATGCTGATCTCGCTGCACACGTTCTCGAACCTCGTGCTGCGGCCCAACGGGGTGAACCCGAACACGATCGGCTTCGACGGCAAGCCCGTCGGCGATGCCCCGGACGAGGCAGGGCTGAAGCAGCTCGGGGCGCGCTTCGCGGCGCAGAACGGTTACGCGAACATCCACGGCTGGCAGCTCTACGACACCACCGGTACGACCGAGGACTACAGCTACAACGCCACCGGCGGCTACGGGTACACCTTCGAGGTCGGCGCGAACGAGTTCCACCCGCCGTACCCCGAGGTCGTCGACGAGTACCTCGGCACCGGGAAGTACGCCGGCAAGGGCAACCGTGAGGCCTTCCTCATCGCGCTGGAGCACGCGGTCGACCTCAAGGCCAACGGTGTGCTGTCGGGCAGAGCCCCCAAGGGCGCGACCATCCGGCTGACCAAGACCTTCCAGACCCCGACCTGGGCCTCGTCGTTCAAGGACGGCATCGACACCGCGATCAAGGTCGCGGCGGACGGCAGCTTCCGCTGGATCGTGAACCCCTCGACGCGCCCGATCGTGCAGTCGCGGACCTACCAGGAGCTGGCGAAGACGCCCTACCGGACGCAGACCATCCCTGGCACCACCGCGCAGGTGGGCGAGCACACCGACCACGAGTTCACGCTGACGAGTGCGGCGGCCATGTGGACGACCGACCTCGACTGGGCCACGCCCGACGACATGGACCTCGAGGTCTACCGCAAGGGCGCCGACGGCAAGCTCACCGAGGTGGGCTCGTCCGGCGGCAGCGTCGGCGAGAAGGAGCGGGTGGAGATCCCGGACGCGGAAGCGGGGACGTATGTTCTCCGGGTGATCAACTTCGCCTCCGCCTCGCCGAGCTACACGCTCACCGAGTCGCTGTTCGACGCCACGACCCGGCAGACGCCGGGCACGCGGGAGTCGTACACGCTCACGTGCGAGAAGGACGGACGGGTCCTGCAGACGTCGCAGGTGTACGTCGGACGGGGCGAGTCCAAGACCGTGGACCTCGCCGCGTGCCGCCGGAAGGGCTGACCCCCGAGGACCGGCCCGAGCAGTGGCCGGTCGTCTCCTCCCGCGACGCCTGGCGTGGCTCCGCGCCCTTCGCCCTGCGCGAGGACGTGATCACCGAGCCCGGTGGGGGTGAGGGCTTCTCCCGGATCATCGTCGAGCACCCCGGTGCCGTGGTGGTGCTCGCGGTCGACGACGAGGAACGGGCGCTGGTGCTCGAGCAGTACCGCCATCCCGCACGCCTCCGGTTCGTGGAGCTGCCCGCCGGCCTGCTCGACGTACCGGGGGAGGACCCAGTGGACGCCGCCGCGCGCGAGCTGCTCGAGGAGGGCGCGGTCGAGGCCTCGGAGTGGATCCACCTGGCCACGACCTGGTCATCGCCGGGTGTGAGCGAGGAGAAGGTGCACACCTACCTCGCGCGCGGGCTGCGCGAGGTGCCGGACCGCGGCGGGTTCGAGCCGCGGCACGAGGAGGCGCACATGACCCGGCACTGGGTGTCGGTCGACGACCTCCTGACGGCCGTGCTCGACGGGCGGGTCACCGACGCGCCGCTGGTGATCGCGATCCAGGCGTATGCGTTGCGGACGGCGCGCGGGCTCGCGCCGGAGCGGCTACTGCCGCTGCGGGCGACCTAGACTCCGGCCATGGCAGACGCCGCGACGGCCCCACCCCCGGTGGCCGGCCCCTCGGCAGTGCAACGCGCCTTGCGGACCTACCTCGACCACCTCGTCGTCGAGCGCGGCCTCTCGAAGAACACGCTGTCTTCGTACCGCCGCGACCTGCGTCGCTACCTGCGCTTCCTCGACCTGCGCGGCATCGACGACCTCGCCGACGTGGGGGAGGAGCAGGTCTCGGAGTTCCTGGTGCACCTGCGCAGCGGCGACGACGAGCACCCGCCGCTCGCCGCCGGCAGCGCCGGGCGTGCCGTGGTGGCGGTCCGTGGCTTCCACCGCTTCGCCGTGCGTGACGGGCTCGCCGGCACCGATCCGGCGGCCGCGGTGCGTCCGCCGGCACCCGCCAAGAGGCTGCCCAAGGCCCTGCCGCTCGCGGACATCGAGCGGATCCTCGACGCCGCGGCCGCCCCGGGCACGGCGCTCGCGTTGCGTGACCGGGCGCTGCTCGAGGTGTTGTACGGCACCGGCGCCCGGATCTCCGAGGCCGTCGGGCTCGACGTCGACGACCTGGACCTCGAGACCGGCACGGTCCTCCTGCGCGGCAAGGGCTCCAAGGAGCGGCTCGTGCCGGTCGGGTCGATGGCCTCCGAGGCGGTCTCGGCGTACCTCGTCCGCGGCCGTCCCGCCCTCTCCGCCGTCGGCGGCGCCGGGGGAGCGATGTTCCTCAACGCCCGCGGAGGTCGGCTGTCGAGGCAGAGCGCCTGGACCGTCCTCGTCCGCGCCGCCGAGCGCGCCGGCGTCACCGCCGAGGTGTCCCCGCACACCCTCCGGCACTCGTTCGCCACCCACCTCCTCGACGGCGGCGCCGACGTCCGCGTCGTCCAGGAGCTCCTCGGCCACGCCTCCGTGACCACCACCCAGGTCTACACGCTCGTCACCGTCGACAGCCTCCGCGAGGTCTACGCCACCGCCCACCCCCGCGCCCTCGAGGGCTGAGCCCCTGCCAGAACCCCAAGGTATGCAGAGGTTCTGGCACTTCCCACGGGTTACAACCCGTGGGAAGTGCCAGTTCCTCTGCATCCCATGGGAAACCGGCAGCCCAGAATGTCGACAAATCACCGGCGCGCCTCCATGGGGGGCTTCGCCGGTCGGTGTGGGATGAAGCTCCCGGAACGATCGACGAGAGCGAGCGCGGCGTGAACATCTTCGGCTCAGGACACCATGGCTCCAACGCCCCCGAGATGCCGCCGTTGATGCGGCCGCCGGCCCCGCCGGTGGAGGAGCGCCAGCCGTCGGAGCCGATCCCGTTCGCCCGCCGCGAGGAGCCGGCGCCTGGGTCGAGGCACCCGTCGAGGTGCCGGTCGAGGTGCCCGTGCAGCCGGTGGTCCAGGAGGCCGCTCCGGCGCCGTCCGTCGAGCCCGAGGTCGTGCTCGGCCCGACGGGTCGCCCGTGGCCGGACCTGCCCGAGCCGCGTCCGATCGGCATCCACGGCAACGCCCGGATCATCTCGATGTGCAACCAGAAGGGCGGGGTCGGCAAGACCACGACCACGATCAACCTCGGGGCGTCGCTGGCCGAGTTCGGCCGCAAGGTCCTCCTCGTCGACTTCGACCCGCAGGGCTCGCTGTCGGTCGGCCTCGGGATGAACCCGCACGACATGGAGATGACCGTCTACAACCTGCTCATGCAGCGCGACGTGGACATCCACGACTGCATCGTGCCGACGACGGTGGAGGGCATGGACCTGCTGCCCTCGAACATCGACCTCTCCGCTGCCGAGGTCCAGCTCGTGCACGAGGTGGCGCGGGAGCAGACGCTGCAGCGGGTGCTGCAGGACGCGATCAACGAGTACGACGTCATCCTGATCGACTGCCAGCCGTCCCTCGGCCTGCTCACGGTCAACGCCCTCACCGCGTCGCACGGCGTGATCGTGCCGCTGGAGTGCGAGTACTTCGCGCTGCGCGGCGTGGCCCTGCTCAAGACCACGATCGACAAGGTCAGGGAGCGGCTCAACCCGCGCCTGCAGATCGACGGCGTGCTCGGCACGATGTACGACGGGCGCACCCTGCACGGCCGCGAGGTCATGCAGCGCCTCGTCGAGGCATGGGGCGACGACGTCTTCCACACCGTCATCCGCCGGACCGTGAAGTTCTCGGACTCGACGGTGGCCGGCGAGCCGATCACGTCGTACGCCGGGGAGTCCGCAGGCGCCGAGGCCTACCGCAACCTCGCGAAGGAGGTGGCGGTTCGGTGCCTCGACGTGTGAACGTCCCCGCGGCCGACGACATCTTCCGGCCGACCGCGGTCCCTGCTCCCGAGCCCGCCGACGACGACCACCAGGTCGTCGAGCTCGCCCCTGCCAAGAAGCCGAAAGCGGGGGCACGCCAGGCCAGTGGCCGGGTCAGGCACGACGAGAAGATGACCGTCTACGTCACCGCCGACGAGCTGCTCGAGATCGAGCACGCACGCCTCGACCTGCGGCGCCTGCACTCCCTCGGCGTCGACCGCGGACGCATCGTGCGGGCCTCGATCGCGATGGCGCTCGCCGACCTCGACGCCCATGGCGAGGACAGCGAGCTCCTGAAGCGGCTGCGCGAGGGATGACGGCCACCGCCGCGCCCCCCGAGGTCACGGGGGCGTCCGACGACGCCACGGCAGCCGGCGGGTTCCAGCTGCGGCTCGACAACTTCGAGGGCCCCTTCGACCTGCTGCTGAGCCTGATCGCGCGGCACAAGCTCGACATCACCGAGCTGGCGCTGTCCAGGGTCACCGACGAGTTCATCGCGCACGTCCGCTCGGCAGGTGAGCGACTGGGACCTCGAGGAGACCTCGTCGTTCCTCGTCGTCGCCGCGACCCTGCTCGACCTGAAGGCCGCTCGCCTCCTGCCTGCGGCGGAGGTGGAGGACGAGGACGACCTCGCGCTGCTCGAGGCCCGCGACCTGCTGTTCGCGCGCCTGCTGCAGTACCGCGCCTTCAAGCAGGTCGCCTCGGACTTCGAGCACCGGCTGGCCGCGGAGGCGAAGCGGTTCCCGCGCGCGGTCGGGCTCGAGGACCGCTACGCCACGCTGCTCCCCGAGGTGCTGATCGGCCTGGGGCTCGACGAGTTCGCCTCGTTGGCGGCGAAGGCGATGGAGCCCAAACCGGTGCTCGAGGTGTCCTTCGCGCACCTGCACGCCCCGCAGGTCAGCGTCCGTGAGCAGGCGGCCATCGTCATGGAGCGGCTCCGCCGCCACGGGACGGTCACCTTCCGGGCACTGTGCGGTGACGCCGCGGACACCCTCACCAAGGTGGCCCGGTTCCTGTCGTTGCTGGAGCTCTTCCGCGAGGGCGTGGTGGGCTTCGAGCAGCTGACGCCGTTGGGCGAGCTGAGCGTCCGCTGGACGGGCGACGAGGACACCGAGGTCGAGATCACCGACGAGTTCGACGGGGCGCCACCGGAGGTCACCGACGTGGCCCCGGGCGCCGAGGACGACGACATCCAGGAGGGTGACGATGAGTGACGAGGTCGAGGTCACCGAGGAGACCACGCTCGACGTACCCCTGGCCGACCTGCGGCCCGCCCTCGAGGCGCTGCTCATGGTCGCCGACCAGCCGCTCGACCACCTGACGCTCGCGTCTGCCGTCGGCTACCCGCCGGAGGAGGTGCGCCAGGCGCTCGCCGGGCTCGCCGCGGAGTACGCCGAGCAGGGCCGTGGCTTCGACCTGCGCAACGTCGCGGGCGGCTGGCGCTTCTACACCCGCGAGGAGCTCGCGCCGGTGGTGGAGAAGTTCGTGGTCGACGGCCAGCAGGCGCGGCTGACCCAGGCGGCTCTCGAGACGCTGTCGGTGGTGGCCTACCGCCAGCCCGTCAGCCGGGCTCGGGTCTCCGCGATCCGTGGCGTCAACGTCGACGGCGTGATCCGCACCCTGGTGTCGCGTGGGCTGGTCGAGGAGGCCGGACAGGACGCCGAGTCGACCGCGATCCTCTACCGCACGACGGGCTACTTCCTCGAGCGGCTGGGCATCACCTCCCTGGCGGACCTGCCGGAGCTGGCGCCGCTGATGCCGGACCTGGAGGACCTCGACGACCTCGACCACCCGGAGACGCTGGTGGTCGAGGAGGCGGCCTCGGCCTGACGCACCCCACCGGGCTAGCGTTCGGCCCATGGACGACGTCGCCTACCCCGGCACCGCCCAGCCGGACGACGACGGCCTCGTCCGGCTGCAGAAGCTGCTCGCGCAGTCCGGCGTCGCCAGCCGGCGCAAGTGCGAGGAGCTCATGCTCGACGGGCTCGTCGAGGTCGACGGCGAGGTCGTCACCCGGCTCGGCACCAAGGTCGACCCGCTCACGGCGGTGATCCGGGTCGACGGCAAGCGGCTCCCGCCGGTGTCGGCGCACGTGTACCTCGTCCTCAACAAGCCGCGCGGCGTCGTCTCGACGATGTCGGACCCGCAGGGCCGGCGCACCCTCGGCGACCTCGTGGCCGACCGGCCCGAGCGACTCTTCCACGTCGGGCGCCTCGACACCGACACCGAGGGCCTGATCCTGCTCACCAACGACGGTGACTTCGCCCAACGGGTCGCGCACCCGGCGTACGAGCTGGAGAAGACGTACGTCGCCGAGGTGGACGGCGTCGTCGACAAGGCCGTCGTGCGGCGGCTCAAGGACGGCGTCGTCCTCGACGACGGACCCGTCGAGGTGCACCAGGCCAAGGTGGTCTCCACGGCCAAGGACCGCTCGATCGTCGAGCTCGTGATCCACGAGGGCCGCAACCGGATCGTCCGGCGGCTGCTCGACGAGGTCGGCCACCCGGTGCGCCGCCTGACCAGGACCGTCGTCGGCCCCGTCGCCCTCACCGGTCTCAAGCCCGGAGCGATGCGCGAGCTCAGCCGCGACGAGCTCGGCACCCTCCTCGACGCCGGCGGACTCTGACCTCTCCCGCGCGGACCGCGCAGGTCGTACCCTCGGACCAACGACCAGCATCGGGGGGCACCGATGGAGACCGCTGAGACCGGCGACGACGTACGCGTCCGGCACCCGGTGCGCCGTACCGCCGCCGCCCTGCTCGCTCTCGCCGTGGCCGCGGGCGCGGTCGCGGGGGTCCGCCAGCAGGTGGGCATCATGAGCAAGCACTCCGACATGCAGCTGGCCTTCCCCAGCATCGGCGCCATCGACGGCGAGCAGTGGAAGTGCAACACCGACAGCTCGGACGGCCACTACGTCTACAGCTGCTACCCGCCCGATGCCCCGAACCCGACGGTGAACTACGAGCTCCTTCCGGCCCCCGAGACACCGTCGGAGGTGGTCGCCGCGGCGGCGGAGGAGAACCGCGTGATGAGGGCGCAGGACTCCACGGGCACCACTCCCACGTCCACGTTGATCGGCACGGCTGACTGGACGCCGACCGGGGCGGAGCAGCCGTGGGGCACCGTCACGCGGTGGCGGTACGACCGCGGCGAGGGCGGGCCGCTGTTCCAGGCCTCGTACCGCTACGCCGACGCTCCCTACGGCCTCACCGTCTACGCCGACAGCGCCGCCCGCATCGACGAGCTCGTCCGGTCGATCACCCTCCTGCCGCCCGACCAGCTGCCGGACTGACGCACCGACCGGAGCGCCCGTCCGGCGACACTAGGGTGGGCCGGTCGGAGTCGAGCGCGAAGGAGGCGGCCGTGCGTGTGCGGGCGATCCGTGGGGCGACGCAGCTCGATGTCGACTCCCGTGAGCACATGCTGGAGCGCGTCGCCGAGATGGTCACGGGCGTCATGGACGCCAACGACCTCGGCGTCGACGACTTCATCAGCATCATCTTCACCGCGACCAGCGACCTGAGCTCGGAGTTCCCGGCGTACGCCGCCCGCCTGCTCGGCTTCGACGACGTCCCTCTGATCTGCGCTCGCGAGCTGGAGATCGACGGCTCGATGCCCCGCGTGGTGCGGATGCTGGCGCACGTCGATTCCTACCTGTCGCGGGCCGAGGTCACCCACGTCTACCTCCACGGAGCCGCGCACCTCCGCCGCGACCTGACCCGCGTGCGCGAGGTCCCCGACGAGGAGCAGGCGTGAGCGAGCTCCGCGGCCCGGTCCTGGTGGTCGGCGCCGGCCTCCTGGGTACGTCGGTGGGGCTGGCGCTCCGAGCCCGCGGCCTCGAGGTCCTGCTCCGCGACGTCAACGACGAGCACCTCCGCACCGCCAGCGGCCTCGGCGCCGGGACCCCCACCAACGGTGCCCCGGTCGCCCCCGAGCTCGTCGTGGTCGCGGTGCCGCCGGACCACCTGGCCGAGGCCATCGCCGAGGCGCTCACCACGACCCACGCGGTGGTGACCGACGTCGGCAGCGTGAAGGGCCAGCCGCTGGCCCGGGTCGCGGACCTCGTGCCCGCTGACGCGCTCACGCGCTACGTGGGCAGCCACCCGATGGCCGGCAGCGAGCGCTCCGGCCCACTGGCCGCCTCGTCGCTGCTCTTTGACGGCCGGCCCTGGGCGGTCGCGCCGCACGCGTCCAGCGACCCCGGGGCCACCGCCCTGGTCACTGCCCTGGCCGAGGCCTGCGGTGCCACGGCCTTCGCCTTCACCCCGGACGAGCACGACGCCGCGGTGGCCCGCACCTCTCACGTGCCGCACGTCATGGCCGCCCTGGTCGCGGGCGCACTCGCGGACGCCCCCGCCGAGCACCTCAGCCTCTCCGGCCAGGGGGTCCGGGACGTCACCCGCATCGCGGCCGGCGACCCCGCCCTGTGGCAGCAGATCCTCACCGCCAACGCGACCGCCCTCGGCGGCCTGCTCCGCGAGGTCCGCGACCGCCTCGACGGCGTGCTCGACGCCCTGGACGCCGGCTCGCGCGAGGCCCTCGGAGACGTCCTCGGCAAGGGCGTGGCGGGCACCGCCGCGATCCCCGGCAAGCACGGTGGGCCGACCCTCCCCGTGGAGGGCGTCTTCGTCGGGGTGCCCGACCACCCGGGCGAGCTGGCGCGGCTGTTCGCCGACTGCGGCGACATCGGCGTGAACATCGAGGACGTCCGCATCGACCACGACCCCGGCCGTCCGGTGGGTCTCACCGAGCTCACCGTCGCCGAGGACGCCGCCGACCGGCTGCGCACGGCGCTCGAGGAGCGCGGCTGGTCGGTGCACGGGTGATCGGCGGCGGGTCATCACGTTCGTGCCGTGGCGCATGATCTGGTCCAGATCCGGGGAAGGTTGCTTGGACCCACCAACTTCGGTCCCGTGTCAGCCATGGTTGCCCGGGGAAGAGAGGGACGTGCATGGCAGCCACAGAGCAGGCTTCGCAGCACCAGCTCAAACGTCATGTGGGAGTCGTGGGGCTCCTGTTCGCGAGCGTGGGGTCGATCATCGGCTCCGGATGGCTCTTCGGCGCACTCAACGCCTCGGTCGAGGCCGGACCCGCGGCGATCATCTCCTGGGCGCTGGGTGGCTTCCTCATCCTGCTCATCGCGCTGACCTACGCGGAGCTGGGCACCATGTTCCCCCTCTCCGGCGGTGTCGTCCGCTTCCCGCACATGGCGTTCGGCCATCTCGCCAGCTTCAGCGCCGGCTGGATCACCTACGTCGCCGTGTCGACGACCGCTCCCATCGAGGTGGAGGCGGCGCTGCAGTACGGCACGAAGTATGCCCCCTTCACCGAGGAGCACACCGTCAACGGCGAGGCCGTCCACACGCTCACGACGCTCGGCTATGGCACCGCCGTGATCCTCATGGCGGTCTTCGTCCTGGTGAACTACTACGGCGTGCGCTGGTTCGCGCGGATCAACAACGCCTTGGTCGGCTGGAAGCTCTTCATCATCCTGCTGGTCATCGCGGCCTTCTTCGTCACCGCCTTCCACGGTGACAACTTCTCGTCCCACGGCTTCGCCCCGGACGGCGTGCACGGAGTTTTCACCGCCATCGCGACCTCCGGGATCGTGTTCTCCTACCTGGGCTTCCGCCAGGGCATCGAGCTGGCGGGTGAGACCGACAATCCGAAGAGGAACGTGCCGATCGCGGTGGTGGGTTCAGTGCTCCTGACCGGCCTGATCTACGTGCTGCTGCAGGTCGCTTTCATCGGCTCGCTGGACCCCGGGACGCTCGCGGACTCGGGCAGCTGGTCCAAGCTGTCCTTCGAGAACGACTTCGGACCACTGGCCGCTCTCGCCACCGCCCTGGGCCTGGGCTGGCTGGCGGTGCTGCTCTACATCGACGCGATCGTGAGCCCCGGCGACACCGGTCTGATCTACACGACCATCACGTCGCGGATCTCCTTCGCCATGGCACGCAACGGCAACGCGCCTCGTGTGCTCGAGAAGACCAACGACAACGGCGTGCCGATGGTCGGCCTGGGGCTGGCCTTCGTCATCGGCCTGATCGCACTGCTCCCGTTCCCGAGCTGGCAGCAGCTGGTCGGCTTCATCACCTCGGCCACGGTGCTGTCCTTCGCGTCCGGCCCCTTGGTACACGCCTCGCTGCGGCTCCAGGTGCCAGACCAGGAGCGCCCGTTCCGGCTCCCCGGCGGGCACGTGATCCCCTTGCTGGCCTTCTGGGGCTCCAACCTCATCGTGTACTGGTCCGGCTGGACCACCGTGTGGAAGCTCATGGTTGCGGTCCTCATCGGCTTCGCGCTGCTCGCCGTGTTCGTCGCGTCGGGACAGATGAAGGACCAGTCGCTCGACGTGAAGTCGGGGCTCTGGGTGTTCCCGTGGCTCGGTGGGCTCGCGCTCATCTCCTACCTCGGCAACTATCCCGAGCCGGCCGCTGGCAACCTGGACGCCCTGAACTTCGGGCTCTCGGCCGGGCTGCTCGCCGTGCTCTCCGTGGCCGTGTACGCCATGGCGTTCCGCTTCCGGCTCAGCGACGAGCAGGCGTCGGCGTACATCGCGGAGTCCGTGCACGAGGCCAAGGTCGAGGACGAGACGGTCGCAGGTCACTCCGCCTGACGCGTAGAATCGCCCGATGCGCCCCGGGCAGTCGGGGCGCTTCGTGTGTGAGCAGGTCGAGCAGCAACAGTGGCAGGGAGCAGTGCGGTGAGCAACGTGGTCGTGGCCGTCGACGGCACGTCGGGGTCCGGCAAGTCGAGCACCTCGCGAGGCGTCGCCTCGCGGCTCGGGCTTCGCTACCTCGACACCGGCGCGCAGTTCCGGGCGATGACCTGGTTCATGCTGCAGAACGGGGTGGACGTCAGCGACCCGTGCGCCGTCGCCGCCCGCTGCGAGGACCCCGAGATCGTGTCCGGCACCGATCCGCTCGCCTCGACCATCACCGTCGACGGTGAGGACGCCTCCGGGCCGATCCGGTCCGCCGAGGTGACCGGTGCGGTCTCCCCGGTGAGCACCGTGCCCGAGGTCCGCGCCCGGCTGCTCGCTCTCCAGCGCGGCATCATCGGCGACGGAGGCATCGTGGTCGAGGGCCGCGACATCGGCTCGGTGGTCTGGCCGCAGGCGGAGGTCAAGGTGTACCTGTCCGCGGACGCCTCGGCACGTGCACACCGCCGTACCGCCGAGCACGCGCACCTCGGCGACGTCTCCTCGACCGAGGCGCAGCTGCTCGAGCGGGACAAGATCGACTCCGGCCGCGCCACGGCGCCGCTGATGATGGCCGACGGCGCGGTCCACATCGACACCACCGGGCACAGTCTCGACGAGGTCATCGACCAGGTCGTCGCCCTCGTGGAGGCCGCGTCATGACCGCCGTCACCCCCGTGCTGGCCGTCGTCGGGCGCCCCAACGTCGGCAAGTCCACGCTGGTCAACCGCATCCTCGGGCGCCGCGAGGCCGTGGTGCAGGACGTCCCGGGTGTGACCCGTGACCGCGTGTCCTACGACGCGAACTGGAACGGCCGCGCCTTCACCGTCGTCGACACCGGCGGCTGGGACCCCGACGCCCGCGGCCTCGCCGAGCGGATCGCCGCGCAGGCCGAGGTCGCCGTCTCCGTCGCCGACGCCGTGCTGTTCGTCGTGGACGCGACGGTCGGCATCACCGACGCCGACGAGGCCGTCGTCAGGATCCTGCGCCGCTCCGGCAAGCCGGTCGTGCTCGCCGCGAACAAGGTCGACGACCTCCGTGGCGAGGCCGAGGCGGCGTCACTGTGGAACCTCGGGCTGGGGGAGCCGTACTCCGTCTCCGCCCTCCACGGCCGCGGGTCCGGCGACATGCTCGACGCGATCCTCGACGCACTCCCGGAGACCCCCGACATGGACGACGTCGCCGAGATGGGCCCGCGTCGGATCGCGATCGTGGGCAAGCCCAACGTCGGCAAGTCGTCGCTGCTCAACAAGCTCGCCCGCGAGGACCGGGTCGTCGTCGACGACGTCGCGGGCACCACCGTCGACCCGGTCGACGAGCTGGTCGAGCTGGGCGGTCGCACCTGGCGCTTCATCGACACCGCGGGCATCCGCAAGCGGGTCAAGGAGGCGTCCGGGCACGAGTACTACGCCTCGCTGCGCACCGGCGCCGCCATCGAGCGCGCCGAGGTCTGTGTCGCGGTCATCGACGCCTCGCAGCCGCTGTCCGAGCAGGACCAGCGGATCATCACCTCGGTCCAGGAGACCGGCCGCGCGCTCGTCATCGCCTTCAACAAGTGGGACCTGGTCGACGAGGAGCGGCGCTACTACCTCGACAAGGAGATCGAGCGCGAGCTCGTCCGGGTGCAGTGGGCGCCGCGGGTGAACATCACCGCCCGCACCGGCTGGCACGTCGACCGGCTCGTCCCCGCCCTCGACGCCGCCCTCGCCGGCTGGGAGACCCGGGTGTCCACCGGCCAGCTCAACGCGTTCCTCGGCCGCCTCGTCGCCGAGCACCCGCACCCCGTCCGCGGCGGCAAGCAGGCCAAGATCATGTTCGGCACCCAGGCCTCGACGGCTCCGCCGACCTTCGTGCTCTTCACGTCCGGCCCGCTCGATGCGTCGTACGTGCGGTTCGTCGAGCGCCGTCTCCGCGAGGACTTCGGGTTCGTCGGCTCCCCGATCCACCTCCAGGTCCGCCCCCGCAAGAAGAACGACAAGCGCCGCTAGACCTCGAGCGAGACGCACCGGTCCGCCGGCGAACACCTCGAAGCGGCGTACGGCGTCGTCGAGCAGGTCGTCGGCCACGGGCTCGTCGTAGAACCACGCCTGCACCTCGACCGGGCGGCCCGACGAGTCCCTCTCGTAGCGCCAGTGCCCGACGAGGAGCCCGTCGAGCAGGATCGAGTGCACCAGCGTGGAGGCCGGGCCGAACACCGACCGGTGGTGGCCGGCGAGCACGTCACGGCTCTCGCTGAAGGACATCCCGAGCTCGTCGTACTGCTGGACGAGGTCGACGCGCACCGGACCGCGCTCCGGGACGGACTGCCCACCCGCGTGGAGGTAGACCCTCCCGTCGACCTCCAGCTCCACGAGCGACGACCCGGCCACCTCGACGCCGCGGCGGGCCTCCACCTGCGTCAGGGACGCCCAGCGGGCCAGGTCCTTCACGGTGGCCGGGCCGCGGCTCGCGACGTAGACCTCGGCCAGCCGGCCCAGCGCGTCGTCGCGCGTCCAGGTCGAGGACGGGACGCGCTCGTCGTACGCCGCGTAGGTCTGCTGCTTCCCGGAGCGACGCCCGCTCACCACCCAGCCCTCGATCTCGGCCCACATGAGGAGGTAGCCGAGCCGGGGACCCGCGGCCTCGATGCCGACGGCCGCCAGGGCCGCCGCCAGCTCGTCGCGGGTGGCGTGGCGGTCGGCCAGCACGCGGTCGAGGACCGGACGCACGCGCTTCATCAGGGCCTCGTCGACCCCGAGCTGTCGGTAGTAGTGCTTGTTGGCCTGGTGCACCCGCGGCGTCGTGGCGGCGAGGAGCCACGGGAGGGAGTCGGGAGTGACGAGGTGCCAGGTGGGTCGCAGCGTGTGGGTGCGCAGGACGCGCCCGGCGTCGAGGTCGTCGTCCACCGCAGTGTGCGGCTGCACCTCCGCGCACCGTTGCGACAACGACCACGTGGCCGGGAGGTAGTCCTGTCCCTGGGACGCAGCGAGGTGCCCGAGGACCTCGTGGGGCCGAGTCACGGTCGACCCGCGGACCAGCTGTGCCCTCAGCCGCCATCGCGCGAGCGCGGCGACATCGGGGGAGCCGTGGTCCATGGCGAGACGCTACCGACCGACGCGGACAGTGACCTGTCATGCGGCTTGCGGCAGGGGTCGTCGCAGGTCCAAGGTGGCGAGCAGACACGCATCCGGGAGGCGCCATGAGGTCTCGATCCACGTTCGTCGGCACCGTCGCCCTCGCGCTGGCCGTCGTCGGCGCCGCGCCGGTCATCGGTCGAGCAGCGGGGTTCTCCCCGGGGGCGCCGGGGGTGGGGGACCGCTACTTCCTGCGCGACGGCAACGGTGGGTACGACGTCGCTCACTACGACCTGGACCTGTCCTACCGGCCGGGGCCCGACCGACTCTCGGGCGTCGCCACGATCACGGCCACCGCCACGCAGGACCTGTCCCGCCTCAACCTCGACCTCGACGGGCTGGAGGTCCGCTCGGTCCAGGTGGACGGGCAGGACGCGACCTGGACCCGGCGTCGCGGCGAGCTGAGGATCAGGCCGGGGCAGGGGATCGCGGACGGGCAGGCGTTCACGACCGAGGTGACCTACGACGGGGTGCCGACCCCTCTCGCCGACGGGTCGGGATTCATCCACACCGACGACGGCGCGATCGCGGTGGGGGAGCCGCACGGCGCCTCGCACTGGTTCCCGGTCAACGACCACCCGAGCGACAAGGCGTCCTACACGTTCAGGGTCACCGCGCCCAAGCGGCTCCAGGTGGTCGCCAACGGCGAGCTGCAGGGAACGTCCGTGCTCGACGGGGAGCGGACCTGGACCTGGGAGGCCGCCGAGCCGATGGCGTCGTACCTGGCCACGATCGGCGTCGGGAACTGGCGCTTCACCGAGCACGACGGCAACGGCATCCCGCTCGTCGACGCGGTGGACCCGGTGCTCGACGAGCCCTACGCCGCGCCGTTCTCGGGGGACGGCTTCGCCTTCTCCCAGACGGCTGACTCGGCGTACAAGCGGCTGACTCGCACGCTCTCGGTCCCGGCGGACGGAGGGACCCTGTCCTTCCGGGTGAAGCGGGACACCGAGGGGGCGTGGGACTTCTTCTTCGTCGAGGCGCGCACCGTGGGCCGGAACGACTGGACGACCCTGCCCGACGAGAACGGCCACACCCGCCGGTCGACCGGCGCCTCGTGCCCGGGGTGGCTGGAGCTGCACCCGTTCCTCAGGCACTACCAGTCGGCCGATCGCCGCTCCTGCAAACCTGAGGGGACCACGGGTGAGTGGCACGCCAGGTCCGGGTCCACGGAGGGCTACGAGCGCTGGACGGTCGACCTGGGGGCGTACGCCGGCGAGGACGTCCGGGTCAGCCTGTCCTACGCCTCCGACGAGTCGGTCCAGCTGTCGGGCGTGTTCGTCGACGACATCGTCTCCACGACGGGGGAGGGGTCGACCGGCTTCGAGCCCGATGGCGACGCCCAGGACGGATGGACCGCCGGGGCTGCGCCGGCCGGCTCGCCAGGCAACGAGAACACCTGGACGGTCGGAGGTGTCGACGACTCCGGATCGCTCGGCGCCAGCATCGACGAGGTGTTCGCACGGCAGGGCGAGATCCTCGACTTCCTCCAGGAGTACCTCGGCCCGTACCCCTTCAGCACCTCCGGAGGCATCGTCGACAACACGCCGGGACTCGGCTTCGCGCTGGAGAACCAGACGCGTCCCGTGTACGACCCCGGGTTCTTCGGTGACCCGATCGAAGGCGCCTCCGTGGTGGTCCACGAGCTCGCCCACCAGTGGACCGGCGACGACCTGGCCGTGCGCTCCTGGCGTCACATCTGGCTCAACGAGGGCTTCGCGTCGTACATGGAGTGGCTCTGGAGCGAGCACGAGGGCACCGACACCGCCGCCGAGATCTTCGACGGCTGGTACGCGGGGCTCCCGCGCCACAGTCCCTTCTGGCGGCTGCCGATCGGCAACCCCGGGCCCGCCCACCTGTTCGACGGCCAGGTCTACGTCCGGGGCGCGATGGCTCTCGAGGCGCTCCGCGAGACGGTCGGCGACGACGACTTCTTCACGATCCTGCGGACGTGGACGGACAAGCACGCCGGTGGGAACGTCGCGATCCCGCAGTTCATCAGGCTCTCCGAGCAGGTCTCGGGCAGGCAGCTCGACCGCCTCTTCGACGCCTGGCTGTACGGCGACACGAGGCCCGCTCGTCCCGGGTCCTCACCGCGAACCATGGACCACGACCAGGCTCGCGCGTTCCTCGCGAAGCAGCGGAGCCGCCAGTCGCTCGTCCAGTAGCCACCCGATTCGGTCGTGCGGCCAGGCTCCGGTAGGGTCGCTCTGGCCCTGGAAACAGGGCCGACGGGCTGTGGCGCAGCTTGGTAGCGCACTTGACTGGGGGTCAAGGGGTCGCAGGTTCAAATCCTGTCAGCCCGACCGAAAAACCTCCTCTGACCAGCAAGAACGGTCAAAGGCTCTGGAACTTCAATGTGGACCACGTCCTCATCCATCCGGATCTGCCGAGGACAGTGCGTTTCCCGACGACGGGGTAGGGGCCGGGATCGGCGTCACTTCGCGTCGATGAACCGCACCGACTCGACGGTCGCCGTCAGGTCGTCGACGTCCTGCTCAGGGACCTCGGGATCGAGGAGCAGGGCGAGCACGACCCGCTGGCCGTCGACGTCGACGATCCACAGGCGCTCGGCCGCGTCGGACTCGGTCTGGTGCTGGGCGTCATCGGGCGAGCCCTCCCAGAACATGTAGCGACCCTCGTCGCAGGCATCCATCTCGAGGTCGTCGGGGACACGGATCTCGAGCGTCACACCCTCGTGCCCGTCGAGGGACACCGGCGACGCGTCCGACACCTCGGTCCGTCGCTGGGCGCTCAGCGCTGTCACGAAGTCGTCCACCCCGGGTCCGATCTCGCGGGCGGCACCGGCCCAGCGGCAGGGATCGGCGAAGACACCGTTGACGGTCCAGTACTGGACTGCTCGCAGGGGCGGGCTGTCGCCTGACGGGCTCGCGTACTCGGAGGGCCACACCATCCAGAAGCCGAAGTTGGAGAAGCCTTCCGGCACCTCCATGACCGCGAGCGGTGGCGTTCCTGACCCCGCGGGCGGAGAAGGCGTAGGTGCCAGGCTCGCCCTGGACCTGGTCCGGTTCCGCATCGTCGTCGAGGAGCACGACGTAGTCGGGGCCTTCGGCCTCAGCGTCGGGCTCGGCGGTGGTGCCGTCGTTGCATGCGACGAGCACGATGGAGCTGGCCGCGAGCAGCAGCCAGCGCGGTCGGAGTGCCTTCATGGCCGTGCCTCCCAGATGACGAGTGCATAGCGGACGGAGCGGGGGTCGTTCTTGATGACGTCGATAGAGACGGTCCGGGCTCCGCCGGGTCGAAGGAGCGCCTGGCCGTCGAACCCGAAGTCGACGTAGTCCGGGCCCGCCGTCGTGGGCACCTGGCCGTCGACCCGCAGCTCGAGGTCCGTCGCGCATCGCCGGTCGAACTCCTCGACCTGCGCGGACTCCTCCGCAGGCGACTGCGGCTTGCGTTGACCCAGGGAAGCCGCGCAGTCCTCGAGCGCCGGGGTCTCGGTCGCGTAGACCCCGACGATCCTCGGCCGGTCCGAATCGATCGTCGCTCGTTGCCGCGGAGGCAGGTGACCGATCGCCTCCCACAAGTCCTGATCGCCAGCCGGGCCGTCCGGGCCTTCCGCTCTCTCCCGCTCGGGCAGTGCCTCGGTCGGCGTCTCGCGGGTCCACCGTCGGCGCCACCATGAGGCCGAGGTCGTGACCAGCACACGGCGGACGTACGCCTCGGGTGGTCCGTCGATACGTCGCCAGGCGAACCACGCCTTGGTCATCGCGGTCTGCAACAGGTCCTCGGCCAGTCCCTCGTCCTGCGTGAGGAAGTACGCCGTCCGCAGCAACGCGTCCGACCGTGCGACGACGAAGGCGTCGACGTCGCCCTCGTGAGCCATAGGATCACGACCCCTCCGTGCTGTAGCCGTCGCCAAGGCAGGTCAACACGCAGACGCGTTGGAACCGTCGAGAGGTTGCACGGGAGCGTGGGCACGGTCTAGCGCGATCCACGGGGTCGTCTCCTCGAGCACGGCGTCTGGCCCAGACGGGTAACGCCCGCATCACAACAGAAGACACGCGGCAGCTGCGCGCGGGCGCGCGCATCGCGGCAGGTCCGCGCGACGCCTCACGCAGAAGAACGCCCGTGGGACGGCCTGTCGTGGCGTTGGAGAACCGCATCCACACACGCTGCGATCTGTACCCCTAGTCGGCTCTCACGCGCCTGGTGTCGTAGGCCCACATCGCGATCTCGACGCGGTTGCGGGCGCCGAGCTTGGTCATCAACGATGCGACGTGGGTCTTGACCGTGCTCAGGCCGACGAAGAGCTCGGTGGCGATCTCGGCGTTGGTGCGGCCCCGTGCCACCAGCGCGAGCACCTCCTCCTCGCGCTCGGTGAGCGGGTCGATCGGCTGGACCGGTACCACCGGCGCCTGGTCGGCGAAGGTCGCCAGCAGCCGGCGTGTGACGTTGGGGGCGATCAGCGCGTCCCCGTCGGCCGCCGCGTGGATGGCCTGCACGAGGAGCTCCGGCCCGGCGTCCTTGAGCAGGAAGCCGCGGGCGCCGGCGCGGAGGGCGCCGAGGACGTACTCATCGAGGTCGAAGGTGGTGATCACGACGACCGCCATCGGGTCCGTCACGTCTGGCCCGGCCAGGCGCCGCGTCACCTCGACGCCGTCGAGCCCGGGCATCCGGATGTCGACGAGGAGGACATCGGGACGCAGCCGGGTCGCCAGGTCGAGCGCTGCGAGCCCGTCTGCTGCTTCTCCCACGACCTCGAGGTCGGGTTGCGCGCCGAGGATCATCACCAGCCCGGTCCGGACCAGGTCCTGGTCGTCGGCTACGACAACACGGATGCTCATGCCAGCGCCTCCACCGGCAGCACGGCCTCGACCACCCAGCCACCCTCGGGCCCCGGCCCCGCGGAGAGCGATCCGCCGAGGAGCTGGGCGCGTTCGGCCATGCCCAGCAGGCCGAACCCAGGCTCCGGGGCCGGCCCCGGCTCGGTCTGTCCATCGTCGCTGACACGCAGCCTGACGGCGTCGCCCTCCCGGCGTACGTCGATCCCGACGCGGGTCGCGCTCCGGGCGTGCCGTACGGCGTTGGTCAGCGACTCCTGCGCGAGCCGGTAGAGCGCGGCGTCCACGGGTCGTGCCAGCCGGGTCAACGAACCGTCCAGCGAGACCTCGACGGTGGGCGTCGCGTCGGCGCGCGCCAGCGCAGGCAGGTCCGCGACACCCGGCTGCGGTGAGTAGGCGACGGCTTCCTCCTCACGCAGCACCCGCACCATGGATCTCATCTCCGCCAGGGTTCGCGACGCTTCGGACTCGATCGCGGCCAGGACCTCGGCAGCCTTCTCAGGCTGGGTGCCGGCGACCACGCCACCGGCCTGCGCCTGCACCGCGATAGCCGAGACGTGGTGGGCCACGGTGTCGTGCAGCTCGCGCGCCAGCGCCACCCGCTCCTCGTTGCGGATCTCGCGCTGTTGGCGATGCCAGAGGTCCGCGCGGTAGCGGAACACCGCCGCGAGGGCGACGAACAACAGCAAGAGGACGCTCCCGCCGAAAACGTCGGCCCAGCCCGCGGAGGAGGCGTACATCCCCAGCGCGACGACGACTGCCACGAACACCGTCCCCACGACCATCTCCCGTCCCGAGCCCCACCGCACCAGGGAGTAGAGCAGGATCAGGACGGCCATCATGGAGTAGAGGCCGAGGTCCCCGGCGTGGGCGGTCAGCTGGAGGACCGAGAGCAGCCCGGCGACGCCCCACCCGACCAGGGCGGCCATCAGGGGGCGGTCCCGCCGCCAGAGCAGGGCAGGCATCAGCGCCAGTGCGAGCACCGTCACCAGGGGTCGCCAGGCCAGGCCCGGCCGAACGATGCCCTCGACCAAGGCGGCGGCCGCGAACACGCCCACCAGCAGCCAGTCGAGGCGACCGATGGGTGGGGCGTCAGCAGGCCGCGGCTCATGCCAGATGGAGCGCCGGACGGTGACCACGGCTCCAGCCTAGGGATCGGCGCGCCTCGGCGTACCGGCCGAAAGAACGAGGGAGCGATCATGCCATCGGCCAGGCGAACTCCGGCCTCCGGGCCGATCTGCCCGCCGACGGGCTCAGTGATCGTTGGACCTACCGACCCTCACCACGACAACGGAGCCCACGATGAGCACACGTCAACCCACCACCACTCTGGAAGACCAGCCGATGCCTGTGCGAGCCAAGCTCGCCGCAGCGTGGACGAGCTTCATGTTCCTGTACGCCTACGTGGACATTCTCGGCTTCTTCACGCCCGGCATCGTCGAGGACATCCTCGACGGCAAGGTCTTCGAGTTCGACCTCTCTCAGACCTTCTCGACCACGGCGCTGACTCTCATGGCCATCCCGATCTTCATGGTCGTGCTGTCGATGACGCTGCCCGCCCGGGTGAACCGCATCACGAACCTCGTCGTGGCTGCGCTCTACGTCCCCGTCACCGCATTCAACGTGGCGGGCGAGTCCTGGCTGTACTTCTACGGCCTCGGCGTCGTGCTGGAGCTGATCGTTCTCGCCCTCATCGTGCGGTACGCCTGGAGCTGGCCCCGCACCGCCATGGGGCATGGGGTCCCGACGGGCACCGTCCCCGAACGATCTCATTCAACGACCATCGGGTAGCCGCGTGGCAGGGACCCTCGACCCGTGTCCGGCTCGCGTTCACGGGTCGGGCCGACCTAGGCTCGTCCGATGTCGTCCGGCCTGCTCACCCGCTGGGGTCGAGAGCTCGATCCCGACCAGGTGCTGCCCGAGTACCCGCGACCGCAGCTGGTCAGGGACTCCTACCTCAACCTCAACGGGCGATGGAGCTACGCCATCACCGATGTCGACGGTGACTCCCGCGCCACTCCTCCGCGCGAGTACGACGGCGAGATCGTGGTGCCGTTCTCGCCGGAGGCGCCGCTCTCGGGGGTCGGCCGGCAGCTCCAGCCCGACGAGCTCCTCTGGTACCACCGGCTCTTCACCCTTCCCCCGGGCTTCACGTCAGGGGCGGGCGATCGCGTGCTGCTCCACTTCGGAGCTGTGGACCAGACGTGCACCGTGTGGGTGAACGACATCGAGGTGGGGAGCAACCACGGTGGCTACCTGCCGTTCACGTGCGACATCACCGACGCCGTGCGCGAGGACGGAAATGCCCTTGTCGTGCGGGTGCGTGACGTCTCGGATGGTCGCGGGCCCAGCACCGGCAAGCAACGTCTCAGGCGCAGGAGGATGTGGTACACGGCGCAGTCCGGCATCTGGCAGACGGTCTGGGTCGAGGCCGTGCCCGAGACGTACGTCGAGCGCCTGACGCTCACTCCGCTGCTCGAGGAGCAAGCGGTCGAGGTCACCGTGCATGCCGTGGGCCCGGCCGCCGACGAGCCGGCTTCCGTCACGGTGTCCGCGGAAGGCGTCGACATCGCGAGCCAGGAGGTCGGTGTCGGCCGCCCGTACGTCGTGCCCCTCAGCGCCGTACGTGCGTGGACGCCTGAGGACCCGTTCCTCTACGACGTCGAGGTGACGTTGGGGGATGACATGGTGCGCAGCTACGTCGGCCTCCGGAGCTTCGGCTTGGGGCCCGACGACGCCGGGCACCCCCGGCTCCTGCTGAACGGCGAGCCCTATCTGCACGTGGGTGTCCTCGACCAGGGCTACTGGCCCGACGGTCTGATGACGCCGCCGTCCGACGAGGCGTTCGTGCACGACATCAGCACCATGAAGGCGCTCGGCTTCACCATGCTGCGCAAGCACATCAAGATCGAGCCGCTGCGTTGGTACTACCACTGCGACCGGCTGGGCATGCTCGTCTGGCAGGACTTCGTCAACGGCGGCGGTCGCTACAAGCCGCTCGCGGTCAGGCGTCCGGGCGTGAACGGCAGGCCGGCCGAGTCTCCTCTGGACCACCGGTACCGGTTGTTCGCGCGGGAGGACAAGGCTGGGCGCCGCGAGTTCCGCGCCGAGATGCACCGCACGGTCGAGCTGCTGCGCAACGTCACCTCGCTGGCGGTGTGGGTGCCGTTCAACGAGGGCTGGGGCCAGTTCGATGCCAACGCTGTGGCTGACGAGGTGCGGGCGCTCGACTCGTCACGAAGCATCGACCACGCCAGTGGTTGGCACGACCAGGGCGGGGGCGACCTGTGGAGCCTGCACGTGTACAGACGCCCGTTCGAGATGCCCGACCGCCGTGCCGAGGAAGGGCGCGTGCTCGCGCTCACCGAGTACGGCGGCTACGACCTGATCATCCCGGATCACCTGTGGGGCCAGGGCCGCCTGGGGTACCGGCACTTCGAGACCGCCGAGGCGCTGCTCGCCGCTTTCGAGCGGCTGCACAGCGACGAGGTGGCGCCCGCTGTGCCTGCGGGTCTCAGCGCTACCGTCTACACCCAGGTGTCTGACGTCGAGGACGAGGTGAACGGACTGATGACCTATGACCGCGAGGTGGTCAAGCTCCCCGAAGAGCCCGTTCGAAAGGTCCTCTCCCTCCTCCGGCTCCGCTGAGGCGGGGTGACTGTCGCGGTGGAAGGTCTCCCATTCCTGTGCACGGTGAGCACCGTGAAGGACACGCTCGCCAACGTCAAGCAGTTCGTGGAGGCGAACCTGGCCTCGGGTGCCGACCACATGTTCGTGTTCCTCGAGTCGGACGACCGCGAGATCCTGAGCTATCTGGAGGACCGCGAGCACGTCACGCCCATCTCGACGGGCGGTGACTACTGGGGCGAGGCGCGTCCCGAGACGTTGGTCGAGCGTCAGCTCGTCAACGCCAACCTGGTCAACGTCCTCCTGGCGCCGCTCGACTCCGTCGCGTGGCTCGTTCACATCGATGGTGACGAGTGCCTCGAGATAGACAAGGGGAAGCTGGCGGGTCTGCCCGCGGAGATCCGCTGCATCCGCCTTCTCGTGCGCGAAGCCGTCAGCACCGAGTCCGGCTCACGCGACGTGGGACTCTTCAAGAAGAAGCTCGGCCCGGCCCGGTTGGAAGAGCTCGTTCGACGGGGAGTCCTGGAGACTCCCTCGAACCGGGAGTGGATCAAGGGCCACATCAGGGGCAAGACGTTGGCGCGGCCTGCGTTGGACCTGGAGGTGTTCGTCCACCGCGTAGCCAGGCGCCGGGGGCCCGAGCCCACGCACCACAGGGACCCGGACTTCCGGATCCTGCACTACGAGTGCGTGTCGTTCGACGAGTTCGTTCGCAAGTGGACGGCCCATGTCGGGGCCGGGGGCGCAGCCTTCAGGGAGGAACGTCGCCCTCTGTTCGCCGCCGTCGAGCGGGTGCTGCGGGACGAGTCCCTTGGCGAGGACGAGCGCCGAGATGCCTTGCTGGGTCTCTACAAGCAGCACGCCGAGGACCCGGTCGGACTGCTGACCGAGCTCGGGTTCCTCAAGCCTCCGCAGGAGGGCTGGCACGCCTACCGCCCCGGTCGACTTCCTGCGCAAGATCTCGAGGAGCTGCAGGCACTGTTGCCACTCCTGCTGGGTGCGGACAGGAACGCCTTCGGACAGGCCGCAGAGCCGCACGCGTCGATCGACGTGATGCTCGAGGCGCGTGACCGGTTGGACGAGAAGCACGACAGGTTGCGCACCAGGATGGAGGCTGTCGCGACCGAGGCGAAACGGGAGCTGGCCAGGTGGGGCGAGGCCTGAGCTCGGACAACAAGCGGCTCAGGCGATGACTGCGTCGATCGTCTTCTTGAGGGCGCTGGGCTGTGAGGGCTTCTTGGGCGCCTTCTTCCGTGCCTTGAGCATCTCCTCGCCGACTTGCTGCAGGGTTCGCCGTCCGAGGCCTTCACGGACCTGGGGGAACCACTCCTGCTCTTCTTCCTCGATGTGGTGGCGCACGTTCTCGATGAGGACGGTGGTCTTGGCCGTGAACCTCTCGTCCTCCGGCTTCATCGTCACCAGCTCCATGACCAGCAGGTCTGCGACATGGTGCTCCTCGTAGGACTCGAGGACGTCGTCCTCGACCTCGGGCAACAGCTCGCGCACCCGGGGGTACATCACTTCGTTCTCGATGTAGGTGTGCACGGTGAGCAGCTCGATGATCCGCTTCACCGCCGCGCCTTTCGCCTTGTGCGCGTTGTCACCCGCCTTCTCGAAGGCCTTGAAGGCCTTCTCGATCTCGCGGTGGTCGTCTTTCAGCATCACGATCGCGTCCGTCGACATGACATTCCTCAGCTCGGTCGGGGGTGAACAAGGGCCTCACGATGGAGGTACCCCGCCGCTCGTACCAGGAAGCCACCCTCAGGGGTGTGTTCGTCCGTGTGTCGGCCCCAGGACGAGGTGCCGAGCTCAGTGGTGAAGGGCGAGCCTGCCGTAGTGGGCGGGACGCGCCACGAGGCGGGGGGTGCGGGTGCGGCGGTGGCCGGAGAGAGCCGAGGCCAGCATGCCGATCCCCAGGGTGGTCCCGATCACCGCGAACGTCAGGGCGAGCGAGACGAAGATCGCGATCAGAGTGGTGTCGTAGGTAACCATGTCCGTATCCCTTCAAGGTCTGGCGTCCCGGTGGATTCCTCGCTGGAACGTGTCCTCAGATTCGCACCGCCGAGTCCACCCGGTCTGTCGGGTCGCTGACGCTTCGGGGAGAAACTTTCGTGACGGCCGAAACCCGCGAGCACCTGTCGGTCCTGCCGCCTAGCATCGCCGGGTGAGCAGCACCGACACGACGACCACCAGCGCCCCGGAGCGAGTGACCTGGCTGCCCCTGGCAGCCGTCGCCACCACGCTCGTCCTCTGGGCCTCGGCGTTCGTCGCGATCCGGCACCTGGGGCACGACTTCAGCGCGGGTCCGCTCGCCCTGGGCCGCAACACGGTCGGCGCGGTGGCGTTGCTGGCGTTGGCCGTGCCGCGGTTCCGCCGGCCCGAGCGTGCGCAGTGGTGGCGGCTCGTCACCATCGGCGTGCTCTGGTACGCCGTCTACAACCTCGCGCTCAACCAGGGGGAGCAGCGGGTGGACGCGGGCACCGCCTCGTTGGTGCTGCAGAGCGCGCCCGTGTTCGTGGCGCTGCTGGCGGCGGTGTTCCTCTCCGAGCAGTTCACGACGACCAAGGGGGTGGGGCTCGCCCTGGCGATCGCCGGCGTCGCGCTGATCAGCTCTCCCGGCGACGGTCACGGCGACCTGGTCGGGGTGCTGCTGTGTGTGCTGGCCGCGTTCGTCTACGCCGTGAGCCTGATCCTCCAGAAGCCGCTCATGAGCAGCCTCCCCGCCGTCGAGGTCACCGCGGTCGCCTGCGCGGTCGGCGCCGTCGCCTGCCTGCCTTGGGCCGGCGACCTCGCCTCGGAGGTGTCCACCGCCCCTGCGTCCTCGATCTGGTGGATGGTCTACCTCGGGCTCTTCCCGACCGCGATCGGCTTCACCTGCTACGCCTACGCGCTCAACCACATGCCTGCCTCGAACCTCGCGGTCACGACGTACCTCATCCCGGTCATCACGATCGCGATGGCGTGGCTGCTGCTCGACGAGACCCCCGGGTCGTTGGCGTACGTCGGTGGGGTGATCACCCTGGTCGGCGTCGCTGTGGCACGGCGGAGGACCATGGTGCGATGAGCACTCGCACCGCCGTCGTCACGGGAGCCAGCAGCGGGATCGGCGCTGCCACCGCGAGGCACCTGGCCGCGGAAGGCTTCCACGTGATCTGCGCCGCCCGCCGCGCGGACCGGGTCGAGGGCCTCGCCGACGAGATCGGCGGCACCGCCGTGGTCTGCGACGTCACCGACGAGGCATCGGTCGCAGCCCTCGCCGAGCGGGTGGGGGAGCGGCTGGACGTGCTGGTCAACAATGCGGGCGGCGCCTTCGGGGCCGGTCCGGTCGCCGAGGCCGACAGCGACGACTGGCGCCGGATGTACGAGGTCAACGTCATCGGCCTCATGCAGGTGACCCGCGCGCTCCTCCCGGCGCTCGTCGCGAGCGGCGCCGGCGTGATCCTCAACGTCGGCTCCACCGCGGGGCGCATCGCCTACGAGGGAGGCGGCGGCTACACCGCCGCCAAGCACGGCACCCAGGTCGTGACCGAGACGCTGCGCCTCGAGCTGTGGGACCAACCGGTGCGGATCTGCGAGATCGCGCCCGGGATGGTGCGGACCGATGAGTTCGCCCTGGTGCGCTTCGAGGGCGACCGGGAGAAGGCCGACGCGGTGTACGCCGGGGTGGCCGAGCCCCTCACCGCCGACGACGTCGCCGAGGCGATCACGTGGATGGTGACCAGGCCCTCGCACGTGAACATCGACGAGCTGGTGATCCGGCCGCGCGCCCAGGCCGCGCAGCACAAGGTGCACCGGGTCCCCGTCGCCGACTGACGTCGAGCGAGCCGTCACCTCGCGCGCAGGCGGATCACCTGGGCGTCAGGGGAGGGGGTCGCTTCGGCTCGGCTGGGCCCGATGTCGGTGTCCAGGATCTCGAACAGCCGCCTGACGAACTCGCGATGCAGGTCGAGCAGCCTCGCGGCGGTGGCGTAGCCGTCGTCGACGGCGCGTTCGGGATCGCCGACAGACACGGCAAGCAGGTCGAGCTGGACTCCCCAGAGCCTGCCGAGCAGTCGGACGCGGTCCGAGCGCCGGTCACGCGCCACGAGGTCGACTCCCGCGATCACCATCGTCTGGCTGGTGCGCGCGGCGGTGACCAGCAGCGCGCTCGCCTCGCCCGCGCACCATGCGAGTGGTCCCATGGCCAGGCATTCCTTCCACTCGAACGGACGTGACCGTACCACCCGAATCAATCAGTTGCACCAATCAGATGATTGAAATAGCATGACGGATCGAGATTGGATGCCCATGACGGAGACTCAGGATCCGACCAGCCTGGCCGAGGGAGCAGTCCCCGGGGGTGACGCCGTCGCGCCACCGACGCTGGCCGGCATCGTCGACGGGTTCACCGCCCCGCTGCTGAGCGGCTCAGCCGTCGCGCGGGCCAGCGTGTCGCTCGGGGCCGAGCTCGTGCGCATCGCGGTCGGGAGGTCCGAGGTCGTTCCCGAGAAGAGCGACTGGCGCTTCAAGGACCCGACATGGGCACACAACCCGCTGTACAAGAGGCTGGCCCAGACCTATCTCGCCTCGTGCCGAGCCGTCGACCAGGTGCTCGACGACCTGGAGGGCTCGACGAGCCCGCACCGCGCGGAGCGGGCTCGTTTCGTGATGAACGTGGTCACGAGCGCCGTGGCGCCGAGCAACACCCTGGTGGGAAACCCTGGTGCCCTGAAGAAGACCTTCGAGTCAGGCGGCAGCAACCTGGTCACCGGTGCCGAGAACTTTCTCCACGACCTGCGGCACAACGGCGGCATGCCGTCGCTGGCGAAGCCCGGCACGCTCGAGGTCGGTGTCGACATGGCGGTGACACCCGGTCAGGTCATCGACCGGGACGACTTCGCCGAGCTGCTGGAGTACACCCCGTCGACGGACGACGTGCACGAGCGGCCGGTCCTGGTGGTGCCGCCCCCCATCGGGCGGTACTACTTCCTCGACCTGCGCCCCGGCCGCAGCTTCGTCGAGTACTCCGTGAGCCGAGGACTGCAGACGTTCCTGCTCAGCTGGCGCAACCCGGGCGCCGAGCAGTCGCACTGGAGCATCGACACCTATGCCGAGCAGGATCCTCGAAGCCGTGGACGCAGTTCGCGAGGTGACCGGCTCGGAGGACGTCAACGTGATCGGCTTCTGCGCCGGGGGCATCCTGAACACCGCGGTCCTCAACAAGCTCGCCGCACTCGGCGACGACCGGATCCACTCCGCGGCGTACGCCGTCACCTTGCTCGACTTCGGCCAGTCGGCTCCCATCGGGGCCTTCTCGTCGGCGCGGCTGCTCTCCCTGGCCCGGTGGAACTCAGGTCGCGCCGGCGTGATCAGCGCGCGGGCGATGGGCAGCGCCTTCACCTGGATGCGGCCCAACGACCTCGTGTGGAACTACTGGGTGAACAACTACCTCATGGGTGAGGACCCGCCGGTCTTCGACATCTTGTCGTGGAACGCCGACGGCACGAACCTCCCCGCGGCCCTGCACAAGCAGTTCCTGGACATCTTCGAGCACAACCCCCTGCCCACACCCGGCGCGATGGAAGCTCTCGGGACGCCCATCGACCTCGGGACGATCAAGGTGCCCACCTTCGTGGCGGGCGCGGTGAACGACCACCTCACGCCGTGGAAGTCGACCTACCGCACCACGCAGCTCCTGTCCGGTGACTGCACCTTCGCGCTGAGCAACGCCGGTCACATCGCAAGCCTGGTCAATCCTCCCGGGAATCCCAAGGCCAGCTACTTCACCGGTCCACTCGACCGCGAGCAGTCGCCTGACGAGTGGTTGGAGGGCGCCGAGAAGCAGGTCGGCTCCTGGTGGGAGCACTGGGCCGACTGGGTCGCCGAGCGCGCGGGGGACCGGGTCGCACCGCGCCCGGAGCACGGCTCGGAGCGTCATCCGGTCCGTGAGGCCGCTCCCGGCACCTACGTCCGGCAGGCCAGCTGAGGACCAGCCTGACGGGCCTGAGCGTCAGGCGGACGCGAGACCGGTGGAGGTCTGCTGCTGGCCGAGCACGGCGTCCAGTCCGGCACTGAGGAAGTCGATCAGCAGGTCCACGTCGAGCGCGTTGCGTCCCTGACTCCGCGCCTGCGCCAGCTGGGTGACCAGCAGCGTCAGGCACATGCGCATGGTCCGCTGGACATCGGCGGGCGGCGCGCCCGGGAAGACGGTCGCTGCTGCGGTCCAGATGAGGCGCCCCGACGGTCGGTCGAGGATGAGGTCCGGGTCCTGCTGGAGGAGCTGGCTCACCAGGCGCAACCAGTCCTGACCGGCCGAGGACGCCGAGGACACGAGCTCCAGGTACGGCTCGGCCAGGAGGGTGACGAGACCCCGTGCGTCGGGAGGGACCTCGGAGGACGCGACCTGCTTCGCACGGGCCTTGACGCCCTCGATCACCGAGTCGCCGTACTCGTGCAGGACGGCGTCGACCAACGCGTCCTTCGTCCCGAAGTGGTAGTGGACCGACGCCGGGCCCAGCCCGGCCTCGCGGTTCACGGCCCGGATCGACACGCTGTCGACCCCGTGCTTCGCGAACAGCGTGAGCGCAGCCGCGAGCAGAAGCTCCCGGCCCTGGATCTCGGGTCGTCGTCCCATGCGTCCTCGTCCCAACGATTCAATCAGTTGATCGAGTCTACCCCTCCACTCTTCCCTCGGACCTGTCGCTTGGCTAAGGTCGAATGAACGAATCAATTGATTGATTGATCTCCAGGAGGATGGATGAAGCTCGAGGGCCGCACTGCTGTGGTGACGGGTTCGGGGCGGGGGATCGGTCGCGCGATCGCCCTCAAGCTGGCGAGCGAGGGCGCAGCCGTCGTGGTCAACGACCTCGACCCGGGACCGGCCAAGGAGACCGTGGACCTCGTCGAGCGGGCCGGTGGCCGGGCGTACGCGGTGCCGGGCAACGTGCTGGAACCCGGCCTGACCGACGACATCGTCCAGGCGGCCGTGGACACGTTCGGCGGCCTCGACATCGTCGTGAACAACGCCGGCTACACCTGGGACGCGATGATCCACAAGACCTCGGACGAGCAGTGGGAGGCGATGATCGACATCCACCTCACCGCCCCCTTCCGACTGTTGCGCTCCGCCGCGCCGGTGATCAGGGAGGCGGCCAAGGCCGATGCGGCCGCCGGGCGGCGCCACGTGCGCAAGGTCGTGAACGTGTCCTCCCTCTCCGGGACCGGCGGGAACATCGGCCAGTCCGGCTACGCCGCAGGGAAGGCAGGCGTCATCGGACTGACCAAGACGCTGGCCAAGGAGTGGGGCCGGGCACAGGTCACGGTCAACGCCCTCGCGTTCGGGCTGATCAAGACGCGACTCACGGAGGCTCCCGCCGGCGGCGACGCCACCATCCGCATCGGTGAGCGCGACCTGCCCGTCGGCATCGGTGCGGAGCTGCTCGAGGCGATGGAGTCGGGCATTCCACTGGGACGGGCCGGGACGCCGCAGGACGCCGCGGACGCGGTCTTCCTGTTCTGCATCCCGGAGTCCGACTACATCACCGGACAGGTCATCATCGCCGGAGGTGGCTTGGTCCTCTGAGGGACCTGCCGACGAGCACAGGGAAGAGAGGCATGGACGAGGGGAGGACGGCGCGCGGGATCTCCTTCACCGTGCGCGGAACAGGTCCGGCCCTCCTCTGGCTCCCCGGCTACGTGGTGCCCGCACGGACGTTCCACCGGGTCGTCGACCACGTCGCCGACGACCACACCTGCGTGACCGTCGATCACCGCGGGGCGGGGCGGTCGCGACTCGGGCTCCTGCCGGTCACCACTGCGTCCATGGCCGGCGATGCGGCCGCCGTGCTCGACGAGCTGCAGATCGACTCCGCGCACGTCGTCGGAGCGTCGCTCGGAGGGATGGTCGCGCAGGAGCTCGCGATCCGGCACGCACGGCGGGTGCGCAGTCTGGCGCTGGTGTCCACGACGGCCGGTGGGCTCGACGCGGAGACGCCGAGCGTCCCGGAGCTGGTGGCCGGGTTCCGCAGGACCGCCCGAGGCATCAAGGATCCCTTCCGGGTCACGCTCGGAGGGGCCGTGGTGCAGGGATGGGCGGCGAGCACGCACGACACGACCGCCCGCCTCGGCCGGATCTGCGGTGCCGACCCTCGTCCTGCACGGGTCCGAGGATGCGCTGGTGCCGGTCTCCAACGCCGAGCGGCTGGCCGCGGGGATCCCCGGCGCCGAGCTCAGGATCGTGCGGGGCGGCGGGCACCTGGTCGTGCTGGACGCCGTCACCGGAGTGCAGGACCTCCGCCAGTGGCTGTCCGGCCTCGCGCGGAGTCAGCCTGAGCCGGCCGGACACGCAGGCAACGGGTGGGCGGTCGTGACCGACCCGTGGCGTCTGGTCGCGGCCCAGACGTTGCCGATGCAGCGGCTTCTGACGGGACGGACCCGGCTCTTCTGACGTCCCGCCGCACCCTCAGGTCACGTCGTGCGAGCGCGCGCCCACCGCTCCTCCATGATCGGCTGGTGCGACCGCGGCACCATCTCGTGGCGTACGCCCGCCTCGTCGAGGAGGTAGGCGACCTTCGCCGCTCCGCCGTCGTCGAGGAACAGGCACTCGAGGCTCAGGCCGTGCTCCGGTGCGGCGGCGATCCCGGCCTCGAGGTCGTCGACCCAGTAGCCCAGGTGGTGGAAGCCCATCGGGCCGTCCGCCTCGAGGTAGCCGCCGTCGACGGGCTGGATCAGCTCCAGGTGGTGGGGACCCTCGGCGGAGTACACGTAGCGGAAACGGATCGTCCGCTCCTCACCACCCGCCCGGATCCGTAGCTCGTGGTCCTTCGGAGGGGTCCAGGTCCGGTGGCCGAGCCGCACCAGCCGGTCGCGCGACGCCTCGAGGTCCTCGACGAGGTAGCCGGAGTGGTAGAGGTCGGGGGGCGCGAACGTCATGACGGCGTGGGCCCGGCCGAGCCGGAGAAGCCACGCGCGACGCCACCGTCGACGGGCACCTCGATGCCGGTGACGAAGCTCGACGCGGGGCTGCACAGGAAAGCGATCGCGGCCGCCACCTCGTCGGGCCGACCGACCCTTCCCATCGCCGTGCTCGGAGCCACTTTCGCCAACCTGGCTTGGTGATCCGCGCCGGGGACGGAGTCGATCATCGCGGTGTCGATCGGGCCGGGGCAGATGGTGTTCACCCGGATGCCCTGGTCGGCCAGCTCGAGGGCAGCGGAGCGGGAGAGCCCGATGACCGCGTGCTTCGACGCGGAGTACGACGTGCGGCGGGCGCTGCCCGACAGCCCCGTGCGCGACGAGATGTTGACGATGCTGCCACCACCGGAGGCGAGCATCCGCGACACCTCCATGCGCATGCACCGGAAGACACCGGTCGTGTTGATGTCGAAGACCCGCTGGAAGTCCTCGTCGGTGATGTCGAGCAGGCCGGCACTCGGTGGCGTGAGGCCCGCGCCGTTGACGGCGGCGTCGAGCCTGCCGAGCTCGGTGTCGACGACGCGTCCCAGTGCCTCGACGTCGTCGGTGCTGGACACGTCGCAGCGGACCGGGACGGCACGGGTCCCGAGCTTCTCGACGAGCCGTGCGGACTCCTCGGCGGCACCGAGGTCCAGGTCGGCGACCACGACGTCGTACCCGATGACGGCGAGCGCCTGCGCGCTCGCCCGGCCGATGCCGTTGCCGCCGCCGGTGATGACGGCGACGGGCGTGGGGGACGAGCTCACGAGGTCACCCCTGCCGGGACTCGCGCGGGCTCGAGACGCACCCACAGCTTGTCGAGGCCGTGCAGGAGGTAGCTCTGGTTGGCACGCGCCCCGCCCGCCTCCTCGTCCACGGTCCAGCCCCCGAAGCGCTCCAGGAGGACCTGCAGAGCCTCGGTCATGAGCACGCGTGCGAGCGACGCGCCGGCGCAGAAGTGCTTGCCCTTGCTGAACGACAGGTGGCTGTTCGGGTTCGCCCGGTCGAGCACCACCTCGTCCGGTGCCGCGAACTGGGTCTCGGTGCGGTTGGCAGACGCGTAGCTGACCAGCACCGCGCTCCCGCCCGGGATCGGCACGCCGGCGAGCTCGGTGTCGTGGGCCGCGGTGCGGAAGAGCCCCTGAGTGGGGGCGAGAAGGCGGACGACCTCCTCCATGTAGGCCGCCACCAGATCGGGGTCGGCGCGCAGGTGGTCTGCCGTCTCGGGGTCGCCGGCCAGCCTGTACGTGGCGTCGGCCAGGGCCTTGCTCGTGGTGTCGTTCCCGGCCCCGATCATCTGGGACATCAGGTTGAGCCGGATCTCGTCGTCGAAGGACCCGTCCTCCGGGTCGCACTCGACGAGGCGGGTGGTGAAGTCGTCGCGCGGGTCGCCTCGGCGCTCGTCCATGAGCCCGCGGAAGTACTGCGCGAAGAGCACGTTGCTCCGCGTCGCCTCGATGACCAGGTCGTGCGGGAACTCCTCCTTGCCGATCGTCGAGTTGTTGGCCGTGGCCCAACGACGGAAGTCGGCGAGGTGGTCCTGCTCGATGCCGAGCTGGTCGGCGACCACACGCATCGGCACCGCGTTGAGGTAGGCCTCGATCAGCTCGACAGGCTCACCCACGGGGAGCTCGTCTGCAGCCCGCTCCGCGATCGCGCGGACCTCGGGCCGGAGCAGCTCCGCGCGGCGGGCGGTGAACATGCCGCGGACCAGGCGGCGGTGAGACGTGTGCTCGTCACCGTCGGCGGCGAGCAGCACGTGCCGGCGTCGCCAGTCGGGGTGCATCTGCTCGAGGAGGTCGCGGAACTCCTCTGAGGTCTCGGCGAGCTCCGCACGCACCTCGGTGAGGTGCCGGTCGAGCACCGGTCCGCGCGGGTTGCCCGCTCCCGACAGGAAGCGGTCGTGGTCGGTGAGCGCCTCCTCGGCCGCGTCGTAGTCCGTCACCACGAAGGCGTCGAGCCGGTCGACCCACACCACGCCGCCGAGGGCGCGCAGCTCGGCCCACCCGAGGTCCGGGTCCGCGAGCTCCTCCGGTCTGAGGTCGAGCAGCGCATCCAGGTGCGGACACCCGTGGGACTCGGTCATGAGACGTCCTCTCGGTTTCGACTTGCTGGTGTCAGACTCAAGTAACTCTTGCTTGTGTGTCAAGGACCTGCCACGATGCGCGGCATGGCGACCTCTCTGGCCGGACGCTCTGACGACGTGTCCACGAGCGAGGTGGACTTCGACGTCGTGGTGATCGGCTCGGGCGCCGCGGGCCTCTCCGCGGCACTCTCTGCCCGTGCCCTGGGCGGCACCGTGCTGGTCGCGGAGGCGGAGGGTGTCGTCGGCGGCTCCTCGCGGCTCTCGGGCGGGTTCATGATGGGCGCCGGCACCCGGTACCAGCGCGCGGCGGGCGTCGACGACACCCCGCAGGCGCTCTACCGGCACTACCTCACGCTCAACCAGTGGAACCTCGACATCGGCCCGGCGAAGCGGCTCTGCGAGGAGGCCGGCCAGTCGATCGAGTGGCTCGGAGACCTCGGGGTGGAGTTCCACGAGCGGCTGATCTTCGGCGGCGACGAGTTCGTGCCGCGCGTGCACCTGCCGCTGGGCCGCGGACAGGGCGTCGTCGACGTGCTGCTGCGCCACTGCCGAGCCGAGGGTGTCGAGATCGCGCTGGGCCGGCGCGTCGACCGGCTGCTCGTCGAGGACGGTGCCGTCGTCGGCGTCGCGGTGGGCGCGGACGAGCTGCGCTGCGGCGCGGTGGTCATCGCGTCGGGCGGCTTCGGCAACGACCCAGCCATGCTGGCCGAGCTCTTCCCGTCGGCGGCCGCCACCGGCTGGGCCTACTACATCGGGGCCGACGGGTCCCGCGGCGACCACGTCCGGCTCGGTGAGCAGGCGGGGGCGCTGCTCGGCGGCCGTGACCGGGGCCTGCGTCTGCTGCACGCCAACTTCGACACGATGTACGAGTCCTACATCCCCGGCTGGCTGACCATGGTGGACGCCACCGGCCGCCGCTTCGTCGACGAGACCGCGCCGTACGGGATCATGGACGGCCTCGTCCGCGCCGTCGGCGACCGCGTCTGGGTCGTCTTCGACCGCGCCGCCCTGGAGTTCAGCTCGACGGTCGCCCGCAACAAGCAGGACCGGCCGACCTCCAGCAACAAGCCCAGCCCGCACTGGAACGTCGACATGGTCGACGCCATGGTCGCGCAGGGCAAGGTCCACCAGGCGCCGACCGTGGCAGCACTGGCGGAGGCCGTCGGGCTGCCCGTCGCCACGCTCGAGGCAACGGTCTCGAAGGTCAACCGCTGGCGGGACCTCGGCGAAGACCAGGAGCTCGGCAAGGACCCGAAGTTCCTCGACGGGATGAGCACCCCGCCGTACTACGCCGCCGAGCTCCGCCCGGCCAGCGTGTGCTGGACGGCCTTCGGCCTGCGGATCGACCGCGACGCCCGGGTGCAGTCCGAGGCAGGACTCCCGGTCCCCGGCCTGTACGCCGCGGGGGAGTGCACCTCCGGCGTCATCGGCCCGATGTACGTCGGCAGCGGGAACATGTACTCGAACTGCGTGACGATGGGCCGCATCGCCGGTGCCAACGCCGGCGTCCCGGTCTCTGCTCGGGGCTGAAACTTGAGAATGACTTGCAGGAGCCTGTGAGTCCGGGTGTGATCGTTGACACGTGCTGCTGCGCGTTCTAATCTTCGCTAACTCGAACGCGCCTCAAGTAAGTATCTCGCGACTGTCTGCGGGCGCTGACACCCGGAGGGGACCCGTGGCAGAGAACACCGGAGAAGACCGCTGGATCACGGACTGGCCGTGGAGCGATCGCTACCCGAGCTACACCAGGGCCAACGCAGGCGAGGTGCTGCCCGACCCGTCGAGCCCCCTCAACGTCACCCTGCTGTGGGACCCGGGCGTGAACATGGGCTGGGCGGAGGGCTACACCGACCCCAACGCGCTCGGCACCCACCTGCCCGAGGAGCTCGACCCCGTCTACCCGGAGAGCATCGGCAACTTCGCGGGCTACCACTACACGAACCTCCCGGCCACCGGGATGATCGGCGCCCGGATGCCCGGCATGACCGTGGAGACCTGGAACCGCCTGTGGATCGGTGACCGCGACGACATCCCGCCGCACCCGCACAAGGACACCGACGAGAACCCGGAGATCACGGCGCGGCTGGAGAAGCGTGTCGCGTGGGTGCTGACGACCACGGAGTTCCCCGAGGTCGAGCGGGCCAAGGAGCTCGCCCACCACGCACGGGAGAACCGCCCCGACCTGAAGAGCCTGTCCGACGCCGAGCTCGTCGCCCGGGCCCGCGCGATGGTCCCCGACATCGCGTACTCCTACAAGTGGCACGTTCCTGCCACGACCCTGGGCGCGGTCTCGCCGTCCGTGATCGCCGCGACGCTGGAGTCCATCGGTCGCGTCGACGCCCTCATGCGAGCTGCTGCGGGGCGCCGGCAACGTCGACTCGGCGGCGCCGTCCTTCATGATGTGGGACTTCGGTCGGGTCGTCGCCGGCTCGCCCGAGCTGATGGAGCTCTTCGAGGGGCCGAGCAAGGAGATCCACGAGCGGCTCCTCGCGAGCAACGAGCCGGCAGCGGAGGACTTCCTCAAGTCGCTCGACGAGCTCGTCTACCGCTTCGGCGGCCGCGCTCCCAACGAGTGGGACCTGCGCGCCGACTCCTGGGAGACCAAGCCGGCGCTCGTGCTGCTCGCGATCAACGCGATGGCCCGCTCCGGCGAGGAGATGAACCCCTACACGCTCAACGAGCGGCACCGCGACCACCGCGTCGCGCTCACCGCCGAGCTGGCGGAGCAGATGGACGAGGAGACCCGCGGCACCTTCCTCGCCGCGTGTGCCGCGGCCGTGCGCTTCATGCCCTGGCGCGAGCGAGGCAAGACCGCCTGCGTGCGCCTGTCCAACGAGATGCGCGTCGCGCTCTTCGAGGTCGGCCACCGGATGGTCGAGCGCGGGATCCTGAGCGACCACCACGACATCACGCTCCTGCTCAACTCCGAGCTCGACGACTTCGTCGCGAACCCGGAGCCCTACAAGGAGACGCTCGCCCAGCGGCGCATCGACTACCTCGCGCTCTTCGACCTGGAGCCGCCGTTCTTCCTCACCGAGCCGCTGCCGCTCTCGCAGTGGCCGAAGCGGTCTGCGGCGACTCCGCGTCGCCAGCTCGGCACCGGGGAGTCGATCCAGGGCACCCCGGGGTCGCCCGGTGTGGCCCGCGGGATCGCGCGGATCGTCAACGACCCGTTCGAGCTCGGCGACTTCGGTCCCGGCGACGTCCTGGTCGCGCCGTCGACGGACCCGGCGTGGACGCCGCTGTTCGTGCCGGCCGCCGCGGTGGTCGTCAACGTCGGCGCGCTCATCACGCACGCGGTGATCATCAGTCGCGAGCTGGGCCTGCCGTGCGTGGTGTCCGCGGTCGACGCCGACGTTCCGGATCCCGGACGGCGCCATGGTCGAGGTCGACGGCAACACGGGTGTCGTGACCGTCCTCTAGTGGACAGACTACGAGTTCCTGGACGTCGCCGTCATCGACGGCGTCGCCACGGTCACCATCGACCGTCCCGACCGGCTCAACACGCTCCACCTGCCGGCGCACGCCGAGATGGAGCGGCTGTGGCCGGACCTCGAGGAGCGCGCCGACGTCGCGGCGGTGGTGCTCCGCGGCAGCCGGTGAGGTGTTCAGCGCCGGCGGCGACGTGAAGGACATGCTCGAGCACGCGCGCACCGACCCCGGCGGCGGCTCGGGCATCACCACCGACCCAGGCCCGTCGGCTGGTCAACGGCATGCTCGACCTCGAGAAGCCGGTGATCGCCGCCGTCGAGGGACGCGCCGTCGGCCTCGGCGCGACGATCGCCCTGCTCTGCGACTTCGTCGTCGCGGCCGAGGGCAGCTGGTTCGCCGACCCGCACATCGACATCGGCCTCGTTCCCGGGGACGGAGGCGCCGCCGTCTGGGCCGTGGTGGCCGGCCCGCACCGGGCGCGCGACATCTGCATGAGCGAGCAGTCGCGTCGACGCGGCGTACCTCCACGACATCGGGGTCGTCGTCGACGTGGTCGCGCCGGGAGAGGCCGAGCAAGGCCGCCCAGGCACTCGCGCGCGAGCTGCTGACAAGCCGCCCCTCGCCCTGCGCGGCACCAAGGTGTCGATCAACGCCTTCGTGAGGGCGCAGATCGCTGACCATGCTCGAGACCTCGCTGGCCTGGGAGGTCGGTCACGCTGCGCAGCAAGGACTTCGCCGAGGCCGTGGTCGCGCTGGGCGAGAAGCGCCCGGCGACCTACACCGGGAGCTGACGTGTCCGAGGGGTACGTCGACCACGTGCTCGGCGAGCGACGGCATCGCCGTCGTCACCATCACCCAGCCCCGTCGGCGCAACGCGATGACCTACCCGATGATGGCCGCGATGTTCGACGCGTTCGCCGGCGCCGACGCCGACCCCGCCGTGCCGCGTCGTCATCCTCACCGGGTGCCGAGGGCACGTTCTGCTCCGGGACGGACCTGACCTTCCTCGCAGGACATCCCGCCGGAGGAGCGCGGGTTCCCCGGCCGGCTGCACGACGCCGAGCGGCTGGTGGAACATCGCCGCGGTCCGCGTGCCCGTGATCGCCGCCGTCGACGGGGACGCCGTCGGGATGGGCGCCGAGTGGACGAGCATGTGCGACGTGCGCATCGCGACGCACCCGGGCGCGCTTCGCCTGGAACTTCGTGCACCGCGGCCTCGTCCCCGACACCGGCGCCGGGACCTGGCTGCTGCCACGCCTCGTCGGCGTGCAGACCGCGATGCGGCTGCTGATGTCGGGCGACTTCTGGTCGGCGCAGGAGCGCTCGCGACGCGGGGTACGTGGACGCGCGTCGTCGAGCCGGACGGAGCTGCATGGACGCCGCCCACGAGCTGGCGCGCAGCTTCCTGCGCGGCCTGCCCGAGGCCCAGGCGCGCACCAAGCGGCTGCTCTACGACGGTCTCGACCGCGAGGCTCCTCGAGCACCAGGAGGCCAGCCGGGCCGAGCTGCTCGCGTGCTTCATCTCCGAGGAGCACGCGCGGGGCGTCGCGGCGTTCATCGAGGCCGGTGAGCGGCCCCACGGTCCTCGTCGCGCCCGACAAGTTCAAGGGCTCGCTCGACGCTCGCGGCGGTCGCGGCCGCCCTGGCCGACGGGCATCCGCGAGCGCCTCCGGACGACGTCGACTGTCGTCGAGCGGCCCATCGCCGACGGCGGAGAGGGCACCGTCGACTGCGCCGTCGGCGCCGGTTTCGAGCCGCTGGCGGTCCGGGTGCGCGGGCCGTTCGGCGAGCTTCGTCGAGGCCCGCATCGCCGTGCGCGGCGACGACGCGGTCGTCGAGCTCGCCGAGGTGTGTGGGTGGCCCCGGCTCGCCTCGCGGACCGGTCGCGCCGCTCGACGCGGACACCCGTGGCGTCGGCGACGCGGTGCTGGCCGCCCTCGACCACGGCTGCCGCCGGATCACGGTCGGCGTCGGCGGGAGCCTCTCGACCGACGGCGGGCTCGGCATGGCGCGGGCGCTGGGTGTCCGTGCCCTCGACGCGGACGGCACACGAGCTCGGGTACGGCGGAGGAGCACTCGGCGGGCTCGCGACCGGCTGGACACCACGGGCCTCGACGCCGCGGATCCGCGAGGCCGACCTGACCCTCGCGACCGACGTGGACAGCCCGCTGCTCGGACCCCGCGGCGCGGCGCGGCTGTTCGCGCCGCAGAAGGGCGCCGGACCCCGACCGAGGTCGAGCTCCTGGAGTCGGCGCTGGCGCACCTGGCCGACGCGGTCGAGGGGCTCACCGGCGACCACGGTGCGGGACCTGCCGGGCTGCGGCGCGGCCGGCGGCGTCGGCCACCACCGCGGTCGGACTTCTCGGCGCGCGTCTCGCGCTCGGGCGCCGACGTGCTCGCCGCGCTCGTCGGGCTCGACGCCCTGGTGCGACGAGGCCGACCTCGTCGTCACCGGCGAAGGTCGCTGGGACGAGCAGACCGCGGCGCGGCAAGGGGCCGATGCACGTCGTCCGCCTGGCCGTCGCCGCCGGCAAACCGGTGGTGGTGGTGGCCGGCGCGGTGACGGTGCGACGAGGCGTCCTTGCGCGAGGCGGGCGTCGACCGATGCGCTCGCGCTGACCGACCTCGAGCCCGACCCCGCCGTGTGCATGACCCAGGCCGCCGAGCTGCTCGTCGAGGCCGGTCGCCGGGTCGCGGACCGGGCGTCCCTTGCTCGACGTACTTAGTGTAGTTATCGTGTAGTAACAGTTCGGAGGGAGACACCATGTCCCGCCAGATCCAGCACCCGATGAGTCGAGCCGTCTACGAGTTCGACGAGGACTACAACGTCCTGGTCACCGCCCGTGACGGACGCACCGGCACCTTCGACCCCGAGGGCCGCTACCTGCACGGCGCATGTGCGCGCACGCCGACCCCGAGCTGTGCCGCTGGGTCGGCCTCGGCCCGCGCGAGCGCCAGGACATCAGCCAGAACCGCCGCTTCATGGACGCCTCCGGATCGTCGAGGAGTACCAGGCGGAGCAGGCGGCCCAGAAGGCGGCCGTCGCGGCCATCCACGACGGAGCAGCCCTGTGACCGACCTCGAGACCCGCTGACCAGCCGACATGCCGGCGTCGGGCGAGCCGGGCGCGAGCGTCGGCATGCCGGCGCCGGTCGACCTCGCCAGGTCGCCCGGCCAGGGCTACCAGGAGCTCCTCGACACCGACACCCACCCCGTGCCGGCGATCCTGCGCGAGGAGTCGCCCGGGCATCTTCGACGGCGACGGCCGGGTGCCGATCACCCGCTACACCAGCCGCGCCTTCCACGAGCTGGAGAAGGAACGGCTCTGGTCGCGCGTGTGGCAGATGGCCTGCCGCGAGGAGGAGATCGCCGCAGCCGGGCGACACCTACGTCTACGAGATCTGCGACACGAGCATCCTCGTGGTCCGCGGAGCCGATCTGCGAGATCCGTGCTTTCTACAACGCGTGCCTGCACCGGGGACGGCTGCTGCGCCACGAGAGCGGGCCTACGGAGAACGAGATCCGCTGCCCCTTCCACGGCTTCTGCTGGAACCTCGACGGCTCCCTGAAGTCGATCACCTGCGAGTGGGACTTCCCGCACGCGGACAAGCCGTCCATGGACCTGCCGCAGCTGCAGGTCGGCACGTGGGGCGGGTTCGTCTTCGTCAACCCCGACCCCGAGGCCGAGCCGCTCGAGGACTTCCTCGGCGACCTCGACCGGCACTTCGAGGCGTGGCCGCTCGACCGTCGCTACGTGCAGGCGCACGTCGCCAAGATCATCGACTGCAACTGGAAGGTCGCCCAGGAGGCGTTCTCCGAGGCGCTGCACGTCATCACCACCCACCCCCAGCGCGTGGCGGGCATGGGCGACGCGAACAGCCAGTACGACGTGTGGGGGAACTTCGACCGAGGCATCTCCGCCAACGGCGTACCCAGTCCGCACCTGCGCTGGGAGCCCACCGAGCAGGAGATGTTCGACTCGATGGTCGACGCCCGCATGGACGAGCCGGCGCTGCTCGAGGTGCCGGACGGCATGACCGCGCGCGAGCTCTCCGGGATGCTGTCGCGCGAGTCCCTGCGGCCGATCATCGGCGACGAGGCTGCCGACCTGGTCTCCGACGCCGAGTCGCTGGACAGCATCTACTACACGGTCTTCCCGAACTTCCACCCGTGGGGCGCCTACCAACGCATCGCGTACCGCTTCCGCCCCCACCAGGACCAGCACGAGATGTGCCTCATGGACGTCTACTTCCTCGCGCCGTTCACAGGGGAGCGGCCGGCCGCCGGCGAAGACGCAGTGGCTCGGCGTCGACGACTCGTGGACCCAGGCGACGATCCTCGGCTCGTCGGCGCGGGTCTTCGACCAGGACTCCTTCAACATGCCGAAGGTGCAGCGCGGCATGCACACGACGCGGGAGAAGACCGTGCTGTTCTCGCGCTACCAGGAGAGCAAGATCCGGCACTTCCACCACCTGCTGACGCAGTGGATCGGCGAGGACGTCGACGCGTGATGATGGTGCTGTGCACGTAGGCATCAGGTACGGACGCGGGCGGCTCGACGTCGAGCTGCCCGTCGGTGCGACGGACGTCATCCGCCCCCACGACACGGCGGCCGCGGCTGACCCCGCGGCCCTGATGCGGCAGGCGCTGCCAGGAGCCGGTGGCCGGTCCGCCGCTCCGAGAGCGCTGGAGCCCGGGCCAGCGCGTCGCGATCTCCATCTGCGACCACACCCGCCCCCAGCCGCACCGCGCGATGGTCGAGGCGGTGCTCGACGAGCTGCCCGGGGTCCGGGACAGCGACGTCACCGTGCTGGTCGCGACCGGCACGCACCGCGGCAGCACCCCGGCCGAGCTCGAGGCCATGCTCGGCACCGACCTGCTCTCGAGGCTCACGGTCGTCAACCACGACTGCGAGGACCCCGGCCACGTCGACCTCGGCACTGTCGACGGGCGACGTCGAGGTCGCGGTCGACCGGCTTGTGGGTGGAGGCCGACGTGCGCATCTCCACCGGCTTCGTCGAGCCGCACTTCTTCGCCGGCTTCTCCGGTGGCCCGAAGCTGGTCACGCCCGGCCTCGCCGCGCTGCACACCGTCAAGGCGCTGCACAACGCCGCGCGGATCGGGTCACCGCGGGCGGTCTGGGGCGTCATCGAGGGCAACCCGGTGCACGACGCGATCAGGGCCGCGGCAGCGCTGGCACCGCCGACGCTCAGCTTCGACGTGCTGCTCAACCGCCAGCACGAGGTGAGCCACGCCTTCGCCGGCGACCTCGACGCCACGCACGCCGAGGCCTGCGCGACCGCACGGGAGGTGGCGATGCAGGAGGTGCCGCACCGCTACCCGGTCGTGGTGACGTCGAACGCCGGCTTCCCGCTGGACCAGAACCTCTACCAGGCGGTGAAGGGGATGCGGAGCGCAGCGCAGGTGGTCGCGCCCGGACGGCCTCGTGGTGTGCGTCGCCGAGTGCAGCGACGGCCTGCCGTCACCCAGCCCGTTCGCGGATCAGATCAGTGCCGGGGTCGGGCCCGAGGCGCTGCTGCGCCGGATCCGCGGCCGCGACGGAGACCGTGCCGGACCAGTGGCAGGTGCAGGTGCTCGCCGAGATGCAGGTGACGCACCGCATCGGGGTGCACTGTGCAGGCATCGACGACGGGGTCCTGCGGTCGGCGGGCCTGGAACCGGTCGCCGACGTGGGGGAGCGGGTGCGTCACGCGCTCGCGGACGCCGGCCCGGAGGCACGTGTCTGCGTGCTGCCCGAGGGCCCCGAGACGATCCCCTTCGTCGCTCAGACCAGCTGAGGCGCGAACTCCCAGGCCGTCACGTCCCAGCCCTGCTCGGGACCACCCTCGACCGCGATGAAGGCCGTGTTGCCCATCTCGTGGGGACCGGGCCGGTCCGCGGGGACGTTCTGTGCCCGCCCGACCACCCAGGTCCAGATGGCGCAGCCGTGCGAGATCATCGCGACAGCCGGGGCGCCGGAGCGGATCGCCTCGTCCACGACACCGTCCAAGCGGGCCAGCACCTCGTGCCCGGTCTCGCCGCCGGGCAGTCGGCTGCCGAGGTCACCTGCCGGCCCAGGCCTGAGCGTTGTCGAGGTACCTCCCGATCGACACCGGGTCGCCGAGGCCCTCGAAGTCCCCTGCGAGCACCTCCTTGAGGCCCTCGCGCACCTGCACCGGCACCCCGAGGCTCGCGGCGAGCGGCTGGGCGGTCTCCTGCGTCCGGGTGAGCGGGGAGGCGTAGACCGCCGAGATGCGGCTCGCCGACCTCGGTCTCGACCAGGCCGGGCAGTGCGGCGGCCTGGCGCTGCCCGAGGACGGAGAGGGACGCGCCGGGCGCTGCGGTGTCGAGGCGTGTTGCCGACGTTGGCCAGCGACTGCGCGTGCCGGACGAACAGGATCCTCATGCGGTCTCCGACGGTGGTGGGTCGTTCAGGATACTTTCGTGAGCGAGACTATAGATACACCACGCGTGGTCGCGGGCGCACCAGGTGGGATCGAGTCCGGCGACCCTGCCCGAGAAAGGAGGCCGTTGCTGCTTGCAACTGGAGCCGATCTTTAGTTACTTTAGACCGGTAACACCTTGTGGCCCCATGAGGGACGAGGCAACGACCGAGCACGGGAGACACAACAGTGCGTGGCATGAGGCATCCGTTGACCTTCGCGGTGTACGAGCTGTGTGACGAGGGCGTCCTCGTCACCACGAAGCGTGGTCGAGTAGGCGTCTACAACTCGCAGGGGCTCTGGCTGTCGGGAGACAAGTTCCCCGTCGACAAGCACATGTGCGAATGGATCGGTGACGGTCCGCGCGAGCGCGAGGACCTCTCCACCAACCGGCGCTTCCGTTCCCTCGTCCTCAAGGAGAAGACCCTGTGACCACCACAGACCGTGACCCCGCCTCGCTCAGGCGCGGCCCCGGGCCGTCGTACACCGACATCCTCAACGCGGACTCGCGCACGGTGCCGGAGCACATGATGGTCGAGTCGCCGGGCTACTTCGGGGACAAGGACATCCCGATCGAGCGCTACACGACGCGTGCGTTCCACGAGCTCGAGAAGGAGCAGCTGTGGAGCCGGGTCTGGCAGATGGCCTGCCGCGAGGAGAACATCCCCGAGGTCGGTGACACCTACGTCTACGACATCTGCGACAAGTCCATCGTCCTGGTCCGCAGCGCGCCCGACGAGATCAACGCGTTCTGGAACGTCTGCCGTCACCGCGGACGGCAGATCTGCACCTTCCCGGAGCGGGTCGAGGTGCTGCGCTGCCCCTTCCACGGCTTCGCCTGGAACCTCGACGGCTCGCTGGCCTACCTGCCGGCGCGCTGGGACTTCCCGCAGATCGAGTTCTCCAAGCTCAACCTGATCTCGCTCAAGGTCGACACCTGGCAGGGCTTCGTCTTCGTCAACCCCGACCCGGAGGCCGAGCCGCTCGCCGACTTCCTCGGCGACGTCGACCTGCACTTCGGCCGCGTGGAACCTCAAGGACCGCTACATCCAGGGCCAGGTCGCTCGCGTGTACGACGCGAACTGGAAGGTCGTCCAGGAGGCCTTCATGGAGGCCTTCCACGTCGCGCTGACCCACCCCCAGCAGCTGACGCGCCTCGGCGACACGAACAGCCGCTACGACTGCTACGGCAACTTCAGCCGCAGCATGCACGCAAGCGGGACGCCGAGCCCCAACCTGAAGTGGCAGCCGACCGAGCAGGAGATGCTCGACTCGATGCTGGACGTGCGCCTCGACGAGGAGTCGCAGGTGCTCATGCCCGACGGCGCGACCCTGCGCGACTTCGGCGGCGACCTCGGCCGCGAGAGCCTCCGGCCCGCCATCGGCGACCTCTCGGACAAGCTGACCGACGCCGAGCTCGTCGACGCCATCGACTACACGATCTTCCCCAACCTGCACCCCTGGGCGGCCTACCAGCGCGTGGTCTACCGGTTCCGCCCGTACGGCGACCGGCACGACAAGTCCGTCATGGAGGTGTTCCTGCTGTCGCCTTTCGAGGGCGAGCGGCCGCCCCCGGCGGACGTGCACTGGATCAGCGACGGCGGCTCGTGGGCCGAGGCACCGGTGCTGGGGATCACCTCGCGCATCCTCGACCAGGACAGCAGCAACATCGCGGCGGTCCAGAAGGGGCTGAACTCCGCTCCCATGGCCGGGCTCCCGATGGCGCTCTACCAGGAGAGCAAGATCCGTCACTTCCACGCGCTCCTGGAGCAGTGGCTCGGCCTCGAGCCGGGCGGCGTGCAGGACTGACCGCCCGTGACCAGCCTGTGACCACCTCGGAGCTCGGGGTCTCGCGACCCGTCGACCACGTGGCGGTCGTGACGCTGAACCGCCCGGACCGGCTCAACGCACTCACGGACACGATGTTCGGTGCCTTGCGCAAGGCCGCCGACGAGATCGGCGCGGACCCCGACGTTCGCGCTGTCGTGCTCACGGGCGCAGGGCGTGGGTTCTGCGCCGGGCTGGACCTCGAGGAGGCCGCGAGGCTCCCGAGCCTCGGGCCGGTCGCGTTCCTGCACGTGCAAGAGCGCTGGGCGTCGGCCTGCGCTGCGATCGCACGCCTCCCCCAACCGGTCGTCGCCGCTGTCAACGGTCCGGCGGCAGGTGCCGGGATGTCGCTGGCGTGCCTCGCCGACATCCGCCTCGCGGCGCCGACCGCGAAGTTCAACGCCGCCTTCGTCCGCATCGGGCTGAGCGGGGGCGACTGCGGCATCTCGTGGAGCCTGCCGCGCATCGTGGGCCTCGGGGTCGCCTCGGAGCTGCTCTACACCGGCAGGTTCGTCGAGGCGGCCGAGGCCGAGCGCATCGGCCTGGTCAACCGGGTCGGCGACGACGTCGTCGCCGACGCCGTGGCCCTGGCGGGCGTCATCGCCGCCAACTCGCCCTTCGGCACCAGGCTGACCAAGTCGCTCCTCCACGCGAACGTCGATGCCGGCTCGCTGCAGGCCGCGCTCGAGGTCGAGAACAGGAGTCAGGTGCTCGCCGCCCAGTCTCACGACATGGTCGAGGCGCTGGACGCCTTCCGTGCGAGGCGCCCACCCGTCTTCACGGGCCGCTGAGGGGCGGACCGTGATCCAAGGACGGGAGCTGGCACTGGCCGTGCTGAGCCTCCGCGGTCGTCCGGCCGAGTCGATCGTCGCGGCCGCAGCCACGGCCGGCTTCGACTCCGTGACATTGCGTCTCATCGAGCCCAAGGCGGGCGACCACGGTCACCTCGTGCGCGACGCACGGGCGCGCCGGTCGCTCAAGGCGCTCATGGGGTCGACGGGTGTCGGTCTGCTCGACGTCGAGGTCGTGCGCCTGCGCCCCGACACCGAGCTCGACCTGCTGCTGCCCGCACTCGACGCGGCGGCGGACCTCGGGGCGCGCCACGTCCTCACGGTGTCGGAGGACCCCGACGAGGAGCGACTCCTCGAGAGGCTCGTCGCGTTCGACGCCGCGTGCTCCGAGCGCGGCATCGTCACGGCCCTGGAGTTCATGCGGTTCTCCGAGTGCCGCTCCTTCGAGCACGCCGTGCGGGTCGTGCAGCGCGCCCGGGTCGCGGGTGCGCAGCGGGTCGGCGTGCTCGTGGACGCGCTGCACCTGCGGCGCTCGGGCGGCACTCCGGAGCAGGTCGCCGGCTACGCAGCCGACTACCCCGACCTGTTCCCCTACGTCCAGCTCTGCGACGGCCCCTTGCCACCGCCCCCCGGTGGGGTCGCCGAGGTGCGCGACGAGGCCGTCACCGGGCGGCTGCTTCCCGGCGACGGCGAGCTTCCCCTCCTGCCCCTGCTGGGCGCGCTCCCCGTGGGCATCCCGATCTGCGTCGAGACACCGGTCCGGGGTCTCGAGGTCCTCGACGACACCGCCCGGGCCAGGGCCGTCTTCGAGGCCAGCCGTCGGCTGCTCCTCGGCGCCGCTCCCGTCCCGCAATGACAACGTCCTGCACCGAGACCCTGGAGGAAGCATGACCACACAGATGGACGGCACCGTCGCGATCGTGACCGGGTCCGGACGGGGCATCGGCAAGGCGATCGCGAGGGCGTACGCCCGTGAGGGCGCCTCGGTGGTCCTCGCCTCCCGCACCCTCGCGAACGTCGAGGCGGTCGCGAAGGAGATCGAGGGCGAAGGCGGCCAGGCGCTCGCCCTGGCCTGCGACGTCGGCGACCCCGAGCAGATCTCGTCCATGGTCGAGCGCGCGGTCGCCGAGCTCGGCACCGTGCACGTGCTGGTCAACAACGCCCAGGGCTTCGGGACCGCGGCCGAGCCCGCGACGTCCACCGTCTACACCGGCGTGGAGGACGTCGACGTGGCCTTCGTCGAGTACAGCTTCCGCACCGGGGCGCTCGCGAGCCTGTGGGGCATGCAGTGCGTCTTCCCCCACATGAAGGCGCAGGGCTGGGGGAAGATCATCAACTTCTCCTCGACGTCCGGCCTGCTCGGGACGACCGGCAACACGCCGTACAACATGACGAAGGAGGCGGTCCGTGCGCTCACGCGCACCGCGGCCAACGAATGGGGCCAGCACGGGATCAACGTCAACATCATCAGCCCGACGCTGCGCACCGACGCCTTCGAGGCGTGGGAGCTCGACCGGCCCGAGTTCGTGAAGAAGCTGCGGGAGTCGCTGCCGATGCGGCGGCTGGGGGATCCGGACCGCGACGCTGGTCCGCTGGCGGTCTTCCTGGCCACGCACGCGTCGGACTACATGACAGGCCAGACCTTCATGCTCAACGGCGGCAAGGTCATGCTCTGACGGCCCAGTAGGGCTCGCGCAGCGCCTTCTTGTTGATCTTCCCCATCGGGTTGCGGCCGAGGTCGTCGACGAAGTCGATGCTGCGCGGGCACTTGGGGTGCGCCAGGTGGTCCCGGCAGAACGCGATGAGCTCCTCGTCCGTGACGGGTGCCTTGCGGACCACGAGGGCCTTGAGCTGCTCGCCCATCGACTCGTGCGGCACCCCGATCACGGCGGCGTCCGCGACGGCGGGGTGCTGCAGGAGAACCCTTTCCGGCTCGGCGGGGTAGAGGTTCACGCCACCGCTCACCACCATGTCGCTGTGCCGGCCGGTGATGTAGACGAAGCCCTCCTCGTCGACCTTGCCGATGTCTCCGACCGTGAAAACGTTCGGGGCGATGTGCGCCGCGGCGGTCTTCTCCGGGTCGCCGTAGAACGTGATCCCCTTGCCGGTCGTGTCGCGGAAGTACAGCCGTCCCTCGACCCCGGTGGGCACCTCGACGTCGTCGTCGTCCACGACCACGGCCTCGAAGGGCGGGACCGCGCGCCCCACGGACCCCGGGTGCGTGAGCCAGTCGGCGGAGTCGATGGACGTCATCGTGCCGGTCTCGGTGCCGCCGTACTTCTCGACGAGGACAGGCCCGAACCAGTCGATCATGGCCTGCTTCACCGGGACCGGGCAGGCAGCGCCCGTGTGGTCGAGCGTGCGCATGCTGGACACGTCGTACGCCGCGCGAGTCCCGGTGGGCAGCGCGAGGAGCCGCGCGAAGTGTGTCGGCACCATGAGCGTCCCGGTGATGTGCTCGCTCTCGATCGTGCGCAGGACGCCCTCCGCGTCGAAGCTGGGGAGCACGAAGAGGGGGCGCCCGCCGGCCAGCCGGCGCACGGCCCGCATCGGGCCCGTGTGGTAGAGCGGGCCGACCGCGAGGAAGGTGCCGGCGTCGTCGGCCTCCACCTGCTGCTCGAGGTAGGCGAGCACGGTGTCCGGCAGGACGGGGGGCCTCTCGACGCCCTTCGGGAACCCGGTGGTGCCCGAGGTGTAGAGCAGGTTCGGCAGGGGAGTGGCTTCGAGGTCGAGCGCGGCCGCCGACGCGCCCGCGGCGACGAGGCGTGCCCACGAGGACCCCGGGTCGCGGTCCTCGGTCCAGCCCAGGACCAGCACGTCGCCCGACAGCTTCGCGGCCTCGGCAGCCACGGCCGCCGTCGTGCCGTCGCACAGGAGGACACCGGCGCTGCTGTCGTCGAGGAGGTACGCCACCTCGCGAGCGGTCAAGTGGAAACTGATCGGAACTACAGAAAGACCGGCGTGAAGGGCGGCCAGGTGGGCCAGCGCCGTGTCCACGGAGTTGGTGGCCATGATCGCCACGCGGCGGTGCGGTCCGAGCTCCTCCCGGGACGCGAGTCCCCGGGCGGCCCCGTCGACCTGAAAGGCCAGGTCAGACCACGAAAGAGCCTGTCCAGGCGTGGCGAGCGCACGGTCGTGCGGGGTGCGGGCGGCGCGGCGGCCGAGCGGGGTGGCGTGCATGGACCGGGATGCCTCCTCGACGGAGCGGGACAGGATTCCCGCGCGTTCGGCCTTGGCGTGAGGCCTTCTTCGTGCTGTTATATCTCAAGCGTTTCTTTATTGCGACCCCGTTAAGTAGGGATGATGAGCAGCATGGCTGACGATGCCTTCGACTTCGACCACTGGATCACCGACTGGGAGGTCTCCGAGCGCTACCCGGTCTACACCAGGGCGAACGCCGGCGAGGTCCTCCCGGACCCCTCCAGCCCGCTCAACGCCACGCTCGCCTGGAACAAGGGCTTGAACATCGGCTGGCGTGAGGGGTACGTCACCACGCTCGGCACCCACCGTGCCGACGAGCTCGACGAGGTCATGCCGGACACGATCGGCAACTTCGCGGGCTACCACTACACGAACTTCTCGATGACGGAGCTGATCGGGGCGCGGCTGCCCGGGATGACGGTCCCGGTCTGGAACAGCCTCTGGGTCGGCGGCCACGAGGGCCTGCCTGAGTACGTCGAGAAGCCGGGTGACGTCGACCCGTCGCTCACCGAGGGCCTCCTCCAGAAGACCGCCTGGGCGCTGTCGACGACGGAGTTCCCGGAGGTCGAGGAGACCAAGCGCCGTGGCCGGGTGGCCCGTGAGTCGCGACCGGACTTCGCGACCCTGTCCGACGCCGAGCTCGTCGCCCGGGCCCGTCGGTTCACCGACGACCTGGTCTACGGCTACTCGTACCACGTGCCCACGACCACGCTGTCCACCGTGGGGCCGGCGACCGTCGGCCCCCTCTTGGCGGAGATCGGTGAGATCGACAGCCTCGGTGACCTGATGAGCGGGCTCGGTGACGTCGACTCCGCCGCCCCGTCGTTCGCGATGTGGCGCCTCGGGCGTCTCGCCGTCGCCTCGGCCGAGCTCACCCGGCTCTTCGAGGAGGGGACCGACGGCCTGCTGGGGCGCATCCAGGCCAGCGCCGACCCCGCCGCCCACGAGTTCGACCGTCTCTTCGCCGACTTCCTGTACGAGTACGGCTCGCGTGCCCCCAACGAGTGGGACCTGCGCTCCGACAGCTGGGAGACCAAGCCGGAGCTCGCGCTCTCCGCGATCGACGGCATGCGTCGCAGCGGGGACGAGGCAGACCCGCACGTCATCAACGAGGCCAACCGCAACAAGCGGGAGAAGCTCACCCAAGAGCTCGCCGAGCGGATGCCGACACCCGAGGCCCGCGCGACCTTCCTCGCCGGCTGCGCCGCGATCACGCGGTGGATGCCCTGGCGCGAACGCACCAAGACCTCGTGCGTGCGATCCATGAACGAGATGCGCATCGCCTTCTTCGAGCTGGGCCACCGCATGGTCGAGAGGGGCGTGATCGAGGACTACCGCGACATCACGATGGTGCTCGAGGACGAGCTCGAGGCGTTCGTCGCCGACCCCGACTCCTTCACCGGGACGCTCGCCGTGCGGCTGCGGAACTACCGGCTGCTGTTCGAGCTCGAGCCGCCCTTCTTCCTCACCGACAACAAGCCGCTCTCGGAGTGGCCGCGTCGCAAGGGCCGCGTCGTCGAGAAGGCGGTGACCGGCGACGTGCTCACCGGCGTGGCCGGGTCGCCGGGTGTCGCCCGTGGACGCGCCCGCGTCATCACCGACCCGTTCGAGGTGGGCGACTACGGACCGGGCGACGTGCTCGTCGCGCCTCAGACCGACCCCGCGTGGACACCGCTCTTCGTGCCGGCGGCGGCCGTCGTCGTCAACGTCGGCGCCACCATCACGCACGCGGTCATCGTGTGCCGGGAGCTCGGCCTGCCGTGCGCGGTGTCCGTCAACGACGCCACCCTGCGCATCCCCGACGGGGCCATGGTCGAGGTCAACGGCACGACCGGGACGGTGACCCTGCTGTGACGATCGGGATCGGGCTCGCCCTGCCCCAGCTCGGCCCGCACGTGACTCCCGCCGCCGTGCAGTGGTTCTGCCGCCGCGCCGAGGAGCTCGGCTTCGTCGAGCCTCTGGGCGCAGGAGCACCTCTTCTACCCGACCGGCAACGCCTCGGGCTATGCCGGTCGGCTGGACACCCGCGTGCACCCGGCGTACCAGTCGATCCTCGGCGCGACCGAGCTCCTCGCCTTCGCGGCGGCCTCCACGCAAGCGCGTGACGATCGGGTCGAGCGTGCTCGTCGCCGGCTACCACCGGCCCGTGGAGCTGGCGCAGCGCGTGTCCACCCTCGACCTGCTCTCGCAGGGCCGCATGGTCCTCGGGCTCTCCGCTGGCTGGTCGGAGGAGGAGCACGCCCAGATGGGCGTCGACGCCAAGACCCGGGGAGCCCGGATGGACGAGCTCGTCGAGGCGCTGCTCGCGTGCTGGGGCCCCGACCCGATCGAGCACCGGGGCACGCACTTCGACGTCCCGCCGGCGATCATGCAGCCCAAGCCGCTGCAGCGACCGCACCCGCCGTTGCTCTCCGGGCTTCGGTCGCCGGCGGGTCTCCGACGTACGGCTCGCTGGTTCGACATCTGGAACCCGACCCGGGGCAGCGCCGAGGAGCTGCAGGAGCAGATGGCCGACATGGCCACCCTCCGCCCCGAGGGCAAGGACCCGCTGCGGCTGTTCTTCCGGTCCTACACGCAGCGGCCCACCGACGAGGTGGGCGCGGGCGGTCAGGGGATCGACGGCGTCACCCAGGACCTCGAGACCGCGATGGCCGCGGGGGCCGAGCAGCTCATCGTCGACACGAGCTTCGACGACGACATGACGTCGGAGCAGGCCTGGGAGGACGTGCCCGACATGCTGGCGCCACTGCATCAAGCTCGCCGCAGGAGACAGGACAGACCTCATGAAGGCAGCCGTGTGGAGGGGCGACTCACCCGCCCTGACGATCGAGGAGCTCGAGAAGCCGACACCGCTGCGTGGCGAGGTGCTCGTGGAGGTGGCCGCCTGCGGGGTGTGCCACACCGACCTGCACGTCCTGAAGTCCGAGGTGGCGTTCCCGGCGCCGGCCGTGCTCGGCCACGAGGTCTCGGGCACCGTCGCCGCCGTGGGACCCGACGTCGACTCGGTCGCCGTCGGTGACCGGGTGGTCTGCAGCTTCATCATGCCGTGCGGCACGTGCCGCCACTGCGTGCGCGGCTACGAGGACCTGTGCGAGACGTTCTTCGCCTACAACCGGCTCAAGGGCACGCTCTACGACGGCACCACCCGGCTCGCACGCAAGGACGGGTCGCCGGTGTGGATGTACTCCATGGGCGGGCTCGCCGAGTACTGCGTCGTCCCGGCGACCGACGTCTTCGCTCGTGCCCGACGACGTCGACCTCGCAGACGTCTCGATCGTCGGCTGCAGCTCCTTCACCGCGTACGGCGCGGTGAGCAACGTCGCAGGACTCACCATGGGTGACAAGGTCGCCGTCATCGCCGCCGGAGGAGTGGGGTCGAGCGTCATCCAGTTCGCCCGCGCCGCCGGTGTCGCGCAGGTGATCGCGGTCGACGTCAGCGACGAGAAGCTCGCTGCCGCCCAGGCGCTCGGCGCCACCGACGTGGTGAACTCGCCTGACCGAGGACGCCGCGGCGCGGGTCATCGAGCTCTCGGGGGGCAAGGGCGTCGACGTCGCCTTCGAGGCCCTGGGACGCAAGGACACCTTCGCTCTGGCCGTCGACGTGCTCGACGACGGCGGCCGCGCCGTCGTCGTCGGGATCGCGCCGGCCGGCTCGCGCGGTGACATCGACCTGGCCCGGCTGGTGCGTCGCAAGCTCAGCATCCAGGGCTCGTACGGCGCTCGGGCGCGGGCGGACATGCCTCAGCTGATCAACCTGGTGCGTCAGGGCGTCGTCACGCCCAAGGACGTCATCACCCGTCGCTACTCGCTCGACGAGGCGCCCGCGGCGTACGAGGCGCTCGCCCGCGGCGAGATCGTCGGCCGCGCCGTCATCGAGATGAGCTGAGCGGAGCGACCCAGCGCACGGCGTTGGCGACGAGCCGGCGGTAGCAGGGGTCGCCCAGGGTCGCGCCCGTGTCGCCCGGCTGGATGTAGACCAGGCGGCTGTTTCCGACGGTCCGCGTCCACGCGGCCAGCGAAGATCCGGCCGGGTGCGTCCACGCCGCGGGGTCACGCCCCTCGGTCGCGGTCAGTGTCGAGGTGTGCACGTCCTTCTCCATCCGCGCGTCCGTGCGCAGGAGGGGGGACACCTCGTCCTCGAAGACCGGGCAGAGGTAGGTCTCGTCCACCACGTCCAAACCGTCCTCCAGACCGTCGAGCACCGGGTGGCCGGCATCGGCCGGCGAGAGGTGCTGCGCGACGTCGTGGCGGAAGCCCGAGTCCGGCCAGGCCTGCCCCCGGAGCGTTCCGGGGCGGTAGAGGTAGCGGCCTCCCACCAGGTCGGCCCAGCCCGGCCACGCGGGCCACGAGGCGATCGCGTGGTGGAGCACCACGAAGCCTCGACCTGCCTGCGTGCGGGCCCGGACCGCCTCCGCGAAACCGGCCGGCGGAGCGACGGGCACAGGCCGGGCACCGGGCATGTCGTAGTGCAGCGTGACGTCGAACTCGTCGGCCTCCGGACCCGTCATCAGGTCCAGGGCGTCCGGGTGCTCGATCCAGCGCACCTCACAGGGCAGCGAATCAAGAAAGAGGCCGAACGCGTCACGGTCGAACGAGTGGCCACCGGTGAGCGCCAGGACCTTCACGACAGACCTCCACATGCCCGAATTGACGCCTCAACATGCGCGTCTAGACCGTCTGCGACGACTTTTCGACGACGCGGATCCGATCTCGAGCGACACGACTTCGCCAGACCGTTGACTTACTATCTGTAGAGACTCTACATTATCTCAACTACCCGAGAGTGATCGCACTCACAGGGCAGAAACCCGCCACATCACCTCGAACAAGGGAACGCCGTGAAGCCACGTCTCGCATCACTCGCTCTCGGACTGGCGGCGATCACGCTCGCCGTCTCCGGCTGCAGCAAGGACAGTCCGGAGAGCACCACACCAGCCAGCGACGACACGTCGAGCGACGCCTCGAGCAGCGACCCCGCTCTCGCCGAGGCGCAGTCCGCTGTCGACGAGGCCCTGAAGGTGCCGACGAGCGTCGGGGTCACCGAGCCCCTGAGCAAGAAGCCCGACACCGGGAAGAACGTCACGTTCCTCCAGTGCGGTGTCGGCATCTGCCAGCAGATCGGCGACGAGCTCGACGACGCCGCCAAGGCGCTCGGCTGGAACATGACCTACGAGGACCTGGGCACCACCCCCGAGCAGATCGTCGCCGCCTGGGACCGCGCGCTCTCGGCCAGCCCGAAGCCCGACGCGATCCTCACCTCCGGCGTCCCGGTCGTCGTCTTCCAGCGTGAGCTCGACGAGGCCGCCAAGGCCGGCATCGAGGTCATCGACTGGGCGTCGGCGAACCCGCCGGGGACGAAGGGCATCACCTTCGACATCAACCCGGTCGAGGACAACGAGACCCGCGGCAAGCTGCTCGCGGACTACGCCGCCGTCACGTACAAGGGCGCGGCCAAGTCGGTCTTCATCGGCGTGCCGGACTTCCCGACCCTCGTGGCCGAGCAGAAGGCCTACGAGGCGGAGCTGAAGGCGGTCTGCACGGGCTGCTCCAGCGACGTGCTGAACTTCTCCGCGACCGACATCGGCACCAAGGTGCCCTCGGCGATCGTGAGCTACCTGCAGCAGAACCCGGACGTGAACCTGCTCGTGATGTCGTTCGACGACATGAGCCTCGGTGTCCCGGAGGCGCTGCGCGCGGCCGGTCTGGACAAGCAGGTCACGCTCATCGGCCAGTCCGGCAACGAGGCCACGGCCCAGAGCATCGCCAGCGACGGCGGCCAGACCGCGACGATCCCGCAGGGCGTGGGCCAGATGGCCTACAAGGCGCTCGACGTCCTGGCCCGCACGTGGAACGGCGACAGCCTCGACGCGGACTCCAACCTGCTGCCGATCTGGATCCAGACCAAGGACACGATCGGCGACCCGAAGGACCTCTGGAAGGGCCCTGACGGCTACCAGGACGAGTTCGCGACGCTGTGGAAGGTCAACGGCTAACCGTGAGCCAGCAGGCAGAGCCTCTGCTCCACCTGTCCGGGGTGGTCAAGACCTTCCCCGGACAGGTGGCGCTCGCCGACGGTCGCCTCGAGGTGGCCGCCGGCGAGATCCACGCACTCGTGGGCCAGAACGGTTCCGGCAAGTCCACGGTGATCAAGCTCCTCGCGGGCTACCACCAGCCCGACTCGGTCGGGCTCCGCGACGGTGGACGGCGAGCCGTTCACGCTCGGGTCGGCCGACGAGGCGGACCGGCTGGGCATGCGCTTCATCCACCAGAACCTCGGCCTGGTCGAGTCGATGTCGGCGGTGGAGAACTGCGCCCTGTCGCACGGCATGCCGACCGGTCACCTCTGGCGCATCGACTGGAAGTCGGAGCGGGAGCGCGTCGGCGCCCTGCTCGAGCGCTTCGGCGTCGACGTCGACGTCCGGGCACCGGTGGGCACCCTGCCGCCCGGCGCACCGCACGATGATCGCGATCATCCGGGCCCTCCAGGACTGGGAGGACAACGCCCGCCTCATCGTCCTCGACGAGCCGACCGCGACCCTCCCGCGTGGCGAGGTCGACCGTCTCTTCTCGCTCATGCGGCGGGTCGCCTCGCACGGCATCGGCGTCCTCTTCGTGTCGCACCGCCTCGACGAGGTCTTCGAGGTCGCCTCTCGCGTCACCGTCTTCCGTGACGGCCGCACCGTCGGAGAGCACGACGTCGCCGAGCCTCACGCACGAGGAGCTGATCCGCACCATGCTGGGTCGCTCCATCGAGAGCTTCGAGACCACGGCGGTGGGGGAGTACGGCGAGCCCGCGATCGAGGTGCGGGACCTCGCCGGCATCGACCTCCTCTCGCTGGACGTCTCCGTCGGCTCGGGCGAGATCGTCGGCCTGGCCGGCCTCCTGGGCAGCGGGCGCGACGAGGTCGTCCCGCTGCTGTCCGGTGCCCTGCGTCCGGAGGCGGGCTCGATCGCCGTCGACGGCGCAGCCGCTCGGGTCCAAGCGACCCGCGTTCGGCCCTCCGCGCCGGCATCGCCACGGTGCACGTCGACCGCAGCCGCAACGGCGCCATCACCGCGTTCTCGGTCGGCCGAGAACGTCGTGCTGCCGGAGCTGCGCTCGCTGATGAAGCTCGGCTTCCTCCGCGGCCGTCGCCGTCGGGGCCAGGCCGAGCAGTGGATCGAGGAGCTCGACGTCCGCCCGACCAACCCGGCTGCGACGTTCCTCAACCTCAGCGGCGGCAACCAGCAGAAGGTCGTGCTCGGCAAGTGCCTGCGTCTCGAGCCCAGGATGCTGCTGCTGGACGAGCCGACCCAGGGCGTCGACGTCGGGAGCCAAGGTCGCGCTCTACTCGATCGTCGCCGACCGCGCCGCAGCGGGGCTCGGCGTGCTCGTCTCGTCGGGCGACTCCGAGGAGCTGGCCCGACTCTGCCACCGCGTCCTGATCCTGGCCCGCGGGCGCGTCGTCCGCGAGCTCTCGGGAGCAGAGCTCACGGCGGAGGAGATCGACCTCGCCGTGCTCGAAGAAGACCGTCACCACACCGAGGATGTGCGCCTTGCCCAGCACCGCTAAGTCGACGGCCCCGGAGGCCGTCGCCACCGAGGCCCCCGCGACGCCTGCCGCGCCCACCGCCGACACGAGCCCCTTCGACGCGGCACGGATCCGCTCGCTGCTGAGCGTCCGGCGCATCGGCGGCCTCTACCTGTTCGCCGTGATGTTCGTGGTCTTCGCGCTCACGATCCCCGACCTGTTCCTCACCAGCACCACGTGGACGACGCTCGCCAACGAGCAGGCGGTCACCACCATCGTCGCGATCGGTCTCACCTTCGCGCTGTCGGCGGGTGTCTTCGACCTGTCGATCGGCGCGATGCTCGGTGGCTCCGCAGCCGTGGTGGCCTACCTCTACGTCAACGAGGGCTGGAACGTCTGGCTCGCGTGCGTCGCCGCGTTGGTCTTCGGCGCGCTCGTCGGGTGCGTGAACGCCCTGGTGGTCGTGAAGTTCAAGGTCGACTCGTTCATCGCCACGCTGGGCATCCAGGCGATCATCTTCGCCCTGCTGCTCCGGGTCACCGAGGGCCAGCAGATCGTCGGCCTGCCTCCCGAGTTCCTCGACATCGCGGCGTACCGCATCGCTGGGATCCCGGTGCCGTTCTTCATCATGCTCGGCATCGCGATCGTCGGCTGGTACGTCATGGAGATGACCCCGGTCGGCCGCTACATCGAGGCCACCGGCGGCAACAAGGACGCTGCCCGACTCGCCGGCGTCCGCACCATGCGCCTGACCTGGCTCGCCTTCGTGATCTGCAGCGTGGTCGGCTCGATCGGCGGCATCATCCTGCTGACCCGCATCAGCGCGGCCGGCCCGCAGACCGGCGGCGACTACATCCTGCCCGTGTTCGCAGCCGCGTTCCTCGGCCGCACCCAGTTCCGTCCCGGCCGCTTCAACATCTGGGGCACCGTCGTCGCGGTGTACCTGCTCGCCATGATCACCAAGGGCCTGCAGCTCGCCGGCAACGACCCCTGGGTCACGCAGTTCTTCTACGGCGCGGTGCTCGTCGGCGCGGTCTCGTTGTCCGGGCTCGAGCGCCGGCAGCGCGTCGTCCGTCCCGCCGGTCGACGCAGGCACCGAACGCAGGAGAGGGCCGCTGAATGACGGTCGACCGCACCCTCGCTCGAGGACTTCCGCGAGCAGGCCCACGCCTGGCTGCGTGAGCAGCTGCCTCCCAAGCAGCACTGGGCAACGCGACTGGGGCACCGGCTCGGATGCGGTCCCGGTCTTCAACGTCTACGACATGGAGTCCGGGCGGGAGCTCATGGCGGCCGGGGCCCGCTGGCAGCAGGCGAAGTACGACGCGGGCTTCGGTGCGTTGTGCCTCCCCGTCGAGCTCGGCGGCCAGGGACTCGGCCTGGAGTACGAGCGCGCCTTCGTCGAGCTCGAGAGCCAGTTCGCCACCCCGGTGTGGGACGAGCTGCTCGAGGTCACGATCGACCTGGTCGGACCCGACGGTCGCGGTGCACGGCACCCCGGAGCAGCGGGAGCGTTGGCTGCGACCCATGCTCGCCGCCGACGTCCTGTGCTGCCAGCTCTTCTCGGAGCCGGGCGCCGGCTCCGACCTCGCGTCGCTCACCTGCTCCGCGGTGCGCGAGGGCGACGAGTGGGTGATCAACGGGCAGAAGGTCTGGAACTCCGGTGCGCAGTTCGCCGAGCTGGGCATGCTGATCGCCCGGACCGACCGCGAGGCCAAGCACCGCGGCCTGACCGCGTTCATGATCCCGATGGACGCCCCTGGGGTCGAGGTGCGACCGATCCGCCAGATGACCGGCGGCGAGTCCTTCAACGAGGTCTACCTCACCGACGTACGCGTGGGCGACGACGCACGGCTCGGCGACGAGGGCGACGGCTGGAACGTCACGCTCACCACCCTGCGCTTCGAGCGCGAGCACTCGGCCACCCTCGGCGGCCACGGGCTCGCCGAGCTGCTCGACAAGATCAGCGCGCTGGTCGTCCACGAGGGACGACAGGACGACCCGCTGGTGCAGGTCGCGCTGGGCCAGCTCTACGAACGCGTCCGCATGGTCGAGCTCATCGCCGTCCGGGTGCAGGAGGCCATGGAGCTCGGCGAGGCCCCCGGACCCGAGGGCTCGATGGGCAAGCTGCTCTGGAGCCAGGTCCTCACCCAGATCGGGGAGTTCCTCTCGGACCTGCTCGGTCCCCGGCTGGTGGCGGACACGGGGGAGTGGGGCACCTACACCTGGGCCCAGCACGTCCTCGGCGCGCCCGGCTTCCGTATCGCAGGCGGGTCCGACGAGATCCAGCGCACGATCATCGGGGAGCGCGTGCTCGGGCTCCCGAGGGAGCCGAAGCCATGAGCACCGTCAGGACGGAACGACGCCTCGCGCTGCGCCTGACCGAGGACGAGCTCGAGCTGCGCGCCGTCGTGCGCAGCTTCCTCCGCGACGTCGTCCCGGCACCGACCGCGACGGCGACGTCCTGGGACGCGCTCGACCCCGAGGGCAAGGTCTGGAAGCGCATGGCCGACGAGCTCGGTCTCCAGGGACTCGCGGTCCCGGAGGAGCTGGGTGGCCAGGGCTTCGGGGTCACCGAGCTCGCGATCGTCTTCCACGAGCTGGGCCGCACGACGTGCGCCGCTCCGCTGCTGGGCAACGTGGCGCTCGCCGGCCGACTGCTGACCTTGCTGCCCATGGGCGACGAACGTGACCGGCTTCTTGCCGGCCTGGCGGACGGGTCACTGCGGGCCGCCGTCGTCACCGAGGGTTTCCGACGCGACGGTGACGCGGTCTCCGGACGTGCGACGGCGGTCCCGGACGCACCGGGCGCCGACGTGCTCCTCGTGTGCGTCGACGGCGACGTGCTGGCCGTCGAGGCAGGGGCCGCGGGTCTTCAGGTGACCCTGCAGGACGGCATGGACCTGGCCCGCTCGCTCGGCGCGGTGGTCGCCGAGGGCGCGACCGCGACCGTCGTCGCCACGGACGCGGCAGCAGTGGTCGAGCGAGCGGTCGTCGAGGCCACGGTGCTGCTGTCCGCCGAGCTGACCGGGGTCGCCGAGGCGGCCCTCGAGGAGGCGGTGGCCTACGCGAAGATCCGGATGCAGTTCGGCCGCGCCATCGGCTCCTTCCAGGCCCTGAAGCACCGGATGGCCGACATGCTGGTCGCCACCGAGGGTGCGTGGTCGACCACGCGGCACGCCGCGGTCCTCTGCGACGCCACCGATCCCGAGCCCGACGCCGACGAGCTGCTCCGAGCCTCGGGCGTCGCCAAGGCGGCCGCGTCGACGGCGGCCACCTTCGTCACCGGCGAGAACATCCAGGTCCACGGCGGCATGGGGTTCACCTGGGAGCACCCGTCCCACCTGCGTTTCCGTCGGGCTCGCAGCGCCTCGGTCCTGCTCGGCTCACCCACCTGGCACCGCGCCCGCGTCGCGGCGGCCCTCACCTCAGGAGACGACCATGGACACGCGTGAGTCCCTCTACATCGGCGGGTCGTGGCACGACCCGCACGGGACCGGCCTCCTCGACGTCATGGACACGGTGACCGAGGAGGTCATGGGCCAGGTGCCTGCAGGCGACGCGACCGACGTCGACACCGCCGTACGCGCGGCGCACGCGGCGTTCCCGGCCTGGTCGGCGACGACCGTGCAGGAGCGCGCCGACCTGATCACCGCGATCGCCGACGGCATCGAGGCCGAGCGCGACGAGCTGGCGCGCCTCATGGCCCGCGAGGTGGGCACGCCCATCGCCACCTCGCACAAGACGCAGGTCGACCTCTCCCTCAACGTCTTCCGGTCGATGGCGCAGCTGATCCTCGACTTCCCGCTCGAGGAGCGGCTCGACACCGCCACCATCGTGCGCGTCCCCGCCGGCGTCGTCGCGGCGATCACGCCGTGGAACTACCCGCTCTACCAGCTGGCCGCCAAGGTCGCGCCTGCCCTGGCCGCCGGCTGCACGTCGGTCGTGAAGCCGAGCAGCGTCGCGCCCCTCGCTGCCTTCCGGCTCGCGGACATCCTCGAGCGGATCGGCGCTCCTGCGGGGGTGGTCAACTTCGTGACCGGACCCGGCGCCGCCGTCGGCGAGGACCTGGTGACCCACCCGCTCGTCGACATGGTGAGCCTCACCGGCTCCGTGCGCGCCGGGGCCCGCGTCGGCGAGCTCGCCGCCCGCGACATCAAGAAGGTCACCCTCGAGCTCGGCGGCAAGTCCGCGTTCGTGCTCGCCCCAGGGGCCGACCTGGAGGCAGCGACGACGGCCCTGCTGAGCAGCGCCTTCGCGAACAACGGGCAGACCTGCTCGGCGACCACCCGGCTGGTCGTCAACCGCCGGGAGCTCGACGACGTCGAGCAGCTCCTCGTCGAGCGCGTCGGCGCGATGACCGTCGGAGACCCGCTCGACCCCACGGTCGCCGTCGGCCCGGTCGCCTCGGCCCAGCAGCAGCGCTCGATCCGAGCAGACCTCGAGAAGGGCATGGGCGAGGGCACGGTCCTCATCGGCGGCCCGGACCCCGTCGAGGAGCACGAGCGCGGCTTCTACGTCCGCCCGACCGTCGTCAGCCGGCTCGACAACGCGTCGTACCTGGCACGCGAAGAGGTCTTCGGCCCCGTCCTCTCCGTGGTCCCGGTCGACGACATGGACGAGGCTGTCGCGGTCGCCAACGACTCGGACTTCGGCTTGTCCGGTGCGGTGTTCGCGCCGACACCGGAGGAGGGCGCGAGCATCGCGCGCCGGCTCCGGACCGGCCGGGTCTCCGTGAACGGTGGTCGGAGCTCCGTGCTTTCGCCCTTCGGCGGTTTCAGGAAGTCTGGGGTCGGGCGCGAGCTCGGACCGCACGGCCTGGCCGAGTACTTCGAGCTCATGGCCCTGCACCTGCCGGCCAACTCCTGATCCACGAACGAGGAAGAGAAGCAGATGACTGACACCGCAGCCACCCAGCTGGACACCGCGGAGCGCGAGGCGCTGACGGACCTCGTCCTGCGCGGCATGCACACCGGCGAGCTGAGCGCCGCGCAGACAGCCCTCGCGGAGGCCGAGCTGGCCACCGTGCGGGGCACGGTGCTGGTGCCGACCCAGCAGGCGACGGCCGTGGTCTCCGAGATGCTGTTGCTGCCCGAGGAGAGCGCCGAGCGGGACCGCACCTACCAGCTCTTCACGGCGTTCCTCCCGGTCAACCGCAAGCTCCGCGAGGTGTGCACCGACTGGCAGCGGCTCCCCGACGGCTCGCCCAACGACCACAGTGACGCGACGTGGGACGCCGGCGTGCGCGACCGGCTCGACGACGTCGACTCCTCGGTGGGGCGCCTCCTCAAGCGGCTCACGGCGGTCGACGAGTCCTACGCGTCGTACCGCGAGCAGCTCACGGTGGCCCTGGAGAAGTTCGACGGCGGTGACCAGTCCGCGCTCGCCTCTCCGCTGTCCGCGAGCTACCACAACGTCTGGATGTGGCTGCACCAGCGGCTGCTGCTCACGCTCGGCATCACCCGCGCGGAGGACGAGGCGCTCGAGGAGCAGCTCGTGTCGGAGCAGTCGGGCTGATGACCTCCTCGTCCACGCCGACATCGACGCGGTTCCTGGTGCCCTACGGGCAAGGAGCCGCGCGGGGGCTGACCGTCGACCACATCGGTGAGCACGGCACGCAGCTCGACAAGCTGATGGCGCTCGGCCTGCCGACCGTGCCGGGCGTCTCGGTCATGGCCGACTCGGCCCGTCTGCTCTGCGACCTGGTGGCCGCCGACCGCGCGGTGGAGCTCGTCGAGGAGCTCGCCGGCAGGTCCGTGAGCGACCCGGCGCGACCGATGCTGCTTCGTCTCTCCGCGAGCGCGGCCCTCCCGATCGCCGGGCTGCCCGACCCGATCTCCTCCATCGGCTTCACCCCCGAGCGCGCTGCCGTGCTGGACGACGTCTGCGGACGCCCGGGGGAGACCACAGCCTCGTGGCTGGCCCTCGTGCGCACCCTGGCCGAGCACGCGCTCGAGGTGGACGTGGACGACCTCGAGGACGTCATGTTCGACGTGACCGACCCGCACGACCAGGTCGTCGCGATCCTCCACCTCTGCGAGAACAAGGGCAGCGGCCCGGTCCCCGAGGACCCCGCCGGCCAGCTGGCCCTCGCGGCCAAGGCCCTCTTCGCCCGGTGGGACTCGCCGCGCGCCCAGCGCGCCCGCAAGGCCCAGGGGGTCCCCGACGACCTGCCGGTCGCCCTGCACGTCGAGGCCGTGCGCGTCGGACCCACCAGCCGCTCCGGTTTCGGGTCGGCCGTGAGCCGGCACCTGCAGACCGGGGAGCCCGGCCCGCACGGCACCTTCCACCGCGGCATCCGTCGCGCCGTCGTGCACGACGGCGCCGGGGTCGCGATCACCGCGGAGTCCGACGGGTACGCCGTGCTCCGGCACGCGCTCGCGACCCTGGAGCGCCACCTCGGCACCGCCGCCCAGGTCGACTACGAGGTGCGCGACGGCGAGCTGTCGCTGCTCGCCGCGCGCCCGGTCGCCCGGCTCGGTGGCGTCGCCCAGCTCCGGCTCGCGATCGACGCGGTCGAGCGCCACGGGGCTGCGGTTGCGTCCGTGGTGCCGCTGCTGCTGCCCTCCGCCGTCGAGGAGATGCTGCACCCGCAGCTGCTGCTCACCGGTGCCGAGCAGCTCTTCACCACCGGCCTGCCCGCGTCACCCGGCGCAGCCGTCGGTCGCGCGACGCTCTCGGGCGACCGCGTGCTCGCTCTCGCCGAGGAGGGCGTGCCCACCATCTTCGTCGCGACCGAGACCAACCCGGCCGACGTCCCCGCGATCATGGCGGCCAGCCGGGGTGGTCACCTCCAACGGTGGTCTCGCCTCGCACGCTGCGGTGGTGGCCCGGGGCGCCGGACGCCCGGCCGTGTGCGGTGCCGCGCAGCTCGAGGTCGACGCGGAGGCGGCGACGATCACCGCCGACGGCGTGACGCTCGCTGACGGGGACGCCGTGTCCGTCGACGGTCAGAGCGGCTCGGTCTACGTCGGCGACCTGGCGATCCGTCCTGCTGACCCCCCGGCAGAGCTCGACACCTTCCTCGGGTGGGCCGACCAGGTCCGGCGGATGGGGGTGCGCACCAACGCGGACACCGCCACCGAGGCGGCCTCGGCGGTGGCGCTCGGTGCCGAGGGCATCGGCCTGTGCCGCACCGAGCACCAGTTCCTCGGCGACCGGCTGCCGCTGATCCGGCGGCTGATCCTCGCGGAGAACCACGACGAGGAGGTCGCGGCGCTCGACGGCCTGCGCGGCGCGCAGCGCGAGGACTTCCGGTCACTGCTCACGGCCATGGGCGACCGTCCGGTCACGGTGCGCCTGCTCGACGCACCGCTGCACGAGTTCATCCCGCACGACGGTGACTTCGAGACCCCGGCCCAGAAGGCCCGGGCGCTCGGGCTCCGGGAGGCCAACTCGATGCTCGGCCTGCGTGGCGTGCGGCTCGCCGTGGTGCACGAGGAGCTCTACCCCGCCCAGGTCGACGCGCTCGTCCGCGCCTGGGCCGACGTGCGCGCCGACGGTGTGAACCCGTCGCTCGAGATCATGGTGCCGCTCATCGCGCTGCCCGCGGAGCTGGAGCTCGCGGTCGGGCAGATCCACCGAAGCGTGGCCGCGGTCGCCGAGGAGCTCGGCATCGAGGTGCCCTACACCGTCGGCAGCATGATCGAGACCCCCCGTGCGGCGCTGCTCGCGGGTGAGATCGCGAAGCACTCCCAGTTCCTGTCCTTCGGCACCAACGACCTCACGCAGCTCACCTACGGCTTCTCGCGCGACGACGTGGAGAAGCACGTGCTCAGCGCGTACGTCGACAAGGGCCTGCTGGAGCACAGCCCGTTCGCGTCGCTGGACGCCGACGGTGTCGGAGCGCTCATGCGGCTCGCGGTCCGCGACGCGCGGGCCGTCCGTCCGGACATCAAGCTCGGGATCTGCGGCGAGCACGGGGGAGACCCCGCCTCGATCGCCTTCCTGGAGACCCTCGGCCTCGACTACGTGTCGTGCTCGCCGAACCGCGTGCCCATCGCGCGCCTGGCCGCCGCGCAAGCCGCGGTCACCCCGTCAGACGTCAACCACCAGCAGGGACGAGGCACCCCATGACCGTGGCGCACCCCAAGCCGGACGTCGAGCTGCCCAGCGCAGACGTCGTCCGCGACCTCCACCGCCGGATGGTCCGCATCCGCGTCTTCGAGACCGAGGCCGGCCGGCTCATGGAGGCCGGTGAGATGCCGGGCTTCCTGCACCTCTACGTCGGCCAGGAGGCGGTCGCGTCGGGCGTCATGAACACGCTCGACCGACGACGACCAGATCACCTCGACCCACCGCGGCCACGGCCACGCCGTCGCCAAGGGCGCGCAGTTCAAGCCGATGTTCGCCGAGCTCTTCGGAAAGGCGGCCGGCTACTGCCACGGGCGCGGCGGCAGCATGCACATCAACGACCTCGGCATCGGAATGTTCGGCGCCAACGGCGTCGTGGGGGCGGGCATCCCGATCGCCACCGGCACCGCGTTCGCCAACCGCTACCGCGACAGCAAGGCGGTCTCCGCGACCTTCTTCGGCGACGGCGCCTCGAACATCGGCACCTTCCACGAGGCCGCCAACATGGCGGCGGTGCTCCGGCTGCCGGTGGTCTTCGTGTGCGAGAACAACGGCTACGCCGAGTTCACGCCGCAGAGCAAGCACATGCTCCTCACCGACGTCGCCGAGCGGGCCGCGTCGTACGGCATGCCGAGCGAGATCTGTGACGGCATGGACGTGCTGCACGTGCGCGAGGTGGCGAACCGCGCCGTCGACCGCGCCCGCAGCGGCGGCGGGCCGACCCTCATCGAGGCCAAGACCTACCGCTACTACGACCACCAGGGCGTGAAGGGCCTCCGCAAGACCTACCGCTCGGCGGAGGAGGTCGCGGAGTGGCAGGAGCGTGACGCGATCGAGGCTCTCGAGCGCGTCGCCACCGAGGCCGGGCTCGTCCCGTCCGAGGAGTTCGAGCAGACCTGGGCCGAGGTGCGCAACGACGCCGCCGAGGCCATCGAGTTCGCCCGCACCAGCCCGATGCCCGACGTGAAGGACTTCGACCTCAATGTCTACAGCAGCTGACGTGGCCGCGCCCCCGGCGGTGCGCGAGACCACCTACCTCAAGGCCTTCAACGAGGGCCTCGCCCAGCTCATGCGCGAGGACGACGACGTCTTCCTCATCGGCGAGGACGTCGCGGCCTACGGCGGCGTCTTCCACAACTTCGAGGGCCTCTACAAGGAGTTCGGCGACCGCCGCGTCGTCGACACCCCCATCGCCGAGGCGGGCGCTGGTCGGCCTCGGCGTCGGCGCCGCGGCGCACGGCCTGCGCCCCGTCGTCGACATCATGTTCATGGACTTCCTCGCGGTCTGCCTCGACCAGGTCGTCAACCAGGCGGCGAAGATGAAGTTCATGTTCGGCGGCTCGGTGCGGGTCCCGCTCACCATCACCACGGCGTACGGCGCGGGGGTGAGCGCGGCGGCCCAGCACAGCCAGAGCCTCGAGGCCTGGCTGGCGCACACGCCGGGCCTCAAGGTCGTCATGCCGACCACGGCGTACGACGCCAAGGGCCTGATCGTCTCCTCGGTCCGTGACGACAACCCGGTCGTCTTCATGCAGCACAAGAAGCTGTTCGGCCTCAAGGGTGAGGTGCCCGAGGAGCTCTACTCCGTGCCGCTGGGCCAGGCGGCCGTGCGCCGTGAGGGCTCGGACGTGACGATCGTGGCCCTGGGCCGGATGGTGCACGAGGCGCTCGACGCGGCGAAGACCTTGGAGTCCTCCGGCGTCACCTGCGAGGTCATCGACCCTCGCACCGTGCAGCCCTTGGACATGGAGACGATCGTGACCTCGGCGCGCAAGACCAACCGGGTGCTGGTCGTCCACGAGGCGGTCCGCTTCGGCGGCATCGGCGCGGAGATCGCGAGCCAGATCCAGGAGGCGGCCTTCGACTACCTCGACGCGCCGGTCTCGAGACTCGGTGCGCCGTTCACCCCGGTGCCGTTCAGCCCCGTGCTGGAGGCCAACTACCTGCCCGACGCCGCCAAGATCGAGTCGGCGGTGCAGGCGCTGGTGCACCGCGGCCGCTGATCAGCCGTTGCGGAAGATCAGGGCGGTGACGTCTCCCGTCGCCGCCCTGATGCGCGACGCGGAGACCGCGGACAGCGGGCCGCCCTCGAGGTGCAGCGGGTGCACGGCGAGGGCGAGACCGACGACCGTGCGGACGCCCAGGGTGCGGGCCGCGTGGTGGGCGGCCCCGCCGCGGCGACGGCTCGTGTCGAGCTCGGTCGTGAAGTAGTCGTAGCCACGCCGCACGGCGCGGTCCTGGTAGGCCCGCATCAGGATGCGGGACCCGGCGGTGGCGCCGCCGGTGGTGTGGAGGAACAGCAGCCGCGCCATGTCGGGGTTCTGCTCTGCCCAGTTCCACGACGCGATGACGACGAGCTTGAAGATGTCGGGGCTTGCCGGCGCGTCGTCGGGTCGTGCCGAGCGGATCACCTGGCTGTTGGCCTCGATCACGTGGGCGAGGGCGGCCTCGAAGAGCTCCTCCTTGCCCGCGAAGTGGTAGTACACCGCGGTCGCCACCATGCCGGCCTCGTCGGCGATCTCCTGGATGCTGCCCTCGGCGAAGCCCTTCCGGGCGAACACGCGGATCGCGGCGTCCACGATGAGGTGACGGCGCGAGGGACGGTGTGCGACGGCGGCCGGCTCGCCCGTGCCGTTCGCGTCGCCCGCGGCCTTCTTGGTAGCTCGTGGCTTCGACGGAACCTTCGCCGCGGCCTTCCGCGTGCCCGCGGTCGTGCCTTTCTTGGCGGCGGATCCTGTGGCCGCGCCACGCCGCTTCTCCGCCACGTGTTCCTCACTTCCCGTCGAGAGGCTTGCTGTCATTATGGGGCAATGTCCGTCTCGCCGAAGCGTCCCGCGCACCGTCCGTCGCGTCGCGCCGCCGTGCTGGAGGCAGCCATGACTTTGTACTCGGTGCGTCGGATCGAGGACGTGACGGTCGCCGACATCGCCGAAGAGGCCAGCATGACCTCGGCGGCGGTGTACTACCACTACCCCTCGAAGGAGGACGTCCTCATCGAAGGGCTCCGGAACTTCGCGGAGGGCATGACCGGCGAGCTCGGCGAGCGGCTCGCCGCGATCGAGGACGGGTCGGACGAGTCCCTCGGCAAGGTGGTGGCGTCGATGGTCTCGTGGGTGGAGGAGCACCGGGCCGCCGGGCTGGTGTGGTTCGTGAGCTCGCCGGGCGTCAACGAGTCGGTGGAGGCGCTCCGCAGGGAGACGCGGCTGGACATGGTGGAGTCGTTCCGGGCTCACGTGAGCGCCGACGGCACCTCGGGCGAGCTTCCGCACAAGACCGTGAGCGCCATGGCGGTTGTCGTGCTCTTCGAGCAGGCGACGACCTCGGCGCTGACCGAGGACGAGGTCTACGCCAACCTCGGTCCGCGGCGGTTCGCCGCCGAGGTGATCTCCCTGGCCGACCTCATCGTGGTGGGCGACGGCGCCGCCTGAGCCTGCAGGGTCAGTGCGACTTGCTCTTCCCGTCGGGGTCCTTGCCCTTGAGCACGTTCGGGAAGCCCGAGGGGTCCACCCGGTCGCCGAACAGGTGCAGGTTGTGGGTGTGCCCGAGCTGCTGGAGCGACATGGCGGCGTTCTGGGCGATGTTGTAGCCCTGCGCGTCCTGCATCTGGTTGACCGACTGCTTCGCCAGCTTGAGACCGAAGCGCGAGCGTGTCGAGATCCGCGTGGCCAGGTCCATCGCGAAGGCGTCGAGCTCCGCGGCAGGGACGGCGTGGTTGACCATGCCGAGGCGGAGGGCGGTCTCCGCGTCGATCGGGTCGCCGGTGAAGAGCATCTCCTTGGCCTTGCGCACGCCGAGCTCCCACGGGTGGTTGAACAGCTCCACGCCGTTGACGCCCATCGCGACCGTCGGGTCGCGGAAGGTGGCGTCGTCGGAGCAGATCACCAGGTCGCAGACCCAGACGAGCATCAAGCCGGCCGCGATGGTCCGGCCCTGCACGACGGCGATCGTGGGCTTGGGCATGTTGCGCCAGCGCAGGCAGAGCCCGAGGTAGATCTCGTGCTCCCGGGCCATCCAGCCCTCGGCTCCGGGGAGGTCGAAGCCCGCCCAGGGCGTCACGTGGTCGAAGTCCGCGAGGTCCGCGTCGTCGAGCAGGTCGTGGCCGCTGGAGAAGTCGGGGCCTTCGGCCCGGAGCACCACGACGGTCACGTCGTCGTCGTTCGCGGCGCGGTCGAACGCCTCGTTCACCTGGTAGAGAAGATCAAGATTCTGCGCGTTTCGCTTCTCCGGCCGATTGAGGCTGATGACGGCGACGGCGCCCTCGGTCCGGTAGAGAACCGTGCTGTTGTTGGACATGAGGGGATTGCTCCTTCGATTCCTCGGGCGACGGCCACCTGATCCCATCTGACAGTATCTGTAGGCCGAATACTGAAACTACTCGATTTTCTGGTTAGACTCCAGACGTGACGCCGACCACGTCCGCACGGACGATCCAGCTCGAGAACCCGTTCGCTCCCCTGGACGGGCTCACCGAGGTGCTGCTGGTCCGGCACGGCGAGCAGGTGCTCACGATCGACCAGTCCGTCGAGGACGCGGTGGACCCGCCGCTGTCCGAGCTCGGCCTCCGTCAGGTCGAGGCCGTCGGCCGCCGGCTCGCCGGTCGGGAGATCCACGCCGTCTACAGCTCGCCGCTGCGGCGTGCCCTCGACACGGGCGCCGAGATCGGCCGGCACCACGGCCTGGTCCCCAAGGCCCTCGACGAGCTCCGTGAGTTCCACCCCTGGCAGTCGTTCGAGGGGGAGAGCTTCCGCGAGGCGCTGGGCGCGGAGGAGGTGAAGCGCATCTTCCGCGACCACCTCCGGACCAAGTCCTTCGCGCCCTTCCCGTACGCCGAGGACCGCGACACCTTCCGGGCCCGGATCAACGACACGCTCGCGGGCATCATCGACCAGCACCACGGCGGGCGGGTCGTCGTGACCTGCCACAGCGGCGTCATCAACGCGGTGCTCGGCGCGGTGCTCGAGACCGACCAGGACATGCCGGTGCGCGTGCACCACACCTCGGTGAGCGTCGTGCGTGGCGCGGACACCCGTCGAGCCGTGGTGTCGGTGAACGACTTCGCGCACGTGCTCGACCTCCAGGACTCCGTCAACCCGTTCAACCTCTGATCCCCCTGAACCACTAGGAGACAACCTCATGGACCTCGGACTCTCAGGCAAGAAGGCCATCGTCAGCGGCGCCAGCCGCGGCATCGGCAAGGCCATCGCGACCCTGCTCGCGGAGGAGGGCGTCTCGCTGGCCCTGTGTGCCCGCGGGGGCGACAGGCTCCAGGAGGTCGCCGACGAGCTCTCGTCGACGACCAAGGTCTTCAGCCAGGCCCTCGACGTCGCCGACCACGACGCGTTGCGGGCCTTCGTCGACGCGAGCGCGGGCGCCCTGGGCGGTCTCGACATCGTCGTGGTCAACGCCTCGGCCAGCAGCGGCCGCGGGCACGACTCGTGGGTGCGCAACTTCGACATCGACCTCATGAGCCTCGTCTACTTCATCGAGTCGGCCGTGCCGCACCTCGAGAACAGCGACGCGGCGGCCGTCGTCGACATCGCGACGACCTCGGCGATCGAGGCCGGGGTCCTGCGGACGTCCGGCGGCTACGGCGCCCTGAAGGCCGCGGCCCTCCAGCACGTGTCCTCGCAGGCCCGCGCGCTCGGCCCTCAGGGCATCCGCCTCAACGCCGTCTCGCCCGGCCCGACGTACTTCGAGGGCGGCGACTGGCAGACGATCGAGCGCGACCGGCCGGAGACGTTCGAGGCCGCGAAGTCGGGCATCTCGCTGGGCAAGTTCGGCACCGACGTCGACGTCGCCCGGGCCGTCACCTTCCTCGCCTCCCCGGCGGCGGGCCACATCACCGGCACGAACCTCGTGGTCGACGGCGGCTTCACCAACCGCTTCGACTTCTGAGCACGACGGTGGACGGGCCCGAGCAGCACGTCCGGGCGGACGTCCGTGGCGGAGTCGGGCGGATCACGCTGGACCGCCCGCGGGCGATCAACGCCTTGACTCGTCCGATGGTCGACGCGGTCGACGCGGCCCTGCACGACTGGCGCGACGACCCGTCGGTCGAGGTGGTCCTCGTCGACGGCGCGGGGGAGCGGGGGCTCTGCGCCGGCGGGGACATCAAGGGGTTCTACGCCTCCGCGCTCGGCGACGGATCCGAGGCGCGGGCGTTCTGGGAGGCGGAGTACGCCATGAACGCCCACCTCGAGGCCTACCCCAAGCCCGTGGTGGCGCTGATGTTCGGCACCGTCCTGGGCGGGGGCGTCGGGGTCAGCGCCCACGCCGGCCACCGGGTGGTGACCGAGGGCAGCTCGGTCGGCATGCCCGAGGTCGGCATCGGGTTCGTGCCCGACGTCGGCGGCACCTGGCTGCTCGGACGCACCCCGGGACAGCTGGGGCTGTGGATGGCACTCACCGGTCTCCCGGTGGGTCCGGCGGACGCCCTGCTCTGCGGGCTGGCCGACCTCTACCTCTCACCCGACGACCTGGCCGCGGTGCGGGCCAGCACCTCCGCCGACGAGCTGCTGCGGAGGTCCGAGCAGGGCTCGACGGCGCCCGAGGGGGTTCTCGACGGCACGTCGCTCCTGGATAGACCCGTGCTTCGAGGCGCCGACCGCGCGCGACGTCGTGGACCGGCTGCGCTCGACCGGCGTCCCCGAGGCCGTCGAGTCCGCGGACCTGATCGAGACGCGGAGCCCGGAGGCCGTCGAGCTCACCCTCCAGGCGGTGCGCCGCGCGCGCGGTCTCTCGTCGCTGCGCGAGGCCCTCGACATGGAGCTCGCCCTGTCCACGGGGTCTCTGCTGCACCGCCCCGACTTCGTCGAAGGCATCCGCGCGCAGGTCGTGGACAAGGACCGCAACCCGCAGTGGAAGCCCGCCACGCTCTCGGAGACCGACCCGGCCGAGCTCGCCCGTGCCTTCGACGGCTGGCTCACGACGTACCGCCCAGGAGCGACGCATGGCTGACGCGATCACGGCCCACCCCTTCCTCGACCCGACCGTCGACCCGCAGGACGCGGCGGCGGTCGTGGCCACGCTGCACGGCTTCGCGCAAGGCATCGACACCCGAGACTGGGACCTGTTGACGTCGGTGTTCACCGACCCGTTCGAGTACGACTACAGCTCGCACCGGCCGGACGCCGTCGGCGTGCTGACGCCGGAGGAGTGGGTGACCGCGCGGCGGCTCCGCTTCGGCACGATGAAGGCGACGCAGCACTCCATGAGCAACCCGCGTGTGCTCGTCGACGGCGACACCGCGCAGTGCCGCATGTACGTCACCGCCTGGCACGTCGCGGACGTGGACGGCGTCGAGGACTGGTGCACGATCGGCGGCGAGTACCTCGACGAGCTGGTGCGCACGTCCGACGGCTGGCGGATCTCGAAGCTCCGCCTCGACCGCCGTTGGACGGTCGGCAACCCCGCGGTCCTCGACCTCCCCACCGGCGACCCGGCGTGACCGACGGTCTCGCCGGCCGCACCGCCGTCGTCACCGGAGCAGCCTCCGGCATCGGTCTGGCGACGGTCGAGTGGCTACGGGCGCGGCAGGTGCGCGTCGTCGCCGTCGACCGCGACGCCGGCCCGCTCCAGGAGGCCGACGACCTCGCTCTCGTGACGGGTGACGTCACCGACGAGGAGACGAGCACCACCATGGCGGCGACCGCGCAGCGGCGGTTCGGCGGTCTCGACCACGTGGTCCTCAACGCCGGGGTCTCGGGGCGCGGCGACATCGCCTCGATCGACATGGCCGCCTTCGACCGGACCCACGAGGTCAACCTGCGCTCTGCGGTCCTCGGGCTGCGGGCCTGCGTCCCCGCGCTGCGCGAGGCCGGCGGTGGCTCGGTCGTCCTGACGGCGTCGGTCTCGGCCTTCGGTGGCGAGCCGGACCGGTGGCCCTACGCCGCCGCGAAGGCCGGTGTCGTCTCCCTGACGCGGGGGATGGCCATCGACCTGGGCCGGTCAGGGATCCGGGTCAACGTCGTGTGCCCCGGCCCGATCCGCACCGGGATCAGCCGGCACATCCACGAGCAGGACCCGTCACGCTACGAGTACTACCGGGACTCGATCCCGCTGGCGCGCTGGGGCGAGGCCACCGAGGTCGCCGAGGCGATCGGGTGGCTCCTCTCGCCCGCCTCGTCCTTCGTCAACGGCGTTGCTCTGCCCGTCGACGGCGGGCAGAACGCACGCAACGCCCAGGGTCACCCGCCCGGCACCTGGTGAGACTCAGCCGTCGGGCCGCGGAGGCCCGAAACTGGCACCAGTTTTCGTGGCGATCAGCGGGTGCGCGGGAATCCCAGGTCGACCGACGACGTCGAGGGGTCCGGCCACCGCGAGGTGACGACCTTGCCGCGCGTGTAGAAGTCGATGCCCTCGGGGCCGTACATGTGGGTGTCGCCGAACAGGGAGCCACGCCAGCCGCCGAAGGAGTACGACGCGATCGGGACCGGGATCGGCACGTTCACGCCGACCATGCCGACCTCGACGTCGAACTGGAACTGTCGGGCCGCGCCGCCGTCGCGGGTGAAGATCGCGGTGCCGTTGGCGTAGTCGTGGGAGTTGATGATCGCGACGCCCTCGTCGTAGGTCTCTGCCCGGACCACCGACAGCACCGGCCCGAAGATCTCGTCGGTCCAGACGCTCATGTCCTGGGTGACGTGGTCGAGCAGCGTGGTGCCGAGGAAGAAGCCCTCCGCGGGCAGGTCGGCCTCGCGGCCGTCGACGACGAGGGTCGCGCCGGACTCGGCACCGGCGGCGATGTAGCCGGCGACCTTGTCGCGGTGCTCGGCCGTGATGAGGGGACCCATGTCGGTGTCCGCGTCCGCCCCGTCGCCGATGCGGAGCTTGGGGAGGCGGGCAGCGATCGCTTCGACGAGCTTGTCGCCCACGTCACCGACGGCGACGGCGACAGAGATCGCCATGCAGCGCTCGCCGGCTGCGCCGTAGGCCGCGGAGACGGCCGCATCGGCAGCGAGGTCCACGTCGGCGTCGGGCAGCACCAGCATGTGGTTCTTGGCGCCGCCGAGGGCCTGGACGCGCTTGCCGTTCGCGGTGCCCGTCTCGTAGATGTAGCGAGCGATCGGCGTCGACCCCACGAAGCTGACCGCGGCGACGTCGGGGTGCACGAGCAGCCGGTCGACGGCCTCCTTGTCGCCCTGCAGGACGCTGAAGACGCCGTCGGGCAGACCCGCGCGCTTCCAGGCGTCGGCGATCCACAGGGCCGCCGACGGGTCCTTCTCGCTGGGCTTGAGCACGAAGGCGTTGCCGCACGCGATGGCGTTGGCCGCCATCCAGAGCGGCACCATCACCGGGAAGTTGAACGGCGTGATGCCGGCGACCACGCCGAGCGGCTGCCGGATGGAGTAGACGTCGACGCCCGTGGACGCCTGCTCGCTGAAGCCGCCCTTGAGCAGCTCGGCGACACCGCACGCGAACTCGACGTTCTCCAGGCCGCGGGCGATCTCGCCGTGCGCGTCGGCGAGCACCTTGCCGTGCTCGGCGGTGACGATGGCGGCGAGGTCGTCAGCCTCCCGGTGCAGGATCTCGCGGAAGGCGAACAGCACCGCGGCGCGGCGGGAGAGCGACGAGGACCTCCACTCGCGGGAAGCGGTCCTCGCCGAGGCGATCACGGCGTCGACCTCGGCGACCGAGGCGAGCTCCACGTCGGCGGTGTGCGCGCCGGTGGCGGGGTTGTGGACGGGGCTCGTGCGTCCCGATCCGCCTGCCTGGAGGGCGCCGTCGGTCCAGTGGCTGAGTCGATTCACCATGCGCTCACCTTACAACTCGGTTTCTTGACAACGCACTGAGAAAGAAGTCACTCAGCCGTGCACGTGCAGGGGCTTGCCGGCGAGCGCCAGCAGCGCCTCCCCGAGGGCCTCTCCCTGGGTGGGGTGCGCGTGCACGAACGGTGCCGCGTCCTCGGGGTGCGCCTCCCAGCCGACCACCATCAGCGCTTCTCCGACGAGCTCACCGGCACGCGATCCGACGACGTGGACGCCGACGACCGGGCCGTCCTTGCGACGGACCACCTTGACGAAGCCCTGGGCGCCCAGGATCTGGCTGCGGCCGTTGCCGGCGAGGTCGTAGGTCAGGGACTCGACCTGGTCGTCACCGTGGCGCAGCCGCGCGGTGGCCTCGGTGATCCCGACGGACGCGACCTCGGGCTCGGAGTAGGTGACGCGAGGGACGAGCTCGAGCGGGACCACCTCGGGGGACAGCCCGGCGATCTCCTCCGCGACGAAGATGCCCTGCTGGAACCCGCGGTGCGCGAGCTGCGGGCCTGGTGTCGCGTCGCCGACGGCGAACACGCCCGGGACGTTCGTGCGGCAGCGCTCGTCGACCTTGATCGCGGCTCCGTCGAGCTCCACGCCCGCGATGTCGAGACCCAGCCCCGCGGTGCGCGGCACCCGCCCGACCGCCGCGAGGACGAGGTCGGCGTCGATCGCGGTGCCGTCGGCGAGGGTGAGCCGCACGCCGTCGCCGGTGTGCTGGACACCCTGGACGCCGACCCCGGTGCGGACGGCGATGCCGCGCTTCTTGAGCTGCCTGGCTAGGGCTGTCGAGGACTCCTCCTCCTCGCGCGGGCACCAGCCGGGGGAGCACCTCGACGAGGGTCACCTCGGCGCCGAACGAGCGCCACACGCTCGCGAACTCGCAGCCGATGGCGCCGCCGCCGACGACGATCGCAGAGCCCGGGACCTCGTCGAGGTCGAGCGCGTGGTCGGAGGACAGGACGCGCTCGCCGTCGACCTCGAGACCGGGGAGCTCGCGCGGGGAGGAGCCGGTCGCGACGACGACGTGCCGTCCGACGAGCTTCTGGTCGCCGACCTGGATGGTGTCGGGCGCGGTGAGCCGGCCCTCACCCTCGACGACGGTGATGCCGCGGCTGCGGACCAGTCCGCTCAGCCCCTTGTAGAGGCGGCCGACGACGGAGTCGCGGTAGGCCTTCACGGCGGGGAGGTCGATGCCCTCGAGGCTGGCGCGCACGCCGTACCGTGCCGCCTCGCGGGCGGAGTCGGCGACCTCGGCCGCGTGCAGCAGGGCCTTCGTCGGGATGCAGCCCACGTGCAGGCAGGTTCCGCCGAGCTTGTCCTTCTCGACGAGGGCGACGCTCAGCCCGAGCTCCGCGGCACGGAGCGCGCAGGCGTAGCCGCCGCTGCCGGCGCCGAGCACGACGACGTCGTAGGTGTTGTCGGTCATGGGTGTTCCTCCCTGACGTGCAGGATCATCGGCCCGCGAGCCGCTCGACCACCGGCGCGAACGCCTCGAGGTGGGTGTCGCCGATGGTGACGTAGGAGAAGCCGTAGACCTCGCGGCGGCGGACGAGCTCGTCGCACACGGCGTCGACGCTGCCGGTCAGCCCGTGAGGGAACGTCCGCAGCTCGTCGATGGTCAGCCCGGCGCGGGCAGCCGTGTCCTCGGCGCCCACCTCGGAGCGTCCGTCGATCGACACGAAGTACGCCGCGGTCTCCAGCTCGACCTCGCCGGCGCGATCGCCCGCGCCCTCGCGCACCCAGGCCACCTTGCGCGCCGTCTCGTCCGTGCCTGACGAGGCGACGCTGTCGGAGCCGAGCTTCCCGGAGCTGTTGTTGTAGTTGACGCTGACGATGTCCGCGAGCTCGCCGGCCATGCGGAGCACCTTCGGGGCCCCGCCGCCGATCATCAGCGGGGGCCGCGTCGCCGGCTTCGGCACTGCTTCGTACCCGTGGGCCGACACGTAGGTGCCCTCGACCTTCACCTGGCCGCCGGCGAAGCTCTGCTCCAGCAGGTCGACGGTCTCGCGCAGGGCGGCGATCCGCTCGCCCGCCGAGGGGAAGGGGATGCCCATCGCGACGTACTCGTTCTCCAGCCAGCCGGCGCCCAGGCCGAGCTCGAGGCGGCCCTCGGAGAAGAAGTCGAGGGTGGCGGCCTCCTTGGCGAGCACCACGGGCTGGTGGTAGCCGATGCAGAACATCCGCGACCCGATGCGCAGCGTCGTGGTGGCCTCGGCAGCCACCGCGAGGGCCGGCACCGACGCGACCGACTGCACCCGGTGCCGCGTCTCGTCGAGCAAGGGTCCGGGGCCGATGTAGTGGTCGGCGACGTGCAGCGTGGAGTAGCCGAGCTCCTCCACGCGCCGGGCACGTCCACGCCACTCGGCGGGGGAGTCGGTGCGGTAGGACTGCACCGCGAAGCGGAAGGGTCGGGTCGTCTTGCTGGTCATCAGGCCACCTGCTCGCACTCGGTCCAGGTGTCGCCGTGGACCGCCCAGGAGACCAGCCGGCGCAGCAGCAGGCGGTACTCCTCGGGCTCCCAGGCGACGCGGTCGATCACCCCGAGGTCCTCGAACCCCAGGTCCTGCACGTCCCAGCGGCCGCGGCAGTGGCCGAGGGTGAACACGCACGTGGTGCCCTCGCCGGTCTGCTTGAGGTGCAGCACGGGCCAGTCGCCGCTGACGTCCTGGCCCTCGAGGAAGCTCGGGCACTGCCCGGTGAACTCCGTGCTCAGCAAGGTCGTCAGTGGGCCGTGCAGCTCGCTGACGTAGAGCTCGTCGGTGGTCGTGAAGTCGCCGATGCCCTGCACGAGCGGGTGCTCGGCGTCGCGCACCTGCACGGTGTAGGGAGCGATCGGCGGGTGCGCCAGGAACTGGCTGCCGAGGACCTCGGCCGCTGCCCCGAGCGCGCGTGGGGTGGCGTAGCGGCGCTTGCCGTCACGCTCCACGACGTCGATCGCCGAGGTGCTCCCGTGCAGCGCCAGCCAGCGACCGCCACCACGGACGTACGCCGCGAGGGCGTCGGCCTGCTCGGCGGTCGGCCGGACGTCGCAGGTCCAGGTGACGAGGACGGCCCCGGGCCGGTCGAGGACCGTGAGGTCGGAGTAGTCGCCGGACACGGTCGTGCGGACGACGTCGTGCCCGACGAGCAGGTCCAGGAGCCGGGCCCGGGCGTAGTCCACGTCGTGCCAGCGGCCGCCCGCGACGAGCAGGACGTCGACGCGGTCGTCCGCACCCATGAAGTCCTCCTCGGCCGAAGGGCTTCCCTGTTGAGCGCCCTGTGGTTACTCTGGTGGTTACTGTAGTCATCAACAACTAACTACGGAAGACCCGGGGTTCTGACACATGGCTGTCGAGGTACTTCTGCCCAAGGTGGGCCTGACCATGACCGAGGGCACCGTCACCGAGGTGCTGGTCGCGGACGGGACCACCATCAGCATCGGTGACCCGCTGCTCACGGTGTCCACCGACAAGGTCGACGTCGACATCGAGGCCGAGAGCGCGGGCGTCTTCCACGTCGCCGTCGAGCGCGGCGCGACGCTGCCCCCGGGTGCGGTGATCGGCTGGGTGCTCGAGCCGGGCGAGGAGCCCCCGGCTCTGGCGCCTCCTGAGGTGGCCCCTGCGGTCGAGGCGCCCGTGCAGGAGCCGACGCCCGTGGCCGCCGCGTCGCCCGCTGCCTCGCCGGCGGCGAACGGGCGGCTGATCGCGTCCCCCAACGCCAGGCGCGTCGCAGCCGAGCTGGGTGTCGACCTGACCTCGCTCACGGGCACCGGCCCGGGTGGCCGGATCGTCTCCGAGGACGTCGAGGAAGCCCGTGCGGTCGCACCCGCCGGTTCCCCCGTGGCCCTCCGGCCCCCGCTCCGCAAGCTCGCCCGCTCGTGGGGCGTCGACCCCACCTCGATCGTCCCGACCGGGCCCGAGGGACGGGTGCAGCGCTCGGACGTGCTCGCAGCCGCCCGGGCCGGTGCCGGGAGCCCGGCTGCCGCGGCAGCTCAGGGCAACCCGGTGGTCCGGGTGGTCCCGTTGACCGGGATGCGCGGGACCATCGCCAAGCGCATGCTCGCGAGCCTGCAGGAGTCGGCACAGCTGACCCACGGCTACCACGTCACGCTCGACGCCGTCATCGCCGTGCGGCAGCAGCTCAAGGCCGAGAGCGCCGAGGGGGAGACGGTCCCCAGCATCAACGACTTCGTCGTGAAGGCCGCCGCCCTGGCGCTTCGCGAGCACCCAGGCCTCAACGCCTCGGTCGTCGGCGAGGAGATCCACGAGCTCGGCGACATCCACGTGGGGCTCGCCGTGGCCGTGCCCGGGGGGCTCTACGTCCCCGTCGTACGCCACGCGGACGAGCTGACGATCACCGAGATCGCCGAGGAGACCCGGTCGCTGGCCTCCTCCGCCCGCGGAGGCACGCTGCGCCTCGACCAGCTCGAGGGCGGGACCTTCGCGGTCACGTCCCTGGGGACCTACGGCGTCGACTTCTTCACGCCGGTGATCAACCCCGGCAACGTCGCGATCCTCGGGGTGGGACAGGTCCGTGACGGCGTCCGCTGGGAGGGCGACACCCCGGTCCGCACGCAGGAGGTCACGCTGAGCCTGACCTTCGACCACCGTGCGGTCGACGGTGCGCCCGCCGCCGACTACCTGCGGACCGTCGAGCGGCTGCTCACCCGACCGTTGCGCCTGCTCGTCGACTGAGCCCGCTCAACGGCCCTTGATCCCGCGGTAGATCCCCCAGCGGACGATGACCCCGCGCAGCAGGTGGTCGTGGCTCCACCTCGGGAAGCGGAAGGCGTGCCCGCTGGGGGCGAAGACGATCAGCCCGTCACGCAGGGGGCCGAGGACGGATCCCCAGCGCCGTCGCGGCGGGCGGTACGCGCGCAGCGGCCTGCCGTCGAGGTGCGCGCGCACGTTGTGGGCGAGCAGACGGTGGCCGCTGTTGCGCGCCGAGGTGCGGAGCGGGTCGGTGGCGGCGACGTCGCCGATCGCGAAGACGCCGTCATGACCTGGAACCCGCAGGTCGGGATCGACACGGACGAAGCCGTGCTCGTCGAGGAGCTCCGCCGGCAGCCAGGCGGTGTTCGGAGTGACGCGACCGACCGCCCACAGCACCGCGTCGGCCCTGGTCGGCGGCTGGCCGGTGGACCACTGGATCGTGGTCGGGGCCAGGGGTTCCGGGTCGTCGGGCAGGTCGGCCCGGTGACCGGCGTGGACACCGACGCCGAGGTCCTGGAACCGGCGGCGGACGCGTCGCCAGACCCGGCCGTGGTGGCGGGGGAGCGCGCGCTCGCCGGGGAAGTAGAGGTCCACCTTCTTGTCGGGCCACCGGCTCGCGATCTGGGCCGCGCTGCTGACCGAGGCGGCGCCGCCACCGACGACGGCGACCGTGTCGGCCTCGGCGACGCGCCGGTGGTGGGCGTCCAGGTCGGCGTCGACGTCGGCCTGGTTCTGGAGCGCTGGCCGGCGCCAGAACCCGTTGGTCACGCCGGTCGAGATGACGAGCACGTCGTACGCCTCGACCTGCTCGTCGCCGCCGGGCAGCCGCACGACGGCCTGCCGAGCGTCGAGGTCGAGCGACGTCAGCGTGCCGTGCACGGTGCGCGCCCGGCGCAACCGGTGGAAGCGACCGAAGTCGACCCGGTACTCGCGCTGCCACTCCTCCGGCCGGGCCAGGCGGAGCCCGAGCTCCTGGCCGCTGACCAGTCCCGGCTTCGAGGAGATGCCGACGACGTCGCACCGACCGGCGAGGTGGATGGCGGTGAGGACGCCGCTGTCACCGAGGCCCGCGACGACGAGCCGCGGCCGGGCCCCTGACCGGGCACCGTGACCTCGCGCTCGTCCCACGCGGGTCACGGTGCCATGCCGGGTGCCTGCCGGGTCAGGCGGCTCGCTCGTCGGTGGCGGCGCCCGCGGGTGCGAGAGCCCTCTCGACGATGTCTGCCACGTCCGCGACCAGGTGCACGGTGACGGCCTCGAGGACGTCCGCCGGCACGTCGGCCAGGTCGGCCTCGTTGCGCTGCGGCAGGAAGACCTCGGTCAGGCCGGCCCGCTGCGCGGCGAGCAGCTTCTGCTTCACGCCGCCGATGGGCAGGACCCGTCCGTTGAGGGTGACCTCGCCGGTCATGCCCACCTCGGAGCGGACCGGGCGACCGGTCGCCATCGACACCAGCGCGGTGACCATGGTGACGCCCGCCGACGGACCGTCCTTCGGGACCGCGCCGGCCGGGACGTGGACGTGCACGTCGCGGTCGAGGGTGGCCGGGTCGATGCCGAGCCGCTCGGCGTTGGCGCGGACGTAGGAGAGCGCGATCTGCGCCGACTCCTTCATCACGTCACCGAGCTGGCCGGTGAGGGTGAGCCCACCCTTGCCGTCCACGCCGTCGCCTCGAGGAACAAGACGTCGCCGCCCAGGCCCGTGACCGCCAACCCGGTCGCCACTCCCGGGACGGAGGTGCGCTCGCCCGACTCGGGCAGGAACCGCGGCCGGCCGACGAGGTCGACGAGGGCTGCCTCGTCCACGACCACCGCGTCGTCCGACGACGACTGCGCCATCCGCGTGGCCGCCTTGCGCAGCAGCTTCGCGATGAGGCGTTCCATCTGACGCACGCCCGCCTCGCGGGTGTACGACGCGGCGAGCTCCCGGAGTGCCTCGTCGGTCACCGTCACCTCGTCAGGGGTCAGGGCCGCGCGCTCGAGCTGGCGGGGGAGCAGGAAGTCGCGGGCGATCGCGACCTTGTCGTCCTCGGTGTAGCCGTCGAGCGTGACGATCTCCATCCGGTCCAGCAGCGCGGAGGGGATCGTCTCGAGGACGTTCGCCGTCGCGATGAAGAGGACGTCGGACAGGTCGAGGTCGAGCTCGAGGTAGTGGTCGCGGAACGTGTGGTTCTGCGCCGGGTCGAGCACCTCGAGCAGGGCCGCCGCTGGGTCGCCGCGGTAGTCGCTGCCGACCTTGTCGACCTCGTCGAGGAGGACGACCGGGTTCATCGACCCGGCCTCCTTGATCGCGCGGACGACACGGCCGGGCAGCGCACCGACGTATGTCCTGCGGTGGCCGCGGATCTCCGCCTCGTCGCGCACGCCGCCGAGGGCCACGCGGACGAACGAGCGGCCGAGGGCGCGGGCCACGCTCTCGCCGAGCGAGGTCTTGCCGACCCCGGGCGGGCCGGCGAGCAGCACGACGGCGCCCGAGCCGCGGCCGCCCACGACCTGGAGCCCGCGCTCGGCACGCCGGGTGCGGACGGCGAGGTACTCCACGATGCGGTCCTTGACCTCGTCGAGGCCGTGGTGGTCCGCGTCGAGGACCTCGCGGGCGGCGACGACGTCGGTGCTGTCGCTGCTGCGATCGTTCCACGGCAGCTCGAGCACGGTGTCGAGCCAGGTACGGATCCAGCCGGACTCGGGGCTCTGGTCGCCGGCCCGCTCGAGCTTGCCGACCTCGCGCATCGCGGCCTCGCGGACCGCGTCGGGAAGAGTCGCGGACTCGACGCGCGAACGGTAGTCCTCCGCCCCCTCGCCGTCGTCGTCCCCGAGCTCCTTGCGGATCGCGGCCAGCTGCTGGCGCAGCAGGAACTCGCGTTGGCTCTTCTCCATGCGCTCGCGCACGTCGTCGCCGATCTTGTCGGCGACCTCGGTCTCGGCGACGTGCTCCTCGGTCCAGCCGATGAGCAGCTCGAGCCGCTCGTCCACGTCAGGGGTCTCGAGGACCTGGAGCTTCCGCTCGTCGGAGTGGTACGGCGCGTAGCCGGCCATGTCGGCCAGCTGGGACGCGTCGGTCACGCGGTTGACGGTGTCGACGACCTGCCACGCCTCGCGGCGCTGGAGGATCGACACGACGAGGTGCTTGTAGCGGTCGACGAGCTCCGGCGTCCGAGCGGTGTCGGCCGACGGCTCCAGCTCCTCGGCCTCGACCCACAGGGCCGCGCCGGGTCCGGTGACGCCGCTGCCGATGCGGGCGCGGTGGCCGGCCTTGAGCACGGCCACCGGGGCGCCGCCGTTGAGGCGGCCGACCTGCTCGATGGTCGCGACGACGCCGTACGACGCGTAGCGGTCGTCGAGACGGGGGGCGAGGAGCAGGCGTCCCTCGCCGGTGCGGGCGGCATCGACGGCGGCACGGGCGGGCTCGTCCAGCTCGACCGGGACGACCATGCCCGGGAGCACGACCAGGTCCGCGGTGAAGAGGACGGGAAGACGGGTGGTGGGCATGTGCGCCTCCGTAGTTGAGTGTTGAAGACTCAACTTCATGGCCCGTCCCGGTGTTCCCGGGGAGCGTTCGCCCCCGGCGAACGCATGTCCACAGCTGGTCGTGTCGTGAGGGCACCGCCCTGTCGTGAGACCTATAATCGTATGTACGTTCGAACTCGACTGGATCGACGACCTTGACGTCAACGAGGTCGCTGACGAGCTCGCCCGGGCTCGGGACCTGGAGCTGGTCGGGCAGGCGTCGAAGACCACCACCTCGGCCGCCGACCCGACCTCGACAACGTCCACCTCTCGAGGGTCGCCACCGCCTGAACCTCGCCGCTCAGCCTTGGTACGGCGGTGCGACACCCCAGCCCCACTGGGGCACCGGAGCGTGCTCGACGGGGGTTGCCCCGGGCTGCGAGTTCTCGGCGGCGAGGCGAGTTCCCCACTCCAGGTAGCCGATGATCGCGGCCCGGAACTCGGGGTCTGCCGGCAGCCCCGCCTCGTCGGCGGCCAGGCTCATCGTCGAGGCGAAACGGTGACGTTGGGCCGGGGTGATCGCGAGGTTGCGGTGGTGGTCGAGCATCACCGCGTACCCGCCGTGGCTCTCGGTGTAGGTGGCCGGTCCGCCGAGCACCTCGGCCCACCAGTCCGTCACGTGCGTCCGATGGTGCTCGGAGACGCCGCCCGGGAAGAAGCTCGACAGTGCGTCGTCGGCCTCGACCCGGTCGTAGAACGCGTCGATCATCCTGCGCAGCGGCGCGATGCCGCCGGCCCACTCGAACAAGGTCGGCAGGTCTGGCTCGTCGACGCTCATGCCCCCAGTGGATCGCATCTCCTGCCCGTTCGCACCCGGTCAGCTCACGATCAGTGAGGAGGGCGCGGCGGGCGTGGCACGAACCGCGGCACCCGGTCGATGACCGACTGGTACTCCGGCCGGCGTTCGAGGCTGCGCTGCTCCATCATCGGGATGCTCGCGCCCTGGAACATCGCGAGCATCGCCAGCGCGCCCACGAACACCCACCACGAGCCCGGCGAGGCCGCCAGCCCGAAGAGCGCAAGGCCGACCCAGAAGCCGAGCTCGCCGACGTAGTTGGGGTGCCGCGACCACGACCACAGCCCGCGGTCCATCACCTGGCCCGGCTGCTTCGTCGCGACGAAGCGGTGCATCTGGAGGTCCGCAGTCGTCTCCAGGACGACCGCACCCAGACCCACCAGGACCGCCACGACGTCCAGCCAACCGAGGCCGCGAGGGGTCGTCGCCACGACGTACGCCGGCAGCAGCCCCAGGAACACCTGGATCGTCGGGATCACGTGGATCGCGGCGAGGTCCACGACCGCCTCCAGGCTCCCGGCGCGGTCGCGGAGCAGCGGGTAGCGCCAGTCCTCGTGGTGCAGACCGGGGAAGGACCAGGCCCAGTTGGCGGTGAGCCGGACCGCCCAGACCAGGACCACCGTGGCCATCAGCCAGAAGCGCGTCGTGTCCCCGCGCTGGTCGGCGGCCGTCCACCAGTACAGGACGACCAGCGGCGGGACGACGCTCCAGTAGGCGTCGTAGAGGCTCGAGTTGCGGTGCAGCCGGCTCGCCGCGAACACCACGAGCGTCGCCAGCAGGTCGGCGAGGAGGGTGTCGAGCCAGAGCCGGCCCGTGTCCGGACCCCACGCGAGCCACGCAGCCGCGACAGCGACCGCGACGACGTACGCAGCCGCGATGCGCCCGAAGGAGGCCGACCTGCTCAGGCGCACCGGGTCCTCGCGAGTGGTCACGAGCCCAGACCCTAGGGGAGCGTTGTCAGCCGGGTGACAGGTTCTGCGGGTTGACTGGTGCCATGCGTGTGCTGGTGGTCGAGGACGAGGCGCGACTGGCGCGTTCGCTCCAGGCGGGCCTCGTGGGCGAGGGCTTCGCGGTCGACGTCGCCGCCGACGGTGGCGAGGCGCTCTGGTTCGCCCAGGAGAACGACTACGACGTGATCCTGCTCGACGTCATGCTCCCTGTCCTCAACGGGTACGACGTGTGCCGACGTCTGCGGGAGAACGAGGACTGGACCCCCGTCCTCATGCTCACGGCAAGGGACGAGGACGCCGACCAGGTGCAGGGCCTGGACACCGGGGCCGACGACTACGTCACGAAGCCGTTCAGCTTCGACGTCGTGCTGGCCCGCATCCGGTCGCTGGTCCGGCGCGGCGCGGGGGAGCGGCCGGTCGCGATCGAGGTGGGCGACCTGGTCTACGACCCGGCGCGCAAGAGCGTGACCCGGGCAGGCGAGGAGATCGACCTGACCAGCCGCGAGCTGTCGTTGATGGCGTTCCTCATGCGCAACGCCGGCGACCCCGTCACGAAGGCCCAGATCCTCGGCAACGTGTGGGACTTCGCCTTCGAGGGCGACTCGAACATCGTGGAGGTCTACGTCGGGCGCTTGCGTCGCAAGGTCGACAGGCCCTTCGACCGCGAGTCCATCGAGACGTTGCGCGGGCGTGGCTACCGCCTTCGCCTACCCGGTCAGGGCGAGGGATGACCGCCACCGTCCGCGTCCGTGTGACGCTCGCCGCCACCGTGGTCGCCCTCGTCGTGGGACTCGTCGGCGCCTTCTTGTTCGTGCAGCGGCTGCACGACGACCTCGAGTCCACCCTCGTCGAGTCGGCGCGGCAGCAGGTCGAGACGATCAGTGCCCAGCTCGCGGCGGGGAGCACGCCCGAGCAGGCAGCCGTGACGGCACGCGACGACGTCATCACCCAGGTGCTGAGCGAGGACGGTGCTGTCCTCGGCACCGACCACCCGAAGCTCGTGTCCCCGCTCCGCGACACGGTCGGCACCTCGACCGGCCTGGAGGTGGCGCCTCTCGACGAGTCGTACGCCGTCGTCGCCGCTCGCGCGTCCACGGGTGACCTCGTCGTCGTCGCGCACTCCGAGGAGCAGGTCGTCCGGGCCCGGCACACGGCCGTCGTGCTGCTCTCGGTCGCCGTCCCTCTCGCCCTTCTCCTGCTGGCGCTCGCCGTCTGGCTCAGCGTCGGGCGCGCGCTGCGACCCGTCGAGTCGATGCGCCGGGAGGCCGCGCGCATCACCGGCGCGCAGGCTGAGCGCCGGCTGCCGACGCCCGACGGGGACGACGAGATCGCCCGCCTGGCGCAGACCCTCAACGAGATGCTCGACCGCATCGACGCCTCGCAGCGCACGCAACGGCAGTTCGTGTCTGACGCCTCCCACGAGCTGCGCTCGCCGTTGGCCGTCATCCGGCAGCTCGCGGAGGTGGCCCGGCGTCGGCCCGACGAGGCAGACGTCCTCGAGCTCACCGGCGGCATCCTCGCTGAGGAGCGCCGCATGGAGGGCATGGTCAACGCCCTGCTCACGCTCGCCCGGCTCGAGGACAAGGAGCCCGAGCGTCGACCCGTCGACCTCGACGACGTGGTGCTGGGCGAGGTCAAGCGCGTGCGGTCCCCCGACGGACCGGCGGTCGACGCGAGCGGCGTGGGCGCGGGCCAGGTCCGGGGCGACGGGGTCCTCCTCACCCAGGCGGTGCGCAACCTCCTGACCAACGCGGTCCGGCACGCGCATCACCAGGTCACGGTCACCTTGTCGGAGGAGGCAGGGGAGGTCCGGCTGGTCGTCGCCGACGACGGGGCGGGAATCCCGCCCGAGGAGCGTCAGCGCGTGTTCGGCAGGTTCGTCCGCCTCGACGAGGCCCGCACCCGTGACGCCGGCGGCACCGGGCTCGGCCTCGCCATCGTCGAGAAGGTGGTGGCCTCCGCCCAGGGCACCGTCGAGGTCGACGAGTCTCCGGGCGGGGGCGCCAGCTTCAGCGTGCGGCTGCCGTCGGCCTGACGACGGTGACCGGGATGCCCACGTGGGCGAGGCGGTGCTCGAGGTCCTGGTGCAGCCGCACGGTCAGGGCGTGCTCGTGCACGGCCAGCAGGATCTGGGTGACCGGAGCGTCCTCGAGCGCGTGCTCGATCGCGTCCATCGGGTCGTGCAGCACGGAGACCGAGCCGGTGACGTGCCCACCCGCCGCGCTCTCCAGCGCGGGAAGGGCCAGCCGGAGCACCTGCTCCGCCTCGGCGGCCTTGTCGTGCCGCTCGGGGTGGAGCAGGTGCAGCTCGGCACGGGCCGGGTTCGCGACCACCACGCGGAACCGGGCCGGGCCGAGGGCCGCCTGGGCACTGATCGCGTCCAGCAGTGCAGGCGACGGCTGTGCAGCGTCGGTGACGACCAGCACGCGCTGGTCGCTATCGGAAAGGAGGTCGCCGGTCATGACGCACGCTCCGGGGTGCCGGCCTCGACCTGGTGCGCGTGCTCCTCGGTGATGTCCACGCGGGTCACGCTGAGGTAGACCACCGTGGCGAGGATCGTGCCGAGGAAGACCAGGCTGGTGCCGAATGTGCCGAGCCCCAGGCCGCCGTCGCTGCGGGCGGAGGCGAGGAAGTCGCCGATGTTGGCGCCCAGGGGGCGGGTCAGGATGTACGCCAGCCAGAACGACAGCACGGGGCCCAGGCCCGCCTTCCAGGCACCCAGCACGCTGAGGATCAGGCCCAGCGGCAGCAGGATCGAGACGCCGGCCGACCACCCGGTGAGCTCGAGCGTCCAGTCGCCGACGGCCGTGCCGAGGGCGAAGGTGACGAGCACGACGAGCCAGTACCACCCCTCACGCTGCGGGGTGTTGATCGAGTGGATCGACAGGGTCCGCTCCCGGGCGTACCAGACACCGAACACCACGGCGAGGAGCGCGGCGAACGTGGTCGAGCTGAGCCACAGCGGGACACCACGCGCGTCGGTGAGGTTGTCGGTGAGCAGGGTGCCGACCACGCTGATGAGCACGACGGCGAGCCAGTAGATGCCCGGGACGTACTTGTCGCGACGGAACTGGAAGACCATCGTCGCCACGAGGGCGGCCGAGAAGACCAGCGTGGTGTTCGTGAGCCCGAAGCCGAGGGTCTCGTTGATGTAGTCGGCGAAGCTCTCGCCGACCGTCGTGCACAGGATCTTGATGACCCAGAACCAGACGGTGACCTCGGGGACCTTGTTGAGCCAGTGGGTGCGCCGGCTGACCGCGCTCATGGACGACATGGGCACCACGGTGGGGGCCGGCACCTGACGGCAACCTGACAGCGCTCCGGCGTACCGTCGAGGACATGACGCGGCGCGAGCAGGAGAGGGCGGACCGGATCACCGACGTCCCGCCGAGCCTGAGCGACCGCCAGCGGGTGCGCATGAAGTGGTACTTCCTGATGATGGGCACCTGCCTCGCGCTGATCATCCCGGCGTGGACCGTGGTGCGGCTCGTCTCGGTGCCGACCGCGATCGCCATGTCGGCGGTGGCAGCCGTCATCCCGCCCCTCGCGGCGATGGTCGCCAACCACCACGACGGCGGCTGAGGCATGAACGCGGCTGCACGGGAGAGAGTGGGGCCGTGGACATCACCGAGGTCATCCTGAGCCAGCACCACCGGCAGCGGCAGGCGTTCGCGCAGCTCGACGAGATCCCGCGCGACGACACCGTGGCACTCGCGGCTGCGTGGCAGCGGCTGACGATCTTCCTCGAGGTGCACGCCGAGGCCGAGGAGCTGTTCTTCTACCCCGAGGTGCTGCGCCTCGGGGAGGGGCCGCCGGAGGACGACGGTCCGGAGGACGAGACCGAGGACGCGATCAAGGACCACAACGAGATCCGCGAGGGCATCCGTGAGGCCGCCAAGCACGAGGTCGGCAGCGACGGCTGGTGGAAGGGCGTGCGCGCCGCACGCATGGCCAACAGCGAGCACATGGCCGAGGAGGAGGACGACGACCTCATGGACTTCCGCCTCCACGCCGACCTGCAGACCCGGCACGACATCGCGGTGAAGTTCCTCGCCTTCGAGTCGGCGCACGGCGCCACCGGGGTCGAGCCGGTCGACAAGGACCCCGAGGAGTACGTCGAGGAGCACGGCTGAGGTGGGGACCTCCATGTCCCGTGACGTGCTCGCGCTCGTGCAGGCCGGCGGCTCCGGCGGCCGGATGGACGTGCTCACTCGCGAGCGCGCCAAGCCGGCGCTGCCGTTCGGCGGCGTGCACCGGTTGATCGACTTCACGTTGACCGCCCTGGTGCACGCCGGCGTGCGGGACGTGTGGGTGAGCCTCGAGTACCAGGTGGCCTCGATCGACGAGCACCTCTCCGGCGGCCGCCCGTGGGACCTCGACAGCAGTCGCGGCGGCTTCCGACGCATGGTTCCGCAGACCGGGAGCGGACCGCCGACCGAGGACGCCTTCGCCCACGGGAACGGCGACCTGCTGCTCCGCCTCGCCCGGGACATCGAGGCGCACGGCGCCGAGACCCTGGTGGTGTCGAGCGCCGACCACGTGTTCTCGACCGACCTGGCACCGGTGATCGCGGGCCATCGCGAGTCCGGGCTGGCGGCCACGCTCGTGACCGCCGAGGTGACGAAGCGCGAGGCCTCGCAGAACGTCGTGGTGACGACGGGGCGTCGCGGGGTCGTGACCGCGGTCGACGAGAAGCCCTCGAAGCCGTCGTCGGGCACGGTCGCGACCGAGATCTTCGTCTACAGCACCGCGCCGCTGCTGGCGACGCTGCGGGACCTCCGCAAGGAGCTGTCCGCCGACGCCGAGGGGGACGACAGCGGCATCGGGGACTTCGGTGAGCACCTGCTCCCGCGGCTCGTCGACGAGCGACAGGTCAGGGCGGTGCCGATCGACGGCTACTGGCGCGACCTCGGCCGGCCGGGTGCCTACCTGCAGGGCCACCGTGACCTGCTGCGCGGGCGGGTCCAGGTGGACCAGCCCGGTCGCCCGATCCTGAGCAAGTGGCCGGACCGCCCGGCCGCCCGGGTGCGTGCCGGGTCCCGGATCGAGGACAGCATGCTGGCGACCGGCTGCGACGTCGCCGGCACGGTCGTCGGGAGCGTGCTGGGCCCCGGGGTGGTCGTCGAGGCGGGTGCGCACGTCGAGGACAGCGTGCTGTTCGAAGACGTCGTCGTACGACGAGGAGCGCGCATCACCACGACCGTGGTCGACGAGGGATCTCGCATCGACCGTGATGCCGTCGTCGGTGCACGGACCCGAGCGCGCGTCGCCCGCGACGAGGAGGTCACGCTCGTCGGCCGGGACTGCCGAGTCGGGCGAGGGACCCACGTGGCCGGTGGTGCCCGGCTGGAGCCCGGCACCACGGTCTGACATCGCGGGGACTGCGGTCCCTGGTCGCGGACCGGGTCCGGGCCTACTGTCGAGCCCCCCACTCGAGGAGGTGGCCGTGAACGCCCTGACCGAACAGCTCACCCGCGAGGTGTCGCGCTGGTTCACGCGCGAGCGCGGCGACCGGCCGCAGGCAGTCATCCCGATCCAGTCGCTGGGACTTCCGGGCGGTGCGGCGCGCATCCGGCGGCGCCACGGCGGCGACGTCGACCCCGCCGCTCGGATCCTCCGGGGCATCTCGTCCGGCGGCAAGTACCCGCTCCCGAGGCCCGCGTCCCACCGCGGCTGGCTCAGCGACGATGTCCTCGAGGCGTGGGTCGCCGAACGTCAGGGCTCGATCCTGGGACACGTCGCGATCGGCCGTGCCGGCACGGGCTCGGCGTCCGCCCAGCGCTGGCGCGAGGTCACCGGCCGGCCCCTCGACGACCTGGCGCTCGTGTCGCGGTTCTTCGTGCGCCTGCCCGAGCGGGGCCAGGGGATCGGCAACGCCCTCCTCGCCGCGGCGGTCTCCGGCGCGAGGGCTCGAGGTCTCGTCCCGGTGGCGGACGCGGTGGGCACCAGCCGTTTCGGCTCACCTCTCTACGCCGACCACGGCTGGCGGCTCGCGGCACGCGACTCCTTCGGCGGTCGCGGCGACGAGCGGTTCGTCTCGCTGTACGTGCTGCCGCCTGCGGGCTGAACCGGGGAGTGACGCGCGACCTCTGCTGCCACTAGCCTGCCCGGATTCCGCCTGACGCCAAGAGGGAGCGACCATGTCGGATCTCCGAAGCCAGCTGCTGCGCAGAAAGCCCCTGGACCACCAGAAGGGGGCGCACGAAGGTCCCGAGCTGGGCCGCAACCTCGGCACGTTCGCGTTGATGATGTTCGGCGTCGGCGCGACCGTCGGCACCGGCATCTTCTTCGTGCTGCAGGAAGCCGTGCCCGACGCAGGCCCGGCGGTGCTCGTCTCCTTCGCCATCGCCGGCACGGCCGCGGGCCTGTCAGCCCTCTGCTACGCCGAGATGGCGAGCTCGATCCCGGTCAGCGGGTCGACGTACTCCTTCACCTACCACTCCATGGGCGAGCTCATGGCGATGGTGATCGCCGCGTGCGTCCTGCTGGAGTACGGCGTTGCCGCGTCCGCGGTCGCGGTCGGCTGGAGCGGCTACTTCAACGAGCTGCTGCAGAACCTCTTCGGCTTCATGCTCCCCGACGCCCTGTCCTACTCACCGGTGCCGTACGAGGACAACGTCACGGGGCTGATCAACCTGCCCGCCGTGGTGCTGGTGTTCCTGTGCTCGCTGCTCCTCATGCGCGGGGCCAGCGAGTCGGCGCGCGTCAACACGATCATGGTGCTGGTCAAGCTCGGCGTGCTGGTGCTCTTCGTCGTGATCGGGCTGACCGCCTTCCAGGGCGACCGCTTCGACGGCTTCTGGGCCGCCGGCTCGGCAGGCATCAGCGCCGCCGCCGGCACGATCTTCTTCTCGTTCATCGGCCTGGATGCCGTGTCGACGGCAGGCGAGGAGGTGCGTGATCCACAGAAGGCCTTGCCGCGCGCGATCATCGGCGCCCTGGTCATCGTGGTCTCGGTGTACATCCTCGTCGCACTGGCCGGTGTCGGGTCCCAACCGCTCCAGGACTTCTCCAGCGACGAGCAGCAGAGCGCCGGGCTCTCGGTGATCCTCGAGAACATCACCGGCTCGTCGGTGCCCGGCACCGTCCTCGCCGCCGGCGCGGTGATCTCGATCTTCTCGGTCACGCTCGTGACGCTCTACGGCCAGACCCGCATCCTCTTCGCGATGGGTCGCGACCGGATGCTGCCCGACCGGTTCGCCGCGGTGAACCCGCGGACCCTGACCCCGACCTTCAACACGGTGGTCGTCGGCGTGGTCGTGTCACTGATCGCCGGCTTCGTTCCCGCCGACTACCTGTGGGACACCGTCTCGATCGGCACCCTCGTGGCCTTCAGCGTCGTCGCGGCCGGCGTCATGATCCTGCGACGCACGAAGCCCGACCTCGAGCGACCGTTCAAGGTCCCGGGCTACCCGGTCACGCCCTTGCTGACCATCGCCGCCTGCATCTACGTGCTCTCCGGCCTGGCCGCGATCACGTGGGTGATCTTCGGGATCTGGCTCGCCATCGTGCTCACGTTCTACGTCACGTGGGGGCGGCACAACTCCAGGCTGGAGGACGACCCGACGCTCGCGGGCTCGCCGTCATGACCTTCGTGGTGGGCTTCGCGCCCGGGAAGGACGACCGGGCGAGCCTCGAGCTCGCTGCGCTGCTCGCCCGCTCCGCGGGCTCGGCGCTGCGGCTCGTCACCGTGGTCCCGTCGTGGTGGCCGACCCCGGTCTCCGGTGGCGCCGACCGGGAGTACGCCGCCTGGTCCCGTGCCCACGGCGACGCCGCGGTCGCCGAGGCCGAGACCCTGCTCGCCGAGATCTGCCCCGACGTCGACGCCGAGGCGACCTGGGTCAGTGGGCGGTCGATCTCCTCGGCCCTCGTGGCCGAGTCCGAGCGCGACGACAGCTCGCTGGTCGTGGTCGGGTCGGGCACGGGAGGCGGCTACGGGCACGTCCACCTCGGGTCGACGGCCCACGTGCTGCTGCACTCGGCGGCGGTCCCGGTCGCGCTGGCGACGCGGGGATTCACCGCGCCCGAGGGGTCCACGGTCTCGCGGGCGACGTGCGCGTTCCGGGGCGACGACGTCTCCCGCCGCGTGCTGGCCCGCGCGGCCGGGCTCTGCGCCGAGGTCGGCGCCGGGCTGCGGGTGGCGACCTTCGCCGTGCGCGGCCGGACGATGTTCCCGCCCGAGACCGGGATGCGCGACGAGGACATGGTGATGGGCGCCTGGGTCGAGCAGGCCGGCAGCCTCCAGGAGGAGGCCCTCGGCGAGCTGACGTCGGACGTGGCCGTCGAGTCCGTCGTCGCCCACGGCCGCAGCTGGGGGGCGGCGCTGGACCGGCTCCCGTGGGAGCGGACCGAGGTGCTCGTCGTCGGGTCGTCGCGCAGTGGTCCTGCCTCGCGGCTGTTCCTGGGCTCGAACGCCACCAAGATCGTGCGGGCTTCCCCGGTCCCGGTCATCGCCGTGCCCGAGGGGCAACGGTGAGGTAGCGAGGATGTCGTCGGTCGGCTCGGCGAGGATGTCGGGGTAGCGGGACACCGACCCCAGGCGTGGACGCCGAGGCGGCCAGGTCGGCGTTGCAGGCGCTGTGCTAGACCGTCCCCATGACGGCGGTCCTCGACCGGATGCTCACCCGGCCCACGACCCACCCCGCAGACGCCACCGTCGGTGACGCGCGGGCGTTCTTCGGCGACTCCCACAAGCACCTCATGCTGCTGGTGAGCGACGGGTTCCTCCGCGGCACCCTCGTGCGCGGCGACGTCCCCGACGAGGCCGCCGACACGGGCGCGGCCCTCGACCTGGCCGTGCTGCGCGGGCGCACCGTCGCCCCGGACGCCGACGTGGACGTGGTCCGCGAGACCCTGGTGACGCACGAGATGCGCCGGATCGCCGTCGTCGACGAGGCCGGCCGGCTGCTCGGGCTGCTGTGCCTCAAGAAGCACCGGCGCGGATTCTGCTCCGACGACGACGTGGCCGGGAGAGAGGCCGAGGGCTACGTGGCCGGCAGCGACGAGGCGTAGCCGACGCCCACGTCCACCCAGCGGGCCAGCGCCGGGTCCTCGGCCACGGCGCCGTCCTCGACCCGCAGCCAGCCGTCCATCTCCTTGCCGCGCATCACCATGCGGCTCGCACCCTCCTCGGCGACCAGGTCGTCGCTCTTCTCGGGGTCGCAGCGCAGCATCAGACCGCCCTTGCCGCTCGCGGCGACGGCCATGTTGCCGCCGACCAGGAAGGCCAGCCCGCCGAACATCTTCTTCTCGGTCACCCCGTCCACGTCCTGCAGCGCCACGCGCAGCCGGTCGGCGAGGTCCTCGTCGTACGCCATGCCTCGCAGCATGGCACTCCCCGCCGACAGGCCGGCCTCCTTCTAGGCTGACCCCGTGGACGTGATCGCGTTGGGGGCCGCCGTCGCCTCCGCCACCGGTTTCGCGGCGTCCACCTCGCTCCAGCACCACGCCGCCGGATCGGCGCCGGAGGGCACCAAGGGCCTCGGTGCGTTCGTCCGCTACCTGCTGTCGACGCCCACCTGGCTGCTGGGCCAGTTCCTGGCGCTGATGTCGTTCTTCCTCCACGCGGTGGCCCTCCACTTCGGACCGCTCGCCCTCGTGCAGCCGATCGTGGTCTCCGGGGTGGTGATCGCCGTGCCCGCCCGGTCGCTGATGAGCAAGCGGTGGCCCAGCGCCGCCGAGCTCAGCGCCGTTGGCGTGGCCACGCTGGGGCTGGCGGTGTTCCTCGTCGCCTCCGACCCGAGCGAGGGCCACAACGCCGGTCCCGAGTGGGCGCCGTTCCTCTTCACGGTCTCGGGCATGGCCGCCGCCGCCGTCGCGGTGTGGGCGAGCGTGATCCTCGTGCGGACGCGTCACCCCCGGCGCGCGGCCGCGATGCTCGGCGTGAGTGCCGGCATCTTCTTCGGGATCGTGGCGGGCCTGGTCAAGCTGACCATCGGCGTCTGGGTCGACGACGGTGCCGTGCACGTGCTGGGCACCTGGCCGGTGTACCTCCTGCTGCTCTGCGGGGCCGGCGGCATCCTCAGCAACCAGCGCGCCTACACCCTGGCGAGCCTCTCCGCGTCGCTCCCGGTGCTCAACATCGTCAACGTGGTCGTGGCCCTCTTCTTCGGGCTGCTGATCTTCGACGAGATCCCCGCCCACGACCCGCTGGCCCTCGTGCTGGAGATCGTCGCGCTGGCGACGGTGACCTTCGGGCTGCTCATGGTCGCGCGGGTCGACGAGGTCGACACGGTTCCCGTACCGGGCAGGGTGTGAAGTAAGCACCTCCTTCCGGGTGTAGAAAACGCACGTGCCCGTCGACCGTCACCACCTCCCCGTGCAGGACGCCGGCAGCATCCTGCGCAACGTCAACCCGCCCGACGGAGCACCCAACGTGCTGGTCGTGGTCGTCGACGACATGGGCTTCGGGGCGTCGAGCGCGTACGGCGGTCCCTGCCGGATGCCGACGGCCGAGCGGCTGGCCAACCGCGGCCTCCGGTTCAGCCGCTTCCACGTCACCTCGCTGTGCTCCCCGACCCGGCAGGCCCTCATGACGGGGCGCAACCACCACACGGTCGGCATGGGCGTCACGACCGAGATGGCGACCCCGCACCCCGGCTACCACGGCTACCGCCCGGCCAGCGCGGCCACGCTCGCGCAGATCCTGCAGGGCAACGGCTACAGCACCGCGGCGTTCGGCAAGTGGCACCAGACGCCACCGTCGGAGGTCACCGCGTCGGGCCCGTTCACCCGCTGGCCGACGGGGGAGGGCTTCGACAAGTTCTACGGGTTCATGGGCGCCGAGATGAACCACTGGTACCCGTTGCTCTACGACGGCACCACGCCCGTCGAGCCCGACCGGCTCCCCGAGGACGGCTACCACCTCACCGAGGACCTGGTCGACTACGCCATCTCGTGGCTGCGCACGCAGCAGACGATCACGCCCGGCAAGCCGTTCTTCGGCTACCTCGCGCTCGGCGCCACCCACGCGCCGTTCCACGTCGCGCCGGAGTGGATCAAGAGGTACCGAGGCACCTTCGACCACGGCTGGGACGTGCAGCGCGAGCGCACCCTGGCCCACCAGAAGGAGCTCGGTGTGGTTCCGCCGCACACCGAGCTCGCGCCGTGGGCCGAGGGCGTCCCGCACTGGGACGACCTCGACCCCGCGTCGCGCAGGGTGGCCGCGCGCTTCATGGAGACCTACGCCGGCTTCGCCGAGCACACCGACCACCACGTGGGCCGGCTGCTCGACGCGATCGAGCAGCTGGGGGCGCTGGACGACACCCTCGTGCTCTACATGCTGGGCGACAACGGCGCCTCCGGGGAGGGCGGCCCGGAGGGCACCATCCGCGAGCACCTCGTCGGTCACGGCTACGCCGACGACGTCGCGGACATGGAGGCCCGCCTCGACGAGATCGGCTCCGAGACGACGTACGGCATGTATCCCGTGGGCTGGGCTCTCGCGATGAACACGCCGTACCAGTGGACCAAGCAGGTCGCCTCCCACTTCGGCGGCACCCGCGACGGACTGGTCGTGCACTGGCCGAACGGCATCGAGGACCGCGGCACCGTGCGGCACCAGTTCCACCACGTGATCGACCTGCTGCCCACCATCCTCGAGGCCGCCGGCGTGCCGGTGCCCGAGACGGTGCAGGGCATCGCGCAGCAGCGCGTCGAGGGCACGGCGATGAACTACTGCTTCGACGAGGCCGACGCCGACGAGCGCCGCACCCGGCAGTACTTCGAGATGATCGGCAACCGCTCGATCTACGACGAGGGGTGGACCGCCGGCGCCCGCCACGGCACGCCCTGGCTGATGGTCGCGGAGCCGCGGCCGTTCGACGACGACCCCTGGGAGCTCTACGACACGTCGACCGACTGGAGCCAGGCCCACGACGTCGCCGCGGACAACCCGGAGATCCTGCGCACGCTGCAGAAGCGGTTCGACGAGGAGGCGAGGGAGTACCTCGTCTACCCCCTCGACGACCGCGTCACCGAGCGGGAGAACCCCCAGCTCGCGGGACGGCACGACCTCCAGCACGGCCGCACGTCCGTCGTGCTCGGTCCCGACGTCGCCCGGCTCACCGAGGAGGCGGCGCCCAACATCAAGAACCGGTCGCACCGCATCGAGGTCGACCTGCACATCCCGCCCAGCTCGCCGCCGCAGTCGACGCAGGGCGTCCTGGTCGCGCAAGGCGGACGCTTCGGCGGCTGGTCCCTCTACGTCGTCGACGGGCGTCCGCACTACGCGTACAACCTCTACGGCAAGGACCTCACCGTGGTGCGCGCGGACTCGGTGCTGTGGCCCGGGCGGCACAAGGTGGTGCTCGACTTCACCTACGACGGCGGGCCGCCGGGCAGTGGCGGGGACGCGGTGATCAGCGTCGACCGCAGCGAGGTCGGCCGCGGCCGGATCGAGGAGACGACCGCCTACTACTTCGCGTTCGACGAGACCTTCGACGTCGGCTGCGACCGGGGCAGCCCGGTCGTCGACGACTACCCGGCGGTCCGCAACGCCTTCTCCGGGCGCATCACGCAGGTGCTGATCGACCTCGGCCCGCAGGAGGCGCTGCCGCGCGACGCGTCGCACCAGCACGCGCTCAAGCAGCTGGACTGAGGCCCGTCGCGGTCGGGCTAGCCGGCGCCGAGGCTGCGGGCGGCCTCGAGCGCGAGCCGGCCGAGGGCTTCGAAGCGCTCGTCGCCGACCCTGCCCTCGGGGCCCCAGATGCTCACGACGGCGATCGGCTCGCCGGCCGCGTTGAGCACCGGCGCGGAGACGCCGAAGGCCGTGGCTTCGTACTCGCCCCGGCACACGCCGTAGCCACGGTCGCGGGTGCGGGTGAGCTCCTCCTCGAGCTCGTCGGGGTCGGTGATCGTCGTCGTCGTGTACGCCGTCAGCGGGGACTCGAGCATCCACGCGACCGCCGTACGGGGGGAGAAGGCCAGCAGGGCCTTGCCGGTCGACGTCGCGTGCAGGGGCACCCGGCGGGTGCGCCAGGTCGCGGACACGATGGCCGTGGACACCGCCTCGTCGACGTAGACGAGCCCCTCGGCACCGACCACGGCCAGTGCCGCCGTCTCGCCGGTCTGGAGCGCCAGCTGCGCGAGCACCGGCTGCGCGGCGCGGAGGAGGGCCTCGAGACCCGCTGGACGGGCCAGCTCGATGAGGCCGTGGCCGAGGGAGAACAGTCCGCTGGCGCGGTCGTGCTCGACCATCCGGTCGGCCTGGAGGGTGTGCAGGATCCGCCAGGCGGTCGCGCGGTTGAGGCCACAGGCGTCGGCGAGCTCGGTCGCGGTGGACTGGGCGCCGGGGGCAGACGCCAACGCCCGCAGGAGCGCCACGGCGCGGGTCACGGACTGGACACGGGAGGAGCGACCGGGGTCCTTGGCGGGTCCGATCACCTCGCTGGGTCCTGCAGACACGCGACGTTCGCCTCCTTGACCGTGATCCGGGTCACGCCTATGTTCGCATGACATTAGGAGGTGTTCGTATGGTGAACCGATCTGCGCACGAGCCCCAGGGATCCGACTCCCGGTTTTCTCGGCGCCAGCTCTTCCAGTACAGCGGACTCGCGGCCGCGGCCGTGACCGGCAGCAGCCTGCTCGCCGCCTGTGGTGGTGGCGACGACGGCGGCGGCGGTGGCGGAGGTGGAGGCGGCGGCGCCCAGAGCTCCGGCGGCGTGCTGACCCACGGTGCCACCGGCGGCAGCGGCAAGGACACCCTCGACGCGCACATCCCGACCTCGGCGCTCGACATCGCGCGGGTCAACAACCTCTACGAGCCGCTGTTCTTCATCGGCAACGACTTCACCCTGCAGCCGGCGGTCGCCGAGTCGATCGAGCCGTCGAAGGACGCCAAGACGTGGAAGGTCACCCTGCGTGACGGCGTGACGTTCCACAACGGCAAGGCGGTCACGCCCGACGACATCCTCGCGACCATCATGCGGGTCGCCGGCGACCCGAAGGCGCCCCTCAACGCCGGCGCCAAGCTGAGCCAGATCATCAACCTCGACGGGACCAAGGCCGACGGTGACAACGGCATCGTCATCGCGCTCAACGAGCCGCTGTCGATCCTCGACTACTTCCTCGCGGAGTACACCTTCGGGATCGTGCCGAGCGACTACGACCCGAACAACCCGGTCGGCACGGGCGCGTTCTCCTACGAGTCGTTCACGCCCGGCAAGACGAGCACGTTCAAGAAGTACGCCGACTACTGGGGCGACCCGGCCTTCGTCGACTCACTGGTCATCCAGGACTTCTCCGACGACCAGGCCAAGGTCAACGCGCTCCTCGCCGGCCAGCTCCAGACGGTCGACAACCTGCCGTACAACCTCATCGACTCGGTCAAGGGCCAGGGCGGTCAGGTGCTCATCTCCGAGACCGGCGGCTGGGTGCCCTTCACGATGCGCGTCGACGCGGCGCCGTTCTCGGACGTCAAGGTCCGGCAGGCCATGCGGCTCATCGCCGACCGGCAGCAGATGATCGACCAGGCCCTGAGCGGCTACGGCTCCCTCGGCAACGACCTCTACGCCCCGTTCGACGAGGCGTACATCGGCGACGAGCTGGAGCAGCGCGAGCAGGACATCGAGCAGGCCAAGTCGCTGCTCAAGAGCGCCGGCCAGGAAGGTCTGCAGGTCGAGCTCATCACCAGCGACGACATCGGCTCGGTCGCGACGGCCACGGCCTCGCTGTTCGTCCAGCAGGCGAAGGAGGCCGGCGTCGACGTCAAGCTGACCAAGAAGACCGGCTTCTACGGCGGCGACGACTACCTGTCGGCGCCGTTCTCGCAGGACTTCTGGAACACCCGCCTCTACATCCCGCAGGCCGCGGCCTGCGCGATGCCGGGTGCGCCGTACAACGAGACGCACTGGAACGACCCGAAGTTCACCGACCTGGTGAACTCTGCCGCGCGCGAGGTCGACCCGGCGAAGCGCACCCAGCTTCTCGCCGACGCCCAGCAGATGGAGTACGACTCGGGTGGCTACATCATCTGGGGCTTCCGTCAGCAGGTCGACAGCTACGGCAAGGACGTGCAGGGGCTCGAGGAGAGCAAGTACCTCCCCCTGGGCAACTACAAGTTCCAGTTCGTCTCGGTCTGACCGATGGCAGACATCGCCACACTGCCCCAGCCTCTCGACGAGGTCGCGCCACCCAAAGGACGGCACGGCGGGGCGGCGTGGGCCGTCTGGCTCGCCCGTCGCCTGGGGCTCGCCGCCCTGACCCTCTGGCTCGTCTCGATCCTGGTCTACTTCGCGACGTCGGCCCTGGGCGACCCGGTCCGGGCCATCCTCGGGCGTGACTACGAGGCGAGCCCGGGTCGGGTCGAGGAGCTCACGGCGCAGCTGAACCTCGACCAGTCGATCTTCCAGCGCTACCTCAACTGGCTCGGAGGCATTCTCACCGGGGACCCGGGCACGTCGCTCGCCGCGCAGCGACCGGTGGGCGAGCTCATCGGTGGCAACGTCGTCAACACGATCGGCCTGGTTCTCATCTCCGCCGTCGTGATGATCCCCGTCGCCTTCGGCATCGCGATGATCTCGGCCAACTACCGGCGCAAGAAGCCGGACACGATCATCCAGGCCATCACCGTGGGCCTGGCCGGGCTCCCCGAGTTCGTGACCGGCATCCTGCTGGTGGCCCTGTTCTCCACGGTCGTGTTCCACGCCCTGCCCGCGGTCACGATCGTCTCGGCCACCGGGCACCCGTGGGACGACCCCAAGGTGATGATCCTGCCGGTGGCGACCCTGGTGATCGCCGTGGCGCCCTACGTGTCCCGCATCGTGCGAGCCACGCTCCTCGAGGTGCTCGACAGCGACTACGTCGAGCTCGCACGGCTCAAGGGCATCCCGGAGAAGGTCGTGATGCGCAAGCACGCGCTGCTCAACGCGATCGTGCCGGCGATCCAGGTCATCGCGCTCCAGCTCGCGTGGCTCGCCGGTGGTGTGGTCTTCGTCGAGACGGTGTTCTCCTACCCGGGGATCGGTCTCCAGCTCGTCGACTCGGTGCGCAACCACGACGTCCCGATGGTCCAGGCGCTCAGCATGATCATCGCCGCGATCTACGTCGGGGTGAACCTGGTCGCCGACATCCTCTCGATCCTCCTCAGCCCCCGAGCCCGGACGGCGATCAGCTCATGAGCACAACCACTCCTCCGAAGACCCGCTCCGGGTTCGGCAAGCTGATGCACCAGCCGACCTTTGTGACCGGTTTCCTGCTCACCCTGGCCGTGGTCCTCTTCGCGGTCATCGGCCCGCTCCTGGCGCCGCACGGCGAGAGCGAGGTCGTGGGACCGCCGTTCTCCAAGGACGGGACGTTCGGCACCGACTACCTCGGCCAGGACGTGCTCAGCCGGCTGATGCACGGTGGCACCGCGATCCTCGTGATCTCCGTGCTCTCCACGCTGGCCGGCATGGTGCTCGGCATCCTCATCGGCGTCGTCGCGGCGTACGTCGGAGGGTGGTGGGACGAGGTCATCATGCGCCTGAACGACGTGACCCTCGCGTTCCCGCAGATCCTGCTCGCGCTGGTCATCCTGACGTCGGTCAACCAGCCGAAGGCGTGGATGATCGTCGCCATCGTCGGCGTCTCGCACGCCCCGCGCGTCGCCCGCCTGGCGCGTGGTGTCGCCCTGGGCATCGTGTCCCGCGACTTCATCATCGCGGCCGAGGCGCTGGGGGAGAAGCGCTCGCGCGTGATCGTCGCCGAGGTGCTGCCGAACATGACCACCCCGCTGCTCGCGGAGGGCGGGCTCCGGCTCACCTACTCCATCGGCCTGGTCGGTGGTCTCGCGTTCCTCGGCTTCTCGACCGACCCCAACTCGGCGAACTGGGGCCAGATGATCAGCGAGAACCGGCTCGCGATGTCCACGCAGGCGTGGGCCGTGCTGGCCCCGGTGCTCATCATCGCGATCTTCACGATCGGCACGAACCTCATGGCGGACGGCATCACCCGACTGACTCAGGGAGACCGATGACCACGGCAGCCTCGGACCAGCACGTCGTCGCGGGCGGCATCTCCGTCAACCACCTTCGGATCGGCCTGACCCAGCGCCCCGGAGTCGACGTCGTCGACGACATCGACCTGGTGCTCGAGCCCGGCGAGGTCGTCGGGCTGGTGGGGGAGTCGGGCTCTGGCAAGACCACCGTCGGCACGGCGCTGCTCGCGTACACGCGCGCCGGGGCGGAGATCGAGAAGGGCACGGTCGAGTACAACGACCACGACGTGCTCACGCTCCCCTGGAAGCAGATCCGGAAGCTCCGCGGCGAGGAGATCGCCTACGTCCCGCAGGACCCGGCCTCGGCCCTCAACCCGAGCATCCGGATCGGCAAGCAGATCGTGGAGCTGATGCAGCTCCGCGGGCTCGGCACCGACGAGTCCCGGCTGGCCGGCGCCAGGGCCGGCCTCGAGGAGGTCGGACTCCCGTCCGACGACGACTTCCTGAAGCGCTACTCCCACCAGCTGTCGGGCGGGCAGGTGCAGCGTGTCGCCCTGGCCATGGCGTTCCTGCCGAAGCCGAAGGTGCTCGTGCTCGACGAGCCCACGACCGGCCTCGACGTGACCACGCAGGGCATGGTGCTCAAGACGATGGGTGAGCTGTGCCGCTCGCACGGTGTCGCCGCCCTCTACGTCACCCACGACCTCGCGGTGGTCGCGAACATCGCCGACCGGGTCGCGGTGATGTACGCCGGCCAGATCGTCGAGCTGGGCCCGAAGGAGTCGCTCTTCAAGCGCCCCTCGCACCCCTACACCCGTGCGCTGCTCGACTCGATCCCGCACATGAGCCACGCACGTGCGCTGTCCGGCATCCCCGGCCGCACGCCGGCACCCGGCGCGCGCCCCGACGGGTGCCGCTTCAACGACCGGTGCCGCTACGCCGAGGACAAGTGCCGTGCGGCGGTGCCCGAGCTGGTCGAGATCCAGCCGGCCCACCAGGTGCGCTGCGTGCGCGTCAACGAGATCGGCGCCTGGGACATCTCGCGCGGGCTCGTCCCCGACACCGATCCCGACAAGCCGCGCGACGTGATCCTCAAGATCGAGGACCTGGACATCTTCTACGGCCGCAAGAAGGTCGTGCACGGCGTCACCCTCGACGTCGCCAAGGCCGAGGTCGTGGCGCTGGTGGGCGAGTCCGGCAGCGGCAAGACGACGATCTCGCGATGCGTCGGCGGCCTGCACAAGGAGTGGACCGGGACCGTCGAGTTCGAGGGCAAGCAGCTCGCCAAGGGTGCGCGCGGTCGCTCGGCCACCGACCGCCAGCGTGTCCAGTACATCTTCCAGAACCCGTACCTCTCCCTGAACCCGCGCATGACGATCGAGGACATCGTCAAGCGGCCGATGGAGCTGTTCGGGATCGCCTCGGGCAAGGCGGCGACCGACCGGGTCGTGGACCTGCTCGAGCAGGTGGCGCTCGGTCCCGCGGTGCTGAAGTACCAAGCCAACCGCCTCTCCGGCGGTGAGCGGCAGCGCGTCGCCATCGCCCGGGCGCTCGGGGCGGAGCCCGACATGCTGATCTGCGACGAGATCACCTCGGCGCTCGACGTGTCGGTGCAGGGCTCGATCGTGGCGCTGCTCGAGGAGCTGCGGACGTCGCGGGGGATCAGCATGCTGTTCGTGACGCACAACCTGGCGCTGGTGCGGTCCATCGCTGCCCGGGTGCAGATCCTCCAGGACGGACGGGTCGTCGAGTCCGGTCCGGTCGTCGAGGTCATGGACAACCCGAGGGAGGACTACACCAAGCGTCTGCTCTCCAACAGCCCTCGGATCGACTAGAGCACCAGCACCGCCCATGACAGCCGAGCAGCAGTCCCGCTTGGCCGGCCTCCAGATGGTCGACCCTCAGGACACCGCAGACTGGACGTCGACGCGTGTCCGCGCGACGCGGCCGGTGCCGCTGCCCGGCGAGCTCCGTGACCTCGACGTGGAGATCGCGGGCGCGGGCCGGATGTGGACCCTGCCCGAGTGGCTGGCCGAGACCCACGGCACCTCACTGGTGGTCCTCGCGGGTGGTCGCGTCGTCCACGAGTGGTACGCCGACGGGCTCGGCCCGACGACGCTGTTCCTCGGCGCGTCGATGACCAAGTCGGTGCTCACCCTGCTGGTCGGGCAGGCGGTCCGGGCCGGCGCCCTCACGGTGGACGCGCTGGTCGCCGACGTCGTCCCCGACCTCAAGGGCACCGGCTACGACGGCTGCACCGTCCGCGACGTCCTGACGATGACCACCGGCGTGGACTGGGTCGAGGACCACCGGGACCCGCAGAGCGCGGCCTCCCGGTTGCTGGCCACGTTCAGCGCCGGCCAGGGCGGCTCCCGGGCGCTGCTGACCCAGGTCCGCCCCGGCGTCGCCCCGGGCACGCGTTTCGAGTACAACACCGCCGACTCGCAGGTGCTCGACTGGGTCCGCGAGTCGGCGACCGGCGTACCGTTCCCTGCCGCGCTGGAGGCGTTCTGGGCCGCCGTCGGCGCCGAGACCGACGCCTTCGTCGCGCTCGACGCCCCCGACGGCGTGGCGATGGCCGGCGGTGGCGTGGCGGCCTCGGCGCGGGACTGGGCGCGCGCGGCCGGGGTATTGACTGACTGTTCAGTCGAACGCGGTAACCTGCTCGACGTGGCGTTCGTCGACGAGGCCTGTGCGGCCACCTTGCCGTTCCTCGAGCCCGGGCGGCTGCCGAGCAGCATCACCACGCACGCAGGCTTCGGCTGGGCCTGGTGGCCCCTGGACGTCACGGGTCGGCACGTCACCGCGGACGGCAGCCGGGGGCAGTTCGCCTACGTGGACCGCGACCTGGACGTCGTGGTCGTCAAGACCAGCGCGTGGCCCTACGACGACTGGCTCGTCGACCGTCAGCTGCGCGACCTGAGCTACCTCGGACTCCCGGAGATCGCCCGCGCGGCGGCCGCCGGGGCCGAGACCAACCCACGCGACGAGGAGGTCACGTCATGAACCGCACGGTGATGATCACCTGCGCCCTCACGGGTGCAGGAGACACGGTGGGCAAGTCCGAACACGTCCCGGTGACACCGGAGCAGATCGCCGAGTCCGGCATCGCTGCGGCGCGGGCCGGAGCGACGATCGTGCACGTGCACGTCCGGGATCCCGAGACGGGCAAGGGCTCTCGTGACGTGAAGCTCTACGCCGAGGCGGTCCAACGCATCCGCGACAGCGGCGTCGACGTCATCATCAACACCACCGCGGGCATGGGTGGCGACCTCTACCTCGACCCTCAGCAGCCGACGAGCTTCGTCGACGGCACCGACCTGGTCAACGGTGTGGAGCGGCTCGCCCACGTCGGCGAGGTGATGCCGGACATCTGCACGCTCGACTGCGGCAGCCTCAACTTCGGCGAGGGCAGCCTGGTCTACGTCAGCACGCCCGACATCCTCCGCGACGGCGCGAAGCGCATCCAGGAGCTCGGCGTCCGGGTCGAGATGGAGATCTTCGACACCGGTCACCTCTGGTTCGCCAACCAGCTCGTCGAGGAGGGCCTCATCGACGCACCGCCGATGTACCAGCTGTGCATGGACATCCCGTACGGCGCGCCCGCCGACCCGTCCCTGCTGGCCGCGATGGTCAACAAGCTCCCCGAGGGTGCTGTGTGGACGTCGTTCGCCCTCGGTCGCATGCAGATGCCGTGGGTCGCGCAGTCGGTGCTGCTCGGCGGCCACGTCCGCGTGGGGCTGGAGGACAACCTCTACCTCAGCAAGGGAGTCCTGGCCACCAACGCCCAGCTCGTCGAGCGCGCGCGGACCATCATCGAGGCGATGGGGGCCGGCGTGGCGACCCCCGACCAGGGCCGCGAGATCCTGAACCTGAAGCCGAGGGCCTGACATGGAGCGCGTCGCTCCCGACGCCGGTTCGCGAGTCGCTCCCGACGCTGTACGCACCGTCACGTGCGTCGGTGCGGGGGTCATCGGCGGGGGATGGGCGGCGTACTTCCTGGCCCGCGGCTACGACGTCGTCGCCTGGGACCCTGCACCCGACGCGGAGGAGAAGCTGCAGCACCTCGTCGACGCGGCGTGGCCGGCGCTCACCGAGCTCGGCCTGTCCGAGGGTGCGAGCCGTGACCGCTTGCGCGTCGAGCGGGACCTCAAGGAGGCGGTCGCCGACACCGACTTCGTGCAGGAGAGCGCCCCCGAGGTCCTGGCGGTCAAGCGCCAGCTGCTCGCCGACATCGACGCCGTGGCAGCCCCGCACGTGGTCATCTCGTCCTCCACGTCGGGTTTCGGGATGAGCGAGATGCAGGTCAGCTGCGTGCAGCCCGAGCGCACCGTGGTCGGGCACCCGTTCAACCCGCCGTACCTCATCCCTCTCGTGGAGGTCGTCGGCGGCGTGGAGACGTCGCCCGAGGTCGTCGCGTGGACCTCGGACTTCTTCAAGGTGGCCGGCAAGTCCGTGATCACGATGGAGCGCGAGGTGCCGGGCTTCGTCGCGAACCGGCTGCAGGAGGCGCTGTGGCGTGAGGCCCTGCACATGGTCGCGGCCGGTGAGGCGACGGTGGAGCAGATCGACCAGTCGATCACCGACGGCCCGGGCCTGCGGTGGGCGCTGCAGGGGCCGATGCTGACGTTCCACCTGGCCGGAGGTCAGGGCGGGATGGCGCACATGCTCGACCACTTCGGCCCGTCCCTGCTGTCGCCGTGGACGCGACTGGTCTCGACCGAGCTGACGCCCGCGCTGCGTGACGCGGTGGTCGAGGGCACCGAGCAGGAGGCCGCCGGGCGCAGCATCGACCAGCTCGTGCAGGAGCGCGACCAGGGCATCATCGCGATCCTGCGCGCCCTGGGCCGCATCTCGTGACGATCGTCCACCGCGAGCCGGTCCTCGACGAGTGGATCGACTACAACGGGCACCTGTCCGAGCCGTACTACGTCCTGGTCCTCGGCCGCGCCACGGACGCCGTCATGGACGCGATCGGCATCGACGAGCAGTTCCGCTCCGACGAGGACGCCTCGCTCTTCACCGTCGAGGCGCACATCCGCTACCTCGACCAGGTCGGTCCCCGGACCGACCTCGAGGCGCGCTCCGAGATCATCGGCGCCTCCGGCAAGCTGCTGTGGATCTGGCACGAGCTCTACGCCGAGGGGCGCCTGCGCGCGACCGAGGAGATCCTCGGGGTCTACGTCGACACCGGCTCCGGGAAGTCGGCGCCGTTTCCTGTCGAGATCGCGGCCCGCATCGCGGAGCTGCGGGTCGACCCTCCGGAGCACGCCGGGCGGAGCATCCGCGTCGGCTGAGCGGATGGTTCTGCTCGACCTCGAACGGGGGACCGAGTTTCCCCAGCCCTGGAGGCTGTCGCGCGAATGTTCAGATCGCTGCGTGCGTTGACGATTCGCGCGGCCCGTGGGGGCCCTGCTTCAGCGTGATCGCCAGAGCTTGAGGAGGTTGTGGGTGGCGCAGATGAGCTTCCACTCGCTGTCCGCTGCGGTGATGCCTCGTCGGGAGAGGCTGCGGATGCTGCGGTTGTGCTTGATCTGGGCGAAGACCGGTTCGATGCTCGCGGAGCGTTGTCGGTAGAGGCTGCGGCCCGCGGGGGTGTCGAGCTTGGCCATCATCTGCGTCGTCAACTGGGGCGTGCCGTCACCTCGACGCCTCAACAGGACGTTGACACGCGCCCTGGTCACGCCGAGGCGTTCGGCGGCCTGGTCCTTGGTGATAGCTCCGGACTCGACGTCGTCCAACACGGCGGTGCGGGCGCGGTCGGCCTCGGAGATGGCCTTGAGCTCACGGGCTCGACCCGGTGCGATAAAGGCTTCGACCTCGGGGTGGTGGACGTTCTCGATGCTCCAGTAGCCAGCATCGGCAAGCACTTTGGGTCGGCCTTGAGCCGCCACGCCGACTGAACACAGGTTGCGCTGGGCATCGTCGACCATGGGCGCGAACAGCGGCCCGTCGAAGGCTCGGTTCGACGCGACCGCAGCAACCACGAACTGCTGAACGGTCGCCACGCTCTGCAGGTTGTATCCCTGCAGGTAGCCCTCGGTGGTCTTCAACAGACGACTGTCCGGATCAGTGACGTTGACGTGCTGACGCGCTTTGTGCGTCGCGGAGTTCGGCGAGGGCTTGCGACCCCGGATCGGGCGACCCGTCGCGGCCTCGATCTCGGCGCGACGCGCCATGTGCGCCTCATAGGACTTCTCCGCAGCCTCGCGCTCCAACTCCTCCAGCAGCTCACGCAACCGAGCCTGACGAGCAGCGCCGCGACCGCTCAGACCACCCCCGCCCGACGTCGTGGAGCGTTCTGATTCCCTAGCGGCGTAAGCGGCGTCCTCGGCGGCGTCTTCAGCGGTGTCGGTCTCCTCGGCCTCGGCCAGAATCTGCTTCGCGATCTGCTCCGCGGTGCGATTGGCGTTGCGCGAGGCATTCGCTGCCAGCATCGTGCCGTCCAACGCGAGCAGCTCCGGGCGCAGCACGCCGGCGCGCGCGCAGACCGCCAAGACCTGGGCGAACAGCCCCGCAATCGCGTCTTGGTGCGTGGCCCGGAACCGAGCGATCGTCGCGTGGTCCGGCTGCTGGTTGGCCGCCAGGACACGGAACGCGACATCTTCGACCAGACGCTGCTGGATCCTGCGGCTCGATCGCTCCCCGACCGAGTAGGCATAGACCAAGACGCCCAGCATCATCGCGGGGTCATAGGCAGCACCACCACGACCATCGGCCCGATACGCCGCCAAGAACTCCGTGAGATCGAGCTCGGCAACCACATCGAGCACGAACCACGCGAGATGGTCCTCCGGCAGCCAGTCCGCCACCGACGGTGGCATCAACAGCAACTGCTCACGATCAACAGCGACGAAGTTGTAACCCACACACGGAATTCTCGACCGAACCACCGCCGAGAAGCGACATCAACGCGCTCGACGACACCGATTCGTGCGACAGCCTCCCTGCTTGGGGAAAGTGGCTGTTCGGACCCAGGACTGTCGGTGGCTGTCC
>CAVXBM010000015.1:0-328734 GCA_963759965.1 uncultured Actinomycetota bacterium
GCTGCTTGTTGCATTGACTCCAGGACCGGTGCCTGGCGAGGCTCGGTCCAGGCGCCCGGGCTGTCGCTCTCTTTTCGGCTGCCCACGCTGGTCGTGTGGCTCTCATTTGGCCTGCGTAGCCCGGGCGTCGCCAGGGTCAGGAGAGGCTCAAGAGGGGTTTGCCCAGCTCGAAGCAGCGTTGCCCTCCCGGCTCGACATCCAGCACGGTTCGAGCATCGGAGGAAGCGTGAGCAGCAGCATCGACAGCGGGTCGGGTGGTCATCGGGATGGACCCCCACAAACGGTCGGCCACGATCGAGGTGATGACCGCCGACGAGTCCATCGTCGGCGGCGGCCGGTTCGCCACCGACCGCGAGGGCTACGCGGCGATGCGCCGCTACGCCGGCCGGTGGCCGGATCGGGTCTGGGCGATCGAGGGCTGCGCGGGGATCGGCAAGCACATCGCGATCCGGCTCTTGGCCGACGGCGAGGAGGTCCTCGACGTGCCGCCGAAGCTGTCCGCTCGGGCCCGGGTCTTCGCCACCGGGCAGGGCCGCAAGACCGACGCCACCGACGCCCACTCCGTCGCCCTGGTCGGGACCCGGATGGCCGGGCTGCGGCCGGTGGTCAACGACGAGCAGCTGGAGGTGCTGCGGCTGCTGGTCGACCGGCGTCGCTCGCTGGGCGAGGAGCACACCCGCAAGACCTGCCAGCTGCACCAGCTGCTGCTCGAGCTCATCCCCGGCGGGGCCAAGCGGGACCTGTCCGCGGCCCAGGCCAAGGCTCTGCTGGCCAAGGTCCGACCCCGCGACGTCGGTCGGGAAGACCCGCCGCCGGGTCGCCGCGGAGCTCGTCGCTGACCTGGAACGGATCTACGCGCGGAAGAAGGCCGCGAACAAGGAGCTCACCGACCTGGTCAGTGAGACCGGCACCAGCCTGCTGGACCTGCACGGCATCGGACCCACCGGCGCGGCCCGGCTGCTGGTCGAGGTCGGCGACATCACCCGGTTCCCGAACAAGGCGCACTTCGCGTCCTGGAACGGCACCGCCCCATCGACGCCTCCTCCGGCGACCAGGTCCGGCACCGGCTGTCGCGCAAGGGCAACCGGCAGATCAACCGGGTCCTGCACACCATGGCCCGCGTCCAGCTCCGCAACCCCACCGAGGGCCGCGCCTACTACGACCGCAAGAAGGCCGACGGGAAAGCACCCATGGAAGCCATGCGCTGCGTCAAACGCCGGCTGTCCGACATCGTCTACCGCACCATGCTCGACGACGCCGTCCGCCCCAGCACCGACGAGGGACGGGCCCGGGAGGACAACGGGGACACGACTCTGAATCCAGCGCGACCGGCTCACAACCCCACACCGGCACTTCGGACAAGTCACTTCCCGGACCCGCCAACACCGAGCCTAGAACCCGCTCCCGGCCGCCTCTTGACACAGAGGGGTGCCAGATACGTGCGCTGTCAGCGGATCCGGCCGTCGGTATGTGCCGGTTCCTATTGGCGTCGTTTGACCGTGCGGACGATGTGGGTGGTGCCGTCCTCGGTGTAGGTGGCGGTCCAGCCGGGTTTGTGGATGGTGCGGTGGTGGCGGGGGCACAGCAGGGTGCCGTCCTTGACGGTGGTCTTGCCGCCTGTGGACCAGGGTGTCTTGTGGTGGGCGTTGGACTTCCCCGGTTCTCACGGACACCGTCACAGTGGTCTTAGCGGCCACGGAGAGGTGTCTGATGGCGACGTCGTATTCGCAGGAGTTCAAAGATCAGATCGTCGAGCAGCATCGACGAGGTCGCTCGTTTATGGAGCTGGGCAAGGAGTTCAATCTCGCGCCCACCTCGATCTCGAATTGGGTGCGTGCTGCAGATCGCCGTGAGGCCGCAGCCAAGCGCTCCAAGAGCAACGCTCGGAACGCGGGTGGTGAGGCAGGTGCGGAGTCGGATAAGGCCAAGATCCGACGCCTTGAGCGGGAGCTGGCTCGCAAGGAGGAGGAGCTCGAGATCTTGGGAAAAGCGCTGGCCTTCTTCGCACGCAAGACGGACCGGTAGCGGTCTACTGCTACATCGCGGCGGAGAAGGCAGCCGATCCTGAGCTCAAGATCAGCGTGATCTGCCGGGTGCTCGGAGTGTCGAGGTCTGGCTACTACGACTGGCTGCACCGCGTCGAGGCGCCCTCGGAGCGCGCAATCGCACGACTTCAGCTGATCGAGCAGATTCAGCGAGCCTGTCAAGATTTCTGTGTAAGGGGCCGGTCGGTGTTCATAGGTGGGGTTCGATCCGGTCGGGGTAGGCCAGGGCGAGTTGGGCGAGTGCCTTTTTCCAGTTGGTGGTGACCTGGCCCTCGACGAGGCGGGGGGCGGCCTTGCGTTCATTCGCGGGTTTGCCGCGTTCCTTCTCGCGGTCTCGGGCGCGTTTGTCTTCGATGTTGCAGATCGCGAGCCAGAGCAGCTTGACCACGGCTTCGTCGTTGGGGAAGTGGCCGCGGTTCTTGATGATCTTGCGCAGCTGGAAGTTCAGCGACTCGATGCTGTTGGTGGTGTAGATGACCCGGCGCAGCTCGGGTGGGAAGGCCAGGAACGGGGTGAACCGCTCCCAGGCGTTCTCGAAGGTCGCGACCGTGTTCGGATAGCGCTGGCCCAGCTCGCTGGCCTTGAACGCCTCGAGCTCGACCCGTGCGGCCTCGGCGTCGGGAGCTTGGTAGATCGGTTTGAGCGCGGCGGCCACGGCCTTGCGGTGCTGGTAGCTCACGAACCTCGTCGCTGCCCGGATCAGATGGACCACGCAGGTCTGGACCGTGGCGTTGTGCCACGTCGCCTCGATCGCCTCAGGAAAGCCGGTCAGGCCGTCACAGCACACGATCAGCACGTCGCGGACTCCGCGGTTGGCGAGCTCGGCGCAGACGCTGGCCCAGAACTTGGCACCTTCGCTGGTCTGGACCCAGATCCCGAGCACGTGCTTGATGCCGTCGAGGTCGACGCCGACCGCGATGTGCGCGGCCTTGTTCCGCACGTGCCCGCCGTCGCGGACCTTGACGATCAGCGCGTCGAGGTAGATCACCGGATAGAGCGCTTCGAGCGGGCGCCGCTGCCAGGCCAGGACCTCCTCGAGGACCTCGGAGGTGATCTTGCTGATCGTCTCGTGGGACAGCTCGGTGCCGATCGTGGAGCGCAGATGGTGCTCGATGTCGCGGATCGTCATCCCGCCGGCATAGAGGCTCACGATCATGTCGTCGAGCCCGCCCAGGCGTCGCGAGCCCTTGGGGACCAACCGCGGCGTGAAACTCCCCTCGCGGTCACGCGGAGTGGCCAGCTCGATGTCTCCGACGCTGCTCGAGACCGATTTCGGCGTCGTGCCGTTGCGCGAGTTGATGAACAACGACGCCTCCGGTGAGCCCTTCTCATAGCCCAGATGCCCGGTCAGCTCCGCTTGCAGTCCACGCTCGAGCGCGGCCTTGATCAGCCCCGGGATGAAGCCCTCCGCGCCGGTCAGGTCAAGCTCGCCAGCATCGATCTTGGCGAAGATCTCATCCAACGCCCCAGAAGCGGCCATCTGCGCGGCGACCTCAGCGCCGCTCTTAGGTAGTTCCTCTGCCACGAGGTCCATCGTCGTCCTTTCAGACGGACCGAGCCCTTACACAGAGAATCTGACACCCCCGATTCAGCAGATCCATCGCGAGCACCGCTACTACGGGTCCCCGCGGATCCATCAGGAGCTGCTCGGCCGCAACGTCCGCATCGGCCGGCACAAAGTCGCCCGGCTGATGGCCTTGAACGGCATCTGCGCGTGGCGCGGGAAGATCAAGGACCGGCCCCGCGCCGCGCCACCCGCCCGCCGCCCTGAGATCAAGGACCTGGTCCAGCGCGACTTCGGTGCCGAGGTCCCCGACGCGTTGTGGTTCACCGACCTCACCCAGGTCCGCACCGGCCAGGGCTGGCTCTATGCCGCAGCGATCCTCGATGCGTTCAACCACGAGATCGTCAGCTACGCCGACGCCGACCGAGACACACCCCAGACCGCACTACGGGCACTGCGCGAGGCGATCCGGGTCCGCAGGCCACCGGCGGGGTGCATCATCCACTCCGACCGCGGCTACCAATTCACCTCCCGCGACTGGCTCGACACCGCTGCGTTGGCCGGGCTCAGCGTCTCCATCGGAGAACGCAAGAGCGCACTAGACAACGCGATGATGGAGTCCTGGTTCGCCTCCTTCAAGAACGAGGCGATCTATCCCTACGGAGTCCCAGCGACTCGACCCGAAGCCCGAGCCACCCTGTTCAGCTACGTCTGGGACTACAACCATCACCGGCGACACTCATCGCTGGGCTATGTCGCCCCGATTCCCTACGCAGCAGAATCAAGTATCTGTCCGTGAAACCCGGGCAAGTCCAACGCCCACCACAAGACCCCCTGGGCACGAGGCGGCAAGACCACCCTCAAGGACGGCACCCTGCTCTGCCCCCGCCACCACCGCGCCATCCACCAACCCGGAGCGACCGCCACCTACACCCACGACGGACCACCCACATCACCCGCACCGTGAAACGACGCCAATAGGCCGCCGTCAGCCGGCGCGCCGGGTGCTCCCGTCGGCGAGGTGCAGGGTGTACGACCACGTCTCGGACGGGTGGTCGGAGCTGGGCTCGTGGGAGGGCCACCACGCAGCGAAGCGGTTGCCGGCGACCGACGCCTCGATGTCGACGCCCGCGGAGGTGTGCACGGTGACACCGGTGACGTCGCTGCCCACGTAGCCCTCGACCCAGGAGAACCAACCCTCGCTGGTGCCGCCCACCATGCTCGTCGTCTCGTCGATGCCGGAGGGGTCCGGAGTCGGTGGTGCGGGTGGGTCCGTGTCATAGCTCCCGAAGAAGTCCCCCCGCTCGGTGGGAACCTGCCCGACGAGGTCGTCGGGCATCAGGCACGCGGCTTCGGCCCTGGGGCCGGTGAGCAGCACGTAGGTCCACTCACCCCGTCGCTCTGCCACCGCGACGCGCTCTCCTCGGTCCGGCACGTCGAGGACAGCGCGGCAGGTGGTGGCTGCCTCTGCTGTGGCTGCGCCCGTCAGGGGTTCGGGCGTGGGTGTCCACGATCCGTACGCGTTGCCCCCGAGCAGCAGCGTCGGGACGACGACGCCGGCCGCGCCGGCCGCGCCCGCGGTCACCAGCAGTCGGTTCCGGCGCCGGTGCGGTCGGTCAGGCTCCACCGGGACGGGTGCGTCGCTGGGCGTCGCCACGATGCGGGCGAAGGTCGCGTCGGCACGTTCGCGCTCCGCCTCGGTCAGGTCGGTGCTCGGTGCGGGGTCGAGGTGGCTCAGGGCGTCGGTCATCACGACGCCGTCGGTGTGCCTTGTCATCGGGGGCTCCTCTCGGAAGCAGGCTCGCCGGGCAGGAGCGCGCCGGCGGAGGTGGCGTCCACCTGGCGTCGGAGGGTCCGCCGGGCACGGGACAAGCGCAGGCGGAAGGCGGTGGAGGAGATGCCGAGGACTGCAGCCGCCTCGGGCGCCGTGAGCCCGTCCAGGACGGAGAGCGCGATCGCCTCCTGGTCGGTGGCGCTCAGCAACGGCCAGGCGGTGGCGATGTCGACCCGACGGGTGACCAGGTCGGGGTGGTCGCCGGAGTCCGCGGGACCGTGCCGGACCTCGGCGAGACGGACCGCGATGGCCTCGTGCCTGTCCTCGCGGCGCCGGGTGTTCTGGAGGGTCTTGCGGGCCACGCCGAACAGCCAGGCGCGCGCGGCCGAGAGGTCGGTCGGGACGTCGTCGAGGCGTCGCCACGCCACGAGCATGACGTCGCCGACCACGTCCTCGGCGTGCGTGGGATGCACACGCCTGCGTACGAAACGAAGCAGGTCGACGTACGCCGCGTCGTAGAGCTCCCGGAAACGCTGCTCACGCTCCCGCGGCGACGACGTGGGTTCCATGCCCTGTTCCTGTCCAGGATGGCGCGAGTGTGTCATCCGATCTCGCCAATGCCCCCATGCTGCCCAGGATCACACGAGCTTGCTGTCGCGTCCCTCCCAGGCGGCGGCGCGCAGGTCCTTCTTGAGGATCTTGCCGGTCGGGTTGCGGGGGAGCGCCTCGACGATGTCGACGGACCGGGGGCACTTGAACTTCGCGAGGCGCTCGTGGGTGAACGCCATGATCTCGTCCTCGGTCGCGGTGGTGTCCGGCTTGAGGCCGACGACCGCCTTCACGACCTCGCCCCAGCGGTCGTCCGGGACACCGATGACCGCGACCTCGGCGACGGACGGGTGCTCGGCGAGCACCCGCTCGACCTCGGGTGAGTAGATGTTCTCGCCGCCCGAGATGATCATGTCCTTCAGCCGGTCCTCGACGTAGACGTAGCCACCGTCGTCCATGCGGCCGATGTCGCCGGTGCGGAACCAGCCGTCGTCGGTGATCACCTGCGAGGTCTCGTCGGGCTTGCCGAGGTATCCCTGCATCAGCTGCGGCGTGCGGAACCACAGCTCGCCGGGCTCCCCGGCGGCCACGTCCTCGAGGGTTGCGGCATCCACGACGCGGCACTCGGCGCCGGGCAGCACCGTGCCGGCGGAGAGCAGTCGCTCCGGGTGGTCGGCGTCGCGGTGCGCCTCGGGCAGCAGGTGCGTGATCACGCCGCACAGCTCGGTCAGCCCGTAGACCTGCATGAAGTCGGTGTCCGGCCAGGCCGCCATCGCGGCCCGGAGCAGCGGCGCGGGCATCGGCGCAGCGCCGTACGTGTAGGTGCGGAGGTTGCCGAAGAGCTTGATCGCGTCGTCACCGCTCTGCAGCACCTGGGCGAGGACCGCCGGGACCAGGAACGTGCGGTTGGCGCCGTTCATGATCGCCCACGCCAGCGACGGGCCGTCGGGGTCGCGCGTCATCACGCTCGGGATCCCGTCGAAGATGCTGAAGAGGATGTACGACGAGCCGCCGACGTGGAAGAGCGGCATCGACACCATCGACTTGTCACCGGGCTCGAATCCCCAGCCCTCGTGGGCGTTGTCGGTGTGCTCGATCATGTTCGCGTGGGTGAGCATGACCCCCTTCGGGCGTCCGGTCGTCCCCGAGCTGTACATCACCAGGCACACGTCGTCCGGCGACGTCTCGGCCGGGCGGTCCAGGGGAGCGGCGTCGGCGAGGAACGCTTCGTACTCGTCGCCCTCGGCCCCGTCCGGCGTGACCGTGATGATGGTCTCGACGTTCGTCAGCCGGTCACGGATCTTCTCGATCGTGGGCATCAGCTCGACGCCGACGAACAGCACCTTCGCCCCGCAGTCGTTGACCGCGTAGTCGACCTCGTCGCCCGCCGATCGCCAGTTGACGATCGCGTGGGCCGCACCGAGCGACCCGGCCGCGAGCGTGATCTCGACGCAGGCGGGGTGGTTCTTGTCCAGGAAGGCCACGACGTCGCCCTGGCCGATGCCCAGGGCACTGAGGCCACCTGCGGCGCGACGGACGCGGTCGTTCCACTGGCTCCAGGTCCACGTGCGCTGTCCGTAGGTGACGCACTCCCCGTCGGGGTTCTCCTTCGCCCAGTGCGCCAGCGGCTCGTCGAGCGTCGTGGGGCGGGAGGGGAGCTGCGTCAGGAACGTCATGCACCGGGAGCGTGGCACAGGTGCCTCGACCCGTCTACGCCCGCGGCCCGATCTCAGCCCGTTCTCAGTCGACGAACGGCTCAGCCGCCCTGCAGGAAGCGAAGCAGCAGCGGACCGGCCGACTGCGAGCCGGACGCACCGGTCTCGACGAAGACCGCGACCGCGAGGTCGCTCTGGGTCGCGATCATCCACGCGTGGGTGGGCAGCGAGCCGGCGCCGGCACCGTCCTCGCCGGGCGACCCGTACTCCGCGGTCCCGGTCTTCGCGCCGACCTGTCCCGGCAGCCCGGCCAACAACGACCCGGAGCCCTCGGTGACGACCGCGCGCATCAAGCCGCGCAGGAGGGTGGCCTCACGACCGGTGAGCGGGGTGTCCGGATCCGCCTCGGGGCGGAAGTCGTCGAGGAGGTAGGGCACGACGGTCCGCCCGGCGGCGACGGACGCAGCGACGGTCGCCATGGTCATCGGGGAGGCGAGCACCTTGCCCTGCCCGATCAGGTCGGCGGCCGCCTCCGTCTCCGACTCGGGCGGGGGCACCTGGCCGAAGTACGCCGGGAAGCCGAGGTCGTGGTCCACGCCGACGCCGAGCGAAGCGGCTGCGTCCGCGAGGTCGCCCTGGCCGAGCTCGTCGCGGGACGAGATGAAGGCGGTGTTGCAGGAGTTCGCGACGGCGTCGCGCAGGGTGATCGTGCCGAGCCGCGTCGACGGGTAGTCGTCGTAGTTCTTGAACTGCTTGCCGTCGACGACCACGGTCGCGGGGCAGGTCACGTCGCTCTCCGGGGTCAGCCCGGCGCGCAGCAGTGCGAGCGAGGAGACGACCTTGAAGGTCGAGCCGGGGGCGTACTGCCCGTAGGTCGCGATGTTCAGCCCGTCGGCCCCGGGGCCGCTCGCCGCGGCGAGGATCGCGCCGTCGGACGGCCGGATCGCGACGAGCGCCGTCGCCGGGCCCGGGTTGTCGGGGTCGGGGGCCGCGAGGACCTGCTCGGCCCGGGTCTGCAGCGAGGGCTCGATGGTGGTCGCCAGCGCCTTGCCCGGCACGGGGTCGGCCTCGAACACGGTGCGGCGGTCGCCCTTCTCGGAGACCACGTCGACCTGCACCCCGGGAGTGCCGGTGAGCTCCTCGTCGTACCGCGACTGGAGGCCGGACAGCCCGACGACGTCGCCGACCTGGATGCGCCCGTCTGACTGCTTGATGATCTCCTCGGTCGCCTGCCCGACCCGGCCGAGGATCGGGGCGGCGAACTCACGGCTGGGCGCCAGCGGCAGGCTGCCGCCCACGGCGAGCGCGCCCTTGATCGTCCCGAACACCGTCGGCACCTGGCGGGCGTCCTGCGGCCGCAGGGTGATCGCCTCGACGAAGGCCTTGTCGCCCGAAGCCTTGACCAGCTTCACGTACGGCGCCACCGAGACGCCCAGGACCTGCGCGACGCGTCGTGCGCTGTTCACGGACTCGGCAGGGGTGAGCTTCGCCTTGTCGAGGCCGTAGCGCTCGATGCGCCGCTCCTTCACCAGGGCCACGCCGCCGGCGCCGGTGATGTCCCCTCGCTTCGGCGTCAGCGTGCTCACGTCGAGGACGTCGCCGTCCTCGAGGGACGGCTCGACGACTGTCGGTGACCAGGCCGCGCTCCAGGTGCCGTCGGTGCGGGTCAGGTCAGCCTCGGAGTCGTAGCTCCACTCCTGGTCGGCGATCGTCCAGGTCCAGGTGAGCGTCGCGGTGGCCGTGTTCTCGTTCGAGCCCTCCTCGACCCCGTCGACAGCGACGGTCGCCTTCGCGTCCTCGCCGAGCCCCTCGACGATCGCGTCGAACGTCTGCTGGTCGTCCGCGACCGTGCCTGAGGCGAGGTCGGTGGCGAGGGCTTCCGCTGCGTCCTCGGGTGAGTTCTTGTCACCCGAGCAAGAAGTAAGTGCGAGGCCGGCCACGACAGAGAGTGCCAGGAGGGTCCGCATGATCGTCGAGCATACGGTGAGGTTTGGCGAGGGCCAGGGGCGAGCAGGTGTCACCCATGACCGATCAGAGCGAGAACAAGAGGATCACCGTCGAGCGCACGATCAATGCCTCCTCGGACGCCGTCTTCGACGTGCTCAGCAACCCTGAGCGGCACGTGGAGATCGACGGCTCGGGGTTCGTCCGCTCCGACGAGAAGACCGACCGCATCCAGGGCGCCGGTGACGTGTTCCGCATGAACATGGCCGGGGACCACATGGGCGGTGACTACCAGACCGACAACACCGTCACCGGCTTCTCCTCCAACCACCTGCTGGCGTGGCAGACGGCGCCGGCCGACACCGAGCCGCCGGGGTGGGAGTGGCTGTGGGAGCTCGAGTCGCAGGGCTCCGACGAGACCCTGGTGCGGCTCACGTACGACTGGAGCAAGGTCACCGACAAGAAGCTCCTCGAGAAGGTGTCCTTCCCGTTGGTGACCGAGGCGCAGCTCGAGGACAGCCTGGTCAACCTCGACCAGGCCGTCACGGCCGCCTGACCGAACCACCCGCGTGGCGTACACCGAGCGGCGAGAGCGTGCGGTGCACGCGCCTGCACCCGTGCTGTGGCAGGTCGTCCACGGCTTCGGCGGCGAGTCGGGCTACGGCAGCCTCGACCGCTTGTGGCGTGCCCGGGCGAGGGTCGACCGTGTGGTCGGCGGCCCGGGCATGCGCGGCAGGAGCAGGGAGCTCCGGCCGGGTGACGCGCTGGACTTCTGGCGCGTCGAGGCGGTCGAGCCGCCACGTCGGCTGCTCCTCCGCGCCGAGATGAGGATGCCCGGCACCGCACGTCTGGAGCTCGAGGTCGAGGCCGTCGACGACCGCACCGCGCGGCTCGTCCAGGGCACGCGCTTCGACCCGGCAGGGCTCGCGGGCCACGCCTTCTGGTGGGCGGAGCTCGCGGGGCACAAGCTGGTCTTCGCACGCCTGGTGGACGACCTCGTCCGCAGCGCCGAAGACAGCGCCGAGAACTGGGCCGAGAACAGGCCCGAGGCGTCGGCGTGACGACCCCGACCCGCTGGATCTTCGGCGACCAGCTCGGGCCGCACTTCACCGACGACCACGACGGACCGCTTGTGCTGGTCGAGTCGCGCGCGGTCCTGCGCCGCCGCCGGTTCCACCGGCAGAAGGCGCACCTCGTGCTGTCCTCCATGCGGCACCGCGCCCGCGAGCTCGGGGACCGCGTCACCTACGTGCAGGCCGAGACCTACCGCGAGGCGATGGACCAGGTGGGGGGCCCACTGGAGGTGGTCCAGCCGACCAGCCGTGCCGCCGTCGGTCTGGTGAACCGGATCGCGGAGCACCGCGACGTCGCGAAGCTGCCGGCCCGGGGCTTCATGACCACCCGTGAGGACTTCTCGGCCTGGGCCGACGGACGCGGCCAGAGCCGGCTGCTCATGGAGGACTTCTACCGCGATGCCCGCCGTCGCCACGGCGTCCTCATGGACGGTGACGAGCCGGTCGGCGGTCGCTGGAACTTCGACGCGGACAACCGCGAGCCACCGCCGAAGGGCAGCACCACGCTCGGCGTGCAAGAACCGTGGTGGCCCGACGAGGACGACGTCGACGACGAGGTACGCCGCGACCTCGACACGTGGGAGGCCGAGGGGATGCGCTTCCTCGGCGACGACGGGCCGCGGCGCTTCCCGGCCACCACCGGCGAGGCGGAACGGGCACTCGAGGACTTCCTGGAGCACCGGCTGGAGGCGTTCGGCACGTACGAGGACGCCGTGCTCTCGGCCGACCCCTGGATGGCGCACTCGCTGGTGTCCGCCCCGCTCAACCTCGGACTGCTGGACCCTGCCGTCGTCGTCGCGCGGGCGGAGGAGGCCTGGCGCACCGACGACCGCCGGCTCGCCAGCGTCGAGGGCTTCGTGCGTCAGGTGATGGGCTGGCGCGAGTACGTGTGGCACCTCTACTGGCACCTCGGCGAGGACTACCGCAGCGCGAACCGGCTCAACCACAGGCGATCCGTGCCGGACTGGTTCGCCGAGCTCGACTCGACGGCCACCGACGCGGCGTGCCTCGGCCACACGCTCGACGACCTGCGACGGCATGGCTGGGTGCACCACATCCCGCGCTTGATGATCCTCGGCAGCCACGCCCTGCAACGGGCGTGGAAGCCGACCGAGGTGACCGACTGGTTCCACCGAGCGTTCGTCGACGGCTACGACTGGGTGATGGTGCCGAACGTCGTCGGCATGTCCCAGCACGCCGACGGTGGGGTGCTCGCGACGAAGCCCTACACGTCGGGCGGGGCCTACCTCGACCGGATGACCGACTACTGCGGTGAGTGCCCCTTCGACCCGCGGAAGCGCGTCGGCGAGGACGCCTGCCCGTTCACCGCCGGCTACTGGTGGTTCCTCGACCGGCAGCGCGAGAAGCTCGAGGGCAACCACCGGATGCGCCAGGCTCTCGCCGGGCTCGACCGGCTCCAGGACCTCGACGAGCTCGTCGCCCAGGAGGAGGAGCGGGGCTCCTCGGCACCTTGACCGCTGGTCCAGCCCTCCACCCTGTCGCGGTATCAGCGGATCTCCCAGGCCCTCCTCGCCTGCATGGCCCTCTTCCACCGCCTCGTCCCGTTCGCGCTCGCAGGCGGCCTGGTCGCCGCGTCCGTCGCCCTCACCTCGCCGGCAGACGCCCGCGTCACGCCGCCGACCTTGCTGCTGCCGAACATCTCGGCCAACGAGGGCGCGAGCGGCACCGCGTCGTTCGTCGTGAACGTCGGCCTCTCGTCCCCGAACCCGTTCGACCACGACGTCACCGTCGAGGTGGTCGACTTCTCCGCCGTACCGCTCCCGGGTGGTGGCGGCACCTACGGCACCGCGACGCCGGGTGTGGACTACGTCGCGTTCGCTCCGTTCGACCTGACCTTCGCGCCCGGCCAGCAGGTGGCGACCTTCCCCGTGAAGATCAAGGGCGACCGCGTCGCGGAGGGGCTGGAGGAGATCGACGTCCGCTTCGACGACACCGAGTTCCACGTCGGCGACAACGACATCGACCTCGTCATCGGGGACGACGACACCGCCCCGCTCACCAAGAAGCCGCTGCTCCTCCTGCCGAACCAGGTCATGCCCGAGCCCGACACCGGTTGCTTCCCCTACAAGGTGTCGACGATGCTCGACCGTCCTGCGCCCAGCCGCCGCCACGTCGACGCGGTCGACTTCACGCAGGTCCCGCTGCCGCCGCCGCTCGTCGGCACCTACGGCACCGCGACCCCTGGCAGCGACTACGTCGGCTTCGGGACGCGCACGCTCACCTTCCGGGCGGCGACCCGCGTCGCCAACCTGCCGGTGACGATCTGCGGTGACGCACAGCCGGAGGGTCTCGAGGAGATCGACGTCCGCTTCGACAACACCACGACGATCGCCATCGGGGACAACGACATCGACCTGGTCCTGTCGGACTGAGGACCCCCGGGTGCAGGATGCCCAGATGACTCGTGTGCGCAGGAATGTCTCCGTCCTGGCGAAGGACACCGACTGGCCCGACGAGCTGGTGGCCTACGAGCGGGCCGTGGGCCGGATGCGGAAGCTGGACACCGGCGACGCGTCGCCGGTCGATCCCACCAGCTGGCGCTACCAGGCCGCGATGCACGGCCGCTCGCTGGCCGACGGGAGCCCCGACACCAGCGACCCCCGCTTCAACGCCTGCCAGCACGGGAGCTGGTTCTTCCTGCCCTGGCACCGGATGTACCTCGCGGCCTTCGAGCAGATGGTCCAGCACCACCTCGGCGACGACACCTGGTCGCTGCCGTACTGGTACTCCATCGACCCGGACGACTCGACGAGCTCCGTCCTCCCGGCAGCCTTCCGGGACAAGGGCAAGCGCGGCAACGACCTCCGGACCACGGAGCGGTCCCCGAGGGTCAACGCGGGGAAGCCGATCTTCGGACCCGGGATCCCGTTCGACGCCCTGGCCTCCGGTCTCGGCGATGCCCTGACCTCGGGCCGCTACGCGACGCCCGACGGGGTGTCGACGTTCGGCGGCGGGCAGCGGGCGAAGCCGTCGTTCAGCGGTCCCGAGCAGGGGCTGCTCGAGGGCACCCCGCACGGCACCGTGCACGTCCTCGTGGGTGGCAGCGGCGGCTGGATGTCGTCGTTCTTCACGGCGGCTCTCGACCCGATCTTCTGGCTCCACCACGCGAACCTCGACCGGTTGTGGCAGGTCTGGCTCGACCTCGGCCACCACAGCCCCCGGCGCAGGCGGTCGTGGATGAACACGTCCTTCACCTTCCCGGCCCCGGAGGGGCAGACGGTGACCTGGAAGGTCCGCGACGTGCTGGACACCCAGGCGCTCGGCTACGAGTACGACGACGTGGAGCCGCCGTCAGGCGTGGCCGACGCCCTCGAGCAGCCTGGTCCGGCGGTCGCGCCGGCGAAGCCCACCCCGCAGCGGGAGGTCACCCGCCTCCGCCGGCAGGCCACGCCGCCGACCTCGGGGACCGAGCTCGAGACGCCACCGCGGGTGGTCGGGGCCGTCGACGACGTCGACCTGTCCACCACCACACCCGTCGCCATCCCGGTCACCGGGGACGTCGGAGCCGGCACGCGCACGTACCTCCGGATCGAGGGGGTCACCGGCACCGCCGCAGTGCCGGCGTACGGCGTCTTCCTCGACGTCCCGGACGGCGACGACCCGGAGGAACACCCCGAGCTGCGGGCCGGCACCGTGGCCACCTTCGGGCTCGCTGAGGCCTCGGTCGCCGGCGACCTCCACGACGGCGACGGGGTGACGGTGGTGCTCGACGTGACCGCCGTCCGCGCCGTGCTCGAGGACGACGGTCGGTGGGACGACGGCTCGGTCGTGGTGACGTTCAGCGCGGCGTCGGGGGACGACGACGAGACCGGGACCCCCGACGCGCACGCCCGGCGGCTGGCCCTCGTGGTCAGCGCCACCGGGTGACATGACCACCCTCACCGCACGCGGGATCGCGCTGCGGCACCCCGAGTGGTGGCTGTACACCGTGGCGGCGTCGGCCGGCTTCGTGCTGGTCGTGGACGGCTTGTCGGCGATGCCGATGTCGGGTCCGGGGTCGGTGATGCTCCCCGGCGCCGACCACTGGTTCCTCATGGTGCTCGCGATGATGGTGCCGCTCGCGGCCCCGCAGGCCAGGCTGGTCGCGCTGCGGAGCGTGTGGCAGCGGCGGCACCGGTCCGCGGCCCTCTTCGCGGTCGGGTTGATCGCGGTGTGGATCGCCGTGGGCGCGTTGCTGACCGGCCTGGTCGCCCTGGCGGACGCGAGCCCACCGGCCTGGCTGCCTCCCGCGCTGCTCGTGCTCGCCGCCGGGTGGCAGGTCTCCGCCCCACGCCGCCGCCTGCTGCGCCGCTGCGGGTCGGTCCGGCTCCGTGCCGCAGACGGTCCCGCGGCCGACCTCGACTGCGCCCGTGTGGGTGTGCGGGCCGGAGTCCTCTGCGTCGCCGGCTGCGGGGTCGCGATGCTGCCGATGGCGGTCACCCCCATGGGTCCGGACGGGCTGCTGCTCATGGCCGGCGTGCTCGCGATCCTGTGGTGGGAGCGGGCCTCCGGGCCCAACCCGGCCACACGCGCGGGTCGCCCGCACGAAGCCGTCGCCCTGGTGGTGCTGGCCGGCGTGCTGGCGCTGGTGTCGTCGCTCGGTTGAGAATGGCGACCGGAGGGTGGGAGGCGCCATGACCGCAACGCAGTTCGACACCGTGCAGGAGTACCTCGACTCGTTCCCCGACGACACCAAGAAGGTGCTGCACCGGGTGCAGCAGTCGGTGCGCTCGGTGATCCCGCACAGCGACGAGGTCATCAGCTACGGCATCCCGACGTACCGCCTCGAGGGCCGGCCGGTGGTGCACTTCGCGGGCTGGAAGAAGCACGTGAGCCTGTATCCCTGCCCTGCGACCGAGGACGAGGCCACCGCAGCAGCCCTGGAGAGGTACCACACGGGGAAGGGCACGTTGCAGTTCCCGCTCGACCAGCCGGTGCCCTACGAGCTCATCGAGCGCGTGGTGGCGCTGCTCGCCGAACGCTCCTGACCGGGGACGTCATGCGGGTCCGCCGAGCCACCCTCGAGGACGCGGCGGCGTGCGCGGCGATCTACGCGCCGTTCGTGAGGGACACGGCGGTGAGCTTCGAGGCCGAGCCGCCGTCGACCGACGAGATGGCCGGCCGGATCACGGCGGCGCAGGAGCGGCACGACTGGTTGGTGCTCGTCGACCCTTCGACAGGCCCAGGGCACGCGGAGAGAGTCGTCGGGTACTGCTACGGCGGCACGTGGCGGGCGCGGGCGGCGTACCGCTTCACCTGCGAGCTGGGGATCTACCTCGCACCCGAGGCGCGAGGACAGGGTGGCGGCCGGCTGCTCTACGAGGCGGCGTTCGAGCGGCTCGCGGAGCTCGGCTTCCGCACCGTGATCGGCGGGATGACCTCACCCAACCCGGCCAGCGAGGCGCTGCACCTCGCGGTCGGCTTCGAGCCCGCCGGGGTCATGCGGAAGGTGGGGTGGAAGCACGGCGCCTGGCACGACGTCGCGTTCTTCCAGCGCCCTCTGCGGACCACCGCATCCGGGGCGACCGCCGGCTGAGCCGTCCGGGTGACGCCGATGCTCGCGACCACGATGGACACGACCGCGACCCACTCCGCGAAGGTCAGCACCTCCTGCAGCACGACGAGACCCACGAGCGCGGCGGCGGCCGGGTCGAGGCTCATGAGGATGCCGAAGACCCGCGGCGGCATCGTGCGCAGCGCGACGAGCTCGCAGCTGTAGGGCACCACCGACGACATCAGCGCCACGACGAGGCCGACGAGCAGGATGTGCGGCTCCAGCAGCGTCGAGCCCCCGAGCGCGACTGCTGGTGCCGCGAGCACGACGGCGCCGACCAGGCTGGCCATGCTGAGCCCGGACAGGCCCGGCCAGCGACGCCCGGTGGCGGCCGAGAGAGGGATGTACGCCGCCCACATCGACCCGGCGAGCAGGGCGAAGAGGACGCCGTCGAGGGTGACACCGGAGCCACGGAAGCCGAGCAGGGCCACCCCGATCCCGGCGAGCACCGCCCAGCCCGCATCGAGCCAGCGCCGGGAGTGGGCGAGCGCGATGCCCAGGGGGCCGAGGAACTCGATGGTCACCGCGAGGCCCAGCGGCATCCGCGCGAACGACTGGTAGATCGACCAGTTCATCAACGCCAGCACCGCTCCGAACCCCAGCACCACCACCCAGTCCTGGCGGTCGTGGCCGGCGATCCGCGGACGCGCGATCGCCAGCATGACGAGGGCGGAGAAGAAGATCCGCAGCCACACCATCGACGTCGGGTCGAGGGAGTCGAAGAGCTGCTTGGAGAACGCCGCGCCCAGCTGCACCGACGCGCCGGCAGCCAGGACCAGCAGGACCGGGCGGCTCGACAGCGAACGCGGACTCACTCCGAGAGGGTCACACGGCCCGCCGACGTGCGGCCGCCTGGGGCACGTTCTGGACCTCCCAGCGCTGCACGTCGTGGCCCTCGCTGCAGGTCAGCTGCAGGCTCACCCGGCCGCCGCACTCCTGGTGCTCGAGCAAGCGTCGGCGGGCCGTCGCCGGTGGCCCGGTGCTTGTCGCCCCAGGTGAGCAGCGAGATCAGCACGGGCTGGAGCTCGCGACCGGCCGGGGTGAGGTGGTAGTCCGACCGCGGCCGGCTGCCCTCGACCCGGTAGGGCCGGCGTTCGACGATGCCGTCCTCGACCATCGCCGCGAGCCGCTTGCTGAGCACGTCGCGGGAGACGCCGAGGTGGTCGAGCAGGTCGTCGAAGCGGTGCACGCCGTTGAACAGGTCGCGCAGGACCAGGATCGTCCAGCGGTCGCCCAGCGACGCGAGCGCACGTGCGATCGAGCAGCTCTCGCTCTCGTAGTCCAGCCACCTCATGACGTCCGGCATGGGAGCACTGTAGCCTGAGTCTGATATACAGACCCAGAGACTCGACGACTGTCCGAGGAGACGGCGATGACGACTTCCCCCGAGCGCTCCCGCACCATCGAGTGGGACGACCCCGCTGCCGTGCTCGCCGCCGCCGACGGTCGCACCGGGCTCGAGCTCATGCAGAGCCTCGTCGCCGGCGAGTTCCCGGCCCCGCCGATCGCGCAGACCCTCGGCTTCACGCTGACCGAGGTCTCCGAGGGGCGCGCGGTGTTCCAGCTCGACCCGGGCGAGTTCCACTACAACCCGATCGGCTCCGTGCACGGAGGCGTCTTCGCCACCCTGCTCGACTCGGCGGCCGGGTGTGCGGTGCACACGACGCTGCCCGCCGGCGTGGCCTACACGAGCCTGGACCTCAACGTGAAGTTCCTCGGCGCGATGCGGACGAGCACCGGTCTGGTCAGCGCCATCGGCACGGTGAAGCACCGCGGCCGGCGTACCGCCCTGGCCGAGGCCGAGCTCGTGGACGGCTCGGGCAGGCTCCTGGCCACCGCACAGAGCAGCTGCCTCATCCTGGCTCCATGACCCTGGCGGAGGAGCGCACCGAGCCCCGCATCCACCGGGCCTGGTGGGTGGCGCTCGCCACCCTCGGTGCGCTGGTGGCGGCGGCCGGCTTCCGGTCGAGCACGGGTGCGCTGCTCGAGCCGCTGGAGGAGAGCTTCGGCTGGAGCCGGGCGACCACCTCGGGCGCGGTCACCCTCAACCTCGTCGTCTACGGGCTCACCGCGCCGTTCGCGGCCGCGCTCATGGAGCGCCTCGGCGTACGCCGGACCGTGGCCGGTGCCCTGGTCCTCGTCTCGATCGGGTCCGGCCTCACCACGGTCATGACCTCGGCCTGGCAGCTGTGGATCCTCTGGGGCTTCGCGGTCGGCATCGGCACCGGCGCGCTGGCGCTGGTCTTCGGCGCGATCGTGGCGAACCGCTGGTTCTTCACTCATCGCGGGCTGGTCACCGGCCTCTTCTCCGCCGCCAGCTCGACCGGCCAGCTGGTGTTCCTCCCGGTCATCGCCGTCCTCGCAACAGGCCCGGGCTGGCGCTGGGCCGCCGCTCGTCGTCGCCGGCGCCGCCCTCCTCCTGGTCCCCTTCGTGCTCTGGGTCATGGCCGACTCCCCCGAGTCCGTCGGCCTCCGCCCCTACGGCGCCCCACCCGCCGAACCGCCCGGAAATCACGGTCGAGCCGCCCCGGAATCGCGACCGAGCCGCCCCTCGATCGAAGACCTCGACGTCGGCGAGGACACCCTCGACGCCGCACCGACCGAGAACCCGGCGCGGCTGGCCCTGCGCGTGCTGCGGGAGGCCTCGCGCACGTGGGTGTTCTGGGCGCTGTTCGGCACCTTCTGGATCTGCGGCTGGTCCACCAACGGCCTCATCGGCACCCACTTCATCCCGGCCGCGCACGACCACGGGATGCCCGAGACCACCAGCGCCGGTCTGCTCGCCCTCATCGGCATCTTCGACATCGCAGGCACTGTGGCGTCGGGCTGGCTGACCGACCGGGTCGACTCGCGCTACCTGCTGTTCGGCTACTACTTCCTCCGTGGCCTCTCGCTGCTCGTCGTGCCGCAGCTGCTCGGTCCGCACGTGCAGCCGAGCCTGTTCCTCTTCATTGTGTTCTACGGCCTCGACTGGGTGGCCACGGTGCCGCCGACGGTCGCGCTGTGCCGCCAGCACTTCGGCGTCGAGCGGTCCGGCGTCGTCTTCGGCTGGGTGTTCGCCTCGCACATGGTCGGCGCAGGTGTCGCGGCGTCGTACGCCGGCTGGATCCGCCAGGTCCAGGGCGACTACTTCACCGCCTGGATGACCGCGGGCGGCCTGTGTCTCGCGGCCGCGGTGGCGTGCCTGCTGATCCCGAAGGTCCGCTCAACGGCCTGAGCCGTACTCCCTCTCGACGGTCGCGACGCGGACGGTCCAGGACGCGTACCACTCGTCGCGCCCACGCCGCTGTGCCTCCCGGTGCTCGGCCACGCGCTTCCACGCCGTCGCGTCCTCGGCCGTTCGCCAGTACGAGACGGTGAGGCCGAGGCCGTCGGCGCCCCGGGCGCTCTCGATGCCGAGGTAGCCGTGCTGCTCGGCGGCGAGCTCCTCCATCCGGGCCGCCGTCGCGGCGTACTCGTCGTCGTTGCCGGGCGTGCGCACGCTGCTGAAGATCACCGCGGTGTACGGCGGTGGGGGCATCGTCATGGCACCGGCCTCTTTCTCGTCAGCGTGACAAAGGTGTCGTGCCAGTGGTCGGCCAGGGTGGCGAGGTGGGTCGAGCCCTCGCGGACGACGAGCGTCGCACCGAGGCGCTCGGCGAGCCAGGTGCCGTTGCGGATCGAGTAGTTCGCGTCCTCGCTGCCGTACCACGCATGCACCGGAGCCCCGATGTCCGCGACGTCGAAAGGCCAGGCACGGAAGGCGATCGCGGCATCGCGCAGGTAGCCCTCCGACCTGCCGACGGCCTCGCGCGCGGCTCTGGCGAGCTCGGCGCCGTCGAGCTGCGCCAGGAACGCGCGGTCGCTCTCAGGAAGGATGCCGAGCCAGCGCTGGGCCAGGGCGCCGTCGTTCTCGTCGGCAGGGTCGAGGCCGGCCACCCACTGCTCGAAGTCGGGCCGCATGCGCTCCGCGGCGACCGCCGGCTCGGTCACCGCGAGGTCGGCGAAGAACGCGACCTCGTCGGCGTCGAGGCCGTCGCGGTGGACAGGAGGGTCGAGGCTCGGCACGTCGGCCGGCGCCGCCACGACTCCCGCCGCGGTGACCCGGTCCGGGACGCGGGCAGCGGTCGCCAGGGCGTAGGGACCACCGACCGACATGCCGAGCACCGCGAAGGTGTCGAGACCGAGAGCGTCCGCCACGGCGGCGGTGTCGTCGGCGACGTCGAGGTGCGTGTCGGCGTGGACCGGGCCCGGCACCTCGGTGGCTGAGTACCCCGGGCGGCTCGCCGCGACCAGCCGGACCCCGGCGCGAAGGGCGCCCTCGTGGCCGGTCACCGCTGCTCGTCGCGAGTCCGGGCAGCCGTGGAAGAACACGACCGGCACCCCGGCCGCGTCACCGCCGTCCCAGACGCTCGCGACCCGCCCGTCGGGGAGCCGCAGGTCCAGGTCGGTCACCCGGCCATCCTCTCGCGAGGACCCTCAGAGCCGGTCCGCGACGACGGTCAAGTCGTCGTGCACCTTGAGACCGTCCGCGGTCAGGGTGCTGGTCTGCGCACGCTCGGCCCCACGGACCGCCTGCGCCACCGCGACCAGCCCGCCGTCGAGCGCCGTCTGCGCGAACTCGTCCACCGTGTGGGTGGCGAGCAGGTGGAAGGCGCGCGTCGCGCCGTCGGTCGCGACGACGATGCCCTCGACCTCGCCGCGGTCGAGGCTCCCGTGCACCGCGCGGTAGGCCGCCCGCGGGTCGTCCTGCACGCACCAGAAGCCGTCGCGGGTGTTGCGGGTGGTCTCCACCGCCTCGCGCCGTGCCTCACGGACGTCGGTGAACGAGACGGCGCCACCGGCGTCCTGCTTCGCCTCCAGGCGCGCGTCGATGAGCGGACGGGTCACCTGCTCCACCCGGTCGTCGGTCAGCTCTCGCGCGGTGCCGTCGGTGCCCACCACGATGACCGAGGCGTCGCACAGGGCGAGGTACTCCACGCTCGCGTCGTCGACCCGCCACGCAGCGACGGTGGCGCTCGGGGATCCCTGGGCGAGGTCGCACGTCGGCCGGTGCAGGGCGGCGACCTCGGTGATCGCGTCGGCCAGCGCCTGCTGCATCGTCGAGGAACGCAGCGCCAGCCGGTCGCGGAAGGAGTCCGCGATCCGCCGCGCGAACCAGCTCACGGAGTGCTGGCAACCGCGACGCAGGTCCTCGGGGAGACCGGCTCCGTCGACCACGACACCGATCCCGGGGCCGGTCGCGAGGGCGTCCTCGTTCTCGGCGCCCTGGCTCGCCGGCGTGGTGAGGACGAAAGGGGTCCGCTGCGACGGGATGCCCGACGTCACTGGCCGGTCCGTCCGTCGATGCACTCGCGCAGCAGGTCGGCGTGGCCACAGTGCCGGGCGTACTCCTCGACCATGTGCACGAGCACGTCGCGCACCGACACCGTGTCGTCGCGGAGCGGCACCTCGCGGCCGAGGTCGTCCGTCGGCGATCGAGTCGAGCCACTCGTCGGCCTTCGCGATCTCCGCCCGCCACGTCGCGAACGCCTCCTCGACGACCTCAGGGTCGCCGGTCGCGCCGTTGAAGTCCCAGTCCCGGTCGTCCTCGCGCGCGAAGGGCCGCGGTCCGTCCGTGCTTCCGCGAAGGCACCGCTCGAACCAGCTGTTCTCGACCTGCGCCATGTGGCGCACCAGCCCGAGCAGGCTCATCGTGCTCGGCGGCACCGAGCGGGTGGCGAGCTGACCGGCGTCGAGCCCGTCGCACTTCATCCCGAGCGTGAGCCGGTAGTTGGTCAGGTACTCGCGCACGGTGGCGAGCTCACCCTGCGGGCTGCCGGCGGTGCGGGGGTCCTCGGCCTGGTCGACCCACATGTCAGACATCCCGACAGCCAACCGGACGACGACATGGTCGGCCAAATCCCGCAGGTCAGGCCGGCTGCAGCGCCCCCTGGATGACCTCGACCAGCTCGTCGCGCGTCGGGCCGGGGGAGTACGGCGCCCGCCAGCCCGTCTCGTACACCGCGCGGGCCATCGGCTCCGCGGCCCGGAGCTCGCGGAGCGTCGTCTGCATCGACATGAAGGGCCCGGCGTACTGACTGATCCGCGGGTCGACCTGGGCCGCGGAGAGGATGGCGTCCGAGGTGAGCGGCTGCGTGAGGTCGAGGTCGCCGCCCTGCCAGCGACGGACCGCCTCGTCGTTGGAGTAGACGTGGTCGTCCACCCAGATGCGCATGTGCTCCTCGCACCAGCGGTCGAAGGGCTCGGAGAGCGTCCGCAGGTCCGCGCCGCCGTCGACCAGGCCCAGGAGGCCGTGCAGCTGCATCGCGACCATCGCGATGCCGCGGCCCGCGGTGGGGGTCGTGGTGGTGACCGAGTCGCCGACGGCGACCAGTCCCGCGCGGCCCTTCTGCGGCCGGAACACGTTGCGCAGGGCCCCGCCGACGAGCACCGGGCTCGTCGGACGCGACCGGGAGGGGTCGGTCCACTCGGCCAGCCCCGGGACGGCGAGGGCCGCGGCCTCGAACGCCGCCTCGTGGCGCAGGTCCTTCATCTCGGGGTCCGCGGTGGGACGCACGAAGAGCACGGAGAAGTGGCCCTGCTCGTGCACGAAGAGGAGGGTCTGGTAGCCGTCGAAGACCCCGAACCACCCGATCGGCATCGACATCGGGCCCGGCTCCGCGCCCGGCAGGAGCTGGTAGGTGCGGTCGACGTACGCGATCCCGCAGTCGCCCTCCACCGCGGGGTCGGCGACGAAGCGTCCGGAGCGGCCGGAGGCGTCGACGACCAGGTCGGCGGCCAGCGGCTCCCCGTCGACGAGGATGCCGCGGACCTCGCCGCGCTCCTCGAGGAGCGCGTCGACGTGGCCGACGCGGAGGGTCAGGCCGGGGACGTCGGCGGCGGCGAGCCGGAGGGCCCGCTCGAAGGTGGACCGGCGCGACCGGGTGCCCACGCGGACCGGTCCGACTCCCGGGACGTCCATGATCACCGGCTCCGCGCTGAGGCCGGTCCAGACCTCGAGCGCCTCGGGCCACTCGTCGGCGAGGTAGTCGCTGACCTGCCCGCGGAAGCCGTGCGCGTGCTCGAACTGCATGACGCCCTTGCGCTGCCAGGTGCCGTCGGGAGCCGGGCCGGGGTCACGGTCGACCGACACGACGTCGTGACCGCGGCGTGCCAGCGCGGCGCCCAGCATCAGTCCGGTCGGCCCCGACCCGATGATCGCGATCCTCATGACGACTCCTACGGTAAACTCTCGAACACTTGATTACACTGAGAGTGAAGTGAAAGTGAGCTGGTGTCAAGGTGGTCGAGACCGGGCGTCGGTCCTACCGCTCCCCGCTGCGTGAGGAGCAGGCCCGCGCGACGCGACGGACGATCGTGGAGGCGGCGCGCGAGCTCTTCATCGAGGTCGGCTACGCCAGCACCACCATCGACGCCGTGGCCGCCCGTGCCGGCGTCAGCCGCAAGACCGTCTTCAGCTCGGTCGGGGGCAAGCCGATGCTGCTCAAGCTCGCCTGGGACTGGGCGCTCGCCGGTGACGACGAGCCGGTGCCGATCGTGGACCGACCGATCATCGCGCGCATGCAGGCGGAGCAGGACCCGGTCCGGCTCGTCGACATCTGGACGCGCTTCCAGGCCGAGATCGGCGGCCGGCTGTCCCGCATCCACGTGGCGCTCCTCGCCGCGGCCGACACCGACGACGACGTGAGGGCGCTGCAGCAGGAGACCGAGGTCCATCGTCTGGCCGGCTGCGCGTCGTTCATCGCCCACCTCGCCGAGATCGGCGGCCTGCGCACCGGTCTGACCGAGCAGCGGGCCACGGAGATCGCCGCGACCCTGCTCGACCCCGAACCCCACCGGCGCCTCGTCCTCGACGCCGGGTGGGACTTCGACGACTACGCGGAGTGGCTCCAGCGCATCACCCGCGCCTCGCTGCTGGATGACTGACCACCCCGGCGACGGGGAACGGTGGAGACATGTCTCCGAAGTTCGTGAAGTCCGGGCAAGCGTTCGAGCGTGACATGGACTACGTCCCCGACCGCATCACCGCGGAGCCGGGTCGCAGCCGTGACGGGTACGGCGGGCACGACCTCGAGGCGCCGACCTGGCCGGTCGAGCCGGGCCGCTACCGACTGATTGCCGCGAAGGCCTGTCCTTGGGCGAGCCGTGCCCTGGTCGTGCGTGAGCTGCTCGGCCTCCAGGACGTGATCTCCCTCGGTCTCGCCGGGCCGACCCACGACGACGACAGCTGGACCTTCGACCTCGACCCCGACGGCAAGGACCCGGTGCTCGGCATCGAGAAGCTCAAGCAGGCCTTCGAGAACCGCTTCCCCGACTACCCGAAGGGCATCACCGTCCCGGCCATGGTCGAGGTCGAGTCGACGCAGGTCGTGACCAACGACTTCCCCTGGATCACCCACGACCTCTCCTTCGAGTGGCGCGACCACCACCGACCGGGCGCTCCCGACCTCTGGCCGGACGACGTCCGCGACGAGATGGAGGACGTGATGAAGCGCGTGTTCACCGAGGTGAACAACGGCGTCTACCGGTGCGGCTTCGCCGGCTCGCAGGAGTCGTACGACGAGGCCTACGACCGGCTCTGGACGGCCATGGACTGGCTCGAGGACCGGCTGACCGATCGCCGGTACCTCATGGGCGACGACATCACGGAGGCCGACGTACGCCTGTTCACGACGCTGGTGCGCTTCGACGCGGTCTACCACTCGCACTTCAAGTGCAACCGCAACAAGCTCACCGAGATGCCGTCGTTGTGGGGCTACGCGCGCGACCTGTTCCAGACCGACGGGTTCCACCAGACCGTCGACTTCGGGCAGATCAAGAAGCACTACTACGTCGTGCAGACGGACCTGAACCCGTCGGGCATCGTTCCGAGGGGCCCGGACCTCGACGGCTGGTGGTCGTCGCACCGCCGCGGCCGGCTTGCCCGCGCGGCCTGATCCTCAGGCAGGCCTGAGGTCTCGCAGCTGGCCGGTGTGCGCCGTGAGGTGCCGCGCCGCCTGGAGCACGACGGCGACCTGCCACCACGGCATCGGCTGGTCGAGCACGACCTCGCCGTCGTGGAGGAGCCGGCACGGCACCGGGTGCGCGGCCTGGTCGGCGTCGAGACGCGCGACCACCTGCGTCGCGGTGCGGGCCTGGTCGCGGGCGAAGGCGACGAGCCCGTCGAGGTTGCCGCACCGCTCGACCAGCCTGGCCATCACACTGCGGTCCTGGCAGAGGAGGTTGTCGAACGACGGCTCCTTGCCGAACACCAGGTCGCGTCCGACGCCGGCCATCACCACCTCGTTGAGGGCGATGTGTGCCACGACCTCGGCGGCGTCCCACTCGCCCGCGGGCGGCGGCCCGAAGCCGCCCTTCGCCGCCTCCGCGAAGAAGAGGTCGTAGGCGGTCCGGAGCTCCGCCAGCTCCTTCGCGCGCGCGGAGTCCGGGTCCTCGACGAGGTCGCCCAGGTCGCCGTAGTGGTCGAGCACGAACCCCCACGCGTTCGGAGCCGCGTAGGCGCTGCGGCGCCGCTCGGCGTCGTCGCCGAAGCGTTCCCAGCCCCGGTGCACGATCTCGACCCTGGTGCCGTGCTCGTCGCCGCGGAACGACACCTCGACCTGGCTGGCCTCCGCGGCGTCGCGGCCGGGGTGCCACTCGAGCACCAGTCGGTCGGGAGGCTCCCAGGCGGTGACCTCCGCCCAGACGACCTCGGCGCCCTCGAGCGAGCGCTCGACGAGAAGGCCGTCCGCGAAGCCCAGCGACCCCGCCGAGCCGTGCAGGCCGTGCGTCGTGAGCGGCCACCAGGCGCCGATCTCGTCGGTGAACAGGGCGAACGCCTCGGCCGGGGTGCGGCGTACGTGCGCCGCCCGCACGACGGGGGCCGGGGTGCTCATGAGCGGGCCTTGTCCGCGTGGGCCACGAACGCGTCGAGCACGTCGTCCCAGAACCCGTCGACCCAGGCGCGCACCTCGCCGAGACCGTCGAGGTCGACGGCGTACAGGTTGCGCGCTCCCTCCGGACGCCGCGTGACCAGGCCGGCACCGTGCAGCACCTTGAGGTGCTGGGACACCGCGGGCTGGGAGATGGGCAGCGCGTCGGTGAGCTCACGGACGGTGCGCTCGCGGCCGCCGAGCAGCTCGAGGATCCGGCGCCGCTGCGGGTCTCCGATGACGTCCAGCGCTTGATAGGCCATGACTTATGATAAGCAGAGAATGATCAGTTCGCCACCAGCGAACCACTCTTGTGGTCCGTCCGGTCGGGCCGTTTGCATGACGGGGTGCGCATCCTCGTTCTCGGCGGCACCAAGTTCCTGTCCCGCTCGATCGTCTCCGCGGCCGTCGCCGCCGGTCACGACGTCACGGCCGCCTGCCGAGGCTCGGCGCCGGTTCCGGAGGGAGCGACGCACGTCGCCCTCGACCGCACCGTGGACGACCCGGCCGAGGTCCTGCGAGACCAGCGCTTCGACGTCGTGGTGGACCCGGCCAGCACGCCGTCCTGGGTGCGTCGCGCGGTGGACGCCCTCCCCGACGCGCACTGGGTCTACGTCTCCTCGGTGAGTGCGTACGCCGACCAGGCGACGCCGATGTCCGGTGCCGGCCGGCTCCCTCTGCTCCCGGCGATCCCCGACGACCACGACATCTACGAGGGCCCGGACGTCTACGGCGGCATGAAGGTGGCCTGCGAGCAGGTGGTCCAGCAGGGCACCTCGTCGTCGTACGTCGTGCGCCCCGGGCTGATCGTCGGTCCGGGCGACCCCTCGGGCCGCTTCACCTACTGGCCCGTCCGTCTGTCGCGCCCCGGGCCGGTCCTCGCGCCGGGCCATCCGGAGGACCTCAGCCAGGTGGTCGACGTCCGTGACCTGGCGGCCTGGATCGTCTCCGCCGCCGAGCGTCGCGTCACCGGGGTCGTGGACGGGGTCGGAGCGGTCCGCACCCGCGCCGACTTCCTGGGCGAGGTCGCCCGTGGCGTCGACGCCTCGCCGGAGTGGACCTGGGTCTCCTCGGAGCGCCTCACCGAGCTCGAGGTCGCCCCGTGGATGGGTCCCGGCTCGATCCCGCTGTGGCTCCCGCCCGACCTCTACGGCGGCATGCTGGCGCACGACCCCGCACCCGCCGCCGACGCCGGCCTCGTCGTCCGCCCGCTCGCCACGACCGCCGCCGACACCCTCGCCTGGTGGCGGGCCGAGGACGGCACCGTCACCGGCCTCACCCTCGAGGAGGAGGCCGACCTGCTCGCCCGGGCGTGAGCCGGCCGGCGCGGAAACTGGCACCAGTTTCCGGCGTGGGGGGCCGTGGGCACGCAACTGGTGCCAGTTTCCGGCGTGGGGCGTCGTGGGCACGAAACTGGTGCCAGTTTCCGGCGTGGGGGGCCTGGGCACGCAACTGGTGCCAGTTTCCGGTCAGCCGGGGGCGACCTCGGGGGTCGGCGCGGGGGCGGGGGCGGGGACGGGGGCGCGCTGGTGCGTGGGGCGCTCGAAGAACAGCACCCCGACCAGGCCGACGGCGAGGCCGGCGGGGACGAGGAGCATGGCCTGCGACATGGCGTCGGAGAACGGCTGCAGCACCTGTGCGGGCAGCGCGCCGGTCGCTCCCTCGCTGGGCTTGAAGACGAGGCCGTTGGAGGCGAGGCGGGAGTCCATGAGCACCGCGATGCCGGCGGACCCGAGCACCGAGGCGACCTGGCGGGTGGCGTTGTAGACGCCGGCGCCGGCCCCGGCCTGCGCCATCCGGAGGTTGCGGGTCGCGGTGGCGCTGTTGGGTGCCCACACCAGGGCGTTGCCGATCCCGAAGACCGTCAACGGCAGGACCAGCTGCCACACGGCCGTCGCGGGATCCATCACGACGTCGAGCCAGAGGATCGAGCCGGTGAGGAGGGCGAAGCCGGTGGCGACCAGGGTGCGCGGGTGCACGGTGTCGCTCCAGCGGCCGACGACGGGCGCGAGGACCAGCGACATCACGGCCATCGGCGTCAGCAGCAGCGCGGACTGCGTGGGAGACCAGCCTCGGACGAGCTGGGCCCAGAGCATGAGCGGGAACGCCATCGCGGTGACCGCGAAGCCCATCGCCGCGATGGCCACGTTGGCGAGCGAGAAGTTGCGGTCCTGGAACAGGGCCAGCGGCACCAGGGGCTCGCGCGTGTTGACCCGCTGCCACACGACGAACGCCGCGAGCACGACGAGCCCCGCGATGATCAGCAGCGGCACGCTGATGAAGCCGGTGATCGTGCCCCAGTCGTACTGGTGGCCCTCCTGGATCCCGAACACCAGCAGGAACATCCCGACCCCGCTGAGCGCGACGCCGAGCCAGTCGAAGCGGTGCGGGTGGGTGGGGAGGGTGGGCACCCACTGCCAGGCCAGCACCAGCCCGACCAGGCCGACGGGCACGTTGATGAAGAAGATCCACTCCCACCCGAGGGTGTCCACGAGGATGCCGCCGAGCACCGGGCCGACGAGCAGCGCGAGGCCGGCCGTCGCGCCCCACACGGCCATGGCCTTGCCGCGCGACTCCGCGGGGAAGATGCGGGTGATGGTGGCCATGGTCTGCGGCGTCATGAGCGAGCCGCCGAGGCCCTGGAACACCCGCGCGACGATGAGCCCCTCGATGCTGCCGGTCAGGCCGCACCACAACGAGGAGAGGGTGAACAGCGCGAGCCCGGCCAGGAACAGCTTCTTCTGGCCGTAGCGGTCACCGAGCCGCCCGGTGATGAGCAGCGGGGCGGCGTACGCCAGGAGGTAGGCGCTGGTCACCCAGATGACGGCATTCACCTCGGCGCCGAGGTCCTCGATGATCGCCGGCGTCGCGACCGACACGATCGTGGTGTCGACCAGGATCATGAAGAAGCCGAGGCACAGCGCGATCAGGGCCCGCCACGGGTTGTAGTCGGTGCTGCCGGCAGGCGCTGGGTTGGTTGCATGAGCCATACGACGAGCGTAGGCCCCGCCCCTGACACGTCAGCTGGTGCCGGTGCCCCCGTGCTCCCGGTGGGCGTCTCGCCAGTAGCGGTTCTCGGCAGCCTCGTCGAACGGCCGCTGCCAGACCTCGACCACCATGTCGTCCTCGAAGCGGAGCTGGTGCACGACGGTGCGGACGAAGGGCTGCTCGGTGCCGTGCACCGCGGTGCCCTCGACGAGGACGTCGGCGCTCTCCTCGTCGACCATGACGGAGACGACGGTGAACGCGTTCGAGCCACCGCTGGCCTTGACCATCGCGTCCCAGTACTCCATGAACGCGGCCCGGCCCTCGTAGGTGCCCGAGAGCGGGTGGTCCCCGGCGATGTGCATGACCACGTCGTCCGAGATCAGCTGGAACGCCGCCATGAAGTCGCCCTGCCGCAGCGCGGCGTAGCCGGCGCGCACCTGCGCTGCGTACTCGTCGCGATCCATCGGGCTCCCAAGGGACTGGGCCCCCGGGGCGGAGGGCGTCGGCTCACCGTATCCATGTTGTGCCGGTCAACGCGCCAAAGGTACCGAGTGTTCCTCGGGCGACCTGGTCCGGGTGACGGCGAGGACGGCGACGTCGTCGTCCCGAGAAGGGTCCCGCATCCGCTCCGCCAGGGCGGTGAGGTCGTGGCCGGTGAGATCCGTCGGGAGCGCCTCGACCTCGCGCAGCAGCCGGTCGCGGCCTACGTCGAGGTCCTCGTCGCGGCGCTCGAGCAGCCCGTCGGTGAAGAGCAGCACGGTCTGCCCCTCGAGCAGTGGGACCGTCGCGGCGGTGCGCTCCGCGTCGACCTCGACACCGAGGATGGTGCCGCGCACGCCCTCGATCGAGACGCAGCTGCCGTCCTCGGTGCGGAGCAACGGGTTGGGGTGGCCTGCGTCGACCATCGTGACCGTGTCCTGGGCCGGGTCGGCGACGGCGTAGAGGAGCGTGACCAGCTGGTCGGAGGGGAAGGCGTCGTAGAGCACGTCGAGCCGCCGCAGCACCGTCACCGGGTCGGGGTCGACCGCCACGAAGGCGCGGAGCGCGGCCCGGATCTGCGCCATCGCCGCAGCGGCGTCGACGCCCCGGCCCATCACGTCGCCGACAGTGAACGCGATGCGCCCGTCGCGCAGCGGGAGGACGTCGTAGAAGTCGCCACCGACGTCGACCCGTCCGGCGGAGGAGTACGACGCGGCAAGCTGCCATCCAGGGATCTCGGGGAGCCGGGGCGGGAGCACCGCGTCCTGGAGCTTCTCGGCGATCTCGCGGAGCTCGCTGTGCAGCTCGGCGTTGTCGATGGCGGTGGCCGCCCGGCGCGCGAAGTCCTCGCCGAAGGGGATGTCCTGAGGACCGAAGCGCTTGCCCTCGATGCCGCTCACCCACGTGATCACCCCGAGGGTGCGCTCGCGGGTCTTGAGCGGCACGGTCAGCGCGGACTTGAGGTCCAGCGAGCGGATCATCTCGAGGTGCGTCTCGTCCTGCGCCGCGGCCACGATCATCTCCTCGGTGACCTCGGGGACGAGCTGGCTCTCGCCACTGCGCAGCACGCCGTACGCGCCGGCGTCGGACTCGGGGTCGGTCGGGTAGCGCTCCTGGAACTCCTCGGCCAACGCGATCTTGTCCGGGTCGCGGTGCGCGACCGCGAGCTGGCGGAGCACCCCGTCCTGCTCGAGCTGGATCGAGCACCAGTCGGCGATGCCGGGAACCGCGAGCCAGGCGATGTTCCGCAGCGTCGACTCGTAGTCGAGGCTGCTCGAGAGCTCCGCGCTCGCCTCGGCGAGGAAGCGCAGCTTCTCGTGCTGGTCGGCCACCGTCTCGAGCGCCCGGATCCGCTCCAGCGCGTTGGCGCTGGTGTCGGCCATGACCCGGTAGAACTCCATCTCGCTGTCGTCGATGTTCACGCGGGACGGGTAGGACAGGCTGACGACGCCGATCACGCGGCCGGACGCGACCATCGGCAGGCAGAGGATCGAGCGCTCGCCCTCGTTGGCGAGCGTCAGCGTCGGGTAGCGGCGCGCGAGCGTCTCGCGTCCCGCCACCAGCAGGGGCTTGCCGGTCGCGACGACCTCGCCCGCAGGCGTGGTGTCGTCGATGGGGAAGGTCGCCCAGCGTGAGGCCGCGCCGGCGGTCCCGCCCCGGATCGCGACCAGGGCGAGGGTGTCGTCGGCGACCCGCTCGGCGAGCGAGGCCGCCGTCGCACCGGCCGCGTCGGCGAGGTGGGTGACCACGACGTCACCGAGGGCCTTGATGTCCGAGGCGGACTGGAGCTCCGCCGCCACCCGGGCCAGGCGGCCGAAACGCTCTGCGAGGTACGACGCGCGCTCGTGCCGCTCCCCGACGCCCTCGACGGTCAGCAGCATCCCGGTGGTCTCGCCGTCCTCGACGATCGGGACGACGAGCAGCTGGACGAGCTGGGTCCTGCCGACGTCGGGCCCCGCGCCGCCCGGCGCGAAGGACAGCTCGCCGGACCACGGCACGCCGCTGAGGACGCGACCGACGACCTCCTCGAAGCCGTCGCGGGAGTCCTCCGCGAGGGCCGTGGCAGCGAAGGCGGCGCCGGTGAGCGTGGTCGGTGTCGCCTCGAGCAGCTCGAGGGTCGCGACGTTGAACCCGACCACGCGACCGCGGGTGTCCAGCGCCACCACGGGTCGTGGCAGCGCCTGGAACCACCGGTCCGCGACTGTGCGCATTGCCGGCCCCTTCGTCCTCGGGGGTCACCGCACCGCACCGGTGCGACACGTCCGTCTCGCAATCTGACCAACATCCCGGGTGGCTGTCCAGCGGAACACCCGACCCGGTCGGGTGGTTCGTCCGTTCGGTCAGGATTGGTGTGTTCCGGGGACGAAACGACGCAGGCGCAGGCTGTTCGCGACCACGCAGACCGAGCTCAGCGCCATCGCGGCGCCGGCCACCATCGGGCTCAGCAGGCCCAGCGCGGCGAGGGGCAGCGCGAGCACGTTGTACGCGAACGCCCAGAAGAGGTTGGCCTTGATCGTGCCGAGGGTGCGCCGGGCGAGGAGCACCGCGTCGGCGGCGGCGCGCAGGTCGCCCTGCACGAGGGTGAGGTCGGCCGCCTCGAGGGCGACGTCGGTGCCGGTGCCCATCGCGAGACCGAGGTCGGCCTGGGCGAGGGCAGCGGCGTCGTTGACGCCGTCGCCGACCATGGCGACGGTGCGTCCCTGCTCCTGCAGGCGGCGTACGACGGACACCTTGTCCTCCGGGAGCACGCCGGCGACGACCTCGTCGATCCCCACCTGAGAGGCCACGCTGTCGGCCACGGCCTGCTGGTCGCCGGTGAGGAGCACCGGGTGCAGGCCGAGCGCACGCAGCCTGGCGACCGCCTCGGCGGACGACGGTCGCAGCACGTCCTCCACGACGAGCACGCCGCGTCGGGCGGTCGTCCCAGCCCACGACCACCGCGGTGGACCCGCGGGCACCTGCGTCGGCCACGGCCTGCTGGAGCCGCTCGGGCAGCGCTGCGCCCGGTGCCACCAGGGACGGTCGGCCCACGAGCACGCGCCGACCCTCGATGGTGCCGCTCGCGCCGTGCCCGGCGAGCGCGGCGAAGTCCGCCACCGCGGGCAGCCGGTCGAACCGGTCGGCAGCCGCTGTCGCGACGGCACGGGCGATCGGGTGCTCCGACGCGTCCTCGACCGCCCCGGCGAGGCGCAGGACCTGGTCGGTGTCCGCGCCGTCGTCGGCGACGACGTCGACCAGGGTCATCCGCCCTGTGGTGAGCGTGCCCGTCTTGTCGAGGACGACGGTGTCGACCTTCCGGGTGGACTCGAGCACCTGCGGGCCGCGGATGAGGATCCCGAGCTGGGCACCTCGGCCGGTGCCCGCCATCAGGGCCGTCGGTGTCGCCAGACCCAGCGCGCACGGGCAGGCGATGACGAGGACGGAGACTGCCGCGACGAAGGCCGTGGACGGGTCGCCGTCGAGCACCAGCCAGGCGACGAAGGTGAGCGCCGCGAGGCCGAGGACGAGGGGGACGAACACGGCGGAGACCCGGTCCGCGAGGCGCTGCACGGGCGCCTTGCCCTCCTGGGCGGCCTCGACGAGGCGGCCGATCCGGGCCAGGCGCGTGTCGGCTCCCACGCGGGTCGCGCGCACGACGAGCCGGCCGCCGGCGTTGACGGTGGCGCCGAGGACGGTGTCTCCCGGACCCACGTCCACGGGGACGGACTCGCCGGTGAGCATCGACTCGTCGACCGCGGAGGAGCCCTCCTCGACGGCGCCGTCGGTGGCGACCTTCTCGCCGGGACGCACGACGAAGCGGGTGCCGGGGCGGAGCGCGGAGACCGGGACGCGGTGCTCCCGGTCGTGGCCGTCGGCGTCGGGCTCGAGCACGGACGCCTCGTCCGCACCGGCCTCGGCCAGCGCGCGGAGCGCGTCGCCGGCGAGCCGCGTGGCGCGGCCCTCGGCGTACCGCCCGGAGAGGAGGAACGTCGTGACCACGGCCGCGATCTCGAAGTACAGCTCGTCGTGGCCGCGGAGCACGGCCACCACCGACCAGAGGTAGGCAGCGGAGGTGCCGATCGACACCAAGGTGTCCATCGTCGTCGCACCGTGCCGCAGGTTCGTGAGCGTCGCGCGGTGGAAGGGCCAGGCGGACCACAGCACGATGGGGGTCGCGAGGGCGAGGGCGATCCACGGGTAGCCGGGTGGCTGCAGCGACATCGCCATGCCCATGACCACGAGTGGGACCGTGAGCACGACGCTCACCGCGAGCCGGCGGAGCAGGTCGCGTCCCCGGTCGTCCTCGCGGGGGCGCAGGGTGACCGGCGCGGCGCCGTAGCCGGCCTGCTCGACCGTGCGGACCAGGTCGTCCGTGCTGAGGTCGTCCGGGTGGGTGACGGCCGCCTTCTCGGTGGCGTAGTTGACCGTCGCGACGACACCGTCGAGCTTGTTGAGCTTGCGCTCGATGCGTTGGGCGCACGACGCGCAGGTCATGCCGCTGATGTCGAGCTGCACGTGGGTGGACACAGGCATCAGGCCAGCTGGTAGCCGGCCTCCTCGACAGCATCGCGGACGTCACCCTCGTCGAGGGGCCGCTCGCTCGTCACCGTGACGGTGCCGGTCTCGAGCACCACGGCGACGTCGGTGACGCCGGCGAGCCCGGAGACCTCCTCGGTCACGGACGCCACGCAGTGGCCGCAGGTCATCCCGGTGACCGTCCAGGTCTCGGTGGTCTCGGTGGTGGTCATGAGCGGACCAGCCGGCGGATCGCGTCGTTGGCTTCCTTGAGCTTCTGCTCGGCCTCGGGGCCACCGTCCTTCACGGCGTCGGCCACGCAGTGCGCGATGTGCTCGTCGAGCAGCCCGAGGGCGACGGACTGCAGCGCCTTCGTCATCGCGGAGACCTGCGTGAGGATGTCGATGCAGTACTGCTCCTCGTCGACCATCCGCTGCAGGCCGCGCGCCTGGCCCTCGATGCGGCGCAGCCGCTTGAGGTAGTCCTCCTTGGCGTGGAGGTAGCCGTAGGTGTGCTCGTCCGTCATGGCGCAACCATACCCCGGTGGGGTAAATGCGACTACGAGGAACGGCGCCGCCAGCGGCGCCGCCGGCGCGGCTGCTCCGACGCCGGAGCCGGAGGAGGTGCCTCGGCGGCTGCCTGGCGGCGGCGGGCGTCACGTCGCTCGCGCCACCGGGTCACCTCGACCTCGACGTCGCGGGGGTCGGTGATCATCGGCGGACCGCCGAGCGGCTGGAAGCGTGCACGGCGCACGGCCTCGTTGAACTCCTCGACCGCCTCGCGCACCTCACGCTCCGCGGGCAGGCCGTCGAGCTTCGCGTCGAGGTCGGCGTCGTCCCTGCGGACCTGGAGAGCGGGCGGGAGGACACCGGTGATCTTCTCGCGCTCGACGAACCGCTTGAGCCACCAGTCGGGGTCGCTGCGGCCGTCGAGGTCCTTGATCGGCTTGCCGAAGCCGGGCAGGTCGTCGAAGTCGCCGCGCTCCTGGGCCTGCTTGATCTGGACGTCGACCCAGGTCTGCTGCTGCTCCATGCGCATGCGGGCCGCGGCGCGGTCGCGGGCACGTTCCGCGGCCCGGTCGGCCGGGGTCTGCTGGACGTCCTGCTCGCGCTCCTCCATCACCTCCACGGTAACCCGCGCGTTCTAGGGTCGAGTCGTGACCGACGACGAGACCTCACCCGCGCAGTCGCCCTTCCACGACCTGATGCCGTACGGCGAGGTGCTGGACAGCACGCCGCTCGTCGAGGACACGCTGTCGTGCTTCGACGCGGTCACCCTGCGGCCGCTCGCGCCGATGCTCGTGCCCGAGAAGCCCCGCGGCGGCGAGCTCGACCGGAGCGAGTGCGGCCACTGCCGACCGAGCGAGCACACGATCTGGCGAGACGACCTCTGGCACCTCAACGCCGGCTTCATGTCGTCGGGCCTGCCCTTCGTCGGCGGGCTCGCACCGAACCAGCACTGCCGCCTCGAGGACGCACCGCTCGACCTGCTGACCACCCTCGGCCCGCTGCTCCAGCGCCTCAGCGAGGCCGTGAAGTCGGTCCCCGGTGTCGCCCGCACCCACTTCGCGCGATGGGGCGACGGCAGCGAGCACTTCCACCTCTGGGCGCTGGCCCGGCCGCTCGGCATGATGCAGGGTCGCGGCCCGATGCTGGCCTTCTGGGACGACGTGCTCCCGCGCGTGCCGGTCGACCTCCAGCGCGAGCACATCCGGGTCGTGGCCACCGCGCTGGCGAGAGGCGGCGGCGAGGCGACCGTCGGCCGATGAGCGACGACCGCCTGCTGGTCCGACCGGACGACCCGACCGGCGTCGGCGTCCTCGTCGTCTCCGGCTCGAGCGGGGCCCTCGAGGAGGAGCGCGCACGGCTCCTCGCCGCGCACGGCGCCACGGCGCTGACCATCCGGTGGCTCGGCGGCCCCGGGCTGCAGCCCGGGCCGTTCGAGGTGCCCCTCGAGACCTTCACGACGGCGCTGGACGAGCTCGCGGCGGAGTGCGACCGGCTCGCGATGGTGGGCACCTCGTTCGGCGCGGAGGCCGCCCTGCTCGTCGGCACGCGGGACCCCCGGGTGACCGCGGTCGTCGCCTGCGCGCCGAGCTCTCACGTCTGGGCGGGGGTCGACGACGGCAGGCAGACCTCGCACTGGACGTGGGAGGGCGAGCCGCTCCCCTTCGTCCCGTTCGACGAGGAGTGGGCCCCGGACAGCGACCCGCCGGCGTACCGCGGGCTCTACGAGACGTCGCTCCGAGCCGCACCCGAGGAGGCCACCATCCCGGTCGAGCTCATCACCGGCGCCGTGGTGCTCGTCGCCGGCGAGGACGACCAGGTGTGGCCCTCGGTCACCTTCGCGCGCCGGATCGAGGAGCGGCGCCGCGAGCACGGCCTCATGGCCCACGTCGTCGTCGGCCGCGGAGCGGGTCACCGCGTCGTGCTCCCGGGTGAGACGCCCGCCGCGCGCGGCCAGGCGATGGCCCGCGGCGGCACCCCCGAGGCCGACCGTGCCCTCGGCGAGGCCGCCTGGCCTCACGTCGTCGAGGTCCTCGGCCTCTCGAGTCGGTAGAGGTAGTGCAGGGGTGGGTCGACCGGGTTGTCGGGCTCGATGTCGCCCTGGCCGATGCGACGGAAGCCGGCCTTCTCGAGGGCGCGCCACGACGCGGTGTTGCCCGCGACGATGGCCTCGATGATCGCCGGGCAGTCGGGGTACGTCGTCCAGGAGTCGGCCACGAGCGCGCGGATGACGGCCGTCCCGATCCCTCGGCCGACGAGGTCGAGCGGCCCGAGCAGGTAGTCGATCGTCAGTGCGCCGGGCGGGATGTCGGTGAGCGCTGCCAGCGGCTCGAAGTCCTCGGCGTAGTCCTCGAGGCGCGAGCGCTGCACGAACCCGACCGGCTCGCCGTCGAGCATCGCGACCAGGTCCTCGCCGGCCTCCTCGCCCCGGACCGACGGGAGGAAGTCACGACGCACGCCTTCGGGCGAGTGGTCGTGGTGCCACCACCGGTGCACGTGCGGCTGCGCGAGCCACCTGCCGAGCAAGGGGAAGTCCTCCTCGAGCAGGCGACGGAAGGTCACGCGCTCGGCGTTGACGACCACGGTCACCCCTCGGCCCGGCGGGTGCGCTCGGCGACGGCGTGCTCGTCGGTGCGCGAGTCGTAGCCCCAGAAGTCACGCAGCCACACGGCGGTCCCGACGACGCCGGCGACGCACGCGATCCCGCCACTGGTGATGGAGCCGCGCACCGACCAGGCGTCGGCCACGAAGCCGGCGCGGACCTGGCCACCGAGCGGGCCGAGGGAGTACGACAGCATCTCGATGCCGGCCAGCCGGCCACGCATCGACTCCGGGATGGTCTGGCTCCACACGGTGCTGCGGAAGACCGCCGAGATCATGTCGGCGGCACCGGCCAGCGCGAGCGCCGCCATGCACCACCAGATCCCAGGAGCCAAGCCTGCAAGGGCGATGAAGCCTCCGTAGAAGGCGGCGGCGACCACGATGGCCCGTCCGTGGTGGTTCACCTTCGACGTCCAGCCGCTCGTGACGGTCGCCAGCAGCGCGCCCACGGTCTCGGCCGTGTAGAGGAGTCCGAGCAGCTCCGGGTGCTCGAACACGTCCTCGGCGAGTGCCGGGAAGAGCACGACCGGGATGGCCAGCAGCATCGCGGCGATGTCGACGAGGTAGGTGCCGAGAAGGTCGCGGCGTGACAGTGCGTAGCGGACGCCGGCGGCGATCCCCGCCAAGCTCGGCGGGGTCGTCTCGTCACGGTGCGGGTAGCGGTTCATCAGCGCGAAGAGGAGCGAGGCGACGGTGAGCCCGACGACGTCGACCGCGTAGCACCAGGTCGCGCCGGCGTGCGCCAGGAGCAGGCCGCCGATGGCCGGTCCGGTGAGCAGGCCGGCCTGCATCCCGAACGAGTTCAGGGCGTTCGCCGCCACCAGCTCGTCGTGGCGCACCGTGCGCGGCATCAGCGCCTCGCGGGAGGGGCGTTGCAGCGCCGAGGTGGTCGCGAGCCCGAACGCCAGCACGTAGAGCGGCCAGACGGACGGCTGCTCCTGCGCCGCGTTGACCGCGAGCAGCGCGGTGAGCACCGCCTGCGCGACCCCCATGCTCACGAGGAGACGTCGACGGTCGACATGGTCGGCGAGCGCACCGCCGTACAGCCCGCCGACGAGGATCGGCACCAGCTCGACGAGACCGACGAGACCGACCGCGGCGTTGGAGCCGGTCAGTGTGTAGAGCTGGTAGGGGATCGCGACGTAGGTGATCATCGCGCCGAAGTAGAAGACCGTGCCGGCGGTGAAGAGGAGCCGGAAGTCGCGGGAGGTGCGCAACGGGGTGACGTCCATGCGCAGCGCGCGCACACGGTCCAGCCAGGTCACCGGGCGAGTATGCCGCTACTGGTCCGCGCGGACGACCGAGTATCGGACCTCCTGGCTGAGCACCGCCGTGCCGTGCTCGTCGCGCGAGGCCTCGATGAGCTCCGCGGCCCGCGCGTACAACGTCGGACGCTCCTCGCGGGGGACGTGCTGCCACATCGTGCGTTGACCGGTGCCCATCGAGAACGCCAGCCACTGCTCGGCTCCCGCGACGGGGGCGTCGATCGTCTCGACCGTCGTCACCACCTCACCCGCACCGGCGTCGCGGAGCAGGCTCTCGAACCGCTCGACCGTGCGGAACGGGCTCTCCGGGTCCACGAGCCTCGGGTCGCGCATCTGCGGCGGGACGTGCGGGCGGAGGAGGCCGTCGAGGGAGTCCCACAACGGGCCCAGCGCGCCGAAGGTGCTGAGGGCGAGCCGTCCGCCGGGCGCGAGAAGCCGCAGCCACCGCTCCGCGGCGGCCTTGGGCTCGCGCAGGAAGAAGACCACCAGCGATGCGACCGCGACGTCGAACGCGCCCTGCGGCAGGTCGGGATCACCGGCGTCGAGCTTGAGCACCTCGGCGTCGGGCACCAGGGTGCGCGTGTGCCCGACCATCCGCGCGCTGAGGTCGAAGGCCGTCACCGCGCCGTCGGGTCGGACGCCCTCCGCGAGCAGGGCGGTCGCGGCGCCCCGACCACAGCCGATGTCGAGCGCTCGTTCGCCCGGTCGAGGGTCCGCGAGCTCGACGAGCCGGCGGGCGATCGGGACGAAGAAGTCGACCCCGGACTGGTCGTAGTCGTCGGCGACGGCGTCGAAGAGGTTCTCGATCCCGGGCGCGATGGACGGCAGGTCGAACTGGCTCATGGCCTGAGTGTGGCGGTCGCGATGCGGTCGGCACAGGGCCCTCCTACAGTGACGCGCATGACGAACGCCCTCCCGGATCGGCGCTGAGCATGCTCGACGCCTACCGCGAGAGCGTGCGGTCCTCTGCCGCCGTCCTCGACGAGCTGCTGACGCCCGAGGGGGCGTCGCGTCCCGGCTGGGAGGCGCTGGCGCCCGACACCTGGGACCCCGAGAGGCTCCGGGTGGCGCGCGGCACCGCGGCGCGGCTGCTCGAGGACGACGGCGTCACCTACAACCCGGTGCCCGTGTCCGCCCGTGCGGACGCTCCGGGGAACGCGTCGGGGGACCGGGCGCGAGCCTTCACCCAGTGGCGTCTCGATCCGCTGCCGACCGTCGTTCCCGCGGACGAGTGGTCGCGTCTGGAGCGTGGCGTCGCGCAGCGGGTGCGCCTGCTGGAGGCCGTCGTCGCAGACCTGTACGGCGACCGCCGGCTGCTCACGTCCGGGCTCGTGCCTCCCGAGCTGGTGTGGCGCCAGGGCGGCTACGTGCGGCCGGCCTGGGGTGCCGTCCCGCACGGCCGGCCGAGGATCGTCCTCGCCGGCGTCGACCTCGGCCGTGGTGCCGACGGTGCGTGGTGCGCGATCAGCGACCGCACCCAGGCGCCGTCAGGTCTCGGCTACACGATGGAGAACCGTCGCGTCGTCGCGCGCCTGCTGCCGGAGGCCTACCGCGGGGCGGAGCTCCGCCGCCTCACCACCTTCTTCGGGCAGGTCCGCGACGCGCTCGCCGACCTCGCCGCCCCCGGGGTCGAGGACCCGAGGGTCGTGGTGCTCACGCCCGGCCGGCTGAGCGAGACCGCCTTCGACCAGGCCCACATCGCGTCGCTCCTCGGCCTGCCCCTGGTCACCGGCGACGACCTCGTCATGCGTGAGGGTCAGCTGTGGACCCGCGACCTCGAGGGCCGGCGCGCGGTCGACGTCGTGCTCCGTCGCGTCGACGACACGTGGTGCGACCCGCTCGAGCTGCGCCCCGACTCGGAGCTCGGCATCCCGGGTCTCCTCGAGGCCTGCCGCCGCGGCAGCGTCGCCACCGCGAACGGCTTCGGCGCCGGGCTGGTCGAGTCGCCCGGCTTCCACCCCTTGCTCCCGCAGCTGTGCGAGGCCCTGCTGGACGAGCCGATGCTGCTGCCGTGCGCGCCGTCCTGGTGGTGCGGCGAGCCCGACGGACTGTCGCACGTGGTGGCCCACCTGGACTCGATGGTGATCCGTCCGGTCAGCCCCACGCACGGCCGCGGCGTCCACGGGCCGAGCCTGAGCGAGGCCCAGCGGGACCGCTGGCGCTCGCGGATCCAGCGACGCCCCGGCGACTTCGTCGGCCAGGAGGTGCTGCCGTTGTCGACCACGCCCACCGTGGCGGGGCTCGGCCTGGGTGCCCGGCCACTGACGCTCCGAGCCTTCGCGGTCGTGCGCGAGGACGGGTACGCCGTGATGCCCGGCGCACTGGGCCGGATCGCCCCGGACACCTTCGACCCGACGACCGGCCGTCGCGAGCGCGTGGCGCTGAGCAAGGACGTCTGGGTGCTCAAGCAGCCCGACGCCGCGGCAGCCCCGCCGGCCCTGCCGGAGCTCGCCCCGATGCGCCCCAGCGTCGTACCCATCGTCCCGCGGGCGCTCGAGAACCTCTTCTGGATGGGCCGCTACACCGAGCGCGTGGAGAGTGCGACGCGTCACGTCCTCGTCCTGCGCGGTCTCGTGGACGAATTCCCGCTCGCGAGGCTGGACCCGGGTCGCGGCGCGGTGGACGTGGTCGCTCGCGCGCTCACGCTGGCCACGGGGACGGCGCCGGGGCTGGCGTCCGGCTCCGAGCTCCCCGACGCCCTCATCGAGACCGAGCTTCGCGCCCTCTTCCTCGACCCGGTGCGCCCCGGAAGCGTCGCCCAGTCGCTCGAGAGCCTCGCGGGGGCGGCGAGCTCGGTGCGCGACCAGCTCTCGACCGACGTCTTCACCGTGCTCGGAGCGATGGAGCGCGCGTGCGAGCGGGCCCGCACCGGGGCCGTGCTCGAGACGGGCGTCGACGTGCTCAGCGGAGCCCTCGCGCTCGCCGGCATCACCAGCGAGAACATGGTCCGCGACGTCGGCTGGCAGCTGCTCGACATCGGTCGCGGCCTCGAGCGTGCCCTGCAGACCCTCGCCCTCACGCGCTGGGTGGTCGGCGACGTGCACCCGCCGGCCGTCGAGCGTCACCTCGTGCAGGCCGCCCTCACCGCGGGCGAGAGCGTGGTCACGCACCGGCGGCGCTACGCCGGGCACGACGGTGTCGAGTCGATGCTCGAGCTGATGCTGCTCGACCCGGGCAACCCACGGTCGGTGGCCTTCCAGCTGCAGCGCGTCCGGCGGGCGCTCGACCACGTGCCCGGGCCGGCGGTGGAGCGCCTGCGCGACCTGCTCGACGAGGCGGAGGCGGACCTGCGGGCCCGCGACGCGGCCGTGCTCGCCTCGCCGCTGCCGCGGCTGACCGACACCGACGAGCTGTTCACCGAGCACCGCGACGAGGTCACCGCCCTCGGCGAGCGCATGCGGACCTGCCTGCACGCGTTCGCGTCCGCGCTGGCCGACGCATATTTCAGCCACCAGGCGGCTCCTCGAGCCCTGGGCTCCGTGCTCTCCTTCGACGTCCGCGAGCCCGCGTCCGACCAGGAGGAGGTGGCGGGATGACCCACGGTCCCGAGCTCCTCGGAGGGCGGCGCTACCGCATCACCCACCACACGACGTACTCCTACGACGACGAGGTCACCGACTCCTACGGCATCGTCTTCAGCAGGCCGCGCGACCTGCCGACCCAGCAGGTGCGCGAGCACGAGCTCTGGACGGACCCCGGTCACGCGGACCTGGGCGAGCACCGGGACAGCGAGGGCAACCTCGCGACGTACTTCCACGTCACCGAGCCGCACCGCCGGCTGAGCGTCAGCTCGGTCAGTGTCGTCGACCTGGCCGCCGAGCCGGTGCCGGACGGCGCGTGGCTGCTGCCGTGGGAGGACGCCCGCCCAGCCCTGCGGCGCGAGCTTCCGGACGCCGCTCTCGCGATGGAGTACGCCGTCGCGTCGCCCCTCGTGGAGCTCGTCGACGGCGCCACGCTCTACGTGGGTCAGTCGTTCTCGCCCGGCGGCCCGCTCGTCGAGGCGGTGCTCGACGCGGTCGGACGGATGCACCGTGAGTTCGAGTACCGACCCGGCAGCACCACCGTCACCACCCGCGTTCGCGAGGTGCTCCAGGCCAGGCGCGGGGTCTGCCAGGACTTCGCGCACGTGCTCATCGCCGGCCTGCGTGCCCAGGGCCTGGCCGCGCGCTACGTCAGTGGCTACCTCGAGACGGACCCGCCGGAGGGCGAGGAGCGACTCGTGGGGTCGGACGCCACACACGCGTGGGTGCAGGTCTGGATGCCGGGGCTCGGGTGGCTCTCCGTGGACCCGACCAACGACTGCCTCACCGGCGACCGGCACGTCACCGTCGCGTGGGGCCGGGACTACGCCGACGTCCCGCCGGTGAAGGGCGTCATCTTCACCGAGGCGAAGACGTCGTCGATGACGGTCACCGTCGACGTCGCCCCCCTCTGAGGGCCCCGGGGGCAGGGACGAAGGCGACACGGGCGACCAGTCGTCCGACCGGGCCTGACCCGATCGGGCACGTGGGACTGACCGTCAGGACGATGCGGCCCCGCCCCCGATCACGGTGGGATGGACGGGTCGTCGGGGGAAGGCGGTCAGAGGTGTACGAGCTCAGCGTCCGGGTCGCGCACGAGCACCAGCTCACGTCGGGTGGGCGGCCGGTCGACGTCGTCGACCTCGCTCCTCCGGCCCTCGCGGTCGTGGACACCGTGCCGGCCACCCTCGTGAAGAACCTCGCAGAGCACCACGCCGACCTGGTCGCCCGCTCGGCCGAGCGCGGCGTCGACGGTGTCGTGGGCATCGGGACCACGATCTGCGTCTCGGTCCCTGACGACCGCGCGGACGCGGTCGGCCGCCAGCTCGCCCGGCACTGCCTCGGGGCCCTGGCCGACCTCGTCGGCAGCGCGACCGGGACGCCGAGCGGCATCTCGGTCCGCCCTCGTCGTGGCTGGGTCGAGGTGCGCACCGAGCACGTCGACGGTGACGACCTGGCGGATGCCGTGGTGCTCCTCACCGGCTGCGTGGTCACGTTCCTCCTCGGGTCCGCCGCACCGACCACGGCGAAGCCCCGGCTCACCGGGTCCCGCGGCCGCGGCGGCTGGTTCGCCGAGGACCCCGGGACCGGCGACCTCCGCACGGTCTGGGCGTGGGCCCGCACGGGTGCCCGCGGCGCCGGGCTCGACCCGACCCCGCTCGACGACGTCCTCGACGGGCTGCGGCCGCTGCGCCGGGACCGCGTGGGAGTGCCCGCCCAGGGCTGACCGCCCCTCACCTACTGTTCGCGACATGCGTCCGTTCACGTGTGGCACCTGCGGCCAACGGCTCTACTTCGAGAACTCCGTGTGCGTCAGCTGCGGCTCCGCCGTCGGCTACGTCCGCGACCTGCGGGACATGGTCGTCCAGACCGAGGCCATGTCGCCCTGCGTCAACCTCGACCTCAACGGGTGCAACTGGATCCCCGACGTCGCGGGCACCCAGTGCTTCGCCTGCTCCCTCACCCGGACCCGTCCCGCCGACGGCGACCTCGAGGGGCTCCCGCAGTACTACCGGGCCGAACAGGCCAAGCGCCGCCTGGTCTACGAGCTCGATGCGATCGGGCTGCCCGTCGAGCCGCGCGACGAAGAGACCGGGCGGGGCGTCACCTTCGACCTCCTGTCCAGCGTCGAGGAGAACGTCGTGACCGGTCACGCCGACGGCGTCGTCACGATCGACCTCGCCGAGGGCGACAGCGTCCACCGCGAGCAGGTGCGGCTCGACCTCGGCGAGGGCTACCGGACGCTGCTCGGGCACTTCCGCCACGAGATCGGCCACTACTACTGGCAGGTCCTCGTCGAGGGCCGGGACGAGGACGCCTTCCGCGAGGTGTTCGGCGACGAGCGTGAGTCCTACGCCGACGCGGTCGACCGGCACTACGCCGACGGCCCGCCGTCCGGCTGGGAGGCCGACCACGTGTCGTCGTACGCGACGATGCACCCGTGGGAGGACTTCGCGGAGACCTTCGCCCACGTGCTCCACATCCGCGACGCCCTGGAGACCACGCACGCCTTCGGTCTCACGGCGGACCCCCGCGTCGACGAGCGCCGGTTCGACGAGGTCGTCACCACGACGTGGCAGCCGGTGAGCATCGCCCTCAACCAGGTGAACCGCTCGCTCGGGGAGGGTGACCTCTACCCGTTCGTGCTCGCTCCTGCGGTGGTCGAGAAGCTCCGGGTCGTCGACGACCTGGTCCGGGCCGGCTCCTGACGTACCCCGGCACCGCGACGCTCTCCCCGCGCGGAGCGTCGTGGTGCCGACGAAGTGTGATCTGCACAACGTCGCTCCGGGCACCGGGTTACGGGCGCCGCGGCAGCAATCTGGACGGGTGCTCCGGGCCAGATGTCCCGAACAGGTCCAAACGGGCCATTGAGACATCTGCGCGAGGGGTGATGTCCTTGTCCTCGGGTCGCCGCGTGCCTTCGGGCAGCGGGTGAGAGGGGTCGGGGAGCATGAGGACTGAACCACGGGCGGGTGTGTTCCTGGTGGGGCACCAGCGCACTCCCGCGCCGAGCGCCAGTGGGAGGCGCGAGAGTCGGGACGGTGTCGAGTGGGTGGTCTACACCCGTCGCCTGTCCGTCCCTCGCGAGGAGGTCTGGGCCTCGCTCACCGACCCCGCGCGCCTCGCGCACTGGGTCGGCACGTTCCGCGGTGACCCCACGGCGGGGGTCGTCGAGATGTTCTTCACCGCCGAGGCCGCCGACGGCGAGGTGCTGCTGCCGCAGACCTACCGCATCGAGCGGGTCGTCCCGGGCCGTGAGGTGCTGGTGTCGACGAGCAGCCCCGGCGAGCCCGAGGAGTGGCGCCTCCTGGTGCGGCTGGTCGACCACGGCGCCGGCACCGAGGTCCGCGTCGCCCAGGCGATGCCGAACCTGGCCCTGGCTCCGTCGGTGGCGGCCGGGTGCGAGTTCTACCTCGACCGGATGGTGGCGGCGATGGAGGGCCGGGACCCCGACGACCTCGACTTCGACGAGTACTTCGTCACCCAGGCCGGGCACTACCGGCGCATGTTCCCCGTGCAGCGACGCGCGGCCCGCGACTGAGGTCGGAGCCCCGGGAACCCCACCCGCCACACCTTTCACCCTCTGGGGTGTGGCGTCGCCGGTCGACGCCTTCGTAGGTTCGCACCGGAGGGCCGAATTCTCAGCCGCGCACGCCGTGGTGGAGGTCGGCCCCCCGCCATGGTCGGGGTCCCCGCGCTTGGGCGGGAACCCCGACCATGGCCTGGTCCAGGGCAGATCCGTGGGGCCGATCCAGGGGCCGGTCAGAGGCCTTGGTCGTAGGCCTTGCCGGCCTGCACCCAGGCGTACGTGCCGCCGACGACGTTCACGGTGTCGTACCCGTGCTGGTCGAGCACCAGCCCGACGTGAGCACTGCGGTTGCCGGACGCGCAGATGAGGTAGAGCGTCTCGTCCTTGTCGATCTCCGTGAGCCGGGCGGTCAGCTGCGACATCGGGATGAGCCGGGCGCCGGGCACGTGCGCCTGGACCCACTCACCGGGCTCTCGGACGTCCACGAGCTGGGCTCCGGACGTGACCACGCCCTCCAGCTCCTCGACGTCGATCTCGCGCATGCGCCGATCATGCCCGAGGGGTGGGCACACCCCTAGGGCGGGTTTGCTGCCTGTCCCAACCGGAAACCGTTGTCACATGAGCAACAGTGCGGCGCGATCCGATGCCCCCGTGGCGGAGGAGAGCAAGCCGGACAGCCCCACGGACCTGACGAAGCAGTCCTGGCGCTACACCGCGCGCAAGACCTGGCGCGAGTTCAGCGAGGACCAGTGCACGGACCAGGCCGCGGCGTTGACCTACTACGCCGTGCTCGCGATGTTCCCGGCGGTGCTGGCGCTCATGTCGATCCTCGGGCTGGTGGGCCAGTCCGCCGACAAGACGGTCGACGCCGTCCTGGACGTGCTCCGTCCGCTCGTCAGCACCGGCACCCTCGACACCCTCGAGCCGGTGATCCGCGACCTGTCGACCTCGCAGGGTGCGGGGTTGACGCTGGTCGTCGGACTCCTCGGCGCACTGTGGTCGGCGTCGGGCTACGTCGGTGCCTTCGGCAGGGCCATGAACCGGATCTACGAGATCGACGAGGGCCGGCCGTTCTGGAAGCTGCGGCCCACCATGCTCCTCATCACCCTCGTCGCGGTCGTGCTCTCGGCCCTCGTGCTGGTGATGCTGGTCGTGTCCGGCCCGCTCGCCCAGTCGATCGGCGACAAGGTCGGGCTCGGCGACGCCGCACTGACCGCGTGGACCATCGTCAAGTGGCCCGTGCTGCTCGTCGTGGTCGTGCTGATCGTGGCGATGCTCTACTACGCCACGCCCAACGTGAAGCAGCCGAAGTTCCGCTGGGTCTCGGTCGGCGCCGGTGTCGCGATCCTCATCTGGGTGATCGCGTCGGTCGGTTTCGCCTTCTACGTCGCGAACTTCGGCAGCTACAACAAGACCTACGGCTCGCTCGCCGGCGTGATCGTCGCGCTGCTCTGGCTCTGGATCACCAACGTCGCGCTGCTGCTCGGCGCCGAGCTGGACTCCGAGCTCGAGCGCAGCCGTGAGCTCCAGGCCGGCATCCCTGCCGAGTCGGAGCTCCAGCTCCCGCCCCGCGACAGCCGCAACATCGACAAGGCGCGCGAGCAGGAGGAGAAGGACATCGAGCTGGGCCGGCAGATCCGCGCCCATGCCGACGGCGGGGAGGTGGGCCCGGAGTACGACGACATCGACGACCCGGCCGCCCGCTCCAACCTTGCCACCCGCACCGCTTCGACCCCATCAGGAGGCACACCATGAGGAAGCTCACCGTCCTGCTCGCCGGAGGCATCGGCTACGTGCTCGGCGCCCGCGCGGGCCGCGAGCGCTTCGAGCAGATCCGCCGCACCGCCACGCGCGTGAAGGACAACCCCACCGTGCAGTCGGCCGCGTCCACGGCCGCGTCGTCGGCGGCGGACGCCGCCAAGCACGCCGCACCCGTGGTGAAGGACGCCGTCGTGAGCGCCGCCGAGAAGGTGAAGGGCTCCGACGACGACGTCGAGACCCCGGCAGGCACGACGGCCGGGACCCCGACCACCACCTGAGGACGTCCCGCCGCCCTCCGGAGCGGCGCGAAGGCCCCACCGGTTCCCGGCGACCCGGCGGGGCCTTCACTTGTCCCGCCCCTGGTCCTCGGCCGTGTCCGGCGGCCGGGGGTCACTCGGTGGAACGTCTGACCCAGACTGACAGCCACCGTTGTCCACGACGATGTTTTGGTCAATTGACCAGAAGCCGTCTGGACCGGGCTTCCCGCCCGGCGCCGCGGGCAGGATGGATCCATGGACAGCCTGATGATCTCCGTCCGGACCGGGCGGGAGGAGGTCGTCCACGACCTCACCCGCGAGTGCGCGGACTTCGTCCGTGGCCGGGGTGACGGCTTGCTGCACGTCTTCGTGCCGCACGCCACCGCCGGGATCGCCGTCATCGAGACCGGCGCGGGCAGCGACGACGACCTGCTCAGTGCCCTGGAGGACCTGCTTCCCCGGGACGACCGGTGGCAGCACGCGCACGGCAGTCGTGGCCACGGGCGCGCGCACGTCTCGCCGGCCCTGGTCCCGCCGTACGCCAGCGTGCCGGTGCTCGACGGGAGCCTGGCGCTCGGCACCTGGCAGAGCATCTGCCTGGTGGACCTCAACGTCGACAACCCGGACCGCGAGGTCCGGCTGAGCTTCCTCGCCGGGCTGATCGTCTTCAACCAGGTGGTTGACAAGCGAGGGCCCGCTCCTAGTGTTCAACCAGATGGTTGATGAAGGAGGCGGCATGGCGGACGACCAGCTCTCCCGGATGTTCTCGGCCCTGGCGGACCCCACGAGGCGCGACCTCGTGGCCAGGCTGGCGACGGGCGACGCGACGCTCACCGACCTGGCGTCGTCGTACGACGTCTCGGTGCAGGCGATCGCGAAGCACCTCAAGGTGCTCGAGGAGTCCGGGCTGGTGCAGCGCACCAAGGAGGCGCAGCGACGACCGTGCCGCCTGGACGCGGAGGTGCTGGACCTCATGACCGGATGGATCGAACGCCGACGCCGCGAGGCCGAGGAGCGCTACCAACGGCTCGACGACGTGCTCGACGAGCTGCAGGGCAAGAGCGAGGACGACACGCAGACCGACGAAGGGGTGGCCTGATGAGCACGCACGAGACCGAGTACCGAGCCCCCGAGGGGCAGCCCACGATCGAGATCGTCCGGGAGTTCGACGCTCCCCGGGAGCTCGTGTGGAAGGCGCACGTCGATCCCGACCTCATCGCGAGGTGGCTCGGCCCGCGTCGGCTGACGATGAAGATCGAACGGCACGACATCGAGCGCGGCGGCGGCTACGCCTACACGCACATCGACGAGGACGGCACGGAGTACAAGTTCTGGGGCGCTGTGCACGACGCCCGCGAGCCCGAGATCATCACCCAGACCTTCGGCTTCGAGGGTGCCGGCGACGCCGCGTCCCTGGACCGGATGGTCCTCGACGAGCTCGACGGCGGCCGCACCCGGCTGACCATCACCTCGGCGTTCCTCGACGTCGAGACCCGCGACGCGATGCTGCGCAGCGGGATGAAGGAGGGCGTCGACCAGGGCTACGACCAGCTCGACGAGCTCCTCGCCGGCGAGGAGGGTCGGGCATGATCGGGCTGTCGCCGCAGGAGTCGCACCGCCGGGTCGCCGAGGGCTTCACCCGCCGCGTGGAGGGTGCCGACCCGTCGTCCTGGGACGACCCGGCGCCGGTCGACGGCTGGCGCGCCCGCGACGTGGTCGACCACCTGGTCACCTGGTTCCCCGGGTTCCTCGAGGGCGGCACCGGGATCGTCATCCCGCCGGGCGACGCCGAGGCCGATCCCGTCGGCGCCTGGGCCGCCCAGGTGGAGGCGATCCAGGGGATCCTCGACGACCCGGCCTCCGCGGACAGGGTGCTGACCAACCCGCACATCGGCGAGGTGCCGTTGCCCCAGGCGATCGAGCGGTTCTACACCGCCGACGTCTTCATGCACACCTGGGACCTCGCCCGCGCCACCGGCCAGGACGAGACCCTCGACGAGGACATCGCCCGCGAGCTCTACGAGGGCATGCTGCCGATCGACGAGATGCTGCGGCAGAGCGGGCAGTACGGCGCCGCCGTACCCGTCCCCGACGACGCGGACTGGCAGACGAAGCTGCTGGGGTTCATCGGGCGCAAGGTCTGATCGGCGTCGTGCCCCACTAGGCTCGGCGGGTGCGCATCGCCTACCTGGGACCCGAGGGCACCTTCACCGAGCAGGCGCTCCGGTCGCTCCCCGACCTGAGCGAGATGTCGCTGTCGCCGTGCTCGACGGTGACGGTGGCGCTCGACGCCGTCCGCGCCGGGGACGCCGACCACGCCGTCGTCCCGATCGAGAACTCCGTCGAGGGCTCCGTCCCGGTCACCCTCGACGAGCTCGCGATGGGCGAGCCGCTCATGATCACGCGCGAGATGACGGTGCCGGTGGCGTTCTCCCTGCTGGTGCGGCGCGGGGTCACCAAGGCCGACGTGAAGTACGTCGCGACCCACCCGCACGCCGCGGCGCAGACCCGGATCTGGGTCTCGCGCAACCTGCCGGGCGTCGAGGTCGTGCACTCCACGTCGACGGCAGCCGCCGCGGCCGCGCTCGCGCTGAGCCCCAGCGACCACGACCAGCCGCCGTGGCAGGCGGCCATCTCGGCGCCGGTCGCGGCCGAGCACTACGACCTCGAGACGCTCGCGGAGGGCATCGCGGACAACCCCGACGCGGTCACCCGCTTCGTGCTCGTCTCGAGGCCCGGCAAGCCCAACGCGCCCACGGGACGAGACAAGACGAGCCTGGTCGCGTTCATGCGCGAGGACCACCCAGGCGCCCTGCTCGAGATCCTCGAGCAGCTCACGATGCGCGGCGTGAACATGACCCGCATCGAGTCCCGACCCACCGGTGCCGCCCTCGGGGACTACTGCTTCTCCGTCGACGCCGAGGGCCACATCGAGGACCAGCGCGTCGGCGAGGCGCTCATGGGCCTGCGCCGCGTCTGCGCCGACGTGCGCTTCCTCGGGTCGTACGAACGCCACGACGGCAAGGCCCCCAAGATCCGCCCGGGCACCAGCGACGAGGAGTTCGAGGGCGCCGGCGACTGGCTCCGCCGCCTGCGCGACGGCTCCTGACCGATCTCGTCGGGGGCCTGCCGCGAGCCTGCGAGCAGTGTGTCGAGACCGGACTTAACCTGGCCGCGCCATGTCGAACGACTCCCTCACCCTCCTGGTCCTCCTCGCGATCGTGATCAGCCTCGTCGGGGCCGCGACCGGCCTCGGAGCCCAGCGCTCGTTGGGCGCTCGCAAGCGCGGCGCGAAGGACTCCCCGCTGCCGCTCGACGTCGCCGGCCTCCGCGGTGAGGTCGAGTCGCTGCGCCGGGAGGCCCAGGGCGCGCTGCGCCACCTGGCCGTGGTCCGCTACGACGCCTTCGGCGACATGGGCGGCCGCCTCTCCTGGTCCCTGGCCCTCGTCGACGACGCGGGCACCGGCATCGTGCTGACCTCGATCCACGGTCGCTCGGACGCCCGGACCTACGCCAAGAACGTCACCGGCTGGTCCTCGGACCAGCAGCTCTCCCCCGAGGAGCAGGAAGCGATCGGTCAGGCTCAAGCAAAGGGCTGACGCCTCGTCAGGCGGGCCGGGGGCGCCTCCGGCGGGTGCCCATCTGGGACGCACGCGGGGCGTCGCCCTGGGGCGGCCACGTCGTCGCGCCGAGCTCACGCGACACGGCGCGGGCGGCGGCACGCAGGGCTGCGACGGTGTGCGGCTCGAGCGGCCAGTCGTCCACCGAAGCGACGAGCCCGATCGACCCGACCGCACCGCCGAGCCGGTCGCACAGCACTGCGGCCAGCTCGCTCTCCCCGAGCACTGCCTCCTCTGACGCCTGGGCAAGACCGCTCTCGCGCACCTCGTCGAGCTGACGGCGCAGGGCGCGGGGGTCGGTGACGGTGTCCCCGGTCATGCTGCGGAGCACGTCGACGTCGAGCACCCTCTCGGCCGCCTCGTCGTCGTACGCCAGGATCGACTTGCCAAGGGCTGAGGCGTGCGCCGGGATCACGATGCCGACCTCCGGCATCTGTCGGGAGCCGTCCGGACGCGGTTCGTGGTGCACCACGACCACGTCGTCGAGGAGCATCACGGCGGTGCGGACGGACAGCCCGGTGCGGCGGGAGAGGTCCTCCGCCCACGGGCCGACCCGGGAGCGCAGCTCGAGGGTGTCGAGGTACACGTTGCCCATGGTCAGCACGGCCGGCCCCAGCCGGTACTGACCTGAGTCGTGCTCCTGCACGACCATCCGGTGCACGAGCAGGGTGCGCAGGATGCCGTGCACGGTCGAGGGCGGCAGCTCGAGCCGTTGGGCGATGTCGCCGAGGCTGAGGCGGTGGTCGCCCTGCAGCACGGTGAGGATGCGCAGCGCCCGGTCCACGGACTGGATCACGCGCACTCACCTCCTGGCTGCGTCGGGCGGACCGGTTCGGGTCCGGTGTGGTCCAGGTCACGATCAGGTCTTGCGGACTTCTGAAAGGTCAGCGTAGCCTCCGAGCACCATTCGACATTACCGAATGATATTCGAACTGCGGAGTCGCTGGGCGTCCGGCCCGGTGGCCCTCTGTGGAGGAGACATCCATGCACGAACCAACCACCGCCCAGAAGCTCGGTGCCGAGGTGATCGGCACCGCCTTCCTCGTCTTCATCGGGGTGGGCTCGGTCCCGGCGACGCTGATCGTCAACGGGGACGCGCCCTTCACGATGGCCGACCTCGGCATGATCTCGTTCGCGTTCGGGACGATCGTGGTGGCCACCGTGTACGCGCTCGGGCACGTCAGCGGCAACCACATCAACCCGGCCGTCACCCTCGGCCTCGCCGTCACCGGCAAGTTCCCGTGGCGCCAGGTCCCCGGCTACCTCGTCGCCCAGTGCATCGGCGCGACGCTGGGAGCGGCTGCGATCATTGCGGTGCTGGGACAACAGGCCAGCGACCTCGGGCTCGGCGTCGCGGCGTACGCCGACACCGTCTCGTGGCAGCAGGCCTTCGCCGCCGAGTTCGTCGGCACCTTCATCCTGGTGTTCACGATCTTCGGCGTCATCCACGCCAAGGCACCAGCGGGCTTCGCGGGCGTGGCCATCGGCCTCGTCGTCTTCGCCGCGATCATCCCGGTCGCACCGACCACGGGCGCCTCGATCAACCCGGCTCGCACCTTCGGCCCGATGTTCGTTCAGCAGATCGCGGGCGGGACCGTGCAGTGGGAGCAGCTCCCTGTCTACCTGCTCGCGGAGCTTGCCGCCGGCGTCATGGCCGCCCTGGCCTACCAGGCACTCGTGAAGGGCTCGGAGTCCACCGTCGCTGAGACAGTGGAAGCGTCCGTACCCGCTCCCGCTGCCGTCGTTCCCGAACCGGCCGTCCACGCCTGAGACCAGAGGAGAGCACCATGAAGAAGCTCATCAACGATCCCGCCGACGTCCTCGCCGAGGCGCTGCACGGGATGGACGCGGCGCACGCCGACCTCCGCGTGGACCACCAGAACCGCGTCATCTTCCGCGCAGACGCACCCCGGCCGGGCAAGGTCGGACTGGTCTCCGGTGGCGGGTCGGGCCACGAGCCGCTGCACGGCGGCTTCGTCGGCCTGGGCATGCTCGACGCCGTCGCGTGCGGTGAGGTGTTCACCTCGCCCGTGCCGGACCAGATCCTTGCGGCGACTCGGGGTGTCGACGGCGGAGCCGGCGTGCTGCACATCGTGAAGAACTACACCGGCGACGTCATGAACTTCGAGATGGCCGCCGAGATGTCCGAGGTCGACGTCGTCCCGGTCGTGACCGACGACGACGTGGCCGTGCAGGACAGCCTCTACACGGTGGGTCGACGTGGGGTCGGTGTCACGGTGCTGGTGGAGAAGATCGCCGGTGCCGCGGCCGAGGAGGGGCGCAGCCTCGCCGAGGTTGCCGACGTCGCGCGCAAGGTCAACGGCTCCGGACGCAGCATGGGCCTGGCCCTCACGTCATGCACCGTGCCCGCGGCCGGCCAGCCCACGTTCGACCTGCCCGACGACGAGATCGAGGTCGGGATCGGCATCCACGGTGAGCCTGGCCGGACCCGGGTGCCCCTGGCGCCGGCGTCCGAGCTGGCGCAGATGCTGGTCGACCCGATCCTCGACGACTACGAGCTGACAGGCGGCGACGGCGTCATCGCCTTCGTCAACGGCATGGGCGGCACGCCGCTCATCGAGCTCTACCTGATGTACCACGAGGTCGACCGTCTCCTGGGCAAGGCCGGCATCACCGTCGCGCGCTCGCTGGTCGGGAGCTACATCACCAGTCTCGACATGGCGGGCTGCTCGGTGACGCTGTGCAAGGTCGACGACGAGCTGCTGCGCCTGTGGGACGCTCCGGTGAGGACTCCCGCCCTGCGGTGGGGCGTGTGAGCGTGACGACGACACAAGGGGTGAGCACGGTGGTCGACGCCGGCGCGATCCGTTCCTGGCTCGAGCTCTTCGCCGAGGAGGTCGCGGCCCACCGCGACCTCCTCACCAGGCTCGACTCTGCGATCGGCGACGCCGACCACGGTGCGAACCTCGACCGGGGGATGACGGCGGTGGCCGCGGCCCTGGCCGACGTGGACGCAGGGCCTGGCGGGCTGCTCAAGACGACGGGGATGACGCTGGTCAGCACCGTCGGGGGCGCGAGCGGCCCGCTGTACGGCACCTTGTTCCTGCGGATGGCGACCAGTGCAGGCGAGGCCGGCGCCCTCGACGGACAGGCGTTCGCCGCGGCCCTGCGCGCCGGGCTCGACGGAGTCGTCGCCCGCGGCAAGGCCCAGGCAGACGACAAGACCATGTACGACGCGCTCGCACCCGCGTGCGACGCGCTCGACGAAGCCCTCGCGGCGGGAGAGGGGCTCGGTCAGGCGCTGGCCTCGGCCTCGGCCGCTGCGGAGGCCGGCCGGGACGCCACCGTCTCGATGCTTGCCCGGAAGGGCCGAGCGTCGTACCTCGGGGAGCGCAGCGTGGGTCATCAGGACCCGGGCGCCACGTCGGCTGCGCTGCTGGTGTCGACCGCTGCGCGTGCACTCGCCACGGACTCGTCGTGACCGGCTTGGTGGTCGTCTCGCACAGTCGCGCCCTGGCGGACGCGGCGGTGTCCCTGGCGGCCGAGATGCTGCACGGCTCGCAGGTCCGGATCGTGGTGGCGGCCGGCCTCGACGCGACGACCTTCGGGACAGACGCGACCGCCATCGTCGAAGCGATCCAGGCCGCCGACGACGGGGCCGGTGTCGTGGTGCTCATGGACCTCGGCAGCGCGGTGCTGTCCGCCGAGGTCGCCCTGGAGATGGTGGACGCCGACCTCCGCGAACGCACGCTGCTCTGCCCGGCCCCGCTGGTGGAAGGCCTCGTGGTCGCCGCAGTCGCGGCCGCCGGCGGAGCTCCCCCCGACGAGGTCGCGGCCGAAGCCGTCGGGTCGCTCGCCGCGAAGCAGTCCACGGTGGGAGCGCGCGTCCCCACGGAAACCGTCGTGCTCGCCGGAACGGGGGGCGAGACACCGTGCACGGCGGTGCTCAAGATCCTCAACACGCACGGTCTGCACGCGCGCCCGGCAGCGCGGCTCGTCCAGGAGGCACGCCTCTTCGATGCGCGCATCGAGCTGCGCAACCTCGACACCGACGCAGGCCCGGTGCCGGCCACGAGCCTGTCCCGCGTGGCGACCCTCGGTGCGCTTGCCGGCCACCGGGTCGAGGTCAGCGCGACCGGGCGCCAGGCGCGCGAGGCGCGCGACCACCTCGTGTCCTTGGCCGACCGACGCTTCGACGAGGTGGAGACCACGATCGGGCCGGAGACGGTCCCGGTCCGGCGTCCCGAGGGCCGTCCGCTCCCCGCGTCGCCCGGCGTCGCCATCGGTCCGGCGCTGCCCCTGCGCGACTCCGATGTCGAGATCCCCGACGAGCGGGCCGCCGACCCGGTGTCCGAGTGGCGACGTGTGCGCGCCGCCATCGCCGAGGCGCGTCGCGAGATCCAGAAGGTGCGGGCCACGACGGCCCGCGACAACGAGGCGGAGGCGAAGATCTTCGACGCGCACCTCATGCTGCTCGACGACTCCGAGCTCCTCGACGCCGTCAGGAGCAGGGTCGACGCAGGGGTCGCGGCGCCGCGGGCCTGGGCCGACGCGATCACTCAGGTGGAGCGCCAGTTCGTCGAGGTGGGCGACCCCTACCTCCGCGACCGCGCCGTGGACGTGCATGCGGTCGGCCAGCAGGTCGTGCGCGCCCTGACCGGGAGCCCGGCTGTCACCATCGAGGGCGAGGGAGTCCTCCTCGCCGAGGACCTGCTGCCGGCGCAGGTGGCGGGGCTCGACCCGGCCAGGATCACCGGGCTGGTGCTCGCCGTCGGCAGCCCGACCAGCCACAGCGCGATCCTGGCGCGGGCACGCGGCATCCCGGCAGTCGTCGGGGCCGGTCGTGGCGTGCTCGCCGTCGAGGCGGGCGTCACGGTCGCGCTCGACGGGGCAACGGGTGAGCTGCACGTCGCGCCCACCGACGACGTCCTGCGTCGTCTGCGGGCGGTCGAGGAGCGGGGACGTGCGGAGGCCGCGCTCGCGCGCTCCGGCGCCCACCTGCCCGCGGAGACCGGGGACGGCGTGGTCGTCGCGGTGGCCGCCAACCTCGGCACGGTCGACGACGCGCGGTCGGCCCGCGAGCACGGCGCGGAGCTCGCCGGTCTCGTCCGCACCGAGCTCCTCTACCTCGACCGTCGTCAGCCACCCACGGTCGCCGAGCAGGTGGAGGTGTTCCGGTCGATGGCCGAGGCCTTGGGTGGGCGCCGGCTGACGCTGAGGACCTTCGACGTGGGTGGCGACAAGCCGATGCTGTTCGCCCCGCGTCCGCCCGAGGCGAACCCGTTCCTCGGCGTGCGCGGCATCAGGCTCGCACTCGACGAGCGGAGCCTTCTCGAGGACCAGCTCCGGGCGATCGTGACGGTCGCGCACGAGACACCGGTCAGCGTGATGTTCCCGATGGTCAGCGGCCTCGCGGAGCTGCAAGCGGCAACGTCCGTCCTCGACGAGGCGATCGAGCGGGAGGGCCGAGGTCGCCCCGAGGGCCTCCAGGTCGGCGTCATGGTCGAGGTCCCGTCGGCAGCCCTCAAGGCCGCGACGCTGGCCCCGCACGTGGACTTCTTCAGCATCGGCACCAACGACCTGACCCAGTACACGATGGCGGCCGAGCGCGGGAACGCCGCGGTCGCTGCGCTCGGCGACCCGCTCGACCCCGCCGTGCTCCAGCTCGTCGCGGGAGTCTGCCGGGCCGCTGCGGACAGGTGCCTGGTGGCGGTGTGCGGCGAGCTCGCCGCCGACGAGAAGGCGGCAGGACTGTTGGTGGCCGTCGGCGTGCGCGAGCTCAGCGTCACCCCGTCGGCGGTTCCCCGCGTCAAGCAGGCGGTACGCCGGGTGGACCGCGCCGCTGACCTCGACCTGGTCGAGCGATGCCTCACGGCGTCCGGTCCGGACGAGGTCCGCGCGCTGCTGGAACGGGGAGGAGAGCAGGATCACGGCCCGGTTCGGTGAGATCGCGTCTCGGACCGTTTCGGTCCGCCTATCCTTCGTGCATGGGTCTCCTCACGCCGCTGGCCGTCAAGATCGGGTCGCTCTCCGTCGACGCCGAAGTTCCTGCCGCAGATCACGGCGACGGACAAGTTCATCCAGAAGGTGTCCAGCGGGTCGGGTCACGATCCTCGACATCGCCGGGCTCCCGAACCTCATGCTCACCGTGATCGGGCGCAAGAGCGGTCAGCCCAGGTCGACGCCGTTGCTCGCCGTACCGCGGGGGAAGGACTGGCTCATCGCCGGCTCCAACTTCGGCGGCCCGAAGCAGCCGGTGTGGGTGGTCAACATCGAGGCCAATCCCGACTGCCAGATCACGGTCAAGGGCAAGACCCAGGACATGACCTCACGCAGGCTCGAGGGCGAGGAGCGGGACGAGGCCTGGGAGTTCATGATCAGGACCTGGCCGAACTACCGGCTCTACGAGCAGCGCACCGAGGCCCAGCGCAAGATCAAGGTGTTCGAGCTGACCCCACGCTGACCCCACGCTGACCCCACGTTTGACTCAGCGCGGCACCCGCACGAGCAGCTTGCCGGGGAGGCACTCGCAGACGAGCTCCTGGCCGGCGCCGATGGGGTCGCCGTCGATCTGGCGCGGGGCGTCGTGGGCGGAGCGGATGACGACCTTGCGGCCGGTCATCCGGTTGACGGTCTCGTCGAGCTTGCGGCCCCGGCCGACGACGCGGACCACGACCAGCAGCCAGGACAGGAACCGCGCCGGGTTGACCAGGACCACGTCGATGCGGCCGTCGTCGATGGTCGCGTCGGGCAGCAGCGGGAGGCCGGCCTGGAGGAAGCCCACGTTGCCGACGACGATCGTACGAGCGCGGTGGCGGGTGAACGGGCCGTCGTCGACGGAGATGTCGACGCGGATGGCCGGGAACATGAGGTTGCGGAACCCCGAGATCACGTAGGCGAACCAGCCGACCTTCGCCTTGATCTGCTCGGTGGCGCCCTCCATGATCGCGGCGTCGAAGCCCATCCCGGCCATCACGAGGAAGTGCTCCTCCTGGGCGATGCCGTCGCCGCTGATCCGGACGATGTCGATCGCCCGGTCCTGGCCGTTGAGGCCGACCTCGACCGCGGCGTTGAGGTACAGCGGCAGGTCCAGGTTGCGGGCCAGGAGGTTGCCGGTGCCGGCCGGCACCACGCCGACGGGCACGCCGGTGCCGGCGAGCTCGGCACACACCGTGCGCACCGTGCCGTCACCGCCGCAGACCAGCACGAGGTCCGCCCCACCGACGGCAGCGTCGTGCGCCATGCTCCTGCCCGGGTCCTCGATGGTCGTCTCGAACCAGACCGGCTTGCCCCAGCCCAGCTCCTCCGCGCGGGTCTCGACGATCGCGCGGAAGGCGACGGGGTCCTCCACCTTGATCGGGTTGACGATGACCGCGAGGTCGCGGTTGCTGGGGATCGGCGTCGGCAGCGGCGCGACCTCGACGGGCCGCGGCGTCGGGTCCATCAGCAGCACCATGCCGGCCACCCACAGCGCACCGAGCGACCAGCCCGCGAGGACGTCGGTGAGGTTGTGCACGCCGAGCAGCAACCGGTCGAACCCGATCAGCCCGGCCACCGCCACCGCGAGACCGGTGTAGAGCCGCCGCTGGCTGCGACGACGCACGAACATCGTCGTGAGCACGATCGCGATCCCCGCCGCGGCAGCCACGTTGGAGGAGTGCCCCGACGGGAACGAGCCGTCGTGCAGCGTCTGGAGCGCGCCGTCCGGCCGCTGCCGACCCACGACCGCCTTCAGCGCGCTGGTCGACAGGGAGGTGCCCACCAGGACCAGGAGCATCCACAGCGCAGGTCGTCGAAAGCCGCGCCACACGAGCAGGGCAGCCACGACGACCGCGTAGCCGAGGGCCACCAACGGACGGGTGACGTCGGCTAGCAGCACCGCCACGTGCTCGAGACCGGGGTGGCCCGTCGTCCAGCGCAGCAACGGGTTGCCCACGTCGAGGTCGAACTCGTCGACCCAGCCGACGTCGCTGGCGACCAGGGCGGTCAGGGTCAGCAGGATGATCGCGCTGACGACGGCTCCCACCAGCAGACGCTGCCGGGTCTCGGTGCCGAACGTCATCAGTCTCCTCGCGTGGCTGGGCCCCCGTCGGCCGTCGTAGGGGTCAGTATCCCGTTCGACCACGTCGATAAACTGCCTGGGTGATCGATCCGCGTGTGCTCCGAGACGACCCTGACCGCGTTCGCGCTGCCCAGGAGCGCCGCGGGCTGTCCTCCGGGGTCGTCGACGAGGCGGTGGCCGCGGACCGGCGCCGTCGCGACGCGATCGTGGAGTTCGAGCGGCTCCGGTCGGAGCAGAAGACGCTGGGCAAGAAGATCCCCCAGGCCCAGGGCGACGAGAAGCAGGCGCTGCTCGCCCGGACCAAGCAGCTCTCCACCGACGTGAAGGCCGCCGAGGCTGCCCAGACGGAGGCCGACGCGGCGTACCACGACCTCGTCATGACGATCCCGAACATCGCCTCGCCGGAGGCGCCCGCCGGCGGCGAGGACGACTACGTCGTGCTCGAGCACGTCGGTGAGCCGCGCGACTTCGCGGCCGAGGGCTTCGAGCCCCGTGACCACATCGAGCTCGGCAAGATGCTCGGCGCGATCGACATCGACCGTGGCGTGAAGGTCTCGGGCGCGCGCTTCTACTACCTCACCGGCGCCGGCGCCGACCTCGAGATGGCGCTGGTCAACCTCGCCTTCGACCAGGCCCGCAACGCCGGCTTCACCACGGTGGTGCCGCCCGCGCTCGTGCGCCCGCGCGCCATGGACGGCACCGGGTTCCTCGGCCAGGCGGCCGACGACGTCTACAAGATCGAGGGCGAGGACCTCTACCTCGTCGGGACCTCGGAGGTGCCGCTCGCGGCGTACCACAGCGACGAGATCCTCGACGGCTCCTCGTTGCCGCGCCGCTACTCGGCGTTCAGCCCCTGCTACCGCAAGGAGGCAGGCTCCTACGGCAAGGACACCGCGGGCATCATCCGGGTGCACTGGTTCGACAAGGTGGAGATGTTCAGCTACACGACCGTCGAGGAGTCGTACGCCGAGCACCAGCGTCTGCTGGGCTGGGAGAAGGAGTTCCTCACCAAGCTGGGACTGGCCTTCCGCGTCATCGACGTGGCGGCCGGCGACCTGGGCATGTCGGCCGAGCGCAAGTTCGACTGCGAGGCGTGGATCCCGACCCAGGGCAAGTACCGCGAGCTCACCTCGACGTCGAACTGCACCGACTTCCAGGCCCGCCGCCTCGACATCCGTGGCCGGTTCGCCGGCGACGGCGGGAGCCAGCAGACCAAGCCGCTGGCCACCCTCAACGGCACGCTGTGCGCGATGACTCGGACGATCGTCGCCCTCCTCGAGACCCACCAGCAGGAGGACGGGTCCGTGCTCGTCCCCGAGGCGCTGCGCCCGTACCTCCAGGGCCGCGACGTCCTCAAGCCGGTCACCGCGTGAGCCGTCCCGACAGGCCCGACCAGCAGGAGGGTTGGCGGCCCAGGCTCGTCGCGCTCGACATCGACGGCACGCTCTTCCGCGGTGGGCACGGCGTCGCGTCGACGGTGGTCGTCGACGAGGCAACTCCTCGGGTGCGTGCCGCGATCGACCGCGTCGTCGACGCCGGCGTGCCCGTCGTCCTGGCGACCGGGCGCTCGACCTTCGGCATCACGCACGTGCTCGAGCACCTCGGGCTCCCGCGCGGCGACGAGCAGGTGCTCACCGTCGCGTCCAACGGCGCGGTGACGTTCTCCTACCCGCCGGTCGAGGTGCTCAGCACCGTCACGTTCGACGCCCGCGAGATCGTCGCGATGCTCATGGAGCACGTGCCCCACGCCCTGGTGGCCGTGGAGGAGGTCGGCACGGGCTACCGCGTCAACCGGCACTTCCCTCCCGGCGAGATCACCGGGGAGATGACGCTGCAGTCGGTCGACGAGCTCGTCGCGGAGCCGGTCTCCCGCGTGATCATCCGCGACCCGCACGCCTCCGAGCAGGACTTCGTCGAGCTCGCGGAGAAGGTCGGCTTCCACGGCATCAACTACTTCATCGGCTGGACCGCGTGGCTCGACCTCGCGCCGGCCGGCGTCTCGAAGGCGTCCGGCCTGGCCTCGGCCTGCGAGCGCCTCGGCGTCGCGGCGGGCGACGTGCTCGCGCTCGGTGACGGGCGCAACGACACCGAGATGCTCCAGTGGGCAGGCCGCGGCGTCGCGATGGGCCAGGCGCCGCTCGAGGTCCAGGAGGCGGCGGACTTCGTCACCTCGACCGTGCAGGACGACGGGGCCGCGCAGGAGCTGGAGCGCTGGTTCTGAGTCAGGCGGGCAGCCAGTCGCCGACGCACTCGTAGTACCGCATCTCCAGCAGGCCCGCTTCCAGGTCGATGCTGCCCTCGCCGACGGCCACGGTGGTGTTCAGCCAGAGCAACGCCGCGTGGTCGGTGGTGAAGCGCAGCACGTGCACGGCCCTGCCGTCGGTCAGCGAGGCGACCCCGGTGAGGCTGAACATGACGAGCCCGCCACCGTCGGGTCGCAGCAGTCCCCGGGCGTCCGGGAAGGCGTGCCCGCCACGCAGCCGGGGGTTGTTCGCCCACGTCGCCGTCCCGGTGAGGCGTCCGGCGAACGTGGCCGTGCCCTGGCCGAAGACCATGCCCTCGCGCTCCCCGGCCGGCTCCATCGAGTCCATGGAGTCGTAGGCCCACCGCACGTCGCACAGCTGGTCCAGGCGCATGGTCCCTCCCGTGGTCCCGTCGGGTCGAACCTAGCCCCGGGCCGCCGCCACCGGCCGGGCACAATGGCCCGCGTGATCCGGCTGGTGGCGACCGACCTCGACGGGACGCTGCTGCACACCGACGGGACCGTCACCGAGCGGACCCGCGACGTGCTGGCCGCGATCGAGGAGCAGGGCATCCTCGTCGTCTTCGTGACCGGGCGGCCGATCCGCTGGATGGAGCCGCTGTGGCACCACGTCGGCGACCACGGGCTCGCGATCTGCAGCAACGGCGGGATCGTGTACGACGTGCCGACGCGGTCGGTCGTCGAGGCGCGTGCCATCCCGCGCGAGGTCGGTCTCGAGGTCGCGCGACGGATCCGGGCTGCCGTGCCCGGGTCGTGGTTCGCGGTGGAGCGGTCGAGCGGAGGTGGCCGGGAGTCCGGCTTCCCCACCCGCGAGGACCACCCGCTCGCCGAGATCGACCACGGTCCGCTCGAGGAGATCTACAGCGACGACGTGGTCAAGCTGCTCGCCCTGCACCTGGACATCGCGCCGGCGGACTACTGGGCGCGGGTCGAGGCCCAGGTCGGGGACCTGGTCATCACGACGTGGTCCTCGACGCGTGCGCTGATCGAGATGTCGGCTGACGGTGTCACCAAGGCGACGACGCTGGCGAAGGTGTGCGCGGAGCGAGGCATCGCGTCCGACGAGGTGCTGGCCTTCGGCGACATGCCCAACGACGTCGCGATGCTCCAGTGGGCGGGGTTGTCCTACGCGATGGCGAACGCGCACCCGCTGGCGCGCGAGGCCGCCGACCGGACGGCGCCGGGCAACGACGAGGACGGCGTGGCCGCCGTGCTCGAGGAGCTGTTCCTGTCCGGCTGACAAAAACGCCACTGCCGCGGACCCAAGAGTCCGCGGCAGCTCGCTTGTTGCGTCAGCTCGGTTGGCTGGGCGGCGGCTCTTCGCCGCAGTACTCGCCGAGCGACGGGTTCGGAACGCACTCGTCGCCGTAGGCGTAGTAGCTGATCCCCAGCAGCGGGTGCGTCCGGCCGTTGGGGTTGCGGATGGTGGTGTTGGTGATCGAGCCGTCCGACGCGACGGTGACCGTGGTGACCTGCGTGCCCGCCTTGATGCAGACGGTGGTGCCCGGCGCGAGGCCCGTGTCGACCGAGGTGCCGGCGCCCGGTGTCTCGACCTTGTTCGGGTAGTCGGTCGTGTTGCAGTGCTGCGTCGTCGCCGATGCGCCCGGTGCCCCCACCAGGCCCAACGACGTGAAGGCGGCTGCCACCAGGGCAGCCTTGATCGATGCGTGCATGTGTGATGCCCCCAGATGAATTCGGTGCGTTGTCGACCGTCTACACGACCCCCGTGCCCGGTCGAGGGCAACGTAAGGGCGCCGACGTCGGTGTGCGGAGAGGCAGAAGTCCTGATCCGGCTGGGAGAGTCAGTGCGCGGGGACGCTGGTGGGGCCCATCACCTGCTGCGCGAGGCGCGACGAGCACCGGCACGAGCTCCTCCTCGTCGACGTGCAGATCCGCGTCGACGGCGGAGTGCTGGGTCATGGCCGCGGTGACGATGAGCTTGAGGGCGAGCACGATGCGGAGCCGGTGCATCGGTGAGCTGAGCGGCTGGTCGAGGGCGTCGACGAGGCGGTAGCCGGCGGCCTGCGTCGTCTCGATGCCCGGCTCCTCGCTCGTGGGGTCGAAGGCCTCGAGCATCATCTGGATCATGCCGGGGCGCGCCAGCGCCTTGCGCGTCATCAGCTCGAGCACCTGGCGCATCTGGTCAGGCTGCGACTGCATCGCCAGCGTGTGACCGACGATCTCCTGGACCGTCTCGGCGACCTCCTGCAGGACGGCGCGGTGCAGCGCCTCCTTGCTCCCGAAGCGGTGGAGGAGGCCGGGCTTGGAGTAGCCGACGGCGTCCGCGATCTGCTGCACGGAGGCGTGCTGGAAGCCGTACGTCGCGAAGATCCCCGCAGCGACGTCGAGGATGGCGTGGTCGATCTCCGCTGACGACTGACGCATGGGCCGGCTCCTCGTCAGGCCCGACGCGGCAGCCGGTGGACCGACCGTTTCGATCCGCGCTGGACCGTTTCGATCAAGAATGAATCAAAACGGTCTGGTGCGCAAGAGGCAGCCGTCAGAGGTACATACCGCCGCTGCGCGGGTCCGGGCTCTCGGGCCCCGGCCCCGGGTGCTCCGGGGCCAGACCGGGGTTGGACCCCGGGGGCAGCGCCCGACGCATCTGCTCGAGCTGGGCCCGGGCCGACATCTGCTGGGCATAGATCGCGGTCTGGATCCCGTGGAACAGACCCTCGAGCCAGCCCACGAGCTGGGCCTGCGCGATGCGGAGCTCCGCCTCCGTCGGCGTGGAGTCGGCGAAGGGCAACGAGAGCCGCTCGAGCTCCGCGACCAGCTCGGGGGCGAGGCCGTCCTCGAGCTCCTTGATCGACGAGTCGTAGATCCGGGCGAGACGGGCGCGCGACCGCTCGTCGAGAGGCGCGGCCTTCACCTCCTCGAGGAGCTGGCGGATCATGCTGCCGATGCGCATCACCTTGGCCGGTTGCTCGACCTGGTCGGTGATGTGGCGCTCCTCGTCGGAGTCGTCGTCCGAGGGGTGCTGACCGCCGGCGACGGCCATGCCGTCGGGACCCACGACCACCACGCGCGGGTCGGAGGCGTCCTCGGTCCGGCCGGACTCCGGCTGCTCGGTCATGCCGTCCACCCTACTGACGCCTCCGCGCGCGGACCGTGGTCACCGCTCCACGACCAGCAGCACCTTGCCGACGTGCGAGCTCTCCTCGACCACCCGATGCGCGCCGGCGGCGTCGGCAAGGGGCAGGCGCGTGTGCACGACGGGGCGCACGGAGCCGTCCGCGACCAGGGGCCACACGTGCTCCTCCACCGAGGCGCAGATCGCGGCCTTGTCCTCGGTGGGACGTGCCCGCAGGGTCGTCGCGATCACCGCGCCCCGCTTCTGCATGAGCATCCCGAGGTCGAGCTCCGCCTTCGAGCCGCCCTGCATGCCGATGACGACGAGGCGGCCCTCCTTGGCCAGGACCTCGATGTTGCGGCCGAGGTACTTCGCGCCCATGTTGTCGAGGACGACGTCGGCACCGTGCCCGTCGGTGGCGTCCTTGACGGCCTCGACGAAGTCCGCCTCGCGGTAGTTGACCGTCAGGTCGGCCCCGAGGTCGCGGCAGACGGCGAGCTTCTCCTCCGAGCCGGCGGTCGTGGCCACCCGCGCGCCCAGGGCATGCGCGAGCTGGATCGCGAAGGTTCCGATGCCGCCCGCGCCGCCGTGCACCAGCAAGGTCTCGTCGGGCCGGAGGCCGGCCGCCATGAAGACGTTGGACCACACGGTGCAGGCCACCTCGGGAAGGGCCGCCGCCTCGACGACGTCGATGCCGTCGGGGACGGCCATGACCTGCCCTGCCGGGACGAGCACCTTCTCGGCGTACCCACCCCCTGCGAGCAGCGCGCAGACCTCGTCGCCGACCTGCCAGCGGTCGACGTCCGGTCCGACCGCCGCGACGACACCGCTGCACTCGAGGCCGAGGACGTCGCTCGCACCGGGCGGTGGAGGGTAGAAACCCTGTCTCTGCAGGAGATCCGCGCGGTTCACGGCCGACGCGGCGACGTCGATCACGACCTCGCCGGGTCCGGGCTCGGGGTCAGGACGCTCGCCGAGGGTCAACGCCTCGGGGCCTCCGGGTTCGGTGACGACGACGGCTCGCATCACCCCAGGCTATTCGGCGTCCACCAGCTCGCTCTCGTCGATCTCGAGTCCCTGCTCGAGCTCGGCAGCCAGGTCCTCCTCGCCCTCCCACTTGTCGGCGAGCGCGAGCACCCGTCCGGCGAGGTTCTCGACCTCCTCGGACCCGCCGCCGGCGAGGGCCGCGGCGTACCCCAGCAGGTAGGTGCTGATCGGGGCCGCAGGCCGGTCCACGCGATGGGCTGCCTGACGCGCCACCTCCAGGATGAGTCCTTCGTCGACCTCAGCCTCGATGTCGAGGGCGTCCATGAGCTCGTCGATCCAGTCGTGGAGATTCACCCGACCAATGTCGTACTCCGGGAGCCGACCCGCAACCCCTTCGGCAAGCCTCAGGGGGTACGCCGCTCCCGCTCCTCGCGGTCCTGCCGGAGCTGACGCAGGTCGTCCCACGTGTCGACGTCGTCTGCCTCGTGCCCGGCGGCGTCGACGTCGACGAGGCGCAGGCCGGCGAGCAGGCGCTGCGCCGGCAGCCCGTGCTCGTCCTCGTGGTCGTCCGGCCGGGCTGCCTCGAGCGCCTCGCGACGGTAGACCGCGCACAGCCACTGGCGCCGGCCGGCCTCGTCGCGGAGGACCGCCCCGTCGACCCCGGGGACGACGGCTTCCGTGAGCCGCGCGAACGTGCCGGGCGAGACCCGCGGCATGTCGACGGCCAGCACCGCGACCAGGTCGGGCGGCCGGAGGAACCGGTCGAGCCCGGCGAGGACGCCGGCGGCGGGGCCACCGCCTCGGGGGTCCTCGAAGGTCCACGTGACGGGGCGCGTGGTGGGCACCTGGTCGCCCACCACGACCACCTCGCCGGCGGTCATCGTCGCGGCCAGCGCCCGCTCGAGCAGGGTGACGCCGTCGAGCTCGATGGACGCCTTGTCCGCGCCGTCCATGCGCACGGCGGTGCCGCCGGCGAGCACGACGGCCCCGAGTCGGGGCAGGTCAGGGAGGTCCATGCCCGCAGTGTGCAGCACGCGCGTGGGTGGCACGCTGGGGACATGGCCACCTCGCTCTCCGTCGCGCTCGTCCAGGTCGCGTCCGCGCAGGACCCGGTCAAGAACCGCGACCGCCTCGCCGAGCTCGACGTGCCCGCCGCCGACCTCGTGGTGCTGCCCGAGGTCTACCAGCGCGACCTCGGCCGGCCCGACGAGCAGCTCGGCCCCGATGCCGAGGACCTCGACGGTCCGTTCGTCGAGGCGCTGACCGCGCGGGCGGCCGAGCACGGTGGCACCTGGGTGGCCGGGATGATCGAGCGCAGCCAGGACCCGGAGCACCCGTTCAACACCTTGGTCGTCGTGGACGCCGGCGGGCTGCGCGCGTCGTACCGGAAGATCCACCTCTACGACTCCTTCGGCTACAAGGAGTCCGACCGTCTCGTCGCCGGGGACCGCACTCCGGTGCAGGTCGAGGTCGGCGGGGTGAAGGTCGGGCTGATGACCTGCTACGACCTGCGCTTCCCCGAGCTCGCCCGCGAGCTCTCGCGCGACGCCGTGCCCCTGATGGTGGTGCCGGCCGCGTGGGTCGCCGGGCCGCGCAAGGTCAACCACTGGCGCACGATGGTCGTCGCCCGGGCGATCGAGAACGTCGCCTACGTCGCGGCGGTCGGCCAGTCGGCGCCGCGCTACACCGGGCACTCGATGCTGGTGGACCCGCGCGGCGACGTGGTCGTGGAGGCGGCCGACGACGACACCGTGGTCGTCGGCGAGGTGTCGACGGCGCTGGTCGACGAGGCGCGCGCCGAGAACCCGTCGCTGCTCAACCGGCGCGACGACGCCGCCTGGCTGCCCGCGCGCGTGGACGGCGTCCAGCGGTAGCCTCCCCGACATGGCTCGCGCACCGAGGTCGGTCGACATCCAGGCGGAGATGGTCGCCAACGTGATGAAGGTGTACGTCGGACCCGGCGACAAGGTCGCCGAGGGGGACACGGTCGTGCTGCTCGAGTCGATGAAGATGGAGATCCCCGTCCTCAGCGAGACCGCCGGCACGGTCACCTCGATCAACGTCGACGAGGGTGACGTCGTCCAGGAGGGCGACCCCCTCATCACGCTCGACCCCGCCTAGAATCCCCCGCGAGGCTCCACCCCGGTGCGGTCTCGGAGGGGTGCCGGAGTGGCCTATCGGAACCGCCTTGAAAGCGGTCGCTGGCAGTGATGTCAGCCGCGGGTTCGAATCCCGCCCCCTCTGCCACCCCGATTCGTCTGTGGTCGTCACGCTCAGGTTGTTGATCCTCCGCTAGACGAATCCAGCACAAGGAGGACGTGTGGCGACGCAGATCGACGCGGGCCGGGTCTCGGTGACCTGGGACGCCGACGACGGGGCGAGGCTGACCAGCGTCCGGTTCGACGGCCACGAGGTCCTGGCCGACCTCACGGTCGAGGGCACCCCGCGCGCGTGGACGCATGGGTGCTTCGCGATGGCGCCCTACGCCGGCCGGGTGTACGGCGGTGTGCTGCACGACGAGGGCGAGGAGATCACCCTCCGCGGGCCCGGGACCGACGGGCACGTGATGCACGGCGTGACCAGCGACCGGGCGTGGACCCGGCTCGACCAGCTCTCGGCGCGGATCGACCTCGACGACCGGTGGCCCTTCGGCGGCTGGGCGGAGCAGCGGCTGGTCGTGACCGACGACGCCGTGACCGTCACGCTCACCGTGCACAACGAGGAGCGGGCGATGCCCGCCTGGCTGGGTTTCCACCCGTGGTTCCGGCGCAGCCTCGGGACGGGCGGACCGCTCGAGATCACCAGCGACCTCGGGTCGATGTACGAGAAGGACGCCGACGGCCGCCTCACCGGTCGCACCGTCGCCGTACCCACGGGGCCGCACGACGACTGCTTCCTGGCACCGGAGCTGCCGGTCCGCCTGGAGTGGCCGGGCGCGCTGACGCGTGCTGCTGTCGTCGGAGACCGACGGGGCGGCGACGCAGGACGTCGTCGTGTTCGACGAGCGGCCCGAGGCGGTCTGCGTGGAGCCGCAGACCGCGCCGCCGCAGGCCGACCGGCTGGGCAGGGCGCAGCGCGTCGGCCCGACGAAGCCGCTGTCGCTCTCGCTGCGGCTGGGGATCGGGTGACGGGCTACTCCGAGCCGCCGACCTCCATGGCCACCGAGTCGTAGGCCAGGTCGTTCATCCGCTGCTGGTGGTGGTGCAGGTCGATCGCGAGCCGGTTGAGGTTCTGACGCAACGGCTCGTCGGCCACCGCCTCGGTCGTCAGCAGACCGCCGAGCGCGGCGACCCTGCTGAGGAGGCGGTTGCGCTCCCGATGGAGGTGGCCGGCGCGTGCCGACAACCACACCTCGCTCGCGCTGGAGTGCTCTGCGGTCAGCGCCTTGCGGACAGCCTTGAGGCGCTGTCGCACGATGTGGCGCCAGGGGTGCAGCGGTGGGGTGCTGCTGAGGGCCTGCTCGAGGCCCACGACGGCTTGCTCGAGACGCTGCATGGCAGGTCCTCCCGTCGTGGAGGGGTTCGGGGACCTTGAGTGTGACCTGCGCCACTGGTCCTGGCAATACCCGACTTTCGTCTGGTCCAGCGACACGTCCAGCGACACGCGGTGAGGAAGCGCGACGCGCCGAAGACCCCGCCCTGCCTGGGGTTTCACGGTGTGAGGTTCAATCACCGCATGCCGACCCAGGAAGCCACGGAGTACCGCCTCGCCCCGGCGGTCCGCCTGCAGCTGCTCGGCTCCGCGCTGGTCGTCCCCGGGGTCCTCGTGCTCGTGGTCGCGCTCCTGGCCTGGGCCTTCTCGCTCCCCGGCGTGGTGCTGGGTGTGGCGCTGGTGGTGGCCGCCGTCGCGGTGGTCGGCCTCGGCCTCGTCGCGGTCCGTCGCCGGCCGGTGGTGATCCTGGACGACCACGGCTACCGCCTCCGGGTGCTCCGGTCCGCGGGGGTCCGGCAGGCCGCCTGGCGCGACGTCGAGGACCTGGTCACGGCGACCCTGCGCGGCCAGGACTGCGCCGTGCTGCGGCTCCGCGACGGCCGCACCACGACGATCCCGGTGCGGCTGCTGGACACGGACCCGGACGCGTTCGTGCGCCAGGTCTCGTCGTACCTCGACCGCGGCCGCGGCTACCGTCGCCTCCCCCGCTGAGCCCCTCGCAGGCCACCGCTGACCGATTTCATGACCGCCGGAGGGGCCGGGTAACCTGTGCTCCGCTGCCCGGCGACGGGTGGTGGTCGGGAGGTGTCGCCTAGTCCGGTCTATGGCGCCCGCCTGCTAAGCGGGTTTGGGGCAAAAACCCCATCGAGGGTTCAAATCCCTCCACCTCCGCCACACACGAGCCCCTGGCCCACGCGGCCGGGGGCTCGCGCGTCCCCGCTCAGGTCAGGGGCAGGGGCGTGTAGTCGCTGACGGTGTAGTCGCCGAGCGGGGACAGGCTCACCCACTGGATCCCGGCGGGGCGGCCGTCGCGGTAGGTCACCAGCGTGATCGTCGCGTCGCGGCGGGGCTTGGTGCCGATGGCGATGGCGTACGCCGCGCCGCCGGTCGTCCCGGTCGTGAACCGCCACCCCTTCTGCCCGTCGGGCCCGGTCACCTCGTCCGGGCCGACCACCACGTGCAGGTGGCCGGCGAGCACGAGGTCGACGCAGCCACGGTCGAGCGCGGCCTTCCCGAGGTTCGCGTCGTGGACCAGGACCGTCGAGACCCGGTTGCCGTCCTCGTCGGCCTGGCAGGCGGCGTCCCCGAGCCGCTGGGTCACCTCGTCGAAGGACAGCCCGGTCTCGTCGCGCCAGTTGCCGAGCCCGCTGGAGCGCGGGTCGTCGACCCCCATGAAGGAGATGCCGGCCGGCCCGTCGACCAGCTTGCCGTCGAAGGTCGTGAAGCCGAGGTCGACGGCCTGGTCCCGGACGAAGCTGCCGTGGTCGTGGTTGCCGGCGACGAAGTAGCGGTCGTCGATGCCGTCGAACGCCGCGTCGAGGGACTCGAGACTGAAGGCCTCCCACGAGGAGCCGGTGGAGGTGTCGTCCCCGGTGTCCATGAGGAAGGTGGCGCCGCCGGCGTCCGCGACCGCTCGGGCCACCCGGTCCATGCCGATGTTGTCGTGGCGGTCCGAGACCAGCACCCCGACGACCTGGCCCTCGGCGGGGGTGTGGATCTGGTCCGCGAGGTCGGGCGCCTCGGCCGCGGCCTGCGTGTAGAACGCCGAGCTCGCCTTGTAGCTGTCGAGCGCGGACTCGACCAGCCGCCGCGTCCCGTCGCTCAGCAGCCCGGCGTCCATCTCGAGCGGCTTCGCCTCGGCCGGGACCGCGATGCCGGGCAGCGCGGAGGCGATAGGAACCCAGCTGTTCGCCTGGAACCGCGACCGCGAGGTGTCCCACGGCCGCCAGGTGGCGACGGCGACGACCCCGAGCGCGGTCACCAGGACGCCGGCGGTGCGCAGCGCCCGCTGCCTGTCGGCGACGAGCTCGCGACGACGACGGGCGCCCAGCGCGAACCACACCGCGGGCGCCGCGACGCCGGCCAGCGCCCCGACGAGGAGGCTGTCGAGCGCCATCTCGGTGACCAGGCCCTTGACCTTGCGGATCTGGCTCTCCGGCTGGCTGGCGATGAAGGCGTAGCGCTGGAGCAGCTCGTCGTACGACGTCAGCGGCGTGCGTCCGAGCTCGATGCGCGCCCCGACCGGGCTGCTGGTCGGGTAGCGCACGCTCGGCAGGAACGGGCCCAGGTCGAGCACTGCCCAGCCGTCCAGGGACGGCCGCACCACGGCCTCGTGACCGGCCAGCACCGTCGTACGCGCGCTGTTGACGAACGTCAGCCCCGCCACCGGCAGGGCGACGACGAGCCACGCGAGCAGCACGGCGACCGCCGTCACCACACGGCGTGGCACCCAGGCGGTCGCCGGACGTCTCGCGCGCGCGGCGCCGTCGTCCGAGGACATCGGTCCAGCGTAGGACCCCCCGTGAGGCGATGGGTCAGGCCGCGGTGGCCCTCCGGTCCCACTGCCACGCCGCGTCGAGCTGGCGGTACGGGTGGCGCGGGTCCACCTGCTCCTCCACGAACGCGGTGTACGTGCGCTGCACGGCCTCCCGGTGGTGCACGTGGAGGCTGTCGAGCACGGCGCCGGCGATGATCCCGCAGCGGTGCTCGCCGAACGACGAGCCGTCCTGCGGGTTCTGGGCCAGGGCGGCGCCGCGGGCGATCCGCAGCGTCAGCAGCGGCACCGACGTGGCCAGGAACGGCCGCACGTCCTCGACGAGCCGCTCGAGCGGGCGCCGCAGCTCGTGCATCGCGTCCGCCGGCACGTAGAGCACGGTCGCGTCCGGGCTCGGCACGGGCTGGGTGAGCGCGCGCGACGACAGCAGCCACGGCACGTCCCACGAAGCGGCGCGGGCCTGGACCGCGGCGACCGCGTGCAGCGTGGTGTGCGGCGCGCAGGCGAGGTAGACGCGGACCAGCCCGGCACCCGTGCAGGTGCGCTCGTCGGTCCACCGGGGGCTCCAGACGCGCCACGGCGACTGCGTCGACCGCCGGGAGCGCTGCTGGGGGATGACCGGGGCGGCAGTGCCCGCCGCGGTCCTGGTGAGGTTCGGGTCCACAGCCGACGCGACCGGGCGTCCCAACCACCAGTGGCGGTAGAGGAAGCGGGTCAGGTTGTCGGGCTGGCGCAGGCGCCCCGTGAGGGCAGCGCGGCGCGCGAGGTGGACCGCCTTGTCGATCTCATCGAGATGGCGAGAGGTCATGTGGTCGAGGAGGCCGGCCCGGCGCCTCCTGATACGCAAGGTAAAAGTCCGGCACCGACGTATCAGGCGTGGAATGTCCGGCTCCTCCCTGGTGTGAGCGACGACATCAGCAGGTGGGGAACGGTCGGGGGACCGGACACGGCGTCGTCGCCGGGGTTCACGCAGGGGGGCATCACCACGGGGGAAGCACAGGGGGGCGCACAGGGGGAGTCGCACGCGGCCCGGTCTTGCCTGAGGGGGGCAGGACCGGGCCTCGCCCGCGCCGGGAGGACGACACCGGTGACGCGAGCGACGCGTGGGAATAGGCTCGGCGACCGGGGGAGCGGCTCGTGTCGGGGACTGCCTCGGGGACTGGCAGCGCAGCCGCGTGCTCTTCCTTCTTCTGACGTGCGTGCGGGACGCGCACCTGGACGGAACAGGTGACACCGATGCAGGAGCCCACGACCGACCCGACGCGCGGCGGCGGCAAGGACGAGACCGAGCAGAAGCGCGGTCCGTCGCAGCCGCTGAGCCCGACGCCCGAGTTCCTCCAGGACATCGACCGGGAGTTCCTCAACGTCAAGCTGCTCGACCCGCTGACCGCCTACCAGGTGAAGGGGCAGAAGTCGGCGGTCCGGCCGGCGGCGTACCTCGCCGACTCGCTGCTGGTCCGCGGCGACGACGCGCTCACCAGGAGCGACCTCGAGACCGTCGCCCGCGACGCGGGGTTCGCGCTCGAGTGGGACGAGGGCAGCGAGGCGGAGTTCGCCCTGCTGGAGCGGGTGGAGCTCAGCGCCGAGCAGCGCGAGGACCTGACGTCCATGTGGACCCGGCGGGTCCGCGTGATCCCGGCCGACGACCCGGAGAAGGCGATCTTCAAGCCGGTCGACATCTGGCGGCTGCTGCAGGCCTACCGCGTGAAGGCGTCCGTACGGGACAAGCGCGCTGTCGGCGACGTCGCGCTGGAGCACCCGGCCGACGCCAGCCCGATGACCAACAGCCACCCGATGACGAACAGCCATCCCATGACCAACAGCCACCCGATGACGAACAGCCACGGGTACAGCGACTACGCCGTGCCCGGCTGGGGTGGCCGGCAGCCGGTGAACTGGACCGGCGCTGCACCGACGCCGACCCTCGCCACGACGTCGCCGCGGCGACCGGTCGTGGCCGTGCTGGACACCGGCGTCGGCGAGCACCCGTGGCTCGGCGACGACTACGTCATCCACGGACCCACCGTGCTCGGGGCCGCCATCGGGATCCCGGCCGGCAGCAAGGACGAGGAGCTGCGGGGGACCCGCGAGCGGATGGTCGGCGAGCTCGACCAGGACTCCGGTCACGGCACCTTCATCGCCGGCCTCGTCCGCCAGGCCTGCCCCGACGCATGGGTCCTGGACATCCGGCTCTTCGGCAACTCCGGCGTGGTCGCCGAGTCCGCCCTGCTCCGCAGCCTGCAGCTGCTCGCCCTGCGCCAGGTGCTGGCCCTCAACGGCGACACGACGCTGCAGGTCGTCGACGTGGTCGCGATGTCGCTCGGGTACTACCACGAGCAGCGCGAGGACGAGGACTTCGACGCCCTCCTGCACGGGCCGATCGAGGTGCTCGGGAAGTACGGCGCTGCCGTGGTCGTCTCGGCCGGCAACGACGCGACCTCGCGGCCGATCTACCCCGCCGCCTTCGCGCCCTACCCGGACGGTGCGATCAAGGACGACGACACGGTCATCCCGGTGACCTCGGTCGGAGCGCTCAACCCGGACAGCACGATCGCGCTGTTCAGCAACGACGGCGACTGGGTGCGCTACCTGCGCCCCGGCGCGGCGCTGATCAGCACCATGCCCACGACGTACGACGCGTCGATGGAGCCCGCGAACGCGGTCCAGAACGGGCGTGGCGAGTGGCGCACGGCCCTCGACCCGGACGACTTCAGCAGCGGCTTCGGGGTGTGGAGCGGGACGTCGTTCGCCGGCCCTGTGTTCGCCGGCCAGCTGGCGCAGGCCTTGCTCGCCGCGTATGAGAAGGGCGACGACGACCTCGACCAGGGGGCACGGGTGACGAGGCTGCGGGGACTCCTGGAGAAGATGCCCGGACGTCGCGAGCCCTTGGCGAAGGCGACGCCATGATCCAGACACGTCCCGGTGGGGAGACGCTCGTCCTGAGGGCGGGCGAGGCCTTCGGTCGTTTCCAGGCAGACGACCGTGGTGCCTTCGACGAGCTCGTCGAGATGCTCACGCCGCTGCTGTGGCGCACCTGCCGCAGCGCCGGTCTCGATGCCGTCACCACCGAGGACGTCATCCAGACGGTGTGGATGAGCCTGCTGCGCAGCGCCGACTCGGTGCGGGACCCGCACACGATCGTGAAGTGGCTGCTCACCTCGGCGCGACGCGAGGCCTGGAGGGCCTCACGCCGCGGCCGGGACGACCGCGACCGCTCCGGCGCCGTCTTCGGCGTCGACAGCGAAGAGGTCATGGACATGCCGAACCAGGAGGACGGTCCGGAGGAGACCGCGTTCCGCGACGACCGCCAGCGGCGGTTGTGGACGCACGTGCAGGCGCTGCCCGACCGGTGCCGCCAGCTCGTGAGCGTGATCGCGTTCGCCGACAAGCCCGACTACGCCCACCTCGCCGAGTCTCTCGGCATGCCGGTGGGCAGCATCGGCCCCACGCGGGGTCGGTGCCTTGCCAAGCTGCGCGAGATCCTCGCCGGCGACCCACATTGGGAGGGACAGCTGTGATGGACGACGAGTACGGCGCCGATGGCGCTCTCGAGGAGGCGGCGTCCCGACCCGTCGACGCCACCGACGATGCCTTGCTGCGCGAGGTCGCGCAGCTCCTCATGGACGTCGACCCGGTGCCCGAGGACCTGGTGCAGCGCATCCAGTTCTCGCTGGCGCTCGACGAGATGTTCGCCGAGGTCGCCGCGATCACCAGGATGCCGATGGACGCCATGTCGGTGCGCGGGGAGACCACGGGCACCCGCACCGAGACCCTGACGTTCTCGGCCCAGCGCCTGTCGGCGATGGTGACGGTCACGCGCTCCGACGACGGCATCCGCATCGACGGGTGGGTGGCGCCCGCCGGCGCGATCGTCGTACGCCTGCGGATGCAGGACGAGCAGCACGAGGTCGACCTCGACGAGGCGGGTCGGTTCGTCTTCGACAGCCTGCCCGAGGGTTTCGCGCAGCTGAGCTTCCACCCGGTGGGCGAGGACGACGCCGACTCGGTCGTCGTCACCCCCCTGTTCCAGCTGTAGATTCCGCAGGGTGCCTGACCTCGTCGATCCCGTGGCACTGCGTGGGGAGATCGAGGCGGCCCGTGAGCTGTTCCAGGGGGGCCGGGCTGCCCTCGCGCGCAGTGAGTTCCGCGCTCTCCAGGCGCGCCTCGACCGGCTCGACGACAAGCGCGCCGAGGTCGTCGCCGAGCAGGCCCGGCTGCTGCTCGGGCTGGCGCTGGCGGAGTTCGAGGTCACCGGTGACTTCGACGAGGCGATGTCCTTGTACGACAGGGCGGAGCGTGCTGTCGCGGAGTCCGGCGCGTATGCGCTGACGGCGACCATCCACGGTCAACGAGCCCTGCTCCACCACCGTCGCGGGGAGAACCTCGCCGCGCTGTCCGAGTTCGACGAGGCGGTGCTGTCCTTCGACGCGGCGCCCGTCTACGACCAGATGACGATCCTGCTCAACCGGAGCGCTCTGCACCTCGACAGAGGCGAGCTCGACGAAGCGTCCGACGACCTGCAGACGGTGCATCGACCTCGCCGTCGCCGACGGTGAGCAGGTCCTCGAGTTCAAGGCGCTGCACAACCTCGGGTACGTCGAGTTCCTCGCCGGCAGGCTGCCGCGTGCACTCTCCGCGTTCGAGAAGTCCGAGGCTCGCAACCCGGGTGAGCAGCACCCCGTGTCGTTGCTCGACCGGGCCCGCGTGCTGCGCGAGGCGGGACTGGTCGACGACGCCGAGAAGCTGCTCGAACGGGCCTCCGCGATGTTCGCCGAAGCACGTCTCGTCCAGGACCTCGCCGAGACCGAGCTCGTCCGCTCCGAGTGCGCTCTCGTGGACGGAAACGTCAAGCAGGCAAGGGCTCTCGCGCTCTCGGCGAGCCGACGCTTCGCCCGACGGAGCAACCTCCGATGGCAACGCAGGGCCGAGCTGATGCGGCTCCGTGCGGACCGTGTCGCGGCTGACGCGAAGACGTCCGGAGCGCGCGTCACGACGTTGCTCGAGGTGGCGCAGCGCGCCTCCGACCTGGCCCTCGCGTGCCGGCACGAAGGGAGGCGCGACCTCGCGCGCACCGCCGAGCTGGTGGCTCTCGAGGCGCGCCTCCGCGCCCGCCCGAAGGACGTCCCGCGCGCGCCGTCGGTGCGGCCTCTCGACACCCTGCCGGACCGGTTGCGGACCCGGGAGGTCCGCGCACTGTCGGCCCGCAACGCCGGGTCGCGGCAGCGCGCAGCGTCCGAGGTCCGCAAGGGGCTGGCCGAGCTGGGTTCGTACCAGCACGCCTTCGGGTCGCTCGACCTGCGGACCGCTAGCGCCGTGCACGGGTCGGCACTCGCGCGACTCGGGCTCGAGATCGCGATGGAGAGCGGGTCGCCGACCACCGTCCTCGAGCACATCGAGCTGAGCCGGGCGATCTCCACCCGGCTCCCGAGCGTCCGCCCTCCCGACGACGAGACGACCGCGGACCTGCTCAGCGAGCTGCGCAGCACCGAGGAGGCGGCTCGCGGCCTCGAGGGCGACGCGGGTGCCGAGTCGGACCTCGAACGCCTGCGGTCCCGCGGGGTCGAGCTCGAGAAGGCGATCCGCGCCCGGGCCTGGGAGCTGGAGGGGGAGCGTGGCGACATCGACTCGGCTCCGCGCTCCAGCGAGCTCCGATCGGCTGCCGTCGAGGACCGGGCTGCCCTCGTGTCGTTCGCCAGGCACGCCCGACGGTGGGTTGCCGTGGTGGTCGACGGCCGACGGTCCAGCCTCCACGATTTGGCAGATCTCGACGAAGTGGCCGCACTCGTGCAGAGGGTGCGCGCGGACCTCGACGCCCTGGCCATGCCGGCCCTCCCACCCCCTCTGGAGGGGGCCGTGCGACGCAGTCTCGACCTCGGCCTGTCCCGGTTGGACACCCTGCTGGTGCAACCCCTGAAGCTGGGCGCCCGGCCCGCGGTGCTGTCCTGCAGCGGGGAGCTCCTGCACCTCCCGTGGGGCTTGACCCCCGGACGGGCGGGGGTCTCGACCGTGGTCACCCCCAGTGCCGCGGGGTGGCTGCGAGGACGTCGTCGTACCCGTCCCGCGACGCCTCGCGTGGTGGCCGTGGCGGGGCCCGACCTGCGCCTCTCGGGACCCGAGGCGACCTCCGTCGCCGGCCTCTGGGAGGGGGGCGAGGCCCTCGTCGGGGGTGCCGCGACGGCTTCAGAGACCCGCGCTGGTCTGGTCCGCGGCGACCTGGTGCATGTCGCTGCACATGGTGTGCACCGACCCGAGAGCCCTCTGTTCAGCTCGGTCCGGATGGCAGACGGGCCGCTTTTCGCCTACGAGATCGACCCCGCTGAGGGCCTCGCGGGGTGTGTTTTCCTCTCCGCGTGCGACGCCGGGCTGGCCACGTCGCGGCCCGGCGACGAGAACTTGGGCATGGCAAACGTTCTCCTCCAGCTCGGTGTCGCTACTGTCGTGGCTGGCGTGGCGCGCATAAACGACGAGGTCAGCGCAGGTGTCATGGTGAAGGTCCACGAAGATCTCACCGAAGGAATCGATGTGTCTTCCTCGCTTGCGGCCAGACTTCATGAGACATTAAGTCGCCATACGCCTGCGGCACTCCTGTGCCTGGGTTCTAGCTGGTGACGTCTCGCAGTGCACGGAGCACAAAAATGTGCTGAGCGTGCTACTTCGTGATCTTTCTGCACAAATATGCAATGCATTTTTGCGCGAGCGGCGTTTGGTATCGGGCACCCCTCCCGGCTCCCCAGAATGGTTGTCAGGTCGATCGAGGACCTAGCACCCGACTGCGGAGGACACCAATGAAGACTCGCACCACTTCCAAGTGGATCGGCGCGATTGCCGCCGCGCTGACTCTGACTCTGGCGACCCCCGCGCCGCACGCCGACGCTGCTGCGAAGTCCAAGATCACGCAGATCCAGCTCAAGCGCGACTCGGGCTGGGACATCCCCTGATCAACCTGATGGAAACGGAAACGGGCTGCACACCCCACCCCACCCCACCCCCCACGCAGCCACGTGAGTGAGACGGTCCCGGCGTAACACCCCACCCCAACGCCGGCCAAGCCCACCCCGGCCTGTCTCAGTCGCTCCGAGGGCCACCTACCTGCTAGGTGGCCCTCGTTCCGTTTTGTAGGACCCCTACAAAAATCGAGCTGCTTCAGCGGCCGCCGGAGATGGCGGCGGCGGGGGTGGCGAGGTCGAGGACGTCAGCGGTGCGGCTCATCGCCCAGCCGAGCTGGAACCTCGTCTCGACGCCGTACTCCTCCTTGAGGGCGGCGATGTAGGCGGCGTACGTGCGCACGCTGACGCCCATGCGCTTGGCGCTGGCGGCGTCGCTGTGGCCCTCGACGAGCATCCGGAGCGTCATCGCCCGGACCTCCGCAGCCACCGTCTTGGACGCGTTCTCGTCCTGGACGACGAACGGCATCGCGCGCTCCCAGGCCCGCTCGAAGAGGTCGAGCAGGAAGGCGACGATCGACTTGTCGTGGATCGCGACGGCGACCACGTGGCTCTCCGTGGCCGGGATGAGCGCGGTGTGCCGGTCGAACATCAGCAGCCGTTTGAAGAACTCGTCGGAGGTGCGGATCTCCGCGCCCAGCTGGGTGACCTCGGCGACGTACTCACGCGTGGCGATGCTCTGCCGCGCGGAGTGCTGGTAGAGCGTCCGCAGCGACACGCCTCGGCGCAGCGCCTGGAGGTCACGGGGCTCGGCCTGGGCGAGCGTGGTGGCACGCCGGCGGCCGTAGGGCTGCGCGGCGAGGAACTCGGTGCGGCAGTCGGTGAGCCGGGTGTCGATGAACCGGTTGATGGCCTCGACGCCCTGGATCTCGGTGATCGACCGTGACCGCGACACCATCGAGCCGCGGAAGATCTGGCCGAGCTGGCTGAAGGTGTCGTTCCAGCGGGCCGACTCGGCGAGCAGCTCGGCGCCCTGCTGCGCGAGGGGTACGACGAGCAGGTCGCTGGCGGCGCTCGGGTCGACCGGGATGAACCGCTTGGCGTGCGGGTCGTACTGCAGGAGCCCGATCTCGGTCAGCAGGTCGACGGCTGCGCGGCGGGCCGTGCCCTTGCCGTAGTCGGGGTCGCCGGCGTCGATCCAGCCGGCGCTGACCGCGGTCTCGTAGACCGTGGAGCCGAGCTCCTGGACCAGGGCGTGCTCGGACCGGCCGGGCAGGACGCGCGGTTCCTCCGGCTCCTGAGGGGTCCCCACCACCTCCGTCACAGGCTCATGATGCCCGACGGGGGTGAATTGGGGTGTCCGCTTCGCCCACCTTGACCAGAACGTGACGGTGCAGCGGGACCCCGCAGGTCACATGCCGAGGCGTGCCTTCAGGCCGTCGAGCTCGGTCAGGAGCGTGGTCGGCAGCGAGTCACCGAACTTCTCGAACCACTCGGTGATCTGCGGGATCTCGGCCTTCCACTCCTCCACGTCGACCTCGAGCACCGATGCGAGGGCCTCGGGCGTCATGTCCAGGCCGTCGGTGTCGAGCGACTCCGGCGTCGGGACGTGGCCGATCGGGGTCTCGACCGCGGCAGCCTGGCCGTCGATGCGCTCGACGACCCACTTGAGCACCCGGCTGTTCTCGCCGAAGCCCGGCCAGAGGAAGCCGCCGTCCTCGTCGCGACGGAACCAGTTGACGTAGAAGATGCGCGGCATCTTCGAGGCGTCGTTGTCCTTGCCCATGTTGACCCAGTGGCTGAAGTAGTCGCCGGCGTTGTAGCCGATGAACGGCAGCATCGCCATCGGGTCGCGGCGCACCACGCCGACCGCGCCGACCGCAGCGGCGGTGGTCTCGCTCGACAGGGTGGCGCCCATGAAGGTGCCGTGGGTCCAGTCGCGGGCCTCGGTCACCAGCGGGATCGTCGTCTTGCGGCGGCCGCCGAAGAGGATCGCGTCGATCGGGACGCCCTTCGGGTCGTCGTACTCCGGCGCGAGGATCGGGCACTGCTTGATCGGCGTGCAGTAGCGGCTGTTCGGGTGGCTGGACAGCTCGTCGCTGTCCGGCGTCCAGTCCGCGCCCTTCCAGGAGCGGGCGTGGTCGGGCGTGCCCTCCATGCCCTCCCACCAGATGTCGCCGTCGTCGGTCAGGGCGACGTTGGTGAACACCGAGTTGCCCTGGTTGATGGTGCGCATCGCGTTGGGGTTCGTGTGCTCGTTGGTGCCCGGCGCGACGCCGAAGAAGCCGAACTCCGGGTTGACGGCGTAGAGGCGGCCGTCGTCGCCGATGCGCATCCAGGCGATGTCGTCGCCGAGGGTCTCGACCTTCCAGCCCGGGATGGTCGGGGCGAGCATCGCGAGGTTGGTCTTGCCGCAGGCGCTCGGGAACGCCGCCGCGACGTACTTCGTCACGCCCGCGGGCGAGGTCAGCTTGAGGATGAGCATGTGCTCGGCCATCCAGCCCTCGTCGCGGGCCATGACCGAGGCGATGCGCAGCGCGTAGCACTTCTTGCCGAGCAGGGCGTTGCCGCCGTAGCCCGAGCCGAAGGACCAGATCGCGCGCTCCTCGGGGAACTGCACGATGTACTTGGTGTCGTTGCAGGGCCACGAGACGTCGTCCTGGCCGGGCTCGAGCGGCATGCCGACGGAGTGCAGCGCGGGGACGTACGCCGCGTCGACCTCCTCCATCTTGCGGAGCACCTCGGTGCCCATGCGGGCCATGACCTTCATGCTCGCCACGACGTAGGCGGAGTCGGTGATCTCGACGCCGAACATCGGGTTCTCGGCCTCGAGGTGACCCATGACGAAGGGGATGACGTACATGGTGCGACCGCGCATGCAACCCCGGTAGAGGTCGGTCATGATCGCCTTCATGGCGGTCGGGTCCATCCAGTTGTTGGTGGGCCCGCAGTCCTTCTCGTCGACCGAGCAGATGTAGGTCCGGTCCTCGACGCGCGCGACGTCGGTCGGGTCGGAGGCGGCGTAGAAGGAGTTCGGCTTCTTCTCCGCGTTGAGGCGCGTGAAGGTCCCGGTGGAGACGAGGAAGTCGGTGAGCTCGGTCCACTCGTCGTCGGAGCCGGTGCACCAGTGGATGCGGTCGGGCTGCGTCAGCTCGGCGACCTCGTTCACCCACCTCAGGATGCCCTCGTGCGTGGTGGGTCTCTCGGTGGTCTCGGTCGTCATCTGGTCGTCGGCCCCTTCGCAATGCCCCGATCCGTGCGGTGAAACACGGATGAGCCGTACCCCCGAGGGCACGGCAACGTTTCGCTGGTTTCCGCACCATTGCGGCCCCTGGAGAGCCACCGGAAAGAGCGCCGGGGCTGAGGGATGACCAAAAGTTACCGGGGCAGTTGCGCGAGGACCATTGGACCGTTCCAACACCGCGCCGTGCCCGTTCCCACATGCACCGCGAGGGGCAGATCCGCAGGTCAGGTCACCACTTGTCCTGGACCTGCGCCCGGATCCGGCGGTCGTAGAGGTCGCGCACGCCGTCGCGGAACGCCTCGCCCAGGTCGGGTACGACGCCCGCGCGGGCGTTCGAGGCGGCCTGCTCGGTGTTGCGGGCTCCGGGGATCACGGTGCTGACCTCGGGCAGCTGCCAGAGCCACGCGATCGCGGCCTGCGCCGGCGTGGTGCCGTCGGGGGCGTGCTCCTCGACCAGCCTGCTGAACTCCTGGGCGGCCTCGACGCCGGTCTCGAAGTCGACCCCGGAGAACGTCTCGCCGACGTCGAAGGCCTCGCCCTTCCGGTTGTAGGTCCGGTGGTCGTCGTCGGCGAACGTGGTGGCCGCGTCGTACTTCCCGGAGAGGAGGCCGGACGCCAGCGGGACCCGGGCGATGATGCCGACATCTCTGTTCCACGCCTCGGGGAGCACCTGCCGCAGCGGCTTGAGGCGGAAGGCGTTGACGATGATCTGGATGCTGGCGAGGTGCGGCCGGTCGAGGGCCTCCATCGCCTGCGCCACGGTCTCGACGCTCACGCCGTAGTACGCGATCACGCCCTCCGCGACCAGGGTGTCCAGGTTGTCGAAGACCTCGTCGCTCTCGAAGACCGCGTCCGGCGGGCAGTGCAATTGGACGAGGTCGAGGGTGTCGGTCTGCAGGTTGCGCCGCGACCGGTCGGTCCACGCGCGGAAGCTGGCCATGCTGTAGTTCTCGAGGACCTGGTCCTCGCGCCGGCCCATCTTCGTGGCGACGGTGATGTCGAGCCCGGTGTCCTTCAGGCGGGTGTCCTTCAAGAACCGGCCGATGACCTGCTCGCTCCGCCCGTCGCCGTAGACGTCGGCGGTGTCGAAGAACGTCACGCCCTCCTCGACGCTGGTCTCGAGCACCTGGGTCGCGTCGGCGTCGCTGACCTCGCCCCAGTCGGCGCCGAGCTGCCACGTGCCCAGGCCGACCACCGAGACGTCGTACCCCGTCCTGCCGAGCGTCCGCTTCTCCATGACCTCATCCTGCCGGGCCAAATTGTGTACCCTTGCGGGTACGTAACCGATCGGGTACGTTCGATGCATGGATGCGGTGCTGCAGGCGTTGGCCGACCCGAGTCGTCGGACCGTGCTGTCGATCCTGCGTGACCACTCCGCCACGGCCGGCGAGCTCGCCGACGCGCTTCCCATCGCGCGCCCGGGTGTCTCACGCCACCTGCGTGTGCTGCGCGAGGCGGGTCTCGTCGACGTGGAGAAGGACGCGCAGCGCCGCATCTACCGGCTGCGGCCGGAGGCGCTCGTCGAGGTCGACGAGTGGCTCGAGGACTACCGCGCCCTGTGGCGCCACCGGCTCGACGCACTGCACACAGAGATCGCACGAGGAAAGAGGCGGACATGAGGATCATCGGGACCATGAGGGCGCTCGACGAGTCGCGCGGGGCAGTGCGCGTCGAGGACGTGTACGACACCGACATCCACGACCTGTGGGAGGCGTGCACCACGCCGGAGCGGCTGGCGCGGTGGATCGCGCAGGTGTCCGGTGAGCTCGAGGTGGGCGGCAAGGTCGACGTCGTGTTCACCAGCACCTGGACGGGGCCGGGTCGGATCGACGTCTGCGACGCGCCGCGGCACCTGCTCCTCACGATGGAACCGGGCACCGACGAGGAAGCCGAGATCGAGGCGTGGCTGACCCAGGAGGGCTCCGGGACCCGGCTGGTGGTCGAGGAGCGAGGGCTCCCGCTGGACGAGCTGCACTTCCATGGCGCCGGCTGGCAGGCGCACCTCGACGACCTCGGACGGTCCCTGGCCGCAGGGGCGTCGGTGCACCCCGCGGGCTGGTCCTCGTCGGCCCCGTCGCCCGACTGGAAGGCGCACTGGGACGAGCTCACGCCCACCTACCGCGACCTGGCAGTCGGCTGAGGTCGTCCGGCCCTGACCGATTTCGCCCGGACCGAACCCTCCCGTTAGACTCGGCGGCGCTTGTGCGTCGTACGACGTGCACGCGGGCGCCCGTAGCTCAACGGATAGAGCATCTGACTACGGATCAGAAGGTTAGGGGTTCGAATCCCTTCGGGCGCGCATCGTCGAGGCCCCCGACCCGTGGTCGGGGGCCTTCGTGCGTCTCCACGGGTGGTGAGCGACGTCACGCTCCGAGCATTGGACGATCGTTCAAAGACCGAGTTATCCTGGGGACCTCAGGACAACCCTTGTGAGGAGGTCAGCATGGTCGCGATCAAGGCGGCTATCCGCCGCGGACAGATCGGTCGCTACGAGCGACGTGAGCACCAGGCGGGGCGATCGCCGGTGCGCAACCGGGCCATGCTCGGCGCCCACGGGCTCCTGCCTCAGGACGTGCGCGACCCGCGCTAGCCCCGGCCGTTCCGGAGCTCGCCACCAGGCCTGACATCTCGGGGCGGGGGCAGGATCCACGTTCTGGCCTGGGCTTTCGTGCCCCAGGGTCCCTTGTCGGCATCGCCTTGACGGGTGACGATGCAGAGCATGGTGCGCGACGGCACCTCGGAGCCGGAGCTCCTGTCCTTCCTGATCGCTGACATCAGGGGCTGGACCTCGTTCACCCAGTCGCGGGGCGACGAGGCCGCCGCCGCGCTCGCTGGCAAGTTCGCGGGCGTCGCGCGTGAGGGCGTCGAGGCGTACGGCGGTCGTCTGCTCGAGCTCCGTGGAGACGAGTTCATGGCCGTCTTCACGAGCGCGCGGGCGTCGTTCCGCGCTGCGGTCGCGCTCCAGGAGGTCTTCGTCGACGAGACCCGGCTGGACCCCGGCCTGCCCCTCACCGTGGGCATGGGACTCGATGCCGGCGAGGTGGTCCCGGTCGAGGGCGGCTACCGCGGCAACGCCCTCAACCGGGCCGCCCGGCTGTGCTCCTTGGCGAAGGGCGGAGAGGCTCTCGCCAGCGACGGTGTCCGCCACCTGGCCGGCTTGGTCGACGGCATCGAGGTCGCCGACTGGGGCACGGCCGAGGTCAAGGGCATGGCGGAGCCGGTCCGCGCCCACCTGCTGTCCGCGTCCGACCACGCGGGACCGATCCCCGACTCCGTCGGCCTCAGCGTCGTCCCCGCCGGACTCGACTCCGTGGTGCCGATGGTCGGCCGCGACGAGGAGCTGCGGCGGCTCTCCTGGGCCTGGCGTCGCGCACGCCGCGGTGAGGGCGGCCTGGCGGTGGTCCGGGGACCCTCCGGGATCGGCAAGACCCGCCTGCTGTCGGCGGTCGCCGAGGTGGCGGTATCGGCCGGCGGCGAGGCACGGCTGTTCGGTCTCGCGCTCGCGGAACCCGACTGGGACGGCTTGCGCAAGGTGCTGCTCGACGGCGACCGCCCGACGCTGCTCGCCGTCGACGACGCCGAGGCGAACGTCGGAGGGCTGATCGACGTCCTCGCCGAGGCCGGCTCTCTCTCGGGTCACCCCGTGCTGGTGGTGGTGGCCGTCGACGAGGAGCACGCCGGCGAGGAGGAGGCACGACAGGTACGCCGGTGGGATGCGGAACCCGACCTGCGCCTGGTCCCGCTGGACGTCGAGTCGATGCGACGGCTGGCCGGTCTCTACCTCTCGGACGCGGACGAGACGCTCCCCGCGGGCCTGCTCGAGTCGACCGGCGGCGTCCCCCGGCGGCTGCACCAGACCGTCGCGTCGTGGGCCGAGGACCGGGCGACGAGGCGACTGGGCCTGCTGGCCAGTCAGGCGGCCGGCTCCCGCGTCGAGACGGTGTCCGTCGAGTCGCAGCTCGCGGGCAGTGTGGCCGAGCTGCAGCTGGTGCGCGAACGGACGCGGATGTTCGGTCTCGGGCCCGGTCGGCACGGGCCGGCACCGGAGCTCGCGCCGTACAAGGGTCTGGACTCCTTCGCGACCGCCGACGCCGAGTCGTTCTTCGGACGGGAGCGGCTGGTCGCCGACCTGATCGCCCGCGCGGCCAGCGGCGGGCTGCTCGCGGTGCTGGGGCCGTCGGGAAGCGGGAAGTCGTCCTTGGTGCGGGCTGGGCTCGTGCCCGCCCTCGCCTCCGGCGTGCTCCCGGGCAGCGAGGACTGGCTGGTGGTCGTCACGCGGCCGGGAGAGCACCCGGTGCGCGCGTTGGACGTGGCGGTGCTTCCCGAGCTGCCGGCGGAGACCCGGACCGCGTTGACGGGGGACACCCCACTCCTTGCCGAGCTCGCCACGTCCTCCGACCTGCCGCAGGTCCTCGTCGTCATCGACCAGGCCGAGGAGCTGTTCACCGTCTGCACCGACGAGGCGGAGCGCTCCCTGTTCCTCGAGGGCTTGACGGCGGTCGGCGCCCGGACCGACAACGGCGTGGGTGTGGTGGTGACGATCCGGGCGGACTACTACGGGCGGTTCGCCGCGGACCAGCTGCTGGCGTCGGCGCTGAGCGCCAACCAGGTGCTGGTGGCGCCGATGACCCCGGAGGAGTACCGCCGCGCTATCGCCCGACCGGCCCAGCAGCACGGTGTCACCGTGGAACCCGACCTCGTGGACGCCTTGGTCGACGACGTGTCCGGGCAGCCGGGCGCACTGCCCCTGCTCTCGACGGCCCTCCTGGAGCTCTGGGAGGCCCGCGCGGACCGGACGATGTCGCTGGCGTCGTACGTCGCCACCGGCGGTCTCCAGGCCGCGGTGGCACGGCTCGCCGACTCTGTGCACGACGCGCTGCCCGCGGAGCAGCAGCTGCTTGCGAGACGGATCTTCCTGCGGCTGACCGGCCCCGGAGTCGGTGACACCGTGGTGAGACGTCGCGTCCGGTTGACCGACATCGCCGGTGACGACGCGTCGTCCGCGCTGGTGGACCTGCTGGCCCGCCGACGGCTCGTCACCGTCTCGGACGGGTGGGTCGAGGTCGCCCACGAGGCACTGCTGCGGGAGTGGCCTCGCTTCCGGACCTGGCTCGACGAGGACCGCGAGGGCATCCGGCTGCGCGCCCAGCTGGCCGACGCCGCTGCGAGCTGGGAGACGGGCGGTCGCGACGAGGGCGAGCTCTACCGAGGAGCGCGGCTCTCCGCGACCCTGGAGTGGACGACCGCCCACGTCCAGGAGCTGACTCCGGTCGAGGAGGAGTTCGTCACCGCGTCGACGTCCTCGTCCCAGGCTGCCGTCGCGCGGCAGCGCCGCGTGAACCGCCGCCTCCGCGGACTGCTGGCGGGGGTGGCCGCGATGCTGGTGCTGGCCCTGGTCGCCGGGGTCGTCGCGCTCGTGCAGTCACACCAGGCGCGGAAGAGCGCGGTTGCCGCAGCCGACGCGGAGACCGCCGCGGTCGCCCGCGGTGCGGGTGCCACGGCGCAGGTGACCGACGACATCCCGAGCGCCTTGCTCAGAGCCGTCGCCGCGGCACGACTTGCGCCGTCGGGGGCCACGGTGGGCCAGCTCGAGCAGGTGATCGGGCGCAACCCCGAGCTGACGCACACCGGGTACATGCCTGGTGGCCACATCGGCTGGATGGCGACCAATCCCGACGGCAAGGAGGTGGCTGCGCAGAACTCACTCGGCCAGGTCGCCTTGTTCGATGCCGTGACGTTGGAGCGGCTGGCCGTCACGCAGGTGGGCAAGCGCTCGGCAATGGAAGGCGGCGCCATTCTCGCCTTCAGTCCGGACGGCGCCGTCCTTGCCGCTGCTGCCCGGCCGTCCAGCCGTGAGCCGCTGGTCCTGCTCGACGCGAAGACGCTCCACCAGGTCGACGAGCAGCTCGGCGGTTGGCCGAGCCGACCTGCACGGGTCGACGGTGTGGACTTCAGCGCGGACGGACGTCGGATCGCAGTGAGCCTGGACTGGCCGAGCAGCAGGTTCGACAGCGGGACCCAGGGCACTGTCCTGGTCTGGGACCTCGACAGACCGACCACTCCGCTCGTCACCGTCCGCATGGACGGGAACCAAGGCGTGCAGCTGAGCCCGGACGGTGAGACGTTCTACGTTGCGAACCCGTTCACGGCCTTCGATGCCAGCTCGGGCCGCAAGCTGCTGGAGAACGTCCACCTGCGGAGCTTCGTGTGGTTCGACCTCAACCCTCAGGGCACGCGGGTCGTGATGCTGCCGTACGGCGACAACGACGACTCCCATGCCCTCAACCTGGTCAGCACCAGGACGGGTGACGTCGTCAGCACCGCTCCCGGACTCGGTGGCGACGAGTTCTTCCAGATGGTCACCTGGTCCGCCAACGGGCGGCGCACGGCTGCCGCCACCTCGCAGGGGCGGTTGCTGGAGTGGTACCGAGGCATCGACCTCGAACGCACCATGACCAACGGCGACACGTCGACCTTGGGGCTGGTGATGAGCCCGGACGGCAGGACGCTGTACTCCGGCGGAGCGTCGGGAGAGGTCCAGAGCTGGGACCTGGAGGGGTATGACAGCTTCATCCGTCGCCTGCGCTCTCGAGGTCCCCAGGTGAACGAGTGGAGTGCACGGATCTCACCCGACGGGTCGACAGTGGCCTTCGAGAGCAATGGTCTGGACGGCAACTACGACCACGTGCGCGTCGTCTTCCTCGACCTGGACGAGAAGAAGTACGAGACGCCGATCGAGCTGCCCCCCGAGGGCAATGCTGGGGTCGCAGGCTGGAGCCCGGACAGCAGACGGTTCGTCACCGGCAACCACAAGGGCACGGTGCAGCTGATCGATGTCGGCAAGAACGCTCTCGTCGAGACGAAGAGATTCCCCTACGGCCTGGTCACGGACGCCAAGTTCACTGCCGACGGGAGTGAGATCGCGGTGAGCTTCCGGGGCGGCACGTTCCTGGTGCTGGACGCCCGGACCTTGGAGCCGGTGGTTCCGCCGACCCGCCTCGGCCAGCAGGTGCTCGACGTGAACACGAACCCGCAGGGCCACACGGCCTTCGTGCTCCTGGGTGGTGGGCGAGCATGGTTCGCCCAGTTCGGGGCGCACGACTGGGCGCTCATCGACACGGACACGGGTGAGGTGGTCCGCACGGGGCATGCCGGGCTCGGTGTGGCCCAGTACAGCGACTTCTCGCCGGACGGCGTCCACGTCGTCGTCGTCGGGAATCCCTCTCAGTTCATCGTCATCGACACTCGCGACGGCAGCACGACGTTGGGGCCCACGCCACCGTCTCGGGGGAGCGCGCTGACGGTGGCCTACGACCACGACGGAAGCCGCTTCTTCGTGGGGACGACCGACAACTCGGTGCGCGTCTACGACGCACGCGAGGGCACCCAGGTCGGTGAGCTGCCCGCGCTCGGCATCTTCGGCGGGTTCGCGCCGGAGGGCTCGATCGTCGTCGTCGACAACAACGGCGACACCTACCGGTGGGACCCGAGCGCCGAGGCCGCTCTCGACTTCGCCTGCCAGCAGGCGGGACGGAACATGACGCGCGCGGAGTGGCAGGCGGCCTTCGGCGACCGGGAGTTCGTCGATCCGTGCCCCCAGTACGGGACGTCAGGACCCCAGACGTAGGGGCGACCGACCGTATGCTCCGTGCGTGACGACGCCCGGTGCCGACGACAAGGCCGACAAGGTCGACCGCCAGGCGCTCATCCTCGAGGCGGTCCTCACGCTGCTCGCGCGTGACGGGATCGCAGGCGTCAGCATGCGCGCGGTGGCGCGCGAGGCGGGTGTCGCGCTCGGTCTCGTGAACTACTACTTCACCGACAAGACCAGCCTGATCTCCGCAGCGCTGCGCAAGGTCGAGGAGGCCGACGTCGCGATCGTCGAGCCCGATCCCACCCTCAACCCGGAGCGCCGGCTGCGCGCGGCGCTGCGCCGCGTCGCGGATCCCGAGTTCCTCACGACCGAGTACCTCTCGCTGCGCATGCAGCTCTGGGCGCTGGCCCAGGTGCACGAGGACTTCGCCGAGATCAACACGAGTGCCCAGCGCAGGTACCGCGCCGGCGTCGCCTCCCTCATCCGTGCGGCGCGCCCCGGGCTGTCGAAAGCCGAGGGCGACAAGCGGGCGGGCGACATCGACATCCTCCAGAACGGCATGTGGCTGACCGCTCTGCTCGGGCTCGACAGGGGTTCGATCCGCCGCACCGTCGCGCGCACCGAGGAGATCGCCTTCGCCGACTGAGCGTGCCCGGCCTCAGGACGCACGGGATCTGGTCGAGCCACCTCGCCCTCGTCGAGAGCCGCCTCCCGACTCGACTGATCAGCCGCAAGGCTCGGGTGTCACCGGCATGCCTCATCCTGCCTCCGCACGGACAGCAGGTCGGCGTTGAGGTCTCGAAGAGCGCTCAGCACGCCGTACAACCGGGACTGGTCGGCGTGCTGGATGGTGATACAGGTGGTGCCGTCGTCACCCCGACGGAGCTCGACGTCACCGAACCAGTCGGACCACCGGTCGTCGAGACGCCCGCCGACGGTGATCTCGTACGTCGCTGTCGAGGCGCTCATGCCATCGCCTCGTCGAGCAGCCGCGGACGACGGCGCGAGCCGCGCAGGACCACCCACTCGGCGACCGCGAGGTTGATCGCCCAGCCGGCGCCCTTGGCCAGGTCGTCGCGCCAGACGCCGGAGCCGAACAGCGCGCCGCCGAAGCCCTCGGTGAAGACCTGCGTGCGGCCGCGAGCCCGATCGCGTAGGCGCGGATCATCCAGGCGCGGTGCGACGCCACGTCGCGACGACGGATCGCGCGAACGCCGAGGACGAGGCTGACCGCCATCGCCGAACCGAGCACGAGCCGCAGCCCGAACAGGAGCGGACCCGTGCCCGGCTTCGGGTCGTAGAACAAGGTCATCCACAGCGCGGAGCCGGCAACGGCCAGCCCGGCCACGGCCAGGACCCGGCCCGCGCGTCGGTGCCAGGTCAGGTGCCGTCGCCGGAACCGCGGCACGAGCTGCAGTGCACCGAGGGTGGCGTACGTCGCGGCGCCGAGGATGTGCACGACGAGGGCGACGGGCACCGGCCACTCGGGGCGCACCGTGCGGGTTCGTGTCGACGTCATGTCGGCACCGTAGGAACGACACGGGTGAGGGGTCATCACCACCTGATGTGAGCGTGGTGGTGATCTTCGCCCACGGTCAGCGGGCGGCCGACCGGGACAGCAGGCCCAGCTGGTGGGCGCGGGTGACCGCGGAGCGACGGCTGTTGACGTCGAGCTTCGTGTAGATGTGCTTCGTGTGGGTCCTGACCGTGTTCAGCGACACCACGAGCTCGCGTGCGATCGCGGGGCCGTCGAGCTCCGAGGCGAGGAGCCGGAGCACCTCCAGCTCGCGCTCGCTCAACGGGTCGACGAGGGGCCGGCCGTCGACCTTCGGCGCACCCGCAGCGGGGTCGTCCGTGCGAGGCTCCCGTCCCCGCGCGAGCCCTTGCACGAAAGCGGAACCGGGACGGCGCTCGGCCAGGAGGTCGAGCGCGGGGGAGAGGGCCGAGGAGGCATCGACGAACCAGCGCACCCAGCCGTCGTCCTGGGCCAGGTCCACCGCGTGCTCCAGTGCCGACAGCGCGCGCCCCTCGTCCCGGCCCGCGAGCGCAGCGCGGGTGCGCAGGATCTCGACCTCGATCACGGTCCCGAACCTGCCGCCTGCGTCGGCGGCCTCCAGCAACCGGTCGAGAAGTGACGTCACCTCGGTGAGCTGCGCGCCGTCGTGGGTGTGCTGCGCGAGGAGGATCCTCGCGAGGGTGATGTGCTCGTACTCGCGCAGGTAGGAGAGTGCGTCCTCGGGTCCGACATCGTGGCGGCGGGCCCAGGCGACGGCCTCGCCGAGGTCGCCCGCGGCGAGGTGCACGCGGGCGCGAGTCGCGTGGATCGGGTGGACCTGGGGCGAGAAGTCGGCGACGTACACACGCTCGGCCTCCTCCAGCAGGTCCAGCGCCCCGACGTGGTCCCGCTGCGCCACCCGCAACCGGGCGAGCGCGACCCGCCACCGGTACGGGTGCTGGGGCAGCCCTGCGGACTCGCCGAGCTCCTCGGCGCGGCGCACGAAGTCGGCTGCCGCCGCGAGGTCGTCGCGGTGCCACGCCACACGGCTCAGGCCGACGAGCATGTCGGCCGTCCCGCGGAGGACGGATCCGTCTCCGGGCCCGCGGCGCTCGGCGAGCACCAGTGCCTCGTCGAGCGTCCGTTCGGCGTCCCCGAGCCGGCCGAGAGCGAGCTCCATGTCGGCCAGCGTCAGCGAGCAACCCAGCACGTCGGCGATGTGGTCGGCGCGGACCAGCCCCGCAGCGCACGCGGTGTACGCGCGGTGCGCCGCCCGGACGTCCCCCAGGCCCCAGCTGGCGAGGCCGGCGAGGCCGGCAGCGGCGGAGCGCGTGAGGTCATCGCCCTCGGCCGCCGCGTCCAGGGCCCGCTGCGCGCGGACGAGCGCCTCGTCGAGCTCGCCACCGACGAGCGCCAGTCCGGCCCAGTACATCTCGACCGCGCCGGAGACGCGGGGGAGCTCGTCGTGGTCGACCACCACCAGCTCCTCTTCCGGTCCGGCCAGCATCGACTCCAGGTCGCGCAGTCGCTGGCCGACCTCGTCGAACTCGTTGCTCGCCATCAGGCCGCCGACCAGGCCCAGAGCCAGGACCGGTCGGCCGCGGACCACGTCGTACGGCAGTGCCCTGGCCCACCTGCGCAAGACACCCTCACGGCGTTCGCGGCGCATGTCCGGGACGGCCAGCTCGACCAGCTCCGCTGCGCGCTCGACGTCCCCGGCCGCCATCGCGTGGCGCACCGCCTCCTCGGGCGCGCCGGCCTCGGTGAACCACAGGCTGGCCCGTCGATGGAGCTCCGCGACGTCATCGGGTCGTTCCTGCAGCAGCCGGGCGCGGAGCACGTCGCCGAAGAGGTGGTGGTAGCGGTACCACTGCCGCCTGTCGTCCAACGCCACGACGAAGAGGTTGCGGCGTTCCAGGTCCTCGAGCATCGCCGCCCCGCCCGTCGAGGCGGTCACCGCATCGCAGAGCGGGCCGCTCAGGCGGTCGAGGACAGCCGTGGACAGCAGGAAGTCCCGGGCGTCTGCCCGCACGTCGGACAGCACCTCCTCCATGAGGTAGTCCACGACGTAGCGGTCGTCGCCGGCGAACCCCGCGATGAAGGCGGTGGGGTCCTCCCGGTCACGCAAGGAGATCGCGGCGAGCTGGAGCGAGGCGATCCAGCCCTCCGTCCGGTCGCCGAGTGCGGCCACGTCCTCCGCGGTGAGCTCGCGTCCCGTGGCCTCGGCCAGGAACGCGGACGCCTCGTCCTCGGTGAAGCGCAGGTCGGCCGCCCTGACCTCCCCGAGCTCGCCGCGGGCACGCAGCCGGGCCAACGGCAGGGCCGGGTCCGCTCGGGTGAGGATCATCAGGCGGAGCTGTGGCGGCATCCGCTCGATCAGGAGCTGCATGCCCTGCTGGAGGGGAGGCCCCTCGGCGAGGTGGTAGTCGTCGAGGACGAGCACCACGTCCTCGGCCAGGACGCTGAGCTCGTTGAGCACTGCGGTCAGGGCCGCCTCCACCGAGTGCCCGACCCCGAGCGCCGCCGTCCCCGCGGAACCCACGCCGGGGACGGCGCGGTCGAGGGCTGCGAGGACATAGGCCCAGAACACCTCGGGATCCCGGTCGGCCGTGTCCAAGGAGACCCAGGCGACCTTCGGGCCCGTGTGGGTCAGCCACGACCCCACGAGCGTGGTCTTGCCGAACCCGGCCGGGGCGGAGACCAGGGTCAGGCGGGAACCGCGGCCGAGGAGCTCGTCGAGGCGTGGTCGCGGGACCGCTCCGGCCCGTGTCCGAGGCAGGAAGAACTTGGTCTCGACCAGGTGCAGGGACGTCACGCGTCGTCCCTGCGCGACGTCGCCCGCACGTGCATCTGTTCGCCGGGGCGGCCGAAGATGCTCAGGATCTCGGCAGGCCCGTCGCCCGCACTCCCGAACCAGTGCGGCAGCTGGGTGTCGAAGTCGGCGGCCTCACCGGCCTCGAGCACCAGGTCACGGTCGCCCAGCACGAGGCGCATCCGGCCGGTGAGCACGTAGAGCCACTCGTACCCGTCGTGGCTCCTCGGGTCCGGCGTCGTCTGCTCGCCCGGGATCACGATCTTCCATGCCTGCACGCCGCCCGGGTGCCTGGTCAGGGGGAGCACGGTCCGTCCCTTGACCCTCTGGGGCTTCAACCGGATCCGCGGGTCGCCCACCTCCGGCGCCCCGACCAGCTCGTCCAGCGGCACGCGGTAGGCCTGTGCCAGGGGCAGCAACAGCTCGAGGCTCGGCTTGCGCTGCCCGTTCTCGAGCCGCGACAGGGTGCTCTTGGAGATCCCCGTGAGCTCCGCCATCTCGGTCAGGGTCACCCCACGCTGCTCGCGCACCTTGCGCAGGCGTGGCGCCACCAGGTCGAGGGCCGTCGCGACGGCGTCCGACGCGGTCCGGGGCTGGGTCACCCGACCATTGGAGCCCGCCCTTCCCGGAAACAGCAACGTTCGTTGTCACTGGTCTTGACCTCAGGGAGTCTCGTCGACATCACCCCGTCGAAGGAGAAACCCGTGAACGAGACCCGCCGGACCCCGATCCCGCCTCCCACCAAGCACCAGCTGGCGCTGATGATCTGGGTCGCCGTCTTCCCGACGCTCACCGTGCTCAACCTCGCCTTCGGCGACGCGCTGGCCGACCTGCCGAGCGTGGCGCGGACCTTCGTGCTCGCCACCGTCGCGGTCCCGATCGTCATCTACGGCCTCATGCCCCGGCTGCACCGGATGCGTGCCTTGGTCCTCGCGCGCTCGCTGGGCTGAGGCCCGCGGAATCACCCTCGCTCTCACCACCTGTGGTGACGACCCGTCACCACCTCGCTCCCTACGTTCACAGCCGATCGGCAACTTGTCAGCCGGCCCCATCACTGGGGCCGCTTCCCGAAAGGCATCACCATGAACAGGTTCACGCGAGCCGTCGCCATGGCGAGCGCGAGGCACCCGTGGCGCACGGTGGCGAGCTGGGTGCTCGCCCTGGTCGGCGTCCTCCTCCTCGCGGTCAGCGGCGGCGGCACCTTCGCCGACGACTTCTCCGCCCACGGCAGCCAGAGCGAGCGCGCGATGCAGCTGCTCCACGACGACTTCCCCGACGCGGCGAAGGGCAGCGCCCTCGTGGTCCTCGCCGCGGAGCCGGGGTCCACCCTCCAGGCGCACCGCACCGAGGTCGGCTCCGTGCTCGACGAGGTCTCCGGCCTCGACCACGTCGCCACCGTGTCCGACCCCTTCGCGGTCGGCACGGTCTCGGACGACGGGCGCATCGGGTACGCCACCATCTCTCTCGACGTCCCTGAGCGCGAGATGGGCAAGCCGGCCTACACCACGCTCTCGGAGAGCGTCGCCGCGATGGGCCAGCCGGACGTCCGGGTGGAGCTCGGCGGCGCCGAGGTCTTCCTGAACGCCGCGGCCGACGACTCGGGTCACGTCGGCATCGGTCTCCTCGTTGCCCTGCTGGTCCTCCTCGTCGTCTTCGGCACGCTCGTGGCTGCCGTCCTCCCGATCGCGATGTCGCTCATCGCCGTGGGCGTCGGCATCGGCGGCATCACGCTGATGGCCAGCGTCATGGACGTGTCGACCTCCGCGATCTCGGTCGCCGGGCTGGTCGGGCTCGGTGTCGGGATCGACTACGCACTCTTCGTGATCTCCCGCTACCGCGAGAACCGTGCGGCCACGGGCGACAACGAGAGCGCCCTGGCCGACGCGATGGGCAGCTCGGGTGCCTCCGTGGTGTTCGCCGGCGGCACCGTCGTGGTCGCGACGGCCGCGCTCGCGATCACCGGTCTGGGTGTGCTGACCTCGATCGGCCTCGCCACCTCGCTCATGGTCCTCTTCGCCGTCGCCACGGCGACGACCCTGCTGCCCGCGTTGCTGTCCCTGCTGGGTGACCGCATCGACAAGGGCCGCATCGTGCGCCGGCACCGGCCGGCGAAGAAGGCGGAGGACACCGCGTGGTGGCGCTTCGGGCACCGTGTCGCTGCACGTCCGTGGCCCTACCTGGCCGGCTCCGTGCTCGCGCTCGTGGTCCTCGCCGCTCCTGCCTTCTTCATGCAGACCGCGTTCCCGGCCGCGGGCGACGCCCCGTCCGAGACGACGCACCGCCAGGCGTACGACCTCCTCACCGAGGGCTTCGGCGTCGGCATCAACGCGCCGCTGCTCGTGGTCGCCGACCTGGACTCGAGGGGAGTCGAGACGGCGGGAGTCGCCGGCCTGGCCGGCGAGATCGCCGGCGTCGCCGGCGTCGACTCGGTGGGCGCGCCCGTCACGTCCGCGGACGGAGCAACCGCCGTTCTCACGGCGATCCCCACCACCGGTCCCGCTGACCCTGACACCTCGGCGACCATCGAGCGGGTGCGGGAGATCCTCCCCGGCAACGTGTACGTCTCGGGCGTCACGGCAACGACCGACGACCTCAACGACCAGCTGACGCGCACCCTGCCGCTGTTCATCGGAGCGGTCATCGGCGTCTCGTTCCTGCTCCTGATGCTGGTCTTCCGGTCCGTCGCGGTCCCGCTGAAGGCCGCGGTCATGAACCTGCTGTCCATCGGAGGGGCGTACGGCGTCATCGTCGCGGTCTTCCAGTGGGGCTGGGGCGCCGAGCTGCTCGGCCTCGAGGGCCCGACGCCGATCACCTCGGTGATCGTGGTGATCATGTTCCCGGTCCTGTTCGGGCTCTCCATGGACTACGAGGTCTTCCTGCTCTCGAGGATCCGCGAGGAGTTCGTCCGGACCGGAGACAACACGGAGTCCGTCGCTCGCGGCCTGGCCGCCACCGGCCGGGTCGTCACCTCGGCGGCGCTCATCATGGTCGCGGTGTTCGCGAGCTTCGTCGCCAGCCCGGTGCCGTCGCTCAAGATGCTCGGCCTCGGCCTCGCCACGGCGATCCTCATCGACGCGACCGTCGTACGGATGGTCCTCGTCCCGGCTGCCATGGCGCTGCTGGGCAAGGCGAACTGGTGGCTGCCGTCCTGGCTCGACAAAGCGCTCCCCGTCGTCTCGGTCGAGGCCGACGTCACGGAGCCTGCTCGACTCGCGACGACGGGTGCCGGACCCCGCCGCGGCTGAGGTGGCCGCTCCCTCCCTGACGTAGCAGAATCCGACGCCAGGGAGGGAGCCACATGACCACCACGATCTTCCGCAACGGGACTGTCTTCACGGCGGACGCGGCCGGCTCGGTCGCGTCCGCCGTCGCCGTCGAGGGCGACCGCATCGTCGCCGTGGGTGGCGACCGCGAGGTGGAGGGCCTGGTCGACGGCGCCGCCCGCGTCGTCGACCTCGGCGGTCGGATGCTCGTGCCCGGCTTCACCGACGCGCACGTCCACCCGGTCATGGGTGGTCTCGAGCGGAACCAGTGCGACCTGACCCCGGGGGACACGCTCGACGACTACCGTCGCGCCGTCGCGGACTACCTGGAGTCACGGCCCGACACGGAGTGGGTCCTCGGTGGTGGCTGGTCCATGGCCGCCTTCCCGAACGGCCGGGCCCACCGTGACCAGCTCGACGACGTGGTCGGCCGGCGACCGGTCTACCTGCCGAACAAGGACCACCACTCGGCGTGGGTGAGCACCGCGGCCCTCGAGCTCGCCGCGATCACCGCGGAGACGCCGGACCCGGTCGGCGGCAGGATCGAGCGCGACGAGTCGGGCGCGCCGACCGGCATGCTGCACGAGGGCGCGATGGACCTCGTCGAGAAGGTGGCCCCCGCGCCCGGGCAGGCGGACTACGACGAGGGCCTGCGTACGGCGCTGGCGTACCTGCACTCGGTCGGCATCGTCGGCTGGCAGGACGCCTGGGTGTCCTCGCACCTCGACGAAGCCGGGGGTGCACCACGCCTACCTGCGAGCGAGCAGGGAGGGCTGGCTCACCGCACGTGTCGAGGGCGCGCTGTGGTGGGAGCGCGGCACCACGGCGGAGGGCGTCGCCGCCGAGGTGGTCCGGCTGGCCGGCATCCGCGACGCGACCAACGCGGAGGCGGGCCGCTACGGGATCCACTCGGTGAAGGTGATGCAGGACGGTGTCGCCGAGACCTTCACGGCCTCGATGCTCGAGCCCTACCTCGACGGGTGCGGGTGCGGCACCGACAACACCGGCATCTCGTTCCTGGCGCCGGAGCTGCTCCAGCAGGTCGTGACCGAGCTGGACGCCGCCGGCTTCCAGGTGCACTCCCATGCGCTCGGCGACCGCGCCGTCCGCGACGTGCTCGACGCCCTGGCCGTCGCGCGCGAGACCAACGGGACGGCCGACCGGCGGCACCACCTCGCGCACTTGCAGTTCGTGCACGAGTCGGACCGCCACAGGTTCGCGGGCCTCCGGGCCACCGCGAACCTGCAAGCCCTCTGGGCGCTCCACGAGCCCCAGGTCGACGACCTGACACTCCCGTTCGTCGGTGAGGAGCGCGGCGAGGAGATGTACCCCTTCGGCGACCTGTTCCGCGCGGGAACCACGCTCGCGATGGGGAGCGACTGGCCGGTCTCGTCGCCCGACCCGCTGCAGGCGATCCACGTGGCGGTCAACCGCAACGGTCCGGACGCGGTTCCCGGAGCCGGTCCGCTCGGTGCGCACCAGGCACTCGACCTCGTCACGGCGCTGCGGGCCTACACGGCCGGCTCGGCGTTCGTGAACAGGACCGACCACCTGTCAGGCACGATCCGGGTCGGCGCGGCCGCGGACCTGGCGGTGCTCAGCCAGGACCTGTTCGCGATCCCGCCGGAGGGCATCTGCGAGACCGTGGTCGACCACACGTTCGTCGACGGCGTGGAGGTGTACGCGCGGGCCTGACCGCGTCAGGACGCGCGAGCCGACCGCGCGAGGAGGTCCGGCTGGCTGAGCGTGGCGCTCACCTCGGCCGCAGTGGGACGGTTGCGCGGGTGCATGGCCGTCATCCTCCGGAGGAGCCGGACCAGGTCGCGCGGGAGCGCGTCCGGGATCGTCGGCGGCTCGTGCAGGCGGGCCAGGGCGGCCTCGATGGGCGAGCCGCCGTAGATGCGTTCTCCGTTGAGCAGCTCGAGCAGGACCAGGCCGAGTGAGTAGACGTCGGACTTCGTGGTGGCGCACTGCTCGCGCACCTGCTCGGGGGCGAGGTATGCCGCCGTGCCGATCAGCTGGCCGGCAGAGGTGAGTCCCGAGCCCTGCTCGCGCAGGATGGCGATCCCGAAGTCCAGCAGGCGCATGCACCCGGTCAGCTCGTCGACGACGATGTTCGCCGGCTTCACGTCGCGGTGGATGATGCCGTTCTCGTGCACGTGGGCCAAAGCGGCGGCGACCTCGCGTCCGACCCGCACCGCCGTGTCCGGCGTGATCGGTCCCTGCGCCAGCGCATGGGCGAGCGTCCTCCCGCGGACCAGCTCCATGACCAGGAACGGGTGCTCGTGGTCGAAGCCCGCATCGAGGACGCACACGATGCCGGGATGCTGGACGAGGCCGGCGAGGATCTGTGCCTCTTGGCGGAAGCGCTGCCGAGCGGCGTCATCTTCTGCGGTGACGTGCAGGAGCTTCACGGCGACCTCGCGCTCGAGCACGGTGTCGAGACCTTCGTGGACCTCGGCCATCCCGCCGCGTGCGATCAGGCGGACGAGCGAGTACCTGTCCCCGACCTGACGATGGTCTCGACTGACGCTCGCGTCGCTCGCTGCTCGACCATCGTCATTCCGGGCATGGACAGCCGGCATTGCGTGCCCCTTTCAGCACAGCGGCCGGCTCCGCCACCCCTGCATGAGCCGTGGTCGGTCGTGTGCGTGCGCCGACCGGGTGAGTGTTCCCCGCGGAGGGTCAACTCATTCGCGTCGCCAGGCAGTCGTCGACGGACCCACCGGCCAGCCGTACGTACGACGGGTCGCCCGGTGTCCTGGACCCGGGCGTGTGCGTGATGTCGGAGAGGGGCAGCTGGCCCTCGGTGTCGCGCGCAAGCACCGGTGCCGTGGTCCGGAAGTCGTTGACGTAGAGCCGCTCGGCGATGCGCGGCTCTCCGGTCACGTCGACGCGCCAGGTGTCGAGGTAGCGGCCGCGTGAGACGTAGTCGAAGACCTCGTCGCCGTCGTTCATCCGCAGCATGACGGTCACGTAGGCCTCGCTCGCGACCACCGGCTCCTCCTCGACCAGGACGTTCGAGATCGAGTGGACGTGCCCGACCATCCCGGCGTGCAGCGGCCACAGCCAGTCGACGAAGCCCTGCGGGGTGCCCCGGAACTTCCCGCCGTAGTGGATGAGCGCGTCCGGCTCGAAACACGCGAGGGTCAGGTCCGCGTCCATCCGGTCGATGCCGCGCGCGTACCGGAAGAGCACCTGGGTGACTGCGGTGGTCAGGCTCCGCTCGCTGGGCATCGCGCTCTCCGTTCGTAGTTACTAGATACTGACTACTGTAAGGTATCGCCGTGGATCTCTCCGGAAGCACCGCGCTCGTCACCGGCGCCAACCGCGGCATCGGCACCGCCTTCGTTGACGCGCTGGTCGCGCAGGGGTGCTCTTGCGTGCTCGCGACCGCGCGTGACCTCACGTCGCTCGACCCCCTGGTCGACAGGTACGGCGACGTCGTCCGCCCCGTGCACCTCGACCTCGACGATGCCTCCTCCGTCGCCGCCGTCCCCGCTGCGGTCGGCGAGGTCGACCTGGTCGTCCACAACGCCGGCATCTCGGTGCCGGGTGCCGTCTCCGAGATCTCCGACGCGGACCTGCTGCGGATGTTCGAGGTCAACGCGTTCCGGCCGATCCAGCTGCTCCGCGGTCTGGAGGGGACGTTGGTGGCGCGAGGCGGCAGCATCCTGGTCGTGGCCTCGAGCGCCGCCTTCCTCATGTCTCGGACCGCCCCGGCGTACGCCGCGTCGAAGCGCGCGGTCAGCGACCTGGTCCACGCCTATGCCTCCGAGCTGCGGCCCCAGGGCGTCGGCGTCACGATCGCCTACCCCGGCTACGTCGCGACCGACATGACCGCCGCGATGACCCAGCCGAAGGCGTCGCCGGAGTCCGTGGCGCAGCGCTGCCTGGAGGCCGTGGCTCGCGGTGACGCGACGGTGTTCCCCGACGACTACTCCGCCGACGTGCGGACGTCGCTCGACGCCGGCGAGCTCGACCTCGTCGACGACCCGATGGGCACGGCGCGAGCGTTCAGCGCGGCGTACTGGAAGGCTCGTTCCTAGGCGCCTGTCGGATCGGGCCGCCACCGTTCGTCGAAAGGGTGAGCGCACGCCCGCGAGGGGCGTTCCCGACGTCAGGAGAATGGTCCCCATGCAGTACTTGGTCAACGTGCTCCACGACAGCGCCGCCCTCGCGACCGACGAGGAGATGGCGGCCATCGACATCTTCAACGAGGGCCTCCAGGACGACGGCCACTGGGTCTTCGCCGGCGGCCTCGCGGGTCCCGACATGTCGACGGTCGTGGACAGCAGGGGCGGCGAGCCCGCGCTGACCGACGGCCCCTTCGCGGAGACCAAGGAGTGGACCATCGGCTTCTGGATCGTCGAGGCGGACGACCTCGACGTGGCCCTCGCACTGGCCGCCGCGGGATCGAAGGCCTGCAACCGCAGGGTCGAGGTGCGCCCGTTCCTGTGACCCCGGCCGACGTCGACGACGCGATCTCCCGAGTCCACCGCGAGGAGTGGGCCTGGATCGTCGCGACCCTCACGCGGACGTACGGCGACCTCGACGTCGCCGAGGAGGCTGCCGCCGAGGCGTTCGCCACCGCGGTCGAGCGTTGGCCCGTCGACGGCGTGCCGCCCAACCCCGGCGGCTGGCTGACGACGACCGCGAGGCGCAAGGCCCTCGACCGGATCCGGCGCGAGACCAAGCGCGACGACAAGCAGAAGGAGGCGCAGCGGATGTACGACGAACCGGCGGACGCCCCTGACGCCACCGGGGTCGTGGAGGACGAGAGGCTCCGTCTGGTCTTCACGTGCTGCCACCCGGCACTCGCCCCGGAGGCCCGCGTCGCTCTCACCCTGCGCATGGTCGGCGGTCTCACCGTGGCGGAGATCGCGCGAGCCTTCCTCGTGCAGGAATCCACCATGGGCCAACGGATCACGCGGGCGAAGGCGAAGATCAAGACCGCTCGCATCCCTTACCGCGTGCCGGCCGCGGACGACCTGCCGCGCCGCGTGTCCGCGGTGCTCGCCGTCCTCTACCTCGTCTTCAACGAGGGCTACCTCGCCAGCGGTCCGGACACCGACCCGCTGCGGCACGACCTCACCTCCGAGGCCATCCGGCTCGCGCGGGTGGTGCGCGAGCTCATGCCGGACGACGGCGAGGTGACCGGTCTGCTCGCCCTGATGCTCCTCATCGAGGCACGGCGCGACGCACGCGTGTCGCCGGACGGTGAGCTGGTCACGCTCGAGGAGCAGGACCGGAGCCGGTGGGACGCCCGGCTCGTGACCGAGGGGCACCGCTTGGTGCGGGAACGCATCGCCACCGGTCAGCCTCCCGGTCGCTACCAGGTGCTCGCGGCGATCAACGCCGTGCACACCTCGGCAGCAGCCGTCGGCGACACCGACTGGGGCCAGATCCTCACGCTCTACGACCTCCTCGTCCGCATCGACCCGTCACCGGTGGTCGCGCTCAACCGTGCGGTCGCGGTCGCCGAGCTCGACGGTCCCCAGGTCGCGCTGGCGATCGTGGACGGCCTCCAGGACTCGCTGGCCGACTACCACCCGCTGGTCGCCACCCGGGCCGACCTCTTGCGCCGGCTGGGTCGGGTCGAGGAGTCACGCGCGGCGTACGACCGGGCGATCGCACTCGCAGGCAACACCGCGGAAGTCGCCTACCTCCGACGTCGACGCGACGAGCTGTGACCCGTTGGGGTGTGGTGCGGCCCGGGCCAGGGGCTCTAGCGTCGTGCGTTGCATGCCCCACGATGCTCCCGGGTGATCGCTTCACCCGCGCGGGGGAGACTTCAGTCGGCGATGGACCGCGGGCCGACCGGCTGGGGTGCTCCCCTCCGCACGGGAGCCTGCCTAGGGGCTCGGATCCTTCTTCTCGCGGAGCCGGTCGGGCAGCATGCCGTGCTCGACACCCCACAGCACCGCCTGCGTGCGGCTGGAGACGCCCATCTGGCGGTAGGCGCCGCGGATGTAGCTCTTGACCGTGTTCATGCTGAGGTAGGTGCGTCGGGCGATCTGCTCGTTGGTGAACCCTTGCGTGATCAGCGTGACGACCTCCGCCTGCCGTGCCGTGAGGCCCTCGGACCTGCCGGGCCAGTCGCCGCCCGCGACCTCGATCGTCGCGCTCGCCCCGATGTCCTCGCTCGGGAGCACGACCTGCTCGCCGGAGGCGATGCGCTCGAGCGCGGCGACGAGCTGCCGCCCGTCGAGGGACTTGGAAAGATACCCGCGGACCCCCTTGCGGAGAGCGATCTCGATCAGCTCGGGCTGCATGCTCCACGTGTAGACGCCGACCGCGTCCACACGAGGGTTGCTGAGCAGCTCGTCGATGTCGCCGGCATCGACCTGCGAGACCGAGAAGGTGTCGTAGAGGGCAATGTCCACGGGCGTCTCGGGTTGGACGCGCGCGTCGAGCTCGACGACCTGCACGCGGTCGGTGAAGGGCTCCAGCAGGTGCTCCAGCCCGCGCACGACGAGCTCATAGTCGTCGATGAGCGCGACGGTGACGATGCGGCTCTGCTGACCGCCGTTCTCGCCCATCTGTGCAACCTACGACGCCCCGCTCGGGCGGCCACACCCGCAAGGGGGCGTCGCGCACGCCGTCCCCAGTGCTACCCCCCACGCCGAGCAGTGGGGGTCTTGTCCGCGAGAGGCAGCTCGAGGCGAAGCCGGGCACCGTCGGGGGCGGTGTCCTCGGCCACCAGGGATCCGCCGAGCCCGACGACGAGGGCGCGAGAGATGGACAGGCCGAGGCCTGCGCCGCCGGCGTCGCGAGCGCGTGCCTCGTCGAGCCGCACGAAGCGCTCGAAGACCCGGTCGAGGTCGACTGCCGGGATCCCTGCACCGTCGTCCGCGACCGTGACGACTGCTCGATCGTGCGTGCTGTCCACCGTCACCTCGACCCTGGTGTCTGCGTGCCGCGCTGCGTTGTCGACGAGGTTGCCGAGTGCGGTGCGGAGGACACCCGTGTGCGCGCGGACGAGGGGGTCGGCCGCCCAGTGCACCTCGACAGGGGTGCCGCGTGGGCGGGCCAGCTCAGCCTCGACGGCCGACCGCAGCCGGAGCGGTGCCCCCTCGCTCAGCTGGGGCGAGGCGTCCTGGCGGGCGAGGGAGAGGAGCTGTGCCACCAGGTCCTCGAGCCGGGTCGCCTCCGCGAGCAGGTCCTCGCGCACCTCGGTCCAGTCCGAGTCGGGGCCTGAGACCTCGGTGACGGTGCGGATGGTCGCGATGGGACTCCTCAGCTCGTGCGAGGCGTCCGCGACGAACTGGCGCTGTGCGCGGGCGTTCTCGGCGAGGCGGTCCAGCATGTCGTTCAAGGTGTCCGTCAGACGCGCGATCTCCTGGTTGGCGGCATCCTGCGGCAGGCGCTGGTGGACCCCGGTCCGGGCGATGTCGGAGGCTCGCGAGCGGAGCTTCTCCACCGGACGGAGGACCCGTCCGGTCGCCCACCACGTCATCGCTCCGACAGCGGCGACCACGACGGGCACGCCGACCGCGAGGAGCCGCGTGGTCGACGCGGTGGCCGCCTCGACGGTCTCGAGGCTCCGGGCGACCACGACGTACTGCCTCGTGCCGGCGATCGGGAGACCCACCACGGCATAGGCGTCGGACTCGCCGGCCAGTCCGCTTCGCTGAGTACGACGCGCGGCGTCACCCACCGGTGGACCGATGAGGGGCGCCTGGCCCGTGAGGCCCGACGTCGCCTCGACGACCGTGCCGTCGGTGCCGACGACCTGGGCAAGGGACTCCTCCCCGCCCGTGGACGCCGCGAGGTCGGGAACCGAGCCGTTCGCGATGGCCTGGTGCGCCACGGATCGCGCCTGTTCCTCGGCGACCTGGTAGACGGCGTTCGTCAGGTCGTGGCGCTGGAGCAGGACGGCCCCGACGGCTCCGAGCACCAGCAACGGCGTCAGCGTCACGACAGCGGCGACGGCCGCGCCGACCCGGAGCGACACCCTGCGTCGCCGCACGCGTGGAGGACCGACGGACATCGTCAGCCTCCTGCCGCGTCGAGGCGGTAGCCGGCGCCGCGCACCGTCTGGATCGCGCGACGGGAGTAGGGGGCGTCGAGCTTCTTCCTCAGGTAGCCGATGTAGACCTCGACCACGTTGTCCGAGCCGTCGTGGTGCAGGTCCCACACCGCCTGGAGGATCTCGAGCTTGGACACCACCATGCCCTTGTGTCGCATGAGGAAGTGCAGCAGCGCGAACTCGCGTGGGGTGAGCTCGACGGAGTCCTCGCCGCGGGACACCGATCGGCTCGCGGGGTCGAGAGCAAGGTCGCCGGCCCGCAGCACCACGGGGCGCTCGACACCACCCCGCCGGATCAGGGCTCGCAGCCTGGCCACCAGCACCGGGAACGAGAACGGCTTGGTGAGGTAGTCGTCCGCCCCGAGGTCGAAGGCGTCGACCTCGTCGTACTCGCCGTCCTTCGCGGTGAGCATCATGACGGGTGTCCACACCTCGGCCCGCCGGAGCCGTCGGCACACGTCGTAGCCGTTGAGTGCCGGCAGCATGATGTCGAGGACGACGACGTCGTAGTCGCCGTGCTGCGCCATCTCCAGCCCGGTGACGCCGTCGTGGGCAACGTCGGTGAGCAGCCCGTCGGCCTCGAGCCCGCGGCGGATGGCGCGGGCGAGGCGTTGCTCGTCCTCGACCAGCAGCACCCTCATGACACCTCCACGGCTCGTGTCTCCCAGCATGGTCGAGGCCGCCTGTGAGTTCTCTCAGGTTCGTTCAGCGTGGTCACAGCACCGCTCGTCCACGGTGGTCTCATCCCGACCCAGGAGGACACCATGAGCAAGCTCCGCTATCCCTTCCGTCGCAACGCCGCGATCATCGGCGCCGCGTCGATCCTCGCCGCGCTCGGCATCGGCGGTGTAGTCACGGCGCAAGCCGACCAGGGCTCGACCGGTCAGCAGCAGTCGCAGGTCGGCGACGGCGACGGTGAGCAGAACGACGCGACCGAGGTCGAGAGCGACGCCGAGGTCAACGACGACGCCACGGACCAGGGTCCCGACGCCGACCCGAACGAGCCCGGCCACCAGGACGCGAGCGACGAGGCTGACTCGCCGATCACTGGTGCCGACCTCGACAAGGCCACCAAGGCGGCGCTCGCGGAGACCGGCGGGGGCACGGTGACCGAGACCGAGGCCGGCGACGAGGAGAGCGCCTACCAGGTCGAGGTGACGATGCCCGACGGATCCAAGATCGACGTCCAGCTCGACAAGTCGTTCGCGGTGGTCGGCTCGACCACCGAGCAGGCAGGCGAGTGACCCCGACCGCCCCCCGGCGTCACTGACCCTGCTCACCGGCGCTTCGTCCTCGCCGTGTCGACGAAGACGAAGCGCCGGTAGCTCCAGAACCGGAACGCCGTCCCCAGCACGAGCCCGACCCCGTTCGCGGACACGTTGTCGGCCAACCTGCTGGTCAACCCCAGCACGTCGTGCGAGAACACCAGGCAGACCAGGGACATGGCCAGCCCGACGAGGTTGAACGCGACGAAGAGCACGACCTGGCGATGGAGGTCGTCCCTCGACGAGCCCCGCCAGGTGATCGTGCGGTTCCCGACGTAGGTGAGGACCATCGCCACGACCACGGCGAGGCAGCGGGCCACCCACGGGTGCCACGTCGAGGTCGGAGGGGTCGACAGCAGCACGTTGAAGACAGCCACGTCCGCGACGTACGCCACGCCTCCCACGCCGAGGAAGGCGCCGAGCTCGCGGAGACGCCCGAGGACACGGGGTCCGGCGCTACCGACGAGCCCGGTCGCCTCCGTGGGTGCGGTCACGTGGGCCAGGGTGGCTGTCGCTACCTGTCAGGAGGCTGACAGCCGGCTCTCCCGGTGCGCAGCGGCTGCGAGCGCGGCGGCAACGGCGCGCACGGTGGGCGGCGAGGTCTGCCGGGTGAGCAGGAAGACCTCGCGGCGGACGTTGCCGCCCGCGACCGGCCGGACCACGACCCCAGGTGCGTCGTGGGCATGCACGAGGTCGGGCAGCAGCGTGGCCGATCCGACCGTCCTCGCGAGCTCCATCAGGATGAGGAAGTCGTCGGAGGTGTAGCGGACGTCGGGCTCGAACCCGCCGAGCTGGCGGCACACCCGCAGGTGCATCTGGTGGTGGCCCGTGCCCGGCTGGCAGGCGGCCCAGGACATGTCCGCGAGGTCCGGGAGGCGGACCCGGTCGCGATCTGCGGCCGGGTGGCCGGCCGGGAGCACGACGTTGATGCGCTCGCTGAGCAGGCGGCTGCGCTCCAGGTCGTCGTGCACCGGTCGGGGCTGGTCGACATACTCGTCGCCGATCACGACGTCGAGCTGCTGGAGGCGGAGCGCCGGCGTGGACTCCTCGACCTCGGCCTCGGTCACCTCGACCCGGATCTCGGGGTGCGACTCCGCGAGGTCCCGGACCGACGGCGCGACGATGCGCAGCACGGCGGACTGGAACCCGCCCACCCGGACCACTCCCGCCAACCGGCCGGCCACCGTCTCGGCGACGTCGGCCTCGGCGGCCTCCGCCCGTGCGAGCAGGGCGTCGGCGTGGGACAGGAGCACCATCCCGGCCGAGGTGACGCGGACGTTGCGACCCACCCTCTCCAGCAGGTCGGCGCCGACCTCGCGCTCGAGGACGCTCAGCTGCTGCGACACCGCGCTGGTGGAGTACCCGAGCGCTGCGGCGGCCGCGCTCACGGTGCCGCGGGCATGCACCTCGCGCAGCAGGCGGAGGCGGTGGAGATCGAGCATCCGTTAAGCATAGCCGGAAGGAATCGTTGTCGAACTCGCGATGGACGTGAACAGTTGAACCACCCAGACTTGCTGTGTGGGCGCCGTCTTCGTACTCCTCTCCGCCGCAGGCTTCGGCCTGATGGCGGTGTTCGCCAAGCTCGCGTACGACGACGGGGTGAGCGTCGAGACGCTCCTCGTCGTCCGGTTCGGCGCCGCCGCTGTCGTGCTCCTCGGCCTCTGCGCCGCCACCGGTGCGCTGCGGCGGCTCACGCCCAGGACGGTGCTCACCGGGCTGGGCATGGGCGCCTTCGGCTACAGCGCGCAGGCCGGCCTCTACCTCGCGGCCGTGTCGCGCGGCGACGCCTCGCAGGTCGCGCTGCTCTTCTCCGTCTACCCCGTGACCGTGATGGTGGCGGCGATCCTGATCGGCCGCGAGCGAGCGTCCGTACGCCGCGTGGTCGCGGTGGCTGTGGCGCTCGGCGGCCTGGTCCTCGTGCTCGGTGGGGCGGGCGGCGGGGGCTTCGACGTGGTCAGTGCCGCCCTGTCACTGGGGTCCGCGGCGGTCTACACCTGCTACATCCTGGTCGGCGACCGCGTCGTCGTCGGCGTCCCGCGGTTGCCGCTCGCCACCTTCATCTGCGTGGGCGCCGGCATCACCTGGGTGTTGCTGGGCGCGGTCACCGGTGGGGTGGACCTCGACGTCACCGCGACCGGATGGACCTGGATCGGCGCCATCGTGCTCGTCAGCACCGTCGGCGCGATCCTGCTGTTCTTCGCCGGGCTCGCCCGGGTCGGCCCGACCACGGCCGCCCTGCTCTCGGCGATCGAGCCGGTCGTCACCGTGGCCGGTGCCGCCGCGGTGTTCGGCGAGGCGCTCACCCTCACCCAGGGGCTCGGCGGCCTGCTCGTCCTGGCCGCGGTCGCCGTCGTCCAGTGGCGCGTGGCGCCGACGCCGTCGTCGGGCTACGCGCGCGTCCTCCCCCTCCGCCACCGGCCTGAGCCCGCGGCTCCGCGGCCGTCGGGACGTTTCGAGGTCGGCGACGAGGGAATCATCAGTGCGTGACTCGGGTCACATCGGCCGGTCCGGCTCGACGCTGACCTTCCGCCGCACACCTTGGAAAGAGGAGACGCACCCATGCTGTGGACCATCCTGATCGTCTTGCTGATCATCGCTCTCGTGCTCTTCATCGTCGGCCGCATGCGCGGTGGCCGGGGTCGCGTCTGACCGACGTCCCAGACTGATCGTTCTGCCCCGGCACCTCGGTGCCGGGGCAGAGCCTTGTCCGGGGCACTGTCCGGGCCCTAGGGCGAGCTCAGCGCGTCGACCACGTGCGCGAGCAGGGGAAGTCCGCCGGCGCGGGCCATGCTCTCGGCGATCCGTTGCGCCGCCGTGCGGTAGCGCGGCTCGTCGAGCACGGAACGCACGGCGTCCCCGACCGCGGAGGCGGACGGCGTCTCGCTCTTGAGCCGTCGCCCGACGCCCGACCACGCGATGCGTCCCGCCACCTCCGGCTTGTCCTCCTGACCGCTGCTCGTGACGATCGGGACGCCGTGGCGCAGGGCGTACTGCACACCGCCGTACCCCCCGTTGGTGACGTAGACGTCGGTCCGCGGGAGCAGGTCGTCGTAGGGGAGGTACTCGGCCGCGCGCGCGTTCGCCGGCAGTGGCGGCAGCGTGTCGAGGGGTCGCCCCCCGGTCGACACGACGACGAGCAGGTCGTCGCCCGCGAGCGCCTCGAGCGTGGGCGCGATGATCTGCCGGTAGTCGCGGTTCGCGATCGTGCCCTGCGTGACGTGCACGACGGTGCTCGCTGACTCGACGTCGCCCCACCACGCCGGGAGCGGTGCCTTCGAGCCGGTCGCCGACAAAGGACCGGCGAAGTGCAGGGTCGACGGTGCGTCCGATCGTGGGTACTCGAACTCCGGCACCGTGAACTGGACGATGGCCTCGGCGTGCCGTGGCCAGTCGAGGACCGGGAACGTCAACGGCCGGCCGTGCAGCTCCTGGTTCACCTCGTCGGTGAGCGCCGCTGCCTTCGGGAAGACGGTGCGTGCGGCGACGGCGCCCAGCAGCCGGTTGCGCAGCACTCCGAGTGGTCCCGCCATCGGCGTCAGGCCCATGCCGTACGGCGCGGTGTCGCGACTCGCGATGGTCAGGGGCAGCACGCCGCAGACGACGAGCGGAGGTCGTGACCCCGGCGGGTGACCGAGCACGAATGCGCCGCCGGCGAAGGCCGGATCGGTGAGCACGGCATCGGCGGGCGCCTCCGCGTGAGCGGCCATGACGGTGTCGTGCTGTCCTCTGCCCGGCCGCACGAAGACGTGCTCGATGTCGAAGGCGACGGCCTTGGCTCCCTTGAGCCCCGCGCGTGCCGGGAAGACCTCCTGCCAGTCCTGCCGGTCGTCGTAGTCGGCCTCGGCCGGCAGCGGGACGTGCTCCGCTCCGGTGGCGGCGACGGCCTCGGCGAACCGGGACCCGGTGACGAAGCGGACCCGGTCACCGCGCTCGGTGAAGTAGCGAGCCACGGCCAGCATCGGGGTGACGTGCCCGTGGATCGGGACGGCACCGAGCAGGAGGGACGACACGCGGACCTCGCTTCCTGACGGAGGTCAGGACGGTACTCCCGGCGGCCTCACCCCGGGGGATCCCCACCCGATGGACAGGTCCGAGGAGCCACACTCCAGTGTGCGCCCCGGAGTCGTGCAGGGGCGTGGAGAGCCTGATCAGGCGATGGCGGCGGCGAGCTCGCGCACGGAGGTCTCCGGCAGCGCGGCGGGGACACCCTGGCCCGTACGGGCGGCCTCGAGCAGGCGGCGCCACGAGCGTCACGTTCGGCCGGCTCTTGAGCATGGCGCGGCGCTCGCGCTCGGTCATCCCGCCCCAGACGCCCCACTCGAGGTCGTTGTCGAGGGCCTCGGCCAGGCACTCGGTGCGGACCGGGCAGCCGAAGCAGCGGGTCTTCGCGCGGTTCTGCTCGGCGCCCTTGACGAACATCTGCTCGGGGTCTTCCTTGCAGTGCGCCATCTGGGGCCAGTTCTCGTTCCAGGTCATCGACGTCTCCCGTTATGTCCCGGTCACCTCGTGGGGGGTTGCCGGCGGATCCGGCAGGTGGTGACTGTGCAGAGGAGACGGACCTCGTAGCAGGTCATGACGCGGAACTGACGAAAAAGTCGACAAAACTTTCTCCCGGCGGTTCGACGGGGCCCCGCTGGGCAACCTGGTGACCGATGAGCCACCCCATCACCTTCCTCTGGACCACGCCCCGATCGGTCTCGACCTCGTTCGAGCGCATGATGAGCGCCCGGGGCGACCACCTGGTCCTCGACGAGCCCTTCTCCCGCAGCTACTACTACGGCCCCGGCCGTCGGTCCGACCGGTACGACGAGACGTTGCCGGCGAGCTCGGCCGAGGAGGTCCTCGCCCAGATCGAGGCCGCCGCCGAGGAGCGGCCGGTCTTCGTCAAGGACATGGCCTACCAGGCCGCCGACCTGCTCGGGCCCGACCTCCTGAAGCGCTTCTCCAACAGCTTCCTGGTCCGCGACCCGGCCGCCACGCTGCGCTCGCTCGCCAAGCGCTGGCCCGACTTCACCGACGAGGAAGGCGGATGGGCGGCGCTCGACCAGGCCGCCGACGCCGTCGAGAGCCTCGGTGACGACCTCGTCGTCGTCGACGCGGACACGCTGTGCAGCGACTCCCCGACCGTCGTGAGGGCGTGGTGCGACCGCATGGGCCTGCCCTTCGTCGAGAGCGCGCTCACCTGGGAGCCCGGCATGCGCCCCGAGTGGGAGCTGTGGGGCGACTGGCACAGCTCGACGGCCAGCTCGACCGGCTTCGAGGAGCTGGACCCGCCGCCTCCGCCGCCCGGTCCTGACGAGCCGCGGCTGCACGAGGCCTACCTCGCGTCGCTGCCCGTCTACGAACGCCTCTCGGCCGTCGCCCTGCGCTAGTCGACCAGCGCGGCGACCTGCTGCGCGATCGACAGCTCCTCGTCCGTCGGCACGACCAGCACCTCGACCCGCGACCCGTCGGCGGAGATCCGGCGGGCTCCTATCTCTCCCGACTCGTTGCGCGCCGGGTCCAGCACCAGGCCGAGCTCCTCGAGCCCGCCCACCACGTCGGCGCGGGCACGGGCGCTGTGCTCGCCGACCCCGGCGGTGAAGACGAGGGCGTCGGCTCCGCCGAGGACGGCGAGATAGGCGCCGACGTACTTCTTGATGCGGTGGACGTACACCCCCCAGCCGAGCGTCGCCCGCTCGTCACCGGCGTCGACGGCGGCCAGCACGTCCCGCACGTCGCTGAGGCCGGTGAGCCCGAGCAGGCCGGAGCGCTTGGTCAGCAGCCGTTCCACACCGTCGACGTCGAGCCCGCCCTGGCGCAGCAGGTGCAGCAGCACCCCGGCGTCGACGTCGCCGGGACGGGTGCCCATGACGAGTCCCTCGAGCGGCGTCAGTCCCATCGAGGTCTCGACCGCGCGGCCGTCGTGCACCGCGGAGGCGGAGGCTCCGTTGCCGAGGTGGAGCACGACGAGCCGCAGACCGGCGGGAGCGTCGGGGTCACGGCCGAGCTGTCGCGCCGCGGCCCGCGAGACCCAGTGGTGGCTGGTGCCGTGGAAGCCGTAGCGGCGGACCTGCTGCTCCTGCGCGACCTCCGTGTCGATCGCGTACGTCGCCGCCGCGGCCGGGAGGTGGTGGAAGAAGGCGGTGTCGAAGACGGCGACCTGCGGCAGGTGCGGGTACGCCGCCCGCGCGCTCCGGATGCCGGCGACCGCCGGCGGGTTGTGCAAGGGAGCCAGGGTGGCCAGCGCCTCGATGCGCGCGAGCACGTCGTCGTCGACCAGCGTCGGCTCGTGGAAGAGGGTCCCGCCGTGCACCACCCGGTGCCCCACGGCGACCAGGTCGTCCGCCCGCCCGGTGCTCCGCACCTCGTCGGCCACCTGCTCCAGCGCAGCCGCGTGGCCGGAGCCTTCGAGGCGTTCGACGGTCCCGGACACGGCGACCTCGCCGCTGCCGGGATCGAGGGCGCGGTACTTCAGGCTGGACGAGCCTGCGTTCAGGACGAGCACCAGTCGACGGTCGGGGTCGGCCATGCGCCCACCGTAGTCAGCGGGTCGGGGTGCTGGGCATGATGCGGGCATGGCGAACGAGGTGACCGACCACGCGCACGAGCTGCTCGCCCACAACAGGTATGTCGTCCTCGGCACCGTCGGTGACGACGGCCGCCCCTGGACGACGCCGGTCTACTTCGCCGCCTCGGGCCGCGACCTCTACTGGGTCTCGGACCAGGGCGCTGTCCACTCGCGCAACCTTGCCGCCCGCCCTGACCTGAGCCTGGTGGTCTTCGACTCGAGCGTGCCGCCGTACCACGGGCGGGCGTTCTACGCCGTCGGCACCGCGAGCGTGGTCGAGGGTGACGACCTCGAGGCCGGTCTCGAGGCCTACCCCGGTCACCCCTCCCGCGGCGGGAGCCAGCTCGGCCCCGAGTCCGTGAGCGGCGCCTCGGAGTACCGCCTCTACCGGGTGACCGCGGACGAGGCCTGGGTGCTGTGCCCCCGCGAGCCGCAGCAGCCCTGCCCGCTGCACGGCCGCGACGAGGACCACCGGGAGCAGGTCGAGTGGTGAGCGCGTGACACCCGAGGCCATGCCGCTGGACCACCTGGTGTCCTGGGCACTGCGGGGCGGCCCGGCGCCCGTCGAGCTGACCGACGCGTCGGTGGAGCGCATCGCGCTCGCGCAGCGCCACCTGAGGATGGCGAGCCGGTCGGGGGCGGTCTACGGCCTGACGACCGGAGTCGGCGCCCTGCGCAACGTGCCGACGGACGTGACGCCGGGCGACGGCGCTTCGCACGCGTTGCGCTTGTGGCGCAGCCACGCGACCGGTTTCGGCGACACGTACGACGACGCCACTGCTCGCGCGGCGATGGCGATCCGGCTGCACCAGATCACCTCGGGGCGCTCGGGGGTGAGTGCCGGCCTGGCCGGGTCCCTCGGAGCGGCGATCGCCTCGGGAGCCGTGCCCGACCTGCACCGGCTCGGCTCCATCGGCACCGGCGACCTCGTGCCCCTGGCCCAGCTCGGCCTGACCCTCGTGGGCGAGCGCCCCTGGAGGTCGGGGTCGGCGCCGCTGGCCGAGGTCGACGACGGCGACGCGCTGCCCTTCATGTCGAGCAACGCCCTCACCCTGGCGACCGCGGCCCTGGTGCACCGCCGCCTCGGGCTGCTCTCCGACGCTGCCGAGAAGGTGGTCGCCCTCTCGGCCGTCGCGCTCCAGGCGTCGCTGCAGGCCTACGACCCCCGCGTCCACGCGGGACGGCCCGACGCGTCGCAGCAAGCCGTCGCGCGACGCCTCATGGAGCTGCTGCACGACGCGGCCTGGACGCCGGCCCGCCTCCAGGACCCGTTCGCGCTGCGGGCGGTGCCGCAGGTGCACGCGCCCTTCCTCGACGCGCTGTACACGACCCGCCAGTCCGTGGTCGTCGAGGTCGACGACTCGACCGAGAACCCGCTCGTCGTCGCCGACGGCGCGCCGCTGCACCACGGTGGCTTCGTGACCGCGCGACTGTCGGCGACCCTCGACGCCCTGCGCCAGGCGACCTACCCGGTGATCGCCCTGTCGGCGGCCCGCCTCTCGGCGCTGATCAACCCGTCGCTGTCCGGGCTGCCGCCGTTCCTGGCCTCCGGTCCGGCCGGCAGCTCGGGGGTGATGATCCTGGAGTACCTCGCCCAGGACGCCCTGGCCCGCGCCCGCATCCTGTCCTCGCCGGTGTCCACCGGCCACGCGTCGATCTCCCTCGGCCTCGAGGAGCACGCGAGCTTCTCCAGCCAGGCCGCCTGGGGCTGCGAGCAGGTCGTCGACCTGGCCGCCACCGTCCTGGGCTGCGAGCTCGTCGCCGCGGTCCGGGCGATCCGTACCGACCCCGACCGGCTGCCCGCGGGACCCGTCCGCGAGGTGTACGAGCGCGCCGCGGCCGTGCTCGGCGAGGACCGCACCGACAGGCCCCTCGACGACGACCTGGCCCACGCCGTTGCGCTCGTCCAGACCGGGCTCTGAGGATCGGACCGCCTCCCGCCCGGTGAAACCTGGATCACACCCCTCAGGGTGAGTTGACCCCTGCGTGTCGCGGGTATGTACAAGGTGAGGGAGCGCTGCACCTGAGCGCTACGGGTCGAGTGGGATCTCGGGACTCACTCGGCCGATCACAGCCACCTCGTCGACGTCCTCGGTGACGACGACGAGGTGGCTGTCCCGCGTCAGAGGCAATTCTGCGCGCGCCCGTACCCCTCCCAGCGGTCCTGTCGATGACCTCGGTGAAGCACCCACGCGCGTGCGCACCCGGCTTCCGCAGGCTGGGGCGCACTACCGTGTCCTCGCCGCGGTGTGTCCCTCACCCGCGGCGGGGACACCTGGGTGGCCTCGATGCTCGGCGTCGCCCCTCCGTTTCTTTACGTTCGTCCCCGAACCGGCCCAAACCGCCCTAGCCTGAGTCATCGTGAGGGTGTCCCGTGACGCCACGTCGATGCGCGCTTTCGGCACCGCGGTCGGGATGGCGCTTCTGCTGTCGGGGATCCTCGCTGCCCTCTTGGGCGGACCGCTCCCGAGCACCACCAAGGAGACGGTCAGCTCGCTGGGCTTCGTCATCGGCGCGCTCGCGATCGTCGTCAACGGCCTGATCGCCGCCCGCCGGAGTCGCGACCGTCGACGTCGCGCGTGGCTCATCCTCGCGCTCGCGGCTGCCACGGCGGTCGTCGGGAACGCCGTCACCACGCTGTCCGGCGGCGACCCGATCAAGGACACCAGCCCGCTGGGCGACGCGCTGGTCGCGCTCGCCCTGGTGCTCACCGTCTTCGGACTGCTGGGGCTCTCGGACACGCCCCTGCGGCGCGCCAACATCGTGGTGTCGCTGCTCGACGGCATCGTCACCGGCTGCGCCGTGCTCATCCTCGCCGTGGTGCTCGTCTTCTCGCGCCTCGTGGACTCCGAGGCGATCGCCGACCGCACCAGCGCGTTGCTGTTCCCGACCCTGGACATCGCGGTCGTCACCGTCGCGCTGCTGCTGATCCTGCGCAGCCAGGGCGACCGGGTCTTCTACGGTCTCGTCGGCTTCGGGTTCGTGCTGTACGCCGTCGCGGACCTCGTCTTCGCCGTCCAGAACGCCTCGGGCGACTTCCACTTCGGCACCGTCCAGGACGTCACCTGGATCATGGCCTACCTCCTGCTGGCGGCAGCGGCCTGGCACCCGGCGGCGTCCTCGCCCAGCGACGCCCACGACCTGGTCGACCAGAGCGCGGGCAGCTTCGACCTCCAGGGCACCCTGCTCACCTTCGGGCTGCTGGTCGCGGCCGCGACGGTGCAGGTGCTCTTCCGCGGCGGACCGCTCACCGAGACCCTGGCCGGTCTGTGGGTGGTGCTGGTCGCGACGGTGGGCGCGCGCCAGACGCTGCTCATCATCGACAACCAGGGCCTGCGCGCCGGCCTGGAGCAGCGAGTGCGTGAGCAGACCGCCGACCTGCGCGACATGGCGATGCAGAACCAGGCGTTGCTCGAGTCGGTCGGTGACGGCATCTACGCCGTCGACCTCGACGGCCGCATCGTCTCGTGCAACCCCTCCGCTGCCCAGGCGACCGGCTGGGACCCCGCCGACCTGATCGGGCGCAACGCCCACGACGTCCTGCACGTCGCGCAGTCGCCCGAGGGCACCACCGCGGCGCACCAGCACACGTGGAGCAGCTGCTACATCAACCGGGCGCTCACCCACGCCCAGGTGGCGCGGGACCAGGAGGACGTCTACCGGCGCACGGACGGGAGCCGCTTCCCCGTCGAGCTGACCGCGACGCCGATGATGAACGAGGACCGGATCACCGGTGCCGTCGTCGTCTTCCGCGACGTGACCCAGCGTCGCGAGGTCGAGCGGATGAAGGACGAGTTCCTCTCCATGGTCAGCCACGAGCTGCGCACGCCGCTCACCTCGATCCGTGGCTCCCTGGGCATGCTCGGCACCCTCATCGACACCTCGCCGGTGCAGGGGCACCGCGTGGTCACGATCGCGCTGCGCAGCTGCGACCGGCTGATCCGCCTGATCAACGACATCCTCGACGTCGAGCGGATCCGCTCCGGGAAGATGCGCATGGAGCGCACGCCGCTTGAGCTGCGCACCCTGCTCACCGGCGCCATCCGGGAGATGACCGCGCTGTCCGAGGGGGCGGGCGTCACCCTCGAGATCGGCCAGGCAGACGGCTGGGCCGTCGCCGACGCGGACCGGATCACCCAGACCCTCACCAACATCGTGGGCAACGCCTTGAAGTTCTCCGTCCCCGGGCACGTGCGTGCGGCTGAGCGCCGTGGCCAGCGACTCCGAGGTGATCGTCAGCGTCGCCGACCAGGGCCGCGGCATCCCGGCGGAGAAGATCGCGCTGATCTTCGAGCCGTTCGAGCAGGTCGACTCCTCGGACTCCCGCGAGAAGGGCGGCACCGGCATCGGGCTGGCCATCTGCAAGGGCATCGTCGAGCGCCACGGGGGCCGGATCTGGGCCGAGAGCGAGGTCGGCGAGGGCACCACGATGCACTTCACGTTGCCCCGGGCGTTCGTCTCCGAGCTCGGCAACGTCGGCTGATTGGGCGATTCGGGCCCTCTGGCACTGACCGATTCAGGCCCACCGGATGCACAGCACAGGACCTTCGCGCAGGCTTTTGCCCGAATAGAGCGCGTTGTCTAGGCCGAGCAGTTTTGGCCCAATATTCTAGGACAACGGGGTTTTAACAGGGATGGAGGACCTTGTGACCAGTGTGGCTTCAGTAGTCCCGGCGATTCAGGCCATTGCTCCCGCGCTTCCGGCTCAGCCGACGCGGATTCCGAGCACCACGATCAGGACCATCACCGAGGTCGACGACATCACCGCCCACCGGTTCTACGGCGTCTACCTGGAGACCTTCGGCGAGCTGGCGATCCGCGCGGTCAACCGGCACCTCCTCCGTCGCGAGGAGTTCATGTCGGTCATGGTCGACCCGCGCATCGACAAGATCGTGATCGAGGACGACGAGACCCACGAGCTCATCGCCCTCTGCACCCTCACCAACAACCTCGAGACCGTCGACTGGGTGAGCCCGGAGTACTTCGCCCACCACTACCCCGACCACTGGTCGCGCGGCGCGGTCTACTACCTCGGCTTCAGCCTGGTGGCCTCGCGGCGCCGGCGTGCGCAGCTCTTCACCGAGCTGATCGCCCACGTCACCCGGACGCTCGTCGCCAAGGACGCGATGTGCTCCTACGACATCTGCATGTTCAACAACCAGACCATCGGCCTGGGCGACGCGGTCGGCGCGATCGTGACCAGCACCGCGGCCGTCGAGGTCCGCGCCGTGGACACGCAGACGTACTACACCGCCGTTCCCACGGTGAGTTCCGACGAATTTCTGCGGATGCCCGCTCCGCGCTCTACCGTGTAGGGGGACATAACGGGCACCGTCGTAGGGAGGGCCACATGACCCAACGACTGGTGCTCGTCGTCGACGACGACGACGACGTCCGTGAGATCACCTGCCTGGCTCTCCAGGCGGTCGGTCAGTGGGACGTCGTCGACACGGATCGTGGCGCGAAGGTCCTCGAGCTGGCCGTCTCGGCCAAGCCCGACGTGATCCTGCTCGACGTGATGATGCCGGGCATGGACGGGATCGAGACCGCGCACGGCCTCTGGGCCGACGAGCGCACCCGAGGCATCCCCGTCGTGCTGCTCAGCGCGAAGGTGCAGATCACCGAGACCTGGAGCGAGGTGCCCGGCGTCGTCGGTGCCCTCATCAAGCCGTTCGATCCTTTCGGCCTGGTGGCCGAGATCGACCGCATCCTCGACGCCGGCACCAACGCCGGTGCCGTCTCCGTCTGACGGCCTCGTCGGCAGCCTGACGCCCTCGGGGTGACACGGGCAGTCACCCGGGACAGCATGGGCGGGTGCCAGCACCTGACGATCGGCCAGTCCGCAGCGCGAAGTCCGTGGTCGAGGAGATGTACGAGCGGCAGCGCGCCGGAGACCCGACCGTGCTCGACGACCTGGTCGCGGAGGACATGGTCAACCACGCCGCCGGCCCTCAAGGACGTGACGGTCTCAAGCTGATCCTGGCGACGATCGACCACGACCTCGGGCCAGTGACGCCCGAGCAGCACCACCTCGTCGGCGAGGGCGACCTGGTGGCGCAGCACCTCACCCTGCACGGCACCCACCGTGACTCGTCGATGCCCCTGCTCGCGCCGCTGGAGGTCTCCGGTCGCCCGGCCGCGTGGACGTTCATCCACCTCTGGCGGGTCGCCGACGGGGTGATCGTCGAGCACTGGGCCACCCGCGACGACATGGGACTCGTCGAGCAGCTGTCGGCCCGGTGAGCGCCGACAGCACGGTGCTCCGGGTCGGCGTGGTGACTCCGCATGCTGCCGCTGGTCCCGAGGTCGAGCTCCCTGCCATGGCCCAGGTCTCGGTCTCGACCGTGCGGCTGGGGGAGTCGGGGCCGACGACGGTGGACGAGCTGCGTGCGCTCACCCAGCCCGAGGTCCTGGTGCCTGCGGCGGCGGAGCTCCGCGGTCGCCCCCTCGACGTCGTCCTCCATGCGTCCACCACCACCGGGTACGTCCTCGGCCGGGCCGGCGAGCAGGAGCTGGCGGAGAGGCTCGCTGACCTCGCGGGCGTTCCCGCCGTCGTCAGTGCTGCCGCGGCCGTCGAGGCCCTCCGGGCCCGGGACGCCACCCGGCTCCTTCTCGTCCACCCACCGTGGATCAACGAGGAGCTCGACGAGCTCGGGGTCGCCTACTTCCGCGACCAGGGCTTCGACGTCACCTTCCTCAAGGCGGACGACCTGACCTCCGACCCCAGCCGCGTCGAGACGAGCGACGTCGTCGACCGGCTCCTGCCCCACCTCGGGGACGACGACTCCGCCGTCTTCCTCGCCGGCAACGGCTTCCGGGCAGCAGGTGCCGTGGCGGAGCTCGAGCAACGGACCGGCCGCCTCGTCCTCCAGGCCAACCAGGTCCTGCTCTGGTCAGCCCTCGCTGCGACCGACGCGTCAGCTCCTGGTCGACGGCTACGGGCAGCTGTTCACGGCACGCAGGTGATGCCGCTCGGTCAGGGTGTGTCGGGGCAGGAGGAGTCGCTGAGAGGTGCCGGGGGTGTTGCGGGTAGCAGGTCGGCGGCGCGGGCTCGGCCGAGGTTGAGCTCCCACAGGGAGTCGTCGGCCCGGGTGCGGTCGCCGAGGGCGCACTCGAAGTTCGCGAGCGCCGGCACCGCGTCGTCCGACAGCGACTGGAGGTAGGACCAGTCGATGCGGCCGCTGTCGGCGTACCGGTCGAGGTTGTGGTCGGCGATCCACGCGTCGGGGTTGATCGCGGCGATGCCGAGGAGCGCGACGGCTCCGGACACGACGGCGAAGCGGGCCAGCCACGAGGCGCGGAGCGCGACGCCTCCGGCGACGACGGCGAGCACGAGCAGGCCGAGCCAGCCCTCGAAGACGTCGACGAGGAGGCGGAGCTGCGTGAACCCGTAGGCCTGCTGGTAGAGGTGCATCCGGTGCAGCGCCGAGCCGACGACGACCAGGGTCAGCACGCACAGCAGGCCGAGCGACCCGCGCAGCCACAGACGGTCCGTGGGCGTCTCGCGGGAGGCCTTGCGGGCCGCCGCCCAGATGACGACGAGGGTGAGGGCGGTGGCGACGGTGAGCTGGCCGAAGCCCTGGTGGACGTACTCCGCGTAGGTCAGCCCGGTGGTGCGCTGCAGGTAGTCGTGCCCGCCGAAGACCACCGTCGCCTGCGCGACCAGCCAGGCAGCAAACACCGCGTCGACCACGAGCACCGGCGCCAGCCACTCGTAGCGGTTGCGCACCGGCTGCGCCGTCGAGCCGCCGTGGTCGACGCGCGGCGGGTTGAGGGAGAGGTACGCCGCGGCCAGCACCGTCCCGCCCACGGCGACGGCGACGAAGGACCGGAGCACGAAGCCGCCGAGGGTGAGGTCCGGGACCACCGCGTCGACCCACTCGGCGAGCAGCGCGTCGGCGGAGGTGAGCAGGGCGCCGAACACGAGGAGCCCGAGCACGGAGAACACGACCGTGCGCAGCACGGCAGCACCACGGCCGAGACCCGTCAGACGCGCGAGGGTGCGTCCCAGCCACGGCAGGCCGCGCAGCCCGGCCAGCGGCCAGCACAGCCCTGCGAGCACGAAGCCCGAGAAGGTGCGCCCCCGCGTCACGCCGATGATGCAGAGGGCCGCACCGGCGAGCACGCAGAGCACACCGATCCACTCCGCGTCGCGCAGCACCACCGGGACGGCGAGCAAGGTGCACAGTCCCGCACAGGTCAGGGTGAAGGGGTCGCGACGGTCCTTGCTCGCGACGAGGACGGTGCCGCCGGCGGCGATCAGCACGAGGAACAGCCCCAGACCCATGTCGTGGAAGGGCAGCACCGAGCCGGCCAGCACGCCCGTCGCCACCGCGCCGAGGAGCACGAGCAGGTTCGCCGGCACCTTGCGGTCCGGCCAGAAGCTGCCGAAGAGGTCGTCGAGCAGGGAGCGCGGAGCCACGGTGACGGGCGCGGTGGGCACGGGCGGCAGGGGAGCCGGCGACGCGGGAGGTACGGCGGTGGGCATGGTGTGCTCCGAGAGGTCGGCCGCCGAGGTGGCGGGTCGGTCGGGTGGGGCGAGTGGGAGGTCGACGCGGACGCGTCCCCCGGTCGTGCCGGGGTCGGGGTCGACGAAGCGGATGGTGCCGCCGTGCAGGTCGGTCACCCAGCGGGCGATGGCGAGCCCGAGGCCGGTGCCGCCCCCGCCGTCGGCCGCGGTGAGGGTGCCGAAGGGCTCGAAGACGCGCTCACGGTCGGCCGGGGCCACACCGGCCCCGTGGTCGTGCACCTCGAGCAGGAAGCGGCTGCCCTCCTGGGAGGCAGTGACGAGCACCGTCCCGCCCGCGGGGCTGTGCCGCGAGGCGTTGTCGAGCAGGTTCGCCACGAGCTGGCGCAGCCGAGCGGGGTCGGCACGGACCACGAGGTCGCCGGGCTCGACCCGCACCTCGTGCTCGACGTCGCGGCCGAGCAGCCGGCCCTCGGCGACAGCCTCCTCGAGGAGCGGCCCGACGGACACCTGCTGCGGGTGCAGCGGAGCCTTGCCGGCGTCGACGCGGGCGAGGTCGAGGAGGTCCTCGACCAGGCGGCTGGTCCTCTCGGCCTGGTCGAGCGCGGCCCGCAGCGAGCCGGGGTCGCTCGGGCCGACACCGTCGACGAGGTTCTCGAGCACCGCGCACAACCCGGCCAGCGGCGTGCGCAGCTCGTGGCTGACGTTGGCGACGAGCTCGCGGCGCTGCCGGTCGACGGCGTCGAGGTCGTGCGCCATCGTGTTGAAGGCCCGCGCCAGCTCGCCGACCTCGTCGCTCGAGGCCTCGCTCACGCGCACGGCATAGTCGCCCGTCGCCATCCGCCGCGCCGCCTCGGTCATCTGGCGCAACGGCGAGATCATGCCGACGGCGAGCAGCTGGGTGACCGCGAGGGCGAGCAGGATGGTGACCGGGATGCTCAGCAGCAGCGGGACGCCACCGGAGTCGCCGACCAGCGCGACGACGACGGCCACGACCACGCTGGCCGCGACGAGGAGCCCGAGCTTGACCTTGAGCGAGGTGACCCGGGCCAACGGCTGCGCGAGCGTCTGAGCGGTCACGCTCACGACGGCACCTCGAGGGAGTACCCCACGCCGTGCACGGTCCGGATGATGTCGGCGCCGACCTTCGCGCGCAGGCCCTTCACGTGGCTGTCGACCGTGCGGGTGCCCGAGGCCCCGGGCCAGCCCCACACCTCGGCCAGCAACCGCTCCCTCGTCACGACGGTCCCCGGCTCTACGGCGAGGCAGAGCAGGAGGTCGAACTCCGTCGGCGTCAGCCGGGCCTCCTCGCCGCCCCGCCACACCCGCCGCGCGGCCGCGTCGACGCGCAGGTCGCCCAGCTCCACGGGCCGACGGCTCGCGAGCTCCGCGGCGCGGTCCACCCGGCGCAGCAGGGCGGCGATGCGCGCGACGAGCTCCCGCATGCGGAAGGGCTTGGTCACGTAGTCGTCGGCGCCCACACCCAGCCCGACCAGCACGTCGGCCTCGTCGTCGCGCGCCGTCAGCATCAGGACCGGCACCGGGCGCTCCGCCTGGATCCGGCGGCACACCTCGTGGCCGTCGAAGCCGGGGAGCATCACGTCCAGCACCACCAGGTCGGGCCCGGAGGCGGCGTGCTCCTCGACCGCCCCCGGTCCGTCCCAGGCCCGCACCACGTCGTACCCCTCGGACGTCAGGCGGTCCGAGACCGCCTGGTTGATGACCCGGTCGTCCTCGACGACCAGGATCCGGCGCCGGGCTCCCGGGGCGGGCGGAGTCGTCATGAGACGAGGCTAGAAGCGCGGGGGGCCGGGAGGTGCGCACGGCGTGTGAAGGTTCTGTGTCGATCGCTGAGCGTGGAGAAGCCGACATACCAGGACAAAGTGACGAGTGTGAGCGCCGTCGCACGCGGGCCGAGGCATGAGACGTGAGGCCCTGGGGAGGCTTCGTCGAGACCGCCTCGGGTACGGTCGCAGGCTTGCGCATCGGGAGCGCCGCCGCATGGGGGAGTAGTCAACGAAAGGTTCTGCCGTGTCGCCGAGGCATCGTGGCCCGTCCAGGCCCCTTGCTCGCCCCGTGTTCCAGCACCAGGCCAAGCACCGGGCCGCCAAGCACCGCCGCCAGAGCGGGCGCCGTGGCCGCCGCATCGCGACCCCGCTCGCGCTCGTGGTCGTCGGTGGGCTCTCGGTCGGCCTGAGCGCCGACACCTTCGGGGACGCGAACGTCCAGCAGGCGGCCGGCGCCGTGGGCCAGTCCCTCACCCTCACGAAGGGCGACCTGGACGCGCTCCGTGACCGTGGCCTCGACCGCGCCTCGCGCGGTGCGACCCGGGAGGTCCTGGCGGGCGACCTGCAGAAGGTCAAGGAGATCCGCATCGAGCAGCGGGTCGAGCGCGAGAAGCGTGAGGCGAAGCGTCGCGCCGCAGCCCGTGCGGCGGCCATCGCGGCAGCCCGCGCGTGGCGCGCCCCGCTCAGCGGATACCGCATCTCCTCGCCGTTCGGCGAGTACAGCTACATCCGGTCCGGCATGCACACCGGCCTCGACCTGTCGGCCCCTGAGGGCACCCCGGTGAACTCGGTCGCGGCCGGCACGGTCGTGTCCGCGGCCTACGACGGGTCGTTCGGCAACAAGATCGTGATCCGTCACTCCGACGGCACCGAGACCTGGTACTGCCACCTCTCGGTCATCGCGGTGTCCGTCGGCCAGGCGGTCGGCAACACCACGCAGGTCGGCAACGTCGGCTCCACAGGCAACGTCACCGGCCCGCACCTCCACCTCGAGGTGCACCCAGGTGGCGGCGACCCGGTCGACCCGATGGCCTGGATGGCCTCGCACGGCGTCCAGCTCTGACGATCGGCAGGTCCGGCCGAGGGCGGCACTCCGCATAGGTTGTGGTCATGATCACCGGCCTCGACCACGTGCAGGTCGCCATACCGGCGGGCGGTGAGCAAACCGCGCGCGAGTACTACGGCGGCGTACTCGGAATGGACGAGGTCCCGAAGCCCCCCGCTCTCGCCCAGCGCGGCGGCTGCTGGCTCACGTCGGGCAGCGCCGTGCTGCACCTGGGGGTCGAGGAGCCCTTCGCGCCGGCCAAGAAGGCTCACCCTGCCTTCGTGGTGAGCGACCTCGACGCGCTCGCAGCAGCCCTCGCGGAACGCGGAGCCAGCATCACCCACTCCGATGGCGAGCTGCCCGGCATCCGCCGGTTCCACACCTTCGATCCCTTCGGTAACCGCCTCGAGTTCCAGCAGGCCTAGACCCTCCGGCGGCGGCAGATCGGCGTTCCGCAGCACGCTGTCTGCGGCAGATCCGTGCGTGATGAGGCAGCGGTGGCGATGCTTCATTGCGGTCGGTCGGGAGGGTTGGCGCGCCCGCAACGACTTACCGCGGCAGGCACCCACACACGAACGGTGCCGGACATCTGAGGGTGGCGGCACATTGGAGCCGTCGCCTTGTGTCCTCATCTGGCGAAAGCTCCCGTGTGTGGAATGCATCGCACGTGTTGACCCTGTGCAGGGGCAGCGCGCCATGGCGACCGACGATTCTGCGCGAATGCCCCTGGGTACCGTCGGGAGATGACGCCGATTCATGTCGGCCTTGTGGCCGACCCCGCCGCACCCACCGAGATCGCACGGAGCTTGGACCTCGACCCGTCGGGCCTGGACGGCCAGGCCCGATGGGACGTCGAGGTCGTCAGCGAGCCGTTCACCGTGGGGTGCGAGGAGGTCGACACGGTCCTGGACAGATTGGGTGCCCAGGCGCGCCGGCAGGAATGGGACCTCGTCATTGGTCTCACCGAGCTTCCGCTTCGCGGCGATGACGGCCGGTACCTGTTGGTGGAGACCGACCCGGAGCAACGAACCGCGGTCCTGTCCCTGCCCGCGCTGGGTGGGCTCCGCATGCATGCTCGCGCCGGTCGCGCCATGCGGGACCTGGTCAGCGGCATGGCCGAGTCCCACTGATCGTGATGACCGCCGCGTGGTGCTCCCCCGAGTGCGGGGCCGCGGGCGACTCCTCGCGGGAATGGTGCTCGCCAACCGTCCGTGGCTGCTGGTGCCCGGGCTGAAGTCCGCGCTCGTTGCGGCTCTGGCCACCGGAGCCGTCGCCACCATCAACTCGACTGTGTGGCTCCTCGCCGGCTCGTTGTCGTGGTGGCGCCTCACCGTCGCGATGATCGCTTCCGTCGCGCTCGTCGTCGCGTGGCTCGTGGTGGACGGCGAGCTGTGGGACCGCCCGGATGAAGACTCTGCCCAGGCTCGAGAGAGGTCTCGTCTCTACAACGCCTCCACGTTGGTGACCCTCACGACCGGGGTGATCATCTGCTACCTCGCGCTCTACCTGGTGAACCTGCTGTGGGCTCTCTTCGTTCTCGACCCCACCGTGTTGGGCGGGTATCTGCATGCCTCCCTCGGCTACGGCGACCTGTTGGTGTTGAGCTGGTTCGTCGCGTCTGCCGCAACGGTCGGCGGCGCCCTCGGCACCGGTCTGGAGTCGGACGAGGCGATACGCGCGGCTGCCTATTCGAAGCGCGAGGAGGAACGCCGCAACCGGCTCGCCCACGAAAGGAGCTAGCCGGCACGACGGGGTGTCGCCCCGTGGTCGTGGCTCGTGAAGTCGAAGGGAACCTCGAGACAGGCTTGAAGACCTCCACCCATGCTCTCCGAGAGAATGAGCTGCCCGCCGTGCGCGGTCGCGACGGCGGATGCCAGGGCCAGTCCCATTCCCAGGCCGCCGATCGGCTGACCTGGGTGGGTGCCGCGCTCGAACGGCCTGACCAGGCGTTCACGATCCGCCGACTCGATGCCGTCGCCCTGGTCACTGACCGTCACGCGGATCCCCGCGGCGGTGGCCGTCGTGATGACCCCCAACGTCGAGGGCGAGGGTGCGTAGGTCAAGGCGTTGTCGAGCAGCTCGCGAAGCGCGCGTCGAAGGCGTCGGGGATCCACGACACACCTCGCTTCCGGATCGCCGTCGAGCAGCAACCGGAGTCCCCGTTGGGCGGCACGGTCAGAGCACGCCGCAACCTCGTCGGCGACCAGCTCCGCGACACCGACCGCGCACACGGTGGCCGGATCCACGCACGCGACGTCGATGAGGTCACAGATCCCCGCCCCCACGTCGTTGAGTCGCCGCGCGGCCCGCATCACCGCCGCGAGTGCACGGTGCGTCGCCGCCGGAAGGTCGTGCTCACCGTCCACCAGCAACCCAGCGTGGCCCAGGATCACTGTCAGGGGAGTCCGCATGTGGTGGCTGACGGCCTCGACGAGCTCGCGTGCGAGCTCGTAGTCAGCGGCCAGAGGGCTCGGGACAACGGCTGACACCTCGGTCGGTGACAGACCGCTCGGCTCCGCGTCGCGCTGCACGTGCCCTCCCGCCATCATCCGCGGGATCCCCGCGTCGGGTCTGGGTGGCGCCCTGCTCCCTCCTCTGACAGCACGGCGCCACGAAGGTGCCCTCGAAAGAGCCCCGGTCTCGAGGATGACGTCCATCACGCCTCGTTCCGAGAGTGGCGGCGATGGTCCGCGTTATCCGGCTACCAGCAGGCGCTGCACGGCTCGACATGGACCCCAGAAGCTTGGAAGAGGCCTTTACTATGGGTTCCGGATCCGATGCGCGACCCTCACCCCACGAGTGCTGCCAGCCCCTGTTGCCCAGCAGCCATGCCCAGCACACGCGATCCCGGCTCCTTCACATCTCAGGGAGAAAGAACATGAATGCCGCTGCCAACAGCAGCGGGTCCAGTCAGGTCGAGCACCAGCGGGCGGTCACCTCGTACACACGACACACCACCCGCGACCGCGACGAAGCAGAGCAGGTCATCAGCCAGCTCTACCTCCCCAATCGCCTGGACCTGTCCAGAAGCTGTGAACCGCTGCGCATGAAGGTCACCGGCCTGCAGCTGGGTGCGCTCACGGCTAGTCGGCTGACCTACGGACGCAGGGTGCGCCTGCGCACTGCCGACGCGGAGAACTTCCACGTGAACCTCCCGCTGCGTGGGCGAGCAGTCTCGAGAAGCGGCACCGGGGCGCCCGTCTTGACGCGTCCGGGCGAGGGACTTGTCTTCTCCCCGGGAGCACCCGCCGAGATGTCGTGGTCAGGCGACTGTGAGCAGCTGTGCTTGATGATCCCGAAGGCCCGTTTGGAAGCCGAGCTCGAGCGGTTGATCGGCAGACCCCTGAGAGGGCGGCTGACCTTCGACTTCGCTACGGACCTGCAGACCCCACTGGGGCGGCGCTGGAAGACACTGCTGAAACTGCTCGTCGACGAGCTCGACGACCCGACCGACGTGGCACGGAACCCCGTCTTCAGTGGTCATGTCGAAGCACTGGTGCTGGACGGACTCCTGCTGGGCCAACGGCACAGCCACAGCGAGACCGCGGTCCGGGACGGCACGACGAGGATCGGGGCAGCCATCAGGCATGCGGTCGACCTCATCGAGGAGCGACCATCTGAGCCGTGGACGACGCTCCGCCTCGCCACCGAGGTGCACCTGAGCGTCCGGGCCTTGCAGGAGGGGTTTCGCAGAGACCTCGACACATCCCCGATGACGTACCTGCGTCAGGTCCGCCTGCGCCGAGCACGCGACGTGCTGCAGGCGGCAGGGCGGGACACCACCACCGTGCGCGCCGTCGCCACCCGCCTGGGCATCCTCCACATGAGCCGCTTCGCAGCCGCGTACCGCGAGGCCTTCGGCGAAAGTCCCTCGGACACACTCAATCGGCCGGCCTGACGCAGCCGGACCAGAGCACCGCAGGTCGCTGCTCGACGCGCACTGCGTCTGGGCACGGCACACTGACGGAATGACCGTGTACATCGCGTGGACGTCAGCCGACCTCCACGAGATCGATCCGTCGAGGGACTTGAACGGGCCGTGGCGCGAGGTCCTGGTCGCCTCCGGCGGGCTGGCCTTCGTCGACGCGGACGAGACGCTCTCGGCGGTCTACCATGCGATGAAATGGTCGCTTCCGCCGGGAGTCGCACTCGCCGTCGCGCCCGTGGGCGACCTGCCGAAAGCCAAAGGTCTGGCGCCGGGAACGAACAGCTGGCTTCGGGCACGGTTCCGGTGAGTGAGGTTGCTCTCCTCGCCATCCGTGACGGCAGCGGATCGCCGAGCGCCCCGGCCCGCAGAACCGCTCAGGTGCGCTCGAGTCGCCGCGCGAGGTACGGAGCGGTCGCGCTGCCTTCGGCGCTCGCGATCTCGGTCGGCGTGCCGGTTGCGACGACCCGACCGCCGGCGTCTCCTCCGCCCGGGCCGAGGTCGATGACCCAGTCGGCGGTGGCGATGGCGTCGAGGTCGTGCTCGACGAGGACAACCGTGTTGCCGGCGTCGACGAGCCGGTGCAGCTGCCGCAGCAGCAGCGCGGTGTCGGCAGGGTGCAGTCCCGAGGTCGGCTCGTCGAGCAGGTAGAGCGCGTGGCCGCGGTGCGCCCGCTGGAGCTCGGTGGCCAGCTTGATGCGTTGCGCCTCGCCGCCGCTGAGCTCGGTCGCCGGCTGTCCCAGTCTCACGTAGCCCAGGCCCACGTCGCGCAACGTCTGAAGGCTGCGTGCCGCGCCCGGCACGTCGGAGAGGAACGACCCGGCCTCGTCGACGGACAAGGCGAGGACCTCCGCGATGTTCTTGTCCCGGTAGGTGATCTCGAGCGTCTCGACGTTGTAGCGGTCGCCGTGGCACGTGGGGCAGGGCGCATAAGTTCCAGGCAGGAAGAGAAGCTCGACGGATACGAAGCCCTCGCCCTGACAGGTCTCGCAGCGGCCCTCGGTGACGTTGAAGGAGAAGCGGCCGGCCTGGTAACCGCGGGCGCGGGCGGCGTCCGTGGCGGCGTACAGCTTTCGCACGGCGTCGAACATTCCCGTGTAGGTCGCGAGGTTGGACCGCGGCGTCCGCCCGATGGGCCGCTGGTCGACGAGCACCAGTCGGTCGAACGACGCAAGGGCAGCCGGGTCCTCGGCGAGCCCCTGGGTGACCAGGGTCGACTTGCCCGAGCCGGACACCCCGGTGACGGCGGTCAGCACGCAGAGGGGGATGTCGACGGAGAGGTTCCGCAGGTTGTGGCGGTTCACCCCGGCCAGCCGCAGCCAGCCCTGCGGGGCACGCCCGTCGCGGACCATCCGTTCGGCCCGGCCGAACATGTGCGCGCTGGTGGCCGACTCGGCGACGTGCTCGAGATCCGCCACCGGGCCGCTGTAGAGCACTCGGCCACCGGCCTCGCCCGCGCCGGGTCCGATGTCGACGACCCAGTCAGCACGGCGGACGACGTCGAGGTCGTGCTCGACCACGAACAGCGAGTTGCCGGAGGCCTTCAGGCGGTCCAGGACATCAAGAAGCGGCTCCGCGTCGGCCGGGTGCAGGCCGGCAGAGGGCTCGTCCAGGACATAGACGACTCCGAACAGCCCGGAACGCAGCTGGGTGGCGATCCGCAGCCGCTGCGCCTCACCGGGCGACAGGGTCGTCGAGCTTCGGCCCAGGCTCAGGTAGCCGAGGCCCAGGTCGAGGAGCACCTCGATGCGGGTCACCAGGTCGGCGCAGATCCGCACCTCGACCTGGTTCTCCTCTTCGGGCAGCTCGGCGACCGGCCGCAGCAGCGCGACCAGCTGCGTGAACGGCAGTTCGTTGACCTCGGCGATCGAGTGGCCGAGGAACGTCACCGCGACGGCTTCCGGCCGCAGTCCGCTGCCTCGGCAGTCCGGGCAGGGCGCGTCCTCGACGAACCGCAAGGCCCTCTCGCGCATCCGCTCGCTCTTGGAGTCGGCCAGGACGTGCATGACGTGCTTGCGCGCGCTCCAGAACTTCCCGTAGTAGCCGTGATCCACTCGACCCGGTTCGGGCTCGATGAGGACCGACGGCTGCTCGTCGGTGAAGAGCAGCCAGTCGCGGTCCAACTTCTTGAGCCTGCGCCACGGCTTGTCGATCTCGATGCCGAGTCCGCTGACGATGCTCCGCAGGTTGGCACCCTGCCAGGCACCGGGCCAGGCGGCGATCGCGCCGTCGCGGATGCTGAGGGACGGGTCGGGGACGAGCAGCTCCTCGGTGACGTCGTGCACGAGGCCCAGACCATGGCAACGCGGGCACGCGCCCGCCGCGGTGTTGGGCGAGAACGCCTCGGCCGGAAGGTGGTCGGCCCCAGCGGGGTAGTCACCCGCTCGCGAGTACAGGATCCGCAGCAGGTTCGACATCGTGGTCAAGGTGCCGACCGATGAGCGGGACGTGGCCGTGCCGCGACGCTGCTGCAGCGCCACCGCCGGTGGCAGCCCGGTGACCTCCTGCACGTGCGGGGCACCCACCTGCTGCAGCAGTCGGCGCGCGTACGGCGCCACCGACTCGAAGTAGCGACGCTGCGCCTCGGCGTACAGCGTGCCGAACGCCAATGAAGACTTGCCCGAGCCGGAGATGCCGGTGAACGCCACCATGGCGTCCCGGGGGATGTCGACGTCGACGTTGCGGAGGTTGTTCTCGTTGGCACCGCGAACACGCACGAAGCCGCCGGCCGCCTCGGTCGTCATGCGTCTCTCTTACCCAGGACGAGCCCCGCGCAAGTGGTCAGTCTCGTACGACGCTGTCTGCGGCATGAGCGGGCGCCGCCCGCGTGGCGACATGAGCACCGCGCGCTTCGCTCCACCGTTGCGTTGGCGCATAACGCGTCGGCACTCGTACAACACGGACAACACGCGTTGTCATTGGTCCAGTCGGCTCCTCAGCTTCTGCGGCGCGCAATACCGATAGCTCTCAGTCACGAGCTCGGCCACTACGTCCCAGTCGGTGTCATGGTCGAGCACCATCCCGACGACAGTGGGCGACCACGGCGGCTTGTAAATCGGTGGTCCGGCGTGAGCCAAGGCCATCAGCTCGCCGCCGGACGATCGGAAGGTCAGCACCGTGGTCGGCTCGGTCACCCCGGTCACGTCGCGGAATGCCGACGTGTAACCCTCCTGAGCGACCAGAACGTGGGCGAAGGTCTTCTTCCGCACGCGCCACCTGATGCCGGTCCAGGCGTCCTCCTCATAGGCGTCAGGAAGCGCCAAGGCCGTCGCCGCGACCCGGGCGACGACATCCCCCGAGGGCTCGATACGCGGCCGCCTGGACATGCTCAAAGTCTGGCAGCGGATGCCGACAGTCATAGCTGGGTCGCCACGGTCGGGTCATCTGTGTCTGATCGCCGCGAATGGCGGAGCGTGCGCTCAATATGCCCTCGACCCTCGGCAGATCCGCTCGCGTGGCGTGACTCCACAACCCGCGCGCCGAATCCCACGAAAGGCGAGAGCGCGCTATAATCGTATGTATGTTCGAACTCGCTTGGATCGACGACCTGGACACAGGGCAGGTCGCGGACGAGCTCGCACGGGCACGGGATCTGGAGCTGGTGGCGCTCTGCTCGAAGATGCTCCTAGCGGCGCGGTGGGCCGATCAACACGCCCCGGAGTTCGTGGCCGACGCCGCTCGCGCGCTACCAGGGATGCCACGGGCCATCGAGGTGCACGAGGACTGCCCGGCGATCGAGGAGTTCGCCGCCGCGGAGCTGGCGGCCCTGTCCGGGCTCTCGACACGGGGTGGTGAGCAGCTGGTCCGCGATGCGTTGCTGCTCCGGCACCGGCACCCGCGAGTGTGGGAGCGGATCCGCAACGGCACCGCCCGTCCGTGGCTGGCGGCGAAGGTCGCACAGCGTTGCAAGGCGGCGGACCTCGACCGGGACCAGGCGGCGTTCGTGGACTCGGCGACCACGCCCTTCATCGAGGCGCTGCCGGTGACCCGGTTCCTGGCGCTCGTGGACGCGAAGATCATCGAGGCCGACCCGGCTGCAGCACAGGAGCGGGCCCGGGTCCGTGCGTTGGCCCGATTCGTGCGGTCCGGCCCGGTCGACGAGGAAGGCATGAAGACCCTCATCGCCCGCGCGAACGCCGGCGACGTCACCGTGTTCATGGCGATGCTGGACAGGATCGCGGCCATCCTCGCCGCGCAGGGCGACCACACCAGTCTGGAGATCCGTCGGACCACCGCGATGCGGATCCTGGCCAACCCTGCCCGTGCTCTCGCCCTGCTGACCCAGGCCACGCTGGAGCACCAGGAGAGCACCGACCCCTACCTCCAGGACACCCTTGAACCCCTCCGCGACGAGGGCACGCCGGACCAGCCGGCCTCGTCGGCACAGGACCCGGTCCTGCTGCGCGAGGTCCTCGACGCCCTGGACGGACTGGACCCGTCCCGGCTCGACCCCTCGACGGTGTTCCACGTCCACCTGACCGACGCGACTCTCGCGGACGGCGACGGCGTGGTCCGGGTCGAGACCATCGGGCCGGTGGTGCTCTCCACGGTCCGTGACTGGCTGGTGCATCCTTTGTGCCCGGACTGGATCCGACAGCAGGTCAAGGTCCGCCCGGTGCTCGACGTTGATGCGATCCGTCCCGTCGATGCTTACGAGTGGCCCACCGCCATGACCGAGCTCGCGACCGCACGCAACCCCTACGAGGTCTTCCCCTGGGGCACCCTGCCCTCACGCAAGGCCGAGGACGACCACGTGGTCGCCTTCCGACCGGGCCGCCGACGACAGACCACGCTCGACAACAACGCCAAGCTCGGCAAACGACACCACCGCATCAAGACGTTCGGAGGCTGGCACCTGTTCCACCCCGCGCCGGGCATCTGGATCTGGCGCCTCGCCCACGGCCACTGGCTCCGCGTGGACCCCGACGGCACCCACCACCTCGGCCGCCGACCCGACCTCGACCAGCAGCACCTCGCGCGAGCGGTCCCCGCCTGATCAGTCGTCGGCGCGGCGAGCCACGAGGGCGGTGAGCAGGGCGAACCCGGCCGTCAGCACGAGCACGGCCACGAACGCGCCGATCTCGTCCGCGCCTCCGAGAGCGGTGAAGACGAAGCCGGCGATGGCGAGCGCGATGGCGGCACCCGTGGAGTCGCTGAGGGCAACGGCGGCCGAGGCGGTGCCGCGGTCCGAGGCGCTGGCGCGCGCAAGGGCGTACGACGTCACCCTCGGGTAGATCAGGCCCATCCCGGTCGCCACGACGACCCAGCCGACGCCGATGAGCAGCCCCGGCAGGTGCAGCGCAGTCACCGCCAGCACGATGAGCATGCCGACCACGAGGTTCACGCCACCGAGCCGCAGCAGCCGTGCGTCGGGCACGTCGGTGCCCAGCCGGCCCTGCACGTGCGAGGCGGCTGCCCAGCCGAGCGTGGCGGCGGTGAGCACCAGGCCGCTCAGCCAGATCGCGACGTCGTACTGCACCTGGAGCAGGTAGGGCAGAAAGGCCTCCGCGGCGACGAAGGCACCGGACGCGAGACCGCGCACCCCGATGACCGAGGGCAGGCCACGGGCCGCGCGGAGCGTTCCCGCGGGCAGCAGGGCGCGCACCGCGAAGAGTGCCACCACGGTAGACGCGATGCCCATTGCCCCGCCGCTCCATCCGCCTCCGGCGACGAGGCTGGCGCCGAGCACGGCGAGCGCGAGGACGGTGGCGTTGAGCAACCGTCGTGGTCGTGGTCCGTCGGGGACGGGTGCCTGCTCGACCGGGTCGTTGCCGAGGGCTATGAGCGTGGGCACCAGCAGCAGCGCGGCCGCGATGCTCACCCCGACGAGCCCCAGGAACACCCAGCGCCAGCCCACGATGTCGGTGACCGTGCCGGCGAGCAACGGGCCCACGATGCCGGGGAGCACCCAGGCGGCGGCAAAGGCGCCGAGGATTCGCGGGCGGTCGGCCTCGTCGTAGGCCTGCGCGACCAGCACGTAGAGCGCGACGGTCAGGCCGCCGGAGCCGAGCCCCTGCGCGACCCGGCCGACGACGAGCCAGGTCATGTCCGGCGCCACGCCGGCGGCCACGAGGCCGAGGGCGAAGAGCGTCACCGAGCTGAGCAGGGGTCCCGCGGCGCCTCGCTTGTCCGCCCACTGGCCCGCCAGCACCATGCCGACGACGCTGGTGGCGACCGTCGCCGCGAAGGCCAGGGCGTACCAACGCTCGCCATCCAGGTCGTGGGCGACCACGGGCATCACGGTCGCGACGGCCAGCGACTCGAAGGCCGCGATGAAGACCAGCGAGACCCCGCCGACCGTGGACGCGCGGTAGCGCCTCCCCAGCAGGGGAGTGCGCCGTACGTCGGTCGAGGTGCTCACGAGCTCACGGTACGAGTTCAAGTGGGGTTGAGGTAAAGCCGACGTGTCGGGCGCCGGTGCGCTCGGCACCGACACCGGCCGCGACCACGAAGCCCACGCCGACGAGGGCCAGCAGCCCGGGGGACTGGTGCAGCAGCACGAACCCGACGGCCAGCGCGATGGCGGGCTCGAGCGACATCAGGGTGCCGAAGGCCGCCGTCGTCAGCCGGCGGAGGGCCAACATCTCGAGGCTGAACGGGATGACCGGCAGCAGGAGAGCCAGGCCGAGGCCGACGACCGCGATCTCCGGGGTGAGGCGGTCGATGCTGCCGGGCCCGGCCACCAGGGTCGCCACCAGGCCGGCCACGGTCAGCGACACCGCCAGTCCGCGCAACCCACTGACCTCGTCACCCACGGCTTGCGTCAGCAGGATGTAGGCCGCCCAGCACACCGCTGCGCCGAGGGCGAGGAGCACCCCGACCGGGTCGACGGCGCCGTGCCACGGCTGGGTGAGCAGCAGCACCCCGATGCCGGCGAGCACCGGCCAGAGCAGGGCACGTCCGCCGCGTCCGCGGAACACCGCGACGCCGAGCGGGCCCAGGAACTCCAGGGCGCTGGCCGTGCCCAGCGGGAGCCGCGCGACCGCGGCCATGAACAGCATCGTGACGCCGGCGGTGGCGACGCCGAGGGCGACGGCGGCGGCGAACGAGCGACGCGTGAAGTCCGAGCGCCGCGGCCGGACCAGGGCGAGCAGGATCAGCCCGGCCCAGGCCAGACGCAGCCAGGCCGCGCCCTCGACCCCGATGTCGTCGAAGAGGTGGACGGAGACGGCGATGCCCAGCTGGACCGATGTCATCGACGCGACCGCCATGGCCGTGCCCGCGCGGGCGCTGGTGTACCTCGTCATGCCCCCAGTGAACCCGTCGAATTCGTTCACGTCCACGTGAGTTGGCTGGACATATCATTCATGAGTCATGAACGGTTCTCATCTCGACCCGCGCCGCCTCGAGCTGCTGCTCGAGCTCTCCCGCCTGGGGTCGATGCGCGAGGTCGCGGACAGCCTCGACGTCACCACCTCCACCGTGTCGCAGCAGATCGCCACCCTCGCCCGCGAGGTCGGCACCCCGCTGCTCGAGCCCGACGGACGACGGGTCCGGCTCACCCCGGCCGGCACCCGTCTCGCCGAGCACGCCGTGACGGTCCTGGCCGCCCTGGAGGCTGCCCGGCTCGACCTCGACCCGGCCGCGACCCCCGCCGGCACCGTCCGGGTCGGGGCCTTCGCCACCGCGGTCCGGCAGGCGGTCCTCCCGGTCGTGCGGACCCTCGCCCAGGAGCATCCCGACGTCGAGCTGCTGATCCGGGAGTACGAGCCCGCCGAGGCGCTCGACCTGCTCATGGCCGACCACCTCGACCTCGCCGTGACCTACGACTACGACCTCGCCCCGACCACCTTCGACCGGACCGTGGTCACCCAGCCCATGGGCGCCGCGGACTGGGGCCTCGCGATGCCCAGCGCGCAACGTCCTCGCCGGCGTGGGACCGCCCTCGAGGTCTTCGAGCGGTTCGCGGACGCCGACTGGATCGTGAACTCCCGCAACACCGCCGACGAGGACGCCGTGCGGCTGATCGCCTCGCTGGCGGGCTTCGTGCCGTTCGTCGCGCACCGCGCCGACAGCCTCGAGCTGGTCCAGGACATGGTCCTGGCCGGTCTCGGCGTGGCCCTGCTGCCGGTGGGCCAGCCGGTCCAGCGGGGCATCTCGGTGATCAGGCTGCGCGACCCGGGGGTCACACTGCGCGCGTACGCCGTCGCCCGCCGCGGCCGCACCGCCTGGCCACCGCTCGCCCTCGTGCTCCGGCTCCTCGACGGCATCACGCTGCGATGACGAGGGCTCAGGGTTGACGGTCGGGGAGCTCGAACCAGAAGGCCGCCCCGCCCTCGGCTCGAGTCGCCGACGCCGATCCGGCCGCCGTGGGCGTCGATGACCCGCTTGCAGGTGGCCAGCCCGATGCCGACCCCCTCGATGCCGGTGAGGGCCTGCTGGTCGCCGCGGACGTTGAGCTCGAAGATCGCGAGCCGCTCGGTCAGCGGGACGCCAGGCCCGTCGTCGGACACGACCAGCCGGGTGGCCCCGTCGGCCTGGTCGGCGTGCACCCGGATGTGCGGCTGCGCGCCGGCGTACTTCAACGCGTTCGGCGACGAGGTTCTGCGTCACCGCGCGGATCTGCACGTCGTCGCCCCACATGGTCGGCAGGTGGCTCCACGGTGATCGTGCCCTCGCCGATCCGCGCCGAGAGGTCGACGAGCACCTCGGCGACCACGTCGTCCATGTCGAGCGGCTGGAGCGTGAGGCTGCCGCCGAGCACGGCGTAGTCGAGGAGCGTCGTGATCGTCGACCGCATCCGCTGCGCACCCGACAACGCGCTGGTCGCGCAGACGCGGCTGGCGGGCGTCGTCCGTCCAGCTCGTCCATCAGCTGGAGCGCCATGAGCACCGCGGCCAGCGGACCCTGGACGTCGTGGCTGACCTGGCCGGCGAAGGCGGCGAGGCTCTCGTTGGAGCGGCGCAGCTCCTGGCTGCCCGAGGCCAGCTCGGCGAGGGACGTGCGCACCGCCGCCTGGTGGCGGCGGGCCTCGAGCAGGCCCATGACCGCGGTCGCCAGCTCCTCCAGGATCTCGAGGGCCTCCTGGGGTGATCTCCACCGGCGCGGGGTCGTAGACGCACAGCGTCCCGATCGGCACGTTGTTCGAGGTCACCAGCTTCTGGGCCGCGTAGGAGAAGACGGCGCCGTCGAGCACCATCGGCAGCTGCGCGAAGCGCTCGGTCGAGGGACGGCGTCGGGGACCACCTGGTGGTCGCGGGGTCGGCGATGATCCGCGCGCACATCGAGGCAGCGATCGGCATGTCCTCGGGCGGGCCGTCGGCGCTGACACCGTGTGCTGCGGTCCCTGGCTGATGATGTTGATGCGGGCGCCCGACGCCCCGGTCACCCGGGCGGCGACGCGCACGAGGTGGTCGAGGGCGTCGGGGAGCGGCCTGTCGAGCAGCTCAGCGCCCGGATCTCGGCCTCGCGCATGGCAGCCGTCGCATCCACACCGGTCACGGACGTCACCCTAGGGTCCGTGTCCCTCCTTGCCGGACATGGACCGTGTGACGGCTCAGTCGTCGTCACCCTCGTGGCCGGAGCCCTGGTCGTCGTCGTCCTCGCCCTGGTCGTCGCAGTCGTCGCCCTGCGAGTCGTCGTCGCCGTCCTCGTCGTCGTCGGCCTCGTCCTGGTCGTCGGCGTCGTCGCCGTACGACTGGCCGCTGTGGTCGTCGATCTCGTCGCCGTCGTCGACGCCGTCACCGTCGGAGTCCGCCTGGTGGGCGCGCATGCCGTAGTCGTTCTCGTCCTCGTCGTCGAGGCCGTCGTCGTCGGAGTCCTCGTCGTCGGCGATGCACGCCTCGTCCGCGTCGTCCTCGTCCTCGTTGTCGACGCCGTCGTGGTCACCGTCCTCGTCGCCGTCCTCGAGCGCCGTCGCCGTCGGTGTCGTCGTCGGTCGGGTCGGTGCCCTGCGAGCCGTCCGAGACCTCGTCGCCGTCGTCGTCGCCGTCGTTGTCGGAGTCCTCGTCCTCGGGGTCGGTCCCGTGGCGGTACTCGCCGAGGTTGCGCAGCCCGTCGTGGTCGGCATCGCGCTTGGCGTTGGCCTGGTGGGCGTTCAGGCCGTGGGCCAGCTCCCAGCGGTTGGGCATGCCGTCGTGGTCGCTGTCCCGGTTCGCCGCGTCGGCGGTGCCGAGGCCGAACGAGAAGAGTCCTCCGGCGGCGAGGGCCGCGGCGGCAGCCACGACACGGGCGGAACGGGTGTCGAGCATGGTCATCGAGGGTCTCCCAAGGGGGTGGGGCCGGCCTGCGGGGGTGAGGCCGGAGGACGCGGGGGGACGTCCTGCTGAGGAGATCGTCCCAAACCGGACAGGGGGTACGGGTCGGGTTCGCTTCTTTTGGTGGCCGGGCCCGGCCACCCGTACCCCTGGAGCGCGTCCGGTCGATTACACCTGTGCACCTGCGCGGTTCGCACGATGGAGCAGGGGGATCGCCTCGTCAGCGCTGAGCGACAGGGGCTGGGGTGATGCAAGACCCCGCCGCCATCCCTCAGGCGGCGGGGTCTTGTCTCTCCCGCCCCGCTCCGGGGGCCAAGCACGCATCGCACCCACAGGAAAGTCCGCCCCACCCACGACACGTGGGCGGGGCGGACTTCTGTGGGAGGGGAAGGTCAGCCGAGGTACTTGTCCCAGGGCCCGGTGACGGCCAGCGTGATGCCGGGCGTCTGGATGTTGACGAACAGGACCTTGCCGTCGTCGGTGAACGTGGGGCCGGTGAACTCGGAGTACTCCGGTGCAGCGTCCGTGCCGATGTTCAGCTGGTTGCGGGCGATGGCGTACGTCGGTCCGCCCGGCACCGAGCTGAGCACGTGGGAGGCGCCCACGCCGTCCTCGGCGAGGACGAGCGAGCCCCACGGGGTGACCGTGACGTTGTCGGGCCCGTCGAAGACCACCCCGTCGTAGCGGGGAGCGCCGCCGGTGTCGGTCGTGGTCTGGTGCGGGAAGTACGTCACGAGCGTGATCGTCTGGTCCTTGTAGGAGTAGAACCACACCATCCCGTCGTGCTTGACCGCGTCGGCCGGGAGGTCCGCGGTGTTGAACGCGAAGCTGTTGACGACGTAGACGCCCTCGTCGGTGCCGTAGACGCCCTCGAACTTCTTGCCGCGGGTGATCTCGTCGGTGAACTGCTTGCGGACCGAGGTGGTCTGGCCGTCGCGCTCCGGGACGTTGACCCACCTGACCGGGAAGGGCCGACCGATCTGGGCGGAGGTGATGTAGGCGACGTCGGGGAGCACCGAGCCGTCGTCCATGATCATCGCCATCGCCTCGAGCGTGCCGGACGTGGGACCGAGCTTGCTCGCGATGCCGGGGCCCAGCTTGTAGCCGCTCGGAGCGGTCCAGCGGTAGAAGAGGCCGTTGGGGCTGCTCGCGTCCTCGGAGAGGTACACGCGCTGGCGCCACGGGTCGACGGCACAGGCCTCGTGGGCGTAGCGGCCGAACGCCTTGATCGGCTCCGGCACGTTGCGGCCGTCTCCGAACACCTCGAAGACGTAGCCGTGGTCCTTCTGGTAGGTGCCCGACTGCCCGTTGGCGGTCCAGGCACCCTTCTTGGTCTCGGTCTCCTCGCAGGTGAGCCAGGTGCCCCACGGCGTGGGTCCGCCGGCGCAGTTCGTCAGGGTGCCGGAGATGGCCACGCGCTCGCCGTGGTTGTTGCCGTCGCGGTCGGTCTCGATGACCGTGCAGCCACCGGCCGTCGTGGCGCCCGGGTCGTAGACGGTGCCCTGGACGTGGGGCACGCCGAGGGGCGCGGCAGCGCCGAGCTCGTGGTTCTGGATGAGGAGATAGCGGCCACGGCGGGTGTCGAACACGGCGGTGCCGTCGTGGTTGGACGGTGTCTTGCCCTGGCCGGCGGCCATGTCGGTCTGGCCGGCGTAGGTGACGATCGCGTACGTGAACTCCGGCGGGAGCGCCAGGATGCCGTCGGGGTCGTCGACCAGCGGGCGGGAACGGACGGTGGTGCGAGGGACGTCCGCCACCGTGGCGGGCGGCGGGACGCGCCTCCGCGAGCGACGGCACGGAGCCGGCCAGGACGAGGCCGACACCGGCGGCGCCGCCGGTCAGGAGGTTGCGACGAGCGAGGGTCATGAGTGCTCCTGTGCGAGAAACTTGTGGGTGCCTTCAGCCTCGATCCGCGCGTCGACAACCGTGGAGCCGCCGGGTGACGCCCGTGGGACGTTCAGGTGAACGGGGGGTTCATCTCCGTGCTGTAGGACAGGGGGGTGCAGCGTCCGACTGATGCGGGTCCGGGCACGGTTGCGGAGCTGCTCGGAGCACGACTCGCCGTGCTGGTCGACGACGTGGTGTCCCTGGAGCAGGGCGCGCGCGACGACCGGCCGGACGCGGTGCACCAGATGCGGGTGGGTGCGCGCCGCGTCCGGAGCCTCCTCGCGACCTATCGGCCCCTCCTGAACCAGGACGTGACGGAGCCGCTGCGCGCCGACCTGGGCCGGCTCACCTCGGTGCTGGGGGACGTGCGCGACCCCGAGGTGCTGCGGCAACGCCTCATCACCGCGCTCGACGCGTTGCCCGCAGGGCACCAGCGAGGGAATGTCCGCGAGCGGATCGCGTCGTCGCTGACCGCGGAGCACGGCGCCGCGCACGCCACCTTGCTCGGTGCCCTCGACTCGCCCCGCCACCGAGAGCTGGTGCAGGCCCTCCGGGGCATCGCCGCGCGAGTCCCGCTCGTGCAGGACGACGACACCACCCCGGTGGCCGAGGTCGCCCGCCGACGGGTCCGTCACGACTGGAGACGGCTCGAGCGCCTGGTGGACGAGCTGCCCGTCGACCCGTCCCCGCGTGACCTCGACGTGCAGCTGCACGACGTACGGAAGGCCGCGAAGCGGGTGCGCTACGCCGCGGAGACCGCCGAGCCGGTGGTCGGCGCGCGGATCCGGCGCCTGCGCGTCGCGGTCGCCCGGTTCCAGGAACGGCTCGGCGACCACCAGGACGCGCTGGTCACGGAGGCGTACGTCGGTCGGCTCGCCGCCGAGGCCGCCGCCGACAATGACGACGTGTTCACCTACGGCGTGCTGGTCGGCCGGGCCTCCGTCGAGGTCGAGCTGGTCGCGGCGGCGTTCCCCCGTCTCTGGGCGCGGACCGTCAGAGCCAGCCGCGTCGCGTGAAGGCGAGGAAGAGCCCGAGCTCCGGCATCAGTCGCCCACGGCGTCGCGGCCGCGCTGGACGATGAGCGGGTCCGGCTTGCCGACGACGCTGTCGTCCTTGCCCTCGTAGTCGAACCGCGACAGGAACGCCCGCATCGCGTTGACCCGGGCGCGCTTCTTGTCGTTGCTCTTGACCGTGGTCCACGGCGCCCACTTGGTGTCCGTGCGCCGGATCATCTCCTCCTTCGCCTCGGTGTACTCGTCCCACTTGTCGAGCGACTCGAGGTCGATGGGGGAGAGCTTCCACTGCCGGACGGGGTCGACCTGCCGGATGATGAAGCGCGTCCGCTGCTCCGACTGCGTCACCGAGAACCACAGCTTGGTGACCGAGATCCCGCTCTCGACGAGCATCCGCTCGAACTTCGGCGCCTGTGACATGAACGTCTCGTAGTCCGGCTCGTCGACGAAGCCCATCACTCGTTCGACGCCGGCGCGGTTGTACCAGGACCGGTCGAACAGCACCACCTCGCCGGCCGTCGGCAGGTGCTGGGCATACCGCTGGAAGAACCACTGGTTCTGCTCACGGTCGCTGGGCTTGCCCAGGGCCACGGTCCGCGCGTAGCGCGGGTTGAGGTGCTCCATGAAGCGCTTGATCGTGCCGCCCTTGCCGGCCGCGTCCCTGCCCTCGAAGAGCAGCACGTGCTTGGCGCCGGTGTCGTTCGTCCAGGCCTGGAACTTCAGCAGCTCCACCTGGAGCAGGTACTTCGCCTCGTCGTACTCCTCGCGAGGCATCCGCTCCTCGTAGGGGTAGTTCTCGCGCCACGTGTCGACCGCGCGGCCGTTCGGGTCGATCAGCACGGGGTCGTCGTCGTGGTCCTCGCCGATCGTGTGGCCCTCGATGTGGAGGCGGTCGATGTACTCACGGACGTCACGCAGCATGGACGCACGCTAGCCGGGTTGGCCCATCGACCTGGCTGACTGACGGCAGCGCGGCCCGGTCGGGTGGTGCGATGTCTGCGATGTCTCAGGCAGCCCAGAAGGGGAGCTCGTGGCGCGCACGGGCGCGGTAGAGCAGGCGACGGAGCTCGCCGTCCGAGTCGGGCGAGGTCATGGCGAACAGGTCGTCGACCTCGGCGGAGGACAGGGCGCCGAGCTCGCGGCGGAGCTCCTGGCGGGCGTGGAGGCGGCGGGCCGCGTCGGTGAGGTGGGATGCAGTGCGTCGTGCGAAGGTCATGGGTCTATGGTCCCTACTTTCAAGTGATGCGTCCAATAACAAGAACAGCAGTAATCCATGCAATAGCGTCATGAGTCATGGACACCACCTCCCTTCGCTGGTTCCAGCTCGTCGCGGACGGAGCGACGGTGACCGAGGTCGCCGACCTCGAGATGGTCAGCCAGCCGGGGGTGTCCCGCGCGTTGGCACGTCTCGAGGAGCAGGTCGGCGCCAAGCTCTTCGTGCGGAGCGGCCGGCTGCTGCGCCTGACCCGCGCCGGCAGCGCCTTCAAGACCCATGTCGACTCGGTCCTCAACCACTACGACGACGCCGTCGCGGCCGTGGCCGAGATGGTCGACCCCGAGACGGGTGTGGTCGCGCTCGGCTTCCAGCTGTCGTTCGGCACCTGGCTGGTCCCGCGGCTCATCGCGAGCTTCCGCGAGGAGCATCCCAGGGTGAGGTTCGTGCTCGAGCACGCGGAGGACGACCCGCACAGCGAGGCGCTGCTGTCGGCGCGCTACGACCTGGAGATCACGTCCCTGCGCCCGACGCACGACCGGGTGGCCTGGGAGCCCCTGTTCAGCCAGAACCTGTCGCTCGCGGTGCCGGGCGACCACCGGCTGGCGCGACGTCGGTCGGTGCGGCTCGAGGCGGTCGCCGACGAGGACTTCGTCATGCTCCAACGGTCCTGGGCGCTGCGCACCCTGACCGACGAGATCTGCGCCGAGGCAGGCTTCCAGCCACGGGTGGCCTTCGAGTGCGACGACCTCCAGGTGGTGCGCGGGTTCGTGGCAGCGGGGCTGGGGGTGGCCGTGGTGCCGCCGCGTGAAGGACACGAGCGGCCCACGGGTGCGGTGCGGATCATCCGTCTCACCGACAGTGCCGCGACGCGCGAGCTCGGGCTGGCGTGGTCGCTGGAGCGCAGGTTGCTGCCCTCGGCCCAGCTCTTCCGCGAGCACACGATGCGTGAGGCCGCGCCGGCACGAGCCCGGCGTCCAGGGCGCCGCTGACCCCTCGTCCAGGGAGGGTCAGCCCGAGAACTCCGTGGGCAGGGGTGCACGCCCCACGTCGAACCACACGATCTTGCCGTGGTCGACCGTGATGGTCCCCCAGCGCTCCGCGAGGGCATCGACCAGCGCAACCCCCCGGCCCGACTCGGCCTCGAGGTCGGAGTCCCGCAAGGTGGCGTCCTGGCTGCGGTCGTCGAGGACCTCGACGTGCACGTGGTCGTCGAACAAGTGGATCGCCACGGTCGGGGAGGACGCCGCGTGCACGACCGCGTTGGTCACCAGCTCGCTCACCAGCAGCTGCACGGTGTCGAGCATCTCGCCACCGTCGTCGCCGAGGACCTCTCGGGCGAACTGCCGCGCCATCCCGGCGCTGGCCGCCGTCGCCGGAAGGTCGGCGCGGTGCGACCGGGGCTGGAGCTTCTGGATCGTCGTCACCGTGGTCTCGAGCAGCCCCGCGGCGGCCAGGAGGTCGGGGACGAGCCGTCGGGTCTTTCCTGCGCCCTTCTGCACGTAGGCGACCGCCCCGGCGGCGATCGCTCCCGGGTCCGCCTCGGGCGGGATGGCGCTGAGCACGACCACCCGGGCGGCCGGTGCGACCCGGCGCAGCGCCGGCAGGGCGGACACGCCGTCGAGGACGGGCATGCTCAGGTCGAGCACGACGAGGTCGGGTTGGGTCCGCTCGACCACGTCGATCGCGTCGGCGCCGTTGCCGGCCTCGCCGACGACCTCGACGCCGGGGTGGGTCTCGAAGAGCGTGCGCAGCAGGAAGCGGAGGTCCTCGACGTCGTCGACCAGCACCACGCGCAGCGCGGACCCGCGTGCCTCGCCCTCGGTCGGCATGCGAGGAGTAAACCAAAGGTGGTGCCCGAGGGGCGGGCAGATCAGGTCGCGACGCGGGGGGCGGTCTACCCCTCGGCGGCCGGCGCGTCGCCCGTCGGAGACGCGTTGCCGTGGCCGTTCCCGTTCCCGTTGCCGACGCGTTCGGCGCCGGTGGGCCGGTCACCCTTGTCGCCGCCCTTGTCGCCCTTCGAGGTGTCGCCGGAGTCGGCATCTCCGCTCTGGTCGTCCCCGGTCGATGCGCCGCCGCCGGCCGCGTCGCCGTCGGCGTGGCCGTTCGCGTTCCCGTTCGCCTGCCCGTTGGCGTTCGCGTGGCCGTTCGCGTGGCCGTTCACCTGCCCGTTGGCGTTCGCATTCCCGTTCCCGTTGCCGGTGGTCGCGGGAGGCGTCTCGGCGCCGTCCCCGTCCGCGCCGTCCCCGCCGTCCCCGCCGTCGCCGCCCTCGTCGTCGCCCTCGTGGTCGCCGGCGTCGGTCTGTCCCGGGGCCTCCGCGCCGGGTGAGCCGGGCTGGCCCTGCCCGGTCGACGGCCCGGTCGCGCCTGCCTGCCCCGGAGCGGTGTCGTGGCCGTTCGCGTTGCCGTGGTCGGAGGAGTCCTCGTGCCGCACAGGAGCGCCGTGCTCACCGTGCTCGTGGGTGCCGGCGCGTCCGCCCTGGTGCTCGGCGCCGGACCCGCCCGCTCCGCTGGTCCCGGTGTCCGCGGGGGCGTCGCCGGAGTCCTCTGCCTGGTGCGCGGGGATGCCGACCTTGTGCATGGCGTCGTCGAAGGCGTGCTGGGCCGGTGCCGGGAGCACACCTGCCGCTCCGCCCATCGTGACGGCGGCGGCCGCACCCGCGGCGCTGACGGCGATCTGTGCACCGAGGCCGAGCCCACCGAACCAGGCGGCAAGGCGCTTGCCGGTGCTGCGTCGGCGGGGCGCCGGTGCGACCGGTGCCAGGCCGGCGAGCACCATGCCCAGCTCGGTGGACGGCGCAGGGGAGGCCTCGTCGGCCGGGACCCGCATCGCCCCGAGGAGGTCCATGAGGTCGCGGTCGAGGTCGTTGAGCGGGACGGCGGTCCCGGAGAGCAGCAGCTCGGCGTCGAGGTCGGTCAGCGGTGTGGTCGTCACGAGGTCACCCCCTCGCTCCGGTCGTGGGTCGCCTGCTCGGCCGCCAGCAGGCGACGCAGGCTCTCGAGGCCGCGGCGCTGGAGGGCCTTGACCGCTCCCTCGCGCTTGCCGAGGACCTGGGCGATCTGGTCGATGGTGAGGTCTCCGAAGATCCTCAGCATGAGCACGTCGCGCTGGTCGGGGCGCCAGCTGCTGGAGCATCGCGCGGGCGTCGACGCTGCCGAGGATGCCGACGGCGGTCTCCTCCGCGCTGGGAGCCGTCCGGCCGTCCAGCTCGCGCTCCCAGCTGACGGTGTCCACGCGTCGGCCGCGCTTGCGCATCTCGTCGACGAGCCGGCGACGAGCGATGGTGAACACGAGCGCCTTGAAGCCGGGCTCCTCGCCCTCGAACGAGGGGAGCGCGCGGAACACGGCGAGGAACACCTCGCTGGTGAGCTCCTCGGCCTCGTCCGAACCCTTGCCGCGGAGGTACGCCGTCACCGCGGGGGCATAGCGACGCCACAGCACGCCGAGCGCTGCGGGATCCCCGTCGCGCCCGGACGCGAGCAGGGTCGCGAAGTCCTCCGGGTGCACAGGTCCAGTGTCGCGGACCGAGGCCCGATCGAGAACAGCAAGTCCCGAAATCGTGACCCACCTCCTCGGCGACACGTCGCGTTGTCGGGGCTGGACATGGGCGGAGCCCTCCCCACGGGGGTGGAGGGAGGGCTCCGCGAATCGTGGGTGAGCGCGCGTGGGGCGCCGTCGCCTCCCAGGACGACACCCCGCCGCGTGCTCGTACTCCTAGATCGTCGGAGAGCGCAGGTAGAGGTACTGGTCAGGCAGAACTTTCTGGGTGGACGCGACCTCAGCCGGGCCGCTCCACCGACCGCTCGAGGAACAGGTCCCCGTCCGCGGTGCGCCGGACGAACGAGAAGCCCAGCCGCTCGAGCAACGCCCGGGACGCGCGGTTCGCCGGCTCCACGTGCGCGGTCAGCCGGGTCACTCCGTGGTCGACGGCCAGGTGCGCGCACATCACGGTCACGGCCTCCGTGGCGAGGCCCTGGCCCCAGAACGCCGGCCCGAGGACGTACGCCACCTCGGCCGATCCCGCCTCGACGGTCGCCTGGACGTAGCCGGCGTACTCCCCGGTCTCCTCGACACGCAGGGCCCAGTTGAGCCACTCCTGGCTCCCGTCGGGCGAGCGGCGTGACTCGAGCCGGCGGTAGCGGTCCTCCAGGGCGCGGACGTCGGCGGGAGGGTCCTCGTCGAGGTGCTCGTAGATCTCGGGTGCGGACAACAGTGCGAACAGCGGCCCGGCATGACGGACCTCCAGGGGCTCGAGGGAGAGCCGCGTCGTGCGCAGGACCGGGTCGGGCACCGGGTCAGCCTAGGCCGGGCCGCTGTCGTCAGGCTGCGTTCAGGTGGTCGGCGCAGGCTGGACCACGTGGCACCGACCGGTCGTCTCCACCGGGGCCGGGCCGTCGTGCCCTGCCTCGCGGTGGTGGCCGTCGTGGTCCGGCTCCCGACGCTCCACGCGCCGCTGTCCTCCGACGAGGGCGGCTTCCTGCTCGTCGCGTCCCAGTGGCACGCGGGCACCTCGCTGTACGGCGACTACTGGGTCGACCGGCCTCCGCTGCTCATCGCCGTCTTCGCCCTCGCCCACGTCCTCGGCGGACCGGTCGCGCTCCGGCTCGTGGGCTGTGTCGCGGCGGCGGCCGTGGTCGCGCTGGCGGGCGCACTCGGTCGGCACGTCGCCGGTCCGCGCGGGGCCGCCTGGGTCGCGCTCGCCGCCGCCGGGCTGGTGTCGACGCCGCTGGTCGACGCGTGGGAGGTCTCCGGCGAGCTCCTCGCGGCGCCCTTGGCGTTGACGGGGATCCTGCTGTTCCTCCGGGCCCGTGAAGGCCCGCGGCACCGGTGGTGGCTGCTGGCGGTCAGCGGTGCGGCCGGTGCGGCCGCCTTCCTCGTCAAGCAATCCTTCCTCGACGTGTTCGTGCTCGTCATCTCGCTGACGCTCCTGGACCGTCTCGCGTCGGAGCCGGTGGGACGTCGACCGTTCCTGACGACGCTGGCACCCTTCCTCGGCGGGGCTGTCGTCACCACCCTCGTGACCGTCGCCTTCGCCGCCTTGCGAGGCACCTCGCCGAGCGCCCTGTGGGAGGCCGTCGTGGTGTTCCGCTCGCAAGCCACCCACGTCATCGCGACGTCGGCCGGTCCCGCCACGGCCGCGAGGTTCGACCGCATCCCTCCGGCGCTCCTCGCGAGCGGTGCCGTCTTCGTCCTGCTCGTGTTCGCCGCACGGCTGCTCGCCGTGCGGGCCGACCGCGTGGCCTGGGCGTGCGCCGCGCTGCTGGGGTGGGAGGTGTTCGGCGTGGTCGCGGGCGGGAGCTACTGGCTGCACTACCTCCTGGGCCTGGTGCCGGGGCTGTGCCTGGCCCTCGCCCTGGTGTTCGCCCCGGGTGCTCGTCATGCCGGGACCGTCGCGCTCCGGTCGCGACCGGAGCTGGTGCCACGCGTCGGCCGAGCCGTCGCGTTCTTCGCCGCCGCGAGCGCCGGGGTCGCCCTGGTCCTCCAGGGCGGCAGCCCCGGGTCCACCTCGACGAGCCTGGCTGCGGGCGAGTGGCTGGAGCACCACCATGACGCGGGTGACACCGCGGTGGTCGCCTACGGCCAGCCGAACCTGCTGGCCGAGGCGGGGGTCTCCTCGCCGTACTCCGAGCTGTGGAGCCTTCCGGTCCGGGTCCGTGACCCCCGGCTGAGCGACCTCGTGTCCGTCCTGCGAGGGCCTGCGGCACCGGACTGGGTGCTGGTCCACGAGCAGTGGCAGACCTGGGGCGTCCACGCGACGGGCGCGCAGCGCGTGGTGGACCGTCGCTACCGCAAGGTCGCCGACGTGTGCGGCTGGATCGTCTACCTGCGCAACGGCGAGCACCGACCGCACGCCGTGCGCGAGAGCTGTGCCTGGCTCGCGTCGCAGAGATGAGCGGTCTGCCCGGTCAGCCCAGCAGGTCGGCGATCGCCTGGGCGAGCGGGGTGTCTCCTCCGACGAGGTTCCACTGCTGTCCGGTCGTGCCGGGCTCGTCCAGCGCGGCGACCACGACGGCCGCGACGTCGGCGCGGGTGACGTCGCCGCGGGCAACGTCCGGCCCGAGCGAGACCTGCCCCGTGGCCGGGTCGTCGGTGAGCCGCCCCGGCCGGATGATCGTCCAGTCGAGGTCGCTGGCGCGCAGCGCAGCATCGGCGTCGCGCTTCGCCTCGACGTACGCCTTCCACACCGGCGAGACGTCGTCGCCCACCGGCTCGTCCACGTTGATCGCGGACACCTGGACGAAGCGGCGGATGCCTGCGGACCGCGCGCCCTCGATCGACTTCAGCGATCCCTCGAGGTCGACGGTGCGCTTGCGCTCGATGTTGCCGTCGGCACCGCCTCCGGCCGCGAAGACCACGGCGTCGCAGCCGGCGAACGCCTCGGCGAACCCCGTGGCGTCCTGGTTCTCGATGTCCAGCAGGCGCACCTCGGCGCCGAGGTCCTCGAGCTCCTGCCGGTAGGACTCCGAGCGCACGAGCGCGACGGGCACGTGGCCGTCCGCGACGAGCACCCGGTGCAGCTCCAGGGCCACCTTGCCGTGGCCTCCGACGACAGCGATTCGACTCATGCCCCCACGCTACGGACGGATGGTGAGCAACGACTCACGAGGCGGATTTGAAGTCGCGCCCGGTGGGCTTGGACACTCGTCTGGCCATGGTGGACCGCGACGTCTTCAAGACCCTCGACCTCGCTCTGAGGATCGGCGAGATGCTGCTGTCCTCGGGCGCCGGTGCTGCCGACGTCACCGCCACCATGCTCGCGGTCACCCGCGCCCTCGGCCTGCGTGGCGTCGTGGCCGACGTGACCTTCACCGCCCTGGCCCTGCACCACCAGGTGAGCCTCGACGAGCCGGGCTCGGTGCAGACCCGGCGGGTGACGCACCGGGAGATCGACTACGAGGACCTCACGCTCGTGGACCACCTGGTCCGCGACGTCGTCGACGGCAACCTCGACCGCGACGAGGCCCGGGCCGCGCTGGCGCGCATCGTCTCCTCGGGACACCGTCGTCCCCGCTGGGCGGTGAACCTCGGCTGGGGCGCCGTCGGCGCCGGCACCGCGCTGCTGCTCGGTGGTGGCGCGGTCATCACGCTCGTCGCCTTCGCCGCAGCGGTCTGCATCGACCGGATCCAGCGCGCGATGACGGTGCGCCGCATGCCCGTCTTCTACCAGCAGGTCGCCGGCGGCCTGTTCGCCACGCTGCTCGCCTCGGCCATCGCCGCGGCCGGCCTCGACATCGACCCGTCCCTCGTCGTCACGGCGAGCATCGTCATGCTGCTCGCCGGCATCGGCTTCGTGGGGGCGACCCAGGACGCCTTGTCGGGCTTCCCGCTCACCGCGGGGGCACGGAGCCTCGAGGCGATGCTGGCGACGGCGGGGATCATCGCCGGTGTCACCGGAGGCTTCGACCTCGCGGACGCGCTGGGGGTCGACCTCGGTCGCCTGGACCCGGGCGCCTACGACCTCGCGAACCCCGCGCTGCTGACCCTCGGGGGAGCCGTGGTCTCGGCGGCCTTCGCGTTCTCGTCGTACGCACCGCTGCGGACGCTGGTCCCGGTGGCGCTCGTCGGGTCCCTGGCCTCGATGGTCTACAGCCTTGCGGTCAACCTGCACGTGGGGCCGGCCTGGTCGACGGCGTTCGCCGCGGTCGCGGTCGGAGTCATCAGCTACACGGTCGCCGGCACCATCCGGGTGCCGCCGCTCGTCGTGGTGATGTGCGGCGTCGTGCCGCTGCTCCCGGGTCTGGCGATCTACCGAGGCCTCGCCCAGCTTGCCCTCGGCCAGGGCGGCACGCTGTCCCTGGTCGGCGCGGCGGCCACCGCCATCGCACTCGCCTCCGGAGCGATCCTCGGGCAGTACCTCGCGCAGCCGCTCAAGCGCGAGGCCCGTCGACTCGAGACGCGACTTTCCGGTCCGCGACTGGTGGGTCCGCTGCGCTCGCGCACCCATCGGCGCTGACGATGGGACTCGGGCTGAAGACGCAGTCCCGAGAAAGACGACCATCGCCCCGGGACCTACGCCCTGACAACGGGCTATCGTTCGCGTAGTCACGCGCCCAGACCCGCGAGGATGCGCGCATGGATTCACCCGCCGCCGAGACGTCGGCAGCTCCCGAGCGTCCCCAGCTCGCCAAGGCCCCGACCGGCATCACCGGGCTCGACGAGGTCACCGGCGGAGGTCTGCCCCGCGGACGCACGACGCTCGTGGCCGGCGCGGCCGGCGCCGGCAAGTCGCTCTTCGGCATCGAGTTCCTGGTCAGGGGCGCCCGCGACTTCGGTGAGCCCGGCGTGCTGCTCTCCTTCGAGGAGTCGGGCGACGAGCTCGCCCAGAACGTCGCCTCGCTCGGGTTCGACGTGGAGCAGCTGGAGCGCGACGGATTGCTCGTGGTCGACGCGGTCCACGTCGACCGGTCGGAGTTCGTCGAGACCGGCGCCTTCGACCTCGAAGGGCTCTTCCTCCGGCTCGGCGCCGCCGTCGACCGGATCGGCGCCAAGCGGGTCACCCTGGACACCATCGAGGTGCTCTTCTCGGCGCTCGGCAACGAGGCGATCATCCGCGCCGAGCTCGGCCGGCTCTTCCGCTGGTTGAAGGACCGCGGACTGACCGCTGTGGTCACCGGCGAGCGTGGCCCGACCGGCACGATGACCCGCTTCGGCATCGAGGAGTACGTCTCTGACTGCGTGATCGTGCTGGACCACCGGGTCGACCAGGAGGTGTCGACGAGGCGGCTGCGCGTGGTGAAGTACCGCGGCTCCCTGCACGGCACCAACGAGTACCCCTTCCTCATCACCGAGGACGGCCTGGTCGTCGTCCCCATCACCTCGGTCGGCCTGCAGTACGACGCCCCCACCGCTCGTGTGTCCACGGGCGTCGCCGACCTCGACGAGATGCTCGGCGGCGGCGTGTACGAAGCCTCGACCCTGCTGGTGGGCGGTGGTGCCGGCACCGGCAAGACCAGCATCGCCTGCCACGTGGTCAACGCCGCGTGCGAGCGCGGCGACCGCGCACTGTTCTTCTCGTTGGAGGAGTCACCTTCCCAGCTGGTGCGCAACATGCGCTCCATCGGGCTCGACCTGCAACGGTGGGTCGATGCGGGACAGCTCCGGATGGTCTCGGTGCGTGCGACCGCGTCGGGCCTGGAGGAGCACCTCGCCAACCTGCGGTCCGCGCTCGACGAGATGGAGCCGGGCGTGGTCGTGCTCGACGCGATCGCGAGCCTGGCCCGGGTGGGCACCCCTCACGAGATCTCCTCGATCGTCGCGCGCGACCTCGACCTCGTGCGTTCTCGCGGCATCACGGCTGTCCTCACGGCTCTCACGCCCGAGCACGACGACATGTCCGGCGCGTCCGTCTCGTCGCTGGTGGACGCCTGGATCCAGCTGCGCAACTTCGAGCACGACATGCACCGGACCCGACTGATAGCGGTGATCAAGAGCCGGGGGTCGGCCCACTCCAACCGGGTGCGTGAGTTCCGGATCACCGACGACGGCGCGGTCATCGCCGACGGCGTGCCCATGACGAATGGGACGGAGGGGAGCCGGTGAGCGACGACGACATGACGATCCCCGCCACGGACGACGGCGGCCCCAGGCAGTACGAGCTGCGCCTGTACGTCGCGGGGCAGACTCCGCGCTCGGTGCGCGCCATCGACAACCTCACCAAGGTGTGCGAGGAGCACCTCGCGGGGCGCTACCGGATCGAGGTCATCGACCTGCTCAAGGACCCCGCCCTGGCCAAGGGCGACGAGATCATCGCGCTGCCCACGCTGGTGCGGCGGCTGCCCGAGCCGATCCGCAAGATCATCGGCGACCTGTCCGACACGGAGAAGGTCCTCGTCGGGCTCCAGCTGCGGCCGGGCCCGTGACGTCGGGTGGTACCCCAGCGATTCACTGGTCGCTCACGCTGTACGTAGCCGGGGCATCGTCGCACTCCGTCGCCGCGATCCGTGCCGTGCGGGCCATCTGCGACGGCGAGCTCAACGGTCGCGCCGACCTCGTGATCGTCGACGTGACGACCGATCCGCCCGCCGACATGAGCAAGATCTTCGCGCTTCCCACCCTCGTCAAGAACGAGCCGGTTCCCGTGCGCTTCCTGGTCGGGGACCTGACCGATGTCGCCCGCGTCCGAGAAGGCCTCGACCTGGGCCCCGCACTGCCGCAGACAGAAGAGGGGGCCACGCCGTGAACGACGACGAGTCCACCGATGACCTCCGTCGACGGATCGAGGACCTGCAGTCCACCCTGGACGCGATCGGCAGTGGCGGGGTCGACGCGGTCCTCATCGGGCCGCCGGGCAACCAGCAGGTCTACACGCTGAGCAGTGCCGACCGGCCGTACCGGCTCCTCGTCGAGAACATGGGCGAGGGCGCCGCGACCGTCTCCGAGGGCGGCGTCGTGCTGTTCGCGAACGAACGCTTCGCCGAGCTGATGGGCGAGGAGCGCGCCTCCCTCATCGGGCACAGCCTCATGTCGTACTTCGGGGACGCGCACCGTGAGCGGCTGCGGTCCCTCTTCGAGACCGTGGCCGGGGAGACCCTGCGGGCCGAGCTCCACGTGGCGGGGGCGGAGCAGAGGCCGGTGCCCGTGCTCGTGAGCGTCACCGGGCTCGACATCGACGGCGAGCTGGTGCGGTGCGTGCTGGTCACCGACCTGACGATGCAGAAGCGCATCGACGAGCAGCTCGCCCTCAACGCCGCCCGCGAGCTGCAGCGGGCGCACAACCAGCAGGTGGCCCGGGAGGTCAACGACACGATCGTGCAAGGGCTGGTGGCGGCCGAGATGGCGCTGGACCTCGGTGAGGCCGATCGAGCCCGTGAGCTGGTGTCGCGGGCCTCGGCCAGGGCGCGCCGGTGGATCGGCGAGCTGGTGGACGACGACGCCCTCCAGGCAGGCATGGCCGTGCGTCGGTCGCCGGCTCAGGAGCGTGGCTCCTCGTGACGGTGGAGGCGGAAGGCCCGGACGAGGCGGTGGGCGTCCTCATCGTGGACGACTCGGCGGACCTCCGCGACCTCATCGGCATGGTGCTCAACACGGTCGGGACCGGTTTCCGCGTCGTCGGGGTGGCGGGGGACGGCGAGGAGGCCGTCGAGGCCGTCCGGCGCACCCGTCCGAACCTCGTGCTGCTCGACATCGCGATGCCGGTCATGGACGGGATCCAGGCGCTGCCGCACATCCTCGAAGCGGCACCGGACACGGTGGTCGTCATGCTCTCCGGCTTCGGGGCTGCGACGGCAGGCAAGGCCGCCCGCGACGCCGGAGCCCACGGCTACGTCGAGAAGGAGGACCTCGTCCGCACGCTGGTCCCCAAGATCCAGCAGGTCCTGGCGGCTCAGCGTCGCTGATCCCCTCCCGGACTTGACCTCGTCAGTAAACATGTGTTCACTGGATCAGATGGCATCGAGCAGCACATTGTCGTGGGAGCGCGTCCGGCGTGCCGGGCACCAGCTGACCACCCCCCTTCACCCGGACGACTACCTCTCGCTGCTCAACCCGTTGTGGAGCTCGCGTGAGCTGCGCGGCCGCGTCGAGAAGGTGGTCCAGGAGACCGAGGACGCCGCCACGCTCGTGATCCGCCCCGGCTGGGGCTGGCGCTACGACCACCGGCCCGGGCAGTACGTCGGCATCGGGGTGCAGGTCAAGGGCAAGTTCCAGTGGCGCTCGTACTCCGTCAGCTCGGCACCGAAGCGCAGCGGGCGCACGATCTCCATCACCGTCCGGGCCATGCCCGAGGGGCTGCTCTCGTCGCACCTCGTCAACGGCCTCGAGCCGGGGACGATCGTGCGGCTCGCGCTGCCCGAGGGCGACTTCGTGCTCCCCGACCCGCCTCCCGCGAAGCTCTTGTTCCTGGTGGCCGGCTCCGGCGTGACCCCGGTGATGGCGATGCTCCGCACGCTCGACCGGCGCGGCACGATGCCCGACGTCGTCATGCACTACTCGTCGCCAACGCCCGACCGGATGATCTTCCGCGAGGAGCTCGAGGGGCTCGTCCGGACCGCCACGACACCCTGGCCCTCCACCAGCTGCACACCGACACCGACGGCATGCTCGAGATGGCGCAGCTCGACGAGATGTGCCCCGACTGGCGCGAGCGTGAGGTCTGGGCCTGCGGTCCTGCGCCGATGCTCGACGCGATCACCGAGCACTGGGAGAAGGCCGACCTCGAGGACATGCTGCACCTCGAGCGGTTCTCGCTCCAGGTCGGTGGCGAGGCCGAGGGCGGCACCATCACGTTCCAGACCTCCGGCAAGACCGCGGAGGCGGACGGTGCGACCACGATTCTCGAGGCCGGCGAGGAAGCCGGCGTCGGCATGCCCTACGGCTGCCGGATGGGGATCTGCCACACCTGCACGCTCACCCTCGTCAAGGGCGCGATCAAGGATCTGCGCAACGGCGAGGAGTTCAGCCAACCCAACGAACAGGTGCAGACCTGCGTCACTGCCGCCATGGGCGACTGCACGTTCGACATCTGACCGCTGGTCGAGCCTGTCGAGACCACGGACCGAAGGAGAGATATGGCCATCTCGGACGTCAAGGAATTCACCCACCTCACCGATGACGAGGTGGAGCAGATCGGGCGAGAGCTCGACGCGCTCCGCAAGGAGATCGAGGAGTCCCGGGGAGACGCCGACGCGGCGTACATCAACCGGATGATCAAGATCCAGCGCGGGCTGGCTGCCGCCGGTCGCGTCACCCTGCTGTTCAGCAACAAGAAGCCGGCGTGGGCCGCCGGCGCCGCGATGCTCGGCGCGGCCAAGATCCTCGAGAACATGGAGATCGGCCACAACGTCATGCACGGCCAGTGGGACTGGATGAACGACCCGGAGATCCACTCCAGCAACTGGGAGTGGGACACCGCGCAGCCGGCCGAGCAGTGGAAGCACTCGCACAACTACGTGCACCACCAGTTCACCAACGTCCTCGGCTACGACAACGACATCGGTTACGGCGTCCTTCGGATGGCCCGCGAGCAGAAGTGGCACCCGGTGAACCTGGGCCAGCCGGTCTACAACGCCCTGCTCGCCTCGCTGTTCCAGTGGGGCGTCGCGCTGCACGACCTCGACATCGAGCGGATCCGCAAGCGCGAGAAGGACCCGAAGGAGATGGTGCGGCAGCTCAAGCAGATCGGCCGCAAGGTCCGCAGGCAGATCGTCAAGGACTACGTCGTCTACCCGGCGCTCAGCGGGCCGAACTGGAAGACGACCATGACCGCGAACGCCACCGCGAACCTGGCGCGGAACCTGTGGTCCTACATGATCATCTTCTGCGGGCACTTCCCCGACGGGGCGATGCACTTCACTGCGGAGGAGATCGAGGACGAGACGCGTCCGGAGTGGTACCTCCGCCAGCTGCTCGGGTCCGCGAACTTCGAGGGCAGCCGGTTCCTGCACATCATGTCCGGCAGCCTCGGCTACCAGATCGAGCACCACCTCTTCCCCGACCTGCCGAGCAACCGCTACCCGCAGATCAGCGAGCGGGTGAGGGCGCTGTGCGAGAAGTACGACCTGCCCTACACGACCGGTCCGCTCCCGCAGCAGTACGGCCAGGTGCTGCGCACGATCGCGAAGCTGTCGCTGCCCAACCACATGACGAGCAGCAACCAGCAGGCGTCGCCGGAGCGTCCGGCCGCCGAGGAGGGGTCGCCGCCCGTCAACCGTCGCAAGACCGACGCGGAGCGCCAGCCCCGGCGCACCGAGCTCGGCGGCTGGTCGCGCGGCTCGTTCGCGTACGACGGCTGAGCCGGTCGACATGGATCCGGCTCCCCGGCCCTTCTCCGAGCTGCCCGTCGACCCGCTCCTCGGGAGGCCGGTGCCGTTCGCCTGCGGCACCGGCGCGCCCGGCGACCCGGCGACCGCGCACGCGCTCGACGGACGTCGGGTGACCCAGTGCGCCCTCAGCCGGGTCTGCGGCGTCTGTGGCGCGGCGCTCGGACGGCCGATCGCGTTCCTGGGCAGCCAGGACGAGGTGGACCGCAACGCCTTCCACTTCCCGGCGTCCCACCTCGACTGCGCGCGCTCGCTGGTCCAGTCGTACACCGGCGTACCGGAGGCCGTCCTCGGCCAGACCGAGCCCGTCGGCGACTGGCAGGTCGTGACCACGGCGGGCTTCGAGTTCGTCCGGGCCGGCCGCGACGACCTGGACCGGCGCCCCACCTTCCAGCCCAACTCCCTCCTGACCGCGCTGTAGCGGGGGTGTGCAGAATGGCGGCCATGACCGAGTGGCACGCCTCCGGCGACTACACCGACATCCTCTACAGCACCACGGACGACGGGATCGCGAAGATCTCGATCAACCGGCCCGAGGTGCACAACGCCTTCCGGCCGCAGACGATCGTCCAGGTCATGCAGGCGCTCGAGGTGGCCCGCGAGGACGAGTCGGTCGGCGTCATCATCCTCACCGGCGAGGGCGGCAAGGCCTTCTGCTCCGGCGGTGACCAGCGGGTCCGCGGCGACTCCGGCTACAAGACCGACGAGGGCGCGACGGGCCGCTTCCACGTCACCGACCTCCACGTCGCCATGCGGCGCTGCCCCAAGCCGATCGTCGCGATGGTGGCCGGCTGGGCCATCGGCGGGGGCCACGTGCTGCACCTCGTGTGCGACCTGACCATCGCGGCGGACAACGCGCGCTTCGGCCAGGTCGGGCCCAAGGTGGGCTCCTTCGACGGCGGCTACGGCTCGTCGATCCTGAGCGACCTGGTCGGCCCGAAGAAGGCCAAGGAGATCTGGATGCTGTGCCGTCAGTACGACGCGCAGCAGGCCCTGGACATGGGGCTGGTCAACACCGTCGTACCCCTGGACCGGCTCGAGGAGGAGACCGTCCAGTGGTGCCGCGAGATGCTCGAGCTCTCCCCGTGGGCGCTGCGGCTCTCCAAGCTCAGCTTCCACGCCCACGAGGACGGCTACGCGGGCATCCAGCAGCTCGCGCACGACGCCAACCTGCTGTTCTACGGCCAGGCGGAGGCGCAGGAGGGTCGCGAGGCGTTCAAGGCCAAGCGACGCCCGGAGTTCGAGCGGTTCCCGCGCCGCGCCTGACGCACCCGGCATGTTGTCGAACCTCCCTCACGGAGGGGGGTTCCTGACTACGCTCTGAGGTGCCCCCCACGTGTGGAGACCCGCGTCGCGGTCCCCCTGACTGTGCACAGGAGTCGCATGACCACCAGCTCGCTGCTGAGCGTGCGTGGTCAATTCGACGACGCAAGCTGGCTGGCGCGCGCCCGCACCCGCACGCTCGTGCTCGCCGCGGCCGGGTGCCTGGTCTGCGCCCTGGTGATGATCGAGTGGTTCGCCCGCAGCGACCTCTTCCTCGACCTCGGGCCGTCCGCGAGCGCCATGGCGTTCGACACCGCTCTCGCGTTCGGCCTGCTCGGGGCGAGCCTGCTCGCGCGGCACACCGTCGTGCGGCGCGTCCTGCTCGGGCTGAGCCTCCTCATCGGCGTCCTCGTCGGCCTGGAGTACCTCCTCGACGCGTCCTTCGGCATCGACGAGCTGTTCGTCAACGACTGGACGGCCACGGACACCACGGCGCACCCGGGGCGACCGGCGGAGACCTCCACGATCTGCATGGCGCTCCTCGCGGGAGCGGCGGTCCTCCTCGAGGTCGGCTGGCACCGCACCTGCCAGCTCGCCGCGACGGTGGCCCTGGTCATCGCCATGCTGACCGGGTTCGCCTACCTCTACGGCGGCAGCAGCGTCGCGCACGTCGGTCCCTACCAGACCATGGCCGTGGGCTCGGTGCTCGCGGTGCTCACCTTGTCGGTCGCGATCCTGCTGGCCGTGCCGCACGGCGCTGCGCAGTGGATCTCCTACGGCAAGGACACCGGCGCCGACCTGCAGCGGATCCTGATCCCGCTGGCCGTCGTCGTGATCCCGTGGGTCGGCTGGCTGGCGCTGCGCGGCGAGCGGGAGGGGTTCTTCGCGAACGCCTTCGGCACCGCGCTGCTCATCACGGTCATCGTGACCCTGGTGCTCATCGTCGGCTACTGGGTCGGCCGGCACTCGCTGCGGCTCGACCGGGAGCGCGAGGAGCTGCTCGGCGAGCTGCACAAGGTCAACCTCGACCTCGAGGAGAACGTCCGCTCGCGGTCGCACCAGCTCAACCGCCAGCGCACCAAGCTCGCCCTGCTCGAGGAGCGCGACCGGATCGCCCGCGACCTCCACGACCGGGTGATCCAGCGGATCTTCGCGGCCGGGCTGCAGGTCGGCGCGCTGAGCCGCACCGCCGGGAAGGCGTCCGCCGCGACCGGCGACGAGGCGGCTGCCGCGCTCGCCGTCCAGCTCGACACGGTGGCCACCGAGCTGGACCTCGCGATCCGCGAGCTGCGCAACTCCATCTTCGAGCTGACCAGCATCGACGACCACGACGACATCGAGCAGGTGGTGCGCGACATCGTGGCCCGGGCGTCGAGGATCCTCGGCTTCATGCCCCGGGTGGAGGTCACCGGCGAGATCGCCGGCTTCCGCGCGGACATCGTCGCCAACGTCGCCTCGGTGGTCCAGGAGGCACTGTCGAACATCGCCCGGCACGCTCGTGCCTCCTCCGCCGAGGTGTCGCTGCACGCCACCCAGCACCAGGTGCGCATCCGGATCACCGACGACGGCATCGGCCTGCCCGACCCCCTGCCGCGCAGCAGCGGCATCAGCAACCTGATGAACCGTGCCCGCAATCTCGGCGGCACCGCCACGTGGGCCGGCAACGAGCCCAAGGGGACGGTCTTCACCTGGCAGGTCCCGCGCGACGGTGCCCCGGCGCCGACCGTCGACGACGACCTCGACGTCTCCGAGCTCAGCGCTCCCGACGGCGCGGCGGTCTAGAACCCCGCTACGGCGTGACGCCCATCCCGGCCAGCACGCGCTGCCCGAGGTCCGCATCGCCCTCGACCTCGACCTGCACGGCGTCCGGGCGCCGGCGCCCGCCGGAGAGGATCGACGAACGCCTCCCGGTCGAGGCGCAGCCGGACGGTCGGGCTCGCGGGCGGCTCGGGGAGGGGACGGCCCCGGCCGTCCTCGCCGATCTCGACGGCGAAGCGCTGCTCCGGCCCGGTGAGGTCGACGACGAGCGTGGTGCCCGGGCGGTGCTCCGGCCCGCTTGCCGAGCACGTAGCCGAGCGACCGCGCGCACACGCCGACCGCGTGGTCGGCGCCCGGGGTGTCGAGGTCGCCCGGCCGTTCGGTGGCCCTGCGGATGTCCTGCTCGTGCATCCAGAGGTCGAAGGGCCGGTTGGTCAGCAGGGTCTTCCAGCTCCAGCCGATGAGGCCGGCGAATCCGGGGCCCGGAGCGTCCGGGTCGCTCGGCGGGTCATCGGTGAGACCGGCGTACCGCGTGGCGACGCTGCTCTCGAGCTCGTCGACGACCTCGTGCGTGCGACAGGTCGGCTCGCGCGAGCGACGCCCGCCTCGGTGAACTGGCCCATGAGCCCGACGACGTGCGGGGCGTCCGGCACCTCGACCTGCTGCTGCGGGTTGCCGGCGAGCTCGGACTCGAGGTGCGCCAGGTGGCTGGCTACCGCGCGCACGTCCCACCCGGGCAGGTCGGTCGGCCGCTGCCAGTCGTCCTCGTCGAGCTCGCGGAGGAGGGCGACCACGTCACCTGCGGTCGTGTGCCAGACCTCGACGAGGTCGCGGAGCGGGTCGGCGGCCAGGGTCATGGTCAGGACCCGGGTGACCGGGCTCATGCCCCGGATGGTCGGGAGCACACCTCGCCGACCGGTAGACTTGTCGAGTTCGAGGCGCCCGTTTTCGGAGGCTGCCTCTCTTCATGAAAGCCCGGCATGGGGCGCTCGCAGCCAGAGCGCGGACGACGATCGGGCGCCAATGCCGATCAGAGAGTTCCACCGTGTCTTCTGCTTCCCCGCCTCCCTCCTGCCTGCCTTCGAGTCGATGGGCCTGCCCCGCAAGGTGCTCGCCGCGCTCGTCCTCGAGGACATCGACACCCCGACCCCCGTCCAGGAGGTCGTGATCCCCGACGCCATGGCCGGCCACGACGTGCTCGGTCGCGCCCGCACCGGCTCCGGCAAGACGCTGGCCTTCGGCATCCCGATCGTGGCGCGTCTCGCCGGTGAGGTGAGCCGCTCCAAGCACCCGCGCGCGCTCGTCATCGTGCCGACCCGCGAGCTGGCCACCCAGGTCGAGCGCTCGCTCGGCCTCATCGCGCGCGCCATGAAGCTGTCACTCACCACGGTGTACGGCGGCACCCGCTACGACAAGCAGATCGACCAGCTGAAGCGCGGGACCGACATCGTCGTCGCCACGCCGGTCGGCTGCAGGACCTCATCGACAAGGGCTACCTCCGCACCGACGACGTCGAGGTGACCGTCCTCGACGAGGCCGACCACCTGTGCGACCTGGGCTTCTACCCGGCCGTCGACTGCGCTTCTCGAGCAGACCCCCGAGGGCGGCCAGCGACTGCTGCTGAGCGCGACGCTCGACGGTGACGTCGACGCGCTGGTCCGCAAGCACCTGCGCGACCCGAAGCGTCACGAGGTCGACCCGAACGCCGGCTCCGTCACCACGATGGACCACCACGTCCTCACGGTCGGCGGCTTCCGCGACAAGGTCGAGGCCGTCGTGGCGCTCGTCGAGGCCAACCCGCGCGCCATCGTCTTCACCCGCACCCGCGAGGGCGCCATGGAGCTGCGTGACGCGCTCGGCCAGGCCGGCATCACCGCCGTCGACCTGCACGGGAACCTCACCCAGAAGGTGCGCGAGCGCAACCTCGAGCGCTTCTCCACCGGCCGCGCCGACGCGGTCGTGGCGACCGACGTCGCCGCGCGTGGCATCCACGTCGACAACGTCGGCATGGTCATCCACTTCGACCCGCCGTCGGACGCGAAGGCCTACCTGCACCGCTCCGGGCGCACCGCCCGCGCCGGTGAGTCCGGTGCCGTCGTCACCATCGCGACACCGCGCCAGCTCGACACCATCGTGGCGCAGCAGCGCGACGCCGGCGTGACCTCGCGCTACCACGACATCCGTACGACGCCGCGGCCCATGCACGCGCTGGTGCTCGCCGAGTCCGGCACGACCGAGGCCCCCGCGCGTTCGTCGCGCGGTGCTCGTCCGCAGGGCGACCGCCCGTACCGCAGCGGCCACGGCCACCACGCGGCCCTCGTCGCAGCGGCTACGCGGGCGCCAAGACCGGCAGCACGAAGACCTTCGGCAAGCCGGCCCGCACCGGCGGTCCCAGCGGTGGCTCCACCGGTGGCTCCACCGGGGGCACCCGCCCAGCGGCAAGAAGGCCCGCTGGACCGCTTCCGACAAGGCGGCGCGCGACACCCGCCGCTGATCGTCTGGGTGCGTGCCCACGCGTGGCCCGAACGTGTCATGCGGGGCGACGCCCGAGGGGAAGTCTCGTGGGGATGCCGCATGCATGCGGCGACCCACGAGGAGGGCACATGAACGTAGCGTCTCGAATTGCTGTGGCGGCGGTCCTGGCCGCCACAGCCTTGGTCGGCGGGGCGTCCTCGGCGTCGGCGGGTCCACACGGTGACTTCTTCGTGGTGGACACCCAGTTCCGCGAGGGCCCCAGTGACATCGTCAGTGCCGGCGGGGCGTTCGCGGAGTGCACCAGCGTCACCGATGTCAACGCGGGCGGGGAGCAGATAGGCCCGAAGAGGGTGCTGTTCTTCGGCGACAAGATCGTCCAGTGCGGCGACGACACCGTGACGATCCACTACAACGCCACGATCAACCTCTCGAGCTCGAAGAAGACCTCGGGCCATTGGTTCGTCGCGGAGTCCACCGTGCCGGGCATCACGGAGGGGTCCGGGACCGTCCGAGGCGACAACCGTGCGTGCGTGGTCGCCGTGGACAGTGGAGGCTGCATCCTCGACACCTTTGCCGGAGCGGTCGGCTAGAAGGGACGCCCGCCCATCCGACATGGCGAGACCAGTGCGTTCACGCTCCGTGCGCAGCAATCGAGCGAGGCCCATACTCGAAGTGCCGGAAGGGACTCTCATGCGCGCTCCACGGACCGGGTCGGTCGTCGGCCTCCTCATGGTCGCCGCGCTGTGCGCCGGCTGCGCGCAGGACGAGCCGCGCGACGTGAGTGCCGGCGCGAAGTCGAGCCGGGCCCCGAGCAGCGAGCCGAGTGAGACGCCGGCACCAGGGCCGCTCCGTCGGTGCGCCCCCGACGATCTCGAGCCCCGCGTCGTGCAGAGCGGCAGCGTGGGGTCGGCGCCGTTCGTGACGGTCGCGCTCCGCAACGACGGCAACGCCGCGTGCCGGGTGTCGGGCTACCCGCGGGTGGGAGTCGCCGGCGTCGGCACGTCCGGGAGGACCGGGGTGCTGGCGGTGCGGGAGGAGCGCGGACCGATCTACGAGCGCACGGACCCGGGCCTCCACGTCGTGAGGCTGCTGCCCGGGGAGTCGGCCGTGTTCCACGTGGGCACCGCGACGGCGTACGACGTCGGCGGGCAGACGATCACGCGGCTGCGGGTCCGGCTGCCCGGGCGGTTGCAGGCGTTGACGGTGCCCGTGCACCTCGACGCGTCGCGGCCGGTGATGCGGAGGATCCCGCTCGGCGTGACCGCGCTCCAGCACGAGGACGACGCCCAGAGCTGAGGCGGGCATGACAACGGCGGGAGGTGAACCTCCCGCCACTTCCAAGGTATAGCGGACAGGGGGCCTTGCGGCAAGGCCCTCCTCCTGCCTCACAATCACCGGTCCCGGTACCTCTCACCCACTGGAGACCTTCCCGTTGCCGCCCCTGAGCACCAGCGCGTTCGCCCTGCCCGACCACCTCGCTGCCAAGGCCGATCCGGCACTGACGCACGACGACGACGTCCACTTCGCCGCCATCGCGGACAGCCTCGAGCACACCCTCGCCGACCTCGCCGAGCGCCTCGACGCGGTGCGCAGGGAGACAGGCGGTGAGGGCCAGGAGGCGATGGACCGCGACCTCGAGGTGCACCGGCTCACGCAGCGACTGCGCACGCTGCGCCGCTTCAGCCTCGACCTCTGCCTCGGTCGGATGGTGGCCGAGGACGGCGAGGCGACGTACGTCGGACGCCTCGGCCTCACCGACCGCGACGGCCACCGTCTCCTCGTCGACTGGAGGTCGCCGGTGGCGGAGCCGTTCTTCGGCGCCACGCACGCGAACCCGATGGGCCTGGCCAGCCGGCGGCGCTACCGCTGGAGCCGCGGCCGGGTCCACGACTACTGGGACGAGGTCTTCACCCCGGACGGTCTCGAGGGCCATGCCGCTCTCGACGACCAGTCCGCGTTCATCGCGAGCCTCGGTGACAGCCGCACCGGCCGGATGCGGGACGTCCTCGGGACGATCCAGGCCGACCAGGACGCGATCATCCGCGCATCCTCGCGCGGGTCGCTCGTCGTCGACGGCGGCCCGGGCACCGGCAAGACGGTCGTGGCCCTGCACCGCACGGCGTACCTCCTCTACGCCGACCCGCGGCTCGGCCACCGCCGGGGCGGCGTGCTGTTCGTCGGTCCGAGCCGCCCCTACCTGTCGTACGTCGGTGACGTCCTGCCGAGCCTCGGCGAGGAGGGCGTGCAGACCTGCACCGTCGGCGACCTGTTGCCCGAGGGGGCGACGGCGTTGCCGGAGGCCGATCCTGAGGTGGCGCGGCTGAAGTCGACGGCCGCGATGGTCGGGGCGATCGAGCCGGCGGTCCGGCTCTACGAGGAGCTGCCGAGCGAGGGCATGGAGGTCGAGACGCCCTGGTCCGACGTCTGGCTGAGCCCGGCGGACTGGGCCGAGGCCTTCGAGCGCGGCCGACCCGGGGACGCCGCACAACGAGGCGCGCGACCTGATCTGGGCGGCGCTGCTCGAGATCCTCGTCGACAAGCACGAGGCCGACGAGGAGGTCCCGCCGGAGCTGCTGCGTCGGGCCCTGTCGTCGCACGGAGGGCTGCGCACCACCTTCGACAAGGCGTGGCCGGTCATCGAGGCCGACGACCTGGTGGGCGACCTGTGGTCGGTGCCGGCCTACCTCCGGATGTGCGCGCCCTGGCTCGAGCCGGAGGAGGTCAGAGCCCTGCAGCGCAAGGAGTCTCCGCAGGCCTGGACGACCTCGGACCTGCCTCTGTTGGACGCCGCGCGGACGCGGCTGGGTGACCCGACGGCATCGCGTCGTCGCCGACGTGCCGAGGCCGAGCGCGCCGCCCGTGAGAAGGAGATGGCCGACGTCGTGGACCACCTCATCGCGAGCGACGACTCGGAGATGATGGTGATGTCGATGCTGAAGCGTCCCGACATGCAGTTCGTGCTCGTCGACGAGAGCCGTGTCGGACGGGGCCGACGCCGACCCGCTCGCCGGACCGTTCGCGCACGTCGTGGTCGACGAGGCGCAGGAGCTCACCGACGCCGAGTGGCAGATGCTGCTCGCCCGATGCCCCTCGCGCAGCTTCACGATCGTCGGCGACCGCGCGCAGGCGCGGCACGGCTTCGCCGAGTCCTGGCAGGAGCGCCTCGAGCGGGTCGGTCTTCACGACGTCGGGCTCGCGCCGTTGAGCATCAACTACCGCACGCCCGACGAGGTCATGGCGGAAGCGGAGCCGGTGATCCGTGCGGTGCTCCCGGACGCCAACGTGCCCACGTCGATCCGCAGCAGCGGGGTCCCGGTCGTGCACGGTCCTGCCTCGGACCTCGAGGTCGTCGTCGCGACCTGGCTGGCCGACAACTCCGACGGCGAGGGCATCGCCTGCGTCATCGGCGCTCCGTCGTACCCCGGGTCCGAGCGGGTCCGCTCGCTCACGCCGGTGCTGTCGAAGGGACTCGAGTTCGACCTCGTCGTGCTCGTCGACCCGGAGTCGTGGGGGACCGGCATCGAGGGCGGCGTGGACCGTTACGTCGCGATGACGAGGGCCACCCAGCAGCTGGTGATCCTCACGTCATCGTTGGTCGAGCCTGTCGAGACCTTGTGACCCTGTGCAAGGTCTCGACGGGCGCTCCTCGCCTAGCGGCTCGTCGCTGCTCGACCAGCGGCTCGGGCGCGGGCGCCCTGCATGATCACGGGGTTGCCGGGGAGGTGGGCCTTGGCGACCTTGCACACGACGGAGTAGTTCGTGTCGACGACGTTGGCCACCGGGGTGAGCGCGGTCTGGGAGACGAGCTGGTAGGAGTCCATCGCGCTGAGCCCGCACAGCTCCTGGATCCAGCGGACCATCTCGGTGTGCGCGATGCGGAAGGCGTCCTCGAGGGGGCGTGACGAGCCGACGGTCATGATGAACGTGTCGTCCTCGAGCCGCGGCCACGCGGTGGGGGAGCCGCCCTTGACCAGGTCCAGGACGAGCACGGTGTCCATGGCGCACTCGACGGCGACGCCGCAGGTCTCGCCCTCGCCCTGGCGGGCATGGCCGTCGCCGAGGCTGAACAGCGCACCCTCGACGTTGACGCCGAGGTAGCAGGTCGTCCCGGCCCGCATCTCCGGGGTGTCCATGTTGCCGCCCCAGCTGCCGGGCGTGAGCGAGGAGCGCACCTCGCCCAGAGGCGGCGCCACCCCGACCGTGCCGTGCATCGGGTCGAGCGGCAGGTCGACCTGGACCGACGAGTCGCGGGCGTCGTACCGCACGAGGCCGGAGTCGTTGTCGATCTCGTAGACCCAGGTCAGCTCCGGCAGCGGCTCGTGCAGCATCGCGGTGAAGCCGGTCGCGGTCAGGGAACCGAACAGCGGCACCGTCGTGCTGACGCCGCGGGTCGCGCCGTCGACCTCGCGTGGCCGGATGCTGCGGAAGTGGACGACCAGGGTGTCGCCCGGCTCGGCGCCCTCGACGTAGAAGGGCCCCGTCTGCGGGTTGAGGTACGCCGGGTCGCACACCTCGGAGACGAGGTCCGACGTCGAGGTCACCCGGCCCGCGAAGCAGTCGAGGGTCCAGGTGGACACGACCGTGCCGGGCCGGACACCGACCACGGGAGCCACGCCGCCGAAGGTGTAGGCCAGGCGGGTGGGGTCCCCGGACGTGTCCGGCTCGACGCGGATCTCAGCGGCCGGCGGCGTGGTCGCGCTCCTGTGCGTCCTCCATCACCGTGCGACCGATGCGGCTGTAGAGCTGCGGGTTGGTGCTGCGCACGATGAGGATGTAGGCGAGACCGATGACGAAGGTCGCGACCACGATCCAGGGGATCGCCTTGAAGAACGGCGACCCTGCTGCCAGACCACCCGCGAACTCCAGGTTGTCGATCAGCAGGTAGACCACGAAGAGCATCCCGAAGCCACCGAGGGCCGGGATGACCCCGGTGGTGATGCCGTTGCCGGGGTGCTCCTTGCGGACGTGGAAGTAGTAGATGACCGCGAACGAGCAGACGGCCTGGACGATGAGGATGGCCATCGTGCCGAGGATCGCGAGCAGGCCGTACTGGTAGATGTACGCGCCCGTGAGCGTGTCCTTCCCGTCCGTGCCGAGGAAGTAGAAGCCGAGGGTGAGGACCAGCGTGATCCCGCTCTGGACCATCGACGAGACGTGCGGCGTGCCGTGCGTGTCGTGGGTGCGACCGAGGGTGTTCTCGGTGACCGGCAGCTCACGGCCGATGGCGTAGAGGTAACGGCTGGCCGCGGTGTGGAAGGCCAGCGCGCAGGCGAACGAGCCCATGATGATGAGGAAGACGTAGATGTCGCCGACGAACTTCCCGCCGAGCTTCTCCTGCGCCAGGCCGACCCAGAGGTTCAGGTCGCCGGCCGCGCTCAGCTCGATCGACTTCGACTTGCCGTTGCCGGCGATCATCATCCACGAGCAGAACGTGTAGAAGGTGCCGAGGCCGACGACGGCCAGCAGGGTCGCCCTGGGGATGATGCTCTTCGGGTTGCGCGACTCCTCGCCGTACGCCGCGGTGGTCTCGAAGCCGACCCACGACCAGAAGGCGAAGAAGAGGCCGATCGCCGCACTGCCGGCCGCGATGCCCTCGAGGCCCATGCCGCCGCCGCTCTCGAGGCTCTTGAACGCGTTGAGCGGGTTGACCGCCTCGGCGACCATGCCGTCGGGTCCGCCGCCGGAGAACAGCACCGCGAACGACATCGCGCCGAGCAGGATGACCTCGCAGATGAGGGTCACGCCCAGGACGCCGGCGGCGATGCTGATGTCGAAGTAGCCGAACACGCCGACGAGGACGATGCCGATCAGCGCCAGGACGAGCCAGTTGGCGTCCCACCCGAACCACCGGTCGAGACCGAAGTTGGAGAAGTAGGCGAAGATGCCGATCAGCGAGCCCTCGAAGACGACGTAGGCCATCGTGGCGAGGATGCCGGTGGCGAACCCCCACACGGTGCCGAGACCGTGGGTGATGAAGCCGTAGAAGGCGCCCGCCGTCGTCACGTGCTTCGCCATCTCGACGAAGCCGATCGCGAACAGGGTCAGCACGATGGTGGCCACGAGGAAGCCCGCGGGCGCCCCGATGCCGTTGCCGTAGCCGATCGCGATCGGGCTGTTGCCCGTCATCGCCGTGATCGGCGCTGCGTTGGCGACGGCGATGAAGAGCACGCCGAAGAGGCCGATGGCCCCTGCCTTGAGTGCGTGCGGGTGGCCGTGGCCGGAGCCCTGCTCCGTCGAGGCCTTGTCGCTGGTGGTCATCTGACGCCCATCCCTTCAACCTTGCCCTGTGGCTGGCTCCCCGTCGGGGTCGGCAGAACGAACCGGAAGCCGTGATCCTCGCGCACGAGCGAACCGTTTCCGGCCCCACTGCCTGGTGCCCTCAGTGTGATCCAGACCACCCCACGCCGCATGCTGACAGCCCGCGACGCGCGGGGCAAGCACCCTGAGGTCCCGATCTGGCGGCCGACGGTCGCCCGTTCGGCCATCGTGAGCACCCCCGTTGACGGGACCGTTGCGGCCCTGTTACAACCGTTGTGCATACCGTTGATTGAATCGGTTTGGAGATTTCAGACCGAATCGGGTGGAGGCGCACGGTGACCCACGACTACGGAGAGTTCTCGTTCGAGTCCAAGGACGAGGTGCTCGCCAAGGCGTCGGCGTACTGGAACCCCGGCAAGACCGACTTCTGGGTGGAGAGCGGCGTCCCGCTGGTCATCGACCGGCGCGAGGACTACTTCATCTACGACATGTCCGGGAAGCGCCTGCTCGACGTGCACCTCAACGGCGGCACCTACAACCTCGGGCACCGCAACCCGGAGGTCACCGCCGCCGTCGCCGGGGCGATGGCGCACTTCGACATCGGCAACCACCACTTCCCGGCCCTGACCCGGACGGCGCTGGCCGAGGCACTCGTGAAGACCGCGCCCGAGGGGCTGACCAAGGTCGTCTACGGCAGTGGCGGCGGCGAGGCCATCGACATCGCGCTGAAGACGGCGCGGCACACGACCGGCCGCCGCGTCATCGTCTCGATCGTCAAGGCGTACCACGGCCACACCGGGCTGGCGGTGGCCACGGGCGACGACCGGTTCAGCAAGCTCTTCCTCGCCGACCGGCCCGACGAGTTCGTCCAGGTGCCGTTCAACGACCTCGACGCCATGGAGAAGGCGCTGGCCGGCCGTGAGGTCGCCGCGGTGATCATGGAGACGATCCCGGCGACCTACGGCTTCCCCTTGCCCGAGCCCGGCTACCTCGAGGGCGTCAAGCAGCTGTGCGAGCGTGCCGGGACGCTCTACATCGCCGACGAGGTGCAGACCGGACTGATGCGCACCGGCGAGCTGTGGGCGATCAGCAAGCACGGCATCACGCCCGACATCCTCGTGACCGGCAAGGGCCTGTCCGGAGGGATGTATCCGATCTCCGCGGTGCTGCTGGCCGAGCACGCGGCCGGCTGGCTCACCGAGGACGGCTTCGGCCACATCTCGACGTTCGGCGGTGCCGAGCTCGGCTGCATCGCTGCCCTCAAGGCGCTCGAGGTCTGCAACCGTCCCGAGACGCGGTCGATGGTGCACTACATCAGCGACCTCGTCGGGCGAGGGCTCCGCGAGATCCAGGAGGAGCTGCCCGACTGGTTCGTCGGCATCCGCCAGAACGGTGTCGTGATGGGCCTGGAGTTCGCGCACCCGCAGGGCGCGAAGTTCGTGATGCGGCACCTGTACGAGAACGGCGTCTGGGCGATCTTCTCGACGCTCGACCCCCGGGTGCTCCAGTTCAAGCCCGGGATCCTCCTCGAGCCCGCGCTCTGCGAGGAGCTGCTCGACCGCACCGCCGTCGCCATCCGCCGTGCCTGGGACGAGGTCCGCGGCACGGACAGACACCGGATCCCGGCATGAACGCCGCGTCGTACGTCGAGATGGCCGGCCTCGTGCCCCAGGCCGCCGGAGTCCCGCGCGCCAAGCAGATGCTGGAGCGGGCTCGCTGGGCGGCCCGGTCGTTCGCGACCTTCGACCGTGCCTCGACGCAGCGGATCGTCGAGGCGGTCGCCGCCGTGGCCGAGCGGGACGCGGAGAAGTACGCCGAGTGGGCCGTCCGCGAGACCGGCTTCGGCGTCGTGGCCGACAAGGTCGTGAAGAACCGGCTGTGCTCGCGGGGGATCGTCGACGCCTACCGCGACCACGACTTCGTCACCCCGCTGATCGACCACGAGCGACGCATCGTCGAGGTGCCGCGCCCCGCCGGGGTGGTGCTGGCGCTGACGCCGAGCACGAACCCCGTGTGCACCGTCTACTTCAAGGTCCTGCTCGCGCTCATGACCCGCAACGCCGTCGTGGTCAGCCCGCACCCGTTGGCGAAGGTGTGCTGCGCCGACGCCGCACGGGTGCTCGGGGAGGCGGCTGTCGCCGCCGGGGCTCCGGACGGTGTCGTGCAGGTGGTCGAGGAGCCGTCGGTACCGCTGGTCGAGGCGCTCATGGCCGACGACCGCACCGACGTCATCCTGGCCACCGGCGGCGTCGCGATGGTCCGGGGCGCCTACTCCTCCGGCAACCCCGCCATCGGCGTCGGCCCCGGCAACGTGCCGGTCCTCGTCGACGCCACGGCGGACCTCGGCGTCGCAGCCGAGCGACTGGTCGCCAGCAAGTCCTTCGACAACTCGATCCTGTGCACCAACGAGAGCGTGCTCGTCGTCGAGGACGCCGTGGCCGACCGGTTCCTGCGCGAGATGACGCGGCGCGGAGCGCACGTGCTCGACGACGCCGACCGCGACAAGGTCCGCGACGTCGTGTTCCCCGGTGGGCGCTTCGACACCTCCGTCGTGGGGCTGCCGGCCACGGAGATCGCAGCCCGCGCCGGCGTCCGAGTGCAGCCGCGCACCCGCATCCTCGTCGCGCCCTTCGACCTCGTCGTCGCGGAGGAGCCGCTCGCGCACGAGAAGCTCTGCCCGGTCCTCGGCCTCGTCCGGGTCCCGACCGTCCGCCAGGGGATCCGAGCGGCTGCGGCCGTGCTGCGGATCGGCGGCGCCGGACACTCCGCGGTCGTGCACAGCAACGACGCCCACGTGGTCATGGAGTACGCCGCTGCGGTCGACGTGCTGCGGGTGACCGTCAATGCCGGGGGCTCGACCGGGAGCGCTGGCTTCGACACCGGGCTGGCCCCGTCGATGACGATCGGCACCGGCTTCACCGGACGGTCGAGCCTCGGCGAGAACCTCCAGCCGAAGCACCTGCTCAACCACGCCCGGATCGCCTACAACAACGACGTCCGCGAGGTGTTCCCCGACTTCGCGGGCATCGAGCCCTGGGTCGTCCCGCCACCGGCCACACCGCCGTACCCGAGGGCGAGCAACGATCCACTGGTGGCAGGTCTCGCGTCCCTCGGTGGTCGAGCAGCGGCGAGGAACGAGCCGCGTATCGAGACCACGGGCACCACCGGCCAGGAACCCAGCGAGCTCCGCGAAGAGCTCCGCCGGCTGATCATCGAAGAGCTCAACGCGATCGTGAGGGGCTGACGTGACCGACGCCGAGCTGAGGTCGTTCATCTTCCTCGACCAGCTGCAGCCGCAGACCATGTGCTACCTCGGCACCTGGATCCGGGGCAGCCTTCCGCGCTCCGACATGGCCGCGCAGATCATCGAGGTCGCGCCGGGGCTGGACATCGAGCCGCTCACCGACGTGGCGCTGAAGAACACCGACGTGCAGGCCGGGATCCTCGTCGTGGAGCGGCAGTTCGGCTACCTCGAGATCCACTCGCGCGACACCGAGGCGGTGCGCGCGGCAGCGGGCGCGGTGCTCGACGCGCTCGACGCGAAGGCGGGCGACGCGACGCCGCCGACCGTGCTCGCCTCGAAGGTGGTCTCGCGCATCGACGCGCAGCACGCCTTCCTCATCAACCGCTCCAAGCTCGGCTCGATGGCGCTGCCCGGGGAGTCGCTGTTCGTGATGGAGATGCAGCCGGCGTCCTACGCGATCCTCGCGGCCAACGAGGCCGAGAAGGCCGCGCGGATCAAGGTGGTCGACTACCGGATGATCGGCGCGACCGGCCGGGTGTACCTCACCGGCCGGGAGGCCGACGTGCGCGCCGCGGCCGAGGCCGCCGAGCGGGCTCTCGAGCGACACCTGGAGCGCGTGTGAGCGGCTTCAGCGCAGACGAGCTGCGGGCGGCCGTGCGCGAGGTCATCCGCGAGGTGCTCCCCGACGGCCTGCCCGGGGGGACGACCGTGTCGGTGACGACGGATGCCGAGCTCGACGCGCTGGTTCGACGGCTGGCTGACCTCTGCGACGACCCGGAGAAACGCGCCGCGCTGAAGGACGGCCGCCACGACTTCCGGCTGGGCGAGCCCACTGGTCGAGCCCGTCGTGACCACGACGAGGGGTCTCGACGAGCTCGACCAGCGGTGGACGCGACCCGCGTCGACCGCGGCGCGGTCACGGAACGCGTCGTCCTCAAGGCAGCGAAGGCGGGCACCCGCCTGGTCCTCGGACCGAAGGCAGTCCTCACGCCCCTGGCCCGCGACCGGGCCCGGGTGCTGGGCGTCGAGATCGAGAAGGAGTCCTGATGCTCAAGGCGACGGTGGTCGGCAACGTGTGGTCGACCAAGAAGGTGCAGGGGCTCCCCAGTGGGGCGTTCCTGGAGGTGGAGGTCGACGAGGGTGGAGCACACCTCGTGGCCTTCGACGTCCTCGGCAGTGGTGTGGGTGAGCGGGTGCTGGTGGCGACCGGGTCGGTCGCTGCGGCGTACTTCCCCGAGCCGCACCCGCCGCTGGACGCGCTGGTGATCGGTTCCATCGACGAGACGTGAGCCCTGTGCACACAGGGTTTCCAACAGAAAGGGAGAGCCATGGCGAACGAAGCCATCGGGATGATCGAGACCAAGGGGTACGTCGCGGCACTCGCCGCGGCCGACGCCATGGTCAAGGCGGCGAACGTCACGATCGTGGCCCGCACCGAGGTCGGCGACGGCCTCGTGGCGGTGACGATCGTCGGTGACGTCGGCGCGGTGAAGGCGGCCACCGAGGCCGGCGCCGAGACCGCGGGACAGGTCGGCGACCTCGTGTCCGTGCACGTGATCCCGCGCCCCCACGCCGACCTGGGTCAGCACTTCGACACGTCCGGGTCGTGACGGACCTCCGGGTCTACCTGCTCCTGGAGGACCTGCAGGCCCAGTTCGCGGCGTACATGGGCACGCCCACCCGCGGACGCGGCTACCCGCCGTTCGCGGGACAGCACGCGCTCATCGTCGAGGTGGCGCCGGCGCTCGCGATCGAGCGCGTGCTCGACCTCGCGGTGCGTGCGGTGCCGGCGGTGGAGCCGGGGATCCTGTACGTCGAGCGCCAGTTCGGCGTGCTCGAGGTGCATGCCTCGTCGCTCGGTGAGGTCGAGAAGGCCGGCCAGGCGATCCTCGACGGGCTCGGGGTGTCGGCGGCCGACCAGCTGCGTCCGCAGGTGCTCTTCCACGACGTGATCGAGGACCTCACCGACCAGCACGCCGTGCTCCTGAACCGCTCGCGGCAGGCGTCGATGGTGATGCCGGGGGAGACTCTCCTGGTGTACGAGATGACGCCGGCCCTGTTCGCCACCGTCGCGGCGAACGCCGCCGAGAAGGTGGCCCCTGACGTGACGCTGGTGGATGTGAGCATGATCGGGGCAGCAGGCCGCGTGTACATGAGCGGCCCGACCGCCTCGGTGGTGCGGGCTCGTGACGAGATCACGCGAGTGCTGGAGGCGGTGGAAGGGAGAGAGTCGTGACCCGGTCCGAGGGACTGCACGACCTGTCGGAGGCGTCCGAGACCGAGGTGGCCGAGCGCCTGCGTCCGGTGACGACGAAGGCGCTGGAGGAGTACGGCCTCTCGCCCAGGTCCACGCTGACGCTCATCAACGTGAGCGAGAACGCGACCTTCGCCGTCGACGACCCCGACGAGGGGGTGCGCACGATCCTGCGCGTGCACCGGCACGGCTACCACGACGGCGCCGCCATCGCGTCCGAGCTCGACTGGCTCGACGCGTTGCGTGAGGACGCGGGTGTCCTGACGCCGCACGTCATCCCGACCTCGTCCGGCGAGCGCGTGCTCGCGATCAAGGAGAAGAGCCGGCGCGACCCGCGCCACGTCGTGCACTTCCAGTTCCTCCCCGGCTCCGAGCCGGAGGAGACCGGCCCCGACCTGCCGGACTCCTTCGAGATGCTGGGCTCGATCACCGCCCGGATGCACGACCACGTCAAGCGCTGGCGGCGTCCGCACGGCTTCACCCGCTTCGCCTGGGACTACGACGGCGCCTTCGGCGAGGTCGCGCGCTGGGGTCGGTGGCAGGACGGCGTGGCCGTCGGTGCCGCGGAGAAGGAGATCCTCGGTCGCGTCGACTCGGTGCTCCAGAAGCGGCTCAACCGGATCGGCTCGGGTCCGCACCGCTACGGCCTGATCCACGCCGACCTACGGCTCGCGAACCTGCTCGCGCACGACGGCGAGGTGGCCGTCATCGACTTCGACGACTGCGGCTGGGGCTGGTACCTCTACGACTTCGGCACCGCGGTGAGCTTCTTCGAGCACGACCCGCGGGTGCCCGAGCTCACCGACGCGTGGGTCCGCGGCTACCGGAGCGTGCGCAAGCTGCCGGCCGAGGACGAGGCCGAGATCCCCACGTTCGTGATGATGCGGCGGCTCCTGCTGGTCGCGTGGATCGGCTCGCACTCCGGCACGGACCTGGCCAAGAACATGGGAGCGGAGTTCACGGCGACCAGCTGTGAGCTCGCGGAGCGTTACCTGACGACGTACGGCTGACACAGGAGGACGGATGTTCGCATCGCTGCAGGGGCGCTCGGTCATCGTGACCGGCGGCAGCAAGGGGATCGGCAAGGGCATCGCGCGCGTGTTCGCGCGCCAGGGTGCGCGGGTGATGATCGCCGCGCGCGACGAGACCACGCTGGCCGCTGCGGCCGACGAGCTCGCGCGCGAGCACGAGGCGTGCCAGATCGCCACGGTCATCGCCGACGTGGCCAAGGTCGAGGACTGCAAGCGGATCGCGGCCGAGACGATCGAGGCCTTCGGCGGCATCGACGTGCTGTGCGCCAACGCCGGCGTCTTCCCCGACACCAAGCTCGTCGACATGACCGAGGCGGACTGGGACGCGATCTTCGCCACCAACGTCAAGGGCAACATGTTCACGGTGCAGGCCTGCCTGCCCGCTCTCGAGGCCAGCGGGCACGGGCGCGTGATCCTGACGTCGTCGATCACCGGACCGATCACCGGCTTCCCCGGCTGGTCGCACTACGGGGCCACCAAGGCCGCACAGCTCGGCTTCCTGCAGGACCGCCGCGATCGAGCTCGCGCCCCTCGGCATCACCGTCAACGCCGTACTGCCGGGGAACATCGCGACGGAGGGCCTCGACGAGCTCGGCGCGGACTACATTCGCGGCATGGAGGCCGCCATCCCGCAGAAGCGACTCGGGACGGTGGAGGACATCGGCTACGCCGCGCTGTTCTTCGCGACCGACGAGGCGGGCTACATCACGGGCCAGCAGATGGTCGTCGACGGCGGACAGGTGCTGCCGGAGTCGCCGGAGGCCATGGCTGCGATGGAGGGCTGATTGGCTTCCTCACCCGCCGTCGGTCCTGCTGCGGAACGGGTGCTGGCCCGGCTGCAGGAGCAGATCGGCAGCGGCCAGCTCCGTCCGGGCGCGCGCCTCGGCGCTGAGCGCGACCTCGCGATCGAGCTGGGCGTGAGCCGGTCGACGGTCCGGCAGGCCCTCGCCGCCCTGGAGTCGGCGGGGGCGGTACGCCGCGTGCCGGGCCGAGGTGGCGGCACCTTCGTGAGCGGCCGCAAGGTCGAGCGCGACCTGTCGCGGGTGGTGGGCGTGCCCGCGTTGCTGCGGGCTCAGGGGATGACCTCCGGTTCCCGCGTCGTGGGCACCGGCATCGTGGCCGCTGACGACGGGACACGGGCGGCGCTGGGCCTGCCCGCCGATGCCTACGTCCTCGACGTGGTGCGGATCCGGCTGGCCGACGGCATCCCGATCTCCTTGGAGCACGCGCAGTTCCCGGCGTCCCGCTTTCCGGGGCTCCTGGAGCGGCCGCTCGGCGGTTCGCTCTACGACCTCCTCGCCGAGCACTACGACACGCACCCGGGTGAGGCCGAGGAGCACATCGAGGTCTCCGCGGCCTCCGCCGACGAGGCCGCCATCCTGGCCGTCGAGCCCGGTGCCCCGCTCCTCGCGATCTCCCGGGTCACCTGCGACCGGGCCGGGCGTGCCCTTCGAGTCCTCGCACGACCTCTTCCGGGCCGACCGCACGATGATCACCGTGCACACCCCCGCCACCGAGGAGGGCTCGGCCTCCCCACCCGGCCGCCTCGTCGAGCTCCGACCCCGCCTCACCGTGGTCGAGTAGCCGTGACCGACGCCGACGACGTCATCTGGCTGGTGCGAGGCACGTGGGTGTCGATGTGCGTCCGCGCCACGTGCGAGCTCGGTGTCCTGGATGCGCTCGACCAGCCGCGCGAGGTGGCGGACCTGGCCGCGCGTACGTCGTCCGACCCGGCCACCCTGGCCCGGCTGCTGCGGGTCCTGGCTGACCTCGGTCTTGTCGCCATCGACGGCGACCGGTTCCACGCGACGTCGAGGGGACTGCTCCTCCGACGCGACCACCCGAGCGGCCTGCGCAACCTGGCACTGATGCAGGGGGTCGCTCCGAACATCGTGGCCTGGCAGCACCTGCCGGACGCCGTGCGCCGGGGCGTCGCCGTCTACGAGGAGCAGAACGGCGTGACCCTCTGGGAGTGGTTGGCAGCCCACCCCCACGAGGAGGCGGTGTTCAACGCGTCGATGGCGCGCCGGGCCTCGGCCCAGGTCGAGGCGATCCGCGCCGCCTGCGACCTCTCCGGCGCCGGCCTCCTGGTGGACGTCGGCGGAGGCAAGGGCGCCATGCTCGCCGCGCTCCTCGAGGGGGAGCCGCGCTGCGGGGCATCTTCGCCGACCGTGCCGAGGTCGCCGCCGAGGCCACCGAGGCATTGGCCGCGGCCGGACTCGGAGAGCGGGCGCGGGGCGAGGCGTCCGACTTCTTCGAGCCGTCCCGGCCGGAGGCGACGTCTACCTGCTGTCCAACGTGCTGCACGACTGGGACGACGACGAGTGCGTAGCGATCCTGCGCACCGTCCGCGCCGCCATGGGCGAGGGCGCGCGCTTCCTGGTCGTCGAGAACGTCCTCGACGCCCCGGGTCGATCGCCCGAGCAGCAGCGAGACGTGCACCTGGTCGACCTGCACATGCTGGTCATGTTCGGCGCACGCGAGCGGACCAAGGAGGAGTACGACGGGCTCCTGGTCGCGGCCGGCTTCGCGTCGTCGACGCTCCACCGCTCCCCGAACACCTGGAACGTGCTGGAGACGAAGCCGGCTCCTTGACCGCTCAGGCGACCCCACCGTGCGGGATCGCAGGGAACAGCCGGTCGACCTGGAAGGCCAGCCACGGCTTGCGGCCGGTGGGTCGGACCTTGAACGTGAGCGCCGCCTTCGTCTGCGACACCACACCGATGCCGACCCGGAGGAAGGTCTGCACGTCCGAGGTGAGCGTGCAGTCGGTGCGCCCGGCCACGTCCATGCAGCTCGCCGTCGTGCACGGCGTACGGCACGGGGCGACGCCCTTGAGGGCGAGCGTGTACGAGCCGGTGAAGCCCGCGCGGCGTCGGGGTCGAAGGCGTAGGGCACCGTGGTCGCCAGCGGCCCGTGCAGGTCGGCGACGTCGCCGGCCGACGTCGAGCCGGCGGTCTCGCAGAACTGGCCGCCGTGCAGGTGGTGGTCGAGCGCGAGGAGCGCGACGACGAGGCCGACGGTGCCGCGCGGCATCGTGACGTCCTGCTCGCCGGGCTTGCTCCGCGCGAGGGCTACGAGAGCCGCGGTGCGCTGCTCGAGGTCGTCGGCGATGACGGCCGGGTCGCGCTCGGAGATGCTGGCCACCATGCGCTCGTCCATCTCGGCGCTGATCCCGGCGTCGTACTGCGACGGCTCGCCCCGCAGCCCCTTCTCCGACTCGATGACCGAGGCGAGCATGTGCGCCGCGATCTCGCCGTTGGTCCACCGCATCTTCGCCGGCCGCACGTCGCCCGGAGCGCGGCGCATCGCCTCCGCCAGGAGGGCGTGCTGCGCTCGAGCGCGTCGCACGAGGGCTGGTGGTGGTCGACGGCTGTGGGCGTGGTGGTCATGCGTCCTCCCGGAGTGGCTGCGGCGACTGTGCTGGCGGTCGCTGGTGGTCGCAAGGGCCGTCAGGCCCACGCCATCCCGAGAAGGCCGTAGGCCACGGCGTAGCGGTGCCCGAACTCCGCACCGACGTCACCGCGGGCGACGGCCACGCCGCTCGGCAGCGCGCCGGCGACCGCGGCGAGGACCTCCTCGTCCGCGGCCGGCCCGCCGACCAGCAGGATCGTGCCGGCGAGCTCCTGGTCGAGGGTGCGCAGGGCGCGGGTGATGTTGCCGCCCACGAGGTCGGTCTTGAGGTCGAGGCGGAGCGCGCGCCACTCGGACGGGGCGAGGTCGGCCCCGAAGGCGAGCCAGCCGGCCGGCCCGTCGACGACCAGCGAGCCGAGGACGTCGGAGGGGAGCGGGGCGTCGAGGAACGTGCGCCGCCCGTCCTCGCCGAGCACCACCTGTGGTGCCTCCGCCCGGCGGCTCGGTCCGCGCTTCACGTGCTCGGCGGCCGCGGCGGTAGTGCCGGTGAGCTCGGCGACGCAGAGGGTGAGCAGGTCGCCGGCGCCGGCGGAGACGACGGCGCGCTCCTTGGTCACCACGTCGATGGTGCCGCCGCCGAGGTCGACCACCACGGCGTCGTCGGGTGCGCGCGGCGTCGAGAGTGCTCCGAGGCGGGCGCCTCCGCCTCGGTCCCGACGACACGGACGGGCACGCCCAGGCCGTCCGGAGAGCCGCCGCCGGGTCGACGAGCGCGCCGGCCGCGGTCAGCCCGCCACGCCGAGCGCCTTGGTGCCCGCCGATCCGGTGCGCGCGCGGACCCGCCCGCCCACCTCGGACAGGTCGACGGTCCAGAGGTCGTCGACGTCGACGGGGGCTCGTCGGGAGGGAGGGCGGACCCGTCCACCGCTCCGACCTCGCCCCGGCGCAGGTCGGTGTGCGCCTCGGCCAGGGCGACGCGGCCACGACCGGGGAAGGACGCCCATCCCGCCGGTCCTCCTCCGCCGGGGCCGTGGTCTCCGAGGAGGACGACGCCGTGCGAGGAGTCGAGAGCTGGGCCGCGACGAGCGACGCCAGGTCGGCTTGCGCGGCCTCGAGGTCCAGAGCCTGTGAGAGCTTGAGCGGGTCGGTCAGCGTGCGCAGCGGGTGTCCGCCCGACGCCACCTCGACGGCCGCGACGTCGGCGGCGAGGACGTCGTCGACCGGTACCTCGTCGAGCACCGGCACCGGTCCGCACGGTCCTTCAAAGCCGGTTCGCGATCAGCACCGCCTCGTCGGCCTCGACGAGGACGGCCACCACGGCGCCGCTGCGGACGCTGTCGGCCAGTCGGTCGCAGCCTCGCCGTACCCGACGGAGCGAGGGACCAACACCACCTGCCGAGAGGGGGTCTCGCCAAGCAGGGATAGGGGATCCGGCGCCGAAGCCCGGCGCGCCGGCGGTCCGCGCGCCTTGGCCGACGACCAGCAGTCGTCCCGTGTCGGGCCCGGGAAGCGGCACCGCGGCGCGGCTGCTGATGACCGGGCCGGAGCGCTACGGCGAGCGCCTCCGGCGACCCGTCAGCACGTGACGCCGACTCGAGGTCGCGGACCAGGGCGACCGCGCCCGAGATCGACTCGGGCGAGCCCTTCATCCGTCGCGTCGGCCGCCGCCCGGAGGCCAGCACCTCGACTCCGTGGCCGGTCAGCCGGCCGAGCAGCACCTCGGTCGTGGCGTTCCCGATGTCGATCGCGGCGACGACCTCGGGGTTCATGGCCTCGTCCGATCCGGATGGGTAGATACGCCGCCCTCATCCGGACGAGGCGGGGCCGTGGGCTCAGCTCGAGCAGGCCGCGCCGCTCGTACACCGCGGCCGCCTCGCGGACGAGCGCGGCGGTGAGCGGGGCCGGCGTCGAGTCCAGCGTGTCCGGCGAGAGCGGAGAGCCCGTCCGCCGTCGAACGGTGCGGACGGAGTGCCTCGTAGAGAGCCATCACCTCGTCCTCGGAGAGCAGCGCGAGCTCGGCAGCACGGCGGAGGTTGGCGGCGAGCTGCGGGTTGTGGTTCGCCTCGGCGACCCGCGCCTGCGCCTCCAAGGTGTCCGGGTGGATGCGGACGTCGTCGGCACTGAGCTCGTCGAGGGCGAGCCGGTCGGGGGCGAGCTCGGCCGAGTCGCGGCCGGAGAACGCCTTGGTCACCGGACCACCTCCAGCTCTTCGGGGGCGACCCCCCGGGACACGTGCTCCCGCTCCAACGCCACGAGCGCGATGACACTCGTGTGGTAAGCGCGGCTCGATGGCTTCGTCGGTGTAGGGGTTCCTCGCCGGCACCGGTGTCGCACCCTTGGCGTGACGGCCGGCGTTGGTGCCGAGGACGCGGTAGAGGTCGGGGTGATGATCGGCGCCATGGAGTAGAGCTCGAGGTTCGCCAGCGGTGGCAGGTCGCGGCGGTGGATGAGCGCAGTCCCCTTGCCCTGCAGGCCGATCCCGATGCCCGAGCCCGCGAGACGGGCAGCGGTGAGGCCGACCATGCCGAGGTCGAGGGTGCTGTTCACCCGCACGATGCGCGCGGTGCAACCCTCCTCCTCCAACCCCGCCAACAGCTCGTCGAGGACGTCGTCGACGGTCACGCCCGAGAGGGTGCGCCACACGTTGCGGCCGACGCCGGGGGAGACGCCGATGACGACCTCGCGCGGGTCGCTGCCCTGCTCGGCAGAGCCGACGACCTTCAACGCGTCGCTGGCGAACTCTCGCCCGGTCGTGCCGCAGGTCCTCGACGCCCTTGGCCTGCCGGATCATGTCGATCTCGCGCTGCCGCTCGGGAGAAGGCTCGTAGCCGGTGCCGGGCCCCGCGTAGTCGTTGGGATCGGTGACCAGGCTGAGCACGTTCATCTGCTCGTCGAAGATCGCCGCGGTCTGCAGGTGGTCACCGTGCACCCGCGCCTCGAGCATCTGCAGCACGCGCGTCGCGGCGTCGTCGTACCCGCACTCCTGCAGCGCCTGGGCCACCTCGAGCGAGCCGAGCCCGGACGACCGCACGGTCTGCGCGGCGCTCAGCACGACCATCGGGTCGGGGTCGCCGAGGTCCTTCGAGCCGACCGCGTCGACGGCGAGCTCGACGTGCTCGTCGGAGAAGTCGGCGAGGCCGAGGTACCGGTAGACGTCGCGGCACGCTTCGCCGCCTGGCGTCGCAGCCGCCCGACCTCGTCGGGGTCCGCGGTGCGCAGGCCGCCGTCCACGCCCCAGTCGCGCTGCATCGCGAGCCAGTCGTCGATGTCCTCGGCGTTCCACTGCGACGGGCCGAACATGTTGTCGTAGCGCTGGATGCTGCCGAAGCCGCTGCAGACGTAGTCGCTGCCGGCGAGCAGGATCGGCAGCGTGCGGGAGGTACGCCGGACGTCGGACTCGCTCATCAACGCGTCGTTGCCGGTGCAGGCCTCGAGGTTGCGGGCCATCACCATCACGTTCTCGGCCATCAGCTCGCGGACGCCTTTGGGGACAGCGCCGGCGACGCTCGCGCCGTCGATGCCGCCGTTCTGCACGCCCTGCACGCCGAGGGCCCGGGCCAGCGAGACGCAGCGGGACTCGAGGTAGAGCATCGAGCGGTAAGCCGCACCGCCCATGAGCACCTCGGCGCCCGCGCCCGAGGAGACGCGCATCTTCACGCCCCGGCTGGCGTAGCCGGCGGCGAGGATCGCCTTGCTGTACGGGGTGTCGTCGCCGTCGACGAAGACGTCCTCGGTGCCGTAGAGGCTGACCGTCTCGGCGTACGACACGAGACCGCGGATGCCCATCTCGAGCTCCATCGCCTCCTCGACCGAGCACTGCACGAGGATCCCCGGCGAGCCGATGCACGAGCCGATGGTCACGGCGACCGCGTTGGACGGGGCGTCGGCGAGGACGGGCACCGTCGTCTCGATCTCGCGGAAGCCGAAGGCGGCTGCGGTCGCGGCGTCGGCGGCCAGGAGGAGCGGGTCGTCGAGGCGGTTGGTGACGTGCGCCTGGTTGGAGGGGGTACGCCGCGCGCGCATCTTCGTCATGGCCAGGGTGAGCTCGGCGGGCCGCAGCAGCGACATGACCTTGGCGAGCTTGGCGGGCGTGGTGCCGGCACTCAGGCGGACCAGCTCGGCGCGCGGCACGGCCGGGTCGACGAACAGCCGCGCGAAGGAGATGTCGTCGAGGGCCATCGCCTCCTCGGCCACGTCGACGTCGATGCCGTGGGTGGCGATGAAGGAGTCCAGGGAGTCGAAGTCGGCCTCCGCGGTGCCGTCCATCTCGACGACCCGGCCGTCCTCGATCCTGATCGACGGCTCAGGATCGTCCGGCGCGTTCATCGCGATCAGACCGAGCCCGGCGTCCTCGTGGGCGAACCCGTCGAGATTGACCCGCTGCTGGTCCATGAACCGGATCCGCCCGACGTGCTCCTCTCCCATAGATGCGGAGCCTAGACCCACCGATTCGTCTAGCGGAGGATCAAGATCTACGACTCAGCCACCGCAGACGAATCGGTGTGGACGGCGAGCCCGGCTGCGGCGGAGGCGGCGTCCTCCTCGGCCGACCCACCACTGACCCCGATCCCACCGACCACCCGGTCGGCCTCCCAGCAGGGAAGGCCACCGGCGAACACGACGTACCGCCCGCCGCCGTTGGCCTGCATCCCTTGGAGGGGGCCGCCGTCGACGGTGAGCGGGCCCAGCTCGGCGGTGGCGATCCGGTGGGCGACGGCGGTGAAGGCCTTGTCGGTCGCGAGGGTGGGGCCGGCGATCTCGGCCCCGTCCATGCGCTCGAAGACGAGCAGGTGGCCGCCGGCGTCGACGACCGCGACGGAGACGAGGGCGCCGAGCGACTCGGCCTGGGCCAGGGCGGCCCGGGCCATCGCGCGGGCCAGGTCGAGCGTGATCACGGCTCGACCGTACTCAGTGAACCGGGTCCCGGCAGCCCCCACTCCCCATGGAAAACAAGCACTCCCCACGGGTTACAACCCGTGGGGAGTGCCAGAAACTCGACATCACCTGGGAATCTGCCCCAGGCGAGCCTCGATCAGAAGGCGCTCTCGGGGACGTCCATGAGCGAGAGGTCCATGGCCTCGGCGATCTGGCGCTCGGCGGAGAGCTTCGGGAGGACGTTGCGGGCGAAGAACTGGGCCGCGGCGACCTTGCCCTCGTAGAAGTCCTTGTCCTTGCCGGCGTCGCCACCGAGCTTCTCCAGCGCGACCTCGGCCTGGCGGAGCAGCAGCCAGGAGCAGACGATGTCGCCGATGACCATGAGCAGGCGGCTGGTGTTGAGGCCGACCTTGTAGATGTTGCGCAGGTCGCCGCCCTCGGCGTTGGCGTCGGCGGACATCAGCTGGCTGATCATCGTGGCGACGATCGCGTTGCCGTCCTCGAGGGCCGTGGCGAGCAGCTCGCGCTCGACCTTGAGGCGACCGTTGCCGGCCTCGCTCTTCGCGAAGCTCTCGATCTCGCCCGCGAGGTGGCCGAGCGCCTGCGCCTGGTCCTTGACGATCTTCCGGAAGAAGAAGTCCTGGCCCTGGATGGCGGTCGTGCCCTCGTAGAGGGTGTCGATCTTGGCGTCGCGGACGTACTGCTCGATCGGGTACTCCTGCAGGAAGCCGGAGCCGCCGAACGTCTGGAGCGACTCGGTGCCGAGCAGCACCCAGGAGCGCTCCGAGCCGTAGCCCTTCACGATCGGGAGCAGCAGGTCGTTGACCCGCTCGGCCAGCTCGTTCTTCTCGCCGTTGTGCTCGGCGATCATCACGTCGTCCTGCCAGGACGCGGTGTAGAGCACCAGCGCGCGGAGCGCCTCGGCGTACGACTTCTGCGTCATCAGGCTGCGGCGTACGTCGGGGTGGTGGGTGATCGTGACCCGCGGCGCCGTCTTGTCGGCGGCCTGCGAGAGGTCCGGGCCCTGCACGCGGCTCTTGGCGAACTCCAGCGCGTTGAGGTAGCCCGTCGACAGCGTGGCGATGGCCTTGCTGCCGACCATCATCCGGGCGTTCTCGATGACCTGGAACATCTGCGCGATGCCGTCGTGGACCTCGCCGAGGAGCCAGCCGACGGCGGGTTCCCCTCCACCAACAGCACTGTCGCCGAAGGTGACCTCGCAGGTGTTGGACACCTTGATGCCCATCTTGTGCTCGACGTTGGTGACGTAGGCGCCGTTGCGCTCCCCGGTCATCTCGCCGGTCTCGGGGTCGAAGTGCCACTTCGGGACGATGAAGAGCGAGAGGCCCTTGGTGCCCGGGCCACCGGCGCCCTCGACGCCCACCGGGCGCGCCAGCACCATGTGCACGACGTTGTCGGACAGGTCGGACTCGGCCGAGGTGATGAAGCGCTTGACCCCGGTGATGTTCCAGGTGCCGTCCTCGTTGGCGGTGGCCTTGGTGCGGCCGGCGCCGACGTCCGAGCCGGCGTCGGGCTCGGTCAGGACCATCGTGGTGACCCAGCCGTTGTCGACGACGTGCTGGGCGATCTTCTTGTCGCGCTCGTTGCCGTTGCGGTGCAGCACGCCCGCGAACATCGGGCCGGCGCCGTACATCCAGATCGCGGGGTTCGCGCCGAGCACCATCTCGCCCATCGCCCAGTTGATGCTGGAGGGGGCCGGGGTGCCGCCGAGCTCCGCGAAGGTGCCGAGACGCCAGTACTCGGCGTCCATCCAGGTCTGGTAGCTCTTCTTGAACGACGCCGGGACCGGCGCCTCGCCGGTGGCCGGTCGAACACCGGCGGGTTGCGGTCGGAGTCCTCGAAGGACTCCGCGAGCTCCTCGCGGGACATGCGGTCGACCTCGGACAGGATCGACTTCGCGGTGTCGAGGTCGATCTCGCCGAACGGACCCTCGCCGAGGACCTTGTCGCGCCCGAGGACCTCGAAGAGGTTGAACTCGATGTCGCGGAGGTTGCTCTTGTAGTGGCTCACATCAGCACCTTTGCGGTATCTACTCGTGGGTAACATCAATGATAGAACTTGTTACCGGTCAGTCACAAGCGATTGGCCCGGTTCTTCACCCGAGGCGGACGTCACACTTCTCGCCCCCTGAAAAACGGGAAGCCCCCGACCGGTGGTCGGGGGTCGTCGCGCAGGCTGTAGGCCCGAGGTCAGTGCTTGAACGCGTCCTTGACCTTCTCGCCGGCCTGCTTGATGTCGCTCTTGGCCTGGTCCTTCTTGCCCTGGTCTTGAGCTCGTCGTCGCCGGTCGCCTTGCCGGCGGCCTCCTTGCCCTTGCCCACCAGGTCGTCGACCTTGTTGCTGGTCTTGTCTCCGTCACCCATGATCCGAGATCTCCTTCGTGTGAGGACTCTTCCTTCATACCCGCGGTACGTCGCCTCAATCGCGGCTGTGACCGGGACTCGTTTAACCGGTGTCTGTTTGACCGATAAATCGAGTGACTAACTCTAGATAGACGGTCCCCCAGGACCACGCACCCGATCCACCGGAGGCATCCACCCATGCGCAACCTGATCCTGCTCGGCCTCGTCGGGCTCCGGCAAGCCGTCGACGGCTCTCTGGGATGGCCTACGGCGTCACGTCGTCGACGCTGCTGCTCGCCACCGGCGTCGCGCCGGCCGCCGCGAGCGCAGCCGTCCACCTCGCCGAGATCGGCACCACGCTGGTGTCCGGCGTCTCCCACTACAAGCTGGGCAACGTCGACTGGCGCACCGTGGGGATCATCGCGGTGCCGGGCGGCATCGGCGCCTTCGCGGGCGCCACCCTGCTCTCGAGCGTCGACGGCGAGACCGCCGCGCCGTACGTCGGTGCGCTGCTGCTCTCCCTCGGGATCTACGTGCTCTACCGCTTCCTCGCGCTGGGTGGGAAGCGCCCGACGTTCAAGGGCACGCTGTCCAAGCGGTTCCTCGCACCGCTCGGCCTCGTCGCCGGCGCTGTCGACGCGATCGGCGGTGGAGGCTGGGGTCCCGTCGGCACCACGTCGCTGCTGTCCAGCGGCCGGCTCGAGCCGCGCAAGGTGATCGGCTCGATCGACACCTCGGAGTTCGTCGTCGCGATCGGCGGCTCGCTGGGCTTCCTCTTCGCGCTCGGCAGCCAGGGCATCCCGTTCGACTACGCGATCGCCCTGCTCGCGGGCGGCGTCATCGCCTCCCCGGTCGCCGCGTGGCTGGTGAAGCACCTCGCGCCCCGCGTGCTCGGCGTCGCCGCCGGTGGCCTGATCGTGGTCACCAACGCGGACACGATCCTCGAGGCGATCGGCCTGTCCGGCACCTCGCTGTACGTCGTCCTGGGCGTGCTCGCCGCTGCCTGGGTCTCGCTCATCGTCTGGGCGGTGCGCCAGGAGCGTCGCTCCCTCGCGGAGGTCGAGGCGCACGCCGACGACGCGGTACCGGCCTGACCCGCCGACCAGTCCACGCGCGGTGAAGGACCGCTACTCCGATCAGATCGATCATTCTGAGAGACTTACGCCGTGCGCGTCTCTGCGAAGTCCGACTACGCCCTCCGGGCCCTGATCGAGCTGGCTGTCCGTCCGGACGGTGAGCCGGTCAGCGCCGAGGAGATCGGGCGCCTGCAGACCATCCCGCACGGCTTCCTCCAGGCGATCCTGGCGGACCTGCGTCGAGCCGGGGTCGTGCTCAGCCAGCGTGGGCAGTCCGGCGGCTGGCGTCTCGCGAAGGCCGCGTCCGAGGTGACCGTCGCCGACGTGATCCGTGCGGTCGACGGCCCGCTGGTGAGCGTGCACGGCGAGCGCCCCGAGGCCGTGTCGTACAACGAGTCCGCCGAGGTGCTCCAGCACGTCTGGATCGCCGCGCGCAGCAGCCTGCGCGAGGTCTGCGAGCAGGTGACCATCCAGTCCCTCGCCGACCGCAAGCTCCCGCGCGCCGTGGCAGCGCGCACCAAGGACGAGGACGCCTGGCAGCCGCACTGACACCCTTCGCCCGTCGAGACCGTGCGGGGTTCCCGGCGAAACTAGAACTTGTTACAGTTCTGCGATGGACGAGACGCTGCCCGACGCCATCAACTGGCTCGCACCCGACGGCGACAACCCGGCCCGGCGAGCCTCGCAGCGCTCGTACTCCGCGGTCGCGCGCAAGGCCAAGGACGAGTGGCTGGCGCTGTTCTCGGAGGACGCCGTCCTCGAGGACCCGGTCGGGCCGTCGTTCTTCGACCCGCAGGGCCACGGCCACCACGGGCACGAGGGCATCAGCGCCTTCTGGGACATCGCGATAGCGCCGGTCGTGGAGTTCGAGTTCACGATCCGCGACTCGTTCGCGAACGGTGACGCGTGCGCCAACATCGGCACCTTCAGCACGCTGCTGGAGGACGGCACCCGGGCCGACACGGACCTGATCGCGGTCTACCGCCTCGACGACCGCGGCCTGATCAGCCTCGATGTCCGCGCACTGGGAGGTCGAGCGGACCATGGCCACGCTCCGCAAGGACGGCGAGGACTGCCACGGCCCGACCGGGGTAGCCTCCGGCGCATGCGCCTCGGAGTCCACCTGGTCGACGTCGGCTTCGCCGGCGGACCCGCGGCCTCCGCGCCGACGCTCGCCGCGCTCGGTCGTGCCTGCGACGAGGCTGGGCGTCGACCGTCCTGTCGCTGCAGGACCACGCGCTGCGCCCGTCCTACCTCGGCCGGGTCGACGAGCCCGTCCTCGAGGGCTTCACGGCGCTCGGCTTCCTCGCCGCGCACACCCGCAGCGTCGAGCTCCAGCTCATCGAGACGGCCGTGACCCTGCGCAACCCGGCGCTGCTGGCCAAGACCGTCACGACGCTCGATGTGCTCTCCGGCGGGCGCGCGGCGCTCGGCATCGGAGCCGCGTGGTACGAGCGGGAGCACCGCGGCCTCGGCGTGCCCTTCCCGCCGCTGGGCGAGCGGTTCGAGCGCTGAGGAGACCCTCCAGGTGGTTCGGCAGATGTGGTCCGAGGACAACGGCCCCTTCGCCCGGCAGCACCCCGGCCCGAGGAGACGCTCTGCTCGCCGCAGCCCCTGCAACCCCCGCCGGTGATGGTCGGCGGGCAGGGGGAGCGCAAGACGCTTCGCCTGGTCGCGGGTACGCCGACGCCTGCAACCTCTTCGCCAATCCCGACGCCGGCCCCGATGCCATCGCCCGCAAGCTCGACGTGCTCCAGGAGCACTGCACCCGCGAGGGCACCGACTTCGACCGGATTCGCAAGACCATCCTGTGGGCCGGCCAGCTGGACCCGCAGAGCCACGGGCCCGCCTTCGTCGAGCAGATGCAGCGCTTCGCCGACGTCGGCGTGCAGGAGGTCCACGTGATGCCGACCGGCGGCGATCCGGTGGCGTTCGTGCACGCGTTGGGCGCGTCCGTCGTACCAGCGCTGCGGGAGCTCTGAGCAGGACTCAGTCGACGGCGTTCTCGGCGACCCACTCCACGAACGGCGAGGCCGCACGCCAGTCCTTCCGCACCCGGTCCAGCAGCTCCGGCGTGTGCACGAACGGCTCGAAGCCGTAGTTCTTGCCCAGCGTCATCGAGCGGTGCCGCAGCAGCTCGATCCGGGGATGGTCGGCGGCGTAGCCGCGGGGTGGTCTTGAGCTTGTCGCCGCCGAGGGTCCAGCCCTGCTTCTGCAGCCTGGCCAGGATCCTCGAGCTCGGCGCCACGACGCTCGTCGACGACGGCCTCGCGGATCGCGGCCAGGGCGCGGTGACAGGCCTCGTAGAAGCCCACCCCCACGCGGACACCCGGCGCCCCGACCTGGACGTACCAACCCGTGGAGGGGCCGCGGGCGACGAACGCGCCCTGGTGGTTCTTGTACGGCGTCTTGTCCTTGGCGAAGCGGACGTCACGATAGGGCCGGAACACCTTGGCCGCCCCGAACTCGTCGGCCAGCGCGGCGGTCAGGGCCTGCATCGGCGCGGCGACCGCGGTGTCGTAGATCTCCTTGTGGGCGGTCCAGAACGACTTGGTGTTGTCCATCTCCAGGTCGTCGTAGAAGTCGAGCGCAGCGACCGGGAAGCCGGTGAAGGGGTGGCCGACGACATGCCGTGACAATAGCCAGGCCCGCGATACTGGACCAATGGGCCGTCCCCGACCACCAGGGTCTCCGCTCCGACGGACCTGCTGCTGCACCTCCGGCGGGCCCGCGACCTGATGGACCGGCGGTACGCCGACCCGCTCGACCTCGACGCGGTCGCGGCCGTGGCAGGCGTCTCGAAGTACCACTTCCTGCGGGTCTTCGCCGCGACCTACGGGTGCACGCCCGCCACCTACCTGACCCGTCGCCGGATCGAGCGCGCCCAGGACCTGCTCCGCTCGTCGAACCTGACCGTCACCGAGACCTGCCACCTCGTTGGCTTCACGAGCCTCGGCTCGTTCAGCTCACGCTTCCGCGCACTGGTCGGCGAGAGCCCGTCGGCCTACCAGGCGCGCTACGCAGCGGCGGGCGTCCCGAAGATTCCGGGCTGCTTCCTGTTCATGCGCGGCCTGCCGACCGCGACCGCCGACGGCTCCGCAATCACGGAGAAGCCGGAAGACGCCGGGCCGGCCTAGGTTCGGAGCACCCGGACGACGACGGAAGGACCCGCCATGATCACGCACGTATCCCTCGTCACTCTCTACGTCACCGACCAGGACGCCGCGAAGGCGTTCTGTCGACACCATGGGCTTCGTCGAGGGGGCCGACGTCTCGATGGACGACGGCTTCCGGTGGGTCACCGTGAGGCACCCCGACCACCCCGAGCTCGACATCACGCTGATGAAGCCGGGGCCGCCGTTGGACGACGAGATGGCCGAGATCGTCGCGCGGTCGCTGGCGCAGGGCCGGATGGGCGGTCTCGGGCTCAGCGTCGACGACTGCCAGAAGACCTACGAGGAGCTGTCCGCCAAGGGCGTCGAGTTCCCCCAGCCGCCCTCGGACCGGCCGTACGGCATCGAGGCCGTGATGCGCGACAACTCCGGCAACTGGCTGGTGCTCGTCGAGCCGAAGGAGTTCGACCCCACTCAGATGGAGGACTTCGGGCCCGGCGCCTGAGTCAGCCGCGGCTGGTCCGCGCCTCGACCACCCGGACCCGGTCGGCCCCGGCGGCCTCCATGTCCGGCATCGACGTGGGCGAACCCTCGAGGCGCGATGAAGGCGCGCCTGGTCGAAGCCCGCAGCGATCGGAGCGTCGCCGACCGCCTCCGGCACGTCGGCGAAGTGCAGGTGGACCTGCCCACGCACGAACGCCCCCAGGGCCGGCGATGAACACCCGGTCGGCCCGCCCGGTGCGCGAAGGCGACGTGGAGGTCGGAGTAGTAGCGCCCCTGGGGGAAGCGCCGCAGCTCTGGTGCGCCGTGCGAACCGAAACCAAAGAGGCTCGAGCACCGCCTCGCGCGGGAAGTAGTTGAGCAGCCCCTCGCTCACCACGGCCGTGCCGAGGGAAGGGTCGAGCAGCGACGACGGTCCGGCGAAGACCGACGAGAACGCCGCGTCGTCCAGAGCACGTCGGCGGCGACCGCCCGGTGAACTGCGGTTGGCGCCTCTTGCCGGCGCAGGACCTCCTCCTTGCGGGCCGCCATGCCGGGCAGGTCGACCTCGACGTAGGTCAGGTCCGGGTGGCGGCGGGTGAGCCGAAGACCCCGCGGGAAAACAGTCCGGCGGCGAGCTCGACGACCTGGCCGACCGAGCCCGCTGCGGATCGCCTCGTCGAGGAGGTGGTCGATGATCCGGTGCCGGGCGAGCAGGAAGTGCTCGAGCGTCGGCCCGCCGAGCAGCTCGAGGGGGGCGTCCATGAGGCCCTGGCCGGGCGGTGTAGAGCAGGCGGCCGGGACCGGTAAGGGCCAGGTCGGCGTCGCCGAGGCCGTGCCGGGCCCAGACGTAGCCGGTGTAGTGCGCCGTGGGCGAGATGGTGGCCGAGCCGCCGCGCAGCCGGTCGCTCCAGCGGCGGGACGGCGAGCTCATCGGCCGATCGTCCCACCGGCCGGAAAACGGCGCTCGACCCGGTCCGGGGCTTGCGCCTCCGGCCGGGTCGAGCTGTGTCCGCTCCGCGAACAAGCACGATCCGAGCGCCGTCGTCCGCGACGACGGTGCGTGCTCAGTGCTTCCGGTCGGCGAAGGTATCCCCTCGACCGCCTCCCGGTGCCGTTCGCATGGTCACGCGACGTATCCCTAGATCCCGAGACCATGCCACCCCCGTGACATGCTCGAGCCTAGTGACGACAGGCCGCTGCTTCTCATCGTCCGATCGGTCAACCTGCGCCGTCGAACGGACGACCCGGCCCTCGTGCGGCGTGACCACGGGTGCGAGAGTGACGGCAGTGACGGACATCTAGCGGACGAGAGGGAGATCCGTGACCGGTCAGGTGCTCGAGGTCCAGGCCCTCAGCAAGTACTTCGGCTCGACGCAGGCCGTGGACAGCCTCAGCTTCGAGGTGGGGCCTCGGTGGGATCACTGGATTCCTCGGCCCGAACGGCGCCGGAAGACCACCACGCTTCGCATGCTGCTCGGACTGGTGGCATCCGAGTGCCGGCGCCGCCCTCGTCAGTGGACGTCCCTACGCGCACCTGGACCACCCCCGCCTTCGTCGGGGCCGTGCTGGAGCCGTCGAGGTTCCTCCCCGGACGCAGGGCCCGCAATCATCTGCGGGGGGTCGCCCGGGCGCGCGGCGGGGGCCGTTCCCCGGGTCGACCAGGTGCTCGCGCGGGACGGGGATCGACGGGTGCCGCCGGGCGCCGAGTCGGCGGGTTCTCGCTCGGCATGCGGCAACGGCTCGGCCTCGGCGGAGGCGGTGCTCGGGGACCCCGGGCGTGCTCGTGCTCGACGAGCCGGCGAACGGGCTGGACCCCGGCGCGGCATGCGCGTGGCTGCGCGGGCTTCCTGCGCACGCTGGCTCAGGAGGGGCGCACCGTGCTGGTCTCCAGCCACGTGCTCGGGGAGGTGCAGCAGACCGTCGACGACGTCGTGATGATGACGCGGGGCCGGCTGGTCGCCCACGGTGACCTCGCCTCGCTGGAGGCGGCCCAGGGCGACGTCCTGGTCCGCAGCCCGGAGCGCGACCGGCTGGCGACCGCGTTGAGGGGCGGTGAGCTGCACGCGGGACGCGGTGCCCCGGCCGGAGGCGACCGACATGCTGCTGGTCCCCGGGCGCCACCACCGACGAGGTCGGTCGGTTGGCCCACCGGCACGGCATCGAGCTGCACGAGCTGACGGCCCGCGGCCGTCGACCTCGAACGACTCTTCCTCGACCTGACCTCGGAAGGACCGGCGGGGCATGAGCGACCTGGTGCGCGCGGAGCTGACCAAGACCCTCACCACCCGGCTGTGGTGGGGGATGCTCATCGGCGCCGTCCTGCTGACGACACTGCAGGCCGTCGTCGGGCCGCGCTCGGGTCGCCGGGCTGGAGGCAGGCCCCGGGGGATGCCGCCCTCGCCCGGGTCTCGACGAGACCGGCCACGATCCTGGGGGTCTACGCCCAGGCGCCGCTGTCGGGGCACCTACCTCTTCGCGCTGGTCATGGGGGTCACCGCGATGACGGGGGAGTACCGCTACCAGACGATCACCCCCGACCTTCCTCGCCACGCCCCGACGGGCGCGGGTGGTCGCGGCCAAGGCGCTGGCCCAGCTCGGCGTCGGTGCACGGGTACGGCGTGGTGGCGGTACTGACCGCACTGGCGTCCCGGCGCCGGGGCATCGTGATGCTCGCCCGGGGCTGACTCGTTGGCCTACGACACGCCGGGCCTGTCGGCCGTGGCCCTGGCGATCGTGGCCGTCGCGCTGTGGACGCTGCTCGGGCATGGGGGTCGGGACGTTGCTGCGCAACCAGGTGGCGGCCATCCTCGTCGCGGTGGCGATGGCGTTCATCATCGAGCCGCTCGTCGGGCTCGCGCTCGTCCGCCGCGGACCTCGACGCCGTCGCGAAGTTCCTGCCGTCCAACGCCTCCTCGGCCATGACGCAGCCCGGTCGTCGGGCTTCGTCGACCTGCTGCCCTGGTGGGCGGGCGCCCTGGTGATGGTCGGCTACGCCGCCGCGCTTCGCCGGCCTCGGCGTCCTGCTGACCACCCGCCGCGACATCACCTGAGCCGACCAGCGCTCCGGACGCGACTCGACCCCCTGCCCTCGAGGGGCAGGGGGTCGAGTCCTGGTGTTCGTGAGGCTCAGGCCTGGAAGCGGCCGCGCTGACGGCGGGGCTTTGATCCCGAGGAACGCGCCGGCGAGAGCCAAAACGATGCCAAGGAGCAGCAGGCCCATGCCGTGCTCGCCCTGCTCGCCGGTGGTGCCGCCGAGGCCTGCGTCGACCGCGGTCGGGACCGCGACCGGTTTCTGTGTGGCCATCGCCGCCGCCGAGCTTGTTCACGCCGGGAGCGTGGTTGCCGGTGGTGTTGCCGTGCGAGCCGTTGCCCGGGTTCGGGGCGAAGCTCTCCTCGGGCAGGACCGTCGGCGTCGTGGTCGGGTACTCGGTCGGGTCGTCCGTGCCGCCGTCGTCCGTGCCGCCGTCGTCCGTGCCGCCGTCGTCGGTGCCGGTGCCCTCGACGGTCTCTCGGTGCCCTCGTCGTCGCCACCCGTCGTCGGGGTGAGCCTCCGTCGCCCTGGTCGCCCTGCGTCGCCCTGGTCGCGCGGTCGTCGCCCTGGTCACCCTGGTCTCGCCCTGGTCACCCTGGTCGCCCTGGTCACCCTGGTCGGCGCCCTGGTCGTCGCCCTCGTCGGCGCCCGGTCGTCGCCGGGTCGGCGCTCTCGTCGCCGTGGTCGCCGGGGTCGCCCTGGCCGCTCTTGTCGTCCTCGGGTCGGCGTCGTCGCCCTGGCCGTCCTGGTCGCCCCGGTCCCCCGGCTCGTCCTCGTCGCCCTCGTCGCCGTCGCCGGTCGCCCTGGTTGCCCTGGTTGCCCTGGTCGCCCTGGTCGCCCTGGTTGCCCTGGTCGCCGGTGTCAGCGGGCTGCTCGGGAGCGGTCGAGGGCTCCTCGCTCGGGGTGTCGGTGGGGGTGTCGTGTGGCACCCGTCGACCCAGAAGACCTTGCTCTTGGAACCGCTGGGGCTCTCCACGGTCAGCTTCACGTGGTAGCCCTGCTTCTCCTGCGGCTCGCCGGTGAACGCCAGCGTGTAGTCGGCCTCGGCGTCGAGGTCCTTGTCCGCTCCGCCGGCGGTGTCCTCGCCCACGAAGACCGAGTCGGGGCCGTCGACCTTGAGGGTGACGTCCTTGAGGGTCGGCGCCTGCAGGTCGAAGGAGACCTTCGAGGTCAGGTCCTTGCCCTCGTCGAAGTTGAACCACTGGACCTTGAAGGTGCAGCCGACGTGCGGGTCGTTCTGCGGCTTGCCGTCGAGGTCGCCGAGCTCGGCCACCTTCACGGTGCCGTTGTTGCCCTTGGGGGCCGGTGCCGCAGCGGCAGCGCCGGCGGTGACGAACATGCCGGCGGTGGCGGTGGTGACGCCCAGGGCGACGAGCGTCGCGCTGGTGGCGGTCCGGTTCTTGCGGATCATCGGGTGCCCCTCGAGTCGGTCGCCGTCCTTCGGCGATGACTCCACGCTAAGGGCGTATATGGGGTGAAATCGCCCTCAAGTGGGGTACTCAGGACCTCCTCGGACGCAGGTGGTGACGCCCGTCCTGCCCCAAGCGCCCACCTAGGGCCTGCGGACCGCATGACCTAGGTCCTAAATGTCGGAAACGAGTCGGTTTGTTCCGCTGCGAGAAGGGCGACTTGAAGCGGCTCGGCTCAGGAGATGGAGCGGATGACGGGGATCGAACCCGCATTCTGAGCTTGGGAAGCTCATGTTCTGCCATTGAACTACATCCGCGAGAGGCCCTCGGCGGGCCCCGGAGAGGGGCCGGGCCGAGGCGGGTCAGATGTACCCGACCTCCGCAGGGCCGTCCTGACCGGTCGCACGTCAGCGTCGCGAAGCGGGGCTCGAGGCCGTCGCCGGAGGACCTGCCGGTCAGCCGTCGCTGGACCCAGGGAGCGGCGTGCGCACGCGCCCAGGCGAGGTCGGCCTCGCGCGCGCGGCCCGGGTCAGCGGCTCCAGCGCGGGCAGCGGGTCGAGCGCCAGGGCGTGCGCACGCCGAGGGCGTCGAGCACCGCGGTGGCCATGTGCCGGTGGCCCAGCGGTCGACATGTGGATCCGGTCGACGCCCACATCCGCGGGTCGCGGTACTCCCGCATCCGCCAGAAGTCGACGACGGTCGCCTCGAGGTCGTCGGCGACCTCGCGGACCAGCTCGTTGTAGCGTCGCCACCCGGCCGCGCAGCCGACCGAGCACCGGGCCCGGCCGAGGTCGTACCCGGTGAACACGCACCAGGTGCGCGCCGGCGGCGCGCAGCCGGCCGCAGCGCCTCGGCGTACGCGCGACGAGAGCGTCGAGGTCGACCTTCGGCCGCATGATGTCGTTGCCGCCGGCGTAGACGCTGACCAGGTCCGGGCCCATCGCGAGCGCCGGCTCGACCTGCTCGTCGAGCACCGCGCCGAGCTTGCGGCCGCGGATCGCGAGGTTGGCGTAGCCGAAGCCCGGGTCGCGTGGCGCCGAGCACCTCGGCGACCCGGTCCGCCCAGCCCCGGACCCCGTTCGGACGGGCGGGGTCGGGGTCGCCGACGCCCTCGGTGAAGGAGTCCCCAGGGCGACGTAGGTCGTGAGGGTGGAGCGGTCGGGCGTCGGTCTCGGCACCGGGACATTGTGCGCCCGGGTCGCGCGCGGCCCGCAGGTAGGGTCTCGCCTGTGCTGCTGTCAGACCGGGACATCAAGGCCGAGCTCGACGCCGGACGGGTGGTCGCTCGAGCCGTTCGACGAGGCGATGCTCCAGCCGTCGAGCATCGACTTCCGGCTCGACAAGTTCTTCCGGGTCTTCGAGAACCACCGCTACCCGCACATCGACCCGGCCGAGGACCAGTCCGACCTCACCCGGATGGTCGAGGCGGAGGGCGAGGAGCCGTTCATCCTGCACCCGGGCGAGTTCGTGCTCGGCTCGACCTACGAGGTGGTCACGCTGCCCGACGACGTCGCCGCCCGGGTCGAGGGCAAGTCCTCGCTCGGCCGGCTCGGGCTGCTCACCCACGCGACCGCCGGTTTCATCGACCCCGGCTTCTCCGGGCACGTCACGCTCGAGCTGGCCAACGTCGCGACCCTGCCGATCAAGCTGTGGCCGGGCATGAAGATCGGCCAGCTGTGCTTCTTCCGGCTCTCGTCGCCGGCGGAGCACCCGTACGGCTCGGCGAGTACGGCTCGCGCTACCAGGGCCAGCGCGGCCCGACGCCGTCACGTCGTTCCAGAACTTCCACCGCACCGTCATCGACTGACGTCCCGCGACTGGGAGTGCGCATGAGCACTCCCGAGGGACGAGGTCGCCGGGGGACCGATGAGTTCGGCGCGGCAGGCACGGTCCGTACCTGCATGACCACAGGAACCGTGCACCCGGACTACGGCGACTCCACGGCCCCGCCCCCGCCGTGGAGCGACATCGACCGACGACTGACCGAGGCGCAGCTCTACTGGCTCGTCTCCGTCCGGGCCGACGGGCGACCGCACGGCGTGCCCCTGTGCGGCGTGTGGCGTGAGGGCGCCTTCTTCTTCTGCACCGGCGACGGCGAGCAGAAGATGCGCAACCTCGAGCACGACCCGCACGTGCTCGTGATGGCCGGGCCGCTCGGCGCCGACGGCTGGAAGACCGGGAAGGACGTCGTGGTCGAGGGTGTCGCTGAGCCGGTCACCGACGACGACGTGCTCCGGACGCTGGTGGAGGACTGGCGGACGAAGTACGACGGTGACTGGCTGTTCGAGGTGCGTGAGCACCGCTTCTTCGAGGTCTCCGCCCAGGGAGCCGGTGGCGGGGGCGGCGCGGCGGTCTTCTGGGTGCGGCCGGCCAAGGTGCTGGCGTTCGGGGACGAGCACGGACAGACGCGCTACTCGTTCTGAGCACGGGTCCCGTCCTTGTCCGGACGAGGTAGGAGGACACGGCCGAGAGGAGCTCGAGCCGCGCCCGCGCCAGGGCGGCGAGGCGACCAGGAGCGAGCCGGGCCGGGGAGCACGAGGGCCAGCGGGCGACGGGACCAAGGGAAGAGGTCCGGGCTCCCCGGCGTGCGCCGGTGTCAGCTCTGCTTGCGCCAGATCCGCTTCGTCGTGCGGTGCTCCGCTGCGGGGCGGGCGCAGGCGGCTCGACGGTCTGCTGACGCTCCCGGATCGTGTCCAGGGCGTTCATCTCTGCCAGGGGGTTCGACTCGTGCATCGTGACTCCTTCAAACGTTTCGAGGTAGACGTCGCCACTGACGGTGCGGGCCGTGACCTCGACGTGGTCCTGGCCCTCCTGCGGCGCGCCGGTGGGGGTGAGGGTCGAGCGGACGTGGCCGCTCACGCTGCTGACGTCGGTCCACACGGGGGTGCCGGCGGGGACGCCGAACCGGATGTCGCCCGACGCGTTCTTGAGCTGGGCGACGCCGCTGGTCATCCGGGCCACGGCGAGCTGCCCGGAGCCTGCGGAGAGCTGGGCCTCGCGGCCCTGGGCCTCGCGGACGACGATGTCGCCGGACCCGGTCTTGAAGCTGATCGGACCGTCGCCGCGGCCGACCTCGATGTCGCCCGAGCCGGTGGTGAGCCGGGACGGGCCACCGAGGTGGCCGACGCCGATGTCGCCGGAGCCGGTCTTGATCTGGGCCTCGCCACCGATCGCGCGGACCGCGACCCCGCCGGAGCCGGTCTTGACCAGCGCGTCGTCGGCGACCTCGTCGAGGGAGACCTCGCCGGACCCGGTGTGGATCTGCACGTTCTCGAGGACGCCCTCGACGGTGACGGCGGCCGACCCGAGCTTGGTGCCGAGGCTGCTGCCGCGCGGCGTGGTCACCTGGACCCGGATGCCCTGGAAGCCGGAGAGGAAGCCGGTGCGGAGCCGGGTGACGACCCGGACCCGGGCGCCGTCCTGCTCGACCTGGACCTCGTCGGCGTCGCGGCCCTCGACCTGGACGACCACCTGGTCGGTGTCCGTCGCGACGACCTGCACGTCGCCCGAGCCGATCTCGACGTAGATCTCCTGCGCATAGGGGGCGGGGAAGGTGTGCTGCATGGTTCTGCTCCTTGGTGTCGTGGGCCAGGACTCAGGCCCAGCCGGTCATCCGGCGGTTGCCGCGACCGGGCCGGGGGCCGCGGTCGTCGAAGAAGGGAAGGCTCGACAGGTCGATGTCGACGTTGACCGCGCGCTGGGACGTCGCCGCGCGGAGCACGGTGACGATCCAGCCGTTGAGCGAGTGGCCGCTGCGACCGGCGAGCTCCTCGGCCTTGTTCTTGACCGACTCGGGGATGCGCAGGGTGACCCGCGCGATGGTGCCGTCGTCGCCGACCTCGTCGTCGGCGTCCTGGCCAGACGTCGGCGCGGAGGCCTGGATCGGCTGGGTCGGCTCGGCCTGGTCGACCACCAGCTCGGGGTCGCGACCGCGGAGGCGCACCTCGACGACCGCGTCGGAGAGCTCGGCGGTGATCTCGGCGGCGGCCTGGGAGAGCGCCTCCATCAGGGCGAGGCGCAGCGCCGGCTCGAGGGCCAGCAGCATCCGGTCGGCGGCCGCCCGCCCGTCCGGTCCCGCAGCGTCCGCGGCGGAACCGAGGTCCCGGCGGAGGCTCTCGAGGAAGGGTGTGATGTCCATGCGCACCACGATGACATCACAGTGACGTCATGTCAACACCAAACGGCGTCAGACCTGACGCCGTACGACGTCATACGAGGTCAGAGGTGGTGTCACCGTCGCGGGAGCGCCGGAACCGCGCAAGACCGTCATGGAGCGGAGGGAACGTGCCACGCAATGACGACCGGAACGTATGACCGTGCCCACGGCCAGGGGCGCGGAGACGGGTCAGGCGAGGGCGGCGTACGACGCGGCAGCGTGGCCGCGGACGGGGCGGACCGAGGCGGCGACGGCCTCGGTCACGAAGCCGACGATCACGTCGACGGCCTCGCGGCTCTGCGGGGAGAGCTCGCTGAGCACCGGGAAGGCGTGCACCTGGCCCTCCCAGATCGACAGGGTGCAGGGGACCCCGGCCTCCTCGAGGCGCTCGGTCATCAGCTCGGCGTCGACGCGGAGGACCTCCGACTCGCCGCACATGATGAGCGACGGCGGGAGACCGGCGAGGTCGGCGTTGACCGGGCTGTGGTGCGGCTGCGGCGTGCCGCCGACGACCATCTTCGCGACGCGGCGGAGCCGGCGGGCCGGGATGTAGGCGTCGCGGCGGACGTTGTGGTGGCGCCACTTGGCCTGGTGGTCGAAGTCGAGCCAGGGCGAGATGCCGATGATGCCGGCGGGCCGGGGCAGGCCGGCGTCGCGGAGCCGGAGGGCGGTCGCGAAGGCGAGGTGGCCGCCGGCGGAGTCGCCCGCGAGGACGATCCGGTGGGCCGGGTGCCCGTGGCGGACCAGCCAGCGGTGGGCGTCCTCGCAGTCGGCGAGGCTGTCGCGAGCGGGCCGTCGGGGAGCTGGCGGTAGGCCACCGAGAGCACGGCCATGCCGGTGAGCTTGGCGAGCCGCTCCACGATCCGGCGGTGCGTGTTGAGCCCGCAGAGCAGGAAGGCGCCGCCGTGCATGTAGAGGATCGCGCCGTTGGAGGTGGTGCCGTCGATCGGCTCCACGAGCTCGCCGCGTCCAGGTGCGGCACCTCGACGGGGCGGTGCACGGTGCCCGCGAGGCGAGGGATGAGGCGGGCGCTGCGGTCGACGAGCGGCATCAGCCGGGCCGCGGGGCCGCGCAGCGGGTAGTACTTCAGCGTCGGCCGGAACACGGCCTTGGCGGCGAGGTGGACGGCGCCGGAGCGCCGGCTGGTGCCGACCCGGTGCTCGATCATGCCCAGCCCCTTCCACCCGTGGCCACGCCTCGGCCCCCGTCCGGGCGACAAGGTCCTCCGTCCGAGGAGGAGGACCGGCTGACAACGTAGACCCACCACACCGCCTCCGCCATGGATTGAACGGTCAATTCCTTGCACCGCAAGGGAATTGAGATCGTTGGATCGTAAAACCTGAACATTCGGCCGGTGCTCACCCCGATTCGTCTGCGTCAGGATCAAGATCTTGAGCTGGACCACCGCAGACGAACCGGGGTTGGCGCTCGTAGGCTCTGCGCCATGACGGTCGCGCAGCTGCCAGAGGCCACCCACGTGCACTCCGGGAAGGTCCGTGACCTCTACCGGCTCGACGACGGCACGCTGCTCATGGTCGCGAGCGACCGGATCTCGGCGTTCGACTTCGTGCTCGACAGCCCGATCCCCGACAAGGGCCGGATCCTCACCCGGATGTCGCTGTGGTGGTTCGAGCGGCTCGGCCGACCTGGTCCCGAACCACATCCTCTCCACCGACGTGCCCGACGCGGTCGCGGGCCGCGCGGTGGTCTGCGAGTCGTTGTCGATGTATCCCGTCGAGTGCGTCGCCCGCGGCTACCTCACCGGCTCCGGGCTGCTCGACTACGACGCCACCGGCGAGGTCTGCGGCGTGCCGCTCCCGCCCGGGCTCGTCGACGCCAGCCGCCTCGAGCACCCGATCTTCACGCCCGCGACGAAGGCCGCCCTCGGCGAGCACGACGAGAACGTGTCGTACGCCGTGGTGGCGGGCCAGATCGGCGACGAGCGGGCCGCGGAGCTTCGTGACCTGACCCTCACGGTCTACGCCCGCGCCGAGGAGATCGCCCGCGAGCGCGGCATCGTGCTGGCCGACACCAAGCTCGAGTTCGGGGCCCGCCCCGACGGCACCACCGTGCTCGGCGACGAGGTGCTCACCCCCGACTCGAGCCGCTTCTGGCCGGCCGACACCTGGGAGCCCGGCCACCCGCAGGCCTCCTTCGACAAGCAGTACGTGCGCGACTGGCTGCTGTCCCCGGCCTCGCGGCTGGGACCGTCACTCCGGCGAGGCCCCGCCGCCGCTGCCCGAGGACGTCGTGGCCCGGACCCGCGCGAAGTACGTCGAGGCGTTCGAGCGCCTCACCGGCGAGACGTTCTGATGCCCGACCCGGCCGGCGGCGTCGTGCCCCGCCGCTGGGACGTGCGGGTGTTCGCGGCCGCTCCTCGGCCCGTCGTGTTCGCCTACCTCGCCGACCCGGTGAACCGCCCCGAGTGGCAGGCGAGCCTGCGGCGCGTGGAGGTCCTCGACGCCGGACCGCCGCACGTCGGCCAGCGCTGGGTCGACCACGTCGCCGTCGGTCCCCGGTTCGAGCTGCAGATCACCGGCCTCGAGCCCGACCGGCTCTGGGCCGAGACCGGGACGTCGGGGCCGTTCACCGCCTTCGGCACGCTGCTCTTCGAGGACGCCGAGAAGGACGGCCGGCCGGGCACCGAGGTCACGTGCATCGCCCGGGTCCGCGGCCGCGGCGTCGCCGTACCCCTCGGCTGGCCGGCGACCGCCGTCGCCGCGACGCTCGTCCGCAACGACCTGGGCCGGGCTGCCCGTCTCCTGTCGGAACGCCACGCGGCTGGATAGGTTCGGAGCACCGACGACCCGGAGGTGTCCCGTGCTCAACCTGTCCGTGCTGCTCGAGGACAGCGCCCGCAAGCATCCCGAGCGGGACGCGGTGGTCTTCGGGGACACGCGACTGACCTACGCCCAGGTCGACGCTGCGGCCAACCAGGTGGCGAACCTGCTGGTCTCACGGGGCATCCAGCCCGGCGACAAGGTCGCGCTGTCGTGCCCGAACCTGCCGTACTTCCCGATCGTCTACTACGGCATCCTCAAGGCCGGCGCGGTCGTCGTCCCGCTCAACGTGCTGCTCAAGGGCCGCGAGATCGCCTACCACCTCGGCGACTCCGAGGCGAAGGCGTACTTCTGCTTCCAGGGCACGCCCGAGCTGCCGATGGGCGCCGAGGGGCACGCCGGCTTCGAGCAGGCCGACGGCTGCGAGCACTTCTTCCTGATCACCGCCGACCCGGCCGCCGCCTCGCCGATCGAGGGCACCGAGACGCTGGGCGCGGCGCTGACGGACCAGTCGCCGGTGTTCGAGGCGGTGCTCACGCAGGAGACCGACAGCGCGGTCATCCTCTACACCAGCGGCACCACCGGCCAGGCCAAGGGCGCCGAGCTGTCCCACTCCAACCTGGTCATGAACGCGCTCGAGTGCAACCGGATGTTCGGCGCGTCACCGACCGGCGAGCGGCACCTGCTGGCGCTGCCGCTGTTCCACTCGTTCGGCTCGACGGTGCAGATGAACGCCGGCTTCGCGAGCCACTCGACCCTGGTGCTGCTGCCGCGCTTCGACGCGAAGACCGTCGTGGACCTGCTGCAGAAGGAGGACATCACCTTCTTCGCCGGCGTCCCGACGATGTACTGGGGGCTGCTCGGCGCGCTCACCGACGACGTCGACGTCGAGCGGATCGCCGGCAACATGCGGATCGCGGCGGCCGGCGGCGCGAGCCTGCCGGTCGAGATCATCAAGGAGTTCAAGGCGCGCTTCGGCGTGGACATCCTCGAGGGCTACGGCCTGTCCGAGACCTCGCCGGTCGCGACGTTCAACCAGAAGGACCGTCCGGCGAAGCCCGGCTCGATCGGCTTCCCGATCTGGGGCGTCGAGGTGAAGCTGATCGACGAGGACTGGAAGACCGTCGAGGGCACCGACGAGGTCGGCGAGATCGCGATCCGCGGGCACAACATCATGAAGGGCTACTACAACCGGCCCGAGGCGACCGCCGAGGTGATGCAGGACGGCTGGTTCCGCTCCGGCGACCTGGCCCGCCGCGACGAGGACGGCTACTACTACATCGTCGACCGGGCCAAGGACATGATCATCCGCGGCGGCTTCAACGTGTACCCGCGCGAGATCGAGGAGGTCCTGATCACCCACGAGGCCGTCTCGCTCGCCGCCGTCATCGGGGTGCCGCACGAGTCGCACGGCGAGGAGATCAAGGCGTACGTCATCCTCAACGAGGGCGCCACGATCACCGAGGACGAGCTGGTCGCGTGGGGCAAGGAGCAGATGGCGTCCTACAAGTACCCCCGCATCGTGGAGTTCCGCGACGAACCTGCCGATGACCGCGACCGGCAAGATCCTCAAGCGCGAGCTGACCTGAGCCCGTCATGAGCCTCTCGGGTCGTACGTCGGTCGCGCTGGCGCTCCTGGCCGCCGTGGCCGTCGTGCTCGCCGGCTGCGGCGACCCGGCGGGCCCGAAGGCGGGGGCCGACGGGAAGGTCGACGCGACGCCGCGTGCGCTCGCGTCGGTCCTCATCGACCACATCGGGGGCGACCCGCGCCGCGAGACCGGTCACTGGTCGGACTGGAACGACCCCCTCGAGATCGAGTCGCAGGTCGACTACGGCGAGGACCCCGAGGGTGGTGGGGAGGGGCCGACCCGGTCCTTCCGGATCACGGCGATCGACAAGGCGGCGTACACCGCCAAGGAGCTCGCGCAGTGGTTCCGGTGCGCGAAGCACGAGCCCGCGGGTGGCTGCGAGGAGGAGACCGTCGACGGCGCCACCGTGCTCTACCGCTGGTACACCGGCGCCGAGGAGGAGGAGGCCGGGAACTTCGGCTGGACCGTCGTCCGTGACGACGAGATCGTCAGCGTCGTCTACGAGCCGAGCGGCTACTACAAGCAGGATCCCCGCAAGGGCGAGCTCTGGTTCGACCCCGACGACCTCCGCGCCGCAGCGCTCGACCCGGCGATGAGCCTGCGCACCACGACCGAGGCCTACGAGGCCGGCCAGGACCTCGACGACTACGTCCGGTGTCGAGAAGAAGCCGGAGAAGCCCGACATCGTGCCGACGACGCCCAAGCAGCTCGCCGCGCGGTTCGTCGACTACGCCGGGACCAAGCCAGCTTCCGTCGGCCCCTCGCGCCGCCACGACTTCGGCCCCGACGCCGTCGGGGCGCACCTGGAGTTCGCCGGGACGAAGAAGTACGACCCCTTCAGCGTCGACGTGCTGACGACCGTCGGCCGGGTGAAAGACATCGATCCGCTGCCCTGCGCCGTGCAGAAGTCGGGGCGGGTCGTGCAGGACAAGTGCTTCGCCTGGGACGCCGACAGCGCGATGACGTGGACGCTCGCGGACGGCGACGTGCCGGGGACGATGTGGATCGTCGGCGCTCAGGACGACGACAAGTTCAACCGGGTGGAGTCGGTGGGGATCCGCATCGAGAGCACGGGTCTGACCCAGGACTGGTTCGTCAACGAGCCGTGGACGGCACGCTTCCCGGTCGACCTCATGGGCAACGTCTACTCGATGACCGCCGACCTCAGCATCGGGCCCGAGACGCGCCTCCCGGACTGACCGAACGGTCTCGATAGACTCGCCTCGTCGTTCCCGCCCCGTCCTTGGAGCAGCCCGTGGCCCGCGTCGTCGTCAGCGTCATGCCGAAGCCGGAGATCCTCGACCCGCAGGGCAAGGCGGTGCACGGAGCGCTGCCGAGGCTCGGGTTCAGCGGCATCACCGACGTACGCCAGGGCAAGCGGTTCGAGCTCGAGGTCGACGGCGAGGTGACCGACGCGCGGCTCGCCGAGATCCACGACCTGGCCGAGAAGCTGCTCTCCAACCCGGTCATCGAGGACTTCGAGGTGCACACGCTGGTCGAGCCTGTCGAGACCCAGGACGTCGCTCCGTGAAGATCGGGGTCGTCACCTTCCCCGGCTCCCTCGACGACAGCGACGCCCGCCGCGCCGTGACGCTCGCCGGCGGCGAGGCCGTGGCGCTCTGGCACGGTGACGCCGACCTGCGAGGCGTCGACGCGGTCGTGCTGCCCGGCGGGTTCTCGTACGGCGACTACCTCCGATGCGGAGCCATCGCGAGGTTCGCCCCCGTGATGGGACCGGTCGTCGACGCGGCCGGCGCCGGCATGCCCGTGCTCGGCATCTGCAACGGCTTCCAGATCCTGTGCGAGTCGCACCTGCTGCCCGGAGCGCTGATCCGCAACGACCACCGGAAGTTCGTGTGCCGCGACCAGCGGCTGCGCATCGAGAACAACAGGACCGCCTGGACCCACCAGTACACCGAGGGCGCCGAGGTCACCATCGTCCTGAAGAACGGCGAGGGCGGGTTCGTGGCCGACGAGGCGACCCTCGACCTGCTGGAGGGGGAGGGCCGGGTCGTGGCCCGCTACCTCGACGACAACCCCAACGGCTCGGCCCGCGACATCGCCGGCATCACCAACGAGCGCGGCAACGTCGTCGGCCTGATGCCGCACCCCGAGCACTGCGTCGAGGACCTCACCGGCCCCGGCACCGACGGCCTGGCCTTCTTCACCAGCGCCCTCGCGACCCTCACCCGCGCCTGATCACCCCCGGCGATTCAGTTCGAGTCCGTCGAGTCTCGGGCCTCGAGTCGACGGACTCGAACTGAATCGCGAGCGCGACCCTCAGAGGGTGACGCGGAGGACGCGGTCGTTGGAGCCGTTGCTGGTGGTGATCCAGAGCGCGCCGTCGTCGGGGTGGCGGCGCACGGTGCGGATCCGGCCGAGGGTGTTGTGGAGGAAGCGCCGCTTGCGGCCGCGATCGGAGCCGAAGAGGTTGACCGAGAACAGGGCCTGGCCGGCCAGCGCGCCGACCCAGGCGCGGTCCTCGGCGATCGCGAGGCCGCTGGGCGAGCAGGTGCTCGTCGGCTGCCAGGTGACCAGGGGGTCGGCGTAGGGGCCGTCGCCGTCCCCGCCCTCCACGTTGGGCCATCCGTAGTTGCGGCCCGGCAGGATCCGGTTGAGCTCGTCACGGGTGTTCTGGCCGAACTCGGTGGCCCACATCCGGCCGTTGCGGTCCCAGTCGACGCCCTGCACGTTGCGGTGCCCCAGCGTCCAGAGCGGGTTGCCGGGGATCGGGTTGTCCGACGGGATGCCGCCGTCGGCGTCGAGCCTCAGGATCTTGCCGTTGAGCGAGTCCTCGTCCTGCGAGCGCGAGGACAGCCCGGCGTCACCCGTCGTGACGAAGAGGTGACCGGTCGGTCCGAACGCCAGCCGCCCACCGTGGTGGTTCTGCGAGCCCTGGAAGGTCCGGGCGATGCCGTCGAGGAGCACCTCGGTCGGGCCGAGCCCACCGTCGACGTACTGCTTCCGGATCACGCGGTTGTCGTCGGAGGTGGTGACGTAGAAGTAGACCCACCGGTCCTCGGAGAACGTGGGAGCCATGGCGACGCCGAGCAGGCCGCCCTCGCCGAACTCCACGGCCTCGTCGACGGTGCCGATGAGGCGCTTGCCGCCTCCCTGACGGACCCGGAAGACGTCGCCGGAGCCGCGCTCGGACACGAGGGCGTCCCCGTTCGGGAGGAAGTCGAGGCCCCAGGGGATGCTCAGGCCGTTCGCGAGCGTGCGGCGGACCGTGGGCGCGGCCTCGGCCGAGGTCAGCGGGGCCGCGACGGTGGCGGCGGTGGTGGCGCCCACGGCGCCGAGGAAGCTACGTCGGTCGAGATGCATGCGACAGCCTTTCCGTGGAGGGTCCTCTCATCCTGTCACCGCTGCACGGGACTGCCCCTGACCCTCGGTAGATTGACGCCGTGGCCGACGCCCTCACCCCTCCCAGTCTCGACACCGTCGCTCTCGCCTCCGAGGACCCGGAGAAGGAGCAGCCCTGGTCCGAGCTGGGCCTGAAGTCCGACGAGTACGCCAACGTCCGCGAGATCCTCGGCCGCCGCCCCACGAGCAGCGAGCTGGCGATGTACTCCGTGATGTGGAGCGAGCACTGCTCCTACAAGTCCTCCAAGGTGCACCTGAAGCAGTTCGGCGAGAAGGTCACCGAGGAGATGCGCGAGCACCTCATGGTCGGCATGGGCGAGAACGCCGGCGTCGTCGACATCGGGCAGGGCTACGCCGTCACGTTCAAGGTCGAGTCGCACAACCACCCGTCGTACGTCGAGCCGTACCAGGGCGCCGCGACCGGGGTCGGCGGCATCGTCCGCGACATCCTCGCGATGGGCGCGCGACCGGTCGCCGTCATGGACCCGCTGCGCTTCGGGCCGCTCGACGCCGACGACACGAAGCGGGTGATGCCCGGGATCGTGGCCGGCGTCGGTGGCTACGGCAACTGCCTCGGCCTGCCCAACATCGGCGGCGAGGCGGTCTTCGACGCGACCTACCTCGGCAACCCGCTGGTCAACGCGCTCTGCGTCGGCGTCATGCGTCACGAGCAGCTGCACCTCGCCAAGGCGAGCGGCGTCGGCAACCAGGTCATCCTGTACGGCGCGCGCACCGGCGGCGACGGCATCGGCGGTGTCTCGGTCCTGGCCAGCGAGACCTTCGACAGCGGCGGCCCGGCGAAGCGGCCGAGCGTCCAGGTCGGCGACCCCTTCATGGAGAAGCTGCTCATCGAGTGCACCCTCGAGCTCTTCGCCGAGGAGCTGGTCGCCGGCATCCAGGACCTCGGGGGCGCCGGCCTCTCGTGCGCCACCTCCGAGCTCGCGTCCGCAGGCGACGGCGGCATGCACGTCTGGCTCGACCGAGTGCCTCTTCGTGACTCCACGCTCGCTCCCGAGGAGATCCTCATGAGCGAGTCGCAGGAGCGGATGATGGCCGTCGTCGAGCCGGACAAGGTCGCTCGCTTCCTCGAGATCTGCGAGAAGTGGGAGGTCGACGCGACCGTCGTCGGCGAGGTCACCGACGGCGACCACCTCGTCATCGAGTGGCACGGTGAGGTCGTCGTCGACGTCCCGCCCCGCACGGTGGCGCACGAGGGCCCGACGTACCAGCGGCCCTTCGCGCGCCCGGACTGGCAGGACGACCTGCAGGCCGACATCGCCGAGAAGCTGCCCCGCCCGGCCACCGACGACGAGCTCCGCGCCACGCTGCTCCGGCTCGTCGCGAGCCCGAACCTGTGCGACCGGTCGTGGATCACCGACCAGTACGACCGCTACGTCCTCGGCAACACCGTCCTCGCCCAGCCGGAGGACGCCGGCATGATCCGCGTCGACGACGAGACCGGCCTGGGCGTCGCCCTCGCGACCGACTGCAACGGTCGCTTCGCGAAGCTCGACCCGTACGCCGGTGCGCAGCTCGCCCTGGCCGAGGCCTACCGCAACGTCGCCGTGTCCGGCGCTCGCCCGCTCGCGATCAGCGACTGCCTGAACTTCGGCTCGCCCGAGGACCCCGACGTGATGTGGCAGTTCGCCGAGGCCGTGCGCGGGCTGGCCGACGGCTGCAAGATCCTCGGCGTCCCGGTGACCGGCGGCAACGTGAGCCTCTACAACCAGACCGGGGAGACCGCGATCCTGCCGACCCCGGTGGTCGCCGTGCTCGGCGTCGTCGACGACGTGACCAAGCGGACGTCGAGCGGGTTCGCCGAGGCCGGCCACACCGTCTTCCTCCTGGGCAGCACCCGCGAGGAGCTGTCCGGCTCCGAGTGGGCGCATGTCGAGCACGAGCACCTGGGCGGGCTGCCGCCGCAGGTCGACCTGGCCGCGGAGCGATCGCTCGCGGAGGTGCTGATCTCGGCGGGTTCCGAAGGCCTGCTGAGCACGGCGCACGACCTCGCCGACGGGGGGCTCGCCCAGGCGCTGGCCGAGTCGTGCCTGCGTCGCGGCGTCGGCGTCACCGTGGACCTGCCGTCCGACCTCGACCCGTTCGTGGCTCTCTTCGCCGAGTCCGCCGCCCGGGCCGTCGTGGCCGTGGCTCCGGGCTCCGAGTCGGACCTCGCCGACCGCTGCGCCGCCGCCGGCGTACCCCTCGCGGAGCTGGGGGTGACCGGGGGCGACGCCGTCGTGGTCACCGGCAGGTTCGAGGTGCCTCTCGCCGAGCTGCGCGAGGCGTGGACAGGCACGCTGCGCTCAGCGATGGCCTGACGAGGGCGTCAGTACTTCCCGGACTGGAGCTTGTCCCACACGGTGGGGGTGACCACGCCGGACTGGGTCAGCCCGCGGTCCCGCTGGTAGCGCTTGACCGCGTCGGTGGTGGCACCGGCGAACACGCCGGTGATCGCCATCCGCTCGGGACCGGCAGCGTTGAGTGCCCGCTGCAGTCGCCGGACCCGTTCACCTGCGGCTCCGTACTTGATGATCTTGTCGACACCGTCGGCGTGCAGGGACGTCCAGAAGCCGGCTCCCACGACCCGTCGGCTGTCGAGCCCGTGGGCGAGCCGCCATGCGACGGCGGCGTCCATCGTCGCCTTGTCGAGCGTCCCGGTGAGCTTGCCCGTGTAGTAGTCCTTGCGCGCCAGCAGGCACTGCGCCGCCGTGACCTGGTCGCCGGTGGCGCCCTCGCGCAGGACGGCGTAGGTCCGGAAGCTGACCTGCACGCCGGAGCAGTACGCCGGCTCCGGCTTGGCCTTCGAGCCTGAGCCGAGGTCGAGCCAGTTCGAGTCGATGTTGATCGTGACGCCGCCCCACGTCTCGTTGTGGCCGCCGCGGTACTGCTTCATGCGGCCGCCGGGCAGCCACCCGTCGGCGCGGATGTAGGACGTCGAGGTGTTCGCGTCACCGTCCCAACGGGCGATCCAGATCTGGTCGGGCATCGCGAATCGGCCGGGCCGGTTGACCCGCGCGTTGTCGAGGTCGGCGATGCCGGACGCGGCGCTCGAGTAGACACCGGAGACGTAGTCGAGCGCGTGCAGCCGGTTCGTCCACGCGGACATGAACGACAGCGCGGACTCGCGGCAGGCGGTGTTGGTGTTGTCGTAGGCCTCCATGTCGTACCAGAGCGTGCTGCCCTCGCCCATGCCCAGGTACTGCGCGCGCTCGACCGCGGAACTCGCTTCGGCGCGACCCTGGAGACGGGCGGCGCGGTACGAGCGCGACGAGCTCGGGTTGATCCGCACGTCGTCGGAGTAGCGGGGGAACCGTGGGTTGCACGAGGCCTGCGGGCCGAGGGTGATCGGCAGCAGCCGCCAGCCGTTCGCGAGCTGGGTCCGCACCCAGGTCGGCGTCTGGTTCGGCTGGGTGCGGCAGGCCCGGGACTTGCCGGAGATGTAGATGCCGACGGCCCAGAACGGCGAGGACCGCAGCCACGCGTCCATCGCGCTCTGGGTGGGGGTGACGCACTGGTCGAAGCCGTAGCCGGTGAAGCTCCGGGGCGTCGCGGTCGTCTCCGCGCGGGCCGGCGAGGTGATCCCGGTGAGGGCGAGCAGCACGCACAGCAGGGCGAAGAGGCTCACCCGGACCCGGCGCGTGAGCCAGGGCATCGGCTCGGGAGCAGGGTGCTGTGCGGGCGTGGGGGAGTGCGTGGGCATCGGGACCTCCGGTGTCTCAGGCAGACCACGCTAGTCACACCAGCCCCACACGTCCCAGAAACAACCAAACTTGCCCGGATCGGACGCGTTTCTCAACCCGACACGCCGACAGGCGCCCACGGAGGTCAGCCCGGTCAGCGCGGTGTGGCGCCGCTGTTGAACGGGATCACGGTCAGCAACCCGTCGAGCATCGCCTTCACGTGCTTCCGCGGCACGGGGAGCCTCCCGACCACACGACCGTGCGTCAGCACCCGCCAGGTGCGACCGGTGACGACGCCGGTGCGAGACACCCCCGCCTTCTTCTGGAAGCCGCGCACCTTCGCCATGTCGTGCCGGCCGAAGACGCCGTCCACCCGGAGCCGGGCGTTCGAGGAGGCGTTGACCGCCCGTTGCAGCCGGCGTACGGCGTTGCCGCCGGACCCGACCTTCAACAGGGGCTTGCGACCGTCGGTGAGCAGGGCCGCCCAGGTGCCCCGGCCGAGGGTGCCGGTCCCCCGCAGGTGGTCGTGCTTCTTCTGGAAGGCCGTGACCGCCTTGCGGGTGCGCTTGGTGAAGAGGCCGTTGATCTCACCGCTGTACCTGCCCTGCTTGCGCAGCAGGCACTGGGCCGCGCGCACGCGGTCGCCCCGGTCGCCGCGGCTCAGGACGGGGTAGCGCCGGAAGTCGAGGCGGACCCCGCAGTGGGCGTGCTGCTTCCCGGCACGGGTGCCCTTGCCGACCGACAGGAAGTTGCTGTCGATGTTGATCGCGGCACCGCCGTGCCGCTCGGTGTGACCACCGCGGTACTGGTGCACGCGCCGGTGCGGCCAGTAGCGGTCCCTGGTGATGTAGCCGCTGCCGAGGGTGGGCCTCGCGTTCCACTCCGCGATCCAGAGGTAGTCCGGCGTGGCCCAGCCGTCGCCCTGGTGGGCGCGCACGCTGTCGACCATCCGGATGCCCGAGGAGGCGCTGGAGTAGAAGCCGGAGCCGTAGCCGCGGTGGTGCAGCTGCTTGGTCCACGACGACGTGAACGCGGTGGCGGACCGGCGGCACCGGTCGCGCGAGAGGTCGAAGTGCTCGAGGTCGTACCAGAGCACGCTGCCCTTGCCGATGCCCAGACGCTGGGCGGCGGCCACGGCGCCGCTCGCCGCCGCACTGCCCTGGGCGCGTGCCTTGCGGAAGCCGTTCGAGGGGTCGGCGGCGATCCGCTTCCCGCGGTAGTAGCCCGCCGGCGAGCACGACGCCTGCCGGCCCACGACGAGGGGCAGCAGCCGCCAGCCCTTCGCGGACTGCCGCTCCACCCAGCGCGGCGTGAGGTTCGACTGCGTGGAGCAGGCGCGGTTCATGCCGGAGATGTAGATGCCGATGCCCCAGAACTTGGAGTGCGTGAGCCACCTGTTCATGGCGCGCTGCGAGGGCGTGTCGCAGGTGTCGAAGGCGTAGCCGGTGAAGCTGCGGGGGTGCTCGGCGGCATGGGCCGTGCCCACGGGCACGGCCTGGGACAACGGCAGGAGCGCTGCCGTCAGCACGGCGACGACGGCTGCACGCATACGACCTCCGGGGAAGAAGACGGTCGGCGGGAGCACCACGACTCCAACACACTCCGCCGCGCCATCGTCGGACCTCGGGTCCGGGCGCGTCGTGCGGGCGCAGTGTGGGCGCCGTCACGTGGGCCCCGTCACGTGGGCCCCGTCACGTGGGCGGGAACACAGGGCGGTTCCCGTTTGTCGAGGGCCCGGAACGGCGACGGCTCTCTCCATGACCTTCCTGCCTGCCGACGTCGCTCTCGATGTCGACTCGGACCGCCGCCACGTGCTTGCCGTGCTCGCCGTGTCGGACCGGGACGAGTTCTTCGAGAAGCGGCCCGACGACATGCACCACCGCCTGCTGGAGGTGGTCGGTGAGCACCTCGCCGACGCCCTCCAGCCCGACGAGCAGCTGTGGCACGTGCTCCCCGACGACGGTGAGCTGGTGCTGCTCCTGCCTGCCGGTCGCACCACGCCGGTACGCCGCCGGCTCCAGGACCTCGCGCACCGGCTCAGCGCGGCGCCGTTCGTCCTCGACGACGGCACCGAGCACGCCGTGGACGTCGGTGTCGGGTGGGCGGACATCGCCCGCGGCGCCGAGCTGCGCGAGGTGTTCCACGAGCACGCCCGCGCCACCGCCGCGGCCCGCGACGCCCTGCGTCAGCGGGACCTCATGGCCAAGAAGGCCTCCTCGGGCGGCGACGGTCCGCGACCGACGTACCTCCGCACCTGGTTCCAGGTCGCGACCACCGTGGTCGTGGGCCTGGTGCTGCCGTTCCTGCTCATGGTCGGCGCCTACCAGGTCGGGCTCGACGTGTCCCCGGTCGTCTACTGGGTCGTCGTGGCCGCCCTGTTCGGCACCGCGGCGATGCTGTGGACCGAGGCGCTGCGGGCGCTCGACCCGGCCCGGCTGCCCTCGGCGCCCGAGGGCCCCGCGCCCCCGGCGACCGCGATCGTCGCGGCGTACCTCCCGAACGAGTCCGCGACGATCCTCGAGACCCTCGGCCACTTCCTGGAGCAGGACTACCCGGGCGACCTCCAGGTGCTTCTCGCCTACAACTCCCCGGAACGGCTCGCCGTCGAGGACGACCTCGAGCGGCTGGCCGCCGTCGAGCCGCGGCTGACCCTGCACCGGGTGCCCGACTCCACGTCGAAGGCCCAGAACGTCAACGCCGCGCTCGGCGTGGCGACCGGTGAGTTCGTCGGCATCTTCGACGCCGACCACCACCCGATGCCCGGCTCGTTCCGTCGTGCCTGGCAGTGGATCGCCGACGGCGCCGACGTCGTGCAGGGCCACTGCGCCGTCCGCAACGGCGAGCAGTCGCTGATCGCGCGCACCGTCGCGGTCGAGTTCGAGCAGATCTATGCCGTCTCCCACCCGGGTCGCACCGCGATGCACGGCTTCGGGATCTTCGGCGGCTCCAACGGCTTCTGGCGTACGTCGGTGCTCCGCCGGATCAGGCTCCGCGGGGACCGGCTGACCGAGGACATCGACTCGTCGGTCCGCGCGACCCTCGCCGGCTACCGCATCGAGACCGACCCCGGCCTCGTGAGCCGGGAGCTGGCCCCGGTGAGCGCCGGCGCCTTGTGGCGCCAGCGGCTTCGCTGGTCGCAGGGCTGGTTCCAGGTCTCGACCGACCTGCTCGGCACCGCGCTGCGCAGCCGCGTCCTCAACCGCAAGCAGCGCTTCGGCATGGGCGTGCTGCTCGGCTGGCGCGAGATCTACCCCTGGATCGCCGCGCTCCCGCTGCCGCTGCTCGCGTTCATCGCGTGGCGCGACGGCAGCGTCGAGTGGAGCAGCCCGCTGTTCCTGCTCACCACGCTCTACACGCTCGCGTCCGGACCGCTGCAGGTGCTGATGGCCTGGCGGCTGGCCGTGCCCGAGCTGCGCACCCGCCCGTGGTGGTTCGTCGGCTACCTGCTGCTCGCGACCGTCGCCTACAACGAGGCCAAGAACCTCGCGGTCAAGGTGGCGCAGCTCAAGCAGCTGACCGGTGAGCGGCACTGGGCCGTGACGCCCCGCTCCGTCGAGGAGCCCACCGACCAGATCCGAGAGACCCTCTCCGTAGGAGGTGCGGCATGACCGCCGAGACCCCGCCACCCAGACCATGCCGGCGGTGCCGACCAAGCCGCGCGTGCGCTACCCGCTCGACGCCATCCGTGGGCTCGCAGCCCTGCTGGTGCTGACGTTCCACGCCTACCAGAACCAGTTCCTCAACCTCGCCACGGAGGACAAGCCGACCTCCGCGGCCCTGCACCTTCTCCTCGTGGTCAGCGAGGGCGCGGTGGACATGTTCTTCGTGCTCTCCGGCTTCCTGCTGTTCCTGCCCGCGGCCCGCGACGGCCTCAAGGGCTCCCCACCACGCTCGTCGGCCGACCTGCTGCTGAGGCGGGTGGCCAGGCTGCTGCCGCTGTACTACTCGGTGGTCCTCGTCGTGTGGGCGGTCAGCAACCCGGACCTGCCGGGGCACTGGCAGGACCTGCTGATGCACCTGACCTTCACGCACATCTACAGCGACACCTACATCTTCTGGACCGACGGTCCGGCGTGGACGCTCGCCGTGGAGTTCCACTTCTTCCTGCTGATGGCGCTCCTCGTGCCGCGGCTCGGCCGGGCCTGTGCCCGGCGCGCGACGCGGGCCTCGCGGCTCGCGGTGCTCACGGTGCCGCCGCTCACGATGATCGCGATCGGGATCGTGTGGCTGTGGACCTCGGTGTTCGTCCGCGACGTCCCCGTGACGGACTGGTCGACATGGTTCGGCTTCCTCGCGAAGACGACGATGTTCGGCCTCGGGATGGGGCTGGCGCTGGTCGTCGCCCTCCGGGGCAACCCGGACGCCGAGCACGACCGGACCCGGTTGCTGCGTCCTGTGCTCGTCGCCGGCGCTCTGGCGCTGGTCGGCGCGGCCTACCTCGGCCGTCCGGACGTCTCCACCAGCGCGGTGTCCGAGCTGTGGCACCTCGTGTACGGCGTCGCGGCGGTCCTGCTGATCGCCGCCGTCGTGCTCAAGCCCGAGGGTGGGCCGGCCTTCCTGCACTGGCGGGCGCTGACCTTCCTCGGCGGCGTGAGCTACGGGATCTACCTGCTCCAGGAGCCGGTCATGCGACTGCTCCGGTCGCAGGGGCTGCTCCCCGCGCAGGACGGACAGCTGCTCGACGTCCCGCTCGTCGCGGTCGTCGTCGGGGCCGTCACCCTGCTGGTGGCGTGGTTCAGCGCGCGCTACCTCGAGGCGAACGGCCTGCGGTTGCTCGCGATGTTCGGCCCCGGCGGGTCGCGTCGTGACTACTACCCGCACCTCCGCGACGACCACGAGGCCTTGACCCGGCTCGCCGAGCAGCACGAGAAGCGCACCGAACCGGCTGTCTGACCCGCGAGGCATGATCGCCTCGTGCCCGTCCGACTCCAGCCAGCCGACCCGGAGGTCGTGTCCGCGGCGCTCGCCCGCTTCCACGCGGGTGGCGCCGAGCGGGACGACCTCCGGGTGCTGGTCAAGCATCTGCTGGCCCGGCTGGTGGCCGCGGCGCCGGGCGGCGCGGTCGAGATCAGGGTCCCGCCGTACGCCGTCGCGCAGGCCGTCGGTGGCACCACCCACAAGCGCGGCACCCCGCCGGCGGTCGTCGAGACCGATGCCGAGACGTGGATCCGGCTGGCCCTCGGCGAGCTCCCCTGGGCCGATGCCGCCGGGCGTGGGCTGCTCCGTGCCTCCGGCGAGCGCTCCGACCTCTCGCCCTGGCTCCCCCTCGACGTGTGAAGCCTCCTAGGGTGGCCGGGTGGATCTCCGTGAACGCGTCAACGACCTGCTGCCCGGCGTCCGGAAGGACCTCGAGGACCTCGTCCGCATCCCGTCGGTGAGCGCGAGCCCCGACCACCAGGACGACGTGCGGCGGTCGGCCGAGGCGACGGCTGCGCTGTTCGAGGCCGAGGGCTTCGCCGTGCAGATCCGGACCGTCGAGGGCAGCCAGCCCGCCGTGGTGGCGACGAAGGCCGGGCCGGAGGGTGCGCCCACGGTGCTGCTCTACGCCCACCACGACGTGCAGCCCACCGGCCCGCGCGACGACTGGGACTCCGAGCCCTTCGATCCCACCGAGCGGGGCGACCGGCTCTACGGTCGCGGGGCCGCCGACGACAAGGCCGGCATCGCCGCCCACCTGGCCGCCGTCCGCGCTCACGGCGACGACCTCCCGGTCAGCGTGACCGTGCTCGTCGAGGGCGAGGAGGAGGTCGGGTCGCCGAAGCTCCACGACTTCCTCGCCGCCTACAAGGACGAGCTCGCCGCAGACGTGATCGTCATCGCGGACAGCACCAACTGGGACATCGGCACTCCCGCGCTCACGACCAGCCTGCGCGGCATGATCGCCGTCGAGGTCGAGCTGCGCACCCTGCACCACGGCGTGCACTCCGGCATGTGGGGCGGCGTCGTCCCCGACGCCCTGACCTCGCTGGTCCGGCTGCTCGCGACGCTCCACGACGACGCCGGCACGTGCGCCGTCGAGGGCCTGCACTCGGGGCCTGCGGCCGAGCTCGACTACCCCGAGGACCGGGTGCGTGCCGAGTCGGGCGTGCTCGACCAGGTGTCCCTCGTCGGCACCGGCAGCGTCGTCGAGCGGATCTGGACCCAGCCGTCCGTCGCGGTCCTCGCCCTCGACACCACCCGCATCGCCGACGTCAGCAACACGCTGATCCCCAAGGCCCGGGCCTACGTCGGCCTCCGGCTGGCCCCCGGCGACACCGCCGAGAACGGCATCGCCTGCCTGACCCGCCACCTCGAGCAGCACGCCCCCTGGGGCGCCGGCGTGACCGTCGTACCCGAGGACGACGGGGGTGAGCCGATCGCCATCGACGCGAGCGGCCCGGCGTACGACGCGGCCCGGTCGGCCTTCGAGGAGGCGTGGGACGGCGTGAAGCCCGTCGACATCGGCGTCGGCGGCACCATCCCCCTCGCCGCCGCCTTCCGCGACGCCTTCCCCGGCTCCTCGATCCTCATCACCGGCGTCGAGGACCCCGACACCCGCGCCCACGGCCCCAACGAGGGCCTCCACCTCGCCGAGTTCCACCGGGCCTGCCTCGCCGAGGCGTTGCTGCTGAGGAACCTGGGTGAAGTTTTCAAGGTATGTAGAAGAACTGGCACTTCCCACGAGTTACAACCCGTGGGAAGTGCCGGAACGTCGACATACCTTGGGAAACCGGCAGCCCGTAGACTCCCCCCGTGCCTTCGAAACGTCCTGGAGACGGCCGGCTGACCCACGACCTCGACCCCCAGGAGAAGGGACCGCAGGACGCCTGTGGCGTCTTCGGCGTCTGGGCTCCGGGGGAGGACGTCGCCAAGCTCACCTACTTCGGGCTCTACGCGCTCCAGCACCGGGGTCAGGAGTCGGCCGGCATCGCCGTGAGCAACGGCCGGCAGATCCTCGTCTACAAGGAGATGGGCCTGGTCTCGCAGGCCTTCGACGAGGCCACCCTGGAGTCGCTCAAGGGGCACCTGGCCATCGGGCACACCCGCTACTCGACCACCGGCGCGAGCACCTGGCACAACGCGCAGCCGACGTTCCGGCCGACCGCCAGCGGCTCGATCGCCCTGGCCCACAACGGCAACCTGACCAACACCCGCGAGCTCGCGGACCGGGTCGACAACCTGCCGTCGGTGGGCGGCGAGCTCGACATCCCGTCGCGGCAGACCAACCACGTCATCGCGACCAACGACACCAGCCTGGTCACCACGCTCCTCGCGGCCGATCCCGACCGCACCCTCGAGCAGGCGGCGATGCAGCTGCTGCCGACGATCAAGGGCGCGTTCTGCTTCGTCTGGATGGACGAGCAGACGCTGTACGCCGCCCGCGACCCGCAGGGCGTCCGACCCCTCGTCCTCGGCCGGCTGGAGAACGGCTGGGTCGTGGCCAGCGAGGACGCCGCGCTGGCGACCGTCGGCGCCCACGTCGTCCGTGAGGTCGAGCCCGGCGAGATGATCGCGATCGACGAGCACGGGCTCCGGTCGCACAAGTTCGCGGAGCCGGCGCCGAAGGGCTGCGTCTTCGAGTACGTCTACCTCGCCCGCCCCGACGCCACCATCGCCGGCCGCAACGTGCACGAGGCCCGTGTCGAGATGGGTCGCCGCCTCGCCGCGGCCTTCCCGGTCGAGGCCGACCTGGTCATCCCGGTGCCCGAGTCCGGGACCCCGGCCGCAGTCGGCTACGCCGAGGCCAGCGGCATCCCCTACGGCGTCGGCTTCGTGAAGAACGCCTACGTCGGCCGCACCTTCATCCAGCCGTCGCAGACGCTGCGCCAGCTCGGCATCCGGCTCAAGCTCAACCCGCTCGAGCACGTCATCAAGGGCAAGCGCCTCGTCGTCGTGGACGACACGATCGTGCGCGGCAACACCCAGCGCGCCCAGATCCGGATGCTGCGCGAGGCCGGTGCCAAGGAGGTCCACGTCCGGATCTCCGCGCCACCGGTGAAGTGGCCGTGCTTCTACGGCATCGACTTCGCCACCCGCGCCGAGCTGATCGCGAACGGTCTCGGCATCGAGGAGATCCGGGCCAGCATCGGCGCCGACTCGCTCGGCTACATCTCCGCCGAGGAGATGGTCGCGGCGACCGGGCAGTCCCGTGACCAGCTGTGCCTGGCGTGCTTCGACGGGCACTACCCGATCGCCCTCCCCGAGGAGGAGCTGCTCGGCAAGAACTTCCTCGAGCGCTCCCTGCCGATCAAGGACACCACCGGCAACGGCACCCGCCCCCGCGACGCCGAGGGCGTGAGCGTCGGCATCGGTGGCGGCGCTGCCGAGGCGCTCAACCGCCCCTGACTCCCCGCACCCCGCCAGCACGAGACGAGGACCTGTGACCGACCCCGGAGCGACGTACGCGGAGGCAGGCGTCTCCCTCGAGGCGGGCGACAAGGCCGTCGAGCTGATGAAGGTGTGGGTCGAGAAGGCCCGCCGCCCCGAGGTGCTCGGCGGCATCGGCGGCTTCGCGGGCCTGTTCGACGCCAGCGCGCTCAAGCAGTACGAGCGGCCGCTGCTCGCCACGAGCGCCGACGGCGTCGGCACCAAGGTCGCGATCGCCCAGGCGATGGACGTGCACCACACGATCGGGTTCGACCTGGTCGGGATGCTCGTCGACGACCTCGTGGTCTGCGGCGCCGAGCCGCTGTTCCTCACCGACTACATCGCGACCGGCCGGGTGGTCCCCGAGCGGATCGCGGCGATCGTGCAGGGCATCGCCGAGGCGTGCGTCGAGGCGGGCTGTGCGCTGGTGGGCGGCGAGACCGCCGAGCACCCCGGGCTCCTCGAGCCGCACGAGTACGACGTGGCCGGGTCGACCACCGGCGTCGTCGAGGCCACCCACCTGCTCGGTCCCGGACGGGTGCGGCCCGGGGACGCCGTCGTGGCGATGAGGAGCAGCGGGCTGCACAGCAACGGCTACTCCCTCGTCCGGCACGTGCTGCTCAGCCAGGCCGGTGCGGGCTGGAGCCTCGACCGGCACGTCGACGAGCTCGGCCGCACTCTCGGCGAGGAGCTGCTCGAGCCGACCCGCGTCTACGCCAAGGCGTGCTTGGCACTCGCTCGTGAGACCCGGACGCACGCGATGGCCCACGTCACCGGCGGCGGACTGGCCGGCAACCTGGCCCGGGTGCTGCCCGAGGAGCTCACGGTCACGATCGACCGGGCCACCTGGACGCCGGCGCCGGTCTTCGACCTGGTCCGCGGGGTCGGTGGCGTCGCGCTCGAGAGCCTCGAGGAGACGCTCAACATGGGCGTCGGGATGGTCGCGCTGGTCGACCCCGACGACGTCAACCGGGTGCTCGAGAGCCTCGCCGCCCACGACGTCGAGGCCTGGGTCGCCGGTGAGGCGGCGCTCGGGTCCGAGCACGCCGAAAGGGACCCCGGCTCGGTCGTCCTGGAGGGCACCCACCCGGGCTGGTGACCTCTCGGGCGACACCGGACGACAACTCCGGATCGGCGTGCATGATCGACCACGGGCCAGGTAGCCTTTGCGGTACGAGAGACCCATCAGTCAGACCGGACATGCGATCCGGCCAACGTTGCGAGGGGGCCACCCTATGGGGCGCGGCCGTGCGAAGGCGAAGCAGACGAAGGTCGCCCGCGACCTGAAGTACCGCACACACGAGACGGACTTCGGAGCGCTGGCCAAGGAGCTGCACGGAGGCGAGGACCAGCTGCCGTCCTCCTCCGAGGACGACGTCGACGACGAGCACGACGAGTGGTCGGACTACGCCACTCGCTCCGAGCGGGACTAACCCGCCCGGAGCGCACCCCTGAGCCCTCCGGCTCAGCCCAGCCAGAGGCCGCGCAGGCGGCCGACCTCGGCGATCCGCCGCTCCGCCATGCGGTCCGCGGCCACGGCCGGCGGCACCCCGTCGGTCTCGGCGATCCGGAACACCTCCAGCGTGGTGTCGTAGATCGTCGTCGCCCGGGCCTGGGCGCGGTCGAACGAGAAGCCTTCGAGCTCGTCGGCGACCTGGACCAGGCCGCCGGCGTTGACGACGTAGTCCGGGGCGTAGAGCACGCCGTGGTCGGCGAGCCACTTGTCGATGCCCGGGTGGGCGAGCTGGTTGTTCGCCGCGCCGCAGACGATGCGCGCCTGCAGCACCCCGACGGTCTCGTCGTCGAGGGCGCCGCCGAGGGCGCAGGGGGCGTAGACGTCGAGGTCGGCCCGGACCAGGGCCGCGGTGTCCGCGACGCTGGTGACGCCCGGGTGTGCCGCGACGACCGCGTCGACCGCGGCCGGGGCGACGTCGGTGACGACGACGTGCGCGCCGTCCTCGACGAGGTGGCGGACCAGGTGGCGACCGACCTTGCCGACGCCGGCGACGCCGACCCGGCGTCCGTGGAGCGTGGGCTCGCCCCAGGTGGCCAGCGCGGCCGCGCGCATGCCCTGGAACACGCCGTACGCCGTGAGCACCGAGGAGTCCCCGGCACCGCCGTGGGCCACGGTGCGCCCGGTGACGAAGCGCGACTCGCGGGCGACGACGTCCATGTCGGCGGAGTAGGTGCCGACGTCGCAGGCCGTGTAGTAGCGGCCGTGCAGCGACTCGACGAAGCGGCCGTAGGCACGGAGCAGCGGCTCGCTCTTCAGCGTCGCCGGGTCGCCGATGATGACCGCCTTGCCCCCGCCCAGGTCCAGACCAGTGGCCGCAGCCTTGTAGGTCATGCCCCGGGACAGGTTCAGGACGTCCTCGAGGGCGTCCTCGTCGCTGGCGTAGGGGTAGAAACGGGTGCCGCCGAGGGCCGGGCCGAGGGCCGTGGAGTGGATCGCGATGATCGCGCGGAGCCCGGTGGGCTCGTCGTGGCAGAAGACCACCTGTTCGTGACCGACGAGTCGATCGAAGACCGAGAAGTCCGAGGTCGGAGGCGCAATTGCGGATGAATCGGTCACGGTGGTGACCCTCTCTTCCAGGCCCGCGGGGATGGTGCGGGTGGGACGACAGGTGGTGAGCCGGGGCTCACGGATCGCGGGGGTGGTGCGATCCGGGTCACATGGTACCTGCGACGGCTGGGGCGGAAGTCAGGTGCTGGGGGAGTTTCGGGGTCCCTTTGGGGGGCCTTTGGTCCTGACTTCCCGATCGTTCCGGATAGACCTATTGTCCGATATTTTCCCTCTGGCTTAGGATGGGCGAACAGCGGCTGCTTGGACGACGGGGTTACGTCCGGCGGTCGATGACCGGGGAATCGAAACAAAAGGGAGGGTGGCCATGAATACACGACCGCCTGAGTCCGAAGCACTGCTCACCCCTGCCGAGGTGGCGTCGATGTTCCGCGTCGACCCCAAGACTGTGACTCGGTGGGCGAAGGCCGGCAAGCTCAGCTCAATCCGGACGCTGGGTGGCCACCGTCGCTACCGCGAGTCGGAGGTCCGTGAGCTGCTCAGTGGCATGATGCCCGAGCAGCGCCGCGGCGACGAGCTGGACTGACACCCGGGCCGCACCCGGCCGGGGGACTCACGACGTACCTCAAGGGGTGGAGAGCGCAAGCTCTCCGCCCCTCGTGGTTTTTCCTCAGCGCAGCGACCGGACGTAGTCCGCGGCCCGCTTCGCGTCGCGCATCCGGGCCTCCCAGGTGACGCCGAGGCCGATGAGGAGCACGCCGGCGGCGCCGATGAGGGCCCAGCGGGGCACGCTGTCGCCGATCGCCGGGCCCGCCTCGCGGAGCGCGACGAGCAGGCCGACCACGCCGCCGTGCACCAGGGGCGCCGACCACCGGCCCTGCACACCGGCGACCACGAGGGCCAGGCAGGCCAGGCCGAGCAGGACGGCGCGGACGCCGATCGGGTCGTCGAGCACCCACAGCAGGCTCGGCACCAGGGCGAGGGCCAGGCCGGCGCCGATCGCCTTCTGGGTCGACGCCTCCGGGTGGCGGCGCAGGTGCACCAGGCCGACGGCGAGGAGCGCGAGGGCGCTGGGGAGGGTGTACGGCTCGGGCTCGTGCACGCCGAGGTCCTGCAGCCGCACCCAGGTGGCCATGGCGAGCAGCACGCCGCCGAGCCAGCCCACCTGGCGCCGGTCGTCGCGGACCAGCGCGAGCACGGTGGCCACGACGCCGCCGACGGTGAGGTAGACCGCGCCCCACGAGGAGGTCTCGCTGGACGCCGCGGTGGCGACGCCGGCTGCCACGAGGGGCAGGGCGGCGAGGCCGGAGCAGCCCTCGAGCACCGCGACCGCCGGGCCGGAGGAGCCTTCCCGGTCGAGCACGCCGCGTCCGAGGAGGAGCACACCGAGGAGCACCAGGCCGACCAGGGCCGACCAGGTCCCCTCCGCGTCGTACGCCGCGCCCGCGCTCCACACCAGTCCGGCGAGGACGAAGGGGAGCGTGCCGGCGGCGACCTCCTCGACCAGGGTGTCCCGGCTGAGGAGGTGGGCCACGGCGGTGAGGACCAGGGCAACGACGAGCGTCCCGGTGGTCAGGGCCTCGTCGGCGAACGACAGCGGCAGGGCGACGACGAGCAGCACGGCGCCGAGTGCGGTCAGCGAGCGACGTGCCCGGGCGGTGCCGAGGGCCACGGCTGCCGAGGCGACGACCAGGAGCGCCGCGAGCACGGTCCACACCGGGACCTCGTAGCTCAAGACGGTGGCGGCGACGCTCACGGTCAGCAGGCCGGCGGCGGCCACGGCGACGTGGCGCACCGGGAGCGAACGCAGCTCGTCGGAGAGCCGGCCGGCGGCGGCCACGGCGATCAGGACCGCGACGGTGACGAGCGGCAGCAGCCACGGGTCATCGACGTCCGCGAGCCCGACGGCCGTCTCGACACGGGCGCCGGCGTTGCCGGACCAGGCCAGTGCAGCGGTGTCGGCGTACGCCTCGCCGGCGGCGGCGAGGTAGCCGAGCCCCGTCACCAGCAGCCCCAGGGCACCGAGCGCGAGCGCGCCGAGACCCGACACCGCCCAGGTCCGCGGTGCGGCCACGACCCCGCCCGCCAGCGCCAGGACTGCCACGACGAAGGTCAGGGTCGTGACCATCTGGCGCTCGTCGTACGACGGCACGGTGGCTGCGACGGCGAGCAGGACCACGGCGACGCCGAGCGTGAGCTGGCGGAGCACGAGCGGCGCCGGGCGGAGAGCGGTCACGGCCAGGCCGACGGCGGCGGCCGTGAGGACCGGCCAGATCTCGAAGCGGCCCCACAGCGCCGCGACCGTCGGGTGCTCGGCAGCCTGGGCCACGGCGTCGGCGGTCTGGACGATCCACGCCCCCGCGGCGACGACCATGGTGCCGACCGTGGCGACCACGTACGCGGCGCCCGCCGGCCTGTCCATGCGGCTCGCGACGGCTCCGGCAAGGGCGCCGAGGACGAGGGTGGCGACGAGGGCGCGGACCTCCGAGGTGGCCCACGCACCGTCGCTGAGGCCCCAGAACAGGACGAGCGCGCCGGCGCTCGCGGCGAGCTCGCCACTGGTGAAGCCCTTGGCAGGCGTGCGCAGCAGCCCGGTGGTGGCGGCGAGGCCGCCGCCGACCAGCAGGGCGCCGAGCACGGTGGCGAAGGTCGCGTCCGACGGGTCGCCGAGCCAGCCGGCGGTCCGCGCGCCGACGACGTCGAGGACGGCCAGACCGATCGTGACCAGGCCCATCGCCTCGACCGCGCCGCGCAGGGCGTGCCGGGCCGAGAGGACGGTGAGGCCGCCCATGATCGCGGTGAGCGCGACCAGCGTCGCGGTGCGGCCGCCGACCCCCATGACCGACCAGGTGACGGCGAGGAAGACCAACGCGGCCACGAGCAGGCAGGTGGCGCCGAGGCCGAGCAGGATCTTGGGCACCGAGCTGGGCCGGACGGCTGCGGGCTCGTACGGCGGGAGCCCCGGGCCGGTCGGGCCGGCGGGAACGTCGTACCCCCCGCTCGAGGTCAGGTCGGGCATCCCGGTCGTCAGGGTGCTGCCCGGACCGCCCGGCGCGGTGCCGGGCTGCGGTGCCGTCAGTGCCGGCTCGGGGCGGCTGCTCGCGGCCCGCATCTCGACGAGGAGCTCGTCGGCGCGGGTCAACGTGAGGAAGAGCCGCTGGCCCAGCTCCCCGCGCAGGTCCAGGCCGCAGTGGCCGCAGCGCTGGGAGCCCGGAGCGAGCTCGGTGAGGCAGTCGGGGCACCGGTGCGGGTCCGCGAAACGTGTCATGGGTCCATGGAGCCACGCCGCAGGCCGCTCGCGCGTCACGCTTTCGACTCAACTCGCTGAGCAATTGTGCTCAGGTTGGCCGCCAGCGATGAATTTCGGGACCCTCGTCGGTCTCTCTCAGGGCCAAATGGATTGCCGGGTGCCGGCATGCTCCGCCAGGCTCGGTGGTGCGGGTGGTGCGAGAAGGGGCGAATGGGATGACGAACGACCGACTGAGCGACATCGGCCCCTTGGCGTGGTTCGCCGCGGGCAAGCGGACCAAGTGGCTGATCGTCGTGTTCTGGGTGCTGGTGCTGGGTGCCTCGATGGGCGCTGCGAGCAAGCTGACCGGCGAGCAGGACAACGACAGCGTCTCCTGGCTCCCGGGTGAGGCCGAGTCCACCCAGGTGCTCGACCGGATGGAGCCGTTCCAGTCGCCGAACGAGATCCCGGCGCTCGTGGTCTACCACCGCGACGGTGGCATCACCGCGGAGGACACGAAGACGGTCGCCGCCCAGGTCACCGCGTTCAACGACATCGACAGCGTCGAGAAGGACCCCCTCGGCCCGTTCCCGAGCGAGGACGGCGAGGCGCTCCAGGTCGTGGTGCCCATCGATGCCGGCTCCGGCGGCTGGGAGGCGCTCGGCAAGGTCGTCGACACCATGCGCGACCAGCTCGACGACACCCCGGACGGCCTCGACCACTACATCACCGGGCCGGGCGGCTACGCCGCCGACTCCGCCAAGGCCTTCGAGGGCATCGACGGCAAGCTGCTCGCGATCGCGGGCGTCGTCGTCATCGTGATCCTGCTGTTCACCTACCGCAGCCCGGTGCTCTGGCTGCTGCCCGTGCTCTCGGCCGGGGTCGCGCTGTTCGCGGCCGAGGCCGTCATCTACCTGCTCGCCAAGCACGCCGGGCTGACCGTCAACGCCCAGTCGCAGAGCATCCTCACGGTGCTCGTGTTCGGCGCCGGCACCGACTACGCCCTGCTGCTCGTGGCGCGTTATCGAGAAGAGCTCCGCCGCCACGAGGACCGGCACGAGGCGATGGCCTTCGCGCTGCACCGCGCAGGTCCGGCGATCTTCGCGTCGGGCTCGACGGTGGTCGCCGGCATGCTGTGCCTGCTGCTCGCGAGCATGAACTCGACGTCCGGCATGGGGCCGGTGGCCGCGATCGGCATCGTGGTCGCCCTCGCGGTGATGATGACGCTGCTGCCTGCGCTGCTGCTGGTGGGTCGTCGCTGGGTGTTCTGGCCGCTGGTGCCGCACTACGGCGACGAGGACCCGGGCGAGCGCAGCTTCTGGGGCCGGGTCGGCCGCTGGATCTCGTTCCGCCCGCGGAAGACGTGGGTGGTCACCGCGCTGGCTCTGGGCATCGCCACGCTCGCCGTCACCCAGCTCGACGCCACCGGGCTGCGCAACAGCGAGCAGTACTACGGCAAGCCCGAGTCCGTCGTGGGCGAGGAGACCCTCGCGAAGCACTTCCCGGCCGGCTCGGGCCAGCCGGTCGACGTCGTCACCAACGCCGAGTCGGCGTCCGAGGTCGCCACCGTCGTGGCCGAGACCGAGGGCATCGCCGGCGTGCAGAAGCCGCAGGTGTCGGGGGAGACCGCCTGGATCGCCGCGACGCTCTCCGACGGCCCGGACACCCAGGCCGCTCGCGACACCGTCGACCGGGTGCGCGACCGCGTGCACGCGATCGAGGGAGCCGATGCCCAGGCGGGCGGCGGGACGGCGATCTACGACGACATCCTCGCGGCCGCCGACCGCGACAACCGGGTGATCATCCCGGTGGTCCTCGTGGTCGTGTTCCTGATCCTGGCGCTGCTGCTGCGGGCCCTGGTCGCGCCGCTGATCCTCATCGCCACCGTGGTGCTGTCGTTCTTCGCGGCCCTCGGGCTCAGTGCGTTGTTGTTCAAGCACGTCTTCGACTTCGCCGGGGCCGACTCCGGGCTGCCGCTGTTCGTCTTCGTGTTCCTGGTCGCCCTGGGGATCGACTACAACATCTTCCTGATGACCCGGGTGCACGAGGAGGCCAAGGAGGTCGGCACCCGCCGCGGCGCCCTGATCGGGCTCTCCGCCACCGGCGGGGTGATCACCTCCGCCGGCCTGGTGCTCGCGGGCACGTTCCTGTCGTTGGCCACCCTCCCGGTGGTGTCCTTCGCCGAGATCGGGATGGCGGTCGCCCTGGGCGTGCTGCTCGACACGATCGTGGTCCGCGCCGTGCTCGTCACGGCCCTCAACCTCGACATCGGGCCTGCCATGTGGTGGCCGAGTGCGATGTCGCGGAGCGACGGCGACGCGGGCGGCAACGCCGTACCGAGGGAGCCGGAGGCTCCGGGCACCTCGGAGACCAGCGGCGAGCACGCCGGGGTGTAGCTCAGCCGCCGTCCTTGTCCGGTGCGGCGCGCTGCTCGGCTGCCGCGCGTCCGAGGCGGCTCGGCCACGCCGCGCGCGGAGCCATCAGGCGCAGCAGGGCCGGCACCAACAGCGACCGGACGACAAGGACGTCCAGGGCGATCCCGAGCGCGACGCACAGGGCGAGCTGGTGGAAGGGGAGCAGCGGGACGAGCCCGAGCAGGCCGAAGCTCGCCGCGAGCGCTATGCCGGCGACGGACACGGCACGAATGGCCGGAGGGAGGTCCCGGACGAGTGCCGAATGAAGAGGTCGGTGGCGGGCTGACGCCCAGACGTGGCCGACGGTGAAGATGTTGTAGTCAGACCCGAAGGCGAGCAGGAGCACGGCAGCGGCGAAGGGCACGTAGAAGGTGAGGCCCTGGCCCGGGTCGAGCAGGGTGTAGACGCCGGTGGTGATGCCGAGGGTGGCCGCCAGCGACAGCAGCGAGGTCAGCAGCAGCATCATCGAGGCCAACACGGCCCTCAGGAAGACCATAAGCATGGTGAGGTTCGCCACCATCGCGGCGAGCGCGATGCGCAGCAGGTCGCCCTCGGTCTGGTGCACGAGGTACGACGCGGTGGCCGTGTCGCCGGCCAGCCCGTAACGCGCGTCGTGCAGGCCGCTGCCGCGGATGAGCGACGGCAACCGGTCGTCGAGACGATCCAGGGTCGTCACCGCGGCAGCTCCGAGCGGGTCCTTGTCCAGGACCACGAGGAACCGTGCCGCATCGTCGTCGCGGGTCACCATGAGACCCGCCTGCACCGGCACCGGGGAGACCCCCGGGCCGAGGACACCCGCGACCCCTGGCTCGGCGGTCAGCCGGTCGCCGAGCAGGGACAGGGCACGGTGCTGGGTGCCGATGTCCTTGCCCTCGACGAGGATGACGGTCGGCGAGAGGATGCCCTCGGCGAAGCCGGCCTGGGCGCTCTCCGCAGCCGCTCGCACGGGTGCCTCACGTGGGAGGCCGCTCACGAAGGACACCCCGAGCTGGAGCTGGGTCAGCGGCGCGGCCGCGAGGAGGAGCACCCCCACGGTGCAGGAAACGGTGGCCACCGCGGCCCCCCGGCGCCGGACGAGCACCTCCACCAGAGAGGTGAAGGTCCACGAGTCCGGTGGGCGCAGGGGCGCCGGCACCGCCTCCTGCCACGGTCGCCGCGTCGCCCGCCCACCTCCGGGCCACAGCAGTGTCCGGCCGAGGACCGCCATCAAGGCGGGGACGAGCGAGATGGCCACGAGCAGGCCGATCAGGACCGTGAACGCGAGCGCCGGACCCAGGGCACGGAAGAAGGGGGACTCGGCGGCCAGGAGCGTCGCTGTCCCGGTCGCGACCGCGATCCCGGCGACGGCGACGATCGGGCCCGACCTGACCAGCGCCAGGTAGGCGAGGTCGGGGGCCCCGACCTCGTCGACCCCGTCGGCATCGGGCCCGCCCGCGGAGCGCTCGTGCACCTCGCGCAGGGACGCGCAGAAGAAGACGACGTAGTCGGTCACCACCCCGAGCAGCAGGGCGACGACGACGGGTTCGAGCTCGTCGGGGGTGGGCAGGTCGAACAGCTGCGCCACCGCACCCGAGAGTCGGAGCGTCACGACGTACGAGACGCCCGCAGTCACCACCGTCACCAAGGGCGCCACCACCGATCGGAAGCTGACGCCGACGATCAGCACGATGGCGAGGAGGGTCGCGACCTCGACGCGGGGCAGCGAGTCCTTGATGATGTGGCCCTGCTCGGTCCGCGCCGGCGCGGATCCCGTCACCCCCACCACGTCGTCGCGAGGGCCGAGGAAGTCCCGGGCGTAGTGACGTGCGGCCCGCGTGCGAGCACCCAGGGACGTCTCGGGGCCGAACAGGAGGTACGTCAACGACGCGGTGTCGTGCTCCTTGGCTCCCGGGAACAGCCCGGCGGTGTTCGCGACCGGCAAGGCTCCCAGGATCGGTGCGACGTCGCCGGACTTCCCACGGTCCACCGCGACCGCGCGGACGACCGACCTGGCCTGGGCGTAGGGCGACATGCCTTGGGCGTTGCGCTGCACCACGACCGTGCGGGCGATCAGCGGGAAGCCGAAGAGCTCGACCGACCGCTTCTCGGTCTGCACGGCAGGGGTGTCGGCGCTGAGGATGCCCTTGAGGCCGCCGTGTCCCGAGGCGTCGCCGAAGCTCGGGAACAGGGTCAGGGACGCGATGGTCACCACCGCCCACGCCGCGATCACCCACCACCGAGCAAGGACGAGCCCGCGGGCGGCGCGCCGCGCGATGATGCCGCCACGTCGCTCGGCCGTCCCGGGCCCGGCGGTCACCGCCTACACCGGTCGCTCGAGGCCGAGGCGTGCCAGCTCGAGGTCGGCCAGTCGGCGTTCGGAGGTGGCCCGGTCCGGGGCGTCCGCGGTGACCGCCGCGATGTCGGCGTACGGCAGGGCGGCCCGTGCGCGGTCGGCGAGGTAGCTGTCGAGGCCGGGGTCGTCACGGTGCTCGCGCAGCGAGTCCGACACGCTGCGTGTCTGTCGACGCCAGCTCGACCGGGCGGGAAGGTAGAAGCCGGCCACCGGGGTGATCGGGATGAGCACGATGGAGACACCGAGCAGGATCGAAAGGCGGCGGAGCTGCCCCTTGACGAGCTGGCCGCGCTCGGTGACCTCGCTCGCCGTCGCCACCACCTCGTCCCCGAGCTCCCGCGGTCGGTCGCCGACCAGCGGCACGTCCGAGAGCCCGCGGAGAGCCTTGCCAGCCGTGTCGAGCGCATGTCCCGAGCTGCTGATCGTGTCCCCCGTCTCGGCGGCCTGCCAGAGCGTGACTCCCGTCCACATTCCCACGGCGATCCACAGGACCACCCAGAACAGCACGAACGCGTCCCAGAGGTGGACAGCGCGTTGATCGGCACCGCGTAGGGTCGAAGACACCACTGCTTACTACCAGGTTCACCCCGGCAGCGGGAGGAACGCCCTTCTGGGACTGCTGGTGGTGAGGGAGGGAGCTCCTCGTGAGCGACCAGACGGTACCTTCGACAGGCCCCCCGTCACGACCACCCTCGCGACCAGCGAGCAGGGGTTGGACCCGATTCGTTCCCGCCGCGACCTTCGTGGTGGGGCTCGGTCTCGGCTCCTCGGTCGTGCTCGCCGGCCAGGGAGGTGACGGCGACTCGGACGGGGCACCCGGTGGAGCGTCACCCACGGCGACGAGCGGACCTGCGGTGACGCCGTCACCAGGGACCCTCACTTTCGCGGTGCCGGCGGCGTGCCGCGACTCGGCTCGCAACCTGCGTGAGGCGACCCGGCTCCTCGACGACGCGATCGGGTCGGTCCGCGACTTCGACCCCGACGACTTGATCGACGTGCTGGACCGGCTGCAGACCCTCGACGAGGAGACGAGGCCGCTCGTGAACGAGTGCTCCCAGGCCGACGCGTCAGCCACCGTGGTCCCGGGTGACTCGCCGACGGCGACCGCCACCGCGTCCGGCACGGGTTGAGGTCGCCGAACGGCGCCGCGGTCGGCCGGAATGACGACACCGCAGCGCCGGACTGGCGCCGCGGTTTCGGGTGGTGGCCAGGGGCGGGGTCGAACCGCCGACCTACCGATTTTCAGTCGGTCGCTCGTACCAACTGAGCTACCTGGCCGGGCCGGGAGGACTCTACCGGAGACTCCTGGCCCGTTCGAATCGGCCTTCAACACCGATTCGTCTGTCTCCTGGATCAAGAGTCCACGCCTGACGACCGCAGACGAATCGGGGTTTCAGGCGACGCGGACGGCCTGGTCGTGCTCGAGGCGGGGGAGCCGGTCGAACCAGGCGTTCTCGCCGGGGTGGCCGAGGTTGACCAGGAGCAGCGAGCGCCACGTCGTGCCGTCGAAGAACTCCTCGTCGATGCCCACGCGGTCGAAGCCACCCATCGGGCCCGCGGCCAGGCCGGCGGCGCGGACGGCGAGCAGGAAGTAGCCGATCTGGATCGAGGCGTTGAAGCGCGCCGTGTGCTCGCGGGCGTCAGGGTCGCTGAAGCGGTCCTTGGCGCCGGGAGCGTGCGGGAACGTCGTCGGCAGGTGCTCGTGGAAGTCGGTGTCGTAGGCGAGCACGGCGACGAGCGGCGCGGTCTCGGTCTTGTCGCGGTTGCCGTCGGCGACGTGCTTGAGCAGGCGGTCCCGCTGGTCGTGGTGCACGAGGAGCACGCGAAGCGGCTGCATGTTCATCGCGGTCGGCCCGAACTTGGTCAGCTCGTAGATCTTCGCGACCTGCTCGTCGCTCACGGGCTCGTCGGTGAACGTGTTCGCGGTGCGGGCCTCGGTGAACAGCAGCTTCTCGGCCTCGGGGGTCAACGTCATACCTGGAGTCATGCCCTCGACAACGACACTTGAAACGTCAATATTTCGCAGTTACACATACCTGTGACCGGGAACACGAAGGCCGGGCTCTCGCTGAGGAGAGCCCGGCCTTGGTGGTGTGGCGACCCCGACGGGACTCGAACCCGCGGCCTCCGCCGTGACAGGGCGGCGCGCTAACCAACTGCGCTACGGGGCCTGGCTGGAACGGCGCGCCCGGGGGCGCGCACGAGGAGGAACTCTAACAGTCTTCCCTCGTTCGTCCGAATCGGTCGGGACCTCCCGGACGCGGCTCGGAACGAGTACCCCCAACGGGATTCGAACCCGTGCTACCGCCGTGAAAGGGCGGGGTCCTGGGCCGCTAGACGATGGGGGCCCCGGCCGGCCGCCCGCGGGTGTGCCGGGGCTGCGACCGCCCCCATCGTAGAGGTACCTACGGGCGGTCCGGTGCACTGCTGTCGAGGCGCGGTTCGAGCCGGACGGCGCCCGGTCCGAGCGGTGCCAGGTCGTCCTCCGGGTTGTAGAGCGAGCACGAGCGGAGGCTCAGGCAGCCGCAGCCGATGCAGCCGTCGAGACGCTCGCGGAGCCGCTCGATGCGCTCGATCTGGTCGTCGAGGCGGGTCCGCCAGGACCGGCTCAGCCGGTGCCAGTCGCGCTTGGTCGGGGTGCGGCCCTCAGGGAGGGTGGCCAGTGCCTCGGCGATCTCCTCCAGGGTGAGCCCAACGCGCTGGGCGGCCCGGATGAACGCGAGTCGCCGCAACGTGGCCTGCTGGTAGCGGCGCTGGTTGCCCGTGGTGCGCTCCGCGTGCACGAGTCCGAGGTCCTCGTAGTAGCGGATCGCGGACGTGGCGACGCCGGAACGCTGGGAGAGCTGGCCGATCGTCAACGGGGGCATGGATTCTCCTCGACTTGACTTCAAGTTCACTTTAACTTGTGCCATGGAGGGATGAACACAGCGACGGAAGCTCAGACAGCAGCAGGCTACGAGGACCTGCCCCGGCTCATCGCCCTGATGTCCGGTGACGAGAAGCACGCGATCGCGTCCTCGTCGACGGTCGACGTGCTGTGGGTCCTGTACGACCAGGTCCTCCGCGTCGACCCCTCGAGCCAGGAGGATCCGGACCGCGACAGGTTCCTGCTCTCCAAGGGGCACGGACCGATGGCCTACTACGCCGTCCTCGCGGCCAAGGGGTTCATCCCCGAGGACTGGCTGCCTGGCTGGGGCGAGTTCGACTCCCCGCTGGGCTACCACCCGGACCGCAACCTCGTCCCGGGCGTGGAGATCTCCTCCGGCTCGCTCGGGCACGGCCTGCCGCTGGCGGTCGGCACCGCCCTCGGGCTGCGTGCGCAGGGCAACGACGCCCGCGTGGTCGTGCTCGTCGGCGACGCCGAGCTCGACGAGGGCAGCAACCACGAGGCCCTCGAGCTCGCCGCGGCGCTGGGTCTCGACCGACTGACCGTGGTGGTGATCGACAACCGGTCGAGCAGCTACGCGGTCCCCGGCCGGATCGGTGAACGGTTCGCGGTCGAGGGCTGGGACGTGACGCGCGTGGACGGCCGCGACCACGCGGCGCTGGCCGACGCCTTCGCACCACGCGACGTCGGCCGCCCGTCCGTCGTCGTCGCGACCGTGATCGACGAGGAGGAGGCGGCATGAGCACCGTCCAGCTGCAACCCCGCACGACGTCCCCGCGACAGCAGTTCGGGCGGACCGTGACCGACCTGCTCGACGAGGACCCGCGCGTCGCCCTGGTGTGGGCCGAGATCTCCGGGCAGTACCTCCGCGACGCGGAGCGCCGGCATCCCGACCGCGTCGTCAACGTCGGCATCCGCGAGCAGCTGCTCGTCAACGTCGGCGCCGGGATGGGGCTCGCCGGCCTCCGACCCGTCGTGCACACGTTCGGCACGTTCCTGGCCGAGCGCGCCTTCGAGCAGGTGAAGCTCGGGTTCGGGCACAACGGGGTCGGCGGGGTGCTCGTCGGGATCGCCGGATCGTTCGACGTGTCCTCGGGCGGTCGCACCCACCAGTCACCCGGTGACGTCGCGCTGATGGACACCATCCCGGGGATGCACGTCCACGCGCCCGGCAATGCGGCCGAGGTCGACGAGGTGCTCCGCGCGGCCGTCCTCGGGGACGGGCTGCACTACGTGCGCGTCGTCGAGCAGCGGAACAGCGACACCTTCGGGCCCGGACTCCACGTCGTCCGCCGCGGGTCCGGTGCGGTGGTCGTCGCTCTCGGTCCGGTCCTCGACGACGTGCTCGAGGCGACAGAGGGTCGCGACGTCACCGTCGTCTACTCCCGCGACGTCCGGCCCTTCGACGGTGCCGGGCTCCGCTCCCTCGTCTCGTCGTCGGCCGACGTGGTGCTCGTCGAGCCCTGGCTGGCCGGGACCTCCGCGCACGTGGTCGCCGAGTCGCTGCGCGACGTACCCCACCGGTTGCTCTCCCTCGGGGTCGGCCGGGTCGAGCTCCGCCACTACGGGTCCCCCCGGGAGCACGTCGCCGCCCACGGCCTCGACGCCCCCGGGCTCCGGCGCTCCCTCGACACCTTCCTCTGACTCCTCCGTTGGTCGAGCCTGTCGAGACCGCGTGGTCTCGACAGGCTCGACCAGCGAAGTGGGTTGAATGGGCACGTGCGGGTGGCGTGGCGTGAGTTGTCGCTGGTGGCGGCGGGGTCGTTCGTGCTGCTGCTCGTGTTCGCGGGGGGCTACGGCTACCACCGCGACGAGCTGTACTTCCTGGTCGTCGGCGCCCACCCGGCCTGGGGGTACGTCGACCAGCCGCCGCTGGTGCCGTTGCTGGCGCACGCGATGGACAGCCTCTTCCCGGGCTCGCTGGTGATGCTGCGGGTGCCGCCGGCGCTCGCAGCGGCGGCCGTCGTGCTGCTGACCGGTCTGTCGGCCCGGGAGCTGGGTGCGCGCCGGAGCGGTCAGGTCCTCGCCGCCGGGTGCATGGCCGTCGGCGCGATCACGCTGGCGGCAGGCCACCTCGCGGGGACGACGGTGTTCGACGTCCTGTGCTGGACGCTGGTGATGTGGCTGGCCCTGGTCGCGGTCGGTCGCGACGAGCGGGCCTGGCTCGCGGCGGGGCTGGTCGCCGGGGTCGGCCTCGAGGTCAAGACGCTCATGGCCTTCCTGCTCGTGGCGCTCGCGGTCGCGCTGCTCCTCGCCGGTCCGCGGCACTCCTTCCGCTCGCCCTGGCTGTGGGCCGGGGTCGTCGTCGCGTTGCTCCTCGCCCTCCCGGACCTGCTCTGGCAGGCGACCCACGACTGGCCTCAGCTCGACATGGCGAGCAGCATCGCGGCCGGGGAGTCCGGCACGAGTGCTCCCCGCTGGCAGTTCGTGCCGTTCCAGCTGGTGATGGTCAGCCCCTTGCTCTGCCCCGTCTGGATCGTCGGCCTCGTGCGGCTGCTCAGGTCACCGGTCCTGCGCCCGTGGCGGTTCGCGGGCGCGACGTACCTCGTGCTCCTCGCCGTGTTCGTCGCGACGGAGGCCAAGCCGTACTACCTCGCCGGGATGTTCCCGGTGCTGCTGGCGGCGGGGGCCCAACCGGTCGTGGGCTGGGCGCGAGGTGCCGGGCGACGCGTGCTCGTGGGGGTGGCGCTCGTGCTCAGCCTGGTCATCGACGGTCTGCTCTTCCTGCCCCTGGTGCCTCCGGACGCGTTGGCGGGGACGCCGATCGTGGACGTGAACTACGACGCGGGGGAGACGGTCGTGTGGCCGCGGTTCGTGGCGACGGTGACCGGTGTCGTCGAGGACCAGCCGCCGGGGACCGTCGTGCTGACCGGCAACTACGGCGAGCTCGGTGCGCTCGCGCGCTTCGCTCCGGACGTTGCGGTGTACAGCGGGCACAACGCGCTGGGCAACCTCGGACCGCCGCCGGAGTCGGTCGACCGGGTCGTCGCCGTCGGGTTCGACCGGGCGACCCTCGCGGCGTGGTTCGACACGTGCCACGCCGCCGCGACGTACGACAACGGGCTGGACGTCGACAACGAGGAGCAGGGCGCGACCGTCTGGGTCTGCTCCGGGCTGCACGGCTCGTGGGCCTCGCTGTGGCCGGACATCAGGCACCTCGGCTGAGCCTGATCAGTCGTAGCCGAGCTCGTGCAGCCTCTCGTCGTCGATGCCGAAGTGGTGGGCGATCTCGTGGACGACCGTGATCGCGACCTCCTCGACGACCTCCTCCTCGGAGTCGCACATCGCCAGGGTCGGGTTGCGGAAGATCGTGATCCGGTCCGGCATGACCATCGTGTACGCGCTGTCGCGCTCGGTGAGCGGCGTGCCCTCGTAGATGCCCAGCAGCTCCGGGTCGTCCTGCGGCGGCTCGTCCTCGACGAGCACCACGCAGTTGTCGATGAGCTCGGTCAGCTCCGCCGGGACGGTGTCCAGGGCGTCGGAGACCAGCCCCTCGAAGCGCTCCCGGCTCATCGCGACCACGCAGTCATCCAAGCAGGGTGCGTGTCACGCGAGGGTGAAGCCGAGGGCGCAGAGGGCGAGGGCAGGAGGGATGGTCAGGAGAGCGTTGAGGAGGCCGCGGCGGGGTCCTAGGTCGTGGGTCTGGACGGCGAAGGCGGAGTAGGTCGTCAGGGCGCCGCAGAAGCCGGTGCCGAGGAGGGCCAGCTGGTGGTCGGTGAGGCCGAGGCCGGTGAAGAGGCCGAGGAGGAACGACCCCGCCAGGTTCACCAGGATCGTGCCCCAGGGCAGGCGGGCGTCCAGCCAGGCGCCGAGCACGAAGCGGAGGGGTGCGCCGAGGGCGGCCCCGAGGACGACGTACAGGGCGGTCACGGGACGCGGTCCTGGCGTGGGCCGAACCGGTCGGCGAGGGCGACCGCGAGGAGGGCGGCGACCACCGTCACCAGGAGGTACGTCGTGGCAAGCCCCGCGTGGCCGCCGTCGATGAGGGCTCGGCCCTCCTCCGAGGTCGCCGAGAGCGTGGTGAAGCCGCCGAGCACACCGCTCCCGAGGAGGGGCGGCAGGAGCGGGTGCCGACGGACCCAGGAGGACGCCGGCAGCAGGGCCAGGAGGAGGGACCCGACGACGTTGATCCCCAACGTGGTCAGGGGAAACGACCCAGCGTCGGCCGGGAAGGCCTCCTCGAGCGACCAGCGGAGCAGCGCACCTGCGGCGCCGCCCAGGGCCACGACGCCGAGCACCGCAGGCCGCAGCACGGGCGTGACGGTCGACACGCTCCGAGGATAGGAGCGGGTCCGGTCGCTCGGCGTGACCGGGTCGTCGGGTGTGAGCGAGACCTCGTCCGGGGACTGGTATCGGCGGGATCAGGAAGTGCGTTGAACCAGATGAACGACCACAATGAGGAGCGATCCCGTGGTCTCCCGGCCGTTCGTGAGAGGTGAAGGCATGACCGACAACCAGCGACACCGTGTCGTGGTGATCGGTTCCGGCTTCGGCGGCCTGTTCGGCACCAAGGCGCTCCGGAACACCGACGCCGACGTGACGATGATCGCGAAGACGACGCACCACCTGTTCCAGCCACTGCTCTACCAGGTCGCGACCGGGATCCTGTCGCAGGGCGAGATCGCCCCGCCCACGCGCGAGGTGCTCGCCGGCCAGAAGAACGCCCGGGTCATCCTCGGCGACGTCAAGACCATCGACCTCGACCAGCGCCTCATCACCTCGCAGGTGCTCGGCCGGACCACGGTCACGCCGTACGACTCCCTCATCGTGGCTGCCGGAGCGGGCCAGTCCTACTTCGGCAACGACCACTTCGCCGAGCACGCCCCCGGCATGAAGAGCATCGACGACGCCCTCGAGCTGCGCGGCCGCATCTTCGGCGCGTTCGAGCTCGCGGAGCTGGCCGAGACCGAGGAGGAGATCCAGCGCCTCCTCACCTTCGTGGTCGTCGGCGCGGGGCCCACCGGGGTCGAGATGGCCGGCCAGATCGCGGAGCTCGCGCACCGCACGCTGGCCCGTGACTTCCGGCGCATCAACTCCCGCTCGGCCCGCGTGATCCTGCTCGACGCCGCCGGCCAGGTGCTGCCGCCGTTCGGCGCCAAGCTCGGTGCCGCCACCCAGAAGTCGCTCGAGAAGCGTGGCGTCGAGGTGCGGCTCGGCGAGATGGTCATCGACCTCGACGAGTTCGGCATCGTCGTCAAGACGAAGGACGGCCACGAGGAGCGCATCGAGTCCACGACCAAGGTGTGGGCGGCGGGCGTGCAGGCGAGCCCGCTCGGCCGCCAGCTCTCCGAGCAGTCGGGCGCGCCGCTCGACCGCGCCGGCCGCGTCGGCGTCAACCCGGACCTCACCCTGCCGGGCTACCCCGAGGTGTTCGTGGTCGGCGACATGATCGCGCTCGACAACCTCCCGGGTGTCGCGCAGGTGGCCATCCAGGGCGCGAAGTACGCCGCCAAGGAGATCAAGGGCCGTCTCGAGGGCAAGCCGCCGCAGAAGCCGTTCAAGTACTTCGACAAGGGCAGCATGGCCACCATCTCCCGGTTCAGCGCCGTCGCGCTGCTGCCGGGTCCGGTGAAGCTCCGGCTGACCGGGTTCGTCGCGTGGCTGCTGTGGCTGGCGGTCCACCTCATCTACATGACCGGCTTCAAGAACCGGATCACGGCGCTGGGCCACTGGTTCGTCAGCTTCCTCGGCTCCGGCCGTTCGGAACGCGTGGCGACCGAGCAGCAGGTCTTCGGCCGGCTCGCGATGGAGCGGCTCGACCACGGCGCCGCGGACCTCGTGGCCACCCACGGGATCTACGACGCGACCCGCGCGATGATCGAGGAGACCCGGCGCGCGGAGATCGCGGAGAGCCGGCGCACCGAGCTCGAGGAGCGCGCCGTCGAGGAGGCCCGGCTCACCGACTCGGGCCAGCGGGGGCTGCACGCCAACGCGTGAGGGTCTCGACAGGCTCGACCAGCGGACGCTTGAGTAACGCCGGGCCGACCTTCCTCTGGGCTGGAAGGACGACCCGGCGTCGTCGTACCCGTCGACGGCCACTTCCCCAAGCACACCGTCATGGGCACGTTCTTTCCCCTGGGCGAGGAATGTCGCACTGCGAGCAGTGCCGGTCGCGTGCGTGACGCGACGTCTGTGGTTCAAGCCGAGTCGGCCCCCACCTCCCTCCGGACGACGTGGCTGGTTCCGAGCAGGCCACGGGCGACCGTGGCGGCCTGGGTGCGGAGGTCCGGGATCGCCCCGACCTCCCACTCGAGTCCCTTGCGGGCAGCGCCGACCGCGACGATGCGCGGGTGCGGGACGCCCTCGCGGGTGACGACGTGTCCGCGGGGGTCGAGGTCGAGACCGAGCCCCAGCTGATGACCACGGATCGTGCCGCGGTCGAGCAGGGTGTCGACGAGCCGGTTCCACCCGCGCGTCTGCACGGGAGCGGGGCCGGTGCAGTTGACGACCGCGTCGTACTGCGTGAGGTCGACGCTCTCGACGGTGAGCACGCGCAGCCGTGACGACCGCTGCATCGCGGCGACGAAGTCGGCGAGGTCCGGTGAGATGCGGTGCCGCAGCCGCTCCCACGTCCGAGACACCTCGCTGACGAAGCGTCGCTGCTCGTCGGGGCTCAGGGCCTGCCAGATGTCGTTGCCGGCGGCGCGGACGGAGTCGAGGACGTCGCGCCAGTCGCCGCCGTCGGCCTGCTTCTGGCGAACCCGGCGCTCGACCTGGTCGAGGAGGGCGTCGAGCGACGACACGTCGGGCTCGAACGTCTCGTGCAGCGGCATCGCCGTCCGCCGGTGCGTGGCAGGCAGCCGGCCCTCGCGGGAGACCGCCGTGAACCGCGCCATCGGCATGGCCTCCTGCAGCTGACCGACGACGTCGACCATGGTGTGGCCGGTGCCGAGCAGCAGCACCTCGCTGGCGCCGTCGAGGCGCTCCGCGAGGTCCGGGGTCCACGGGTCGGCGACGTAGCCGGGGTGCCCGGTCGCGCCTGGGTACGCGCGGGGCGGGGGGTTGCCGAGGGCCAGCACGACCACGTCGGCGGCGACCGACCAGCCGCCGGTCAGGGTGACCTCGAGGGCGGTGCTGGTGTCGACGACGTCGGTGGCGACGCCGCGGACCCGGCCGAGCGCGCTGCCCGCGGGGACCACGACCTCGTCGAGGAGGCCGTTCAGGTAGGCGCCGTACTCGGCACGTCGTGGGAAGTCGGTCGGGCCGACGTCGCGGCCGCGACTCGCGCACCACTGGAGCAGGTGGTCCGGCTCGTCGGCGAGCGCGCTCAGCCGGCCGGCGTAGTTGTTGACCGTGAGCCGGGGGTGGTCCTGGCCGTAGGCGAGGCCCGGCCCGAGCCGCGGACCTCGCTCGACGACCCTGACGTCGACCGGCCGCTCCGGGGTGGCCTCACGGAGCAGGTGGACGGCGGTGATGACCCCCGCGGCGCCACCGCCGACCACGGCGACCCGCAGCGCCGGCTCCCCGGGGTGCCGGGGGGTCCACGAGCGGGTCATGTCGTTCTCCGTGAGGGGTCACGAGCGCGGCGGCCGGAGCCAGAGGTGGGGTTCTCGATCAATGTCGAGTAACACAGTCAAGATAAGGGCGTTCAGAGGCGTGCCGCAACCCGGACGCGCCGGGCGAGGCAAATGCGTGTCACTCGAAGGTGGAGCGGTCGTGGCGCCGCTGCCACTCGGGGTGGTCCTTCGCCCAACGGGGGAGCACGAAGAGCCCCTCCGCCTCGACCGTGGTGTTGCCCTCCGGGTCGCGCAGCACACCGCGGGCGATGGTCTTGCGGCCCTCGGACGAGTCCACCCAGCCCTCGGAGTCGACGGTGCCGAGCGGCGTCGGGCGCCGGTAGTGGATGGTCAATCGAGCCGTCATCCCCGGGCCGCCGCCGACGGCCGCGGACTCGCCGAGCAGCTGGTCGAGCACCATCGCGCTGACGCCGCCGTGCACGAGCCCGGGCGGGCCCTCGTAGAGCGCGCCGAGCGAGAAGGTCCGGTGCACGTGACGGTCCTCGTCGATCCGCCTGTCCGAGACGCCCGGTGCTGGCGAACGGGTTGCGCAGGCCCATCACCGCGTTGCCGTGGTTGCGCACCTGGCGGCCCGGACCGATCTCGGTGCCGAGCGCGCCCTCGCGAGCCTTCGCGCGCAGCCGCTCCGTGAGGGCCTGGATCTCCTCGGTCACGGCACGCGCCTCGTCGTGGTCGACCCGGGTCCGGAGCTGGGCGTCGGCGAGGTCGCGGGTGGCGTCGGCCAGCGCGCCGTACACCTCGTCGTCGGCCTTCGCCTCGTCCTCGGTCTGGGTGCTGCGGGAGTAGAAGGCCGCGTCCATCACCCGACCCTAGAACACGTTCCAGCCGCGCATCTCCCGATGTGAGCGAGCCCTCGCCGTCGCCACGTCGACGGGTGACAGGCTGGTGCCATGGGCCCCCTGGACCGGCGTCGTGCCGGCGTGCTGCTGCACGTGACGTCGCTGCCGTCGCCGTACGGTCCCGGAGACCTCGGTCCGGCGGCTCGCGCCTTCGTCGACTTCCTCGCCGACGCCGGCTGCACGGTGTGGCAGGTGCTCCCGCTGGTGCCGACGCACGTGGTCGACCGGTCGCCGTACAACGCGATGAGCGCGCTCGCGATGAACCCCGAGCTGATCAGCGTCGACGACCTCGTCACGCAGGGCCTGCTCGCCCCGGAGGACGGTCGCGCGGTGGTCACCGGTGCGGTGACGGCGGCGCAGGCACGTGACCGCGTCGCGGCCCGGTGGACCGACCTGTGTGCCGCCGACCCGACATTGGCTGACGGGTACGACCGCTGGTGCGCCCAGCACGGCGGCTGGCTCGAGGACTACTCGCAGTACGCCGTGCTGCGGGAGACCCGCGGCGAGCCGTGGACGGCGTGGCCGGCCGGGCTGCGCGACCGGGAGCCCGCGGCGCTGGCCGACGCTCTCGCGCCGCTCGCTGCCGAGGTCGAGGCGCACCGCGCCCTGCAGTACCTCGTCGACCGGCAGTGGGCCTCGCTCCGGGTGTACGCCGCCGCGCGCGGTGTCGTGGTCTTCGGCGACCTCCCGATCTTCGTGTCCCAGGACAGTGCGGACGTCTGGGCTGCCCGCGACATGTTCCGGCTCGACCCCTCGGGGCACCCGTACGAGGTGACCGGCTGCCCGCCCGACTACTTCGCCGCCGACGGTCAGCGGTGGAACAACCCGCACTACGACTGGGAGCACATGGCCGCCGACGACTACGCGTGGTGGCGTCGCCGGATCGGTCGTCAGCGCGAGCTCTTCGACCTCGTCCGGATCGACCACTTCCGTGGGTTCGAGGCGGCCTGGCACATCCCGGCCGATGCCCCGACCGCGAAGGAGGGCATCTGGGAGAAGAGCCCGGGTCGTGAGGTGCTCACCGCCCTCGTCGACACGGCAGGGGAGGGCACGCTGGTCGCCGAGGACCTCGGCACGATCACGCCGGAGGTGCTCGCGCTGCGCGACGAGTTCGGGCTCCCGGGGATGAAGGTGCTGCAGTTCGCCTTCGACGGCGACCCCGACAACTGGTACCTCCCCGGTGCCCACGGCACCCGCAGCGTCGTCTACACCGGCACCCACGACAACGACACCACGCTCGGCTGGTGGTCGACGCTCGACGACGACGCCCGCGCTCGGGTCCGGTCGTACGCCGGTGCCGGCGACATGCCCTGGGCGCTCGTGGCGCTGGCCTACGCCTCGACGTCCGTCCTCGCCGTCGTACCCGCGCAGGACCTGCTGGGCCTCGGCAGCGAGGCCCGGATGAACACGCCCGGCGTCGAGTCCGGCAACTGGCGCTGGCAGGCCCCCGACGGCTCCTTCACCCCCGCCCTCGCCGTCCGCCTCCGCGCCCTCGTCGACTCCACCCACCGCTCCTGACGCCGAGGCGGGAGAAACTCGGCGGACCAATGCGGCGAGACGGGAGAAACTCGGGAACCAATGCGGCGAGACGGGAGAAGCTCGAGCTCAGCCCGCGCTTTTCTCCCGACTCGGCCGCTCTCTTGCTCGAGCTTCTCCCGACTCGGCGCTCGTCGCTTGCGCGACGGTGGCGAGGGCCTCGAGGAAGACGGGCTGCCAGCGGTCGGCCTTCATGAAGAGGGAGGTGTGGCCGCCCTCGACGGTGTAGCGGTGGACGCCGGGGATGGCGTCGGCAAGCCGGTGCTGGCGGCGGGCGGGGATGGCGTGGTCCTTCTCGGTGACCACGACGGCGGTGGGGACGTCCACGCCGCTGATCCACGACTTCGAGTTGAAGCGGCCGAGCTCGCCGAGGGCCGCCGGCATCGCCCACGCGCTCGTGCTCCGGAGCTCCGCGACGCCCCAGGCACTCAGGTCCTCGGCGTCGGCCGACGGCAGCATCGGCAGCTCGCTCGCGATGCGCTCGACCCTCTCGAGTGCGTACGTCGCCATCGGGTCCATCGCCGCGGTCATCACCGGGAAGAAGAACCGCTCACCGAGGCCGCCGCGGTAGTTGCGCGCGGTCGAGCACAGCACCAGCCCGGCCACCCGGTCCCGGTGCCGCACCCAGGCCAGCTGCGCGATCGCGCCGCCCATCGAGTAGCCGACGACGACGGCCCGGTCGATCCCGAGCACGTCGAGCACGGCGGGCACGTCGTCGGCGCAGTCCTCGAAGCGGAACTTCGGGGACCGGATGCCGCGTCCGTGCCAGCGCAGGTCGAAGGCGACGACGCGGTAGTCCTGCGACAGTCGCTCGAGCAGCGGCGCCCAGGTGAGGTACGCCGTGCAGCCCAGCGCGTGGAGCAGGACGATCGTCGGGGCGTCCTCCGACGGGCCCGGCATGTCCACGACGAAGGTCGAGCCGTCCCGGCCGGGAAGGTCGAGGATCCGGCCCTCGGGCACGCCCTGGATGGGCGGCGGTTCCGGCAGGTAGCGGCGCGCGCCCGACCGCAGACCCGCGCCCACGACGCGTCCGGTCTGGCGACCGACCTGCCGGCCGACCCGAGCTGCCTGCTGGAACGTCATGCGTCACCTTTCGCGCGTTGAGTTTCTCCCGACTCGGCCGATGTCTGGGGTTGAGCTTCTCCCGACTCGGCGTGGGGAGGGACGAGGAGGTCGTCGAGGGCGGGGCGGAGCTGTGCGACGAGGGGGGCGAGGTCGGGGACCAGGTCGGGGCAGCTGAGGATCGAGACGTTGAGGCGGTCGACGTACGACCACGCGGTCACGTTGAGCCCGATGCCCTCGAGGATCGGGCCGACGCTGAAGAGGTCGACGAGTCCGGCGCCGGCGATCGTCACGGGTTCGCCCGGGCCGCGGACGTTGGACACGATCACGTTGAACGGCGGTGGGTGCTTCGAGGCCGCCTGGGTCCGCGAGTAGAGCCGCATGCCCGCGGCGAACGGCGCCGGCGGCGTGAACTGCACCCAGTCGATGAGCATGTCCGGGCCGAGCGTGCGCTGCACGAGCTTGGACGCGTCCGTGGTCTCGGAGATGCGCCGGATCCTGGCGCCCGGGTCGTCGACGTCGGTCGCGAGCGAGGTGAAGAGGTTGGACAACCGGTTGCCCCCGAGCCGGGTGGGCGAGCCGGCCGGGTCGGTGGCGACGGGCACCCCGGCGACCAATGCCCCGCGCGGGTGCTCGCCGCGCTCGTCGAGCCAGCGCCGGAGCGCGCCCGCGACCACGGCGAGGACGACGTCGTTGAGGGTCACCCCGGGATGCGCCTGGCGGGCGGCCTTGATGTCGGCGAGCGGCAGGCTGTGCGTGACGTAGTTGCGCCGCGCGGTCAGCGCCGCGTTGAACGACGTGCGGGGTGCGTCGAGGACCGGCCGCGGCACCGAGACCGACGACGAGCGACGGTGCTTCACCACGGCGAGGACGGCCCGGAACGTCCGGCCCAGCAACGCCGGGAGGGAGAACGTCTGCTTGATCGCGTCGCGCAGCGCCATCACGACCTGCTGCCGCCGCGAGGGCGTGCGCTCGAGCTCCCAGCGCGGGCCCGGGCCTTGCCGCACCAGATCGGTCACATTGACAAGAAGTGCGTTGGCGGCGACACCGTCGGCGAGCGCGTGGTGCATCTTCCCGACGGAGGCGACGTGTCCGCCCTCGAGCCCCTCGCAGACGTGCACCTCCCACAGCGGCACCGAGCGGTCGAGCGGGGTGCTCGCGATCTCGCCGATCGCGGCCTCGAGCTCGCGCATGCCGCCGGGCGCCGGGAGCACGTGGCGGAACACGTGCTGGGAGAGGTCGATCTCGTGGTCGCGGATCCACAACGGGTGGTTGAGCTGGAAGGGCACCGGCAGCACCCGCTGCTGCATCGGCGGCAGCCCGTCGAGCCGCTCGCCGAGCTCGTCGACGAAGCGCTCGAAGGTGAAGCCCTCCGTGGGCTCGAGCACCGCGATCTTCAGCGTGTGCATGTGCATCGTCGGGGTCTCCATGTAGAGGTACCCCGCGTCGACGCCTGCCATCCGCTCCATGGCGTCAGTCCTGGGTCTCGACAGGCTCGACCAGCGGTGACGCAAGGTCGACCAGCGGTGACGCAGGCTCGACCTGCGGCAGCTCACGCGGCATCACCTTGCCGGAGGCGTTGCGCGGCAGCTCGTCGAGGAAGGTCACGTCGCGCGGCACCTTGTAGCCGGCGAGCTCCGCCTTCACGTGCGCCTTCAGGTCGTCGGCACTGGCCTCGCTGCCCGGTCGCAGCACGACGTACGCCGCGAGGCGCTGGCCGTACTGCTCGTCGTCGACGCCGAGGACGGCGGCCTCGAGGACCGCGTCGTGACCGGTCAGGGCCTCCTCGACCTCGAGCGGGTACACGTTCTCGCCGCCCGACACGATCATGTCGTCGTCGCGGCCGACGACGTAGAGCCGTCCCTCGTCGTCGAGCCGCCCGATGTCGCCGGAGATCATGTAGTCCTCGTGGAAGTCCTTCGAGCCGCCCGAGGTGTAGCCCTCGAACTGCGAGTCGCTGAGCACGGCGATCTTCCCGACCTCTCCGCGTCGCACGGGCTTCAGCCCGTCGTCCAGGATGCGTACGACGGTGCCGGCGACCGGCTTGCCCGCGGTGTCGGGTGCGACCCGGAGGTCGGCCGGCGTGGCGGTGCTGATCAGCCCGGCCTCGGTGGCGTTGTAGCTGTTGTAGACGAGGTCGCCGAACCGGTCCATGAACCCGAGGACCGCGTCGGAGCGCATGCGCGACCCGCTGGCGGTGACGAAGCGGAGGCTGGAGAGGTCGTAGCGGTCGAGCACCTCGGCGGGCAGGTCGACGATGCGCTCGAGCATGACCGGCACGACGGCGAGGCCGGAGGCGCCGTGCTCCTGCACCATCGCGAGCGTGGCCTCGGGGTCGAACCTGCGGCGCATCACGACGGTGCACGCCATGGTCGCCGAGATGGCGAGCTGGCCGAACCCCCAGGCGTGGAACATCGGAGCCGCGACGACCGTCGTCTCCTCGGCCCGCCACGGGATCCGGTCGAACATCGCGGCAAGGGCGCCGGCGCCGCCACTGCCCGAGCGGCGGGCGCCCTTCGGGGTGCCGGTCGTGCCGGACGTCAGCAGGATGATCCGGCCCGGCTGCGCGGGCTTGCTCGGCTTGCGGCCGCGGCGCGCGAGCTCCAGGCCGTCGACGGTGTCCGAGCCGCGCGACCCGTCGGTCCAGGCGAGCACCTCACCCAGACCGGGGAGCCGCGAGCGGGCGTGCTCGACGAGCCCGGCGAACTCCTCGTCGTAGATCACCAGCTCCGCGCCCTCACGCTCGAGCACGTCGGCGAGCTGCGGTGCGGAGAAGCCGGTGTTGAGGAGCAGGGCGTCGGCGCCCATCCGGGTCGTCGCCGCGAGCGACTCGACGAGCCCGCGGTGGTTGCGGCAGAGGATGCCGACCGTCGTCGGTCGCGGGGTCCGCTCCTCGAGAGCAGCCGCGATCGCGTCGACCCGCTGGTCCAGCTCGCCCCACGTCATCGACCCGCGCTCGTCGACCAGCGCGGTGCCGCGCGGCCGGCGTACTGCCGACAGGCCGATGCCGGTCATCGGGGTCGCGCCCTGGCGACGGATCACGAGTCCCATCCGGACGTACTTGTCCGGGCGCAGGAGCGCGACCATCCCGGCCCGCACCAGCGTGACCATGACGAAGAGCAGCCGACGGATCATCCGAGCACCGGGAAGCGGCGCTTGCGCGCCAGCTCGTCGAGGGCTGCCTGCATGCGGGCACGGACCTCGCGGTCCACCTCGTCGATGTCGGGGTCGTCACCGAACTCGGCACGGACGTCGATCGGGTCCAGCACCTGCGTGACGATCTTGGACGGCAGCGGAAGGTTCGGGGGGATGCCGAGGGTCAGCGGGAAGGGGAAGCCGACGACCACGGGCATGTAGCGGCTCCGCAACAGCTTCTGGGTCTGGAAGATGCGCGCCAGCCACTCGCCACGGCTCAGGATGATCTGCGTCTCGTGCCCGCCGATGCTCACCACCGGCACGATGGGTACGTCGGTCTCGAGCGCCGTCGTGACGTAGCCCTTGCGGCCGTTGAAGTCGATCTTGTTGGCGGCGAGGGTCGGCCTGAAGCAGTCGTAGTCGCCCCCGGGGAACACGATCGTGACCCCGCCGGAGCGCAGCGCGGCGGCGGCGTTCTCGCGGGTGGCGGGAAGGAAGCCGGCCGGTGCGAAGAGGTCCTCGCCCTGACCCATGAACAGCATGTCGTGGGCGAGGATGTAGAGCGGTCGGTCGGGCCCGAAGTGGTCGAAGAACGCGACTGCGATCACCGGCACGTCCATCGCGACGGCGCCGCCGGAGTGGTTCGACACGATCAGCGCGCCGCCGTCCGGGATGCGGTCGATGTCGTGCACCTCCGAGCGGAACCACAGCTTGCAGGCCAGCCGGAGGAACGGCATGAGCTTCGCGACGTGCGCCCCGTCGCGCACCGCCAGCCGGGACTCGGCCTCGCTCATGCCGGCGAGCCTGCCAGGGACGGGCCGCCGCCGAGGGCGTATCGCCGAAGCGCCCGGGACCAGTCGAACGGCTCCGGGTGGGCCGGGTCGGCCTGGGCGAGCCGGTCGTCGAGGGCCGCGAGCGCGAGCGGGTTCGAGACCAGCCCGACGTGGCTGCTGACCACCTCGATGTTCGTGGCGGCAGGGCCGTCGTCGACGGCGCACGCGCGCCAGCTCACGATGCCGTCGGTCTTCGACCAGATCGCGGTCGTCGGCACCGGCAGCGGCTCGCGCAGGGTGTCGACGATCTCGCGCGCCCGGCTGGACAAGCCGTTCTTCTTCGCCGACGCCTCGAACATCGCGGTCGTCCGCGTGACCTCGCCCTCGGCGCGCCACGGCGACCCGAGCGTGACGACCTGGCGGACCATCTCCGGGTGCTCGTGCGCCAGCCACCGCGCCAGCAGCCCGCCGAAGCTCCAGCCGACCAGGCTCACCGGGTGGTGGTGCCGCTCGTACACCTCCTCGAGCCGCCGCGGCAGCCCGTCCACGATCTTGTCGGTGAGGCCGAGGTTGCGCTCCAGACCCCAGGAGTACGCGCGGTAGCCCTGCCGCTTGAGGTGCCCCCGGACCCGTCCGGTCAGCCCGTCGGTGGCGTAGAAGCCCGGCAGGACCAGCACCGGCCGGTCGGCCCCGACGGCACGGCGGGGGATCACCGCGTCGAGCGCGATCGAGGTGGGCAGCTCGACGGCCAGCCGGACCGCCTCCAGCGCGGTCAGCACCAGGGGCGGCCGGGACAGCCGGGCCGTGGAGTCCTCGGCGGTGCCTTCGAAGTCGTACATCACCCAAGACTAGAACGTGTTCTCGTTTCGCGACCAGAGACGCACGTCACGGGCCCCCGCCGGACCACCCGATCTGACTACCCGGAACTGCCCGAACCGCCAGTAACTCCGCAGGTCAGCGCCCGTTTTACAGGTCGCTGGGCTTCACAGACGCTCGATCCGCCCGTGACGCCCGGCACACAAGCGTTCTGTCTGGGAGGCAGAACGGCCGGGCACCCGCTCTCTCGTCCTTCCCCGGGTGTCCGGCCGTCCTGTTTGTGCGGGCATCCGCACCGCACCCCCTGCGCGGGGCGGACGCGTTGCGTCCCGGAGGGCGACCGTGAACCACCCCAAACCGGACTGTCGGGGGCCCGGTGGCTGGAAAAGCAGGTAGTCGACCACGCCGACTACGTATGCCGGGGGTCACACGGCGCTGTCACCGTGGGAGAACAGTTCAGGAGGACGACATGAGCGACGTGGTGGTGGTCGAGGACGACCCGGACCTGCAGATCCTCACGGGGATGCTGCTGGAGGCGCACGGTCATGCGACCCGGCGCTACAGCGCGGGTCGTACCGCGCTGGAGGCGTGCATCGCCAACCCGCCCGAGATCGTCCTGCTCGACTGGATGCTGCCGGAGATGACCGGCATCGAGGTGCTCCAGGCGTTGCGTCAGCACCCGGCCACCGCCCACGTCCCCGTCGTCATGGTCACCGCGCTCGACCGCCCCGAGAACCTCGCCGAGGCCTTCGACAGCGGCGCCGCCGACTACGTCCGCAAGCCGTTCACCGGTCGCTCGCTCATCTCGGCCGTCGAACGCCAGCTCGCTGCCCACCGGGTTCCGGAGCAGGGCAGCCACCGATTGTCCGCCTGAGGGGTTTTCGTCGGCCTCGCACCGACCACTGGCCGATGGAGGAAAAACTGTGTCGGGGTCACCGTTCGTCCCGGTGACCCCGACACGGTCATGTTCGGCCCGTGACGCCGGCTCTTGACGGCGGAGGTCACCGAGCCCGAGGTTGACCGGGTGCATCGTCCGGGTCTGCTCCTCGCCGCCGTCCTCGCCCCGCTCCTCGTCGCGGCCCCCCTGGTGGTGGCCCTGCCGGCCGACGCACGGCCGGTCCCGCAGCCACGCCCACACGTCCAGCCGCGGTCCGAGGCGGTGCACGTCGAGCGCGGCACCACCGTGCACGTCGGGGACCTGGCGCTGCACCCCTGCGACGTCCTGGTCGGCGCGCTGTGCGGGTCGGTCCGCCGGAGCTGGGAGCCGGGGAACCCGTCCGCGGGCAAGATCCGCGTCGGGTTCGCGTTCCTGCCGGCCAAGGACGACACGGAGCCGGTCGTGGGCACGGTCGTCGCGCACGAGGGTGGCCCGGGCTACTCGACGACCGGCACGGCCGGGGGCTACCGGTCGATGTACGGCCCGCTCCTGCGGCACCGCCACCTGCTCCTCGTCGACGCCCGGGGGACCGGGCTGTCGGAGCCGCTCCGGTGCCCGGACCTCCAGGTCCTCACGACGTCGTACGCCGTGGCGGCCGGCCGTTGCGGCCGCTCGCTCGGTCGACGGGCCGACGACTACACGACCGCCCTCGCGGCGGACGACACCGCGGCGGTGATCCGTCGGCTCGGGCTCGACGACGTCGACCTCTACGGCGACTCCTACGGCACGTTCTTCCAGCAGGTGTTCGCAGGTCGGCACCCGGGCCTGGTGCGCAGCGTGGTCCTCGACAGCGCGTACCCGACGTACGGCGAGAACGGGTGGTACCCCACCCAGGGGCCGGCGATGCGCCGCGCGTTCACGGCTGCCTGCGACCGGAGTGCCGACTGCCGCGAGGCCGGAGCGCCGTTCCTCGACGAGCTCAAGGCTGTGCTGCGCGAGGTGCGGGACCGGCCGTGGCGGGGCAAGGCGTTCGACCCCGACGGTCGTCGGATCCGGGTGACGGTCGACGCCAGCACCCTCGTGACGACGGCCTTCGGGTCGACGTACGTCCCGACCGGCTACCGCGAGCTCACGGCCGCGCTGCGCAACGCGCTCGCCGGTGACCGGGCACCCCTGGTGCGCCTCGTGGCCGAGTCGGTCGGCGGCAGCAGCGACGCGGGCCCGGTGGTCGCCTACAGCGAGGGGCTGGACGCGGCCGTCGCGTGCCACGACTACCCCCAGCTCTACGACATGGCTGCCCCGCCCGGCGTCGGACGTGAGCAGGCCTTGGAGGACGCCCTCACGAAGCGCGTCGCCACGAATCCCTCCACCTTCGGCCCGTTCCGCGTCCGGGAGTACGCCCGGTCCGACTGGGAGGCGCTGAGCTGGTGCACGCGTTGGCCCACCGCGCCGCGGTCGAACCCGGCTGCTCCTCCGAGGCCGGTCGGGGGCAGCTACCCCGACGTCCCGGTCCTCGTGCTGAGTGGTGAGCTCGACACGATCACCACGCAGGCCGAGGGCGACATCGTCACGAGCCAGTTCCCCGGCGCGCGGCACGTGACCCTCGCGAACTCCTTCCACGTCAACGCGATCTACGACTACGAGGGCTGCGGCGAGAGCCTGGTCCGCGCCTTCGTCAGCGATCCCGAGGGTGCCTTGCCCGACTGCGCGGACGACCTCGCGCCGGTGCGGTCACTCGGCACCTATCCCACGTCACTGGCGGACGTCGCCCCCGGGCAGTCGGCCGGCGCCCAGACCGCGCGGGTGCGCCGCTCAGCTCCGGCCGCAGCGGCTGTCGTCGCCGACGTGGTGGACCGCTGGTGGAACAACTACTCCGGCTTCGGCGGCGGCCTGCGCGGAGGACGTTGGAGCTACCGCGGCTACGCGACCGTCACCTTCACGCTGCGCGACGTGGAGCTGATCGACGGCCACCGGGTCAGCGGTACGGCGGTGTGGGACCGGAGGGCAGGGACGATGGCCGTCGACCTCCGACTGGATGGCCGTGGCCCCGACGGCCGGTTGCGCGGCACCTGGGACACCCGGACCGAGGGTGCGGTCGCCGAGCTGCGCGGCCGTCTCGACGGCGAGCACGTCGAGGTGAGCTTCCCGGCTCCCTGACGCCTTCCCCGGGTCCGTCATGATGGTCGCGTGGACGAGCAGGCAGGAGCAGCGTTGCGCTGGGTCCGCGCCCTGGTGGTCGGGGGCGTGGCCTTCGTCGCCGGCGTCGTCGCCCACCTCTCGTCCCACGGACACGTCCCGAGCATCCGCTCGATGGTCGTCCTCCTCCTGCTCGTCAGTGCCGGCACCGCGTGCTTCCTGGGCCGGCCGGCCTCGACACGGCGCGTCGTGGTCCTGCTCATGGCCGGGCAGACCTTCATCCACGCCGGCCTGACCGCGCTCGCCGGTCACGCCGGCGACCCGGCCGTCCGGGTGGCCACCACACCCCTCGCGCAGCCGGACCCGCGCACCCTCGAGCGCACCGGCTCGCTCTTCGACCAGTACGCCGCGGCGGTGCCCCAGGGCGCCGAGTCCGCCCAGCCCGTGCTCCCGGCCTGGGTGCAGCACCTCGCCGCCGACATGACCGGTCCGCACGCGGTCATGGCGCTCGCCCACCTGGCGGCCGCGGCCGTCGTCGGCCTCTGGCTCGCGGCGGGTGAGCGCGCCCTCTGGACGCTGCTGACCCTCGCCGCGTCGACGCTGGCCGAGGCGCTCACGGTGCTCGTGGCCCTCGTCCGCGCGGGTGCCCTCGTGGTCTCGCCTGCTCTTCCGGCGGCCCAGCGCCGTACCGTCCGGGCCGAGGCGGCCCGGCCGCTCGTCCAAGCCCTGGCGACGGTGGTCGCCCGTCGCGGCCCCCCGGTGGCCGTCGGCGCCCTCGGCTGAGGCGCCGCGCCACCCTCCCCGCGCCTGACGCCCCGCGTCGGCGTGCACTGCTGCGTCCGCACCTGCGCACGCGGCTCCCCGACGTCCCCGAAGGAACTCCCATGAGAAGAACCGTCCTGGCCGCGTGCGTGGCCACCGCCTTGCTGGCGCTCTCCGGCTGCGGAGGCTCGGACGACGAGCCGTCGTCCGCCGACCGGTCCGCGTCGAGCACCCCGACCCCGAGCCAGACCAAGAAGCCCGCGCCTACCGGCACCGTCGTCGACGTGACCATCAAGGGCGACTCGGTGACCCCGAACGGTGACCGCGTCGACGTCGAGGTCGGCGAGCCGGTCACGATCAACGTCACCTCCGACCGCGAGGGCGAGCTGCACGTGCACTCCACGCCCGAGCAGGAGCTGGAGTACGGCGTCGGCAAGACCACCCTGGAGCTGACCGTCGACACCCCCGGCGTCGTGGACGTCGAGGACCACGTCGCCGACGTGGTCGTCGTGCAGCTCCAGGTGAGCTGATGGGCTCGTTGATGTTCGGCTTCGTGCCGATGCACGGGATCGGTGGGTCCAAGGACCTGCCGATCCCGGCCGAGCTCGCGGTCGCGGGTGCGGTGGCGGCACTCGCGGTGTCGTTCACCGTCCTGGCGGTCGCGTGGCGCCGGCCGCGCTACGACGCGGCCACGCAAGGACGCCCGGTGCCTGCGTGGTGGCAGGACGCCGTCGACGGTCCGGTCCTGCCCTCGGTGGTGCGGCTCCTCGGCCTCGCCTTCTTCGGGTACGTCGGCTGGGCCGCCGTCGCCGGCCCCGACCTCGTGGTGAACCCGTTCTTCGGGGTCGTCTACGTCTGGCTGTGGGTCGGCCTGGTGCCGATGTCGCTGCTCCTCGGCCCGTTCTTCAAGGCGGTCAGCCCGGTCCGGACCCTGCACCTGCTGGTCTCGCGCGCGATGCGCACCGACCCCGAGCACGGTGTCGTGCGGCTGCCCGACTGGGTGGGTGTGTGGCCCGGCGCGCTCGGGCTGTTCGCCTTCGTGTGGATGGAGCTCGTCTACCCCGAGGCGACGTACCTCGTCCCGCTCCGGCTGTGGTTCGCGATCTACCTCGCGATCACGTTCCTCGGCGCCGCGGTCTTCGGCTCCCGGTGGCTGGCGGCGGCGGACCCGTTCGAGGTGTTCTCGACGCTGGTCGGACACCTGTCGGTCCTCGGCCGCCGTGCCGACGGCCGGCTCGTCGTGCGCAGTCCGCTGGCCAACCTCGACGGCGTACCCGCCACGCCCGGACTGGTGGGTGTGGTCGCCGTGCTCTTCGGCTCGACCGCGTTCGACAGCTTCAAGGACTCGCAGCACTGGTTGAAGTTCGTGCAGTCGGTCGACGTCGACCGGCAGCTGGTCAACACGCTCGCGCTGGTCGCCTTCTGCCTCGTCGTGGGACTGACGTTCGCTGCCGCCACGATGAGCACCGGCGTACGCGCGGGCACCCGGCGCTCCGAGCTGCCCGACCGGTTCGCCCACGCGGTGGTGCCGATCATCGTCGGCTACGTGACCGCCCACTACCTGAGCTACTTCGTGGTCGTCGGCCAGACGACGCTGGTGCAGCTGAGCGACCCGATGGTGGACGGCAGCAACCTGCTGGGGACGGCGGGGTACGCGACGAGCTACTGGATCCTCGAGCACCCCGGCCTCCTGGCCACGGTCAAGGTGCTGTCGGTCGTGACCGGTCACGTGGTGGGCGTCGTCGCCTCGCACGACCGCGCGATCAAGCTCCTGCCCGCTCGCCACCAGCTCACCGGGCAGCTCCCGCTGCTGGCGGTGATGGTCTTCTACACGGTCACGGGCCTGCTGCTGCTCTTCAGCTCGTGAGGCCACCCGGCCGGGCAGGCGGTCCAGGCCGGTCGGGCCGGCACCCATCCGACCGTTCCCCCGGCGCGAACTCCGACTGATCCTGCGAGAGTGCCGTTATTGCAGAAATCTTGCAATAAGCGACATCAATCAATAGGTTGGCGGAGTCGTCCGACGCAACGGAGGAAGCATGCACGTCCCTGACGGTTTCCTGGACGCACCGACGTCCGTGGCCACCGGCGTGGTGGCGGCGGCCGGCCTCGCGGTGGCGTTGAGGGGCGCTCGCCGCGAGCTGGACGACCGGACCGCACCGCTGGCCGGCCTGGTCGCGACCTTCGTGTTCGCCACCCAGATGCTGAACTTCCCCGTCGCCGCCGGCACGAGCGGACACCTGCTCGGAGGTGCGCTCGCGGCCGTGCTGGTCGGTCCGTACACCGGCCTGCTCTGCATGAGCGTCGTCTTCCTCGTGCAGTCGCTGCTCTTCGCCGACGGCGGCATCACCGCGCTCGGCACCAACATCCTGCTCATGGGCATGGTGACCGTCGGCGTCGGCTGGCTGGTCTTCCGCGGTCTCCAGGCCGTGCTGCCGAAGCGGATCTCGATGGTCGCCCCGGCTGCCGCGGTCGCGGCCCTGGTGTCGGTCCCGTGCGCGGCCCTGGTCTTCGTGCTGCTCTTCGAGGTCGGCGGCACCGTCGACATCCCGCTCGGCCAGCTGATGACCGCGATGGTCGGCGTGCACACGCTCATCGGCGTCGGCGAGGCCGTCATCACCTTCCTCGCGGTCGGCAGCATCGCGTCCGTGCGCCCCGACCTCGTCCACGGCGCGCGCCGGGTGCTCGAGCGTCGTGAGCTCGTCGTCCGGGAGGTCGTCGCGTGAGCAAGGTGTCGACCAAGACCGTCCTCGTGGTGGGGCTGTTCGTCGCCCTGCTGCTCGCCGGCTTCCTGAGCTTCTACGCCTCGAGCGAGCCCGACGGGCTCAACAAGGTGGCGCAGGACAAGGGCTTCGCGAGCGCCGAGAAGGACCACGGCACCGCCGACGGCCCGCTCGCCGGCTACGAGACCAAGGGCGTCGGCGACGGACGGCTCTCCGGCGGTCTCGCCGGGGTCGTCGGCTGCGTCGTCGTGCTCGGCCTCGCCGGTGGGGTGACGTACGCCGTGCGTCGCCGGTCACCCGCGGTCAGGTCCTGAGGGCAGACGGTCATGGGCGCCGAGCACGGACACACCCTGCACTTCCACGGCCACTCGTGGCTGCACCGTGCACCCGCCCACCTCAAGGTCCTCGGCCTGCTCGGCTTCGTGCTGCTCGTGGTGGCCACGCCCAAGGAGTGGTTCGTCGCCTTCCCGCTCTACCTCGCGCTGCTCGGCGGTGCCGTGGCCTCGTCGGGCGTCCCCCCGACGTACCTCCTCAAGCGGATGGTCGTCGAGGTCCCGTTCGTGGTCTTCGCGCTGCTGATGCCGTTCGTGGTCACGGGGCCGCGGGTCGACGTCCTCGGGCTGTCGCTCAGCGAGGACGGGCTGCTCGGTGCCTGGGGACTGCTCGCCAAGGGCACCCTCGGCGTGCTCGCCAGCCTGCTGCTCGCCGCGACCACCGAGCCGCGCGCCCTGCTGCAGGGCCTGGAGCGGCTGCACGTCCCCGACCTGCTCGTGCAGATCATGGGCTTCATGGTCCGCTACCTCGAGGTGGTGACCGACGAGATGCGGCGCATGCACGTCGCCCGGGTCGCGCGCGGCTTCGACGCCAAGGACCCCCGCCACTGGCCGGTCATCGCGAAGTCGACCGGTGCGCTGTTCATCCGCTCGTTCGAGCGCGGTGAGCGCGTGCACCTCGCGATGCTGTCGCGCGGCTACACCGGAAGGATGCCCCGATGACCGAGGCCGACTCTGTGGCTCCCGTGCTGGACGTGCGCGGTCTGGCCTACAGCTATCCCGACGGACACCAGGCCCTCTACGGCGTGAACCTCCGGCTCGGCGCCGGTGAACGCGTCGCGCTCCTCGGCCCCAACGGCGCCGGCAAGACCACGCTGGTGCTGCACCTCAACGGCATCCTGACCGGGGGCGCGGGGTCGGTGACCGTGTCGGGACTGCCCGTCGCCAAGGACAACCTGCAGGAGATCCGCCGCAGCGTCGGCATCGTCTTCCAGGACCCCGACGACCAGCTCTTCATGGGGTCGGTGCGCGAGGACGTCGCGTTCGGCCCGAAGAACCTCGGCATCCGGGGCGACGAGCTCGACCGTCGCGTCCTCGAGGCGCTGGAGGCCGTCGGGATGGCGGAGTACGCCGACCGCCCGCCGCACCACCTGTCCTACGGCCAGCGTCGTCGCGTCGCGGTCGCGACCGTGCTCGCGATGCGGCCCGAGATCCTCGTGCTCGACGAGCCGTCGTCGAACCTCGACCCGGCCTCACGCCGCGAGCTGGCCGACATCATCCGGGGTCTGGACGTGACCGTCCTGCTCGTCACGCACGACCTGCCCTACGCGCTCGAGCTGTGCCCGAGGTCGGTCGTGCTGTCCGACGGCGTGATCGTGGCCGACGGGCCGACCCTCGAGGTGCTCACCGACGACGCGCTCATGAAGGAGCACCGGCTCGAGCTCCCGCTCGGCTTCGACCCGCACCTCTTCGCCTGACGCCGAGTCCGGCGAAGTGCGCGCTCGCGCTCCACGCCTCTCTGGCTCGTCGCAGACGCCTTGAGGCTCAAGTGAGTCTGTGGCGGTATGTTGTGTCCGCATACACGCGGATAGAATAGTTGACATGCCGCACATGAGGATTCGTGACGCCGCTCGCTACCTGGGCGTCAGTGACGACACGGTTCGCCGCTGGATCGCCCAGGGCCAGCTGACCGAGACCACGGACGGGTCGTCGCGCAAGGTCGTCGACGGCTACGAGGTGGCGATGGTGGCGCGCAAGCACGCCGCCTCCCTCGACGTCCCGGGCGACATGGCGACCTCGGCGCGGAACCGGTTCGTCGGGCTGGTCACCGAGATCAAGACCGACGAGGTCATGGCGCAGGTGGAGCTCCAGTGCGGGCCCTTCCGCGTGGTGTCGCTGATGAGCAGCGAGGCGGTGCGTGACCTCGGGCTGGAGCCCGGGTCGGTGGCCGTCGCGGTCGTGAAGTCCACGACCGTGATCGTGGAGACGGAACGAGGGAACACCGATGAAGCGTGCCGGGGCAGCAGCCGTTGCGGTGGCGATGCTCGGAGCTCTGGCCGCCTGCGGGTCGGACGACGACGGCGGGTCGAGCAGCGGTGGTGGGGGAGACACGACGCTGACGGTGTACGCCGCCTCCTCGCTGACCGCCTCGTTCGACGAGCTCGGGAAGAAGTTCGAGGCCTCGCACGACGGGGTCACCGTGGAGTTCAGCTACGGCGGCTCCTCCGACCTGGTCGCCCAGATCCAGGAGGGTGCTCCGGCCGACGTCTTCGCCTCGGCCGACGAGGCGAACATGCAGAAGCTCACCGACGACGACCTGACCGGCTCCGACCCGGTCACCTTCGCTTCCAACACGCTCGAGATCGCCGTACCCCCGGGGAACCCGGCCGGCATCACGTCGTTCCAGGACCTCGCGAAGAAGGGTCTGTACCTCGTCATCTGTGCGCCCGAGGTGCCGTGCGGCGCCGCCACCCAGACCGCGGCCGAGGCCGCCGGGGTGACGCTCGCTCCGAAGAGCGAGGAGCAGTCGGTGACCGACGTCCTGGGCAAGGTCAGCGGTGATGACGCGCAGGCCGACGCCGGCGTGGTCTACGTGACCGACGTCAAGGCAGCGGGCGACGAGGTCGAGGGCATCGAGTTCCCGGAGTCGTCCTCCGCGGTGAACGTCTACCCGATCGCTACGGTCAAGGACAGCGACGAGTCCGACCTGGCCCAGGAGTTCGTCGACCTGGTGACCGGCGACGAGGGCCAGCAGGTGCTCAAGGACTTCGCCTTCGCACCGGCTCCCTGACCACACGCAGATCGAGGTGACATGGCAGGAGACCCCCGCACCCGGGTCGGCCTGCCCACCTGGGTCTACGTCCCGGCGGTCGCGGGAGCAGCGTTCGTGCTGCTCCCGCTGCTCGCCATCGTGCTGCGCACCCCGTGGGACCGCTTCTTCGAGCTGATCACCTCCGAGTCGTCGAAGGAGGCCCTGCTCCTCAGCCTGCGCACCTCGGGGACGGCCACGGTGCTGTGCATCCTCTTCGGCGTCCCCATGGCCGTCGTGCTCGCCCGCAGCAGCTGGCGCGGCCTCGGCGTCCTGCGCTCGCTGGTGCTGCTGCCGCTGGTGCTCCCCCCGGTGGTCGGCGGCATCGCGCTGCTCTACACCTTCGGCCGGCGCGGCCTGCTCGGCGAGACCTTCGAGGTGCTGGGGCTCCAGGTCGCGTTCTCGACGACCGCGGTGATCATGGCGCAGACCTTCGTCGCGCTGCCGTTCCTCGTCGTGTCGCTCGAGGGGGCGCTGCGCACCGGCGGGCAGCAGTACGAAGTGGTCGCCGCGTCCCTGGGCGCCGGCCCGACCACGGTCTTCCGGCGGGTGACGCTGCCGCTCGTCCTGCCGGGCCTGCTGTCCGGGGCGGTGCTGGCCTTCGCCAGGTCGCTCGGCGAGTTCGGCGCGACGATCACCTTCGCCGGCAGCCTCCAGGGCGTGACCCGGACGCTGCCGCTCGAGATCTACCTCCGTCGCGAGACCGACGCCCAGGGCGCGGTCGCGCTCTCGCTCGTGCTCGTCGTGGTCGCGGTGCTGGTCATCGGCTTCGCCCGGCAGGGCAGGAGCAGCGTGTGACGGTTCAGTACGACGCGCTCGTCGCGGACCGGGACGTGGACCTCGCCTTCGACGTGGCCGAGGGGGAGACCGTCGCGCTGCTCGGGCCCAACGGGGCCGGGAAGTCGACGGTCCTGCAGGTGCTGTCCGGGCTGCTGCGCCCGGACCGCGGCCGTGTCGTCCTCGACGACCGGGTGCTCACCGACGTCGGCGCCGGCCGGGACGTGCTCGTCGCCCCTCACGACCGGCGGATCGCCACGCTCGCGCAGGAAGCCCTGCTGTTCCCGCACCTCACCGTCCTCGACAACGTCGCCTTCGGTCCCCGCAGCGCGGGCGCCGGCCGGGAGGAGGCGCGCTCGGTGGCCAGGTCGTGGCTGGAGGACGTCGGCGTCGAGGAGCTCGCGTCGCGCAAGCCGGCCCAGCTCTCCGGTGGCCAGGCCCAGCGCGCCGCCGTCGCCCGAGCCCTGGCCGCGCAGCCACGGCTGCTCCTGCTCGACGAGCCGATGGCCGCCCTCGACGTCACCGTCACGCCCTCCGTCCGGCAGACGCTGCGCCGGGTGCTCGCCGACCGCACCGCGGTGATCGTCACGCACGACGCCCTCGACGCCCTGCTGCTCGCCGACCGGGTGGTCGTCCTCGAGGGTGGGCGCATCGTCGAGCAGGGCGCGAGCGCCGACGTGCTCGCCCGGCCGCGCAGTGCCTTCGGCGCCCGCATCGCTGGGCTGAACATGCTCCGCGGCACCTGGCGCGACGGGGCCGTGCTCACCTCCTCCGGTCGCCACGTCGCCGGTGAGTCCGGCGACCGCCGTACTCCTGGAGGAGGGGGACCCCGTCGTCGCCGTGTTCGCACCGACGGCCGTCTCGGTCTTCCGCAACGCTCCCGGAGGCAGCCCCCGCAACGCCTTCGAGGTCGTCGTCACCGACCTCGAGCCCCAGCAGGGCCACGTCCGCGTCCGCGCCGCCGAGCTCTCCGCCGACGTCACCCCGGCCGCAGCCGCCGAGCTCGACCTCGCCCCCGGCACCCCCGCCTGGTTCGCCGTCAAGGCCACCGAGGTCCAGGTCTACCCCGCCTGACGCCGAACCGTCCCTTGGGTACAGCCGAACCGTCCCTTGGGTACAGGCGAGCCGTCCCTCACGGTACAGGCGTCCTCGGCGGCGCGCTCGACCACCCGCTCAGTGGCAGCAGTCGTCGACGGCGGTGAGGCGACAGAAGCAGGAGGCGTTGATCGGGACGTCGGCGTACGCCGTGGCCAGCGCGAGCTGCTGGCCGACGAGGGCCGCCTCGGCCTCGCGACCCAGGGAGACCAGGCACTCGTGGTAGCCGTGCAGCGCCCACACGTTGTTCGGGTGCTGCTGCGGCCGGGGGAGCGTCGCGTCGAGCCCGAGGTCGGCGGCGTAGACGGCGGCCGCCTCCTCGACGTGGCCCTGCTCGAGCAGCAGCGCGCCGTACGCGTGCCGGGTCGGCTGCATCCAGCCCCAGGGCTCGTCGTACGGCAGACCGTCGTCGAGCGCGATCGACCGGCGCAGGTGCTCGAACGCCACCTCGTGCTCACCGCGTCGGTAGGCGAGCTCGCCGTCGAGCATCGCGCCGGCGATCGCGAGGATGTCCAGGCACGTGTTGTTGAAGAGCATGCGGCTCTCGGGGACCCGCGCGACCGCGGCCAGGAACAGCGTGCGCTCTGCCTCCGCCTCCTCGACACGTCCGGTCGCGGCGAGCGCGACGCCCTTCGCGTAGTGCGTCATCGCGGTCGTGACGCAGCAGAGCGCCTGGTCCGCTGGGAGGGACAGCGCGAGGATGTCGTCCCAGCGACCGAAGCGGATCAGCGCGTGGACGCGCATCGCGAGGAAGCCCTCGACCCAGTCGGCCATCGGCGGAGACTCGACGCGCAGCAGCTCGTCGGGGATCGACGCCTCCAGCAGCTCGACCGTCGAGAGCGCCACCTCCGACTGCCCGGCGAACATCGCGGCGTAGATGCGGAAGTGGAAGTCGTGCGAGCGGTAGAGCGTGTAGAAGTTCATCGCGCCGGAGTGCCGGTGGTACTTCTCGTCGACCCGGATCGCGTCGGAGTTGGACGCGATCGCACGGCGGTAGTCGCCGACGAGGATGTCGAGATGCGTCGGCATGTGCCGGAGGTGGCCGGCGTCCGGCACCAGGTCACGCAGCCTGTCCGCGACGTTCATCGCCTCCTCGGGCCTCGGCGACATCTCCATCAGGTGGATGTAGAGGTGCAGCACGCCAGGGTGCTCCAGCCCGCCGGGCAACGTCATCGCTCGCTCCAGCACCTCGCGCGCCTCGACAGTCCGGGAACCGATCGCCGGCTCGCCGGTGGTGATGTCCCACAGCTGCCAGGGCGTGAGGTTCATGAGCGCGTCGGCGTAGAGCACGACGACGTCGAGGTCGTCCTGATGCGCGTCGTGGACCCGGCCCATCGCGTCGGCGTACGACGTGTTCCACACCGAGAAGTCCGGGCCCGGGTCGGTGCGCGGGTAGCGGTCGTCGAGGGCCGCCGCCAAGGCCTTCTCGACCTCGGAGCCGTGGGTCGCGTGCGACTGCGCCTTCTCCAACGCGTGCCGCGTCCGCTCGACGGTCGTCCGGAGCTCGGCCTCGTCGAAGAACTCCCACGGCTTGTTGTAGTTGGGGCCGAGCGCATAGGCGACGCCCCACCACGCCATCGCGCAGCCGGGGTCCAGCTCGAGCGCCCGCTCGAAGCAGACGATCGCCTCCTCGTGGTGGAAGCCGTAGGTCCACACCAGCCCGCGGTCGAACCACGTCTGCGCCTCGGGCGCGCTCGTCGTGACCGCGCGGTGGTAGCTCCCGAGGTCGTAGTCGTAGCTCATGCCGACCTCCCGACCGCCTCGAGCAGCGCCCGCGGGTCGGGTGCCTCCGCGGTGCCCTGCAGCACCACGGTGTCCGCTCCGGCGTCGGCCAGCTCCGCCACCCGGTCCGCGACGACGGCGGAAGGATCGGCCGCGGTCGGGTCGACCTCGGCGTAGACCGTGAGCTGCGCGCGACCCTCGCGCCCGACGTCGGCGCGGGCCTGGTCGAGCACCTCCCGGTCCCGGCGTACGACGGTCGCGTCGGCGATCGCGTCCAGGAGCACGCCGTCGGCCACCTCGCCGGCGAGCGCCACCGTCTTGAGCCCGCGAGCACCGACGAGCAGCTGAGGGGGAGTCGCGGGCGGCCAGTCGAGAGCGACGCCGTCGAGGTGGACGTAGCTGCCGTCCACGTCGACCTCCTTCCCGTCCAGCAGGTCGCGCACCGCCGTCGTGTGCTCGCGGAGCAAGGTCATCGGCGACGATGCGCGCGCGCCGACCTGGCCCATCCAGTCGAGCACCCCGTGCCCGAGCGTGACGACGAGCCGACCCGGGAAGAGCCGCTCGACGGTTGCGATCTCCATGGCCGCCAGCGCCGGGTTGCGCAACGGCACCGGCAGCAGCCCGATGCCGACCCGGAGTCGCTCGGACCACGCGAGCGCCGCGGCCGCGGCGGTCAGCCCGCCCTCGAGGAAGCAGTCCTCCCAGAGCCACAGCTCCGCGACCCCGGCCTGCTCGCAGGCGTCGACCACGCCACGCAGCTCCTCGGGTGGCAGCTCCGGCCTGAACACGACCCCCACCGACGTACTCATGGAGCCACGCTCTCACCCGGGCAGCCGCGAGGGCGAGTGGATCACCGAAAGCAACCACAGTCGATCGCGACCGAACACAAGCGTTTGGTGGGCCCCCAGGGGATCGAACCCTGAACCCGCGGATTAAAAGTCCGCTGCTCTGCCGATTGAGCTAGAGGCCCCGCACGGGGACCGAGTCTAGGCAGCGGCCGCGGGTCACGACGTCAGCACCGAGCGCAGGCTCGGCAACGTCGCCAGCTGACGGTCGAGGATCGCGCGGGCGACGGTGACCGAGCCGACGAGCGGGTGCAGCGCCAACGCCTTGACCGCCGTGGCGTGCGACCCGCTCAGTGCGGCGTCGATCGTGAGCCGCTCGACGGCCTTGACCGTCGTGACCAGACCGAGGGCGTGCTCGTCCAACGGGTCGGCGGCGTACGGGCGCCAGCCGTTGCCGTCGACCACGCACGGCACCTCGACGACGGCGTCGGTGTCGAGCCCGGCCAAGGTGTGCCGGTTGGGCACGTTGAGCACCAGCGTCGTGCGCTCGTCACGGGCGACCGCCCGCATCAGCTGCAGGGCGACGCGGTCGTAGCCGCCCGACTCGAGGTCCTCCAGGTCCCGCTCGCCGGCGCCGCTGCTCTCCCGGCTGTCGGCCATGTACGTCGCTTCGCGCTCCGCCCGGGTCTGCTCCCACCGCGCGAGGGCCTCGCCGGCCGCGTCGTCGGACTCGGCCCAGAACGCACGTTGCTGCTCGACGAGCTGCTCACCCCGCGTGTGCTGTGCGCGCTGCTCCGCGGCGAGCGCGTCGGCGCGGTAGTACCAGTACCAGAGGTACTCGTTGGGCACCGAGCCCAGCGAGGCCAGCCACGCCGGCCCGAAGAGCCTGCCTTCCTCGATGCCCTTGACCGCGGCGTCGTCCGCGAGCAGGCCGGGCAGCACGTCGCGGCCGTCGACGAGCACGCGTCGCAGCCAGCCGAGGTGGTTGAGCCCGGCGTAGTCGAACACCGCGCGATCGAGGTCGACGTCGAGAGCGCGTGCGACGCGCTTGAACATCCCGACGGGCGAGTCGCAGATGCCGACCACCCGGTCACCGAGGACGCGCGACATCGCCTCGGTCACCATCCCGGCGGGGTTGGTGAAGTTGATGACGTGGGCGTCGGGAGCGACGCGGCGCACCGTCTCCGCGATGCGCATCGCCTCCGGCACCGTGCGCAGGCCGAAGCAGACGCCACCGGCGCCCGTCGTCTCCTGGCCGAGCACGCCCTGCTCGATCGCGGCCCGCTCGTCGCACACCCGACCTTCGAGCCCGCCGACGCGGATCGCTGAGAAGACGAAGTCCGTGCCGTGCAGCGCGGTCTCGAGGTCCGTCTCGACGTGGATGCGAGGGCCGGGTCGGCCGGCCGCCCGGGCGGCGTCGTCGAGCACGCGGCCGATCGTGCGCAAGCGCCCGGGTTCGAGGTCGTGCAGCACCAGGTCGGTCACGCGCCCCGGCCCCTCGTCGCCGAGCAACGCCCGGTGGACCAGCGGGACGCGGAAGCCGCCGCCGCCGAGGATGGTGAGCCTCATGCGGGGTCCTCCGTGGCAGTGGTGACGACCTCGACGCCGTGGTCGCGCAGCATGGCGGTCGTGGCGGGGTCGGCGTGCGGCTCGGTCACGACGGCGGCGAGGTCCTGGGCGCCGCAGACCCGTGCGATGCCCTTGCCGGGGAACTTCGTCGCGTCGGCGAGCAGCACCGTCCGCTCGGCCACCTCGAGCATGGCTCGCTTCACCGGCACCTCCACCGCGGTCGTGTCGAGCACGCCCCCGTCGCGGCGCACGCCGCTGGTGCCGAGGAACAGCAGGTCGGCGTGCACCTGGCGGATCGCCTGCTCGGTGAGGAACCCGACGAGCGAGTGGTAGTTCCGCCGCACGCTGCCGCCGAGCAGGATCAGCTCGACGGTCTCGTCGTGGGCGAGCTCGTCGTACACCGCAAGGCTCGAGGTGATGACGGTGACCTCGCGGCCGCGCAGCGCGCGGGCGAGGTGGCTCGTGGTGGTGCCGATGTCGACGAGCACCACGTCGCCGTCCCGCACCAGGTCGGCCGCGGTCGCCCCGACCAGTGCCTTGGCGTCCTTGTGGTCGTCGGCGACCACCTCGAACGGGGGCTCGACCGTGCCCAGGGGAGCCGCGCCGCCGTGCACGCGCTCGAGCCGACCCTCACGGGCGAGAAGTCCCAGGTCGCGCCGCACCGTCGCGCCGCTGACGCCGAGCTGCTCCGAGAGGTCGACGACCTCGGCCGGACCCTGGTCGCGCAGCAGCTCCAGGATGCGTTCGTGCCGACGCCGGGCGAGCATGGCGCCAGAGTAGCCACAACTGCGCAGATCTGAACATAGGAATGCGCAGTTTCCGGTGATTCACAGCGCACTCTTGCGCAGAAATGACCGATGAACGAGACTGCCAGGACCGGAGTGAGAGGAGGCGGCTGTGGAGACCCCCAGGGGACTCGACCTCTTCGTGACCGGCACGGTCTTCCTCGACCTGATCTTCACCGGCCTCCCCGCGGCGCCCGTCGGCGGCCGCGAGATCCCGGCGCGGGGCATGGGCGCGAGCCCGGGAGGCGCCGCCAACCTCGCCGTCGCCGGTGCCCGCCTCGGCCTCGCCACCGGCCTGGCCGCACCCTTCGGGTCCGACGTGTACGGCGACTACTGCTGGGCAGCCCTCGCCGAGGACGAGCACGTCGACCTCTCCTGGTCCCGCAAGATCGACGGCTGGCACTCCCCGGTCACCGTCTCGCTGGCCTACGACGACGACCGCGCCATGATCACCCACGCGCACCCGTCTCCGGTGAAGCTCGAGACGTTGCTGAGCGAGGTCCCGACCGCGCGCGCCTCCTACGCCGACATCGCCCTCACCCGCGGCTCGTGGGTCGACGACCTCGTCGGCCAGGGCAGCCTCGTCTTCGCCGACGTCGGGTGGGACGACACGGAGCGCTGGGACGCAGGTCTGCTGCGTGAGCGGCTCGAGGGCTGCCACGCCTTCGTGCCCAACGCCGAGGAGGCGATGGCCTACACCGGCACGAGCCACCCCGGCGCCGCGCTCCAGGTCCTCCGCGACTGGGTGCCGCTCGCGGTCGTCACGGCAGGAAGTGGTGGGGCCTACGCCGCGGACGACGTCACCGGTGACACCGTCTGGGTGCCCGGCCTCCGGGTCCCTGCCGTCGACCCGACAGGTGCCGGCGACGTCTTCCTCGCCGCCCTCATCGTCGGCACCCTGCGCGAGTGGCCGTTGCTGCAGCGCATCCGCTTCGCCAACCTCGCGGCCGGCCTGTCGGTCCTCGACCTCAGCGGCGCCCTCGCCTCGCCCGGGTGGGCCGACGTCTGCGACTGGTTCACCGACCTCGACCGTGACAGCCGGGCGGCCCGCGACTACGCCTTCCTCGAGGAGGTCCTCGGCACCGTCGAGCACCGGATGTTCGGCCGCGCCGTACCCACGATCGGCTTCGCCGACCACCACCACCACGACAGCACGCGTCACGGCCCGCGCCCCACCGGGACCGCAGGCCTGCCCCATCCCGCCGCTCACTCACTCCAGGAGACGGAATGACCGCACGAAGCACGCAGGCCGGGCGCTCCTCGCGAGGCCGCCGACTGATCGCCGTCGGCATCGCCGCCGCCACGCTCACCGCCCTGGCCGCCTGTGCGCCAGGGTCCGAGGGTGGAGAGGCCACCGACGTGAAGCCGAGCGACGTCGAGACCGACATCGGCTCGCTCGGCGACGTCACCCTCACCGTCTGGGACCAGGAGGTCCGCGGTGGGCAGGCCGAGCAGATCGAGGCGCTCAACGAGGCGTTCCAGAAGAAGTACCCGAACGTGACGATCGACCGCACCAAGCGGTCGTTCACCGACCTTCAGCGCACGCTGCGCAACGCGATCACCTCGGACAAGGCCCCCGACGTCGTGCAGGCCAACAACGGACGTTCCGACATGGGCGCCTTCGTGGAGAACGGCCTGCTCCGCCCGCTCGACGGGTACGCCGAGGCGTACGGCTGGGAGGACCGCTTCCCCGACTCGGTCCGGTCGCTCGCGAGCTACAGCGACGACGGCAAGGAGTTCGGCTCCGGCAGCCTCTTCGGTCTTCCGCAGGTCGGTGAGGTCGTCGGGGTCTGGTACAACAAGGCCAAGCTCGACGACCTCTCCCTCCAGGTCCCGGAGACCACCGAGGACTTCGAGGCCGCCCTCGCGGCCGCCAAGGACGCCGGGGAGCTGCCGATCCAGTTCGGCAACCTGGACGGCTGGCCCGGCATCCACGACTACGGCTTCGTCCAGAACCAGTTCGTCCCCCGCGACGACATCCGCAACCTCGGCTTCGGTCGTGAGGGTGCCTCGTGGGACAGCGACGAGAACGTGCAGGCCGCCGAGACGTTCAGCTCCTGGGTGGACGACGGCTACTTCACCCAGGACTTCAACGGGGTCGGCTACGACCCTGCCTGGCAGGACTTCGCGAAGGGCCAGGGCGTGTTCCTGGTTGCCGGCACGTGGCTGCAGGCCGACCTCTCCGACGCCATGGGCGACGACGTGGGCTTCTTCCTCCCGCCCGTCGGGGACAGCGGCGAGCGGGCCGTCACCGGCGGCACCGGTCTGCCGTTCTCCATCACCGAGGCGTCCGACAACGCCGACGTCGCCGCGGCGTACATCGACTTCATCACCAACGACGACGCGATGACGATGATCCAGGAGGCGGGGAACCTGCCCGTCACCGGCGGTGACCCGTCGAAGGCGGAAGGTGTCGCGGCGGACGTGCTCGAGGCCTGGAACACCGCCGGCGAGGACGACGCGCTGGTGCCCTACCTCGACTACGCGACGCCGGACTTCTACGACCTCCTCACCGCCCAGGTGCAGGACCTCGGTGGCGGGAAGGTCAGCGACCAGGAGTTCCTCGACACCTTGGAGCAGGAGTACTCCGGCTTCGTCTCGGGCAGCTGACCCCGTCGACGCTCCCGTGTCGATGACCTCCAAGCCTCCGCGGCACCACGGGCCGCCGGGGGAGCCCCGTCGTGTCGCGTACCTCTACCTCGCGCCGGCCCTGGTCGTCTTCGGCCTGTTCCTGCTGGCGCCGGTGCTGTACGCCGTCCAGCTGTCCTTCTACGAGTGGGACGGGCTGGGGCTCGGCCAGTGGGTGGGGCTGGACAACTACCGGCAGGTGCTGACCGACCCGGAGCTGCGGGCACCCTTCGTGCACGCGCTCGTCCTGGTCGTCTACTTCAGCCTGCTGCCGGTCTCGCTCGGCCTGCTCCTCGCCACGTTGATGACGCGCTCCAAGGTCCGCGGCGCGGGCTTCTTCCGCACCGTGATCTTCCTGCCCCAGGTCATCGCCCTCACCGTGGTCGCCGTGGTGTGGCGCCAGCTCTATGCACCGCAGGGGCCGCTCAACGACGCCCTCCGCGCCATCGGGCTGGACGGCTTCGCGAGGGGGTGGCTGGGCGACCCCGACTGGGTGCTGACCGCGGTCGGGCTCGTCGGCACCTGGGTCGGCACCGGCCTGTGCACGGTGCTGTTCCTCGCCGGGCTGTCGCGGGTGCCGCGCGACCTCTTCGAGGCGGCCCGGCTCGACGGCGCGGGATTCTTCCGTGAGCTCTTCGCGATCAGCCTGCCCAGCGTGCGTGGGGAGCTCGCGGTCGCGCTGACCCTCACCATGGTCGCGGCGCTGCGCACCTTCGACCTCGTCTACGTGATGACCTCAGGAGGGCCGGGCGGCGCCTCCCGGGTGCCGTCCTACGAGGTCTACGACCGGGCGATCCGCGAGGGCGAGGTCGGCGTCGGCATCACGGTCGCCCTCGTGCTGACGGCCGTCATCCTGCTCGCCACCTGGGCGGTCAACCGCCTCGCCGAGGGCTCGGACCGGGAGGAGGCCCGATGAGGACCTCCTCGTTCGAGCGCGCCATGACGTACGCCGTGCTCGCCCTGGGCACCGTGCTCACGCTGTACCCCGTCGGCCTCATCCTGGTGAAGGCCGTGCAGCCCGACGAGGTCGGCGCCTCGGCCGGGGTCGACCTCGGGAACTTCAAGGCGGCGTGGGTCCAGGGTGAGTTCAGCCACTACCTGCTCACGAGCGTGATCGTGACGAGCTCCGTGGTCGTCGGCGCCTCGCTGCTCTCCGCCATGGCGGGCTACGCGTTCGGCACCATGCGGTTCCGCGGCTCGTCGGTGCTCTTCTACCTGCTGCTCACCGGGCTCATGGTGCCGAGCGAGGCCGTGGTCATCCCGCTCTACTTCCAGCTGCGCAGCGTCGGCCTGCTCGACACCTACGCGGCGCTGATCCTCCCGCAGATCGCGCAGTCCCTGGCCTTCGGCACCTTCTGGATGCGCGCGTACTTCCGCAGCACCAGCCGCGAGGTCGTCGAGGCGGCGCGTCTCGACGGCGCCGGCCACTTCCGCGTCTTCTGGTCGATCCTGCTGCCGATGGGGCGGCCCGCGGTGCTGACCATGATGGTGCTGTTCTTCATGTGGACCTGGAACGAGTTCCTGCTGCCGCTGGTCGTGATCCCGAGCGGCGAGCTGCTCACCGCACCGCTGGGCCTCGCGCTCTTCCAGGGCCAGTACACCGCCGGCACCTCGCTGCTGGCCGCCGGCGCCGTGCTGGTCGCGCTCCCGGTCGTCCTCTTCTACCTCGTCGCCCAGCGGCACTTCATCCGCGGCATGGTCGACGGCTCCGTCAAGGGTTGAGCGGTCCGCGAGGCGATTCAGTGCGAGTCCGTCGCGACACGCCGGACCGGTGGTCGGATCGGAACTGAATCGCGGGAGCTGCGCCATGGTGGCCGGGTGGATGCGATGGAGTGCGACGGCTGCGGGGCGACGATGCGGTGGGAGACCTCCCACTCGAGGTGCGACCGGTGCGGCTACATCCGACCGTGCTGCGAGGGAGCGCCCGTGACGAGCACGTGCGTCGTGCCTCCGACCGGAGCGTCGACGCCCTGAGCACAGCTGGCGGGCCGCCTCAGGCGAGGACGGGCACCGGCTCGATGTGGCCCTCGAGGTCGAGGTAGAGGCCGTCGTCGAACAGGATCACGCCGTTGCACAGACGGCACCAGCCCTGCTCGGAGTGGTCGGCCGCCACGTGGGCGCTGCAGCAGTTGGCGTCAGTGGCGCTCGGGCACTGCGGCGAGTGAGTACACATCATCGTGTTCCCTCAATCTTCTCTGGGTGCGTCGCGGAGGTGCTGCCGAAGCTCCCAAAGCACGTCCACGTTCACCTCGATGTTAGATCGTTCAAACGTGAACTCCAAGTAGGTCGAATTACCCGTGCCGGTCCTGTCCGGGTCTCCGGCCACGCGCCTCATCCGACCCCTCGTTTGTGACCTGGGTCACGGGGTAGGCAGCAGGGGAGCCGAGGGAGGCCCCGCATGTCCGCTCGATCCCACCCTGCCCGCCGTACGGCGTTGCTCGCCGCGCTCGTGGCGACAGCACCTCTTGCCCTGAGCGCCGCACCGTCCGGTGCCGCGCCCGTCCCCCGAGCGGCCGCCGCGGCCGCCGGGACCACCGGCGACAAGACGGTCTGGGACGAGGCCGACAAGACCGCCTTCGGCACCTCCCGCTCCCGGGTGAGCAACGTCTGGTTCACCATGCAGCAGGGCCACCTCAGCGAGATGTTCTACCCCGACCTCTCGACGCCGAGCGTCCGGGCCCTCGAGCTCGTCGTCACCGATGGCGCGACCTTCACCGACCGGGTGTCCCTGGACACCGACCACGCCCCGAGCCGTCCCGACCCGCGGAGCCTCCGCTTCACCGAGGTCGACACCGCGACCTCCGGGAAGTACCGCATCGAGCAGACGGTCGTCACCGACCCGGACCGAGACGCGGTGCGGGTCAAGGTCCGGCTGAAGTCCCTGGACGGGGAGCCCTACAAGCTCTACGCCGTCCTCGACCCCGCCCTGGACAACGGCGGGAACGACGACACCAGCATCACCCGGGGCCGGGCCCTCGTCGCCACCGACGACCACACCGCCACGGTCCTGACGTCCGCGCCGTCCTTCGGCCCGGCGTCCAACGGCCTGCTCGGCGTCGACGACGGCTGGACGGACCTCGCGGACGACCACGTCCTCGACAACCACTCCGACTTCGCCGGACCCGGCAACGTCGTGCAGACCGGTCTCGTCCGCAACGTCGACGGCACCGCGGGCCACCGCTCGGCGGTGCTCACGCTCGGGTTCGGCGGGACCATCCGTCGCGCCCTCCTGACCAACGACGCGAGCGCCGACGACGCCTTCGGTGCCACCGCTGCGTCGTACGACAACGGCTGGCACCGCTACCTGGGCGGGCTCCGCGACGTCCCGGCCAGCGCGTCCGGCGTGCGCGCCGAGTACCTCGCCTCGGCCCTGGCCCTCGCGGCCGCCGAGGACAAGCTGAACCCCGGCGCCTTCGTGGCGTCCCCGTCGGCGCCGTGGGTGTGGGGCGACGAGGTCGACGGCCTCTCGTCGCCCTCGGGCGCCTACCACCTCGTGTGGTCGCGCGACGCCTACGAGTTCGGCACCGCGCTGTGGGCGATGGGCGACAAGGCAGCTGCCCGTCGCATCGTCGACTGGCTGTTCCTGCACCAGCAGAAGGCCGACGGGTCGTTCCCGCAGAACTCCGACGTCTCCGGCGAGCCCGTCTGGTCCGAGCTCCAGCTCGACGAGGTGGCGCTGCCGATCGCGCTGGCCAACCTGACCGGCGAGGACAGTCCGCGGATCTACCGGCACGTGAAGAAGGCGGCGACCTTCCTGGCCGACTTCGAGGACGAGGACGCCCACCTCGCGGCGCCGTACTCCCCGCAGGAGCGCTGGGAGAACCAGTCCGGCTACTCGCCCAACTCGATCGCGGCCCAGATCGACGGCATGCTCAGCGCCGCCGCGATCGCCCGCGCCCACGGTGACCGCGCCTCTGCGAGGACGTGGCGCGGGCTCGCCGACGACTGGCAGGCCAAGGTGAAGGACTGGACCGTGACGACCAACGGTCCGCTCAGCGACGACCCCTACTTCCTCCGCCTCACCAAGGACGGCGACCCGAACGCCGGGACGACGTACGGGATCGGCGACGGCGGTCCCTCCGACGCCGACCAGCGGGAGGTGGTCGACCAGAGCTTCCTCGACCTCGTCCGCTACGGGATCATCGCGCCCGACGACCCCGCGGTCGTCAACACGCTCGCCGTCATCGACGACGAGCTCAAGGTGATGACGCCCAACGGCCCGTTCTGGCACCGCTTCAGCTTCGACGGGTACGGCGAGACCGCCACCGGCGAGCAGTGGGACATCACCGAGCCCGACACCCACACCACGCACGGCAGAGGGTGGCCGCTGCTCACCGGCGAGCGCGGGGAGTACGCCGTGACCGCCGGCCTCCCGGCCCAGGACTACCTGGCGACGATGGCCGCCGCGGCGGGTCCGTCCGGGCTGCTCGCCGAGCAGGTGTGGGACGGCGAGCCGCCGACCGGCGACCCGTGCTGCCCGTCGGGCGAGGGCACCCGCTCCGCGACCCCGCTGACCTGGTCGCACGCGGGGCTGGTCCGGCTCGCGTGGACCATCCAGCGCGGGCACCCCGTCGACCAGCAGGCCGTGGTGGCGGACCGCTACCTGGAGTGACCGACGCGCGATACTGCTCGCGATGACAGGCTTCGTGCTCGAGATGCTGGACCGGTACGGCCTGGTCGCCGTCTTTGGCGCGGTCTGGCTGGAGTGCATGGGCATCCCGGTGCCCGCCGAGACGGCGCTCGTGGTCTTCGCCGCCTATGCCGCGCACGAGCACACCGTGGCGCCGGTGCTCATCTTCCTGGTGGCTGCGCTGGCCGCGATCATGGGCGACAACGCCGGCTACGGCATCGGGCGCTGGGGCGGCTGGCCGCTGCTGCGCCGCTGGGGGCACCTGGTGCGTCTGGACGAGCCGCGGCTCAAGGTGGCTCGCTACGTCTTCGCCCGGCACGGCGGGCCGGTCGTGATGCTGGGCCGCTTCGTGGCCCTGCTCCGCACCACCGCGGCCTTCCTGGCCGGCGTGAACCACATGCCGTGGCGGCGGTTCCTCGCGTTCAACGCGGTCGGCGGGCTCGCCTGGGCCGCCGTGTGGACCACCATCGGGTACGTCGTCGGGGACCGCGTCGACCTCCACGGCGGGCCGCTGGCCTGGGCGGTGCCGGGCGCCTTCGTGGGCGGCGTCGTCATCGGCACGGTGCTGGTGCGACGGCGGTGGGGGCAGCTCTCGACGGCCGCGGAGGCGGCGTACCCCGGACCGCTGTAGAAAAACGGGGCCGGACCCGGTGCCTAGGCACCGGGTCCGGCGGTCCGATGGGTCGGGGGTTCGTGGGTGCTGGTGCGGCCCCGACCCGGGACAGGTTCTGTGGCGTCAGAGGCGCTCGCGGCGCTCCTCGACGACCGTGGTCCGCCCGGCGTTCCGGGTGGCGACGAGGCCGACGACGATCGACAGCACGCCGGCGATCAGCAGGATCCAGCCCAGCATCACGTCGTCGACGCCGGCGATGTCGAACGTGACGGCCGGCGTGACGAGCAAGAGGCCGAGGACGATGAGGACGACTCCGAGTCCGAGTCCCATGGTGGTGCTCCCTTCAGGTGGCAATGGCAGGTGCGCTGGTGCCGTTGTCGGTTTCCCCCGTGCCCTGTCTAGATACCCCCGCAGGGGATCCTCCAATCCCAGTCGGGACCTGAGTCCTGTCTAGAGCAATTCGGGCATTTCGCGAACGCCTGAGGTGGTACGCGGCGACGATGGACCCTCGCAGCCACTGGAACTGGGAGGGTCTTGATGGCGACGGCTCGGCGTGCCGCCTACCCCGTGGCGCCGTACGACAAGACGGCGGTGCCCACCGCTCGGCAGCTGCACCTCATGAACCGGCTCGGCACCGGCTTCAGCACGGCGCTCTTCGCCGAGCTGCGCGCAGCCGGCGGTGAGACCGCGTGGTTCGAGAAGCAGCTGGCTCCGGACTCGGTGGCGGAGAACACCCGTGGCGCTGCGGTGCCCGGCTGGTTCCCCGACCTGCGTCGCACCCCCGCCGAGATCTGGCAGGGCGACCAGGGCTCCGGCAAGGCTGCCTGGGAGTACGCCCGCGACCTCTGCAACGCCGCGATCCTGCGCCGCACGTACTCCTCGCGCTCGGTGCTCGAGTCGATGGTCGAGCTCTGGAGCAACCACCTCCACGTCGACGCGAACCACTTCCCGGCCTTCACCGTGCGCCCGCAGTACGACGACGTGATCCGCGCCCACGCGCTCGGCCGCTTCGAGGACCTGCTGGTGGAGACCACGCTGCACCCGGCGATGCTGCTCTTCCTCGACAACTGGAAGTCGGTCAAGAACGCTCCCAACGAGAACCACGGCCGCGAGCTGCTCGAGCTGCACACCGTCGGGCGGGAGGCCGGCTACTCCGAGCAGATGGTGAAGGACTCCGCGAAGATCCTGTCCGGCTGGACCGTCGTGAAGGACACCTGGGTCCGTCAGTACGACGGCGCCCGACACACCACCGGCGCCGTCACCGTGCTCGGCTTCAGCCGCCCCAACGCCACCGCGGACCCCGCACTGGCCGAGGCGTACCTCCGCTACCTCGCCAACCACCCGGCCACTGCCCGCCGGGTCTGCCGCAAGATCGCGGTGCGCTTCGTCTCCGACTCCCCGTCGGACGCGCTCGTCTCCCGGCTGGCCGGCGTCTACCTGGACTCCGGGACCGACATCAAGGCTGTCCTCCGCGCGCTGGTCGCCAGCGACGAGTTCTGGGCCTCGGCCGGCCAGAAGGTGCGCACCCCGATCGACGACTGCGTCGCCACGCTCCGCGCCCTCGACGTCGCGGTGGCCGCACCGGTCGGCCCCAGCTCGTTCGCGAACGAGGTCTGCTGGACGCTCAACACCACCCTCGCGTTCCAGTGGCCGCGCCCGGACGGTCCGCCGGACTCCGCCGCCGCGTGGGCCTCGACGACGCGGATGCTCAACTCCTGGCGGATGCACTGGAACATGGGCGGCGGCTGGTGGCCCAACGGCGAGGCGGCCTACCGCCCCGCATCGTCGTTCCTCCCGCAGCCGAAGCTCCGCTTCGACAAGTACGTCGACCACCTCAGCCGCACCCTGCTCGGCCGGCGCTCGACCTCCAAGCTGCTCAAGGCCGCCTGCGTGGGGGCCGACGTCGCGCCCGGCGAGGTCATCACGTCCGCGCACGCCGTGGCGGGCTGGAAGTTCCCCCGCGTGGTCGCCGCCCTGCTCGACTCGCCCGCCCACCTGAGCCGCTGAGGTGACTGCCATGACGACGACCACGACCGGTGCCGACTGCTGCGAGGAGTACGCGCGGGTCGCGAGGCTGTCCCGACGACGGTTCCTCGGCGGCGTGGCCGCTGCGGGAGCCACCGGCGTCGCGACCAGCCTCTTCGGCGACGCCGTCAGGTCGGCGTCCTTCGGCGCGACCACCGGCGGCAACGTCGTCGTGGTCCTCAGCTTCCGGGGCGGGATCGACGGCCTCGGCATGGTCGTGCCGCACGGCGACCCGGCCTACTACGCCGCCCGCCCGACCATCGCCGTGCCGAAGGCGCAGCTGATCGCGCAGGACGAGATGTTCGGCCTGCACCCGGAGATGGCGCCGCTGTCGTGGCTGTGGGACAACGGCGAGCTCGCGGCCGTCCAGGCCGTCGGCATGGACGTCCCGAACCGCTCGCACTTCCTGGCCATGGAGCTCGTCGAGGACGCGGCCCCCGGCAGCGACCTGCGGCAGGGCTGGGTCAACCGGATGGTGGGCCTCGACGCGGACGGCGCCGCCGAGGAGGCCGTGCACCTCGGCAGCTCCACGCCGCCGACCCTCGTCCAGGGGCCGACGCCGACGCTCGCCACGTCCTCGCTCAAGGACATCAAGCTCGCCGGCGCCGACAAGGGCTGGGAGGCCCGTCGGGCCCAGCAGCTCCAGGCTGTCTGGGGTGCCAAGGAGGGTGCCCTCGGCACGGCCGCCCGGTCGGCGCTCGACACGGTCGGCCGGCTCTCCGGGCTCGCCGCCGCGGCGTACACCCCGGACGTGGGCTACCCGAACGCGTGGCCCGGCAACGACCTCGCCGAGGCGCTGAAGGACTCGGCGCGGCTGATCAAGGCCGACATCGGCACCGAGGTGATCTCCGTCGACTTCGGCAGCTGGGACATGCACGACAACTACGGGACGCTCGCCTGGGGGGAGATGCAGAGCATGACCTCGGCCTTCGCTGCCTGCCTCGACGCCTTCCTGCGCGACCTCGGCCCGCTGCGCTCGAAGGTCACCGTGGTCACGATCAGCGAGTTCGGCCGCCGGGTCGCCGAGAACGGCAACCGCGGGCTCGACCACGGCTGGGGCAACATGATGCTCGTCATGGGCGGTGGCGTCCGCGGCGGTCGCTACTACGGCTCCTGGCCCGGCCTCGGCACCCAGTCCCAGGTCGAGGGCGACCTCAAGGTCACCAGCGACTACCGCCAGGTCCTCGGCGAGGTCGTCCACCGGCGCTTCCCCGACAAGGACGTGACCCGCGTGTTCCCCGGGCTGTCGTACGACCCGCTGGGCGTCCTGGCCGCCACCTGAGCGTCGGTGCTCATCACGTCACGCCCGTCCCTTCCGTCACGGCGAGTTGTTGGTAAGGTTTGACGTGCACCGGTTGCTCAAAGATCCAGCAGGTCCCAACCCGCGGAGTGTTGTGAATCCGGCGGCGTTGGCTTCTTGAGGTACACGTCTCGGAGGGGCTCAGCGTCACGCTTCCGGTGCGGGTGCGTCGAAGTGGCGCATTCAGCCCCGATAGAGGAGTAAGTGAGCATGGCTCAGGGCACTGTCAAGTGGTTCAACGCCGAGAAGGGTTTCGGCTTCATCGCGCAGGAGGGCGGCGGCGACGACGTCTTCGTGCACTTCTCGGCAATCCAGATGCAGGGCTACAAGTCCCTGGAGGAGAACCAGCGCGTGGAGTTCGAGGTCACCCAGGGTCCCAAGGGTCCCCAGGCTGAGAACGTTCGCAACGCGAGCTGACTTTCATCAGCGGACGAGCCCCGACCGGTTGGTCGGGGCTCGTCCGTTTTTACTTTCACGGTTTGGGGCCAGCACGAGTGAGCATGCTCTGAATGGGTGCATCGAAGGCGTGGTATGAGGGCTACGCCTGCGACTGCGAAGGGATCGAGCAATGGCTGACCAGCTCGATGTCCCACTCGAGGACGCAGTGCTGCTGGAAGAGGTGGGGCTTGTCTCCACTCTCATGATTGCTGCCAGCGACAACGAGGGGCATCTGGACCAAAAGGCGATCGACCAGCTTCTGGGGGTCTCCCGACCCGGCGTACCGAGTCAGGGTGAGCCCGAAGCAGGTTGATGCTCGGCGTGGAGCCCGTCCGGGCTCCCCGTGAACCATCGACACCGGGGTCTCTGTCACACCGACAGGGCCCCGGTGTTGCGCGTCCGACCGCGGCTACCCCTAGCATGTTCACGCTTGGGTCCCCGTCAGCCAGGAGTTCCCCGTGCGTTTCCGTCCCGTGGATGCTTCGTTCTACGACATGTTCACCGAGTCAGCCCAGCGACTGGTCGGAGGATCCGCCCTCCTCGCCGAGATGCTGAGCGACGGCAGCGACCGCAAGGCCATCGCCGAGCGGATGCGCGAGGAGGAGCACCTCGCCGACGACGCGACCCACACGATCATCAAGCGGGTCAACACCACGTTCGTCACCCCGTTCGACCGTGAGGACATCTACAACCTCGCCGCCGGGCTCGACGACGTCATGGACTTCATGGAGGAGGTCGTCGACCTCGTCCTCCTCTACGAGGTGGGAGAGCTGCCGAAGGGCACCCTCGACCTCGTCGACGTGATCCAGCGCTGTGCCGAGGTCACCGCCCAGGCGATGCCGCGGCTCAAGCCGATGAAGGACCTCGACGAGTACTGGATCGAGATCAACCGGCTCGAGAACGCCGGCGACAAGACCTACCGCAAGATCCTGGCCCGCCTGTTCAGCGGGAAGTACGAAGCGCTCGAGGTGCTCAAGCTCAAGGACGTCGTGGACTCGCTCGAGGCCGCCATCGACGCCTTCGAGCGGGTGGCGAACATCATCGAGCAGATCGCGGTCAAGGAGTCCTGAGTGGACCTCGCGATCATCATCGCGGTCGTCGTCGTCGCTCTCGCATTCGACTACACCAACGGCTTCCACGACGCCGCGAACGCCATCGCGACGTCGGTGTCGACCCGGGCGCTGACCCCGAGGATGGCGCTCATCCTGGCCGCCGTCATGAACTTCATCGGCGCCCTGCTCGGCCAGGAGGTCGCCCACACGGTCAAGGACACGATCGGTGCCCCGGCTGGTGTGCACGGGCTGGTCGTGGTGCTGGCCGGCCTCATCGGCGCGATCGCGTGGAACCTCATCACCTGGTACTTCGGTCTGCCCTCGTCGTCCTCGCACGCCCTCATCGGCGGGCTGGTCGGCGCCGCGCTGACGGCCGGGGCGACCGTCCACTGGACCACCATCAAGGAGAAGGTGCTCATCCCGATGGTGGCCTCGCCACTGTTCGGCTTCGCGGCGGCCTTCCTGGTGATGATGGCGATCCTCTGGATCTTCCGCCGGGCCAACCCGCACAAGGTGCACCGCGGCTTCCGCATCGCCCAGACCTTCTCCGCTGCGGGCCTCGCGCTCGGCCACGGCCTGCAGGACGCGCAGAAGACGATGGGCGTCATCTTCCTGGCGCTGGTCACCTACAACCCCGACCACTACGGCGACGATCTGCCGCTCTGGGTGGTCCTCGCCGCGGCGAGTGCGATCTCGCTCGGCACCTACTCCGGTGGCTGGCGGATCATGCGGACCCTCGGGCGTCGGATCATCCACCTCGACCCGCCGAGCGGCTTCGCGGCCGAGTCCGTGGCCACCGGCGTGCTCTACGTCGCGGCCATCCACTTCGAGGCCCCGATCTCGACGACGCACACGATCACCTCGGCGATCATGGGCGCCGGCGCCACCCGCCGGCTCTCCGCCGTGCGGTGGGGCGTGGCCTTCAACATCATCACCGCGTGGGTCCTGACGTTCCCTGCCGCCGGCCTCGTCGCCTGCCTCATGTACTGGCTGCTGCACGGGGTCATCGGCCTCGGCTGACCGCCGTACCCCCGATTCGTCTAGCGGAGGATCAAGAGTCCACGCGTGACGACCGCAGACGAATCGGTGTGTCAGCCGAAGCGGCCGGAGATGTAGGCCTCGGTCGACTCCATGTCGGGGTTGCTGAAGATCTTGGTCGTCGGGTTCATCTCGACGAGGTGACCCGGCTTGCCGGCACCGGAGAGGTTGAAGAAGCCGGTCTCCTCCGAGACGCGGGCGGCCTGCTGCATGTTGTGGGTGACGATGACGATCGTGTAGTCGCTCTTGAGCTCGTGGATCAGGTCCTCGATGGCCGAGGTCGAGATCGGGTCGAGCGCCGAGCACGGCTCGTCCATGAGCAGCACCTGCGGCTCGACGGCGATCGCGCGTGCGATGCAGAGCCGCTGCTGCTGGCCACCGGAGAGACCCATGCCGGGCTTGCCGAGGCGGTCCTTCACCTCGTTCCAGAGGTTGGCGCCCTTGAGCGACTTCTCGACGACCGAGTCGGCCTCCGACTTCGGCATCTTCTTCTTGTTCAGCTTCATGCCCGCGAGCACGTTGTCGTAGATCGACATCGTCGGGAACGGGTTCGGCCGCTGGAAGACCATGCCGATCTGGCGACGCACGGCGACCGGGTCGACGTCGGCGTCGTAGAGGTTCTGCCCGTCGATCACGATCTTGCCCTGGACGCTCGCGCCCGGGATCACCTCGTGCATGCGGTTCAGCGAGCGCAGGAACGTCGACTTGCCGCAGCCGGAGGGGCCGATCAGCGCGGTCACGGAGCGGGCGTTGATCGTCATCGACACGTTCTGCACGGCGAGGAAGTCGCCGTAGTAGATGTTCAGGTCGGAGACGTGGATGCTCTTGGCCATGGTGTGAGTCGATTCCTTCTGGTCAGCGACCGGTCTTGGGGGAGAAGAACGCACTGACGGCGCGCGCGATCATGTTGAGGATCATGACGATCGCGATCAGCACGAGCGCTGCGCCCCAGGCGCGTTCCTGTCCGAACTCCGGGGGGATGCCGGGCTGCAGGTACGAGTAGTAGATGAACACGGGAAGGGTCGCCATCCGGTCGGCGAACACGTTGAGGTTCACCGAGTCCGTCTTGCCGGCGATGATCAGCAGCGGCGCCGTCTCGCCCGCGACCCGGGCGATCGCCAGCGTGACACCGGTGACGATGCCGGCCAGGGAGGTCGGCACGACCACGTTGAGGATGGTCCGCCACTTCGGGACCCCGAGGGCGTACGCCGCCTCGCGCAGCTCGTCGGGCACGAGCTTGAGCATCTCCTCGCTCGACCGGACGACGATCGGGATCATCAGGATCGACAGGGCGATCGAGCCACCGATGCCCATCCGGACGCCCGGGCCGAAGATCAGCACGAAGAGCGCGTAGGCGAACAGGCCGGCGACGATCGACGGGATGCCGGTCATGACGTCGACGAGGAACGTGATCCACCGGCCGAGGCGGGTCTTGCCGCCGTACTCGACCAGGTAGATCGCGGTCAGGATGCCGATCGGCACCGAGATCAGCGTGGCGAACAACGTGATCAGCAGCGTGCCCAGGATCGCGTGGTAGATGCCGCCGCCCTCGCCGACCACGTTGCGCATCGAGTACGTGAAGAACTGCCCGCTGAGCACCGGGGCGCCGTTCTTGACCACGGCGTAGAGCAGCGTCACCAGCGGGACGGTGGCCACGCCGAACGCCGACCACACGAGCGTGGTGACGACCTTGTCCTTCGCGAACCGGGGTCCCTCGACGACGAGGGACCAGGTCGGCCACACGATGCCGAAGAGCACGGCGGTGACCAGGACGACGTACACCGCTCCGGCGCCGAGCACGAGGCCGCTCCCGAGGGAGAGGGCCAGCGCGATCGCGAGGGCGATGCCCGCGGCGTACTGCGGCAGGGACTTGTGGGTGAGCGGGACCGACGACCGGTCCGGGCGCACCTCGGGGGACTCGGTGGTGGTCATCGGGCGCCTCCCACGCTGCCCCGGGCGGCGATCGCGCGGCCGAGGAAGTTGACGACGAAGGTGATCACGAAGAGCACGAGGCCGCTGAAGATCAGCACGTTGATCTTGGTGCCGGACGCCTCACCGAACTGCAGCGCGATGTTCGCCGCGATGGTCGAGGGGTTCGTGGTGGAGATCAGGTTGATCGAGATCACGCCGGTGGCCGAGAGCACCATGGCGACGGCCATGGTCTCGCCGAGCGCGCGGCCGAGGCCGAGCAGCGTCGCGGAGATCATGCCGGAGCGGGCGTAGGGGAAGACCGCGAGCCGCAGCATCTCCCACCGGGTCGCGCCGAGCGCCAGGGCCGCCTCCTCGTGGAGACGCGGGGTCTGCGCGAAGATCTCGCGGGTGATCGCGGTGATGATCGGCAGCGCCATGACCGCGAGCACGATCGACGCGGTGAGGATCGTGCGGCCCGAGGTGGCCGGACCCTTGAACAAGGGGATGAAGCTCAGGTTGTCCTCGAGCCAGCCGTAGAACGGCAGGATGCGCGGGCCGAGGAAGCCGATGCCCCACAGGCCGTAGACGACGCTCGGCACGGCGGCGAGCAGGTCGACGAAGTAGCCGAGGGGCCTGCTGAGCCGGCGGGGGGCGTAGTGCGAGATGACGAGCGCGATGCCGATCGCCAGCGGCGTCGCCAGCAGCATCGCGATCGCCGCGGCCAGCAGCGTGCCGTAGAGCAGCGGCCAGACGTACACCAGGATGTTGGACTTGCCGTCCATCGAGGCCGCGGGTGCCGTGATCGCGGGCGCGCCCTCGATGGTGAGGAAGATCGCGACTCCGGCCAGGACGACCAGGATGAAGATGCCGGCGCCCCTGGCCAGGCCGGCGAAGACGACGTCCCCTCGTTGGGACACCTGGGTCTCTGCGGGCGGTGTGGTCTGGACGTCCGTCATGACCCACCTCGGGTGTGGCGGGTGATGCTCATCGGCTGCACCTGTCTCGTGGTGGGGCTGGTGTGAGAGCTGTTGCGGCGTGCTTCCCGACACACCTCGTGCCGGTCACCGAGGTGACCGGCACGAGGGTTGCCAGGCTGGTGCTGGATCGGTCTCAGCCGACCTTGATCCCGTCGACGATGCTTGCGGCTTCGTCCCGGGTGGCGGAGGGCAGCGGCGCGGAGCCGGCGTTGGTGGCCGCCTCCTGCTGACCCTCCTCGCTGAGGATGTAGGTCATGTAGCCCTTGACCAGGTTCCCGGCGTCGGCGTCGTCGTACGTCGGGCACGCGATCAGGTAGGACGTGAGGACGATCGGGTAGGTGCCCGCCTCCTCGGTCTTGTAGTCCAGGTCGAAGATCAGCTGCGTGTCCGTGGCCGTGTCGGCCTTGGGGGACACCTCGAAGATCTTCGCGGCGGCCTCGGGCTCCGGAGCGACGAACTCGTCGCCGACCCCGATGTTGGCCTTGCCGAGGTCGCCGGCCTGGCTCGCGTCGGCGTACCCGATGGAGTTCGGGCCCTCGGTGACCGCGGAGACGACGCCGGAGGTGCCGCTGGCGCCCTCGCCGCTCTTGATCGGCCACGTCTCCACCTCGCCGTAGGTCCACCCGTCAGGGGCGACCGTGGTCAGGTAGTTGGTGAAGTTGCCGGTGGTGCCGGACTCGTCCGAGCGGTGGACCGGGTTGATGGTCTCCGACGGGAGGTCGGCGTCCGGGTTCTCGTCGGCGATCTCCTGGTCGTCCCACGACGTGATGTCGCCGGCGAAGATCTTGGCGAGCGTGTCGGGGGTCAGGTTCAGGTCGGTGACGCCGTCGAGGTTGTAGATGACCGCGATCGGCGAGACGTAGTCGGGGACCTCGATGACGTCGCCGCCGCAGGTCTCCTTCGCCTTGCTGAGCTCCTTCTCCTCGTCGGTGAGGTAGGAGTCCGAGCCCGCGAGCGGGAAGCCGCCCGAGATGAACTGCTCGCGCCCGCCGCCGGAGCCGATCGGGTCGTAGTTGACGGTCACGTCGGGGTTCGCTGACTGGAAGGCTGCGCGCCATGCGTTCTGGGCGGCCTCCTGCGAGCTGGCGCCGCCGATGCTCAAGGTGCCGGACAGGGTGGGGCCGTCGCTGCTGCCCGTGTCGCCGCTGCCGGTGTCGGGGGTGTCCTCGTTGCCGGCACCACAAGCCGAGAGGCTCAGGCCCAGGGCGAGAGCGGCGGCCGGGACGGCCGCGCGGCGGATGGAAGTGCGGTTCACTTCGTTCTCCTGTGTGTTCGTATCCCTCATGGGTGTCTGACGCTTGTGAAGGTAGGGAGACGAGGTGAAGCGACCCGTCGCTGACGGTGAACGGCGGGTGAACGCGGATCGGCGTTTCGGCTGACGTGAGCGGACCGTGAGACGGACGTCACGTGAACGCCGCCGGAGGTCCCGCCCGGCATGGCCCAGAAGGGCCCTCAGGGTCCGCCGGTTCAGACGATGGGCACGTTGTGCTGCTCGGCCGCCACGACACGCCCGTTGCGGTGGTGGGCGACGAAGAGCGAGCCGGGGCTGAGGGAGTGTTCCGGCACCCCGAGGGCCGAGAACACCCAGGGCAGCACCGGCCGGTGCGTGCAGAGGACGGCCGGCTCCTTCCGCTGCAGCAGGCCGTGGACCTGGTCGGCCACCGACTCCTCCGACGAGTCCTCCTCGGACAGCGCGTCGGTCACCTCGACGTCGAGGTCGGCCACCTCGGCGTACGGCGCGACGGTGGACCAGCACCGCTTGCTGCTCGAGCTGAGGATCCCGGTGACGCCGTACGCCGCGAGCAGCGGGACCACCGCCTCGGCCTGGTAGTCGCCGGCCTTGTCGAGGGTGCGCTTGCGGTCGTCGCCCTTCCAGTTCTTGCGCGACCTGGCGTGGCCGTGGCGCAACACGACGAGCGGGAAGGTCTTCTTGCGGTAGTCGAGCGCCTCGTCGAGCGTCTCGACGTCGTGGGGGTAGGTCAGCTCGTCGTGCGCCTTGTCGAGGTCGACCCAGCGGACGTCGTCGATCTCGTTGTTGGGGCGGTACGCCGACACGTCGTCGTCGCCGACGGCCCGGCCGACCCAGTAGTGCACCCGCTTGAGGCGCTTGTTGCTGTCGCCGATCTCGTAGGCCTGCGGCGACAGCGGTGGGCCGAGGCGGACGTCGATGCCCGTCTCCTCGGCGACCTCGCGGACGGCGGCGGTGAGCTCGTGCTCGCCCGGGTCGAGCTTGCCCTTGGGGAACGACCAGTCGTCGTAGCGCGGCCTGTGGACGAGCAGCACCTGGGGACCCTTGCGCAGGACGACCGCGCCCGCGGACTCGGGAGCTTCGGACACGCAACCAGTCTCACACCACTCCCCGGGGCCTCGGCAAGGTCCCGTCCGCAGCGGAGTCGTTGGCTAGGGTCAGGTCGTGCCCGAGCCCTCCCGCCGACCCACGCCGGTGGTGCTGGCGCTGGTGCTCGGTGCGGTGGTCGTGGTGTTCGCCGTGATCGCGTACGTCGTCGTCAAGCTGGTCCTGCCCGACCCGGGGCTCCAGCAGGCGGTGCGGCTGCTCCCGGCCGACACCCTGCGGGTGTCCTACACGGACTGGCCCGAGGTGGCCGCGGAGGCCGACGGGGCCGACCTCACCGCGACCTCGAAGGTCGGGGCGATCGACGCCTTCCTCCGGCGGGGCTTCGACAAGGACCTCACCGCGACCTCGAGCCTCGCGACGTCGTTCACCGCCCTGGGCCGCGCCTACGGCGTGACGCCCGTGGACTCGGAGTGGGAGGTGTACGGCCAGGCGCGGGACGGCTCGGTCGCGGTGCTGAAGCTGAAGGACGACGTGTCCCTGGACGACCTGCGGTCGACGCTGACCGAGCTCGGCTACCAGGAGCCGTCCTCGGCCGACGGCACCTGGATCGGCACGCCCGAGATCGTCGCGCGGCAGACGCCGATCCTGACGCCGCTGCAGCAGAACCTCGCGGTGCTCGACGACGGGCGCTACTTCGTGATGTCGGACCTGCCGGAGTACATCGACACCGCCGTCGGCGTGATCACCGGGTCGTCGGACGACCTCTCCTCGGCGTCGGGGGTCTCCGACCTCGTCGACATCGCCGGCTCGCCCGTCACCGCCGAGCTGTGGACCGGCGACTTCGCCTGCGAGGACCTCGCGATGTCGAAGGCCGACCAGTCCGACCAGTCCGACGCCGCCTCCCTCGTCAGCGCGGCCGGCGGCGTCCACCCCCTCAACGGCCTGGTCTTCGCCCAGCAGCCCACCGGCTCCCTCACCCTCGGCATGACCTTCGCCGACTCCGACCAGGCCTCCGCCGACCTCCAGCCCCGCACCGACCTCGCCTCCGGCGCCGCCCCCGGCCAAGGCGGCTCCTTCAAGGACCGCTTCACCATCGAGGACTCCGTCGCCGACGGCCGCTCCCTCACGTTGACCCTCGACCCCACGTCCGACCGTGTCCTCTCCGACCTCCAGCAGGGCCCGGTGCTGTTCGCCACCTGCTGAGGGGGCGGAAACCCAGGTGATGTCGGGTTTCTGCCACTCACCACAGGAAACTTCCTGAGGGGAGTGGCAAGAACCTGTGGTCGATCAGCGGGTACGGCGCTGCCGCCGCCGGCCGAGCCGCCGACTCGATCACGCTCCGAGGCGACGACCCTCGGCCGCGCCGCTGCGCATGGAGCGCTGGATGCGGGCACATGTCACCCGCGGTACCGCGAGCTCGTGCCACACCCACCGCACCATCCGGCAGCCGGTGAGGTCGCGGAGCATGTCCTCGCGCTGCTTCTCCGAGAAGACGACCTCGCCGGGATCCTCATCGTCCTTGAGAAGGCGCCCGTACTTCTTCTGCCCGTCGAACTCACCGAGGAGGTTGTACTGCTCCCAATAGAAGTCGCTGACGCCGACAAGAGTGCCGTTGTCGTACACCTCGAACTGCAGGTCGGGCTTCGGCAGTCCGTACGCCCACATCATGTAGCGCGAGCGGCTCTCGCCGGCGGACCCGCTACGACCGTCCGCGAGGGAGGTGACCAGGCGCAGTGCCTGCGAGTTCGGCCAACGCTCCATGAGGGCTTGGTATCGACGGAGCTCGTCCACGTCGGTCAGCTTCTTGCGCAACGCGCAGTCGGCCGCCACGAGCCCGGCCTCGACGCCGTGCAGCGACGCCGTCTCGAGGACCGCCCTGGCCGGGGCTGTCGCGTCGACGCCGCGCACGACGACGAGATCCTGGTCCACGCACAGACCTTCGTGATGGGTAGCTGACGGATCGACCCGACCGGCACCGCCGTCGAGTCGTGTGACGTGGGCTCTCTCGTAGTCCACGCCGTAGAGGTCTATCTCCTGCAGTCCGCACGAGCCTGTGTGGCTCGCCGCCACCGGACCCTCGGCCGTGCGGACAGCCGCGAGCGTCCGCATCACCAAACGAGCCTCCTGACGTGCGGCGCGCCAGACGTCGCCCATGACGTAGCAACCCTGGCGGATGCGCACGATGTGGCCAGCTCGACGAGCGCGTGCCAGCGCCTTGTCGTCGATCCCCAACGTGATGGCCTCGCGCCGCAGGAAGCATCCCTTCTCCAGGGCGGTGTTCGCGAGTACGTCGAAGGCAGCCGTCATGGCATGAGGCTCGGTGAGAGTCGACGCACCAGCGGTCGGGTCGACTCACCCGGTGGACGGCGGGCGAGTTGGCCGCCATGGGGACGTCTTGTGGCTCACTCGATCGCGATCGCCCACAACTTCTTGGCACCCACCACAGGAAGCATCTTGTGGTCAGTGGCAGAAACCCAACATCACCTGGGATTCCGCCTCAGGCCCGCGTTGCGGTGATGAACCAGGCGGCGGAGGCGAGGTGGACGCCGTCGGGGGTGAGATGGGCGTCGAGGGCGGAGCGGAGGGTGGCGACGGCGGAGGTGCGGGTGGGCTCGTCGAGGTCCTTCAGGAGCCAGGCCTGGGAGTCGAGGACGAAGGCGAGGGCGTCGTCGGTGGTGGGGCCGAAGTCGACGGGCTGGGCCACGTCGTCCAGCGAGATGTCGACGAAGCCGGAGGCGCCGAGGATGGAGCGGACGCGGGCGGGGTCGCTCAGGCCGAGCGGACCAGGCCCGGACGTGGACGGCGGCGGGAGCTCGCGCCCGGCAGCCAGCGAACCGAAGATCACCCGGATCCACTCGCTCCGCTCGAGGCCCTGCCAGACGCCGATCACCAGCCGCCCGGACGGCCGGAGCGCGCGGGCGATGTTGCTGAACGCCGCCTCCGGGTCGCCGAAGAACATCGTCCCCCAGCGGCTCGTCGCCACGTCGTACGCCGACGCCTCGAACGGGTGGACCTGGGCATCGCCGTGCGAGAACTCCACGTTCGTGAGGCCCGCCGACGCAGCCCGCGCACGAGCCACGGACAACATCTCGCCGGACAGGTCCACCCCGAGCACCGACCCGGCGGTCCGGGCGCAGTCGAGGGACAGCCGTCCCGCACCGCAGCCGATGTCGAGCACCCGGTCGTCCGGGTGCGCGCCGACGGCCGAGACCAGGAGCGGCTGGTAGAACCGCGCCGTCCGGTCGAACGCCTCCGCGTTGCGCGCCCACGTGGCGCCCGAGTCGCCGTCCCACGCCTTCGCCATCTCGTGGTTCGAGGCGGCGACCTCCGGAGCGCTCATCTCCGACGCTTGCTCGCCTGGATCAGCCAGTCCTGCACGTCGAGCAGAGGTGCGCCGTCGTCGTCGGTCGACCTGCGTTGCCACGTCCCCTCGGAGCCCAGGTGCCACGCCGACGTACCGTCGTCGAACGCGGTGTCGAGCAGCAACCGCACCTGGTCGATCGACTCGTCGGTCGGGAGTGCGGCGAGCACCTCGACGCGACGGTCCAGGTTGCGGTGCATGAGGTCGGCGGAGCCGATCCAGCACTCCGGCTCGCCGCCGTTCTCGAACCAGAAGATCCGGCTGTGCTCCAGGAAGCGGCCGAGCACGGAGCGCACCTCGATGTTCTCCGACAGCCCGGGCACGCCCGGCCGGACCGCGCAGATGCCTCGCGTCAGGAGCTGCACCCGCACCCCGGCCTGCGAGGCGCGGTAGAGCCCGTCGATCACGGCCTCGTCGACGATGGAGTTCGCCTTGAAGCGGATCACCGCGGGACGCCCCTCGCGCTGGTGCTCGATCTCGCGGTCGATCCGCTCGGTGAGCCCGTCGCGGATCGAGTGCGGCGCGACCATGAGCGTGTCGTAGCGCGGTTGGCGGGCGTAGCCCGACAGGTTGTTGAACAGGTGCGCGACGTCCTCGGTGATCGCGGCGTCGGCGGTGATGAGGCCGAAATCCTCGTAGAGCCGCGCGGTCTTCGGGTTGTAGTTGCCCGTGCCGATGTGGGCGTAGCGCTTGATGTGGTCGCCCTCGTCACGCACCACGAGCGACAGCTTGCAGTGCGTCTTCAGGCCGACGAGGCCGAAGACCACGTTGCACCCGGCGTGCTCGAGCTTGCGGGCCCACTTGATGTTCGCGCGCTCGTCGAAGCGGGCCTTGATCTCCACGATCACCAGCACCTGCTTGCCGGCCTCGGCGGCATCGATGAGCGCCTCGATGACCGGCGAGTCACCCGACGTGCGGTAGACGGTCTGCTTGATCGCGAGGACCGACGGGTCGGCCGCGGCCTGCTCGATGAAGCGCTGCACCGAGGTGGAGAACGAGTCGTAGGGGTGGTGCAGCAGCACGTCGCGACGGCGTACGGCGGCGAACACGTCGACAGGCGACGACGACTCCACCTCGGCAAGGCTCGAGTGCGTCGAGGGCAGGAAGGGCGGGTACTTCAGCTCGGCGCGGTCGAGGTCCGCGATGTCGTTGAGGCCGCGCAGGTCGAGGGGTCCGGGGACGCGGACGACCTCGGCGAGACTCATCCCGAGCTCGTGCACGAGGAGGTTGAGCACGTGCTCGTCCATCGTCTCCTCGACCTCGAGCCGCACCGGCGGTCCGAAGCGGCGACGCTGCAGGCCCTTCTCCAGCGCCGTCAGGAGGTTCTCGGCGTCGTCCTCCTCGACCTCGAGGTCCTCGTTGCGGGTGACCCGGAAGCTGTGCACCGCGACGACCGACATCCCGGGGAACAGCGGCTTGAGGTGCTCGGAGATGACGTCCTCGAGGGGGACGAACTTGCCCTCGCCGACGGTGATCAGGCGGTCCAGGATCGGCGGCACCTTCACCCGCGCGAAGTGCTCCTTGCCGGTCTTCGGGTTGCGCACGAGCACGGCGAGGTTGAGCGACAACCCCGAGATGTAGGGGAAGGGGTGGGCCGGGTCGACGGCCAGCGGCGTCAGCACCGGGAAGATCCGCTCCTTGAAGAGCTTCTTCAGCCTGCGCTGCTCCTCGCGCTCGAGCTCGTTCCACCGCAGCAGCTCGATCTGGTGCTTCGCGAGCGCCGGGATGAGCTCGTCGCGGAACAACGACGCGTGCCGCTGCATGAGGTCGGTCGTGACCGCCCAGATCTGGTCGAGCACCTCGCGCGGCTGCAGTCCGCCCGCGCTCGGCACCGCGACGCCCGCGATGATGCGCCGCTTGAGACCGGCCACCCGGACCATGAAGAACTCGTCGAGGTTGGAGGCGAAGATCGCCGCGAACCGCACCCGCTCGAGCAGCGGGACCGTCTCGTCCTCGGCCAGCTCGAGCACCCGCTGGTTGAAGCGCAGCCACGACAGCTCACGGTCGAGGAACCGGTCGTCGGGGAGCTCCTCGGAGTGCACGTCGTAGACCGGGTCGACGTCGTAGGTGTCCTGCACGCCGGTCACCACCGGCAGGTCGGCGTCCTGCTCGAAGGCTTCGGTGAGCTCGGCGGCCGACTGGGTGGTGGTCATGCGCTCCATGGTGGCACCCGCCGGTGAACGAGGGGTAACGGATGTCACGAAGACCTGGACCGCACGAATGGGTACGTTCCAGGCATGCCTCGTCTGACGACCCGGGACCGCGTGAGCTCGCTCCTCATGCGCGCGGCCAGTGCGCTCCCTCCGGCAGTGGTACGCCGCGCCGCGGGCCGTCCCTTCCGGGCCGACGGCCAGACGCTGTCCCCGAGCACCCAGCTGATGCTCCGCCTCAAGCCGCTCGGCGGCATGCCCGAGGCGGCCAGCGTCGAGATCCCCGAGGGTCGCAAGATCCTCCTGCGCGAGACCGCGATCGTCGGTGGGGTCCAGCCGATCGGCGAGGTCCAGGAGCGCACCGTCCGCGGCGCCGAGGGTCCGCTCGCGGCTCGCCTCTACGTCCCCACCGACGCGGCCGCCGTCACGCCGCTGCTGGTGTTCTTCCACGGCGGCGGGATGATCTACGGCGACCTCGACAGCCACGACGCGGTCTGCCGCTACGTGGCCGAGCGCTCCGGCGTCCGCGTCCTCGCGGTCGACTACCGACTCGCTCCCGAGCACCCGTTCCCCGCCGGCGTCGACGACGCGTCCGCGGCGTACTCCTGGATCGCGGAGCGCGCCGCCGACTTCGGCGCCGACCCCGAGAGGATCGCCGTGGGCGGCGACTCCGCGGGCGGCTACCTCGCGGCGGCGACGGCGATCCGTGCCACCGAGGAGGGCCACGCGCCGGCGTTCCAGCTGCTCGTCTACCCGATGACCGACATGGTGGCGGGCTCGGTGAGCCGGCAGGCGTTCTCGCGCGACCTCTACCTCACCGACGAGTTCATGGACCGCGCCGACGCCGCCTACCGCGTCGACACCGACCGGCGCGACCCGCGGCTGTCGGTGCTCTACGCCGACCTGCCCGAGGGCTTGCCGCCGGCGTTCGTCGCGACCGCAGGGTTCGACCCGCTGCGCGACGAGGGCGAGGCCTACGCCGCCAAGCTCGAGGCGGCGGGCGTGAAGGTGGAGCAGCGTCGCTACGTCGGCGAGATCCACGGCTTCTTCAACATCGTCGGCGTGCCGGGGTCGGCGCGCGATGCAGTGGACGAGATGGTCGACGCGCTGCGGGCGGCGCTGGCCTAGCCGGAAACTGGCACCAGTTTCGTGCTCCGGGGGCCGCTGGGCCGGAAACTGCACCAGTTTCGAGCTGGGGGCCGGACAGACTGAAGAACCGGCACCAGTTTTCGCGATCAGTCGCGCGGTGCGTACATCACGTCGGTGTCCCGCGCCGCGTGCGTGAACCCGAACGCCTCGTAGAGCCCGACGGCGCCCTCGTTGTCACCCTCGACGTAGAGGATGATCTCCTCCGACCCCCGCTCCGCGAGGTGGGTGAGCCCCGCGACGAGCAGCGTCTTGCCGAGGCCCGACCCCTGGGCGTCCGGGGAGACGCCGATGACGTAGACCTCGCCGGTCCCGTCCGGGTGCCGCTTCGTCCAGTGGAAGCCGACCACCTCGCCGTCACGCTCGGCGACCAGCAGGCCGTCCGCCTCGAACCAGTCCTCGGCCATCCGCTCGTCGAGGCCGCGACGGTCCATCGCGCCCTGCTCGGGGTGGTGCGAGAACGCCTCGCGGTTGACCGTCAGCAACCCCTCGGCGTCCTCGTCGCGGTAGCCGCGGATCGTGACGCCCTGGGCGTCGCGCACCTCGGGCAGCGGTACGTCGGTGGCGCGGCGCATCAGCCACAGCGACCGGGCGGCCTCGAAGTCCACGGTCTCGGCGATGCGGGCTGCGCCCGGGTGGTCGCCGTGGGACCAGGCCGTGACCGGGATGCCGTCGAGGACCTCGAGCACCGCCTGGGCCAGCCGGGTGCCGACCCCGCGTCGCCGGGACTCCGGCTCGACGACGAGGTCGAGCTCCGGACGGCTCGTGCCGGAGAGGCCGTGGACGTAGGCGAACCCGACCGCACCGGAGCTCGCCTGGTCGACGAGCAGGAAGGCCGTGTCGAGGCCGTGGTTCCGCAGGGTCAGCTGGGCCGCCTCGTTGAGCGCGTCCCGGTGGTCGTGCTCCGCGGCGGCAGCCGCGATCCGGCGTACGTCCTCGGCGCCACCGGCCCCGCTCGCCCAGTCGAAGGCCTCGGGCTCCACCCGCCGCACGGTCATGGCGGCAGAATCCCAGGTGATGTCGGGAAACTGCCACTTCCCACGAGAAGTTTCCTGTGGTGAGTGGCAGAAACCCGACATCACCTGGGTTTCCGGACCCCGACGTCAGGCGCTGACGGGCTCCCGCTCGGGGGCGTCCTTGGGGGGCAGCACGAAGCGGTAGCCGACGTTGCGGACGGTGCCGATGAGCTGCTCGTGCTCGGGGCCGAGCTTGGCGCGGAGGCGACGGACGTGGACGTCGACGGTGCGGGTGCCGCCGTAGTAGTCGTAGCCCCACACCTCCTGCAGCAGCTGCTCGCGGGTGAAGACGCGGCCAGGGTGCTGGGCGAGGTACTTCAGGAGCTCGAACTCCTTGAAGGTCAGGTCGAGCGGGCGGCCGCCGAGCTTGGCGGTGTACGTCACGTCGTCGACGGTCACCTCGCCGGAGCGGATGACGTGCGCCTCGGGGTCGTCGTCGCGGGCGGCCACGAGCCGGGCGACCGCCAGCCGGAGCCGGGCCTCGACCTCGGCCGGGCCGGCGGTGTTGAGCAGGATGTCGTCGAACTCCCAGTCGACCGAGACGACCGACAGGCCACCCTCGGTGATGATCAGGAGCACCGGCGAGGTGGTGCCGATCGTGCGCAGCAGCCGCGTGAGGTCACGGGCGTTGGCGAGGTCCTGGCGGCCGTCGACGAGGATCAGGTCGGCGGGCGGCGCCTCGAGCAGCGCCGAGCCCTCGGCGGGCAGCACCCGCACGGTGTGCGGCAGCAGCGCGAGAGCGGGGAGGACCTCGACGGAGGGCTGGAGGGCGCTCGTCAGCATGAGGAGGGCGCTCATCTCACCTCGCTCTCACGGCCGCGGGGCGGCCTGGAGGGGGTCGGACGACTCGCCGTTGAGTCCTTCGTCGATGAGCAAGAATATCCAACATGCTTCCCGACCCGCACGCGCTGACGGATTCCGGGACGTCCGCGTGACCGGTCCTGGGACAGGAGTCACGGGTGCGGTGACCGTCCGGCTGTGGGCGTCGGCCCGGGCCGCGGCGGGCGTCGCGGAGGTCGAGGTCGAGGTGCCGGCGGACGGCGCGACCGTCGCGTGGGTCCGTGACGAGGTGGTACGCCGGTTCGCCGACCGTCCGAGGCTCGGCGAGGTCCTGGCGGTCTGCTCGACCCTGGTGGGCGACCAGCCGGTCGGCCGCGCCGACCCCGGCGCCGTCCCCGTGGAGCCCGGTCAGACGGTCGAGTTCCTGCCACCCTTCGCCGGCGGCTGAGCACATGAAGAAGGCCCGCACCTACCGGTGCGGGCCCTCGAGCCGGGTAGCCCCCCACCCGGTGGACGGCCCCCCGGCCGTCCCTGTCGTGCACTTCTCGTCCCCCGACGAGCTGCGGTTCATGACTGCCCCTGCGTGCCGTGAGCCGCGGTGGAGACCTCGACGCCTACCCCCCGGTCGCGCTGTCGGTCTCTCTGCACTCGTCAACGCGCACCGGCGTGCAGGGTTACGCACAAATAAGGTAAAGACGGACACAAGATCCGAGACCTTCTTGGAACTGACTCCTGTGGCCCGGCTCACGCCATAATCGGGCGTAACCGCCCAAAGGCCGCCTCGTTGACCTCGATGGAAGCGCACGACCGGTCGGGGGACCGGTCCTCTCGAGCCGCTTCCGTGGCGGCTCCTCCCAGACGCCACGCGACATGCGGGCCGCCGACAACCTCCCAGGTCGGCGGCCCTTCGTCGTTTCCACCGACCTGATGGGATGGGCCCATGGGATTCGGTCTCGGCGTCGCCCTGGTCGCCGTGGTGGCGGCGACGGCCTTCGGGCTGGTCCGCCTCGTCGGTGACGGCCGCTTCCGGGGGACGCACCGGGTCCGCGGCGTCGAGGCGCCGGTTCAGGTCGAGCCCGGACCGCTCAGCGGCTCCGACCTCGAGCACGCGCTCGGGGAGCGCGCGACCCTGCTCCAGTTCAGCTCCGCCTTCTGCGCCCCGTGCCGCGCCACCCGCCGGGTGCTCGCCGACGTCGCCGCCGTGGTGCCTGGGGTCGAGCACGTCGAGGTCGATGCCGAGCACCACCTCGACCTCGTCCGCAAGGTCAACGTGCTCCGCACGCCCACGACCCTGGTCCTCGACGCCGCCGGCCGCGAGGTGTCGCGGGCCAGCGGAGCCCTCCGCAAGGAGCAGGTGCTGAACGCGCTCGCGGCCGCCGTGCCGGACTAGAGGGCGGCGACGTCGGCGTCCACCATGAGGCGGGCAAGGTCGTCCGCGTGGGTCTGGGCCTTCCAGCCGAGGACACGGTGCGCCTTGGAGGCATCACCGATGAGGGGGTGCGTCTCGACCGGTCGCTGGTAGCGAGGGTCGAAGCGGACGTGGTCGTTCCAGTCGAGACCGGCGTGCGTGAACGCCGCGTCGACGAAGTCCTTCACGGTCGTCCCGACCCCGGTGGCGAAGACGAAGTCCGTCGGCTCGTCGTGCTGCAGCATCATCCACATGCCCTCGACGTACTCCGGGGCGTAGCCCCAGTCACGCACCGCGTCGAGGCTTCCGAGCACGACGTGGTCCTCGAGCCCCGCCTTGATCCGGGCGACGGCCCGGCTGACCTTCCGAGTCACGAAGTTCGCGCCTCTCCGCGGTGACTCGTGGTTGAACTGGATGCCCGAGACGGCGAAGACGCCGAAGCTCTCGCGATAGTTCACCGTGCACCAGTGCGACGCGGCCTTGGTGATCCCGTAGGGCGACCGCGGCTGGAACGGCGTCTCCTCGCCCTGAGGCGGCTCCGCGAGCGCGAACATCTCGGACGACGACGCTTGGTAGAAGCGGGTGTCCAGGTCGGCGAGACGGATCGCGTCCAGGAGGCGCACCGTGCCCCCCGCGTTGGTCGACGCCGTGTACTCAGGCCTGTCGAAGGAGACGTGCACGTGGCTCATCGCGCCGAGGTTGTAGAGCTCGTCCGGCCTGACGTCGGCGACCAGCCGTGTGATGACCCGCGCGTCGTTGAGGTCGCCCTCGTGGAGGTGGACGGGGAGCTCTCGGACCAGCGCGCTGTTGTCGCCCTGGTCGTCCGGGACTCCGGGTCTGACGACGCCGTGCACCTCATAACCCTTGGCCAGAAGGAACTCGGCCAAGTAGGACCCGTCCTGTCCCGTGATGCCGGTGATGAGCGCCCTCTTCATTCGCGGAATCCTAGGTCACCGGCCCGGCGTTCCAGATGGCGGACGGTGCGTCCGACCAGTGAGACGTGGCTTTCGGGTGCCGCGGCCGCGCACCTACTCTCGACAACGTGTTCTCGACCATGCTGACCCGCCGCCGCGCAGTGGACCACTGCCGCGTGCGCTCGTCGCTGTGTCGCGCCTCCTGACCTGAGCCCCGAGTCGACGCCCCGAGCGCACCGCCGCGCGTCCTCCTTCCCCCTCTGTCGCAGGAGATCCATGTCCACCACTGCACGCCAGACCGGTCCACTCGCCGGCCGAGCCGGCAGTACGCCGTCGCGCGTCGACCCGCGAGGCCAGCGCTTCTCGGCCGCCCTGACGGCGGTGCTGTTCCTGGTGGCCCTCGTCGCCTCGCCGAGCACGCTCACCACGGTGCTGGTCGCCGCCCAGCTCCTCGTCTTCGCCGCCGGCTCGCTCCTGGGGCCGGCGCGCACGCCGTACTCCCTGCTCTTCCGCACCCTCGTCCGCCCGCGTCTCGGGGCGCCGCGCGAGCTGGAGGACGCCGCACCGCCGCGCTTCGCGCAGACGGTCGGGCTCGGCTTCGCCGCGGTCTCGCTGGTCGGCTACCTCGCCGGCGTCACTGCCGTGGGCGCCGTCGCAGCCGGCTTCGCGCTCGCCGCGGCCTTCCTCAACGCGGCCTTCGGCTACTGCCTGGGCTGCGAGCTCTACCTGATCGGCAAACGGGCGACCGCCCGCTGAACAACGGACGGGTCTCGACAGGCTCGACCACCCATATTGACCACAACGAAAGGAACCACACGCATGAGCCGCGAATCCGCACTCGTCACCGCCGAATGGGTCGAGGAGCACCTCGACGACGACGGCATCGTGCTGGTCGAGGTCGACGAGGACACCACTGCCTACGACGGTGGCCACATCAAGGGCGCCATCAAGCTCGACTGGACGACCGACCTGCAGGACCAGGTGCGTCGTGACTTCGTCACCAAGGCGCAGTTCGAGGCCCTGCTCTCCGAGCGTGGGGTCAGCAACGACGACACGATCGTGCTGTACGGCGGCAACAACAACTGGTTCGCCGCCTACGCGTACTGGTACTTCAAGCTCTACGGCCACGACGACGTGAAGCTGCTCGACGGCGGCCGCAAGAAGTGGGAGCTCGACGGTCGTGAGCTGACCGACAAGGCCACCGAGCGCGACGGCACGTCGTACACCGCGAAGGACCAGGACGCGAGCATCCGCGCGTTCCGCGACGAGGTCGTCGAGGCGATCGGCACGAAGAACCTGATCGACGTGCGCAGCCCCGACGAGTTCGCCGGTCGGCTGCTCGCGCCGGCGCACCTCCCGCAGGAGCAGGCGCAGCGCGCCGGCCACATCCCGACGGCGGGCAACGTGCCGTGGAGCAAGGCCGCGAACGACGACGGCACCTTCCGCTCCGACGACGAGCTCCAGGCGCTCTACGAGGAGGCCGGTCTCGACACCTCGAAGGACACCATCGCGTACTGCCGCATCGGCGAGCGCTCGAGCCACACCTGGTTCGTGCTGCACGAGCTGCTGGGCCAGGCGAACGTCAAGAACTACGACGGTTCGTGGACCGAGTACGGCTCCCTCGTCGGTGTCCCGATCGCCCTCGGCGACGAGCCGGGTGAGGCCTGATGTGCGGAGCCACCAAGGGCGGCGCGTCGCTCGACGGCGTCGACGTCTCCAAGGAGGCGATCATCCAGGGGCAGGTCCTCGCCGACGGTGAGCCCGTGTCCCCGGCGTACGTCCGGCTGCTCGACCGGACCGGCGAGTTCACCGCCGAGGTGCCCACCTCGGCGACCGGCCAGTTCCGGTTCTTCGCCGGCGAGGGTCAGTGGACCCTGCGCGCGCTGGCCCCGCGGCACGACGCCGTGGACCGCCAGATCGTCGCCAAGGTCGGCGAGATCACCGAGGTCGACATCACGGTCTGACCCCACCGGCCCGTCCCCGTCCCCCGTAACCCACTGACGCGAGAAGCGTTGAGTGGGGCGGGGGACAGGCGTGAGGGGCGCCTGCCCGAGCACTGGGGAGGACGACCGATGGGGTTGACGCGAGCTGGCAGCGCGTCGGTGCCTGGGGCCGTCAGCTCCTGCCCGCGCGGCGACACCGTGCTGGTGCGCGCCGGTTGCTCGGGCGTGCGCAAGAACCCCGGACGAGCGACCGTGCAGGACGCGGTCGCGCAGATGGCGCTTCCTCACCGAGATGGTCCAGCGGACGCGACTTCGAGCTGCTCGCCCAGCGATACCTCGGCTGACCAGCGCTGGCGTGACGAGGCGACTGGAAAGCCGTAGCTGGCGGCGGCCGTCCCGGTCGAGGGCATCGGTCAGTCTCGCCGGCAGACGGCGGGCGCTCGTCCACATCCTGCATCACGGGTCGTGCGACGCGATCGGGCGCTCGTTCGCGCGCACGGGATGCACGTCTACGCCGTCGCACCACCGCGGTTCCGACGCCGAGCGACCCACGCCGCGCGACCGCAGCCGCATCGGACGAACCTCCCCAACGTATGTACTTCGGCACCACCGAGGGCACCCGCGGCGTCGTCGACGCGTCTCCGGGCCGGCAAGCTCGTCGGAGGCCGCCAGCTGACCAGCCCGGCACACGCACGGCGATTCGCCGGGCGGACCGGCGCGGCGTCGTCGGGAGCCCTGAGGGCGGCCTGGACGGCGGTGCCCCGGTCTGGTGCTCACCAGCGGAGGTCGAGGGCGGCGGCGAGTCGATGGTGCTCGAGGGCCGCTCCGGCCCGAGCGACTTCCCCGACGTCCGGCGATTCAGGCCGCGATCTAAGCGCACCACGAGGCGCGATCCTGCGTCGCCCGGACCGCATGCACGACCCCCTGGGCAAGTTCGGCGTCCCGGCAGCGGAAGCGCGGTGGCCTCATGACCCGGCCGTGCTCGCCTCGTTCGACGTCTTCGACACCGTGCTCACCCGGCGGGTCGGCGACCCCAACGTGGTCTTCGAGCTCCTCGGCCGCCGGCTCCACGAGCAGGGCCGGATCCCCGTGCCCCCGCGCGTCTTCGCCGCCGCCCGCGCCGAGTGCGACGCCCAGCTGATCACGTCGCTGCGCCGGCACCCGACGCTCGTGGAGATCCACGACGCCGTCGCCACCGCCCTGAGCGTCCCGGAGGGCGCGGCCGCCGATTGGGTCGCCGCTGAGGAGGTCCTCGAGCGCGAGCTGGTCGTCCCGTTGCCGGGCGCGGTCGACGAGGTTGCCGCAGCCCGGGCGGATCACGACGGCGTCGTGTTCGTCTCCGACACCCCGCACCGTGCCGAGCTCCTCCGCGAGCTCCTCGAGCGCGAGGGGCTGGCGCTCCCCGAGGACCAGGTCTTCACGTCGGGCGGGACGCCGTACAGCAAGTCCCGCGGGGGACTCTTCACCGAGATCGCCTCCAGGCTCGGCGACGACGTGACGTTCTTCCACCGTGGCGACCACCCACGCAGCGACGTCGCCGCAGCGCGCGCCGAGGGCTGGTACGCCGAGCACGTCGGCCGCGGACGCCTCACCCGCTACGAGGACCTCCTCGAGTCGCGGAGCCGCGACCTGGACCTGGTCGGCTCCTGGCTCGCCGGGGCCAGCCGGATCGCCCGGCTCGAGGCCGTCGGACGCGGGGTCCCCGCACCGGTCGCCCAGGTCAGCAGCGGCGCCCTCGGCCCGCTCCTCGTCGGGTACGCCCTGTGGGTCGCCGGCCAGGCCCGCGCCCGCGGCGTCAAGCGGCTCTACTTCGTGGCCCGCGACGGCGAGGTCATGCTCGCCGCCGCCCGGCACGTGCTGGCCGTCGTCGCTCCCGACCTCGAGCTGCGCTACCTCTACGGCTCGCGACAGCCCTGGATCTTCGGCGCCGCCGCGACCTCCGACACGATCCTGGAGCGGTGGGTCACCGTGGGTCGCGACTTCACGGTGCGGACCGCGCTGGCGCGGGTGCAGCTGACCCCCGAGGAGGCGTACGCCGTCACCGGCGACCCGCTCTTCGACCCGAGCACGGCCGACGAGGCGCTCGACGCCGAGGGCCGCCGCCGGATCCCGGAGCTGCTCACCGGACCGGACTACCTCGAGCGGGTCCGCAAGAACGCCGAGACCCAGGCGCAGGAGACCCTCGCCTACCTCCGCCAGGAGGGCTTCTTCGACGGTGTCCCCAGCGCGCTGGTCGACGCCGGCTGGAAGGGCCACACCGCCGAGGCGTTCGACCACCTCGTGCAGCGCGAGGGCGGGCTCCCCGTCCACCACCTGCTCATCGGCATCGTCGAGGCGGAGCTCGACCTTCGTCGTGAGGCCGGCGTGCTCATGGTGCCGTGGCTGTTCGACCAGCAGCGCGAGCACGCTCCGCGCACGTCGTTCGAGAACCCGCACGTCTTCGTCGAGATGCTCTGCGCCGGCACGACCGGCCGAACCCTCGGGTACGAGCGCGACGGCGACCGGATGCGGCCGGTGCTCGCCGAGGCCGTCAACGAGCGGGTCATCGCCTGGGGCCTCGCCGAGATGCAGGCGGTGGCCGTCCGGGTCGCCGAGCTGGTCGCCCCGGTGCTGCACGCCGAGCACGTCCACCTCGACCTGCGCAGCAGCGTCCGCGACGCCCTCCGGACCCTGTGGCTCACCCCGACCCCGGCCGAGGCCGAGGCGTGGGGGAGCTTCCCGTCGGAGGAGGAGACCGAGCTGCCGTTCGCGCCGGTCGCCCAACGGCTCTCGACCGGCGACGTCGTGACCCGGCTGCGGCGCGGTGACGGACGCATCCGGAGGACCAACACCTGGCGCGTCGGGTCCGCCATGGCGAGCAACCAGCCCTGGCGCGGCCTGCTCCTGGCCCGGGCCTGGCAGACCCGCAACCGCGACCGGCTCCAGCGCATCCCGCGCCGGGCGCGGCTCGAGGTCGCTGCGCGGCGGCGCACACCAGCGGATTAGACCGGTCCGTCCGACTTGGACGGAAAGTCCCGCGCCCTAGGACCTAAGTCCTTAACCTCCTCTCATGGGAGGCAGGAGACTGCCTGCCGCTGCTCTCGCCCTGGGCCTTCTGGGAGGTCTGGCTCAGGTGCCCCTCGGGGCCGGGGCCGCGACAGGCGCGACGACGGCGAGCGCGCGCGTCGGGGTGGTGCAGGCACGTCCGGCGGACAGCCTCGCGGACACCTTCGGCGTGGTCGTGCACCTGGGCTACGACGACACCCCGTACGCGAACATCGACGAGGTCGACCGGGCCGTCCGTGAGCTCGGCGTACGCCACCTCCGCACCCGTCTCGTGGTCCGGAACCCGGGCATGTACTCCGCGATGCGGCGCATCGCCTCCGATGGGGCCCGGTTCGACCTCGTGCTCGGCAACCCGACCTCGCCGGCCACGCCCCTCGACCTCGTGAACACCATCGCCTCGGCGATCCCGAACGACGTCGTCGAGTCCGTCGAGGGCGCCAACGAGTGGGACCTGAGCGGACGATCCGGCTGGGCCACCGAGCTCCGCAACCACCAGCAGGCGCTCTACCAGGCCGTGAAGGGCAACCCTGCGACCGCCGACCTGCCCGTGCTCGCCCCGGCGCTGGGTGGCCGCGACACCTTCGCCGCCGCGGGCGACCTGTCCGCGTGGTCGGACGTCGCCAACGCGCACCTCTACACCGGCGGGCTGCCCCCGAGCACCTCGATCGACGCGATGACGGCCGCCGTGCGCGAGGTGGCCGGCGCCGACAAGCCGGTGATCTTCACCGAGACCGGCTACCACAACGCGATGAGCTCGACGACGACCCACTACCCGACGCCGGAGTCGGTGGCGAAGATCTACGCCCCGCGTCTGCTGCTCGAGCACTACCTGCGCGGCACGATGCGGATGTACGACTACGAGCTCTTCGACCAGTACGCCGACCCGGGGCTCACCGATCGGGAGTCCAACTTCGGGCTCGTCCGCAACGACGGCACGCGCAAGGGCTCGTTCAAGGCGCTGCGCAACCTCCTCGCCCTGGTCGACGACCGCGGGCCGTCCTTCAGCCCCGGCGAGCTCTCGTACTCCCTGTCGAACACCCCGGCGGACCTGCGCCAAGTCCTGCTCCAGAAGCGCGACGGCTCCTTCGTGCTCCTGCTGTGGCGCGACGTGTCGGTCTACGACCGCAAGACCGAGCAGCGCCTCGCGGTCACGAGCACCAAGGTGGGGGTGACGCTGGCGGACCGCTCGACGATCACGGTCTACAAGCCGAGCGGCAAGCGTGCTGGAGCGGTCTCTCAGACCGTCGGGACGGCCACGTCCGTGGGGCTGGCCGGCCAGGTCGTGGCCCTGCACATCGAGCCGCGCCGGCGCTCCCGGTCCTGACCCGTCCCGGCGCACGGCCCGCCCCGTAACCGAGGCGCTTCGTCCGCGTTGTACCGGTACGGGTCGCCGGTCTCGCAGGAGACGCCTCAGTGACCCGTGACCGGGGAGGTCGAGGGCCGGAGGGGGTCAAGCATGGGTCGCACGCGCATCCGTCCTGCCCTCAAGGCGGGTCTTCGCGCCGGGGTCTCCGCCGCGCGCGCCCTCACGCCCACGCGTCCGCACCTCGTCGTCTCCGGCTGGCCGGACACCGAGGGCAACGCCGTCGAGGTGGTCCGCTGGGTCCTGCGCGAGCGCACCGAGCACGTCGTCTGGGTCACCGAGGACCTCGACGCCGCAGGGGCGCTGTCCCTTCTCGGCGACGTCGACGCCCGGCGCCTCCGGGTCCGCCCGAAGCGGTCCTGGCAGGGGTTCTGGGCCTACCTCACCGCCCGGGTCGTGCTCTTCACCCACGGTCTCTACCTCAGCCCCGAGCCCCGCTCGGGGGAGGTCTTCGTCAACCTCTGGCACGGCGACGGCCCCAAGAGCACCCGCGCGGCCGCGACGAACCGGCCGCCGAGCTCGACCTACGTCGTGTCCGGTGCCGAGCTGTTCGGGCTGAGGAAGCTGGACTTCTTCGGCTCCTGGACCGACCTCGTGCTCTCCGGCAACCCGCGCTGCGACCAGCTCCTGGACCCGGCCGCCGACGCCGACCTCGCCGCGCTGGGCCTCGACCCCGCGGTGCCGTTCCTCGTCTACATGCCGACGTTCCGGTCCGCCCGGGCGGTCGGCAGCAAGGCCGCCTGGTCCGACGGCGATGCCGGCGGTGAGGACGCCTCGTCCGCGATGCTCGACGGCCTCGTCGAGGGAGCCGCCGAGGCCGGCCTCCAGGTGGTCGTCAAGCCGCACCCGCTGGACACCGAGTCCTACGCCCGCCCCGGCGTGGTCCGGGTCGACAACGGCCAGCTCCGGGCAGCCGGTGTCGCGATGTACCGGATGCTCGCGCGCAGCGCCGCCCTGGTCACCGACTACTCCAGCGTGTGGACCGACTACCTGCTGCTCGACCGGCCGATGGCGTTCGCCCTGAACGACCTCGACGGCTACTCCTCCTCGCGCGGTCTCGACGTCGACGACCTCGCCGAGATCCTGCCCGGGCCGGCGCTGCACACCCCCGAGGACTGTGCCTACTTCGCGTCCACTGCGCTCAAGGACACCCCCGAGCTCGAGGACGCGCGCGCCCGCTCCGCCGAGCGCATCGGTCTCGTCCGTCGTACGTCGGCGTGCGCGGCCCTCTTCGACACGCTGGTGGCCGAGGGGGTGCTCGCCCCGTGAGCGGCTCCTCGACCCGCCGTTGGATCCTGGTCACCGGCAGCCCGCGGTCCGGCACCACGGCCGTCGGCGAGGTCGTCGCGCAGGCTGCCGGCGCCCTGGAGCTCTACGAGCCGATGAACGTGTGGGTGGGGGACCGCGGCATCGTCCACGACTTCGAGGTGCCGGGCAGCGCCGAGCTCACGCACCGCCAGTTCGCCGACTTCGCGACGCGGCTCCAGAACCGTCGGCTCGACATGCGCCACGGCGTCTTCCCGTCCGACCGCGGCTGGATCCGCATGGTCAAGCACGTGACGGGCTCCCGGGCGACGATGACCGCTCGCCGCTACCGGTGGACCGGTGCCCGCCGCGACGTCGTGTGGAAGGACCCGTTCGCCGCGTTCTGCGTCCGCGACCTCCCCACGCTGCTGCCCGGCCTGGCGACCCTGGTCACCTTCCGGGAGGCGGCCGCCGTCGCGGGCAGCTTCCACCGGCTGGGCTGGTGGTTCGACGTCCGCGACCTCGAGGCACGGCTGACGCGCTCCGGCTACCAGGTCGACGCGCTGCCGGACCTCGACTACTCGCAGTCCGTGCTCAGCGGCGTCGGCACCTGGTTGCTCGTCTACGGCTGGCTGACCCGCTACGCACCCGAGCAGGTCGTGTTCCTGCACAACGCGGCACTGAGCCGGCGCGACGAGGCCACCCTCGACCGCGCCTCCGAGCTGCTCCGGCTGCCGCGCTCGGTGGCCGAGCTGGTGCCGGTGCCCGAGGCCTCGACGTCCACCCGGCTCGAGACGGTGCCGAGCGGACGCGCGCACTCGGGCAACCGCGACACCAGCACGGTCAACACCTACTGGCGCGAGCTCCTCGACGAGCCGACGGCTGCGCTGATCGACGAGGTCTGCGGACCCGTGTGGGCTGCGCTCGAGTCGAGGGCGGTGCGCGGATGACCTCCCTCGTGAAGCCCAAGACGCTGACCACGGTCCTCGGGGTCGTGGTCCTCACGGGGGTGTGCCTCGCCCTGCCGTCGGTGCAGTGGCAGGTCCTGATGCTCACCCTCGCGGTGGTCGTCGTCCTGCTGCCGCTGCAGGGTGCCGGCGCCTGGCTGCTCGTCGGAAGCATCGCGTTCACGCCGCTGCTGCGTCGGGTCGTGGCGGGTGACGAGGGCTACGTGGCCGCGGACCCGCTGGTCTTCCTGCCGCCCCTCGTCATGATCGGCATGCTGCTCTGGTCGCGGCGCCGTGCCCCTTCCGAGTCCACGGCCGACGAGGCCCGACCCGTCACGCCGTGGGTGGTGAACAGCCTGGTCGCCCTCGCGGTGATCACGGTCGGCATCGGCCTGCTCCGCGGTGCCGGCGCCCGTCCCGAGGTCACCATCGGCCTGGCTCTCCAGCTCGGCGGCATCGTGGCTGCTTACGCGACGTACACCCGCGGCGTCGTCAGCACCCGCGGCCTCCTCTCCGCGCTCGTCGTCCTCGGCGGGCTCGTCGGGGCCTACACCGTGGTCCAGCGGTTCGCGCCGTTCGCGTGGGACATGGCCTGGCTGACGGCGGTCCACGACACCTTCGGCACCATCGGCGACCCCGTCGTCGGCGGGTTCCGTGCCTTCGGCACCCTCGAGTCGCAGCTGCCGCTCGCGAACTTCGTCGCGGTCACCACGCTGGTCACCATGTACGCCCCGCTGCCCCGCTTCCTCAAGGGCGTCCTGGTCACGCTGGGCGTCTGGAGCATCATGCTCGCGTCCGTCCGGACCGCGTTCTTCGCGCTGCTCATCGCCGTCGTCGTCGAGCTGTGGGGCCGCGTCGACGGTCGCCGTCAGCTCGCGCTGCTCGGCGGCGGCCTGCTGGTCCTCGTCGCCGCGCCCGTGCTCGCGACCGTGGTCGACGCCGGCCGCGGCGCGCGCTTCGACATCTTCGCGCTCGGCCAGGACACCTCGGCCTCGGCGCGGATCAGCCTGCTCGGCGCGTTCCGGCCCTCGGTGCTGTTCGCGCTCCTCGGACCCGGCGGCACCCGCTCCGGTGCTGAGGTGGTCGACAACGGCTACCTCACCTACGTCGCCGAGCTCACCCCGGTCGCCCTCGTGCTCGTCCTCTTCGTTGCGCTCGCCGCCGTCCGCGGTCCGCTGCACGTCGCCCGTGCGACCTCGACGAGGCGCTCGCTGCCGTGGGAGGTGGGGGCGCTCCGGGTGATCGTCATCTACGGCCTCGTCTCGGAGCTCAGCGCACCCCTCATCCAGTCCAGCCTGGGTGCCGTGTTCTGGATCGCGGTGGCCCTGCTGCTGCGCCACCACGCACCACGGCCGGCGGGCCGGGTCGACGACGACCTCGCCGCCACCACCACAGACCCGCGGGGAGCCTCGGAGCCCTCCGTCAGGAAATCGAAGGAGCCCACGTCGTCATGACGCTTCAGGAGTACATGCGCGCCCTGTCCCACCGGTGGAAGACCGTCGTGGTCATGGTCGTCGTGGGCGTGGCCTGCGCGATCGGCTACACGAAGGTCGTGCCGAGCACGTACGTCGCCACCGCGCAGCTGTTCGTGCACGTCGACACCGCCGACAGCGGGCTCGACCTCAACGCCTCGAACATGTTCGTGCGCGACCGGGTCAAGAGCTACGCCGAGGTCGCCGACAGCCCGATGCTCGCGGCGCGCGTCGCCAAGCGCGACAGCGGCGGGCAGACCAACGACGAGCTCGCGGCCAACGTCGACGCCACCGTGCCGACCGACACCTCGCTCATCAACGTCTCGGTGTCCGCGGACAGCGCCCGAGGTGCTGCGCGCCAGGCCAACGCCGTCGCCGACGAGCTGATCAGGTTCGTGCAGAAGCTCGAGAAGCCGGCCGGCGACGGGGCGTCGCCCGTGCAGCTGTCGGTCGTGCGCAAGGCCGAGGTGCCGTCGACCACGGCCGTGCCGCGGGTCCCGCTCGACTACCTGATCGGTGGCTTCATCGGCCTGCTGCTCGGCCTCGGCCTCGCGGTGGCGCAGGGTGCCCGGTCCATGTCGGCCAAGGACGAGACCACGGACGAGGACGAGACCGAGGAGCCGGTGGAGGAGCCGGAGCCTGTCGACGAGCCCGTCGACGAGCCCACCGCCGAGCCCACCGCCGAGACCGACACCGACACCGACGACGAGAGGACCGACGAGTCCGCCGACGACACGACGCGGCTGGTGGGCACCTCTCCCGGCGCCCGTGACTAACCAGGTGGCCGAGCGGCAGAGCGAGGAGGCACGACCCCGGTCCGGTGGACTGCGGGGTGCCGTGCTCTCGGTCGGGAGCGCGGCCCTGCTCCCGCTGTCGTCCCTGCTCACCGGTCCCTTGCTCGCTCGCGCGCTCGGCCCCGAGGGTCGTGGCGAGATGGCCGCGGTCCTCGCGCCGCTCATGGTGGCGTCGTTCGTCGTCGCCGCGGGGCTCCCCGAGGGCGCCGCCTACCTGGTCGCCAAGGGCAAGCTCTCCCCGCGCGCCGGGATGACCACCTCGGCACCTCTCCTCTTCGTCACCGGCCTCGTCGGCTCGTGCCTGATGTGGCTGTTCGCCGACGAGATCGTCGGCGGCTCCCCGCAGGTGGAGCCGATGTTCAAGGTCATCGTCTTCACGCTGCCGATCTTCGTGGTGGCGCTCAGCCAGCGCGGGGTCGTCCTCGGCGCCGAGTGGTACGGCGTGATCGCCGTCGAACGAGCCATCAGCTCACTGGGCCGCCTCGTGTTGCTGGTCGTGCTCGTGCTGGCCGGCGGGATCACCTTCGCGACGGCCGCCTGGACGCAGGTCGTGGCCACCGGCGCCGGCGTCGCCTATCTCGTGCACGTCCTCCTCCGGCGCTCCACCAGGAGTCCCGACGACCTCCCGTTCCGACAGGGTGCCCGCGAGGTGATCGGCTGGGGTGTCCGGGCCTGGGGGTCGGTCTACTCCAAGCTGATCAGCTGGCGTCTCGACCAGGCGATCATGGCCGGCTTCGTCGCGAGTGAGGACCTCGGCTACTACGCCATCGCGGTCAGCCTCGCGGAGATCCCCGGCATGATCATCGGCGCGCTGGCGCCGTACGTCTTCTCCCAGGCCGCGAACCGCTCCGACCTCGGCCTGGTCGCGCGTGCGTCGCGGATGATCCTGGCCTTCTCCGTGGTCACCAACGGCTTGCTGATCTTGGCGACGCCGCTCGTGGTCGAGGTGATGTTCGGCAGCGACTTCCACCCCGCCGTGCCGCTCGCGCGCATCCTGCTCGTCGGCAACATCTTCCTCACGCTCGACGGCGTGCTCGGCGCGGGGCTCTTCGCCGCCGGCCGTCCGGGACTGCGCTCGGTGAGCCAGGTGGTCGGCGCGGTCATCACGATCGTCGGCCTGCTGGTCCTCATCCCCGCGATGGGCACGACGGGCGCGGCGCTGGTCAGCCTCGTCGCCTACGCGATCACGTCCGTGATCACGCTCGCGCTCCTCGCCAGGGTCGCCGAGCGGTCCGCGGCCGACTTCCTGGTGCTCCGTACGGCCGACATCAGCTGGTTCCGGGGCCAGGTGTCCCGAGGGCTGAAGCGCGGGCGCGGCTGAGAGCAGCTCAGGGCCTGCTGGACTCGAGCACCATCGTGACCGGTCCGTCGTTGACGAGCGCCACCTGCATGTCGGCCCCGAACACCCCGCGCTCGACCCGCGCGCCGAGGGCGGCCAACCGGTCGCAGAACGCGTCGTACATCGGCTCGGAGACCGCGCCGGGCGCGGCCGCGTTCCAGGTCGGGCGGCGGCCCTTGCGGGCGTCGCCGTAGAGCGTGAACTGGCTGACCACCAGCACCGGCGCCCCCACGTCCGAGGCCGACTTCTCGTCGCGGAGCAGCCGCAGGTCCCACACCTTCCGCGCCATCCAGTCCAGGTCGCGGTCCCCGTCGTCGTGCGTGACACCGAGGAGCACCAGCAGGCCCGGCTCCGCGATCGAACCGACGACTTTCCCGTCCACGGACACGGATGCCTCAGAAACTCGCTGGATCACGGCTCGCATCCGGATGATCTCCTGTCCTGCGGTCGACCGGGCGGCTCGCAGTCTGGCACGATGACGCCGTGTCCACCGACAAGCTCCTCGTGACCGTCGCGCCCACCGGCGCCGAGTCCAGCAAGGCCGACGTCCCCCAGCTCCCGACCACCCTCGACGAGCTCGTCGAGACCGCCCAGCGCTGTGAGGCGGCCGGCGCGGCCATGGTCCACGTGCACATCCGCGACGACGACCACCAGCCCACGCTCGACATCACCCGGCTGACCGACACGGTCGCCGCGCTGCGCGAGGGCACCGGCCTCGTCGTCCAGCTGTCCACCGGCGGCTCGGTCCACGACCCGCTCGAGAAGCGGCTCCAGGTGCTCGACGCCGCCCCCGACTCGTGCAGCCTCACGATGGGCACGACGAACTTCGGCGACGACGTCTTCATGAACCCCTGGGGCTTCGTCTCCGAGCTCTACCAGCTCTCCCAGGAGCGCGAGGTCGTCCCCGAGTTCGAGCTGTTCGACCTCGGTCACGTGCACGCGCTGCACCGGCTGCTCGGCACGTACGGCCTGCCGTACGGCGGTCGCGTGCACTGCGACCTGGTCATGAACGTCCCCGGCGGCATGCCCGGCACCGCCGACGCCCTGGTCGCCGCGGTCAACGCGCTGCCGGCCGAGACGACGTCGTGGTCCGCGACCGGCATCGGACGCTCGACCCTCACCGTCGCCCTCGCCGCGCTCTCCAAGGGCGGCCACCTCCGTGTCGGCATGGAGGACGTGCTCACCCTCGCCAAGGGCGTGCCCGTCGAGCACAACGAGCAGCTCGTCTCCCGCGCCGTCGAGCTCGGCCGCGTCGTGCAGCGCGAGCCGATGACGCCCGCAGAGGCCCGCGAGCTCCTCGCCATCCGCCCCGCCGCCTAGCCTGGCCGCATGAGCGACCTCCCCCTCACCGGCCGGACGGCGGTGGTCACGGGGGTGAGCCGCCGTCGCGGCATCGGGTACGCCGTGGCCCGCCGCCTGGCGGGGATGGGCGCGAACCTCCTCGTCCAGCACCACCAGGCCCATGACGACGACCAGCCCTGGGGCTCCGACGACCTCCTCGAGGTGACGCACGGGCTCCGCGACGCCCTCGCCCCCGGCGCCAGGCTCGGCGACGTGGCGACCGACCTGTCCGAGGCCGGTGCGGCGCAGGACGTCATCGACGCGGCGGTCGACGCCTTCGGCCACGTCGACATCCTCGTGTGCAACCACGCCCGGAGCGGGGGAGACGGACCGCTCGCCGAGGTCGACGCCGACATGCTCGACGGCCACTGGCAGGTCAACGCCCGGGCCACGATCCTGCTCACCCAGGCGTTCGCCGCCCAGCACGACGGCCGACCGGGCGGCCGCGTCATCTGGATGTCCTCGGGCCAGCAGCTCGGCCCGATGCCGGAGATCGCCTACGCCGCGTCGAAGGGCGCGCTCGTCGGTGCGCTCAGGAGCGTCGCCGACGACCTGGTCGGGCGGGGGATCGTGCTCAACGCGGTCAACCCCGGACCGGTCAACACGGGCTACCTCGATCCCGCGACCACCGACCGGGCCGACCGCCTCGACGACCTGCGGGCGGCCTTCCCGCTCGGCCGGTTCGGGGAGCCTGACGACCCGGCCCGGCTCATCGCGTGGCTGGTCTCCGACGACGGCGGCTGGGTCGTCGGCCAGGTCATCGACTCCGAGGGCGGTTTCCGGCGCTGACGGCGCGCCGATTTCCGCCCGACTGAGCCGTTGACGTGAAAGCGACTCAGGTGCAGGGTGGAGCCTGGGTTGAGGGGACCTTTCGCGGGGGTCAGGTGGGGCTTTGCATCGGGTGGTGCGAAGGTGCGCGTGATCTGGGGACTTTAGGCCCGTAGCCCTGTGGGGCGTTGTCCGTTGTGTGCTCGACGGACCAAGCGGTGATCTGAGGGGACCAGATGATCGAACGTGTAGCGCCGCCGTACTCGACGCGGCGTCTGGCGCTCGACCTCACGCGGGACGTCCTGCGCCGACCGGGGTCAGCGCGTCGCCGGATCAACCTCCGCAACCTCCATCATTGGCGGGCGGCGCGGGGGATGCGCGTGACGTGCATCGTGTGCGGGCACGAGGGGCACCTGCTGGACGAGATGCTCGACGTGACCGAGATGGTGCAGCACCGCATCGCGCCGATCCAGGAGACGTTGCGCTGTCGCTCCTGCGGGTCGCGAGTGCGCGACAGGCTCTTCGCCGCAGCCATGCTCGACGCCCTCGTCGCGCGCGCCGTGATCGCACCCACCATCGCTGCGCTCGCCGAGGTGCTCCCTTCGCACATCCGCATCCTCGTCCTGGACCCGTCGAGCGCGTTGGCGCCGTTCCTCGCCGGCCATCCGGGGTTCGTGTGCGCGGTGCAGGAGCCGGGCTCGACCGGTGAGGTCGACCACGAGGGCGTCCCCCACGTCGATCTCTCGCACCTCCCGTTCCGGGACAGGTCCTTCCACTTCATCGTCGCGTCGGACGCCCTGGAGCACGTCCGCTCCCTCCACGAGGCACACCGTGAGGTGAGCCGCTGCCTCCGCGAGATCGGGATGTACATGTTCACGGCGACGTACGACGCGGGTGTCGACCGCACGAGCCTCGTGGACGCCGCCACCGGCGAGCTGATCGCGGGGGGACCCGCACTCGGCGGGCTGGAGTCGGAGGACCTGCCGGCGTACCGCATCTTCGGCCGGGACCTGTTGGAGGACCTGGATGCCGCCGGTCTCGCGGCGGACCTCGTCGCGGTCCGCCGCCCGGACATCGGGGTCCCCTCGGGAGGGGTCTTCCGAGCCGTGCCCAGCGAGATCCACCACGAGCTCGACGGACGGGCGCTGCCACGCCAAGGGGGGTCCTCTGGCGAGGGGGGCAGCGCCCGGCCGTCGACAACACCGTTGATGACCTGACGCGGGCTACGATCGCGAGGATGTCTGCCCTCGCCCTGCTGGTCGCCCTCATGGTCGTCGTGTTGCTCGGCGTCGCCCTTGTTGCCATCCTGGTGGTGGCCAAGACCTCGCGACGCGAGCAGCGCCGGTCCACCTCCGGACCCGCTGCTCCCGAACGCTGAGCGGCCGACCACCCACCCCCGAGCACCTGAGAAGCGCATGCCTTTCGAGATCCCGCAGAACCTCCACCCCAACCTCCACAAGTTCGCCTGGCTGCTCGGCACCTGGGAGGGCGCCGGCGACGGCGACTACCCGACGATCGAGCCGTTCAAGTTCCGCCAGCAGGTGATCTTCCAGCAGGACGGCCGGCCGTTCATGCACTACATGGCGACCGCCGAGGTGGTCGACGACGAGGGCAACAAGGTCCGCGACGCCGCCCAGGAGACCGGCTTCCTCCGCTGCCAGGAGGACGGCACGGTCGAGTGGCTGCTGACCCACAACACCGGCTTCCTCGAGCTGTGGCACGGCAAGGTCGACGGCGCCAAGCTCGACGTCACCACGGACGCGGTCCTGCGCACCGAGTCCGCCAAGGAGGTCACCGCCGGTCACCGGCTCTACGGCCTCGTCGAGGGCGACCTCTGGTTCGCCTACGACATGGCCGCCCAGGGTCAGGAGCTCCAGCCCCACCTCTGGGGCAAGCTCGTCCGCGCCTGAGCCGCCTAGCTCCCCATCCGGTTGCGCGCGACAAGATCGCGCACAAGACCGGTCAGTCGAGGTCTGGATCGTTCGAAGCCCCAACTGACCGGTCTTGTGCGCGAAAACGTCGCCGCGAGGCCGGGCCTAGACTCGGGGGGTGCCGACGACCGAGGACTGGCAGCAGCTGCTGCGGGACAAGGGCTACCGCCTGACGCCCCAGCGCGAGCTGGTGCTCAAGGCTGTCGAGGACCTCGGGCACGGGACGCCGGACGAGGTGCTGACCAAGCTGCGTGAGTCGTCCTCGGCGATCAACATCTCGACGGTGCACCGGACCCTCGAGCTCCTCGAGGAGCTGGGCCTGGTGCGGCACACGCACCTGACGGACCGGGCGCCGACGTACCACTCGACGACCACGCCGGCCCACGTCCACCTGGTGTGTCGCGGCTGCGGCGCGGTGATCGAGGCGGAGCCCGAGGTGTTCGCGGACACCCTGGCCAGGTTGGACAAGGAGCACGGCTTCGAGGTCGACCTCGGCCACCTGACGGTCTTCGGCACCTGCAGCAGCTGCCGCTCCTGACCCGCGCTTACCTGTCGTCGGACCAGGCCGCTGGCTTTTGGATTCTTTAGTCGTTATCCAGTGTCGGCGCGCCACCGTCACTACGTTGAGGGCTCCCCCCACGCTGCGCTGGATTCTCGAGGAGTCCGATGTCCCCCCTTGCACTTCGTCATGTCCGCATCTCCGCAGTCGCCCTGACGACAGCCGCATCCATGTCCCTGGTCATGCTCGCCGCCACGCCTTCCGAGGCCGCCGGAGCGGGCACGCTCGACGTCGTCGTGAAGACGCCGGCGGGTGTCGCCGCCAACGCCGTCCTGGACGGTCCGACCACGCAGGTGTTCGCCAAGAGCGAGGAAGGCGCGAAGCTCGTCGCCACCCGCTCGGCCGAGCCCGGCGAGTACCAGGTCCACGCCCCGACGATCACCGCCGACGGCGTCGTCTACGAGGCGACCAGGCCGAAGTCGGTCGAGGTGAAGCCCGGGAAGACCACGGACCTCACGGTCGTCTACGCCCCGGTCGGCGGCGCCACGCGGATGCGCGCCACGTCCGTCACCGACGACTCCATCGACCTGCGGTGGGCCCAGCCGGACGGTACGTCGGTCGCGCTGCGTCGCACGCCTGGCAGCGACGTCGCCACCGACATCACCGACGGCACCGCGGTGGCTGTCGGTGACGGCACCGCCGCCGACACCGGCCTGCAGCCCGGGACGGGCTACACCTACTCGCTGTTCAGCCGGGTCGGCGGTGCATGGGTCGGACCCCTCGCGATCAGGGCGAAGACGTCCTCCCCGGCCCGTCACACGGCCGCCGTGCTGCCGCGGTCGACCGTCGTGCTGGTGAAGCGCGACGCCGGTCGGCTCACCCCGGCCGGCGACGACATCCGGGTCACGGTGCCCGACGGCGGGCGGCTGCCGACGATCGGATCCGGCGTCAGCATCCGGCCCAACGACGTGCTGCCCGGTGGCTACCTCGGCCGGGTCGTCTCGGTCGCGAAGGACGGCAGCGCCTACCGCGTCGAGGCAGGTGGCCTCGCCGACGTCGTCGACTACCTCGATGCCGACCTGGACATCGACCACGTCGGGGACATCCCGCTCGAGCCGATGCCGGAGCCCACCCCGCTGGGACGCACGACGTTCGGTCAGCACCAGCGGTCCTTGCTTCCCTCCGGCGCCAAGCGCGTCGTGCAGGGTGACTGCCTCGACGAGGCGTTCACCGATCAGGTCACCACGACCGCGACGATCGACCCCAACGGCCACTTCACGACGTCGGTCCGCTCCGTCGCCAACAAGCCGCCGACGGCGACGTACGACGTCGCACTGTCCCTCGACGGCGACATCGCCATCGACGTCGACACGACCGATGACGTGCAGTGCACGACACAGTTCCAGCCGGTGTACGTCAAGCTCGTCGCCCGCCCCGTGCCGGTGGTGCTCGGCATCGTGCCGATCGTGTCCGTGTCGGCCGACTCCGGGGTCGTGGTCACCGACTTCGGGGTGCAGGCGGACGCCGGCTTCGAGCTCGAGGGTGACTTCGGCAAGGGCGACAACATCGACGGCGGCCTCACCCTCGCCGGCGCGACTCCTCACGAGGCGACGGTCACGAAGACCGGCAGCGTCTTCACCGGCATGGGCGGCTACGTCGGGCTCGGTGCCCTCGGCAGCGCGTTCCTCCAGTCAAGCAACCCGCAGCTCGTGGCGCTCATGGCGCCGACCGTGCTGCAGGGTGACACCTACTTCACGCAGGAGGGGGACGTCCGACGGGACTCCTGCCTCGTCGCCGACGGCTCCTCGAGCGTGACCGCCTACATGGTGGCCGCGGGCTACCTCGGTGCCGCGGCCGGCCCGGACCCGGGCCAGCCGACGCTCGAGCAGGAGGCGCCGTACTCGCTCGACCCGTGGTACCTCCCGACCGGCTGCGAGGACACCCCCGACCCGATCGTCGCGCTCGGTGGTGACGGCGTCGACGTCGACGACCTCGACACGACGGGTGACGGTGGCCAGTTCGGGCACCTCGACGGCTTCGCCCCTGGCGAGGACGCCTGGGTGCTGAGCACCGGCCTGGTGGCCGACGCGGTCGGAGAGCCGTCGAAGCAGGCGGACACGCAGCTCGGTCTGGAGGGCAGTGACTTCCTCACGACGCTGTCCGGCTTCCAGACCTTCGACCAGGCCACGATGACGGTGAACGTCACGCCGACCGGCGACACGTTGCACGTGCGTTATGCCTTCGCCTCGGAGGAGTACCCCGAGTACGTCGGTAGCGGCGTCAACGACGTCATGGCGGTGCTGGTGGACGGCGAGAACTGTGCCTACGTCCCGGGCACGAGCACGCCCGTGTCGATCGACACCGTCAACGACCACACCAACGCGGAGTACTACGTCGACAACGCCGAGGGTGCCGCGGGCTACAACACCAGCATGGACGGGATCACCACCCCGCTCGAGTGCGAGGTGGCCGTGACGCCGGACGAGCCGGTCGAGGTGTCGATCATGCTCGCCGACGGTGGCGACGGCGCGTACGACAGCGCTGTCGCGATGCTCGACGGCGGCATCTGGTCCGACTGACTCCGAGCGTGTGGGCACCTCCTGGGAGGGTGCCCACACGCCCGGCACAATGGAGGCATGCCCAGTCCGCTGCTGACCCTCCCTCGTGCCGTGGCCGGCAACGGCCAGGACGCCGAGGTCGCCGCGCACTACGGGTCGTTCAACGGTGAGCAGCGCACGCTCGCGGCCGGCGACGGCTTCGTGGACCTCTCGCACCGCGGCGTCTTCACGATCACGGGCCCGGACCGGCTGACCTACCTCCACGCGATGACCACCCAGCACACCGAGCACCTCGAGCCCGGCGTCGCCACCGAGGCGCTGCTGCTGAGCCCGCAGGGCCACGTCGAGCACCACTTCCGCGGTGTCGACGACGGTGAGGTCTTCACCGGCCACACCGAGCCGGGCATGGTCGCTGCGCTCGTCGAGTTCCTCGACAAGATGCGCTTCATGATGCGGGTCGAGCTCGCCGACGTGACCGACCAGCTCGCCGTCGCCTGGCGACCTGTGTCGCCCGGCGAGCCTGTCGAGACGCCGGGTCTCGACGAGCTCGACCAGCGGGGGAGCGGCAAGTACGACGTCTTCCCGCGCGCCGACCTCGAGAAGTACGCCGAGGCGGCGGGTCCGGCCTGCGGCCTCTGGGCGTACGACGCGCTGCGGATCGCCCGGGGCGAGCCGAGGTTCGGGGTCGACACCGACCACCGCTCGATCCCCAACGAGATGGGCTGGATCGGGCCCGCGGTGCATCTCGACAAGGGCTGCTACCGCGGCCAGGAGACCGTCGCCCGCGTGCACACGCTGGGTCGACCTCCGCGCCGACTGACCCTGCTGCACCTCGACGGCACCGAGAATCGCCTGCCCACACAGGGATCTGACGTCCACCTCGCGCCGGCGGTCGAGCAGCTTCGAGGCGCCAGCCGAGAAGCGCCCGTCGAGACCCCGGCCCCCAAGGCCGTCGGCTTCGTCGGATCCAGCGCCCGCCACTACGAGCTCGGCCCGATCGCGCTGGCCGTGCTCAAGCGCAACGTCCCGACCGACGCAGCGCTCGAGGTCGACGGGATCCCGGCGGCCCAGGAGGTCGTGGTCGACCCCGACGTCGGCCTGCACGTCCGCCCCAACCTCAGGTGAGGCGGGAGCGCGGCCCGCTCTTCCAGGTCGTCGCCGTCGGCGTCGTCCTCGTGCTGCTCGCCCTCGTGCTCGCGCCGACCTCGCGCACCGCGGCGAGCCCGGTGGTCGCGGTGGTGCGCGTGATGAACCACGCCGGTGCACCGTCGTGGCTGGCCGACCCGGAGCTGTGGGCGGCGCTGTTCAACGTCGTGCTCTTCCTGCCGGTGGGCGTGCTCGGCGTCCTGGTCCGCCCGGGCTGGAGCCTCGGTCGGTGGGCGCTGGTCGGGCTGGTCGTCAGCAGCGCGATCGAGCTCACCCAGGGCCTGTTCCTCTCCGGCCGCGACGCCGACCCCGTCGACGTACTCACCAACACGGTCGGCACCGTCCTCGGCGCCTGGCTCGCGACGCGCTGGCTGGCCCGAGGACAGCACCGAACATGAACATCGGCCGACAGGTCGGATCCCGCCGGGCCATGTGACTGACCTCACGTGTAGTCAGATCGGGTCAGATCGGACATCCGCCGGACTTTTGTCCTGAATCGCCGTGACCTGCCCCCACCCTCTCCGTTGGGCAGGACCAGAGGCGTCTCGGAGACCACGCCTCGACCTGTCGCATCCCTGGGGGTTACATGCTCGTTCCGATGAGCCGCGCCGGTCTGCTCAGCGCCGGCCTCAGCACCGCGGAGCCGAGGGTCGTGGTCGCCCACGACTACCTCACGCAACGAGGCGGCGCCGAGCGCGTCGTCCTCGCGCTGCTGAGGACGTTCCCCGGCGCCCGGCTCGTCACGACGATCTACAACCCGGAGACGACGTTCCCGGAGTTCGAGGACTACGAGATCGAGACGCTCTGGCCGAACCGGTTCAAGGCGCTCCAGAAGGACCCGAGGCGGGCGCTGCCGCTGCTCGCCTCCGCCGTGTCCGGCTACAAGATCGAGGACGCCGACATCGTCCTCGCGAGCAGCTCCGGCTGGGCGCACGGCCTCGGCGGCGACGTGAAGAAGATCGTCTACTGCCACAACCCGGCGCGCTGGCTCTACCAGCCGACCGACTACGCCGCCGGCATCGGGCCGCACGCCCGCATCGCGCTGCGCACCCTCAGCCCGGTCCTCAAGCGCTGGGACCAGGCGGCCGCACAGGCGTGTGCGAAGTACGTCGCCAACTCCTCGGCCGTGCAGGGCCGCATCAAGGACGCCTACGGCATCGATGCCGAGCTGCTCTTCCCACCGCCGGGCCTGGTCAACGACGGCGACCTCGAGCCAGTGCCCGGCGTCGAGCCCGGCTTCCTGCTGACCATCGGCCGCGCGCGCGGCTACAAGAACACCCGAGTGGTCTGCGAGGCCGTCGAGGAGATGGACGACGCGCGCCTCGTCGTCGTCGGCCAGATGCCGGAGCACTGGAGCGGTCGCTGGCCGGACCGGATCCGCTCCGTCGCCGGTGTCAGCGACGCCCAGCTCCGGTGGCTCTACGCCAACGCGGCGGGCCTGGTCGCGATGTCCTACGAGGACTTCGGCCTCACCCCCGTCGAGTCCTACGGCTTCGGCACCCCGTCGGTGCTGCTCCGGGCGGGCGGCTACCTCGACTCGAGCGTCGAGGACCTCACCACGGTGTACGTCGACACGCTCCAGGCCGCCGCCGTCCGCCGTGGCATCGAGGACCTGCTCGCCCGCACCTGGGACCGCCGGGCCATCCAGGCCCACGCCGAGCGGTTCAGCCTCGACTCGTTCCAGTACTCCCTGCGTCGCATGGTCGACGACCTGCTCGAGCACCGGCCGGCCGTCGACGTCAGCAAGCTCCTGGTCGGTTAGCGACCCAAGCAGGCTCGGACCCGCCGCGAGAAGAGGGGCCGGCGGGTCCGGGTCGCCTGCTCCGCCAGCTCGGTGAACCGTGCCGCGACGAGGTCCGGGTCGTAGTCCTTCGCTCTCGCGAGACCACCCGACGACAGCCGCGCGTAGAGCTCTCCGTCGTCCAGCACCCGCGCGATCGCGTCCGCCAACGCCGTCGCGTCGCCGGTGCGGTAGGTCAGCCCGCTGACCCCGTCCGCCACGATCTCCGCCGGCCCGCCGCCGTCGGGCACGACCACAGGCACCCCGTTGGCGATGGCCTCGACGACGACCTGGCCGAAGGGCTCGGGGATCACCGACGCGCTGACCACGACGTCCACGCTGCGCAGCACCTCGTCGACGCTGCCGTCGAAGGACCCGATCTGCACCGCCGCCCCGAGCACGCCCTGCCCCGCCCGGCGGTGCACGTGCGCGCCGTACTCCTCCTCGCCGAAGAGCGCCGAGCCGAGCAGGCGCCCGCGCACCGAGCGGTCTTGGGTCAGCAGGCGTTCGACGGCGTCGAGGAACAGCAGCTGTCCCTTCCACGGCGCCAGCCGGCCGACCAGGGCGACGACGGGCGCATCCGCGTTCACGGGCGCCGTCCGTGGCTCGACGGGAGTCGCGCGGAACGGGTCGTCGAGAACCTCGACCGGCACCGCCCGGGCGACGCCCGCGACGGTGTCGCGGGTGGCACGGGAGTTCACGAGCACCAGGTCGGGGAGCAGCGCGAGCAGCACGTGGACGAGCCGGACCAGCCGCCGGGGCAGGTAGTCATCGGCGATGCGGTCGCGCACGTGCCACACCACGCGTACGCCGGCGAGGCGGGCGGCGAGGCAGCCGTAGATGCCGCTCTTCAGCGAGTTGGCGTGCACGAGCTCCGGCCGTTCGCGACGCAGCAGGCGACGCAGCCGCAGGACGTAGCGCGCCGTGTCCCACAGCCCGCGCAGCGGCACCCGCGCGGACTCGTCCCGGGAGAGGCCGCGCGTGCGCTCGTCGAGGGGGAGCACCTGGACGCGGAGGCCGGCGTCCTCGAGAGCGGCGACGAGCGGACCCTCCTCGCCGAGCACCACCAGCGGGTCGGCGTCACGCAACGGCTCGAGCAGCCGCAGCAGCGCGATCTCGCCTCCGGACCAGACGGCGCAGTGGTCGAGGAAGACCATGCGCGGGAGGCGCGGGCCGTGCTCTGACACGCGTCCTCCGTCCGGTCGTCGCCGCGGTCATCATGGCACCGCCAGGCCTTGCCTGCCGGTAGCCGGACCAAGGGCCGTTGACCGCGACGACCCGTAGGTAAAGAGTCGCGAGAACGGCCCGTCGTCACTCGAGGATGGCAGGAGGTCCGCATGACGGGGAAGCTGATCTTCATCCACGGCACGACCGTGCGCGACGTCTCGACGTACGTGGAGCGACTGAGGGCGCGGGCGCCGCGCTTCGTGGGCGTCGACCCGGACGACATCGTCGCCATCGAGTGGGGCAACGAGCTGGGTTTCCCGGACCGCGACGTCAAGCTGTCGCTCCCGCCGGAGTACTCGCGGGGCATCACCGACGAGCCGGAGGTCGACGAGGTCGCCGCGGTGTGGGCGCTGCTGCTCGCGGACCCCGACACCGAGCTGCGGCTGCTGGCCGCCCGGCCGGGTGCTGCGACCGGCGGCATCGTGGTGGGAGAGGACCCCGTCTCCGTGCAGGTGGCCGACGCCGTCGCGGACTCACCGGTGCCGAGCACCGCGCTCTCCACGGCAGGCTTCAGCGACGCCGAGTTCTCGGCCGCGCGGAACGCCCTGCTCAAGAGTCCCGACCTGGGAGCCGCGGCGACTGCGCTCGACGACGCCCAGTCCGGGGAGATCGCCGCCGCGTGCGCGCGGTCGATCGTGGCCCGGATGCTCGCCGCCCGCCAGGTCGCGGCCCAGACCGACGGCCTCGCACTGCCCGAGGCGTTCGACGACCCCGCCGTGCGGGACGCGCTCGTCGACGCGGTGGCGGAGGGGATCCACGGGGCGGCGCTCGCGGAGCGCGGGCTGTCGGACCTCTTCAAGAAGGCGGGCAGCAACGTCCTGACGAGCGTGCTGGTGAAGTACCGCGCGGAGATGCTGGTGCCGTTGACGCGCTTCATCCACGACGTGGCGCTCTACCTCAACCACGGCGAGGCGATCCGCACCTTCATCGAGCAGGAGATCCGCAAGCACTCCGACAAGGGCCCGCCGATCGTGATCGGGCACAGCCTCGGCGGCATCGCTGCGGTCGACATCCTGAGCAACCCGGCGAACCGGCAGGGTGACCAGGCGCTCGACGTCGACACCTTCGTCACCGTGGGCTCGCAGTCGCCCGCGTTGTTCCTGATGGATGCGCTGACGTTCCTCACCCACGAGCGGGAGACGGACAAGCGCGTCAACGACCCCTTCGCGCCGTGGCTCAACGTCTACAACCGCGAGGACCTGCTGTCCTTCTGCGCCCAGCGCGTCTTCCCGGACGTCAAGGGGATCAAGGACGTGCAGGTGGATGCGGGCGTCCCGTTCCCGGCCTCGCACAGTGCGTACTTCTCGGTGGACGCGACCTACGAAGCCATCCGCGACTTCCGAGGCTGAACCCGGCCGATGATGCGCGACGCGGACACCACGTGGGCGCTGGTCGTCGGCATCGATGACTACGCGTCGGTCAACAAGCTGACCGGTGCGGCCCAGGACGCCGTCGACGTCGTCGGCTGGCTGCGTCGGCTCGGGGTCCCGGACACGAACATCCTGCTGCACGCCGCGCCTGCCGAGCCGACGCAAGCGGCGGTCGCCGGACTCGGCCTCACGGTCGGCGGTTGTCGGGAGGCTGACCTGTGGGAGTCGTTCCGAGCGCTGTCGAAGAAGCAGGGCAGCAAGCTGTTCGTCTTCCTCATGGGACACGGCCTGTTCGAGCCGGGCGGGTCGCGGGTGTTCCTCACCCAGGAGGCGGACCAGGAGGTGCTGAAGAACCTCAGCGTCGAGTGGTACGCCGCGTACCTGCGCGGCCAGGCCTTCACCGACCAGTACGTCGTGATGGACGGCTGCCTGAACCTCCCGTACACGGCGGCCGAGCGGGCCAAGTTCACGCCGGGCGAGCAGTCGGCCGTCGTGCTCCCGCCGCCACGACCCGACGTCCGCCAGGTGTACTGCTTCTCCGCCCAGCAGGGTGAGAAGGCGCTGGAGATCGACGGGCACGGGCTGTTCACGCAGACCTTGCTCAAGACCCTCGACCCCGACCACCCCGACGAGGGGTGCGTGGACCTCGACGACGAGAGCGGCGTCGTACGCCTCGACCTGGCGCGCGCCGTCAACGACATCGTCGCGCCGCTGGTGACCGCGAAGGCGCCGCGCCAGCACCCCGGTCTCCAGGCGCTCGGGGCGGTGCGCACCTCCACGGTCCTGCCGATCGTCGAGCTCGTGCCGGACAGGACCGCCCGGGTGCGGGTGTCGGTCGACCCGGCGGACGCGATCGAGGGCGTCCGCAAGATCACGCTGTGGTCGGACAGCAACGACTGGCGGGCCATCAAGCCCAAGCCGCCGGACACGTCCGTGCCCACGACCTTCGACAGCGTGGTCCCGGTGGGGCTCGAGGTGGTGGCGCGGCTGTCCGTGGTGCAGGGCGGCGCGTGGGGACAGCCGGAGCAGCAGGAGTTCGTCGCGGAGGCGGACCGCGACGTCGTGTTCAAGCTCGCCGCCCAGACGCCGATGCCTCCCGCGGTCGACGAGGTCGTGCTCGACGCCGTGCTCCCGGACGGCCAGGCCGCCCCGGCGACCTCCGCTGCGGCCAAGGCGGCGATCACCCGGGCCCTCGAGGAGGGTGGCCTGTCGTTCGCCTTCGACCCGGCCGTCGCGGGCACCGACCTGACCGTGGAGATGCGTCCGAGCGGAGCGATGATCCGCGCGAACGGCGGGCTGGCAGGCGGGGTGCTGGCGGGTGATGGCGGGCTCGGAGCCCTGCAGGGGATCACGTTCGACCGGATGACGACCCGGGTCGCCAAGGCGCTCGACATCGCGCTTCCCGGCCGGGTGAGCGTCCGGGTGAGGCCGAGCAAGCCTGCGGCGGGGACCAAGCCTCCGAAGCGGTTCGAGCCCGAGGAGGCGACGAGGCTCCGGATCGAGCTGAGCGACAAGGACGCGGTGCGCCTGGGCGGCTTCATGCTCGACGCCGACGTCGTCACCATCCGGCACGACACGTGGAGCCTCAGTCGGCTGGCGCGGAGCAGCGGTGCTCGAGCTCGAGCCTGGTCCGGCGACGGTCCGCGTCGAGCTGCCCTGGGGGACGTGGAGCACGCGGGTGCGGTTGAAGGCCGGGCGCACCACGGAGGTGTCACTGCCCGAGCAGGTCGGCACCCCTCCTCTGCGGGTGGCCCGCCTGCGCTCCGGGGTCGACGTCTCGGGCCTCGACCCGGCGGCGCCGGCGCGCGACCGCCGTACCGTCCTGACCCCGACCGCCCGCTCGGTGCCTCGGCTCCTGGGACCTGACGGGACGGACTCCGGCGAGCTGGTCCGCCGCGACGCCGAACCCCGTGTTCACGGGAGCAGCGTGGGCGGCGGACCGACCCGGTGTCGCTCCGATCCGGCCGTGGCGCGGTGTCGTCGAGGTGTCCACGTCGCGCGGGCGCTACCGCACGGTGCTCAACGAGCTCGGCCCGCTGGCGGTGGAGCTCGGCGCCACTCCGCGCGCGGAGCCGCTGTCGGTGGTGACCTCGCCCGAGTGGGACGCACTCGCTGGCGGCGGGGCGGCTGGAGGACCAGGACCGCAACGAGTCGGTCGCGCTGACCTTCTACAAGTGGGCCGACCCGATCCTCGGGCTCGCCGGGGCGTACGGCAGCCTCGCGCACGGTGAGGTCGAGCACCTCGCGGTCGTGCTCCGCAACCTGGAGAACCTGCTGGCGCACAACTTCCAGAGCCCGGACCTCCCGGACCTGTCCGACCTCCCCGACCTCGCGGTGCTGCACGGTGCGCTCGACCGTCATCGCGGCCGGCGCGAGGCAGGGACGAAGCGGCGCCTCAGCCGGCTGCAACGCGACGACGCGGTGCCGGTCCTCCGCTGGGGAGTCGTCTTCGGACAGCTGGCGGCCGAGCACTACGGCCTGACGTCGTTGGCCGAGCGCCTGGCCGACGCTCGAGCAGCGGCTCGAGCCGGCATCGACCTGGACCCTGTGGAGGGTCGGAGCGGGGGAGTCATGAGCACGACCTGGTGCCCGGACGGGCTGGACCGCGCACACGTTCGCCCGGGCGGACGGGGAGTCGCCGAGACCACCGCTACTACGTGGTCGACCGTCACGACGGTCGGGACCCTCGGTGCTGCTGATGCACGAGTTCCCCGGGATCGCCGACCACCTCGCGCCCTTCGCCCACGCGCTCGCCGAGGACTTCCGTGTCGTGGTGCCGTCGATCTTCGGCCGCGACGGCAAGCCGACGATGGCCGAGCAGCGGCCTCGAGCTCTGCGTACGACGGGAGGTGGAGCTGCTCCGGACCGGCCGGGACAGCAAGGCGGTGCCGTGGCTGCGCCGGCTCCTCGTCGACGTGGTTTCGGGCGGCCGCCCGTGCGGGGTCGTGGGCATGTGCATGACCGGCGGCTTCGCCCTCGCGCTCGCCGTCGACCCGACCGTGCGGGCGGCCGTCGTCGCCCAGCCCGCGGTCCCGCTCTACCAGCTCGGGAAGCGGGTCCCGCTGCCCGGGAAGGCACGCCGCGCAGCCGACCTCGGCCTCTCGCCGACCACGCGCGACGCGCTCCGGGCCAGGCTTCGCGACGATCCTTCGTGCCTGCGCGCTCGTGGCTACCGGTTCACGGCCGACCCGCTGTCGCCCGCCCGAGCGACTCGAGTCGGCCGAGGACACTCCTCGGCGACGCCATCGTCGTCACGCCGCTCCCGTCGACCGACGAGAAGCTCCACTCGACCCTGACCCGAGACGCCGACGCCGGTGCCGTGGCCGAGGTCCGCGCCTTCCTCCGCGAGCGGCCTTGTCCACAGCCTGACCGTTGGTCGAGTAGCCGCGACGAAGGAGCGGCGTATCGAGACCCCCCAACCACCACCATGGACAATGAGGGAGTGAGCGATCAGCGGTGGCCAGGCACCGTGCGTGCCGGACTGCTGGTCCTGCTGGTCGTCGAGATCGCCGGCATCGCCTGGCTGGTGCTGAACCCGAGCCCCGAGGTCCCGACGCGTTCGGTCCTGGACCTCAGCGCCTGGTTGAGCGCCCACGGCGTGCCGGCCTCGCTCGCAGACCCCGACCTCGTCGAGTTCGGTCTCAACACGGTCCTGTTCGTCCCGCTCGGCTTCCTGTGCGCACTGATCTTCCCGCGCGTCCGACTCCTCAGCTGGCTGCTCGTGGGGCTGGTCGTCAGCGGTGCGCTCGAGCTGGCCCAGGCCGAGCTCCTGCCGCTGCGGTCGCCGAGCCTGCGGGACATCACCGCCAACACCCTCGGGATGCTCCTCGGCGCCGGAGTGGTGACGAGCGTCCGGTGGCTGCTGCACGTCTGGCGCACGGACCACCCGCGTGCGACCTCGCAGGACGACCCCGTCCGTCGCGCCGCCTGAGCCCCAGGGCACCTGCGCCGTTTCGCCCCTTTTGCCGGGACGTTCGTCCGCGCTTTCGCCCAGACGTGGCTGTGAGGGCCAGGTCGCGTGGATCATGGCTGTCTCAAGGGGAGATGGGGGTCTCGCGTGCGGCTGGTCGTCCGCGGTGTGCTGGTCGCACTGCTGCTCGTCGAGCTCGTCGGCATCTGCTGGCTCGTGCTCAATCCGAGTCCCGATGCGCCGACGGCTGCCGTGCTCGACATCACGCGGTGGATGGGTGCACACGGGGCGCCCGACCGTCTCCAGGACACCGACGTCGTCGGCTTCCTCCTCAACGTCACGCTCTTCGTGCCGCTGGGGATGCTCTGCGCCTCGCTGCTTCCCCGGGTGCCGCTGGCGGTCTGGATGATGCTGGGGATCGTCTCAGCGGTGCGTTGGAGATCGCGCAGCTCGAGTACCTGCCCGCACGTCAGGCGAGCGCGCAGGACTTCACGGCGAACACCATCGGCATGTTCGTGGGCGCCGCCCCCGTGGTCATGACCCGCCACGTCGTCCGCCGGGTGCGCCAGCTGCACGGGTGGCACCGCCGCCGCACGGCGCCGTCGATCGTCGAGCCACTGGTCGACGTGCTGCCCGACCGAGTGCCGGCGCCGGCCCCCGGGCCGTAGGGCCGGAGGAGAGCGACCAGAGAGCATTTCGGGCGAATCCCGCCCAAGCGTTAGAGTTCGAGTTCGTGCCGCGTGACGCACCGCGGGGCACCGAGGGGGCCGCACACCCCGCGTGACCAGGGCCGCATCCTGGGCAGCGGAGCGCCTCTCGAGGGGGAGTGCAGAGAGAGGCAAGACAGTCGATGGAGCTCCGGGACTACATCCGCATCCTGCGCGCCCACTGGCGCGGGCGTCGTCCTGATCGTGATCGCGGTCCTCGCCGTCACGTCGCTCTACACGTTCACGCAGGCCAAGGTCTACGCCGCCGACGCCAACGGCTTCGTCAGCACCGGCGCGACCGACAACCCGGCCCTGGGCTCGGTCCAGGACCAGCTCGCCAAGTCCCGCGCCACGTCGTACGTCGACATCGCGACGAGCCGCGCGACGGCCCAGCGACGTCAAGCAGCAGCTCGGACTGCCGGACGACCCGTCCGCCCTCGTCGGCCGGATCAGCGTCGAGCAGCCGCCGGACACGGTCCTCATCAAGATCACCGCACGCGCGGCGAACCCGCGCAGGACGCGCAGGCGCTCGCCGACGCCTGGGTCGCGCGCCCTCGCGCGACCAGGTCGCGCAGATCGAGGACCCGGAGGGCAAGGACCTGTCGGGCACGCCTCAGCGTGGTGCCGGTCGAGTCGGCGGCGCTGCCCGACGCAGCCCCGTCAGCCCCCGCCCGGAGCGCAACCTCGCGCTCGGCCTCGTGCTCGGTCTGCTGCTGGGCTTCGCGCTACGCCATGGTGCGCAACGTGCTCGACCGCCGGCTCCGCACGCCTGACGCAGGTGGAGTGCGCGCTTCGGCGTCAACGTCGTCGGCAGCGTCCCGACGGCCGACGTCCTCGGTCACGAAGCAAGTCCGAGCGCGCTCAGCTCGCCCTCGAGGCGACCGGACCGTGAGCGGGGCCGGCGCCGGCGAGGCGTTCCGCAAGCTGCGCACCAACCTGACCTACATGGACGTCGACAACCCGCCCAAGGTCATCGTGGTGACCAGCCCGAAGCCCGGCGACGGCAAGTCGACGGTGGCGAGCAACCTCGCCGCCGCGATCGCCGTTCAGCGGCCAGCAGGTCGTGCTCGTCGACGCCGACCTGCGCCGTCCGACGCTGGCCACGTCCCTGGGGCTCGTCGAAGGAGTCGGGCTGACCGACGTGCTGGTCGGTCGCGTGCACCCGAAGGACGCGCTGCAGCACGTCCGCCGAGCACGAGAACCTGCTGGTCATGGCGGCCGGCCGCATCCCGCCGAACCCGAGCGAGCTGCTGGGGTCGCAGGTCGATGAAGCGCGCTGGTGACGAAGCTGGCCGAGGGCGGCGCCATGGTCGTCCTCGACGCCCCGCCGCTGCTGCCGGTCACCGATGCCGCGGTGCTGACCGCGAACGCCGACGGCGCGCTGGTCGTCATCTCGGCCGGCCAGACCATCGACGCACGAGCTGCGGCACGTCGCTCTGAGCCACCTCGAGGACGTCAGCGGGCGCGCGCTCGGCGTCATCCTCAACAAGGTGCCCGCAGGGCGCGGCGGCTACTACGCCTACTACTACTCCGGCGACTACACGGCCGACGAGCCGCAACGAGCCGACCGGCTGGAGCGAAGTGGATCGCCCGCAAGCCCGAGCAGCAGGAGTGGCGGCGACCCACCGTCGACCGCGACGCCGACAGCGACTCGGTGTCCGCGGGCACCAGCTGACCATGGCGCAGGACGCGTGTGGCGTCACAAGGCTGACGTCGCGCAGGTCCAGAGCCCTGACCGCTTCGCGCGTGCTGGACCTCGAGCACCTCGACCGGCCGCCGCTGATCCTGCAGGGATCGGCGGCCGTCATCTGGGAGCTGTCGACGGCGAGCGCGACGAGACCGAGGTGGCGCCGTCGTCGCCGAGCACTTCGGCATCGCGCTCAGAGGAGGCCGCGGCCAGCGTGCTCAGCGTTCCTCGCCGCAGCTCGCCGAGCTGACCCTGATCGAGCAGGTCGGCGCGTGACTGACAACGGCGGACGTCCTGGTCGATGGCCCTCGGCGTTCGCGTCCTGCTGGCGACGCGGGACGAGCACGCTGCTGCGCGTCGCTCCGCGACGCGTGGAGCGCCTGCCTGGTCGACGACGAGGTCCTGCCGGACGTGACCGTGCCGGTCGACCGGGCGCAGTCACGCCGAAGCCATGGAGCACGCCACCCAGCAGGTGACCGAGCGCGCCGTCGAGGCGCGCGCCGGCGAGCTCCTGATGCTGCACGCCGCCGCCGTCGCCGACGACCGGGGCAACGCCGTCGCTGCTGGTGGGTCCCTCCGGCATGGGAAAGACGACGCTGGCCCAGGAGCTCGGGCAGCACTGGCGCTACGTCACCGACGAGGCGGCCGGCATCGACGACGACGGCCGCCTCCTGCCCTACCCCAAGCCGCTGTCGGTCGAAGACGCGCAGGACACAAGGAGCAGCGGTCGCCTGCGTCCCTCGGACCTCGCGCCGGTGCAGGCGCTGTCGACGCCGGTGGCCGTGGTGCTCCTCGACCGACGCGACGACCAGCGCGAGCCGCAGGTCGACCGGCTCCCGACCGTGCGCGCTGTCGCGCACCTCGCCGAGCACACGTCCTACCTGGCGCGGCTCGAGCGCCCCTTGCACCGACTTGCCGCAGCTGCTCCACGCACGGCGGTGGCGCTGCGAGCGTCGTACACCGAGGCCAGTCAGCTGCGCACCGTGGTCGCCGAACTGTTGGGAGGCGCCGCATGACGTGGCAGCGAGCCAGCGTTCGCGACGTGTACACAGAGGCCGGCGAGTGCGTCGTCATGCTCGAGGACGGCCGCGTGCTGGCCCTCACCGCTCTGCCGACGGCGATCCTCGCACTGCCGTGCGCGGAGGAGCGCTCGACGACTGCCGACGTCATCGACGGCCCTCGATCGCGGACTTGTTCCCCTGATGGAGGGACATGGTGTGGAGGACCTCGTGGACGTGCTCCGCCAGATGTCCGATTCGGGACTTATTCGGGCCCTCGGACGAGTGAGGTTTGTCCGTTCAGCGTTGTGAGCCGACAGCCATCCGTGACATACGATCATAGCCCGGCCGCTCGGGTGGCCGTACGCACACAGGGGGAAACACTGATGGACTCGTCTTCGACCACGCCTCGGGAGGCGTCGGGTCTCACGCGTCGGCAGGTCGTCAAGACCGGCGCGCACGCCGCATGGGCCGTGCCGCTGATCTCGGTCGCCACGGCCGCGCCGGCTCTCGCCGTCTCCGGCTACCCGGGCTCGCTCCAGGGCTCCGGCATGACGGTCGACCTGCCTGGCGAACCAGAAGAAGATCCGGGTCGTCGTCAACCCGATCAAGAACACCGGCCAAGGCACCACACGGGCCAGGTCACGGTCGTCGTGCGCATCCCCAAGACCGCAACCGGGCCGTTCTCCAAGACGCCGGTCTTCGGTGGCATCCAGGGCCGTGGCTGGTCCTACCTCGGTCTCACCACGACGGCGACGAGCTACGACTTCTCGTTCATCTCGGACACCGGTCTGGCCCCGGGGCAGTCGACGAAGCGCTGTCCTTCCAGACGAAGCCGCAGCAGATGGATGCTTGCCCGCCCGGCGGCGATGACCTACGTCGCCACGGCACCGAACGCGAAGGGCACGGCGGGCAGCGCGCAGATCGTCAGGATGACGGCTCGGGCGGGAAGCCGGTCTCCTGACCGAGGACGTCGCGGCACTTCGCACTCGATGAAGCGGTGCCCTTGGGCATGCCCTCGTCGCGCTCGCTAGCGGATCAGGTCGACGTCGCGGTGCCTGGCGATCAAGGGCCCGTCCTCGAGCATCAGGGCTGCGCGGTCCGCACACGTCCATCGACGTCGACGTGCTGGGTGGACCCGGACGGTTCGAGGACGTGCTCGCCCGCGCTCGGCGAGCTCGGCTGGTCAGAGCGGATCGAGAGCACGACCGCGACGATCGGGACCGTTCCACTCGAGGACCGTTGCGCACCACGGGTGGCCGGTCGAGATCGACGTGCACGACCGGTTTCCGGGCTTTCTGGCCTCGCCGGCACGACGTCTTCGAGGCTTGTGGTCGAGCCGGACATCTGTCGAGGTCGCCGGACACTCGTGCCGGCGCCCGACCGTCGCGGGCTGCATCGCGATCGCCGGTCTTGCACTATCTGCGCAGCGCCGCGAGAGGCGTCGTACCGATTTGGACGACCTCGCTGCGCGCGTCGACGCCGTGCCTCGAAGCGTCGCGAGAGGATCTGGCTGAGCTTGCGAGCGCTGCGGTGGCGCTTTGACGTTGCGACCCTTGCTCGCAACGCCTCGGCGTCGTGTCAGACCGACGCCGGGCGACGACTGCCGCCGGCAGCGACGCCTGGGAGGTGCTGACCGCGGTGCCGGCGCGCACTCCGTCGCTTGGGTCTGGGCGCTTCCGGCACAGCCCGCTCCGGCGCATGGCCGAGCCTTGCTTCGGCGGCCCTGCTGCTGACCGAGCCGGAGATCCGGCTGCTCTATCCCGGACCTCCGCCCGGTCAGCTCGGCCTGTGGTACGGCCGGCTGCGGCGGCTGCGCGTCGGCGTCCGGGCGCTGCCGCGTGCGCTCGGATCGCTGCGCGTCAGCGCGGACGCTAGGCCGTAGGCCCGGCCTGCGGCGATCGGCGCCAGACTCGGAGCGACCTTCGGCCACGATCGATGCGTGACTCTGCGGATGGAGCCGTTCGGGCCGCACCTTTAGGGACGGTTGGGGGACGTTTGGTCGCCTTGTCCGGAGTGACAGGATCTGCCCTGCGTCGTAGGGTTTCAGAGTTCGCGGTCAACGGGGTGTCGCGAACTACGGGGGTTTGCAACATGACGCACGTGTTTGCCGCGATGCGTCGCCGTCGTTTCGTCTATCTGTGCGTGGCCGACACGCTCTGATCTGGATCGCGTCGTTCGCCTCTTCGCGTTCGCGCGTTACCTGTCGGCGGGATGTCGCCGGTCACGACGCCTTCGGCGCTGTCGACCTGGAGCCACGTCGCAACATGGGTCTGTTGGCGTGCGGCGCTGCACATCGCGCTGGGATTCACAGTGCGTCTGCACCAGGGCCGCTCCTCGATCGGCAGCGTCGAGGAGACTCGTCGCTCGGGCTGTCGTGGCCGCGTCGGTGGGATCGCCACGCGTCGCTCAACTGGTCCTCGGTCGCTACGTGCCCGGCACGGTCCCGCTCGTCGCGACCTTCGTGGCACTTGTATGCATGGCGTGGTACCGCGCTGCCTACCGAGCCTCGCTGGAGCAGTACTTCCGCTTCGCACGCGCAGCGGGCTCGAGACGGGTCCGCCAGCGGGTGATCGTCTTCGGCGCGGGCGATGCCGGCGATGCAGCTGGTCAAGTCGATGCTCGCGACCCGACCGGCAGCGTGGCTCCCGGTCGCCATGCTCGACGACGACCCGCCGCGCCGCCACCGTCGCGTCCGCGGCGTCCCCGTCATGGGGGACGCACGACGTCGCTCGAGTCGCGCGAGCGACGTCGGCCGACGTGCTGCGTCATCGCCATCCCGAGCGCCACCTCTGAGACGATCCGCGAGCTCAGCGCAACCTGCGCTCGACGCCGGGCTGGAGGTCAAGGTGCTGCCGAGCACCGATGAGCTGCTCGAGCCCGGCCAGGTCGAGATCGCCGACATCCGCGACATCGACGTGACGGACCTGCTTGGGCCGCCACCAGATCGACACCGACATCGACGCCATCGCCGGCTACCTCACCGGCAAGCGCGTGCTGGTGACTGGCGCAGGCGGATCGATCGGTTCGGAGCTGTGCCGACAGATCGCCAAGTTCAGCCCGGGCGAGCTGATCATGCTCGACCGTGACGAGTCGGCCCTCCACGCGGTCCAGCTGTCGATCTACGGCAGGGCGATGCTCGACTCGGACGATGTCGTGCTTGGTGACATCCGGGACTCGCTGTTCATCGACACGCTCTTCGAGACGCGCAAGCCGCACGTCGTCTTCCACGCCGCCGCGCTCAAGCACCTGCCGATGCTGGAGCAGTACCCCGGCGAGGCCGATCAAGACCAACGTCTGGGGCACGCTGAGCATCCTCGAGGCGGCGCGAGCTCACGGGGTCGAGAGGTTCGTGAACATCTCCACCGACAAGGCCGCGAACCCGTGCAGCGTGCTGGGCTACTCGAAGCGACTCGCCGAGGGACTCACCGCCGCGGTGGCGCCGAGACCGCCGACGGCACCTTCCTGTCGGTTCGCTTCGGCAACGTGCTCGGCAGTCGAGGCTCGGTGCTGACCGCCTTCGCGGCGCAGATCGCGAGCGGCGGTCCGGTGACGGTGACCGACCCCGACGTGACCCGCTACTTCATGACGGTGCAGGAGGCGGTGCAGCTCGTGATCCAGGCCGCCGCCATCGGCGCGACGGCGAGGCGCTCGTGCTGGACATGGGGAGCCCGTCTCGATCGACGCGGTCGCACGTCAGCTGATTGAGCTGTCGGGCAAGGACATTCGAAGTCGTCTACACCGGACTGCGCGAGGGCGAGAAGATGCACGAGGAGCTGTGGGGCGACGGGGAGCCCGACCTGCGCCCGGTGCACCCGCTGGTGTCTCACACGCCCGTGCCCGCGTTCGACCCCTTCGACGCGCGCGAGATGGACCCATGGGCCAGCCAAGGACGTCGTGCTGAAGTCCTTCAAAACAGCGGCTCTCTCACTGTCGGGTGGCACCGTGCCGGTTCAGAGGCCAGCCACCCCGATGTCGAACGACAGAATCGTTGTC